>NZ_OZ186798.1:4800000-8634058 GCF_964272715.1 Streptomyces sp. SudanB182_2057
AGGACCCCTTCGCCTGCCTGGTCGAGATCTGCGCCCACGACGAGCTGCGCACGGTGCTGTGGCCCATGCCGAGCGACAACGACCCGGCCTCCTGGGCGCTGCGCGCCGAGACCTGGCGGCACGAGGACGTCCTGCTCGGCGGCTCGGACGCGGGCGCCCACCTGGACCGGATGTGCGGGGCGCCGTACACCACCCGGTTCCTCGGGGACTGCCTGCGCGGCCGGCGGCTGGCCGGGCTGGAGCAGGCGGTGCGGATGCTCACCGACGACCCGGCCCGCCTCTTCGGGCTGCGGGAGCGGGGCCGGGTGGCCGAGGGCTACCACGCCGACCTGGTGCTGTTCGACCCCGAGCGCGTCGACGCCGGCCGGGCCCGGCTGGTGCACGATCTGCCCGGGGACAGCCCCCGGCTGCACTCGGAGGCGATCGGCGTGCGGGCGGTGTGGGTGAACGGGGCGGAGACGGTCCGCGACGGCCGGGTGACGGGGGCCGTGCCGGGCCGCGTCCTGCGCTCGGGCCGGGACACCCGGACGGTGAGTACGCGGTGAGCGGCGAGGGGCAGCCACTGTTCGTCGGCGGGGAGTGGGTGGCCCCGGACGGCGGGCACTACCCGGTGACCGACCCGGCCACCGAGGAGACCGTCGGCTGGGCACCGGAGGCATCCCCGGAGCAGGCGCGGGCGGCCTGCGCGGCGGCCCGGGAGGCGTTCGGCGCCTGGTCGCGGACCCGGCCCGGGGAGCGGGCCGCGCTGCTCGGGCGGGCCGCCGGGATCATCCGGGAGCGGCTGGGGCCGTACGCCGACCTGGCCCGCGCCGAGACGGGCGCGACCACCGGGACCGCCCGGGCCATGCAGGTCGGGGTGGCCGCCGCCCGCTTCGCCCGGTACGCGCGGGTGGAGCCCGCCGAGTGGCCCGTCGCCCCGCAGATCAACGAGGCCGGGCCGATGGGGAAGGCCGCGGTGATGGGGGCGCTCGCGGTACGCCAGCCCGTCGGGGTCGTCGCGTGCGTCACGTCGTACAACAACCCGTGGGCCAACCCGGCCGGGAAGATCGCCCCGGCGCTGGCCATGGGCAACACGGTGGTGGTCAAGCCCGCCCCGCAGGACCCGCTGTCGGTGTACCGGATGGCCGAGGCGCTGGCCGAGGCCGGGGTGCCGCCGGGCGTGGTGAACGTCGTCTCCGGCCGCGCGGTCGCGGTGGGCGAGGCGGTGGTGGGGTCCGCCGACGTCGACATGGTCAGCTTCACCGGGTCCACGGCGGTCGGCCGGCGCATCGCCGAGGTGTGCGGGCGGGACATGAAACGGCAGTTGATGGAGCTGGGCGGGAAGGGCGCCGCGCTCGTCTTCGACGACGCCGACCTCGCCTCGGCCGTCACCGGCATCGGCACCACCTTCTCCTTCTACAGCGGCCAGATCTGCACCGCGCCGACCCGGGTGCTGGCCCAGCGCGGGGTGTACGACCGGATCGTGGAACAACTGGCCGGGTACGCGCGCCGCTTGAAGATAGGGGACCCGCGGGAGCCCGGCACGGTGGTGGGACCGGTCATCTCGGCGGAGCACCGGGCGCGGGTCGAGTCGTACGTCGAACTCGGCCGCGAGGAGGGAGCGGTGGTGGTGACCGGCGGCCAACGCCCGCCGCGCGAGCGGGGTTTCTATGTCGCCCCGACCCTGCTCGCCGACGGCCGCAACGACATGCGGGTGGCCCGGGAGGAGATCTTCGGGCCGGTGGTGACGGTGATCCCCTTCGACGACGAGGAGGAGGGCGTGGCCCTGGCCAACGACTCCGACTACGGCCTCCTCGACTACGTGTGGTCCGGTGACGTGGCCCGCGCCTTCCGGGTGGCGCGGCGGCTGCGGGCCGGCGGGGTGGGCGTCAACACGGTCGGCCGCAACATGGAGGCCCCGTTCGGCGGGTTCAAGCTGAGCGGGGTCGGCCGGGACACCGGCGTGTACGCGCTGCACGCCTACAGCGAGGTCCAGGCGCTGGTGTGGCCGGGCTGACCGGCCCGCGCGCGGAGGGTGTGGCGGGCCCGTGCGGGGCCTGTGACACCCCGACGGCCCCCCGGACGAGGCGTGTTAGCCTCCCGCAGCCAGGGATCAACGCGACGGGGGAGCTTCATGGGCGCGTCCACGGACGGCTATACGGTCAGGTCCGGCATGGCCGGGCAGGCGACGGAACTGGACGGCGCGGGCGACGACGCCGGGCACATCGCCGAGGTGGTCCGCCCCGCCGGGAACCAGTCCCCGGACACGCTGGGCGGCGCCGACTCCGCGGCGGCGTTCGACGCGTTCGCCTCCGCCTGGGAGGCGGAGGCGACCACGCTGGAGTCGGCGCTGCACGAACTGGCGGGCAAGGTCCGCCTGGCCAAGGGCGCGTACGGCGGCGCCGACCACACGGTGGCGACCCGCGCCGCGGCCGTCCCCGGCGGCGGACTCACCACGATGCCGACCCCGGCGGGCCCCGGCGCCGTCACCACGATGCCCACCCCGGCGGGTCCCGGCGCCGTGACCACCATGCCCGTGCACGCCGAGCGGCCGTCGGCCCTCTCGCGCTACTGAAGAGGCGGACGATGACCGGGTTCCTCAGCCCGCTGGACTCTCCGGCGGCCCGCCGCTCCTGGCTGGCCGGCCTGCGCGACAGCATCCCCAAGGCCGCCTCCAAGAACGACCTGCTGGACCAGATCGACGGCGCCCTGTTCGTCGCCGCGCCGCAGGGCGACCCCGCGACCCTGAACGCGCTGGGCAAGCGCTACCGCGGCCAGGTCGACAAGGCCGGCGATCTCCACGACCGGGTGAACAAGGTGGCCCGCAAGGGACTGCCCGAGGTGTGGACCGGCAGGACGAGCGTCCTCGCCTCCGACGGGGTGGCCGCCGCCGCGCGGGCCGCGACCGAGATGGCCGAGGCGTTCGACGGCGGAGCCAAGGCGCTGGCCGCGCTCGCCGACGCCCTCGGCCACGCCAAGCGGCAGGACGCCGACGGCCGCGCCCGGCTGGACCAGGCACGACGGCAGCTCGGCCCGAGAGAAGGGTTCTTCGACGTCGTCGACCGCATGATCGAGACCGACGAGGAGAAGCAGGCCCTCGCCGCGGCCCGGTCGGTCGCCACCGAGGGCGTCGACCTGATGCACAAGGCCGCCGTCGCCGCCGACGACGCCGTGCGCGCCGCCACCCGGGACCTGAACAAGTGGGCGGCCGAGGCCCGCGCCGGGAAGCTGCGCACCGGCGGTCTGTCCGCGGTGGACCGGCTGATGCTCGCCGACACCAGCGGCAAGGCCGGCGCCGCCGAGTACAACGAGATCCTCACCGCGGGCGACCTGGAGCGCTCCGGCCGCGCCATGGACCGGCTGCCGGCGGCCGACCGGGCCCGGATGGACCGCCTCCTGGCGGGCGCCGGATCCCCGCAGGAGAAGGCGTACCTGATGAAGGCCCTCGCCGCGGGCCACAGCGTGGACGACATCGAGACGTTCGGCGGGAAGATCCACGGCAAGGACCCGGCCTGGCTCCAGGAGCACCTGTCCCCGATCGTCACCCAGGGCGACAGCCTCAAGGACGAGGGCGTCGACGCGGGCAGCGGCGCCAACGTCAACACCGACCTGCAGAGCTTCCGCGGCCAGCAGTGGGCGCAGGGCGGCGACGGCCGCGAGGGCACCTGCGTGGCCTCCTCACCGTCACCGCCCGCGCCATGGTCGACCCCGTCTACGCCCTCTCGCTCACCGGCGGCCCCAGCGGCCAGGAGAACGACCCCGCCGCCTTCCGCCGCCGCCTGGTGGACGAACAGCACCGGGTGCACACCGAGGGCGACGGCGGCGCCAATTGGAACGGCATGGTCCTGGAGGGCAAGACCGAGGTCCTCAACAAGGAGGTCAGCCCCGAGACCGGAAGCGCCTACGAGCTCCACGAGGTCCGCGACGCGGACGCCCGGCGCAACGTCCTGCCGGAGATAGAGAAGGCGGTGGCCGAGGGCAGGCCGGTGCCGATCGGCGTCGAGGGCTACGAGGCCGACGGCACCCGGCACGGACACGCCATGATGATCATCGGCCAGGAGGGTGACAAGCTGGAGATCTACAACCCGTGGGGCCAAACCACCTGGGTCAGCGAGGACGACTTCGTCAACGGCGGCATGGCGAAGGCCAGCGACAGCCAACTGCCCGACGCCTACGCGGTGCACCTGCCCCAGGACTGAGAGAGCGACCATGACTTCCCGCACCACCCGGCTCGCCCCGGCCGCGCTCCTCGCCCTGCTCGCCCTCACCGGGTGCGGCACGGACGGCGCCACCACCGACGCACCCACCCCCACCACCGGCGGCACCGGCACCGAGCGGGCCGCACCGGGCGGCGGCACCGAGTACGGCGTCGAGCGGCGCGACATCACCGTCCGGCCGGGCGAGCGCTTCTCCCTCACCGTCCCCTCGGCCCCCACCCTCGGCGAGCACTGGTACCTCGCCGACCCGCGCCCCGACAAGGCGGTGCTGGCCTCCCGGGGCGAACACACCACCGGTGACAACAGCGGGGCCGACGGCAGCACCGGCTCCACCCGCTCCTTCGACTTCACCGCGCTGGCCAGGGGCCGTACGACGGTACGGCTGCTGCACTGCCCGCTGCACACGTGCACCGGCCCCGGCCCCGACGACCGCTCCACGCTGGGCCCCAGCCCCAGCGGGTCCCCGTCGCCGTACCCCACGCTGACCGCCGACCCGCGCGCCCGCGGCGCCGGCGCCGGCTTCTACGTCTTCACGATCACCGTCCGCTGACCCGGACCGGAACCGAGGCCCGCATGCCCCCTTCGCCCGACTCCCGCACCGACGACGAGGTCCTGGCCGCCACCGACGTCGCCGTCCTGCTGCGTTACGGCCTGACCCAGGACGCCTTCCGCACCGCCCTGTTCGGCGACGGCGCGGTGGCCGCCGCGGTCACCCTGGACCGGCTCGGCGTGCTGCCCCGCTCCCTGGTGTTCCTCGCCGGGACCGTCCGGGCGGGCGGGCTCGGGTACGCCGCCGAGCTGCCCGAGCCGCTGCCGTCCCCGGAACCGGCCGCCCTGCTGCGGGAGTGGCTCGGCGGCGCCGCGCCGACCGCCGGCACCCCGGAGGCCGAGGAGCGCGCCGCCCGCTGGCTGGAGGCGGTCGCCGAGATCATCGCGCTGCGCCGGGCCACCCGCCGCTGACCGCCCCGAGGAAGACCGGGTTGGTGAACGCGGCCATCGCCCCCGGCACCGGGCCCAGCGCCGTCTCGTGCCGCACCTCGGCCCGGACATAGGCCGCGCGGGCCGGGGAGGTGCGCCACTCCACGGTCCCCGTGCCGGACACCGGCAGCGGCTCGCCGGTGAACACCAGGCCCTGGTCGGTCAGGAACCGCACCGCGCAGCGCGGCGCGCCGGACACCTGGAGCCGCACGGTCACCGGGGTGTCCGGGGCCACCGCCAGCCGCTCCCCGATCCCGGCCCGCCCGCCTCCCTCGGCCGTGACGGAGAAGTCCAGGGAGACATGGCGCGACTCGGCCACGTAGGACCGTCCGGTCCGCAGCCCCTCCTGGATCGCCTCCCGGGTCAGGCCGTCGGCGAGGACGACCGTCTGGGGCAGCCCGACCACGTCCGGATCGCGGTGGGCGTCGCTGTTGCCCAGCGCGGGCAGCCACGTCCGCTCGCCCCGCGCCGCCGCCACCAGCCGCGCGTCCCAGCCCGCGAGCGCCAGCTCGTCGTCGGGCGTCCACACCCCGTTCCACACCTCCACGGCGTCCGCCTCCGCGAACCCGAACCGCCAGGAGCAGCCCACGCAGTCGCCGTGCGGATGGGCCGGTACGACCAGACCCCCGGCCCGCCGGATCGCCCGCGCGAAGTGCGCCCAGCGGCCGTCCCGGGCCCGGTAGCGCCAGTCGACGAAGGTGCCCGGGTCGGTGCCGAGCGCGAGCACGTGCCCGTTGCGGGTGGTGACCTCCTCGCCGAGCAGCACCAGCAGGTCGTCGCCGGCCGCGTCGGCCCAGTGGGGGTGCGAGGCGTTGGTGTTGTGGTCGGAGCTGTTGACGAAGTCCAGCCCGGCGGCGCGGGCCAGCGCCGCGATCTCGGCGGGGGTGCGGCGGCCGTCGGAGTGCCAGGAGTGCAGATGGCAGTCGCCCCGGTACCAGTCCCGGCCCCGTCCCCGGGCCCGGCCGGGCGGGTACACCGGCTCGGGTGTCTCACCGGCCGCCCCCTCGGTCAGGGTGATGTCCACCTCGTAGGCCAGCCCCTGCGGGGCCACGGTGTAGGGGCCGAGGGCGATGTGCCAGGTGCCGGGGGTGAGCGGCCCGGGCAGGTACCCGGGGGTCGCCGCGTCGGCCCGCACGAAGAACTCGTCGCGTGCCCCGCCCGACCAGCCCCGGAACCCCCGCCCGCCGACCTCGGTCCCCCGCGGGTCGAACAGCCCGATGTCGAGCGCGTTGCCGGGGGTGCCGGGCGGGACGGGCGGTTTGTCGTAGGTGTAGGTGACTTTCAACTCTGCCGTGCCCGGCGGGACTTCGAAGGGGAGGTACGCGAAGTCGGGGGAGCCGGGTGCGAAGGTGCCGCGCAACGTCGTCACCCTGTCAACGTAAGCCGACCCGGGGGGCCCGGGACAATACCCGTGCGCGGCGCCACCCCCGTCGGAGACGATCACCGCAACCGTATGCTCAAGGGATGACGACTTCCGTGACCTCCGGAACCGGCCCCACCGAGAACTCCATGCGTCGCGCCCTCAAACGTGCCCGGGACGGCGTCGCCCTCGACGTCGCCGAGGCGGCGGTGCTGCTCCAGGCACGCGGCACGGACCTGACGGACCTCGCCGCCTCCGCCGCCCGGGTGCGGGACGCGGGCCTGGAGGCGGCGGGCCGGCCCGGCGTCATCACGTACTCCAAGAGCGTCTTCGTCCCCCTCACCCGGCTGTGCCGGGACAAGTGCCACTACTGCACCTTCGCCACCGTCCCCGGCAAGCTGCGCCGCGCCGGGCACGGGATGTTCCTGTCGCCCGACGAGGTGCTGGACATCGCCCGCAAGGGTGCCGCCCTCGGCTGCAAGGAAGCCCTGATCACCCTCGGCGACAAGCCGGAGGACCGCTGGCCCGAGGCGCGCGAGTGGCTGGACGCGCACGGCTACGACGACACCATCGCCTACGTCCGCGCCATCTCCATCCGCATCCTGGAGGAGACCGGCCTGCTGCCCCACCTGAACCCGGGCGTCATGACGTGGACGGACTTCCAGCGGCTGAAGCCGGTCGCGCCGAGCATGGGCATGATGCTGGAGACGACCGCGACCCGGCTGTGGTCCGAGCCCGGCGGCCCGCACCACGGCTCCCCGGACAAGGAACCGGCCGTCCGGCTGCGCGTCCTGGAGGACGCCGGGCGTTCATCCGTGCCGTTCACCTCCGGTCTGCTGATCGGCATCGGGGAGACGTACGAGGAGCGCGCCGAGTCGCTGTTCGCGCTGCGGAAGGTCGCCCGCGCCTACCACGGCATCCAGGAGCTGATCATCCAGAACTTCCGCGCCAAGCCGGACACGGCGATGCGCGGCATGCCGGACGCCGAACTGGACGACCTGGTCGCCACGGTGGCCGTCGCCCGGCACATCATGGGCCCGAGCGCCTGCCTCCAGGCCCCGCCGAACCTGGTCGACGCGGAGTACGAGCGGCTGATCGGCGCCGGCATCGACGACTGGGGCGGGGTCTCCCCGCTGACCATCGACCACGTCAACCCCGAGCGCCCCTGGCCGCAGATCGAGGAGCTCACCGAGCGGTCCCGGGCGGCCGGCTTCGAGCTGCGCGAACGCCTGTGCGTGTACCCGGAGTTCGTCCGCCGGGGCGAGCCCTGGCTGGACCCGCGGCTGCGCCCGCACGTGTCCGCCCTGGCCGACCCGGAGACGGGCCTGGCCCTGCCGGACGCGGTCGTGACGGGCCGGCCCTGGCAGGAGCCGGACGAGGTGTTCACCGCCACCGGCCGCACCGACCTGCACACGGCCATCGACAGCGAGGGCCGCACCGGCGACCGGCGCGCCGACTTCGACGAGGTCTACGGCGACTGGGAGGCGCTGCGCGAGGCGGCGGCCCCCGGCATGGCCCCGGAGCGGATCGACGCCGACGTGCGCGAGGCGCTGCGCACGGCCGCCGACGACCCGACCCGGCTGACCGACGCCGAGGCGCTGGCCCTGCTGCACGCGGACGGCCCGGCGCTGGACGCGCTGTGCCGGGTGGCCGACGACGTGCGCAGGTCGGTGGCCGGCGACGACGTCACCTACATCGTCACCCGCAACATCAACTTCACCAACGTCTGCTACACCGGCTGCCGGTTCTGCGCCTTCGCCCAGCGCCGCACGGACGCCGACGCCTACACGCTGTCGCTGGAGCAGGTCGCGGACCGCGCCCAGCAGGCGTGGGAGGTCGGCGCGGTCGAGGTGTGCATGCAGGGCGGCATCCACCCCGACCTGCCCGGGACGGCGTACTTCGACATCGCCAGGGCGGTGAAGGAGCGGGTGCCGGGCATGCACGTGCACGCCTTCTCGCCGATGGAGGTGGTGAACGGCGCGACCCGCACCGGCCTGTCGATCCGCGAGTGGCTGACGGCCGCGAAGGAGGCCGGGCTGGACTCCATCCCGGGGACGGCGGCGGAGATCCTGGACGACGAGGTCCGCTGGGTGCTCACCAAGGGCAAGCTGCCCACGGCCACCTGGATCGAGGTGATCAGGACCGCGCACGAGCTGGGCATCCGCTCCTCGTCCACGATGATGTACGGGCACGTGGACCAGCCCCGGCACTGGCTCGGCCACCTGCGCACGCTGGCCGGCATCCAGCGGGAGACGGGCGGCTTCACCGAGTTCGTGACCCTGCCGTTCATCCACACCAACGCCCCGGTGTACCTGGCGGGGATCGCCCGCCCGGGCCCGACCATGCGGGACAACCGGGCGGTGACGGCGATGGCCCGGCTCCTGCTCCACCCCTGGATCCCCAACATTCAGACGAGCTGGGTCAAGCTGGGCACCGAGGGGGCGGCGGAGATGCTCCGCTCCGGGGCGAACGACCTCGGCGGCACCCTGATGGAGGAGACGATCTCCCGCATGGCGGGCTCGTCCTACGGCTCGTACAAGTCGATCCGCGACCTGATCGCGGTGGCGGAGGCGGCCGGCCGCCCGGCCAGGCCGCGCACCACCCTCTACGGCGAGGTCCCCGAGGAGCGGCAGCGGGTCGCCGAGGCGTCCGACGGGCACCTGCCGGAACTGCTGCCGGTCCTGGACTGAGTACGATTGTCCGACCCCCGATGCTGGACGGGGCCCCGTAGCGGAGGAGATGCGTCCCGTGGCTGCCCGACTGCCCTCGTGGGCCTGGGTCACCGGTCTGACGGCGGGGGCGACCGCGGTCGTCGTCGCCCTCGCCGTGCAGGCGGACGCCGGGCCGCATCCCAGGGCCGCCGCCGCGGCCCGGCCCGGCCCGTCGGCGTCGGCGAGCCCGCACCCGTCCGGGCCGGCGCCCGCCGCGCGGACGCCGGAGCTGCCGGACGACTCCGGTGACGGCCGCCGGATCGTCTACTCGCTGGATGCCGACCGGGTGTGGCTGGTCGACGCGACCGGCAAGCCGATCCGCACGTTCCCGGTGTGGCCGGGCACGGTCGACCCGCTGCCCGGCCGCTACTCGATCACCCTGCGCACCCAGTCCCTGAAGGGCTCGGACGGCGTGGAGATCGAGCACGTCATGTACTTCACCAAGGCGGACGGCGTGAACATCGCCTTCTCCAACGCGCTGGACGGCGCCTCCCCGCCCCCCGCGAACGGTCAGAAGCTGGGCGGCATCCGCCTGCACAAGGAGGACGGGGCCGCCCTGTGGTCCTTCGGCGACCAGGGCACGCGGGTCGCGGTCGTCAACTAGCGTCCGTCCCCGTCCGCGGCTGCCGGGCGGGGAGCTGGTTGACGATCAGCGCGACCCCGCTGATCAGGAAGATCCGGGTCGCCGCGTCCAGCCCGTTCCACGCCTCCGACTGCCACATGGCGAACCACTCGCCGCCGATGGCGATGAACCCGCCGCCGAACAGCAGCATCAGCATCAGCAGCCCGTAGGTGGACCAGCGCCGCGCGGAATCGTCCCTGCCGCGCGCCCACAGCGAGGTCCCCCAGATCAGCAGCAGGGCCGCCACGCTCTCCCACACGATGATCAGTACGTAGGCGGTGTCCTCCAGGGCCGTGCTCGTCACGGCCCGCCACTTCAGGTTGCCGTCCTTGAACGTCGTGTCCATCGACAGCACGTGTCGGACGTAACTCTGGTTGGTGCCGAAATCGGTGATGTTCCCGAAGGCGACCAGGGTGATGTACAGGGCGAGTATGCCGGTGAGCACCCCGGCGGCGAGCCGGAGGCCGCTGGGGCGGGTGGGAGTGGTGGTCATGGCTGGATTCTCTCCCGGCCAACACCGGCCTCGCCCACGGGTATTGAGCCAGAGGCCCGGTGAACCCGGAGGATCGCCGGGACGAACGCGGCCGGTCCGCCGGACAACGACCCGTGCAGGCGGTTTTGTCCCGCTGAATCGACCGTTCCCGGTCGATTACAGTGCTGCGCGTCGTACAGGCGGGCGGTGCCAGGGGAGGTCTGGTGGGGGTGACGACCGGTGCCGTCTGGGGCCGTGCCGAACAGCAGGACTATCGCAGCAGGGTGCGCGGGACCCTGCTCGGGGTGGCGGTGGGCGACGCGCTCGGCGGGCCCGCCGACGCCCTGCCCCTGGCCGGGATCCGGGAGGCGTACGGCGATGAGGGGCTGCTCGACCTGGCCCCCGGGCACGGCCGGCGCGGCAGCGTCACCCACCACACCCAGCTGACCCTGTTCACCGTGGACGGGCTGATACGCGCCCAGGTACGGCGGGACACCGGCGCCTGGCACCCGCCGACCGACCTGCACCGGGCGTACCTGCGCTGGGCGGCCACCCAGCGGGACTGGGGCCCGGACGAGCGCCGCGCGGAGGACGGCTGGCTGGCCCGCGAGGAGTGGCTGTACGCCCGCCGCGACCCCACCCGCGCGCTGCTCATCGGGTTCGGCGACCGGACCATGGGCACGCTGGAGTCCCCGAAGAACCCGGACGAGCGGGGCCCCGAGGCGGTCGCCCGCTCGGCTCCCTTCGGGCTGCTCGTCGGCTGGGAGCCGCAGCTCGTCGTCCAGCTCGCCGTGGAGTGCGCGGCCCAGACCCACGGCCATCCCGTCGCCTACCTCTCGGCGGGCGCGTACGCCGTCATCGTGCACGCGCTGGCCCGGGGCGAGAGCCTGGACGGCGCCGTGCGGCGGGCGCTCGCCCTGCTCACCGCCCGCCCCGGCCACCAACCGGTGTGCGACGCCCTCCGGCACGCCCTCGGCGCGGTGCGGCAGGGTGTCCCGACCCCGGCCCGGGTGGAGGAGCTGGCCGGCGACGGCACGGCGGACGGGCTGCTGGCCGCGTCCGTGTACTGCGCGCTGGTGGGGGAGGACGTACGGCACGGGCTGTGCCTCGCGGTCAACCAGAGCGGCCCTTCGGCGGCGGCCGGCGCCCTCACCGGGGGCCTCCTCGGCGCCCTGCACGGCGAGACGGCCCTCCCCCCGGCCTGGCTGGCCGAGCTGGAGGGCCGCCCCACGCTCCTCGAACTCGCCGACGACTTCGCGATGGAGATGACCCAGGGCCCGGCCCTGCACGGACCCGCCGGGGCGTCCCCGGGGTGGCTCGCGCGGTACCCGAGGGCGTGAGGCCGCGCTACGGCGCCCCCACCACGTCGTCCCCCGCCTTGGCCGGCACAGGGACAGCCGCCCCGTCGCTGTCGGTGTTCACCTTCTCGATGATCGCCATCCGCTCCGGGGTGTCCTCCGGCTTCAGGTAGCCGATCAGGACGTACAGGACCAGGGAGACCGCGAGCGGCACCGAGACCTGGTACTGGAGCGGCACACCGCCGTCCACGTTCCAGCTGATGGGGTAGTTGACCAGCCAGAAGGCCAGCAGGCCCGCCGCCCAGCTGGTGAGCGCCGCCGTCGGCCCCGAGCGGCGGAACGCGCGCAGCAGCCCGAGCATCATCGGGATCGCGATCGGGCCCATCAGCCCCGCCACCCACGTGATGACGACCGTGATGATGTCCTTGAACGCGGGGGAGTTGACCTGGGTCGCGACCGCCATGGACAGGCCGAGGAAGACGACCGTGGTGACCCGGGCCGCGATCAGCCCCGACCGCGCGCCCCAGCCGCGCGCCCTGGCCGACAGCACCGGCGCGAGGTCCCGGGTGAAGACCGCCGCGATGGCGTTGGCGTCGGAGGAGCACATGGCCATGGTGTGGGAGAAGAACCCGACGATGACCAGGCCCAGCAGCCCGTGCGGCAGCAGCTGTTCGGTCATCAGCGCGTAGGAGTCGGAGCCGTCCGGCTTCTGCGCCTGGACGAGCAGCGGGGACATCCACATGGGGAAGAACAGCACGACCGGCCAGACCAGCCACAGGATCGCCGACAGCCGGGCCGAGCGCTCCGCCTCGCGGGCGCTGCCGGTGGCCATGTAGCGCTGGGCCTGGTTCAGCATGCCGCCGTTGTACTCGAACAGCTTGATGAACAGGAACGCCAGCAGGAACACCGTGCCGTACGGGCCGACCAGCGGTTTCTCGTGGCCGTGCAGCGCGGGCTCGTCCCAGGCCCCGAGGAAGCCGATGTTCTTCTCGTTCAGCTTCACCACGACCGCGACGAACATGGACAGCCCGGCCAGCAACTGGATGACGAACTGGCCGAGTTCGGTCAGCGCGTCCGCCCACAGACCGCCGATCGTGCAGTAGACGGCGGTGATCACGCCGGTGATGAGGATGCCCTGGTTCAGCGAGACCCCGGTGAACACCGACAACAGCGTGGCGATCGCCGCCCACTTGGCGCCCACGTCGACGATCTTCAGCAGCAGGCCGGACCAGGCGAGCGCCTGCTGGGTCGGCAGGTTGTAGCGGTTCTTCAGGTACTCCAGCGGGGAGGCCACGTGGAGCCGGGAGCGCAGCCGATTGATGCGCGGCGCGAACAGCTTCGACCCGATGGCTATGCCGAGCGCGATGGGAAAGGACCAGGTGATGAAGGAGGTGACGCCGTAGGTGTAGGCGATGCCCGCGTACCCGGTGAACATCACGGCGCTGTAGCCCGACATGTGGTGCGAGATGCCGGACAGCCACCAGGGCATCTTGCCGCCGGCTGTGAAGAAGTCGGAGACGTTGTCGACGCGCTTGTGCGACCAGACGCCGATCGCGACCATCACACCGAAGTAGCCGATGAGCACGGCCCAGTCGAGACTGTTCATGTGCCCGATCGTGGTTCCGCTCACATGAACGCGACAAGCAACGGGAAGGTCAAGTCACGGTAAAATCGTTCGTTGTAGTGACCCTTATTCACATCCCTGAACCATCCCTCGCCCCCTGCGCCGCCGGACTACCTCATCAGCTCCCCGGCGTTCACCAGCAGCGACTGCCCCGTGATCGCCCGTGCCCGGTCCGAGGCGAGGAACACTGCCGCCTCGGCCACGTCCCCGTCGGTGGCCGGCTCCGGCAGCGCCATGCGCCCGGTCAGCCGGGCCAGCACCTCCTCCTCCGGCACCCCCTCCGCCCGCGCGGTGAACCGCACGTACGCCCGCACCGGCGGCCCCCACATCCAGCCCGGCAGCACGGAGTTGACCCGGATCCGGTCCGGCCCCAGCTCCCGCGCCAGCGCGTACATCGCGCTGGTCAGCGCCCCCTTCGAGGCGGCGTACGCGGCCTGCCGCACCTCGGTCGGCGCGGCCAGCGCCGACTGCGTCCCGATGAACACCACCGACCCGCCCCCGCCCGCCCGCAGCGCCGGCAGGCACGCCCGGGTCATCCGCAACGTCCCCAGCAGATTCACGTCCAGCACCGCCCGCCAGGCCGCGAAGTCGGCGTCCGCCAGCCCGCCGAAGTGGGAATCCAGGGCCGCCACGTGCACCACCGCGTCGATCCCGCCGAACCGCTCCAGCGCCAGCGCCGCCAGCGCCTCGCACCGGCCCTCGTCGGTGATGTCGGTCTCCCGGTACGCCGTGCGCGTGCCCTCCGGGTCGATCGCGGCCGCCGTCCCGGCCAGCGCGGCCTTGGTGCGCGCCCCGAGCACCGCGTTCCCGCCCTCCCGCACGACGGCCGCGGCGACCCGCCGGCCGAGCCCGGGCCCGACCCCCGAAACCACGACGGTCTTGCCCGTGAGCAGGGACATCGGAGCCTCCCGCGGTATGGCGCTTTATCTGACGGAGCGTCAGAGTACGGTCCACCGCAGGAAAGGGGAACCGCGTGAACGACGACACCCACAGCGAGCGGTACGCCGAACTGGCCGCCGTAGGACCGTACGGCGTCCGCCCCGGACACGCCCTGATCACCCTGGTCGAGCCGCACCCCGGGCACGAGTACGCCTACAACCGCTGGTACGAGGACGACCACTACTACGCCGGCGCGATGGCCATGCCCTGGATGTACGCGGGCCGGCGCTGGGTGGCGACCCGGGAGCTCCAGCTCCTGCGCTACCCGGCGGACTCGGCCGTCGCCCGGCCGGTCACCACCGGCTGCTACCTGTCCACCTACTGGATCACCGAGGGCCGCTACGACGAGCACATGAAGTGGACCGTCGCCATCAACCGCCGCCTCGACCGGGACGGCCGCGTCCACCACGACCGCACCCACGTCTTCACGGCCTTCCAGGACCACGAGGCGACCGTGTACCGGGACGGCGCCGCCGGACCGCGCGACGTCCACGCCCTCGACCACCCCTACCGGGGCCTGGTGCTGGAGGTGATCGACGCGGAGACGGCCGGGCGGCGGGCCGGGCTGCTGGACTGGCTGCGCACCCGCCACCTGCCCCGGCGGCTCGCGGGCTCACCGGCCGCCATGGCGACGGTCTTCCGGCCGACCCCCCTGCCCGGCGACCGCATGACCTACGTCCGCCAGGTCGAGGGCGTGGACACCCGGCTGACCCTGCTGTGGTTCCTGGAACGGGACCCGCGTGAGTGCTGGGCGGAGCACTTCACCGGGCTGGACGAGCAGGTGGCCGGGTCCGGCCTGGGCCGGGTGGAACTGGTGGCACCGTTCCTGCCGACCGTCCCGGGCACGGACACCTACGTCACCGAGCTGCGCGACTGACCGCCGCCGTCACTTCAGCTCGTCCGGGCACGGCGTACCGCGCGGCAGCTGGTACGGCGCGGCCAGCCGGTACGTCCCGGCCTTCGGCGCCACCAGCACCGTCCACCGGTCCCCGTTCGCGTCCTCCTGTGTGTGCGAAAGACATCCGTTGACGTTCTGGTATGTCCTGGGCGCACCGGAGGACTCCTGCGGCGGCTTCAGGCTCTTGCCGTGCTCGTCCACGATGCTCAGCCACGGCGAGTACGGGATCCGCACCAGCACCCGGCCGGGCTTGCGCACCCGCAGGGTCATCTCGACCTGGTCGGCGCGGTCCACCACCGCGTTCGGCTCGGCGAGCGGCGCCGGGTCGGTCACCTTGAACAGCTGCCAGTTGGCGTCGCCCCAGACCTGCTTCAGATACGGCATCCCGCTGCGCAGCAGCTCCCGCTCCCGCTGGCCGCCGGACCCGTCCAGGTCGTCCTTGGGCAGCACCACGTAGTGCACGGCCCAGCGCTTCAGCCACTCGTGGTAGCTCGCCGAGTTCAGCGTGTCGTCGTAGAAGAGCGGGTTGCGCTCCATGTCGGCCTGCCGGTTCCAGCCGCGGGCCAGGTTGACGTACGGCGCGAGCGCGGATGCCTCCCGGTGCGAGCGGGCCGGGACCACCTCGACGCGGCCCTTCTCGGCGCCGCCCTTCTGGAGCTCGTTCACCAGCGGGGCCAGCTCCCGCGCCCAGGACGCGGCCGGGGTGGTGTGGATGATGTCGTCCACCGACTTGTAGCCGATCCAGCCGACGAAGCCGAGGAAGGCCAGCACGGTCAGGTACCACTTGCGTGACTTCGGCACGGTGTACGGCAGCGCCGCGATCAGGGCCGCGCCCGCGAACAGCATCGGCAGCCGCGAGATGTTCGACCCGATCTGCGAGCTGATCAGCCACACCAGCACCACGGCGACGCTGTAGACGGCCGCCGTCAGCCGGACGGTCACCCACCGCCTGGGCACCAGGAACAGGCACAGCAGGCCGTACAGCAGCGGCATGACCACCGAGCCGAACCCCATCGGCTGGGTGCCGGAGAACGGGAACAGCCAGGCCGACACCGCGACCACCGCCGACGGCGCGAGCCCCAGCGCCCAGGCGCCGGGCCGCCGCTTCTGGAGGAACAGGGCGACCGCGACCAGCCCCACGAACAGCCCCGCGACCGGCGAGGACATCGTGGCGAGCGCGGCCAGCGGGGCGGTGACCAGGGCCTTCGCCCAGCGCTTGGTCCGCCACCGGTGCGGCCAGCAGAACACCGCCGCGACCGCGCCGAGCGCGAACATCATGCCGAGCCCGAAGGTCACCCGCCCGGAGATCGCGTTGCACAGCAACGCGAAGACCCCGGCCAGCGAGGCCCACAGCGGGTTCCTCACCACCCGGCTGCGGAGCAGCACCAGCGTCAGCAGGCCCGCCGACACGGTGCCGGCGACCATCATCGTCGTACGGACGCCGAGGACCGACATCAGATACGGCGACACCACGCTGTACGACACCGGGTGCATGCCCCCGTACCAGGCGAGGTTGTACGCCGAGTCCGGGTGCCGGCCGACGAACTCCGCCCACGCGTCCTGGGCGGCGAGATCACCACCGCTGTTCGCGAAGGTGAAGAACCAGATGATGTGCAGCACACCCGCGAGGGCCGTGACCGACAGCACGGGATGCCGCGACAGCCGCCGGCGCAGCGCCCCGAACCGGGTGCGCGGTTCCGCGGCTCCTCCGGGGGACACCCCGGGAGCGCCGCTGTCCGCGCCGCTCCCGGACAGGCGTATTCGCGCACCGGCTCCCGGGCCCGGTTCGGCGTCGTCGGCGCGTGTCGGCTCCGCTGTGGCCACTGAAGGCACTCCCCGTGTCCCGTCTTCTGTTCTCGGCCGCTTCCACGGTGTACCCGGCCGCATTCCGATTTCTTCCAGTTCGCGGCCCTGTCTCGCGTGACCGGCGACCTGCCCCGATTCGTGACGCTAGCACGCACCCCGTCGCAAAGGCTCCCGGGTTCGGGCTCCGGCGACGGGGTGCGGTGGCGGGGGCGGGCCGGTGATCAGCCCAGACGGGTCAGCTTGGCGCCGAACCCGGGCTCGGCCAGATCTTTCTGGAGGGCGACCGGGACCTTGACCGCGGCGGCCGTGCCGTCGCCCACGGTGAGCGTGCCGACCCGGGTGCCGGCCTTCGCGGTGTGCGGCACCGACCCGGAGGCGAAGGTCAGCCCGACCTTCAGGCCCGCCCAGCCGACGGCCGTGACGTCCTCGGTGACCACGACCGGGGTGTGACCGCCGAGCCGGTCGTCCACATAGCCGACCACATCGCCCTTCTTCAGGACCTTGGTGGAGGTCAGCGCCTCCTCGGCGGCGAGCAGCGCGGTCTTGCTGACCGCGTTGGCGGTGCCGAGGATCGGTGTCTTGTTCTGGCCGAGGATGGCGCCGACGATCGTGACCGTCTGCCCGCCGACCTTCTTGCGGGACGCGAAGAGCAGGTTGCCGCCGGCCTTGGTGGTGCTGCCGGTCTTGATGCCGATCGCGCCGATGCGGTAGGGCAGCTCGTTGTAGTTGGGCCAGTTGCGGCCGGAGGGGTCCGTCCAGCTCGCCGCGCTGGTGATGGCGACCAGGGCCGGGTTCTTGACGACCGCGCGGCCGAGCTTCACCTGGTCCTCGGCCGTGGAGACGGTGGTCTCCTTCAGGCCCGAGGGGTCGGTGTACGTCGTGCCGGTCATCCCCAGCTCCTTGGCGGTGGCGTTCATCTTCTTGACGAACGCCGCCTCCGAGCCCGCGTCCCAGCGCGCGAGCAGCCGCGCGATGTTGTTGGCGGAGGGGATCATGACGGCGGACAGGGCCTGCTTCTCGGTGAGGTGGTCGCCGGCCTTGACGGTGTTCAGCGTGGACTCGCCGTCCTTGTCGTAGCCGCCCTCCTTCTCCGCCTTCGGGTCCACCTTGATCTTCGGACCCTCCTGCCCGGGCTTCAGCGGGTGGTCGCGGAGGATGATGTAGGCGGTCATGGTCTTGGCGACCGAGCCGATGGCCACCGGCTTCTGGTCGCCGAAGTGACCCATCGTGCCGATGCCGTCGCCGTCCACCCAGCCCTGGCCCTCGTCCGGCCAGGGCAGCCGCGTCGCGCCGCCGTCGAACGTGAAGGTGTCCTCGGCGGTGAGCGCGAGCGCGGGCGCCGGCAGCGGACGGAACGTCTGTACGACCGCGAAGATGATCGCCAGGAGCAGGACCAGCGGGGTCCAGATCTTGATCCGGCGCACGAGCGTGCGGACCGGGGTCTCCGGGGGCGGCGGCGTGTTGGTCAGCTCCGCCAGCAGGTCCAGCGGGGGCTTGGGCGGCAGCGGCTGCTGGGTGGTGCGCTCAGGGCCGATCCGGGGCACGGCGGTGGTGGCCTCGGCCGCGGGGACCTTGCCGTCCTTGGGCGTGCCGTCCTTGGGCGTGCCGCCCTTCGGCGCGGGAGCCTTGCCGGCCGAGCGCATGTCGTCCTTCAGCGCGACGAACTTGCTGGTGCGCTCGGACTCGGACTCGGCGGGCTCAGGACCGGTGGTCTTGGGGCCGGTGGTCTCGGCCTTGCCGGTGTCGCCGACCTTGAGCATGGTGGTGGGCTGGTCGACGGCGGGCTTCTTGGGCTGGACGGCCTTGAAGACGGTGGTCGGCTGATCGACGCCCGCGGCGGGGGCGGCGGGCTTGCCGGAGGCGGCGGGGGTGGCGTCTTCCTCCGCGTCGATGTCGGCGCCGGTGTCGTTCTTTGCGTCTGCGTCTGCGTCTGCGTCTATGCCGGCTTTGTTGTCCGGGGCCGCGTCGGTGCCGGACTTGGCGTCGGACTTGGCGTCGGACTCTTCCTTCGCGTCCGCCGTGCCCTTCGCGTCGGCGTCGGCGGCGGCTTCTGCCTCCGGCTCGTCCTTCGCGTCGGCACCGGAGTCCCCGTCGGCGGCGTCCTCGGCGTCATCCCCGTCGGCGACTTCGTCCTTGCCGTCGGTGCCGGACTCGGCGTCGACGTGGTCGTCCGCGTCGGACTTCGTCGCGGCGCCCGTCTTGTCGCCGGTGCCGGACGCGCCCTCAGGACGGGCGTCGGCGCGCGAGCCGGACGACCCGTCACCCTCGCCCTCGTCCTCCCCGTTGGGCGAGGCGTCGGCGTCCGTGTCGGTGTCGGCGTCCACGTCGGTCGCGGGGCGGGACGAACCCTCGGCCTCCCCGTCACCCGAACCCCCGCTCACCGCCTCCGCCTTGGACGAACCCTCGTCCTCGGCCCCCGCGGCACCGCTTCCCTTTGCGGTCGCGTCGGTCCCCGGCTCACGGATCCACGCCGAGACGGCCGCGCGCAACTCCTTGTCGCCGTCGGCCGGGACGGAGTCCTCCGCGCCCGACGGCTCTTCGGGCCGGGCCGGCGTTCCGGCCTCGTCCGGGGTCTCGGAACGTACCGTCAGGACCTGCGTCGCCGTGTCCCTGCCGCCGGCCGGGGAACCCTTCTCGCGGGCCACCGTCAGCCGCGGATCGCGCGCCTCGGGAACCGAACCCGCGCTCTGTGACGTCGGTTCCGCCGACGACTCCGGCTGCTTCGACCTGTCGGGGGACTCGCCCGCCACCGATGCCTCCTCCATGCGCCGCACGCTTGCGCGCGCGCCCTGTCCGAACCATGTACCAGTGTCCTGTGTGAGGGCATGGCCCCTGCGGTAGACGAGAACGACATACCTACCGGTTCCCTTACGAACCGGTCACGCACCCTCGACAGACCAATGTGAGAGGGGTCACCCTGTCATTCATCCACGCGGGGAGGCATGGATGGGCAGGAGCCGCAGAACACTTCCGGAGGAGCTTCTGCTGCTGGCACTGGACCCGGCCACGGGTACCACTGCGCAGCCGCAGTCGCTCGACCTCGGTCTGGCCGGTGCACAGCTAGTGGAGCTGGCGCTGGCCGGACGGATAGCCCCAGACGGGGATCGTATCGCCGTGGTGGTGCCACGGCCGACAGGAGATCCGACTCTGGACAGCGCGTTGGAGTTGCTGCGCAGGCGCGGCGCTCCGGTGCGTGCCGTCCACTGGATCGGCGGGCCCCGGCTGGGGCTCAGGCAGACCTATCTCTCGCATCTGGAACGGTGCGGCATGGTCGCCGCCGTACCCGGCCAGATGTGCGGGGTGCTGCCGACCACGCGGTACCAGGCGACCGACACCGCCATCAGCCGGGAGATCCGAGCCCGGCTGGATTCCGCGATCCGCACCGGCGTACCGCCGGACCCGCGGACCGCGGCGCTCGCCGCCCTGGCGCACGCCGTCGGGCTCGGCAAGCACCTGTATCCGGGGAACGAGGGGCGCTCGTCCCGCTCCCGGCTGCGGGATCTGATCCGGCACGACCCCATGGGCGGGCTCGTCGCGCACGCCGTCATGGACGTACAGAACGGCGCGGCGGCCCAGCCGCGCCGGGGCACGGCCCCGGCCGGCCGGCAGGCCGCGCCCGGAACCAGGGCCGCGACGGAACCCGCACGCGGGGTTCCGATGCAGCCGCACCGCGGGTCCATGGCCCGTGCCGTGGCCCACTGAGCCGCACGCACGACCGTGCACCGGGCCATGGGCCCGGTGCGCACGGAGCCGGTAACGCACAGACCCGGTACCGCACAGACCCGGTTCGGGAGCCGCTGGTCGGAGCGGGACGGTGAGACCGCTGTCGTGGTCCCGCCGTCCCGCTCGACTGCGTCCACCCGTTCGAAGGGCGTCGTCGGGGGCGTTGCATATCCGCCGTTTCCCAGCGCTGGCCAGCACCTTGGTGGCAGTCTGCTGAACAGCAGATACGGAAAGTGTTGAGTCACAGGCAGGCAGCCGGAGGTGCACGTCCCGTGGCGTCCAATGTCAATCCCACCGTAAGGCGACGCCGACTGGGCCAGGAGCTGCGCAGACTCCGCGAGCTCAAGGGCATGACGGCCGAGGAGGTGGCGGAGCGACTGCTGGTGTCGCAGTCGAAGATCAGCAGACTGGAGAACGGCCGGAGGAGCATCAGCCAGCGCGATGTGCGCGACCTGTGCGGGGTGTACGACGTCGAGGACAAGCGGATCGTCGACTCGCTGATGGAGATGGCCCGGGACTCGCGGCAGCAGGGCTGGTGGCACACCTTCGGGGACATCCCGTACAGCGTGTACATCGGCCTGGAGACCGACGCGGAGTCGCTGCGGGTCTACGAACCGCAGATCGTCACCGGCCTGTTGCAGACCCGTCCCTACGCCGAGGCGCTGGTGCGCGGCGCGTTGCCGGAGACCTCGGCGGACGAGATCGACAAACGCGTCGAGGTGCGGATGCGGCGGCAGGAGCGCATCACCACCGAACGCAACCCGCTGCGGCTGTGGGTGGTGCTGGACGAGGCCGCGCTGCACCGAGTGGTGGGCAGCAGGCTGGTGATGCGCGAGCAGCTGGAGCACCTCATCGAGCTGTCCGAGCTGCCGCACGTCACCGTGCAGGTGCTGCCGTTCGAGGTGGGCGCGCACCCGGGCATCAACGGCCAGTACGCGATCCTGGAGTTCGCCGACGCGGCCGACTCCAGCGTGGTGTACCTGGAGGGCGTCACCAGCGACCTGTACCTGGAGAAGGCGCAGGACGTGCAGAAGTACGCCGTGATGTACGAGCACCTGCGGGCGCAGTCGCACAACGTGGAGGTGTCCCGGCAGTTCATCGCGGAGGCGGCGAAAAGGTACGCCGACTGAGGCGAGAGGCGCACGGGCGCGGGATCGTACACCGCCGGTCCGCTCCAGTGGAAGGCTCGCCCGAGATATGCCATCCGGTCGAGTGAACGGCTCCTCCACCGGCCGAAGTTGCCCGCTAGCGTCGATCATGCCGATCGGACGACACGGTTGGCGCGTACCGGACCACCGCAACCGCAACAGGAGTGGACATGGCACTGATTCAGGGCGCTTCGGAGACGTGGATGAAGTCGTCGTACTCCGGCGGCAACGGCGCCTGCGTCGAGATCAAGGCGCCGACCGCCGCCGAGCTCGCCGTCCGTGACTCCAAGGACATCGAGGGCCCGGTGCTGGCCTTCCCCGCCGACGCCTGGAACGCCTTCGTCGCCTCCGTCAAGGCGTAAGGACCTCCGTCAGGGCGGTACGGGACCTTCCCGGCCCCGCCCGGCACGACAACCGCACACGCACCATCGAAGAGCCCTCTCGACCAGTCGCCGTCCTTGCCGAGAGGGCTCTCCGCTTTCCCTGCCTCTTTCTCAGCCCAGCTGGGACTCGATCGCGGCGACGACCTCGGCCGAGTCCGGCTCGGTCCGCGGCGAGAACCGGGCGCCGACCCGGCCGTCCCGGCCGATCAGGAACTTCTCGAAGTTCCAGCGGATGTCCCCGCTGTGCCCCTCGGCGTCGGCGAACCCGACGAGCCGCTCGTACAGCGGGTGCCGGCCCGGACCGTTCACCTCCACCTTCTCGGTCAGCGGGAAGGTGACGCCGTAGGTCGCCGAGCAGAACTGCGCGATCTCCTCGGCGCTGCCCGGCTCCTGCCCGAGGAACTGGTTGCAGGGCACGCCCAGCACGGTGAAGCCGCGTGCCGCGTACCGCTTCTGGAGCTCCTCCAGCGCCGAGTACTGCGGGGTCAGGCCGCACTTGGAGGCCACGTTCACGACGAGGACGGCGTTGCCCGCGAACCGCGACAGGTCCGCGGAACCGCCCTGGAGGGCACCGATCTCGACGTCCAGCGGGGAGCCGCTGTGCTCAGTAGTCGTCATGCCATCGGATGCTAGTCCCCCCGGCCTTCCCCGCCCCTGCCGCTCCCGGCCTCACACGTCCGGCCCGCTCGCCTGGGCCTGTTCGCCTCGGCTCCGCCCGGCTGGGCCCTGCTCGCCTGAGGCCCGCTCGCCTCGGCTCCGCCCGGCTGGGGCCTGCTCGCATCGGCTTGGCCCGGCTGGGGTCCGCTCGCCTCGACCAGTACGTCCCCCGCCGTCGTCCGCACGTACAGGACCGTCCGTCCGGCCCGCCGCCGCTCCACCAGGCCCGCCTCGCGCAGCACCTTCAGATGCCGTCCGACGGAGCCGAGGCCCTGCCCGGTCACGGCGGTCAGCTGGGTCGTGCTCAGGGGCGAGCGGAGCAGGACCAGCACCCCGGCCCGGGCCGGCCCCAGCAGGGCGCTCAGCCCCGCCGGCACCGTACGCCCGCCGTCCCCGGCCAGCACGCCGGAGCAGGGATAGACCACGGCGTACCGCTCCCGCTCCGCCCAGGACACCCAGCCCTGCCGCTGCGGGGTCACCGGCACGAAGAGCAGTTCGGCGCCGGAGATGTCACGCGGCGGATACTCGTGCAGGTTGACCTGGAACCGGTTGTCCCCGAGCCAGCGCGTCCCGCCCCGTAGCTCGCCCAGCGCGCTCGCCCAGCCGGCCCCGGCCGACCCGCGCGGTCCGGGCCAGCACATCCGCCTCCAGCACCCGCCGGCGCCGCTCCCAGGAGGGCCGTACGGTCTCCTCCCACACCCACTCCAGCAGCGTGGCTGCCCGCTCCGCCAGATCGTCCCGGTCGAGCACGGCGGGCAGCGGCCCGGCGAGCGAGACCCGCAGATGGGCGCGGGCGGCACCGGGACCGACCGCGCGCACCCGGCCGACCTCCGCGGCGAAGTCCTCCCCGGGGCGCGGGGCGGGCGTCAGGAAGTCGGCGATCCACTCCCGGCCCAGCCCCGCCCGCACCAGCCGCGCGGTCACGGGGTCGGCCCCGAGCCGGGCCCGGTAGGCGGGCAGATGGGCGCCCAGCCAGGCCTGCTCCCCGGGATGCGCGCCCTGCCCGGAGTGCAGCAGCTTCAGGCACCCGAAGGTCTCGGCGAGCGGAGAGACGACGAACCGGCTCCGGGCGAGCGTGTCGGCGTCGAGCTGCCACCACCCCATCCGAGCCGCACCTCCCCGGGACCCCACGGCGTACGACGTCCCGCGCGCCGTTTCCCGTAACGCATGTGCCCGGGCTTTCGCGCGCGGGCGAAACGATAACCGGCGCTAGGCGGCCCGGCCGAGACTCCGGACCATGACCGGCTACCGATCCCTGTTCCGTACCCCGGAGTTCACCCCGCTCTTCCTCGGCACGGCCGCGCAGACCGCCGCCCAGACCGTCGGCGGCCTCGCGCTGGCCACGCTGGTGTACCGGGCGACGGGCTCCCCGCTGCTGTCGGCGGTGAGCATGTTCGGGCAGTCGCTCGCCCAGGCGCTGGGCGCCACCGTGCTGCTCTCCGGCGCGGACCGGCTGCCCCCGCGCACGGCGCTGTCGGCGATCGCGCTGGCCTTCGCGGCCGGTACGGCGGTCCAGGCGCTGCCCGGCCTCCCCGCCGGCGCGCTGCTCGCCCTCCTCGTGCCGCTGGGCCTGGCCGCGTCGCTCGGCGGCGGGGTCCGCTGGGGCCTGCTGACCGAGATCCTCACCAAGGACGGCTATCTGCCCGGGCGCTCGCTGTTCAACATGGTGAGCGGCCTGGCGCAGATCGCGGGCTTCGCCACGGGCGGCGCCCTGCTCGCCGTACTCTCCCCGCACGCCTGCCTGCTGCTGGCGGCGGCCCTGTACCTGACGGCCGCGCTGGCCCTGCGGCTCGGCCTGACCGCCCGTCCGCCCCGCGCGGCCGGCCGCCTCTCGGCGACGGCGACCTGGCGCGTCAACGCCGCGCTGTGGTCGTCCCGGCCGCGCCGCCTGACGTACCTGGGCCTGTGGCTGCCCAACGGCATGGTCGTGGGCTGCGAGTCGCTGTACGTGTCGTACGCCCCGCACGCGGCAGGCACCCTGTTCGCGTGCGGCGCGCTCGGCATGTTCGCCGGGGACCTGACGGTCGGGAGGCTGCTCCCCGCCACGGTCCGCGCCCGCCTGGCCACCCCGCTGCTGCTCCTGCTGGCGACGCCGTACCTGGTCTTCGTCGCACACCCGCCGGTGCCGGTGGCGGCGGCCTGCGTGACCGTGGCATCGGCCGGCTTCGGGGCGAGCCTGATACAGCAGGAGCGCCTGATGCGCCTGACCCCCGACACCATGTCCGGCCAGGCCCTCGGCCTGCACTCGGCAGGCATGCTGACCCTCCAGGGCCTCAGCGCGACAGCGGCGGGCGTCTTGGCCCAACTCACGACCCCCGCACTGGCGATGACGACGATGGCGACGGGCTCTCTCGGCGTCACCCTGGTGTTGGCCTTGGCGTCCCGCCGCCCGGGGGTTCGCCGGGAGGAAAGCCCGCTGTCTGTTCAGTGATGGATGGTCGTCTTGGCGAGAACGATGATCAGGCCGAGCGCCAGGTTCACCAGCCCGGAGACCACTACCAGCCGGCGAGAGGCTCCGGCGCGCACGGCGGCAACGGTCGACCACATGACCTGCTCGAACAGGGCGACCCCCAGTGCGAACCAAGCTGTTCCGGCGAGTCCGAGCCCCAGCAGCGGACTGATCGCCACCGCGACGGCCGGGGGGGAAGGCGGCCTGGACCACCGGCCACTCGTGCCCGGCCACATGCCGTACCTCGCTCCAGCTCAGGCGTTGTCCGTGTTCCCGCTCCCCGGCCAGACGGGCGTAGACATGGGCGGCCCAGAACACGACGCCGGTGACAAGGAGGAACAGCACGAGCCCGAGGCGGGAGAAAGGACCGACCGCTGCGGTCCCGGCTATGACGGACGCGGCCAGCAGCGCACCGTAGATCGCACCCGCGTAGTCGGTCCGCGACTGATCCGGACGGTGCTCTGCGGTGCCGCCGCCCGCGGTGGGGACGCTGGGCACACCTCCATGATTGCCGGGACCACGGCACAGCGCACGACGAAGACCACGGGCCGAGTCCCCGGCCCGCCGCGCGCGCGGGGCTTCCCCCGGCTGTCCGTGGACAAGGAGGTGCACCTCTCGCCTCCGGACAGGAAGGGGGGCCTTTTCGTCGCGCTCGGTACCCTGCCCGCATGATTCGCGCTGTGATCTTCGATGTCGGCGAGACCCTCGTCCGTGACGATCGCTACTGGGCATCGTGGGCCGACTGGCTGGACATCCCCCGACACACGCTGTCCGCGCTCGTCGGGGCCGTCGTCGCGCAGGGTCGTGACAACGCCGATGCCCTCCGCCTCGTCCGCCCCGGTATCGACGTCGCAGCCGAGTACCGGGCTCGGGAGGCCGCCGGTCGCGGCGAGCACCTGGACGACAGCGACCTGTACGACGACGTCCGGCCCGCCTTGGCCGAACTGCGCCGGATCGGTGTCCGGGTCGTCATCGCCGGGAACCAGACCGCTCGCGCGGGGGAACTGCTGCGTGCCCTCGACCTGCCGGCCGACGTGATTGCGACGTCCGGAGAGTGGGGCGTGGCCAAGCCGCGGCCCGAGTTCTTCCGGCGAGCCGTCGAGGCCGGGCAGGCACCACCCGGCGAGACGCTGTACGTCGGCGACCACCCGGCCAACGACACGATCCCCGCAGCGGCGGCCGGACTGCGCACTGCTCACCTGAGGCGGGGCCCATGGGGACATCTATGGGCAGCCGACCCGGACCTCGTGGCGACTGCGGACTGGAGAATCGACCGCCTCACGGAACTTCCGGCGCTCATCGCCCAGTAGTCACCCATCACTCGGTCACGGCGCCACTACTGTTCGAGGTGGTCGTACCGAACGGAGCTCGTATGCCCACCTCCACAGCCATCGAGGTCGGCCGCCGCATCGCCACCATCCGCCGTACCCGCCGGATGACCCAAGCCGACCTTGCGCGCGCCGCTTTCGTCTCCCTGGCCACCATCAAGGCCATCGAGCGCGGCGCCCGCTCACCCAGTGATGACACCCTCGATTCGATCGCCGCAGCACTCGCCGTCGACCCGAGCCACATCATCACCGGCAGCACGCGCACCGAAAGCCGCGTGCACGCCTCTGCCCCAGCCATCTCCGCCGCGATCGCCGCCTACGACATCCCCGCCGACGTTCCGCCCGTCCCGCTGCACCAACTCGCGACCACTGTGGCGCAGCTGACCGAGTGGAGACTGGCCGCGCAGTACGCCCGCATCGCCGAGCACGCCCCACAATTCCTCACCCGCTCTCTGACCGCGCTGCACCACTGCACCGGCGCCGACCGGCTGCGCGCCGCACAGCTCCTCGCCGCCACGGCCCGGTCGGCAGACGCGGTCGCGTACAAGTTCGGCCACCGGGACCTGTCAGCCAGACTCATCGATCTGATGCGATGGGCGGCCGACCGGACAGAGGACCGCATCGCTCAGGCCACCGCCGCTTACGTCCGCACGGAGACGTTCTTCGCCGCACGCGCCCACGCCCAAGGCCTCGCCGCTTTGGAGCGTGCCATCGACGCAAGCCCCAGCCCGATCGGCCGGGACACGACCGCAGCCCGCGGCGCCCTGCACATGCGGGCGGCCGTCATCGCCGGCCGCGCCGACGACTGTGACGCCGCAGAGCACCACCTGGCGGAAGCCCGCCGACTCGGCGACACCATTCCCGAGGCCGACTACGACGGCACCCAGTTCGGCCCCGACTCCGTGCGCGCCCACGAGGTGTCCGTCGCGGTCAGCCTCGGCCGTGATCACATCCAGACCGCCCTGGACATCGCCGAGAAGTGGACCCCGCCGGACTCCATGCCGGCCGAACGCCGATCCGGGTTCTGGATCGAGCTGGCGCGAGCGCAGGTGTGGGCGGGCCGCCCGGACGACGCGTTCGAGTCGCTGAAGGTCGCCCGATTCATCGCACCGCAGCACACTCGCGAGCACCCGTGGGCACGGGATGCCGCAGCCACAATCCGCAGGCTGAAGCGGGCGGACGCCGAGTCGCTGACCGCGTTCACCGAGTGGATCGGCGCAGTCTGAGGGGATACACGCTGTAGCCCTTGTGGCCCTTGTCGCGGCCCATCCTCTGTCTGTCCGAGACAGACGGCAGATGGAGGCCAGGATGCGACGTCGCAGCGAGCTGCTGTGCAAAGTTGCTGGACCCGTAAGTATCGCCCGACTCCATGGCCGAGCCTGCTGGTACTGCGGCGCGGTCGCGCGGGGGATGAAGGCAGTGGGCCGGGTCCAGCGAAGCGTCGGCCAGCGGGTGTGGGCTGTCGTGTCGTGTGGTTGTCACCTGGACCCGAAGACGACGCCCGCGAGCGAGGGGCGTGTCCAGTGACGCCGTTCCGGCAGGACTGGTGGTGACGGCCATGGCATGGGGGCAGCAGCTGCCGCAGGTCCGCGTACTGTGCCGCGACTCGGCCTCCGTGCCGATCGCGAGGCACTTCGTTGCCGATGTCCTCAAGGACTGGGGCCTGGTCGGCGTGCTGGACGATGCCGCCCTGGTCGTGACCGAGCTGGTGACCAATGCCTTCGGGCACACCGAGACACCGAGTGTGCGGGTCGTTGTGCGCCGGGTGCCGTCGGACGCGGTCCGCGTCATCGTCGTCGACAAGCGTCCTGAGCTTTGGCCCGCTCTCCGGTCCGCGAGACCTCTCGGCACTGGTGGGCGCGGCCTGGCCCTGGTGGAGGCCGTGACGACGGCGTGGGGCTGCACCCGCCTGCCCCGGGAGAAATACGTCTGGGCCGACTTGAAGGTGGCCAAGGGTGCCTGAGACGCCGACTCCGAGCACACGCCTGATGGTGGTCCCCGCCACGCTGGTGCCACACATCCCGTTGCCCCGCCTGGAGCTGCTGTCCGACGCCCGGACGCGGGGCGCCGAGTGCGTCTGGGGTGGCGAACGGTTGACCATCGAGACAGCCATCGACCTCGGCAAGCACGTGACCGTCGACGGCTTCAGCTGGTTCCCCCGCGCCTGCCTGCGCTGTACCAGGAGCGCCGTGCGGGCCGCCCGCGACAACCACCCGGCCCGGTGCCCCGAGTGCAGGGGCCCCACCACCCCGTGTTCCACCCGTCAGGCCCTGCACGACCTCCTGCTGGAGCTACGCCCATGACCGACACCAGCCCCATTCGCCCCGTGCGGTACTGGGACGGCGTCCCGGTCCCGTTCATCACTGCCTGGTCCCAGGAAGAGATCCCGGTCCAGGAGTTGGTCAAGGTCCACCGCTTCCGGGCAACGTTCCTCGGTCTCCGGGACGAGACCGGCGTAGAGCGGCAGTTCGACGTGTCCTGGATGCGCATGCCGGCCACGCGGGAGGGCCGGCCGCAGCACGGCCACGTCCACGCGCTGCGACAGCGGCAGGCGATGAACCGCATGCTCTGCCAGCTCTGCGGCGGGCCAACGGTCGGCACCCGGGAGGACGAGCGGACGCTCTTCCTCGCGGCCGGCGCCGACGGCCACCCGCTCCTGAACGGGGAACGGACGGAGTCTCCACCCGTGCACGCGCTGTGCGCCCGACTCGCCGCCGAGCACTGCCCACCGCTGCGCCACCGTGGCTGGACGGCGGCCCTCGTACGGCACACGCCGGTCTGGGGAGTGGCCGGGCACCTCTACGACCCACTCACCCTGAAACGGCTGCCCGCCGCTCCCCAGCACCGGGACGGCATGCACCGAGTCCCGTTCACGGACACCCCGCGCCTCCGCTGGACCCTCGCGGCCCGCCTCGTCATCACCCTGGAGGGCGTTGTTCCTGTCACCGACCTCGACGCCCTGGCCGACGAGGAGAACGAGGCGAACCAAGCGAGGTCAGAGGGCGCGGGTTGCTCACTTCTGCGTTGACCTGGGAGGTTTTTGAAGACCGGACCGCGTAGCGAGTGCGCAGTCAGGCTGCCGTCTCTCCGAATCACGAGAAAGACCCCGGACCTCCTGACTGGGAGTTCCGGGGCCTACCCCTGTTCGACCGTGTGCCCCGGCGGGATTCGAACCTGCGACACCCGCTTCGGGAGTTCGCTCCGCTTCGGCCTTGGCTGGGCTCAACTGCGCGCACGAGAGTCCCCTGCATAGGCGCCAGGCTGCAGCTGTGTGTAGTCGTTGATGTCAGTGTTGGAAGTCAGCGGAACAGTTCAGGCACGGGGTAGATCTCCAACGGCCCGTCCGGCCGATCCACCCAACGCCACTAAACGTGCCGCTGGCACACCCCCCTGGCACACGTCCACAGCGATCGGCAGGTTCGCCTGCCGTCGTCCTGGCGCTTGAGGAGTATGAGACCACCTGAGTACATGGGCTGTCTGCACTCAGGACAAACCGGAATGCTGCTGCTCATGCGCTGCGCACTAAACCGATCATCTCATCCGGCGGGACGCCGGAGACGTGATCAGAAAAGCGCCGTCTCTGGCCCGTGCCGTCCAACTCTCACTTGACGGTTATGCTCAACGTGATCGATGACATCACCGCGGATGCGTGTCCCGAGAACAGGTAGTTCCATCTCCTCGGGCAATGGAATCGACCTCGTCCAGCGTCACAGGTCCGGGTTTCACGTCAGAACTTTTCGACGTAGTAGACCTCGCTCCAGTCGTCCTGGTTCATGGACGCATCCCAATTCGACTTGACCAACGTGCCATCGAGAAACTGCCCGGCCGGCCGCTCTGCCGGGACTTGCTCGTTGAGGAGGGTGGTCACATCGTGATGGAGCCCGGAAGTGAATCCGTCACGAGCACGCTCCATGCGCTCCAGCACGGAGCGGAGCAACCCGATCTGAAGCCCCAGGGAATCATAGTGTGCGACTATAAAGTCGCCGCGAACTTCCCTATGGCTAACTTCTTCTAGCGCGATAAGGAAGGGCTCATAATAGCACTGAATGAATCTGTCAGGCGTGACTCTCAAATCGATTGCTTCCGGTTCGAAATCCGGCGGATCAATTGCAAGAATCGCCAAAGGTTCGGAGTTATCATTCAATTTAGGGAAGTGTGCAGCGCATCCGAAGGTGAAGTCAGGCTTGACCCCGCCGATCGACTTGATGGTTCCTTTCTGTGCGATCATCGTCTGCTCTAGCTTCCAATCCACAGTCCCGGATCTTCCCTTGGATTCCGCCACTACCCAGCCGCCGTCGAGTCTCTGCCCAAATAGGTCTGCCCGCCTCTTGCTGGACTGATCGAACGCAAGCTTGTAGCGGCTGGCGTAGCGGTCAACATGCATCAGGAACCGGACCGAAAGAACCCTCTCGCTAAAGATTCCGGTCATGGCCTGCCCCAACGTATAAGACAACGCGACTTTCTCAGACCGGTCGAGTTCTCGAGCAAGGTCGGAGCGCATCAACCTGCCGCCGGGTGCTATCCGCAAATAGGCTGGCGCTAGTGCCACGCGGTGTAGCCACTCGTAGAGCGAAGTTGCGCCATGAGCCGCCCTATCCGCCGGTGCTCTCCCTGTGACAAACAATGCGTGTGCGAGATCATCTATCGGAAAGGTCATGCAATCCGTCTCTCGTGCCACCACTTTTGACGGGAAACGCTTTGCCCTATACCAAACATTTAAATTTTGTTGCACTGCCACCCTTATGCTCTCCGTTTAGGTCCTTCAATGCGCCGACGCTAGAGACGTAAACTGGATATCAGTCTAGACTTTCGCCCCGGCGGCTCCCAGTGACCGTTGTCCCGGCGCTGGACCAGGAGGGCGCGGCCCTGGTCGTCCACGATGCCCCCGGCGACGCTGACGGAGTGCGGGCGTTCAGTACTCGCGTTCCTCGGCCCGCTCGGCGGCTGCCCGCGCCAAGGCGGAGGAGAAGTGGCAGGACTCCGACTACGTCCTGGCCACCCGGACAGGCCGCCCGGTCGAGCCGCGCAACCTCTACGGCGCCTTCACCCGCGTCGCCCAGTCCGCCGGCCTCCGCGTCATCCGGCTGCACGATGCCCGGTACGGCACGGCCACCCTTCTCACGGCGGCCGGAGTCGCGCCCCGCGTCGTGATGGAGGTCTTGGGCCACTCCCAGCTCAGCATCACCATGGACGTGTACACGCACGTCGTCCAGGACACCCAGCGCGAAGCCATGAGTCACAGGACCGCCTGCTCAGGAGACGCCCCGGTCGTCAATCACCACCGATATTGCTGGCAGAGGCCCCGGACCTGATTGGTGCGGGGCCTTGCGCTGGGCTCGCAGGCATGCGGCGGTGCCAGCTTGTGCAGTCGCTTCTGTCAGGGACGAAGCTGATGACTACGACTGTGTGTCCTGCGGGGAGACTTCGGACCCACGCGTGCGACTGATCAATTCCTGCGCGAACTTGCGGTAGCGGGCTACTTCCTCGTCGAACTCTGAGTTGTCCGTGTCCAAACTCGAAGCTGGCCCAGGTAGCCGCGCGAGCTCGCGCAGGGTCGGCTCATAGTCTGGCTTGAGGCCCTGGTGGCACGTGCTACAGAGGGTGACGAGATTCTCCTCTGCCGTCGGACCAGCCATCCGCCAGGGGATCAGGTGGTGTACGTGCAGCTCGATGTCCGTGTAATCGCTGGGCCTGCGCCCACAGACCACGCACCGAAAGCCATCACGCTTGATGACTTGCATCCATAGCTTCTTGCTGGGAGCCCGACGCTCAACCGCATCATCCGGTAGGTGCTGAGTACCGAGATACCCGAATCCGCCCACTTCGATGGCTCCGTCGTGCATGCATTCCGAGGGTGCGATCACATCGGGCAAGCGGTCTTCAGCAACTTGCTTGGCGACCAGAGCATTTCCACCGAGCCTGAGGTAGATCGCCAGGCTGGCGTCATCATGCACGGAGACCCAGTCCTGTCCCATCACGGACCAGATTTCGGCGATACCTCGCGGATTAACGAGGCTGGCGGCTCGCACTTCCCAGCGCGGGTTCCGTTCGGAGAACCCGACCCAGTGAGTCTGCGCTGACCAGAATGGGCGCCCTCGTCGATTGGCTCCAAGTGTGAGGGCGTAGTAGTCACCCTCGGGTTCGAATGTCTTCATGGTGCGAAGCACCTGCAACAGCCTCTGCTCGTCTGTCATAGCATGGCTGTGGCACGGAGGACTGACAGACACCCTGCTCGTCGAGCCGTCCCGAACCGGAATACGTCAGACGAAGCCGTGGATGGCCTTCCTGCTGTACGTCGGCACGACACCCGCTACGGCACCACACCACCTCGCGGCGGCCGGGGCCTCCCTGTGTCGTGATGGAGATCTTGGGCTACTCCCAGCTCAGCATCACTATGGACTTGTACAACGCACGTCATGCAGGACACCCAACTGCGAAGCATGAGCCACATGGACCGGTCGTTGAGGAACAGGAAGAAACACGCCGGTCGCGGCTGACCGCCCGCGTTGGTGTCAGAAGTAGATGTCAATGGCCCCGAACCAAGATCGGTCCGGGGCCATTGCCCTGGTGCCCCCGGCAGGATTCGAACCTGCGACACCCGCTTTAGGAGAGCGGTGCTCTATCCCCTGAGCTACGAAGGCCGGGTGGTGATCGACCGGTGAGGGTCGGGTCGCCGTCGTCAGTGTAGCGGGTGGTGTGCTCGGTGTACCGGGGGTGCGGTTGAGTGGGGGGCGGGTCCTGGCGGGGGCGCCGTTAGGGTGGGGCCCCGTGAGTGGGTGGAAGCGGGGGCTGGACGCCGCCGGTGTGCTGGAGCCGGGGTTGCGGCGGGACTACGGGGTCCAGCGGGAGCTGGTCGCGCGGTTTCGGCGGACCTCCTATCTGGCGGCCCGGGCGTTGCTGCCGGGGGCGCTGCTGCCCCATGTGGTCGTGGCGACCGCCCTCATGCACCACGGGGACAACCTCTTGGACACCGGGTCGCGAGCGCACCGGGCGGAGGCATGGGCGGTCTGGGAGCGGCGGGTGCGGGCCGTGCTGGAGACGGGGCGCGGGGATGATCCGCTGCTCCGGGCGCTGGCCCATACCGTCACCGCTCATCCGCGGCTGCGTGCGGCACTGGACGAGTATCTGGTCTCCGCGCCGGCCGAGCTGGAGTTCGCCGGGTTCGCCGGTGAGGACGACTACCAGGCCTACGTGGACGCCTACTCCCTGCCCGCCTTCATGCTGGTCGCCTGTCTGCTGGGCCCGGACGGCGAGGACGGTCCCTATCGCGCCGCCTGCCGGGCGTTCATCGACGGCAGCCAGCGGCTCGACTTCGTCAACGACATCGCCGAGGACCTGGCCGAGGGCCGGCTGGGGATCCCGGACGAGACGCTGGAGCGCTTCTCGGTGCGGAGGGAGGACCTGGCGGCCGGGCGGGTGGTGCCCGGGATGCGGGAACTGGTCCGGCAGCAGACCGGGCTGGCGGAGGCCGCCCTGCGGCAGGCCCGGGCGGTGTCCGGCCTCGTCCCGGCGGCCGGCCGGCCGTTGCTGGAGGCGCTGGTCGAGGTGGAGTTGCTGACCGCCGCGGCCGTACGGGCCCGTGGCCCGCGGGTGCTGCGCGGCTCGGTGAGTCCGTCGCCGGTGGCTGCCCTCGGGGTGCTCCTGCGGGCCCGGGTCCGATGAAAGACGCCGGTGAAAGACGCCGGTGAAAGACGCGCGGCGAACGTCAGGTCGTAGGGACCTCGGTGAAGCGGGACACCCGGTGCAGGTCGCGCTGGATGTCGTCCGCCGTCGTGCGGAGCGCGGGCAGGAGGTGGCGGACGCAGTCCTCCAGGGTGCGGCGGGCCGCGTGCGTGGCCACGTTCACGGCGGCGACCGCCCGGCCCGCCCGGTCCCGGACCGGTACGGCGACCGAGCGCAGGCCCGACTCCAGTTCCTCGTCGGCCAGGGCGTACCCCCGCGCTCCGACCTCGGCCAGTTCCGGGGAGCGGGGGCCGTGCGTGTCCGCCAGGAGGACGCGGCCCAGTGAGGTCGCGGTGGCCGGCAGGCGCGCGCCCACCGGTATGCGCACGGTCAGGACACCGCTCGTACCCGCGCCCGCCGTGTACTGGACCTCCGTGCCGTCGGCGGTCAGCACCGCCAGTGCCGCCGGCTCGCCCACCCGGTCCGCCAGCGCCCGCAGATGCGGTTCCGCCAGGCGGGGCAGCGTCGTCCGGGACAGCGGCGGGAAGCCCAGGTCCAGGACGCGCGGGGTGAGGGTGAAGGCGCGGTCCTCGTGCGCGGCGGCGGTCACCAGGCCCAGGTGCTCGTGGGTGAGCAGTGCCCGGCGGGCGGTCGCCCGGGACAGGCCGGTCGCCCGGGCCACGTCGGTCAGGGACAGCGCCGGGCGGCCCTCGCCGAACGCGGTCAGCACCGTCAGGCCCCGGGCCAGCGACTCCACGAAGTCCCGGCCCAGTTCCTGCTTGGAGGCCGTGGTCCAGGTCGCGAGGCCGGCGGGCGCGGGTCCCGGCTCGGGCGGGGGCGCGGTCCGCAGGTCGGCCTCCATCGCCTCCACCGCCGTACGCAGCCGGGGCAGCAGGGTGGCGGGCAGCTCCGCCGCCGGGTGCCGGCTGGTGTGGCTGACCACGCTCGCCACGCAGGCCACGCGGCCGGTGCGGGGGTCGCGCACCGGGGCGGACACCGCGACCAGGCCCGGCTCGATCAGCTGGTCGTCCAGGGCCCAGCCGTCCCGGCGGGCCGCCCGTACCCGGTCCGCGAAGGCCGCGTCCAGGGCGTCGGCGGTGGCACGGGCGGTGTCGTGGGCCGTGCCGGGGGCGGGTTCCGGGCGCGGGGGGACGGCCGGGAAGGCCGTGTCCCGCGGGTCCGCGGCCCGGCGGGTCCGCCAGTGCGCCCAGTCCCGCTCCGTCCACTCCGTGGCGAACAGCGCGCCGGGCGCGGTCCGTTCGGCCGGCAGCAGGTCGCCCATGCGGAAGCTGACGGACAGCGCCCGGCGGCGGGTGGCCTGGTGGATGAAGCGGATGCCGTCGCGGTCGGCGACCGCCAGCGACACCGACTCGTCCAGCTCGTCGGCGAGGGCGTCGGCGCGCGCGCCTAGCAGGGCGGGCAGCCGCAGCGCGGCCAGGTAGGCGTTGCCCAGCTCCAGCACGCCGGGGGTGAGGACGACGTCCCGGCCGTCGAGGCGTACGTAGTCCATGCGGGCCAGGGTCGCGGTGATCCGGTCCACCGTGGAGCGGGCGAGTCCGGTGGCCCGCTCCAGCGCGCTCGGGCTGAGCGTGCCGCCCGCCTCGGCCAGCCGGCGCAGCACCCCGACCCCGCGCATCAGCGGCCCGACCGCCTCCGCCGGCGTCCCGTCCCCGGTGGGGGCGTCGGCATCCACTGCGGTCATCGCGGGCATCGTCTCTCCGGTACGGCGTCGGGGCACGCCTACGGTAAACCGGGCGGGCACCGACCGCGCCCCCTCAGGACTCGTCCGCCACCTGGACCGCCCCGCCGCCCCGGCTCACCCGGACCCGGTAATTGCCCTCCGTGTCGGTCGAGACCACCCGCACGCTGATGCCGTGCCGCGGGTCCTCGAAGGTCTCGCCGGGGGCGAACGGGGCGTCGGAGAGTTCCGCGTGGACGTTGGGGCTGCGGGTGCAGCCGCCGCTGCCGCGGTGGCTGTCGAAGACGGTGACCGGGCCGCGGCCGGTGTCCACCGCCGCGTCGATCCGGTAGACGAGCACGCCGGGACGGCACACCGCCTCGTCGTTGCCGCCCTGGGCGCGGACCTCCAGCGCGTAGGTGGTGCGCGCGGTGACGGGGACGAGGACCAGCTTGCCGCCGCCCTGCTGGTACAGCGGGGAGAGGGTGAACTCGGCGCTGCCCGGTGCCGCCGCGCAGCCGACCTGCCCGCCGTCCAGCCAGCCCAGCTTCCACTTGTGCCAGCCGAGCAGGTCGTTGTTGGCCCCCCAGTCCTCGCTCATGATGTCCCAGTGCCCGACCGCGCCCCCGCCGTCCTGCGTGTACAGGTCGGGCAGGCCGAAGGTGTGGCCGTTCTCGTGCGGCAGCACCCGGTACCCGGTGCGGTCGTAGGATCCGGAGCCGTCGTCCTGGCGGGAGTAGACGAAGGAGGCGTTGGAGATGCGCACGCCGTCGGCCACCGGGGCGTCGTCGTTGCCGGCGAAGGTCACGGACAGCACGGTGTCCAGGGCGGAGGGGCCGGCGTTCGGGGTGACGAGCACGTTCAGCAGGTCGTAGTCGCGGAAGTCCACGGCCGGGTCGGCGGCGGCCACCAGGTCCTGCACCAGGCTGCGGTAGCCGGGGTCGAAGGGCGCGCCGCGCTCTATGCCGTACTCCTGGAAGGGCTTCGGCATGCGCAGCCAGGTGGTGACGGGGGTCTCGGGACGGTAGTCGAGGCGGCCGTACGACGCGGTGTGGAACCAGTCCTGGGTGCGCGGGAAGAACTCGTGGAAGCGGTCCATCGCGTCGCCCTCGCCGGGCGCGTCGGGGAAGTCGACCATCAGGGTCAGGGCGTGGACGGTGCCGGTGGAGCGGGAGTAGCCGGGCGGGGTGGGCAGGCCCTCGGTCATCTGCACGTCCAGACCGCCACGGATCATGCAGGGCAGGAGCGCGGAGGAGCGGGCCGGTCCGAGGGGTCCGGCGGCGGTGGGCGCCGTCAGGTGTCCGGTCCCGGCCGAGGTGCCGACCGCGAGGGTCAGCGCGCTCACCAGGGTCAGGGCGGCCACCCGGCGCGGGCGTATGCGGTGGCGGGGCTGCGGCTGCGGCTGCATGCAGGGACCTTTCGCGCCACGGCAGCCACCGGTGTGTCGGCTGCACCCTTGCGCTCACCCTGGGGCGGCGGGGCGGCGGGCGCGCGCTGGGGGAGACCGATGGGGGGAAACCGGGTCCGCGACCGGGTGAAACCCGGCGGCCGGTGATTGTGCCCCAGGTCACATCGATTCTTCGGCGGGGCGGGAAATAACCGGGGACGCTCTCCCCGTTTAGCCCTGTGTCCGAGCGAAATGGGGAGTCCTTCCCCGGATCGCCCCCTCGAACCAAGGAGTACGCCGTGTCCGCCGCCACCGCCCCCGCCGAGCGCAAGGCGACCCGGCCGCGCGCCGACGCCCTGCGCAACCGGGAGCGGATCGTCGGCGCCGCCCGGGAGATGCTCGTCGAGCACGGCCCGGAGGTGCCGATCGACGAGATCGCCCGCCGGGCCGGCGTCGGCAACGCCACGGTGTACCGCAACTTCCCCGACCGGGACGCCCTCGTGCGCGAGGTCGTCTGCTCCGTCATGGACCGCACGGCCGCGGCGGCCGAGCTGGCCCTCGCGGAGAGCGGGGACGCCTTCGCCGCCCTGGAGCACTTCGTGCACACCGCCGTCGACGAGCGGATCGGTGCGCTGTGCCCCATGGTGTCCGGCACCTTCGACCAGCACCATCCCGACCTGGTGGCCTCCCGTGAGCGCGTCGAGCGGCTCATCGAGGAGCTCATGGGCCGGGCCAAGGCGGCCGGGCAGCTCCGGCCGGACGTCGGCGTGGGAGATCTGATGATCGGCGCGGGACAGCTGAGCCGGCCCCCGGCCGGCACGGACTGTCCGCGCGGCGACCGCTTCGTCCACCGCCTGCTGCAGTTGTTCCTCGACGGCCTGCGGGCGCCCGCCCGTTCCGCCCTGCCGGGTCAGGCCCTCAGCATCAAGGAGCTGCGCGCCGTCTGACCGATCAGTTCAGCTCCCGCGCCCGGTCCACCGACAGTACGGCGGCTCGTACAGCCGTTCCCTTTCTGTTCACCGTTCCGCCTTACTCCGTTTTCTCAGCATTTTTCACCACGCCGACCCTCACCACGCTGTCCGTCACCAAGCCCTGAGTTCTACGGCTTTGAAGTCCTGAAGTGGGTATCCCCATGTCCGAAACAGCCCGCATGGCCGCCGGCCGCGCCGCCCCGAGCGGTGACGCCAACCGCTGGAAGGCGCTCGTCTTCATCGCGCTCGCCCAGCTGATGGTCGTCCTGGACGCCACCATCGTGAACATCGCCCTGCCCGCGGCCCAGGAGGACCTGGGCATATCCGACGGCAACAAGCAGTGGGTGATCACGGCCTACGCGCTCGCCTTCGGCGGTCTGCTGCTGTTCGGCGGCCGGGTCGCCGACCTGTGGGGCCGCAAGCGCACCTTCGTGCTCGGCCTGGCCGGCTTCGCCGTCGCCTCCGCGCTCGGCGGCGCCGCCACCACCGGCCCGCTGATGTTCGGCGCCCGCGCCCTCCAGGGTGTCTTCGGCGCGCTGCTCGCCCCGGCCGCGCTGTCCCTGCTCGCCGTGATGTTCACGGATGCCCGGGAGCGCGCCAAGGCGTTCGGCATCTACGGCGCCATCGCGGGCGGCGGCGGTGCCGTCGGCCTGATCCTCGGCGGTTTCCTCACCGAGTACCTGAACTGGCGCTGGACCTTCTTCGTGAACGTCCCGTTCGCCGTGGTCGCCGCGGCCGGCGCCTACTTCGTCGTCCGTGAGCCGGAGGGCGGCCGCAACCGCAACCCGCTCGACATCCCGGGTGTCCTGCTGTCCACCCTCGGCCTGGTCGCGCTCGTCTACGGCTTCACCCGCGCCGAGTCCGACGGCTGGAGCGACACGGTGACCGTGGCGATGTTCGTCGCGTCCGTCGTGCTGCTGCTCGCGTTCGTGCTGGTCGAGACCAAGGTCAAGGCCCCGCTGCTGCCGCTGCGCGTGGTGACCGACCGCAACCGCGGCGGCATCTACCTCTCGCTGGGTCTCGCGATCATCGGCATGTTCGGCCTGTTCCTCTTCCTGACCTACTACCTGCAGATCGTGAAGGGCTACTCGCCGGTCAAGACCGGTTTCGCCTTCCTGCCGATGGTGGTCGGCATGATCACCGGCTCCACCCAGATCGGCACCCGGCTGATGACCCGGCTGCCGGCCCGGCTGCTGATGGGCCCCGGCTTCCTGGTCGCCGGCGTCGGCATGCTGCTGCTGACCCAGCTGGAGATCGACTCCTCGTACCCGGCGCTGCTGCTGCCCGCCATGCTGCTGCTCGGCCTCGGCATGGGTACGGCGTTCATGCCGGCGATGTCCCTGGCCACGCAGGGGGTCCAGCCCCGGGACGCCGGTGTCGCCTCCGCGATGGTCAACACCTCGCAGCAGGTGGGCGGCGCGATCGGCACCGCCCTGCTGAACACGATCGCCTCCTCGGCGACCACCTCGTACGTCAAGGACCACATCGCCGGCGCCACCGGCAAGCCGCAGCAGCAGCTGGTGGGACTCCAGGGCATGGTCCACGGCTACACGGCCGCGATCTGGGTCGCCGTCGGCATCCTGGCGCTGGCCTCGCTGATCGCCTTCACCTTCGTCAACGCCGGCCGCCCGAACACGACCACCGTGATGACCGGCGAGGGCGCCGAGGACGAGGTCCCGGTGCCGGTGGTGGCCCACTGACCGCCCGGAGCCAGGTCCTGTCGCCGGCAGTCTGACGGCAGGACCTAGCGGAGCCAGGGCAGGTCCGCACCCGCTTCCTTGGGCTGGAGGCCCTCGGCGACGATCTCCATGATCTCGCCGAGGGCCTTCTGCTGTTCCGGGCTCAGCCGGTCGAACAGCGCCTGGCGCACGGCGGTCACATGGCCGGGTGCGGTGCGCCGCAGCACCTCGGCGCCCTCGTCGGTGAGCACGGCGAACTGGCCGCGCTTGTCGGCGGGACAGTCCTCCCGGCGGACCCAGCCGTTCTTCTCCAGCCGGGCGACGGCGTGCGAGAGCCGGGAGCGGGTGATCTTCGCCTGCATCGCCAGCTCGGTCATCCGCAGCCGGCGGCGCGGGGCCTCGGCGAGGCCGACGAGCAGGCCGTAGTAGACGTGCGGCATCCCCGCGTCACGCTGGAGCTGCCGGTCGAGGTGGTCCTCCAGGAGGGTGGTGGCGTGCAGGTAGGCGCGCCAGACGTGCTGTTCCTCGGCGGTCAGCCAGCGGGGTTCTGCGGCGGAGTCCGGTGCCTTGTTCATGTATCCACTCTACGAGGCGGCTTCTTGAAACTTGAACAAGCGGCGGGTAGGGTTCCGGGCTGAAACTTGAGAGTTCAAGTATGTTCGTTCAAGCATGTCCGGAACCCCGGGAGCCGCCGCGATGTCCGCCACCGCCCACGAGCGCATGCCCGCCCTGTACCTCAGCCACGGCGCCCCGCCGCTCGCCGACGACCCGGTCTGGCCCGGCCAGCTCGCCGCCTGGGCCGCCGCCCTGCCCCGCCCCCGCGCCGTCCTCATGGTCTCCGCCCACTGGGAGGAGGCCCCGCTCGCCCTCGGCGCGGTCGAGACCGTCCCGCTCGTCCACGACTTCTGGGGCTTCCCGGAGCGCTACTACGCGGTCCGCTACGCCGCCCCGGGCGCCCCCGCGCTCGCCGACTCCGTCCGCAAGCTGCTGCGCGCCCCTGGGCTCCCCGTACAGGACATCCCCGACCGGGGCCTCGACCACGGCGCCTACGTCCCGCTCGTCGAGATGTACCCGGACGCCGACATCCCCGTCCTGCAGATCTCCCTGCCCACCCTCGACCCGGTCCGCCTGATGGACCTCGGCCGCAGGCTGGCCCCGCTGCGCGACGAGGGCGTGCTGATCGTCGGCTCCGGCTTCTTCACCCACAACCTCGCCGCCCTGCGGCACACCGGGCCGGGCGTGCCGAGCTGGTCGGCGGAGTTCGACGACTGGGGCCGGCGAGCCCTGGAGGCCCGCGACTGGGACGCCCTGCTCGACTTCCAGGACAAGGCCCCCGCCGGGCGCTACGCCCATCCGCGCACCGAGCACTTCGCCCCGCTCTTCGTCACCCTGGGCGCGGCGGACGCCGGCGGTGGATTGGACGCGCAGAAATCGGTGATCGACGGGTTCTGGATGGGAATGGCGAAGCGGTCCGTGCAGTTCGGATGAGTAACGGCCCCGGGTGACCCCGGTCAGAGTTCCTTCTCGTACCAGGCCACGTCCCAGTAGCGGCCGAACTTGCGGCCGACCTCGTGGAACGTGCCGACGTGCCGGAAGTCGAAGCGGGCGTGCAGCCGCTCGGAGGGCTCGTTGGGCCGGGCGATCCCGGCGTAGGCGCGGTGGACGTCCTGTCCGGCCAAAGCTTTGAACAGGGCGTCGTAGAGCAGCGTGCCGATGCCGCGCCGGCCCGCGCCGGGGGCGACGTACACCGAGGTCTCCACGGACGTGCCGTACGCCGGCTTCGGCCGGTGAGGGCTGGAGGTGGCGTACCCGAAGATCCGCCGTGAGCGGGCGTCCGCGGCAACCATCAGCCGGTGCGGGCCGTCTTCCGGGTGGGAGAGCAGCCAGGGACGGCGCTCCGCGGGGGTGAACACCACGGTGTCGAATGTGATGGCCGTCTCACGGACGTAGTGGTTGTAGATCGCCGTCAGGGCTTCGAGGTCCCCCTCGGTTCCCGGCCTGACCTGGACTTCGGCGTCTTCCGGCGGCATCTCGCCTCCCCGTGTGGCGGACAGGGTACTGCATGATCAGAAAAATCGCGGGCCGGGTTGGGAATTCTGTCCGGATTCCAGTCGTTGTTTCCCTCGGATGCAGGGCACTCGGAGAGAGTCCCAGAGACAGCCCCTTCAGTGCCGCGCGTTCGCAGGACCACCTGCCCGACCACCATCGCAAGGGAGCACGCATGGCAACCCGTGCCGTCGCCCGTCGTCAGTCCGCCACCGGCGAGACGGCCGACTCGGCAAGCAGTGTTCGCGCTCATGGCGGCGAGATCGCAGACCGCGACCTGGTCGGCATGTACCTGGACGAGATCGCGCGCACGCCGCTGCTCGACGCCGCCAAGGAAGTCGAGCTGTCCCAGACCATCGAGGCGGGTGTCTTCGCGCAGCAGGTGCTCGACGGCGAGGAGGAGTCCCGCTCGGACGCCACCCGCGAGGAACTGCGGGCCCTGGTGGCCGCCGGTGAGCGCGCCAAGGACGTCTTCATCCGCTCCAACCTCCGCCTGGTCGTCGCGGTCGCCCGGCGCTACCCGCGCAGCGGTCTGCCCCTGCTGGACCTGATCCAGGAGGGCAACGCCGGCCTGGTGCGCGCCGTGGAGAAGTTCGACTACCGCAAGGGCTTCAAGTTCTCGACGTACGCCACCTGGTGGATCCGTCAGGCCATCACCCGCTCGATCGCCGACCAGTCCCGCACCATCCGGCTCCCCGTCCACCTGGTGGAGGAGCTGGGCCGCATCCGCCGCGTCCAGCGCGAGTTCAACCGCGAGCACGGCCGCGACCCGGAGCCCGCGGAGGTCGCCGCGGAGCTGGGTTCGACGCCGGAGCGCGTCGTCGACGTCCTGGACTGGGCCCGCGACCCGGTCTCGCTGAACATGTCGGTGGACGACGAGGGCGAGACCCAGTTCGGCGACCTGCTGGAGGACACCTCGGCGGTCTCCCCGGAGCAGTCGGTCCTCACCCTGCTGCGCAGCGAGGAGCTGGACGACCTGATCGGCCGCCTGGACCAGCGCACGGCCTCCATCATCAAGATGCGGTACGGCATCGAGGACGGCCGCGAGCGCACCCTGACCGAGGTCGGCAAGGAGCACGGTCTGACCCGTGAGCGGATCCGCCAGATCGAGAAGCACGCGCTGCTGGAGCTGAAGAAGCTGGCCCGCGACACGGGGTTCGACGCGGCGGCGTGACGGCGGGCCCCTGGGGCCTGCCGTAGGGGAAGCGTGTCGGCCCGTAGGGCAAGCGCTCCGGCCCGTAGGGGAAGCGTTTCGGGGCGCACCGTGTGACGCGGTGCGCGCCGGGTGGTGCGGGTGGCGAAAGACGGCGCAAACATGGCGCGGTCCCGTCGCTTCAACGGCCGGGCCCGAGGGAACAACCCTTCCGGGCCCGCAAGCGGGTCCGGGGCCGGCACTCCCCACACCCCCACACCGCTGTCCCTGGCCGACGACGACGCCGGCCGACCCACGAGGAACCACGTCCCGACGCGATCCCCCCCCCGGCGCCGGGACCTCCCGAGCCGGGCTTCGGCGCCTATCCCCCCCCGGGCGCCGGAGCCCGGCCTCTTCTTGCCGGTTCCGCCCGCTACCGGGTACTGGAACGGCGGCCCACCCCGTACCTGAACCCCGGGGTGGACCGCCGGATGGCAGATTCTGCCACACGGGCATAGCCTGCCGGGCATGAGCACCACCCAAACCCCCGCCCACCAGCTGTTTTCCGCCTCCGCGCCGGTGTCCCTCACCGAACGCCGGAAGGCCGAGACACGGATGGAGATCGCCCGGGCGGCGGCGGCCCTCTTCGTCCGGCAGGGCCTGCGGGCGACCCGCGCCGAGGACATCGCCCAGGCCGCGGGCATCGCCCCGCGCACGTTCTACCGCTATTTCGCCACCAAGGAGGAGGCGGTCGCCCCCCTCTACGCCGCCGGTGCGCGGCGCTGGATCGAGGCGGTCCGCACGGCCCCGGCCGGCCTGCCCGTACCGCAGGCCCTGGAGCACGCCGTCCGGCACACCCTCACGCCCGGCCTCGGTGTCTCCGCCGCGTCCTGGGAGTGGCTGCGCACCCTGGTCCGCCTGGCCGACACCAGTCCGGCCCTGCGCAAGGTCTGGGCGGAGGTGTGCCTGTCGTCGGAGGACGCGCTGGCGGAGATCCTCGCGGCCCGGGAGAACGGCCCGACGACACCGGCGGCATCGGCGCCTCAGGGGGCCCCGGACCCGGTGCGGCCCGGCGCGGAGTGCGGCGCCCCCGACCCGGCGGGGTCCGGCGCGGAGTGCGGCACCAAGGCTCCGGCGCCCACCCCGCGGCTCCGGTTCGCGGCGGCCGTGGCCGGGGCCGCCGTACGCGTCGCCGTGGAGTCCTGGGCCGGAACGACGGCCCGGCCCACCGGCCCCGAGGGCCCGGCGAGCCTGGCCGTACGCAACCTGCGCGCGCTGCGGGACTTCGAGTGGCTCGGGAACCCGCCTTGCTCCCCTGAAGCCCCCTAAGTCCCCTACGGCCCCTACGGCCCCTACGGGCCCTCCGGTCCGGCGTTCGCGGCCCTGGTCAGGCGGTCGCCCAACCGTCGTACGCACTCCGCCAGCCCGTCCGGCCCGCGCACCGCGAACTCCACCTCCGTCATCGCAAGCCGGACCGCCAGCCACTCCAGGGGGTCGCCCGTGGTGCCCCGCAGCACGCAGCCGCCCGTGCCGTCGTCCTCGGGCACCCCGAGCCAGGCGGGAAGGCGCGCGGAGACCCGCTCCGCCGGCGCGGCGAACCGCACCTCGAAGGCGTACGTCTCCTGCCGCCGGTGGATGGACTGCCGCAGGTACTCGGCGGCGCTCCCCGTCGGCGGCTCCCGCGGCGCGAACCGGACGCCGGTCGCGGACGGTTCGCTCACCCGGTCCACCCGGAAGGTGCGCCAGTCCGCCCGGTCGACGTCGTAGGCCACCAGGTACCAGCGCCGTCCCGTCGACACCAGCCGGTGCGGCTCGGTCAGCCGGCGGGAGGCGCTGCCGTCCTTGTCCCGGTAGGCGAACCGCAGCCGTTCGTGCCCCGCCACCGTGGACGCCATCACGGTCAGCGTCTCCGGCGCGATGCCCGGCCCGTCGCCGAGGGTCAGCGGTGTCGTCGCGGCCTGGAGCGTGGACACCCGGTGGCGCAGCCGGGACGGCAGCACCTGCTCCAGCTTGGCCAGCGCCCGTACGGCCGCCTCGTCCACCCCTTCGATGGCGTGCCCGGCACCGGCCCGCAGCCCCACCGCGATCGCCACGGCCTCCTCGTCGTCCAGCACCAGCGGCGGCATCGCCTTGCCCGCGACCAGCCGGTACCCGCCGTCCGTGCCCCGCGTCGCCCGCACCGGATACCCCAGCTCCCGCAACCGGTCCACATCCCGCCGCACGGTCCGCCGGGACACCCCCAGCCGGTCGGCCAGCTCACCGCCGGGCCACTCACGAGGCGTCTGGAGCAGGGACAGCAGCTGGAGCAGCCGGGCCGGCGTGTCGGTCGTCATGGCTGTCAGCATGCCGCACCTCTAGGTCAAGATCTGACCTATAGGTGGCATAGGTTCCCCTCATGACCACTCCGACGGCGCTCTCCGCCCCACCCTCCGACCGAACCCGCTGGCTGGCCCTGGCCATCGTCATGACCGCGGCCTTCATGGACCTCGTGGACGTGACGATCGTCAACATCGCCATCCCGTCCATCCAGCGGAACGAACACGCCTCGGTGGGCCAGATCCAGTGGATAACCGCCGGCTACGCCCTCGCCTTCGCCGCCGGCCTGATCACCGGCGGCCGGCTCGGCGACATCCACGGCCGCAAGCGGGTGTTCCTCGTCGGCATCGGCGGCTTCACCCTCGCCTCCGCCCTGTGCGGCTTCGCGGCGAACCCGGAGATGCTCGTCGCCTCCCGCCTCCTCCAGGGCGGCATGGCCGCGCTGATGGTGCCGCAGGTGCTGTCGATCGTGCACACCACCTTCCCCGCCCACGAACGCGGCAAGGTCTTCGGCCTGTTCGGCGCGATCGTCGGCCTCGGCGCGGTGTCCGGTCCGCTGCTCGGCGCGCTACTGACGGAGTGGAACCTGTTCGGCCTCGAATGGCGGCCCATCTTCCTCATCAACCTGCCCGTCGGCGTGCTCGCCTGGCTGCTGGGCCGCCGGTTCATCACCGAGTCCCGCGCCCCCAAGGCGTTGAAGCTGGACCTCGTCGGGGTCGCCCTGGTCACGCTGGGCCTGCTCATGCTGCTCTACCCGCTGACCCGCGGGCGCGAGCTGGGCTGGCCGCTGTGGGGATACGTCTCGATGGCCGGCGCCTTCGTCGTCTTCGCGGGGCTGGTGGCGTACGAGCGGCGCAAGGCGGCGCGGGACGGCTCGCCGCTCGTCGAGCTGTCGCTGTTCCGGGTGAAGAGCTTCGCCGCGGGTATCGCCGTACAGACCGTGTTCGGGGTCGCGCTCGGCATCTTCTTCCTGGTCTGGACGCTGTACATGCAGATCGGCCTGGGCTGGAGCGCGCTGCGGGCCGGGCTGACCGGTGTGCCGTTCTCGCTCGCGGTGTCCACGGCGGCCGGGCTGTCGGTGCAGCAGCTGGTTCCGCGGTTCGGCCGCAAGGTGCTCCAGACGGGCGCGCTGGTGATGGGCGCGGGCGTGCTGCTCTACCTGTGGGAGGCCGACCACTACGGCCTCGCCATCACCTCCTGGCAGATGGCCCTGCCGCTGGTCGTGATGGGTCTCGGCATGGGCCTGATCGTCGCCCCGCTGACCGACGCGGTGCTCTCGGAGGTACCGCGCGAGCACGCCGGTTCCGCGTCCGGGCTGATCAACACCGTGCAGCAGATGGGCAACGCGCTCGGGCTGGGACTGGTGTCGGTGGTCTTCTACGGGCAGATCGGCGACCGGCTCGCCCTCGCCGAGGTCGGCCCGGCCTTCGCGCACGCCTTCCAGCACGCGCTGTGGTACGTCGCCGGGATCATGGGCGTGATCTTCCTGCTGATGTGCGCCCTGCCGAAGCGCCCGGCCCAGCACGTGGAGGGCGCGGGGGAGGAGACGCCGGCGGAGGCGGCGCCGGCGCCGGAACGGGAGCGCGAGCCGCAGCCGGCGGGCTGACCGCGTACCACCAGGGGGCCCGGCACCGGTCAGGTGCCGGGCCCCTCGTCGTACGAGCGGCCGGGACTCAGACCGGTCCGGAAGTCCGTTCATGCCCGATTGAAGTCCGAACCTGTTTACTTTCCGGGCGACCGGCCGTAGCCTCCCTGAGAAACCACACGTTCGGGCACGAGGCGGAGGGGGACGGACATGTACGCACCGGAGCGGCAGCAGGAGATCCTCCGGCTCGCCCGGGACGGCGGCCGGGTGGACGTGCTGTCGCTGGCCGAGGAGTTCCAGGTCACCGCGGAGACGATCCGCCGCGACCTGAAGGCCCTCGACCGCGCCGGACTGGTCCGCCGGGTGCACGGCGGTGCCATCCCGGTCGGCCGCCTCGACTTCGAGCCGGACCTCGCCGAGCGCGAGTCCACCGCCGCCGACGAGAAGGACCGCATCGCCAGGGCGGCCCTCGCCGAACTGCCCGCCGCGGGCACGGTGATCCTCGACGCCGGTACGACGGTGGCCCGCTTCGCCGCCACCATCCCGCTGGAGGCGTCCCTCACCGTCGTCACGCACAGCCTGCCGATCGCCGCCCGGCTCGCGGACCACCCGGGCATCCAGCTCCACCTGGTCGGCGGCCGGGTACGGCACCGTACGCGCGCCGCCGTGGACGCCTGGGCGCTGCGCGCGTACGGCGAGATCCGCGCCGACGTGCTGTTCGTCGCCGCCAACGGCTACTCCGCCGAGCACGGCCTGACCACCCCCGACCTCGCCGAGGCCGCGGTCAAACGGGCCGCGGTCGGCGCCGCGCGGCGGGTGGTGCTGCTGGCCGACTCCGGCAAGCACGGACAGGAGCACTTCGCCCGCTTCGGCGGCCTGCGCGACGTGGACCTGCTGATCACCGACAGCGGGCTGAGCCCGGACGACGCCGCCGCCATCGAGCGCGGCGGCACGGAAGTAGTGCGCGCATGATCCTCACCGTCACCCCCAACCCGTCCCTCGACCGCACCTACGAGGTGCCCGCCCTGGAGCGCGGCGGGGTCATCCGCGCCGACGGCGAGCGCATGGACCCCGGCGGCAAGGGCGTGAACGTCTCCCGGGCCGTCGCCGCCGCCGGCCGGCGCACCCTCGCCGTGCTGCCCCTGGGCGGTGCGCCGGGCGCGCTCGTCGCCGACCTGCTGGACGCGCAGGGCATCGAGGTCGCGCCGGTCCCGGTCGCCGGCGCCACCCGCTCCAACATCGCGCTCGCGGAAGCCGACGGGGTGCTTACGAAGATCAACGCGCCGGGCCCCGAACTGTCGGCGGCCGAGCAGGAACTCCTGCTGGACACCGTACGGTCGCACTCCCGCGCCGCCGACTGGATCGCCTGCTGCGGCAGCCTGCCCCGGGGGCTCGGGCCCTCCTGGTACGCCGACCTCGTCACCCGGGCGCACGCCGTCGGCGCCCGGATCGCGCTGGACACCTCGGGGCGCGCCCTCCTGGAGGCGCTGCGCGCACGGCCCGACGTGGTGAAGCCGAACGCCGGGGAACTGGCGGAAGCCGTCGGCCGCCCGCTGGCCACCGTGGGCGACGCGCTCAAGGCGGCCGAGGAACTGCGCGCGCTGGGCGCCCGCGCCGTCCTGGCGAGCCTGGGCGCCGACGGACAGCTCCTGGTGGCGGACGCCGGTGCCTGGTTCGGCAGCGCCCGGGTCCCCGCCGTCCGCAGCAACGTCGGTGCCGGGGACGCCTCCCTGGCCGGCTTCCTCATCGCCGGGGGCACCGGTCCCGAGGCCCTCGCCTCCGCCGTCGCCCACGGCGCCGCCGCGGTCCGGCTCCCCGGCAGCGTGATGCCGGCGCCCGCCGACCTGGACCCGGCGGCGGTGACCGTCACGGCGGACATCCCGCTCGACCGCGAACTGACGGAGCCGGCCCCATGACCCCGCCCGTCCGCCCCGGCACCCGCCCCGGTTTTCGCCGGCTGGGCGGACGAACCGGTCCCGTCCCCGTCCCCACCCCGCCCCCTCACCGCACCCCCGTCCCCACCCCCGCCGACCCCTGCCCCCGGGCGGCACGCGCGCGAAGGAGCCCGCGATGAGCGACCTGATCAGCGTGGACCTGGTCGACCTCGACCTGTCCGCCGGCACCAAGGAGGCGGCGGCCCGCGCCCTCGCCGAACGCATGGCGGCCCGGGGCCGGGTGACCGACCTGGAGGGTTTCCTCGCCGACGTGGCCGCCCGCGAGGCCCAGATGCCGACCGGGCTCGACGGCGGCATCGGCATCCCGCACTGCCGCAGCGCCCATGTCACCGAGCCGACCCTCGCCTTCGGCCGCAGCGCCGCCGGTATCGACTTCGGCGCCCCGGACGGCCCGGCCGACCTCGTCTTCCTGATCGCGGCACCCGCCGGTGCCGACGACGCCCACCTCACGATCCTCTCCTCCCTCGCCCGCAAGCTGATGAACGCCGAGTTCACGGCCGCGCTGCGGGCGGCGGACTCCGCGCAGACGGCGGCGGCCCTGATCCGGGGCGACGAGCCGTCGACGGGGGCCTCGGTCCGGGGTGACGAGCCGTCGGCGGGGGCCTCGGTCCGGGGTGACGAGCCGTCGACGGGGGAGGAAGCGCGGGCCGCGCGCGGCCCGGGCGCCTGTGAAGACACCGCTGTGGCTCCGGCGGCGGCCTCCGCCGGAGCCACAGCGGGCAGTACGGCGGAGACGGCCGCCGCGGGCTCGGACGGGACGGGTACGCCTGCCGGGGCCGGTGCGCCCAACGAGCCCGGTACGCGAGGTGAGCCAGGTGCGCCCGAGGCCGCCGGGGCCGTCCCCGCCTCCGGCTCGGGCGAGGGGCCCTTCCGGATCGTGGCCGTCACCTCCTGTCCCACCGGCATCGCCCACACCTACATGGCGGCCGAGTCCCTGGAGCACGCGGGCCGGGAGACGGGGGTCGAACTGGTCGTCGAGACGCAGGGCTCGGCCGGTTTCGCCCGGCTGGACCCGGCGGTGATCGCGGCGGCGGACGGCGTGATCCTCGCCCACGACGTCCCCGTACGCGACAAGGACCGTTTCGCGGGCAAGCCGACCGTCGACGTGGGCGTGAAGGCCGGCATCAACCGGCCCGCCGAACTCATCGCGGAGGTCCGCGAGAAGGCGGCGCGCGGCGAGGCGAGCGCTCCGGCGCACGCACCGGCGGGCACGCCGGTCGAACGCGCGGGCGACGCCACCGAGGGCTACGGCACCAAGCTCCGCACCTGGCTGATGTCCGGCGTCAGCTACATGGTCCCGTTCGTCGCCGCCGGGGGTCTCCTCATCGCCCTCGGCTTCGCGATCGGCGGCTGGCAGGTCGACAAGGCACCCTCGGTCATGGACCACTTCGTGTGGACGCAGGCCGGCAGCTGGGGCGCGCTGCTCTTCCAGATCGGCGGCGTCGCCTTCACGTTCCTCGTCCCGGTCCTGGCCGGCTACATCGCCTACGGCATGGCCGACCGGCCCGGCCTCGTCCCCGGCTTCGTGGGCGGCGCGATAGCGCTGGACGCGGACGCGGGCTTCCTCGGCGGCCTGGCGGCCGGTCTGCTGGCCGGTGGCGTGGTGCTGGCGATCCAGCGGGTGCGGATCCCGGCGGTGCTGCGCGGCATCATGCCGGTGGTGGTGATCCCGCTGCTCTCCTCGGCGGTCACCGGCTTCCTGATGCTCGTCGTCATCGGCAAGCCGATCGCCTCCGCTCAGAAGGGCCTCACCGACTGGCTGAGCGGGCTCACCGGCACCCACGCCGTCCTGCTCGGCGCCCTGCTCGGCCTGATGATGTGCTTCGACCTGGGCGGCCCGGTCAACAAGGTCGCCTACGCCTTCGCCACCGCCGGCATCGCCGTCACCGACCCCAGCGACTCGGCGATGCAGATCATGGCGGCCGTGATGGCGGCCGGCATGGTCCCGCCGCTGGCGATGGCCCTGGCCACCACCGTGCGCGGCCGGCTGTTCACCCCGGCCGAGCGCGAGAACGGCAAGACCGCCTGGGTACTGGGCGCGTCCTTCATCTCCGAGGGCGCGATCCCCTTCGCGGCGGCCGACCCGCTGCGGGTCATCCCCTCCGCCATGGCGGGCGGCGCGCTCACCGGCGCCCTGTCGATGGCCTTCGGCGCCACCCTGCGCGCCCCGCACGGCGGCGTCTTCGTGGTCCCGCTGATCGGCAGCCCGCTGCTGTACCTGGTGGCCATCGCGGCCGGGGTCTGCGTCACCGCGGCCCTGGTGGTCCTCCTCAAGGGAATGCGCGGGCAGGCCCCCGAGTCCGGGACCACCGGCCCCGCCGCGCGGCAGGCCGATGCCCCGCGGGACACCGGGCAGCCGGTGGCCGCCTGACCGGGTCCCGGCCGCGACCCTTCACGGCGTCTTGTCCCTTTGCACCGCTGTGAGTTGTTCACGGCACCTGCGAGATACGTCACGGTCCGGGGCGGAAGTCCCGGACCGTGGTGTGTACTGGGGTGCATGCCTGAGCACGCCCCGACTCTCCAGCTGATCGGCGTGACCGTCCTCGCGGTGGCGGCCGTCGTGTGGGCCGGCGTCCTGCTGCGCCTGCTGCGCCGCGCGAGTCTCGCCGCCGGGGCGGCCGGCGCCCGGCGTCGCACCGCGCCGCTCCCGGCCGTGCCGCGCCAGACCCAGGTCGGCCCGCCCCGGGAGTCCGTCGAGCTGACCCCCGCCGAACAGGACGCCTTCGCGGGCCTGGTACGGCACCTCGCCAACGGCTGACCGCGTCAGCCCTGCCGTGCCGCGCGCCGCTCCATCGCCTCCCGGGCCGCCTCCTCCGACATGTACACCTCGCACATGTGCCGCCCGTCGGGCGTGGCCGTGTGCTCCACCTCCCACAGGGAGATCTCGGTGCCGTCCGGCAGCAGGAAGGCGTGCTCGTACAGCGCGTAGCTCAGCCCCGCCCGGCCGGCCCGTCCCGGCCGGCCGAACGCCTGGGTGATCTCGTGCGCGGTCGCCGTCGCCAGCAGGGCCGCCGTCTCGGCGCCGGGGCGGTCGGGGTTCTCCGCGCGGCGCAGCAGCCGGCGCGCGTGGTCCGCCGAGTCGTCCGAGGCGAACACGTGCCGGGGCTCGGGGATCGCCCACAGCCGCATCAGCGCGGGCAGTTCGGCCTCCGGGGTGTCCGTCGGCATCCCGAGCCGGGCCCCGGCGGTCCGCAGCTCCTCCTCGTCCAGATACACCTCGTGCTCCGGCGCGCTGCCCGGGGTGGGGTTGTGCACCAGCTCCCACAGCGTGACCGCCGAGCCGTCGGCGAGCAGCCAGGTGTGCCGGTAGGTCTCCCGACGCAGCCCCTGGCTGTGGTAGGCCGAGTGCAGCGAACTGTCGTGCGCCAGCGCGCAGTCCAGCCGCCTTATCACCTCGTCCGGCAGCTCGAAGGAGTTCAGGGCACGGCCGAGGAGTCGCGCGAGATGCTCCTCCGGAGACTCGGGCGACTCGGCTGGTTCGTACGCTTCGGTCTCGTACGGAACGCTCAAGGTTTCTCCCGGCGTCGCTGCATGTCACCTTGTGGGTGCATACCGTAGCCCCTCGGCCGGACATCATGCCCGGGAACCGAGAAAACGTACGCCGGGAAAACGCGCGGGCCGCGCGAAGAGTTCCCGCGCGGCCCGTCACCGAGTCAAAAACCGCCGGTCAGACGGCGCTTCCCGCGGTCCAGGCGCTCCACTGCATGTTCCAGCCGTTGAGGCCGTTGTCGGGAGCGACCGTGGTGTCCGGGGAGTTCTTCACGACCACCACGTCCCCGATGAGCGTGTTGTCGTAGAACCACTTGGCCGACGTGGCGCCCTGCGCCCCCTGCACGTCCGCGAGGCCGACGCAGCCGTGGCTGGTACCCGCCCGGCCGAACGGCGGGTTGCCCTTGTTGTACCAGTAGTTGCCGTGGATGAACGTCCCCGACGTCGTCAGCCGCATCGCGTGCGGCACGTCCGGTATGTCGTACTCCCCGCCGAAGCCGACCGTCGAGCCGTTCATACGGGTCTGCGTGAACTTCTCGGAGATCACCATCTGCCCGTTGTACGTGGTGTGCTCCGCGCTGCCCGCCGAGATCGGCACCGACTTGACGGTCTGCCCGTCCCGTACGACCGTCATCGTCTGCGTGTTGACGTCGACCGTGGAGACCTGCGAGCGCCCGACGGTGAAGGAGACGGTCTTCTTCTGCACGCCGTAGACGCCCCGCGCGCCCTGCACGCCGTCCAGGTCGATGTCCATCGTGACCTTGGAGCCGGCCTTCCAGTACTCCTGCGGCCGGAAGTCCAGCCGCCGGTCACCGAACCAGTGCCCGACCACCTGCTGGCCGCTGCTGGTGTTGACCGTGATGTGCGACTGCACGGCCTTCTTGTCCGTGATCGACTTGTCGAAGGTGAACGACACGGGCATGCCCACCCCGACCGTCGCGCCGTCGTCCGGCGTGTAGGTGCCGATGAAGCTGTTCGCCGAGCTGACGGTGGTGAAAATCGAGTTCGCCGCCGCCGTGCGCCCCTCGGAGTCCTTCGCGGTCGCGTTTATCTCATACTTCGTCCCGCGCTCCAGCCGCCGCTCCGGCTTCCAGGCGTGGCCATCCGCCGATATCGCCCCGGGCACGGCCTGCCCCGAGCCCGCCACGGTCATCTTCACCTCGGTCAGCTTGCCGTCGCTGACCTTCACCCCGGTGGCGTTGATGGACGCCCCGGTGGAGCCGTCCTTGGCCGATATCGCGATCTTCGCCGTCGACGTCTTGGGGGAATCGCCGCCCTTGCCGTCGTTCTCGGCGCCGGCGTCGCCGCCGCAGGCGGTCAGGGTGAGGGCGCCGACCATCAGGGCGGCACAGGCCACCAGTGCGCGCCGCGCTGCAATGTCCGGCGTTGTCACGGGCTGCTCCAGGTTCGTGTGATGTGCGGGAATCCGTTCCGTCGTGAGGGAAGAGGGCGCGGGCGCCGGGATAGGTTCCCGCCGGCGCCCGTTGACGCCATCACGTGACAGAACCGCGACAATCCGCCCCCCGGCGCTACCCCTCCCCGTACAACTGCGCGTACGACGGCCAGACTCCGCCCGGCCCGTCGACAGGCCCGGCGGCCCGCACCGCCCGTACGATCGCCCGCGTCACCAGGTCCGCGCCGGCCGCCAGGATGTCGTTCAGCGCCAACGGGTGCGCGTCGAGCGGGCGGTCGCCGGTCGCCAGCGCGAACACCGTGTCCCCGTCGTGCAGGAGGTGCACCGGCCGCACCGCCCGCGCGATCCCGTCGTGCGCGGTGCCCGCCAGCTTCTGCGCCTGCGCCTTGGTCAGCCCGGCGTCCGTCGCGACCACCGCCAGCGTCGTGTTGAGCGGCGGCGGCGCGTTGCCGGCGGCGGCCTTCGCCAGGCGCTCCCGCGCGGCCTCGTGCACCCGCTCCTCCGGGTAGGCCACCCGGCCCTGGAACAACTCCCCGTACAACACCCCCGTCTGCGGATCCAGCACCGCTCCCGCCGCGTTGGCGACCACCAGCGCGGCCACCGTGATCCCCGAGCCGAGCACCGTGCTCGCGGTGCCCACCCCGCCCTTCAGCAGCCCGGCGACCGCGCCCGTGCCGGCGCCCACGCACCCCTCGGGCACCGGCGCCCCCGGCGCGCTCGCCGCCGCGGCCTCCACCGCCGCCCGGCCCGTCGCCGCGTCCGGGCGGGCCCGGAAGTCCCCGCCGCGCCCCAGGTCGAAGACGCACGCCGCGGGCACCACCGGCACGACATGCGCCGGATCCGGTCCCACGGGCACCCCGCGGCCCCGCTCCTCCAGCCAGGCCATCACCCCGGACGCCGCGTCGAGCCCGTACGCGCTCCCCCCGGTCAGCACCACCGCGTCGACCCGCTGGACCACGTTGCGCGGGTCGAGCGCGTCGGTCTCCTTGGTGCCGGGTCCGCCGCCGCGCACGTCCACGGCGGCGACGGCGCCGCCCTCGGGCGCGAGGACCACCGTGGTACCGGTGAGCCAGCCGTCACCGACCCGGGTGGCATGGCCCACCCGCAGCCCGGCGACATCCGTCAAAGCGTCAGCTGTCATGGACGCCAGTGTGACCGAGTGCCCACCCCGGAGGGCTCAGCCGGCCGGGGCGGCGGCGTCCGGCCGGCGCTCCCGGGCGGCCGTGCGCGCCGTCAGTACCACCCCGGTCACCACCGACGCCGCGGACACCAGCCCCGCCGCGCACACCGCCCAGTCGCCCAGGAACGTGCAGCAGATCACCAGCAGGGCCGTGACCGGCAGCACCAGTTGCTCGGCGAGGCCCACCTTGAAGTGCCGGGAGTGCAGCGCCCACACCGTCAGCAGATACAGCGCCGTCGGCAGGGTGACGGCGGCCGACGCGGCCAGGGTCGAGATGTGCGCCAAGCCGGTCGCCTGCTCCACGGCCACCTCCAGCCCCGCGCCGACGGCCGCCGCCGAGGCGAACACCACGTAGTGGCCGTAGCCCCAGACGAACGCCCGTCTGCTGGAGCGCAGGTGTGCGTGGATGGGGACCACGAAGTAGATCCACCACGCGGCGAAGACGATCAGCAGCCCGCCCGCCGCGATGGGCAGCAGCTCGGCCGGCGTGCTGTGCTCGGCCAGGGCCGACTTCACGGCGACCGTGGCCGCGGCGATCGTCTCGCCGAGCACGATGATCGTGAACAGTCCGTACCGCTCGGCGATGTGATGAGGGTGCCAGGGAGTCATCCGCTTCCGCTCGGCGAACAGCGGCACGCACAGTTCCACGAGCGCCATCACCAGGAACACCCAGGGCCGCGCGGGCTCCGGCAGCAGCACCAGGCCGAGCCAGCCCGCCTGGCACAGCAACACCCCGCCCGCGTACCGCAGTGCCGTGGTCCGCTCCGTGCCGCCGGCCGGTCGCGCGGCTCTCAGCCACTGCCAGACCATCGCCAGCCGCATGATCGCGTAGCCGAGCCAGACCAGCAGGAAGTCGTGGTCCGCGAAGGCCCGGGAGACACCGGCCGCCAGGACCAGCACGCCGGCGATCTGCACCAGGGTGACGACCCGGTAGAGCGCGTCGTCGTTGTCGTACGCGGAGGCGAACCAGGTGAAGTTCATCCAGGCCCACCAGATCGCGTAGAACACCATCGCGTAGCCCAGGATCCCGGTGCCCGCGTGTCCTTCCGCGACGGCGTGCACCAGCTGCGCGCCCGCCTGCGCGACGGCCACGACGAAGCACAGGTCGAAGAACAGCTCCAGCGGGGAGGCGACGCGGTGCGCCTCCTCCCGCCCGCGTGCGGTGAGCCGTCGCAGGGGGGCCGGGGGCCGCGGGGCACCGGAGGGGGCGGGAGGAGGCGCGGAACTCGACATCATGATTCCCAGGACAGCAGAAACCGGCCGCGAAATCCTGTTCACGCCCTCGCGCCCATGAGGGGCGGGCCGGCCGTCCGGTACCGGGGGCGGGCAGTCCGCCGGGCCGTCGGCACGGGAGCCGTACCCTGGTGGCATGAGCACCGCTCCCGAACCCGCCCCCGAGCCGCGCGCCCCGAAGCCCGCGCTGGTCTTCGACGACCCGCTGGACCAGCAGTCCTCGGACGACACCGACCGCGGGTGGGGCGAGCGGACCGACGGCGACAGCGCCGCCGACCTCAAACGCTTCCTGGACGAGAAGCCGCCGCACCACCTGTGAGCGGACCGCTCCCCGTGAACGGGCCGCCGGAGCGCCGCTAGCGCTCGCCGGTCTGTCCCGGACCGCGCTGGGCGACCAGGGCGTCCCGGATCTCCTTGAGCACCTCCAGCTCGCTCACCTCCACGACCTCCTTGGTGCCCTCGCGCGCCGCCTTCCGTTCCGCCTGCCGGGCCAGGTACTTGGACATCGGCAGGACCATCAGGAAGTAGACCACCGCCGCGGTGATCACGAAGGAGAGCGTGGCGCCCAGGACGGAGCCCCACATGATCGGCACACCGCTGCGCACCGTGCCGTCGGGGGCCACCTCGCACGGGGCCTTCAGACAGGAGCTGTAGTGGTCGAGGTTCTGCGTGCCGATCGCCCCGACCAGCGGGTTGATGATCCCCTTCACCACCGAGTTGACGATGTTGGTGAAGGCCGCGCCGATGACCACCGCGACTGCCAGATCGACGACGTTGCCGCGCATCAGGAAGGCCTTGAAGCCCTGCCAGACGCTCGGTTCCTTCTTCGCGCTCACCTCGGGGACTCTCCTCGCATGCACAGGCTGTGGAACGAAACGCTCCGCAACCTACGGCAGGGTGCGGCCCCGGTGTCCACTCAGGTAACTCGATCGAGCGACTTGACAGGAATCCGTCGGCGGGGTGTAGGAGCCGGTTCAGCACAGTGTCACCGCCAGGCGTGCGGTGGCACTGGCGCCGACCAGCCGGGCGGCCGCGGCCCGGGGCACGGACAGCACGACCAGGGCTCCGCTCTCGGCGGCGCCGTCCGGCGGTTCCGGCACCTTGGTCACCCTGACCCCGCGCGCGAGCACCCGGGCGCCGTCGGCGGGCGGCTCCTGCGCCGCGATGACGTCGACGCGGTCGCCGGGCCGGAGCAGCCGCACCGTGGCGGCGTCGGCGATCCGCACGGGGGCCGTCACCAGCTCCGCCGGGCGCGGCCGTGGCGGGCCGACGGGGTGCCCGCGGGGCCGCTGCGGTCCGTGCGCTTCCGGTCCCGTACCAGGGCCCGCGGCCACCAGTGCCGCCGCGGTCACCGCGAGGCCGACGGCCAGGGCGCGCCTGCGGTGTCGTACCAGCCGTCGCAGCTGATACCGCCCGCCGCGCACCCGTACCGGATCGAAGGGCGGTACCTCGCGGGTCGCCGGGGCGTCCGTACCCGGCGGGCGCGGCAGCCGGAAGGGGGGCGGGAAGGAGGCGCGGGCGGGTGGGCGCGGGTGGGGGAACGGAGCCGGGCCAAAGGGAAGGGGAGGTACGGGCGAGGGCATGGGATCACCGCCTGCGACGAGGATTTCGGCTTGCGGCGCCACGATGACGGCTCCCGCCGGATCCCGCCGGGACCGGTGGACGACGAACGGCTTGTGGATAACTCGCTCACCCGAACGAGAGATTCCGCCCACGACGTCCGACCGACCTCACGGCCCGCCCCCGACCTTCGCGGCCCGCCCCCGGCCTCGCTGCCCTGGCCCACACCACCCCGGCTCACGCTGCCCACGTCACCCAGGCAGCCGAGCCCGCGCCGGGCAACGCCCGTCAGCATGCCCCGTCCACAACCCCCCGCCCAGCCCGCCCTACGGCAGCGCGAACCCCGGGCTCATCCCGCCGAGGGCGTTCACGCACAGGCAGTCGCGGGTGTCGGAGGCCGGCAGGGCCGCCACCGCGTCGAACAGGACGCCGCGCAGGCGGTCGACGTTGGCCGAGAAGACCCGCAGGACCTCGTCGTGCGAGACGCCCTCGCCGGTCTCGGCGCCCGCGTCCAGGTCGGTGACCAGGGTCAGCGACGTGTAGCAGAGCTCCAGTTCCCGGGCGAGCGCCGCTTCCGGGTGGCCGGTCATGCCCACCACCGACCAGCCCTGGGCCTGGTGCCACGACGACTCGGCGCGCGTCGAGAAGCGCGGGCCCTCCACCACGACCAGCGTGCCGCCGTCCACCGGCTCCCAGTCCCGGCCGCGCGCCGCCTTCAGCGCGACGGCCCGGCCGGTGGGGCAGTAGGGGTCGGCCATGGACACGTGGACCACGTTCGGCACGGTGCCGTCGGGCAGCGGCAGCCCGTCGAAGTAGGTCTGCGCCCTGGACTTCGTACGGTCCACCAGCTGGTCCGGGATCAGCAGGGTGCCCGGGCCGTACTCGGGGCGCAGCCCGCCCACCGCGCACGGGCCGAGCACCTGCCGGACGCCGACCGAGCGCAGTGCCCAGAGGTTGGCGCGGTAGTTGATGCGGTGCGGCGGCAGGTGGTGGCCGCGGCCGTGACGGGGCAGGAAGGCGACCCGCCGCCCGGCGACCTCGCCGAGGAAGAGGGAGTCGCTGGGCGCTCCGTAGGGGGTGTCCACCTGGACCTCGGTCACGTCGTCCAGGAAGGAGTAGAACCCCGAGCCGCCGATTACGCCGATCTCTGCGTTCGCCATGACCAGCACACTAGCGGCCCGAAGAACCGCGGGGGAGCCGGTGCCCGGACAGGCGGGCCGGCGCGGGGACGCCGAAGACCCCGCCGTCGGGCGACGGCAGGGTCCCGGATGAGAGATCTCAGGCGGCGGAGCTGCTGGTGGAGCTCGACGACGAGGACGACGACGTCGAAGAGGACGAGGTCGAGGACGACTTCGTGTCCGACGACGAGGCGGCCGGCTTGGACGCCGGGCTGCTGCTCGACGTGGAGCCGCGGGAATCGTTGCGGTAGAACCCGGAGCCCTTGAAGACGATGCCGACCGCGGAGAACACCTTCTTCAGGCGCCCCTTGCAGCTGGGGCACTCGGTCAGGGCATCGTCGGTGAACTTCTGCACCGCCTCAAGGCCCTCGCCGCACTCGGTGCACTGGTACTGGTAGGTCGGCACTGTCTTCCTCCTGGCACTCTCACTCAATGAGTGCTAACGACGGTCCATAGTGACGTATTCCCGGGGATCAGTCCACCGCTACCGGGGTGCGGTGACCCACGCCACGCGCGACGGTGCGGTTCCGGTCCGGTGTGACCAGCCGGGAGCGCAGGGCCACCAGGGTGATCAGCGCGAGCACGGTACCGCCCATGGGCACCAGGAACCCGGCGCCGTCCCACAGCCGGTCCTCCAGCTGGCCCGCGACCGTCACGGCGGCGGCCTGGCCGAGCGCGACCGCGCCGGTCAGCCAGGTGAAGGCCTCGGTGCGGGCGCCGGCCGGGACCAGGCCGTCGACCAGCGTGTAGCCGGTGATCAGGGACGGGGCGATGCTCATGCCGACCAGCAGGCCGAGCGCGGCGAGCAGCGCGACGGAGTGCGCCGGCCACAGCGCCGACGCCGCCACCGCGAGCGCCGCGTAACCGATCAGCAGGCGTTTCTGGGGCGCGGCCTTCCAGGCGATCGCGCCGCAGACGATGCCGGACAGCATGTTCCCGGCGGCGAAGACGCCGTACAGGACGCCGTTCAGGCCGGGCTCGCCGATCGACTCCGTGAAGGCCGCGAGCGAGACCTGCATGCCGCCGAAGACCGACCCGATGCCCAGGAACGTCACGATCAGCACGCGCACGCCCGGGACGCGCAGGGCCGAGGCGTGCCGCACGCGCGCGTGCCCGTCCTCCTGGGAGACCGACGGCTGGGTGCTCTTCTGGGCGGCGAAGAGGAGACCGCCGACGAGGGTCAGCGCGCCCTCCGTGATCAGGCCGGCGGCCGGTGCCACGGCGGTGCACAGCGCGGTCGCCAGCAGGGGGCCGAAGACGAAGGTCAGCTCGTCCGTGACCGACTCGAAGGCCGCCGCGGTGGTCATCAGGGGCGAGCCCTGGAGCTTGACCCCCCAGCGCGCCCGCACCATGGGGCCGACCTGGGGCACCGAGGCGCCGGTCGGGACGGCCGCGACGAACAGCGCCCACAGGGGGGCGTGCGCCAGCGCGAGCGCGGTCAGGGACACGCCGGAGACCGTGTGCACCAGCACGCCCGGCACCAGGACCGCGCGCTGGCCGTAGCGGTCGGCCAGCCGGCCGCTGTAGGGCGCGAACAGGGCCATGGAGACGCCGGTGACCGCGGCGACGGCGCCCGCGGCGCCGTACGAGCCGGTGGTGTGCTGGACGAGCAGCACGATGGAGAGGGTGAGCATCGCGAACGGCTGGCGCGCCGCGAAGCCGGGCAGCAGGAACGTCCAGGCGCCGCGGGTGCGCAACAGCTGTCCGTATCCGGGGCGGGAGGACGCCGGCGAGGTCTTCTCCGGTTCGGTGGTGGTGACCGTGGATCCCACGGCCCGTGCCTTTCTGCCGCCTGGTAGCGCGCGGACCCCGTGCGGGCCGGGCGCCGAGAGCTGTCCTCTTGCGCGGACTGCGGTAGATGCCGGTGCCCGCTCAGGTGGGGGCGACCCGGCCGCCATACGGTCGCGCCAGCTCTGCGTCAGGCAGAGTTGGTTCGATCAGGGTGCGCCCCAATCGTACAGGGATCACCGCTTGCGCGACTGTGAAAACGAGCACCATCCAGTCGTCCGCCTGGGTTTCCACGGGAGGCGACCACCAAGAGACGCGCTCTTCCAACGTCTTCCCAACGTCCTCCCAGCGGCCTCCCAGCGTCCGCCCGGCGACCTTCGAGAGCCCTTCGAGCGCCCCCCAGGCGTCCTCGACGCGCGCACCGGGCTCCGGCGCGGCCTCACGGGCCCTCAACGCGAGCCGTTCGTCCCCAGCCACCCCGCCAGCTTGCCGCCGTGGGCGACCGCGCGCAGGCGCCGTTCCGCCGCGTCACGGACCGGATCGGTGGCGACGACCAGCAGCTCGTCGCCGCGCCGCAGCACCGTCGTGGGCAGCGGGACAAACGATTCTTCCTCGCGGACGACCAGCGTGACGGCCGCGCCCGGCGGCAGCCGCAGCTCGCTGATCTCCACGCCGTGCATCCGCGACCCCTCGGGGACGGTGACGGACAGCAGATGCCCGCGCAGCCGCTCCAGGGGCGCCGACTCGATGCCGAGGTCGGACGCCTCGCCCTGCTCGCCCAGCCGCAGCAGGCGCGCCAGCCAGGGCAGGGTCGGCCCCTGGACCAGGGTGTAGACGACGACCAGCACGAAGACGATGTTGAAGATGCGGCGGCTGCCGTCGACGCCGTTCACCATGGGGATGGTGGCCAGGATGATGGGCACGGCGCCGCGCAGCCCCGCCCACGACATCAGGGCCTGCTCCCGCCACGGCACCCGGAACGGCGCCAGGCTGCCCACCACGCTCAGCGGGCGGGCCACCATGGTCAGGACCAGCCCGATGACCACGGCGGGCAGGATGTCGTCGCCCAGCTCGTGCGGGGTGACCAGCAGGCCGAGGACGACGAACATGCCGATCTGGGCGATCCAGCCGAGCCCCTCGGCGAAGCCGCGCGTGGCCGGCCAGTGCGGCAGGCGCGCGTTGCCGAGCATCATCGAGGCCAGGTAGACGGCGAGGAAGCCGCTGCCGTGCGCCAGGGCGCCGGCGGCGTAGGCGGTGACGGTGATCGCGAGCACGGCGATCGGGTAGAGACCGGAGGCCGGCAGCGCCACGTGCCGCAGCCCCCAGGACCCGAACCAGCCGACGGCGATCCCGATGGCCGCGCCGATGGCCAGCTCCAGGGCGATCTCGCCGAGCAGCAGGTACCAGTGCTCGACCGGGCCGGCCGTGGAGAAGGCGACGACGAGGATGACCACCGGGGCGTCGTTGAAGCCGGACTCCGCCTCCAGCGTGCCCGTCACGCGCGCGGGGAGGGGAATCCTGCGCAGGACCGAGAAGACCGCCGCCGCGTCCGTCGACGACACCACCGCGCCGATGATGAGCGCCTGCCGCCACTCCAGCCCCACCAGGTAGTGCGCGCCCGCCGCGGTGACCCCGACGCTGATCGCGACGCCCGCCGTGGCCAGCACGGAGGCGGAGGACAGGACCGGCCGGATCTCCTTCCACTTCGTGCCCAGGCCGCCCTCGGCCAGGATCACGACCAGGGCCGCGTACCCCATGACCTGGGTCACCTCGGCGCTGTCGAAGTGGATGCCGCCGATGCCGTCCTGGCCCATGAGGACGCCGATGCCCAGGTAGACGAGCAGGCTGGGGAGCCCGCTACGGGAGGAGATCCGGACGGCCGCGACGGCGACGAGCAGGACGGCGGAGCAGACGAGCAGGAGCTGGTTGAGGTGGTGAACAGTCAGCGGGCGTTCCTCCCTCGTATCTGGGGCCGGGGACCTCCGTATCCGGTCCCGGTGCCTCCGGTTACTTCGTTACCTTACCTAACTCTTGACGCTTTCTTGACGATCGGCAGGGCAAGATCGAACGCTCGTGCGCGCTGGTTCACGACTCCGCGTCAAGCGGGACGGGGCCCTGCGCCTATGGTTGCTCCAGCGCTCATTCAAAGTCACAGCCCGACCTGCCGCTCGCGTTAGGACAGCAAGGACAGCGATGCCCCCCAACACCACCGCCACAACGGGTGACACCGCCACCACGGGTGCCACGTCCGTCAAGTCCGGCAGGAAGAAGGGGCGCAAAGCCCGCCTGATCGTGATGGTGCTGGTCCTGGCCGTCATCGGAGGCATCGCCTACGGGGCGTACTGGACGATCAGCACCGTCCGCGCCTCCTTCCCGCAGACCACCGGCACACTCCGGCTCGACGGACTGTCCGGCCCGGTCGACGTGAAGCGGGACGGCTACGGCATCCCGCAGATCTACGCCTCCTCGGACGCGGACCTGTTCATGGCGCAGGGCTACGTCCAGGCGCAGGACCGGTTCTACGAGATGGACGTGCGCCGGCACATGACCTCCGGGCGCCTGTCGGAGATGTTCGGCAAGAGCCAGGTGGAGAACGACGAGTTCCTGCGCACCCTCGGCTGGGACCGGATCGCCGAGCAGGAGTACGAGACCAAGCTGTCGGCCGCCACGAAGAAGTACCTCCAGGCCTACGCGAAGGGCGTCAACGCCTACCTCGAGGGCAAGAACGGCAAGGACATCTCCCTCGAGTACGCGGCCCTGGGCCTCACCAACGACTACAAGCCGCAGAAGTGGACCCCGGTCGACTCCGTGTCGTGGCTGAAGGCGATGGCCTGGGACCTGCGCGGCAACATGCGTGACGAGATCGACCGCGCCCTGATGACCAGCCGCCTCGGCCCGCAGCAGATCCAGGACCTGTACCCGGCCTACCCGGCCGGCCGCAACAAGCCGATCGTGCAGGAGGGCCAGTACGACGAACTGACCCAGGCCTTCGAGCAGAGCGGCGCCACGGGCACGTCCGGCGGCACGGGCACGACGGGCACGGGCACGACGGGCACGACCGGCGGCACGGGCACGACGGGAACCACCGGCACGACGGGTACCACGGGCACGACCGGCGCCGCCGGCGGCCTCACCGGCTCCTCCCAGGGCGCGGCGGGCACCTCCGGCTCCTCCACCGCCACCGGCGGCGGATCGACGCTCAGCGGCCAGTTGGAGGGCCTCACCGAGGTCCTGGACGACCTGCCCACGGCCGTCGGCGTGAACGGCCAGGGCATCGGCTCCAACTCGTGGGTGGTCGCCGGGAAGCACACCATCACCGGCAAGCCGCTGCTCGCCAACGACCCGCACCTGTCGGCGTCGCTGCCGTCCGTCTGGTACCAGATGGGCCTGCACTGCCGGAGCGTCTCCGACAAGTGCCAGTACGACGTCTCGGGCTATACCTTCGCCGGCATGCCCGGTGTGATCATCGGCCACAACGCGAAGATCGCCTGGGGCCTGACCAACTCCGGTGTCGACGTCACCGACCTCTACCTGGAGAAGGTCAGCGCGAACGGCTACCTCTACGACGGCAAGGTCCGCCCGTTCAAGACCCGCGAGGAGACCATCAAGGTCGCCGGCGGCAAGTCCAAGACGATCGTCGTCCGCCAGACCCAGGACGGGATGCCGCTGCTGTCCGACCGCGACGACGAACTCGTCCAGGTCGGCAAGAAGGCCACCGTGAACACCGCCGCGCCCGACCGCGGCGACGGCTACGGCATCGCGCTGCGGTGGACCGCGCTCGACCCGGGCACCACCATGGACGCCGTGTTCGCGCTGGACAAGGCGTCCGGCTGGAGCGAGTTCCGCGCGGCGGCGGCCCAGTTCGACGTGCCCTCGCAGAACCTGGTCTACGCCAGCACGGACAACCACATCGGCTACACGCTGCCCGGCCGGATCCCCACCCGCTCGGAGGGCGTCACCGGCGCCGTCCCGGTGCCGGGCTGGGACGCGAAGTACCGCTGGACCGGCTTCGTCGACCAGGACAAACTGCCCTACGAGTACGACCCCGAGCGCGGCTACATCGTCACCGCCAACCAGGCCGTGGTCGACCCGGAGAAGTACCCGTACACGCTGACCGCCGACTGGGGCTACGGCACCCGCAGCCAGCGCGTCACCGACCTGATCGAGTCCAAGATCAAGGGCGGCGGCAAGGTCTCCACCGACGACATGCGGCAGATGCAGCTGGACAACAGCAGCGAGATCGCCAAGCTCCTGGTGCCCAAGCTGCTGAAGATCGAACTGGCCGACCCGGAGGTCCGCCAGGCGCAGAAGCTGCTGGAGGGCTGGGACTACACCCAGGACGCCGACTCGGCGGCGGCGGCGTACTTCAACGCCGTCTGGCGCAACGTCCTCAAGCTGGCCTTCGGCAACAAGATGCCCAAGGAGCTGCGGGTCAAGGGGCAGTGCCTGTGGGTCGACAAGATCGACAGCACCGGCCCGGTGGACGACGACACCAAGGTGCGCGAGTGCGGTCAGCGCGACGCCGACCAGGCGCAGCCGGACGGCGGCGACCGCTGGTTCGAGGTCGTGCGCACCCTGATGGACAAGCCGGACAGCGACTGGTGGAAGGCGCCCAAGTCGGGCACCCGCCCCGGCGCGGCCAACCGTGACCAGCTCTTCGCCCGGGCCATGATCGACGCCCGCTGGGAGCTGACCGCCAAGCTCGGCAAGGACATCGACACCTGGAGCTGGGGCCGGCTGCACCGGCTGTTCCTGAAGAACCAGACGCTCGGCACCGAGGGCCCCAAGGCCCTTCAGCTCCTGCTGAACCGCGGCCCCTGGAAGCTCAGCGGCGGCGAGGCCGCGGTGAACGCGACCGGCTGGAACGCGGCCGGCGGCTACGACGTGGTCTGGGTGCCGTCCATGCGGATGGTCGTCAACCTCGCCGACCTGGACAAGTCGAAGTGGATCAACCTGGCCGGCGCCTCCGGGCACGCGTTCAACGCGCACTACACCGACCAGACCGGCAAGTGGGCCGAGGGCGAGCTGCTGCCCTGGTCGTTCTCGGGCAAGGCGGTGGACAAGGGCACGAGCGACACCCTCGTCCTCGAGCCGTGACCTCGACGGCACCCCGCTGAGAACGGCCCTCCACGCGCGCGTGGAGGGCCGTTCCCGTCCCGGAGACAGTTCTCCGGTCCGCCGGGGTCAGGCGCCCGGGAAGCGGCGCACTCCCGACGGCGTCACCACGGCGTGCACCGGCCTGTCGTGCGCCTCGGCCGGGACGTGCGCGACGACCTCCGTGTCGTAGAGCAGCACCACGAGCAGGGGGCGCGCGCCCGCGCGCTCCAGCCGGGCCAGCACCCGGTCGTAGGAGCCCCCGCCGCGCCCCAGGCGCATCCCGTGCGCGTCCACCGCGAGACCCGGCAGCAGGACGACGTCCGCGCCCGTCACGGCGTCCGGGCCGAGACGCGGGCCGGAGGGTTCGAAAAGCGCCATCTTCCCGCTGTGCCGGATTTGTTCGAGTGAGTCCGGGCCGGTGTACTCGCCCCAGTCCAGGTCGTTGTCGGGCAGCAGCGCGGGGAGCAGCACGCGCACCCCTCGCGCGCGCAGCGCCTCCAGCAGCGGCAGGGTGGCCGGCTCGCCGCCCACCGAGACGTACGCCGCCACCGTCCGTCCCGCGGCCAGCTCGGGCAGCTCCAGGGCGCGCTCGGCCAGCTCGCGGCCCGCCTCGCGGACGCCGACCGCCGTCAATCCGTTCCTCGCGCCGAGCAACTCCCGCCGCAGCGCGCGCTTGTCGGGACCGCCCGCGGGCCCGTCGTGTTCCACCGGCCGTCCTCGCCGCCTTCCGTCATGCCGCTCATATGAGCGGTAAGCCACCCGAGCCACAGTTTCCGCACAAAGGCACCCGATATTGTGGCGGGCATGACTCAGTCCCACTCCAGGATCAGCAAGGCTGTCATTCCCGCAGCCGGCCTCGGCACCCGGTTCCTGCCGGCGACCAAGGCCACTCCCAAGGAGATGCTGCCCGTCGTCGACAAGCCGGCGATCCAGTACGTGGTCGAGGAGGCCGTGTCGGCGGGGCTCGACGACGTCCTCATGATCACCGGACGCAACAAGCGCCCGCTGGAGGACCACTTCGACCGCAACTACGAGCTGGAATCCGCGCTGGAGAAGAAGGGCGACGCCGAGCGGCTCGCGAAGGTGCAGGAGTCCAGCGACCTGGCCACCATGCACTACGTCCGCCAGGGCGACCCCAGGGGACTCGGTCACGCCGTGCTGTGCGCCGCCCCGCACGTCGGCCACGAACCCTTCGCCGTCCTCCTCGGTGACGACCTGATCGACCCCCGCGACCCGCTGCTGCGGCGCATGATCGAGGTCCAGGAGCAGCACGGCGGCAGCGTCGTCGCCCTCATGGAGGTCGCCCCCGAGCAGATCCACCTCTACGGCTGCGCCGCCGTGGAGGCCACCGTCGACAGTGATGTGGTGAAGGTCACGGGACTGGTGGAGAAGCCGGACCCGGCGGACGCCCCGTCCAGCTACGCGATCATCGGCCGCTACGTCCTGGACCCGGGTGTCTTCGGCGTCCTGCGCGAGACCGAGCCCGGCCGCGGCGGCGAGATCCAGCTCACCGACGCCCTCCAGCAGCTCGCCCAGGACGAGAAGGTCGGCGGCCCCGTGCACGGCGTCGTCTTCAGGGGCCGCCGCTACGACACCGGCGACCGCGGCGACTATCTGCGTGCCATTGTCAGACTCGCGTGCGAACGTGAGGACCTGGGCCCGGACTTCCGGACCTGGCTCCGCAGTTACGTAGCCGAGGAGATGCAGCAGCCTTGAGCAGCGCCGCGCCCCGCCCCGCCGGCCCGGACGACCTGTGGTCGGTGGACGAGCACCTGGACGACATCCTCGCCACCGTCCGCCCCCTGGAGCCCATCGAGCTGCAACTGCTCGACGCCCAGGGCTGCGTCCTGGTGGAGAACGTCACGGTGCCGGTCTCCCTGCCCCCGTTCGACAACAGCTCCATGGACGGGTACGCGGTGCGGGTCGCGGACGTCGCCGGCGCGAGCGAGGAGTTCCCGGCCGCCCTGGAGGTCGTCGGGGACGTCGCGGCCGGCGCCGCCGATCCGGTGCGGGTCGGCCCCGGGCAGGCCGCGCGCATCATGACCGGTGCCCCGCTGCCGCCCGGCGCCGAGACCGTGGTCCCCGTCGAGTGGACCGACGGCGGGCTCGGCGAGGGCCCGGCGAGCGGCATGCGGGCGCGCAGCCTGGCCCCCGAGGGCGCGGAGGGGCAGGTGCACGTGTACCGGCCCGCCGAGGCACGCGCGCACGTGCGGGCCGAGGGCAGCGACGTACGGGCCGGCGAACTCGCCCTGGAGGCCGGTACGGTCCTCGGCGCGCCGCAGATCGCGCTGCTCGCCGCGATCGGCCGCGGCACGGTCCGGGTGCGCCCGCGCCCGCGCGTGGTCGTGCTGTCCACCGGCAGCGAACTCGTGCAGCCCGGCGAGGAACTGGCCCCCGGGCAGATCTACGACTCCAACAGCTTCGCCCTCACCGCCGCCGCGCGGGACGCGGGCGCCATCGCCTACCGGGTGGGCGCGGTCGCCGACGACGCCGAGACGCTGCGCACCACCATCGAGGACCAGCTCATCCGCGCCGACCTGCTGGTGACCACCGGCGGGGTCAGCGTGGGCGCCTACGACGTCGTCAAGGAGGCGCTGTCGTCCGTCGGCGACGAGGAGGAGGCGGGCGGCGGTGTGGAGTTCCGCAGGCTCGCCATGCAGCCCGGCAAGCCCCAGGGCTTCGGCACCGTCGGCCCCGAGCACACCCCGCTGCTGGCCCTGCCCGGCAACCCGGTGTCGTCGTACGTCTCCTTCGAGCTGTTCGTCCGCCCCGCCATCCGCGCCCTGATGGGCCTGACCGGACTCCACCGCCCCCGCATCCGGGCCACGCTGAAGGCGGACGCGGCACTGCGCTCGCCCCGGGGCCGCCGCCAGTTCCTGCGCGGCCGGTACGCCGACGGCGAGGTGACCCCCGTGGGCGGAGCCGGATCGCACCTGATCGCGGCGCTCGCCAGGGCCGACGCGCTGATCGTCGTCCCCGAGGACACGGAGTCCGTGGAGCCCGGCGGCGAGGTCGAGGTCGTGCTGCTCGGCTGAGGCACGCGCGCGTGCCCGTCCACAGGACGATCCTGGTCCGCTGTCCGGCCCGGCTTGGCGGTACCGTTGCGCGCACAGCAGGCCCGCGCTCCGCACCGCGCGGGCCCGGACCGGGAGCGCCACAGCATGAGTACGCAGGAACGGCTGACGCACATCGACGAGGCGGGTGCGGCCCGCATGGTCGACGTATCCGGGAAGGACGTGACCGCGCGCACCGCCCGCGCCGCCGGCCGGGTCCTCGTCTCACCGCGCGTGGTCGAGCTGCTGCGCGGCGAGGGGATGCCCAAGGGCGACGCCCTGGCCACCGCGCGCATCGCCGGGATCATGGGGGCCAAGCGGACCCCTGAGCTGATCCCGCTGTGCCATCCGTTGTCGGTGTCCGGTGTGACACTGGACCTGTCGGTCGCGGACGACGCCGTGGAGATCCGGGCCACCGTGAAGACCACGGACCGCACGGGTGTCGAGATGGAGGCCCTCACCGCGGTGACGGTCGCCGCGCTCACCGTGGTCGACATGGTCAAGGCGGTCGACAAGGGGGCGGTCATCACGGACGTGCGCGTGGAGGAGAAGACGGGCGGCAAGTCGGGCGACTGGAGCCGGGCATGAGCTACCGCGCCCTGGTGATCACCGCGTCCAACCGGGCCGCCGCGGGTGTCTACCCGGACAAGGGCGGCCCGCTGGTCGCCGACGGTCTCAGGGCCCTCGGTCTCGACGTGGCGGGGCCCCGGGTCGTCCCGGACGGCGCCCCCGTGGAGGAGGCCCTGCGGGCGGCCGTCGCGGCCGGGTACGACGTCGTGGTCACCACCGGCGGCACCGGCATCTCGCCCACCGACCGCACCCCGGAGGCCACCCGCGCGGTGATCGACCGCGAGGTGCCGGGCATCGCCGAGGCGATCCGGGCCCACGGGCGGGAGAAGGTGCCCACCGCCGCGCTGTCCCGGGGTCTGGCGGGCGTGGCCGGCCGGACGCTGATCGTGAACCTGCCCGGGTCGACCGGCGGGGTGCGCGACGGCCTGGCCGTGCTGGAGCCGCTGCTGGTGCACGCCGTCGACCAGATCCGCGGCGGCGACCACCCGAGACCCGGCAGTGGGGGTGCGAGCTGAACAGCCCTTCCTGGCCCGTGGTGCTGGCGGACGGCGAGGTCGTCCTCCGGCCGATAAAGCTGCGCGACCAGCGGGCCTGGCGCGAGGTGAACCGGCGCAACCGCGACTGGCTGCGCCCCTGGGAGGCGACCATCCCGCCGCCCGCGCCGAGCGGGCCGGTGGCGCACCGGCCGACCTACCGTCAGATGGTCCGGCACCTGCGCTCGGAGGCCGGCGCGGGCCGGATGCTGCCGTTCGTCATCGAGTACGAGGGGCGGCTGGCGGGGCAGTTGACGGTCGCCGGGATCACCTGGGGCTCGATGTGCTCGGGGCACATCGGGTACTGGGTGGACGAGGCGGTGGCCGGGCGCGGGGTGGTGCCGACGGCGGTCGCGCTCGTGGTGGACCACTGCTTCCGCACCGTCGGCCTGCACCGCGTCGAGGTCTGCATTCGCCCGGAGAACCGGCCGAGCCGGCGCGTGGTGGAGAAACTCGGATTCCGCGAGGAGGGGCTGCGGCCGCGCTATCTGCACATCGACGGCGCCTGGCGCGACCATCTCGTCTTCGCGCTCACCGCGGAAGAGGTGCCCGACGGTTTGCTCACGCGGTGGCACCGGGCACGCTCTCAGCGGGCTCAGCGCACCGAGAGCCCGTGAATTGAAAATATGTTCGATTAATGAAAATCGCATCGTCGCGAAAAATGCTGGAAATATCAGCCAGATCGTGCGACACACCGGCCCAATTGGCGGATGGCCTCACGCAAACCCCTCTACCGTGTGAGGCGTGAGCAGCAGCGGCCTCATCTACGCAGTCATTGTCGGGGCCTGGGCCGCCTACTTGGTGCCGATGTGGCTCCGTAGGCAGGACGAGCTGAACGAGGCCCGTCCGACGGAACGCTTCAGCACCGCCATCCGGCTGCTTTCCGGACGGGCGGGCATGGAGCGCCGGTACGCCAGGGACCTGCGGGCGCGCTCCGCCCAGGAGGGGGAGCCGGACGCCGTCGACCCGGACGCCGTCACCGACTCGGTGGACGTCCGGGCCTTCGCCGTGCCTCCGACCCGCCGTCAGGAGGGCTTGGACGCCGAGCCCCTGGACGACGGGCCGGAGGCGGTCGCGGAGGCCGAGCCGGCCTCCGGCCGGCCCCCCGCGCCGGCGCCCGACCCCGCCTCCGTGCCCGCCCCGCAGCGTGAACCGGTGGCACGGCGCGCGTCCTCGGCGCAGACGGCCGCCGCGCGCGCCCAGCGCTCGAAGGTGCTCGCGCGCCGCCGTCGCACCACGGTGATGCTCTTCCTCGCCTTCACCCTCGGCACGGTCATCGCCGCCGTCGGCGGGCTCGCCTTCCTCTGGGCACCCGGTGTCCCGGCCGTGCTGCTCAGCGCCTACATCGCCTATCTGCGGGCGCAGGAACGGCGCCGCTTCGCCTACCAGATGGACCGCCGTCGCGCCGAGGCCGCCGCCCAGCGCCTGCGGGAACGCCGGCCGCGCACCCGCGCGTCGCTGGAGGAGGACACGGGCGCGGACGAGGCGGACGCGGGCCAGGACGCCGGCCCGGACGACGCGGAGCTGTCCGCGCTCGCCGCCGACCGGCGGGCGCTCGTGGAGCAGACCGACCATGCCGAGTGGGTCGACCAGCAGCGCGAGCGGCAGCGGCGGCCCGGGCACGGGGAGAGCTGGGACCCGGTGCCGGTGCCCCTGCCGACGTACGTCACCGCGCCCGTCGCCCCGCGCGCCACCTCCGACGTGGACCTCGGGGCGCCCGACACCTGGAGCTCGGCGCGCTCCAGCGCGGTCGTGCCGGAGCAGGAGGCGGGCCGCGCGCCGCAGGACGGGACGGGCGAACGCCCGGAGCCGGCCGCGGCGGAGCGGCCGGCCGGCGCCCGCGGGGAGGCCCGCCCGCAGCCGCGGACCCGCTCGCGCGGCGCCGGCCCCGCCGCGGCCCGCCGGGCACGCGAGCGCGGCCGTACGCCGCTGTTCGACCAGTACGAGGACGGCGACCGGCCCCGCGCCGCCAACGAGTGACCTCGGTCACCCCCGCCCTGACCAGTCAGGGAGCGGATTTCCGAGCACCCGGATCGGGATGCTAGAGTTTCACTCGTTGCAAGGGCCTGTGGCGCAGTCCGGTAGCGCACCTCGTTCGCATCGAGGGGGCCAGGGGTTCAAATCCCCTCAGGTCCACTGCACGATGAGATCCCGTCGGTCATCACGACCGGCGGGATCTTCGTCGTCTACGGGGCGCCGAGGGTGCCGGACGGCACCCCGGCGACCAGGGTGCCGTGGCTCACAGGCGCTTGGCGTAGCAGAGGCTCTCCTCGTAGTGGCGGTAGTAGCCGAACTTGGCGCACGGCTCGTAGCCGCTGGAGGTGTACAGGGCGATGGCCTCCGGCTGCTTGGTGCCGGTCTCCAGGACCATGCGGACCCGGCCGGCCGCGCGGGCGTCCTCCTCCAGGGCCGCGAGGATGCGGCGGGCCAGGCCCCGGCCGCGCATCTCCTCGATGACGAACATGCGCTTCAGCTCGGCGTCGCCGTCCTCGTAGCCCTCGTCGTTGAGGTCCTGGCTGCGCCAGCCGCCGGTCGCCACCGGGCGGTCCCGCTCGTCGTACGCGATCAGGTAGACGCCCCGGGGCGGGTCGAATTCCTCGGGTGCCAGGACCGTGGCGTCGCCGCCGTCGCCGTAGCGCAGGTGGTACTCGGCCTGGACCACGTCGTTGAGCTTGACGGCGTCGGGGTGATCGAAGCGAACGCGGCGTATATTCATGCTGGGCATCGTACTTCTATGCAGTCGGGGGTGGTCCCGGGTTTTTTCGGACCCCGCCCAGTGTGCCGGTATCGTGCCGGGGTGCTGACTGTGACCACCGTGAACGTGAACGGGCTGCGGGCCGCCGCCAAGAAGGGCTTCGTGGAGTGGCTCGCCGGGACGGACGCGGACGTCGTCTGCCTCCAGGAGGTGCGCGCCGAGCCGCACCAGCTGCCCGAGGAGGTCCGGCAGCCCGACGGCTGGCACGTCGTGCACGCCCCGGCCGCGGCCAAGGGCCGGGCGGGCGTCTCCCTCTACACCCGGCGCGAGCCCGACCGGGTCCGGGTCGGCTTCGGCTCCGCCGAGTTCGACGGCAGCGGCCGGTACGTGGAGGCCGAGCTGCCCGGCGTCACCGTCGCCTCCCTCTATCTGCCCTCCGGCGAGGTCGGCACCGAACGGCAGGACGAGAAGGTCCGATTCATGGCCGAGTTCCTCGTCCATCTCAAGGAGCTGCGCGAGCGCGCCGCCGCCGACGGGCGCGAGGTGCTGGTGTGCGGCGACTGGAACATCGCCCACCGCGAGGCCGACCTGAAGAACTGGCGCGGCAACACCAAGAACTCCGGCTTCCTGCCCGAGGAACGGGACTGGCTCGGCCGGGTGTTCGCCGCCGGGGAGGGCGGGTACGTCGACGTGGTGCGCGCCCTCCACCCGGACACCGAGGGGCCGTACAGCTGGTGGTCCTACCGCGGGCGGGCCTTCGACAACGACTCCGGCTGGCGCATCGACTACCACGTGGCCACCCCCGGGCTCGCCGGCCGGGCGGTCAAGGGATTCGTGGAGCGGGCCGCCACGCACGCCGAACGCTGGTCGGACCACGCGCCGGTGACCGTCGTCTACGACCTCTAGGCGCCCTCGGGGCCGCCCCGGCCCCCCTTGTTCAGCCGGCGGTCCAGGGCCAGGGAGAGTTCCGCCTCCACCACGCTGCGGGCCAGCGGGCGCAGCCGCCGCAGGTCGTCCTCGGGGGCGTGGCGCGAGATCACGTCGGCGAACAGGCCGGCCAGCGCCTCGGCGTGCTCGCGGACGCGGGCGGCGGCGGCCAGCACCTCGGCGAGCGGGATGCCCTCGCGCACCAGCGCCGAGGAGACGTCCAGCAGCCGCCGGCTGATGTGCACGATCTCGTCGCCGTCGGTGCCGAGATAGCCCAGCTCCATCGCGGCGGCCAGGTTCTCGGGCGTGACCTCGCCCTCGAAGCGGGCGGCGAGTTCCTCGGGGGTGAGGCGGACCGGCTCCTCCTCGGTGGGCGGGCCCACGCCCAGCAGGTCGGCGACATCGCGGCCCTGGTCCAGGGCCTCGGCGAGTTCCGCTATACCGCTGAGGGTGTGGCCGCGCTCCAGCAGCGCCGCGATGGTGCGCAGCCGGGCCAGGTGGTGGTCGTCGTACCACGCGATGCGCCCCTCGCGGCGGGGCGGCGGGAGCAGCCCCCGCTCGCGGTAGAAGCGCAGGGTGCGCACGGTGATGCCGGCCAGCCGGGCCAGCTCCTCCATGCGGTACTCGCGCGGGCCTTCCCTGTGCTCTGCGTCCTCTGCCACGCCCGCAGCCTAAGGTGTACCCCCGGTAACTTTCCCTTCCCAGCCCCCTACCGCTCGGTACGGAGCTGCTCTACAGTCCCATTGCGCCAGTGTTCACTGGCGCGGTTCCTAGGTGATGCGTGGAGGCTTCGGGATGGCCGAGCACGAGCATGTACGGGTGGCGGTGATCGGGTCCGGGTTCGGCGGGCTGGGGGCCGCCGTGCGGCTGCGCCGGGAGGGAGTCACCGACTTCGTGGTCCTGGAACGGGCCGGCAGCGTCGGCGGCACCTGGCGGGACAACAGCTACCCAGGGTGCGCCTGTGACGTGCCCTCGCACCTGTACTCCTTCTCCTTCGCGCCCAACCCCGACTGGCCGCGCACCTTCTCCGGGCAGCGGCACATCCGCGCCTACCTGGAGCACGTCACCGACCTGTTCGGGCTGCGCCCGCACATCCGGTTCGACTCCGAGGTCAAGCTGATGACCTGGGACGCCGAGAACCTGTGGTGGACCATCGAGACCACCCGCGGCACCCTGCGCGCCGACGTCGTCGTCTCCGCCACCGGGCCGCTGTCCGACCCGAAGATCCCCGAGATCCCGGGCCTGGACTCCTTCCCGGGCAAGGTGTTCCACTCCGCCCGCTGGGACCACGACTACGACCTGCGCGGCAAGCGGGTCGCCATGGTCGGCACCGGCGCCTCCGCGATCCAGATCGTGCCCGCCATCCAGCCGCGGGTCGGCCGGCTCACCCTCTTCCAGCGCACCCCGCCGTGGGTGATGCCCCGCGTGGACCGCGCCATCAGCGGGCCCGAACGCTGGCTGCACCGGCGGCTGCCGGTCACCGCGCAGGCCCGGCGCGGGCTGCTGTGGGGCATCCGGGAACTCCAGGTGCAGGCGTTCACCAAGCGCCCCGACGAACTCGGGCTCGTCGAACAGCTCGCCAAGCGGAACATGGCCCGCGCCATCAAGGACCCCGCCCTGCGCGCCAAGCTCACCCCGGACTACCGCATAGGCTGCAAGCGGATCCTGCTGTCCAGCGAGTACTACCCGGCGCTCGCCCGGCCCAACGTGGACGTCGTCGCGAGCGGGCTCACCGAGATCCGCGGCTCCACGGTCGTGGCGGCCGACGGCACCGAGACCGAGGTCGACGCGATCATCTTCGGCACCGGTTTCCACGTCACGGACATGCCCATCGCCGAGCGGGTGGTCGGCGCCGACGGGACCACGCTCGCGGAGACCTGGAAGAACGGCATGCGGGCGCTGCGCGGCGCCTCGGCGGCCGGGTTCCCGAACTTCATGACGGTCATCGGGCCCAACACCGGCCTGGGCAACTCCTCCATGATCCTGATGATCGAGTCCCAGCTGAACTACCTGGCCGACTACCTGCGCCAGCTCGATGTCCTCGGGGGCCGCACCGCCCTGGACGCCCGGCCCGCCGCCGTGGACGCCTGGAACGAGCGGGTCCAGGAGCGGATGAAGCGGACCGTGTGGAACACCGGCGGCTGCACCAGCTGGTACCTGGACCCGAGCGGCCGCAACACCACCATCTGGCCCGGCACGACCACCGAGTTCCGGCGCGCCACCCGGCGGGTGGACCTCGCGGAGTACGAGGTGATCCGCAAGCCCGCGCCGGTGGCCGGCCGCCGGAGCGAGGCCCTCGCGTGAGCCGCCGCGCCCCGGCCGCCACCGGCCCCTGCGCCCCGCCCGTCCCCGCCCGCACGCTGACCGCCGTCTCCGCCGACGGCGCCCGGCTGCACGTCGAGGTGCACGGCCCCGAGGACGCGCCCGCCGTCGTGCTCGCCCACGGCTGGACCTGCTCTACGGCGTTCTGGGCGGCGCAGATACGGGACCTGGCCGCCGGTCACCGAGTGATCGTCTACGACCAGCGGGGGCACGGGCGCAGCCCGGCGAACCCCGTGTGCACCACCGACGCGCTGGCGGACGACCTGGAAGCGGTGCTCGCGCGGACCCTCGCACCCGGGGAGCAGGCGGTGATCGCCGGCCACTCCATGGGCGGCATGACGGTCATGGCCGCCGCCGGGCGCCCCGGCTTCCGGGAGCACGCCGCCGCCGTCCTGCTGTGCAGCACGGGCAGTTCGCGGCTGGTCGCCGAGTCGCGTGTGGTGCCGTTGCGCGCCGGGCGCCTGCGCACCTGGCTCACCGGGCGCGTCCTCGGCTCGCGCGCCCCGCTCGGACCGGTCACGCCGGTGGCGAAGAGCGTCCTCAAGTACGCCACCATGGGCGCCGGTTGCGCCCCGGACCGGGTCGAGACGTGCGCGCGGATCGTGCACGCCTGTCCGCGCGCGGTGCGCCACGCGTGGTCCGGGGTGCTGGCCACGCTCGATCTCGACCACGGCGTACGGCGGTTGACCGTGCCCACCGCCGTGCTGTGCGGCGCCTCCGACCGGCTCACGCCCCCGGTGCACGCCCGCGCGCTGGCCGCCGCGCTGCCGCACTGCCTCGGCCTCACCGAGCTGACCGGCGTCGGTCATATGACCCCCGTCGAGGCGCCGGAGACGGTGACCGGCCGCATCCGCGAACTCGTCGGCACGTATGTCACGGGGGCCGCCCCCGTGCGGATCAAGGAGGGCGCATGAGCAGGGTGAGCCTGGAAGGACAGGTCGCGGTCGTCACGGGGGCCGCGCGCGGTGTCGGTGAGCTGCTGGCGCGCAAACTGTCCGCGCGCGGGGCGCGGGTGGCGCTGGTCGGGCTGGAGGAGGAGGCGCTCAAGGAGGTCTCCGGGCGGCTGCACCACGACAGCGCCTACTGGTACGCCGACGTCACCGACCACGAGACCATGAGCCGGGTCGCGCGGGAGGTGAAGGAGCACTTCGGGAAGGTCGACATCGTCGTCGCCAACGCCGGTGTGGCGACCGGCGGTCCGTTCACGGACTCCGATCCGGTGGCCTGGCGGCGGGTGATCGAGGTGAACCTGATCGGTTCCGCGGTGACCGCGCGCGCCTTCCTGCCGGTGCTGGCGGAGAGCCGGGGCTATCTGCTGCAGATCGCCTCGCTGGCCGCGCTCACGCCCGCGCCGATGATGACGGCGTACTGCGCGTCCAAGGCCGGTGTGGAGGCGTACGCGCACAGCCTGCGCGCCGAGGTCGGCTACCAGGGCGTGCGGGTCGGCGTGGCCTACCTGTCGTGGACCGACACCGACATGGTGCGCGGCGCCGACAGGGACGACGTGATGCGCGAGCTGCGGCAGCGGCTGCCCTGGCCGTCGAACAAGACCTATCCGCTGGGCCCGGCGGTGGACCGGCTCGTCGCCGGGATCGAGCGGCGCTCGGCGCATGTGTACGGGCAGTGGTGGCTGCGCGGCATGCAGGGGGTGCGCGGCTATCTGCCGGCGCTCATCGGGACGGTCGGGCAGCGGGAGATGAAGCGGTTCGCGCCCCGGCTGCGGGGGATGTCCTCCGGGCTCGTCGGCGCAGGTGGGGCGGCCGACGAGGCGGCCCGCGCCACGCACCGTAACTGATCGACATGCGGCGGGTGTTGGCCCGTGTGAATCTGGTCGAGGCCCCAGCGAGGGGCCAACCCCCCACCCACCACGGGAGTGAACCCACATGGGTATGAAGGACCAGATGCAGGACAAGTCCCGCCAGGCCAAGGAGAAGGCCCAGGAGAAGGCGGGTCAGGCCCGCCAGAAGGCCGGTCAGCAGGGCCGGCAGGGCCAGCCGCAGCGCGGCACCCAGAACCACCGTGACATCGAGGACACGGAGCAGCAGGTGCGGGACCGGTTCAACCAGGACTACGACGCCTAGTCCGGTCTCAGACCCATGACGTGGGGTGCCCTTCGCCGGAGGGCACCCCACGCCCCGTCTACCCGGCCGGTCTCGGCGGCAGCTTCGGGCGGGTCCGGTCGGGCACGCCGGAGTAGTCCGGGGGGACCGCCGCCGGGTGGGTCTCCAGCAGCTCCAGGGCCAGCCGGACGGCCTCGCCCAGCACCGGGTAGCGGCCCTCGGCCCAGTCCACGGGGGTGCGCAGGACCTCCACGTCGGGGGCGACGCCGTGGTTCTCCACGGACCAGCCGTAGGCGTCGAACCAGGCCGCGTTCATCGGGACGGTGATGACGGTGCCGTCGCCCAGGCGGTGCCGCCCGGTCATGCCGACCACTCCGCCCCAGGTCCGCTGGCCGACGACCGGGCCCAGCCCCAGCAGCTTGAAGGCGGCCGTGATCATGTCGCCGTCCGAGGAGGTCGCCTCGTCGGCCAGGGCCACCACCGGCCCGCGCGGCGCGTTGGAGGCGTACGACACCGGTTGCGCGTCCCGGGTCAGGTCCCAGCCCAGGATCGTACGGGTCAGCTTCTCCACCACGAGTTCGCTGATGTGCCCGCCCGCGTTGCCGCGCACGTCCACGATCAGCGCCGGCCGGGACATCTCCATGCGCAGGTCGCGGTTGAACTGGGCCCAGCCGGAGCCGCCCATGTCGGGGATGTGCAGATAGCCGCACCGGCCGTCGCTCAACTCCCGCACCACGTCCCGGCGTTTGGCCACCCAGTCCTGGTACCGCAGCGGCCGTTCGTCGACGAGCGGGACGACGGCGACCCGCCGGGGTCCGCCGGGCTCGCCGTCCGGCGGGGTGAACGTCAGCTCCACGGTCGTACCGCCGGAACCGGCGAGCAGCGGGTAGGGGCCGGTCAGCGGATCGACCGGGCGGCCGTCGACATGGGTGAGGACGGCGCCCTCGCGGATGCCCGTGCCGGCCAGCGGGGAGCGGGCCCGGGAGTCGGAGGAGTCGCCGGCCAGGATGCGCCGTACCAGCCAGCGGCCGTCGTGGCAGACGAAGTTGGCGCCGAGCAGGCCCTGCCAGCGCTGGTAGTGGGCCGGGCCCTCGTTGCGGCGGGCGGCGGTGACATAGGCGTGGGAGGTGCCCAGTTCGCCCAGTACCTCGCGCAGCAGGTCGGCGAACTCGTCGGGGGAGGCGACGCGTTCGACCAGCGGGCGGTACTGGTCGAGGACCGCGTCCCAGTCGATGCCGCACATGCCCGGGTCCCAGAAGTAGGCGCGGATCAGCCGGCCCGCCTCGTCGTACGCCTGGCGCCACTCGGCGGGCGGGTCCACCTCGTGCAGGATGCGGCGCGCGTCGATCCACACGGTCGTGTCGCCGTCGCCCACCTCGGTCGATGGCACCGCCCGCAGGTCGCCCTCGTCCACCACGACCAGCCGGGTGCCGTCGCCGCTGACCGCGAACCAGTCCAGGTGGTCGACCAGTTCGGACTTCTTCGCCTTGGTGATGTTGAAGTACTCCAGGGTCGGGCGCCCGCTGACGTCGGCCGGGTTGACGAAGGTCTCGCCGAGCGCGCCGGAGATCGGCCAGCGCAGCCAGACCAGGCCGCCGCCCGCCACCGGGGCCAGCCCGGAGTACTTGGAGGCGATCACCGGGAACGGGGTGACCCGGTTCGCCAGCCCCTCCACCTCGACCGTGACCGTGCCGGCCTCGCCGGTCTCCTCGTCCTCCAGCGGATCCAGCCCGCCGGCGGCCGGCCGGCCCTCCGGGCTGAGCGCGAAGGGGGAGGGGGTCGCCGAGGACAGCGGGACGAGGTAGGGGCGGCAGCCGAGCGGGAAGGACAGGTCGCCGGTGTGCACGTCGTAGACCGGGTCGAAGCCGCGCCAGGACAGGAAGGCGAGGTAGCGGCCGTCGCGGGTGAAGACCGGGTTCTCGTCCTCGAAGCGGCCGTTGGTCACGTCCACGATCAGCCGGTCCTTGATGCGGGCCAGCTTGATCTGCCTCAGCGAGCGGCCGATGCCGGGGTGCGACCAGGTGAGCCAGGCGCCGTCCGGGGAGAAGGCGAGGTCGCGGACGGGCCCGTTGCCGGAGCGGATCAGCTCGGTGACCGTGCCCGTGTCGTCCGCGGCCCCTTCTTCGGGCTCGTCCGTCACGTCGATGAGCAGCAGCCGTCCGTCGTGCGAGGCGACCGCCAGCCGTTCGCCCAGCGGGTCGGAGGCCAGTTCCAGGACCCGGCCGAGGGCGCCGGAGGCCAGCCGGCGGGGGGCGCGGTCACCGGTGGCCCGGGGGAGCCGGGCGATCTCGACGGCGTCCGCGCCCTCGGCGTCGGTGACGCAGGCGACCTGCCCGGTCGAGCCCAGCATCTCCGGCAGCCGTACCCGTACGCCGGGCGTCTCGGTGAGGGTGCGGGCCGGGCCGTCGCGGTGGGTGAGCCAGTACAGGCTGCCGCGGACGACGACCGCGCTGGCCCGGCCGGTCTCGTCCACGGAGACGCCGTCCACGTGCTGCGCGGCCGGTACCTGATAGGGGCGGCGGCCGGTGCGCGGTCCGGCGAGCCGGACGTCGAGCCGGCGCGGTCCGGCGCCGGGGGACAGGTCGTCCACCAGCCACAGGTCGCCCGCGCACTGGTACACCACCCGGCTGCCGTCGCTCGCCGCGTGCCGGGCGTAGAAGGCGTCGTGGTCGGTGTGGCGGCGCAGGCCGGTGCCGTCGGGAGCGCAGGAGTAGAGGTTGCCGACGCCCTCGTGGTCGGAGAGGAAGGCGATCCGGCCGGCGACGAACATGGGGCAGGCCAGATGGCCGCCGAGGTCCGCCAGCAGCCGCTGCCCGTGCAGCCACAGGCGGCCCGTGGCGCCGCCGCGGTAGCGCTTCCAGGAGGCCGGTTCGTGCGGCGGGGTGCCGGTGAGCAGCAGGGTCCGGCGCTCGCCGCCGAGGCCGGTGACCTGGATGTCGGAGACCGGGCCCCAGGGCAGCCGGCCGCCCGGATCGCCGTCGGGCGGCACCTTGTAGGCCCAGGTGAAGTGGGAGAAGGGCTGGCCGTGGGAGGCGACGGCCAGGATGTCGCCGTCCGGGGTCCAGCCGCACACCTGGGTGTCGACGCTGCCCCAGTACGTCAGCCGGCGCGCGGGCCCGCCGCCTTCCACGTCGACGAGGTGGATCTCCGGGACGAGGCTGCGCCAGGAGGTGTAGGCGATGTGGCGGCCGTCGGGGGAGAAGCGCGGGTGGCCGGCCTTGGTGCGGTCCGCGGTGAGCCGCCAGGCGCGCTCCGGGGCGCCGAGGCGGGTCAGCCAGAGGTCGTCCTCGGCCACGAAGCACAGCAGGTCGCCGCTGAGGTGGGGGAAGCGCAGATAGCTCACCCTCCCCATGCTTTTCCGGGCACCGGGCACCGGCAACTCGTGGCCGGGGCGCCCGGGTCGGAGGCGTCGTTCTTACGGGCTCTTCACGTTCGTGACCCAGCACACGTACGAAACCGTTTCGTTTCGCTGAGCGTGCGGGGTATCTTCGGTGATACGAAGGCGGAAGACCCGGAGCGGAGGTGACCGGCATGACCGAAGGCGTCGCGACGACGCGCCGCAGTCGGATCACGCCCGAGCGCGAGGCCGAGCTGTACGAGGCCGTGCTCGACCTGCTCCGGGAGGTCGGCTACGACGCCCTCACCATGGACGCCGTGGCCGCCCGCACCCGCTCCAGCAAGGCCACGCTCTACCGCCAGTGGGGCGGCAAGGCCGAGCTGGTGGCGAAGGCCGTCCGGCACCACAAGCCGGGCCGGGCCGCGGCGGTGGACACCGGGTCGCTCAAGGGCGACCTGCACGCCCTCATCCTGCGCGCCGACGACTGCGAGATGCAGCAGAACTCGGAGCTGATGCGGGGCCTGGCCATGACGGTGCACGGCAACCCGGACCTGCTCAAGGCGTTCCGGGAGCACCTCATCGAGCCCGAGATGGCCGACTACCGCCGGGTGCTCCAGCGGGCGGTCGAGCGGGGCGAGGTCCGGGTGGACAACCCCGCGCTCGGCTTCGTGCGGCACATGATGATCGGCGCGTTCGCCGCCCGCATGATGCTCGACGAAGAGCCGCCGACGCGGGACTTCCTCCTCTCGTACATCGACGCCGTGGTCCTCCCCGCCCTCGGCGTCTGAAACCGACGGAAACCCCACTTCCCCAGCAAGCCCACCACCTGACGTCACCGCTCACGTCGTCGGGCTGATCACCCCTGCCCAGCTGAACCACGACTTGACCGGGAGAACGCCTTAAGTGGCCACGTTCCTGTACAAACTCGGCCGCCTCGCCTTCCGGCGACGGCACTTCGTCGCCCTGATATGGGTCGCGCTGCTCACCCTCGCCGGGGTGGGCGCCGCCTCCGCGCCGGCCCCCGGCAACACCTCCTTCTCCATCCCCGGCACCGAGGCCCAGAAGGCCTTCGACCTGCTGGAACAGCGCTTCCCCGGGATGAGCGCCGACGGCGCCACCGCCCGGGTCGTCTTCAAGGCCCCGAGTGGCGAGAAGATGACGGACGCCGGCAACAAGGCGGCCGTCGAGAAGACCGTGAAGGAACTGGGCGGCGGCCCCGAGGTCGCCTCCGTCGCCGACCCCTACACCGGGCACGCCGTCAGCAAGAACGGCACCATCGCGTACGCGTCGGTGAAGTACAAGGTCTCCGGCATGGAGCTGGCGGACACCACCCGTGACGACCTCAAGGAGGCCGCGCAGCACGCGCGGGACGCCGGGCTGACCGTCGAGATCGGCGGTGACGCGCTGAACGCGACGCCGGAGACCGGCTCCGGCGAGATCATCGGCATCGCGATCGCCGCCGTCGTCCTCGTCATCACCTTCGGCTCGCTGCTCGCCGCCGGGCTGCCGCTGCTGACCGCGATCATCGGCGTCGGCATCGGCGTCGCCTCGATCACCGCGCTGGCCTCCGCGCTGGACCTGGGCTCGACCACCTCCACCCTGGCCACGATGATCGGCCTCGCCGTCGGCATCGACTACGCCCTGTTCATCGTCTCCCGCTACCGCGCCGAACTCGCCGAGGGCCGCGAGCGCGAGGAGGCCGCCGGCCGCGCCGTCGGCACGGCGGGCTCCGCGGTGGTCTTCGCCGGCCTGACCGTCGTCATCGCCCTGGTCGGCCTGTCCGTCGTCAACATCCCGATGCTGACGAAGATGGGCATCGCGGCGGCGGGCACGGTAGCCATCGCCGTCCTCATCGCCCTGACGATGATCCCGGCGCTGCTCGGCTATGCCGGCCGCAAGGTCAAGCCGGCCGGCGAGAAGAGCAAGCTGCTCGGCGGCGGCCGTACGCCCAAGCGGCCCGGCCGCCCCAACATGGGCACCCGCTGGGCCCGGTTCGTCGTGCGCCGCCCGGTCGCCGTGCTGCTGCTCGGCGTCCTCGGCCTCGGCGCGGCGGCGCTCCCGGTCGCCTCCCTGGAGCTGGGCCTGCCCGACGACGGCTCGCAGCCCGTCTCCACCACCCAGCGCCGCGCCTACGACCTGCTCTCCGAGGGCTTCGGTCCCGGCTTCAACGGCCCGCTGATGGTCGTGGTCGACGCCAAGGACAGCGCCCGGCCCACGGACGCCTTCGCCAAGGTCGGCGCCGAGATCAAGGGCCTGAAGGACGTCGTCACGGTCACCCCGGCCGCGCCCAACAAGGCCGGCGACACCGCGACGATCACCGTGGTGCCCAACTCCAAGCCGTCCTCGGTCACCACCGAGGACCTGGTGCACGCCATCCGTGACAAGGGCGCGGAGATCACCCGGGACACCGGCGCCGAGGTGCTCGTCACCGGCTCCACGGCGATGAACATCGACGTCTCGCAGAAGCTGAACGACGCGCTGCTGCCGTATCTGGCCCTGGTGGTGGGGCTCGCGTTCCTGCTGCTGATCGTGGTGTTCCGCTCGGTGCTGGTCCCGCTGAAGGCGGCCCTCGGCTTCCTGCTGTCGGTGCTGGCCGCGCTCGGCGCCGTCGTCGCGGTCTTCCAGTGGGGCTGGCTGTCCGGCCTGATGAACGTCGAGCAGACCGGCCCGGTGATGTCGATGATGCCGATCTTCATGGTGGGCGTCGTCTTCGGCCTCGCGATGGACTACGAGGTGTTCCTCGTGACCCGGATGCGGGAGGCGTACGTCCACGGCGAGACGCCCGGCCAGGCCGTGGTGACCGGCTTCAAGCACGGCGCCCGGGTCGTGTCCGCCGCCGCCGTGATCATGATCGCCGTCTTCTCCGGCTTCATCGGCTCCAGCGAGTCGATGGTCAAGATGATCGGCTTCGGCCTCGCGATCGCCGTCTTCTTCGACGCGTTCGTCGTCCGCATGGCCATCGTCCCGGCGGTCCTCGCGCTGCTCGGCAAGCGGGCCTGGTGGCTGCCGAAGTGGCTGGACCGCGCGCTGCCCAACGTGGACGTGGAGGGCGAGGGCCTGCGCACCCAGGCCGACCCGGAGGAGGAGAAGGAACTGGTACGCGTCTGACGTACCGCTTTCCGCACCGACCGGCCGGTGAGGGTGCCCCGTGGGGACGGGGACGCGCCCTCACCGGCTTCGTCGTACAACCGGACGATCACGACGACGACGGGCCGGGGCCGCCTGCGGTTCCGGAGGGTGGAATTGCCGTGAGCGGTGGCCGGGGGTGTCGTAGCGTGCGGCGCATGACGACGACAGACGCCGCTACCGAAGAGTCCGGAGCCCATCCCCGGTTCGCCGAAGCGCTGCGGGCGCTCGGGCTGGAGGACCTCCTCGCGCGCACCCGCCGCTTCCCGGAGGCCACCCGCACCGCGGCCGAGGCCGCCGCCGCGGTCGGGTGCGAGCTGAGCCAGATCTGCAAGTCCCTGGTCTTCGCCGCCGACGGGGAGCCGGTGCTGGTGCTGATGGACGGGGCCTCGCGGGTGGACGTGGAGCGGGTGCGGCAGGAGCTGGGCGCCGGGAAGGTCGGCCGGGCCGACGCCCGGGTGGTGCGGGAGACCACCGGGTACGCCATCGGCGGTGTGCCGCCCTTCGGGCACCGCACCCGCACCCGGGTCCTGGCCGACCGCGGGCTGCTGGAGCACGACCTGGTGTGGGCGGCGGCCGGGACGCCGCACACCGTCTTCCCCGTGGCGCCGGAGGACCTCGTGGCGCACGCCGGCGCCACCGTCGCGGACATCCGCGAACGCACCGCCTGACACCGCCGACATGACGGGCCGGGGGGACAGGGCGCACCCTGGAAGCAGCGATTCTCGGAGGTGGTCGTGATGACGCACACCCCTGTCGGTTGGCACGTCGAGCTGGAGTTCAAGGAGGAGGACGACCAGCACACGCAGGCGGCGGCCCTGGTGCGCCTGCCCGACGGCAGCGAGGTACGGGCGCGCGGCCGGGCCAGCAGGCACCAGGTCGACGCCAACCAGCCCCGGGTCGGCGAGGAGATCGCCGGCGCCCGCGCCCTGAACGAGCTGGCCATGCAACTGCTGACCAAGGCGCACGAGGAGATCGACTCGGCGTCCGGGCGGACCTCCCACCCGATCCACGTGTGATCCGCGCCCGGCGTGCGCCGGGCGCGTCCGTGGCTCAGTCGAGCGCCGTGCGGACGGCCCGTACCAGCGCCTGCGCCCTCGGGTCCGCCGTCACGCTCGCGCGGAAGCCGTTGGTGACGTAGCCGAAGGCGATGCCGGACTCCGGGTCGGCGAAGGCGAGGGCGCCGCCGCGGCCGGGGTGCCCGAAGGACCCGGGGGACAGCAGCGGGGACGCGGCGCCGTGCAGCATGTAGCCGAGGCCGAAGCGGGTGCCGGCCACCAGCACCCGGTCCGGCCCGGCGGACCGCTCGGCACGGGCCGCCTCCATGGTCTCCGGGGTGAACAGCCGGGTGCCGCCGTCCACCTCGCCGATCAGCGCGGCGTAGAAACGGGCCAGTCCGTCGGCCGTGGCGATGCCGTTGGAGGCGGGCAGCGCGGCGGCGTGGTAGCCGGGGTCGTTCTCGTCCGGCTGCGGGGTGATCGCGGCGAACGCGCGGCGGGTGAGGGAGTCCGGGTCGGCGTAGGCCTCGGCCACCGCCCGCTTGGGACGGGTCCGCAGGCCGCCCGCCGTCTCGGGCGTCGCGGCGGGGCCGACCCGGCCCGCGCGGGCCCGCTCCGCCTCCGGCAGCCCCAGCCACAGGTCGGCGCCGACCGGCCCGGCGATCTCCTCGGACATCCACTCGCCCACCGGGCGGCCGGTGACCCGGCGCAGCAGTTCGCCGGTGAGCCAGCTGTAGGTCTGGGCGTGGTAGCCGTGGTCGGTGCCCGGCTCCCACACCGGCGCCTGGGCGGCCACGGCCGCGGCACCGAGGTCGGGGTCGGCGGCCTCGGCGGGGGTCAGCGGGCGGTCCAGCACCGGTACGCCCGCCCGGTGCGCGAGCAGGTGCCACACCCGCGCCCGCTCCTTGCCGGCCGCCTTGAACTCAGGCCAGTACGTGCCGACGGGGGCGTCCAGGTCCAGTTCGCCGCGCTGGTGCAGGAGCAGCAGGGCGGCGGCGGCCACGCCCTTGGTCGCCGAGCGCACGATCTGGGCGGTGCCGGGCTCCCAGGGCGCCGTACCGTCGATGTCCCGGGTGCCGGCCCACAGGTTCACCACCCGGTGTCCGTCGCGGTAGACCGCGACGGCCGCGCCGCGCTCGCCGAGCCGCGCGAAGTTCCCGGCGAACGCCTCCCTGACCGGCTCGAAGCCCTCGGCCACTGTGCCGTTCACGTCCACGTCCGCCATCCCTTCCCGATCGCCTGCGACAGTGGGTGCAACAGGGCGGGAACGCCTGTGATTCCTCGGTGGAACCGGTCCGGAGGAATCGTTATGTCGACGTTGCCGGGGCGGGGCGTCACGCGCCCATGGTCACGGACTTCGGGTCGAAGCCGAACGGCAGCTCCAGCCGGTGCGCCCGCATCAGCTCCTCGTCGGAGAGCAGCTCGCCGGTCGGGCCGTCCGCCGCGATCACGCCGTCACTGAGGATCAGGGAGCGGGGGCACAGCTCCAGCGCGTACGGCAGGTCGTGCGTGACCATGAGGACCGTCACGTCCAGCGAGCGCAGGATGTCGGCGAGCTCGCGGCGGGAGGCCGGATCCAGGTTGGACGACGGCTCGTCCAGCACCAGGATCTCCGGTTCCATCGCGAGCACGGTGGCCACCGCGACCCGGCGGCGCTGCCCGAAGGACAGGTGGTGCGGCGGCCGGTCGGCGAAGTCCCGCATGCCGACCCGCTCCAGCGCGGTGTCCACCCGCTCCTGGAGCGCGGCCCCCTTGATCCCGGCGGCGGCCGGGCCGAACGCCACGTCCTCCCGCACGGTCGGCATGAACAACTGGTCGTCCGGGTCCTGGAAGACGATGCCGACCTTCTGCCGGATCGCGGCCATGTGCTGCTTGCCGACCGGCAGCCCGGCCACGGTCACCGTGCCCGTGCCGCCGCTCAGGATGCCGTTGAGGTGCAGGACCAGGGTGGTCTTGCCGGCGCCGTTGGGGCCGAGCAGGGCGACCCGCTCGCCGCGCGCGAGGGAGAAGTCCACGCCGAACAGGGCCTGGTGTCCGTCCGGGTAGGCGAAGGCGAGGCCGGAGACCTCCAGAGAAGCAGTCACAGGAACCATCCCAGCAGACAGACGACGAGGGCGGCGCAGGGCAGGGTGAGGGCGTGCCGCCACTGGGCGCCGGAGGCGGTCACCTCGTCGATGACCGGCATCGATCCGGCGTAGCCCCGGCTCACCATGGCCAGGTGGACCCGCTCCCCGCGTTCGTAGGAGCGGATGAACAGCGCGCCGGCGGACTTGGCGAGCACGCCCCAGTGCCGCACGCCCTTCGCCTCGAAGCCGCGCGACTCCCGGGCGATCCGCATCCGGCGCATCTCGTCGGTGATGACGTCGCCGTAGCGGATCATGAAGGAGGCGATCTGCACGAGCAGCGGCGGCAGCTTCAGCCGTTGCAGGCCGAGCAGCAGTTCGCGCAGCTCGGTGGTGGCGGCCAGCAGCACGGAGGCGGCGACGCCGAGGGTGCCCTTGGCGAGCACGTTCCAGGCGCCCCACAGCCCGTTCACGCTGAGCGAGAGCCCGAGGACGTGCACCCGCTCGCCCTCCGCGACGAACGGCATGAGCACCGCGAACGTCACGAACGGCACCTCGATCAGCAGCCGCCGCAGCAGGAAACCGGCGGGCACGCGCGCGTGGTACGCGACGGACGCGAGCAGCACGGCGTACGCCGCGAACGCCCACATCGCCTCGCGCGGGGTCGACACCACGACCACCACGAACAGGAACGTGGCGGCGAGCTTGGTGTGCGGCGGCAGCCCGTGCACGGGCGAGTGCCCCCGCCGGTACAGCCGGTGCGCGTGTCCCGCCCCCATGTCAGACGCTCGTGTTCACGGGCGAGGCGTCGTCGGTGCGCCGCCTGCGCAGCGCCCAGAACACCGCGCTGCCCGCGACGACGGTGACGCCGACGCCGATGACGCCCGCGAGGCCGCCGGACAGCCGGGCGTCGGAGACGTCCTTCACGCCGTAGTCGGCCAGCGGCGAGTCGGCCGCGGCGTGCTCCTCCTCCTTCTTGTCGATCCCCTTGTCGTGCGCGACCTTCTCCAGGCCGTCGGGGTTGGCGGAGGCGTAGAAGCTGACGAAGCCGGCCAGGACCAGGGAGGTGACCAGGCCGGTCACCCACAGCGTGCGCCGCGAGGTGCGGGCCGCGGCGGGCACCGGGGTGGCGGGCTCGGCCGCGGGGGCGTCCACCAGGGTGCCGTTCACCCGCAGCTGGAGCCGCTGGCGCAGGCCGCGCGCCCCGTACACCAGGTCGGGGCGGACGGCGATGACGGCGCCGACCGTGAGCGCGGTGATGACCGCCTCGCCGATGCCGATGAGGACGTGGACGCCGATCATCGCGGTGGCGACCTTGCCGATGGCGACGTCCGTGGTGCCGCCGATCGCGTAGATCAGGGTGAAGGCGACGGCGGCCGCGGGCACGGAGACCAGCGCGGCGACGAAGGACGCCACGGTCACCGAGCGCCGCTTGCGGGGCAGCACGGCGAGCAGGCCGCGGAAGACGGCGTACGACACGACGGTGGTGACGAGCGCCATGTCGGTGATGTTCACGCCGAGCGCGGTCAGCCCGCCGTCGGCGAACAGCACGCCCTGCATCAGCAGCACCACGGACACGCACAGCACGGCCGTGTACGGTCCGACGAGTATCGCCGCCAGGGCACCGCCGAGGAGGTGTCCGCTGGTTCCGGCGGCGACGGGGAAGTTGAGCATCTGTACGGCGAAGATGAACGCGGCGACCAGACCGGCCAGCGGTGCGGTGCGCTCGTCCAGCTCGCGGCGGGCGCCGCGCAGGCTCACCGCGAGGGCGCCGGCGGCGACCACTCCGGTGACCGCGGAGGCCGGGGCGTCTATGAATCCGTCAGGTACATGCACCCGTCGATTTTAGGCCCTTGTTGCGAACCCCTCGCAAGAGAGACAAAGTCTCGTCTCCCACCGGGGGCGCGAACCGGAAAATGTGCCACTCTGGATGGAACCGGAGGAACAGCTTTCACATGGGTCACGGTGCGTGAAAGGGCGGTCCGATGTCTGTGGTCGAACAGTACGCACGCGCTCATATCGTCACGGACGAGGAGGGCCCGGGGTCCGTACCCGTCGTGCTGCGCTACGACCCCGACCGCGATCCCCGCTCCGTCCGCATCGGACTGCCCGGACCCCACGAGTGGACCTTCTCCCGGGCGCTGCTCGAACGGGGGCTGCGCGCGCCGGCCGGGACCGGCGAGGTCCGGGTGTGGCCCTGCGGGCGGGTCCAGGCCGTCGTGGAGTTCCATTCCGGCCACGGCGTGGACGTCGTGCAGTTCGATGCCAAGACCCTGCTGCGGTTCCTGCGCCGCACCTACACCGCCGAGCCGGTCCGCGGCTGATCAGCCGCCGAGCTTCAGCAGCGACGCCACGATGGGACCGGCCGTGTCGCCGCCGTGGCCGCCCGCCTGGACCACGCCCGCGGCGGCGAGGTCGCCCCGGTAGGCGGTGAACCAGCCGTTCGGCTTCTTCTGGCCGTCCACTTCCGCCGAACCGGTCTTCGCGCCGTAGTCCGGGCCGAGCCCCGCCATCGCCTCCGCCGCCGTGCCCGAGGCGGCCGTGTACCGCATCAGCTCGCGCAGCTGGGACAGGGTCTTCGGGGACAGGGTGCGCGCGGCGGTGGCCAGCGTCCGGTGGTCGACGGACGGCGCGACCAGGTACGGCTGGTGGAACGAGCCCGCCTTCACGGTGGCCGCGACCGACGCCATGTTCAGCGGGTTCATCCGCACCCCGCCCTGCCCGATCAGCTCGGCCGCCATCTGCGCCGCCGACTGCACCGGCACCGAGCCGTCGACGCTGGGCACGCCGATCGCCCAGTTGTTCATCGACAGCCCGAACACCTGCTGGGCCTGCCGGGTCAGGTCGTCGTTGTCCAGCTTCTTCGCCTGGCTGATGAAGGCGGTGTTGCAGGAGCGGGCGAAGCTCGCCTTGAACGTGCCGTCCTTGATCTCGAAGTCGTCGTCGTTGTGGAACTTCCAGCCGCCGTAGGTGAACGTCTTCGGGCAGGGGTGCCGCTTGTCCGCCGAGGCCAGGCCCTTGTCGATGAGCAGCGAGGCCGTGATGACCTTCATCGTGGAGCCGGGGGCGAGGGAGCCCTGGAAGGCGGTGTTGAAGCCGTGCCCGCTGTTGGCGACGGCGAGGATCTCGCCGGTGGAGGGCCGCAGCACGACCACCGATGCCTTCGCCCGCTTGTCCACCTGCCGCTCGGCCGCCGCCTGGAGCGCCGGGCTGAGCGTGGTGCGCACCGTGCCCGGGGTGCCCTCGCTCAGCTCCGCCAGCGTCTTGTCGGACAGCTTGGCGGCCTTGGACTCCGCGCCGCGCACCACGCGCAGCTCGATGCCCGCCTGGCCGCCGGCGGTCTTGCCGTACTTCTCCCGCAGCCCGTCCAGCACCGTGCCCAGCGACGGGTACCGGGCGGCGGTGAGCTCGCCGCCGTCGCGGTCCAGCGCCCTGACCGGCGGGGTGCCGGAGGCGCCGGTCACCAGCCGGTCGCCGTCCCTGAGGTCCGGATGGACGACGGCGGCGTGCCAGTCGACCCGCGGCTCGCCGTCACCCGGGCGGCGTACGACGGTGAGCGAGCTGCCGTAGGCCAGCGGCTTGCTGACGCCCTTGTAGGCCACGGTGGCGCGGACGTCGAAGGGCACCGTGCCGCCCTTGGCCGCCTTCGGGGTGAGGGTGACGCCCTCCAGATGGGCGTCCTTGGCGTAGCCGGTGAGTAGCGGGGCCGCCGCCGCGGGGTCGTCGGTGGCGGCGGCGGCCTCGGCGGCCTTGCCGTGCTGCCAGGCGGTGAGGAAGCGGGTGGCGGCCGTGCGGACCTCGGCGGCGGTGAGCGGGCCGGTCTTCACGTTCGCGCGGGCGGCCGCGGCGGCGGTGCCCTCGTCGGCCGCGGCCCCGCCGTCGTAGAGCGCGTAGAGGCCGACCCCGGCGCCGCCGACGACCACGGCGAGCATCCCGCCGAGTACGGCGGGTCGGGTCTTCCGTCGCTCGGCGACGCGCCTTCTCTTGCCCACAGCCTCAGTTCCTCCGCGCGCTCTCCAGGCTCTCCTAAGCCCTCACACTCCCCAACGACGGCTTTCACCTTACGGTCCCCGTCTTCACGGGTGATCTCAACCGGCGTTCCGTAGCACGGTTGCGACAATCGGCCCGGCGGCGTCGCTGCCGTGCCCGCCGTCCTGCACCATGGCCGCCGCCGCGACATCGCCCCGGTACCCGGTGAACCAGCTGTCCGAGCGGGCCGCGCCGTCGGTCTCGGCCGAGCCGGTCTTCGCGCCGACGTCCCCGCTCAGCCCGGCCATCACCCCGGCCGCGGTGCCGGAGCGCGCGGTGCGGTTCATCATCGCGCGCAACTGGCGGACGGTGTCCGGCGCGAGGCCGCGCGCGCGTGCCGGCTCGCGGCCGTCCAGGCTCAGCGGCACGATCACCGGCTGGCGGAAGACGCCGGTGATCGCGGTCGCCGTCACGGAGGCCATGTTCAGCGGGCTCATCTGCACCTGGCCCTGGCCGATCAGGCTCGCGGCGGTGTCCGGGCCGCCGGAGGCGGGGACCCGGCCGTCGAAGGTGGGCACGCCGGCCTGCCAGTCGTTCCGGCCCAGCCCGAACCGGTCCTCGGCCTCCCGGGTGAGGGAGTCGGGCTCCACCTCGTCGGCGAACTTGATGAACGCCGTGTTGCAGGAGCGGGCGAAGCTGTCGGCGAGGGTGGCGTTCTCGTCGGGCGCCAGTCCCTCGAGGTTCTGGAAGGTCTGGCTCTCCGAGACGGCCGAGGGCGGGCAGGGGGCCGGGCCGTCCGCCGTGGTCAGGCCGTTGTCGATGAGGGTCGCCGCGCTGACGATCTTCATGGTGGAGCCGGGGGCGCGTTCGCCGAGGAGGGCCGCGTCGAAGCCGTCCGTGCGGTTGTTGGCGACGGCGAGGATCCCCCCGGTGCTCGGCTCTACGGCCACCACCGAGGACTCGGGGTACCGCATCACGGCCGCCTCGGCCGCCGCCTGGACGCTCGCGCTGAGCGTGGTGGGAAGCCTGCCCGGTCTGCCCTTGACCAGGGTGACCAGCGGGGTGTCCGCAGCCTGGCCGCCGTCCGGCGTGGCCTGGTGGCGGATCACCAGCTCCACCCCGGACCTGCCGCCGGACTTCTCGCCGTACCGGCCGCGCAGCTCGTCCAGCAGACGGCCGAGCGAGGGGTACTTCTGCCGGTCCAGCACCTTCCCGGCGCGGTCCACGGCCTCGATCCGCGGGGCGGCCGCCTTCCCGGTGGTCAGCGTGTCGCCCTGGCGCAGCCGCGGGTGGACGACGGAGGGCCGCCAGTCGACCAGCGCCCGATGCGAGGTGACACCGCGTACGACGGTGAGCGTGCCGCGGTAGGACAGCGGCTTGGAGGCGCCGTCGTAGGACACCGTCGCGGTCACCGCGAAGGGCACCGTGTCGCCGTCGGGCGTGCCCGGTGCGATCCGCACCCCGCCTATGTGCGCGTCCTGGCTGTAGGCCGTCAGCAGCGCCTCGGCGGCCTGCGGGTGGTTGGTGTAGGAGGCCGCGGTCGCCGCGTCCCCCTTCTCCCAGGCGGCGAAGAACGCCTTGGTCGTCTCCCGCACCTCCGGCCCGCTGGGCGGCCCGGTCCGCGGGGGCGCCACGCCGGCCGCCGTGCCGCTGTCACCGCTCATCGCGGACGCGAAGTTGTAGAGCCCGTAGCCGGCGCCGCTCAGCAGCGTGACGCACACCCCGCCCACCACGGCCGCCTTGACCCCGTTGCGCATGACGCGGTCCCCCCTCCCGTTCAGCCCGTTGAACACGTTCAATTCGACGTGCTGAGGCACTGTAAGCGGTTGCGGTGCCGTTGGGGCGGGAGTTGTCGAACCGTGACGCCTAAACCCACGTATCCAGCCACATCCGCGACCGCCACGAGTCGATCGGGATCGCGGTGCCCGTGTACAGGGGCCAGAAGTAGATGAAGTTCCAGGCGATCAGCAGGACCAGGACGCCCGCCGCCGTCGCGCCGATCACCCGGCGGGTGTCGGTGGAGCGCGGCGGGCCGATGACCGCGCCCGTCATCATCGCCACCGCCAGGCACAGGAACGGCAGGAAGACGACCGCGTAGAACAGGAAGATCGTCCGCTCCTGGTACAGGAACCACGGCAGATAGCCGGCCGCGATCCCGCAGGCGATGGCACCGGCCCGCCAGTCACGGCGGAAGGCCCAGCGCCACAGCACGTAGGCGATCGCGAAGCAGGCCGCCCACCACAGCAGCGGCGTGCCGAGCGCCAGCACCTCCCGGGCGCACTTCTCCCCGGCGTCCGCGGGGCAGCCGTCGGTGCCGGGCCCGGGGGACTCGTAGAAGTACGACACCGGGCGGCCCAGCACGATCCAGCTCCACGGGTTGGACTGGTACGTGTGCGGCTGGTCCAGGCCGACGTGGAACTTGTACACCTCGTGCTCGTAGTGCCACAGGCTGCGCAGCCAGTCCGGCAGGAACGACCAGGTGCCGCCCCGGCCGTCGGTGGCCGCCCAGTCGCGGTAGTAGCCGCCCGTGCCGTCGGCGGGGGAGAGGATCCAGCCGGTCCAGGACGCCACGTAGACCACCAGCGCCACCGGGATCGTCGCCACGAACGCGGCACCGGTGTCGTACTTGAGGACCGCGAGGTACGGGCGACGGGCGCCGGCCACCTTGCGGGTGCCGACGTCCCACAGGACCGTCAGCACGCAGAACGCCGCCAGCACGTACAGGCCGTTCCACTTCGTGCCCACGGCCAGGCCCAGCAGCACGCCCGCCGTCCACCGCCAGGGGCGCCAGCCGAACCGGAAGTGGTCGGCGACGGCCGCGTCCGGCCGGACCCGGCCGTCCGGCCCGGCCGGCAGCGCGGCGGCCAGCCGCTCCCGGGCCCGGTCCCGGTCGACCACCAGCGCCCCGAACGCCGCCACCACGAAGAACATCAGCACGCCGTCCAGCAGCGACGTCCGGCTCATCACGAAGTGCAGCCCGTCCACCGCCATCAGCGCGCCCGCCAGGCAGCCCAGGAACGTCGAGCGGAACATCCGGCGCCCGATCCGGCACAGCAGCAGCACGCTCAGCGTCCCGAGCAGCGCCGTCATGAACCGCCAGCCGAACGGGTCGAACCCGAACAGCAGCTCCCCGAGCCCGATCACGTACTTGCCGACCGGCGGGTGCACCACGTACGACGGGTCGGTCGGCACCGCCAGGCCGTCATGCTGCTGGAGCACCATGTCGTTGGCGTTCTTGCCGTACTGGTCCCAGCTGACCTCGAACCCGCGGTGGACGAGCGCCCAGGCGTCCTTGGCGTAGTACGTCTCGTCGAATATCACCGCCCGCGGACTGCCCAGGTTCCAGAACCGCGTCAGGCCCGCCAGCAGCGTCACCAGCAGCGGCCCGCCCCAGCCCGACCAGCGCGTGAGCCGCTCGGCCAGGACCGGCGAGGCGCCCAGCACCCGCCACAGCCGCGGGCTCGGCTGCGCGTACGGCGGCACCAGCCGGTCGCGCACGTCGCCGGCCGGCGCGTCCTTGCCCGGCGCGTAACCGAATCGGCGCAGCCGCCGCTGCCACGACGGCCGCCCCTCGTGCGGTGCCTGGCCCTGCCGGAGGTCCGTGGAGGACGCGGTACTGGTCACCGCGCCATCGTAGGGAACCGTCCTGTGCGAGTCCCGCGCATGGGCGGTACCGGTCGCCGGGCGCGCGTTTTCCCTCCCCGGCGCGGGCCCTGGGAGGATGGGGGCGTGACTGGAACCCTTGTCCTGGCAGGTACCCCCATCGGCGACATCGCGGACGCGCCGCCCCGGCTGGCCGAGGAGCTGGCCGCGGCCGACGTGGTCGCCGCCGAGGACACCCGGCGGCTGCGCCGGCTCACCCAGGCGCTGGGCGTCACCCCCAAGGGCCGCGTGGTCTCCTACTTCGAGGGCAACGAGTCCGCCCGCACCCCCGAGCTGGTCGACGAACTGCTCGGCGGGGCGCGCGTGCTGCTGGTGACCGACGCGGGCATGCCGTCCGTCTCCGACCCCGGCTACCGGCTGGTCGCCGCCGCCGTGGAGCGGGACGTCCGGGTCACCGCCGTGCCCGGCCCGTCCGCCGTGCTCACCGCGCTCGCCCTGTCCGGGCTGCCCGTGGACCGGTTCTGCTTCGAGGGCTTCCTGCCGCGCAAGGCCGGCGAGCGGCTGTCCCGGCTGCGCGAGGTGGCGGCCGAGCGGCGCACCCTCGTCTACTTCGAGGCCCCGCACCGGCTCGACGACACCCTCGCCGCGATGGCCGAGGTCTTCGGCGCGGACCGGCGGGCCGCCGTCTGCCGCGAGCTGACCAAGACGTACGAGGAGGTGCGGCGCGGCCCGCTGGCCGAGCTGGCGCGGTGGGCCGCGGAGGGCGTGCGCGGGGAGATCACCGTCGTGGTCGAGGGGGCGCCGGAGACCGGGCCGGAGGAACTGGACGCGGAGGAACTGGTGCGCCGGGTCCGGGTCCGGGAGGAGGCCGGGGAGCGCCGCAAGGAGGCGATCGCGGCGGTGGCGGTGGAGGCGGGTCTGCCCAAGCGGGTGGTCTTCGACGCCGTCGTCGCCGCCAAGCGGGCCGGTGGGTGACGACCGGTCCGCCGGGCAGGGCCGTGGGCCTCGGCTCCCCATCCGCCGGTAAAGAGCCGCCCTCGTCGGCAAAGCCCAGTCGCCCCAGACGGCTCGTTCGGGCAAGCCGGGGCCAAATGAGGGCCAACAGTCGGCAGGCCGGATGCGCGCGCGCCGGCCGGGGCGTCCACTGGAGGCGAGGACGCACCCGTCCGACAGGGAGCCGGTACATGAGTGACATAGCGTCGTACGCCTTCGCCTGCATGCGCTGCGGGTATGGCTGGGAGCAGTCGTACGCGGTCGAGCACCGCACGAACGCCGAGGGGGAGCAGGTCGTGCGGTACCTGGCAGACGGCCGGGTGGTGCCGTCACCGCTGAGCCGGCCGGTCTGCCAGTACTGCGACGGCCACCTCGTACGGATCATGCGCGCGGGCCAGGTGGCCTCCGTGCGCGCGGCGGCCGACGGTCCGCCCCACCGGGTGCCCGCGGCGGGCCCGGTCGAGGTGCCACGGGTGCCGGCGGCGGGCCCGGCCGAGGTGCCGGGGCGGGCCGGACGGCCGCACCACTGGCACCTGTCCGGCCTGCTGCACCCGTTCCACCGCAAGGCCGGCTGAGCGGAGCGGCGGACGGCCGGGGCATGCCGCGGCGGACGGCCGGGGCATGCCCCTTTCGTAGGATCGGGGCATGCCTTCGAACGCCGGCCACAGCTCCCAGGGCGACGACAAGCACGACAAGAACGCCGCGCCGCCGCTCCCGGTGCCGCTGCGGGTGCCCGTCGCCGACTCCCACACCCACCTCGACATGCAGTCCGGCACGGTCGAGGAGGGCCTGGCGAAGGCCGCCTCGGTGGGCGTCACGACGGTCGTCCAGGTCGGCTGCGACATCAAGGGCTCGCGGTGGGCGGCCGAGACCGCCGCAGCGTACGACAGCGTCCACGCGGCCGTCGCCCTGCACCCCAACGAGGCGCCGCGCATCGTCCACGGCGACCCCGACGGCTGGTCCCGGCAGGGGGCGCGGGCGGCGGGCGGGGACGCGGCGCTGGACGAGGCCCTCGCCGAGATCGACCGGCTGGCCGCGCTGCCGCACGTCAAGGGCGTCGGCGAGACGGGCCTGGACTACTTCCGCACCGGCCCCGAGGGCAAGGCCGCCCAGGAGCGCTCCTTCCGGGCCCACATCGAGATCGCCAAGCGGCACGGCAAGGCGCTCGTCATCCACGACCGCGACGCCCACGCCGACGTGCTGCGGATCCTGAAGGAGGAGGGCGCCCCCGAGCGCACCGTCTTCCACTGCTACTCCGGCGACGCCGAGATGGCCGGGATCTGCGCCCGCGAGGGCTACTTCATGTCCTTCGCCGGCAACGTCACCTTCAAGAACGCCCAGAACCTCCGGGACGCCCTCGCCGTCGCCCCGCTGGAACTGGTCCTGGTGGAGACCGACGCGCCGTTCCTCACCCCGGCGCCGTACCGCGGACGGCCGAACGCGCCGTATCTCGTTCCGGTCACGGTCCGCGCGATGGCCGCCGTGCGCGGCACCGACGAGGACACGCTGGCGACGGCCCTGGCCGCGAACACCGCCCGCGCCTTCGACTACTGACGGTCACCGCCCGCCGCCGGTCGCCCACCCGTGGCGACCGTGCGTAGTCGTGCCGCTTTGGAGAGTGACCGCCGCTCCGCTAGGTTCTGGGGGCCCGATCCGGACCCCTCTGGCCCCCTGGAGCGTGTCGGCCGTGAGCAAGTCGCAGTACGAGACGTATGAGGCGTACGGCCCCGGCGCCGCACCGCCCGGCGTGCCCGGCGGCGTGCCGCCGGGCCGGTACGACGCGGAGCCGGTGGCGCACGCGCGGGCGGGCGAGCCGGTGCTGCCCCGGCAGGGCGCGGGCGCGGCGCCGGGGGAGGCGGCACGCGAGCACGGCGGACACGGCTCCGCGGACCTCCCGGTGGAGCACCCGGGCCTCCGGGCGGACGGCGACGGCGGGGAGCCGGACGGGCGGGCCGCGCGCCGGCGCGCGGCCCGCGGCGGCGACCGCCCGGAATCCGCCGTGCGCCGCCTGCTGCCGCAGGCGCTCGTCGTGGCCTTCCTCGCGGGCGGCACCGGCGCCTTCGTCGCCAAGGACAAGGCGATCGAACTGAGCGTCGACGGCAACCGGCGCACCCTGCACACCTTCGCCGACGACGTGGGCGAGCTGCTCGCCGAGGAGGGCGTACGGGTGGGGGAGCACGACATGGTCGCGCCCGACCCCGGCACCGAACTCACCAGCGGCGACGAGGTCGCGGTGCGCTACGGCCGCCCCGTACGGCTCACCCTGGACGGCCGCCGGCAGCAGGTGTGGACGACGGCGCACACCGTGGCCGGCGCGCTGGACCAGCTGGGGGTGCGCGCCGAGGGCGCCTATCTGTCGGCCTCCCGCTCCCGGCGCATCTCACGCGCCGGGCTCGCGCTCGACGTGCGCACCGAGCGGGCCGTCACCGTCATGGCGGACGGCCGGACCCGGACCGTCCGCACCAACGCGGCCACCGTCCGGGAGGCCGTCGAGGCGGCCGGGATCACCCTGCGCGGCCAGGACACCCTCTCCGTCCCGGGGGACAGTTTCCCGCGCGACGGACAGACCGTGACCGTGCTGCGGGTGACCGGCCGGCGGGAGGTCCACGAGGAGCCGATCCCGTTCCCGTCCGTACGGATCGCCGACCCCGCGCTCTTGCAGGGTACCGAGGTCGTCACCCAGCCCGGCCGGCCCGGGCTGCGCCGCACCGTGTACTACGTCCGTTCCGTCAACGGGGTCCGGCAGCGCCCGCGCCCGGAGAGCACCGAGCTGGTGCGCGCGCCCCGCACCCAGGTGGTGAAGGTCGGCACCCGGCCCCGGCCCGCCTCCGTGCACGACGCCGACCACCTGAACTGGCACGCCCTCGCCGTCTGCGAGTCCGGCGCCCGCCCGGACGCCGTCGATCCCTCGGGCACCTACGGCGGCCTCTACCAGTTCGACGCCCGCACCTGGCACAGCCTCGGCGGCAAGGGCCGCCCCCAGGACGCCTCCCCGGCGGAACAGACGTACCGCGCGAAGAAGCTGTACGTACAGCGAGGGGCAAGCCCGTGGCCGCACTGCGGCGCGAGGCTGCGGGGCTAGGCCCTGTCGTCGAACTCCCGCCTGCCTCGCTAGTCCCCCGGCCCGCCGCTCCCGCCTCCCGCGGCACCCCGGCCCCCCGCACCCCCGTACCCTTGTCCCGTGACCAGCCCCATCCCCGACGCCCTCCTCGGCCCCGCCGACATCCGTGAGCTCGCGGCAGCGCTCGGTGTCCGCCCCACCAAGCAGCGCGGCCAGAACTTCGTGATCGACGCCAACACCGTCCGCCGGATCGTCCGCACCGCCGAGGTCCGCCCCGACGACGTGGTGGTGGAGGTCGGCCCCGGGCTCGGCTCGCTCACCCTCGCGCTGCTGGAGGTCGCCGACCGGGTCACCGCCGTCGAGATCGACGACGTGCTCGCCGGCGCCCTCCCCGCGACCATCGCCGCGCGCATGCCCGAGCGCGCCGACCGGTTCGCGCTGGTCCACTCCGACGCGATGCACGTCACCGAGCTGCCCGGCCCCGCGCCGACGGCCCTGGTGGCGAACCTGCCGTACAACGTGGCCGTGCCGGTGCTGCTGCACATGCTCGACACCTTCCCGAGCATCGAGCGGACGCTGGTGATGGTGCAGTCCGAGGTCGCCGACCGGCTCGCCGCCGCGCCCGGGAACAAGGTGTACGGCGTGCCGTCCGTGAAGGCCAACTGGTACGCCGAGGTGAAGCGGGCCGGGGCCATCGGCCGGAACGTGTTCTGGCCGGCGCCGAACGTCGACAGCGGACTGGTGTCCCTGGTCCGGCGGACCGAGCCGATCAAGACGTCCGCCACCAAGCGGGAGGTCTTCGCGGTGGTCGACGCGGCGTTCGCGCAGCGCCGCAAGACCCTGCGGGCCGCGCTCGCCGGGTGGGCCGGCTCCGCGGCGGCGGCCGAGGCGGCCCTGGTCGCGGCCGGGGTCTCGCCGCAGGCGCGCGGGGAGTCGCTGACGGTCGAGGAGTTCGCGCGGATCGCGGAACACAAGGAGAGCGGCGAGTGAGCGTCACGGTACGCGTCCCGGCCAAGGTCAACGTCCAGCTCGCGGTGGGCGCCGCCCGCCCCGACGGGTTCCACGACCTGGCCAACGTCTTCCTCGCCGTCGGCCTCTACGACGAGGTGACGGTGACCCCGGCGGCGGAACTCCGGATCACCTGCGACGGCCCGGACGCCGGCCAGGTCCCCCTGGACCGCACCAATCTCGCCGCGCGCGCGGCGATCGCCCTCGCCGGGCGCCGGGGCATCGAGCCGAACGTGCACCTCCACATCGCCAAGGACATCCCCGTCGCCGGCGGCATGGCGGGCGGCAGCGCGGACGGCGCGGGCGCGCTGCTCGCCTGCGACACGCTGTGGGGCACGGGCGCCTCGCGCGAGGAGCTCCTGGAGATCTGCGCGGAGCTGGGCAGCGACGTGCCGTTCAGCCTGGTCGGCGGGGCGGCGCTCGGGGTCGGGCGCGGTGAGCGGCTGACCGCCCTGGAGGTCGGCGGCACCTTCCACTGGGTGTTCGCGATGGCCGGGCGCGGGCTGTCCACCCCGGCGGTGTTCCGCGAGTTCGACCGGCTGGCCGAGGGCCGCGGGATCCCGGAGCCGGTGGCGTCGGAGGATCTGCTGGCGGCGCTGGCGAAGGGCGACGTGGACGCGCTGGCGGCAGCCGTCTCCAACGATCTTCAGCCGGCGGCCCTGTCCCTCTTCCCGGAGCTGGCGGACACGCTGGCGGCGGGGCGCGGCGCGGGAGCACTGGCCGCGCTGGTCTCCGGGTCCGGCCCTACGACGGCGTTCCTCGCCCGGGACGCCGAGGCGGCGAAGAAGGTGGCCGAGGCCCTGCGGATGTCGGGGACGTGCGGGGCGGTACGGGTGGCGGCGGGGCCGGTGGCGGGGGCGACGGTTCTCTGATGCCTCAGGGCCGCTTGTTGATTACGGTGAGGTCGATGTCGATGGAGGAGGGCTTGTCGACCTTGATCCGTTCGCGGTGCATTCCCGTGTGCACGTAAGACTGGGTGAGTGAGTCGAGCTCGTAGACGTGGATGACCGGCCCGCCGGTGATTCCGTCCTCCTCGACGCGCCAGTAGTTGGCGATCCCCGCGGCGGCGTACTTCTGAGGCTTGGTCGTACGGTCGCGGGATTCGGAGTCGGGGGAGACGACTTCCACAGCGAGCAGGACGTCCTCGGCATGAAACTTGGTCTGATCCAGCCCCGTGACCGCATCGGATCGAACCACGCTGATATCGGGTTCGGGGGCGTTGCGATGGTCGAGGACGACGGTCATCTCCCGTTCGACGCTGAACTCCGGGCCGAGGGAGCTGCTCAGGCCGTCGAACAACAAGTTGATCACGCGATAGTGGAAGCGGCGCTGAGGACTCACAAAAACCAGGCTCCCGTCGATCAGCTCGGTGTGCGGCGGGAGATCCGGCAGCGTGAACAGGTCGTCCACGGTGTAGCCGTCCTGCGGCGGCACCGGCCACTGGACGCGATGCTCTACGGACTCGGCGGTCATGGTTCCTCCCATGGACGGGATCCTGCTGCCTGCCCTCCACCGTAGCGGCCGATTCCCGATCACGTCATCACAAAGAGTGACAACCCCCTCGCGCCCCGCCCCTCACCCCCGAAGCCCTACGCTAGAAGGCTGACCCACACGGTGGAGCCGCATGTCGATACCGCCCCGCGCACAGGAGTGAAATGGCCGTCAACCTGGTCAATGTCGAGAACGTCAGCAAGGTCTACGGCACCCGTGCCCTGCTGGACGGCGTCTCGCTCGGCGTGTCGGAAGGGGACCGGATCGGAGTCGTCGGACGCAACGGCGACGGGAAGACCACCCTCATCCGGATGCTCGCCAAGCTGGAGGAGGCCGACACCGGAAGGGTCACGCACTCCGGCGGGCTGCGGCTCGGCGTGCTCACCCAGCACGACTCCCTCGACCCCGCCGCCACCGTCCGCCACGAGGTGATCGGCGACATGGCCGACCACGAGTGGGCCGGCAACGCCAAGGTCAGGGACGTGCTGACCGGACTGTTCGGCGGGCTGGACCTGCCGGGCTTCCCCAAGGGGCTGGACACCGTCATCGGACCGCTCTCCGGCGGTGAGCGGCGCCGGATCGCGCTGGCCAAGCTGCTCATCGAGGAACAGGACCTGATCGTCCTGGACGAGCCCACCAACCACCTCGACGTCGAGGGCATCGCCTGGCTCGCCGAGCACCTGCGCAACCGGCGCTCGGCGCTGGTGTGCGTCACCCACGACCGCTGGTTCCTGGACCAGGTCTGCACCCGCATGTGGGACGTGCAGCGCGGTGACGTGTACGAGTACGAGGGCGGCTACTCGGACTACGTCTTCGCGCGCGCCGAGCGCGAGCGCATCGCCGCCACCGAGGAGACGAAGCGGCAGAACCTGGTCCGCAAGGAGCTGGCCTGGCTGCGGCGCGGCGCGCCCGCGCGGACCTCCAAGCCGCGCTTCCGGGTGGAGGCCGCCAACGAGTTGATCGCGGACGTTCCGCCGCCCCGGGACAGCAGTGAGCTGATGAAGTTCGCCTCCTCTCGGCTCGGGAAGACGGTCTTCGACCTGGAGGACATCACCCTCCAGGCCGGGCCGAAGGTGCTGCTCAAGCACGTCACCTGGCAGCTCGGGCCGGGCGACCGGATCGGCCTGGTCGGCGTCAACGGCGCCGGGAAGACCTCGCTGCTGCGCGCCATGGCCGCCGCCGCCCGTACCGACGGCGAGGAGCAGCCCGCCGGCGGCCGGATCGCCGTCGGCAGGACGGTCAAGCTGGCCTACCTCTCCCAGGAGGTCGCCGAACTCGACCCCACCTGGCGGGTGCTGGAGGCCGTGCAGCGGGTCCGGGAGCGCGTCGACCTCGGCAAGGGGCGCGAGATGACGGCCGGGCAGCTGTGCGAGACGTTCGGCTTCGGCAAGGAGAAGCAGTGGACGCCGGTCGGGGACCTCTCCGGCGGCGAGCGGCGGCGGCTCCAGCTGCTGCGGCTGCTCATGGACGAGCCCAACGTCCTCTTCCTGGACGAGCCCACCAACGACCTCGACATCGAGACCCTGACCCAGCTGGAGGACGTCCTCGACGGCTGGCCCGGCTCGATGATCGTCATCTCCCACGACCGGTTCTTCGTGGAGCGGACGACGGACCGGGTGTTCGCGCTGCTCGGCGACGGCACCCTGCGCATGCTGCCGCGCGGCATCGACGAGTACCTGGAGCGGCGCCGGAGCATGGAGGAGGCGGTCGCCGAGCGTGCCGCCGCCGCGGCGCCCAAGCCGGTCACGGCGGAGAAGAGCGCCGCCGACCAGCGCGCGGCGAAGAAGGAACTCCAGAAGATCGAGCGCCAGTTGGACAAGATCTCCGAGAAGGAGACGAAGCTGCACGCGCAGATCGCCGAGAACGCCACCGACTTCGCGAAGGTGGCCGAACTGGACGCCCAGCTGCGGGATCTCGCCGGGGAGCGGGAGGAACTGGAGCTGCGCTGGCTGGAACTGGCCGAGGACGCCTGACCCTCGACCCGGCGCGCGAAGGGGGCGCGTGTGCCGGGTGAAGGGGGCGTGAAGACGCGTAACGACGGCGTCACGGGCCGGTCCTCCCTTGGGAACCGGGGAGGCGAGGCCCCCTGCGCTGTCACCGCCGGGTGATAGAAAGAGCCGTCTGAAAACCATCTGATCAACGGCCCAGAGGCGACCGTCGTGTGCTTCGGGGCGTGGCTAGAAATCAGTGAACGAGGGGGAAGAGCGCTGATGACCCAGCCGCCCGACCAGCCGCCGCAGGGCGGATTCGGAGCACCGCAGGAAGCACCGCAGGGCCGGCCGCCGCAGCCTGGTGGTTTCGGCGCGCCCCACCCCCCGCCCGCCCAGGGCGGTTTCGGCGCCCCTCCGCCCCCGCAGACCCCTCCGGCGCAGGGCGGCTTCGGCGCGCCCCAGCCCCCTGCCGCGCCCCCGCAGCCCCAGCCCGGCTACGGCTACCCGCAGCCGGGTCCGTACGGCAACGCCCCGGGCCCCTACGGACAGCCGCAGCCGGGCCCGTACGGGTACCCGCAGCAGGCGCCGCAGCAGCCGGGCCCGTACGGCGCCCCGCAGCCCGGTTACGGACAGCCGCCGCAGCCGCCGTACCCGGGCATGCCCGGAACCGCGCCCGGCATGCCCGGGGCCCCGTCCGGCGGGCCGGGCAGGAAGAAGACGGCACTGGTCGTCGGGTCCGCGGTCGCCGCGCTGCTCGTCATCGGCGGCACGGTGTTCGCGGTCACCTCGGGCGGCGACGACAAGGGCGGCGGCGAGAAGCCCGTCGCCCACGGCAGCGACGGCCCCGGGCCCACCGGCACCGCCTCGCCCACGGCCTCCGGCGGCGCGGACCCGGACCACCTCAACGACGGACGCGGCCCCGGCGAGGCCAAGGTCCTCTGGTACGCGTCGCCCCCCGACGCCCCCGCGTCCGGCGCCGACGCGCCCGGCATGTGGATCACCGGCGACACCGCGGTGAAGGCGGCCTACAAGCAGGTCTTCGCCTTCGACGCCGCGGACGGCCGCACCGCCTGGGGACCGGTCTCCTTGCCGCAGAAGATCTGCGCGGTCACCCCGCACAAGTCGGCCGACGACAAGATCGTCGTGGCCTACATGAGCGGCGCCGGCGAGCGCGCCAAGTGCAACCAGCTCCAGCAGCTCGACCTGCGCACCGGCGAGAAGGGCTGGAGCGGCGAGGTCGCCGACGGCGGCCTGTTCGACAGCGCCCTCACCGTCGAGCTGACGGTCAGCGGAAAGACGCTGATGGTGGGCCGTTCGCAGTCGGGCACGGCGTACGACATCGACAGCGGCAAGAAGCTGTACGACAAGAAGCGGTACGGCGCGGCCTGCTTCCCGGCCGCCTACGCGGGCGGTACCGACCGGCTGATCCAGGTGTCCTCCTGCGGCGTCGGCGGCTCCGACGAGCACGAGGAGATCCAGGAGCTGGACCCGGCGAACGGCACGGTGCGCTGGACGCAGAAGCTCAAGAAGGGCTGGGAGGTCAGCCGCACCTACTCGGTCGACCCGCTCGTGGTGTATCTGACCAACCGCGAGAAGAAGACCTGGAACATCTCGGCCATCACCGCGGACGGCAAGGTCCGTTCGCAGGTCGCGGTGGACGAGAAGTTCGCCCCCCGCTGCGGCTGGGCGGTCCTCCAGCGCGAACTCCAGGGCTGCCAGGGCGTCGCGGTCGACGGCGACACGCTCTACCTGCCCACCGACGCCACCGTCAGCGCCAACGAGATCGTGGCCGTCGGCCTCGCCGACGGCAAGGAGAAGTGGCGGGTGAAGTCCCCGGGCGACCGGCCGATGTACCCGGTGAAGACCGAGGGCGGCAAGCTCGTCGCGTATGTGCGGCCGTCGTACGACAGCGGCGGCCAGGTGGTGTCGGTGCCGACGGCCGGGTCCACCCACGGCACGACCGCGCTGCTGCGCAACCCGCGGGGCGCCGCCGGTGCCGAGAACGCCTTCTACGACGGGGTCGTGGACTGGACCGGCGGGCGGCTGTTCATCTCCACGGGCCGGGTGTCCGGCGACGACGACTCCAAGGAGAAGCTGATCATGGCCTTCGGCGACTGAGCCGGGCGTCGGCTCCCGTCCTCCCGCGTCCCCTTCTCGCCGTCCGCCCGCAGAGCGTCACCGAGGTACCCGCCGCCATGACCCAGCCGCCCCCGCCCCCGCCGCACCAGCCCCCGCAGCCGGGATACGGATATCCGCCGCAGCCCCCGCAGCCGGGATACGGCTACCCGCCGCCCCCGCCGGGGCCCGGCTACGGCCCGCCCGGCGCGCGGCCGGGCCCGTACGCCCAGCAGCCGCCGGCCCCGCCGGCCCGGCCCCCGGCGTACGGCGCCCCGCCGCCCGCCGGCTACGCCCCCCAGCCGCACAACCCCTACGCCCAGCCCGCCCAGCCCGTGCCGGGCACGCCGGGCACGCCGCCGGGCTACGGCTACCCGGGTCCGGGGCAGCCGCCGGCCGCGCCGATGGCGCCCGGGCCGGTGCCGGGCGGCGGCCGGCGGAACACCACCCTGTTCATCGTGGTGGCGGCGGTCGCCGCCATCGCGCTGATCGTCGGCGGCGGCATCTGGTACGCCGGTTCCGCCGGGGACGACGGCCCCTCCCACGACCCCGTCTCCTCCGCAGGTCAGAGCGGCTCCGCGAGCGGCGGCTCCGGCGGCTCCGCGAGCGGGGGCGGCGGTGGCGGCAAGGAGAAGGTGCCGGCCGACCCGGCCGCCGAGGTGCTGTTCAAGGTGCCGCTGCCCACGACGGACGACACGGTCGTCACCTCCGGCTCCTGGCTGACCGACACGGTGTACGCCAAGAGCGGCATCGCGGAGATCACCGGCTACGACCCGGTCCGGGGCGGCGAACTGTGGAAGCTCAAGCTGCCCGGACCGATCTGCGCGGCCAGCGGCCACGTGAACGACGACGGCCGGACGGCGGTCACCTTCCAGCCGAAGATGCCCCCGAAGGACTCCTCGGCGGGGTGCAGCCAGGTCGCCGCGATCGACCTCGCCGCGGGCAAGCGGCTGTGGACGAAGACGATCAAATCCGGTGACTACCCGGTCACCTTCCAGAATGTGACGGTCGCCCAGCACACGGTCGCGGTCGGCAGCTCCGACGGCGGTGCCGCGTTCGACATCGACTCCGGCAAGGCGCTGTGGCAGCCCAAGGCGGGCGACTCCTGCTCCGACGCTGGGTACGGCGGTGGCGCCCGGCTGGTCGCGGTGCGCAAGTGCGGCGCGTACGACAACCGGAAGCTGCACATCCAGAACATCGACCCGAAGTCCGGCAAGGTGATCTCCGAGTACGAGATGCCCGACGGCGTCGAGTACGCGTCCGTCGTCTCCACCGACCCCCTCGTGGTCGCCGCCGACGTCGGCGACGCCGCGGGCGACGGCAGCGGTGTCTCGGACTACTTCTCCATCGACGACAGGACCGGCGGCCTGCTCGCCCGGATCCCCGCGCCCAGCGACACCTACGGGGGCCGCTGCGACGGCATCACCCGCGTCGAGGGCTGCACCCAGGTCGTCGCCGGCAACGGCAGGCTGTACCTGATGACCGAGTCGCACGACGGCCGGGCCGAGTACAGCAGGACGAACGAGATCGTCGCCTTCGACCTGCGCACCGGCAAGCCGACCGGGCAGCGCGCCGAGGCCGGCGACGGCTACACGCTCTCCCCGCTGCGCATGGACGGCGGCAACCTGCTGGCCTACAACGCGCCGCCGTACAACAAGGGCGGCCAGGTCCTCAGCATCGACGGCGGCACCTTCAAGGCGACCAAGCTGCTGGAGAACCCCGCCGAGCGCAGCGTGCACACGGCGGAGACCAGCCTGCTGCCCGAGTACGCCGAGGTGCTCTTCGGCAAGGGCCGCCTGTACATGTCGGCCCGGTTCGCCCACAAGCGCAACCGGACGTACGACGAGGAGTACCTGGTGATGGCGTTCGGCACGGACGGCTGACCGGCCGCCGGCGCCGTCGCCGGACTCGCCCGAAGGAGTGAACTGCCCAGTGGTGCCCCGGATTTCATCGATCCGGGGCACTTCTCTTCTGGAGGGGCAGCGCGACGTCGAACAAGCGTGTAGCTTCCGGGGGCATGAAGCGCGGGGGTGCCGGGGGGACTGGGGGGTTGCTCAATGGGAGTGCGGCTCGTGGTCGTCGACGACCATCGCCTGCTCGCGGAGGCGCTGGCGTCGGCGCTCAAGCTGCGCGGGCACCGGGTGGTCGCCGCGGCGGCACCGGCCGCGGGCGCGGCGGACCTGGTGATCGCCCGGGCACCCGAGGTGTGCCTGCTGGGCACGGCGGCACCGGCCGAGCCGGGCGCCTTCGACCCGGTGGTCAAGATCAAGCGGGAGCGTCCGCAGGTGGCGGTGGTGGTGCTCGGCCCGGTGCCGTCGCCGCGCGGCATCGCGGCGGCCTTCGCGGCGGGCGCGTCGGGGTACGTACGGCACGACGAGCGGATCGAGGGCGTCGAGCGGGCCATGATGAAGGCCCGCGCCGGGGAGGCGGCCGTCGCCCCGCAGCTGCTCCAGGGCGCCTTCGGCGAGCTGCTGAACCCGGCCGCGCAGCCCGATGACGAGGCCCAGCGGCTGCTGGAGATGCTGACGCCGCGCGAGGTGGAGGTCCTGGTCCGGGTGGCCGACGGCGAGGACACCCGCCTGATCGCGGCGGGCATGGGCATCGCCCCCAGCACGGCCCGCACCCACGTCCAGCGGGTCCTGATGAAACTGGGCGTCGGCTCCCGCCTGGAGGCGGCGGCCCTGGCCGCCCGCACGGGCCTGCTGGAACGGGCCGGGCCGCGCGGGAAGACGGGCCCGGCCTAGGCGTCGTGGAAGGGCGCGCTACTCCCTCCGCTCGTCCTGCGGCGGCAGCACCGTGGGACGGAGCTTCAGCCACGCCAGGAAGAAGACGCCCAGCAGCAGCATGCCGATCCCGGTCCACAGGTTGATGTTGACGCCCTCGGCCTTGTCGATCGCGGCCTGGGAGTCGGTGATCCCGGTGATGGTGACGATGACGCCGTAGACCACGAACAGCCCGCCGATGACGCGGCGCAGATCGAAGATGCGGGCCGCCGTCGCGGACTTGGTCTCCAGCTCGGAGACCTCCCGCTGGACGTCGTGCTCGGTGGGGTGCGGCGGACGGTGCTCAGGGTGCTCGGTCATGATCTCCTCGATCCTCCCGCGTCAGAACGAGAACGGGATGTAGCAGGCGGCGGCCAGGACGACAGCGCCCCAGCCCAGCAGGGCCGGCTTGCGGTACCACGCGTCGTCGCCCTCGGCGGGCGGCTCGGACATGCCCGGGGACCGGGTGCCGTAGACCAGGCCCTGGAGCTCCTCCACCGGCTTCGGCTTGGTGAACAGGGACACCGCGATCATCACGACCGCGCCGGCGACGAACCCCGCGATCGCGGAGACGAAGTTGGCGCCCTGGTCGGAGGGGATGGAGATGACGCCCTTCTTGTAGAAGACGAAGTAGTTGATCATCGCCGCGGTGGTGCCGGCGAGCAGGCCCCAGAAGCCGGACTTGACGGACGCCCGCTTCCAGAACATGCCGATGATGAAGACGACGAACATCGGCACGTTGAAGAAGGAGAACAGCGTCTGCAGGTAGCTCATGATGTTCGAGAACGAGGACGCCAGGAACGCCGTGCCGATGGAGGCGCAGACGCCGATCACGGTGATCAGCCGGCCGAACCGCACGTAGTACTCGTCCTCGCGGTCCCGCACCACGTACTTCGCCCAGATGTCGGTGGTGAACACCGTGTTGAACGACGACACGTTCGCCGCCATGCCCGCCATGAAGGCCGCCAGCAGACCGGTGACGGCGATGCCGAGCACGCCGTTGGGCAGCAGCTCCTGCATCAGGTAGGGGATGGCGTCGTTGTACTGGAGCCCCGACTCCTTGCTGCCGATGTTCGGCACCAGCGCGGCGGCGGCCAGGCCCGGGATCATCACCAGGAAGACGATGAAGATCTTCGGGAAGGCGGCGATGAGCGGGGTCCGCTGCCCGGCGGAGAGGTTCTTCGCGGACAGGGCGCGCTGCACCTCGGCGAAGTTGGTGGTCCAGTAGCCGAAGGAGAGCACGAAGCCGAGGCCGAGGACGATGGTGAGCCAGTTGGCGCCGAGCGGGTTGGCCTCCCCGATGCCGGTGCCGCCCCAGGCGGTGGTGAAGTCGGCGCCGTGTCGCGCGGTGAGCTTGTCGGTCAGGCCGTCCCAGCCGCCGGCCTTCTTCAGGCCGAGCACGGTGATGGGGATGAGCGCGGCGAGGATCACGAAGAACTGGAGCACCTCGTTGTAGATCGCCGAGGACAGACCGCCCAGGGTGATGTACGCGAGCACGAAGGCGCCGGCGACGACGATGGCGACCCACTGCGGCCAGCCGAGCAGGGCCTCGACGACGATCGCGAGGGCGTAGAGGTTGACGCCCGCGATGAGGACCGCGGCGAACGCGAAGAGCGCCGAACTGAGCAGGTGGGCGGCCTTGTCGAAGCGCAGCAGCAGGAACTCGGGGACCGAGCGGACCTTGCTGCCGTAGTAGAAGGGCATCATCACCAGGCCGAGGAAGACCATGGCGGGGATGGCGCCGATCCAGTACCAGTGGACGGTGTAGGCGCCGTACTGGGCGCTGTTGGCCGCCATGCCCAGGATCTCGGTGGCCGCCAGGTTCGCCGAGATGAAGGCGAGGCCGGTGATCCAGGCGGGCAGCGAGCGTCCGGAGAGGAAGAAGTCGAGGCTGGTCTTGACGGAACGGCGGGCGGCGAGGCCGATGCCGAGGACGACGACGAAGTAGATCGCCAGGATCGTGTAGTCCAGCCAGTTGGTGGGGAGCCGTAGCTCCGCCGCCAGGTGGGTGGGGGCGTATGGGGGGGTTTGCATGAGAACTCGCTTCGTTGCGCGAACTGATCCAAGCGGAACCTACGCCGCCGTGTTCGGTATTTGAACACTGTGACTGGTGTTCTTTGTTTGATTGTGATCGAGCACGGGGGTGTCGGGTTGTGCTCTGTTATGTTTGATTGTGTTGAGTGATGGAGTGGGGACGTGGAGGAGTCCGGCGTGAAGAAGACCCCGACCCGGCTTGCCGACGGTCGTGAGCTGATCTACTACGACCTTCGGGACGACACCGTGCGCGACGCGGCCGACCGGCGCCCCCTGGACCGTACGGTCACCACGTCCGAGGTCCGCCGCGACCCGCTGCTCGGTGACGCCGTCGCCGTCGCCTCGCACCGCCAGGGCCGCACCTACCACCCGCCGGCCGACGAGTGCCCCCTGTGCCCCACGCGCGGCGACCGGCTCAGCGAGATCCCGGACTCCTCGTACGACGTCGTGGTCTTCGAGAACCGCTTCCCCTCCCTCGCCGGCGACTCCGGCCGCTGCGAGGTCGTCTGCTTCACCTCCGACCACGACGCCTCCTTCGCCGACCTCACCCCCGAGCAGGCCCGCCTGGTGCTGGACGCGTGGACGGACCGCACCGCCGAGCTGTCCCAGCTGCCCTCCGTCGAGCAGGTGTTCTGCTTCGAGAACCGCGGCGCCGAGATCGGCGTGACCCTGGGCCACCCGCACGGGCAGATCTACGCCTACCCCTTCACCACCCCGCGCACCGCGCTGATGCTCCGCTCGCTCGCCGCCCACAAGGAGGCCACCGGCGGGGAGAACCTCTTCGACGCGGTCCTGGAACGCGAACTGGCCGACGAACGGGTCGTCCTGGAGGGTGAACACTGGGTGGCCTTCGTGCCGTACGCGGCCCACTGGCCGTACGAGGTCCACCTGTACCCCAGGCGCCGGGTGCCCGATCTGCTCGCGCTGGACGAGGCGGCCCGCACAGAGTTCCCCCAGGTGTATCTGGAACTCTTGAAGCGGTTCGACCGGATCTTCGATGGGCGGGACGGAGGGGAAAGCTCCGCGGGCGAGCCTCCGACGCCGTACATCGCGGCCTGGCACCAGGCCCCGTTCGGGACGCTGGAGGAGTTCGACGGCGTGACGCGCGACGACTTCGCGCTCCACCTCGAGCTTTTCACCATCCGCCGCACTTCCGGCAAACTGAAGTTTCTCGCGGGTTCCGAGTCCGGCATGAGCGTGTTCATCAACGACGTGCCGCCGGAGCGCGCGGCCGAGCGACTGCGAGAGGTAGCGAGTTCATGAAGTACCTGGTGACGGGTGGCGCCGGATATGTCGGCAGCGTCGTGGCCCAGCACCTGCTGGAGGCCGGGCACGAGGTCACCGTCCTCGACAACCTCTCCACCGGCTTCCGCGCCGGCGTGCCCGCCGGGGCCGACTTCGTCGAGGGCGACATCCGCGACGCGGCCAAGTGGCTCGACCCGTCCTTCGACGGCGTGCTGCACTTCGCGGCGTTCTCGCAGGTCGGCGAGTCGGTGGTGAAGCCGGAGAAGTACTGGGACAACAACGTCGGCGGCAGCATGGCGCTGCTCGCCGCGATGCGCGAGGCCGGCGTGCGCAAGCTGGTGTTCTCCTCCACCGCGGCGACCTACGGCGAGCCCGAGCAGACCCCCATCCGGGAGACCGCCCCGACGCGGCCCACCAGCCCCTACGGCGCCTCCAAGCTCGCCGTCGACCACATGATCACCGGCGAGGCGCACGCCCACGGCCTGGCCGCGGTCTCCCTGCGCTACTTCAACGTGGCCGGCGCCTACGGCGCGTACGGCGAGCGCCACGACCCCGAGTCGCACCTGATCCCGCTGGTCCTCCAGGTCGCCCAGGGCCGCCGCGAGGCCATCTCGGTCTACGGCGACGACTACCCGACCCCCGACGGCACCTGCGTCCGCGACTACATCCACGTGGCGGACCTGGCCGAGGCCCACCTGCTGGCCCTGGGCGCCGCCGCCCCCGGCGAGCACCTGATCTGCAACCTCGGCAACGGCAACGGCTTCTCCGTGCGCGAGGTCATCGAGACCGTCCGCGAGGTCACCGGCCACCCGATCCCGGAGGTGACCGCGGAGCGCCGCGGCGGCGACCCGGCGGTCCTGGTCGCGTCCGCGGACACCGCCCGCGAGAAGCTGGGCTGGAACCCGTCCCGCGCGGACCTCGCGGGCATCGTCGCGGACGCGTGGGAGTTCGCGCAGAGCATCACGAGGGAGCACTAGTGGGGGCACAGCAGGTCGCGGACCGCTTCGCCGAGCTGTACGGGGCACGGCCCGAGGGCGTCTGGGCGGCGCCGGGCCGGGTCAACCTGATCGGCGAGCACACCGACTACAACGACGGCTTCGTCATGCCGTTCGCCCTGCCGCACCAGGCGGTCGCGGCGGTCTCCCGCCGCACCGACGGCGTGCTGCGCCTGCACTCGGCGGACATCGAGGGCGGGATCACCGAGCTGCGCCTGGACGACCTCGCCCCCGGCGGCGACCACGACTGGACGGCCTACCCGGCGGGTGTGGTCTGGGCGCTGCGCGAGGCGGGCCACGGGATCACCGGTGCCGACGTCCACCTGGCGTCCACGGTCCCGACCGGCGCGGGCCTGTCCTCCTCCGCCGCCCTCGAGGTCGTGATCGCGCTCGCCCTCGACGACCTGTACGGCCTGGGCCTGAAGCCCTGGCGGCTGGCCCGGCTGTGCCAGCGCGCCGAGAACGTCTACGTCGGCGTGCCCACCGGCATCATGGACCAGACGGCGTCGGCCTGCTGCGAGGCCGGCCACGCGCTGTTCCTGGACACCCGCGACCTGTCCCAGCGGCAGATCCCCTTCGACCTCGCGGCCGCGGGCCTGCGGCTGCTGGTGGTGGACACCCAGGTCAAGCACGCGCACAGCGGCGGCGAGTACGGCAAGCGCCGGGCCGGCTGCGAGAAGGGCGCGGCCCTGCTCGGCGTCGACGCCCTGCGCGACATCCCCTACGACGGCCTGGACGCGGCCCTCGCCCGCCTCGGCGACGAGGAGGAGGTCGTCCCCCTGGTCCGCCACATCGTGACGGAGAACGAGCGCGTCGAACGCACGGTGGCGCTGCTGCGGGCCGGCGACCCCCGCGCCATCGGCCCGGTCCTCACCGAGGGCCACGCCTCCCTGCGCGACGACTTCCGCATCTCCTGCCCGGAGCTGGACCTGGTGGTGGACACCGCCCTGGCCGGCGGCGCCCTCGGCGCCCGGATGACCGGCGGCGGCTTCGGCGGCTCGGCGATCGTCCTGGCGGAGGCGACGGAGGTCGACACCCTGACGAAGTCCGTCGAGGAGGCCTTCGCCGCGGCCGGCCTCACCGCGCCCCGCGTCTTCGAGGCGGTCCCGTCGGCGGGCGCCCGGCGGCTCGCCTGACCCGTCGTCAGCCCAGGCGTTTGGTCAGGGTGTACTCCGTGATCCCCGGCGGGTAGTCGGGGATCACGCAGACCACGTCGTAGCCCTGCCTGCGGTAGAAGCCGGGGGCCTGGAAGTCCCAGGTCTCCACGCGGGCGGCGGCGCAGCCGCGGGCGGCGGCCAGCCGTTCCGCCTCGGCGAGCAGGCGGGCGCCGAGGCCGGTGCCGCGGTGCCGGGTGTCGACCCACAGGTAGGTGACGTGCAGCCAGGTCGTCCAGGTGTGGCCGACCAGCCCGCCCGCCAGGTCGCCGGCGGCGTCCAGCCCCCACACGTGCAGCGGGGCCTCGCGTTCGCCGGGGGTGCCGCGCAGCGCGGCCAGCACCGGGGACGCCGCCGTGTTGGTGTCCCGCAGGCGTGAGCGGAGCAGATCGCGTCGCGCCTTGTCGACTTCCGTCTCGATACGAAACATGCGGCACACCATAAACGTGCCGGAGGGTCAGTTCTGCAAATCTCCTTCCGCTGCGTGCCCGCATCCGTACTCTGTGGAACAGCACCGGTGGGGGCCGGTGCCGCTCAGGGGGCGAGACACGCGGGTACGGCGCCCGCGGTCGGGGGTGGCAGTCTCCGCGACGGCGGCGGCCGCGCGGCGCGTCGCCCCTGTCCGCCGGTGTCGTGCCCGTGCCGGTCGTCGTTCTCCGGACCTTCTCCGGGCCCGTCCCGGAAGCCGGCTCATTCCGGAGCTTTCCGGACCTTGGACATCCCCTGCTCCACGCGGAGCCACGGGGAAGGGGGTTACGTGGTTCGTATCCGAGTCCTGGTCGTCGACGACCACCGCATCTTCGCCGAGTCGCTGGCCGCCGCCCTGGCCGCCGAACCGGACGTCGACGTCTTCGCCGCGGGCAGCGGCCCGGCCGCGCTGCGCTGCCTGGAGCGGGCGGCCGGCGAGGGCCGCCGCTACGACGTGCTGCTGGTCGACGCCGACCTCGGCGGCCCCCCGCCCGGCGCCCGCCCGGCGGTACCGGTGCGGGACGGCAACGAGGAGGGCCTGGTCGACGGCATCTCCCTGGTCGCCGGGGTGCGCACCGCCCAGCCCGCGGTGCGGTCCGTCGTCCTCGCCGACAGGGACGACCCGCGCCGCGCGGCCCTCGCGCTCCAGGCCGGCGCCTCCGGCTGGGTCGCCAAGGACTGTTCGCTGTCCCGGCTGCTGACGGTGATACGGGGCGTGCTGCGCGACGAGACGCACCTGCCGCCCGCGCTGCTCACCGGGGTGCTCAAAGAGCTGACGGCGGCCCGCCGGCACCGCACCGAGAGCGAGCGGCTGGTGGAGTCCCTCACCCCCAGGGAACGGGAGGTGCTGCGCTGCATGGTCGCCGGGCTGGGCCGCAAGGCCGTCGCCGAGCGGCTGTTCCTCTCCCCGCACACCGTCCGCACCCATATGCAGAACGTCCTCGGCAAGCTGGGCGTCCACTCCACGCTGGCGGCCGTCGCGCTCGCCCGGCGGGCCGGGGTGGGGCCGGTGGACCTAGCCGGGGATGTTGTCGAACGGGGCGGTCAGCTGGCGTAGCAGCCCGGCCAGTTCGGCGCGCTGGGCGCGGGACAGCTCGGCGAGGATCGCCCGCTCCTGCTCCAGCAGCCCGGCCAGCGCCTGGTCCGCGCGGTCCCGGCCCTCGTCGGTCAGCCGGACCAGCACGCCGCGCCGGTCGCTGGGGTCGGGCAGCCGCTCCACCAGGCCCTTCTTCGCCAGCCGGTCGATTCGGTTGGTCATCGTGCCCGAGGTGACCAGGGTCTGCGTCAGCAGCTGGCCGGGGGAGAGCTGGTACGGCGTGCCCGCGCGCCGCAGCGCGGTCAGCACGTCGAACTCCCAGGGCTCCAGCTGGTGCTCGGAGAAGGCGAGCCGGCGGGCGCGGTCCAGGTGCCGGGCGAGTCGGCTCACCCGGCTCAGCACTTCCAGCGGCTCCACGTCGAGGTCCGGGCGCTCCCGGCGCCACGCTGCGACCAGCCGATCGACCTCGTCCTCCATGGAGATCAGTGTAGTGGTTGTGTCGACATGAAGTCTCTTGATGTCAAGCCTCTTGATGTAGAGATACAAGCGGGGGACAGTGGACCCATGACCACACCCAGCTGGGACCCCGACCGGTACCTCCGCCACGCCGGCCACCGCGCCCGCCCCTTCACCGACCTCCTCGCCCGCCTGGCGGACCCGCCCCGCGACCGCCCCCGAATCGCCGACCTCGGCTGCGGCCCCGGCAACGTCACCGCCCTGCTAGCCGGGCGCTGGCCCACCGCCCGCATCACCGGGTACGACAACTCCCCCGAGATGCTCGACCGGGCCCGCACCGACCACGAGGGCCCCACGACGGGCGGCGGCCGGCTCGACTTCGCCCACGCCGACGTACGGACCTGGACGCCCGGGGAGCCCCACGACCTGATCGTCTCCAGCGCCACCCTGCAATGGGTGCCCGGCCACGCCGACCGGTTCGCCGACTGGACCGCCGCCCTCACCCCCGGCGGCGCCCTCGCCTTCCAGGTCCCCGACAACCTCGACGCCCCGCTGCACACCCTGCTGCGCGGCCTCGTCGCCGCCCCCGCTGGCGCACCCGCCTCGCCGGCGCCGTCCGCGCCACCGACTCCGTGCACAGCCCCGGCTTCTACCTGGACCGCCTCGCCCGCCTGGGCTGCGCGACCGACGTGTGGCAGACCACCTACCAGCACGTCCTCCAGGGCGAGGACCCGGTGCTCGACTGGGCGAAGGGCACCGCGCTGCGCCCCGCCCTGACGGCCCTCGCCGACGATCCCGAGGCACGCGAGGCGTTCCTCGCCGAATACCGCACCCTGCTGCGCACCGCCTACCCGCCCGCCCCCTACGGCACGGTCCTGCCCTTCCGCCGCCTGTTCACGATCGCGGTGAAGCCACCTCGCTGAAGAGGGGGGTGTGAACCCGGTTCACGGCCTACGCCTTGCGGTGACCTATCAACCGCGGCTTGGGCTCCAGGCCGTCCAGGCCGTGCCACGCCAGGTTCACCAGGTGGGCCGCCACCTCGGCCTTCTTCGGGCGGCGCACGTCCAGCCACCACTGCCCGGTCAGCGCGACCATGCCGACCAGCGCCTGGGCGTAGAGCGGCGCGAGCTTCGGGTCGAAGCCCCGCGACTTGAACTCGCGGCCCAGGATGTCCTCCACCTGGGTGGCGATGTCGGAGATCAGGGACGCGAAGGACCCCGTGGACTGCGGGATGGGCGAGTCCCGGACCAGGATGCGGAACCCGTCCGTGTACTCCTCGATGTAGTCCAGCAGCGCGAACGCCGCCTGCTCGCACAGCTCCCGCGGGTGCCCGGCGGTCAGCGAGCTGGTGACCATGTCCAGCAGGCGGCGCATCTCCCGGTCCACCACCACCGCGTACAGCCCCTCCTTCCCGCCGAAGTGCTCGTACACCACCGGCTTGGACACCCCGGCCTTCGCCGCGATCTCCTCCACCGACGTGCCCTCGAAGCCCTTCGCCGCGAAGAGGGTGCGACCGATCTCCAGCAACTGCTGGCGGCGCTCGGCACCGGTCATACGGGTCCGGCGGGTCCGCCGCTGCTTGTCGTTGCCTGAGGTGCTGCTGGAGTCGGTCGCCACGGCGTCAATCATGCCGCCTCGGCGGTCTCCCTCCGGCGCCGGGAGCCGCCTTCCCCGCTGTTCCGCCGCGAATCGATACGCGAGCGTGACGGCCAGCGCACGTCATACGCCCAGCCCAGCCGCTCGAACCAGCGGATGAACCGCGCCGAGGAGTCCAGCTGGCCGCGCATCACGCCGTGCCGCGCCGAGGTCGGGTCGGCGTGGTGCAGGTTGTGCCAGGACTCGCCGCAGGACAGGATCGCCAGCCACCACACGTTGCCCGAACGGTCCCGCGACTTGAACGGCCGCTTGCCCACCGCGTGGCAGATCGAGTTGATCGACCACGTCACATGGTGCAACAGCGCCACCCGGACGAGTGAACCCCAGAAGAACGCGGTGAACGCGCCCCACCACGACATCGTCACCAGACCGCCGATCAGCGGCGGCAGCAGCAGCGACACCAGCGTCCACATCACGAACTGCCGGGAGATCGCCCGCATCGCCGGGTCCTTGATCAGATCCGGGGCGTACTTGTCCTGCGGGGTCTGCTCCTCGTCGAACATCCAGCCGATGTGCGCCCACCACAGGCCCTTCATCAGCGCCGGAACCGTCTCCCCGAACCGCCACGGGGAGTGCGGATCGCCCTCGGCGTCGGAGAACTTGTGATGCTTGCGGTGATCGGCCACCCACCGCACCAGCGGGCCCTCCACCGCCAGCGACCCCATGATCGCCAGCGCGATCCGCAGGGGCCGCTTCGCCTTGAACGAGCCATGGGTGAAGTACCGGTGGAAACCGATCGTGATCCCGTGGCAGCCGAGGAAGTAGAAGAACACCAGCAGGCTCAGATCGAGCCAGCTCACCCCCCATCCCCAGGCCAGCGGCACCGCCGCCACCAGCGCCAGGAACGGCACGGTGATGAAGAGCAGCAGCGTGATCTGCTCGATCGAACGCTTCCGCTCGCCGCCCAGCGTGGCGGACGGAGCAGCCGTGTCGGTGGCCTCACGGGCCTTGGCGATCACATCGGAGCTTGAGGTCATACGCGTCCCCTGTGGGGTCGAGAATCGAGTCGGATGCCGGGGCCGCCGGGACCGGACGGGACTCGACGGTGCTTCCCTACGGTTCCGTAACCTACGGCATCGTAAGTATGGCAGCGCGTCATGCCGCGGCAAGAGCCCCAGACCCTGCGCGTCCCCATCGCCACCTATCCTTGGAACCGGTCGGACAGCGCGGTCCGCTGAAGTTTCCTTCCCGGACGCCACGGCCCGTATGCGGCGCCCCGCCGCGCGCGGTGGCCGGCCGGGTTCCCCGCCAGCCGAGCTTCAACACTGCAAGGAGCCGCAACCTGTGAGCAGTGCCGACGACCAGACCACCACAACCAGCAGCGAGCTGCGCGCCGACATCCGCCGGCTGGGGGACCTCCTGGGCGAGACCCTCGTCCGGCAGGAGGGCCCCGAACTCCTCGAACTGGTCGAGAAGGTCCGCCGCCTCACCCGCGAGGACGGCGAAGCCGCCGCGGAGCTGCTGCGCGGCACCGAACTGGAGACCGCGGCCAAGCTGGTCCGCGCCTTCTCCACCTACTTCCACCTCGCCAACGTCACCGAGCAGGTGCACCGCGGCCGCGAGCTGCGCGCCCGCCGCGCCGCCGAGGGCGGCCTGCTCTCCCGCACCGCCGACCGGCTCAAGGACGCCGACCCCGAGCACCTGCGCCAGACCGTGCAGAACCTCAACGTCCGCCCGGTCTTCACCGCCCACCCCACCGAGGCCGCCCGCCGCTCCGTCCTCAACAAGCTGCGGCGCATCGCGGCCCTCCTGGACACCCCCGTCCTCGACACCGACCGCCGCCGCCACGACGTCCGCCTCGCCGAGAACATCGACCTCGTCTGGCAGACCGACGAGCTGCGCGTCGTACGCCCCGAACCCGCCGACGAGGCCCGCAACGCCATCTACTACCTGGACGAACTGCACGCCGGCGCCGTCGGCGACGTCCTGGAGGACCTCACCGCGGAACTCGAGCGCGTCGGCGTCAAGCTCCCCGACGACACCCGACCGCTCACCTTCGGCACCTGGATCGGCGGCGACCGCGACGGCAACCCCAACGTCACCCCCCAGGTCACCTGGGACGTCCTCATCCTCCAGCACGAACACGGCATCAACGACGCCCTGGAGACGATCGACGAACTGCGCGGCCTGCTCTCCAACTCCATCCGCTACACCGGAGCCACCCAGGAACTGCTCGACTCCCTGCAGAAGGACCTCGAGCTGCTCCCCGGGATCAGCCCCCGCTACAAGCGCCTCAACGCCGAGGAGCCCTACCGGCTCAAGGCCACCTGCATCCGGCAGAAGCTCGTCAACACCAAGCAGCGCCTCGCCCAGGGCACCCCGCACGAGGACGGCCGCGACTACCTCGGCACCGCCGAGCTGCTGAAGGACCTCAGGATCATCCAGGCCTCCCTGCGCGAACACCGCGGCGGCCTGTTCGCCGACGGCCGCCTGGCCCGCACCATCCGCACCCTGGCCGCCTTCGGCCTCCAGCTCGCCACCATGGACGTCCGCGAACACGCCGACGCCCACCACCACGCCCTCGGCCAGCTCTTCGACCGGCTCGGCGAGGAGTCCTGGCGCTACGCCGACATGCCCCGCGAGTACCGGGCCAAGCTCCTCGCCAAGGAACTCCGCTCCAGAAGGCCGCTCGCCCCCACCCCGGCCCCCGTCGACGCCGCCGGGCAGAAGACCCTCGGCGTCTTCCAGACCGTCAAGAAGGCCCTGGAGGTCTTCGGCCCCGAGGTCATCGAGTCCTACATCATCTCCATGTGCCAGGGCGCCGACGACGTCTTCGCCGCCACCGTCCTCGCCCGCGAGGCCGGCCTGGTCGACCTGCACGCCGGCTGGGCCAAGATCGGCATCGTCCCGCTGCTGGAGACCACCGAAGAGCTGAAGGCCGCCGACACCATCCTGGAGGACATGCTCTCCGACCCGTCCTACCGGCGCCTGGTCGCGCTCCGGGGCGACGTCCAGGAGGTCATGCTCGGCTACTCCGACTCCTCCAAGTTCGGCGGCATCACCACCAGCCAGTGGGAGATCCACCGCGCCCAGCGCCGGCTGCGCGACGTCGCCCACCGCTACGGCGTCCGGCTGCGCCTCTTCCACGGCCGCGGCGGCACCGTCGGCCGCGGCGGCGGCCCCTCCCACGACGCCATCCTCGCCCAGCCCTGGGGCACCCTGGAGGGCGAGATCAAGGTCACCGAGCAGGGCGAGGTCATCTCCGACAAGTACCTCATCCCCTCCCTCGCCCGGGAGAACCTGGAACTGACGGTCGCGGCCACCCTCCAGGCCTCCGCCCTGCACACCGCCCCCCGCCAGTCCGACGAGGCCCTCGCCCGCTGGGACGCGGCCATGGACGTCGTCTCCGACGCCGCCCACGCCGCCTACCGCCGCCTGGTCGAGGACCCGGACCTGCCGACGTACTTCCTCGCGTCGACACCGGTCGACCAGCTCGCCGACCTGCACCTGGGCTCCCGGCCCTCCCGCCGCCCCGGCTCCGGCGTCTCGCTCGACGGCCTGCGCGCCATCCCCTGGGTGTTCGGCTGGACCCAGTCCCGGCAGATCGTCCCCGGCTGGTTCGGCGTCGGCTCCGGCCTGAAGGCCCTGCGCGAGGCCGGCCTGGACACCGTCCTCGACGAGATGCACCAGGAGTGGCACTTCTTCCGCAACTTCATCTCCAACGTCGAGATGACCCTCGCCAAGACGGACCTGCGGATCGCCCGGCACTACGTCGACACCCTCGTCCCCGACGAGCTCAAGCACGTCTTCGACACCATCGAGGCCGAACACGAGCTGACCGTCGCCGAGGTCCTGAAGATCACCGGCGAGAAGGAACTGCTGGACGCACAGCCCGTCCTCAAGCAGACCTTCGCCATCCGCGATGCCTACCTCGACCCGATCTCCTACCTCCAGGTCGCCCTGCTCAAGCGGCAGCGCGACGCCGCCGCGGCCGGCGTCAACCCCGACCCGCTGCTCTCCCGCGCCCTGCTCCTCACCGTCAACGGCGTGGCGGCGGGCCTGCGCAACACCGGCTGACCAACTGCGAAAAGAGGGTGCCCCCGAGGTCGTACGACCCCGGGGGCACCCCCTTTTTCTCGTCCGGCCCGGCTCACTGCACCGCCACGAACGCCGCCGTCAGCAGCCCCGCACCGGCCAGCCCCAGCACCCACGCCGGCCGCGTCAGCCGCATCCCGCCCGCGACCACCACCGACGCCAGCAACAGCGCCCCGCCGAGCGGCAGCCACGCCAGCAGGATCCCCGCCGGACCCGACCGCACCGCCTCCCCTGTACCGGGCTTCAGCACCACGTCGTACGCCGACCCCGCACGCACCCCCACGGACGCGTCCAGCTCCACACGCGGACGGGCCCGGCCCCCCGCCGACTCCGGCGTGAACGGCCCCGTACAGGTGTCCCCGGCACACCGCGTCACCCGCACCGTGCCGGACTCACGCCCCTTCGCCAGCATCACGTGCTGTGCGGTCCCCCAGGAACCCCACACCCCGGCGAACAGGATCAGCGCGGCGAACGCACCCATCACGGCGACCCGGCCGAACCGCAGCGCGGTCCCGGACGCCTGACGAGCGGTACTGGCGGTGGCAGGCATGGCCGGGATCATTGGCCATACCCCTACGAGCGGTCAACTCCGCCGGGCGGCCTGGGCGGACAAGTCACGAGTTGTACGACGCCCCGCCCACCCGGACCTGGCCCTCACGAGTTGTACGCGCCCTGCGCCCGCTCCAGCCCCTCGGCCACCAGACACTCCACCGCGTCCGCCGCACGGTCCACGAAGTAGTCCAGCTCCTTGCGCTCCGCCGACGAGAAGTCCTTCAGCACGAAATCGGCCACCTGCATCCGCCCCGGCGGCCGGCCGATCCCGAACCGCACCCGGTGGTAATCCGGCCCCATCGCCTTCGTCATCGACTTCAGACCGTTGTGCCCGTTGTCCCCGCCGCCCAGCTTCAGCCGCAGCGTGCCGTAGTCGATGTCCAGCTCGTCATGGACCGCCACCACGTTCGCCGGCGGAACCTTGTAGAAATCCCGCAGCGCGTTCACCGGACCACCGGACAGATTCATGAACGACATCGGCTTCGCCAGGATCACCCGGCGGCTCGCCGGCCCGGCCGGACCCATCCGGCCCTCCAGCACCTGCGCCTGCGCCTTGCCCGCCCGCTTGAACTTCCCCCCGATCCGCTCCGCGAGCAGGTCCACCACCATGAACCCGACATTGTGCCGGTTCATCGCGTACTCCGGACCCGGATTGCCGAGCCCGACGATCAGCCAGGGGGCACTGGCGGGAGTGGTCACGTCCATCTCTCCTCGATACGCGCCAGCCGCTGCCCCCCACGGGAACAGCGGCTGACGAAACGACGACTACGAGGCTCAGGCCTCGGCAGCCTCTTCACCCTCGGCGGACTCGCCCTGGGTCTCCTCGGCCTGCGCGGCCAGGACCTGCAGCACGACCGCGTCCTCCTCGACGGCCAGCGTGGTGCCGGACGGCAGGGAGATGTCCTTGGCGAGGATGGAGGCACCGGCCTCCAGGCCCTCGACGGAGACGGTGACCGACTCGGGGATGTGCGTGGCCTCGGTCTCGACCGGCAGCGCGTCCAGGACGTGCTCCAGCAGGTTGCCACCCGGGGCCAGCTCGCCCTCGGTGTGCACCGGGATCTCGACCTGGACCTTCTCGCCACGCTTGACCAGCTGCAGGTCCACGTGCTCCAGGAAGCCCTTCAGCGGGTCACGCTGCACGGCCTTCGGAATCGCCAGCTCGTTGGTCTTGCCGTCGATGTCCAGGGAGATCAGGACGTTCGGCGTACGCAGCGCCAGCAGCAGCTCGTGACCCGGCAGGGTCAGGTGCAGCGGGTCGGAACCGTGGCCGTACAGCACACCCGGCACCTTGTTGTCACGGCGGATGCGACGGGCCGCACCCTTGCCGAACTCGGTACGGGACTCGGCGGTGAGCTTCACCTCGGACATGGGGATCACTCCTCGTAGGAATCGGAACGGACGTGGTCACCCGGCCACGAACGGCCTGCTACGAAGAGCGCGTCGATAACGGACCGCCGTATTCGCAGACGCGAGTACGGCCTCCCTCGCCGAGCAACTCAGACAGTCTACTCGGCAAGGAAGGCCGCACCCAAAAGGATCACCCGCTAGCCCGCACCACGGACCAGCAGAAACCTCACTGCTCGTCGAACAGGCTCGTCACCGAACCATCCTCGAACACCTCACGCACCGCACTCGCGATCGTCGGAGCGATCGACAGCACCGTGATCTTGTCCAGATCCCGGCCCAGCTCCGCCGGCGTCGGCAGCGTGTTCGTGAACACGAACTCGCTCACCCGCGAGTTCTTCAGCCGGTCCGCCGCCGGACCCGACAGCACACCGTGCGTCGCCGTCACGATGACGTCCTCCGCACCGTGCGCGAACAGCGCGTCGGCGGCCGCACAGATCGTGCCACCGGTGTCGATCATGTCGTCCACCAGCACACACACACGACCCTTGACCTCGCCCACGACCTCGTGGACCGTCACCTGGTTCGCCACGTCCTTGTCACGCCGCTTGTGCACGATCGCCAGCGGCGCACCGAGCCGGTCACACCACCGGTCCGCCACCCGCACCCGGCCCGCGTCCGGAGACACCACCGTCAGCTTCGACCGGTCCACCTTCCGCCCGACGTAGTCCGCCAGCAGCGGCAGCGCGAACAGGTGGTCCACCGGACCGTCGAAGAAGCCCTGGATCTGATCCGTGTGCAGATCCACCGTCAGGATCCGGTCGGCACCCGCCGTCTTCATCAGATCCGCGATCAGACGCGCCGAAATCGGTTCACGACCCCGGTGCTTCTTGTCCTGCCGCGCGTAACCGTAGAACGGCACGATGACGGTGATCGACCGCGCCGAAGCACGCTTCAGCGCATCGATCATGATCAGCTGCTCCATGATCCACTGGTTGATCGGAGCCGTGTGGCTCTGGATCACGAAGCAGTCCGCACCACGCGCCGACTCCTGGTAACGGACGTAGATCTCCCCGTTCGCGAAGTCGAAGGCCTTCGTCGGGACGACCCCGACACCCAGCTGCTGGGCGACCTCCTCGGCAAGCTCGGGGTGGGCGCGGCCGGAGAAGAACATCAACTTCTTCTCGCCGGTCGTCTTGATCCCGGTCACAGCACAGTCTCCTCAGAGGTTGTCTCAGCCAGCCGGCTGCTCGGCGACCTCTCGGCTGGGCAGGAGAGGCCGAATCAGCTGGTAAGGGTGCGGGGTGCACATGTGCGGATGTGCACTTATCACGGTACGCCGTGTTTGGCGCACACGTTTCCGGTCAGTCCTCGCTCTCGCCCCGCCGGGACACCGCCTCGGCCGCCTTCGCCGCCGCGCTCCCCGGCCGCTTCCGGGCCACCCAACCCTCGATATTCCGCTGCTGGCCACGGGCCACGGCCAGCGAACCCGGCGGCACGTCCTTCGTGATCACCGACCCGGCGGCGGTGTAGGCACCGTCCCCGACCGTGACAGGAGCCACAAACATGTTGTCCGAACCCGTCCGGCAGTGCGACCCGATCGTCGTGTGATGCTTGTCCTGTCCGTCATAGTTCACGAACACGCTCGCCGCACCGATGTTCGAGTACTCACCGATCGTCGCGTCCCCGACGTACGACAGGTGCGGCACCTTCGTGCCCTCCCCGATCGACGCGTTCTTCGTCTCCACGTACGTCCCGATCTTGCCCTTCGCACCCAGCCGGGTACCCGGCCGCAGATACGCGTACGGACCCACGCTCGCCCCCGCGCCGATCCGGGCCCCGTCGGACACCGTGTTGTCCACCCGCGCCCCCGCGCCCACCTGCGTGTCCCTCAGCCGGCTGTTCGGCCCGACCTCGGCACCCTCGCCCAGATGCGTGGCCCCGGTCAGCTGCGTACCCGGGTGCACCACCGCGTCCCGCTCGAACGTCACGGTCACATCCACCCAGGTGGTGGCCGGATCGACCACCGTCACCCCGTCCAGCATCGCCCGCGTCAGCAGCCGGTCGTTCAGGATGCGGCGCGCCTCGGCCAGCTGCACCCGGTTGTTGATACCCGCGATCTCCCGGTGATCGGCCGCGACCGACGCGCCTACCCGGTGCCCGGCGTCCCGCAGGATCCCGAGCACGTCCGTCAGGTACTCCTCGCCCTGGCTGTTGTCCGTGCGCACCCGCTTCAGCGCGTCCGCCAGCAACTGCCCGTCGAACGCGAACACACCGCTGTTGATCTCCCGGATCGACCGCTGGGCGTCGGACGCGTCCTTGTGCTCCACGATCGCGGTGACGGCACCCGTCGCCTCGTCCCGCACGATCCGGCCGTAGCCGGTGGCGTCCGGCACCTCGGCCGTCAGCACGGTCACGGCGTTGCCGTCCGCGTGGTGCGTCTCGGTGAGCCGCTGGAGCGTCTCGGCGGTCAGCAGCGGGGTGTCGCCGCACACCACCACGACGGTGCCGTCCACCGCGCCGCCCAGCTCCTCCAGGCCCATCCGTACGGCGTGCCCGGTGCCGTTCTGCTCCGCCTGCACGGCGGTCCTGGTGTCCGGGTCGATCTCGGCGAGGTGGGCGCTCACCTGCTCGCGGGCGTGGCCGACCACGACGACGAGGTTCTCGGGGGTCAGCGCGCGGGCGGCGGCCAGCACATGGCCGACGAGGGAGCGGCCGCAGATCTCGTGCAGGACCTTGGGTGTGGCCGACTTCATACGGGTGCCCTCACCCGCTGCGAGAACGACGACGGCTGCCGGGCGGATGGCACTCACGGGGTTGCCCTTCGGCTGGGGGTGGGTGGGTGACAGCCGCAGGATACCGGGGACATGGGTACGGGCCCCGACTTGTGGGTCAGGGCCCGGGTGGAGCGGCTCCCCCATCAGGATTTGAACCTGAACTTAAGGGACCAAAACCCTCAGTGCTGCCTAGTTACACCATGGGGGATGAAACTCGGCTAAACCGGACATCTGGTCAGGTCGCCGAGTCGGCACCCAACACTATGCCGTACCAAGTGCCTTCGATGCGACGGTACAAGTCGGCACTCCGCAGAACGCTGATCACCAGACAGCCCCTGTAGGCCTCGCCCGAGTTCTTGCGGACCGTCTTCGGGTTGTGCTTCTTCAATGTGGTCCTGCTGAAAGAGCCGGGATCCATGCCGACCAGGTCGGCCCAGTAGCGCTCGGCGGCCGCTACGTCGGCCGACTCGTGGATCATCACCCGGAATCGCCGGCGGTCGCGCTCCACGCCGAGGAGGTCGAGCCAGGCGAGGAAGACGGAGATCATTCCCGGATCGCTGTTGACGAAGAGAACCAGCTCGCGTCGGCTGTAGGGCTTGTCCTTGGCGCCCTCGGCCCAGTACAGGCCGACGCCGACCAGGAACAGTTCGCGATCGGACAGCCGGCCGACGGCCGCCGCCGCGCGCTGCTTGGTCTCCTCGCGCTCGCGATCCCGTGCGGCCCGCAGGTGTGCCAGGCCCTCGTTCATCAGGGCTCGCTGTTCCTCGGGTGTGTAGCGGGGGTCGGGCTTCGGCAGATCCCGTACCCACAGGGAGATCGAACTCTTCGAGCAGCCCAGTTCCGCCTGGATGCGGTCGTACGTCCAGCCCTGGAGGCGCAGCTCTCGTGCCCTGTCGCGCAGGTCGTCCTTCGCGTTCGGGCGCTTGGTCCACTCCGGTGGTGGTTCCCCTTTCACCAGCTGGTTGAGGAGGTCGTTGTTGTGGATCTTCAGCTCGTCGCGGATCTGCCGGAGGCTGTAGCCGGAACGCCGCAACGCCACCGCCCGCTCCCGCAGCCCCTCGAAGTCGGCGTATTTGCCGTGTGTCTGTGCCATGGGCATACCGTCCGGCCGGAATGGGAGGTTCCGGGGTCGAACGGGAAGGGTTCACCAGTTCGAGGGATAGGGGGAGGTTTCGATGTCGTTCGGTTACGGAGTGTGGTGTGTGGAGGTAGGTGAAAGTCACCGGAAATGCCGCACCCGTCGCCCGTAGGCTGGAGGCATGACCACGACGGGGGAAGAGCACGCCAGGGCCCTGACCGGGCCATGGTGGTGGGCGAGGCGGCGCAGCGCGGTGCTGGACGGGGGTCTCGCGCTGCTGTCGGCCGTGGAGTGTGCCGCGGAGGGGGTTCCGTTCGCCCGGGAGGCGGGGGTCCCGGTGTCCGTGGGCCTGGTGTTCGGGCTGATCGCGGGTGCGGTGCTGCTGGTGCGGCGGAGGTGGCCGATCGCCGTGGTGCTGGTGGCGATCGCGGTGACGCCGGCCGAGATGGGCTTCCTGATGGGTGTCGTCGGCCTGTACACGCTGGCGTCGTGCGAGTTGCCGCGCCGGGTGATCGGGGCGTTGTCGGGGATGTCGTTGCTGGGCACGGCGGTGGTGACGTTCGTGCGGGTGCGGCAGGACATGGCGCGCGGTGATCTCACGCTGGGTGACTGGTTTCTGCCGTTCGCGGCGGTGACGACGTCGCTGGGGCTGACGGCTCCGCCGGTGCTGCTGGGGTTGTACGTGGGGGCGCGGCGGCGGTTGATGGAAAGTCTGCGGGAGCGGGCGGATTCGTTGGAGCGGGAGCTTCAGTTGCTCGCGGAGCGGGCGGAGGAGCGGGCCGAGTGGGCGCGCAACGAGGAGCGGACGCGGATCGCGCGGGAGATGCACGACGTGGTGGCGCACCGGGTGAGTCTGATGGTGGTGCACGCGGCGGCGTTGCAGGCGGTGGCGCGGAAGGATCCGGAGAAGGCGGTGCGGAACGCGGCGCTGGTGGGGGACATGGGGCGGCAGGCGTTGACGGAGTTGCGGGAGATGCTGGGGGTGCTGCGGGCGGGTGAGGGCGCGGTGCGCCGTCCGTCGGGGGTGCCGTTGGCGGCGGTGGGGGAGGCGGCCGAGGCGGCGGCGTCGCGGGCGGCGGTGTCGCGGGCGGCGGCCGAGGCGGGGGCGGCGGAGGGGCCGTGTCTGTCGGAGCTGGAGGAGTTGGTCGGGCAGTCGGCCGCGGCGGGGATGGTGGTGGATCTGTCGGTGGAGGGGGAGGCGCGGTCGTATCCGGCGGAGGTGGAGCAGACGGCGTACCGGGTGGTGCAGGAGGCGTTGACGAACGTCCACAAGCACGCGGCGGGTGCGAAGACGTATGTGCGGCTGGCGCACCGGGTGTCGGAGATCGCGATGCAGGTGGAGAACGAGCCGCCGCCGGAGCCGGCGTCGGCGTCGGCGGCGGGGTTGCCGTCGGGTGGTAACGGCCTGGTGGGGATGCGGGAGCGGGTCGTGGCGCTGGGTGGGGTGTTCGTGTCGGGGCCGACGGACGCCGGTGGGTTCCGGGTGTCGGCGGTGATTCCGGCGGCGTGAGCCGCGGGGTGCTCGCGCGGGGGTCAGCCGGCGGTGAGGCGTACGGGCTGGATGCCGGTGATGACGGTGGTGAGGGCGTGGTCGATGTCCTGGCCGGTGTACCAGTCGCCGGTGTGGTCGATGGTGTAGACGCGGCCTTCGGCGTCGATGGCGAGGAGGGCGGCGGTATCGGTTTCCTCGCCGAGGGGGCAGAGCTGGGTGCCGAGGGCGTGGCCGAGGTCGCCGAGGGTGCGGGCGAGGTGGAGGCCGTGCAGGGGGTCGAGGTGGAGGGTGGCGGGGGTGATCTGGCGGCCGGGGCCGGTGGGGGTGATGGTGAGGCCGCCGAATTCGGCCCAGGCTTCGACGGCGGCGGGGAAGACGGTGTGCCGGTGTCCGGCGGGTGAGGTGTGGGTGCGCAGGGCGTCGGCCCAGATCTCGGCCTGTTTGATGTCCCAGCGTCCGGGGTGCCAGCCGGCGGCGCGCAGGGCGGCGTCGACGGGTACGGGGAAGCGCGTGGTAGACGTGCGGTCGGGGTGCATCTGCCCTTCGTTCGTCGAGCTTGCCGGGTGGTTCGTGGTGGTGGGGTCAGCCGTCGGTGGGGGTGGTGTCGACGATGCGGACGCCGAAGTGGGCGCTGAGGGCGGTGCAGGCGCGGCAGGGGGCGGCGAAGCGGCCGTGCAGGGGGTCGCCGTCCTCGCGTATGCGGCGGGTGGTGAGTTTGGCGTGTTTGAGGGCTTTTCGGGCTTCGCCGTTGGTCATGGGTCTGCGGGCGGCGCGTTTGCTGCGGGCTGCGTCGGCGGTGGTGAGGTGCCGGGAGATGAGGATGGTCTCGGCGCAGCGGCCGGTGAAGCGGTCGCGCTGGGCGCTGGTGAGGGCGTCGAGGAAGTCCTGGACGAGGGGGTGCAGGGTGGGGGGCCGGTCGCCGCGGGCGGCGGTGCAGGTGAGGGTGGTGCCGCGGACGGAGAGGGCGGCGGCGATGGCGGGCAGGATGCCGTCGCGGCGGTGCCGGAGGGTGGGGGTGGGGGGTGTTTCGGTGCCGCTCCAGTCGATGCGAGGGTCGCCGGCCCGCACGTCGGCACCTCCGGTCTGCAAGGTCGTCATGATCGTTGTCCCTCCCCTGGGGCATCCCCCCGAAGGACTTAGGGTGCCAAATGCCGTGGCTGGTGGGGAAGCTGGGGCGGTGTGACACGTGTGTTCCGGGGCGGGGCGTGACGGTGGGGTGACGGCTGGTCACGGTGGTGGGGGCCGGTGTGGGCGTGGGTGCGAGTGGGGGCTCGGGTGGGGTTGTGGCGGGCCGGTGACCGGGGTTGGCGTACCGCATAGGCTGGGCGCCATCCGCGATCGACACCGCCGTTCACGGCCAGAGAGAACGCCGCAGGGGGCATCCGTCATGACGACAGGTCGGCTCGGGCAGCAAGCCGCGCCGCCGAACGCGGCCTATGCCGGGCAGGTCGTGCACTTTCCGGATCCGGTCCGGGCGGCGCGTCACCCGAGGGGGGTGCGGGTCGACGAGCGGGGTTATCCGGATTTCTCGCCGTACGCGCGCGTGGCGGTGGAGATCGCCGATCCGCCGGAGGGTTTCGGGGTCGATGAGCTGCGGCTGACGGATTATGTGTCGGCGAACGCGGCGTTGGCGGCGGCGGGGCACGCGTTGTGGGACACGGTGCCGCATGTGGCGACGCCGCACGGCTGGACGTGGCACCACGTGGCGGGCACCCGGCGGCTGGAGTTGGTCCCGGTCGAGGTGAAGGCGCTGCTGAGGCATCACGGCGGGGTGGCGACGGCGGTGGTGGACCATGCCAAGCGCGGGACGCGCCCGTTGCAGGAGTCGCGGCCGGCGCACTTCGGGCTGCCGAAGTCGGGTGTGGCGGTGTCGGAGGCGCAGGTGCAGGGGATCGAGGAGGACCTGGGCTACCGGTTGCCGGGTGCCTACCGTTCGTTCCTGAAGGCGGCGGGCGGTTGCGCGCCGGTCGGCGCGGCACTGGACGCCGGGCTGGGGCTGCTGGTGGACCAGCCGTTCTTCACGGTGCGGGACGAGGCGGCGGTCAATGACCTGGTGTATGTGAACAAGTGTCTGCGCGACCATCTGACGAAGGATTACCTCGGGGTGGGGTTCGTGCAGGGCGGGCTGCTCGCGGTGAAGGTGAAGGGCGAGCGGGCCGGTTCGGTGTGGTTCTGCGCGTACGACGATGTGCGGGACGTGGATCCGTCGTGGTCGCCGGCGGAGCGGGTGGAGCGCCTGCTGCTGCCGTGCGGTGACGACTTCGACGCGTTCTTGTCCCGGTTGGCCGGTGGTCCGCCGGAGTTGGAGACGGTGGCCGGTCTGATGGTGGACGGCGGCTTCGTCCGGGTCGTCCCGGTGTCTTCCGGCCCGGTGGGGGAGTGAGCTGCACGCGATGGTGACGTACGCGCAGGCGCAGGAGCGCGCCGAGGAGTGGATCAACGGCGACGTGCCCGTGTACCAGCACCGTGAGGTGCGGGTGCGGGAGTTCGAGCTGGGGTTCGTGGTGTGGGGCGAGGACCGTGCGGAGGGCCCGCGTTCGGACGCGGGCGGCCAGCGGCTGGTGATCGCCCGGGACAGCGGGGAGGCCACGTTGTGGCCCGCGCTGCCGGTGGGTGAGGTGATCCGCCGGTACGAGGAGGAGTACGGCCGTGCCGGGGAGCCGCAGGAGGCGGTGCCGGCGCCCGCGCGGCTGGACCTCAATCAGACGTCGTTCCTGCTGACTCCTCCGGAGTGGTTGCAGGAGGCGGCGGACAAGTTGGGGGTGGGTGAGCGGGGAGCGGGGGATTCGGCGGGGTCGGCGGGTTCGACGGGTTCGGTCTCGTCGGAATCGGGGGTGCCGGGTTCGGGGGCGCCGGATTCGGCGTCGGGTTCGGTGTCGGCCTCCGCTCCGGCTCCGGCTCCGGTTTCCGCTTCGGCGGAGTCGGGTGGTGGGCCTGTTCCGGGCGCGGGTACGGCGACGCCTGGTGCTCCGGGCGCGGTCGGTGCGCCGGGAGTGCCCGCTCCCGAGGAGGTGCCCGAGGGCGCCACACCGTGGGCCGGGACCGACACGAACGGGGGATCCGGTGAGGACGACCGTTCCGTGCCGCTGCCCGCGACGGTGTTCGCGCCGCCGTTGGGCGAGTCGGACGACGCGCCGCGGCCTCCGGCGGTCGCGGCGGACGCGCCGACGGCGTTGTTGCCGGGCGGTGTTCCGCTGCCGCCGACGGCGGTCGCACCGGCGCTGGACGCGTCGGGCGCGCCGGCCCCCGGGCGGAACGACACGCCTCCACCGGCGCCGGGCCCGTCGGCGTACGGTCATCCGCAGGCGCAGGCGCAGGCGCAGGCGCAGGCGCAGGCGGCTCCGGGTACGCCCGCGCCGGGCGTGCCGCCGTACCCTCCCGCGCACGGCACTCCGCCCCCGCCGCCGCCCATGGCCGCCGGGGCGCCGGGCGCCCCGCAGGCAGGCACGCCCGCGCCGCCCGTTCCGTCGTACGGCTACCCGCAGGGGCCGGGCGGCGCTCCGGGGTACGGCTATCCGCAGGCGCCGGGTGGTGCGCCGGGCGCGCCGCAGCCTGCGGCGGGCCCGGGTGCGCCCGCGCGTCCGCTGCCGCCGCACGCGGGGGACATCGCGGACGCCGCGACGAGCAAGGCGGCACCGCCGCCGAAGAAGGGGCGTGGGGGAGTGGGTGCACCCCCTCCGCCGCCGGGCGCCCCGGGCCTGCCGGGCGCGCGCCCGGGGAGTGCGACGCCGCCGCCCGCGCCGGGTGCCCCCGCGGGCGGGTACGTGCCGACGCAGTTGGTGTCGGCGCTCGGGCCGGAGGGCCCCGAGGGGCAGGACGGTCCGGGGAGCGCGGAGGGAACGCGGGCGCCGGGCGCGCCGAACGTTCCGGGCGCCCCCACCCCGCCCGCCGCGCCGCCGGGTGCCCCGGGGGGTACGCCTCCGGGGGGTGTGCACCAGGCGGCCACGATGCTGGCCGACCCGAGCCGACCGGGCGAAGGCGCGCCCCAGCCTCCGGGCACGCCGCAGCCTCCGAGGGCCCCGCAGTCGCCGGGTGCCCCCAACATGCCCCCGGCTCCGGGGGCCCCCGTACCCGGCGCGCCCCAGCCTCCTGCCGCGCCGCATGCTCCGGGCGCCCCCGGCACTTCCGGTGCTCCCGGGGCCGTGCACCAGGCCGAGACCATGCTGGCCGCACCCCCCGTGACCGGCGGCCCGGGTGCCGTCGCGCCCCCGGGTGCCGCCCCGAGCGCCGCGCCCCCGCCCGCTCCCGGTGTCCCGGGGGGCGCCCCGGGCATGCCCCCGGGCGCTCAGGGCGCCCCGCCCCCGATGCCGCCCGGCGCGATGCCGCCGCCGGGTGCGATGCCGCCGCCCGGTGCGCCCGTGCCGGGGACGGGGCCGGCGTACGGGTATCCGCAGGGGCAGCCGACGGTGGGTCCGGGCTACCAGGCCGTTCTGCGCTACCGCGCGCAGGACGGCTCCGAGCAGCAGCTGATCCGGCGTTCGGCGCCGGGCATGCCGCACCCGGAGTGGCAGATCTTCCACGAGCTGCGGGCCATGAACGTGCCGCCGGACCAGGTGCTGGAGCTGCACACCGAGCTGGAGTCGTGTGAGCTGCCGGGTGCCTACTGCGCGCGGATGATCCGGGAGCAGTGGCCGCAGGCGCGGATCACGAGCATCGCGCCGTACGGCACGGACCACGCGGGCCGGCGCCAGGGCATGCACCAGTTGCTGGCGCATCAGGGCGAGTTGCACCAGGTGGCGGACGGTCCGGCGCGGCCGGCGCCGGTGCGGGCGCCGCTGCCGCCGGTGCAGGCCGCGCCGCCGGTGCCGCCGGAGGGGGTCGCGCAGGAGCTGGCGGCGGCGTTCGGGCCGGGGATCTTCCGGTTCGAACAGCAGGCGGTGTCCCGGCAGGGTGTGCCGCCGATCGTGGCGCACACCCTGGTGGTGGCCGGACTGCCGCTGGACATGGGCCCGTTCTTCTGGGCGCAGGCGCAGCCGGGCCGTCCGGTGCCGACGCTGGCGGAGCTGGCGGCCGAGCGCGGGGTGATGGCGGCGCCGGACGCGGGCTCGTACCTGGTGATGGGCACCGACTTCGGCAAGGCGGTCTGTGTGCAGTACGGGACGGCGAGCATCGTGGCCGTGCCGGTGGAGGCGGGTCCGGGTGGTGCGCCGGTGCCGCCGCAGTTCGTGAACACGGGGCTGCCGGAGTTCGTGCGCTGTCTGGCGCTGCTGGGCCGGATGTGGCGTCTGAGGTACGGGCTGAACCAGGAGCAGGCGGGCCGCTGGACCGTCGACTTCCAGGCGCAGTTGGCGGCCCTGGACCCGGCGGCGCTCGGTTCGCCGGAGAGCTGGTGGTCGGTGCTGCTGGAGCAGATGTGGGACGGGCTGTTGTAGCCCTTCCCGCACAAGTGCGTCGCGGCCGCCGCTTGCCGTCGTCGGGCCCTTCACGCGCGCGTGGAGGGCCCGACGCGTGTCTGCCGCGTGCCGTTGGCCGCCCGGCGCGCGTTCCGTGTCCGCGCGCCGGTCTGCGGAGTGTCGGATGGTGACCGGTTATGTCCGATCCATCAAGATATGCACGAAATCATTCTGTCGTGTAGGTCCGGTGGAGAGGAGTCCCAGGGTGAGCAGCGCATCGATGCCGCCGCACGGCTTCGCGACCGTCCGGGGGCGCGGCTACCGCCCCGACCAGGTCGACGCCTGCCTGGAGGCGCTGTCCGAGGACCGGGACGCCGCGTGGGAGCGGGCCGCCCGGCTGACCGTGCTCGCCAAGGACATGGAGGCGGAGGCGGCACGGCTGGGCGAGGTGGTCGCCGGGCTCCAGCCGCAGACGTACGAGGCGCTGGGGGAGGGCGCCCAGCGGCTGTTCCAGCGGGTGCAGAGCGAGGCGGCGGATCTCAGGGAGCGCACGCGGCGCGCGGCCGCGCAGCACGTCGCGCGGGCCGAGGCGGAGGCCGAGCGGGTCCGCCGGGAGGCGCGGGAGGCGGCGGACGCGGTCCGTGCGGCGGCCGACGAGCACGCGCGCGGACGGATCCTGGCCGCGCGCGCGGAGGCCAACGGCATCCGGGTGGGGGCCCGGCGTGAGGTGCGGACGGCGCGCATGGAGGCCCTCGCCCTGGTGCGCGAGGCACGGCAGCGCGCCGCCGGGATGCTAGCCGAGCACTCCCGGGAGAACGCCGGGCGCTGGGCGGCGGCCGAACGCGAGGCGGCCGGACGGGCGGCCGAGCTGGACGCCCGGCACGCCGAGCGGGCGAGCCGGGCCGAGGCCGCGTTGGCGGCGGCCGTGCGGGCCGTGGAGGAGGCCGGGGAGTACGCCCGCCGGTGTGAGGAGCGGGCACGCGCGCGTGCCGCCGAGATCGTCGCGGACGCGCGCGTGCGCGAGGAGCGCATCGCCCAGGAGACCGAGCGGGTGCTGCGCGAGCACGGCGACACCTGGGACGCCGTGCAGGCGCACATGGACTGCGCGCGCGAGAACCTGATGTCGCTGACCGGACGAGTCGTCACCGAGTGAGCCGGCCCGCCGGGTTCACTCCGGGAGCACCGGGAACCGGCGGGGTGCCACCAGCAGCAGCACGACGAACGCCAGGGCCGCCGCTGCCGCCGCGCCGAGGTAGACGGCGTGGACCGCGTCGGCGATGGCCCGCCGGGTCACCTCCGGGGCCGTGCCGGCGTCCAGCGCGCGGGTGACGGAGTCCAGGTCGCCGGCCCCGCCCAGCCGCGCGGCCAGCACCCCGTTGGCGATGGCGCCGAACAGGGACGCGCCCAGGGTCTGGCCGGTCTGCCGGCAGAACAGCACCGAGGCGGTCGCGGTGCCCCGCTCCGACCAGCCCACGGTCGACTGCACCCCGACGATCAGCGGCAGCTGGAACAGGCCCAGCGCCCCGCCGAGCAGCAGCATCAGCAGCGTGGGCTGCCACCAGGCCCCGGGGTAGGGCAGGAACGGGAACGCCAGGAGGATGAGCGTGGCGAGCCCGATGCCGATCAGCGCGGTGTCCCGGAAGCCGATCCGCCGGTAGACGTGCTGGCTGAGCGCGGCGGACACCGGCCAGCTGAGCGTCCACACCGACAGCACGAACCCGGCGGCCACCGCGCCGAGTCCGAGCACCGACTGGGCGTACGTCGGCAGGAACACCGCGGGCGCCACCATCAGCAGCCCCAGCGCGCCGAGCGCCAGATTGACGGCGGCGATCGTCCGGCGCCGCCACACCCAGCCCGGGATGATGGGCTGCGCGGCCCGTCGCTCCACCGCCACCACCACGGCGACCAGGGCGAGACCCGCGCCGAACAGGGCCAGTGACGGCGCCGACAGCCACGGCCAGGCGACCCCGCCCTGCACCAGCGCGGTCAGCAGCACCCCGCCGCACGCGAACACCGCGAGCGCGCCGGCCCAGTCCACGCGCGCGCGGGGGGCGGTCTCCCGTTCGGGCTCGTGCAGGTGACGCACGATCAGCCACAGGGCGGCCGCGCCGATCGGCAGGTTGATCAGGAAGATCCAGCGCCAGTCGGCGTAGGCGGCGAGCACGCCGCCGAGTCCGGGGCCGGCCACCGCGCTGACCGCCCAGACCGTGGACAGCCGGGACTGGATCTTGGGGCGTTCGGCCAGCGGGTACAGGTCGGCGGCGAGCGTCTGCACGGTGCCCTGCAACGCCCCGCCGCCCAGGCCCTGGACGATCCGGAACGCGATCAGCGCGCCCATGTTCCAGGCCACCGCGCACAGCAGCGACCCCGCGAGGAACACGGCCGCGCCCACCACCAGCACCGGTTTGCGGCCGAAGGTGTCGGAGAGCTTGCCGTAGACGGGGAGCGTGACGGTGACGGCGAGCAGATAGCCGGAGAACAGCCAGGAGAAGACGGAGAACCCGCCCAGGTCGCCGACGATCTGGGGGACCGCCGTGGAGACGACGGTGGAGTCGAGCGCGGCCAGTGCCATCGCCAGCATCAGGGCGGCCACGACCGCCCCCCGGCGGCGTTCCCCCTGGTGCCGGGCCGCGCCGCCGCGTATCGCGGGTGTCGTACTCCCCACCGCAAACCCCTCCCCTGCTTCCCGTCGGAAGCTACCCAGGTGCCCCCTGCACCTATGTATGCGACGACAGCTTCGCACGGAGGGCGGGCCGGGGCCCCGGGCATGGGGCCGGGTGGAGGCGGCGCGCGCCGAAGGGTGGAGGCATCCCCGGGAATGCCTCCACCCGACGGTGGAGGCCCCCTAGGGGTTCCTCCGTACCCCGGCTCGGGGAGGGTTCGTCCCGGCGGAGGAGGAGCCGGGCCCAGGGCGGTCCTTAACCTGGTCTCACGCCGCTGGGGGGGGGCGGCGAACCGCACCGGCGGGGGTGGGGTTTACCCCCCGGAAAGACGGGGCTCCGCACCAGCGCGCGACGCCCTCGCCGACCGCGAGACTCATCGACGTACTCAGAACGTACTCAGACGACGCCCCGGCACCACCGGGCGCCGTGCACCGACCTGTCGACCGACATAGGAGACATACCGTGACATCGGCTGTGACGATTCCCAGGCACGGGGGTACTGGAGGGCGTACGGCCGTCGCGGCGCGGGCGCGCCAGGTCGTGAAGGCGTACGGGGCCGGGGAGACCCGTGTCGTCGCGCTGGACAGCGTGGACGTGGACATCGCCCGCGGCCGGTTCACCGCGATCATGGGACCCTCCGGGTCCGGCAAGTCGACCCTGATGCACTGCCTGGCCGGCCTGGACACCGTGACGAGCGGTCACATCCACCTGGACGACACCGAGATCACCGGCCTGAAGGACAAGAAGCTCACCCAGCTGCGCCGGGACCGCATCGGCTTCATCTTCCAGGCGTTCAACCTGCTGCCCACGCTGAACGCCCTGGAGAACATCACGCTGCCCATGGACATCGCCGGCCGCAAGCCCGACCGGGCCTGGCTGGAGCGGGTGGTGGAGACCGTCGGGCTCACCGGACGCCTCAAGCACCGCCCCACCCAGCTCTCCGGCGGCCAGCAGCAGCGCGTCGCCGTGGCCCGCGCCCTCGCCGCCCGCCCGGAGATCATCTTCGGGGACGAGCCGACCGGAAACCTCGACTCGCGCGCGGGCGCCGAGGTGCTCGGCTTCCTGCGCCGCTCGGTGGACGAACTCGGCCAGACCATCGTCATGGTCACCCACGACCCCGTGGCCGCCTCCTACGCCGACCGCGTGCTCTACCTCGCCGACGGCCGCATCGTCGACGAGATGTACCAGCCGACGGCCGAACAGGTCCTGGACCGCATGAAGGACTTCGACGCCCGGGGACGTACGTCGTGACCGTTCTGAAGACCTCGATGCGCAACTTCGTCGCGCACAAGGGACGCATGGCGCTGTCGGCGGTCGCCGTGCTGCTGTCGGTGGCGTTCGTGTGCGGCACGCTGGTGTTCACCGACACCATGAACACCACCTTCGACAAGCTGTTCCAGGCCACCTCCTCCGACGTCCAGATCGGCGCCAAGGGCGCCTCCGACACCGGGGAGACCACCTCCCGCACCGGCAAGCCGCCCGTCCTGCCGGCCTCGGTCGTCGCCGAGGTCCGCGGCGCCCAGGGCGTGAAGTCGGCCGAGGGCACGGTGTTCTCCACCTCGGTCACCGTCGTGGACGCCGACAAGGACAAGCTGTCGCCCGGCAACGGCGGGCCCACCATCGTCGGCAGCTGGAACGGCAACGACGCCCGCACCATGGAGATCACCTCCGGCACGGCCCCCAAGGGCCCGGACCAGGTGATGATCGACGCCGACACCGCCGACCGGCACGGATTGAAGCGCGGCGACCGGATCGGCCTCATCACGGCCGTCGGCACGCACCACGCGCGCGTGTCCGGCATCGCCGCCTTCAAGGTCACCAACCCCGGCGCGGCGATCTTCTACCTGGACACCACGACCGCCCAGCGGACCCTCGTCGGCCGCACCGGCGTCTACACCACCGTCAACGTCACCGCCGCCGACGGCGTGAGCGACGAGCAGCTGAAGAAGAACGTCGTCGCCGTCCTCGGCCACGACTACAAGGTGCAGACCGCCAAGGAGGTCGCCGACGCCAACCAGAAGGAGCTCCAGAGCTTCCTGGACGTCATGAAGTACGCGATGCTCGGCTTCGCCGGGATCGCCTTCCTGGTCGGCATCTTCCTGATCATCAACACCTTCTCCATGCTGGTCGCCCAGCGCACCCGGGAGATCGGCCTGCTGCGCGCCATCGGCTCCTCCCGCAAGCAGGTCAACCGCTCGGTGCTGGTCGAGGCGCTGCTGCTGGGCGTGGCGGGCTCCGTCCTCGGCGTCGGCGCGGGCGTCGGCCTCGCCATCGGCCTGATGAAGCTCATGGGGCAGATGGGCATGAAGCTGTCCACCGACGACCTGACGGTGGCCTGGACCACCCCCGCGCTCGGCCTGCTCCTGGGCGTGGCCGTCACCGTCCTCGCCGCCTACCTGCCCGCCCGGCGCGCCGGCAAGGTCTCCCCGATGGCCGCCCTGCGCGACGCCGGCGCCCCCGCAGACGCCCGCTCCGGTGCCGTCCGCGCCGTCCTCGGCCTGCTGCTGACCGCCGCCGGCGGCTGGAGCCTGTACGCCGCCGCCACCGCCGAGCGGGCCAAGACCGGCTCCGGCTGGCTGGGCCTGGGCGTGCTGCTCACCCTGATCGGCTTCGTCGTCATCGGCCCGCTGCTCGCCGGCGCGCTGGTCCGTGTCCTCGGCGCGGTCCTGCTGCGGGTCTTCGGCCCCGTCGGCCGGATGGCCGAGCGCAACGCGCTGCGCAACCCGCGCCGCACCGGTGCCACCGGCGCCGCCCTGATGATCGGCCTGGCCCTGGTGGCGTGCCTGTCGGTGGTCGGCTCCTCCATGGTGGCCTCCGCCACCGACCAGCTGGACAAGACCGTCGGCGCGGACTTCATCGTCCAGGAGGACAACGGCCAGGTCATCACCAAGCAGGCGGTGCGGGCCGTCAAGGACACCCCGGGCCTGGCCCGGGTCACCGAGTACAAGCTCCTGGACGCCACCCTGACCACGCCGGACGGCCGCACCGTCCCCAAGGAGACGATCAACGCGGCCGACCCGACGTACGCCCAGGACGTACGTACCAAGACCGTCGCCGGCGACCTCGCCGACGCCTACCGGCCCGACTCGATGTCCGTCTTCGAGGGCTTCGCCGAGGAGCACGGCATCAAGCTCGGCTCCACGGTCACCGTCCGCTTCGAGGACGGCGGGACGGCGAAGCTGACCGTCCGCGCGATCACCAGCGACGAGGTCGTCGTCGACAAGGGCGCGATGTACGCCTCCATCACCACGGTCGCCAAGTACGTCCCCGCCGACCGGATGCCGCTGGACGACCTGCTGTTCGCCACCGCCGAGGACGGCCGGGAGAAGGCCGCCTACCAGGCGCTGAAGTCGGCACTGCACGAGTTCCCGCAGTACACCGTGCGCGACCAGACCGACTACAAGCAGGAACTGAAGGACCAGATCGGCCAGCTGCTGAACATGATCTACGGCCTGCTGGCGCTGGCGATCATCGTCGCGGTCCTCGGCGTGGTGAACACCCTGGCGCTGTCCGTGGTCGAGCGGACCCGGGAGATCGGCCTGATGCGGGCCATCGGCCTCTCCCGCCGCCAGCTGCGCCGCATGATCCGCCTGGAGTCCGTGGTGATCGCCGTCTTCGGTGCCCTGCTGGGCCTCGGCCTCGGCATGGTCTGGGGCGCCACCGCGCAGCAGCTCCTCGCCCTGGAGGGCCTGAACGTCCTCGACATCCCCTGGCCGACGATCACCGGCGTGTTCATCGGCTCGGCCTTCGTGGGCCTGTTCGCCGCGCTGGTCCCGGCGTTCCGGGCGGCCCGGATGAACGTGCTGAACGCGATCGCCACCGACTAGATCCTGTCGTCGCGCGGCAGGCGGGAGTCTGACGACACGGCCTCGCGCACCGGCCCGGCCGGCCACCGCGCACGGCGGGACCGGCCGTGGCCGACGGCCACCGCACACGGGGGTTGCGGGGGAGCATCCGGCGCCGGGGAGCCTTGCGGCTTCCCGGCGCCGGGCCGTGTGCGGGCGGTCCCGGGTTTTCCACAGGGCCCGTACCCGGGGTGCGGGGTTGTCCACAGGCTCCAGCGGCGGCGCCGACACCGTCGTACGCTGGACAGCCCCGGCCCGTCACACGAGTCGGGCCCTTCGTGTTGCCGACCCCCTGGACGGAAAAAGCCTCCATGAGCCTGCACGGTCTGCTCGACGCCGTCGTCAAGGACCCCGCCCTCGCGGAAGCGATGCGCGCGGCAGCGGACGGCAACCGCCCGCACGTCGACCTGGTCGGCCCCCCGGCGGCCCGGCCCTTCGCCGTCGCCGCCCTGGCCCGGGACGCCGGCCGCCCGGTGCTGGCGGTCACCGCGACCGGACGCGAGGCCGAGGACCTGGCCGCCGCCCTGCGCTCCCTGCTGCCGCCCGAGGGCGTCGTGGAGTACCCCTCCTGGGAGACCCTCCCGCACGAGCGGCTCAGCCCCCGCAGCGACACCGTCGGCCGCCGCCTCGCCGTCCTGCGCCGCCTCGCCCACCCCCGCCCCGACGACCCCGAGACCGGCCCCGTCTCCGTCGTCGTGGCCCCCGTGCGCTCCGTGCTCCAGCCGCAGGTCAAGGGCCTCGGCGACCTGGAACCGGTGGCCCTGCGCACCGGCCAGAGCGCCGATCTGAACGACATCGTCGAAGCCCTCGCGGCCGCCGCCTACGCGCGCGTGGAGCTGGTCGAGAAGCGCGGCGAGTTCGCCGTGCGCGGCGGCATCCTGGACGTGTTCCCGCCCACCGAGGAACACCCCCTGCGCATCGAGTTCTGGGGCGACGAGGTCGAGGAGATCCGCTACTTCAAGGTCGCCGACCAGCGCTCCCTCGAAGTCGCCGAACACGGCCTGTGGGCGCCCCCGTGCCGCGAGCTGCTGCTCACCGACGACGTCCGCGCACGCGCGCGTGCCCTCGCCGAGGACCACCCCGAGCTGGGCGAACTGCTCGGCAAGATCGCCGAGGGCATCGCGGTGGAGGGCATGGAGTCCCTGGCCCCCGTCCTCGTGGACGACATGGAGCTGCTGCTCGACGTGCTGCCCAAGGGCGCCATGGCCGTCGTCTGCGACCCGGAGCGGGTCCGCACCCGCGCCGCCGACCTCGTCGCCACCAGCCAGGAGTTCCTCCAGGCGTCCTGGGCGGCCACCGCCGGCGGAGGCGAGGCCCCCATCGACGTCGGCGCGGCCTCCCTGTGGTCCATCGCCGACGTCCGCGACCGCGCCCGCGAGCTGGACATGATGTGGTGGTCGGTCTCCCCGTTCGCCGCCGACGCCGACGCCGCGGGCGACGCCGACACCCTCAAGCTCGGCATGCACGCGCCCGAGACCTACCGCGGCGACACCGCGCGCGCCCTCGCCGACACCAAGGGCTGGCTCGCCGACGGCTGGCGCACGGTGTTCGTCACCGAAGGCCACGGCCCCGCCGCCCGCACCGTGGAGGTACTCGGCGGCGAGGGCATCGCCGCCCGCCTGGACGCCGACCTCGGCGAACTCGCCCCCTCCCTGGTGCACGTCTCCTGCGGCTCCATCGAGTACGGCTTCGTGGACCCCGCGCTCAAGCTGGCCGTGCTCACCGAGACCGACCTCTCCGGACAGCGCACCGCCGGCCGCGACGGCGCCCGCATGCCGGCCCGCCGCCGCAAGACCATCGACCCGCTCACCCTGGAGCCGGGCGACTACATCGTCCACGAACAGCACGGCGTCGGCCGCTACATCGAGATGGTGCAGCGCACCGTGCAGGGCGCCACCCGCGAGTACCTGGTCGTGGAGTACGCGCCCGCCAAACGCGGCCAGCCCGGCGACCGGCTGTACATCCCGACCGACCAGCTGGAGCAGATCACCAAGTACGTCGGCGGCGAGGCACCCACCCTGCACCGCCTCGGCGGCGCCGACTGGACCAAGACCAAGGCCCGCGCCAAGAAGGCCGTCAAGGAGATCGCCGCCGACCTGATCAAGCTGTACAGCGCGCGCATGGCCGCCCCCGGCCACGCCTTCGGCACCGACACCCCCTGGCAGCGCGAGCTGGAGGACGCCTTCCCCTACGCCGAGACCCCGGACCAGCTCACCACCATCGCCGAGGTCAAGGAGGACATGGAGAAGTCGATCCCGATGGACCGGCTGATCTGCGGCGACGTCGGCTACGGCAAGACCGAGATCGCGGTGCGGGCCGCCTTCAAGGCCGTACAGGACGGCAAGCAGGTCGCCGTCCTGGTGCCCACCACCCTGCTGGTGCAGCAGCACTACGGCACGTTCTCCGAGCGGTACGCGCAGTTCCCCGTCAACGTGCGCGCCCTGTCCCGCTTCCAGACCGACACCGAGGCCAAGGCCGTCCTGGAGGGCCTGAAGGAGGGCTCGGTGGACGTCGTCATCGGCACCCACCGCCTGTTCTCCTCCGAGACCAAGTTCAAGGACCTCGGCCTGGTCATCGTCGACGAGGAGCAGCGCTTCGGCGTCGAGCACAAGGAGCAGCTGAAGAAGCTCCGCGCCAACGTCGACGTGCTGACCATGTCCGCGACCCCGATCCCGCGCACCCTGGAGATGGCGGTCACCGGCATCCGCGAGATGTCCACGATCACCACGCCCCCCGAGGAGCGCCACCCGGTGCTCACCTTCGTCGGGCCGTACGAGGAGAAGCAGATCGGCGCCGCCATCCGCCGTGAACTGCTGCGCGAGGGCCAGGTCTTCTACATCCACAACCGCGTCGAGTCCATCGACCGCGCGGCGGCCAGGCTCCGCGACATCGTCCCCGAGGCGCGCATCGCCACCGCCCACGGCCAGATGTCGGAGTCCGCGCTGGAACAGGTCGTGGTCGACTTCTGGGAGAAGAAGTTCGACGTGCTGGTGTCGACCACGATCGTGGAGTCCGGCATCGACATCTCCAACGCCAACACCCTGATCGTGGAGCGCGGCGACACCTTCGGCCTGTCCCAGCTGCACCAGCTGCGCGGCCGGGTCGGCCGGGGCCGCGAGCGCGGCTACGCCTACTTCCTGTACCCGCCGGAGAAGCCGCTCACCGAGACCGCGCACGAGCGCCTGGCGACCATCGCCCAGCACACCGAGATGGGCGCGGGCATGTACGTGGCGATGAAGGACCTGGAGATCCGCGGCGCCGGAAACCTCCTGGGCGGCGAGCAGTCCGGCCACATCGCGGGCGTCGGCTTCGACCTGTACGTCCGCATGGTCGGCGAGGCCGTCGCCGACTACCGGCGCCAGCTGGAGACCGGCGGGATCGAGGAGGAGCCGCCGCTGGAGGTCAAGATCGAGCTGCCCGTCGACGCGCACGTCCCGCACGACTACGCGCCCGGCGAGCGCCTGCGCCTCCAGGCCTACCGCGCGATCGCCTCCGCCAACAGCGAGGAGGACATCAAGGCCGTCCGCGAGGAACTCACCGACCGCTACGGCAAGCTGCCCGAACCGGTGGAGAACCTGCTGCTGGTGGCCGGCCTGAGGATGCTCGCGCGCGCCTGCGGCGTCGGCGAGATCGTGCTCCAGGGCACCAACATCCGCTTCGCGCCGGTGGAGCTGCGCGAGTCGCAGGAACTGCGGCTCCAGCGGCTCTACCCGGGTACGGTCATCAAGGCGGCCGCCCACCAGGTGCTGGTCCCGCGCCCGAAGACGGCCAAGGTCGGCGGCAAGCCGCTGGTCGGCCGGGAACTGCTGGCCTGGGTCGGCGAGTTCCTCACCTCGGTCCTGGGCTAGCCGAGGACAGGGACGTGAACGGGGGGCGCGCGTGCGGATAGGTGAGCTGGCCGAGGCGACCGGAGCGAGCCCGCGCGCCCTGCGCCACTACGAACAGCAGGGCCTGATCACCTCCGCCCGCGCGGCCAACGGCTACCGCGAGTACGACGCCGGTACGGCCGTACGGGTGCGCAACATCCGCCGGCTGCTCGCGGCGGGCCTCACCCTGGACGACGTCCTGGTGTTCCTGCCCTGCCTCGACGGCGACGTCACCGCCGGCCCCGCCTCCGCGCGGGCGCTGAAGGTCGCCCGGGACCGGCTGGCCGTCCTGGACGCCCGCATCGCGGCCCAGACGGAGCTGCGGGAGCGGCTGGCGGCGGCGCTGCGGGAGGCGGGCGCCGAGGTCCCCTGAAGAAGTGGCCGGCCCACCTGAGTCGGGTCAGGAGACGACCGCGCCGCCGTCCACGGGCAGGACGACCCCCGTCACGAACGACGCCCGCGGGGAGGCGAGACGGGTGATGGCCCAGGCGACCTCCTCGGGGCGGCCGATCCGGCCGAGCGGGGTGTGGGCGAGCTGCCACTGCCGGATGGCGGCCCGCTGCTCGGGGGTGTAGCCGGAGTGGTCGGCGATCGGCGTCTCGATCGCGCCCGGGGCCACCGCGACCACCCGGATGCCGTGCGGCGCCAGTTCCACCGCCCAACTGCGGGTCAGCACCTCCAGCGCCGCCTTGCCCGCCGCGTACAGCGAGTTGCCGGGCCAGCCGCGCTGGCCCACCGCCGTCGTCACGTTCACCACGACCCCCCGGCTCTCCTCCAGCGCGGGCAGCGCGGCCTGGGTGAGCAGCACGGGCGCGAGGAGGTTGGTCTCCAGCAGCGGCCGTACCGACGCGCGGGTGTAGCTGCGCAGGGAGTCGGTGGTGACCACGGCCGCGTTGTTGACCAGCACGTCGATCCGGCCGTAGCGCTCCAGCACGGCCCGGACGATGGTGGCGGGCCCGTCCTCGGCGGTCAGGTCGGCGGGCAGGGGCGTGATCCCGGGGTGTCCCTCGGCGGTCTCGGCCAGCGGCGCGGAGCGGCGGCCGACGGCGACGACCCGGGCGCCCTCGGCGGCGAACGCGCGCGCCGTCGCCCGGCCGATGCCGGTACCGGCACCGGTCACGAGGACCGTACGAGGGTGCGGGGAGGGGCTGGTGCGGGAGGTGCTGGTGCGGGAGGTGCTGTTCTCGCTCATGCCGGGATCGTCGGACCCTGACGCCAATGACAAGGTCAAGCGGCGACCGACCACCGGCCACCGGCTACCGGTCACCGGATGAAACATCATTTGTCAGGCTATTACCTGACAACGTCCCATCTGCTGGGCGGAGGCGGGAAGTTACCGTGGAGGGCGGAACGACCCGCCCCGCTTGAAGGGCGGACCAGCACGAGCAAGGGGGGCGCACCGTGACGCGTCTGAGGGGTGGGATGGTCACCGCCGTGGCCACACTGGTCGCCGTGACCGGCTGCACGGCCGAGCAGGACCAGGGAGCCGCAGGGCCCGGCGAGGCCAAAGGCGGCGGCGCGGCCCTGACCGCGGTCGACTCGCTGACCGTCAAGGGACGCGCGCCGAAGACCGGTTACTCCCGCGAGCGCTTCGGCACCGCGTGGGCGGACACCGACTCCAACTCCTGCGACACCCGCGACGACATCCTCAAACGTGACCTGAGAGAAGTGAAGTTCACCGGCGGCACCTGCAAGGTCACCTACGGCCTGCTGGACCCCGACCCCTACTCCGGCAAGAGGATCACCTACCGGCGCGGCCGCAGCCAGGTCGACATCGACCACGTCGTGGCCCTCTCCGACGCCTGGCAGAAGGGCGCCAAGTACTGGGACCCGAGCAAGCGAATCGCCCTGGCCAACGACCCGCTCAACCTCCTCGCCGTGGACGCGCGCACCAACCGCGGCAAGGGCGACGGCGACGCGGCCACCTGGCTCCCGCCCGACAAGGCCTACCGGTGCGAGTACGTCGCCGCCCAGGTGGCGGTCAAGAAGAAGTACGGCCTGTGGGTCACCGCCGCCGAACAGTCGGCCATGAAGAAGGTCCTCACCGACTGCCCGGACCAGAAGCTGCCCACCGGCGGCAACCCGACCCGGGCCCCCGAACGCTTCCGCGCCCGGTGACCGGCCGACCCCCGGGCCCGGTGACCGGCCGCGTCCCAGGTCTGGTGACCGGCGGCATCACGGGTCTGGTGACCGGCGGCATCACGGGCCCGGTGACCGGCGGCATCACGGGCCCGGTGACCGGGTAAATCGCTGTCCCGGCGGGCCCGCCCCGCCTACCGTGATCGACATGGACATCAAGGTGAGCAGCCTCGCCGAGCGGCCCGACCGGCTGCCGGCGGTGTTCGACATGCCCGACACCTGGCCCGAGTTCGTCACCAACGACCCCGTGGGCGCCACCCACTACGGCCGCATCCCCACCGAACTGCCGGAATACGCCCTGTTCGCCGAGGACGAGGACGGCAGGGTCGTCGCCCACGCCTACAGCGTGCCCTTCGCCCTGGACGCGCCGGGCCGGGGCACCCTGCCCGCCCGGGGCTGGGACCAGGTCCTGGCGTGGGCCTTCGCCGACCTGCGCCACGGCACCCGCCCGGACACGGTGAGCGCGATCTCGGTCACCATCGCCCCGCACGCCCAGGGCCGGGGCCTGTCCGCCGTCCTGCTCTCCGCGATGCGGGACAACGCCCGCGAGCGCGGCTTCCGCGAGGTCGTCGCCCCCGTCCGGCCGAGCGCCAAGCACCGCGAACCGCACACCCCGATCGCCGAGTACGCCCACCGGGTCCGCCCCGACGGGCTGCCCGAGGACCCGTGGCTGCGCGTCCACGCCCGGGCCGGCGCCACCATCGACTCCATCGCCCCGGCCTCCATGACCGTCGGCGGCTCGCTGGAGGAGTGGCGCCGCTGGACCGGCCTGCCCTTTGACCGCCCCGGCGACATCGAGGTGCCCGGCGCGCTGGTCCCGGTCCGCTGCGAACCAGAGCGCGGGTACGCCGTCTACGTCGAACCCAACGTCTGGATGCGGCACCCGCTGTGACCCCGCGCCGGGCCCGGCCCCGTACCGGCCCTTACAGCGCGTCCAGGTCGATGACCTTCCCCGCGGGCTTGTCCGCGGGGACCGGCCGGTCGAAGTCGCTGAAGGACAGGTGGATCTGCTCCTTGACCTTGGCGCCGCTGTCGATTCGCAGCAGGTACGGCTTGCCCTCGGTCGCCACGTGCGCCGTGTAGTCGTCCGCGCCGTCCTTCTCGTGCAGGATGATCGCGGGCGTGCTACCGACCTTCGTGGTCTTGCCGCGGGTGGCCGCCTCGTCGCCTTCCTTCATGTCACCGAGGATCGTGTCCAGGTCGCAGAAGCTCGCCATGTCCTCGGCGTCCTGGCCTGTGGCGGCCATCTTGGTCCACTTCCCGGCGAGCATGTCGACCGCCGCGTCGGTGTCCTCCTTGGACTCGCCCTCGCTCTGGGCGCGCAGGAACTTCTCGTCGTACTTCATGTAGAGCGTGCCGCCCGACCTGATCATGTCGGCCTTCCCCTGGCCGTTCATGCTCAGCGTGCCGGCGCACCGGCCCTGCTTGTCGAGCGCCATGTCGATGTCGATGAAGCCCTTGTTCTCCTCGTCGGGAACCCGGCCCTTCATACGCAGCGACGAGGTGCCGGTGGTGACCTTCATCGCCCGCTCGACGATCTGACCACCGCTCAGCCCGGCGAACGGGCCCTTCGGCTTACTGTCGGCCGAGTCGTCCCCGGACTGGCAGCCGGTGGTGAGGCCGACGGTGGCCGCGGCGGCGAGACAGAGAGCGGCAAACGCGGTACGACGCATGGGGGTTCCTTGGTGAGATAGGTGTTCTGGTGAGCGGGGAGCCGGACGGCTCCGTGGGGGTAAGTGGTACGGGTGAGCGGTACGGGGTGAGCGGTACGGGGTTCTACGAGTCGGCGTGGGGCGGTGCCGTGGCGGCGCGGGATGTGCGGTGTGGGTGTCCCCGCGCCGGGGTGGGCAAACGGGTCAGGCCCTCTTCCAGTCGCGGCAGTCTTCGGTCTTGAAGTAGCGGTCCGAGGCGCTGATGGTGACGACGGCCGTACCGGTGACGTTGCCGTGGGCGAGGACCGAGTCCGTGCCGCCCTCGGCGCCCTTGAGGCGCTCCCAGGAGCAGGAACCGTCGGCGTTCCCGGTCGACTTGTAGGTGCCCGGCGCGATGTCCGTGCCCACCTTGAAGAGGCCCCCGTCGCCGTCCATGGAAGCGGCGGGAGCGCCCTTCGCGGCCGGGGCCGTCTTCTTCCCCTCGCCCGCACCGCCCGCCTCGCTTGCCTCGGCACCGCCCGAGCCGTTCGAGCCGCCCGAGCCGTGCGAGCTGCGCGAACCGGCTGAGTCCTTGCCGGGACTGCTGGGGCTGCCGGGGCTGCCGGGCTTGTGCTCGGCCGAGGCCGGCGCGGTCGCCTTGGCGCCGCCACCGGGACCACCGTTGCCGCCGTCACTGCCGGCGGTGGCGGACACGGTCCCGATGATGGCGAGCCCCACTGTCGCGCCGACCGCGAGCCTGGCCTTCATACCCATGACGTATCCCTCCCCGAATGCGGGCGGTCTCCCCCTCCGGCGACCGCTCGTTCGCTGGGTCAATAACAGCAGAGCGTGTGAACCGAGTCAACACGGTTCACACTTGAGGGTGTGTTCACGGCCGTGAACCCCTGGTTCTTTGTGTACGCCGGTATGCTCGGCGCACACACGGGACGAGGGGAGCGAAGCCGGTGCAGGACAACGCGACAGAGGTGACCGCGGCGGGGATCGCCCGACTCGCGGGAGTGGGCCGGGCCGCCGTCAGCAACTGGCGCCGCCGGCACGCCGATTTCCCCAAGCCGGTCGGCGGCACCGAGACCAGCCCGTCCTTCGCCCTCGCCGAGGTCGAGGCATGGCTGCGCAAGCAGGGAAAACTCGCCGAAGTGCCGCTGCGTGAACGCGTCTGGCAGCAACTCGCCGGCCACCCGGAGGGCCCGCTGACGGCCCTGGTGCACACCGGCTGCGCACTACTGCTGATCCACGAGCGCCCCACGGTCTGGCTCGACGCGAGCGCGGGCTCCGACGCGAGGCTGGCCGCGATGCTGCCGGGGGCGCTGGAGAAGGTGCTGACACCGCGAGTGGGGAGCGTACGGGGGCGCGGGGGAGCGGGCGTTGGAGGTGCGGGCGCGCGTCTGAGGGGGGACGCGGGTGCGGGTTCGGCTTCGGGCGCGGTCGCGGGCGCCGGTGGTGGTGTGAACGGGGCTTTCGGTCGGGCCGGTGTGAGCGGGGTGTCCGGGCAGGTCGGTGTGAACGGTCCAAACAACACGCCTGCTGTGAACGCGGGTTCGGCGTCACCCGGTGTGAATTCCGATTCGGCGGCGGCCGGTGTGAACTCCGGGGCGGAGGCGCCCGCTGTGAACTCGGGGCGATCCGCACCCGCTGTGAACTCGGGGCAGTCGGTGTCCGGTGTGAACTCGGATCCCGCCGTTACTGGTGTGAACCCGGAACCCACCGCCCCCGGTGTGAACTCCGCCCCCACCAAGCCCGCTGTGAACTCCTCGTCGGCGGCGCCGACTGTGAACACCCCACCCACCGTCCACAACGACCCATCCGCTCACAACGCCCCACTCAGCCACGGCGAATCACCGGTTCACAACGCGTCAGCCGTTCACAGCCGATCCACTCGGCCCACTGTTCACAGCCCCGCGCCCGGCAGCCCCACAGGTGCCGCCACCCCCACAAGCGCCGCCGGCACCCGCACAGGCACCACCGCTAGCCCCAGCGCCCCGACCACCACCCCCGCTGACACCGCCACCCCCACCCCCACCCCAGCCCTCGCCACCCCCACCGGCCCCCAACTCCTCCCCTCCGTCCCCCTCCTCCGCGGCGCCGCCGAACTCGCCGCCGAGATCGGCGCCCGGCAGACGTTCGAGTTCCTGCTGGGCCGGCACCTGGACGCCAACCCCCGCCAGTACACGCTCACCCCGGCCGAGCTGGCGGGCCTCATGGCCGACCTGGCCGGTCCGGCCCGCACCGTCCTGGACCCGGCCTGCGGCACCGGCGCCCTGTTGCGCGCCGTGGACCCCCGCCCCGGCCAGGAGCTGTACGCCCAGGACAGCGCGCCCGAACTCGCCGCGCTCAGCGCGCTGCGGCTGGCGCTGCACAGCCGGGCCGGTGTGCGCGCCGCCGTCGGCGACACCCTGCGCGCCGACGCCCACCCCGCGCTGCTCGCCGACGCGGTGCTGTGCCATCCACCGTTCAACGAGCGGAACTGGGGCCACGACGAACTCGCCTACGACCCGCGCTGGGAGTACGGCTTCCCCGCGCGCACGGAGTCGGAGCTGGCCTGGGTGCAGCACGCGCTGGCCCGGCTGACCGACGGCGGCACCGCGGTCCTGCTGATGCCGCCGGCCGCCGCCTCCCGCCGTTCCGGGCGCCGGATCCGGGCCGATCTGCTGCGCCGGGGCGCGCTCAGGGCCGTGGTCGCGCTGCCGGTCGGCGCGGCACCGCCGTACAACATCCCGCTGCACCTGTGGGTGCTGCGCCGGCCCGACCGGACGCCGGCGGCGCCCGAGGTGCTGCTCGTGGACACCGGAAGGTTCGCCGGGGAGGCGCGGGGCGGACCGGACTGGGAGGCGGTACGGGAGGCCGTACTGGACGCCTGGCGTGCCTTCGCGCGCGAGGGGCGGCTCGCGGAGCGGCCCGGACTCGTCCGTTCCGTGCCGGTCATCGAACTCCTCGACGACGACGTGGACCTCGCGCCCGCCCGCCATCTGCCGCCGGCCGCGGTGGCCGACGGCGCGGAGCAGCTCACGCGGGTGCGCGAGCGCCTGGGCGCGACCCTGCGCCTGACCGTCGACCTCACCCCGCCGCCCGCCGACCCGGCCCCGCCCGCGCGCTGGCCGCTGACCACCGTCGGCGAACTCGCGCGCGGGGGCGCGCTGGTGATGCGTACCGGCGGGAACGGCGGCCACGCGCGCGTGCCGGTGCTCACCGACCACGACGTCCTCGCCGGGACGGCGCCCTCCGGCACGTTGCCCGAGAGCGAGGAGGAGGCCGTGCTGACCGAGCCCGGCGACGTCGTCGTGCCCGTGCTCGGCGGTGGCGCGGTGGCGCGCGTGATCGACGAGGCGACGGGGGGCGCCGCCCTGGGGCGCAACCTGGTGCTGCTGCGCCCCGATCGCACGGCGCTCGATCCGTGGTTCCTGGCCGGGTTCCTGCGCGGTACCGCCAACAACCGGCAGGCCAGCAGCTACGCCTCCACGGCGACCCGGCTGGACGTGCGCCGGCTGCACCTGCCCCGGCTCCCGCTGGAGGAACAGCACCGCTACGGCGCGCGCTTCCGTGCCCTCGACGAGTTCGAGCGGGCGCTCAGGCACGCGAGCCTGCTCGGGGAGCAACTGGTGCGCGGGATGTACGACGGGCTCACCGACGGCACGGTGGCACCGGACTGATCCCGCGCGGGTGGCCGGACAACGGTTCGGCACAGCCTCGATCATTTGTCCGTGCCGGGCCATATGCTCGAAGCGGCCATCGCCCGAGCGGCGTGGTCCGCGCGCCCGCCGACCCGCCGGGCGGGCGCTACGCCCACTTCCAGGACCGGGAGCAGCCATGCCAGGCCACGGCCACGGACAGCCGGTGACGCAGCCGCCGCACACCGCGTGGCTGGTCTGCCTGCGGGTGCTGTTCGTGGCGCTCGGGATCCTCACCGTCGGCTTCATGTCCTGGGCGCTGCTGCTGCGGCTGGCGATCGTCACGCGCCGGTCGCTGGACTGGGGGCTGTTCGTGGCGGTGCTGGCTGCCGACATCCTCGCCGTCGTCCTGCTGGGGCTGGAGCCGGGCGACGAGATCCACACCACGGGCGGCTATGTGGGCCTGATACTGGTGCTGGGCTCGCTCGTCGGCTCGATCGCGTACTACCTGGCCGCGGACATCCAGCACTTCGCGCTGCGCCGGCAGGCGTACGCGGCGGTGCCCGGAGTGCCGGGTTACGGCTACCCGGCCCCCGCGGCCGCGTACGGCGCGACGACCGTACCGACCCCGCCGATGACGCCGACAGCGCCCGTACCGGCCGTACCGACCCCGCCGCCGACGCCCGTACCGGTCACGCCGAGCGCGCCGACCGCGTCCGCCCCGGCCGTGCCCACCGCTCCGGCGCCGCACCGGCCGTCCGGCGCGCCGCACACTCCGCTCCCGGTGGCGCACACCCCGCCCCCGGCGCCGTACGCGCCCGTGCCCGCGCCCCCGTCGGCCGCCCCGCTGCCGCGGCCCCCGGCGCCCGCGCGGATCGATCAGGTGCGCGCGGAGCTGGACGAGCTGAGCGACTACCTGCGCCGGCAGGACGGCCACGAGGGCGGTCGGTGAGCGTGACGACGGGACGAGTCGTCGCCGGGCGCTACGAACTGTCCACGCTCATCGGGCAGGGCGGCATGGGCCAGGTGTGGACGGCGTACGACCGGCGGCTGGACCGGCGCGTGGCCGTGAAGCTGCTGCGCCCGGACAAGGTGGCGGGCCAGGAGACGGACGAACTGCGCCGCCGGTTCCTGCGCGAGTGCCGGACCACCGCGCAGGTGGACCACCCCGGCCTGGTGACGGTGCACGACGCGGGCAGCGAGGGCGACGAGCTGTTCCTGGTCATGCAGTACGTCGACGGCGCCGACCTGTCCGACCACCTCGCCGAGCACGACCCGTACCCGTGGCCGTGGGCGGTCGCGGTGGCCGCGCAACTGTGCGCCGTGCTGAGCGCCGTGCACGCCGTGCCGATCGTGCACCGCGACCTCAAGCCGCGCAACGTGATGGTGAAGCAGGACGGCACGGTCACCGTCCTCGACCTGGGCGTGGCGTCGGTGATGGACACCGACACCACTCGGCTCACGCACACCGGATCCCCGATCGGCTCGCCCGCCTATATGGCGCCCGAGCAGGCGATGGGCGGCGCGGTCGGCCCGTACACCGACCTGTACGCGCTCGGTGTGCTGCTGCACGAACTGCTCAGCGGGGAGGTGCCGTTCGCCGGTTCCACCGCGCTCGGGGTGCTGCACCGGCATCTGTACGAGCCGCCGCTGCCCGTGCGCCGGATCCGTCCCGAGGTCCCCGAGGCCCTGGAGTCCCTGGTGCTGCGTCTGCTGGCCAAGGACCCGCAGCACCGGCCGGCGTCCGCGCAGGAGGTCTACGAGGACCTGGCGCTGCTGCTGCCCGCGCGCGGCACACCCACCGGGGCGCCCCTGGACCCCACGCGCCCCTTCCTGCGTCCGCACGCCCCCTGGCCGGACCGCGCGCGAATCCCCGCACACCGGCCAGCCCCGGTCGCGCCCGCGCCGGCGGCCGGGAAACCCGATGTCGCCGCCGCCGTGGACGAGGTGAAACGGCTGCTGGGCGAGGGTCGTATCACGCAGGCCGTGGACATCCTGGGCGCGATCCTGCCGGCCGCCGCCGACCAGCACGGCGAGCACTCCCCGGTGGTACGCACCCTGCGCAAGCAGTACGCGGCCACGCTCCTGGACGACGGCCAGTACCGGCGCGCGCTGCCCGAACTGCGCCGGCTCGCCGACGAACGCGCCGCCGAGGCAGGCCAGGCGGACGCGCAGGCACTGCGCTACCGCTACGAGGCCGCGCAGTGCCTGGAGCAGCTGGGCGAACCGGCGGCGGCGCTCGCCGAGTACCGCGCGCTGCTGCCGTACTACGAGAACCAGTACGTCTCCGGGGACCCGGGGCTCGCCCACGAGGTGCGCCGGCGCGTCGGCCATCTGCTGCTCGCGCTCGGCGACCGTCCGGCCGCCCAGGACACGCTCGTGCGGCTGGTGACGGACGTCGAGCGGCTGCACGGCCCCGGTCATCCGCTGGCCGTGGAGATCCGGCGGACCCTCCAGTGGCTCGGACAGGTGCGCGGATAGATTGTCCGTCGGCTTCGTCGGGCACGCACGCGCGCGAGCCGCCGCAAACGAACAGGGGTGGGATTCATGGCCGGACACCGGCAGTCCAAGAAGCGCAGATACATCACGTGGGGAGCGGTCGGCGTGGTGGTGGCCGCCGGGGCCGGCATCGCCGCCCAGACCTCCATGGCCGCCACCAGCTGGCCCGCGCAGAAGACGTTCACCGGCCGCGCCTTCGACACCTGCACCGCGCCGTCGCTGTCCGCGATGAAGGCATGGCACACCGGCTACTACGGCGCCGTCGCCGTCTACGTGGGCGGCAAGAACCGCGGCTGCGCCCAGCCCAACCTCACCGCCTCGTGGGTGAAGTCGGTGAACTCCCTCGGCTGGAAGCTCATCCCGATCTACGTCGGCGCGCAGCCGCCCTGCCAGACCGGCTCCAGCCCCGAGAAGCTCTCCGCCGCGACGGCTGCCTCGCTGGGCGCGAAGGACGCCGCCGACGCCGTGGCCAAGGCGTCCGCGCTCCGCATGAAGGCCGGCAGCCCCATCTACCTGGACATGGAGGCGTACGACATCAAGAACAAGTCGTGCAACGACGCCGTCCTGACGTACGTGCGCTCCTTCACGAAGACGCTGCGCGCCAAGACCTACCGCGCCGGCTACTACGGCTTCACCAGCTCCAGCGCCAAGGCCGTCGCCACCGCCGCGGACAAGAAGGACCTGCCGGGCAACCTCTGGTACGCGCTGTACGACAAGAAGGACACGACGACCGCGGACTGGCCGTGGGGCGCCGGTCAGTTCACCCCGCACAGCCGCGGCCACCAGTACCTGGTCAACAGCAAGGAGACGCGCGGCGGTGTCACGCTGACCGTCGACCGGAACTCCTGGGACGCGCCGGTGGCCATCATCGGCTGACCCGGCGGTCCGCTCCCCGAGCGGCGCGGCGGTGCCCGAAGCGGGTGCGAATCGTTGGTCGAATGGGTTGGCCGCGGCCTGCCCACTGCCTACCATCGATCACCGCAAGACCTTGTGCACCGTCGCACAATCTCCCCCCAGGAGGTTCACCTTGCACCGCCGCCGTCGCACCGCGCTCGTCCTCACCGCCGCGATCGCCGCCGCGGCCCCCCTGCTGACCGCCTGCGGAAGCGAGGCGCACCCGGGCGCCGCGGCCGTCGTCGGCGGGCAGCGGATCACCGTGGCCCAGCTGGAGAGCCGGGTCGAGGAGGTCCGCCGGGCCCAGCGGGCCGCGGTACCGGACGAGACGCAGTACCAGCAGGTCGTCTCCTCCACCAGCAGCCTCACCCGGGACACCCTGCACAACATGGTGCTCGACCGGGTGCTGCACCGCGCCGCCCGGGACAAGGGCGTCACGGTCACCCGCGCGGAGATCCAGCGGATGCGCGCGGGCCTGGAGCAGCAGGCCGGCGGCGGCAAGGGCCTGGAGACGGCCTGGCTGCAGAAGTACGGCATCGCGCCGGCCCGCCTCGACGACAACCTGCGCCTGCAACTGGAGGCGCAGAAGCTCGCCACCGAGCTGGGCACCGACACCAGCCAGCCCGCGTTCTGGAAGGCCCTGTCCAAGGCGTCCACGGAGCTCCACGTGGACCTCAACCCGCGCTACGGCTCCTGGGACGTGCAGAAGAGCAGCCGGGTGGACGCCAAGACACCATGGGTACGGGAGGCCACGGCGGTCGCGGGCGGACAGCCGGTGACGATGTAGACGGCGAGCGGACGGGGCCGGACGGGGAACAGGGCTGGGCGGCGGCCCGGCGCGGATCCTGAACCGAAACGGAACCGAAAACGGAACCGGAAACGGAGCTTCCGGTCGTACGGTCACACGAGTGCCTGGGTCCTGTGGATAACTCGATCCGCCCCTTCGCGTCGTGGGTTACGTTCGGACCGTGAACGAATCCAGCGCCGAAGCCCGCCCCGAACCCAGCCCCGCCCCCGGCCGTGTCGTCCTGCTGACCACCAGCCACCGCGTCGCCCCCGGCCTGCTGTCCTGGCCCGCCTGGCAGGCCCTGCGCACCGCCGACACCGTGCTGTGCGCGGACGGCGCGCACCCGCAGCTGCCGTATCTGCGCGAGGCCGGGATAGCGGTCACGCAGGCGTCCCCCACCGCAGGGGAACTGGTCGACGCCTGTGCCGGCGGGCGGACGGTGGTGGTCGTGGCGACCGGCGAGGGGGAACCGGCGCTCACCGACGGCCTCGCCCGGCTGGCCGGCTCCGGCCGGGTCGCCATGCCGGAGCTGGAGCTGCTCCCCGCCTCCTACGACCTGCCCGGCGCCCGCCTGCTGGACCTGGTGCAGGTCATGGACCGCATCCGCGCCGAGTGCCCCTGGTCCTCCCGGCAGACCCACGAGGGCCTGGCCAAGTACGGCATCGAGGAGGCGTACGAACTGGTCGAGGCGATCGAGGCCGGCGACCGCGAGGAGCTGCGCGAGGAACTGGGCGATGTCCTCCTCCAGGTCGTCTTCCACTCCCGGATAGCCGAGGAGGACCCGGACGCGCCGTTCTCCGTGGACGACGTGGCCGGCGGCATCGTCGCCAAGCTGATCCACCGCCACCCGCACGTCTTCGGCGACGAGCGGGCGGAGACCCCGGAGGACGTCAAGGAGCACTGGCTGCGCACCAAGGCCGAGGAGAAGCGGCGCACCTCGATAACCGAGGGCGTCCCGCTCGGCCAGCCCGGCCTGGCCCTGGCCGCCAAGCTCGCGTCCCGTGTCCGCACGGCGGGCCTGGAGGTGCCCCTGCCCCGCGGCGAGGGCATCGGGTACGAGCTGCTGGCGCTGGCCGTCGCCGCCGAGGCGGACGGCGTCGACCCGGAGGCGGCGCTGCGGGCGGCGGCCCGGGTGTACCGGGACGCGATCAAGGACAGCGAGGCGGCGCGCGCGGCGGGCGACGAAAAGGAGGACGAGGCGTAGCCGGTCCGCCCTCCGGCACCCGGGTCTCCCACCTGGCACCGCCCGGCCACCGGCCTGGCCCGCCGCCGAACGGGGCCGCTGCCCGGGTCACCGGCCTGGGCCGTTGCCCCGCCGCCCGGCCGCTGGACTGGGCCGCCGCCCCGCCGCCCCGCCGCCCGGCCACCGGACTGCCCCGCTGTCCGGCTACCCGGTCGTCGGCCTGGCCCGCTGTCCGGCCGCCCGGCCGCCGAACTGGGCCGCCGCCCCGCCCCCGGACTGGGCCCTCGCCCCGCCGCCCGAAGGCGCCCGGCGAGGCACCCGCCCCGCCGGATACCGTCGAAGAGTGACCGACCAGCACCACCCCGCCCAGCCGGCCCCCGCCCACGAGGCGGCCTCTGCCGACGAGCCGGCCCCCGCCCACCAGCAGGCGCCCGCCCAGCCGGCCCCCGCCCTCTTCACGTGGGAGTTCGCCGCCGACCCCTACCCCGCCTACGCCTGGCTGCGCGAGCACGCCCCCGTGCATCGGACGCGGCTGCCGAGCGGGGTCGAGGCATGGCTGGTCACCCGGTACGCCGATGCCCGGCAGGCCCTGGCCGACCAGCGGCTGAGCAAGAACCCGGCCCACCACGACGAGCCCGCGCACGCCAAGGGCAAGACCGGCATCCCCGGCGAGCGCAAGGCCGAGCTGATGACGCACCTGCTGAACATCGACCCGCCGGACCACACCCGGCTGCGCAGGCTGGTCAGCAAGGCGTTCACCCCGCGCCGGGTCGCCGAGTTCGCCCCCCGGGTGCAGGAGCTGACCGACCAGCTCATCGACCGGTTCGCGAAGACCGGCTCCGCCGACCTCATCCACGAGTTCGCCTTCCCGCTGCCCATCTACGCCATCTGCGACCTGCTCGGCGTCCCGCGCGAGGACCAGGACGACTTCCGGGACTGGGCGGGCATGATGATCCGGCACGGGGGAGGACCGAGGGGAGGGGTCGCGCGGTCCGTGAAGAAGATGCGCGGCTATCTCGCCGAGCTGATCCACAAGAAGCGCGAGGCGCTGTCCGCCACGCCCGCGCCCGGCGAGGACCTGATCTCCGGCCTGATCCGCGCCTCCGACCACGGCGAGCACCTCACCGAGAACGAGGCCGCCGCGATGGCCTTCATCCTGCTGTTCGCCGGCTTCGAGACGACCGTCAACCTCATCGGCAACGGCACCTACGCCCTGCTCACCCACCCCGGCCAGCGCACCCGGTTCCAGGACTCCCTGACCCGCGGCGAACGGGACCTGCTGGAGACGGGCGTCGAGGAACTCCTGCGCTACGACGGTCCGGTGGAGCTGGCCACCTGGCGGTTCGCCACCGAGCCGCTGACCATCGGCGGGCAGGACATAGCGCCGGGCGACCCGGTGCTCGTCGTCCTCGCCGCCGCCGACCGGGACCCGGAGCGGTTCGCCGACCCGGACGTGCTGGACCTCGGCCGCCGCGACAACCAGCACCTCGGGTACGGCCACGGCATCCACTACTGCCTGGGCGCCCCGCTCGCCCGGCTGGAGGGCCAGACCGCGCTGGCCACCCTGTTCACCCGCCTGCCCGACCTGCGGCTCGCCGCCGATCCGGCCGACCTGCGCTGGCGCGGCGGGCTCATCATGCGGGGCCTGCGCACGCTGCCGGTGGAGTTCACACCGCCCGCCTGAACACAGTCCCTCCAGACAAAGGTGACACTTTCTCAACTCTGTGATCTTCACGTGATCTGTGCGGCATGAACTTGTGACAAGTGATCGTCTGCCGATACGTTCACCCATCAGCGCGGCGAGCGGCTCCAACCGCCGCGCCGGTCCTGCTGTCGCTCGAAAGGCTTCTGCATGCTCTCCGGGAACGGTCGACACCGTCGCCCCCGCCAGGCTCCGGCCCTCCTCGTCGCGGCCGGAGTGACCGGCTCCGCCATCGCCATCCCGCTCCTCGGCGCGGCGAGCGCCAACGCGGCCGACGGCACCACGTGGGACAAGGTGGCCGAGTGCGAGAGCGGCGGCTCCTGGAGCGCGGACAACGGGACCGGGTACTACGGCGGCCTGCAGATCTCGCAGGACGACTGGGACAAGTACGGCGGCGGCCGGTACGCGGCCAGCCCCGACCAGGCCAGCCGCCAGCAGCAGATCGCCGTCGCCGAGAAGATCCTGGCTGACCGGGGCACCGCCCCCTGGGCCACCTGCGCCCTGCTCTCCGGCCTGACGCGGAACTCGGGGTCCATGGACGTCGACACGGGCGTCGGCGACTCCGGCGGCACCGGCGGTTCGACGGACGCGTCCGGATCGGCCGGCGACTCCGGTACGTCCAAGGCTCCCGGAACCTCCGACCCGTCCGACCGGCCGGACGCGTCGCCTACCACGGGCTCTACGGGTTCCACGGACTCCACCGGCTCCACCGCCGACCCGGGGTCCGGCCACTCCTCCGACCCGACCGGCACGCCGCCCACCAAGCAGGACAAGGGCGACAAGGCCGACAAGGGTGACAAGGGCGCGGGCAAGGCCACTGGTGAAGATGCGGGCAAGGCGGCGGGCGAGGGCGCGGGCGAGACCCCCGGGTCCGCCGGGACCGGCACCACCGGGCCGGACACGTCCCCCACGCCCGGCACCGGCCACCCCCAGTACCCCGGCGGCTCCCCGACGGCCACCCCGGACGCCGGGACCGTGGACAACCCGCAGCAGGCGGCCGGGTCTTGGAGCCTGGTCGACACCGGCGCCGTCGGCACCGGCGGACGCCACCGGGGCCCGAGCGCGGACGAAACCCTGACAAACGGTCAGAACGACACCTCCTCCGGCCGTCACGCCTCCCGCGAACCGGACACCTACACAGTCCGCCAGGGCGACTCGCTGTCCTCCATCGCCGACTCCCTTGACGTCGACGGCGGGTGGCACGCGCTGTACGCCGGCAACAAGAAGGCCATCGGTGCCGACCCGAACCACATCACCGCCGGTCAGACCCTGAATGTTCAGGGCGAAACGGACGCGGAGTAGCGGGACTTGGCGCCCCGCTTACCGCCTGAATGTCCGGTTTGGCGAAAGTGTGGGATGAGTCTCAGAAGCCCTGATCGTCTTTGAAATTCCGGCGATCACCTGCCTACGGTCGAGGCCGCTCGTCACCGCGAGCCCCGGCTTCCGCCACGCCGAATCCTGCCGGCGGTCGCCCGGGAACAGTCGTCGCGTCAAGCGCCGTAGGCAGGAGCGGGGGACCCAAGGTAAGTGCCGGGCCCAGCAGTTGAGGCTGGGACCGGCTGGGGGTGAAGCCGCGTCACGCGAAAGCGTCGTACGCGGCCGGGCAACTCAACCGGCCCGAACCCGACAGCTCACCTCGCAGGCGTCGGTGAGGGGAATCGATCCATGCTGTTTTCCGGCAAGGGCAAGCACCGTCGTCCGTCCAAGGCCGTTCGCGCCGTCACGCTCGCCGGTGTCACCGGCGCCGCCGTCGCCGCCCCGCTGATGGCGGCCGGCAACGCCTCCGCCGCCACCGCCTCCCAGTGGGACGCGGTCGCCCAGTGCGAGTCCGGCGGCAACTGGTCCATCAACACCGGCAACGGCTACTACGGCGGTCTGCAGTTCTCCGCCTCCACCTGGGCCGCGTACGGCGGCACGCAGTACGCCGCCACCGCCGACCAGGCCGGCAAGGCGCAGCAGATCGCCGTCGCCGAGAAGGTCCTCGCCTCCCAGGGCAAGGGCGCCTGGCCGGTCTGCGGCACGGGTCTGTCGAGTACCCCGTACAACGGCTCCGCCCCGGCGCCGTCCGCCCCGTCCACCCAGGACTCGGGCACCTCCACCCGCTCCGCCGACCAGCAGGCCGCCTCCCGCTCCGCGGAGCGCCTGGCCGCCTCCACGAGCAAGAGCACGAGCACGAGCGCGGGCAAGAGCACCGGCGGCGCGAGCAAGACCGTCACCACCCCGACCGGCAAGAAGGTCAAGAAGGGTGACGGCGAGTACAAGGTCGTCGAGGGCGACACGCTCAGCACCATCGCCGCGGAGCACAAGGTCGCGGGCGGCTGGCAGAAGCTGTTCGAGCTGAACAAGGACATCGTCCAGGACGCCGACCTCATCTACCCGGGCCAGCAGCTCCACCTGAAGTAAGCCCCCCCCCGGGGGGACCCCACGGCCCGCACATCCCGGCGGGCCCCGGGTTCCCTCCCGGGCCCCGTACGACCCCAAGGCCCCCGGGCCCCGTACGACCAAGCCCCCGGGCCTCGTACGCAAGGCCCCCGGGCCTCGTACATCCACGGCCCCCAAGGCCCGTACACCCCCCGGGCCCCCAGCCCGCACAACCAGGCGGCCCCCCAAGGCCCGTGCGGGTCACCCCCGTCCCCCAAGGGCTCCCCGCCCCGGCGCGTGTTCCCCCGTACGCGCCGGGGCGGGGTTTTCCGTGTCCGGCCCGGCGCCTCCGGTCCGGAATTGACCCGACCCCTTTGTTTCGCGCAGAAACAAAAGGTACCGTCGCCCTGTCCACGGGGCGGTCGGTCGACAGCCGAGCGGCCCGGGACGGTTAGGCTCTAGTCGCAAGGCACACCAGCCCCGCACTTCCAGCGTCACATCCAAGAAGGAGATGCTCGTGCCGTCCATCGACGTCGTCGTAGCCCGGGAAATCCTGGACTCCCGAGGCAACCCCACGGTCGAGGTCGAGGTCGGCCTCGACGACGGCAGCACGGGTCGTGCCGCCGTGCCGTCCGGCGCCTCGACCGGCGCCTTCGAGGCCATCGAGCTGCGCGACGGTGACCCGAACCGCTACCAGGGCAAGGGCGTCGAGAAGGCCGTCCTCGCCGTCATCGAGCAGATCGGCCCCGAGCTGGTCGGCTACGACGCCACCGAGCAGCGGCTGATCGACCAGGCCATGTTCGACCTGGACGCCACCGACAACAAGGGCTCCCTCGGCGCCAACGCCATCCTCGGCGTCTCGCTCGCCGTCGCCCACGCCGCCTCCGAGGCCAGCGACCTGCCGCTCTTCCGCTACCTGGGCGGCCCGAACGCGCACCTGCTGCCGGTGCCGATGATGAACATCCTGAACGGCGGCTCGCACGCCGACTCCAACGTGGACATCCAGGAGTTCATGATCGCCCCGATCGGCGCGGAGTCCTTCTCCGAGGCCCTGCGCTGGGGCACCGAGGTCTACCACACCCTGAAGAAGGTCCTGAAGAACAAGGGCCTGTCCACCGGCCTCGGCGACGAGGGCGGCTTCGCCCCGAACCTCGGCTCCAACCGTGAGGCCCTCGACCTCATCCTGGAGGCGATCAAGGAGGCCGGCTACACCCCCGGCGAGCAGATCGCCCTGGCGCTCGACGTCGCCGCGTCCGAGTTCTACAAGGACGGTTCGTACCTCTTCGAGGGCAAGAACCGCACCGCCGCCGAGATGACCGAGTACTACGCCGAGCTGGTCGCGGCGTACCCGCTGGTCTCCATCGAGGACCCGCTCTTCGAGGACGACTGGGAGGGCTGGAAGACCATCACCGCCAAGCTCGGCGACAAGGTGCAGCTGGTCGGCGACGACCTGTTCGTCACCAACCCGGAGCGCCTGGCCAAGGGCATCGAGGAGGGCGCCGCCAACGCCCTGCTGGTCAAGGTCAACCAGATCGGCTCGCTCACCGAGACCCTGGACGCCGTCGAGCTGGCCCAGCGCAACGGCTTCAAGTGCATGATGTCCCACCGCTCCGGCGAGACCGAGGACGTCACCATCGCCGACCTGGCCGTCGCCACCAACTGCGGCCAGATCAAGACCGGCGCCCCGGCCCGCTCCGAGCGCGTCGCCAAGTACAACCAGCTGCTGCGCATCGAGGAGATCCTCGACGACGCCGCGGTGTACGCCGGCCGCAGCGCCTTCCCGCGCTTCAAGGGCTGAGCCCGACCCAACCTGGGCTAAGTCCTAGCCAGTCGTACGTACGTCCCCGTACCCGGTCCCGTACCGTGTCCGGGGACGTACGCGCGTGTGACGGGAGGCGGGGAAGATGGGCGTGAAGGACCGTGACCGGTTCTCCACCGCGACCAGGATCAGGCTGCTCGGCGAGCAGACCGCGGCCCGCGTCTACCGTTCGCAGACCAAACGGCAGGCCCGCCGCTCCCGGCTCACCGGGCGGGCGGCGCTGCTCGCGCTGGTGCTGTGCACGATGATCGTCGCCCTCGCCTACCCGATGCGGCAGTACGTCTCCCAGCGCGCGGAGATCGCCGATCTCCAGCGCGAGCAGCGGCAGGCCCGCGAGCGGGTGGAGCGGCTGCGGGACCTCAAGGCGCGCTGGCAGGACGACGCCTACGCCGAGCAGCAGATCCGCCGCCGGCTGCACTACGTACGGCCCGGCGAGACCGGGTACGTGGTCGTCGACCCCGGCGCGGCCAAGCAGTCCCGCGCCGACCTCGGGGCCGCCGGCCGGCCCTGGTACGCGAACGTCTGGGACGGCGTCGACAAGTCCGATGCCTCCGATCAGTGAACCGACAGAAAGTCTCCGACAGCCAGTCATGGAAACCCCTCCGCCGCCCACTCCGCGCACCGAGCCCACCGACGCGGACGTAGAGGCCTTCAAGCAGCAGCTGGGCCGCCCGCCGCGGGGCCTTCGGGCCATCGCGCACCGTTGCCCGTGCGGTCAGCCGGACGTCGTGGAGACGGCGCCGCGTCTGCCCGACGGCACGCCCTTCCCGACGCTGTACTACCTGACGTGCCCGAAGGCGTCCTCCGCCATCGGCACGCTGGAGGCGAACGGCGTGATGAAGGAGATGACCGAGCGGCTCCAGAGCGACCCCGAGCTGGCCGCCGCCTACCGGGCCGCGCACGAGGACTACATCCGGCGCCGGGACGAGATCGAGGTCCTCCAGGGCTTCCCGAGCGCGGGCGGCATGCCCGACCGGGTGAAGTGCCTGCACGTCCTCGTCGCCCACTCGCTGGCCGCGGGGCCGGGCGTGAACCCGCTCGGCGACGAGGCCCTGGCGATGCTGCCGGAGTGGTGGCGCAAGGGCGCGTGCGTGACGGCCGGCACCCCCGAGGAGGACGCGAAGTGACCCGTGTGGCCGCCGTCGACTGCGGCACGAACTCCATCCGGCTGCTGGTCGCCGACGCCGATCCGGCGACGGGGGAACTGACCGAGCTGGACCGCCGGATGACGATCGTGCGGCTCGGCCAGGACGTCGACCGCACCGGCCGGCTCGCCCCGGAGGCGCTGGAGCGCACCTTCGCCGCCTGCCGCGAGTACGCCGGGGTCATCAAGGAGCACGGTGCCGAGCGGGTCCGCTTCGTCGCCACCTCCGCCTCCCGGGACGCCGAGAACCGCGAGGACTTCACGCGCGGCGTGCTGGACATCCTCGGGGTGGAGCCGGAGGTCATCAGCGGCGACCAGGAGGCCGAGTTCTCCTTCACCGGCGCCACGAAGGAACTCACCGGGCGCACCGACCTCGCCCGGCCGTACCTGGTGGTGGACATCGGCGGCGGCTCCACCGAGTTCGTCGTCGGCGACGACCACGTGCGCGCCGCGCGGTCGGTGGACATCGGCTGCGTGCGCATGACCGAGCGGCACCTGGTGCACGACGGCAAGGTCTCCGACCCGCCCACCGGGGAGCAGATCGCCGCCATAAGGGCCGATGTGGAGGCCGCCCTGGACCTGGCCGGGCGGACGGTCCCGCTGCGCGAGGCGCGCACCCTGGTGGGGCTGGCCGGCTCCGTCACCACGGTGTCGGCGATCGCCCAGGAACTGCCCGCGTACGACTCCGCGCGCATCCACCACTCCCGGATCTCTAAGGGCCGCGTCCGGGAGATCACCGAGTGGCTGCTGCGCTCCACGCACGCCGAGCGCGCCGCCGTCCCGTCCATGCACCCCGGCCGGGTCGATGTCATCGGGGCGGGCGCCCTCGTCCTGCTCGCGATCATGGAACGCACCGGCGCCGAGGAGGTCGTGGTGAGCGAGCACGACATCCTGGACGGCATCGCGTGGTCGGTGGCGTAGGTCTCTTTTGTTACTCGTCGGTAGCCGACCGCTGAGCAGGTTGGATAACGTTTGAGCGGTCCGGAGGGCCCCCTCGGGGGCCCTTCGCCGTACGCGCGCGGAAAACTTCGTGAAGTTCTTCACAAGGAATTCGGTCCCGGGGGTCCCCCGAATGGGGCCGGTTGGCCCTTCCGGGGCATCAAAGACCGTTTGAACATGTTCAGATGAAGGGCGCGAACGGGCCCTGGAGGAGGTTGTCCCGGAGGCTTCACGGCACTCTCACGACCACCCCGCGACTCCGGAGAGGCTGCTCACGCGGCCTTGACAACGGGGCGAACCGCCGCGCGGTTCCCGCCGGGCCGCATGACCTCGGTCACGCGGGTCGCGGAGTTTAACACAGGGCCTGTCGGTTCTTGTGAAGGGGCGCACGAGCGACCCCCCTGGGGCGGGTGGATACTCGATGGCATGAGCACCACGGAGCGTCCCAGGATCCTCGTAGTAGGCGGTGGGTACGTAGGCCTGTACGCAGCTCGGCGCATCCTCAAGAAGATGCGCTACGGCGAGGCGACCGTCACGGTCGTCGACCCCCGGTCGTACATGACCTACCAGCCCTTCCTCCCCGAAGCCGCCGCCGGCAGCATCTCCCCTCGCCACGTCGTCGTCCCGCTGCGACGCGTGCTGCCGAAGGCGGAGGTCCTCACCGGCCGGGTCACCACCATCGACCAGGACCGCAAGGTCGCCACGATCGCCCCGCTGGTGGGCGAGGCGTACGAGCTGCCCTTCGACTACCTGGTCATCGCCATGGGCGCGGTCTCCCGCACCTTCCCGATCCCCGGCCTCGCCGAACAGGGCATCGGCATGAAGGGCATCGAGGAGTCCATCGGCCTGCGCAACCACGTTCTGGAGCAGCTGGACAAGGCCGACTCCACGACCGACGAGGAGATCCGCCGCAAGGCGCTCACCTTCGTCTTCATCGGCGGCGGCTTCGCGGGCGCGGAGACCATCGGCGAGGTCGAGGACATGGCCCGGGACGCGGCCAAGTACTACAAGAACGTGTCCCGCGAGGACATGCGTTTCATCCTCGTCGACGCCGCCGACAAGATCCTGCCCGAGGTCGGCCCCAAGCTCGGCCAGTACGGCAAGGAGCACCTGGAGAGCCGGGGCGTGGAGATCTACCTCTCCACCTCGATGGACTCCTGCGTCGACGGCCACGTGGTGCTGAAGAACGGCCTCGAGGTCGACGCCAACACGATCGTGTGGACGGCCGGCGTCAAGCCGAACCCGGCCCTCGCCCGCTTCGGCCTGCCCCTCGGTCCGCGCGGCCACGTCGACTGCGAGCCCACGCTCCAGGTCAAGGGCACGGACTACATCTGGGCCGCCGGTGACAACGCACAGGTCCCGGACCTCGTCGGCCGCAAGGCGGGCAACGAGAACGCCTGGTGCCCGCCGAACGCCCAGCACGCGCTGCGCCAGGCCAAGGTCCTCGGCGACAACGTGGTCTCCGGCATGCGGGGCTTCCCGCAGAAGGAGTACGAGCACGCCAACAAGGGCGCGGTCGCCGGCCTCGGCCTGCACAAGGGCGTGGCGATGATCGTCATGGGCAAGATGAAGATCAAGCTCAAGGGCCGTCTCGCCTGGTACATGCACCGCGGCTACCACGGTATGGCGATGCCGACCTGGAACCGCAAGATCCGGATCTTCGCCGACTGGACGCTGGGCATGTTCCTCAAGCGTGAGGTCGTCTCCCTGGGCGCCATGGAGAACCCGCGCGAGGAGTTCTACGAGGCCGCCAAGCCGGCCCCGGTCGCCGCCGCCAAGCCGGAGGAGAAGGCCAAGGCCTCCTGACCTCCCGGTCACTCGTCCGATCCCGAAGGGGCCGCCTGCCATCCGTGGTGCGGGCGGCCCCTTCGGGCTGTCCGGAACCGATCGCCCCCCGGGCGGGAAGCGGCCGGCGCATACCCGCTTTTTACCCGGCCGCAACACGGCGCGGGGACTACGGCCGGGGGCCGCGTGTGTTTACGTGGTGTTGGCATTCCGGGATCGTCCGTCACGGAGGTGTGCGTCATGGCCGACGCCGCACAGCGGCTGAGGAGTCTTGCCGAGCAGGTACTGGGGGCCCCGCTCCCGGTGCGGCTGAGGGCCTGGGACGGATCGCAGGCCGGCCCGCCGGACGCGCCGGCCCTCGTGGTGCGCAACCGCCGCGCCCTGCGCCGGATGCTCTTCAAACCCGGTGAACTGGGCCTCGCCCGCGCCTGGGTCTCCGGTGACCTGGACGTCGAGGGCGACCTGTACACCGCGCTGGACGCGATGGCCGGCCTGATCTGGGAGCGCGGCGAGGACGCCCGCACCCTGCGCCAGGCCGTGCGCGACCCCGCCGTCCGGGCCGCCGTCCGCGACCTGCTGAAACTGGCCGGCCCGCCGATCCCGCCCACCCCGCCGCGCGAGGAGATGCGCAGACCCCGCCGGCACCTGCACACCCGCCGCACCGACAAGCGGGCCATCAGCCACCACTACGACGTCGGCAACGACTTCTACGAGATCGTCCTCGGCCCCTCCATGGTGTACTCCTGCGCCTACTGGGAGGAGGACGGCACCCTGGAGACCGCCCAGCGCGACAAGCTCGAACTGATCTGCGCCAAGCTGGGCCTGAAGGAGGGTCAGCGGCTGCTCGACGTCGGCTGCGGCTGGGGCTCCATGGCCATCCACGCGGCCCGCGAGCACGGGGTGAGCGTCGTCGGGGTCACCCTGTCGCAGGAACAGGCCGCCTACGCCCGCAAGCGCGTCGCCGACGCCGGGCTGACCGACCGGGTGGAGATCAGGGTCCAGGACTACCGGGACGTCGTGGACGGCCCCTACGACGCGATCTCCTCCATCGGCATGGCCGAACACGTCGGCGCCGAACGCTACCTGGAGTACGCCCGCCAGCTGTACGCCCTGCTCAAGCCCGGCGGCCGGCTGCTCAACCACCAGATCGCCCGCCGCCCGCAGCGGGACGAGTCGGCGTACGAGGTGGACGAGTTTATCGACGCCTACGTCTTCCCCGACGGCGAACTCGCCCCCGTCGGCACCACCGTCACCCAGCTGGAGCGGGCCGGGTTCGAGGTGCGGGACGTGGAGTCCATCCGCGAGCACTACGCCCGCACCCTGCGCCGCTGGGTGGCCAACCTGGAGGACGACTGGGACCGCGCGGTCGGGCTCACCGGCCCGGGCCGGGCCCGGGTGTGGCGGCTGTACATGGCCGCCTCCGCACTCGCCTTCGAACGCAACCGGATCGGTGTCAACCAGGTCCTCGCGATCCGCACCCCCGTCTCCGGCGCCTCCGGGCTCGCCCTGCGGCCCCGCACCTGGCACGGCTGACCGGTACGCACGGAACTGTCTGTACGCACGGCGAGGGGGCCCCTGCTTGAGGGGCCCCCTCCACTTCGTGCGTGCGACCGCTACTCGGCCTTGATGGCCGCGAGCATGTTCAGCCGGGCCGCGCGGCGGGCCGGCCACAGCGCGGCCAGGACGCCGATCAGGCCCGCCAGCAGCAGGAAGACCGCCATCCGGCCCCAGGGCAGGATCAGTTCGTACGTCGGTATCTTCGTGGCGAGCAGTTCGCCGGCCGCCCAGCCGAAGAACACGCCCAGGCCGAGGCCGAGCACGCCGCCGAACAGGGAGATCACCAGGGACTCCAGACGGACCATCCGCTTGACCGCCCGGCGGTCCAGGCCGATCGCACGGAGCATGCCGATCTCCTGCGCGCGCTCGAAGACGGACATGGCCAGCGTGTTGACGACACCCAGCACGGCGACGATCACCGCCATGCCGAGCAGGCCGTAGACCATGTTCAGCACCTGCGTGAACACGTTCCCGATCTCGTGGGAGATGTCCTGCTTGTCCTGGATCTTGATCGCCGGGTTGGTGCCGAGGGTCTTCACCAGCGCGTCCTTGGCCGCGTCGGACGCGCCGTCCGCCATCTTGACCATGACCTGCATGTCGGCGGGGTCGCTCAGGTGCGGGGTGAGGACCTTGTTGTCGAGGATGATCCCGTTGATCATGTCGTTGCCCTCGTAGACCCCGGCGACGGTCAGCCGGCGGGCCGCGCCGTCCTCGAAGTGCGCGGTGAGCCGCGAACCGGGCTTCCAGCCGTGCTCCTTGGCCCGGTCCTGGTCCACGACGATCCGCGTGCCGTCCACCGCGAAGGAGCCGTCGGTCACCTTCAGGTCGGTCAGCTTGCCGATGGCCGCGCCGTCGACGCCGGTCAGCCACTCGGTGCCGCCGTCGATACGGGACTCGGCGTTGCGCAGCGGGCTGCTGGTGGTGACCCCGTCGGCGGTGGCGAGCTTCTTCGCCACGTCGGGGGAGAGCGGGCCGCGGTTGGCCATCGAGACGACGTAGTCGGCCCGGATCGCCGAGCTGGCCAGCCGGTCGATGGAGGTCTGGAGGCTGCCCGCCATCACCGTCATGCCGGTGATCAGGGTCAGGCCGATCATCAGCGCGGAGGCGGTGGCCGCGGTACGGCGCGGGTTGCGCACCGAGTTCTGGCGGGCCAGCTTGCCCGACACCCCGAAGGCGCGCAGCACCGGAGCGGCGGCGGCGATCAGCGGGCGGGACAGCAGCGGGGTCAGCACGAACACACCGATGATCAGCAGGACCGCGCCGATGCCCATCGGGCCCTGGGCGGAGTCGGCGCTCATGCCGGTGGCCATGAGGACCACCGCGATCCCGGCGGCCGCGAACAGCGAGCCGAGCGTGTTGCGCAGGACCAGGGACTTGGTGGTGGCCTTGGCGTGCAGGCTGCTCATCGCCGCCACCGGCGGGATCTTCGCGGCCCGGCGGGCGGGCAGCCAGGCGGCGAGCACGGTGATGAGGATGCCGACGGCGAGGGCGGCGACCACCGTGCCGGGGCTGATCACCAGCGGTCCGTTGGGCACGCTCTCGCCCATGGAGCCCAGCAGGGAGCGCAGACCGGCGCCGATGCCGACACCGGCGGCCAGACCGGCCACGCCGGCGACCGTGCCGACCGCGAGTGCCTCGACGAGCACCGAGCGGGTGACCTGGCGGCGGGAGGCGCCGACCGCCCGCAGCAGGGCCAGCTCGCGGGTGCGCTGGGCGACCAGCATGGTGAAGGTGTTGGCGATGATGAAGGTGCCGACGAACAGGGCGATGCCCGCGAACACCAGCAGGCTCTGCTTCAGGCCGCTCATCGAGTCGGCGATCGCCACCGCCTGGTCGTCGGCGAGCTGCTCGCCGGTGGTGGTCTCCACCAGCTTGGCGGGCAGGGCCTTGTCCAGCGCGGCCTTGAGCGCCTGCTGGCTGGTTCCGGCCGCCGCCTGGACGTCGATCTCGTCGTACGTGCCCTTCTTGCCGAACAGGGACTGCGCGGTCGGCGTGTCGAACAGGGTGAGGCTGCCGCCGGCGGCCACGTTGCCGTCGTCGGTGGTGAAGATGCCGCTGACGGTGGGGGTGAGGACCGGGCCGTCGACGGACAGGCGCACGGTGTCGCCGACCTTGAAGCCGGACCGCTCGGCCGTCGCGGAGTCGATCAGCACCTCGCCCTTGCCGTGCGGGGCGCGACCGCTGACCAGGGGGTAGCGGGGGTCCTTGACGCCCCAGTAGTTGCCGCCGGCCGACTGCCAGTCGCCGCCGACGAGTTCGCCGTCCTTGCCGGCGACGGCGGTGAAGCCGGTGACGACACCGGTGGCGGAGGCGGCCCCGGGGACCTTGGCGGCCTTGTCCAGCAGGGCCTGGGTCAGCTCGGCGTCCTTGCCGACCCGATCGCCCTTGGAATCCTGGTACTTGGGGTGTACGGCGACGTCGACCTGGTCGAAGCCCTTGGCGAAGCTCTTCTGGTAGGCGTCGGAGAGGGTGTTGGTGAAGACCAGCGTGCCGGAGACGAACGCCACGCCGAGCATGACGGCGAGCACGGTCATCAACAGCCGGGCCTTGTGCGCGAGGACGTTGCGCAGGGCGGTGCGGAACATCAGCTGGTACGGCCCTTCGCGTCGAACTGCTTCATCGTGTCGAGGACGGACTCGGCCGTGGGGCCGTACATCTCGTCGACGATCCGGCCGTCGGCCAGGAAGATCACCCGGTCCGCGTAGGCGGCGGCCACCGGGTCGTGGGTCACCATGACCACCGTCTGGCCCAGCTCGCGCACGGAGTTGCGCAGGAAGCCGAGGACCTCGGCGCCGGAGCGCGAGTCCAGGTTGCCGGTGGGCTCGTCGCCGAAGATGATCTCGGGCTTGGAGGCGAGGGCGCGGGCCACGGCGACGCGCTGCTGCTGGCCGCCGGACAGCTGGGAGGGCCGGTGGCCCAGGCGCCCGGACAGGCCCACCATCTGGATGACCTGATCCAGCCACGCCTTGTCCGGCTTCCGCCCGGCGATGTCCATCGGGAGGGTGATGTTCTCCAGCGCGGTCAGCGTCGGCAGCAGGTTGAACGCCTGGAAGATGAAGCCGATCTTGTCCCGGCGCAACTTGGTGAGCTGCTTGTCCTTCAGGGAGCCCAGCTCGGTGTCGCCTATCCGCACGGACCCGGAGGAGAAGGTGTCCAGACCGGCCACGCAGTGCATCAGCGTGGACTTGCCGGAGCCGGACGGGCCCATGATGGCGGTGAACTCGGCGGCCCGGAAGTCGACGGAGACCCGGTCCAGGGCGACCACCCGGGTCTCACCCTGCCCGTAGATCTTCGACAGCTCCATGGCGCGCGCGGCTACGGCGGTGGTCCGGCCGGCGGTGGGTGTGGTGGTCACGGGACGGTGCTCCTGTCGGGACGACGTGTTTCCTGGGGACCGTTCCATCGTCCCGGCGCGGTGCGCCCCCGGAGTCAGTCGCTGTTCCGGTTCCGGGGGGCGACTGGGGTCGGACGCGGGCCCGCCGTGTCATACCTGGGGAGGACGGCCGACCCTGAGAGGCACGGGGCGCTCCGGCGGCTGTCCGGGATCTCGTTAACCGGTGGACCGGTCTTGTTCGAGCGGTGAAATTCCGTCATTTCGCGTACACGGGCACCACTCTCGCGGCACGCTATTGGCAAGTGCGGATGGCCAGTTCCGTCCGCTGATGCCCACTCAGACGTCAATAAAATAAGACAACATCGGTGCACCCATCCGCTGTTCGGGGGAGGGGCCCCGATAGGCTCGGACCCTCGATGCGGAGCCCCTGGCAAGCCCGGATGGTGGAATGCAGACACGGCGAGCTTAAACCTCGCTGCCCCTTCGCGGGCGTGCCGGTTCGAGTCCGGCTCCGGGCACTTTCCGCCTCTTGGCGCGTTTTGTACGTTTACGACCCCAGTACAAGGACGCTCCGTCGGCTCCGGCCGCTTCCCGCAGCCCCCTCCTCCTCTCCCGACGCCCTCCCGCGACCGCTGTCACCGCGTCGCCGGACGTCGGCGTCCCCCTGATCCCGCGATCCGGAACCGACCATTGACAGTCCGGGTCCGTGGGGCCGAGACTCGCGGGCAAATGGTGAAGGAAAGTTCACCTGGCGAACAGCGTGGAGAGAAGGGGACGGTCGATGCGTACCACCGTGGGGATCATCGGGGCGGGGCCGGCCGGGCTGTTGCTCGCGCGGCTGCTGCGTCGCGCCGGGATCGAGTCGGTCGTCCTGGAGAGCCGCGACCGTGCCTACGTCGAGCGGCGGCAGCGCGCCGGGATCCTGGAGCAGGGCACGGTCGACGTACTGCGCGCCGCCGGGGCCGGGGAGCGACTGGACCGGGAGGGGCTGCGGCACGACGGGATCGAGCTGCGGTTCGACCGGCGCCGCCACCGCGTCGACTTCCCCGCGCTCACCGGCGGGCGGTCCGTGACCGTCTACGCCCAGACCGAGGTCTGCAAGGACCTCATCGCGCTCCAGATGGAGGAGGGCGGGCCGCTGCTGTTCGAGGCCGAGGCCCTGACGGTGGAGGGCGCTGAGACCGACCGGCCGCGGATTCCGTTCCGGCACCAGGGGCGCGAGGACGTGCTGGAGTGCGAGTACGTCGTCGGCTGCGACGGGTTCTGGGGCGTGGCCCGCAACGCCTTCCCGGCCGAGGTCTCCCGGGTGTTCGAGCGGTCGTACCCGTACGCCTGGCTCGGCATCCTCGCCGACGTCGCCCCCTCGCACGACGAGCTCGTCTACGCCCGGCACGAGCGCGGCTTCGCCCTGCTGTCCATGCGGTCCCCGGCCGTCTCCCGGCTCTACCTCCAGGTCCCCGCGGGAACGGACGCCGGGCAGTGGGGCGACGAGGAGATCTGGGACGAGCTGGAACGGCGGCTGGAGACGGACGACGACTGGAAGCTGGAGCGCGGCCCCATCACCCAGAAGTCGGTGACCCCCATGCGCTCCTTCGTGCACGAGCCGATGCGGCACGGCCGGCTCTTCCTCGCCGGCGACGCCGCCCACATCGTGCCGCCGACCGGCGCCAAGGGCCTGAACCTCGCCGTCGGCGACGTCGTCACCCTCGCCCGGGCCCTCGCCCACGAGCGGGAGACCGGCTCCCCCGAACTCCTCGACGCCTACTCGGCGACCTGCCTGCGCCGCGTCTGGCAGGCCGAACGGTTCTCCTACGACATGACGACCCTGCTGCACCGCGCCCCGGACGCCACCCCCTTCGACGCCCGGCTCCAGCTCGCCCGGCTGGACCGGATCGCCTCCTCCCGCGCGGCCGAGACCGACCTCGCCGAGGCGTACACCGGGTTCCCCCTCGGTTAGCCCCGCCTCCATGGCCGGGAATCGGGAGTCCGCGTAGCGTGTTGCGCACTATGCAAGGGGAAGGATCCTCCTCAAGTATCATGGTCGGTCCTTTGCCAATCCATTACTCTTGAGCCAAGACTGCAGTCGGCAGTCATGGAGGAGTGAAATGAGGAGCAGCAACCCGGTCTTCTCGCGACGGGGCTTCAGCCGCGACAACGGCTACGCCGGCTTCAACACCGCACCGCAGGCCGGGTCCGCACAGGGCAACCCGTACGCGCAGAACCCGTACGCGCAGAATCCCTACGCCCAGAACCCGTACGCGCAGGCGGACGTCCAGGCCCCGGTCACCACCGGCCGGATGACCATGGACGACGTCGTCGTCCGCTCGGCCCTCACGCTCGGCACGGTCGCCGTCGGCGCCGTCCTCGCCTGGGCGCTGCTGCCGGTCTCCGGCACCAGCTACGGCCTGGCCGTCGGCTCCGCGCTGATCGCGTTCGTCCTGGCCATGGTCCAGAGCTTCAAGCGCACGCCCTCGCCCGCGCTGATCCTCGGCTACGCCGCCTTCGAAGGCGTCTTCCTCGGCGTCTTCAGCGAGATGTTCAACAGCCGCTGGAGCGGCGCCCCGTTCCAGGCGGTGCTCGGCACCATGGCGGTCTCGGGCGCCACCTTGCTGATCTACAAGGCCGGCTGGATCCGCGTCACCGCCCGCTACGCCCGCATCGGCCTGTCCATCGCGATCGCCTTCATGGCGGTCATGGCGGTCAACCTGCTGCTGGTCGTCTTCGGTGTCGCCGGGGACGGCGGGCTGCGCAGCTTCGGCCCGCTCGGCGCGCTCGTCGGCATCATCGCGATCGTGCTCGGCGCGTTCTTCCTGACGCTGGACTTCAAGCAGATCGAGGACGGCATCGCCTACGGCGCCCCGCGCAGCGAGTCCTGGCTCGCCGCGTTCGGCCTCACCATGACCCTGGTGTGGATCTACGTCGAGATGCTGCGGCTGGTGGCCATCTTCAGCAGTAACGACTAGCGACGGTCGCTGAAGCGGCGAAGTGCCCCGGGTGATCCACCCGGGGCACTTCCGCGTTCAGAGCAGCCTGCGCGCCGCCCTCCTCAAGTCGTACTCGTGCACGATCGCCTTGGCGTGGCCGTACGCCAGGTCGTACTCGTGCCGGAGCCAGCTGACCTTCTCCTCGAAGCGGAACAGAGCCGGGCCTTCTTCTACGGCTAGCAGCCAGTCGGACACTTCACGACCGGTGCAGTGCGGGATGCGGGCGAGCAGATTGCGGTGGGTCTCCTCGGAGAAGACGTGGGACATCGGCGCCTCCGGACACAAAGGGGATGTAAGCCGGTCCTTCACGTCACCGTGCCTGAGCGTTCGCGTATTGGCAACAGTGCGGCACGTTACGCTCGGCGGGTGGTTGATACGACGCCCTTGACCCAAGCAGTGGACCACTTCGCCGACCGGCTGCGGGCCGCACCGCAGAGCCGGCTCCAGCGCGGGGCCGCGGCGGAGGCGCTGGCACTGGCCCGGGAGCTGTCCGGGTGGGCCCAGCGGAAGGAAGCACCCGGCGCGGAGCCCCGCGAGATGCCGGACGCCGGGATGTTCGCCGCCGCCGACCAGATCCTGGTGGCCGCCCATGACCTCGCGGTCGTGCTGGACGGCGACGACCAGGTCGCCGAGGCCGTGCGCCTGGTGGAGGAGGCGCGGCGGCGGGCCGGGGTCTGAGACTCCCGGCCCGCGCGCCTACGGGGTCACGGGTACTACGGGTATCACCGGTACTCGGGTGCTACGGGTACTACGGGCTCTCGGGTGCTACAGGTACTTCGGGTACTCCGGGCCCTCTGGGTACTACAGGGACGCGATCACCCGGTCGGCCAGGACGTACACCATGTCCTCGCCGCACGCGAAGGTCAGGGTGTACGAGCCCGAGACGCCAGAGCCGCCCAGGAGGTACGGCGTCTCGCCCGACTCCAGCGCCGCGGCCAGCCGTTCCGCCGTCTCGCGGTGGCCCGGGGTCATGCACAGCGTGGTGCCGTCGGCGAAGACGTAGACGTCGAGCGTGCCCAGCGGGCCGGGGCGCACATCGGCGAGCCGCACCTGCCCGGCGGCCAGCTCCTCCAGGGCGGCCACCGTGCGCTCGTGGTCGCCCACGGCCGGGGACTGCGCCGGGACGAAGTCCGGGTGCGAGGGGTGCCGGCGGCGGGCGGCGGCCAGCTCCGGGGACTCGGCCCCGGAGAAGTCCTCGGCGTCGGCGGTCGGCTCGGTCACCGGTTCCAGCGGCTCCAGGCCCGCGAAGTCCGCCTGCCGGGGCAGGAACAGATCGCCCTCGGGCAGGCCGAACAGCATCGGCGCGTCGGAGGCGTCCCGGGCCTCCTGGGCGGCCCAGAAGGCCCGCGCCTCGGCCAGCTCCCGCTCCCGTTCCTCCGCGAGCGCCTCCGCCACGGCCGCCCGTATCCGGTCGGCGTCGGCGGCGGAACGGGCACCGGGCAGCAGGGCGCGCGCGGTGGCCGCCTGGTCATCGGCGAGCTGCCGCTGCAACTCGGTGAGCTGGCGGCGCAGCTTCAGGACGGTGCGCAGGACGGCGACACCCACGGCGCCGGTGGCTGCCGTGGTGAGCAGCAGGGCGATCGGCATGGCGCTCACTGACATACTCCCGGTTCAAGGTCGTCCCCCGACTTCCTACATCAGCTTGAAGGGCGGACTAACCAGCTGTCAGTGCGTAACGTCACGAATCGGACAGGACGTACGGCACGCGATTTCGCCGTGTGTCGAGCTGATCGCCGCTGACCTGCGGTGATGCGCCCGGCGAGCGAGATAGGTCACATCCTGGGGGAGATTGGGTCACGGAAAGGCCCAAAACCGTGGTGTTTCCCCGGTTCTGGGCCCTTTCGTGACGTACCGTGCCAGGCCCGCTACGGACCGTGGGGGCGGGTCAGCTGAGGCGCTCGATGACCATCGCCATGCCCTGGCCGCCGCCGACGCACATGGTCTCCAGGCCGAACTGCTTGTCGTGCCACTGGAGCGAGTTGATGAGCGTGCCGGTGATCCGCGCGCCGGTCATGCCGAAGGGGTGGCCGACGGCGATGGCGCCGCCGTTGACGTTCAGCTTGTCGAGGTCGATGCCCAGGTCCCGGTAGGAGGGGATCACCTGGGCGGCGAACGCCTCGTTGATCTCGACCAGGTCGATGTCGTCGATGGTCAGGCCCGCGCGCTTCAGCGCCTGCCTGCTGGCTTCGACCGGGCCGAGGCCCATGATCTCGGGCGAGAGGCCGGAGACGCCGGTGGAGACGATCCGGGCGAGCGGGGTCAGGCCCAGCTCGCGCGCCTTGGTGTCGGACATGATGACGAGCGCGGCGGCGCCGTCGTTGAGCGGGCAGCAGTTGCCGGCGGTGACGAGCCCGTCGGGGCGGAAGACCGGCTTCAGGCCGGCCACGCCCTCCAGGGTGACGCCGGCGCGCGGGCCGTCGTCCTTGCTGACCACCGTGCCGTCGGGGAGGGTCACCGGGGTGATCTCGCGCTCCCAGAAGCCGTTCTTGATGGCCTGCTCGGCGAGGTTCTGGGAGCGGACGCCGAACTCGTCCATCTCCTGGCGGGTGACGCCCTTCCAGCGGGCGAGGTTCTCGGCGGTCTGGCCCATCGCGATGTACGGGTCGGGCAGCAGGCCATCCTCGCGCGGGTCGTGCCAGGTCGAGCCCTCCTGCCGGGCGACGGCCTCGGTGCGGGCCTCGGCCTCGGCGAACAGCGGGTTGTGCGTGTCCGGCATGCCGTCGGAGCTGCCCTTGGCGTAGCGGGAGACCATCTCGACGCCGGCCGAGATGAAGACGTCGCCCTCGCCGGCCTTGATGGCGTGCAGCGCCATGCGGGAGGTCTGCAGGGAGGAGGAGCAGTAGCGGGTGATCGTGCAGCCCGGCAGGTGGTCCATGCCCATCTGCACGGCGACGACGCGGCCGAGGTTGTGGCCCTGTTCGCCGCCGGGGAGGCCGCAGCCGAGCATCAGGTCGTCGATGTCCTTGGGGTCGAGCTCGGGGATCTTGTCGAGCGCGGCCTGGATGATCGTGGCGGTGAGGTCGTCCGGGCGCAGGTCCTTCAGGGAGCCCTTGTTCGCGCGGCCGATGGGGGAGCGGGCGGTCGAGACGATGACGGCTTCGGGCATCACGGCTCCAGGGGAAGGAGGTTGGGCAGGGCCGGTTGGGAAGTTACCCGGCCGTATGGTCCAGGTCACCGGTGTCGCGGTGTGACACTGACCGCAGTTTTCTAAGCGCTTGCTTTCCTCGGGTGGCGCGGGGAAGGGCGGACCCCGCGGGAAGGGCGGGGCCGGGTGCCCCGGGAAGGGCAGGTCCGGGTGCCCGGGAAGGGCCAGGCCGGGCCCCCACGAACGGCAGGACCCGGCACCCGGGAAAGGGCAGGACCCGGTACCCGCGAACGGCAGGACCCGGTACCCGGGAAAGGGCAGGGTCGGGTGCCCCGGCAACGGCAGGGCCGGGACCCGCTCACACCGACGGAGTCGCCGGCTCGGCTTCCGGAACGCGCCGGCGGCGCCTGCGTTTGAGCAGCGCCCACGGTCCCCGCGGCCCCGCCGGCATCGCCGCCGTGACCTCCGTCCCCGCCTCCGCCGCCGCCTCGGCCGCGGCACGGGCGACGGGCAGGAAACCCTCGCGGCGCGACGCGTCCGGCCGCTCCTCCTCCGGCCACAGCCCCAGTGCCGCGCACACCGTCGGCAGGACGGCCATCGCCGCCGTGGCGTACCCCTCGGCCGACGGGTGGTAGTTGTCCGGCCCGAACAACTCCCGCGGATTCGCCTCGAACTCCGGGCCGAGCAGATCCCCCAGCGACACCGTGCGCCCGCCCTGCGCCACCACCCCGATCGTCTGGGCCGCCGCGAGCTGCCGGGACGCCCGCCGGGCCAGCCACCGCAGCGGCTGCTGCACCGGCTCGATCGTGCCGAGGTCCGGACAGGTGCCGACCACCACCTCCGCGCCGGCCGTGCGCAGCCGCCGTACCGCCGTCGACAGGTGCCGTACCGACTGGGCCGGCGGCATCCGGTGGGTCACGTCGTTCGCGCCGATCATGATCACGCACACGTCGGGGACGGGCCCGGGGGCGGACAGCAGCAGCCCCGTCTGACGCTCCAGGTCGTCCGACCGCGCGCCGGTGACCGCCACGTTGCGCAGTTCCACCGGGCGCTCTGCCACCGCCGCCAGCCCCGAGGCCAGCAGCGCCCCCGGCGTCTGGCCCGCCCGGTGCACGCCCTGCCCCGCCGCCGTGGAATCGCCGAGCATGGCCAGCCGCAGCGGCGGTTCGCCCGGGATGTCGTACGCGCGCCCGTACACGCCGTCGGCCGACGGCACCCGGTCGCTGAGCCCGTTGCCCAGTTGCCGCCGGGCCAGCCGCACCTCCGCCAGCACCAGGCCGACGACGGCCGCGCCGACCAGACCGGCCCCGCCACCGCCGTACGCCGCCCCGGCCGCGATGCGCCGGGCCACCCGGGCCCTCGACATGCTCGTCATGCGTCGCCGCCACCTCCTCGTAGCCGTACACCCACTCCTTGCCCCGTACGGACCGTGCGTCAATCTCAACGGGGAGTGAACGGCCGCGCTCGCCGCGCTGCTGGCCTTAGGCTGGCGACACCACTACGAACACACCCTTTTTTGCAGCGACCGGAGACAACGGTGCAATACCACGACTCGATGATCAGCCTCGTCGGCAACACCCCGCTGGTGCGGCTCAACAACGTGACCAAGGGCATCCGGGCGACCGTCCTGGCCAAGGTGGAGTACTTCAACCCGGGCGGCTCCGTGAAGGACCGCATCGCCCTGCGCATGATCGAGGCCGCCGAGAAGAGCGGGGAGTTGCGGCCGGGCGGCACGATCGTCGAGCCGACCAGCGGGAACACCGGCGTCGGACTTGCCATCGTGGCCCAGCAGAAGGGCTACAAGTGCATCTTCGTCTGCCCGGACAAGGTGAGCACCGACAAGATCAACGTGCTGCGCGCGTACGGCGCCGAGGTCGTGGTCTGCCCGACCGCCGTGGCGCCGGAGCACCCGGACTCCTACTACAACGTCTCCGACCGGCTCGTCCGTGAGACCCCGGGCGCCTGGAAGCCGGACCAGTACTCCAACCCCAACAACCCGCTCTCGCACTACCACTCCACCGGTCCCGAGCTGTGGGAGCAGACCGAGGGGAAGATCACCCACTTCGTGGCGGGCGTCGGCACCGGCGGCACCATCTCCGGCACCGGCCGCTACCTGAAGGAGGCCAGCGAGGGGAAGGTCAAGGTCATCGGCGCCGACCCGGAGGGCTCGGTGTACTCCGGCGGTTCGGGCCGGCCGTACCTGGTCGAGGGCGTCGGCGAGGACTTCTGGCCGACCGCCTACGACCGCCAGATCGCGGACGAGATCGTCGCCGTCTCCGACAAGGACTCCTTCCAGATGACCCGTCGGCTGGCCAAGGAGGAGGGCCTGCTGGTGGGCGGCTCCTGCGGCATGGCCGTCGTGGCCGCGCTGGAGGTCGCCGAGCGGCTCGGCCCGGACGACGTCGTGGTGGTCCTGCTCCCGGACAGCGGGCGCGGCTACCTCAGCAAGATCTTCAACGACGAGTGGATGGCGGACTACGGCTTCCTGGAGGACGAGGGCCCCAGCGCCCGCGTCGGTGATGTCCTGAGCGACAAGGTCGCCGGTTCCATCCCGTCCCTGGTGCACATGCACCCGGAGGAGACCGTCGGCCAGGCCATCGAGGTGCTGCGCGAGTACGGCGTCTCGCAGATGCCCGTCGTCAAGCCGGGCGCCGGTCACCCGGACGTGATGGCCGCCGAGGTCGTCGGCTCCGTGGTGGAACGGGAGCTGCTGGACGCCCTGTTCAGCAAGCGGGCCTCGCTGGAGGACCCGCTGGAGAAGCACATGTGCTCCCCGCTGCCGCAGGTCGGCTCCGGTGAGCCGGTCGGCGACCTGATGCAGGTGCTGGGCGAGGCGGACGCGGCGATCGTCCTGGTCGAGGGCAAGCCGACCGGTGTGATCAGTCGGCAGGACCTGCTCGCCTTCCTCGCCAAGGGCGGCAACAAGTAGCCGGGGCCGATGCGGCCGTGATCAGTCCTCAGGCGGCCTGAACGCGCATACGCACGAGAGCCCCCGACCGGGAAGCGGTCGGGGGCTCTCCTGGTCCCTGGAGCACAGGGCACTGCGACTCGGGATCAGACCTGGGACTCCTTGGCCATCTCCACGAAGGCGGACCAGGCGCGAGCCTCGATGGTGAGCGTCGGACCCTCGTTGCGCTTGGTGTCCCCGACGGGGACCACGCCGTGTGTGGCTACGAGGTTGGTGGCGACCTTGACGCAGTCGCCGCCGTTGCTGCTGTACGAAGACGTGAACCACTGCGGTTGCTCGGACGTCACGGGAAGTCCTTTCGAAGGTCCTGGATCATGGCCACGCTGGCGGCTTGAGATGCCGCTTCCACCTGCAACTGATGGTAGGCCGTCAACGCGCTTACAACGAACGTCGGTTCGCGGACGAGGTGCCCGCGCTGCGCGGACTCGGCGTAGGCGATCTGCGTCCGGTTCGCCAGGGTCAGGATGTTGATGGGCAGATCGAAGGACCGGCGCTCGCCGAGGTCGTAGGGGGCCACCTGAAGGACGGTCGACGGCAGCTCGGCGAAGGCGAGAAGCTTGTCCAGTTGCCCCGCCATGACCTCGGGCCCCCCTACGAGCCGCCTGAGAGAGCTCTCGTCCAGTACCACGTAGACCAGCGGAGGCGGAGTACGAGTCAGCGCCGCCTGCCGCTCCTCGAGCTTCGCCAGCCGCTCTTGCGCCTGCTGCTCGGTGATGGCCCCTCGGCGTACGTCACCTCCCTGGATCGCTGCGGCGTACTCCGGGGTCTGGAGCAGCCCGGGCATGATGCCGATTTGGAAGATGCGGATCTCTGCCGCTTTCAGCTCGTGAGGAACGTACTCCCGGAACCCTTCCAGCAGCGACGGGCTGTATATCTCCGAGCACTCGCGCTGGAACAGCTCGCCCGTGCCGAACGCTCTGTCGACACTTGCCGCGAAACGTGGAGTTGGAGGACGTCGACCAGTTTCCACGGCAGAGATATGCGAGTCGGTGCACCCGCAGCGTTCGGCCAGTTGTTCCTGCGTCCACCCCCGCTCGTCCCTCAGCCTGCGAAGACGGTCGCCGAACGCGGCAGCCGCCGATGCTTCGGGGTCCAACTTTCGTCTGTTCAACGGCTTCGACCTCAACTCTCCTGGCAGAAAGCGCAAGTTGATGAACTCCCGACTGTAGGCCACGCTGAACGCGTCCGGTAGTCGAAGCACTACAGAGAGGGATAATCATGCCCGGAGGGCTGAACGAGCCGACTCTGGTTGACGAGGAGAAGGGCCCGGAGGAACCCGATGGTGCCGGCACTCCCGGGTTGGGATTCAGGACGACGCTCGAAATCGGGGAAGTCACCTTCGCGTTGGCCGAGGTGCTGACGAAGGCGGGTATCAGGCTCCCGCAGTTCCACACCCGACTGGACCCCGCCGCGGAGCGTCGGTGGGTGGTGCGTCTCGGCGACTGCAACGTGGTCCAGGCCCGCGACATCCTCGACCTCATGAAGGACGGGCTGATCCTCCGGGAGCGGTATCCGGAGGAGGCGATCAATGGTGCACCCGTCAAGAACAGTTGACGCGCGGGCCCGCCTCGAACAGGCCATCATGCGGGCCGGGGCCATCGTGGACGTACTGATCGACCCCGCGGGCGGCTTCCTGATCGTCCAGTGCATCGGGATCGAGGCGGCCGAAGAACTGGCGCTCGCCATCGAGGCCGGCGTGCAAGCCAGGGTGATCCGGGGGTGACCCCCGTGTGCTGGTGACGCCGAAATCCCTGTCGTCCGCTCAAGAAGGAGACACATGCACAAGGACACCGATTTCAAGAACCCCCCTCGTCGGCGCATCGGCGCTCTGGCCATCGTCCGGGACGGGGAGGGGTCGGTGCTTCTCGTCAAGAAGGCGTACAAGGAGGGGAGAAGTTGGGGACTGCCCGGAGGCGCCGCCCACGCCGACGAGGCTCCGCACGACGCGTGGGTTCGTGAAGTCCGTCAGGAAACGGGCCTCGACCGCACTCCCGGCCGCCTTCTCGCGGTCGACTACGTGCCGTACTCCGAGGCGAGCGGCAGCGCCGAAGGCATCAACTTCGTATTCGACGGAGGTACGGCGAAGGACACGGAGAACATGCTTCCCGAGTACGAGGGCGAGGAGCCGGAAATCACCGGAATCCAATTCGTCCCTCTGTACCAGTTGAGCGAATTCGTCACGCCGCTCACGGAAAAACGCATCCGCTTCGCCGTGGGGGTCCTCGAAGACGACTTCCCCTTGTCGGTCTACCTCGCGGAAGGGCGTTCGCTCACGTACGGGTGACTCGGGGGGCATCGCAGTCGAAGTGCACAGGGTTTCTCGACGCCGGGATTCGGCGGGGCAATCCGGTGTCGGCTGCCCTGCCGATTGCCGGGGACGATTCAGTCGATGCGGACGCTGGACGTCTCGTCAGCGAAGGTGTCCTGGCCAGGCTCGGTGGTTTCCGTGGCCTTGCTGGGCGGGGCGGACGCGGGGCCGGGGTTCGCGCAAGTGGTACGAGCGTGTCACGTGCGCGCAGCACCCGCTTAACACGCGTCCGGCAGATTGGTGGGCGTCGGCAGGGCGGGATCGGCTCCCCGCCCGGGCCGGCGCCGAACGGCGCCAGGACCTCCGGAGCGGCTCCCGGACCTCCATGGACGCCAAGGACGCGCACGTCCGGTCCTGACCGGCTCGCGTCCCTCGCGGGGACCGCCGTCGTCCCGCCCCCCGGATACGGGGGTGCGGCGGTCCCCGCGACAGTCTTCCCGGCGGTCAGACGCCGGCCCAACTCCCCAGCAGCGCCAGGCGTTCCGCCGTCTCCGAGCCCGGTTCCGGGGTGTAGACCACGAGGGTCTGGTCCGGCTGGGACGGCACCGTCAGGGTTTCGTACGGCAGGGTCAGCAGGCCCGCGACCGGGTGCCGGACGCGTTTCACGCCGTAGGAGCACTCCCGGACCTCGTGGTCCGCCCACAGCCTGCGGAAGTCCTCGCTCTTCACGGCGAGTTCGCCGATCAGCGCGCACAACTCCGCGTCGTCGGCGTACCGGCCGGCGCCCAGCCGCAGATGGGCCACCGCCGACGAGGCCACCGCCGCCCACTCGGGGTACAGCTCCCGGGCACCCGGGTCGAGGAAGAGGTGCCGGGGCACGTTCCGTTCGGCCGGCGTCATCCGGCCGTAGCCGCTCAGCGCGTCGGCGAGCGCGTTCCAGGCCAGCACGTTCATGCGGTGGTCCACCGCGAACGCGGGGCTGCGCTCCATGCCGTCGAGGAGCGCCTGGACGCCGGGGCGGACCCCAGGCGCCGCCGCGGGCCTCGCGCGCCGTCGGCCGGGGCGCGCCACCGTCCGCAGATACGCCTGCTCCGTGTCGTCCAGCCGCAGCACCCGCGCGACCGCGTCCAGGACGGCGTCGCTGACGCTCGGGCCCCGGCCCTGTTCCAGCCGGATGTAGTAGTCGACGCTCACGCCCGCGAGCTGGGCCACCTCCTCGCGGCGCAGGCCCGGCACGCGACGCCGCCCGTGCGCGGGCAGCCCCACCTCCTCGGGCCTGATGCGGGCGCGCCGCGAGCGCAGGAAGTCGCCCACCTCTGTTTCGGTCCGGTCCCCGTCCATGCGCCGATCGTAGGGGAGTGCCGCCGGTCCGTCCTGGTACTGGCAGACCCAGGAAAAGCGCATCCCTGGGTACGGCCCCCGGACCCGGCAAGGGTGGTGTGCGACCGCCGGGGAAGCGCCCCGGACGGCAACCGCCCAGGGAGCACCCATGTCGTACGAGAGCCTGTCCGGCCGTACCGCCGTCGTCACCGGAGCCGCCAGCGGCATCGGCGAGGCCGTCGCCCTCCAACTGGCCGCCGAGGGCGCCCGGGTGGCGCTGCTCGCCCGCCGCGCGGACCGCCTCGACGCGCTGGCGGAGAAGATCCGGGCGGACGGCGGGCAGGCGCTGGCCGTGGCCGCCGACGTCACCGACGACGCGTCCGTGACGGCCGCCCGGGACCGGATCCACGAGACGTTCGGGGCCGTCGACCTCGTCGTCAACAACGCCGGTGTCATGCTGCCGGGCCCGGTGGAGGAGGGCCGGATCGAGGAGTGGCGGCGGATGCTGGACACCAACGTCACCGGAGTGCTGCGGGTCATGCGGGCCTTCAGCGCCGACCTGGTCGCCGCCGCGGCGGCGGGACGCACCGCCGACCTGGTGAACGTCTCCTCCGTCGCCGCCCACCTGTCCTTCCCGAACTACACGGTGTACGGGACGACCAAGGCGGCCGTCACGCACCTGTCGGAGTCGCTGCGCACCGAGTTCGGGCCGCGGGACGTCCGGGTCACCAACATCGAGCCCGGGCTGACCGACACCGAGCTGAAGACGTTCGTCCGCGACCCGGAGCTGTCCGGGCAGCTGGCGGGGATGTTCGAGGAGATCGGCGCGCTGTCGGCGGCGGAGGTGGCGGACGTCGTCGCCTACGTGGCGAGCCGCCCCCGGCACGTCAACCTCCGCCAGATCATGGTGCTGCCGACCCGGCAGGCGTGACCCTTCGGAGCCGGTCAGTCCCCGGGCGCGGGGCGGTCGTGGCCGGGCGGGGGTTCCCGGTTCAGACGCACGGACTGGGCCGCGTTGACGCCGATGATGCCCAGCCAGGCGACCACCAGGCCGGACAGTCCGGCCATGCCGCCCGCGATCGCGGACAGGGGGATCGCCAGGACCAGCGTGATCAGCGCGAAGCCGTACCGCTCGGCCCAGGAGCCGGCCGTTCCCGGCCGCCGGGCCGCGCGGGCGTCGGCGAGCCGCCGCTCGGCCAGTTGGCGGCGCACCCGGCGGTCCACCGCGTCGTCGATCCGCCGCTCGACCCGCTCCAGGAAGGAGTCCGCGAGGGCGGAGTCGTACTCGTCGCCCAGCTCCGCGCGGGCCCGCACGGTCGCGTCCAGCTCCCTCTTGAGGTCGGGGTCCTTCCCGAGGCCGGGATCCTGACGGGGGGCGGTGTCGCGCGGATCGCGAGTGTCCATGTCGGTCAGCCTAGGGAGCGGTGGGCCCGGCCGCACTGGTGCCGGCCCCCGGTTCCGGCGCCGGGGCGGCCGGTGGCGCGTCCGGCGGCGGTACCGGGCGGGCGACGAGCCGGTACAGCAGCGCCGGTACGGCCAGGCCCACGATCCAGGAGACGTCCGCGCCGCCGAGCGGCTCCACCAGCGGGCCGGTGTAAAAGCCGGTGGCGAGGAACGGCAGCTGGGCCAGCAGACCGGCCGCGTACACCGCGAGGGCGTCGAAGCGCCAGGCGCCGTAGCGGCCGTGCGGGTCGGCGAGGGCCGCGAGGTCGTAGCGCTCCTTGGAGATCAGGTAGTAGTCGACCAGGTTGATCGCCGACCAGGGCGTGAAGAACGTCAGCAGGAACAGCAGGAAGTCCTTGAACGAGGTCAGGAAGCTGTCCTTGCCCAGCAGGGCCACCGCGGTGCCCGCCGCCATCACCAGCGCGATGTACGCCACCCGGCCCGCCCGGGACAGCCGCCGCTGCCCGCGGAAGCCGCTCACACCGGTCACCAGCGACATGAAGCCGCCGTAGGTGTTGAGGACGTTGACGGTGAGCTTGCCGAGCGCGATCACGAAGTACAGGAAGGACGCGACCAGACCGGTGCCGCCGAGGCCGACGACATAACCCACCTGGCTGTCCAGGAACGCCTCCCCGGCCGTGGCCGCGACCAGCACCCCGAAGGTCATGGACCACTGCGAGCCCAGCGCCGAGCCGGACAGCGTCCACCAGAAGGTCGCCTTCGCGGACGTCGTACGCGGCAGATAGCGGGAGTAGTCGGCCACGTACGGCCCGAACGCCAGCTGCCAGGACGCCGACAGGGACACCGCCAGCAGGAACAGCGGCAGCGAGAAGTGCGCGTCGTGCAGCAGCGCGGAGGTGTCGGCGCGGTCCAGGAGGCGTACGGCGAGGAAGACGAAGGCGAGCGCGCACACCGTGCTCGCCACCCGGCCGAGGGCGTGCACGACCCGGTACCCGGCGGTCGCGATGACCCCCGTGACGGCGGCGAAGACGAGGATCCCGGTGGTGTCGTCCGTGTGCGTCAGCTCGCCCACCGCCTGCCCGGCGAGCACGCTGCCGGAGGCGAAGAAGCCGACGTACATCACGACCACCAGCAGCAGCGGGACGACCGCCCCGCGCACCCCGAACTGGGCCCGCGACTGGATCATCTGCGGCAGGCCCAGGCGCGGGCCCTGCGCGGAGTGCAGGGCCATCACCGCGCCGCCGAGCAGGTTGCCGAGCAGCAGGCCGAGCACCGACCAGACCACGTCCCCACCGAAGACGACCGCGAGGGCGCCGGTGACGACGGCCGTGATCTGGAGGTTGGCCCCCAGCCACAGCGTGAACTGGCCAAAGGCCCTGCCGTGCCGTTCCTCGTCCGGGACGGCGTCGATGGAGCGCGGTTCCACGAACTGTGCCATGCGTTCTCCCCACACCGGGCTGTATAACTGTATGCAGCGACACACTGTCTGAATAGGCGGCCGGTGTTTGTCAATGCCCCGGCGCTGTACTCTCCCGGGGCGTCGAGGAGATCTGGAGGGGGAGTACCGCATGAGCGCGAGCGACAGCCCTGCGAACCGGTTGCAGGCGCTCTTCGAGGGCCACCGGCTCACGCCGACCCAGCGCCGCATCGCGCACAGCATGGTGCGCCGCGCCGCCGACGTGCCCTTTCTGTCCAGTGTGGAGCTGGCCGAACTGGCCGGGGTCAGCCAGCCGTCGGTGACCCGGTTCGCCGTCGCCCTCGGCTTCGACGGCTACCCCGCCCTGCGCCGGCACCTGCGCGAGGTCGTCCCCGCCGAACCGGCCACCGGCGCCGGCGCCTACAACGAGTACCAGCAGGCCGTCGAGGCCGAGATCGAGAACCTCAGGCACCTGGCCGAGCTGCTCGCCGACCCGCGCCCGGTGCGGCGGGCCGGCCGGATCCTCGCCGCCTCCCGGCCGCTGCCGGTGCTGGGCCTGCGCGCCGCCGCCTCCCAGGCCTACGGCTTCGCCTACTTCGCCGCCAAGGTCCACCCGGACGTCCGGCTGCTGCACGAGGGCGGCACGATGATCCAGGACCGGATCGACGCCGCCGTCCGGGCCGGCGCCACCGCCCTGCTGTGCTTCGCGCTGCCCCGGCACCCGCGCGAGGTCGTGGACACCCTCGCCCACGCCAAGGACGCGGGCCTGACCGTGGTCACCGTCGCCGACTCGGCGTTCGCGCCGGTCGCCAAGCACGCCGACCTGCTGCTGCCCGCCGCCGTCGGCACCGGGCTCGCCTTCGACACCGCGTGCGCGCCGATGCTGCTCGGCCGGGTGCTGCTGGAGGCGCTGTGCGACGACCTGCCCGACGCCCAGGCCCGGCTGGAGGAGTTCGACGCCAAGGCGGCGGCCCGGGGCCTGTTCGTGGAGTGACCGGGCCGCGCCGCTCTCAGATTCGTCTCACGTTCTGCTATTAGCTTCCCCATCGAGACGCAAGCGCTGTGGACACGTGACACGGGAGGCTGACGTGGCGCGCGGAGGACGCGGAGGGCAGGGACTGGCACGGGTGGCCGTCGTCGTACGGGCGGGCGCCGCGCCGCTGTGGTGGCTCGGGATCGTAGCCGCCGGGCTCGGGGCCGTGCCCGAGGGGCTGACCGGGCGGCGGATCGGGACGACGGCGGGGGCGGCGCTGTTCCTGCTCGGCGCGGCCGGTGTACTGCTGGCCCGCCGGGGCCGGTACGCGGCCCTCGCCCGCGGGGCGGCCCGCGCGGGCAAGTACGACGTGCTCCAGGACCGCGCGGTGACCGTGCGCGGCTGGCGCCGGGGGCACCGCTGGTGGCTGCTGCTGGGCTGGGCGCTCGCGCTCGGCTCGGCGTTCGCGGTGCCGGTGGCCGGCGGGCTGCTGCTGGCCGGGCTCGGCGCCGGGCTGTGGCTGAAGGCCGCCTGGATCGGGCGGCTGGAACGGTCCGCCGAGGCCCTGCTGTGGGTGCGCGTCGACTGGCTCGGCCGGGGCGGCGGGAACCCGGCGGGCAAGGCCGTCAAGAGCCTGCGGGCCACGGGCGTCGCGGCCGGCGACGCGGCCCCGGGCGGGGCCCGCCGCCGTACCGCGGCCCTGGTCTGAGCCGCTTCAGACCTCCAGCTCCTCCTCGATCCGGCGCAGCTGGTGCCGGGCCATCGCCAGATTGGCCCGGGAGGAGTCCAGGACCAGGTACAGGAACAGTCCGTTGCCGCCCCGGCCCTTGAGCAGGCGGATCAGGTGGTACTGGTCGGTCAGGGTGATCAGGATGTCCTCTATCTCGCCCTTGAGGCCGAGGAGTTCCATCGTGCGCATCTTGGCGCGGACCACGTCGGTGTTCCCGGCGGCGGCCACGTTCAGGTCGAAGCTCGCGCTGTCGCCCATCGTGCCCAGCGCCATTCCGCTGGTGTAGTCGACGAGCGCGGCTCCGGTGGCGCCCGAGATGGTGGTGAGGGCCTGCTTCAGGGCGGTAGCGGTGTCGGACATGGGGGTCCTCTCAGCTGTCGGTCGGGGTACGGGGCTCGGCGGCCGGGGTGCGCGGCGCGCGGGGGTCCCGGTGGCGTGCGGGGGTGGTGCCGGGGAGCGGGCGTACGGCCTCGGCGGCGTCCAGCAGCTCCCCGACGCGGGCGCCGGCCCGGCGGCCCTCCAGGTGCAGCCGGCCCACGTTGACCCGGTCCTGGGCGAGCAGCGTCAGCACGGCGGTGCGGCCGGCCGCGTAGGTGGCGACATAGCCGCGCTCGCCGCGCACCAGCAGCTCCCGCAGGGCGCCGTTGCCGGTGGCGTCGGCGGTCCGTACGGCGACCCCGAGCGCGGCGGCGGTGAGCGCGGCCAGGCCGTCGGGGTCGACGCCGGGGGTGTCGTGGGCGATGACGAGGCCGTCGACGCCGGCCGCGAGGGCGCCGGTGAGCTGCGGTACCCGGGTGCGCAGCCGGCGCAGTTCGGCCAGCACGGTCCGCAGATCGTCCTCGGTCACCATCAGCTGTCTCCTTTCGGCGGGGCGGTGCCGTTCAAAGCGCCTCCAGCGCATCCCTGAGCCTCTTCAGCAGCGCGATGTCGGGGTCGGTGGTGACCGGGAGGGGTGGTGGTGCGGGCGGCGGGGCGGGGGCCGCGGGCACCGGCGCGATCCGGCCGGCCGCGGTGAGCCGGCGGACGTCGACCAGCGTGTGGAAGGCCTGCCGGCCCAGGTCCCGGGCCAGGTCGGCGGCCGTGCGGACGCCGTCCACGCGGTCCAGGACGGCCCGCTGCCGGGGCGTGACCGGCAGGGCGGGGGCGGGGCCGGGGGCCGCGTCGGCGCGGATCAGCGGGGCGCTGTCGGCGGCCGGGTCCGGCCACAGCCGGTGCAGCAGCAGCCGGCGGCGCAGCGTCTCGCGCTCCAGCGCGACCACCGGCACCGAGGGCAGCGGGCCGAGCCGGGGCCCGGCGCCGTACCGGAACCGGCCCGGGGTGCCGCTCGGCGCCAGAGCGAAGTACCCGGCGTCGTACAGCGCGTCCAGGTGGCACAGCTCCAGCGCGCCGGTGGGCAGCACCCCGGAGCGCAGCAGCAGTTCCGCCGCCCGCGCGGGGTCCGGGGCCCGGGCGGCGGCGTGCTGCCAGGCGGCGGCCGCGAGGGTGCCGTGGGCCGTGAGGAGCACGCCGAGATCCGGGGAGAGGGGGCTCTCGGCGTGCACCACCCGGCCCTCGGCGAGGTGCAGGACGCCGTGTTCGCGGACCAGGACGCCGGTGGCCCGCTCCTCGGCGAGCCGGGTCAGCATCGGGGACAGGGCGCGCGCGGCCCGCCTGTCCCGCACCGGCAGGGCCGGCGGAGGGATCCGGACCATGGTCATCCCAGCACCAGCCGGGCGGCCATCTCGCCGAGCCGGATCCGGGCGAGCGCGAGGTTGCCCTCCTCCCGGCCGAGCCACAGGTGCAGGAACACGCTGCTGTCGAAGGAGGTGTCCACGAACCGCAGCAGGTGGTAGCTGTCACCGTTGCTGACGATCAGGTCCTCCACGGGCGGCAGTCCCGCGCGGGCCGTGGCGAAGGTGCCGTGCTCGGCGGCCAGCCGGGCCAGTTCGGCGGCCTCGGCGGCACTCGTCTCGTGGTCCCCGCCGGGGGCCTCCCCGACCGCGCCGAGGGCCAGCCCGCTCGTCCAGTCCACCAGTGCGGCTCCCCGGGCACCGGGCAGGCGCATCGCTTCCAGTAAGCACTCGTCGATTCCGGGCACCGTGGCTTCCTCCCGCCTGGGACTCCGGCTGAGTGACGCCGACACTACGCAACGTGTGTGCGGAAGGCGGGGCGTTTGGCAATTTCCGGTGGAACATGCGTCCGACGTACTAGTGTTGTCCAACTGACGTGTGTTCCGCGGCCGTTGATCCTTCCGTCCGGCCGGCGGGCGGGGCGCGACGGCGGCTTCAGGGCGCCGGGAGAGCGGTGAGCGCCGACGCGCGCCCCTCCGGAGCCGACCGCCACCTCGGCGACGGTCCGGGCCCGCGTGCGTCATCGCGATCCGCCGCCTGCCCGCGGTCCTGGGCCTCGGTCCCGGCCTCCCGTGCTCGGCCTCGGTGTCCTGTGCGGCCCTGATCTCCCCGCGCGGGTGTCCGTCCTGTCCCGGCTTCCGGTGTCTCCAGCCGGTTACCCGCCACGCCCGGACGGACCGCCCCCTGTATTGACTAGCTCTATTCAGCCCTACAGGATGTGAATAGTCGTAGGCACAGGAGGAGACAGAGATGTCGGGACCCCGCCCCGTACGAGCACCGCGCGGCACGGAACTCAGCGCCCTGGGATGGCAGCAGGAAGCCGCCCTGCGCATGCTGCAGAACAACCTCGACCCCGAGGTCGCCGAGCACCCCGACAAGCTCGTCGTCTACGGCGGCACCGGCAAGGCCGCCCGCGACTGGCGCTCCTTCGACGCCATGGTCCGCACGCTGAAGACCCTCAAGCAGGACGAGACCATGCTGGTCCAGTCCGGCCGCCCGGTCGGCGTGATGCAGACCCACGAGTGGGCCCCGCGCGTCCTGATCGCCAACTCCAACCTCGTCGGCGACTGGGCCAACTGGGAGGAGTTCCGCCGCCTGGAGGCCCTCGGCCTGACCATGTACGGCCAGATGACCGCCGGCTCCTGGATCTACATCGGCACCCAGGGCATCCTCCAGGGCACCTACGAGACCTTCGCCGCCGTCGCCGCGAAGAAGTTCGGCGGCACGCTCGCCGGGACGATCACGCTGACCGCCGGCCTCGGCGGCATGGGCGGCGCCCAGCCGCTCGCCGTCACCATGAACGACGGCGTCGCGATCTGTATCGACTGCGACCCGCGCGCCATCGAGCGCCGCATCGAGCACCGCTACCTCGACGTGCGGGCCGACTCCCTCGACCACGCCCTCCAGCTCGCCACCGAGGCCCGCGACCAGCGCAAGCCGCTGTCCATCGGCGTCCTCGGCAACGCGGCCGACCTGGTCCCGCGGCTGCTCGCCATGAACGCCCCCATCGACATCGTCACGGACCAGACCTCCGCCCACGACCCGCTGTCGTACCTCCCGGTCGGCGTGGCCTTCGAGGACATGGCCGCCGAGGCGGCGAAGGACCCGGCCGGCTTCACCACCCGCGCCCGCGAGTCCATGGCCCGGCACGTGGAGGCCATGGTCGGCTTCCTGGACGCCGGTGCCGAGGTCTTCGACTACGGCAACTCCATCCGGGGCGAGGCCAAGCTCGCCGGCTACGAGCGGGCGTTCGCCTTCCCCGGCTTCGTCCCCGCCTACATCCGCCCGCTGTTCTGCGAGGGCAAGGGCCCCTTCCGCTGGGCCGCGCTGTCCGGCGACCCGGCCGACATCGCCAAGACCGACAAGGCGATCCTGGACCTGTTCCCGGAGAACGAGTCCCTGGCCCGCTGGATCAAGTTGGCCGGCGAACGGGTCCACTTCCAGGGCCTGCCCGCGCGCATCTGCTGGCTCGGCTACGGCGAGCGGGACAAGGCCGGCGAGCGGTTCAACGACATGGTCGCGAGCGGGGAGCTGGCCGCGCCGCTGGCCATCGGGCGGGACCACCTGGACTGCGGGTCGGTCGCCTCGCCGTACCGCGAGACCGAGGCCATGCGCGACGGCTCCGACGCGATCGCCGACTGGCCGCTGCTGAACGCCATGGTCAACGTGGCCTCGGGCGCGTCCTGGGTGTCCCTCCACCACGGCGGCGGCGTGGGGATGGGGCGCTCCCTCCACGCCGGCCAGGTGACGGTGGCCGACGGCACGAAGCTGGGCGGCGAGAAGATCCGGCGCGTCCTCACCAACGACCCCGGCATGGGCGTCATCCGGCACGTGGACGCCGGGTACGACATCGCCGAGTCCGTCGCGGGGGAGCGGGGGGTCCGGGTGCCCATGCGTGAGGGTGACGAGGCGTGACGACGGGTCAGGGCGGGCACGGAGCCCCGCCGGTGGTGGCCGGTCCCTCCTCGCCGTCCGGGGGTACCGCCGTACCGGGTGACGGCCCACGGCCCGCACGCGGCGCCTCCTTCCACGAGATGTGGCGCGAGCTGCTGCCCATCGGCCGGCACCCGGACACCGGCGGCTACCGGCGCCACGCCTGGACCGGGGCCGACGCCGAGTGCCGGGACTGGTTCCGGGAGCAGGCCGAGGCGCGCGGGCTGGCCTACGAGGTCGACCGGAACGGGAACCAGTGGGCCTGGCTGGGGGACCCGGCCGCCGGGGACGCCGTCGTCACCGGGTCCCACCTGGACTCCGTGCCGGACGGCGGGGCCTTCGACGGGCCCCTCGGCGTGGTCTCCTCCTTCGCCGCGCTGGACGAACTGCGCGACCGGGGCGTGCGGTTCACCAAGCCGCTCGCCATCGCCAACTTCGGCGACGAGGAGGGGGCCCGGTTCGGGCTCGCCTGCGTCGGGTCGCGGCTCACCGCCGGGCAGCTGACCGCCGAGCAGGCCCACCGGCTCACCGACGGCGACGGCGTCGGCCTGCCCCGGGCCATGGAGGCCGCCGGATACGACCCCGAGGCCATCGGACCCGACCCCGAACGGCTCGCCCGGATCGGCGCGTTCGTGGAACTGCACGTCGAACAGGGGCGCGCGCTGGACCTGTCCGGCGACCGGGTGGGCGTCGCCAGCGCCATCTGGCCGCACGGACGCTGGCGGTTCGACTTCCGGGGCCAGGCCAACCACGCCGGCACCACCCGGCTGGCGGACCGCCGCGACCCCATGCTGCCGTACGCCCAGGCCGTGCTCGCCGCCCGCCGGGAGGCCGAACTCGCCGGTGCCGTCGCCACCTTCGGCAAGATCGTGGTGGAACCCAACGGCGTCAACGCGATCCCCTCGCTGGTGCGCGGCTGGCTCGACTCCCGCGCCGCCGACCAGGAGACCCTGGACACGGTGGTGGACGGCGTCGGGAAGGCGGCCCGGGAGTACGCCGACGCCCACGGTGTCGATCTCGACGTCGTCCGGGAGTCCTTCACCCCGGTCGTCGAGTTCGACCACGCCCTGCGGGACGAACTCGCCCGCATCCTCGGCAAGGACACCGGCCTGACCGTGCCCGTCCTCGGGACCGGAGCGGGACACGACGCCGGAATCCTGTCCGGGAGCATTCCGACCGCCATGCTGTTCGTGCGCAACCCCACCGGTGTCTCGCACTCCCCGGCCGAGTTCGCGGCCGAGGACGACTGCGTGGCCGGGGTGCGCGCACTCGCCGACGTACTGGAAGGGCTGGCCTGCCGGTGACCAAGGGAACCTACTGGCTGGAGCACGCCTGGCTCGGCGACCGCGTCGAGCCGGGCGTGGCCGTGGACGTGGCGGGCGGGCGTATCGGCGCCGTGCGCACGGGCGTGGACGCCCCGCCCCCGGGTGCCGAGGTGCTGCGCGGGCTCACCCTGCCGGGGCTGGCCAACGCCCACAGCCATGCCTTCCACCGGGCCCTGCGCGGCACGGTCCAGGTCGGCTCCGGGACCTTCTGGACCTGGCGCGAGGTGATGTACTCCGTCGCCGACCGGCTGACCCCGGACAGCTACCACGCCCTGGCCCGCGCGGTGTACGCCGAGATGGCCCTGGCCGGCATCACCTGCGTCGGCGAGTTCCACTACGTGCACCACGCCCCCGGCGGCACCCGCTACGCCGACCCCAACGCCATGGGCGAGGCACTGATCGAGGCCGCCGCCGAGGCCGGCATCCGGATCACCCTCCTGGACACCTGCTACCTCTCCGCCGGCTTCGGGGAGCCGCCGGGCACCCACCAACTGCGCTTCTCCGACGGCAGCGCGGCGGACTGGGCCGAACGCTGTTCAGTTCTCAAGGAACGGGATCACGCGCGGATCGGAGCGGCCATCCACTCCGTACGGGCCGTGCCCGCCGGGCAGTTGGCGACCGTGGCCGAGTGGGCCCGGGAACGGCGGGCCCCGCTGCACGTCCACCTGTCGGAGCAGCCCGCCGAGAACGAGGCATGCCTCGCCGCGCACGGCCGCACCCCCACCCGGCTGCTCGCCGACCACGGCGTCCTCGGGCCGCGGACCACCGGCGTGCACAACACCCACCTCACCGAGGAGGACATCGCCCTGCTCGGCGGCTCGGGCACCGGCACCTGCATGTGCCCCACCACCGAACGGGACCTGGCCGACGGCATCGGCCCGGCCGTCGCCCTCCAGCGGGCCGGTTCCCCGCTCTCCCTCGGCTCCGACAGCCACGCCGTGATCGACCTGCTCGAAGAGGCGCGCGCGATGGAGCTGAACGAGCGGCTGCGCAGCCGCACCCGGGGCCACTGGACGGCCGCCGCCCTGCTGCGGGCCGCCACCGCCGACGGCCACGCCGCCCTCGGCTGGGACGGGGCCGGCACCATCGAACCCGGCGCGCTCGCCGATCTGACGACGATCGCCCTGGACTCGGTCAGGACGGCCGGGCCACTGCCCCGGCTGGGCGCCGAGACGGCCGTATTCGCGGCGAGCGCGGCGGACGTCCGGCACACGGTCGTGGGGGGCCGGCAGGTCGTGCGCGACGGGGCGCACACGCTCGTCCCCGATGTGCCGCAAGCACTGGCGCGGGCCGTCGCGGCCCTCCGCGCCTGACCACCACCCATGAGGACACCATGAGCAGCAGCACCGTCATCACCAACATCGCCACGCTGGTCACCAACGATCCCTCCCTCGGTGACGGCTCCCCTCTCGGTCTGGTCCGGGACGCGGCCGTCGTCATCGACGGCGACCGGGTCGTGTGGACCGGTGAGTCAAGCAAAGCACCCGCCACTGACAACCGGGTCGACGCGGCCGGCCGGGCGGTGCTGCCGGGCTTCGTCGACTCCCACTCCCACCTGGTCTTCGCCGGTGACCGGACACAGGAGTTCAACGCCCGCATGTCCGGCCGCCCCTACACCGCGGGCGGCATCCGCACCACGGTCGCGGCCACCCGCGCCGCGAGCGACGCGGAACTGGAGGCGAACCTCACCCGCTACCTCGCCGAGGCCCTGCGCCAGGGCACGACCACGCTCGAGACCAAGTCGGGCTACGGCCTCACGGTCGAGGACGAGGCCCGCGCCCTGCGCGTGGCAGCCCGGCACACCGAGGAGGTGACGTACCTCGGCGCGCACGTCGTCAGCCCCGACCACGCCGACGACCCGGCGGCCTATGTCGCCCTGGTCACCGGCGAGATGCTGGACGCCTGCGCGCCGCACGCCCGCTGGATCGACGTGTTCTGCGAGAAGGGCGCCTTCGACGGCGACCAGGCCCGGGCCGTCCTCACGGCGGGCAAGGCGAAGGGCCTGCACCCGCGCGTCCACGCCAACCAGCTCTCCTACGGCCCCGGCGTCCAACTGGCCGTGGAACTGGACGCGGCCAGCGCCGACCACTGCACCCACCTGACGGACGCGGACGTCGACGCCCTGGCGCACAGCCGCACGGTCGCCACCCTGCTGCCCGGCGCCGAGTTCTCCACCCGCGCCGAGTGGCCGGACGCCCGCCGCCTGCTGGACGCGGGCGTGACGGTCGCCCTGTCCACCGACTGCAACCCGGGCTCGTCCTTCACCTCGTCCGTGCCCTTCTGCATCGCCCTGGCCGTCCGGGACATGGGGATGACCCCGGACGAGGCGGTGTGGTCGGCGACGGCGGGCGGCGCCGCCGCCCTGCGCCGCACCGACATCGGCCGGATCGCCCCGGGCGCCCGCGCGGACCTGCTCCTGCTCGACGCCCCGAGCCATGTCCACCTGGCCTACCGCCCGGGTGTGCCGCTGGTCGACGCGGTGTGGCGCGCGGGCGTACGCGTCGTCTGACCGGCCGCCGGACGGTCCGGCCCGCGCACGAGGACCTTGCGGGGCGGTCCGGCCCGCGCATGAGGACCCCGGCGGGCGGTCCGGCATCCGACGGCCGGACCGCTCACCGCGGCGCGTGAAGTGCCGTGCGGGTCACTCCTCCAGGGTCAGCCCCTTGCGCAGCCGTACCAGCGTGCGCGACAGCAGCCGGGACACGTGCATCTGGGAGATGCCCAGTTCCTCGCCGATCTCGGACTGGGTCATGTTCGCCACGAAGCGCAGGGAGAGGATCTTCCGGTCCCGGGACGGCAGCGAGGCGATCAGGGGCTTGAGGGATTCGATGTACTCGATGCCCTCCAGCCCGTGGTCCTCGTAGCCGATGCGGTCCGCGAGCGCGCCCTCGGAGTCGTCCTCCTCGGGCTGGGCGTCCAGCGACGAGGCGGTGTAGGCGTTCGAGGCGGCCATGCCCTCGACGACCTCCTCGCTGGAGATGCCGAGGCGTTCGGCGAGTTCCGCGACGGTGGGCGCGCGGTCCAGCTGCTGCGCCAGCTCGTCGCCCGCCTTGGCGAGGTCGAGGCGCAGTTCCTGGAGCCGGCGCGGGACCCGCACGGACCACGAGGTGTCACGGAAGAACCGTTTGATCTCGCCGATGATGGTGGGCATCGCGAAAGTGGGGAACTCGACGCCGCGGGAGAGTTCGAAGCGGTCGATGGCCTTGATCAGGCCGATGGTGCCGACCTGGATGATGTCCTCCATCGGCTCGCTGCGGGAGCGGAAGCGGGAGGCGGCGAACTTGACGAGCGCGAGGTTGAGCTCGACGAGGGTGTTGCGGACGTACGCGTGCTCGTACGTCCCTTCCTCCAGCGACTCCAGCCGCTCGAAGAGGGTCTTGGACAGGGCCCGCGCATCGACCGGGCCGATCTCGTCGTAGGGGGGGATCTCCGGGAGTCCCTCGAAGGGGTCGAGGGGATCGATGGGATGATCCAGCTGTACCGGTGGGGGTGTCGACGTCGCGATCGGGGTATGCGATGCGTCGAGCCGGGGTGACATGGGTGTCCTCCATCGTTCTCGGCATATGGCTGCCGAAGCCAGAACGTGCACTGCGGTGTGCGGCGCCTCCGAAGCCGGCGTGTAGGGATGTGTGTCCTTACTAGCCCTACCCGCTGCACCGAGCGGGTCGCAAGTGCGTTCTGTTGCGGTATGTCCGATTGTGTGCGGATGTTCGGGTGTCGGAGTGCGCAGGGAAGGCGTAATGTTCGAGGGCATCAGCAGCCACGACCTCGGGAGAGAGAGACGGCATGGACCACGGGACGGTCGGCAGCGCACAGTCGGGCCGGCTTCTGGTGGAGGTGCGGGAAGAGGGCTCCAGCGCCGTTGTGACACCGGCGGGGGAGCTCGACCACCACACCGCCGATCTTCTGCGTGAGCCCCTCGACGACCTGCTGGACAAGGGCTTCTCACGGCTCGTCGTGGACTGCTCCCGCCTGGAGTTCTGCGACTCCACGGGACTGAACGTCCTGCTCGGCGCCCGGCTGAAGGCGGACGCCGCCGGTGGCGGGGTCCACCTGGCCGGCATGCTGCCGGTGGTGGCCCGGGTGTTCGAGATCACCGGGGCCGAGACGGTCTTCTCCGTTCACGACTCCGTGGAGGCCGCCCTGGCCGACGGTGCCGACTGAGCCGCCGCGTCCTGCCGGACGGACGGGTCCGCGCCAGGCCCTCGCGGGCGTTGCGCGGGTCACCCGAACACGGGGGTGTTCCCTGGGATCGGTCGGGCAGGAGAGGGCAGAAGACAGCGGGGGACAGCCCGGCCGGCACGCGCACGGGGCGCGCGTCCGGCGGACGGGCGGTCGGTCCCCGGGTGGTGCGACGGCCGACGCGGCCGGCGCCCGTGATCCGGCTCCTCGGCCGGACCGCGGGCCGCGGTGCCGCTCGGACCGCTGACCGGACTTTTGTAATCGTGAACTGGTGAATCGGTGAGGTGAAGCGCTGATGAGCACCACCCGGCCTTACTCGCCGGGCGAGCGCGGCCCGGAGCCCAGCGGCGCTTCCGGGGCGTCCGAGGGGGCCGCGCCGGCCGTCGGCGCGACCGCGGGGGCAGCCGCGCCGTCCGTGCCGACCGACGGCACTCCGCTGAGCCGCGGGCGGCAGGTGCGCAGACTGCGCCTGGAAGGCGAGAGCGGGGTCGTCCCGCTCGCTCGCGACTTCACCCGCCAGGCGTTGTACGCGTGGGACTGGCTGCCCGCCGCCACCGCCGACCGGCGGGCCGCCGCCGAGGACGTGCTGCTCGTCGTCTCCGAACTGGTCACCAACGCCTGCCTGCACGCCGAGGGCCCCGAGGAACTGCGGCTCACCTGCGACAACAAGGTGATCCGGGTGGAGGTCTCGGACCGGGGCACCGGCCAGCCGGCCCCGCGCACCCCGCACCGGGCCGGCCGGCCCGGCGGCCACGGCATGTTCATCGTGCAGCGGCTCTGCCTGGACTGGGGCGTCGTCCGGATCTCCGGCACGCCGGGCAAGACGGTGTGGGCGGAACTGGGCGCGCCCGCCTGACCACAGCCGGCGGGGGCCTCGGCGTGACCGCCGCTGGGGGGTTGTCTTGGCTTGGCCGACGGTCGGTGGGGGTATTGACCCGACCGTACGGTGGGGGAGTCCGGTCCGACCGTAGCCGGCGGGTGCCGTGGTCGACCGGCGGGTGCGGGCCTGGCCTTGCCGTGGTCGGCGAGTGCTCGGCCTTGATCGCAGTCGGTGGGGGTCTTCGCCTGATCGCAGCCGGGGGGTGTCTTGGCTTGGCCGCGGCCGGTAGGGGCCTTGGTCTGGCCGTACCGGTGAGGGCCCCGGCGTGACCGCAGCCGGGGGGTCGTCCCGGCTTGACCGTGGCCGGTGGGGTTCTGGCCCGACCGCAGTCGGTGGGGGCTCCGCCCCGACCCGTAGCCGGTGGGTGCCGTGGCCGACCGGCGGGTGGGGACCTGGCCGACCGCAGTCGGCGAGTCTCCGGCACTGGTCGCAGCCGGTGGGGGCCTCGGCCTGACCGCGCCGGTGGGGGCCCCGGCCTGACCGTAGCCGGTGGGGCGTCGGCCCGGCCGAAGGCGGTGGTCCTCACGGCCCTTGGTGTGGCCGGTGGGTCTCCCGGCCCGGCCGTGCCGGTGGGTGCCCTGGCCGCCGTTCCCGCTCCCGTACCCCGCCGCCCGCGCGGGACCGTACCCCGCCGCTCGTGCGGGACCGCCGTACCCCGCCATCCGCGCCGGACCGCCGTACCCCACCATCCGCGCCGGACCCCGTCGCCCGCGCCCGACCGCCGTACCCCGCCGTCCTGGCCCGGCCGCCGCACCCCACCGCCCGCGTCCGACCGTCGCAACTCCGGCGTGTGACGCGTCTTCCTTCCTCACGGTCCCGGGCGTACCTTGACGGCCGAATCTGATATGCCGTCAGGAACGGATGGGGTGGACCGACCGTGTCGTACCCGAAACGAACCGCCGCGCTCGCGTCCGCCGCGGCCCTGGCCGGTGTGGCGGCACTGGTGGCCGCGCCCGCGGCCCACGCCGAGGTGACCGACGTCAACTACCGCTGCCAGACGCCGATCGGCGTCAAGAGCGCCGTATCGCCCATCGACATCAAGGGCGTTCCGAGCGGTGCCGGCTACAAGATCACGATGTCCTGGCAGAAGGGCGTCTCCTCCAGCCCCATCGAACTGGGCAAGGGGGCGATGAACCCGAGCGCCACCATCAGGCTGGGCGGCGCCGACAGCGGCACGCTCACCGTCACCGGGCCCGCCAACACCGCCGCGATCCCCGCCAACACCCCCATCAAAATCAGTGACTTGAGCGGGACCTACTCACCCGGCAAGAGCGGCGCGGTCACCTTCACGGCGGGCACGCTCACCATCAAGGCCCTCGGTACGACGACCACCTGCACACCGACCAACAGCCCAGGACCGGCCCTCACCCTGAACGTGACGGCGCCCGGCGGCTCCGGTACGACCGGCGGCTCCGGTACGACCGGCGGCTCCGGTACGACCGGTGGCTCGGGTACGACCGGTGGTTCCGGAAGCGCGTCCGGCGGCGGGCAGTTGCCGCAGACCGGTCCCCAGGACTCCGCGGTCGCCCTCGGCACGCTCGGCGGCACGGTGCTCCTCGCCGGCGCGGCGGGCGCCCTGTGGCTGTCCCGGCGCGGCCGCACCGCCCGCGGCTGACGGACCGCCCCACCACGGGTCCGAGAAGGCCCGGCCGGGACGTTCCCCCGGCAGGCCCGGCCGGACCGCACACCACCGCCGTCCCGGTGCCGTCGCCCGCCGACCCTTCGGCCACCACCGCTGGAGCCGCCCATGCCGACCGCCGCACGCGCCCTCGTCCCGCCGCCGCGCGCGCCGCGCCCTCCCCGCCCCCTCGCACGTCCTGCCCGCCGGGCGCTCCCGGCCGTCCTCGCCGTCCTCCTGGCGCTCACCTCGCTGACCGTCGCCCCGCGGGCCGTGGCGCGCTCCGGCGGATGGACGGTCGCCCCGCTGGGCGGCGGGCGGCCCGCGTTCTACGCCGAGGGCGCTCCCGGGGCGGTGCTGCGGGACACGGTGTCCGTGACCAACCCGGGCCGGACACCGGTCGCGGTCCGGCTGCGCGGCACCGGCGTCCCGGCGGTGTTCGCCCGCGACGGCCTGCGGGTGCCCGCCCGCACCCGGGCCCAGGTGCCCTTCACCCTCACCGTGCCGCGCGACGCCGGACCCGGCGACCGCACCGGCGCCATCGAGGCGCGGGACGCCCACGGCCGCAGAGCCACCGTGCCCGTCCGGCTGCGCGTCGGCGGCCCCGCGCTGGCCGCGCTGACCGTCGAGCACCTCGCCGTACACGCCGACCGGATCACCTACGACCTGGTCAACCGCGGTACGACCGTCCTGGTGCCGAGGCTCGCGGTGCGCGCCGACGGGTTCTTCGGCCGGCGCGTCCTGGACCGTGGCCCGCGCGCCCTGCCGGTCCGGCTGCCCCCGGGCGCCCGGCGGACGCTCAGCGAGCCGTGGCCCGGCCGGCCGGTGCTGGACGAGGTGCGGGTACGGCTGACGGTGACGGCGGCGGGCGGGGCGCGCGCCACGGCGGGCACCTCGGCCGCGTACGTGCCGTGGGGCGCGGTGGGCGGCGGCGCCGCGGCGGTGGCCGTACTCCTGTGGTGGCGGCGCGCGCGGAGGCCCCGGCGGGCCGGGGCCGGACCGGTGGGAGCGGTGTCGTGAGGCGCCTCGCGCCACTGCCGCTGGCCGTCGCGCTGCTGCTGGCCCTCGCCGTCCCGCCCGCCCCGGCCCGGGCGGCGGACGGTCCCGCCGTACGGCTGTCGGCGGCCCGCGCCGGGGCGGGCGGCTCGGTCACCGTGAGCGGCACCGGCTGGCGGACCCGGACGCTGCTGATGCTGCTGGTGTGCGGGCGGGCCACCCCGGCCCGGGGCGTGACCGGCGGCACCAACTCCTGCGCCAACGGCGACGGCCGGGCCGTGACCACGGACGCCGACGGCGCGTTCGCCCGGCGGCTGCCGGTCGCCGAGCCGCCCGTACCCTGCCCCTGCGTGGTGCACGTGGCCACCGTCACCGGCGCCCGCGCCGAGGCGGACGCCGTCCTGGAGGTCGCCGGGCACCCGGTGGCCCCGCTGCCCGCCGAGCGCTCCGCCGGCCGGCTGGCGGTGCTGTCCGACACCCGGCTGACCGGGTCGGGCGGGCTGCTGACCTGGTTCGGGGCGCCGCCGGACCGCACTCTGGTGTTCACCGTCGGCAACACCGGCACCGGCCCGGTGCACAACCCGGTCTTCCAGGTCGGCACCGCGCACGGCGTGTTCGCCCCCCAGTGGGACGAGCGGCAGTGGCGCGGCACCCTGGCGCCCGGGAAGAAGGCACGGATCGAGTTGCCCGTCGAGCTGTCGGCCGGGGCGCACGGCGACTACACGGTGACCCTGCGGTACGCCGGCCGGGTGCTGGCCGAACAGCCCTGGGGCGTGCCCCGGCCCTGGGGCGTGACGCTGTTCTGGGTCCTGCTCTGCCTGGTCGTCCCGGCCGCGCTGTTCCGCGCCGCCATGGCGGTGGTCGACCGGCTCCGCCCGCCCGGACCCGCCGGGCGCCCGCGCCGCCCCGCCTCGCACTCCGGCCCGCGCCCGCGCCGCGCCGCCCCGCACTCCGGCCCGCGCCCGCGCGTACGCCTGCCACGCCTCCGTACCACCGGCGCCCGGGGCGCCCCGCACGCCCCCGGCGGCCCCCCGGCCCCCGTGTCCGCCCCGGCCGCCGGGACGGCGAGCCTGCCGTGGTTCACCCCGGACTCCGCCCCGCACGGCCCGGCCGGCCGGTCCTCCGCACCGCACGACGACAGTCCGACGAGTCCTGCGACTCCCACCCCGAAGGGACCCACGTGAGCATGCGAAGGACAGGCACAGCGGCCGGGAGCACGGCAGCCCTGCTGGTGCTCGGTGCGGCGGGCATCCTGCTGGGCCCGGCGGTGACGCCCGCGCGGGCGGCCGACGTGGCGTACGCCACCCGCTGCGTGCCGCCCGCGGGCATCGACCCCGTCGACGGCACCACCGAGGTCCGGATCACCGCGCCGGCCACGGCCGAGGTGGGCGACACCGTGACTGTCGGGTGGACGTTCGTCCGGGCCGCCTCCCGGAACCCGGACATCATCGACCTGCCCGCGAACTCGGTCCAGCCGTCGGGGGTGCTGAAGGCGGCGGGCGCGCAGACCGCCGGCATCGCGATGCGGGGGCCCCGGGAGAACCCCGCGATCCCCAAGGGCGGCGCCATGGTGCTCTCCGCCATGAAGGGCACGCTGAAGCTGACCGCCGCAGGCGAGGTGACGCTGACCCCGGACGCGTACACCGTCAACGCGATGTCCACGGACACCGAGTGCGCGCCCATGGAGACCGTGCCGAAGGCGGCGACGATCCGGGTGACGGCGGGCGGCGGCACGTCCACCCCGACGTCCACCGCCACGGCCACCCCCACGCCCAGCACGACGCCGTCGGACACGGCGCCCCCCGCGCCCACCGCCACGGCCACCCCCACCGTCACCGGCGGCACCGGGCAGTCCGGCTTCCCGGGCAAGGAGGTGCGGGTCCCGTACGCCTGCAAGACGCCGATCGGCGACAAGAGCGCGACCTCGCCGGTGCGGATCGACGCGCGGAAGGACGGCGGGAGCTACGCCCTCACCGTGAAGTTCGGCGCGTCGGTGATGGACAGTCCCGCCGAGATCCCGAAGGGCTCGGTGAAGCCGTCCATGGAGGTGGTGCTGGGCGGCGCCGACAAGGGCACCGTGCACGTGGAGGGACCGGCGAACGCGGGGCCCATCAAGGCCGGCGCCCCCATCGAGATCCCCGACCTCACCGGCACCTACAAGCCGGGCGCCAGCGGCACGTCGACGCTCTCCCCGGGCGTGCTGACGGTCAAGGCGCTCGGTACGACCACGACGTGCACGCCGGTGCGGACGGCCGTCTCGCTCACCCTGGACACGACGGAGCAGCCGGGCGGCGCGGCGGGCGGCACGTCGGCGTCGGGCGGTGGCTCGGGCTCGGCCGCGACGGGCGGCGGCAGCGGCGGCGGCGGCAGCGGTGACGGCGGCCTCGCCGAGACCGGCGCCAGCGACCACGGCGCGCTGCGGGCCCTGGGCCTGGTGGCGGGCACGGCGATCCTGCTGGGCGGCGCGGTGTTCACGCTGATGCCACGGCGGAGGACCCGATAGCCGAAGGGCCGCCGCACCCCACCTGGGTGCGACGGCCCTCCGGGCTCGGTCCCGACGGACCGGACGGACTAGTTGATGTTGCCCATCAGCTTCTTGACCTTGTTGCGGTACATCCACACCGCCACACCCGCGATCACGGCGAGCACGGCCTCCAGGGCGACGAAGCCCTTCTTGTCGAGGTTGACGCCGCCGACGGCCGGGTTGGACAGCAGGGCGGTGACGGAGTCGCCCGCGGTCACCGCGAGGAACCAGACACCCATCATCTGCGAGGCGTACTTCTGCGGCGCCATCTTCGTGGTCACCGACAGACCCACCGGGGACAGCGTCAGCTCACCGACGGTCTGCACGAAGTAGATCGCGACCAGCCACAGCGCCGCGGCCTTGTGACCGCCCTCGGCGATCGACAGCGGGGCGAGGAAGACGAAGAAGGACACACCGACCAGCACCAGACCGGAAGAGAACTTCACGATCGTGCTCGGCTCCTTGCCGCGCCGGTTCAGCCACAGCCACAGCCAGGCGAAGACCGGCGCCAGCGCCATGATCAGGACCGGGTTGACCGACTGGTACCAGGAGACCGGGAAGTCCCAGCCGAGGACCGAGTTCTCGGCGCCGTCCTTGGCGAACAGCGACAGGGTCGAGCCGCCCTGGTCGTAGATCATCCAGAAGACGGCGGCGGCCACGAAGAACCAGATGTACGCCGACACCTTCGAGCGCTCGCCCGCGTCCAGGTCCTTGTCCCGCATGATCCGGGCGATGACCAGGATCGGCACGATCAGGCCGATGACGGTGAGCGGGATCAGCGCCCAGTTCAGGGTGAAGTGACCGGTGCCGCCGACGACGCCGTAGAACACCGCGGCGACGGCCAGCCAGATCAGGCCCTTGCGCAGCGTGGCGGCCTTCTCCTCGGCGGTCAGCGGGGTCGGGACCTCGCTGCTCTTCGGGTTCAGGTGACGGCCGCCCAGCAGGTACTGGACCAGGCCCAGCGCCATGCCGAGCGCGGCCAGCGCGAAGCCCAGGTGCCAGTTGACGTTCTCGCCGATGGTGCCGATGACCAGCGGGGCGACGAAGGCACCGAGGTTGATGCCGATGTAGAACAGCGTGAAGCCACCGTCCCGGCGCGGGTCCTCCGGGCCGTTGTACAGGTGGCCGACCATCGTGGAGATGTTGGCCTTCAGCAGACCCGAACCGATGGCGACGAACACCAGGCCGACGTAGAAGCTCGCGGCGAAGGGGACCGCCAGGCACAGGTGGCCCAGCATGATGACCGCGCCCGCGACGGCGACCGTCTTGCGCGGGCCGAGCAGGCGGTCGGCGAACCAGCCGCCGGGCAGGGCGAGCAGGTACACGAGCGACAGGTACACCGCGTAGATCGCGCTAGCCGTGCCACCGTTGAGGTGCAGGCCACCCGGGGCCACCAGGTACAGCGGGAGCAGGGCCCTCATGCCGTAGTAGGAGAAACGCTCCCACATCTCGGTCATGAAGAGAGTGGCCAGTCCGCGGGGGTGGCCGAAGAAGGTCTTCTCGGAACCGGGGGTGCCCGGTCGGACCGAGTCCTTCGTCAGGCTGGACGCCATGGTCGTTCCTTGCTGGTCGGGACGCGCGATTGAGCGTGCGCGCCCGGTGGGGGTGCGGCCGGCACCGGCAGATCGGTCGTCCACCCCCACGCCCAGGGGGAGCCCGCCCCTGATCACGGAGACGGCGGACGGCGACCACCGGGATCCACGCCCCACACGCGTCGCTGCGCCCGGAGCCCGGCCAGAGGTCATTCCTTTCAAGGCTGATCGATCAGCCCGTACACAAAAGAGACCTTCAGCGTCGACTGCTCGCCAAAGGTCCCCGGTGCGTACTACAGGCGTTCAGGTCACCATACGGCAGGACACTGCCGGATATGGAAGGACTTGAGACGCGGATCACAGGTGTCGCGGGAACCGCGCGACCTGTTTCCAAGGTCTCCTCTACGATCGCATCCCCAGGTCAATGGTTCGTACCAGCCGGTGGCAAAGGTAAGAGACCGGGAAAGCGATCACGCCCCGGCACCGTATACGGGCGGACTACCATCACCTCATGACCCGTGTACTGCTCGCCGAGGACGACGCGTCCATCTCGGAGCCGCTGGCCCGCGCCCTGCGCCGGGAAGGTTACGAGGTCGAGGTGCGCGAGGACGGACCCGCCGCGCTCGACGCCGGACTGCAGGGCGGCGTCGACCTGGTCGTGCTGGACCTGGGGCTGCCCGGCATGGACGGCCTGGAGGTCGCCCGCCGGCTGCGGGCCGACGGCCACACCGTGCCGATCCTCATCCTGACCGCGCGGGCCGACGAGGTGGACACCGTCGTCGGCCTCGACGCGGGCGCCGACGACTACGTCACCAAGCCCTTCCGGCTCGCCGAACTGCTCGCCCGGGTGCGGGCGCTGCTGCGGCGCGGGTCCGCCGAGCCGCAGCAGCCGCCGGCCACGCACGGGGTGCGCATCGATGTCGAGTCGCACCGCGCGTGGATGGGCGACGAGGAGCTCCAGCTGACCGCCAAGGAGTTCGACCTGCTGCGGGTGCTGGTGCGGGACGCCGGCCGCGTGGTCACCCGGGACCAGCTGATGCGCGAGGTCTGGGACACCACCTGGTGGTCGTCCACCAAGACCCTCGACATGCACATCTCCTGGCTGCGCAAGAAGCTCGGCGACGACGCGGCGAACCCCCGGTACATCGCGACGGTGCGCGGCGTGGGCTTCCGCTTCGAGAAGAGCTGAGCCGGGCCGGGCCGGCGATCACCTCAGGTAACGGACCATGCGTCGACGTCTCATCCAGTCCACCCTCGCCGTCGTGCTGGTGGTGATCGCCGTCTTCGGCGTCTCGCTCGTCGCCGTCGAGACCCGGACCATCAGCGACAGCGCCCAGGAGCGGGTCGAGTCGGAGGCCGTACGGCTGGCCAGCATCGTGGACAGCCGGCTGCTGGCCGCGGAGAACGTCAACGCGGACGTGCTGCGCAATCCGGTCAGCAAGGACCAGTACGCGGTCATCCGCATGCCCGGCAAGAAGCCCATAGAGATCGGCGAGAAGCCCGAGGGCGACACCATCGAGTTCACGCAGCGGGGCGAGGAGGGTGAGACGGTCACCGTGCAGGAGCCCCGCTCCGCGGTGACCCGCGAGGTCGGCCGGACGCTGCTGATCATCGGCCTGGTCGCGCTGCTCGCGGTGGTCGCGGCCGTGCTGCTCGCGCTCCGGCAGGCGGGCCGGCTCGCCTCCCCGCTGACCGACCTCGCCGAGACCGCCGAACGCCTCGGCTCCGGCGACCCGCGCCCCCGGCACCGGCGGTACGGCGTGCCCGAGCTGGACCGGGTCGCGGATGTGCTGGACTCCTCCGCCGAGCGGATCGCGCGCATGCTGACCGCCGAGCGGCGCCTCGCGGCCGACGCCTCGCACCAGCTCCGCACCCCGCTCACCGCCCTGTCCATGCGGCTGGAGGAGATCACCCTCACCGGCGACCTGGAGACGGTGAAGGAGGAGGCCACCATCGCGCTGACGCAGGTGGAGCGGCTGACCGACGTGGTGGAGCGGCTGCTGACCAACTCGCGCGACCCGCGCACCGGCTCCGCGGTCGCCTTCGACCTGGACGAGGTCATCCAGCAGCAGCTCGCCGAGTGGCGGCCCGCCTACCGCAGCGTCGGCCGGGCCATCGTCAGCTCCGGCAAGCGGCACCTGACGGCGGTGGGCACGCCGGGCGCGGTCGCCCAGGTGCTGGCCGCGCTGATCGAGAACTCGCTGATGCACGGCGGCGGCACGGTGGCCCTGCGCACCCGGGTCACCGGCAACCAGGCCGTGATCGAGGTGACGGACGAGGGGCCGGGGGTGCCGGCCGACCTCGGTGCGCGGATCTTCGAGCGGACGATCAGCGGGCGGAACTCCACGGGCATCGGCCTCGCCGTCGCGCGGGACCTCGCGGAGGCCGACGGCGGCCGGCTGGAGCTGCTCCAGGCGCAGCCCCCGGTCTTCGGCCTGTTCCTCTCCCGCACGCCCCCGCCGCCCAAGGCGGAGGAGCACCGGTCGACGGTCCGCTGAGGGGGAGTGCGGCGACCGCCCGGACACCGGCCCGGAGCCGGGACCGCTTACGGAACCGGCACCGCTTATGGAACCGGCCCGCTACGGAACCGGCCGGTTACGGAACCCGCTGCCGAGGCGCGGGCCGCCTCGGCTCCTGCTTCAGAATCGATTCCGCACCCGCCACGGCCTCCCCGGCCGGCAGCGTCCGGAACACCCAGGTGCGGTAGGACCAGAACCGGAACAGCGTCGCCACACCGATGCCGACGAACTTGAAGACGTTGCTCTGCAGCGGGGTGTCCCACCCGAAGCCGTACGTCGCCAGGTACAGCACGCCGTTCTCGATCACCAGGCCGGCCGCGCTGAACAGCAGGAACAGCACCAGTTCCCGGGTGCGCCCGCCCTTGTCGCGGTCGCGGTAGGTCCAGTACCGGAAGCCGACGTAGTTGAAGACGATGGCCACGACGGTCGCGATGATGCTCGCCCGTACCACCGGCAGGTCCGACACGCTCCGGACCAGGTTGAACACAGCGAGGTTCACGAGGACCCCGGCCCCGCCGACGGCGCCGAATTTGGCCATCTCGCGTACGAGCCGTTGCAGCCTCGCGGAACGAGGTTCCATGGCTGGGCAGCTCCCGTCGGTAGGGTTCGACAACCCCGCCATGCTAGCCGCGCGGGCCCCGGCGTGCCCATGGACCGGCCCACAGCCGGGAAACGGGCTGGAAAACAGGCCGGAAAGAGGCGGGGAAGCGTCGGGTAAGAGTTCTGCGGGGGAGGCGATCCGGCCGCCCCCGTACGGCCGATACCCTAAGGGTGTGACGTTCCCGGTAGTCGGCATGGTCGGCGGGGGGCAGCTCGCGCGTATGACGCACGAGGCGGGCATCCCGTTGGGCATCAGGTTCAAGCTTCTCAGTGACACCCCTCAGGATTCCGCGGCGCAGGTCGTGAGCGATGTCGTCATCGGCGACTACCGCGACCTGGACACGCTGCGCGAGTTCGCGCGCGGATGCGACGTGATCACCTTCGATCACGAACACGTCCCCACCGAGCACCTACGGGCCCTTGAGGCGGACGGCATTCCCGTGCGCCCGGGGCCCGACGCGCTGGTGCACGCCCAGGACAAGGGCGTGATGCGCGCGAAGCTCGACGCGATCGGCGTCCCGTGCCCCCGGCACCGGATCGTGGCCGACCCGGAGGACGTGGTGCGGTTCGCGGCCGAGGGCGAGGGCTTCCCCGTCGTCCTCAAGACGGTCCGCGGCGGCTACGACGGCAAGGGCGTGTGGGTCGTGGAGAACGCCGAGGAGGCGGCCGAGCCGTTCCGCGCCGGCGTCCCCGTCCTCGCCGAGGAGAAGGTCGACTACGTCCGCGAGCTGGCCGCCAACGTCGTACGCTCCCCGCACGGCCAGGCCGTCGCCTACCCGGTGGTGGAGTCCCGGCAGGTGGACGGCGTCTGCGACACCGTGATCGCGCCCGCCCCGGACCTGCCCGAGGACCTCGCCCTGCACGCCGAGCGGCTGGCCCTGTCCATCGCCAAGGAACTGGACGTCGTCGGGCACCTCGCCGTCGAGCTGTTCCAGACCCGCGACGGCCGCGTCCTGGTCAACGAGCTGGCGATGCGCCCGCACAACTCCGGCCACTGGTCCATGGACGGCGCGATCACCTCGCAGTTCGCCAACCACGTGCGCGCGGTCCTGGACCTGCCGCTGGGCGACCCGCGTCCGCGCGCCAAGTGGACGGTCATGGTCAACGTCCTGGGCGGCGACTTCCCGGACATGTACTCCGCGTACTTGCACTGCATGGCCCGGGACCCCAAGCTCAAGATCCACATGTACGGCAAGGACGTGAAGCCCGGCCGCAAGGTCGGACACGTCAACACCTACGGCGACGACCTGGACGACGTGCTGGAGCGCGCCCGTCACGCAGCCGGCTACCTGAGAGGCACGATCACCGAATGAGCCCAGTTGTAGGCATCGTCATGGGGTCGGACTCGGACTGGCCCGTCATGGAGGGCGCCGCCAAGGCCCTGGACGAGTTCGAGATCGCCTACGAGGTCGACGTCGTCTCCGCGCACCGCATGCCCCGCGAGATGATCACCTACGGCGAGCAGGCCGCCGACCGCGGGCTGAAGGCGATCATCGCGGGCGCGGGCGGCGCCGCCCACCTGCCCGGCATGCTCGCCTCCGTCACCCCGCTGCCGGTCATCGGCGTGCCCGTGCCGCTGAAGTACCTGGACGGCATGGACTCGCTGCTGTCCATCGTGCAGATGCCGGCCGGTGTCCCGGTCGCCACGGTCTCCGTCGCCGGCGCCCGCAACGCCGGCCTGCTCGCGGCCCGGATGCTCGCCGCGCACGACGAGGAGCTGCTGCACCGGATGCGCGACTTCCAGCAGGACCTGAACGACCAGGCCACCGAGAAGGGCAAGCGGCTGCGCGCCAAGGTCGAGGGCGCGAGCGGTTTCGGCTTCGGGAAGTGACCGGCATGGGCGCGCTGGAGGAGGCCCGGGAACTGCTGCGCGAGTTCCCGGTCGTGGACGGCCACAACGACCTGCCGTGGGCGCTGCGCGAGCAGGTCCGCTACGACCTCGACGCCCTGGACATCGCCGGGGACCGCAGCGACCGGCTGCACACCGACCTGCCCCGGCTGCGCGCGGGCGGCGTCGGCGCCCAGTACTGGTCGGTGTACGTGCCGGCCGAGCAGCCGGACCCGGTCGCGGCCACCCTGGAGCAGATCGACTGCGTCCGCCGGATGCTTCAGCGCTACCCGGCGGACCTGGCGCCCGCGCGGACCGCCGCCGATCTGGAGACGGCCCGCGCCGAGGGCCGTATCGCCTCCCTCATGGGCGCCGAGGGCGGCCACTCCATCGCCAACTCCCTGGGCACCCTGCGCGCCCTGCACGCGCTCGGCGTGCGTTACATGACGCTCACCCACAACTCCAACGTGGACTGGGCGGACTCCGCGACCGACGAGCCCAGGGCCGGCGGTCTGACCGCCTTCGGCCGCGAGGTGGTCCGGGAGATGAACCGGCTCGGCATGCTGGTCGACCTCTCCCACGTGGCCGCCACCACCATGCGGGACGCGCTGGACGCCTCCGCCGCGCCGGTGATCTTCTCGCACTCCTCCGCCCGCGCGGTCTGCGACCACCCGCGCAACATCCCCGACGACGTCCTGGAGCGGCTGCCCGCCAACGGCGGCGTGGCGATGGTGACGTTCGTGCCCAAGTTCGTGCTCCAGGCCGCCGTCGACTGGACGGCCGCCGCCGACGACAACCTGCGCGCGCACGGGCTGCACCACCTGGACACCAGTCCCGAGGCGATGCGGCTGCACCGCGCCTTCGAGGAGCGCCACCCGCGCCCGGTCGCCACGGTGTCCGTGGTGGCCGACCACCTGGACCACATGCGCGAGGTGGCCGGCATCGACCACCTGGGCATCGGCGGCGACTACGACGGCACCGCGTTCACCCCGGACGGCCTGGACGACGTCTCCGGCTACCCGAACCTCCTGGCCGAACTGCTGGACCGCGGCTGGTCCCGCACCGACCTGGCCAAGCTGACCTGGCGCAACGCGGTACGGGTGCTCGGCGCGGCGGAGGACGTGGCCCGCGATCTCCAGGCCGCCCGCGGCCCCTCCCTCGCCACCATCGGCGAACTGGACGGCACGCCCGACGGGAGCTGACCGGGGCACCCCTGGGTGCCCCACTCCCCGCCGGGGTCCTTACGGGTGCTCGATCCGGCACAGGCAGAACGGGTGCCCGGCCGGGTCGGCGTACACCTGGAAGTCCTTCTTCTCGCGGTCCTCCAGGTCCAGCGGACGGGCGCCGAGCGCGAGCACCCGCTCGTGGGCGGCGTCGACGTCCGCCCAGGTCGGGCCCGCGTCGAAGTCCAGGTGGAACTGCTGGCCGTTGCGGTCGGCGCGCGGCCACTCCGGCGGGGTGTGGCCCTCGGCCCGCTGGAAGGCCAGCCGGGGCCCGTCCGGCACCTGGAGGACGACCCAGTCGTCGTCCTCGGGCTCCGGGGTGCCCCCGGCCACCGCCGCGTAGAAGGCGGCCAGGCCGTGCGGGTCGGGACAGTCGAGCACGACGGTACGGAAACGGGCCACGGGTGCCATGGGTCCTCCGGTTTCTGGTGTTCGGGACATCTCAGCCGGCGCAGAGACAGAACGGGTGCCCCGCCGGGTCGGCGTAGACACGGAAACCGCGGGACCGGTCGGCGGTGTCCAGCGGCCTGGCGCCCAGCTCCAGCGCCTCCTTCTCGGCCGCGTCCAGGTCCGGCACGGTCAGGTCCAGGTGGAACTGCTGGGAGCGGTCCGCCGCGGGCCACCGGGGCGGCACGTACCCGGGCGCCCGCTGGAAGGCGAGCGCCGGGCCGCCGGGCACCCGCAGGGTCTCCCACTCGTCGTCCCCCTCCACCGCGCCGCCCAGCACATCGGCGTAGAAGCCGGCCAGGGCACGGGGGTCGGGACAGTCCAGGACCACGGCGTCGAGCTTGGCGAGAGCCATGACTACCTCCTCGGCGTTACCTGTAGAGGCGGGTAACCGGTAACGGTTACTACATGCTCCCGCAGAAGCGGTAACGTCGCAAGCATGAGCGAGAGATCCGCCGCTCCGGGTGGCCTGGCGCTGGTCCAGTCGCTGGTGAACACGCTCGACATCGAGGCGGGCACCGACACGCTGGACACGCCGGAGGGCCTCGCCCGGCTGGGGATCACCGAGGACGGCGCCGCCGAGGCCCGCGAACTGCGCGAGTCGCTGCGGGCCGCGCTGCTCGCCCACGCCGGCCACCCGCCGCACCGCGCCGTGACCCCGCTCGGCACCCTGCTCGCCCGGGCCCCGCTGTACGTCGCCGTGGACGACCACGACGGCTCCGCCCGGCTGGCCCCCGCCACGGAGGGCCCGCTGCTCTCCCGCGTCGCCACCGCCGTCGCCGAGGCGCTCGTCGCGGGCACCTGGACCAGGCTCAAGGCATGCGAGTCCGAGACCTGCCACTGGGCGTACTACGACCGCAGCCCCGCGGGGCGCGGACGCTGGTGCTCGATGCAGCTCTGCGGCGCCCGCGCCAAGATGCGCCGCTACCGAGCGAAGGGCCCCTGACCCCCGCCACCGATGGTGCACAATGCGCACAGCCCCCGGTTCGGCCGACTGAGCCTCGGCCGAACCGGGGGCGTGCGCCACTTCGGAACACTCCGCATGACAGCCACCGCCTGCGGCTCGACATGACGAACGGCCCCCTGCGATCAGCCGGGAGCCGCCGTGTTCGCGCGTGTGTCACACGCCGTGCCGCTAGGGCAGGTTGCGCGCCATGACGATGCGCTGGACCTGGTTGGTGCCCTCGTAGATCTGCGTGCTTTACAGGCCATACGGCCATGACCCGCACGCATGCCCCTTCCAGCAGGCACGCGGGAGGTTGCGCGGTTTCCCGTTCCGTCAACCCTGATCGCTTGACCCGCACGCCCGGCCCTCGGGAGCATCGTCCCGGATGCGAGGCACTGGCAGCGGCATGGGAGGGGAACCCGGACCATGAAGGTCACCAAGCTGGTCAGCACGTGCGGCATCAAGGACTGTCCGACGATCTACGCGACGGACCGCGGCACCTTCCTGGTGCAGGGCGAGACGCCGACCGACCACGGGCTTCGGATTCCCGCTCACGAAAGCCTGGTCGAGATTCCGATGGAACTGCTCCAGAAGGCCATCCGTGACCACCTCATCTAAGACCCTCGGCGACCTCTTCGACTCGTTCGAGCGTGAGGCTTTCCGTCTGGAGACCCTGGACGACTACAGCAAGTCCGGGAACGTCGACGCGTATCACGCCTACCTGGCCGGAGAGCCCCAGCCGGATGACTACAACGCCGGTTGGGTGGAAGAACTCCGCTCGCACACCGATAACGGGAAGCGCGTCTATCGGGTGCACATTCTGTCGCGCCCCCTCACGGACTATCTCTGCTTCGAACTCGGGTGGGGCTACCGGAAGAACATGACCGGGGGCGAAGAATTCTTCATCCTCGACATCACCGACAAACCGCATCCCCTGCCCGGCGTTCCGGACTTCTGGTGCTTCGACTCGGAGTCCGTGGCCGTGATGAACTACGACAGGGCAGGAAAGTACCTGGGTTCGCAGGTACTGGAGCCAGGCCGGGCAGCGGAGTTCGCCAGGTACCGTGATACGGCACTTGCGCACGCAGAACCATTTACCGAATGGTGGGCCGAGTACGGGGCGTGAACAGAGCACAGATTGGGGCCGCGCTGCGGGCGCTGCGAATGGCATCCGGAAAGGAAGCCAAGGCAGTGGCCCGCAGCGCCCTCATGTCTCCGTCCAAGCTGTCCAAGATCGAGAACGCCAGGCTCGCACCGAGCACCACGGACGTTGAACGCATCCTGACCGCCATCGGAGTCTCAGATGAGGTCAAGGCCGAGTACACGGAGGCCGCCCGAGCATCGGCGACGGAAGCGACAGCGTGGCGGCTGCTGAAGCGCATCGGCGTCCACAAAGGGCAGCAAGCCGCCAAGGCCCTGGAAGCCCAGATGTCGACGCTGCGGCTCTTTCAACCGGCCCTGGTCCCCGGCCTGCTTCAAACCCCCGAGTACATCCGCGCCGTTCTGAGACGGCACAACCTGAGTGAAGACGCCGTCACGCGCACGGTCAACGGAAGACTTGAACGGCAAGCGGTTCTCTACGACAGCACGAAATCACTTCAGTTCGTCATCACGGAACCCGTACTGAGGTGGAGAATCGTCCGCCCGCAGATGATGGCGGCGCAACTCGACCGCATCGCCTCCATGTCTCGCCTGTCTCACGTGGATATTCGGGTGGTACCACTGGCGATTCAGCAGCACGACATTGCAAATCACGCGTTCGTCATTCGCGATGACCACATGGTGACGATAGAGACCGTGCACGCTGAAGTCGTCGTTACGGACCCCAGGGATGTTGGACTGTACGTAGGCAAGTTCGACGGGTTCGCAGCAGTAGCTCTGTCAGGCGCCAGAATGCGGAGCTTGCTCGAAGACATCCGAAACGACTTTTTGCGGGAACAGGAAACAGCCTAGAGGAACGCTCCCGACCAGCCGAAGATGGCGTCATGGGGAGTGAAGAGAGACCTTCCGATCCAGAGACGACCGCTTCGGCAATCAGCCTGGTGGAGGGGGCAAGTGAGCCGTCCCCTAAGCCTTGTTGCCGTGCCTGCCTCGCACTGTCGGTCGCTCGCGAGAACGCACGATCCGCGGGGGGACCACAGCGGGGTTTCAGACGGCAACGTGAGGCTCCGCCGCCACCAAGCTACTGACGCCTTCAGTGTGGCCGCCGTGCAAGTGCGCGCGGTCCGCCGAGTCCGGCAACGTTCCGACCGCTGAGCGCGGCTCTCCCCCTTTCGACTCCCGCCCGGCATGGGCGGCGGCGGTCAGCCATGGCCGCGATTAGCTGAGCAGGAAGGTTCAGTGATGCAGAACGGAACCGATCTGTACGCACTCGACATCAGCGGGGCCTCGTTCGTAAAGGCGTGCGGGGGCAGTACTCCGCTTCGACGACGAGGCCCTACGGCGTCCCCCGTACCCCGAGCCTCCGCCGGCTCCCGTGTCCGACGAGGACGTGAAGGCGGAGCAACTGCTCAAGCGCTACCGGGAGGTGGTGGCCGAGTTCCCGGCGTCCGATCTGCCGCCGGTCGAAACGGCGTACTGGCTCGTCAAGCCCCGTTCCCTGCTTCATGGCACGCGGGACGAGGCCAAGGAGGCGGCGGCGTGGATCGGGGAACGGCTGGCCGAGTACGCGCCCCGGTTCGCCTCCGAGACCGACCGGGACCTCACCCGCCTGGCCCGGCTGGTGAACGCCGCCGCCAGCCGGCTGCGCTCGGGGGCCGACGTGTCGTACGGCTTCTACCTGGAGCGCCCCTCGTATCTGTCCCTGACCGTGGTGACGTGCTCCCCAACCGCTCACAGCCCCGACTGGCCTGCCCGGTGCGACGGGAGCGCTAGGCCGTCGGCCGCCCCATCGCCCGGTACGTCCAGCCGGCCCGACGCCACAGTTCCGGGTCGAGGGCGTTGCGGCCGTCGAGCAGCACCCGGGCCGCCGCCACCTCGCCCAGCGCGGCGGGGTCCAGCTCGCGGAACTCCCGCCACTCGGTCAGGTGCAGGACGACATGGGCGCCCCGGACGGCCTCCTCCGCGGTGTCGGCGTAGCCCAGGGTCGGGAAGACCCTGCGGGCGTTGGCCATGCCCTTCGGGTCGTACACCGTCACCTGGCCGCCCTGGAGGTGGATCTGCCCGGCCACGTTCAGCGCGGGCGAGTCGCGCACGTCGTCCGAGTCCGGCTTGAAGGTGGCGCCGAGCACCGCGACCCGCTTGCCGAGGAAGGAGCCGCCGCCGAGCGCCTCCCGGGCCATCTCCACCATCTGGCCGCGCCGGCGCATGTTGATGGAGTCGATCTCGCGCAGGAAGGTCAGCGCCTGGTCGGCGCCCAGCTCGCCCGCGCGGGCCATGAACGCCCGGATGTCCTTGGGCAGACAGCCGCCGCCGAAGCCGATCCCGGCACGCAGGAACTTGTGGCCGATCCGGTCGTCGTGGCCGATGGCCTCCGCGAGCTTCGCCACGTCGCCGCCGGCCGCCTCGCACACTTCCGCCATCGCGTTGATGAAGGAGATCTTGGTGGCGAGGAAGGAGTTCGCGGACGTCTTCACCAGCTCCGCGGTCGGGAAGTCGGTGACGACGAACGGCGTGCCCTCGGCCAGCGGCGTCGCGTACACCTCGCGCAGCAGCTTCTCGGCACGCTCGCCGCGGACGCCGACCACGATCCGGTCCGGGTGCAGGGTGTCCTGGACGGCGAAGCCCTCGCGCAGGAACTCCGGGTTCCAGGCCAGCTCGGCGTCCGCGCCCGCCGGGGCGTGCTCGGCGAGGTAGGCCGCCAGCCGTTCGGCGGAGCCCACCGGCACGGTCGACTTGCCCACGACCAGGGCCGGGCCGCGCAGATGCGGCGCGAGCGAGGCGATCGCGGAGTCCACGTACGACATGTCGCAGGCGTACTCGCCGTGCTTCTGCGGGGTGTTGACGCACACGAAGTGCACATCGCCGAAGGCCCCGGCCTCGGCCCAGTCCGTGGTGAACCGCAGCCGCCCGGTCGAGCCCTCGATCCCGGCGACGTGCCTGCGCAGCAGCTCCTGGAGCCCCGGCTCGTACATCGGGGTCTCGCCGCGCTCCAGCAGGGCGATCTTCTCGGGTACGACGTCCAGGCCCAGCACCTCGAAGCCCAGCTCGGCCATGGCCGCGGCGTGCGTGGCGCCGAGGTAGCCGGTGCCGATCACGGTGATCTTCAGGCTCATGGGTGCTCCAGCTCGGGTCCGTCGGTCGTGCTCGGTCATGCGGGCCCGAGCATATCCGGGCCGCTCGCCGGGCATTTTTCCCGCTGTCGCGTAGGTCACGTAGGCGGCTGGAGGCCGGACCTCTAAAATTTGAGTTACTTAACGGTAATTAGCGTCAGTATCACTGCGTCTTTGGAGCGTGAGAGACCGTGGCCGGATCGGCTGACTTCGACCTGTACCGCCCGTCCGAGGAGCACGACATGCTCCGGGACGTCGTCCGCTCCCTGGTCGAGGCGAAGATCGCGCCGTACGCCGCGGCGGTGGACGAGGAGGCCCGCTTCCCGCAGGAGGCCCTCGACGCCCTGGTGGCGAACGACCTGCACGCCGTGCACGTCCCCGAGGAGTACGGCGGTTCCGGCGCCGACGCGCTCGCCACGGTCATCGTGATCGAGGAGGTCGCCCGCGCCTGTGTCTCCTCCTCGCTCATCCCGGCCGTGAACAAGCTGGGCTCGCTGCCGGTGATCCTGTCCGGCTCCGAGGACCTGAAGAAGAAGTACCTGGGCCCGCTGGCCAAGGGCGACGCGATGTTCTCGTACTGCCTCTCCGAGCCGGACGCGGGCTCGGACGCGGCCGGCATGAAGACCAAGGCCGTACGCGACGGCGACCACTGGGTCCTCAACGGCGTCAAGCGCTGGATCACCAACGCGGGCGTCTCCGAGTACTACACGGTGATGGCCGTGACGGACCCGTCGAAGCGCTCGAAGGGCATCTCCGCCTTCGTGGTGGAGAAGTCCGACCCGGGCGTCTCCTTCGGCGCCCCGGAGAAGAAGCTCGGCATCAAGGGCTCCCCGACCCGCGAGGTCTACTTCGACAATGTCCGCATCCCCGCCGACCGCATGATCGGCGAGGAGGGCACCGGCTTCATGACGGCCATGAAGACCCTGGACCACACCCGCATCACCATCGCCGCCCAGGCCCTCGGCGTCGCCCAGGGCGCCCTCGACTACGCCAAGGGCTACGTCCAGGAGCGCAAGCAGTTCGGCAAGCCGATCGCCGACTTCCAGGGCATCCAGTTCATGCTCGCCGACATGTCGATGAAGATCTCGGCGGCCCGCGCCCTCACCTACCAGGCCGCCGCCGCCTCCGAGCGCGGCGACGCCGACCTCACCTACCTGGGCGCCGCCGCCAAGTGCTTCGCCTCGGACATCGCCATGGAGGTCACCACCGACGCCGTCCAGCTCCTCGGCGGCTACGGCTACACCCGCGACTACCCGGTGGAGCGCATGATGCGCGACGCCAAGATCACGCAGATCTACGAGGGCACCAACCAGGTCCAGCGCATCGTCATGGCGCGCAACCTGCCGTAGCCGTCAGGCGGTTCGGGTTTCCGGAAGGCGTACGTCCGGGTGTCTTCCTTCCGCGTGCCGGTGCCCGGCGCGGCGGGCCGCGGGCCGTGGAGCGGCGAGGGGGTGCGGGCCCGACATGCGGGGTGGCGGGGTCGGGCGTAGGACGGAAGGGCACGGGGTCCGCCCCGGGCCCCCGTCCTTCCAGGAGGAGCCATGACCCAGTCGCCGACGATGCCCGCCCTCACGCGGCAGATGCAGGACTGCATCGCGGCCTGCATGGACTGCCACGGCATCTGCGAGGAGACCATGAGCTCCTGCATGCAGAAGGGCGGCCAGCAGCAGATGCAGATCATGCGCGCGCTGATGGACTGCTCCGAGACCACCCGGATGTGCGCCGACATGATGATGCGCCGCTCGCCCATGCACACCGACATGTGCGCGCTGTGTGCCAAGGCGTGCGACACGTGCGCCGAGGCGTGTACCGCCATGCCGGACGACCAGCAGCTGACGCGCTGTGCCGAGGCGTGTCGCCGCTGTGCCGAGAGCTGCCGGACGATGGCGGGCGCCGGGCACGTGTAGTCCCCGTAACGGCAGCCGCAGCCGCAGCCGCAGCCGCGAACGGCACGGCCGGGGGCGCCCGGCCCGGCGCACTCGCGCCTCGCCTCCCGGCGCCCCCGGCCCCCGCTCCCCGGCGCCTAGTTCCCGGTGACGGTGACCTTCTCGTCGTTGTTCAGCTGGTCCACTAGCGTCTTCACCTTGGCCTTGTCCCAGACCAGGTTGCCGCCCGCGGAGCCGGAGATCGGCATGTTCATCGAGGTGCCGTCACCGCCGCTGACGCCCTTCATCGCCCAGAACATCGACGCCAGGTCCCACAGCGACATGTCCTTGTCGACGATCAGGGAGTCCAGGCCCGCGCCCATGGTCGGGTAGAACGTGAACGGGTTCAGGATCGTCGACGGCGTCGCCACCTGGTGGGCCAGGGCGGCGAGGAACTTCTGCTGGTTCTTGGTCCGCTGGAGGTCCGAGGCGGCGAACGCGTGCCGGGTGCGCACGAACGCGAGGGCCTCCTGGCCGTTCAGCGTCTGCTTGCCGGCCTCGAAGTCGGCGCCCGACCACTTGTCCTTGAAGCCCTTGTCGATGGTGATCTCGACACCGCCCACCGCGTCCACGATGCTGGCGAAGCCCTGGAAGCCGATCTCCACGTAGTGGTCGATGCGCAGCCCGGTGTTGGCCTCGATCGTGCGGACCAGCAGCGTCGGCCCGTCCTCGGCGTAGGTGGCGTTCAGCTTGGCGTGCCTGCCCTGCGCCGGGAACACCTTCCCGGACGTGGACCCCTGGTACGACGGCACCACCACGTCCGAGTCGCGCGGCAGCGAGATCAGCGTGTCGCCGTTGCCGCCGACGTGCAGGATCATCATCGAGTCGGTGCGCTTGCCGTCGGCGCCGCCGGTGTGCAGCTTCTTCTTGTCCTCCTTGGACATGCCCTCGCGGCTGTCGGAGCCGACGATCAGGTAGTTCGTGCCGTCGCCGCCCTCCGGCCGGTCGATGACCGTGGACAGGTCCACCTCGCGGCGCAGCTTGGAGTCGGCCCAGAAGTAGGTGGCGACCGACGTGACGACCACCACTCCGGCCACCGTGATCGCCGTCCACTTGATCCGCCGCCGCCAGTTCGGCGCCGGACGCGGACCCCGGGCGGGCGCGCCCCCGGGAGCACCCGGGCCGCGGCCGCCGGGGGTGCCGTAGACCTGACCGGTGTTGTAGCCGCTGTCGTACCCGCCGCCGGCGCCCGGTTCATGGCCCCGGCCGTCCACGTACGACGGCTGCTGCGGCACCCCGGCACCCTGCGGCGGCGCCGCCGGGCCGGAGCCGTCGCGCCCCGAGCGCGGTCCGGGCGGTACCGCCGGGCCGCGCCGCACCTGACGCATCACGCGGGCGTTCTCCGGCCGCGCGCCGGCGCTGCCGCGTCCGTAGCGCGGGCCGCGGTTGTCGTCGGACCATCCCTCGGGCCAGTCATTCATGCGCACCAGTGTGCCGGGCGCGGCGGCGTGCCGGACAAGGGCTGTCGGAAAAACAGGGCGGTGCTGTTGCGAAGCCGACACAAATTCCGCGAATGCGCCGTCGGCATAAGGTGGAGGGCATGACAGACCAGGCCACGGAAGTGGAACCGGAGATCCCGGGCAAGCCCACCTCCGCCTCCCGCACCACCCTCAGCCACATCATGACCCACAGCGACACCAACCTGCTGGGGACGGTGCACGGCGGGGTGATCATGAAGCTGGTCGACGACGCGGCGGGCGCCGTGGCCGGCCGGCACTCCGGCGGGCCCGCCGTCACCGCCTCCATGGACGAGATGGCGTTCCTGGAGCCGGTGCGCGTCGGCGACCTGGTCCATGTCAAGGCGCAGGTGAACTGGACCGGCCGGACCTCGATGGAGGTCGGCGTCCGGGTCCTCGCCGAGCGCTGGAACGAGTCCGCCCCGCCCACCCAGGTCGGCTCCGCCTACCTGGTCTTCACCGCGGTGGACGCCGACGGCAAGCCGCGCCGGGTGCCGCCGGTCATACCCGAGAGCGACCGCGACCGCCGCCGCTACCAGGAGGCGCAGATCCGCCGCACCCACCGGCTGGCCCGCCGCCGCGCCATCCGTGAGCTGCGGGAACAGCGGGCGGCGGAGGGCTTCGAGGACTGAGCGCCTCCGCGATACACCGAGCACGGCAAGAACACCGAGAACACCGAGCAGACCCGGCACCCCGCCGCGCCGCCGTACGGCACGCGCGGCCCGCCGCTCAGCACACCGCCTCGTCGCCCCGCAGCACGCTCTGTTCCGGGCGGCCCGGGTCGTCGAAGCGCACCCGGCGGACGTCCTTGAAGTCGGCGCCGGCCGTCACCTTCAGCAGCGGCCCCTGCCCCGGCACCGCCCGCAGCTCGCTGCCCGGCAGGGCCGCGGCCAGGGAACGGGCGGAGCGGTCCCAGCGGGGGTCGTAGAAGACCAGCGTGTGCGGCACGCGGGCGGGGGCCGTCACCGGCCGGCGGGTGGTGGCGAAACCGGTCGCCGCGAGCGCCGCGTCGGCCCGCTTGCCCAGCCCCACCGTGCCCGTGCCGTTCGCCACCTGCACCCGGATCGTCGCCGGCGCCACCTCCACCGGCACCGGCGCGGGCACCCGGGAGCGGCGCGCGGGGTCCTGGGCCAGCGGCTTGTCGTCGCGTACCGCCGCGAACAGCTTCGCCGCCTTCGCCGCGTCCCACTTCAGCGTCGAGCCGATGCCCTTGACCTGGTAGTCCAGCTGCCCGATGGGCACGGTGGTGAACTCCGAGGAGGACGGCGAGAAGTTCCGCATCGCCCGGCCGAGGTCGAGCAGCTCGTCGGTGCCGAAGCCCGCGTCGGCGCGGACCGAGCCGAGCACCGCCCGGGTCACGTCCCGGAACCGCATCGGGTTCAGCAGCACCCCGGAGGAGGTCGTCCTGTCGACCAGCGAGGCCAGGAACCGCTGCTGCCGCTTCATCCGGCCCAGGTCGCTGGCCCCGTCGACGTGCCGGGCGCGCACGTACTGAAGTGCCTGCCCGCCCTTCAGGGTGTGCCGGCCGGCGGCGAGGTCGAGCCCGGTGTACCGGTCCTTCAGCGGGGTCGGCGTGCAGACCTCGACCCCGCCGAGCACGTCCACGGTCCGCATGAAGCTGGTGAAGTCGACCTCCAGATAGTGGTCGATCTTCACATGGGTCATGTTCTCCACCGTGCGGATGGTCAGCTGCGGGCCGCCCTCGGCGTAGGCCGCGTTGAGCCTGACCGGGTGCGGGCCGTGCCGCCGCCCCGAGTTCTGGTCGGTGTGTGCGGGCATCTCGGCGTAGGAGTCGCGCGGCAGGCTCACCACCGTGGCCCGCTCCCGGTCGTCGGCGATGTGCACGATCATCATGGTGTCGGTGCAGTGGCAGGGCTGGCCGCCCAGCCGGAAGGCGCGCCGGTCCCGCTCGCTGACCCGGTCCCGGGCGTCCGTGCCGACCAGCAGCACGTTCATGCCGTGCCCGCCCCGGGGCCGGTTCTTCATGTCCTTGAAGGCGTCGATCCGGGCGATGCCCGCGTCCAGGCTGCTGACCACCGCGTGGCCGATCCCGGCGGAGGCGAGCACCACGACCGACAGGGTGGTGACCGCCCGCATGGCCCAGCGGGGCCGCCGGGGCGGCCGGACCGGCCTCATGGCCCGCTCGGGCGGGCGCGGCACACGGCGGGGCGGCTGCGGGCGGCGCTGCGGACGCGCCGGGGACCGGGGCGGGCTGGACAAGGGGGACACCTCCGGACGAGGCCGTACGCGGGATCCGGGAGCACAGTAGGCCGATACGATCTCCAGCCCGCGCCGCGGCCACGGTGGCGCGCATCCGTGTCCCCCGTTCGCGGTAACGTGAGGCTCCTATGAACGCCAAGCCCGACGTGCGGCTCCCCGCAGTGTCCGTGATCATGCCCGTTCTCAACGAGGAGCGGCATCTGCGCGGAGCCGTCGAAGCGATCCTCGCGCAGGAGTACGCCGGCGAGATGGAGGTCGTGATCGCCCTCGGTCCGTCCACGGACCGCACGGACGAGATCGCCGCCGAGCTGGTCCGCGCGGACCCCCGCGTGCACACCGTGCCCAACCCGACCGGCCGCACCCCGGCCGCGCTGAACGCGGCGATCAAGGCGTCCCGGCACCCGATCGTGGTCCGCGTGGACGGCCACGGGATGCTCTCGCCGAACTACATCGCCACCGCCGTGCGGCTGCTGGAGGAGACCGGCGCGCAGAACGTCGGCGGCATCATGCACGCCGAGGGCGAGAACGCCTGGGAGCACGCGGTGGCCGCCGCGATGACGTCGAAGATCGGCGTCGGCAACGCGGCCTTCCACACCGGCGGCCGGGCCGGCCCCGCCGAGACCGTCTACCTCGGCGTGTTCCGGCGCGAGGCGCTGGAGCAGCAGGGCGGCTACAACGAGGAGTTCATCCGCGCCCAGGACTGGGAGCTGAACTTCCGGATCCGTGAGGCGGGCGGGCTGATCTGGTTCTCGCCCGAGCTGCGGGTGTCGTACCGGCCGCGGCCGTCGGTGCGCGCGCTGGCCAAGCAGTACAAGGACTACGGCCGCTGGCGGCACGTCGTCGCCCGTTACCACTCCGGGTCCATCAACCTGCGCTACCTCGCCCCGCCGGTGGCGGTGTGCGCGATCGCGGCGGGCCTCGTCGTCGGCGTCGCGCTGACCCCCTGGGGCCTGGTGGTCCCCGGCGGCTACCTGGCCGCGATCGTCGCGGGCTCGGTACCGGCCGGCAAGGGGCTGCCGCTGCCGGCCCGGCTGCGCATACCGGTGGCCCTGGCCACCATGCACATGTCCTGGGGCTGGGGCTTCCTGACCAGCCCGAAGTCGCTGGCGCGCAGGGTCATCGCCTCCCGGCGGCCCGCGGTCCACGCCTGAGGCCCCGCCGGGGCCCCGCCCACGGGGCCCCGGAAGCCCGGTCCGCTACCAGCGGTAGGGGGCGTACACGTCCATGCACTTGGAGGTGTCCGAGCCGTTCACGGCGTCGGAGTTCTCCGGCAGGTCGCCGGCCTTCGGCTCGGACTCCTTCGGGTAGGACGGGCCGGAGCGCCAGTCCGCGCCGACGTCGACCGTGACCCCCGAGACGTCGGTCGACTTCCGCACCTGGGACATCGGGATGCCCAGCGCCCCAGCCACCGCCTGGGCGTCACCCTCCAGGTCCGCGCTCGGGTACCGCACCAGCGTCTTGTCCTCGGCCAGGCTGCCCGAGGCGTCGGCCTGCGCACGGGCGTAGCCCTTGCCCGCGAGTACCTGGGCGATCGCCGACGCCCGCTGCCGCACCGCGGCCTCGTCGGAGGTCCGGGTGGCGTTGCGCACCAGCACCCCGAGCGCGGCCTGGTCCAGCGAGGGCTTCTTGTCCGGCTTGTTCGCGGCCGTGTCCTTCTTGCCGCCCTTCGCGTCCGGCTTCCCGCCGTTCTTGTCGAACGGCACGTCGTCCCGGAGCATCTGCCACATCTTGTCGGCGTTCTTCTCGTCGGGGATGACGTGGTTCCCGTTCTGCGGGTCCTTCAGGTTGGGCATGGTCACGGAGGTGATGCGGTCCGTCGGCACCGACTTCATCTGCATGCCGAGGTCGTAGAGCTTCTTGACCGAGGTGATCTCCTCGGACACGCGCAGCGACTTGGTGGCCGCGTCCGCCAGGTCCATCAGCCGGCCGGTGTCGGTGAACACGTTCTGCTGCTTGAGCGTGCGGATCATCGAGTTCAGGTACATGTGCTGGGCTCGGGCCCGCATCAGGTCGTCGCCCCAGGCGTGCCGGGTGCGCAGCCACTGCAGGGCCTGCACGCCCTTCACCTTGTGCGTGCCCTTGGTCAGCTTCAGCCCGGACCCGCCGGACACGGTGGGCGTCGGGTGGTCCGACACGTTCTGGTTCACGCAGACGTCGACGCCGCCGATCGCGTCGGCCATCCGCACCACGCCCGCGAAGTCGATCGTCATCCAGTGGTCGATATAGACCCCGGTGAGGTTCTCCCAGGTCAGCAGCGTGCAGCCGGCCCCGCCACGGGCCAGGGTGACGTTGATGATGTCGTTCGTCGGCGGATATTCCTTGCCGGTGTCGGGGTCCGTGCACGCGGGGATGTCCACGCGGGTGTCACGCGGGATGCTGATCATCGCGGCGCTCTCGCGGTCCGCCGAGAGATGGATGAGCATCTGCACGTCCGCCAGCGGCGGGTCACCGGCGTGGTCCCGGCTGCCGCCGAGCTTCACGTTCTCCGCGGAGTTCCGGCTGTCGGAGCCGATCAGCAGGATGTTCAGCGGGGTCTGGCCGGCCGCGTTCGGCGCGGTCCGGTGCGCCTTGGAGTCGTCGCCGTTGGCGCGCCGCCCCTTCTGGAGATTGCCGTTGAGGTGCTGGTAGTACAGATATCCGGCGCCCGCGGTGCCGAGTATCACCACCGCCAGCACCGTCGCCGACCAGCGCAGCACCCGCCTTCTGCGCCGCCGCCGGTCGGTCTGCGCACCGCCCGGCCGCCGCCTGCCCCCACCGCGGCCCGGACCCGCCGGTGCCCCCGCGTCCGCAGGCGTGCGCGCCACCGCGTCCTCGACCGCCGGAGCCTTTCCGCGCACCTCGCTCTGCGCCACTCCCTGCCCTCCCCGCCCTCGCGCCAAGCAGCGGGCCCGTCCCGCGTCCGGTTAGACGCACGACGGGCCCCATGGGTTACCTACGAGGCGCACTTCACCGTGTCCGCCGTGGACTTGTCGACCTTCGGCGCCTTCGTCGGAGGTGTCAGGGAGACCCCCGCTCCCTTGAAGTCCGCGCCCAGGGTCAGCGTCATCGCCGGCAGCCCCTGCGCGTTGGTCACGCTCTCGCCCGGCTTCAGCGCGGCCCCGGACAGGCCCATGATCGCGGCCAGCCGGCGGGCCTGCGCCGCCTGGTCGGGCGCGTACTCCAGCGTGGTCTTCGCCAGCTTCCCGGGGGCGTTGCCGCCGTTCTCCGACTTGGTCACGCCCTGGCCGTTCTGCAGCCAGCCGAGCACCGCCTGCGCGCTGCCGGCCTGCGCCCCGCCGTTCAGGACGCGCACCCGCACCTCCGAGGCGGGCGCCTGGGTGCCCTTCAGCCGGGCGGCCTGGGCGTCCTTGGCCGCCTTCTGCTTCTTCTTCACCTCGGTGAAGGAGACGTCGTTCTGGATGGCCTCGAACACCTGCGGGGCCAGCGCCTGATCGACGATCACCGTCTTGTGCACGGTGCCGTCGGCCGGGTTGTCCTTGACCGGCAACGTGGTGAAGGTCAGGTTCTTCGGGTTGAGCTTGCCCAGCTCCAGCCCCAGGTCCTTCAGCCTGTTGATGTCGTCCAGCTTGTCGTCCACGGTCAGCGCCTTGGTGCCGGCCTCCGCCAGCTTCACCATCTTCGTCGGGCTGGTCAGCGTGGAGTTGCCCTTCAGCTTGCGCATCAGCGCGCCCAGGAACTGCTGCTGGAGCCCGATCCGGCTCAGGTCGCCGCCGAGGCCCACGGAGTGCCGGGTGCGCACGAACGCCAGCGCCTGCTCACCGGAGATCGTGTGCGTGCCCTTGGGCAGCTTCAGGTGCGAGTCCGGGTCGTCGATGTCCTTGGCCAGGCAGACCTCGACACCGTCGACCGCCTCGGTCAGCGTCTTGACCGCGTTGAAGTCGGCCACCATGAAGTCGTCCGGCTTGATCCCGGTCAGCTCGGTCACCGTGCGCATGGTGCAGCTCGGCGTACGGTCGTCCTGCCCGAGGCTGGTGTTGAAGCGCACGCCCGTCGCGCCCGGGATGATCTTCTGGGTGCCGTCCTCCTGCTGGGTCGGGCAGTCCGGGATGTCCACGATCAGGTCGCGCGGGATGCTCAGCGCGGTGGCGTTGGAGCGGTCCTTCGACACGTGCAGCAGGATCGTGGTGTCCGCGTGCCCGGCGCTGCCCGCGTCGCCGTAGCCCTCGTTGCCCTTGCCGGTCCGCTTGTCGGTGCCGATCAGCAGGATGTTGATCGCCTCGTCCTTGCGGAAGCCACCGGTGCTGGCGCCGTCGTCGGACACGGACGTGATGTTGTCGTTCAGGTGCTTGATGTACAGGTAGCCGGCGGCCGCCACGGCGACCAGCACGAACGCCATGGACCCGCCGGTCCACAGCAGCGCCTTCTTCGCCCGCGACGGCTTCTTCGCCGGCCGCCGGGTCGCGCGCCGGCCCTGCGGCGCCTCCGGCTCCGCGCCCCGGCGCCGGGCCGAGCGCGGCGGCGGCACGTCGGAGCCGCGCGCCCGGGACGGCTGCCGGCTCTCGCCGTCCTGTCGCCGGGCACGGCCGCCCGCCGCACCGCCGTCGTCCTTCCCGGACGGTCTGCGCGGTCCGGGAACCGGCGGCTGCGCTGCGGAAGGGCTCAGTCGCAGTTCGTATTCGCCGGTGTTCGGATTGAGCACCCACTGGTCTGCGGGGTCGATGTTGTCCGCCCGCCCACGGCCTTGCGCGTCCACGGTTGTCCGAATCCTCCGTCGGGGCCACGCGGCGCCTTCCCCCTCCAAGGCGCTCGGGTCTCGGTGAAACAGTGCACGGCCCCGACAAAGCCCGTCGGACCTCGCGGCCAGGTGCACCGGATCGCTCACACTATCCGCCCAGTTCAGCGTCGGACGACGCCGATGACAAATTCGCCGTGCCTACAACCGGGCAATCCCCCTCATTTTCAAAACGGAGGCACGCCGTTTTTGGTAGGCGGCTCACGCGCAGGTGTGTTCGGCGGCGGTGTACCCGCGAAACGTCGGGGCGGGCGAGGGGCCGTCCGGGCCGCCCGTGCCTGTGACATCCCGGGGAACTTCCTGTGAATTCTCCGGTGTCACCGTCACCGGTTGATCGGCCCGCAGTCGCCCGAACAGTTTTTCGGCCTCGGGCTCCACGAGCTGGTCACGATTGGCGTCGTAGACATACGACCGTCTCGGCACGGTCAGGAATCGGACCTGTTCCGTGGGGATGTCGCGCAGCCCGCGCGCCAGCCGGTACAGGCCGCGCAGACTCGCCAGCTCCGGGTCGGTGGTCAGCGCGGAGGTCGCCGCGTCCAGCAGCGGATAGAGCTTCACCGGATTGAGCAGGATGTCGTCGTCGCGCACCTTGTCGACCAGCGCGCCGAGGAACCGTTGCTGGCGCTTGATCCGCTCGGTGTCGCTGCCGTTGCCGAGCGACTTGCGGGCGCGCACGTAGCCGAGCGCCTGCTCCCCGTTCAGCGTGACCCGCCCGGCGGGCAGCCGGAGCTTGGCCGCCTTGTCGTCCACCGGCTCGTCCAGGCACACCTCGACGCCGTCGACGGCGTCCACGATCTCCTTGAACCCGGCGAAGTCCAGCACCATGTGGTGGTCGACGCGGATGCCGGTGAGCTTCTCCACGGTCCGGATCGTGCACGCCGAACCGCCCACCTCGAAGGCGTGGTTGAACATCGCGAACACCGGGTCGCTGCGCGTGCCGTCCTCCTGCCGGCAGGAGGGGACGTCCACCATCAGGTCGCGGGGCAGCGACACGGCGGTGGCGCTGGTCCGGTCGGCGGCCAGGTGCAGCAGGATCGTGGTGTCCGACCGCTGGCCGCGGACGTCCTTGCCGTACGCGCTGTTGGCCTCGCCGGCCCGGGTGTCGGACCCGATCAGCAGGATGTTCTGCGCGTCCCGGACCAGCGCGGTGGGCCGCTCCCGTTCATAGCGCGCCAGCTCGGCGGCGGCGGCCTCGTCGGGGGTGATGTTGGCGCTGAGCCGGGCGTAGCCGGCCCAGCCGACGCCGACGGCGGCGAGGAGGAGGGCGGCCGCCCCCAGCGCCGCGTTCCGCAGCCGGCGCCGCCGCCGGCGGCGTATCAGTCCGTCCCCGGTGGCCGAGGCCCCCGGCTCGCGACCGCTACCGAGGGGCCTGCCTGCGGTGTCGGTCACGGTGGGCCATCCCCTCATGGCGTACGAGCGTCACGTGCTGCCCTTACGACGATGGCGGGGAGCGGCCCGGGCAGCGCCCTTTGCTGCTCCGACCGGGTGAGGCGGAGGGCTCTCAAGGCGTGGGGGCGGGGGTGCGGGGACCTGGGGCGCCGGGGCCTGGGGCTCGGGGTGCGGGCTCGCGGCGGGGCGGGTTCGCGCGGCTCCGCCGCGGGACGGCCGCCGTACGGGCTCAGCGGCGGACCGCGGTCACCCGCTCGCTCGCGACGCGCTTGGCGAGGGACTCCTCGTCGAGCCGGTCCAGGTGCCGGCACAGCACCACGGACCCGCCGGCGGCCAGCGGCGCGAACAGTCCCGCGCTCAGCCCCTCCCAGGTGTCGTACGGCAGCCCGGACAGCAGCCGGGAGCCGGGCCCGGTCAGCTCCAGCGAGGGCGCCTGGGCCGAGGCGTGCCCGACCACCTCCGCGCCGCTGAACTCGCGTCCGGCGACGACGAGCGCCGGCTCCCGCGGGTCCACCGGCGCGAACGGGACGAACCGGTCGCTCTGGCCCGGCACCTCCACGGCGTAGTCGAGGAACCCGGCCGGCGGCTGCGGGAACCGCCCGCCCAGGGGCCGCAGCGCCAGCGCCACCCGCTCTCCGGAACAGGCCCGCGCGGCCTCCAGCGCGTCGGGGCCGCTCACCACGAGGTCGGCCGCCGCCGGGTCCCCGGCGACGTCCGCGACCGCGCCCACCGAGGAGCAGGCCAGCAGCCACACCGCCGTCTGCCAGTGCGCGGGCAGCAGCAGCGCGACACGGTCGCCGGGTTCGGCGCCCAGGTCGCCCTGGAGGAGGTTGGCGGTCTTGGCCACCCAATTGGCGAAGGTGGCCACGGACAGTTCGACGCGTTCGCCCGTGGCGTCGTCGTAGAAGGTCACCAGCGGGCGGCCGGGGTCGGCGGCGAGCGCGGAAGTCAGCAGGTCGGCGGGGGTGCGATCGGTGGCGTTCACCCGGGACAGGGTACGCGCGGGCGGGCCCGCGCACGGGGGGAACGGGCCACCGGTTCGGCGGAACCCCGTCCGACGGTCCGTCAGCTGACCTATGGACAGATTTGTATGCCTATGCCCACATTCGTGTACATGCGTGGATTCCTTGCTTCCTCTTCCGGTGCCCTTCCGTTCACCCTCCGATCCCTCGGTGCCGCCTGCGCGGCGGTCCTCGCCCTCGCGCCGGCCCCGCCCGCGTCCGCGTCCGGGCCCGTACCCGCGTCCGGATCCGCGACCGGGGGCGCGATCCCGGGCAGCACCCGCTCGCTGCCGCTCGTCCCGCTGTCCCGTGAGAACGATCCGGGCGCGGCCCCGGAGCAAGGGCTGCGCCGCACCGGCCTCGGCCGCTTCGCGCTGCTCGGCGTGGTGTGGGACGACCCCGGCACCGAGCTGCGCGGCCGGGTGCGGGTGCGCACCCGGTCCGTCGTGACGGGGGAGTGGACCGGCTGGCAGGACGTCGAGGCGCACGCCGACCACGGCGCCGACCCGGGCACCGCGGAACGCTCCGCCCGCCGGGTGCGCGGGGCGACCGCGCCGCTGTGGGTGGGCGCCTCGGACGGCGTGGACGTACGGGTGCGGGCGGAGAGGGCGGGCGGGCGGAGCGCGTTGCCGTCGGGACTGCGCCTGGAGCTGGTCGACCCCGGGGAGGACACGGGGGAGCCGGCGGCGGAGGCACCGGCCGCGGGGGCGCCCGTCGACGAGCCGCCGCGCACCGCGCTGGACACGGAGGCCGCGATCGCCGCCTCGGGCGCCAACGCCGACATCGCCGCCTACGGCACCACCGAGATCCCGGAGCTCGACCGCCCGGCCACCGAGCTGGAACTGACGAAGCTTCAGGGGCCGTCGCGGGGCAAGCAGTACATCGGCCCGCGCCCGAAGATCATCACGCGCCGGGGCTGGGGCGCCGACGAGTCACTGCGCGAACGCGGGTTCGTCTACACGAAGAAGATCAAGGCGGCCTTCGTGCACCACACGGCCTCGGGCAACAACTACACCTGCGCCCAGGCCCCTTCCGTCATCCGCGGCATCTACCGCTACCACGTCAAGAGCCTGGGCTGGCGGGACATCGGCTACAACTTCCTGGTCGACAAGTGCGGAAAGCTCTACGAGGGCCGGGCCGGGGGCGTGGCCAAGCCGGTGCTCGGCGCGCACACCCTCGGGTTCAACACCGACAGCATGGGCGTCGCCGTGATCGGCAGCCACGGCACGACCCAGCCGCCGGGCGCCGCGGTGACGTCCGTCGCCCGGCTCGCCGCATGGAAGCTCGGCCTCCACGGGGCCGACCCGAGGGCGAAGACGTACCTCACCTCGGGGGGCGGCAACCTCTACCCCAAGGGAAAGAAGGTGCGGCTGAACGTGATGTCCGGCCACCGGGACGGATACGCCACCGAGTGCCCCGGGAAGCGGCTCTACGCCAAGCTGGGCACGGCCCGCACCAGCGCGGCGCGCTACCAGGGGCGCTGAGGCCGGGCGGACGGGGGAAAGCGCACGCCGATCCGGCCGGACACCGCGCGGCCGGTCGAGGCGTCGTCCTCCGGTCTGCTTACACTGACCGGCCGAAACGAGTGCGACGAGCAGTTCGGCCGGTCCGGCTGGAAGCGGAGACGAACAGGTGACGGAAGCGATCCTTCTGGTCGGCGGCAAGGGCACCCGGCTGCGACCGCTCACGGTGCACACGCCCAAGCCGATGGTCCGGGCCGCCGGGGTGCCGTTCCTCACCCACCAGCTCGCGCGGGCGCGGGCGGCGGGCGTGGAGCACATCGTCCTCGCGACCAGCTATCTGGCCGAGGTCTTCGAACCGTACTTCGGCGACGGCTCCGCGCTGGGCCTGCACATCGAGTACGTCACGGAGGACGAGCCCCTCGGCACCGGCGGCGCGATCCGCAACGTCGCCGACCGGTTGCGCTCCGGCCCCGACGACCCGGTGCTGGTCTTCAACGGGGACATCCTGACGGGGCTGGACATCAGGGCCCTGGTGGACACCCACGAGACGACGGGCGCGGACGTCTCGCTGCACCTGACGAGGGTGGCGGACCCGCGCGCCTACGGGCTCGTGCCCACGGACGGCACCGGGCGCGTCCTGGCGTTCCTGGAGAAGCCGCAGACCCCGGAGGAGATCGTCACCGACCAGATCAACGCGGGGGCGTACGTCTTCCGCCGCTCGGTCATCGACACGATCCCGGCGGACCGGCCGGTCTCGGTCGAGCGCGAGACCTTCCCCGGCCTCCTGGCGGCCGGCGCCCACCTCCAGGGCATGGTCGACTCCACGTACTGGCTGGACCTCGGCACCCCGGCCGCCTTCGTGCGCGGCTCGGCCGACCTGGTCCTCGGCCGCGCGCCCTCCCCGGCGGTGCCCGGCCGCTGCGGCGACCGGCTCGTGCTGCCCACGGCCAGGGTGGCGCCGGACGCCAAGGTGACCGGCGGCACGGTGGTGGGCGAGGGCGCGTTCGTGGCCGAGGGGGCGCGGATCTCCGGCTCCACCATCCTTCCCGGCGCCGTCATCGAGCCGGACGCCGTCGTCACCGACTCCCTCATCGGCGCCCGCGCCCGCGTCGGCGAACGCTCCGTCCTCACCGGTACGGTCATCGGCGACGGCGCGGTCGTGGGCGCCGACAACGAACTCCGCGAGGGCGTACGGGTGTGGTGCGACGCCCGCATCCCCGCGGGGGCACTCCGCTTCTCCTCCGACCAGTAGGGAACTCCGGTTCGCTCTGGCCTTGCCTGGCGCACCGCCATGGGGGCTCTGCCCCCCAGACCCCCGACACGGGGAAGGGAAGGGGTGGCTGCCGGCCGACGCCGTGTGCGGGCCGTCGGTGGCCGCTCGCGCAGTTCCCCGCGCCCCTTGGGTAAGTCCACCACCGTCGGCTTCACGGCACCGTCCCCGCTGCGGGCAGTCGTGCCGCTGGGGCGGCACGGGTGGGCTGGGGGTACCCCCTCTGGGGGAGGCACCCTGCCGGCGCCGGTAAGCGTGCCCACCCCCAGCAGCACCCGTCACTTTCCCGCGCCGGTGAGCAATCCCCGGCCCCCGTACCTCACAGCGCCCCGATGTCCACCCAGGGCATCTTCGGCTTGCGTCTGGCCGGTATGTGGCCGCTCAGCAGGATCAGCCGGGCCGCCCGGTGCCGCTGCCCGGTGTACGGCTGGAGCAGGCGCAGCATCTCCGTGTCGTCGGCGTCGCGGTCGCCCGCCAGGGCCCATCCCACGATCCGGGGCAGATGCAGATCCCCGACGGTCACCTCGTCCGCCGCCCCATGACTGCGCTGCACGACTTCCGCCGACGTCCACGGCCCCACGCCCGGCACGACCTCCAGCCGCGCCCGGGCCCGGTCCGGCGGCATCCCCGCCGCCTCCTCCAGCCGCGCGGCGACCCGTACGGCCCGCAGGATCGTGGAGGCCCGCTTGTCGTCCACGCCCGCCCGGTGCCACTCCCAGGAGGGAATCAGCGACCAGGTCCGTGCCGCGGGCATCACGGACATCGGCCGTTCGCCCGCCCCCGCGGGTCCCGGCGCGGGCTCCCCGAACCGCCGTACCAGCAGCCGCCAGGCCCGGTACGCCTCGTCGGTCGTGACCTTCTGCTCCAGCACGGACGGGATCAACGACTCCAGCACCAGCCCGGTCCGGGTCAGCCGGAGTCCGGGCCGCCGGTGCCGGGCCAGCGCCACCACCCGGTGCCGGGGCACGAACGCCCCGGGATCGTCGGCGGCGCCGAGCAGCTCCGGCAACCGCTCCAGCAGCCATCCGGCCCCCGGCCCCCACGCCTCGCCGAGCACCTCAGCGCCGTACACGCGCACGCGCAGCGTGCCCGGCCCGGCGGGCGTACGGCACGCCCGCCACACGGAGCCGTCCGCGGTGGCCCGGAACGTCGGGTCGGCGGGCCCGCGGCGCAGCGGTCCGAGGGTCAGCCCGAGGTCCAGCGGACCGTCCGGCACCCACCGGCGGACCCGCGCGGGCGCCGTCCCCCGGGGCGTCCCGGCCGCCCCGGGCACGCTCGCGTGCCCGCCGCGCACGGTCGTGCGCGTGGGCCGCTGGGGAAAGCGTCCTGCCACGGGGGAGTCCTAGAGAGGCCGGTCGGGATGTTCCGGAGGTGCCGGTTCCGCTTTACGAGGGTAGGCGCTCAGCGCACCTCCACGAACGCCCCCGCGTCCCGCTCCGGCCGGGGCCGGGGCTCCTCGGCGGGCCGGCCGACCGCGACCGCGCCCATCGGGTCCCAGTCCGCCGGCAGCCCGAGCACCTCGCGCACCACGTCCCGGCAGAACATCGTGGACGACACCCACGCCGAGCCCAGCCGCTCCCCGGCCAGCGCGACCAGCAGGTTCTGCACGCCCGCGCCCATCGCGACCACGAACATCTCCCGCTCCGCGCCGTCGCGCCGGGGATCGCCGTAGGTGTGCGAGCCGTCCATGACGAGGCAGGGCACGATCAGATACGGCGCCTGGCGCAGGACGTCACCGCGCCGGATCCGCTTCGCGATGGACTCCTCGCTCTTGCCGTCCCGGCGCAGGTCGGCGATCCAGGCGTCCCGCATCGCGTCGAGCAGCCGCACCCGCGACTCCTCCGACTCCAGCAGCACGAACCGCCAGGGCGTGGTGTGGTGCGGGGCGGGCGCGGTGACCGCCGCGGCCACCGCGCGCCGGACGGCACCCGGGTCCACGGGGGCGTCGGTGAAGGACCGCACGGTGCGGCGCTGGGTGACGGCCTCCCGGATCGCCTCCGAGGTGCCGAGCCGGAACATGTCGTCCTGCGCCCGGCGCACCAGCGCCCGCGCGCCCTCCTCCGTGTCCTCGGTCGCATCGGGGTCCACGACGTGGGGCAGCCCGCGCACGACGGCCACCGGGCGGCCCTCGGCCTTGCCCTTGACCAGGTCGCCGGCGGCGGCCAGCTCGTCCGCCGTGGCGACGATGGTGGCGCTCAGCGGATTGCCGTACGCGTCCGTGCCGCCGCGCAGGTCGTCCAGCACCCGCACCCCGGCGGCGCCGATCGCCACGTCCGTGAGCCCGGAGCGCCAGGGTCGCCCGAAAGTGTCGGTGACGATCACCCCGACGTTGACGCCGAGGGTCTCGCGCAGGCCGGCCCGGATGGCGCGCGCGGAGGCGTCCGGGTCCTCGGGCAGCAACAGCACCGTCCCGGCGGGGGTGTTGGAGGCGTCGACCCCGGCGGCGGCCATCACCAGGCCCTGCCGGTTCTCCACGATGCGCAGCGTGCCGCGCCGGGCCACCACCCGGACCGTCTCGGCGTCGATCGCCGCCTCCCGGTCGTCGGCCCGCGTCAGCCGGCCCTCCGCCTTGGAGACGATCTTGGAGGTCACGATCACCACATCGCCGTCGGCCAGGCCGGGTCCGGCCGAGGCGATCAGCTTGGCGATGTCGTCGCCCGGCCGCACCTCCGGGATGCCGGGCAGGGCCCAGACCCGGTACTCAGCCCGCTCGCCCGCCGCGGCGGACGCCGTCGCGCTCACGCTCCCCGCACCTCCTCGGCCAGCGCCAGCGCCTCCCGGGCCATCCGCGCGGTGGCCTCGACGTCGGTCATCATCAGCGGCACGGCCCGGCAGCGGATGCCGTCCGCCTCGACCCGCTCGACGGCGCCCGCGTCCACCGAGTCGACCAGCCAGCCGTCGAGCAGTCCCGAGCCGTAGTGCTCGGCGACCGCGGCGGCCGTGGACTCCACGCCGACCGCGGCGAGCACCTTGTCGGCCATCCCGCGCACCGGCGCGTCCCCGACGATCGGGGAGAGGCCGACCACGGGCACGCCCGCGTCGGCGATGGCCTCGCGGATGCCGGGCACGGCGAGGATCGTGCCGATGGACACCACCGGGTTCGACGGCGGGAAGAGGATCACGTCCGCCTGGGCGATGGCCTCCAGGACGCCCGGGGCCGGCTTGGCCTGCTCGGCGCCGACCGGGACGATCGCCCGGGCCGGGACGGAGGCGCGGAGCTTGACCCAGTACTCCTGGAAGTGGACCGCCTTGCTCTCGCCGTCCAGTTCGACGGCCACGTGCGTCTCCACGCGGTCGTCGGTCATCGGGATCAGCCGCACGCCCGGCCGCCAGCGGTCGCACAGCGCCTCGGTGACCGCGCTGAGCGGGTAGCCGGCGCCGAGCATCTGGGTCCGCACGATGTGCGTGGCGAAGTCCCGGTCGCCGAGCCCGAACCACTCCGGCCCGACGCCGTAGGCCGCCAGCTCCTCCTTGACGTGGAAGCTCTCGTCGGCCCGCCCCCAGCCCTGTTCCTCGTTGATGCCGCCGCCCAGCGTGTACATCACCGTGTCGAGGTCCGGGCAGACCTTCAGCCCGAAGAGGTGGATGTCGTCGCCGGTGTTGCCGATGACCGTGATGTCCGCGTCCGGGGCGGCCCGCTTCAGACCGCGCAGGAAACGGGCACCGCCGATGCCGCCTGCCAGAACCACAATGCGCATGGGGACAGTGTGTCAGCCGGGTACGACAGCGCGTCAGGCAGTCACCGAGGACGCCTCGCAGTGCGGGGAGGCGTGCATCGGCATCTCGGTCAGCCCGGGGTGGTACACGTGCAGGCTGACCGCCGGCTCCAGCGTGTCGTTCACGACCTCGTGGACGTACCCCGGCGCGAAAACCCGCTGCGCGCCCGCCCCCAGCGCGCGCGTGCCGCGCACGGTGTGCTCCGTGAGCGTGCCCTCCACGACGGTGAGGACACCGGAGGAGCGCCCGTGGTCGTGCCGCCCGCTGCCCTGCCCGGGCAGCCAGGACAGCAGCCACACCTCGTAGCCGGGGCCGGTGCGCAGCCGGTGGTACCAGCGGGTGGTGGCGTCGAAGCGGACCAGGTGGGCCCACTGGTCCCGGTCGGCGGCGATCGAGCGGGCGAGCCCCACGAACTCGGCGACGGTGGCCGGGTGCTCGCGCGGCGGCTGGAGCAGGTGCGGGACTTCGAGGATGTCGCCGGCGATCTGGAGGTCGTTGTCGCTGTTCATAGGGGTGCGGTGGTCCTCGGCGGAAGAGTGGGGCCGGAGCTGGGTGACGCGTGCGGTCCGGCCGGGTCACGGGCGGACGGGATGCCCCGGACGAGGGGGATCGGGAAAGACGGAACGCGGCCGAGCCGGGAGGGACTCGGGAACAGCCGGAGCGGACGTGGCTCAACAGCTGGGACAGCAGCAACAGCTACAGCGCGCGCGGGCGGCACCGAGGGACCCGGCGGTGCGGGTCGAGGTGGGTGCCAAGTACGCGAGCATGCCCCCTAGGACAGCGGTTCACACGGGCAGTGTCAACTCGATGCCCGGTATGTGGGACATGTTTCACCTCATCCGGTTTATTTCGCAGGCGAAAGGTTTGCTCATCGGGGTCCCGGGACACATGGGGCACATCCGAGCGCGCGAGCCTCACGGAACGAGATCGAACGCGGAGGCGTCCTTCTCCGTACAGAAGATCTGTACGGGGTTCGGCCGTCCCCGCGGGTCCGCCTGCGTGTCAAGGTTTATGCCGATTTGAACACTTTCCGCACGGCCTTGGTTCCGCAGAGTGAATAACGGGCCCAATAGCAGATCCCGGCTTGACTCGCCCGGAGCAGCACACTTGTAATTTCACTCGTGTCGTTCAGCCGGAATCGGTAACGGCCAGGCACGGGGACGCGAAAGACAGACGAGGGGCGCACATGACCGAGCTGGTGCAGCAACTGCTGGTCGACGACGCGGACGAGGAACTCGGCTGGCAGGAGCGCGCACTGTGCGCCCAGACCGACCCCGAGTCCTTCTTTCCCGAGAAGGGCGGCTCCACCAGAGAGGCGAAGAAGGTCTGCCTCGCCTGCGAGGTGCGCTCCGAGTGCCTCGAATACGCCCTCGCCAACGACGAGCGCTTCGGCATCTGGGGCGGCCTGTCCGAGCGCGAACGCCGCCGGCTGAAGAAGGCCGCCGTGTGACCATACGCGCGGCCGCGAAAGGTACGAACGGCCCGTCAGCCGTGGGTTGTCCACAGGAGGCGGGCCGTCGTCATGCCCAGCCGATAGTGTGGACGCTCGTCCGAGACGCCCCGCTGTCCCCTCGACGCGCGAGAGGACACAGGCGTCCACCGCAGTCCATCGAACCGGGGCCCGTACCTCGATGTCCGTGCACAGCCATGCGGCAGCCCAACCAGGAGCTGCCATCCCTGAGTTCCCGCGCCACGTCGTGACCGCGGTCCTCGTCTCCCACGACGGCGCCCGCTGGCTGCCCGACGCGCTCGCCGGGCTGCTCGGCCAGGAGCGTCCCGTCCAGCACGCGGTGGCCGCCGACACCGGCAGCGCGGACGACTCCGCCCGGCTGCTCACCGAGGCTTTCGGCGAGGCCAATGTCCTGCATCTCGCCCGCCGCACCGGCTTCGGCCAGGCCGTGGAGGAGGCGAGCCGCGCCGCGCCCCTGCTCACCCCCGACGACCTGCCGTACCTCAAGCGTCCCAGCGGCTGGGACCCCGCCACCCGCACCTGGCGCGACGACGCCTACGACCTGCCCGAACTGCCGCACGGCGAACCCGTCCAGTGGCTGTGGCTGCTGCACGACGACTGCGCCCCCGAACCCGAGGCCCTCGCCCAGCTGCTGCGGGTCGTCGACAACGAACTCGAACTCGGCCGCGACGACGTCGCCGTCGTCGGCCCCAAGCTGCGCGGCTGGTACGACCGCCGCCAGCTGCTGGAGGTCGGCGTCTCCATCGCCAACTCCGGCCGCCGCTGGACCGGTCTGGACCGCCGCGAACAGGACCAGGGCCAGCACGACCACGTCCGCACCGTGCTGTCCGTGTCCACCGCCGGCATGCTCGTCCGCCGCGACGTCTTCGAACAGCTCGGCGGCTTCGACCGGCTGCTGCCCCTCATGCGCGACGACGTCGACCTGTGCTGGCGCGCCCACACCGCCGGCCACCGCGTCCTGATCGCCCCCGACGCCGTCGTCCGGCACGCCGAGGCCGCCTCCCGCGAACGCCGCGCCGTCGACTGCGCCGGCCGCACCACCGCCTCCCCGCACAAGGTCGACAAGGCCGGCGCCGTTTACACCCTGCTCGTCAACACCCGTACGGCCGCGCTGCCCTGGGTGCTGCTCCGGCTCGTCCTCGGCACCGTCCTGCGCACCCTCGCCTACCTCGTCGGCAAGGTCCCCGGCCAGGCCCTCGACGAGATCCGTGGCCTGCTGAGCACCCTGCTGCGGCCCGAGCGGATCATCGCCGCCCGGCGCCGCCGCGGCCCCTCCCGCATCGACAAGGCGGAACTGCGCGCCCTCTTCCCGCCGCCCGGCGCCACCGTCCGGGCCACCGTGGAACAGATCGCCGGCAACCTCACCGGCGGCTCCGACACCGACACCTCCCCGGCCGGCCGGCACGGCGGCGCCGTGGAGTCCGGGCCCGGCGGCGACGACGCCGACTTCCTGGAGGTCGAGCAGTTCGCCCGGCTCAAGCGGATCGCCCGCAGACCCGCCCCCGTCCTCTTCCTCGCCCTGCTGCTCATCTCCCTCGCCGCCTGCCGCGCCCTGCTCGGCGGCGGCGCCCTCGCCGGCGGCGCCCTGCTGCCCGCCCCGGCCGGTGCGACCGACCTGTGGTCGAGCTACCTGGACGCCTGGCACCCGACGGGCACCGGCGGCACCCCGTCCGCACCGCCCTACCTGGCCCTCGTCGCCACCCTCGCCTCGCTCCTGTTCGGCTCCACCGGCCTCGCCGTCACCGTCCTGCTGATCTGCTCGGTGCCGCTCGCCGGATGCACCGCCTACCTCGCCTCCCGGCCGCTGGTCACCTCCCGGCTGCTGCGCGCCTGGGCCGCCATCGCCTACGCCTTCCTGCCCGCCACCACCGGCGCGCTGGCCGGCGGACGCGTCGGCACCGCCGTCCTCGCCGTGCTGCTGCCGCTCATCGCGCGCGCGGGCGTCGCCGCGAGCGGCCTGGCGGGCCGCGCCGGCACCCGCGGCAGCTGGCGCGCCACCTGGGCGTACGCGCTGCTGCTGACCATCGCCACCGCCTTCACCCCGATCGTGTGGCCCCTCGCGCTGCTGCTCGGACTCGGCGTCCTGGCGGTGCGCCGCCGCGACCTCCTGGGCTACGGACCGCGCTTCCTCGCGCAGCTCGGTACCCCGCTGCTGATCCTCGCTCCCTGGTCGCTGACCCTGTTCCCGGCCGGCTTCTTCCAGGAGGCCGGCCTGGAGTACGGCCCCTCTGCCGCCTCCGCGTCCGACCTGCTCGGCGCCGCCCCCGGCGGCCCCGGCACCGTCAACGGCCTGATGCTCATCGGCATCGTGCTGGCCGCGCTCGCCGCCCTGCTGCGCTCCGAACGGCAGCTCGGCATCCGCACAGCCTGGGCCGTCGCCCTGGCCGGACTCGTCTTCGCGGTCCTGTCCAACAGGTCCGCGTGGGCCGGACCGGCCACCCTCGTCTACGGCATCGCCCTGCTGGCCGCCGCCGCCCTCGGCGCCGACGGCGCACGCGCGCGCGTGGCCGAGCAGAGCTTCGGCTGGCGCCAGCCCGTCGCCGCGCTGATCGCCTTCGCCTCGGCCGCCGGTCCGCTCCTCGTCGCCGCCGGCTGGATGATCCGCGGCGCCGACGGCCCGCTGGAGCGCCGCGACCCGGCCCAGGTCCCCGCGTTCGTCGCCGAGGACTCCACCGGCGGCGCCCAGGCCCGCACCCTGGTCCTGGACAGCGACTCCACCGCGCGCGTGCGCTACAGCCTGGTCCGCGGCTCCGGCGCCCGCATGGGAGACGCCGAACTCACCGCCGCCGACGGCACGAACACCCGCCTGGACCAGACCGTCGCCCACCTGGTGGCCGGCTCCGGCGCCGACCAGGCCGCCGAACTCGGCGGCTTCGCCGTGCGCTACGTCCTCGTCCACAAGGGCGCCCCCCGCGAGATCACCCGCGTCCTGGACGCCACCCCCGGTCTGAGCCGGCTCAGCCAGCAGAACGGCGGCGCCCTGTGGCGCGTCGACCAGGACGTCTCCCGCGCGGCCATCGTGCCCGCCGGCGGCTCCGGCACGCCCCAGCCGGTCGCCGCCGGACCCGTGGAGATCCACACCACGGTCCCCGCCGGCCCCGACGGCCGCGTCCTGCGGCTGGCCGACAGCGCCGACGACGGCTGGACGGCCACGCTCGACGGCAAGCCGCTCACCCGCACCACGGTCGACGGCTGGGCCCAGGGCTTCCGGCTCCCCGCCCAGGGCGGCAGGCTCGACGTCGGCTACGACACGCCGCTCGCCCACACCGCCTGGCTCTGGGCGCAGGGCCTGCTCGCCGTCGTCCTGGTCGTCCTCGCCCTGCCCGGCCGCCGCCGGGACGTCGACGACGACCTGCCCGAGGAGCGGCCGCTGCCCGCCCAGGCCACCGCCGGCGAGGGCCGCCGCGCCCGCCGCCTGCGCGCCCAGGCCGAGGAACCGCCCGCCGAGGACCGGCCCGGCACCCCCCCGGCCGCCGCCCCCGACCCCCAGCAGCCGTACGAGGCCCACGACCCGGCCCCGTACGCGACCACCGGGTACGCGGGGTACGGCACGGACCAGTACCAGGCGCCGGCCGGCTACGACCCGCGGGCGTACCCGCAGTCCGACCCCTACCAGACGGCCCCCTACGACCCGTACGGCTACGGCGGCACGGGCGACCAGCCGCCCTACGACCCGACGGCCTACGGGCACCAGGGCTACGGGGCGGCGTACGACCCCGCCCAGCAGGGCTACCACCCCGGCCCGCAGGGTTACGGCTCCGCCCCGCAGGACTACGACCCGGTCCAGCGGGGCTACGACCCCGCCGCCGGGGGATATGACCCGGCCCAGCAGCCCCACGGCACCGGCAGCCAGCGTCCCGACGGGAGCCAGCAGTGAACCGCACCACCCTGTCCCTGTTCGCCGGCACGGCCGCGCTGGCCGCCGTCACCGCGTTCGCCGCGGTCGACTCGCCGTCCGCGTCCGGCGCCGCCCCCGAGGCCGCCGCCCGGAAGCCCGTGGAGCGCACCAGCCTGGTGTGCCCGGCGCCCAGCACCTCGGACCTCGCCGAGACGACGTACACCTCGTTCACCCCCGTCACCCAGGGCGCCGCGAGCGGCGGCCGGGCCCGGCTCCAGGCGGCCGACGAGCAGGAGGCGGACGACGGCTCCGGCGCGAGCGAGAAGGACGACAAGGAGAAGGACGGCAAGGAGAAGGACGACAAGAAGAAGGGCGGGGAGAAGGCCGGGCAGCCGGTGCTCACGCCGAAGGCACCGGGCACACCGGCCACCGGCGACACCTCCGGCGGGGACACGACCGCGCTCGTCGGCACCGCGGACGGCTCCTTCGCGCCCGGCTGGACCGTCCAGGAGACCACCGAGGTCAGCGCCGGCACCGGCCGCGGCCTCCTCGGCGTCACCTGCGCCGGCGCGGACACCGACTTCTGGTTCCCGGGCGCCAGCACGGCCGCCGGCCGCACCGACTACGTCCACCTGACCAACCCCGACGACTCCGCCGCCGTGGTCGACATCGAGCTGTACGGCAAGGACGGCGCGATCAAGGCCCCGCTGGGCGAGAACCTCACCGTCGACCCGGGGGCGAGCGAGGCGTTCCTGCTCCCCACGCTCACCGAGGAACGGCAGACCGACCTCACCGTGCACGTCAGCGTGCGCGGCGGCCGGGTCGGCGCGGCCGTGCAGGCCCTGGACGACAAGGCGGGCGGCGACTGGCTGGCCCCCGCCGCCGACCCGGCCGGCAGCCTGGTGCTGCCCGGCATCCCGAAGGACGCCACCGGCGTCCGCCTGACCGCCTTCGCGCCCGGCGACGACGACGCCGACCTGAAGATCCGCCTGGCCTCGCCGGACGGCCTGATCACCCCGGCCGGGAACGAGACCGTCCACGTCAAGTCCGGCATGACGACGACGGTCGACCTCGGCGACGTCACCCGGGGCGAGCCCGGCTCCCTGGTGCTCACCCCGACCGACCAGGCGGCCCCGGTCGTCGCGGCGCTCCAGGTGGTGCGGGGCAAGGGGGACGAGCGGGAGACGGCGTTCATCCCGGCCACCGCCGCCGTCGGCACGCGCGCGACCTCGGCCGGCAACGGCGCCAAGGGCACGACGCTCGCGCTGTCGGCGCCCGAGGGCGCGGCCACGGTCAAGGTCACCGCCTCGGCGGGCAGCGAGGGCGGCACCCCGGCGACCAAGACGTACACGCTCAGGTCCGGCACCACGCAGGACGTCGACGTCCCCGTCCCGACGGGCCTGAAGGGCACCTACGCCCTCACCGTCGAACCCGTCTCCGGCGGCCCCGTCTACGCCTCCCGCGCCCTCACCGCCGCCGACACCCCCGCCTTCACCGTCCAGACCCTCCCCGACGACCACGGCCTGGTGTCCGTACCGCGGACGCGGGAGGACCTGTCGATATTGCAGAAGTAGCGACGGCGGGAGCGGCGACAGCCCGGCAAGCGGGGGCGGGGGCGGTGGCCTCCGCCCCCGCCCGGCTAGTCCTCCCCGTACCGGGGATCCACCGTCTCCGGGGTCAGCCCCAGCAGCTCCGCCACCTGCTCCACGACCACCTCGTGGACCAGCGCGGCCCGCTCGTCCCGCCCCTTCGTCCGGATCTCCACCGGCCGCCGGTACACGACGACCCGCGCCCGCTGCCCCTCCCGCGCCGGCACGACCCCGCCGAGCGGCACGGCCTCGTCGTCCCACACCGGCCCGTCCCCCGGCCCGTCCAGCCGGGGCACCTCCAGCACCAGGAAGTCGATGTCGGCCAGCTGCGGCCAGCGCCGCTCGAGGCGGTCCACGGAGTCCTGCACCAGATCCGCGAACACCTCGGCGCGGCTGGCGGCCAACGGCACCTGCGGCGGCGCGATCGGCCCCCGCATGCCCCGTCCGTGACGATCACGGCGACGGGGCCCGGGGCCGCTGGCACGGGGCGGTACACGGTTGTCCATCACCGGTGAAGCGTAGTCCCCGCACCCTTCGCCCGTCCGGTTCCACGCGGCAACCGACGCCCGCCCGCCCTGTCGCAGGATGACCATTCCGGCCAACGTCTGGCTCGTTTCCGTAACTTTCCGAGACCACCGAACTCAAGGCAATTGATGGTGTTTGTGCCGACTCCTGACCGGACGCGCCTCCTCCGCACCCCCGCCGTGAGCGCGTCCACGCAGGTCAGCGGGGTCCCCTCGAAGGGGTGTGTGGGGCGTTTCACAGCCCGACACGGTGGAGTGACCTGGTGGAGAGTCGTCGCGGCCCGCTCAAGAGTGCGGTACCGTCCAACATCGTGAGCCCTGTACGTCGCTGTTCGCGCACCGCCTGCGGCCGACCCGCCGTCGCGACGCTGACGTACGTCTACGCCGACTCGACCGCGGTCCTCGGCCCGCTCGCCACCTACGCCGAACCCCACTGCTACGACCTGTGCGCCGAGCACTCCGAGCGCCTCACCGCCCCGCGCGGCTGGGAGGTCGTACGGCTCCTCGACGGCTCCGCGCCCGCGCGGCCCAGCGGAGACGACCTGGAAGCGCTGGCCAACGCCGTGCGCGAGGCGGCCCGCCCCCAGGAGCGCGCGGCCGAGGCGGGCGGCGGCGGATCCCGCGCCGCGGACCCCATGGAGGTCGCCCGCCGCGGCCACCTGAGGGTCCTGCGCTCCCCGGACAACTGACCACGCCGGGCGACGTTCCCGGACCTCCGCCCGGTGTCCGCACACCGTTCCCCGCCGCCCGACGGGTAGTTTTGGGCATCCACAGCACTTTCAGGAGGACGGCCGTGACTGCTGATCTGTCACAGATCGTGAAGGCGTACGACGTGCGCGGAGTGGTCCCGGACCAGTGGGACGAGGCACTGGCCCGGCTCTTCGGCGCCGCCTTCGCGGAGGTGACAGCGGCGGCGTCCGTCGTCGTCGGCCACGACATGCGTCCCTCGTCCCCCGGCCTGTCCCGCGCCTTCGCGCACGGCGCGGCGGACCGCGGCGTGGACGTCGTGGAGATCGGCCTGTGCTCCACCGACCAGCTGTACTACGCCTCGGGCGCGCTGAACCTCCCCGGCGCGATGTTCACCGCCTCCCACAACCCGGCCCGGTACAACGGCATCAAGATGTGCCGCGCGGGCGCCGCCCCCGTCGGCCAGGACACCGGGCTCACCGAGATCCGGGAGCTGGTCGAGCGCTGGCTCGCCGAGGGCGCCCCGGCACCCGCGGCCCGGCCGGGAACGCTCTCCGCGAGCGAGACGCTGGAGGACTACGCGGCGCACCTGCGCTCCCTGGTCGACCTCTCCGCCATCCGCCCCCTGAAGGTCGTGGTCGACGCCGGCAACGGCATGGGCGGCCACACCGTCCCCTCCGTCTTCGCCGGTCTGCCCCTGACCCTCGTCCCGATGTACTTCGAGCTGGACGGCACCTTCCCCAACCACGAGGCCAACCCGCTCGACCCGGCCAACCTCGTGGACCTGAGCAAGCGGGTCCCGGCGGAGGGCGCCGACCTCGGCCTCGCCTTCGACGGCGACGCCGACCGCTGCTTCGTCGTGGACGAGAACGGCGACCCCGTCTCCCCGTCCGCGATCACCGCGCTGGTCGCCGCGCGCGAGCTGGCCCGCAACGGCGGCAGGGGCACCGTCATCCACAACCTGATCACCTCCCGCACGGTCCCCGAGGTCGTGCGGCAGCACGGCGGCACCCCGGTGCGCACCCGGGTCGGCCACTCCTTCATCAAGGCCGAGATGGCCCGCACCGGCGCCATCTTCGGCGGGGAGCACTCGGCGCACTACTACTTCAAGGACTTCTGGAACGCCGACACCGGCATGCTGGCCGCCCTGCACGTCCTCGCGGCGCTCGGCGGCCAGGACGGCCCGCTGTCCGCCCTGGTCGCGCAGTACGACCGCTACCGCGGCTCCGGTGAGATCAACTCCACGGTCGCCGACCAGGCCGGCCGCCTCGCCGCGGTCCGCGCCGCCTACGAGGGCCGCGCCGACGTCACCCTCGACGACCTCGACGGCCTCACGGTCGCCGCCGCCGACTGGTGGTTCAACGTCCGCCCGTCCAACACCGAGCCGCTGCTCCGGCTGAACGCCGAGGCACAGGACGAGGCGACGCTGACCAAGGTCCGCGACGAGGCCCTGGCGATCATCAGGGGCTGAGCGGCCCGCCCCATCGGCGGTACCCTGACCAGGCAAATCCACAGACACCCATCCGCCCCCCGAAGGGACACCCCATGGCGCTCGAAGCCGGCCTCCTGGAGATCCTCGCCTGCCCGGCCTGCCACGCCCCCCTGAAGGAGCAGGACACCGAGCTGATCTGCACCGGCCCGGACTGCGGCCTCGCCTACCCGGTCCGCGACGGCATTCCGGTGCTGCTGGTCGACGAGGCCCGCCGCCCCGCCTGAGCCGACCCCGTCACCGCGGGCGGGAGGGCCGGCGCCGCCCGGTCCGGCCGCCGCCCCGCGTGACCAGGGCCGTCCCCTCGTAGCATCCCAGGATCCCCGGCGACCGGAGGCTGCCGCCCATGCTGGACGAAACGCTGCTCGACACCCCGGAGGGCCTCGCCGAGGCCGACCACCGAGGTCTGCTGCGCGGGGCGGCGGAGGCCGGCGCCCGCGTCCGCACCGCCGCCCGGAACGCCGCCGAGGCCGGCATCGGCGGTCTCAAGCCCGACGGCCGCCCCCGCGCCGTCCTCATCGCGGGCCCCGGCGCCGCCGCCACCCACACCGCTGACCTCCTCGGCACGCTGGCCGGCCCGGGCAGCCCCGTCGTCCGGCTCGCCCCCACCGGCGTCGCCCCGGCCGCGGGCGCCCTGCGCTGGGAACTGCCGGGCTGGGCCGGCTCCGTGGACCTGCTGCTGATCGCCACCCCGGACGGCACCGAACCCAGCCTGTCCCTCCTCGCCGAGCAGGCCTACCGCCGCGGCTGCTCCGTCGTCGGCGTGGCCCCGCCCGGCGCCCCGCTCGCCGACGCGGTCGCCGGGACGCACGGCCTGTTCGTACCGATGGCGACGGCCCCCTACGACCAGGAGGAACCGCTCGCCGCCTCCTCTCCCGGAGTGCTCTGGGCGCTGCTGACCCCGCTGCTGGCGCTCCTGGACCGGATCGGCCTGCTCGACGCCCCGCCGGAGGCCCTGGAGAAGGTCGCCGACCGGCTGGACACCATCGCGGAGCGCTGCGGGCCCGCCATCGCGACCTACAGCAACCCGGCCAAGACCCTCGCCGCCGAGCTGGCCGACGCGCTGCCCGTGGTGTGGACGGAGGGCACCTCGGCCGGTCCGGCGGGCCGCCGGTTCGCCGCCGCCCTCGCCGAACTCGCCGGCCGCCCGGCCCTGGTCGCCGAGCTGCCCGAGGCGCTCGCCGCGCACAGCGCCCTGCTGGCCGGGCCGCTCGCCGCCAGCGCCGACCCGGACGACTTCTTCCGGGACCGCGTGGAGGAGCCGCCCGCGCTGCACGCGCGCGTGGTGCTGCTGCGCGACCGCCCGATCGGCGGCCTCACCGCCGCCCCGGCCGCCCGGGACGTGGCCCTCAGCCACGACACGCCGGTCAGCGAACTCGAACCCGAGGAGGGCGGCGAACTGGAGACCCTCGCGGAACTGATCGCCGTCACGGATTTCGCCGCCGTTTACCTGGCGCTCGCTTCGGGAGCCTGATCTGACCCCAGGCCCACCGCCCACGCCTGCCACGGACCCCAGCCGCCCCGCCGCCGGTCCCGGCAGTCCCGTCGGCGGGACGGGAGTACCCGGCGCCGGAGTGGGCAGACCCGTCGGCGCCGGGAACGGAAAGCGGCAGCGCCGGCCGAGCAGCGCACGTACGGAGACAGAGAAGACACATGGACCGCCTCGACAACACCATCCGCCCCTACGCCTGGGGTTCCCCCACCGCCATCCCGCGGCTCCTGGGGGTCGAGCCGACCGGCGAACCCCAGGCGGAGATGTGGATGGGCGCACACCCGGGCGCCCCGTCGCGCACCCCCCGCGGCCCCCTCGTCGAGGTCATCGAGGCCGACCCGGAACGGGAACTGGGCGCCCGCGCGGTCGCCAGGTTCGGCCCCCGGCTGCCGTTCCTGCTCAAGCTCCTCGCGGCCGGCGCGCCCCTGTCCCTCCAGGTGCACCCGGACCTGGAGCAGGCCAGGGCGGGATACGCCGACGAGGAACGGCGCGGCGTCCCGGCCGACGCCCCGCACCGCAACTACAAGGACGCCAACCACAAGCCCGAACTGATCTGCGCGCTCACCGAGTTCGACGGCCTGTGCGGCTTCCGCGACCCCGTCCAGGCCGCCGGACTGCTCGACGGGCTCGGCGTCGACTCCCTCAAGCCGTACGTCGACCTGCTGCACGCCCACCCCGAGGACGCGGCCCTGCGCGAGGTCCTCACCGCCGTCCTCACCGCCGACCCGGAGGACATGGCCCACACGGTCGCCGAGGCCACCGCCGCATGCACCCGCCTCGGCGGCGCCTACGCCCCCTACGCCGACATCGCCCACCACTACCCCGGCGACCCCGGCGTGATCGCGGCGATGCTCCTCAACCACGTCCGGCTGCAGCCGGGCGAAGCCCTGTACCTCGGCGCCGGCATCCCGCACGCCTACCTCAACGGCCTCGGCGTGGAGATCATGGCCAACTCCGACAACGTCCTGCGCTGCGGCCTCACCCCCAAGCACGTCGATGTCCCCGAACTGCTGCGGATCGTCCGCTTCGCACCGAGCGACCCGGGCGTGCTGCGCCCGGAGGCCTCCCCGGAGGGCGAAGAGGTCTACGAGACGCCGACCGACGAGTTCCGGCTCTCCCGCTACGTCCTGCCCGAGGGCGGCACCGCCCGCGACCTCACCCGCGACACCCCGCAGATCCTGCTGTGCACGTCCGGGACCGTCCGGGCGGGCGAGCACGAGCTGGGTCCCGGCCAGTCGGTCTTCGTCCCGGCCGGCGAACCGGCGGAGATCTCCGGCGCGGGCACCATCTTCCGCGCCACCGTGGTCGCCTGACCAGGGCTGTGGACAAGCGGTCGATCATATGACCGGGCCTGTGGATACCTGACGCGCCGGTGCCCGGCCGGGCTGCAAGAATGACCCACCGGCAAAGGCCGGGCAAAGCCGGGCACCCGTCCGGACGGACGGACAACACGAGGCAGAGGCGAAGGGACAACGCGGACACATGAGCGCGTCAGGCGGTACCAAGGCGATCGTGGCGGCACTCGGCGCCAATCTCGCCATCGCGGCATCGAAGTTCGTGGCGTTCGCGTTCAGCGGCTCCTCCTCGATGCTCGCCGAGGGCGTGCACTCGCTCGCCGACTCCGGCAACCAGTTCCTGCTGCTCGTCGGCGGCAAGAAGGCACAGCGCGAGGCCACCCCGCAACACCCGTTCGGCTACGGCCGCGAGCGGTACATCTACGCCTTCCTGGTCTCGATCGTGCTGTTCTCCATCGGCGGCATGTTCGCCATCTACGAGGGCTACGAGAAGATCCGCCACCCGCACGAACTGGAGCACTGGTACTGGCCGGTCGGCGTCCTCGTCTTCGCGATCATCGCCGAGGGCTTCTCCTTCCGCACGGCCATCAAGGAGTCCAACGCGCTGCGCGGCAAGCTCTCCTGGAAGGAGTTCATCCGCCGCGCCAAGGCACCCGAGCTGCCCGTCGTCCTGCTGGAGGACTTCGGCGCGCTCATCGGTCTGGTCCTCGCCCTCGGCGGCGTCGGCCTCTCCCTGCTCACCGGCGAAGGCGTCTGGGACGGCATCGGCACCCTCTGCATCGGCATCCTGCTCGTCCTGATCGCCCTGGTCCTGGCCGTCGAGACCAAGTCGCTGCTGCTCGGTGAGGCCGCGGGCGTCGAGGAGGTCAAGAAGATCGAGGCCGCGCTCGTGGACGGCGACACGGTCACCCGCGTCATCCACATGCGCACGCTGCACCTCGGCCCCGAGGAGCTGCTGGTCGCCGCGAAGATCGCCGTGCAGCACGACGACTCGGCCGCCGAGATCGCGACCGCCATCGACGCCGCCGAGGCCCGCATCCGCGCCGCCGTCCCGATCGCCCGCGTCATCTACCTCGAACCGGACATCTACAGCGAGGCCGAGGCCGCCAAGGGCCCGGACCCGAGCGCCACCCCGGGCGGCCCGAACCCGCACGCCGCCGGCCACTGACGCCCGGTACGGCGGCCGGCCTCAGCGGTGCCGCACCGGCCAGGGCGCCGGCGGCACCACCGGCGCCCTCCGCCGCCGTACCACCAGAGACGCGATCCCCAGCCCGCCACCGGCGAGCACCAGCGCCCCGCCGGCCAGCAGGGCCGTACCCAGCAGCGCCGGACCCGTACGGCCGTCGGTCACCCGTCCCCGCACGGCGTCCACGGGGACGGTCCCGCCGTGGTCCGACGCGAAGAAACGGGAATCCCGCGCGTCGGACCGGCGGTCGCCCAGCAGGAACAGCCGCCCCTCGGGCACCTTCACGTCGTACGACCGGTTCACACCGTCGGCATCGCCCGCGTACACATAGGGCTCCGTGACCGGCCTGCCGTTCACGGTGACCCGCGCCTCGTTGCCGGCGGTCGTGCAGCACGCCACGCGGTCGCCGCCCACACCGATCACCCGTTGCATGACGACGCCGTCGGTCCCGTAGCGCCCCGGCATCGAGAGCATCACGACGTCACCGCGCCGCACCCCGCTCCCGTCCATCCGCTCCCAGACGATCCGGTCACCCCGGTGGTACGCCGGCTCCATGCTCGGGCTCGAGAGGGTGCCCGAGCCGTACGCGTCCCGCCCGTACAGCCAGGCACCGCCGGCCAGCGCCACGCCCAGCAGCCCCACCACGAGCGCCGCGATCCCCAGTCCCCGCCCTCTGCCCGCCATGTCCCGTCCTCCCCACGCGGCCCGTCCGCGGCGCGGAGCATAGCGGCCGGCCGTGAACGGCCCGCGCCCCGGCCCAGCGGAACGGCCCCTCTCCGTGCGGGCCGGCCGGAGAGGGGCCGCTCGGCGGCGCGGGCTCAGCCGACTTCCGCCAGTACCTCCAGCACCGCCTCCGCGTCCGGTGCCGCGAGCAGCCGCTCCCGGAAGCCGCTGTCCATCAGCTTGCGCGACAGCAGCGCGAGGATGCGCAGGTGTTCGTCGCCCGCGGCGGCCTCCGGAACGGCGATCATGAAGATCAGCCGGGCCTTCGTACCGTCCAGCGACCCCCACTCGACCCCCTCCGCCGACCGCGCGAACCCCACGACCGGGGCCGTCACCGCGTCCGTCTTGGCGTGCGGGATCGCGATCTCCTCGCCGAGCCCGGTGCTCCCCTGCTCCTCGCGCCGCAGCGCGGTCGCGACCAGCTCCGCGACATCGGCGACCCGGCCACCGCGCGCCAGCAGCTCCGCCATCTCCCGGATCGCGGCGTCCTTCTCCGCCGCCCCTAGCGCCACCCGCACGGTCCGCCCGGTCAGATACCCGGACAGCACCCCGCTCCCGCCGCCCGCACCCGCCGCCGTCCTCTCCGACGGGGTCTCGTCCGGCGCGGCGGTTTCCCGGGCACCCGCTTCCGCCGCGCCGCTGCCCTCCTGGGCCGACGAGGCACTGGCCCCGATGATCTCCGTACGCCCCCGGCGTCCACTGACGTCGACCAGCGCCACCGTCGCCAGCGCCGTCACCACCGCGCCGACCGCCACGGCCACGAGGAACAGCGGGACCCCGCTCACCGCGCCCAGCACCGCCACGATCGGCCCGCCGTGCGGAACGGCGTCCTTCACCCCGGCCAGCCCCGCGACCGCGCCGGCCACCGCCCCGCCGAGCATGTTCGCCGGGATGACCTGCGCGGGCCGCGCCGCCGCGAACGGGATCGCCCCCTCCGAGATGCCGAAACACCCCATGAACAGGGCAGCGAGGCCGGTCTCCCGCTCCTGCTCGGTGTAGAGCCGCCGACGGAGGACCGTGGCCAGGCCCTGCCCGAGCGGCATCACCGGAATCGCCGCCGCGCACATGCCCATCACGGTCTGGTTGCCGCTCGCGATGAGCCCGGCGCCGAACAGGAACGCCGTCTTGTTCACCGGCCCGCCCATGTCGAACGCGATCATCAGACCCAGGATCGCGCCGAGCAGCACCGCGCTGGTGCCGGTCATCCCGCCGAGCCAACTGGTCAGATGCTCGAAGACCCAGGAGATCGGCTTGCCGATGACGTAGATGAAGAACAGCCCGAGCGCCGTCGTCGCCACGATCGGGATCACGATGATCGGCATGACCGGCCGCACGAACCTCGGCACCCGGACCTGCTTGATCCCCAGCACCAGATACCCGGCCAGGAACCCGGTCACGATCGCCCCGATGAAACCCGCGCCGGCCTCGGAGTCGTACAGCGCGCCGGTGTTGGCTATCCAGCCCCCGATCATGCCCGGGACCAGCGCGGGCCGGTCGGCGATGGCGTAGGCGATATAACCCGACAGGATCGGGACCATCAGCTGGAAGCCGATCGTGCCGACCGCGTTGACGTGCGCCCAGAAGGTGCCCTCCGGGATCACATAGCCCTTGGCCGTGGCATGGCCGCCGAGCGCCAGCGACACCGCGATGAGCAGACCGCCGACGACCACGAACGGGATCATGTACGACACGCCGTTCATCAGCGCCTTGTACACCAGGCTCCGCTCCCTGCCGCCGCCCGGCGCGGCCACCGCCAAACCCGCGCCCGCGCCGTCCGCCCCGTGCACGGGCGCCGACCGCACCCGCTCGATCAGCCGCTCGGGATGGTGGATGCCCTCCGCCACCCCGACCGTCAGCACCCGCTTGCCCGCGAACCGGCTGAGGTCCACGTCCTTGTCGGCGGCGACGATGACACCGTCCGCATGTCTGACATCGTTGTCATCAAGGACGTTCTCGGCCCCGATGGACCCTTGCGTCTCCACCTTCATCTCGATGCCCAGGCTCGCGGCGGCCCGCGCGAGCTTCTCCGCCGCCATGTACGTGTGCGCGATGCCGGTCGGGCAGGCGGTCACCGCCAGCAGCCTGAGCGGCTGCCGCTCCTCGTCGCGGCCACCCGTGGCGGGTGGCCCGGCCGGACTGGTCACGTCGGTCTCCTCACGCTTCGGCCCGCGCGGCGCCGTCCCGGACGCCCCGCGAACGGAACCGGCCATCCCGGCCCCCCTGCATCCTGCACCACCCCAACCCGGCCCCCAGGGCGCGTAAGTCCCGGTTCACACCGGTCTGTCCGCACCGGCTCCACGCTTTCCGCACAACCACAGACGCCCCCGCCGCCCCCCGGAACCCACCGGGGACGGCCTGGGAAAGACGCGGGGAATCGGAAGGCGGACTGGGACGACCGGGTCCTCCGGTGTAGCTTGGGACGGAGCCAGACGTCGCTGCTGATGGCGGTCGGGCGGCCCCACGCGGGCCGACCGAGGGAGAGAGGGCCTCCGACGGACTGCGCTGCGCGTACGTGGGCATGCCTGTGTCCTCTTCTCGGGCACCCTTGTGTCCGCCGCCGCGCAGACCAGCCGTACCCACCTCGACCCAACCCCGAGGAGCAGCTCGTAATGACGACTGTCGAGAACCGACAGGACTTCAAGGTCGCCGATCTGTCGCTGGCCGAGTTCGGCCGCAAGGAGATCACTCTCGCCGAGCACGAGATGCCCGGCCTGATGGCGATCCGCAAGGAGTACGCCGAGGCGCAGCCGCTGGCCGGTGCGCGGATCACGGGTTCGCTGCACATGACGGTGCAGACGGCCGTGCTGATCGAGACCCTGGTGGCCCTGGGCGCGCAGGTGCGCTGGGCCTCGTGCAACATCTTCTCCACCCAGGACCACGCCGCCGCGGCGATCGCGGTGGGCCCGGACGGCACCCCGGACAACCCGCGCGGTGTGCCGGTGTTCGCCTGGAAGGGCGAGACCCTGGAGGAGTACTGGTGGTGCACGGAGCAGGCGCTGACCTGGCCGGACAGCCCCACCGGCGGCCCGAACATGATCCTGGACGACGGCGGCGACGCCACGCTGCTGGTGCACAAGGGCGTGGAGTACGAGAAGGCCGGTGAGGTCCCGGCGCTGGAGACGGCCGAGTCCGACGAGCACCGGGTGATCCTCCAGCTGCTGCACCGCACGCTGGGCGAGAATGCGCAGAAATGGACCCAGCTGGCCTCGGAGATCCGCGGTGTCACCGAGGAGACCACCACGGGCGTGCACCGCCTGTACGAGATGCAGCGCGACGGCTCCCTGCTCTTCCCGGCGATCAACGTCAACGACGCCGTGACCAAGTCCAAGTTCGACAACAAGTACGGCTGCCGGCACTCCCTGGTGGACGGCATCAACCGCGCCACGGACGTGCTGATCGGCGGCAAGACGGCCGTGGTCTGCGGCTACGGCGACGTCGGCAAGGGCTGTGCGGAGTCCCTGCGGGGCCAGGGCGCCCGGGTCATCGTCACGGAGATCGACCCGATCTGCGCGCTCCAGGCGGCGATGGACGGCTACCAGGTGACCACGCTGGACGAGGTCGTCGAGACGGCCGACATCTTCATCACCACGACCGGCAACAAGGACATCATCATGGCCTCCGACATGGCCAGGATGAAGCACCAGGCGATCGTCGGGAACATCGGCCACTTCGACAACGAGATCGACATGGCCGGTCTGGCCAAGGTCCCGGGCATCGTCAAGGACGAGGTCAAGCCGCAGGTCCACACCTGGACCTTCCCCGACGGCAAGAAGATCATCGTGCTGTCCGAGGGCCGCCTGCTCAACCTGGGCAACGCCACCGGCCACCCGTCCTTCGTGATGTCCAACTCCTTCGCGGACCAGACCCTGGCCCAGATCGAGCTGTTCACCAAGCCCGACGCCTACCCCATCGGCGTCTACACCCTGCCCAAGCACCTCGACGAGAAGGTCGCCCGCCTCCACCTCGACGCCCTCGGCGTCAAGCTCACCAAGCTGCGCCCGGAGCAGGCGGCGTACATCGGTGTGGACGTCGACGGCCCGTTCAAGCCGGACCACTACCGCTACTGAGCCGGTGATCCCGTAGCCCGACCGCCGGGGGAGTGCGCCGGCGCACCGACGCACCCCTCCCGGCAGCAGGCTCTCCGAGGCAGGCCCCCGCACCCCCGTGCCGGGGGCCTGCCCCTTTGGCCCCGACCCATGGCTTCCGGCCGGACCAGCCCGTCAAGACCCAGGACCCCCATGCCCCGCGGCCGTTATTCGCTCCACGATCCGCACGATCACACCCCCCTCGCTGAAGAGCACTTCCAGTGCGCCCCCGGCCCGTCCGGCTGGCGCTATGTCTCCCGGCTGACCGGCCCCGCCGGCGAGCACCGGGGCTCGGTCGACCTCGCCCTGGACGACCTCGGCCGCCCCCTCCGCCTCGAACTCCACGCGGGCGACTGGCAGGTGCGCGGCGCCGCCCTCGACGGCGTCACCTGGGTCCGCACCGACCCCACCGGCCGCCACGCCACCGAAGGCAATGTGCGCGCCCACGCCTTCGCCGGCACGTCCCCCGCGTTCCTCGTCGCCACCGCACGGCTCCTGCGCCTCACCCCCTCGTCCGCCACGACCCGCGTACGCCTCGTGGCCTTCACCGACCCGGTCCTCGCCCCCCGCACCGTGGACCAGTCCTGGGCTCTGGTGAACAGCGAAGCACACGCCACTGACAACGGACCCCTGACCGTGGACGAATACCAGGTCACAGCCCTGGACACCGGCGAACAGCACGCCGTCCACATCGCCGGCGACGTCGTCCTGGCCGCGCCCGGCATCGAGCTGGAGGACCTTCAGTCACCGCCGTCGCGCTTCGACTGACCCCGGCACACCCGCGGCCCCCGCGCCCCTAGGCGGGCGGCACGAACCCGGTGGCCGGCCGGTCGGTCGGCGGCTCGTCCCGCGGCGGCCGGGCAGGGGCGGGCGGAACCGGCGCGGAGACCTCGGAGGGGTACGCGTCGCCGGGCCGAGGGCCGGTCCGGGCCGGATGAGAGCCCCCGTACCGCGAGAGCTGGTCCTGCTGTGAAAGCCCAGGCCAGTAGGAGGCCGGTGCCCCCGGCTGCCCCGTCGGCGGTGCGAAGCCGCCGACCGCGAGACCACCACCGCCACCGGTAGCCGGACCCCCGCCGAACACCTGCCGGGCCTCGCGCGACTGCCGCTCGTGCACCACGGCCGCGAGAAACGCGGCCGGAGGCAGATCCGGCGGCACCGAAGCGCCGGTACGCTCCGCGAGGTCGGCCGCCAGCCGCTGCCCCATGCCCGCCGACACCTGCGGATCGAGCTGTGGCATCCGGGTCAGGTACTGCCGGACGGCCAGCCACAGCCCGTCCGGAACCGCGGACAGATCCAGCCCGGCGAACCGCCCCACGAGCCACGGAGGCGGAGGCGGCACGAATCCCGTCCGCCCGGCGGGTATCCGCTCCCGGACCACCAGGGTGCCCGCGAACACATCGCCCAGCCGCCGCCCCCGCGCCGAGACCAGCGAGGCGATACAGGCCACCACGCCGAACGTCATCAGGATCTCGACGACCCCGATAGCGCCCCGCACCAGAGCGTGCCGGAACCGGATCGGCCCGCCGTCGTCCCGTACCACCCGCAGCCCGAACGCGAGCTTCCCCAGCGAACGCCCGTGGCTGAGCGTCTCCACCGCTATCGGCCCGCCTACCAGCACCAGCAGGAACGACGCGATCGACAGCGCCATCTGCGCGGCCTCGTCCAGCGAAGCCGTCGACGCCACCAGCACCATCACCACGACGAGATACGCGACCATCGCCACCACCAGGTCGAGCAACACGGCGAGCGCCCTGCTCGGCAGCTTCGCGGGCCGCAGTTCGAGCGCCACCGCCTCGCCGGTCACCAGCTCACTCACGCCCGCCGTCCTTCCCTGGTCTGCCCCCTGAACCGCCAGTCTGCCAAGCTGAGGGCGGATCGCGCCGCAGTACGACAAGCTGACAGCAAGCATGAGCATCCACGACGAGCCGTGGACGACCAGCCGAGGAGCAGGCAGACCCGATGGACCTGGACGTCTTCGTCTCCGTACACCGAGCCGAATGGGACCGGCTGGACGCACTGCTCCGCCGCCGGCGCCGGCTCACCGGAGCGGAGGCGGACGAACTCGTCGCCCTCTACCAGCGCACCGCCACTCACCTCTCCCTCATCCAGTCCAGCGCGCCCGACCCGCACCTGACCGGACGGCTGAGCCGGCTCGTGGCACGCGCGCGCAGCGTCGTCGCGGGCACCCGCCGCGCCTCATGGCGGGACGTCACGCACTTCCTGGGCCAGGGCTTCCCGGCCGCCGTCTACCGCGCCCGCCACTGGTGGATGCCCACGGCGCTCGTCTCCACCGCCGTCGCCATCCTGCTGGGCTGGTGGATCGGCACCCATCCCGAGGTGCAGTCGTCCATCGCGGCACCCAGCGAGCTGCGCGAGCTGACCCGGCCGGGCGGCGAGTACGAGACCTACTACTCCAGCCACCCTGCGGCCTCCTTCGCCGCCCAGGTGTGGACGAACAACGCCCAGGCGGCGGCGATGTGCCTGGTGTTGGGCGTCTTCTTGGGCCTCCCCGTGCTGTGGATCCTCTTCCAGAACATGCTGAACCTGGGCGTGGGCTTCGGTCTGATGTCCTCCGCGGGCCGTCTCGACACCTTCCTCGGCCTGGTCCTTCCGCACGGCCTGCTGGAACTGACCGCGGTCTTCGTCGCCGCCGGTACGGGGCTGCGCCTGGGCTGGACGCTGATCGATCCCGGCCCGCGCACCCGGCGGGCCGCTCTCGCTGAGGAGGGGCGCGCGGCCATCGGCATGGCGATCGGCCTCGCCCTGGTCCTGCTCGTGTCGGGTGCCATCGAGGGCTTCGTGACCCCCTCCGGCCTGCCCACCTGGGCCCGCATAGGGATCGGCGTCGCAGCCGAGCTGGCCTTTCTCGCCTACGTCTACGTGCTCGGCGGCCGTGCGACACGCGCCGGCGAGACGGGCGATCTCGGGGCGACGGAGCGCAGCGCGTCCGTGCCCACGGCCGCCTGACTCCGGCGGATGTGCACTCACCCCCTCTGAGCTGCTAGTCTCCTCTTCGCCCCGCAAGAGCCGTTGACACGGAGGGAGTGGGGAGGTAGATTCAATGAGTTGTCTGGAACTGGACATGTTGCCAGGCAGTCGCTAGAATCTACTTGATCGCTTCTCAGGGAGCCGTGAACGGCACCCGGGAAAGCATCCTCCGAATATTCAGAAATGAGCGGCCGGTCAGACCGGCCAAGAACTTCTGATAAAGTCGGAACCGCCGGAAAGGGAAACGCGAGAGCGAGAACCTGGAAAGCACCGAGGAAATCGGATCGAGAAAAGATCTGATAGAGTCGGAAACGCAAGACCGAAGGGAAGCGCCCGGAGGAAAGCCCGAGAGGGTGAGTACAAAGGAAGCGACCGTTCCTTGAGAACTCAACAGCGTGCCAAAAGTCAACGCCAGATATGTTGATACCCCGTCTCCAGCATCCGCTGGGACGAGGTTCCTTTGAAAAAACACAGCGAGGACGCTGTGTGTGAGAGGACTATTCCTCCTCTCGCACCGCTCTCGTGATGTGTTCATCCCGATTACGGGAAAACATTCACGGAGAGTTTGATCCTGGCTCAGGACGAACGCTGGCGGCGTGCTTAACACATGCAAGTCGAACGATGAACCTCCTTCGGGAGGGGATTAGTGGCGAACGGGTGAGTAACACGTGGGCAATCTGCCCTGCACTCTGGGACAAGCCCTGGAAACGGGGTCTAATACCGGATATGAGCCTGGGAGGCATCTCCCGGGTTGTAAAGCTCCGGCGGTGCAGGATGAGCCCGCGGCCTATCAGCTTGTTGGTGAGGTAACGGCTCACCAAGGCGACGACGGGTAGCCGGCCTGAGAGGGCGACCGGCCACACTGGGACTGAGACACGGCCCAGACTCCTACGGGAGGCAGCAGTGGGGAATATTGCACAATGGGCGAAAGCCTGATGCAGCGACGCCGCGTGAGGGATGACGGCCTTCGGGTTGTAAACCTCTTTCAGCAGGGAAGAAGCGAAAGTGACGGTACCTGCAGAAGAAGCGCCGGCTAACTACGTGCCAGCAGCCGCGGTAATACGTAGGGCGCAAGCGTTGTCCGGAATTATTGGGCGTAAAGAGCTCGTAGGCGGCTTGTCACGTCGGTTGTGAAAGCCCGGGGCTTAACCCCGGGTCTGCAGTCGATACGGGCAGGCTAGAGTTCGGTAGGGGAGATCGGAATTCCTGGTGTAGCGGTGAAATGCGCAGATATCAGGAGGAACACCGGTGGCGAAGGCGGATCTCTGGGCCGATACTGACGCTGAGGAGCGAAAGCGTGGGGAGCGAACAGGATTAGATACCCTGGTAGTCCACGCCGTAAACGGTGGGCACTAGGTGTGGGCAACATTCCACGTTGTCCGTGCCGCAGCTAACGCATTAAGTGCCCCGCCTGGGGAGTACGGCCGCAAGGCTAAAACTCAAAGGAATTGACGGGGGCCCGCACAAGCGGCGGAGCATGTGGCTTAATTCGACGCAACGCGAAGAACCTTACCAAGGCTTGACATACACCGGAAAGCATTAGAGATAGTGCCCCCCTTGTGGTCGGTGTACAGGTGGTGCATGGCTGTCGTCAGCTCGTGTCGTGAGATGTTGGGTTAAGTCCCGCAACGAGCGCAACCCTTGTCCCGTGTTGCCAGCAGGCCCTTGTGGTGCTGGGGACTCACGGGAGACCGCCGGGGTCAACTCGGAGGAAGGTGGGGACGACGTCAAGTCATCATGCCCCTTATGTCTTGGGCTGCACACGTGCTACAATGGCCGGTACAAAGAGCTGCGATACCGTGAGGTGGAGCGAATCTCAAAAAGCCGGTCTCAGTTCGGATTGGGGTCTGCAACTCGACCCCATGAAGTCGGAGTCGCTAGTAATCGCAGATCAGCATTGCTGCGGTGAATACGTTCCCGGGCCTTGTACACACCGCCCGTCACGTCACGAAAGTCGGTAACACCCGAAGCCGGTGGCCCAACCCCTTGTGGGAGGGAGCTGTCGAAGGTGGGACTGGCGATTGGGACGAAGTCGTAACAAGGTAGCCGTACCGGAAGGTGCGGCTGGATCACCTCCTTTCTAAGGAGCATCTAGCTGCCGCAAGGCAGCCAGAGCCACTACGTCGGCGAATGTTCGACGGTGGTCAGCTCATGGGTGGAACGTTGACTACTCGGTCAGGATGCCGGGCTGGTGGCTGCTAGTACTGCTCTTCGGAGCGTGGAACGCACGATCACTGGACGGAGTCTGGCCGGGCACGCTGTTGGGTGTCTGAGGGAATGAACTTTCCTCAGTTGCCGGCCCCAGTGCACTCCGGATTCGTCCGGGGGTGATGGGTGGCTGGTCGTTGTTTGAGAACTGCACAGTGGACGCGAGCATCTGTGGCCAAGTTTTTAAGGGCGCACGGTGGATGCCTTGGCACCAGGAACCGATGAAGGACGTGGGAGGCCGCGATAGTCCCCGGGGAGTCGTCAACCAGGCTTTGATCCGGGGGTTTCCGAATGGGGAAACCCGGCAGTCGTCATGGGCTGTCACCCTTGCCTGAACACATAGGGCAAGTGGAGGGAACGCGGGGAAGTGAAACATCTCAGTACCCGCAGGAAGAGAAAACAACCGTGATTCCGGGAGTAGTGGCGAGCGAAACCGGATGAGGCCAAACCTACGACGTGTGAGACCCGGCAGGGGTTGCGTCGTGGGGGTTGTGGGATCTCTCTTCTACGGTCTGCCGGCCGTGGGACGAGTCAGAAACCGTTGATGTAGGCGAAGGACATGCGAAAGGTCCGGCGTAGAGGGTAAGACCCCCGTAGTCGAAACGTCAGCGGCTCGTTTGAGAGACACCCAAGTAGCACGGGGCCCGAGAAATCCCGTGTGAATCTGGCGGGACCACCCGCTAAGCCTAAATATTCCCTGGTGACCGATAGCGGATAGTACCGTGAGGGAATGGTGAAAAGTACCGCGGGAGCGGAGTGAAATAGTACCTGAAACCGTGTGCCTACAAGCCGTGGGAGCGTCGGAACGAGGCTTGCCTTGTTCTCGTGACTGCGTGCCTTTTGAAGAATGAGCCTGCGAGTTTGCGGTGTGTTGCGAGGTTAACCCGGGTGGGGAAGCCGTAGCGAAAGCGAGTCCGAATAGGGCGATTTTAGTAGCACGCTCAAGACCCGAAGCGGAGTGATCTAGCCATGGGCAGGTTGAAGCGGAGGTAAGACTTCGTGGAGGACCGAACCCACCAGGGTTGAAAACCTGGGGGATGACCTGTGGTTAGGGGTGAAAGGCCAATCAAACTCCGTGATAGCTGGTTCTCCCCGAAATGCATTTAGGTGCAGCGTCGTGTGTTTCTTGCCGGAGGTAGAGCACTGGATAGGCGATGGGCCCTACCGGGTTACTGACCTTAGCCAAACTCCGAATGCCGGTAAGTGAGAGCGCGGCAGTGAGACTGTGGGGGATAAGCTCCATGGTCGAGAGGGAAACAGCCCAGAGCATCGACTAAGGCCCCTAAGCGTACGCTAAGTGGGAAAGGATGTGGAGTCGCAGAGACAACCAGGAGGTTGGCTTAGAAGCAGCCACCCTTGAAAGAGTGCGTAATAGCTCACTGGTCTAGTGATTCCGCGCCGACAATGTAGCGGGGCTCAAGCGTACCGCCGAAGTCGTGTCATTGCAGCATGTACTCCCAACGGAGGCTGTGATGGGTAGGGGAGCGTCGTCTGCCGGGTGAAGCGGCACTGGAAGGTAGTCGTGGACGGTTGACGAGTGAGAATGCAGGCATGAGTAGCGATACAAACGTGAGAAACGTTTGCGCCGATTGACTAAGGGTTCCTGGGTCAAGCTGATCTGCCCAGGGTAAGTCGGGACCTAAGGCGAGGCCGACAGGCGTAGTCGATGGATAACCGGTTGATATTCCGGTACCCGCTGTGAAGCGTCAAACATCGAATCCAGTGATGCTAAGGCCGTGAAGCCGTTCCGGACCCTTCGGGGAATGGAAAGTGGTGGAGCCGCTGACCCAAGTTGGTAGTAGGTGAGTGATGGGGTGACGCAGGAAGGTAGTCCATCCCGGGCGGTGGTTGTCCCGGGGTAAGGGTGTAGGCCGCAAGGTAGGTAAATCCGCCTTGCATACGGCTGAGACCTGATGCCGAGCCGATTGTGGTGAAGTGGATGATCCTATGCTGTCGAGAAAAGCCTCTAGCGAGTTTCATGGCGGCCCGTACCCTAAACCGACTCAGGTGGTCAGGTAGAGAATACCGAGGCGTTCGGGTGAACTATGGTTAAGGAACTCGGCAAAATGCCCCCGTAACTTCGGGAGAAGGGGGGCCACACCTGGTGAGAACACTTGCTGTTCGAGCTGGGGGTGGCCGCAGAGACCAGCGAGAAGCGACTGTTTACTAAAAACACAGGTCCGTGCGAAGCCGTAAGGCGATGTATACGGACTGACGCCTGCCCGGTGCTGGAACGTTAAGGGGACCGGTTAGCTCACTTTCGGGTGGGCGAAGCTGAGAACTTAAGCGCCAGTAAACGGCGGTGGTAACTATAACCATCCTAAGGTAGCGAAATTCCTTGTCGGGTAAGTTCCGACCTGCACGAATGGCGTAACGACTTCTCGACTGTCTCAACCATAGGCCCGGTGAAATTGCACTACGAGTAAAGATGCTCGTTTCGCGCAGCAGGACGGAAAGACCCCGGGACCTTTACTACAGTTTGATATTGGTGTTCGGTTCGGCTTGTGTAGGATAGCTGGGAGACTGTGAAGCTCGCACGCCAGTGTGGGTGGAGTCGTCGTTGAAATACCAGTCTGGTCGTGCTGGATGTCTAACCTGGGTCCGTGATCCGGATCAGGGACAGTGTCTGATGGGTAGTTTAACTGGGGCGGTTGCCTCCTAAAGGGTAACGGAGGCGCCCAAAGGTTCCCTCAGCCTGGTTGGCAATCAGGTGTTGAGTGTAAGTGCACAAGGGAGCTTGACTGTGAGACCGACGGGTCGAGCAGGGACGAAAGTCGGGACTAGTGATCCGGCGGTGGCTTGTGGAAGCGCCGTCGCTCAACGGATAAAAGGTACCCCGGGGATAACAGGCTGATCTTCCCCAAGAGTCCATATCGACGGGATGGTTTGGCACCTCGATGTCGGCTCGTCGCATCCTGGGGCTGGAGTCGGTCCCAAGGGTTGGGCTGTTCGCCCATTAAAGCGGTACGCGAGCTGGGTTTAGAACGTCGTGAGACAGTTCGGTCCCTATCCGCTGTGCGCGTAGGAGTCTTGAGAAGGGCTGTCCCTAGTACGAGAGGACCGGGACGGACGAACCTCTGGTGTGCCAGTTGTTCTGCCAAGGGCATGGCTGGTTGGCTACGTTCGGGAGGGATAACCGCTGAAAGCATCTAAGCGGGAAGCCTGCTTCGAGATGAGGACTCCCACCCACTTGATGGGGTAAGGCTCCCAGTAGACGACTGGGTTGATAGGCCGGATCTGGAAGCACGGTAACGTGTGGAGGTGACCGGTACTAATAGGCCGAGGGCTTGTCCTCAGTTGCTCGCGTCCACTGTGTTGGTTCTGAAACCACGAACGGCCCCGTATGGCCACATGCGGTGCGGCATTGTTCGACAGTTTCATAGTGTTTCGGTGGTCATAGCGTGAGGGAAACGCCCGGTTACATTCCGAACCCGGAAGCTAAGCCTCACAGCGCCGATGGTACTGCAGGGGGGACCCTGTGGGAGAGTAGGACGCCGCCGAACAAATTTTGAGGGAAACCCCCGCACCTTACGGTGCGGGGGTTTTCTGCGTTGTGCATGCATAGCAGTCCCCGAAGGGACTGCGCAGATAAGAACTCTTGTGAGGAGCGCTCAGAGTCGGCCTGCCGCTTTCAGCGTCAGATACGCGTCCGCGAGTGCCGGCGCCAGTTCCTCCGGAGTCGCGTCCACCACCGTCACCCCGTGACGACGGAGCTGCTCGGCGGTGCGCCGGCGCTCGTCCTGCGCACGAGCCGCTGCCGCCGCCTCGTAGACGGCCTCGACGTTGCCCCGGGCCTCGGCCATGCCGGCAATGTGCGGATCCGCCACCGACGCCACCAGGACCGTGTGGCGCTGAGTGAGCTGGGGAAGCACCGGAAGCAGACCCTGCTCCACCGGTGCCGCGTCCAGCGTCGTGAGGAGCACGATCAGGGAACGCCGAGGCGCCGTGCGCAGAGCGGTGGCGGTGAGGCCACGGGCATCGGTCTCGACGAGCTCCGGCTCCAGCGTCGTCATCGCGTTGACCAGGGAAGGCAGGACATCACCGGCCGTGCGGCCCTGGACCAGAGCGCGCACCCGGCGGTCGTAGGCCAGCAGCGCCACCCGGTCGCCCGCGCGCGAGGCGAGGGCCGCGAGCAGCAAGGCCGCGTCCATCGAGGCGTCCAGCCGTGGCGCGTCGCCCACGCGGCCCGCCGAGGTCCGGCCGGTGTCCAGGACCAGCAGGATGTGCCGGTCGCGTTCCGGACGCCAGGTACGGACCGCGACGGAGGACTGCCGGGCTGTGGCGCGCCAGTCGATGGAGCGGGTGTCGTCTCCGGGCACGTACTCGCGCAGGCTGTCGAACTCCGTGCCTTCTCCACGGGTCAGCGCGCTGGTACGGCCGTCGAGTTCACGCAATCGGGCGAGTTTCGACGGAAGGTGCTTGCGGCTGGTGAACGGGGGCAGGACTCGTACCGTCCAAGGCACTTTGTGGGCGCTTTGGCGGGTGAACAGGCCGAGGGGGCCGTAGGAGCGGATGGTCACGCGGTCGGCCTGGCGGTCGCCACGGCGGGTGGGGCGCAGCCTGGTCGTGACGCGTCGGCGCTCGCCCGGGGGCACGGTCAGCCGGTGCCGCGAGGCCTCGGTCTCGGTGCCCGGCTGCCAGGCGCTCGGTGGCCAGGCGTCCCGGAGCTGGGCGCGCAGGGGCCTGCGGGTCGGGTTCGTCACCGTCAGGGTGACCTCCGCGGTGTCACCGAGCCGGGCGGTGGTGTCGCCGGAGCGGGTCAGCAGCAGGCGGCGTACCGGCGCGGCCAGCGCGTAGTCGCAGGCGCAGGCCAGGGCCAGCGGGCCGTTGACCGCGAGGATGCCCGTCCAGCCCGGTTCCAGGACGCCGACGGGGATCGAGCCGAGGGCCGCGAGGAGAGCGGCGCGTCCGGTGAGCGCCATCAGCGGGGGACCGGGACGTGGGTGAGGATGGCGTTGATGACGGAGTCGGCGGTCACGCCCTCCATCTCGGCTTCCGGGCGCAGCTGTACGCGGTGCCTGAGCGTCGGCAGGGCCAGGGCCTTCACGTCGTCGGGGATGACGTAGTCGCGGCCGGTCAGCCAGGCCCAGGCGCGGGAGGTGGCGAGCAGGGCGGTGGCGCCGCGCGGGGAGACGCCCAGGGTGAGGGACGGCGACTCGCGGGTGGCGCGGCAGATGTCCACGACGTAGGCGGTGATCTCGGGTGAGACGGTCGTCTTGGCGACCGCGGCACGGGCCGACTCCAGGTCCGCGGGGCCGGCGACCGGTCGTACGCCGGCGGCGCGCAGGTCGCGCGGGTCGAAGCCCGAGGCGTGCCGGGTGAGGACGTCGATCTCGTCCTGGCGGGACGGCAGGGGGATCGTGAGCTTCAGCAGGAAGCGGTCCAGCTGGGCTTCCGGGAGGGGGTAGGTGCCCTCGTACTCGACCGGGTTCTGGGTCGCGGCGACCAGGAACGGCTCGGGGAGGGGGCGTGGGGTGCCGTCGACGGTGACCTGGCGTTCCTCCATGGCCTCCAGCAGCGAGGACTGGGTCTTGGGTGGGGTGCGGTTGATCTCGTCGGCGAGGAGCAGGTTGGTGAAGACCGGGCCGGGCTGGAAGGAGAACTCGGCGGTGCGGGTGTCGTAGACGAGGGAGCCGGTGATGTCGCTCGGCATCAGGTCCGGGGTGAACTGGACGCGCTTGGTGTCGAGTTCCAGGGCGGACGCGAGAGCGCGGACGAGCAGTGTCTTGGCGACCCCGGGGACGCCTTCCAGGAGTACGTGGCCGCGGCACAGGAGGGCGACGACTAGGCCGGTCACGGCGGGGTCCTGGCCGACCACGGCTTTGGCGATCTCGGCGCGCAGGGCTTCCAGCGCGGTGCGGGCGATGCCCGCGTCCCCGCTCTGCCCGGCGTTGTCAGTGGTCGGGTCCATCATGAACGGCGTACCTCTCTTTCGAGGGCGTCGAGTCGGTCGGTGAGGGCGATGAGGGCCGCGTCGTCGCCGGGCGGCGGTCCGAAGAGGAGGGCGTGCAGGTCCTGTCCGTCGCCGGGCAGGCGGGCGGAGAGGGCGGGAAGCAGGGCCTCGGGCGTGTGCGCCTGGGCGACGGGGACGCCGGCGAGGGGGGCGAGGCGGGTGCGGGTGGCGGAGCGCAGCGCGTCGGCCGCGCGGTCACGGGCGTCGGCCTTGCGGTAGAGGCGGGCGCGGCCTTCGGTGGTCTCGGAGGCGCGGATCGCGACGGGGAGTCTCTCGGCCACGAGCGGGCCGAATCGGCGGGCCCGCCAGAAGGCGGCGAGGGCCGCCGCGATGAACAGCTGGAGGGTGGCCCACAGCCAGCCGGAGGGGAGCAGGTCGAAGAAGCCTTTCCGGCCGTCCGTCGGGGCGCCGGAGGCGTCGGACAGCGAGGGGAGGTACCAGACCAGATGAGGGCGGGAGCCGAGGAGCTGAAGGGCGAGGGAGGCGTTGCCCTGCTCGTCCAGGCGGTCGTTGTGGAGGATGTCGGGCGCGCCGAGCACGACGGTGTCGCCGCTCCCGGAGGGCGCGGGGAGACGCAGCAGGGTGGCGAGGCGCTCGCTGGGGTAGCAGGAGTCGGCGTCGAGGTGGGCGGTGGTGTAGCGGAGGCCGCCGGTGTCGGCGGTGCCCGCGCGCCGGGCCTCGGGCAGGGCGCAGTCCGGGGCGAGCGTGGAGTCGCCGCTGACGGCGGGGTCCGCGGTGACCCCGGGGGCGAGTCGTTCGACGGACCAGCTGCCGGCCGCGACCAGGACGGTCCGTCCGCCGGAGTCCGCCATCGCGGAGTGCAGGCGGTCCTGTTGCCGGTGGGTCAGCCGGTCGGGCACGGCGACGAGCAGGGTGGTGTCGGGGCCGGTGGCGGCGCGTGCCGCGTCGAGGGTGGTGACCACGCGCGTGGACACGCCCCGCTGGGCGAGGAGTTCGGCGACGGCGCGGCTGCCGTAGGGGTCGGCGGAGCGCGGGTCCAGTTCGCCGTGGTGGGCGGTGGAGCGTACGGCGGCCATGGCGACGGCCGCGGCCAGGACGAGGACGACGGCGAGTGCGATGCCGCGGCTCCGGGTCCACAGCCGGTGGCCGGTGGGGGCGGTGGAGGTGGTGGTCGTCGGTGGGGCCTCGGTGGTCACTCGGCTGCCCCCTGGCGGGTGCTGTCGGCCGTGCTGACCGCACTGCCGGTGAGGCTCGGGCGGGTGTTCTCCAGGTCGCGGTCCAGGTCGGCGAGGCGGCGGTACGACTGCTCGTCGGCACCGCGCCCGCCGTATGTGACGTCGTCGAACTCGCGTGCGGCGGCGCGCAGTCGGTCCGCGTGCGCGGGCAGGGCGCGGCCGGCCTCGGCGGCGGCTTCGTCGGCGGTGCGGCCGGGGCGTACGTCGAGCAGGGCGCGTTCCTCCAGGGAGCGGACCACGGCTCGCATGCGTTCCTGGAGGGCTTGGTTCCAGTGGCCCTGGGCCGCGTGTGCCTCGCCGGCCGCGCGGTGTTCGGCGGCGCTGCGGACGCGCTCGTCGAACAGGGGCGCGGCGGAGGCGGGGCGGCGGCGGGGGGTGCCGAGGCGCCACCAGAGGGCGGCCAGGACGGCGACGGCGAACAGGACGACGACGAACAGGCCGACCGCGCCGCCCGGGGTGGCCGACGCGGCGGCGCCGAACAGCCGGTCGAGCCAGTCCCAGAACGCGTTCAGGGCGCGCTGGAACAGGCTGGGATCGTTCTCGTGGTACATCCCCTTGGACAGTTCGCGCCGGGCCGCTTCCCGCGCGGGGTTGCGCGGGATGGTCACCGGCGGCTCGTCGCCCGAGCCGCCGGCCGCCAGGAGCGCACCGTCCGACGCGCGCCGGACTCGTACGACGGTGGTTCCGCCCGGTGACAGGACCGCCGTGAGTACTCCCCCCGTGAGGCCCACCGCGTCAGCTCCCGGGGACGGGACCGGGGGCGCCGGTGCCGTGGCCCTGGATGCCGGCCGCGCGGGCCAGTTCCAGGTCGAGGGCTTCGCGGCGGATGCGCTGGTCGATGTACAGGAGCGCGGTGACGCCGGCGCTGATCGGGAGGGTGAGCGTGGTGCCGATCACCGAGCCGATGGACCGGATGATCAGGAACGCCCAGCCGACGTGTCCGCTGTTGGTGGCGAGGAAGTCGGCCATGCCGTCGCCGCTCGCGGCGGCGCCGATGACGGCGAAGGGAATGGTGACGATCGCGGAGACGATGTTCGCGATCAGGCCGGCGAGCAGTTGGATGCCGAAGACGCGCCACCAGGAGCCCCGCACCAGCCGGGCGGAGCGGCTCATGGACTTCCGGATGCCCTGCCGTTCCAGCATCAGGGCGGGCGCGGCCAGGTAGTAGCGGATGCTCAGCCAGACCGCGACGACGATGGCGCCGAGGATGCCCAGGGCCATCAGCGCGGCCCCCGCGGCGTCGCCGCCACCGCTGATCAGGACCAGGAAGCCGGGCAGCGCGCCGACGGCGAGGACGCCGAAGACGATCAGACCGAGGAGGATGAGCAGGCCGCACAGCTTGAGCAGCCGCGGGCGGGCCTCGCGCCAGGCCTCGCCGGTGCTGACCGGCCTGCCGAGCACGGCACGGCTGGTGATGGTCGTGAGCAGGGCGGTCGCGACGAGGGTGGCGGCTGCCGAGACCACCGTGAGGAGTCCGGTGCCGACCATGGTGTCGCGCAGGCTGCTGAGCACCTCGCCGGGGGTGGCGGTCTCGCTGTCGAGCGTGGTGTCGGTGAGGGCGTCGTTGAGGACGAAGCCCTGCAGCAGGACCAGGCCGGTCTCGGTGAGCAGGGCGACCGCCAGCGAGATGGCGAGGACCGAGCGCCAGTAGGTGCGCATGGTGGAGACGGCGCCGTCGAGGATCTCGCCGACGCCGAGCGGGCGCAGCGGGATGACGCCGGGCTTGGCGGCGGGCGGCGGTCCGCCCCAGCCGCCGCCCCAGGCCGGGTGACCGCCGTGGCCGGCGGGCGGGCCCGGGTGTCCGCCGCCGTGACCGCCGTAGCCGCCGGGGCCCGGGGTGCCGGGGGGCTGACCGCCCCAGCCGGGGCCGGGCGGCGGGGGCGGCGGGGTCTGGTGCGGGCCGGGTGCCCCGGGAGTGCCGGCGGGCGCCGACCACTGGCCGGGCGGCGGCTGCTCCTTGGACCATTTCACGCCGGGGCCCTGCGGGTCCGGGCCTGGCCGCGGCGCGGGCTCGGCGGGGCCGGGGCGGTCGGCGGGCTCGGCGGGGCCGGACGCGCCGGGTTCCCGCCCCTCGGACGACGGGGCGGATCCGGGCGAGGCCCAGCCCGGAGTGTCAGTCATCGAAGCTCCTTCTCGGTGCCCGTCCGCGGTCGCGGCGGCGGGTTGGCAGCCATCGTGCCATGGGCCGGTCATCGGGGTACCGGCCGCAGTGGGGGCGGGACTTCTTCAATTGTCCGCCGGATCCGGGGCAGACTGACGGCATGGCTGATCAGCAGGCGCGAACCGGCGGGGACAAGCGGCCGAACGAGATACCGGCGATCCGATGGGAGGAACCACCCGAGGGTCCCGTACTGGTCCTTCTCGACCAGACGAGGCTCCCGGCCGAAGAGGTCGAGTTGGTGTGCACGGACGCGTCGGCGCTGGTGGAGGCGATCCGCTCGCTCGCCGTGCGCGGGGCGCCGCTGCTCGGGATCGCGGGGGCGTACGGCGTCGCGCTCGCCGCCGCGCGGGGCTTCGACGTGCCCGAGGCGGCGCGGACGCTGGAAGGGGCCAGGCCCACCGCGGTGAACCTGTCCGTCGGGGTGCGCCGGGCCGAGTCCGCGCACCGGGCGGCGCTGGCCCGCACCGGTGACCCCACGGCGGCCGCCGTGGCGGCGCTGGCCGAGGCGCGGGCGCTGCACCAGGAGGACGCCGAGGCCAGCGCCCGGATGGCGGCCCACGGGCTGACGCTGCTGGACGAACTGCTGCCGGCCGGCGGGCACCGGATCCTGACCCACTGCAACACCGGTTCGCTGGTGTCGGGCGGGGAGGGCACGGCGTTCGCGGTGGCGCTCGCCGCGCACCGGGCGGGGCGGCTGCGGCGGCTGTGGGTGGACGAGACACGGCCGTTGCTGCAGGGGGCGCGCCTGACGGCGTACGAAGCGGCCCGCAGCGGCATGCCGTACACCCTGCTCACCGACAACGCGGCGGGTTCGCTGTTCGCGGCGGGCGAGGTGGACGCGGTACTGATCGGGGCGGACCGGATCGCGGCCGACGGCTCGGTGGCGAACAAGGTGGGCAGCTACCCGCTGGCCGTCCTCGCCCGGTACCACCATGTGCCGTTCATCGTGGTGGCCCCGGTGACGACGATCGACCCGGACACTGCCGACGGGGCGTCCATCGAGGTCGAGCAGCGGCCCGGCTTCGAGGTGACCGAGATCGTGGCACCCCAGGTGGCGGCGACCGGTGCGGCGGGCGGGATACCGGTGGCGCCGCTGGGGACGCAGGCGTACAACCCGGCGTTCGACGTGACGCCCCCCGAGCTGGTGACGGCCATCGTCACCGAACAGGGAGCCGTCTCCCCGGTGACCGCGGAGTCGCTTGCCGGGGTCTGCGCCCGGTCACGCCGTACCGCGGACCCCGCCTGAGCGGGCCGCCGCCGGTGGCCGGGGGCAGACAGTGACCGTCCCCTACGACTATCGTCACGGGCCAGTGACCTGCCTCACCAGCGCCCCGGTCACCGTTACGAGAATGGGATGATGTCGTTTATGAAGGGACGAGTCCTTGTCGTCGACGACGACACCGCACTGGCCGAGATGCTCGGGATCGTGCTGCGTGGTGAAGGTTTTGAGCCGTCTTTCGTAGCCGACGGCGACAAGGCGCTGGCCGCTTTCCGTGAGAGCAAGCCCGATCTGGTGCTGCTCGATCTGATGCTGCCCGGGCGGGACGGCATCGAGGTGTGCCGGCTGATCCGGGCGGAGTCCGGGGTGCCGATCGTGATGCTCACGGCCAAGAGCGACACCGTGGATGTCGTGGTGGGCCTGGAGTCGGGTGCCGACGACTACATCGTCAAGCCGTTCAAGCCCAAGGAGCTGGTGGCCCGGATCCGGGCCCGGCTGCGCAGGTCGGAGGAGCCGGCGCCGGAGCAGCTCACCATCGGTGACCTGGTCATCGATGTCGCCGGGCACTCGGTGAAGCGGGACGGGCAGTCCATAGCGCTGACCCCGCTGGAGTTCGACCTGCTGGTGGCGCTCGCGCGCAAACCGTGGCAGGTGTTCACCCGTGAGGTGCTGCTGGAGCAGGTGTGGGGCTACCGCCACGCCGCCGACACGCGACTCGTCAACGTGCATGTCCAGCGGCTGCGTTCCAAGGTCGAGAAGGACCCGGAGCGGCCGGAGATCGTGGTGACCGTCCGTGGTGTCGGTTACAAGGCCGGACCGAGCTGACATGACCGGGGACAGTGCCGCTTCGGTTCCCGGTGGGCCCGGGACCCGTCCGGGGCGGCCTGTCGGCCGGACGGCGGTGGGTACGCGCTTCCGGCGGCTGTTCGAGGGCGGGCCGCTGCGCGGCGGGGTGCAGGGCAGCCCGGTGCTGCGGTTGTTCTCGCGCTGGGTGCGCCGTCCGCTGCTGCCCGTGATGCGGCTGTGGCGGCGCAACATCCAGCTCCGGGTGGTCGCGACGACCCTGGTGATGTCGCTGGGCGTCGTCCTGCTGCTGGGCTTCGTCGTGATCGGGCAGGTGCGCAACGGCCTGCTGGACGCCAAGGTGAAGGCGTCGCAGAGCCAGGCCACGGGCGGGTTCGCGGTGGCCAAGCAGAAGGCCGACGAGGCGGTGAGCGGTACGGGCGCCGGCGGGGCGGCCGGGACCGGTGACGGTACGGCGACCGCCGACGGACGGCAGTCGCAGAACGTAATCCAGTGGATGAGCGACCTCGTGGAGTCGCTGTCCAGCGGTGGCGCGGGCGCCTTCGACGTGGTGACGCTGCCCGTCGGCGACGACAGCGGCGGCGGCCGGAGCCCGCGCGGCTCCGGGAACGTCAACCCGACCTCCAGCGTGCCCGCCGAGCTGCGCGAGCGGGTCAACAGCGGTACGACGGCCGTGCAGAGCAACACCCGGATCGTCTACTCCGGCGGCAAGGAGCCGCAGCCCGGCCTCGCCATCGGCAAGCAGGTCAACGACCCGAACGGCCGCCCGTACGAGCTGTACTACCTCTTCCCGCTCACGCAGGAGGAGAAGTCCCTGAGCCTGGTCAAGGGCACCCTGGCCACGGCGGGGCTGTTCGTCGTCGTCCTGCTCGGCGCCATCGCCTGGCTGGTGGTGCGGCAGGTGGTCACGCCGGTGCGGATGGCGGCGGGGATCGCGGAGCGGCTGTCCGCCGGGCGGCTGCAGGAGCGGATGAAGGTCACCGGCGAGGACGACATCGCGCGCCTGGGCGAGGCCTTCAACAAGATGGCGCAGAACCTCCAGGTCAAGATCCAGCAGTTGGAGGACCTGTCGCGGATGCAGCGGCGGTTCGTCTCCGACGTCTCGCACGAGCTGCGCACCCCGTTGACCACCGTCCGGATGGCCGCCGACGTCATCCACGAGGCGCGTGAGGACTTCGACCCGGTGACCGCGCGGTCGGCCGAGCTGCTCGCCGACCAGCTGGACCGGTTCGAGTCGCTGCTCGCGGACCTGCTGGAGATCAGCCGGTTCGACGCCGGCGCCGCCGCGCTGGAGGCCGAGCCGATAGACCTCAGGGAGGTCGTGCGGCGGGTGGTGAGCGGTGCCGAGCCGCTCGCCGAGCGCAAGGGCACGCGCATCCGGGTGGTCGGCGACCAGCAGCCCGTCGTCGCCGAGGCGGACGCCCGGCGCGTGGAGCGCGTGCTGCGCAACCTCGTCGTCAACGCGGTCGAGCACGGCGAGGGCAAGGACGTCGTCGTCAAGCTCGCCGCCGCGGGCGGAGCGGTGGCCGTCGCCGTACGGGACTACGGCGTCGGGCTGAAGCCCGGCGAGGCGACCCGGGTGTTCAGCCGCTTCTGGCGGGCCGACCCGGCACGCGCGCGTACCACCGGCGGCACCGGCCTCGGGCTGTCGATCGCCCTGGAGGACGCGCGGCTGCACGGCGGCTGGTTGCAGGCATGGGGCGAGCCCGGTGGCGGCTCCCAGTTCCGGCTTACGCTGCCGAGGACCGCGGACGAGCCGCTGCGGGGCTCGCCGATACCGCTGGAGCCGAAGGACTCGCGCCGTAACCGCGGCCTCGACGGCGGTGGCGGTGAGCCGTGCGCCGGTGAGGAGAAGCGGGCGACGGTCCCGGTGCAGCAGGCCGGCGCGCAGGCGCCCGCGCTGCCCCCGCGGGCGCCGATCGCGCCGCGGCTGACCACCGGCACCCCGGCCGCGGATCCGACCGCCCTGCCGGGCAAGGGCAACGGCGCGCGTGTGGTGCCCCGGCCCACCGGGGGCGTACGGCGTCCCGGTGACGAGCCCGGCGCGCGCCCGGCGCCGGACGTGCCGGACGCGGCGGGGGCCCGGCCGGACGCCGCCGCGCCGCAGGACTCGACGCAGTCAGGGGAGGCATTCCGTGGTCGCTGACCGCGTGGGGGGCGCACGGCGGCGGTCGGGGCGCGCGGTGGCGTGCGCCGCCCTGGGCGTCGTACTGCTGGCGGGGTGTGCCTCGATGCCCGACAGCGGGGACCTGCGGGATGTGGAGTCCACGCCGCGGCAGGACACCGGGGTACGGGTGTTCGCCATGCCGCCGGCCGACGGCGCCGGTCCGGGCGAGATCATGCAGGGCTTCCTGGAGGCGCTGACCAGCGACGACCCGGAGTACGACACGGCGCGCAAGTACCTGACGGCCGACGCGGCGAGCCGCTGGCGGCCGGAGCGGTCGACCACCGTCCTCGCGAACGGGCCGAGCATCGAGACCGACTGCAGCCCGGGCGGACGGGAGGAGACCAACAGCGTCACCTGTGTGCTGACCGGCACCCGGGTCGCCACGGTCGACGCGCAGCAGGCCTACCAGCCCGCCGGCGGCTCCTACCGCAAGAGGCTGCACCTGACGAAGAGCCCCAAGAGCGGGCAGTGGCGCATCGACGGGCTGCCGGACGGCGTCATCATGGGCAAGTCGGACTTCCAGCGCAACTACACGCCCGTCGACAAGTACTACTTCGCCTCCGACACGGCGGTCGGGGCGGGCGGGCAGCCGGTGGCGGTCGCCGATCCGGTGTTCGTGCGCGGCAAGGTGGACCCGATGACGCAGATGGTGCGGTCGCTGCTGAACGGGCCCACCACCTGGCTCGGGCCGGTGGTCAGGTCCAGCTTCCCGACCGGTACGGCGCTGCGCCAGGGCGTGTCCGGGCTGACCCCGGACGACCAGAACAGGCTGACCGTGCCGCTGAACCTGAAGGCGTCGCGGGTCGCGACGGGCAAGTGCACCGAGATGGCGACGCAGTTGCTGTTCACCCTGCGGAACCTGGCGCCGACGCTGGAATCCGTCGAGCTGCGCGGGGCCGGCGGCGACCGGCTGTGCGAAGTGACCGAGGAGCGCGCCGAGGCCACTGCCTGGCACGGGTCGTCCAAGCGCCCGGAGTACGTGTACTTCATCGACGGCAGGCACCGGGTGGTGCGGATGCCGACCGGAAGCACCGGCACGGGGTCCGTCCCGGTGCCGGGTCCGCTCGGCCAGGGCGGCAGGGAGCTGCGGTCGGTGGCCGTGTCGCGGGACGAGCACACCGCGGCCGGGGTCGCCGACGGGGGCGCTTCGCTGTACGTGGCCTCGCTGGCGTCGGGCGGTTCGCTCGGTGAGCCGCTGGTGACCAGCGAGGGGCCCGCTCCGGACGAGCGGCTGACCACGCCGAGCTGGGACGCCCACGGGGACCTGTGGGTGGCCGACGGCGACCCCCGCCGGCCCCGCCTGTACGTCGTCGAGGAGGGGGAGAAGGAAGCGGTGCCGGTCACCGTGCCCGATCTCCCGGGCCGGATCACGGACGCGCGGGTGGCCGCCGACGGCGCGCGGATCGCGCTGGTCGTGGCCAAGGACGGCAAGCAGTCCCTGTTCATCGGCCGGATCCAGCACGACGACGGCACCGGGCAGGGCATCTCGGTGGACGGGCTGCGCTCGGCGACACCGGACCTGGAGCAGGTCAGCGCCATCTCCTGGGCCGGGGACAGCAGACTGCTGGTCGTCGGCCAGGAACAGGGGGGCGTGCAGCAGATGCGGTACGTCCAGGCCGACGGGTCCACGCTGGACGGTCCCGCCCCGGGCGCGCTCACCAGTGTCAAGGCGATCGCCGCGTCCGAGGACGAGCGGGTGCCGCTGGTGGCCTACTCGGAGGACGGGATCGTCCGGCTGCCGTCCGGGGCGCAGTGGCAGAAGGTCGACAAGGACGGTTCGGCGCCGGTCTATCCGGGCTGACACCTCGCTGACCTGCGGGTTTTCCTGGCCGTCGGGTGATTCGCCCGGTTGTCCACAGGCGGTTTTCCACAGGGGTGGCGGGCCGGCGGCGGTGCGGGCACAGTGGTGGTCATGCGGGGGTGGTGGCAGGACCTCACCGACCTGGTGCTGCCGGCCGACTGCGCGGGCTGCGGGGCACCTCGTACGGCGCTGTGCCCGCGGTGCCGGGCCACGCTGGACGGGGGTGTGCCGCGGCGGGCACGGCCGGTGCCGGAGCCGGCCGGGCTGCCGGTGGTGCACGCGGTGGCTCCCTACGCGGGGAGGTGCGGGCTCTGCTGCTGGCCCACAAGGAGCGGGGCGCGCTGGCTCTCGCGGGAGCGCTGGGCGTGGCACTGGCGCGGGCCGTGCGGGCGGGTCTCGCGGCGGGCGGTGAGGACGCGGGCGGTCTCGGTCCCGGCGTGAGCGGCCCCGGCCCCGGCCCCGGCCTCGGTATGGGCGGGGGTGCCGGTGGCGGGCCGGCGGGGCACTCCTGGCGGGAACCCCTGCTGCTGGTTCCCGTGCCCTCCGCGCGGTGGGCGGTGCGGGCGCGGGGGCACGATCCGGTGCGGCGGATGGCGCTCGCGGCGGCGCGGGAGCTGCGGCGCACCGGGACGCCGGCCCGGGTGGCGGCCGTGCTGCGGCAGCGGCGGGCCGTCGCGGACCAGGCCGGGCTGGACGCGGCGGGGCGCCGGGCGAACCTCGCCGGGGCGCTGGAGGTGGCGGCGGGAGGCGGCCCGCTGCTGGGCGACGGCCGGCGCGTCGTGCTCGTCGACGACCTGATGACGACGGGCGCCAGTCTCGCGGAGGCGGCGCGGGCCCTGCGGGAGACCGCGGTATCCGGCGCCAATGGCGGAACGGCCGTGTATCGGGCCATAACCCGGGAAGGTAGGGAGGAACGACGGATCGGTTCAGAGCGGAAGAGGACGGAGTCGGTGCACAGTGCACCGGAAAAGGCGATGCCGAACGCCCGCACGCGGATGCCGCGTGCCGCCGTGATCGCCGCTCCCGCCGATTCCCTGGAAATAAACAGGAACTGATCGACAACGTGCATCGTTGCAGGTAGTGAGAGGCTTAATTCGCCTGAACGGAGGTGCGGCGGCAGAGAGGGTGACGACATCGCTCCGGGCGAGATATGTTCGGTTGTGAGGAAAGGCCCAGGCCACACACCTCGCATATCCGAATGCCGCGCGCGGTTTTCCGCAATCACCCGCGCCGGTGGGGTGGAGATCTCGCCCATGGGGGAGGAGGAGGTGGAAGTCACCGAGTCCGAGGTCCGGTGATCACCGGACCTGGTGCGAAAGGGAGACGCTCCGCCGATGGAGCGGAGCGATCCGGGAACGGAGTTCTGCGTGGACATCGTCGTCAAGGGCCGCAAGACCGAGGTGCCCGAGCGGTTCCGCAAGCACGTGGCCGAGAAGCTGAAGCTGGAGAAGATCCAGAGGCTCGATGCCAAGGTGATCAGCCTCGACGTCGAGGTGTCCAAGGAGCCCAACCCCCGGCAGGCCGACCGCTGTGACCGAGTGGAGATCACCCTCCGCTCCCGCGGTCCGGTGATCCGGGCGGAGGCAGCGGCCAGCGACCCCTACGCCGCACTCGACCTGGCGGCGGAGAAGCTGGACGCGCGGCTGCGCAAGCAGCACGACAAGCGGTTCTCACGCCGGGGCGCGCGCCGCATCTCGGCGGCCGAGGTTCCCGACCACGTCCCCGGCGCGGCGACTCTGAACGGCAACGGCCTGGCCGCCGCGGAGGAGGAGTCCGACGGGGTGCCGACCAAGAAGATCGGCTCTCTCGAGGTCAAGGGCGAAGGCCCCCTGGTCGTCCGCGAGAAGACCCACGTCGCCGCCCCGATGACGCTTGACCAGGCCCTCTACGAGATGGAGCTGGTCGGCCACGACTTCTACTTGTTCGTCGACTCCGAGACGAAGGAACCGAGCGTCGTCTACCGGCGGCACGCCTACGACTACGGCGTGATCCATCTCAGCACGGACCCGATGGTCACCGAGGCGCAGACCCCCACGGCCGGGGGCACGCTGGGCGGCTGACGCACCCGGCTGAAGCCCAGCCGGTGCCCCTGGAGCGAGCGTGCGCCCCCAGGGGCACCGGCGTGCGACCACTTCGCGCCCCGCACGTCACCTCGGTGTCGCCCAGGCATGAAATCATGGCCGCACCGGCCCAACCGGTGGGCCGTTGCCTTGGGTTGGCGATGGCACAGGACCACAGGCCACAGCCTTCAGGGGGAGGAACGATGGCGGACACCTTCGGACCGATGCGGGACGGGGACGCCGACGACGCTGTCATCGGCAGGCACCCCGGCGCGGACGCGCCGCGCAAGGAGCCGATCAGAGTCCTGGTCGTGGACGACCACGCCCTCTTCCGGCGCGGCCTGGAGATCGTGCTCGCCGCCGAGGAGGACATCCTGGTCGTCGGGGAGGCGGGCGACGGCGCCGAGGCCGTCGACAAGGCCGCCGACCTGCTGCCCGACATCGTCCTGATGGACGTCCGTATGCCGAAGCGCGGCGGGATCGAGGCGTGCACCTCCATCAAGGAGGTGGCCCCCAGCGCGAAGATCATCATGCTGACGATCAGCGACGAGGAGGCCGACCTCTACGACGCGATCAAGGCGGGCGCGACCGGATATCTCCTCAAGGAGATCTCCACCGACGAGGTGGCCACCGCCATTCGCGCGGTGGCCGACGGCCAGTCGCAGATCAGTCCGTCGATGGCGTCGAAACTCCTCACCGAGTTCAAGTCGATGATCCAGCGCACCGACGAGCGCCGGCTGGTGCCCGCGCCCCGGCTCACCGACCGGGAGCTGGAGGTCCTCAAACTCGTCGCCACGGGAATGAACAACCGGGACATCGCCAAGGAGTTGTTCATCTCCGAGAACACCGTGAAGAACCACGTCCGCAACATCCTGGAGAAGCTCCAGCTGCACTCCAGGATGGAGGCCGTGGTCTACGCGATGCGGGAGAAGATCCTGGAGATCCGCTAGCGCCTAGCCGAGGAGTTCCGCGAGTTCCCGGGTGAGGGGCTCGCGCAGCTCCGGCGGGTCGGCGCGCTCGACGCGGACGTCCGTGCAGTCCACCCAGGACGCCGCCTCGGCCAGGGCCCGGGCCACCGCCGGGACCGCCTTCGGGCCGTCCAGGGTGACCTGCTTGGCCACCAGCGTGCGGCCCTGGCGCGCCGGGTCCACCCGCCCGACCAGCCGGCCGCCGGCGAGCACCGGCATCGCGAAGTACCCGTGCACCCGCTTGGGCTTGGGGACGTACGCCTCCAGCCGGTGGGTGAAGCCGAAGATCCGCTCCGTGCGCGCCCGCTCCCAGATCAGGGAGTCGAAGGGGGACAGCAGCGTGGTGCGGTGCCGGCCGCGCGGCGGTTCCGCCAGGGCCGCCGGGTCGGCCCACGCCGGCTTGGCCCAGCCCTCCACCTCCACCGGCACCAGACCCGAGTCCGCGATCACCGACTCGACCTGCTCGCCCCTGAGCCGGTGGTAGTCGGCGATGTCCGCGCGCGTGCCCACACCGAGCGCCTCGCCCGCCAGCCGCACCAGGCGCCGCAGGCACTCGGCGTCGTCCAGTTCGTCGTGCAGCAGCTCGGCCGGTACCGCGCGCTCGGCGAGGTCGTACACCCGCTTCCAGCCGCGCCGTTCCACGCAGACCACCTCGCCGTACATCAGCGCCCGCTCCACGGCGACCTTCGTGCCCGACCAGTCCCACCAGTCGTTCGTCTTCTTCGCGCCGCCCAGCTCCGTGGCGGTCAGCGGGCCCTCCGCGCGCAGCTGCTTGATCACCTGGTCGTAGGCGCCGTCGGGGAGTTCGTGGTGCCAGTGCGGGCGGTCGCGGTAGGCGCGGCGGCGGAAGGCGAAGTGGGGCCACTCCTCGATGGGCAGCAGGCAGGCGGCGTGCGACCAGTACTCGAAGGCGTGGGTGTCCGTCCAGTACGCGGCCTCCACCGTCCGCCGGCCGACCGCGCCCAGCCGGGCGTACGGCACGAGCTCGTGGGAACGGGCCAGGACCGAGATGGTGTCGAGCTGGACCGCGCCGAGATGGCGCAGCACCCCGCGGACCCCCGCGCGCCGGTCGGGCGCGCCGAGCAGGCCCTGGGCCCGCAGGACTATCCGGCGGGCGTCGTCCGCGGTGAGCGTGGTGGTGGGACGCGGAAGGGTCGTCATGTCCCGTGACGATAGAGGGTGGCACCGACAGTCGGCGACGACCAGCGCGTTCGCCCGGGGCAGCGGCTCGAGGGGCCTCAGGGGCGCGCGGGCAGGTAGGGGGCGGTGGACGGCAGTCCCAGGTCCGAGGGGAGCAGCGAGCCGACCCAGCAGTCCCGGCGCACCCCCTTGTTGGCGACGCCGGAGCGCAGCACGCCCTCGACGGTGAAGCCCGCGCGTTCGGCCACCGCGCGGGAGGCGTGGTTGCCGACCTCGGCCCGCCACTCGACCCGGTCCACGCCGGCCTCGGTGAAGGCCCAGCGGCAGGCGGTGAGCGTGGCCTCCACGACGTAGCCCCGGCCGCGGTGCTCCCTGGTCGCCCAGAAGCCGATCTCGGCCGTGCCCGGCGAGCGCGTCGACAGGGCGAGCATGCCGGCCAGCTCCCCGCCGGTGAGGAACACGCCGAAGGTGAACACCGACCCCTGGGCCCAGCCGTCGGGGACGATCCGCTCCGTGAAGCCGGCCGCGTGCTCGGGCAGATAAGGGGAGGGGACCGTCGTCCAGCGCTGGATGCCGGGGTCCTGCGCGGCGGCGTACACCGCGGCGGTGTCCTCGGGGCCGACCGGGCGCAGCACGAGACGGTCCGTGGTGAGCGTGACGTGTTCCATCGCCCGATTCTGCGCGGGACACCGGGCCGGCGCCACGGATTTCCGCGTTGCGTGAGCGTGTGATCACAATTCGCGTAATTCCTCGCGCCCGGGCGGCACCATCCGGACACCCCGTCCGTTGTCCTGGATGAAGCAAGCCGCCGGGCCGCCAGGCCTCCCGGCGCGGCCGGGTCCTCGCATACGATGGCCGTTGCTCAGTAGTCAGAAGGAAAACCGACCGTCCCAGGCCCGACCGGCAAGGAGACCAGCCCCCGTGTCCGTCCTCTCGAAGATCATGCGTGCAGGCGAAGGCAAGATCCTGCGCAAGCTGCACCGCATCGCGGACCAGGTCAACTCCATCGAAGAGGACTTCGTCGACCTCTCCGACGCCGAGCTGCGGGCCCTCACCGATGAGTACAAGCAGCGGTACGCCGACGGTGAGAGCCTCGACGACCTGCTCCCCGAGGCGTTCGCCACGGTCCGCGAGGCCGCCAAGCGGGTCCTCGGCCAGCGCCACTACGACGTGCAGCTGATGGGCGGTGCCGCGCTCCACCTCGGCTATGTGGCCGAGATGAAGACCGGTGAGGGCAAGACCCTCGTGGGCACCCTGCCCGCCTATCTGAACGCGCTGTCCGGCGACGGCGTGCACATCGTCACGGTCAACGACTACCTGGCCGAGCGCGACTCCGAGATGATGGGCCGCGTCCACAAGTTCCTGGGCCTGGACGTCGGCTGCATCCTCGCCAGCATGACCCCGGCCCAGCGCCGCGAGCAGTACGCGTGCGACATCACCTACGGCACGAACAACGAGTTCGGCTTCGACTACCTGCGCGACAACATGGCGTGGTCGAAGGACGAGCTGGTGCAGCGCGGCCACAACTTCGCCATCGTCGACGAGGTCGACTCCATCCTCATCGACGAGGCCCGTACGCCGCTGATCATCTCCGGCCCGGCCGACCAGGCCACCAAGTGGTACGGCGACTTCGCCAAGCTGGTCACCCGCCTCAAGCGCGGCGAGGCCGGCAACCCCCTCAAGGGCGTCGAGGAGACCGGCGACTACGACGTCGACGAGAAGAAGCGCACGGTCGCCATCCACGAGTCCGGTGTCGCCAAGGTCGAGGACTGGCTGGGCATCGACAACCTCTACGAGTCGGTGAACACCCCGCTCGTGGGTTACCTGAACAACGCCATCAAGGCCAAGGAACTGTTCAAGCGCGACAAGGACTACGTCGTCATCGACGGCGAGGTCATGATCGTCGACGAGCACACCGGCCGTATCCTCGCCGGCCGCCGCTACAACGAGGGCATGCACCAGGCGATCGAGGCGAAGGAAGGGGTGGAGATCAAGGACGAGAACCAGACGCTCGCCACGATCACCCTGCAGAACTTCTTCCGCCTCTACAACAAGCTCTCCGGCATGACCGGTACGGCGATGACCGAGGCCGCCGAGTTCCACCAGATCTACAAGCTCGGCGTGGTCCCGATCCCGACCAACCGGCCGATGGTCCGCAAGGACCAGTCGGACCTGATCTACCGCACCGAGGTGGCCAAGTTCGAGGCGGTCGTGGACGACATCGCCGAGAAGCACGAGAAGGGCCAGCCGATCCTCGTCGGCACGACCTCCGTGGAGAAGTCGGAGTACCTCTCGCAGCAGCTCAGCAAGCGCGGCATCCAGCACGAGGTGCTGAACGCCAAGCACCACGAGCGCGAGGCGCAGATCGTGGCCCAGGCGGGCCGCAAGGGCGCGGTGACGGTGGCCACCAACATGGCCGGCCGTGGTACGGACATCAAGCTCGGCGGCAACCCCGAGGACCTCGCCGAGGCGGAGCTGCGCCAGCGCGGCCTCGACCCCGAGGAGCACATCGAGGAGTGGGCCGCGGCCCTGCCCGCCGCCCTGGAGCGGGCCGAGCAGGCCGTCAAGGCGGAGAAGGAGGAGGTGGAGTCGCTCGGCGGCCTCTACGTCCTCGGCACCGAGCGGCACGAGTCGCGGCGCATCGACAACCAGCTGCGCGGCCGTTCCGGCCGTCAGGGCGACCCGGGCGAGTCCCGCTTCTACCTCTCGCTGGGCGACGACCTGATGCGCCTGTTCAAGGCCCAGATGGTCGAGCGCGTGATGTCCATGGCCAACGTGCCGGACGACGTGCCGATCGAGAACAAGATGGTCACCCGCGCGATCGCCTCCGCGCAGGGACAGGTCGAGACGCAGAACTTCGAGACCCGCAAGAACGTCCTGAAGTACGACGAGGTGCTCAACCGGCAGCGCGAGGTCATCTACGGCGAGCGCCGCCGCGTCCTGGAGGGCGAGGACCTGCACGAGCAGATCCGGCACTTCATGGACGACACGATCGAGGCGTACGTCACCGCGGAGACCTCCGAGGGCTTCCCCGAGGACTGGGACCTGGACCGGCTGTGGGGCGCCTTCCGGCAGCTCTACCCGGTGAAGGTCACCATCGATGAACTGGAGGAGGCGGCCGGTGACCGGGCCGGTCTGACCGCCGAGTTCATCATCGAGTCCATCAAGGAGGACATCCACGAGCAGTACGGGGCCCGCGAGGCGCAGCTCGGCTCCGAGATCATGCGTGAGCTGGAGCGCCGGGTCGTGCTGTCGGTCCTGGACCGCAAGTGGCGTGAGCACCTCTACGAGATGGACTACCTCCAGGAGGGCATCGGCCTGCGCGCGATGGCCCAGAAGGACCCGCTGGTCGAGTACCAGCGCGAGGGCTTCGACATGTTCACCGCGATGATGGACGGCATCAAGGAGGAGTCCGTCGGCTACCTGTTCAACCTGGAGGTCCAGGTCGAGCAGCAGGTCGAGGAGGTCCCGGTCGAGGCGCAGGCCCAGCCGGCCGGCGAGGGCGCGCAGGACACGGTGCCGGCGCAGGCGACCGCCCGTCCCGAGATCCGTGCGAAGGGGCTGGACGTTCCGCAGCGCCGGGAGCTGCACTTCTCCGCGCCGACGGTGGACGGCGAGGGCGGCATCGTGGAGCGGGACCTGGAGGACGAGGAGCCGGTGCGCTCCGAGTCGGACGGGCTGACCCGGGCGGAGCGGCGGCGGCAGGCCAAGGGCGGCCGGCGCCGCAAGAAGTGACGAAGCGACGCGGGAAGCCACGCCGCGCCTGAGCGGCCGGCGGCGCCTGAGGGCCGGGTCTCCGACGGGGACCCGGCCCTTCGGGCATCGCTCCGGGCCGAGGCGGGGCGGGGAGGGGGTCACACGGGCCCCGTCTCCACCGCTGTGCAGCGCCAGCGGAGGTCCTCGCCGAGTTCCAGGCGGAAGGCCATGGCGCGCAGGCGGTCGCCGGTGGCGACGCGGGCGAAGACCTCCAGCGCGCCCTCGTCGGCGACGTAGTAGCCGATGTCCTGGACGACCGGGCGGATGGCGCGGGGGCCGGGGGTGCGCAGCGGGACGCGTTCGGCGAGGCGGGCCAGGTCGTCGTAGGCGCGGCCGGCTGTGTGGCGGAGCATCCAGTGGACGGGCCGCTGGCCGCTCAGGACGGCGAGCAGGCGGTCCGCGAACAGGTCGGTGGGCCGGGGCTGTCCTGCGGCCGTCCCGGGGGCCGTACGGAGGCTCTGGGCGCGGCCGGCCGCCGGGCGGGCGGCCGCTCGGGGTGGCGTCCCGCCGGGGCGGCGGGTGTCGCGGCGGGTCGGCGGGCGGTGCCGCGGGCGGGGCTGGACGGTTCGGCTCATGACCTTGTTCATGGGGATCCCGTTCGGCCGGCCCGGGAGGGGTACCGGGCGGTAACAAGTGGTGGGGACCTTGTACGGGGCGCTGAAGGCCCGGGCAAGCGAGGGGCGGCCGGTGGGCGCGAGCCGGGAAGGTTCACCCATCAGTGTGGAGTGAGGGTCCCGGACCCCGGGGAGAAGCGGCCGGAGAGGGTGGACCGGTGGCCTGGAGTTGACTTCTCGACGGCGGTGGGCGGGAGCTCGAAAGAGGACGGACGCACGTATCCTGAAGGCCCGCCGGGAGACGCGCCAGCCGCCCTCCCCGGGGCCCCAGCGGAGCCTTTGACCAGGAAAGAGCGGCCAGTATGCGCGTCTACGTCCCCCTGACCCTGCCCGCTCTCGCCGAGGCGCACAGGACGGGTGAGCTGGGGAGCGGCCCCTTCGTCGCGTACGCCGTCACCCCCGCCCTGCGCGAGTGGTACCTCTCCGAGGACATCGAGGAGCTGGAGTACGCGGCGCTCGGCCGGGCCGCGCTGGCCTCGCTGCGGCTGCTGGCGGCGGACCCGGACGCGGTACGGCGCCGGGTGGTGGTCGCGGTGGACGTGCCCGACGGCGCGGCGAGCGTCGACCCGGACCGCGGGCTCGAACCCTCCGCCCTCGGCCAGGTGACCGTGGCGGCGTCGGTGCCGCTGGCGAAGGCGGCCGCCGTGCACGTCGACGCCGAGGACGCGGAACCGGACGTGGCCGCGGCGGCGCGGGCGCTGCCGGCCGCGGACGGCGGGGACGACGACGCCCGGTTCGTGGTGGACGGGGCGGACGACCACGAACTGCTGTGGTACGCCACGCAGGAGATCCCCAACCTCGTCGCACGGGGCTGACCTCGGCCGACGCCGTGATTGTCAGTGGCGGCGGGTACGGTCTCGGGCATGGGGACGCACGAAAGCGCGCACATCGTCTGGGACTGGAACGGGACGCTCTTCCACGACAACGACGCGGTCATAGGGGCGACGAACGCCGCCTTCGCCGAGCTGGGGCTCGCGCCGATCACACTGGAGCAGTACCGCTCGCTGTACTGCGTACCGGTGCCGAGGTTCTACGAGCGGCTGCTCGGCCGGCTGCCGAGCGACGCCGAGTGGGAGCTGATGGACGGCGCCTTCCAGCGGCACTACGCCGAGCACCGGGTGCGGTGCGGGCTGACCGAGGGGGCGGAGGAACTGCTCGCCGGGTGGCGGTCGGACGGGCACAGCCAGTCGCTGCTGAGCATGTACGGGCACGAGGAACTGGTGCCGGTGGTGCGGGGCTTCGGCATCGAGCCGCACTTCGTCCGCATCGACGGGCGCACCGGGCCGTCCGGCGGCAGCAAGGCCGAGCACATGGTGCGGCACCTGCGGGCGCTGGCGGGGGTGGCCGAGCCGGAGCGGACCGTGGTGATCGGGGACGCGGCGGACGACGCGGTCGCGGCGCGGCACGTGGGTGCCCGGGCCGTGCTGTACAGCGGGGGGTCGCACAGCCGGGCGAGTCTGGAGGGCGTCGGCGTGCCGGTGGTGGACTCCCTGGCCGAGGCGGTCGCGGAGGCCCGCAGAATAGCGGCGTGACGGGGGTGGCGAGGTGCGCCCCGCGAAGGGGCGCGGGGAGCCTGTAGGCGGTCTCAGCTCGCCGGAGCGGACGCCCGCAGCACCTTCAGGAACTCCCGCATCCACGCCGGGTGGTCCGGCCAGGCGCGGGAGGAGACCAGGGTGCCGTCGACCACCGCCTCGGTGTCCTGGAAGTCCGCGCCGGCCGTCTGCATGTCCGGCTCCAGGGCCGGGTAGGCGGTCACCCGGCGGCCCCGCAGGGAGTCGACCGCGGCGGTGAGCAGCGGGCCGTGGCAGATCTGGGCCACGGGCTTGTCCGCGTCGAAGAACGCCTTGAGGATCTTGCGCAGCTCGGCGTCGTTGCGCAGGTACTCGGGCGCCCGGCCGCCGGGGATCACCAGGGCCGCGTACGCACCGGGGTCGACCTCGGCGAACGCCAGGTCGGCGGGCCAGGTGTAGCCGGGCTTCTCGGTGTACGTGTCGTAGCCGGGTTCGAAGTCGTGGACGACGAAGCGGAGCGTCTTGCGGGAGGGGGCCGCGATGTGGACCTCGTAGCCCTCCTCGCGCAGCCGCTGGTAGGGGTAGAGCACCTCCAGGGACTCCGCGGCGTCTCCGGTGACGATGAGGATCTTCGTGGGCATGTCGGCTCCTCGCGGGCTTTCGTGCGTGGGGGTGGGGCTCGGGGCTCCGCAGTGGGACGCTGGGACCCGCGGCGGACTGAAGGCACCGTGCCCCCCGCCGGGCGCGTCTGCCAAGGGGACCCGGTGGTTTTCAGAGTGCGGCGGCGCACGCGGGGGCGCGACCGGATGCCCGGCGGCGGGTGGCGCGCGCCGGTGGCCGGATACGCCACCCTCTCCGCCACCACCGCTGTGCAGAACGTCAAACTTCACCACCTGGTTTTGTACACAAGCGGCTCATGACGCGCCCCGGGGCAAGAGCGATAGCCTTGTGGCGTGATCAGCGCGATATCCCGCGGGGACGATCCTGTTCCCGCCCCGCGCCCGGGTTGCACGGCTCGTCTCCGTGACCGGGCGGCGGTCGCTGGTCCTCGCGGGCGGGACGGGGGCGCGGACGCCTCCGCGGCGCCGGAAATGGTCCGGGTCACGGCGGTGCCGAGAGCAGCGTCACACTCGGCCGGCGTCATCAAATTGGCCGAAATCACCCCGCTCATCTCACCTCGCGGCATACCGTCGACAGTGACCGGACACCCCGGGACGTGGCGTTGTGTCGCAAGGGAAGAGACAGAACTTCCTTCTACGTCACGCAACGGCGCGCGACAGGAGCCAGAGGACAATGCAGACCAAGCTGGACGAAGCCAAGGCCGAGCTGCTCGAAAGGGCCGCCCGGGTAGCTGAGAACAGCCCGGTCGGGGGGCACCTACCGACCGGGACGACGAGCGAGGGCACCCCCGGCACCCCGGACAGCGAATCCGTGCTCGCGTTCCTCCAGCGCTACTACCTGCACACCGCACCCGAGGACTTCGCCGACCGCGACCCGGTCGACGTCTTCGGCGCCGCGGTCTCGCACTACCGGCTCGCCGAGAACCGCCCGCAGGGCACGGCCAACGTGCGGGTGCACACCCCGACCGTGGAAGAGAACGGGTGGACGTGCAGCCACACCGTCGTGGAGGTCGTCACCGACGACATGCCCTTCCTCGTGGACTCGGTCACCAACGAGCTGACGCGGCAGGGGCGCGGCATCCACGTCGTCATCCACCCGCAGTTCGTGGTCCGCCGGGATCTGACCGGCAAGCTGCTGGAGGTGCTGCCGACCCCGCCCGTCGGCGACGCCCTCCCGCACGACGCGCACGTCGAGTCCTGGATCCACGTCGAGATCGACCGGGAGACCGACCGCGCCGACCTGAAGCAGATCGCCGCCGACCTGCTGCGCGTGCTGTCCGACGTGCGCGAGGCCGTCGAGGACTGGGAGAAGATGCGGGACGCGGCGATCCGGATCGCCGACGGCCTGGAGGGCGAGCCCGCCCCCGCCGACCTGCCCCGTCCCGAGGTGGCGGAGGCCCGCGAGCTGCTGCACTGGCTGGCCGCAGACCACTTCACCTTCCTCGGCTACCGCGAGTACCAGCTGCGCGACGACGACACGCTCGCCGCCGTGCCCGGCACCGGTCTCGGCATACTGCGCTCGGACCCGCACCACGCCGAGGAGGACCAGCACCCGGTCAGCCCCTCCTTCGAGCGCCTCCCGGCCGACGCCCGCGCCAAGGCCCGCGAGCACAAGCTGCTGGTGCTGACCAAGGCCAACAGCCGGGCCACCGTGCACCGGCCGTCGTACCTGGACTACATCGGCGTCAAGAAGTTCGACGCGGACGGCAACGTCGTCGGCGAGCGCCGCTTCCTCGGCCTGTTCTCCTCCGCCGCCTACACCGAGTCCGTGCGCCGGGTGCCGGTGATCCGCCGCAAGGTGGACGAGGTGCTGGACCGGGCCGGCTTCTCGCCGCACAGCCACGACGGCCGCGACCTGCTCCAGATCATGGAGACCTACCCGCGCGACGAGCTGTTCCAGACGCCGGTCGCCGAGCTCCAGGCCATCGTCACCAGCGTGCTCTACCTCCAGGAGCGCCGCCGGCTGCGGCTGTACCTGCGCCAGGACGAGTACGGCCGCTACTACTCGGCCCTCGTCTACCTCCCGCGCGACCGCTACACCACCGGCGTGCGCCTGCGGATCATCGACATCCTCAAGGAGGAGCTGGGCGGCACCAGCGTCGACTTCACCGCCTGGAACACCGAGTCGATCCTCTCCCGGCTGCACTTCGTGGTCCGCGTCCCGCAGGGCACCGAGCTGCCCGAGCTGTCGGACACCGACAAGGAGCGCATCGAGGCCCGCCTGGTGGAGGCGGCCCGCTCCTGGGCCGACGCGTTCGCCGAGGCACTGACCGCCGAGTGCGGCGAGGAGCGCGCGGCCGAGGTGCTGCGCCGCTACAACCACGCCTTCCCGGAGGGCTACAAGGCCGACCACAGCCCGCGCGCGGCCGTCGCCGACCTGACCCACCTGGAGCAGCTGAGCGAGGACAAGGCCTTCTCGCTGAGCCTGTACGAGCCGGTGGGCGCCGCGCCCGACGAGCGCCGGTTCAAGATCTACCAGAAGGGCGGCACGGTCTCGCTGTCCAAGGTGCTGCCGGTGCTCAGCCGGCTCGGCGTCGAGGTCACCGACGAGCGGCCGTACGAGATGCGCTGCGCCGACCGCACCACCGCCTGGATCTACGACTTCGGCCTGCGCATGCCGAAGTCGCTCGGCGGCGGCAACGGCGACTACCTCGGCGACGACGGCCGGGAGCGGTTCCAGGACGCGTTCGCCGCGACCTGGACCGGCAAGGCCGAGAACGACGGCTTCAACGCCCTCGTGCTCAGCGCCGGGCTGACCTGGCGGCAGGCGATGGTGCTGCGCGCCTACGCCAAGTACCTGCGGCAGGCCGGCTCGACCTTCTCGCAGGACTACATGGAGGACACCCTCCGCAACAACGTCCACACCACCCGGCTCCTGGTCTCCCTGTTCGAGGCCCGGATGTCCCCGGAGCGGCAGCAGGCCGGCGTGGAGATCACCGACGCCCTGCTGGAGGAGCTGGACGCGGCCCTGGAGCAGGTGGCCAGCCTGGACGAGGACCGCATCCTGCGGTCGTTCCTGACCGTCATCAAGGCGACCCTGCGCACGAACTTCTTCCAGGAGGGGCCGGGCGGCGAGCCGCACGACTACGTCTCCATGAAGTTCGACCCGCGGGCCATCCCGGACCTGCCCGCGCCGCGCCCGGCGTTCGAGATCTGGGTGTACTCGCCGCGGGTGGAGGGCGTGCACCTGCGCTTCGGCAAGGTCGCGCGCGGCGGTCTGCGCTGGTCGGACCGGCGCGAGGACTTCCGTACGGAGATCCTCGGCCTGGTCAAGGCGCAGATGGTGAAGAACACCGTGATCGTGCCGGTGGGCGCCAAGGGCGGCTTCGTCGCCAAGCAGCTGCCCGACCCGGGCGTGGACCGCGACGCCTGGCTGGCCGAGGGCATCGCCAGCTACAAGACGTTCATCTCGGCGCTGCTCGACATCACCGACAACATGGTGGCCGGCGAGGTCGTGCCGCCGCGGGACGTGGTCCGGCACGACGGTGACGACACCTACCTGGTGGTCGCCGCCGACAAGGGCACCGCGACCTTCTCCGACATCGCCAACGACGTCGCGAACAGCTACGACTTCTGGCTCGGCGACGCCTTCGCCTCCGGCGGTTCGGCCGGCTACGACCACAAGGGCATGGGCATCACCGCGCGCGGCGCCTGGGAGTCCGTCAAGCGGCACTTCCGCGAGCTGGGCGTGGACACGCAGAGCGAGGACTTCACGGTCGTCGGCATCGGCGACATGTCCGGTGACGTGTTCGGCAACGGCATGCTGCTGTCGGAGCACATCCGCCTGGTCGCCGCCTTCGACCACCGGCACATCTTCATCGACCCGAACCCGGACGCGGCCACCTCCTACGCCGAGCGCCGCCGCCTGTTCGAGCTGCCCCGCTCCAGCTGGGCCGACTACGACACGGGTCTGCTGTCGACGGGCGGCGGGATCTTCCCGCGCACCGCCAAGTCGATCCCGCTCAACAGTCACATCCGCGAGGCCCTCGGCATCGACGGCAAGGTCACCAAGATGACCCCGGCCGACCTGATGCGGACCATCCTCAAGGCGCCGGTGGACCTGCTGTGGAACGGCGGCATCGGCACGTACGTCAAGGCGTCGACGGAGTCGCACGCCGACGTCGGAGACAAGGCCAACGACGCCATCCGCGTGGACGGCCAGGACCTGCGGGCCAAGGTCGTCGGCGAGGGCGGCAACCTGGGCCTGACCCAGCTCGGCCGGATCGAGTTCGCCCGGAACGGCGGCAAGATCAACACCGACGCGATCGACAACAGCGCCGGTGTGGACACCTCCGACCACGAGGTGAACATCAAGATCCTGCTGAACGGTCTGGTCGCGGACGGCGACATGACCGTCAAGCAGCGCAACAAGCTGCTCGCCGAGATGACCGACGAGGTCGGCGCGCTGGTCCTGCGCAACAACTACGCGCAGAACACCGCCCTGGCCAACGCCCTGTCCCAGGCCAAGGACATGCTCCACGCCCAGCAGCGGTTCATCCGCCACCTGGTGCGCGAGGGCCACCTGGACCGGGCGCTGGAGTTCCTGCCGACCGACCGGCAGATCCGCGAGCGCCTCGCCCAGAGCCAGGGCCTGACCGGCCCGGAGACGGCCGTGGTCCTGGCGTACACGAAGATCACGGTGGCCGAGGAGCTGCTGCACACCTCGCTGCCGGACGACCCGTACCTGCGCGGTCTGCTGCACGCCTACTTCCCGACGGCCCTGCGCGAGCGGTTCGCCGACGCCATCGACAACCACCCGCTGCGCCGCGAGATCACCACCACCGTGCTGGTCAACGACACGGTCAACACGGGCGGTACGACGTATCTGCACCGGCTGCGCGAGGAGACCGGCGCCTCCCTGGAGGAGATCGTCCGGGCCCAGACCGCGGCCCGCGTGATCTTCTGCGCGGCACCGGTGTGGGACGCCGTCGAGGCACTGGACAACAAGGTCGACGCGGCCGTGCAGACCCGCATCCGGCTGCACTCGCGCCGCCTGGTCGAGCGCGGCACGCGCTGGCTGCTGAACAACCGGCAGCAGCCGGTGCAGCTCGCCGAGACGGTCGAGTTCTTCGCCGAGCGGGTGGAGCGGGTCTGGCAGGAGCTGCCGAAGCTGCTGCGCGGCGCGGACCTGGAGTGGTACCAGCACGTGTACGACGAGCTGTCCGCGGCCGGCGTCCCGGACGAGCTGGCGACCCGCGTGGCCGGCTTCTCCTCCGCCTTCCCGGCGCTCGACATCGTGTCGGTGGCCGACCGCACGGGCAAGGAGCCGCTGGACGTCGCCGAGGTGTACTACGACCTCGCCGACCGGCTGGACATCACCCGGCTCATGGACCGCATCATCGAGCTGCCCCGCACCGACCGCTGGCAGTCGATGGCCCGCGCCTCCATCCGCGAGGACCTGTACGCGGCGCACGCGGCCCTCACCGCGGACATCCTCGCGGTGGGCAACGGCACCTCGACGCCGGAGCAGCGGTTCGAGGCGTGGGAGCAGAAGAACGCGGCGCTCCTGAGCCGGGCCCGCACCACGCTGGACGAGATCCGGGGCTCGGACTCCTTCGACCTCGCCAACCTGTCGGTGGCGATGCGCACGATGCGGACGCTGCTGCGCACGCACTCGTAGTCCGTACGGAGGGACAGGCGCCCGGGGCCCGCGGTGGCCCCGGGCGCCTTCCGTCTGTCCGGGGGAGGAGACACGGACGGCGGTAGGGTCGGTGGATCATGCAGACCACGACAACCGACATCGAACCGGAGCGGCGCACGGCGGTGCCGCGCGATCCGGTGGCCCGCGCCGGCCGGACAGCGGCGCGGGGCGCCGCCGCACTGGTCCTGGTACTGCTGCTCCTGGTCGTCGTCCGGCTGCCGTGGGCGGGCGACCTGGGCATGCACGCGGCCACGGTCGAGCGGCTGCGGCACGGCCTCCTCCACCCCGGCAACCCGCTGGTCGACGCCGACACGCCGAGCCCGTACTACTCGCCCTGGACGCTGCTGCTCGGCATCGTCGCCAAGGCGACCGGCCTGTCCGTCTTCGTGGTCCTGCGCCTGGCCGCGCTCGCCGGACTGGCGCTGCTGGTGACGGGCGTCCACCGCTACGTCCGCACCCTCACCGCACACCGTGCCGCCCCCGCCCTGGCCCTGCTGAGCCTGCTGTTCCTGTGGGGCCCGGCGCTGTTCGCCTGGAGCGGCTTCCTCGGCCTGAACTCCCTGGCCCTGACGGTGTCGTACCCGAGCGTGCCGGCGCTCGGGCTCACCTTCCACTTCTGGGCGTGGCTGACCCGGGCGGCGCGCGGACCGGCCGGGTGGGGCGCGGGGGCCGCGCTCGGGGCGCTGTGGGCGGTGATCCTGCTGTGCCACCAGTTCACCGGGGTGGTGGCGACGCTGGGCGCACTGGCCATGGTGGCCGGGGCCCGTCCGGCGCGCGCGACGCTGCTCCGCCTCGGCGCCGGGCTGCTCGCCGGGCTGCTGGTGCTGTGGCTGTGGCCGTACTACGACTTCTTCGCGCTGTTCTTTGCCGGCGGGGACCTGGAGGCGGTCCACCGGTCGCTGTACCGGGACCTGGCCGGGCGGTTCGGGTATGTGCTGCTCGGGGTGGTGGCGCTGGGGTTCCGGCTGCGCCGGGACCGCCGGGACCCGCTTGCCCTGTTCTTCCTGCTCGGTGTCCTGATGGTGGCCGCGGGCGGGCTGACCGGCCACTACTCCTGGGGCCGCGCCCTGCCCGCCGCGCTGATCCCGGCCCAGCTCGCCGCCGCGCTCCAGGCGGTGTCGGCGGGGCGGTGGGCGGTGCGCCGGGGGTGGGCGGGCGTGCTGCTCGTCGCGCTGGTGGCGGGGGCGTGGACGCAGGCCGGGACGCTCGGGTACGCGGTGCGCCGGGACGCGCTGCCCGGGGCGGTCGCGGCGAAGTACCGGCCGCCGTGGGCCGGGTACCAGTGGACCGTACGGGCCGGGGTGCGGTACGGCGACGTGGTGATGGCCCGCCGGTTCCCGGCCCGGCAGATCCCCGCGTACGGGCCGTACACCGTGGCGCCCGGCTATCCGGACGTGTTCCTGCCGGACGCGGCGCGGCGGGAGGCGGCGGTGAAACGGTACTTCTCCGCGGGCGCCGGAGCGGAGGAGCGGCGGGGGATCCTGCGCGAGTACGGGGTGCGCTGGGTGGTCGGGGGCGCCCCGGCCCCGTGGCTCCACAAGACGGCCGTGGGGCCCCGGGGACAGGTGCTGTACCGCGTGGTGCCCTGAGCGACGGCGCCGCCCGGGCGCCCCCTACTTCAGGACGCTCGCCACCAGCCGCACGGCACTCCGTAGGCGCGGGTTGGTGACCCGGCGGGCCATCGGGCGCAGGACCCGGGCCGTCGCCCCCACCGGCCGCCAGCGGATCTGCAGCCGGCCGGGGTTGCGGGGTTCCGGTTCGACGGTGACGGTGTGGTGCGGGACGCGGGCCGTGCGCGCGGGGAAGTCCGGCGGGGCGAGCAGCACCGACGAGTTGGCCAGGCCCTGCCGCTCCAGCCGGATCTGGGGGTGGCGCAAGCCGTCGAAGCCCTGGACGGGCAGGGACGCCGAGGCGAGGTCGAGGCGGACCGTGCCGGTGAAGACGCCGGGGCGCACCGGGTCCAGGCGGAACGGGACGGTCATCCGGCGCTTTCCTGGGGTGAGCAGGAGCGACGCCCGCTGGGGGCCGACGGGCAGGCGCAGGCCCGGGTCGTAGGTGCGGACCGTCAGGGTGAGGGCCGCGCCGGGGTCGTAGGCCAGGTCCGTGATCTCGTGGCGGAACAGCGCCGTCGGGAACGGGCGGGTGTCCAGCTCCAGTTCGGACAGGTCCAGTTCGCGGCGGGCCCGCTCCGTCGTCGGCGGTGTCTCGCCCCAGTACGGGACACCCGCCCCGTCGGTCGTCACCCGGCGCGGCGCGACCGCGTGCCCCAGCCCGCGCGCCGCCTGCCGTGCCTCGGCCGTGCGCCCCTGCCGCAGCAGCTCCAGCACCACCCGCTCGTCGCGCGGCAGCCTGCCGTACGCCTCGGGGGACAGCGTGTCCAGGTACGGGTTCATGATCTCGGCGAAGGCGGCCAGCCACGCGTCGTCCCGGTGGGGCAGATCGCCGGCGTAGAGGCGGAAGTCGTGCTTGAGGAACTTGAAGTCCTTGTCCGCCCGCAGTCCCTCGTGCCCGCTGTCGTGCAGGAAGTCGTCGATCAGCCGCTGGACGCCGACCCGGTCGCGGACGTTGGACATCCGGTCCCGCTGGTTGGATATGGACGCGGAGGCCGCGGCGGCGAACGGCTCGATGTACCAGACGTACACCGGCTCGGGGACGATGGTGAACGCCTTCGCCAGGCAGTACGCCTGCGCCGAGAAGAGCTGGTCCTCGTAGTGGATGCCCTCGGGGAAGCGGAGCCGGTGGCGGTCCAGGAAGTCGCGCCGGTACATCTTGCTCGTCGCCAGGTGCTCGAAGAGCAGGCGGGGGTCCTCCTCGATGCCCTCCAGGGTGCGGTGCTCGGCCACCAGGTGGGGCATCCAGGTGGAGCGGCGCCCGTTGTCGACCCGGACCCGGCGCACCGCGCCCATGGCGAAGTCGACCTCGCGCTCCCGGTGCGCGGCGAGCAGCACCTCCACGGCGCGCGGCGGGAGTTCGTCGTCGCTGTCCAGGAACATCAGGTACGGCGCCCGGGACGACTCGATGGCCCGGTTGCGCGGGGCGCTGCACCCGCCGCTGTTCTCCGGCAGCCGGATGACGCGGATGCGGTCGTCCTCGGCGGCGAGCCGCCGGGCCACCTCGGGGGTGTCGTCGGTGGAGTGGTCGTCGCTGATGACGATCTCGATGCCGGCGTGGGTCTGCGCGCGCACGGAGGCGACCGCGCGGGGCAGCCGGGCCGCGTCGTTGTGGACGATGATCGTGACCGTGACGTCGGGGCTGGTCATGCGGTGGCCTCCTCGGGCGTCGGGGCAGGGGTGCGCCGGTCGACGGGGAGGACCGGGGGCAGCGCTTCCGCGGGCTCGCCGAGGAACACCCGCCGTACGACCCGTTCGGCGGCGCGTCCGTCGTCGTACTCGCAGAACCGGTGCCGGAACGCGGCCCGTGCCTTGGCCGCGCGCTCGTCGCGCCAGGCGCCGGAGCGGAAGATCTCCGTCAGCTCCCCCTGGGTGCGCGCGACCTGGCCGGGGTGGTCGGCCATCAGGTCGAAGTAGACACCGCGGGTGGTGCGGTAGGTCTCCCAGTCGTCGGCGTAGATCACGATCGGCCGGTCCAGGTTGGCGTAGTCGAACATGATCGACGAGTAGTCGGTGACCAGGGCGTCGGCGGCCAGGCACAGCTCCTCCACGGGGTCGTAGACGGAGACGTCGATGATCCGGCCGGAGCGGCGCAGCCCGGTGAGCTGGGCGGCGGCGCCGTAGAAGTAGTGGGCGCGGACGAGCAGGACCGTGTCCTCGCCCAGGTTGTCGGCGAGGGCGGCCAGGTCGAGGCGGGGGGTGAAGCCGGCCTCGTAGTCGCGGTGGGTGGGCGCGTACAGCACGGCCGTCTGCCCGGGGGCGATGCCGAGGCGCTCGCGGGCGGCGCGGACGTCGGCGGCGGTGGCCGTGTAGTAGACGTCGTTGCGCGGATAGCCGTAGTCCAGCGAGGTGTGGCGGGAGGGGTAGGCGCGCTGCCACATGCGGGTGCTGTGGCGGTTGGCGCTGAGGCTGTAGTCCCATCTGTCGACGCGGGCCATCAGCGCGGCGAAGTCCAGGCCCTGGGCGGCGGCCGAGTGGTCCCGCTGGTCCATGCCCATCCGCTTGAGCGGGGTGCCGTGGTGGGTCTGGAGGTGGATCGCGTCGGGGCGTTTGACCACCGCGTCGGGGAAGTTGACGTTGTTCGTCAGGTACTTGGCGGTGGCCAGGGTCTCCCAGTAGCGGCGGGAGCCGGGGATGACGTGGTCGGTGCCGGGCGGGAGCAGGGCCGCGTTCTTCTTGCTCACCGTCCACACGGGGCGTATGTGCGGGGCGAGTTCGCCGAGCTTGGCGGCGATGGCGGCCGGGTTGCAGGCCACCCCGCGGTTCCAGTAGGACGCGAACACGGCGAGGCCGGGGTCGACCGGGCGGCTCAGCGCGCGCCGGTACTGCTGGTCGCGGACCTTGGTGCCCAGTTGCCGCTTGCGGGTGCGCAGGGTCGCGCGGGCGGCGCGGCGGGTGCGGTTGGCGGCCTGGAGCGCGCGGTACCGGGTGTAGGCGCCCTCTTCCAGCAGCGCGTGCCGTATGCCGTCCAGGCCGGCCGGGCGCTGGTGGTCGTCGGGGCGCCAGCGGACCGCGGCCCGCGCGGCGCGGTGGAAGAACTCGCGGGCCACCGCGTCGGGCAGGTCCTCGCGGGCGAAGGTGCCGACCAGGTCACGCACCATCAGGTCGTACAGCACCGCGCGGGGGGCGCGGCGGTCCTCGGTGAGCGGGAGCAGGGACTCGTACCGGCCGATGAGCGCGAACCGGTCCTCGGACGTGCGGGGCGGCAGGCTCTGCGGGCGCGGCACGCGGTGTTCGTACGCGGCCTGGGGCAGGCAGGCGATCCGGCCGGCGGCCAGCAGGGCGGCGTGGGCGGCGCGCGGCTCGTCGGCGTCGGTGTGCAGCTCCTCGTGGGCCTGCCAGAAGGCGGTGCGCAGGGCGCGGTTGCCGAGCAGCGGGGCGAGCCGCAGCAGGTCGGCGGCCTCGTCCAGGGGTCTGGGGGTCCGGCCGGCGGCGGCCAGCCGGCGGCCGTCGGGGGAGGGTCTGCCGACGCCCTGCCAGTCCGTGCCGACGTGGTCGAACAGGAGCACGTCGACGGGGTCCGTGCCGTCCGGGGCGTCCAGTTCGGCGGTGCGCTCGGCGATCAGCCGGGGCCCGCCGGCCGGGAGGCCGTCCCTCGCGTGCACGAAGTGCAGCCAGCGGCCGGAGGCCCGGGCGGCACCGGCCGCGCGGGCCTGCGCGTCACCCGTGCCGTCCGGCAGCGGTACGACGAGGACCGAGGGCGCGTACCCCTCGGCCGTCTCCCGCGCCCAGTCGCCGACGGCGGCGACGACCACCTCGGTGCCGGGCGGTGGATGGGCCGTCAGGGAGTCGAGCAATTCGGTGAGATGCCCCTGGGTGTTCGACCCGTAGACGATCACGCTCAACTGGGGCATGTGTGTGGACTCCTTGGGCTGGGTATGTCCGGCACATCTTCCACAACATCATGTAAGGGTCATATAAAACGGATATGGCCGGTGTCGTCTCCAACGGGAGGCCGCGGCCTATGCCTTGGCCGCCGGTTTCTTCTCGCCGGTGAAGGCCTCGTACTCCTTCATGACCGCCTCCGTCGGCCCGTCCATGCGCAGTTCGCCGCGCTCCAGCCAGAGGACCCGCTCGCAGGTGTCGCGGATGGACTTGTTGTTGTGACTGACCAGGAACACCGTGCCGGCGCGCTTGCGCAGTTCGCGGATCCGCTCCTCCGAACGCCGCTGGAAGGAGCGGTCGCCGGTGGCCAGCGCCTCGTCGATCAGCAGGACGTCGTGGTCCTTGGCGGCGGCGATGGAGAAGCGCAGCCGCGCGGCCATGCCGGAGGAGTAGGTGCGCATGGGCAGGGTGATGAAGTCGCCCTTCTCGTTGATGCCGGAGAAGTCGACGATGTCCTGGTAGCGCTCCTTGATCTGCTCCCGGGACATGCCCATGGCCAGGCCGCCGAGGTGGACGTTGCGCTCGCCGGTGAGGTCGTTCATCAGGGCCGCGTTCACGCCCAGCAGGGACGGCTGGCCGTCGGTGTAGATGTGCCCACTCTCCACCGGGAGCAGGCCCGCTACCGCCTTCAGCAGGGTCGACTTCCCCGAGCCGTTGGTGCCGATGAGCCCGATCGCCTCGCCCTTGTAGGCGACGAACGACACCTTCTTCACCGCGTGCACCCGGCGCACGCCGGCCGCCTTCTCGGCCTTCCCCCGGCGCAGGATGCGGTTGAGGGCGGCGGTGGCGGAACCGCGGCCCGCGCCGGTGCCGTTGACCCGGTAGACGATGTCGACGCGGTCGGCGACGACGGTGGGGACCTTCTCGGTGGTGTGCTCAGCCACGGCCGTACGTCTCCTCAGCCTTCCAGAAGTAGATGAAACCGCCGACACCGGCGAGCAGGGCCCAGCCGACCGCCGCCGCCCAGACGTGCGGGGGCAGTTGGTGGGCCTGGAAGCTGTCGATCAGAGCGAACCGCATCAGGTCGATGTAGACGGCGGCCGGGTTGATCTGTAGCAGAACCGTGACGACATGCGGCAGGTCGTCGTGCTCGGCGATCTTGTCGATGCTCCACATCACGCCGGACACGTACATCCAGGTGCGCAGCACGAAGGGCATCAGCTGGGCGATGTCCGGGGTCTTGGCGCCGAGCCGCGCCATGATCATGGAGACGCCCGCGTTGAAGGTGAACTGCAGGACGAGCACGGGGACGGCCAGCAGCCAGGAGGCGGCGACCGGCACGCCGAAGCAGAGCAGGATGACGGCCAGCGCGCACATCGAGAACAGCAGTTGCTGGAGCTGCTGGAGGGCGAAGGAGACCGGCAGGGCGGCGCGCGGGAAGTGCAGCGCCCGGACCAGGCCGAGGTTGCCGGAGATCGCCCGGGTGCCCGCCATGATCGAGCTCTGCGTGAACGTCCACACGAAGATGCCGGTGACCAGGAACGGCACGTAGTCCGGCACGTTCTGCTTGGTGCCGAGCAGCACGCCGAAGATGAAGTAGTAGACCGCCGCGTTCAGCAGCGGGGTCATGACCTGCCAGACCTGGCCGAGCTTCGCCTGGCTGTACTGGGCGGTGAGCTTGGCGGTGGCGAAGGCGCCGATGAAGTGGCGGCGGGCCCACAGCTGGCGGACGTACTGCGGCAGGGAGGGGCGGGCGCCGCTGACCGACAGGCCGTGCCGGGCCGCGAGCGCCGCGAGATCGCCGTCGGCCGGGGCCCGGGTGGGGGGCGGTGTGTGGAGGACCTGGCTCACATCCGCTGCTTTCGCTCGGGGGAGGGGATGTCGCGCCCGGCTCGCGCCGGGAGCGCCGCGGTGCCCGTCGGCCGGCGTTTCCTTACGTTTCTCTTCACGTGCTCTTACGTCGGGACGGGACCGTATCGTCGCTACGTGAGCGTAGGGCAGGGCACGTCGGAACGCAACCGTTTCGTCGTCGCGGCCTATGCTGTGCGGTATGACGACGAACGCCGCCTCCGCCGACGAGCCGCCGGCGCGTCCGCGCCGCCGCGCGCCCGCCGGGGCCGCCGTGCTCCGGGAGGACGTGACCGAGGCCATCCGGACGGCGGTCTTCGAGGAACTGGCCGCCGTCGGCTACGCCCGCATGTCCATCGAGGGCATCGCCCGGCGGGCCGGCGTCGGCAAGACGGCGGTGTACCGGCGCTGGCGCTCCAAGCTCCACCTGGTCCTGGACGTGGTCTCGGCGATGGCGGTGACCGGCTTCCCGGTGCCCGACACCGGCTCCCTGGAGGGCGACCTGCGCCTGCTGTACGAGGTCACCTCCCGCGCCCTGCGCCACCCGGTCGCGTCCCAGGTCATCCCCGACCTCCAGGCCGAGGCGGCCCGCAACCCCGATCTCGCCCAGGCCTTCCAGAAGGCCCTGCGGGACGGCCAGGAGGGCGTGGCCAGCCGGATCGTGGCGGCGGCCGAGCAGCGGGGCGAACTGCGCGCCGGGACCGACCCGGAGCTGGCCCTCGACCTGATCTCCGGCCCGCTGTACTGGCGCTCGGTGGTGATCCGCGCCCCGAAACCGCCGAAGGGCTACCTGGAGAAGCTGGCCCGGGCCACGGCGGCGGCCCTCAGGGCGCTGTGAGGGTCCGGGCGCCCGGGGTCGGTCTGAGGACCGACTCGCCGCCCCCGTGACCCGCGGCCGGGCGAGGCCCCGCTACGACGCGCTCAGCGCCCGGTCCGGGAGGCGGTCGGAGCCGGGCCGGGGCCGCGTCGTGGGCCCGGTGCCGTCGGCCGGCGGGCGCGCGGACCGCCACAGCCGTACGCAGGACAGCACGGCGGCGGCCGTCAGCAGCCCGTTGCGGGCCAGCATCAGCAGACAGCCCGCCCAGGTGCCGTCGATCACCTCGCGGTAGTACATCGGGAACGCCACCGTGCTCAGCGCGGACGCCGCCAGGACGAGCACCGCCACCGGCCGCTGGACGGTGTGCCGCGAGGTCAGGCAGACGGCGGCCAGCCCGATCAGCCAGATCATGTACTGCGGGCTGATGACCCGGCTGGTGACCGTGAACAGCAGCACCGCGCTCAGCGCCGCGTCGAACGGCGTCGCCTCGCCGAAGTGCCGCGCCCGCACCCGCCACAGCACCAGCAGCGCGAAGGAGAGCACGGTCAGCGTGAGGGAGGCGACGGCGACCGCGCGGACATACGGGCCGACCAGTTCCACCGCGCCGTACTGGTAGCGGGACCGGCCGGACCAGCCGAAGTGCCGGGCCAGGTTGAGCGCCGTACCGCCGAGCGACTCGATCTGCACGCCCCGGCCGCCCTGCTCCCGCAGGAAGGACAGCGGGTGGGTGAAGAACACCGCGAGCACGGCCAGGCACCCGGCGCCGGTCCAGGCCGCCGACAGCCATGCCCCGCGCGTCGGCCGGCCCCGGGGCGTGCCCAGCAGCACCAGCGCCGGCCACACCTTCACCAGCGCGCCCAGCGCGGCGAGAGCGCCGCCCGCGCGCGGGGAGCGGGCCATGGCCAGCAGGGAGAGCACGGCCAGGGCGGTGACCTGGACGTCGTAGCGGGCCAGCGGCAGGTGCAGCAGCAGCGGCAGGCCGCCGGTCCACAGGGCCGCGCCGAGCAGGCTGCGGCCGGGCCTGCTGCCCGCGCGCAGCAGCGCCGCCACGGTCACCGCGTCCGCGGCCAGGGTGAGCAGCACGAACGCCTGGAAGTAGGTCAGGCCCGGCAGCAGCCCCGGCGCCAGCAGCACCGCGCCCGCGCCCGGCGGGTACTGCCACAGCGTGTCGTGCGCCGGGAAGGAGCCGTGCGCGAGCACGCCGTACCAGTGGTGGTACAGCCGCCACACCTCCCGGGTGACCGCGCCCCCGCCCAGCAGCCGGGGACCGCTGTGCGCGGTCAGCCACAGCATCAGGGCGCGGGTGGCGAGCCACAGGGCGGCAAGGGTGACGATCGGTCCGGGGGTGACACGGAGACGGTTCATCACATGGGAGCCTAAGCGGTGCGGTTGGTGTATCCCGGCTGATACGCCGTCATAATCCGCGAATATTGGCTAATCGCAAGAGATCGGGCCATGGTGAACGTCGGGCTTCCTGCCACACCGCGATCGCGTCGAGCGGTCGGCGCGCCCATGGGCGCGCCGACCGGTACAACGAGCCGGCCGCCCGCCCGGGAACGGCTGCGGCGGGCCGCCGTCCCCGGCGTGCCCGCGCTGGTGATGCTGGTCCTCGGGCTGTGGCGGCTGGACCGGGGCGGCATGTGGCGCGACGAGGCCGTCAGCTTCCAGGTGGGGCGCCGGACCGTGCCGCAGATCTGGCACCTGCTGCACGACGTGGACGCGGTGCACGGCCTGTACTACCTGCTGGCGCACGCCGTCCTCGCCGTCCACCCCGGCGAGGTCGCGCTGCGGCTGCCGTCGGTGTGCGCGGCGGCCGCCACGGCGGCGCTGGTGGCCGAGCTCGGCCACCGGCTCCTCGGGCCGCGGGCCGGGCTGTGGGCCGGGCTGCTCTACGCCGTCACGCCGATGGCCGGGCACTACGCGCAGGAGGGCCGCTCCTACGCCCTGGTCGCGGCCGGTGCCACCGCGGCGACGCTGCTGTTCGTCCGGGCCGTGCGCGGCGGTGCGTGGCGGGCCTACGGCGTGGTCCTCGGCGTCACCTGCTGGCTGCACGAGTTCGCCGTGCTGCTGCTGCTCGCCCACGCGGTGTCGCTGGCGCTGGCCCGGGCCGGGCGGCGGGTGTGGCGGGGCTGGGGCCGCGCGGCGGCGGCGGTCGTGCTGGCGCTGCTGCCGCTGGCGCTGGTGTCGCGGGGCCAGTCGGCGCAGCTGGCGTGGCTGCGGGCGCCCACGGCGGAGACGGCCGGGGGGCTGCTGCGCACGTTCCTGGGGCCGGCCGACTCGGTGTACTGGGTGTGTCTCGCGCTGGGCTGCCTGGGCCTGCCGCGCCTGGTCGGGCGGCGGGGGGAGCCGACGTGCGCGGGGGTGGCGCTGCCGGTGACGGTGGTGCCGCCGCTGGTGCTGATGCTGGTGTCGCAGGCGTCGCCGCTGTACGTCGACCGGTACGTGCTCTACGCCCTGTCGGGGGCGCCGCTGCTGGTGGCCTGCGGGGCGGAGCGGGTGGCGGGGGCGGCGGAGCGGCTGTGGGGGCGCCGACGGCGGGCAGGGTGCCGGCCCCTGGCCTTCCCGGCCTTCACCCTCCTCGGCGTCGCCGCCGTCGCCCTCGCGGTGTTCCACCAGTTCCCCCTGCTCCGCGACGACCGCGACCCCGGTGCCCGGGCGGATGACCTGGGGGCCGTCTCCCGGGCCGCCGGGCGGGAGCTGGCGGCCGGGGACGCCGTGGTGTTCGTGCCGGCGGCCATGCGGAACGTGGCGCTCACCTACCCCGGGCCGTTCCGCGGCACCCGGGACGTGCTGCGGGTGGCGGGAGCGGCGGAGTCCGGGACGCTGTACGGGCGCGAGGCCGGCGTGGCCGAGCTGCGCCGCAGGCTGGCGCGGCTGGACCGGGTGTGGGTGGTCGGGGACCGCCGGCTGCTCGGCGCCCGCTGGGTGCCGCGCAACCCCGTGGAACGGGCGAAGCTGACCACGCTCTGGCAGCAGTTCACCGGCCGCGAGGAGGCCGTGCGGGGGATGGCGACGGTACGGCTCTACGTCCGCCCGGTCAGCGCGCGGCCTCCGTCCGCGCCGCCGCGTCCAGGGCGGCGGTGAGCCGGTCGAGCCGCTCGCGCAGCTCGCCGATCTCCGCCGGGTCGAAGCCGGTCGCCGCCATGATCCGGCGCGGCACCTCGAGCGCCCGCTCGCGCAGCGCCGAGCCTTCCCCGGTGAGCCGGACGAGGACCGACCGCTCGTCCTCGGCGCTGCGCTCACGCCGTACCAGACCGGCCGCCTCCAGCCGCTTGACCAGCGGGGACAGCGTGCCGGAGTCCAGCCGCAACCGCTCGCCGAGCTTCTTGACGGGCAGTTCGCCCTGTTCCCACAGCACCAGCATCACCAGGTACTGGGGGTAGGTGAGCCCGAGGTCCTGGAGGAGGACGCGGTAGACGCCGGTGAAGGCGCGGGACGCGGCGTGCAGGGAGAAGCAGATCTGGCGGTCCAGGCGGAGCCACTCCGGTTCGGTCATGCCTCCAGGGTAGCCCTTGCCCGAGATTCAGTTGTGCACAACTTAGTTGTGTGCTCTACTTTCGGTCGTAACGAACCCCGCATCCGAGAGGGATGGTCTGACATGGACGCGCTCTACACCGCCGTCGCCACCGCGACCCACGGCCGCGAAGGCCGTGCCGTCTCCTCCGACGGCCGGATCGACCTCGCCCTGGCCATGCCGGTCGAGCTGGGCGGCGACGGCCAGGGCAGCAACCCCGAGCAGCTCTTCGCCGCCGGGTACGCCGCCTGCTTCGGCAGCGCCCTCGGCCTGGTCGGCCGCCAGGCGAAGGTCGACGTCAGCGACGCCGCCGTGACCGCCGAGGTGGGCATAGGCAAGCAGGGCGAGGGCTTCGGGCTGAAGGTCACCCTGCGCGTCGAACTGCCCGACACGGTGGACCAGGCCACCGGCCGCGAACTGGTCGAGGCCGCCCACCAGGTCTGCCCGTACTCCAACGCCACCCGCGGCAACATCGACGTCGACCTCGTCATCGAGTAGCCGTCGCACGGCCGGGCGACCGCTACGCCGGCGACAGCGCGTCCCGGGACCCGGACTGGCCCGGGATCCGGGACGCCGGGCCGGACGGCGGCCCGCCCAGCAGCAGGGTCCGCACCACCCGCTCGGCGGCCCGGCCGTCCTCGAACTCGCAGAACCGGGCGCGGAACGCGGCCCGCAGCCGGGCCGACTCCGCGTCCCGCCAGCCGCCCGAGCGGAACAGCCCGGACAGCTCCCGGCAACTGCGGGTGACATGGCCGGGCGGCTCGGCGGTGATGTCGAGATAGGCGCCCCGGCTCGCGGTGAACGCGGGCCAGTCGTCGGCGTGGATCACGATCGGCCGGTCCAGGACGGCGTAGTCGAACATCACCGACGAGTAGTCCGTGACCAGCGCGTCCGCCGCGAGCAGGACGTCCGCCAGGTGCGGTTCGCCGGTCGCGTCCACCACGATCCGGCGCCGGGCCAGCTCCGCCAGGCCCATGCCCCGCGCCGGGCCGGTGGCCAGCGACGGGTGCAGCCGGACCACGAGCGTGTGCCCCTCGCCGAGACCGGCCGCGAACCGGGCCAGGTCGATCCGCTCCACGTAGCCGTTGCGCCGGTAGTCCCGGCGGGTCGGCGCGTACAGCACCACCGTGTGGTCCTCCGGGATGCCGTGCCGCTCCCGGAAACCGCCGGGCCCGCCGCGCACCAGCACGTCGTTGCGCGGGCTGCCGGTGCGCACCGAGGTGAAGTGACAGGGGTAGGCCCGCTCCCACACCAGCTCGGCGTGGCGGCTCGCGACCAGGCTGTAGTCCCAGCGGTCGGCCCGGCGCAGCATCCGGGGCACGTCGAGGCCGAGCCGCGCGCCGGGTTTGTCCCGCAGATCGGCGCCCAGGTACTTCAGCGGGGTGCCCTGGTGGGTGTGGATGTGCACGCTGCCGGGGCGCTTGGCCAGGGTGCCGGGCCAGTTGACGTCGTTGACGAAGAACTTCGCGCGCGCGGTGACCTCCAGATAGCGCCGCGAGCCGACGATCACGTGCTCCACGCCGTCCGGCAGCCCCGCCGCCGTCTCCTCGTCCCGCACCACCCACACCCCGCGCAGCTCAGGGGCGATCTCGCGGGCCGCGTGGTAGATCGCCGCCGGGTCGCCGAGCACGCCCCGGTGCGAGGACGCCGAGTACACCACGAGGCGCTCGTCCAGCGGGCGGCGGGCGTGCAGCGCGGCCCAGCCGGCGCGGGCCCGCGCGGCGGCGGCCCGGCGCGCCCGGGCCGCCCGCCGGGCCGCCTCCCGCCCGGCCCGCGCCGACTGCCGCCGCAGCCGGTACCCGGTCCAGGAGCCGGTCAGCACGGCGACCTCGCCGTCCACCCGGGCGCCCTCGGGCCGGTGGGCGCGGAACAGCCGGGCCGTGCGCCGGAAGAACTCGGCCTTGTCGGCGGGCGGCAGCCGGTCCGGCTTGGCCAGGATGTCCAGGCAGTGCTCGCCCATCTTGCGGTGCAGGTACGGGCGCCAGGACGTCAGCTCCGGCCGCCCGGCCAGATACGCGAAGACCCGCTCGTACTGGTCGTGGATGTCGAAGTGCCTGCGGCTGGTGGTGGACAGGATGTTGCCCTGCCGGCGCTGCCGGTAGTGCACGCAGATCCGGTCCAGGGCGGCGATCCGGCGGGCGCTGAGCATGACCGGGAACGTCCAGGGGGTGTCCTCGTAGTAGCCCGGCGGGAAGGCGAAGCCGTGCTCGGTGACGAAGTCCCGGCGGTAGGCCTTGTTCCAGACCACCATCAGCAGGTCCAGGATCCGCGGGTACTCCGCGGCGGTGAACACCTCCTCCTCGGCGAGGAGGTGCGCGAGGACGTTGCGCCGGGTGCCGCCCCACCAGTAGGCGCGCGCGTAGTCGAAGACCAGCACGTCCGGGTCGGCGGTCTCGGCGAGCCGGTCGGCCACGGCCTCCAGCGCGCCCGGGGTGAGGGTGTCGTCGCTGTCCAGGAAGAGCAGGTAGTCGCCGGTGGCGTGCGGGAGCCCGGCGTTGCGGGCCATGCCGAGGCCCACGTTCTCCGGCAGGTGCAGCACCTTCACCCGCGCATCGCGCCGGGCGTACTCGTCCAGGATCGCGCCGCAGTCGTCCGGGGAGCGGTCGTCCACGGCGATCAGCTCGAAGTCCCCGAAGGACTGCCCGAGCACCGAGTCCAGGCACTCGGGCAGGAAGCCCTGCACCCGGTGACAGGGCACGATCACACTGAAGCGGGGCACGGCGGGTCAGCTCCTCGTGAGGGTCGCGGCGGCGGGGGCGGGGACGCGCTCGGCGAGCGGGAGCACGGGCGGCAGCGCCTGGGGCGGCTCGCCGAGCAGCACCCGGCGCACCACCCGCTCGGCGGCCCGCCCGTCGTCGAACTCGCAGAACCGCTCCCGGAACGCGGCCCGCAGCGCCCGCGCCCGGGGACCGGCGTACGAGCCGTCGCGGAACACGGCGGCCAGCTCCCCGGGGGTCCGGGCGACCAGGCCCGGCGGCTCGGCCGGCAGGTCGAAGTAGACGCCCCGGGTCTCCCGGTACACCTCCCAGTCGGCGGCGTGGATCACGATCGGCCGGTCCAGGTTGGCGTAGTCGAACATGATGGACGAGTAGTCGGTGATCAGCGCGTCCGCCGCCAGGCACACGTCCTCCGTCGAGCGGTGCGCGGTGACGTCGATGATCCGGCCCGAGCCGCGCGGGCCGCCCCGGTCGTAGAAGTAGTGGGCGCGCAGCAGCACGACTACGTCGTCCCCGGCCGCCCGGCAGAACGCCTCCAGGTCCAGGCCGGGCTCGAAGCCGGTGTGGTGGTCGCGGTGGGTCGGCGCGTACAGCACGGCCGTCCGGCCCTCCGGGACGCCCAGCTCACGGCGGATCCGGGCCACGTCACGGGCGGTCGCCGTGTAGTAGACGTCGTTGCGCGGATAGCCGTACTCCAGCTGTTCGTAGGAGCCCGGAAAGGCGCGTTCCCACATCCGGGTGGAGTGGCGGTTGGACGACAGGCTGAAGTCCCAGCGGTCGACCCGGCCCAGCAGCTTGGTGAAGCTGCCGGACCGGGCCGCCACCACCGGGTACACCGACTGGTCCACGCCCATCGTCTTCAGCGGGGTGCCGTGCTGGGTCTGCAGATGCACGCTGCCCGGCCGCTTGACCACGCCCTCGGCGAAGTTGGCGTTGTTGACCAGGTACGTGGCCCGGGCCAGCACCTCCCAGGAGCGGCGCGAACCGAGCACCGCGTACTCGACGCCGTCCGGCATGGTGTGTTCCCGGCCGGCCTCGACCAGGAACACCCCGCGCAGGTGCGGGGCCAGCTCCCGGGCCTTGGCGTGGATCGCCGCCGGATTGCAGGCGTACCCCCGGCCCCAGTACGCGCAGTACACGGCGAGGTCCGGATCGAGCGGGCGGCGCAGGTCGCGGGCGTAGCGCAGCCGGGTGCGGGCCGGGAGCGGGCGCGGCAGCCGGGCGACGGTGCCGCCGGCCGCCCGGCGGGCGCCGCGCAGGGCGCGGAACGCGCCGTACGCGCCCGCCGCCAGCAGCCGGTGCTGCACGCCGAGGCTGCCGTCCGGCACCCGGTGACCGGCCGGGCGGTGCAGCCGGTAGAGCCGGGCCGCCCGGCGGAAGAACGCCCGGTGCCCCGAGAGCAGCCGCTCCGGCCGGGACGCCGCCTTCAGCACCAGCGCGAACGCCTGGTCGAACAGCGGCCCGGTCCGCTCGGGCGGCAGCTCCGCCTCGGCCGCCCGGGTCAGCACCCGCTCCACCTGGTCCAGCAGGGTGTGCTGGTGCGGGCCGGGCAGCTGCAGCCGGCTGCCCTGGCGGCGGGCCCGGTGGCGTACGACGGGCCGGCGCAGCACCGCGATCCGCCCGGCCGCGACGGTCACCAGCCCGCCCCAGCCCAGGTCGGTGAAGTACCCGTCCGGGAAGACGAGTTCCCGCTCGGTGAGGAAGGCCCGGCGGTACACGGCGCTCCACGCGGGCAGCTGGACGCCGGTCAGCCCGGGCAGCTCGGCGGGGGCGAAGGCACCGAGCGGGGCCCGCCCCGGCAGCGGCCCGGCCGAGGTCGCCGGCTCGCCCTCCCACCAGGGGGCGCGCTCGTGCTCGCAGTACAGCACGTCCACCCCGGCGACCTCGGACAGCCGGGCGTCCACCACCGCCAGCGCCCCCGGCAGCAGCAGGTCGTCGCCGTCCAGGAACAGCACATAGGCGCCGGCCGCCGCCCGCATCCCGGCGTTGCGCGCCCCGCTCAGCCCGGCGGACGGCGGCGAGTGGACCACGGTCACCCGGGAGTCCCGCCCCGCGTACCCGGCGGCGACCTCGGCCGCGGCGGCGTCGGGGGCGTCGCAGACCGGGATCAGCTGGAGGTCGCCGAAGGACTGGCCGAGGACCGAGTCCAGCGCCTGGGACAGCCGTCCGGCGACCCCATGGGACGGGACGATGATGCTGAAGCGGGGCATTCTGTTCTCTCTGTCGTCGTGCGGACGCGGCCGGGCCGTCCCGCCGGACGCCAGGTGGTCGGCCGGCTCGGGGCGGGCCGCGTCGAGCCGAGGGGCACGGGAACTCCAGGACGTGACAACGGTGTTCAGCGGCTCCCGGGGTCGGGCAGGGAACCGGGAGGTGGCGGCACGGTGACACTGAACCGGGGCACGGGACATCCCTGGGTCGCTCGGCGCGGGCGTGGTGGTCCGGGAACGGCCGATGGAGTGAATTGGTTACGGCGGGTACGGCATTCGGGCTACCCCGGCCCGACGCGAAAGGGGCGGGCCGCGACCGGCCCGCCCCCTGAACTGACCCGCTCGTACCGCTACTTGACCGCGCCCGCCATCACGCCGGACACGAACTGCCGCTGGAACGCGAAGAACACGGCCAGCGGGATCACCATGGAGAGGAACGCGCCGGGCGCCAGGACGTCGATGTTGTTGCCGAACTGCCGTACCTGCGTCTGCAGGGCGACCGTGACCGGCTGGGTGCCCGACTTGGTGAACACCAGCGCGACCAGCATGTCGTTCCACACCCACAGGAACTGGAAGATGCCGAGGCTGGCGATCGCCGGACCGCCCAGCGGCATCACCACCCGTGCGAACAGCCGCAGTTCACCGGCGCCGTCCAGGCGGGCCGCCTCCAGCAGTTCGCGCGGGATCTCCGCGAAGAAGTTCCGCAGCAGGAACACCGCGAACGGCAGCCCGAACCCGGTGTGGAACAGGATCACCCCGAGGATCGACCCGAACAGCCCGATCTTCCCGAAGAGTTCGGCGATCGGGATCAGCGCCACCTGCACGGGCACCACCAGCAGGCTCACCACGCCCAGGAACCACCAGTCCCGGCCCGGGAACTCCATCCACGCGAACGCGTACCCGGCCAGCGCCCCGATCACCACGACCAGGACCGTCGCCGGGACCGTGATCAGCACGGTGTTGACCAGCGAGTGCGTGATGTCGGAGTTCTCCAGCAGCTTCCGGTAGCTGTCCACGGTGAGCTGGGACGGCTCGGTGAACACCGTCCACCAGCCGCTCGCGCTCATCTCCTGCGGCGAGCGCAGCGAGGACACCAGCAGGCCGATGGTCGGCACCAGCCAGAACAGGCCCACGACGATCAGCACCACGCGGACCAGTCCGCCGCCCAGCCGCTCCACGATCCGGGCACCGACCGACCGCCGGGCGGGAACCGCCCGGGCCGCCCCGGCCTTCCGGACGCCTTCGGTGGTCACCGTCATCGCCGCACCTCCCGCCTGAGCCGACGGATGTTGAACAGCATCACCGGAATCACCAGCAGCAGCAGGAACACCGAGATGGCGCTCGCGACGCCCGGCTGCCCCTCCGAGAAGCCCTTGCGGTACAGCTCCAGCGCCAGCACGTTCGCGTCGTCCTGGGAGGAGCCCGGCGCGATGATGAACACCAGGTCGAACACCTTCAGCACGTTGATCATCAGCGTGACGACGACGACCGCCAGCACCGGGGCCAGCAGCGGCACGGTGACCTTGCGGAACACCTGCCACTCGGAGGCGCCGTCCACCCGGGCCGCCTCCAGCAGCTCCCGGGGCACGCCCGCGAGTCCGGCCGCGATCAGCACCATCGCGAAGCCCGCCCACATCCACACGTACGCCCCGATGATCGCCGGGGTGACCAGCGCCGGGCCGAGCCAGGAGACCCCGTTGTACGGCTCCCGGAAGTTGTCCGCGGGCAGCCGCAGCCGGGCCCCGTCCGCGGCGGCGGGCAGGGTGAAGGTGCCGTCGGCGGACGCCTCGGCGGAGGCCACCACCTTCCCGTCCTTCACCGCCTCGATCCGCATCCCGGCATACCCCACCTCGGACGGGTCCGGCGCGCCGAGCCTGCCGACGCCCTTGCCGCGGGTGAAGTCCTGCCAGGTGGTGCCGGTGACCCTGCCCGGCTCCGGCTTCGCCGCCACGGCCCGCTCCACCCCGTCGGGCAGTTGACCGGGGGCCACGCCCACCAGGGGCAGCGCGACCGGCCGACCGGCGCGCACGGCGTCCCTGGTGACGAAACCCCCGCCGTCCGCCACGAGCGGCGACTTACGGCCCGGATGCGCCTTGGGGAACGCCGACGACTGCGCGAACGTGTCGTGCACGCCCACCCAGACCGCGTTGGCGACCCCCTTGTCCGGGTCCTGGTCGTACACCAGCCGGAAGATGATCCCGGCGGCCAGCATCGAGATCGCCATCGGCATGAAGACGACCAGCTTGAACGCCGTTCCCCAGCGCACCCGTTCGGTCAGCACCGCGAAGACCAGGCCGAGCGCGGTGGCGACCGTCGGCGCGAACACCACCCAGATGACGTTGTTCTTCAGCGCGGTCCGGATGCCGTCGTCGGTGAACAGCGTCTTGTAGTTGTCGAAGCCGGCGAAGCCGTCACCGGAGGCGTTCGAGAAACTGCGGACGATCGAGTACCCGATCGGGTAGACCACGAGCGCGCCGAGCAGCACCAGCGCGGGCAGCAGGAACAGCGCTGCCACGGCCTTGCGGGTGCCGGTCACGCTCTTGCGACCGCGGGGCGCGGCGGGGCCCGGTGGGGCCCCGGCCGCCGCTGCCGACGCCATGCCCGGATCAGCCCCCGTTCCCGTACGCCGCCGCCGCGTCCCGCTCCAGCCTGGCCTGGGCGCCCGCGACGTCCTCGGGGTTCCTCAGGAAGTCCTGGAGGTCCTTCCACTCGCCCTTGCCGGGCGTGCCGCCGAAGGCCTGCGGGGCCTGGTCGGACATGTCGAAGCGGAAGTCGTCACCGGCCTCGATCAGCGCCTTGGCGATCTTCCGCTGCACCTCGTTCGGGTACGCCGAGAGGGGCACGTTCTTGTTCGGGGAGAGGTAACCGCCCAGCCCGGCCTGGACGGTGGCCGCGTCCGGGGAGGCGAGGAAGGTCACCAGGGCCTGCGCCGCCTCGGAGTCCTTCAGGATCACCGCCGCGTCACCGCCGGAGACCACCGGCGCGCTGTCGCCGACCGCCGGGAAGGGGAACACCTTGGCGTCCGTGCCCACCTTCGACTTGGTCTCGCCGATGTTCACCTGCACGAAGTCGCCCTCGTAGACCATGGCCGACTTCGGCTGGTCGCCGCCGGTGAAGGTCTGGGTGACCGACTGCGGGAACTCCGTCTGCAGCGCGCCCTTCTGGCCGCCCGCCAGATAGTCCTTCTTCCCCCACAGCTCGGCGAGGGTGGTCAGCGCCCGCTTGACCGAGGGATCGGTCCACTTGATCTTGTGCTGGGCCAGCTGGTCGTACTTCTCCGGGCCCGCCTGGGACAGATAGATGTTCTCGAACCAGTCGGTCAGCGGCCAGCCGTCCGCGCCGGCCACCGAGAACGGCGTGACCCCGGAGTCGTACACCGCCTGCGAGGCGGTCAGCAGCTCCTGCCAGGTCTTCGGTTCCTTCGCGCCCGCGTTCTCGAAGACCTGGGTGTTGTACCAGATCAGCGACTTGTTGGCGGCCTTGTAGTAGGCGCCGTACTGCTTGCCGTCGACCTTGCCGATGTCCTGCCAGCCCCGGGAGTAGTTCTCCGCCAGCTCCTTGACGGCCGCCGCGCCGAGCGGCTTGGCCCAGCCCTTGTCCACGGCCTGCTTGATGGCGCCGGGCTGCGGCAGCAGCGCGACGTCCGGCGGCTGGCCGCCCGCGATCTTCGATCCGAGGAAGTTGATGATCGGGTCCTGCGCGGGCACGAAGGTGACCGACGCGCCGGTGCGCTTCTCGAACTCGGCGAGGACCTTCTTGAAGTTGGCCTGCTCGCCGCCGGTCCAGACGGCGGCCACCTCCAGCTTGGCGCCGTCCAGCTTCGGCAGGGTGACGGTGGAACCCGCGGTCGCGCCGGTCGTTCCCCCGGTGCCCTCCTTGTCGTCGTCACCGCCGGCGCAGGCGGTGAGCACGAGGGCCCCCGTGAGCAGGGCGGCGACCGCGGTGACGGCCCGGTGGGCCCGGAATGTGCTGCTCTCGCTGTGCATCACTTCCCCGTTCGTTCGTTCTTCGTTGAACGCGCGTTGAACGTAAGAACTCTGTCCCGTGCGGTCCGGTGTACGCCGGGCCGCTCCACCCGGGCAAGAGCGCCCGGGGGCCGGACCGTCGTATCGTGATCGGCTCGTAACCGGGCACGTATGCAGGGAAGTTCGCGGGGAAGTTCGGGGGGAAGAGCGGCTAGAGCAGGGACGGGACCTCGGTCGCCGCGACCTCGCGGGCCGCCCGCTCCACCGCGCTCGCCAGCAGGGCCAGGTCGGTCGGGCCGTTGCCCAGCTCCCGCACCGGGCGGCGGGCCGGCGGGTCGCCCGTGCGCGCCCAGTCCAGCGGGACCACCGTGGGCCGCTGGGTCGCGGTGCGCGGGATGCGCCCGGTCACCCGGCCGCCCTGGAAGCCCACGGCCGGGCCGTCCGCGTACGTCAGCCGTCCCCGCCCCGGCGCCGGCTGCTCCGGCCCCGGCTGCGGCGCGTCCAGGACGACCCGCAGGGCCGCCCGGCGGGCCGGCTCCGACTGGGCCGTGCGGCCGTCCGCCCCGGCCGCCGCGACCAGGTGCACCCCGAGCCGGTCGCCGTCCCGGGCCACCGCCTCCAGCGCCCTGATCACCGAGCCCGCGGCGGGCCGGCCCGGCGAGCCGAGCGCCGGGGAGACCAGGGCGTCCAGGTCGTCCACGACCACCACCAGCCGGGGCAACGGCGGTGCTGCGGCGGCGCGTTGACGGGACGCCGCGCCCGGCCGCAGCCGCAGCGTGGAGCTGGGCGGCGCCTCGATGTCACCGGAGGCCGACCCCGTGGCGGAGCCGCGCTGGGCCACCATCCGGCCGGACACCTCCCGCCCCGCGTGCCAGCGGGCGAAGTCGGTGCGGCCCAGCAACTCCGCCCGGCGCTTCAGCTCGGCGCTCAGCGACTGCGCGAACTCCCGCATCCGCACGGGGTCGTTGGCGATCAGGTGGGTGGTCACGTGCGGGATGTCCGTGCACACGCGCAGGCCCTCGCCCCGCCCGGCGCCCGTGCCGGCGCCGTCCCGGCCCTCGAGCAGCGCCACGGCCAGCCGGTCCGGCCGCTCGGCGGCGGCCAGCGAGGCGACCACGGTCCGCAGCAGCTCGGTACGGCCGCTGCCGGCCGGGCCCTCGACGAGCAGATGCGGCCCCTCCGACACGAGGTCGACGGTGACCGGGCCGCGCGGCCCGGCGCCGAGCACGGCCCGGGCCCGGCCGCCCGGGGAGTCGGTGTCGTCCGCCGCGTCCGCCCAGCGCGCCATCAGTGACGCCGGGGTGGCGCGGGCCAGTCCCAGCTCGTCCAGCAGCCGGGCCGACCGGGGCAGCGGCACGGCCACGCGCGGGTGCGGCTCACTGTCCGGGCCGTCCGGGCGCAGCGGCGCCAGCGCCCGCGCGAACCGGTCCGCCCAGGCGGCGGAGACGGCGTCCACGGTGCCGTGCGTGCCCGGACCGACCGGGCCGCCCGGCCCGACCCGCAGCAGTTGCAGCGCGGTGGCGACGTCCCCGCTGAGCAGCGCGACGGCACCGCAGTGCCGGAAGGCGGGCGTCACCGCGCAGGCGGCCTCGTACGTCCGCGCCACGGGGGAGACGGGCGAGGCGGGCTCGGTCTCGGCGAGACACACCAGGTGGATCCCGGCCCGCGGCCCGGCCGCGGCCAGCCGCGCGAGGTCGTCCCGCAGGGCGGAACCGCCGGGGTCTCCGTCCACGACGACGACGGTGAACGGCCCTCGGGAGCCGCTGCCGGGGGTGCCGACGGTGCCGGGGGCGCCGAGGGGGTGACGGGCGGGGAGGCCGGAGGTCCGGGCGGGCGTGCCCTGGGCGGGTACGGATATCCCTGCCGGGCCGGTGAGAGCGTGCTGGGCCGGGGCCCCGGCGGGGCCGGCGATCGTCCCGGTGGGCGCGACCATGGCTCCGGCGGGTCCGGGCATCGCTCCGGTGGGTCCGGGCACCGTCCCGATGGGCGAGGGCATCGCTCCGGCGGGCGCGGCTCCGGTCACCGTTCCGGACGGTCCGTCCGGCGCCCCGGCGTGGTCCTCCGCCCGGCGCAGCAGTTCCTCGACGCGGGCCGCGGCCTGCTCGCGGTCGTAGGCCAGCAGCAGCCGACAGTCCTGGCCGCGGCCCGGCCGGACGTGCGGGAGCCAGCCCAGCCAGGCCCACTCCTCCGTACGGTCCGCCACCGGCCGGGAGTGGTCCGCGCTGATCAGCACGATCTCCAGCAGGTCGGGGGAGTGCAGCGCGGCGAGCTGGGCCAGCACCGCGCGGGCCAGCCCGGACAGCCGGGGGCGCGGACCGGCCAGGCCCAGCGCGCCGGCCTCGCGCAGCGCGGCGGTCACCGGTACGGCGGGCAGGAGCCACGAGCCGTCCGGCGCGCTCCGGTCGGCCGTGCCGAGCCGCACGGTCAGCGCCTCCGGGTGGCCCGGCCCGCGCTCCCACAGCCGGGGCCCCGGACCGAGCGCCGTCAGCAGCAGCGCGGCCGGGTCCGGCCAGGTGTCCGGGCGCGGTACGGCACCGGCGGCCGGGCCACCGTCGGCGGCGGGCCCGGGGGCGGCGTCGTACGGCACGGCACCGCCTGCCTGCTCCCCGCGGCCACCGGTCAGCCGCCGGGCCCAGGCCCCGAACCCGCGCCGCCGGGCCCCTTGCGGGAGGGCGGCCGGCCGGGAGGGGGCACCGGCGTCGCCGGGTGCCGGGTGGGTGTCCTGCGGTACGTCGATCCGCCCGGGACGGCCGCCGTACGGGGCGTCGGGGTGCCCGGGGTGGTCGCCGTACTGCGTGTAGGTCGCGCCGTCGGGTCCGGGGAGGCTGCCCGGCGGCAGGTCCGTGCCCCTGACCGGGGTGCTCTTGCGCCCGCCCGGGCGCGGGTCCTCGCCACCGGGCGCCCCGGCGTACGCCGCTCCGGACGCCCCGCCCGGCCCGCCGGCGACCCCGAAGCGGCCCGCGTGGGTGGCGGCACCGCCGGACACCGCGCCCGGCACACCGAGGCCCGCGCTCCGGCTCTCCACGCTCGGCGCCCCGGCCTGCCCCGGCACCACCGGCGACTGCCCGCGCCGGGGATCCCGGGCCTGGGCGGCGGGGGCGAAGGAGCCGTAGGCGTGGTGCGTCTCCCCGAAGGGGCCTGAACCTGAGCCCGAATTCGCAACAGAAAGTGAACCCGGGCCCGCCCCCGCCCCGGAACCCGGCCCCGCCCCCGGCCCGTCACCGCCCACGCCGACCCGTACGCGGCCCTCCCCGTCCGGCACCGCCCGTACCCGTGACCCCGCCCCGCCCGACGGAGTCACCCGCAGGGCGGACTCCCCGATCCGCAGCAGGCCCCCGGCGGGCACCCGTACCGGACGGTCCGTCACCCGTGTGCCGTCCAGGGACGTGCCGTTCGTGGAGCCGAGGTCGGCGACCGCGACCCGGCCGTCCGCGCCGACGGTGACCGCGCAGTGCAGCCGGGAGACGTCGGGATCGTCCAGCGGCACGTCCGCGTCGGCGGAGCGGCCCACGGTGATCCGCCCCCCGTGCAGCAGGTGGACCCCGCCCGCGTCCGGCCCCGCCACCACGTGCAGCTGCGCCGGGGCGGTGTCCAGCTCGGGATGCGGCTCGGGCTCCGCCGGCGCGCCCAGGGACAGTACGGCGCCGTCCACGAGCGGGGGCTCACCGAGCGTGCTCCGGCGCGGATCGAGCCGCTCCGCGCCCGCGTACAGCACCACGGAGGCGCCGGCCTCGCGCCCCGCGCCCCCCTCGCCCGCGACCGCCCCGGCCAGCGCCGAGGCCACCGCGCCCAGCTCCGTGCCCACGGGCGCCGTGACCAGCACGTCGCGGCTCACGGCGCGGCCCCCCTGCGGGGGCGGACCGAGCGGGTCTACGACGGTCAGCCGGATCTGCATCGGCGTCAGCGGTCCCTTCTGCGCGGGTCTGCGCGGGCGCGGACTTCCCCCCACCCCACACGAGCACGTCGGCCAGCGGCCGCCGGAACCGTCCCGGCGGACTGCTGGAGGCATCCTCGCACCTGCCGTCGGCAACGCGCTTGGAACCCGACAGCAAGTGATCTTGATTGGTCGGCTCTGCCCCCAAAAGTGCCGGACCCGGACCCCGTCGGCGATCAGTTGAGATCGGTCACGTCCGGCCCCGGGCAACCGGAGGACCGCGACCGGCGTCTTTCCGTCGAGCCCCGTCCCGAGCGCCCCGGGGATGCCCGGGAACGCGTGGGGGTGCCCCGTAGCACGGCACTACAGTGGGGCGGAACAGCGGGGCACCGGGTCCTCGGGACACCGGGACCGGATGCGCCGGAAGCAAGCGACAGCAACCAGCAGGGAGCGCGTGACGTGCGGCCAGTCGGCAGCAAGTACCTGCTTGAGGAGCCGCTCGGACGCGGCGCCACAGGCACCGTCTGGCGTGCCCGCCAGCGCGAGACGGCGGGCGCCGAGGCCGCCGTGCCCGGACAGCCGGGCGAGACGGTCGCGATCAAGGTCCTCAAGGAGGAGCTGGCGAGCGACCCGGACATCGTGATGCGCTTCCTGCGCGAGCGCTCCGTGCTGCTCCGGCTCACCCACCCGAACATCGTCCGGGTCCGCGACCTGGTCGTGGAGGGCGACCTGCTGGCGCTGGTCATGGACCTGGTCGACGGCCCCGACCTGCACCGCTACCTGCGCGAGAACGGCCCCCTCACCCCGGTCGCCGCGGCCCTGCTGACCGCGCAGATCGCCGACGCCCTCGCCGCGAGCCACGCCGACGGCGTCGTCCACCGCGACCTGAAGCCCGCCAACGTGCTGCTCATGCAGCAGGGCGGCGAGATGCACCCGATGCTGACCGACTTCGGCATCGCCCGCCTCGCCGACTCCCCGGGACTGACCCGTACCCACGAGTTCGTCGGCACCCCCGCCTACGTCGCCCCGGAGTCCGCCGAGGGCCGCCCGCAGACCTCCGCCGTGGACATCTACGGCGCCGGCATCCTGCTGTACGAGCTGGTCACCGGCCGTCCGCCGTTCGCCGGCTCCACCGCCCTCGAGGTGCTGCACCAGCACCTGAGCGCCGAGCCGCGCCGCCCCTCCACCGTCCCGGACCCGCTGTGGACGGTCATAGAGCGCTGCCTGCGCAAGAACCCGGACGAACGGCCCGGCGCCGAGAACCTCGCGCGGGCCCTGCGGGTCGTCGCCGAGGGCGTCGGCGTGCACGCGAACGCCGCGCGGATCGCCGCCGCCGAGGGGGTCGGCGCGCTCCTCGCCCCCGACCCGGCCCCGACCGCCGTCCCGGACGCGCCCGGCGCCGCCGACCCCACCCAGGTGCTGCCGTCGAACGCGCCGTCGGGGGCGTACGACCCGAACGCCGCGACCAGCGTGCTGCCGCACACCGACGGCCCGGCCGGCGCCGCCGACCCCACCGCCGTACTGCCGAACACGGGCGCGGCGGACCCCACGGCCGTCCTGCCGCCGGTCCCGCCGAACCAACAGGGACAGCAGGGGCAGTACGGCCCGCAGGGGCAGCAGCCCGAGCAGCCGCACCCCTGGCAGAACCAGCTGCGCGCCGCCCGCGACCGCAACGAGCAGACGCAGATCCAGTACCTGGACCCGGACGAGGACCCGCTGCGCCGCCGCCCCCAGCGGCAGGTCGCCCCCCGGCCCCAGCAGCAGCCGCGCCCGGCCCCCCAGCCCCGCCCGCAGCAGCCGCAGCCGCGCGGCCGGCAGCGCCCGCAGCAGGCGCCGGGCCACGGCTACCCGCAGCAGCAGCCCCAGCGGTACGCCACGCCCCAGCCGCCGCAGCCCCAGCAGCCCCAGCAGCCGCAGCGGTACGCGCCGCCCGCCCCGCCCGAGCCGCGGCGGCCCGCGCGCGAGCCCCGGGCGCCGCGGCAGCGCAGTGCCAACCCGATGAAGATCCCCGGGCTCGGCTGCCTGAAGGGCTGCCTGTTCACGATCGTCATCCTGATCGTCGTCAGCTGGCTGATCTGGGAGCTGACCCCGCTCCAGGACTGGATCGGCACCGGCAAGGGCTACTGGGACCAGCTGACCGACTGGGCCGGCACGGTGGGCGGCTGGATCAACGACCTGGGCGGCTCCTCCGGGAACTGACCGTCAGGTTGGAGATTTGTCGACACCTGCCGGGTGATTTCCGCCTCCGCGGAGGAGGTTGGCTCGCCGGACGCGTACTTTTAACGACAACACGCGTCTGTAGGAGCAGTCTTGGCACGGAAGATCGGCAGCCGGTACACCGCGAACCAGATCCTGGGGCGGGGGAGCGCCGGGACGGTGTGGCTGGGCGAGGGACCGGACGGCCCCGTCGCCATCAAGCTGCTGCGCGAGGACCTCGCCTCCGACCAGGAGCTCGTCGGACGCTTCGTGCAGGAGCGCACCGCCCTGCTCGGCCTGGAGCACCCGCGCATCGTCACCGTGCGGGACCTGGTGGTCGACGGCAACGACCTGGCCCTGGTCATGGACCTGGTGCGCGGCACCGACCTGCGCACCCGGCTGGAGCGGGAGCGGCGGCTCGCCCCCGAGGCGGCCGTCGCGATCGTCGCCGACGTCGCCGACGCGCTGGCCGCGGCCCACGCCGCCGGGGTCGTCCACCGGGACGTCAAGCCCGAGAACGTCCTGCTCGACATGCAGGGCCCGCTCGGACCGGGCGGCGCCCACCCCGCGCTGCTCACCGACTTCGGCGTGGCCAAGCTGATCGACTCGCCCAAGCGGACCCGCGCCACGAAGATCATCGGCACCCCGGACTACCTGGCCCCGGAGATCGTGGAGGGCCTGCCGCCGCGCGCCGCCGTGGACATCTACGCCCTGGCGACGGTCCTGTACGAGCTGCTGGCCGGCTTCACGCCCTTCGGCGGCGGCCACCCCGGCGCGGTGCTGCGCCGGCACGTCACCGAAACCGTCGTACCGCTGCCCGGCATCCCCGAGGAGCTGTGGCAGCTGCTCGTCCAGTGCCTGGCCAAGGCCCCCGCCTCCCGGCTGCGCGCCTCGGAGCTCGCCGCGCGGCTGCGCGAGCAGCTGCCCACGCTGGCCGGGCTGCCGCCGCTGGAGGTGGACGAGCCGGGACCCGCAGAGGAGGAGGCCGGGGAGCCCGCGCCGGCGGCCGCCCCGGAGGGCGAGCCGGTACGGCGGCGCGGCGCGGTGTCCCTGGTCCCCGGCGCCCGGCCGGACTCCAACCGGGACACGCACACGTCGATGCGGGTGCCCGCGCCGGACGAGCTGGCCGGCGGCGCCCACGGGACCGCCCGCGTGCCCCGGGCCGCCGGCGCGCCCCGCCCGGGCTCGGCCCGTCACCGGGTCGCGGTGCGGCGGCGCCGGGTGACCCTGGGCGTGGCCGGAGTGCTGGTGGCGGCGGCCGTGGGCGTCGGCGCGTGGTTCGCCGCCGCCGACGGGGACGACGGCCGGGCACCCCAGGACACGCACAGCACGTCGGCCCCCTGAGACCCGGGGCGGACCCGACCCGGCCGAGGACGCTTGCCACAGCCGTTACGCTGGAAGGCGTGGCAGTCGTCGATGTATCCGAAGAGCTGAAGTCCCTCTCCTCGACCATGGAGTCGATCGAGGCCGTCCTGGACCTCGACAAGATGAGGGCAGATATCGCCGTGCTTGAGGAGCAGGCGGCGGCCCCGTCCCTGTGGGACAACCCGGACGAGGCGCAGAAGGTCACCAGCAAGCTCTCCCACCTCCAGGCCGAGGTCAGGAAGGCGGAGGCGCTGCGCGGCCGGATCGACGACCTCGCGGTCCTCTTCGAGATGGCCGAGGAGGAGGACGACCCGGACACCCGCGCCGAGGCCGAGTCCGAGCTGGTCTCGGTGAAGAAGGCGCTGGACGAGATGGAGGTGCGCACCCTCCTGTCCGGGGAGTACGACTCCCGTGAGGCGCTCGTCAACATCCGCGCCGAGGCCGGCGGCGTCGACGCGGCCGACTTCGCCGAGAAGCTCCAGCGCATGTACCTGCGCTGGGCCGAGCAGCGCGGTTACAAGACGGAGCTGATCGAGACCTCGTACGCCGAAGAGGCCGGCATCAAGTCGACCACCTTCTCCGTGCAGGCGCCGTACGCCTACGGCACGCTCTCCGTCGAGCAGGGCACGCACCGCCTGGTGCGCATCTCGCCGTTCGACAACCAGGGCCGCCGCCAGACGTCCTTCGCGGGCGTCGAGGTGCTGCCGGTCGTCGAGCAGTCCGACCACGTCGAGATCGACGAGTCCGACCTGCGGATCGACGTCTACCGCTCCTCCGGCCCCGGCGGCCAGGGCGTCAACACGACCGACTCCGCCGTCCGCATCACCCACCTGCCCACCGGCATCGTGGTCTCCTGCCAGAACGAGCGGTCGCAGATCCAGAACAAGGCCACTGCGATGAACGTCCTCCAGGCCAAGCTGCTGGAGCGGCGCCGCCAGGAGGAGCAGGCCAAGATGGACGCCCTCAAGGGCGACGGCGGCAACTCCTGGGGCAACCAGATGCGTTCGTACGTGCTGCACCCCTACCAGATGGTCAAGGACCTGCGCACCGAGCATGAGGTGGGCAACCCGGAGGCCGTGTTCAACGGCGAGATCGACGGGTTCCTGGAGGCCGGTATTCGCTGGCGCAAGCAGCAGGAGAAGTAACTTTGTCGACATGACAACTGCCGTCCGATGGGCGGCAGTTGTTCTTTTGTCCGGGTTTTACATCACACTCACAGGCTCCCATTCCCCCTAAACGCCACCCCATCGGGCATTACGCCCGCAACGCCCTTGACGTTGCTATGAAAAATCGGAAGGGTGGGGCGGCGGCATGCGTATGCGCGGGGCGCATGTGAACCGGGGGATCGAGTTGACGCACTCTTCGTCACCAGCTGCCTCCGTCGATCACGGCACGCCCGTCCCACGTGCCGCCTCATGGACGAACAGCTACTGGGGGTAGCAACCATATGACGAAGAAGACGCGGATCCGGGTCGCGCGGATAGCCGCCGGCGCCGTGATCGCGGCCGGTGCCTCGCTGACCGCGGCGGGCGCGGCTTCCGCCCTGGACCTCGATGTCCAGGCGGGTCCGATCAGCCTCGGCGTGAGCGGTGTCGGCGCCGACGGCGGGAACACCGACGGGGGCAGCTGCCCGGTCGGCATCTGCACCGACGGCGGCACCGACAGCACGGGCGGCGCTGCTGCTTCCGGTGGTGCGGCGGCCTCGGGTGGTGACGCCGCCTCGGGTGGTGCGGCGGCCTCTGGTGGCGATGCTGCTTCCGGCGGTGCGGCGGCCTCGGGCGGTGACGCTGCCTCTGGTGGTGCTGCTGCTTCCGGTGGTGCGGCGGCCTCTGGTGGTGACGCCGCTTCCGGTGGTGCGGCGGCCTCGGGCGGTGACGCCGCCTCGGGTGGTGCTGCCGCTTCCGGTGGTGCGGCGGCCTCTGGTGGTGACGCCGCTTCCGGTGGTGCCGCCGCCTCGGGCGGTGACGCCTCCAACGGCGGTGACGCGTCCATCGGCGGTGTCATCGGCGGCGACAGCGGCAACGGCAACTCGGGCGGCAACGGCAACTCGGGTGGCAACGGCAACGGCGGCAACGGTGGCGACAGCGGCACCGACGGCGGCAACGGCAACTCCGGTGGCAACGGCAACGGCGGCAACTCGGGCGGCGACAGCGGCACGGACGGCGGCACCGGCACCGACGGCGGCACCGGCACCACCGGCACCACGGGCGGTACCGGCTCCACCGGCGGTTCCACCGACGGCGGCACCGGCACCGGCGGCAACAACAACACGCCCAACGGCGGCGGCAACAACACCGTCCCGCAGGACGCCGGCTCCTCGGCGCTGACCGACACCGGCTCCGACACCGTGGCCCAGGGCGGCGACAAGCAGCTCGCCGAGACCGGTGCCGGGCAGACCGCGTTCCTGCTCGTCGGCGCCGCGACCATGATCGCCGGCGGTATCGGCTTCCGCATGCTGCCGCGCCTGGTCAACGGCCGGAGCGGCGCCGCTGCCTGAGCGTGACCGCGCGGTCACGCACCGCAAGCACAGCGCATACGTAAGGGCCCGGAGCCAGGCGCTCCGGGCCCTTACGGCATGCTCACGCCGTCTGGTGCGCCAGCAGCGCCACCGCGGCGATCAGCACCGCCAGCAGCGCGATCAGCGCCATCGGGTTCAGCCCGTTCAGGCCCCCGAAGAAGCCCTCCTGCTGCAGTCGCTCGCGGTTGGCACGGCACACCGGGCACCGGCCCTCGCTCACGGGCGCCGCGCAGTTCGCGCACACCAACCGGTCGTACGTCATGCGCTCGCCCTCCTTGCACCGGCCATCACATGTACAACGCTCACGGGAACGGGAACGTTCCCCGGCGCTCCCGTCGTCCTTCGTCTTCCTTCTTCCACTGTGCCAGGTTCCCGCGGAGCGTGCGCGGGGCCCGCACCCGGGCGTAGGCGGGGGGTACGGACACCGGGAGGTACAAAAACGTACAAGTCTTGCCCAACCTCAACCTGTGCCTGCGCTCGCACACCCGGTTCGCGTATGGTCACGCTCATCTACCCCCGGCGACCCGTGGTGCATCCGTGATCCGATTCGACAACGTCTCCAAGGTCTACCCCAAGCAGACCCGCCCCGCACTCAGGGATGTCTCCCTGGAGGTGGAGAAGGGCGAGTTCGTCTTCCTCGTGGGGTCCTCCGGCTCCGGAAAGTCCACCTTCCTGCGGCTCATCCTCCGCGAGGAGCGGTGCAGCCACGGCCAGGTGCACGTGCTCGGCAAGGACCTCGCGCGCCTGTCCAACTGGAAGGTGCCGCAGATGCGCCGCCAGCTGGGCACCGTCTTCCAGGACTTCCGGCTGCTGCCGAACAAGACGGTCGCGGAGAACGTGGCCTTCGCCCAGGAGGTGATCGGCAAGTCCCGCGGCGAGATCCGCAAGTCCGTGCCGCAGGTGCTCGACCTGGTCGGGCTCGGCGGCAAGGAGGACCGCAGGCCCGGCGAGCTGTCCGGCGGTGAACAGCAGCGCGTCGCCATCGCGCGCGCGTTCGTCAACCGGCCCAAACTGCTCATCGCCGACGAGCCCACCGGCAACCTCGACCCGCAGACCTCCGTCGGCATCATGAAGCTGCTCGACCGGATCAACCGGACGGGCACCACCGTCATCATGGCGACGCACGACCAGAACATCGTGGACCAGATGCGCAAGCGCGTCATCGAGCTGGAGAAGGGCCGCCTCGTCCGCGACCAGGCCCGCGGCGTCTACGGCTACCAGCACTGACCGCACCCAGTTCCCGAAAGGCCTGAAGAAGTAGCCATGCGCGCCCAGTTCGTCCTGTCGGAGATCGGTGTCGGTCTCCGCCGCAACCTGACGATGACCTTCGCCGTCATCGTCTCCGTCGCCCTGTCCCTGGCCCTGTTCGGCGGCTCGCTGCTGATGAGCGACCAGGTCAGCACCATGAAGGGCTACTGGTACGACAAGGTCAACGTCTCGATCTTCCTGTGCAACAAGCACGACGCGGAGAACGACGTGCACTGCGCCAAGGGCGCGGTCACCGAGGACCAGAAGAAGCAGATCCTCGCGGACCTGAAGCAGATGCCGGTCGTCGAGAACGTGACCTACGAGTCCCAGGACGAGGCGTACAAGCACTACAAGGAGCAGTTCGGCAACTCCCCGCTGGCCGGCTCGCTGACGCCGGACCAGATGCAGGAGTCGTACCGGATCAAGCTCAAGGACCCGCAGAAGTACCAGGTGATCGCGAGCGCGTTCAACGGGCGGGACGGCGTGCAGTCGGTGCAGGACCAGAAGGGCATCCTGGACAACCTCTTCCAGCTGCTGAACCTGATGAACCGGGGCGCGCTCGGCGTGATGGCGATGATGCTGATCGTCGCCCTGCTGCTGATCGTCAACACCGTGCGCGTCTCGGCGTTCAGCCGCCGGCGCGAGACCGGCATCATGCGCCTGGTCGGCGCCTCGGGCTTCTACATCCAGGCGCCGTTCATCGCCGAGGCCGCGGTCGCCGGACTCATCGGCGGCGGCCTGGCCTGTGTGGCCCTCGTGCTCGGCCGGTACTTCACCATCGACCACGGCATGGACCTCTCCCACAAGCTGACCCTCATCAACTTCGTGGGCTGGGACGCCGTGTTGACCAAGCTGCCGCTGATCCTGGCGACCAGCGTGCTGATGCCGTCCCTGGCGGCGTTCTTCGCGCTCCGCAAATACTTGAAGGTGTGACGCACACCAAGAAGGGCCGTACGGGCAACCGCCCGTGCGGCCCTTCGCGTTGTCCTAGACTCACCGCCATGTCAGGCCGTGACCCCCTCTGCAGTCCCCGCCGCGTCCGCCGCGGCGCCGCCCTGACACTGGTCTTCGCCGGAGTGCTGGGGGCGGGCGCCGCCACCGACGCCTTCCCGGGGCCCGGCGCCCCGCAGCGCAGGGCCGTCGCCGCACCGGCGGACCCGGCCGCCCGGCCCGAGGCCGTGCGGGAGGCCGCCGCCGCGGCGATGGCCGCCGGCAAGTCCCCGACGGAGGCCGCCGAACGGGCCGTCAGCCGCAGCGGCGACCGCTGGGCCGCGGTCTACTCCGAGGGCGAGTACCAGGAGTTCCAGGACGCGCTCGACGGCCGCTACACCGGTGTCGGGCTGTGGGCGCGGCAGGAGCCGGCCGGCGGGATCGAGGTCACCCGGGTGCGGCCCGGCTCGCCCGCCGCCGACGCCGGGATCCGGGCCGGCGACCGGCTGCGCAGCGTCGACGGCCACCGCACCGACGGCCGGCCGGTCACCGAGGTGATCGCCCTGCTGCGCGGCGACGCGCGCGGCGACGGCAGGGCGGATGCCCCGGCCGGTACGACGGTCACGCTCGGCCTGGAGCGGGGCACGCGCGCGTGGACGAGGACCCTGCGCCGGGCCAGGCTGTCCACCGACCCCGTGACCGTGAGCCGGCTGCCCGGCGCGGTCACCGCCGTCAAGGTCTCCGCGTTCACCAAGGGCTCCGCCGACGCGGTGCGCGCGGCCCTGCGCACCGCCCCCGCCGACGGCCGCACCATCCTCGACCTGCGCGGCAACTCCGGCGGCCTGGTCACCGAGGCCGTGTCCACCGCCTCCGCCTTCCTGGACGGCGGCCTGGTCGCCACCTACGACGTCGACGGCGCCCAGCGCGCCCTGCACGCCGACCCGGGCGGCGACACCGCCCGGCCGCTGGTCGTCCTCGTCGACGGCGGCACCATGAGCGCGGCCGAGCTGCTCACCGGCGCCCTCCAGGACCGGGGGCGCGCGGTGGTGATCGGGTCGCGCACCTTCGGCAAGGGCTCCGTCCAGATGCCGACGAAGCTGCCCGACGGCTCGGTGGCCGAGCTGACCGTCGGCCACTACCGCACCCCGTCCGGGCACACCGTCGACGGCCGGGGCATCACCCCCGACCTGGAGGCGGGCCCGGACCAGGCCCTGCCCCGGGCCCGTACGGTGCTCACCGGGCTGGGCGACCCGTCGTAGCCGCGCCGCGCGCCCACCCGTAAACGGCTGTACTCACCACCCCTGTGTGGTGCGAAAATGGCGGCACTATGAGCAAGGGAATGTACGTACCGAAGGAGTCCCAGCCCAAGCACGGCGGGGCCGCCAAGGCCAGGGACGGCGAGAAGGGCGGCAAGCGCAAGATCGTCGCCCAGAACAAGAAGGCCCGGCACGACTACGCGATCATCGACACCTTCGAGGCCGGGCTCGTGCTCATGGGCACGGAGGTCAAGTCGCTGCGCGAGGGACGGACCTCGCTGACCGACGGCTTCGTCCACATCGACCGGGGCGAGGCGTGGCTGCACAACGCCCACATCCCCGAGTATCACCAGGGCAGCTGGACCAACCACTCCGCGCGCCGCAAGCGCAAGCTGCTCCTGCACCGCGAGGAGATCGACAAGCTGGAGGCGAAGTCCCAGGAGACGGGGCACACGATCGTGCCCCTCGCCATCTACTTCAAGGACGGCCGGGCGAAGGCCGAGATCGCTCTCGCGCGGGGCAAGAAGGAGTACGACAAGCGGCAGACGCTGCGCGAGCAGCAGGACCGGCGGGAGGCGGCCCGGGCGATCGCGGCGGCGAAGCGCCGGCAGCGCGGCGCCTAGCCGGCCGGCCACGGGAATAGGCTGGCATCGGCCCGCGTTGTTCCCGTACGATGGCACCTGCACCTCACAGTGGGTGCGCACCTTGAGAAATCAACATGGGGATGATCGGTTTCGACAGCGGCTGTCGAAGCAGGGGAAGCGTGTCGAGGAAGCGGCAATGATCTCGTAAACCATATGTCGCAAAAAATAATCGCCAACACCAAGCGCGATTCCTTCGCCCTCGCTGCCTAAGTAGCGACTTGCGAAGTGTCAGCCCGGGGCTGTTCCCGACCCGGATCCTGGCATCAGCTAGGGAACTAAACCTCTAGACCCGGTCACGGGGTGTAGAGGGAAATCAAACAGTGACTGAGCCCGTCGGAGACTTGTCCGCGTGATCTCCGGGGCCGAGAAAATCGCAGCGGACTGCACACGGAGAAGCCCTGATTCCGCACCGTTGGACGCGGGTTCGATTCCCGCCATCTCCACGAGGCCCCCTAGGGGGCCGACCCCATGTGGGCAAGGCCCCGTCACACTGAGTGGCGGGGCCTTCGCCTTGCCCCCTCCCGTCCGCCCGCCACGCCGACGAGCAGGGCCAGGAAGGCCGCCGCGGCCGGTACGGCGAAGGCGGTGACGGGGGAGAGGCGCTCGGCCGCCCAGCCGCCCGCCGCCGAGCCGCCAGCGATCCCGGCGAGCAGCCCGGTCACCATCAGGCTCATGCCCTCGTTCAGCCGGCCGGCCGGGGTGCGCCGCTGCACCAGCGCCATCGCCGTCACCATGGTCGGCGCGGTCGCCATGCCCGCGACCAGCAGCGCACCGGCGAGCACCACGAGCGAGCCGGTGCCGGCCGCCGCCCGGGGCAGCACCATCAAGGCGGCCATCGCCGCCAGGCACGGGACGAGCCGGGGCCGGGCCGACCCGAACGCCCCGTACGCCAGCCCCGCCGCGCACGAGCCCGCCGCCTGGAGCGCGAGCACCGCGCCGCCCGCCGCGCGGTGCCCCTGCGCGTCGGCGTAGGCGAGGGTGACGACCTCCAGGGAACCGAACACGGCTCCGGTCGCCGTGAAGCAGACCAGCAGCGCCGGGATGCCCGGGCCGCGCAACGGTGACGGCCCCTGGGACCGGGCCGTCGGCGGCGGCTCGGTCGCCCGCTGGGCGGTGAACAGCAGCATCCCGGCGAGCAGCAGCACCGCCCCCGTGAGCGTGCCCGCCTCCGGGAAGAACGTTCCGGTCAGGAAGGAGGCGAGGACCGGCCCGAGCATGAAGCACAGCTCGTCCGCGGCCTGCTCGAACGCGTTCGCCGTGTGCAGCGCGCCGGGCTCGTCCCGCAGCAGATGGGCCCAGCGGGCACGGGAGAGGCCGCCGATGTTCGGGGTGGTCGCGGTGCAGGCGTAGGCCGCGAAGAGGGTCCAGTCGGGGGCGTCGCAGCGGACGCACAGCAGCAGGGCGAGGCTGCCGAGCACGGAGACGACCGTGGCCGGCAGCGCGATCCGGGCCTGCCCGTGCCGGTCCACCAGCCGGGCGACGAAGGGCCCGGCCACCGCGGTCGCCGCGAGCCCGGTCGCGGTGACGGCACCGGCGAGGGCGTACGAGCCCCGGGCACCGGCGATCATCACGACCGCGCTCACGCTGAACATGCCCATGGGAAGGCGGGCGAGGAGGTTGCCGGCGGTGAAGGCACGGGCGCCGGGGAGCCCGAACAGCCGCCGGTACCCGGAGAGTCCGGTGGTTCTCTTCCGTATCCGGCGTTCCTGGGTGGTCGGTTGAGGCATGCCCCCACGGTCACCCGGAGGGGATCACCGGGTCCAACACCTGCGCGGCGCCGATTGACGCACCCGCGTTGTAGATTCGCTCCGTGCCCGCATCCCTGGACCCGCGCCTGCTGCGCGCCTTCGTGGCCGTGGCGGAGGACCTGCACTTCACCCGGGCCGCGGCCCGCCTCTACGTAGCCCAGCAGGCGCTCAGCCGTGATGTACGGCGGCTGGAGCGGGAGTTGGGCGCGGAGCTGTTCGTCCGCACAACCCGGCAGGTCACCCTCACGACCGACGGCGAGCGCCTGCTGCCGTACGCGCGCCGGGTCCTCGCCGCCCAGGACGACCTGCTCGCCGCGTTCGCGGCCGGACAGGCCCGCCCGCTGCTGGTCGACCTGAACACGGCGGGCCTGGCCACCGGCCGCCGGGTGCTGCACCGGGCCCGCGAACTCGCCCCCGACTGCGAGCTGATGGCCCGCTACGAGAGCGGGCTCACCGGCGCCGCCGCCGATCTGCTGGCCGGCCGCCTGGACGTCTCCTTCGGCCGCTTCGCCGGCCTCGACCCGGCACTCCGCTCCGGCCTCGTACAGCAGCCGGTGCGGTACGAGCCGATGGCCGTCGTCCTGCCCGAGGACCACCCGCTGGCGCCCCTGCCCGAGGTCCCGGTGTCCGCGCTGGCCGGGGAGACGCTGTACGCCGGCGCGGGCAACCCGCGCACCCGGGAGTGGACCGACCTGGCCCTGCGCCTGTTCGAGGGCCGGGGGATCCGGCTCGCGCCGCCGCTGCCGATGGCCGTCGGCGACGAGGAGTTCACCCGCGTCATGGCGAAGACCGGGAACCCGGTCCTGGCGGTGGTGGACTTCCCGCCCAGGCCCGGCACGGTCCGCCGCCCCCTCGTGGCCCCCGTCCCGCTGTCCCCCGTCTCCCTGGTCTGGCGCAGGGGCCTGGTCCACCCCGGCCTGACGGCCCTGAGACGTGCGGCGGCGCACACCGCCCGGTCGGAGGGCTGGCTGCGCCGCCCGGCCGACGGCTGGCTCCCGGCGGTGGACGAGGAGACCATGGCGGCCGGCATCACGCCGGATGGGCGACCGCGTCCCGCTGCAACTGGACGGCCGCGAGCAGACTCAGGTCCGGCTCGGCCTGGCGCAGCGCCTTGACCGCGGCGACGGAGTCGATGTCCCCGGCGAACCCGACCCCGGCGAGCCGCTCCCGCACCCACGCGGCCCGCAGCGCCCCCTCGTCCGCCCCGGCGACACCCCCGACCACGGCGACGGCCCGCTCCAGCCCGGCCCGCTCCCGCTCCGGGGCCCCGTCCAGCACCTCCCGCAACGCCGCCAGCACGACATCGGCGTCCCGGATGACGAGCACACAGTCCTGCTTCTTGCCGAATCCCGCGAGTCCCTTCATATGGATCATGCTCGCTCCGACCGACGGCACCCTCCAAACCACTTGAGCAGTTCCAGAGGGTCAGCCGGCTCACCGGGGCGCGGGGCAGGGGTGGTCGCCGAGGGTGAGCGTGACCTGTGGCCGTGTTCGGATCGGTCAGGTGGTGTTCGAACCGGATGTAGCCGGATACCGGCCCGCGCCGGCGGGTCAGGCCCCCTCACCGGTCGCCCCCCGCCCGAGTGAGAGCAACGTTCCCTTCCGGTCACCCGCTGCCACAGGGTGGAAACGCGCCCTTCCTACCTTCGGACCGAGTCAACCGAGTCAGTGGTCGGCAGACCGAGCAGCCGGAGCACCGTGGAGGCCTGATGACAGCCCCAGCCCCAACCCGTCGAGGCCGCTGGATCGAGCGCTGGGACCCGGAGGACGAGGGGTTCTGGAACGCGACCGGGGAGCGGATCGCCCGCCGGAACCTGTGGTTCTCCGTGCTGTCGGAGCACATCGGGTTCTCGGTGTGGACCCTGTGGTCCGTGCTGGTGCTGTTCATGGGCCCCGAGTACGGGCTGACCCCCGCCGACAAGTTCCTGCTGACCTCGGTGGTCACGCTGGTCGGCGCGGTCGTCCGGGTGCCGTACACGTTCGCCGTGGCCGTCTTCGGCGGCCGGAACTGGACGGTCGTCTCGGCGAGCCTGCTGCTCGCCCCGACCATCGCCGCGTTCACGGTGATGGAGCCGGGCACGTCCTTCTCCACGTTCCTCCTGGTGGGCCTGCTGGCCGGGATCGGCGGCGGCAACTTCGCCTCCTCCATGACCAACATCAACGCCTTCTTCCCCCTGCGGAAGAAGGGGTGGGCGCTCGGGCTCAACGCGGGCGGCGGCAACATCGGCGTCCCCGTCATCCAGCTCGCCGCGCTCGCCATCATCGGCGCGGGCGGCGGCCCGCGCGTGCTGCTCGGCATCTACATCCCGCTGATCGTCGTGGCCGCCGTGCTCGCCGCGCTGTTCATGGACAACCTGGCCTCGGTGAAGAACGACACCGGCGCGGCCAAGGACGCGGCCCGGGACGGCCACACCTGGATCATGGCCTTCCTCTACGTCGGCACCTTCGGCTCCTTCATCGGCTACAGCTTCGCCTTCGGCCAGGTGCTGACCAACCAGTTCGGCCGGACCCCGCTCCAGGCGGCCTACCTCACCTTCATCGGCCCGCTGCTCGGCTCCCTGATCCGCCCCGTCGGCGGCTGGCTCGCCGACCGCTACGGCGGCGCCCGCATCACCCTGTGGAACTACGTCGGCATGGCGGCCGCCACCGCCGTACTGATCGGGGCCGGCATGCGTAAGTCGCTGCCGCTGTTCGTGTCCGTCTTCGTCGTGCTGTTCGTGCTCAGCGGCCTCGGCAACGGGTCGACGTACAAGATGATCCCCGGCATCTTCCAGGCCAAGGCCCTGGCCCGGGGGCTCGAGGGCGAGGCGGCCGTCGCCCACGGCCGGCGGCTGTCCGGCGCGGCCATGGGGCTGATCGGCGCGGTCGGCGCGCTCGGCGGGGTCGGCATCAACCTGGCCTTCCGCCAGTCCTTCCTCTCCTACGGCTCCGGTACCGGTGCCTTCGTCGCGTTCCTCGGCTTCTACGCTGTCTGCTTCGTGGTCACCTGGGCCGTATACCTTCGCCGCCCGATCGGGCGGATTCCGGCCACGGCGTCCACGTCCGAGGAGAAGACCCAGCTCAGCTATGCCGAGGTATGACGTAACACCGGCGACATCGAGCCGAACCGAGCCTGTCACGCAGTGTTGACAGGCTCGTGCGGCGCGCCGGTCAGCTAGGAGAGCCCCATGTACGACGAAGAGCAGCAACCCGAGCACGGCCCCCTCGCCGGGTTCACCGTGGGCGTCACCGCCGCGCGCCGGGCCGAGGAGCTGGGCGCCCTGCTCCAGCGGCGCGGCGCCACCGTCCTGCACGCTCCCGCGCTGCGGATCGTGCCGCTCGCCGACGACAGCGAACTGCTGGCCGCCACGAAGGACATCATCGACCGGGTGCCGGACGTCGTCGTGGCCACGACCGCCATCGGCTTCCGGGGCTGGGTCGAGGCCGCCGACGGCTGGGGCCTCGGGGAACAGCTGGTGGGCCGGCTGCGCGGGGCGCGGCTGCTGGCCCGCGGCCCGAAGGTCAAGGGCGCGATCCGGGCGGCGGGCCTGACCGAGGAGTGGTCGCCCTCCTCGGAGTCCCTGGCCGAGGTCCTCGACCGGCTCCTGGAGGAGGGCGTCGACGGCAGCCGCGTCGCCGTACAGCTGCACGGCGAACCCCTGCCCGGCTTCGTGGAGTCGCTGCGGGCCGCCGGGGCGGAGGTGCTCCCGGTGCCGGTCTACCGCTGGATGCCCCCGGAGGACACCGGCCCGCTGGACCGTCTGCTGGACACGGCCGTCGGCCGCGGCCTGGACGCCCTCACCTTCACCAGCGCCCCCGCCGCCGCCTCCCTCCTCTCCCGGGCGGAGGAGCGCGGCCTGCTGGGCGAGCTGCTGTCGGCGCTGGCCCACGACGTCCTGCCCGCCTGCGTCGGCCCGGTCACCGCGCTGCCCCTCCAGGCCCACGGGGTGGACACGGTCCAGCCGGAACGCTTCCGCCTCGGCCCCCTGGTGCAGCTGCTCTGCCAGGAACTCCCGGCCCGCGCCCGCGCGTTGCCGGTCGCCGGCCACCGGGTGGAGATCCGCGGCCACGCGGTCCTGATCGACGGCGAACTCAAGCCGGTCCCGCCGGCCGGCATGTCCCTGCTGCGCGCCCTGTCCCGCCGCCCCGGCTGGGTGGTCCCGCGCGCGGACCTGCTCAAGGCCCTGCCCGGCGCGGGCCGCGACGAACACGCCGTGGAGACGGCGATGGCCCGTCTGCGCACGGCCCTCGGCGCGCCGAAACTGATCCAGACGGTGGTGAAGCGGGGCTACCGGCTGGCCCTCGACCCGGCGGCGGACAGCAAGTACGCGGACCAGTAGGGCCGGGGCACGGCCCGGCGGCGCGGAGGGCCGCCGTGGCGCACGGGGCCCCGGACCGTGGCGGGCGACCCGTTCCCCGCACGAGGGCTTCCGGCCCAACCCCCCGCCAGGCACTGTGGAGAAGGCGGGACGCGGTCGTCCCGCATGCCGTCCGTGCGCGGGGGTGCACGCCCGCGCACGGTTTCTGCCTAGGCGGTGACTGGCACATGGCACTCGGTGGAGGCACGCCCGCGTACCCGCTGCGGTTCGATGCCGGACGGGTGTGCCTGGACCTGCTCGCCACCCGGCATCCGGGCGAACGCCTGGACGGCGTGGGCGCGTTGTGCGCGTGGATCACCGGTTCCGGACTGGTGCCGGACGGGACCCCGCTCGGGCACGCGGAGGTCTCCTGGCCGGCCGCCTTCCGGGAACTGCGGGCGGACATCGGGCACTTGGTGCGCGTACTGCTGGCTGGGGAGGCCGGCGGGTACGGGGGTGCGCTCGCTCGGGTCAACGAGGCCGCCCGGGCCGTGCCGCCCGCGCCCGTCGCCGTACCCGGGGAAGGCGGAAGCCTGGTGAGGGAGTTGGCCGGGCCGCCCGGGTGTGCCGGGCTGCTCGCCGTCGTCGCCCGGGACGCCGTGGAACTGCTCACCGACCCCGTCGCGCGGGCCTCGGTACGGCAGTGCGCGGGGGACGACTGCCCCCTCGTCTACCTCGACACCTCCCGGGGCCGGCGCCGGCGCTGGTGTTCCAGCGAGGTGTGCGGCAACCGCGAACGGGTCGCCCGGCACCGGCGGCGGGCCGCACTCGCCCGCGCCTGACCGTGTGACACGGGCCGTACAGCGCGCTGGAGATCCCGTGGTGGAAATGTGCGGGCATGTCCCGGCCGGCGGCCCGCCTCGGGGAAATCCGGGCTTCCGCTTTGAACGCCCCACCGCCCCCCTGCGTACGGGTGGGCGAGCTACCGACTGGGGGAACCCCCGGACACCGGAGGTGGGCGTGCGCAAGGATGCGGCCGTGGCCAAGGACCGTGGATCGAAGGCCCGACATCGCCTGTCCGCACGCCCCTCGGAACCCCGCGTACCCGCACCGCCCGCCGAACCCGACGAGGAACTGGTGCGCGCGCTCTACCGGGAGCACGCCGGTCCACTGCTCGCCTACGTCCTGCGGCTGGTCGCCGGTGACCGGCAGCGCGCCGAGGACGTCGTACAGGAAACGCTCATCCGTGCCTGGAAGAACGCCGGTCGGCTCAATCGGGCGACCGGTTCGGTACGCCCCTGGCTGGTGACGGTCGCGCGCCGCATCGTGATCGACGGCCACCGCAGCCGGCAGGCCCGGCCGCAGGAGGTCGACCCGTCGCCGCTGGAGGTCATCCCCGCGGAGGACGAGATCGACAAGGCGCTGTGGCTGATGACGCTGTCGGACGCGCTCGACGACCTGACCCCGGCCCACCGGGAGGTGCTCGTCGAGACGTACTTCAAAGGGCGTACCGTCAACGAGGCGGCCCAGACCCTCGGCATACCCAGCGGAACCGTCCGGTCCCGGGTGTTCTACGCCCTGCGGTCGATGAAGCTGGCACTGGAGGAGCGGGGGGTGACGGCGTGATGAGCAGCGGGTACGGGGGGAGAGCGGGCATTCGGACCGGGTGGTCCGGGTATGCCTGGGCCCATGAACCCCAGCCAGGGATCTCCGGTGCCGAGCGAACACGAGACCGTGGGCGCCTACGCCCTAGGGATCCTCGACGACGCCGAGGCAACCGCTTTCGAGGCGCACCTCGCCGGCTGCGAGTGGTGCGCCCGGCAACTGGACGAGCTGGCCGGGATGGAACCGATGCTCGCCGCGCTGGCCGACCTGCCCGGCTCCGGCGGCACCCCCGCGATCGGCGAGTCGCTGGCCGCCCGGCCCGGCCCCCGGCTGATGGAGGAGCTGGTGGGCGAGGTCGCCGAGCAGCGCGCCCGCAAGCGCCGCCGCGGCTTGTACCTGATCGCCGCCGCGGCGGCCCTGGTCGTCGCGGGCCCGCTGGCCGCGGTCGCGGCCGGCGGCGGCTCCGACGGGGACGGGCAGGTCGCCGCGCCACCGGCCCAGTCCGCCTTCCGCACCATGTCCGACCGGAAGTCCGCCACGGACGCCGCGACCCGCGTCAGCGCGACCGTCGCCATGACCGGCAAGGACTGGGGCACCCAGGCGGTGCTGGAGCTGAAGAACGTCAAGGGCCCGCTGAAGTGCTCCCTGGTGCTCGTCGCCAAGAACGGCCAGCGCGTGACCATGTCGTCGTGGTCGGTGCCCGACCGGGGGTACGGCATCCCGGACGCCGAGACCGACCAGGCGCGGAAACCGCTCTACATCGGCGGGGCGGCGGCCTTCCGGCCCGACGAGATCGACCACTTCGAGGTGGTGACGTTCGAGGGGCGGAAGCTGGTGGAGGTCGACGCGGAGCCCCGGGGCGCGCCCCGGGTGACCGCCCCGTAGCTTCGACGGGTCCCCTTCGCGTACGGTTGACGGCTGCCCAGCACGTCAGAAGGGGGCCAGGTGGCCGCTCAGGTTCAGCAGTCCGCGGTCGGCTCGGTACACGAGACACACGATTCCGTCCGTGACCGGGAGATCAGCGTCGAACAGGAACACCTGGACCGGGTGTACCGGCGGCTAGAGGAGAAGATCCACGAGGCCGAGTTCCTGATGCACGACGCGGCCCAGCGCGGCCAGGTCGGCACCCCGGGCGCGCTCGCCGAACGGGACGCCCAGGTCTTCCGGGCCGGGGTCCATCTCAACCGGCTGAACAACGAGTTCGAGGACTTCCTCTTCGGACGGATCGACCTGCTGCTCGGCAAGGACGGCAAGAAGGGGCCCGACGGCGCCTACACGGCCGTCGAGCCCGCCGAGGGCGCCGTGCGCGAGGACGACACCGCCGACATCGCCGAAACGCTGCACATCGGCCGTATCGGCGTCCTGGACGAGGACTACTCCCCGCTGGTCATCGACTGGCGGGCGCCGGCCGCCGCGCCCTTCTACCGGGCCACGCCGGTGGAGCCGGGACGGGTGGTGCGGCGCCGGGTCATCCGCTCCAAGGGGCGCCGGGTGCTCGGCGTCGAGGACGACCTGATGCGGCCGGAGCTGACGGCGTACCTGGACGGCCGGGAACTGCCGGTCATCGGCGACGGCGCCCTGATGGCCGCCCTCGGCCAGGCCCGCGGCCACACCATGCGGGACATCGTCTCCTCCATCCAGGCCGAGCAGGACCTGGTCATCCGGGCCCCCGCCGCCTCCATCACCTACGTGGAGGGCGGACCGGGCACCGGGAAGACCGCCGTCGCCCTGCACCGCGCCGCCTACCTGCTCTACCAGGACCGCAGACGCTACGCGGGCGGCATCCTGATCGTCTCCCCGACGCCGCTGCTGGTCGCCTACACCGAGGGCGTGCTGCCCTCGCTCGGCGAGGAGGGCCAGGTCGCCATCCGCGCCATCGGCTCCCTCGTCGACGGCGCGGAGGCCACCGTCTACGACTCCCCGTCCGTGGCCCGCGCCAAGGGCTCCGCCCGGATGCTGAAGGTGCTGCGCAAGGCCGCCCGGGGCGCCCTGGAGCTGGGCCCGGCCGCCCCGGCCGACGCCGAGGACGACGAGGACCGGCCCGGTGACGGCACGCCCTCCCGGCTGCGCGTCGTGGCCTTCGGGCGCCGGCTCGAACTGGAGGCCGACGAGCTGGAACGTATCCGCCGTACCGCCCTCACCGGCACCGCGCCGGTCAACCTGCTCCGCCCGCGCGCCCGCAAGCTGCTGCTGGACGCCCTGTGGGCCCGGTCCGGCGCCGCCGCCCGGCACACCGACCCGGAGCTGGCCGCCGAGCTGCGCTCTTCCTTCGACGAGGACGTCACGAGCGAGGACTCCTTCCTGGCGTTCCTCGACGCCTGGTGGCCCGAGCTGACCCCGCGGGCCGTGCTCGCCGCGATGGCCGACGAGAAGCGGCTCGGCCGCTGGGCCCGGCGGGTGCTCAACCCCGGCGAGGTCCGCAAGGTCGCCCGCTCGCTCAGGCGGGACGGCCTGTCCGTGCACGACATCGCCCTGCTCGACGAGCTCCAGGCGATCCTCGGCGCCCCGGCCCGCCCCCGCAAGAAGCGCGAACTGGACCCGCTGGACCAGCTCACCGGCCTGGAGGAGCTGATGCCGGTGCGCGAGGAGACCCAGCGCGAGCGGGCCGAGCGGCTGGCGCAGGAGCGCACCGAGTACGCGCACGTCATCGTGGACGAGGCGCAGGACCTGACGCCGATGCAGTGGCGCATGGTCGGCCGCCGCGGCCGGCAGGCCACCTGGACGGTCGTCGGGGACCCGGCGCAGTCCTCCTGGTCCGACCCGGACGAGGCGGCCGAGGCCCGCGACGAGGCGCTGGGCAGCCGGCCCAGGCGCCGCTTCCAGCTCACCGTGAACTACCGCAACCCGGCCGAGATCGCCGACCTGGCCGCGAAGGTGCTCGCGCTCGCCATGCCCGGCGCCGAGGCCCCCTCCGCCGTGCGGTCGACCGGGGTGGAGCCGCGCTTCACCGTGGTGGCGGACTCCCTGGAGCGGACGGTGCGCGCGGAGGCCGAGCGGCTGCTGGGCCTGGTGGACGGCACGGTCGGCGTGGTGGTGGCGATGGGCCGGCGCGAGGAGGCCCGGCGCTGGCTGGCCGGGCTGGGCGACCGGGTGGTGGCCCTCGGCAGCCTGGAGGCCAAGGGCCTGGAGTACGACGCGACGGTCGTCGTCTCGCCCGCGGAGATCGCCGACGAGTCGCCGGCCGGCCTGCGCGTGCTGTACGTGGCGCTGACCCGGGCCACCCAGCAGCTGACGGTGGTCTCGACCCAACGGGACGACCCGGACCCGACCGGGGTCCCGGACCTGCTCAGGGACTGACAGGCGGGGACACGGCTCCTGCCTCACGTGTCGATTTCGAACAATCCCGCGTGAGGGGAATGGCCCTGGGCGAGGGTTTGTTAGCCTTGGTGTGGCACCGGCCCGATCCAAGCCCCCGGGCCCAACCTTCGTCGCTACGAGCGACCACTTGCCGCGAGGCGAGCATGGCGGGTCGGTGTCATATGCGTGGGAGGCCCACGTCACGGATGTGACGTGGGCCTCTTTCTTTGCCCCGGCGACCTCTTTCCACACCCGACCGTTTCTCGTATGGTGGAAGTAGTTTTCCGAAACCACGCACCCCACAGGGAATGTCGCGTGAACAAAACGTCCGTAATCCAGGGCGACTACCACGTACTGAGTGGTAGGTGCGACGATCGGACGGCACAACTCGCGACACGGTGAAAGCAGAGGAAGTCGGCCATGGCAACGGCGCCCAGCGTCTCCTACTCGATGACGATCCGGCTGGAGGTGCCCGCGAGCGGAACGGCCGTCTCGCAGCTCACCACGGCCGTGGAGTCCTCCGGGGGCTCGGTGACCGGCCTCGACGTCACCGCGTCCGGCCACGAGAAGCTCCGTATCGACGTCACCATCGCGGCCACCTCCACGGCGCACGCCGAGGAGATCGTCGAGAAGCTGCGCGGCATCGAGGGCGTCACGCTCGGCAAGGTCTCCGACCGTACGTTCCTGATGCACCTCGGCGGCAAGATCGAGATGGCGTCGAAGCACCCCATCCGCAACCGTGACGACCTCTCCATGGTCTACACGCCCGGCGTGGCCCGCGTCTGCATGGCCATCGCCGAGAACCCCGAGGACGCCCGCCGCCTCACCATCAAGCGCAACTCCGTTGCGGTCGTGACGGACGGCTCCGCCGTGCTGGGCCTCGGCAACATCGGCCCCAAGGCCGCGCTGCCCGTCATGGAGGGCAAGGCGGCCCTCTTCAAGCGCTTCGCCGGCATCGACGCCTGGCCGATCTGCCTGGACACCCAGGACACCGACGCGATCGTGGAGATCGTCAAGGCGATCGCCCCGGGCTTCGCCGGCATCAACCTGGAGGACATCTCCGCGCCGCGCTGCTTCGAGATCGAGGCCCGGCTGCGCGAGGCCCTGGACATCCCGGTCTTCCACGACGACCAGCACGGCACCGCCATCGTCGTGCTCGCCGCCCTGACCAACGCGCTGCGCGTGACGGACAAGGCGATCCAGAACATCCGGGTCGTCATGTCCGGCGCCGGCGCGGCCGGTACGGCCATCCTGAAGCTGCTGCTGGCGGCCGGCGTGAAGAACGCCGTCGTCGCCGACATCCACGGTGTCGTGCACGCCGGCCGCGAGGACCTGGTGAACGCCCCGGCCGACTCGCCGCTGCGCTGGATCGCCGACAACACCAACCCCGAGGGCCTCACCGGCACCCTGAAGGAGGCCGTGCGCGGCGCCGACGTCTTCATCGGCGTCTCCGCCCCGAACGTCCTGGACGGCGCCGACGTGGCCGCCATGGCCGAGGGCGCCATCGTGTTCGCGCTCGCGAACCCCGACCCCGAGGTGGACCCGGCGATCGCCCGGCAGACCGCGGCCGTCGTGGCCACCGGCCGCTCCGACTTCCCGAACCAGATCAACAACGTGCTGGTCTTCCCGGGCGTCTTCCGCGGCCTGCTGGACGCGCAGTCCCGCACCGTCAACACGGAGATGATGCTCGCCGCCGCCAAGGCCCTGGCCGACGTGGTGAGCGAGGACGAGCTGAACCCGAACTACATCATCCCCAGCGTCTTCAACGACAAGGTCGCGGGCGCCGTGGCCGGGGCGGTCCGGGAGGCCGCCAAGGCGGCCGGCGCGACGGCCTGACCACGGCGTGACGTACGGTGCGGGGGGCTGTGAGTATCACCACGGCGGCCCCCCGCACCGGCGCGTCGTGGAACCACCGGATGCCGGGCGCGCTCTAGGGTGACGGCCGAGCGGGCGCTTTTCGTGTGACTCCCCAGGGTGTTCTCACGACTCCTACGGGTGCCGGATTGGCTTTCCCGCCGCAGGTAGGGGCAGGATGCTCCCGCAGGGACCCTGTCCCTCCGGGGGGCACCCCCAAGGGCGCGAGCGCATCGGCATCGCAGTGCCTCGGGCGGCGTACCGCCGCGTGGCACACCCCAACGGCAAGAAAAATACGGGAGTAACAACATGAACCGCAGTGAGCTGGTGGCCGCGCTGGCCGACCGCGCCGAGGTGACCCGCAAGGACGCCGACGCCGTGCTGGCCGCGTTCGCCGAGACCGTCGGCGAGATCGTCGCCAAGGGCGACGAGAAGGTCACCATCCCTGGCTTCCTGACCTTCGAGCGCACCCACCGTGCCGCTCGCACCGCGCGCAACCCGCAGACCGGCGAGCCCATCAACATCCCGGCCGGCTACAGCGTGAAGGTCACCGCGGGCAGCAAGCTCAAGGAAGCCGCCAAGGGCAAGTAATCGCTCCGCGCTGAGCGCCGGCCCACTGAGCGCCGTGAGCTGCTGCGGGGCCGCTGTGGTTGATCGCGCCCCGCGGCGGAGCCGCTGATCGACACGGCCCCGCGCCCCTTCGGGGCGTCTCAGGCTTAGGACGCCGAAAAGGGCGGCCCCCCTTCCACAGGGGGGCCGCCCTTTCGGTGTCCGTGGGACCTAGCCGAGCGCCTTGCCCGGCAGTTCGACCTTCGCGCCGAGTTCGACGAGCTTGTCCATGAAGTTCTCGTAGCCGCGGTTGATCAGCTCGATGCCGTGGACACGGGAGGTGCCCTCGGCGGCGAGGGCCGCGATGAGGTACGAGAAGCCGCCGCGCAGGTCGGGGATGACCAGATCGGCGCCCTGGAGCCTGGTGGGGCCGGAGACGACCGCGGAGTGCAGGAAGTTGCGCGCGCCGAAGCGGCAGGCGGAGCCGCCCAGGCACTCGCGGTAGAGCTGGATGTGCGCGCCCATCTGGTTCAGGGCGGAGGTGAAGCCGAGCCGGGACTCGTAGACCGTCTCGTGGATGATGGACAGGCCCGTGGCCTGGGTCAGGGCCACCACCAGCGGCTGCTGCCAGTCCGTCTGGAAACCGGGGTGCACGTCCGTCTCCAGGGCGATGGACTTCAACTGCCCGCCGGGGTGCCAGAAACGGATGCCCTCGTCGTCGATCTCGAAGGCGCCGCCCACCTTGCGGTAGGTGTTCAGGAACGTCATCATCGAGCGCTGCTGGGCGCCGCGGACGTAGATGTCGCCGTTGGTCGCGAGCGCCGCCGAGGCCCAGGAGGCGGCCTCCAGGCGGTCCGGCAGGGCGCGGTGGGTGTAGCCGGACAGCTTGTCCACACCGGTGATGCGGATCGTGCGGTCGGTGTCCATCGCGATGATCGCGCCCATCTTCTGCAGCACGCAGATGAGGTCCTCGATCTCCGGCTCGACGGCCGCGTTGGACAACTCCGTGACGCCTTCGGCCAGTACGGCCGTCAGCAGCACCTGCTCGGTCGCGCCGACGGACGGGTAGGGCAGCCGTATCTTCGTGCCGCGCAGCCGCTGCGGAGCCTCCAGGTACTGCCCGTCGGCCCGCTTCTCGATCGTCGCGCCGAACTGCCGCAGCACGTCGAAGTGGAAGTCGATGGGCCGGCCGCCGATGTCACAGCCGCCGAGACCGGGGATGAACGCGTGGCCGAGACGGTGCAGCAGCGGGCCGCAGAAGAGGATCGGGATGCGGCTGGAACCCGCGTGGGCGTCGATGTCGGCGACGTTGGCGCTCTCCACCCGGGTCGGGTCCATCACCAGTTCGCCCGGCTCCTCGCCCGGACGGACCGTCACCCCGTGCAGCTGGAGCAGGCCGCGCACGACGCGCACGTCACGGATGTCCGGAACGTTGCGCAGTCGGCTCGGCTCGCTGCCCAGCAGGGCGGCGACCATGGCCTTCGGTACGAGGTTCTTCGCACCGCGGACACGGATCTCGCCCTCCAGCGGGGTTCCGCCGTGGACAAGCAGGACATCGTCGTTGACGGTCATGAATCTCGCGTTCCGATGAGTTGGTCAGGGGCCGGCCGATCACTGTGCGCAGGGGCCGGGAAGACAGGGTAATCGCCGATTACCCCCCTCCCGTAAGCCCAGTACCCGGCCAGTCCGTCATAGCTGTGTCACAACACGAACCGTTCCCTTTCGGGCACATGGGGTCACCGGCGCCCCGGGTGCGCGCCGGGGGCGTGACCCGGTCCCGACCGGCTTCACCTCCGTGCCCCCGATTGGCTCCCCACACCCGGGGAAGATGCGGGATCATGTCTGGCATGACCGAGGTGTCCTCGCTCACAGGGCGGCTGCTCGTGGCCACTCCCGCCCTGGCGGACCCGAACTTCGACCGTGCGGTGGTGCTCCTCCTCGACCACGACGAGGAGGGTTCCCTCGGTGTCGTCCTGAACCGTCCCACCCCCGTGGTCGTCGGCGACATCCTGGAGGGCTGGGCCGACCTGGCCGGCGAGCCCGGTGTGGTCTTCCAGGGCGGCCCGGTGTCGCTGGACTCGGCGCTGGGCGTGGCGGTCATCCCGGGCGGCGCCGACGGCGACCGGGCACCGCTCGGCTGGCGGCGGGTCCACGGCGCGATCGGCCTGGTGGACCTGGAGGCCCCGCCGGAGCTGCTCGCCCCGGCCGTGGGCAGCCTGCGGATCTTCGCCGGGTACGCGGGCTGGGGCCCCGGCCAGCTGGAGGACGAGCTGGTGGAGGGCGCCTGGTACGTCGTGGAGTCCGAGCCGGGCGACGTGTCCTCGCCGGCCCCGGAGCGGCTGTGGCGCGAGGTGCTGCGCCGCCAGCGCAGCGAGCTGGCGATGGTGGCCACGTATCCGGACGACCCTTCGCTCAACTGATGCGTGTGAGCTTCAGTACCCTGGCTGTTATGAGCACTCTCGAGCCCGAGCGCGGGACTGGTACGGGGACCCTCGTAGAGCCGACGCCGCAGGTGTCCCACGGCGACGGCGACCACGAGCGCTTCGCCCACTACGTCCAGAAGGACAAGATCATGGCGAGCGCCCTCGACGGCACCCCCGTCGTGGCGCTGTGCGGCAAGGTCTGGGTGCCGGGCCGCGACCCGAAGAAGTACCCCGTCTGCCCGATGTGCAAGGAGATCTACGAATCCATGGGCAGCGGCGGCGACGACAAGGGCAAGGGCGGCGACAAGTAGGTCCCCGGCCCGGCCGGAGGCGGTGAGGTCCCCGGGGCGCGTGCGGTGCGCCCCGGGGATCTTCGCGTTTTCCGGCCGTCGACTGGTCCAGACCTCTTGTGGGGGCCCGGCGCAGTGCCTAGCCTTCGAGGTGTCGCTTTGTGCAACGCCCGTTGCGCATACTGCAACGACCCCCAGGGGGCTGAGGACGTGGAACTGATTCCGGCGCCGCGCGCCGTGGAGGAGCCCACCGGACCGGGCGTGCCGCTCGGCCCGGACACCACACTGTGGGCCGCTCCGGGCACCGAACGCACCGAACGCTGGCTGCGCGCCACCCTCGGCGCGGCCCTGAACCTGCCGCTGCGCCCCGGGCCGCCGGACGCCCGCGACGGCGTACGGCTGCTGCTGGACGACACCCTGGCCCCCGAGGCGTACCGGCTCACCGCCATCGCCGGGGACGGCGTGGAGATCCGCGGCGGCGGCCCGGCCGGCGTGTTCTGGGGCGCGCAGACCCTGCGCCAGCTGCTCGGCGCCGACGCCTTCCGCCGGGCCCCGCTGCGCCCGGCCGCGGCGCCCTCCGTCCCGGCCGGGGTCGTCGAGGACGCCCCCCGCTTCCGCTGGCGCGGCCTGCTCCTCGACGTCGCCCGGCACTTCATGCCCAAGGAGGGCGTGCTGCGCTATCTGGACCTGATGGCCGCGCACAAACTCAACGTCCTGCACCTGCACCTGACGGACGATCAAGGCTGGCGGATCGAGATCAGGCGCTATCCGAAACTGACCGAAATCGCCTCCTGGCGCTCGCGGACCAAATTCGGCCACCGCGCCTCACCGCTGTGGGACGAGAAACCGCACGGCGGTTACTACACCCAGGACGACATCCGCGAGATCGTCGCCTACGCCGCCGAGCGGCACATCAGCGTCGTCCCCGAGATCGACGTACCGGGCCACTCGCAGGCCGCCATCGCCGCCTACCCGGAACTCGGCAACACCGACGTCGTCGACACCGCGGCCCTCTCCGTCTGGGACACCTGGGGCATCTCGTCCAACGTGCTCGCCCCCACCGACACCACCCTGCGCTTCTACGAAGGGGTGTTCGAGGAAGTCCTGGAGCTGTTCCCCGCCGACGCCGCCGAGTTCTCCCCGTTCGTGCACGTCGGCGGCGACGAGTGCCGCAAGGAGCAGTGGACCGAGTCCGTCACCGCCAAGACCCGCATCGCCGACCTCGGCCTCACCGACGAGGAGGCCCTCCAGTCCTGGTTCATCGGCCACTTCGACACCTGGCTCGCCGCGCGCGGGCGCCGCCTCATCGGCTGGGACGAGATCCTGGAGGGCGGACTCGCGCCGGGCGCCGCCGTCGCCTCCTGGCGCGGCTACGCGGGCGGCATCGCCGCCGCCCGGGCCGGCCACGACGTGGTCATGTGCCCGGAGCAGTACGTGTACCTGGACCACCGGCAGGCCCCCGGCGGCGACGAACCCGTGCCCATCGGCTTCGTGCGGACCCTGGAGGACGTCTACCGGTTCGAACCGGTGCCCGCCGGGCTCACCGAGGAGGAGGCCCGGCACGTGCTGGGCACCCAGGCCAACCTGTGGACCGAGGTGATGGAGGACTCCGCCCGCGTGGACTACCAGGCATTCCCCCGCCTCGCCGCCTTCGCCGAGGTCGCCTGGAGTCCGCTGCCCGCCCCCGCCGACCGGGACTACGCGGACTTCGAGCGCCGGATGACCGCCCACTATCGGCGACTTGACGCCCTCGGCGTCGCCTACCGGCCACCCACCGGACCCCGCCCGTGGCAGCGCCGCCCCGGCGTGCCCGGCCGCCCGATCGAGGGACCGCCCCCGAACCGCTGACCGCACGGCACTTCCGGGCCTGCCCCGCCCCGCGCCTCCCCGCCCCCGAACAAGTGCCGGAAAAACCCCGGCAGTATCACCGAAGAGTGGCAATCCGCCCGCACCACCGAAGCCGTGCGAAACCGGACCAACCCCCCGGTGAGGTGGGCGAAAGCCTCCTAGCGGACCCCCGCGTTCGGGCGTTGCGAAGATGTGCCAGAGTTGCGTCGTCCGCCCTGTCAGCACGTACCGTACGGCAACACAGGCGGGACCAGGTGGGGCAGCGGGAAGGGGCAGCCGGTTTGACCACGCACGCACCGCGGACGGCACAGGCCGTCACGTTGCCCACGACGCTGGACGAGGCGGTGGCGGCCCTCGCGGCCATGCCCACCGCCGTCCCCGTGGCGGGCGGCACCGACCTCATGGCCGCCGTCAACTCCGGCCAGCTCAGGCCCGCCGCGCTGGTGGGGCTGGGCCGCATCAGCGAGATCCGCGGCTGGCAGTACCAGGACGGCCACGCGCTGCTCGGCGCGGGCCTGACCCACGCGCGCATGGGCCGCCCCGACTTCGCGGCCCTCATCCCGGCGCTCGCCGCCGCCGCGCGCGCCGCCGGCCCGCCGCACATCCGCAACGCGGGCACCCTGGGCGGCAACATCGCCTCCGCCGCCCCCACCGGGGACGCGCTGCCGGTGCTGGCCGCCCTGGAAGCGACGCTGATCATCGCGGGCCCGGGCGGTGCCCGCCGGGAGATCCCCGTGTCGCACCTGCTGGCCGGCGTGGAGATGCTGCGCGGCGGCGAACTCATCGGCTACGTCCGGGTACCGCTGCTGCACGCCCCGCAGGTCTTCCTCAAGGCCACCGGACGCACCGGCCCGGGCCGCGCGCTGGCCTCCGTGGCCCTCGTCCTCGACCCCGCCCGGCGCGGCGTGCGCTGCGCCGTCGGCGCCATAGCGCCGATGCCGCTGCGGCCCCTGGAGGCCGAGCAGTGGATCGCGGGACTCATCGACTGGGACAACGACCGCGCCCTCGTCCCGGAGGCCCTGCACGCCTTCGGCGAGTACGTCGCCGCGGCCTGCATCCCCGACGCGGCCCCCGAGCCCGACGGCACGGTGGTCCCGCTTCCGCCCGCCGTACTGCACCTGCGGCGCACCGTCGCCGCGCTGGCCCGACGAGCACTGGGGAGGGCGCTGTCGTGACCGACGACCAGCACGGAGAGGGCACGCCCCAGGGCGGCGGACGCTGGAACCCGCTGCCCCAGGGCGACTACGACGACGGCGCCACGGCCTTCGTCCAGCTCCCGGAGGGGGGCATCGACGCCCTGCTGACCGGCGACAGCCCGCTGGCCGCGCCGGGCCACGGCTACGTACCGCCGCCGATCACGGCCACGCACACCGACGGCACGGCCGGCTGGCCGGCGCCCGAGGACGGCCGGTGGCCCGACCCGAACGCCGCGCCGGCCTCCTCCCACGCGGCGGACGACCGGTTCACCTACGAGCCCGGCGCCACCCAGCAGTGGACCTTCGAGGAGGCCGCGGCACCGGCCGCCCCCGGGCACGACGTCACCGGGCAGTGGTCCATCCCCGTCGCCGGCGGCGAGCTGCCGGACGAGTCGGGCGAGTACACCACGTCCTCGCTGGTCGAGCAGTGGGGCGGCACCCCGCCGGCCACCCTGCCCGGCGGCGCCCCGGCCCCCTGGGCCGCCCCCCGCCCCTGGGACGCCCCCGACCACACCGCCGCCCACCCGTCGGACCCGGCACCGGAGGCGTACGCCCCCGAGCCGGGGTACGGCCACGGACCCGCCCCGCACGGCGAGGACTACCGGGACGGGCACGGGGGCGGCTACGGGGATGCCGGGCACGCGGAGGGTGCTGGGCATGGTGTCACCGGTTACGTGGACGCCGGGCACACCGAGGACGCTCACGAGGGAGCTGTGCCCGCGGACGCGGGTTACTCCGACGGGGGGCATGCCGAGGGCGCTGCCGAGCCTGCCCCTACGGGCTACCCGGACGCCGGGCACGCCGAGCACGGGCACGTGGCCGGGCCCGCCCACGCCGGGCACGCCCACGCCGGGCCCGCCCACGCCGGGCACGGCGACGCGGCCGACGGCGACACGCCCGGCGGTACGGTCGCGCCCGGCACCGCGGGCACGTCCGGCGCGCCCGGCGAACCGGCCGTACCGGAGCCTTCGCCGACCGGTGCCGGCACGGCGCCGGAAGCGGACGCCCACGGCCTCGCCGAAGCCCCTGAGCGCCCTGCGGAAGCCCCGTCGGGCCACGAACAGCCCACGGAGCCGGCCTCCGCGTCCCAGCCCGCCACAGCGGCGGACACGGCCTCCCCGGAGGCCCTCGGGGACCACGGGAACCACCTGAGCCCCGGGGACCCGGTGACGACGGCCGACCCGGCGGCCCCGGCCGACACGCCCGGCACCGGGCACACCGACACACCGGCAGCGGCCGAGCGGCCCGCCGCCCACCCGGCGGAACCCGCCGACGCCACCGGTGCGATCGATGCCGTCGATGCCGTGAATGCCGTGGATGCCTTCGAGACCGCGGAGCAGCCGGCCGAGGCCGCCGTACCCGAGGCCGCCGCGCCCCCGGTCCCGGCGGAACCCGCCGAGGCGCCCGCCGCCACGGCGCCGTCCGAGGACGACGGCGCCGCCGACGACGCCCCGCCGGCCCGGGAAAACCCGGAGACCGGGGAGCTTCGGGACCCCCAGGAGAGTCAGGAACCCCGGGAACCCGTACTGGACGGCGTCGAAGAGCCCGCCGCCCTCCTGCCGCCGCACGACGACCACCCCCTCGCCTCGTACGTCCTGCGGGTCAACGGCACCGACCGGCCGGTGACGGACGCCTGGATCGGCGAGTCGCTGCTCTACGTGCTGCGCGAACGGCTCGGTCTCGCGGGCGCCAAGGACGGCTGCTCGCAGGGCGAGTGCGGGGCCTGCAACGTCCAGGTGGACGGCCGGCTGGTGGCGTCCTGCCTGGTCCCGGCGGTCACCACGGCCGGCAGCGAGGTCCGGACGGTCGAGGGCCTGGCCGTGGACGGACGGCCCTCCGACGTCCAGCGCGCGCTGGCCCGCTGCGGCGCCGTGCAGTGCGGCTTCTGCGTGCCCGGCATGGCGATGACCGTGCACGACCTGCTGGAGGGCAACCCGGCGCCCACCGAGCTGGAGACCCGGCAGGCCCTGTGCGGCAACCTGTGCCGCTGCTCGGGCTACCGGGGCGTCCTGGAGGCCGTCAAGGAGGTCGTCGCCGAGCGCGAGGCGTCCCACGCCGGCCACGAGACGGACGCGGACGAGGCACGTATCCCGCACCAGGCGGCCCCCGGCTCCGGCGGCGTCCACCCGTCGGCCTTCGAGGCCCCCGGCGCGTTCGCCGCCCCCCGGCCCCCGGAGCACTACGACACGCCGGACCCGTACGGCACCACGCCGCCGGGACCGCAGGACCAGCAGCACTACGGCCAGGACGGAGGCCAGGCGTGAGCAACGAAGCCGGCATCGCGACCACCGCCCCGGAACCCGCCCCCGAGGCCGAGCCGTCGCCGCACGGCCTCGGTGTCTCCCTGCCGCACGCCGACGCCCGCGCCAAGACCGAGGGCACCTTCCCGTACGCCGCCGACCTGTGGGCCGAGGGCCTGCTGTGGGCGGCCGTACTGCGCTCCCCGCACGCGCACGCGCGCATCGTGTCCATCGACACCACGCACGCGCGCGAGATGCCCGGCGTCCGCGCCGTCATCACCCACGAGGACGTGCCCGGCACCCCCCGCCACGGCCGCGGCACGCCCGACCGGCCGGTGTTCGCCTCCGACGCCGTACGCCACCACGGCGAGCCCATCGCCGCCGTGGCCGCGGACCACCCGGACACCGCGCGGATGGCCGCCGCCGCCGTCATCGTCGAGTACGAGGTCCTCGACCCCGTCACCGACCCGGAACAGGCCTTCGAGGCCGAGCCGTTGCACCCCGACGGCAACCTGATCCGGCACATCCCGCTGCGCCACGGCGACCCGGAGGCGGTCGGCGAGGTCGTGGTCGAGGGCCTGTACCGCATCGGCCGCCAGGACCCGGCCCCCATCGGCGCCGAGGCCGGTCTGGCCGTGCCGCGCCCGGACGGCGGGGTGGAGCTGTACCTGGCCTCCACCGACCCGCACACCGACCGCAACACGGCCGCCGCCTGCTACGGCCTGTCCCCAGATCGGGTGAAGATCGTCGTCACCGGGGTGCCCGGCGCCACGGCGGACCGCGAGGACCAGGGCTTCCAGCTCCCGCTCGGCCTGCTCGCCCTGCGCACCGGCTGCCCGGTGAAGCTGACGGCGACCCGCGAGGAGTCCTTCCTCGGCCACGCCCACCGCCACCCCACCCTGCTGCGCTACCGCCACCACGCCGACGCCGAGGGCCGCCTGGTCAAGGTCGAGGCGCAGATCCTGCTGGACGCGGGCGCGTACGCCGACACCTCCGCCGACGCCCTGGCCGCCGCCGTCTCCTTCGCGTGCGGCCCGTACGTCGTCCCGAACGCGTTCATCGAGGGCTGGGCCGTCCGCACCAACAACCCGCCCTCCGGCCACGTGCGCGGCGAGGGCGCCATGCAGGTGTGCGCCGCCTACGAGGCGCAGATGGACAAACTGGCGCGGAAACTGGGCCAGGACCCGGCCGAGCTGCGGCTGCGCAACGTCCTGGCGACCGGGGACGTCCTGCCCATCGGCCAGACCGTGACCTGCCCGGCGCCGGTCGCCGAACTCCTCCAGGCCGTACGGGACTTCCCGCTGCCCGCGCTGCCGAAGGACACCCCCGAGGAGGAGTGGCTGCTGCCCGGCGGCCCCGAGGGCGCGGGCGAACCGGGCGCGGTGCGCCGGGGCGTGGGCTACGGCCTGGGCATGGTGCACATGCTGGGCGCGGAGGGCGCCGACGAGGTGTCCACGGCCACGGTCAAGGTCCACGACGGGGTGGCCACCGTGCTGTGCGCCGCCGTGGAGACCGGCCAGGGCTTCACCACGCTGGCCCGGCAGATCGTCCAGGAGACCCTGGGCGTCGAGGAGGTCCACGTCGCGCCCGTCGACACCGACCAGCCGCCGGCCGGCGCGGGCTGCCGGGGCCGGCACACCTGGGTGTCGGGCGGCGCGGTGGAGCGCGCGGCGAAGATGGTCCGCACCCAGCTCCTCCAGCCGCTCGCGCACAAGTTCGGCATGTCGACGGAGCTGCTCCAGATCACCGACGGCAAGATCACCTCGTACGACGGGGTGCTGTCGACCACCGTCATGGAGGCGCTGGAGGGCAAGGAGCTGTGGGCCACGGCCCAGTGCCGCCCGCACCCGACCGAGCCGCTGAACGCCGCCGGGCAGGGTGACGCCTTCGTGGGCCTCGCGTTCTGCGCGATCCGCGCGGTGGTCGACGTGGACGTCGAGCTGGGCTCGGTGCGGGTGGTGGAGCTGGCGGTCGCCCAGGACGTCGGCCGGGTCCTCAACCCGGCCCAGCTGACGGCCCGGATCGAGGCCGGCGTCACCCAGGGCGTGGGCATCGCCCTCACCGAGAACCTGCGCGCGCCGCGCGGCCTGGTCCGCCACCCCGACCTGACCGGCTACGCCCTCCCGACCGCCCTGGACGCCCCCGACATCCGGATCGTCAAGCTGGTCGAGGAGCGGGACGTGGTCGCCCCCTTCGGCGCCAAGTCGGTCAGCGCGGTCCCGGTGGTGACGGCCCCGGCGGCGATCGCCTCCGCGGTACGCGCCGCCACCGGCCGCCCGGTCAACCGCCTCCCGATCCGCCCGCAGGCGGCGGTGGCCACGGACCGGTGAGCGGCGCTCTGCCCGTCCCCGTCCGGCGAGCCGCGTGACGAACCCCTTCCCCGGGCCGGGCGGGTTCGCTCGGTGAATCCCGCTGTTCGCCGTGGCGGCACCGGCCGTTGTCCTCGGCGGGATCTACTTCCCCCGGGCCGGACGGCGTACGGACCCCTGGGCGCCGATCCGGCCGGGCAGGCAACGTGCCCGGCCCGGACGGCGTCTTGCCTGGTGGCGGCCGTTGTCAGTGGTGCGGCGTAGGCTGCGAAGCGGTGGGGGCACCTGCCCGGGGCCGCGTACGACGGTGTGCGCGGGCCCGTCACGCACGGGGAAGATCGCGGGGGAGCGATGAGCACGACCGACGCCGGGGTTCCGGCGATCACGCTGACCGAGGCGGAACTGGACCGCTACGTCACACACGCGCCGACGCGCGGCCTGCTCGCGGGCGCCGGCCTGCCCGCGGTGACCGACCTGCTGACCTTCTCCCCGCTGCGCACGCACGGTCTGCGCACCCTCGCCGACGCCGCCGACGGCCCCCTGCGCCTGGCGGAGGAGCTGCGCGGCCGGCTGGTCATAGGCGAACTGCTCGGCCCGGCCGGGCTGGAGCGCGAGTCGATCCTGCTCGACGGCGTCACGGGCGAACTGACCACGGCGTTCCTGCGCGATCCGTACGACGCGCGCCCCTTAGCGCCGTCCCTGCACACGCTGCTGCGCTTCGCGGCGGTCACCGAGGAACTGGCGGGCCTGCGCGGCCGGTTCGCGTCCCTGGCGGGCCGGTACGGCCCGCAGACCGTGACCGAGGCGTCCCGCCGCCTCCTCACCCTCTTCGAGGAGGACTCGAACGGCGAGGTCCCGCCGTACTGGAAGGCGGCGGCCCTGATCCGTCCCCTCGCCCTGGTCGCCGGCCCCGGTACGGCCTCGGGGCTCGCCCTGGACGTGCCCGCGCGGGTGCTGGACCAGGAGTTCGGGCACGGCAGGGTGACCAGGTTCGAGGAGGTCGACTTCCCGCCGACGCTCACTCACGAGCCGACGCGCCGCTTCCTGCGCGAGACGGGACTGCCGGAGTCGGCGGTCCTGTACCAGGCCGACACGGACGTCCCGCTGCCCACGCTGCGGGAGTACTTCACCGAGGAACACCCCGACCGCCCCGTCACCGACCTCCCGGCCCACTGCGACCACCTGATCCGCCTCGGCCGGCTCAGGGACGAGACCAGCCTGGTGGTGGACGGCAGAACGGGCACGGTCCTGACCTTCAGCGAGCCGGACGCGACGCTGCACCCCCTCAACACCGACGTCTCCACACTGGCGTTCACCCTGTGGCTCATCCACCACGAGCGCGTGATCGACACCCACCTGGGCCACGAACTGGCCACCCACGCCTACGACCACCTGGTCGCCCTCATGCTCCACACCCTGGAGTCCATAGACCCCACAGGCACCCTCCCGGAAACGAGCTGGCACTACTGGACCCACTTGCTCCAGGACGAGACGGACGGAGTGCTGTGACCCGAGGCCCGGTCAGGCGGCGGCCTTCTGCCGGGCCATCTCCCGGGCCCGGTCGTTCAGTTCCCGCACCTTCGCGTTCTTCAGGTACGGGCGGAGGCGTCGCCGCATGATGCCGAAGTGTTCATCGGCCCGCGAAGAGCTGAGCGTCGCGTAGTCGTCCAGGAAGGCATGCCAGGTGGCACACGCCGCCTCGATGTGACCGACTTCGAACTGCCGCTGGGCGAGCAGTCCGTTGGCGTGGGCGTTGCCCTGCTTCTCCTTGGCCGGACGGACCCGGTTCGATGCCCGCATGGCCGTGATCGACCCGGGGACGTCACCGAGGGCGTGGAGCACGGCGGACTGGTGGAAGAAGTAGGCGGCCTGGTCATAGCCCCCGATGGCGTCCCGCCGGTCGTCCGCCTTCGCCAGGGCGGTTTCGGTCTCCCTGAGCCGCGCGAAGGCCTGCCGCCGGTCGCCGGCCAGCGCGGCCCCGTGCGCCTGCTGCCCCCGGAGGAAGGCGACCAGGCGCGGTCCGGCGGAGGGCGCGGCCTCGGCGGCGGAGTCCGCCAGTTCCAGCGCCCTGTTCGCATGCCGGAGGCTGGCGGCCTGGAGCGCCATGCCCCGCAGGGTGCGGCAGTACGTCACCTGGTCGTCCGCCGCTTTCGCCAGACCGAGGGCCTGCCGGTAGTACCGCTGGCCGAGGCCGTGCGCGCGCTCGTACATGGCCATCCACCCGGTCAGGTAGACCAGATCGGACGCGGCGGCCCGCATGTCCTTCTTCACGGCATCGTGGCCGTCGGCCCGAAGGTACGACGCGACCGAGTTCACAAGGAACGCGGCAGCCATGGGCCGCGCGTGCGCGCCCCCCAGTTCGTCGAGAATGTCGGCGATCCTGTCCGTCATGCTCCGGACCACGGCGACATCCCCGGGCCCGATCCGGACGGTGCGGCCGGCGGCCTGGTGCTCCAGCCGGTCCAGCGTCTCGTCTGCGTCATCGAAGCGCGGTACCGCCAGCGCGGCCGAGTAGAGCGCGGTGGTCAGGACCGTGCGGCGCGATGGGTCCATGTCTGCCTTTCCGGTGTGCGGCTTCCTCAGAAGGTGACGGGGCGCCCGATACGGCGGGTCAAAGCCTTGATGACGACAGGGCGGGCGGCGCTCAATCGGGAAGCGAGTGCGTCACAGTGCGCTCGAGCCTGGCCATGCGCAGCACGTCCGGGCGGGGTTGGTTCCAGCGGTTCTGGGGAATCTCGGCAGGGCGACTCACCGGGCACGCCTCCAGGAACACGCCGAACTGTTCGTCACACCAGCTCGGGACCCACGCGCCCGAACGGCAGAGGAAGACGGCGTCGAAGACCACGTCCGGCGCCTGGCCGTTGTCGATCGTCATGTTGACCGGGATCAGGGGTTCCTCGGCCGGTCGCTTCATGGACTCGCGCCACGGCGGAAAGTGCACATGGAGACGAGACCCCGCCCAGTAGTGGGCGAGAAGCCAGTTCTCCGCGCTGATCGGACCACGAGCCTTCCAGTCCTCGAAGCTCCGGTGGTGCTGTTTGTAGCCGCAGTCGTGGTGTGCGTCATAGAGGTGGACAGACTCCCACGGTCCGGCACCGCCCAGGTTCGAAGGGAAGAGCTGTCCGGCCCACGCGTTCGAGTCGGCGTAGAACAGTACGGCGTCAGGGGAGACGATGAAGCGGTCCCAGAACCGGAAGAAGCCCCGGCAGTAAGGGAGAGGAACACCGGCCACCTGGAAGGCACGGAGGCGCCGGAGCCAGATGGCCTCCACGTGCAGCGGATCTTCCGCGGCGGGCCACGCATACAGCTCGGCGTTCGGCCCGAGTGGAGCGCCGGCCGTGGGGGTCGGGAAAAAGTAGTCCCAGTCGACTACAAGCAGATGCATGCCGAGAACCTCACGAGCGGGGGAGTCCCCCGGCCGGAACCGGGGGTCCCTGTGAACGTGGTGCGGTAGGTCAAACTGCGCCGAGGTGGCCCGGCGAACCGGAACCGCCCTTGCCGTCGCCGTCCTCGATATCGGTGTTGTCGTCACCGCCGCCGTGGTCGCTACCCTGGCTGGCGAGTGCTTCCTTGAGCGTCATGGCGTGGCCTTTCTCTCAAGCCGGTCAAGGGGCCATCCCGTGGCCGATGGGCACTTGCTGACCCGCCCCCACTGATGGGGAAAGCAGCACCGATCGCCCCTCGGCTCCGTGTCTGCCATGACATGATGCTCAGGAATTTGGTGGAGTGCGTAGGGTATTTGCGTTGTCGGGTACAAGGATCACGAGCGGAAGCGGCCGGCCCAATCGGCCAGCCGTTCCCTGCCCTCTTCCCCGAACAGGGCATAACCTTCGTAGATTCCGAACTCGTTGAGGTAAGCCGACACGTCTCGGTGATCCCGAAAAACCATTACCCCGGTCTGTGCCTCCACTGTAGCTATCCGGGTGTCATAGATGGTGAAGGTGTTCAATGGTGCAGTAGGCATGTGGCCGTCCAGAGGGATGACACCGAGTCGGATATTCGACAGCAGGCTGATCGAAACAAGACGGTCAAGCTGCATGGCCATGGCTGCTGGGGTCAGAAATGGCCACCTTACGGCTTGCTCGGCCAGAATGAATGTGAAGCGTTTCGATGCGTCATAAAGAACTGACTGTCGTTCCAGTTTCTTTGCGATGGCCTTGCTGTGGTCGCCGGGGATATGGGCGAGGCTGGCCTTGATGTAGTCGGGTGTTGCCAGTAGGCCGGTTACCATGGAGAGCAGGAAGTACCGGAACTCTGTTGAGGCTTTCTCGAATCCGGAGAGCTCGTTCTGTTTCTTCTCCAGCCCGGTGCGTCGTTGCGACCAGGCGTCCTGCCATTCGCTGTTGGCGCTGCGAGCAAGGACCGCCAGTCTGGAAACGAGCTCCGGGGGTACATCCAACGCCCTGAGGATCAGTTCAACGTCGACTAGGGTCGGGGTCAGCTTCGCCCCCTCGATGTTGCTGATTTTCGTTTGGCTCATGGCGCACCGCTGAGCGAGCCGGGTCTGGGTGATTCCGGCTCGCTTGCGAAGTGTCTTCAATGTCTCGGCTAGGTCGGCTCTGGACTGGCCCAGCTCTTCTGGCTCAAAGATCAAGGCCCTTCACGTACTCCTGGAAGGGAACAGACTCTGCCAGTGCGATTCGCTGATATTCGAGGAACGGTGCCACGTCGCCCTCGTACAGTTCGCGGTTGATCTGCGTTCCGTCCGCCTCATAGTGCATGAGGACGACTTCCGATTTATCGAACATCCAGAAGTCTTCAACGCCCGGCAGGGGATTCTCGCGCTCGGTCACGTCGAGGATTCTGATGTCTTCCCCGATGGGGGCCTGATGGCGGTAGTACCTCTCGAACTCGAAACGCAGGTAATCGGAGAGCGGTCGAGTCAGGATGTGCACCCGCCCCACACTTGCCCCGGATTCCCCGCAGTGCCGGATCATCGCCGTCCAAGAGTCCTCGTACGGCCCCGGAAACCGTTCACCCGACAGGAAGCGGGCGAATTCTTCGGCCTCTTGCGGCACTCGGTAAATGGGCAGCGTCTCCAGGCGCCATGCCTCGCTCTGGAAGTCGCGAAACTTGACTTGCCAGGCTTCACCAGCCAAGAGCATTGAATGCCTCCCTCAATACGCTTTCCGGGATCTCGACCAGACCTTCCCCCTCGGGCGGGATGAAGCCGTTGAACACGTCACCCTGCACCAAGAACGATCCCCTTCCGGTGCGATACAGGTTCGGACAATCCCCTTGCCCGCACTCTCCGTTCCCGTTGCCGGTAAGGCGGGTCAGTTCGTCGCGAGCCATGCTCAAACCCCTTTGGCCTGGCCCCATTTGGGGCCCTTGACCATGACGGTACGAGGGTTTCCCGAGAGCGTCCATGCGGCAACGCCGATATTGGCGTAGTCGGGTAAGGATCTTGCTCGGGGGTCGAACGACAAGCGCCTCTGGCGAGCGCCGGCCCAGCCCCGGCGCCGCGTACCGCCGCAACGCCTTGTCGGTCCACGGGGCCGGGTGGGCGTAATCCTCGGCCGGTCGGGAGGCCCTGGTAGGCCGCCCCCGGCGGTTCATCGTCTTCTGGTGCGACTCGCTGCGGCAAGCGGCTTGGGGCATCCCCTGTTCGGGATGCCAGGCAGCAGCTCCCCGGCTGCTCTGCCCTGCTCGTCTCCGCTGGTCAGCTGCGTTTGGAGGCCGTGGCGGGAATCGAACCCGCGTAACTCGCTTTGCAGGCGAGTCCCTAAACCACTCGGGCACACGGCCGTGTTGGGTTGTTGTGCTCGGCCGTGGTGAGAGTCGCGGCCGTGTTGGTGAGATGAACGTATGGGGCGGGGTGGGTGGGGCTCAAGAGGGGGGCGGGGGTTGCAATGCGACTGCCATACGCCGTTCATGAAAGCGGTGGTGGCGTACGACCAAGGGATGAGGGGAGGTGGGGCTCCTGACAGGGGTCAAAGTTGGTTGCGGGCCTTACCCTGACGAGCATGAGCGCCCTCGAATCCCGCGACCCCGCTGTCCTTGATCCCCCCGCCGACCAGGCGACCGGCGTGCTGAGCCGGGCCTACCGGGCGCTCAGTGTCGGCATCGTGTCCGTCGTCGTGCTGATCGCGTTCGAGGCGACGGCCGTCGGCACGGCGATGCCGGTCGCCGCGCGGGAGCTGGACGGCGTGGCGCTGTACGCGTTCGCCTTCTCCGGGTACTTCACGACCAGCCTCTTCGGCATGGTGCTCGCCGGGCAGTGGTCCGACCGGCGCGGCCCGCTCGGCGCGCTGACCACCGGCATCGCGGCCTTCGCCGCGGGCCTCGTCGTAGCCGGGACCGCGCAGGCCATGTGGGCGTTCATCCTCGGCCGCGCCGTGCAGGGGCTGGGCGGCGGGCTGGTCATCGTCGCGTTGTACGTCGTCGTGGGCCGGGCCTACCCCGAGCGGCTGCGGCCCGCGATCATGGCCGCGTTCGCCGCCGGGTGGGTCGTACCGTCCATCGTCGGCCCCCTCGCCTCCGGTGCCGTCACCGAGCAGCTCGGCTGGCGCTGGGTGTTCCTCGGCATCCCGGTCCTCGTCGTGTTCCCGCTCGCCCTCGCCCTGCCCCAGATACGCCGGCGGGCGGCGGGCCCGGTGGACGAGCGGGCCGGTGCCGCCGCCTTCGACCGGCGGCGGATCAGGCTCGCGTTCGGCATCTCCCTCGGCGCCGGGCTCCTCCAGTACGCCGCCCAGGACCTGCGGCTCCTCTCCCTGCTCCCCGGGCTGGCCGGGGCGGCCCTGCTGGTCCCCGCCGTCCTCGGACTGCTGCCCCGGGGCACCTACCGGGCCGCCCGCGGTCTGCCCTCCGTCGTGCTGCTGCGCGGGCTGGCGGCCGGGTCCTTCATCGCCGCCGAGTCCTTCGTCCCGCTGATGCTGGTCACCCAGCGCGGGCTGTCGCCGACCCTCGCCGGGTTCTCGCTCGCGGCCGGCGGCGGCACCTGGGCGCTCGGCTCGTTCGTGCAGTCCCGGCCGCGCCTGACGCCGTACCGGGAGCGGCTGATGACCCTGGGCATGGTGCTGGTCGCCGCCGCGATCCTGACCGCGCCCAGCGTGCTGATCCACTCCGTGCCCGTGTGGACCGTCGCCGCCGCGTGGGGCGTCGGCTGCTTCGGGATGGGCCTGGTGATCTCCTCCACCAGCGTGCTGCTGCTGAAGCTGTCCGCCCCGGAGGAGGCCGGCTCCAACTCCGCCGCGCTCCAGATCTCCGACGCCCTGTCCAACGTGGTCCTGCTGGCGGCGGCCGGCGCGGCCTTCGCCGCCCTGGGCGGCGGCAGCACCGCCGCCACCGCGGCCGGCGACGGGGGCCGTCCCGCCGCCTTCGCCGCCGTCTTCCTGCCGATGGCCGCGGTGGCGCTGGTGGGCTCCTGGGTGACGACGCGGCTGCGGGAACGCACCGCGCACCCCGAGTGACCGGTGGTGGTCAGGGGGACCACGGGGCCGCTGTGATGTCGCTCCCACCCGGGGGCGACCCCGGCTCGTTCACGGCGTGCTCGCGGGACGGCGCCGGTAGGGTGGCCCGGTTGTCGTACGTAGCCGCCCGACCCTGATCCACGGAGACCGTGACTACCACCGCCGCATCCTCCGCCACCTCCGCTTCCTCCCATCACCTCTCGCCCGCCTTCCCGGGCCGGGCCCCCTGGGGTACCGCCAGCAAGCTGCGTGCCTGGCAGCAGGGGGCGATGGAGAAGTACATCCAGGAGCAGCCGCGCGACTTCCTCGCCGTCGCCACGCCCGGCGCCGGCAAGACGACCTTCGCGCTGACCCTGGCCTCCTGGCTGCTGCACCACCACGTCGTGCAGCAGGTCACCGTGGTCGCTCCCACCGAGCACCTGAAGAAGCAGTGGGCCGAGGCCGCGGGCCGGATCGGGATCAGACTCGACCCGGAGTACAGCGCGGGCCCGCTCGGCCGGGAGTACGACGGCGTCGCCGTGACGTACGCCGGTGTGGGCGTCCGCCCGATGCTGCACCGCAACCGGGTCGAGCAGCGCAAGACCCTGGTGATCCTGGACGAGATCCACCACGCCGGTGACTCCAAGTCCTGGGGCGAGGCGTGTCTGGAGGCATTCGAGCCGGCCACCCGGCGCCTGGCGCTGACCGGTACGCCGTTCCGCTCCGACACCAACCCCATCCCCTTCGTGACCTACGAGGAGGACAACGCGGGCATCCGGCGCTCCGCCGCCGACTACACCTACGGCTACGGGTCCGCGCTGGCGGACGGCGTCGTCCGGCCGGTGATCTTCCTCTCCTACAGCGGCAACATGCGCTGGCGCACCAAGGCCGGTGACGAGGTCGCCGCCCGGCTCGGCGAGCCGATGACCAAGGACGCGGTCAGCCAGGCGTGGCGTACGGCCCTCGACCCGCGCGGCGAATGGATGCCGAGCGTGCTGCGCGCCGCCGACCAGCGGCTGACCGAGGTCCGCAAGGGCATCCCGGACGCGGGCGCGCTCGTCATCGCCTCCGACCAGGACTCCGCGCGCGCGTACGCCAAGCTCATCCGGGAGATCACGGGGACGAAGGCGACGCTCGTGCTCTCGGACGACGCCGGCGCCTCGAAGCGGATCGACGAGTTCAGCGCGAGCGACGACCGGTGGATGGTCGCCGTACGCATGGTGTCCGAGGGCGTCGACGTGCCGCGGCTCGCGGTCGGGGTGTACGCCACGACGATCTCGACGCCGCTGTTCTTCGCGCAGGCCGTCGGGCGTTTCGTACGGTCCCGGCGGCGTGGCGAGACCGCGTCCGTGTTCCTGCCGACCGTGCCCGACCTGCTGACCTTCGCCAACGAGATGGAGAAGGAACGGGACCACGCCCTCGACAAGCCGAAGAAGGAGGGCGAGGAGGACCCGTACGCCGAATCCGAGAAGGAGATGGAGGAGGCGAACAAGCAGCAGGACGAGGACACCGGCGAGCAGGACATGCTGCCGTTCGAGGCGCTGGAGTCCGACGCCGTGTTCGACCGGGTGCTGTACGACGGCGCCGAGTTCGGCATGCAGGCCCACCCCGGGAGCGAGGAGGAGCAGGACTACCTGGGGATCCCGGGGCTGCTGGAGCCCGAGCAGGTGCAGTTGCTGTTGCAGAAGCGGCAGGCCCGGCAGATCGCGCACAGTCGGAAGAAGCCGGACACGGAGGCCGACCTGCTGGAGCTGCCGGCCGAGCGGCGGCCGGTGGTGACGCACAAGGAGCTGATGGAGCTGCGGAAGCGGCTGAACACGATGGTCAGCGCGTATGTGCACCAGAGCGGTAAGCCGCACGGGGTGATCCACACCGAGCTGCGGCGGGTGTGCGGGGGCCCGCCGAGTGCGGAGGCCACGGCGGGACAGTTGCGGCAGCGGATCGCCAAGGTGCAGGAGTGGGCGACCCGCATGAAGTGACGCCCGCGTGCCCCATTGGTTCCCGGGGCCGGGGCGGAGCCCCGCACTACGGCACTCACTCAGCCGACCGAGTCGGGTGGGCGGGCGACACCCCGCCCCCCGCTTCCCCTGAAGCCCTCCGTCCGCCCCCGTTTCGGCACCCACCGGTGTGCGTATCCGGACGAATGCAGCCAGGCCGGATCTGGCCTTGCCCGGATTCTGGACTGAGACTTCCGCTCAGCGAACCCGCTTCGCTACTGTCCGGCTACGCACACGCCCCGTGGCAGCGCCGCCGCGGAGCGCAGCCGTGAAGCGACAGGGCCTGGAGCCGCCGGGCCGTCCTGCCGATCGGCGGCCTCTGAAGCGCGTCGCCGACGGGACTCGGTGTCGCATCCGCCGCTCAGGGACCCGCCGACCTCACCGCCGAAGGAGTGGGCGTCGTGACCGCGGAGACCTCTCAGACGCTCGACCGGGGACTGCGCGTCCTCAAGCTGCTGGCCGACACGGACCATGGGCTGACCGTCACCGAGTTGTCCACCAAACTGGGCGTGAACCGGACGGTCGTCTACCGGTTGCTCGCCACCCTCGAACAACACGCGCTCGTACGACGGGACTTGGGAGGGCGGGCCCGGGTCGGCCTGGGAGTGCTGCGACTCGGCCGGCAGGTGCATCCGCTGGTGCGCGAGGCCGCACTGCCCGCACTGCGCTCCCTCGCCGAGGACATAGGGGCCACCGCGCACCTGACGCTGGTGGACGGCACGGAGGCGCTCGCCGTCGCCGTGGTCGAACCGACCTGGACCGACTACCACGTGGCGTACCGCCCCGGTTTCCGGCACCCCCTCGACCGGGGCGCCGCGGGCCGGGCCATCCTCGCCGCGCGCCAGTCGCCGTCCGCCGACCCCGGCTACACCCTCACCCACGGCGAACTGGAGGCCGGCGCGAGCGGGGCCGCCGCGCCGCTGGTCGGGGTCACCGGCGTCGAGGGCAGCGTGGGCGTGGTGATGCTGACCGACGCCGTGCCGGAGCGGGTCGGCGAGCGGGTGGTGGAAGCGGCCCGCGAGGTCGCGGAAGCACTGCGCTGACCGCCGGGCCCGGACACGGCGAGGGCCCCCGCGGCCGTCACGTTAGATTGATTCCGTGCTCTCACGTCTCACACGCCCCCAGGCCCTCGCCGTCAGCGCGCTGCCCGTCGTGGCCCTGCTCGCCACGGCGGCGTTCGCGCCGCTGCCGTTCTCCGTGGCGCAGCCCGGCTCGACGGCGAACGTGCTCGGCGAGAACCAGGGCACCCCGGTGATCACCGTGTCCGGCACGCCGACCCGGAAGACCAGCGGGCAGCTGCGGATGACCACGATCGTGGCGACCGGCCCGGACGCCCGGATCTCCCTCGGTGACGTGGTCGGCAACTGGTTCCGTACCGACCGGGCCGTCATGCCGCGCGACTCGGTGTATCCGAAGGGCGACAGCGTCAAGGAGATCGAGAAGCACAACCTGGCGCAGATGCGCGAGTCCCAGGACTCGGCCACCCAGGCGGCGCTGAAGCACCTCGGGCTCGGCGCGGACAAGGTGAAGGTCACGCTGCGCCTCGCCGACGTGGGCGGGCCCAGCGCGGGCCTGCTGTTCAGCCTCGGCATCATCGACAAGCTGGACGGCGACGGCAGCGGCGGCGACCTCACGGGCGGCCGCACCATCGCCGGTACGGGGACGATCGACGGCTCCGGCAAGGTCGGCGCGGTCGGCGGGGTGGGCCTGAAGACCCAGGCGGCGCGCCGGGACGGGGCGACCGTGTTCCTGGTGCCGAAGGCGGAGTGCGCCGAGGCCGAGGCCGAGCTGCCCGAGGGGCTGCGCCTGGTGCCGGTGACCACGCTCAAGGGCGCCGTCGACGCCCTGGTGGCCCTGGAGAAGGGCAAGGGCCGGGTCCCGAGCTGCTGAGCCGGGACTCCGGCCGCCCCGCCGGGCCCCGCCCGCTCACCTCCCCTCCCGCGCCGCCTGTTCCACCAGGGGGATCACCCGCAGCGGTACCGGTGTCTCCATCACGATCGTCGTGGAGGCCCGGACGATGCCGTCGAAGCCCACCACCCGGTCGATCACCCGTTGCAGGTCGGCGTTCGAGCGGGCCACCAGCCGGCACAGCATGTCCCCGCTGCCGGTGGTGGTCAGCAGTTCCAGCACCTCCGGCACGGTCGCCAGGTGCGCGCGGACGTCGGGGCCCTGGCCCTGGCGGATCTGGAGGGTGGCGAACGCGGTGACCGGGTAGCCGAGGGCCGCCGGGTCCACCTGCGGGCCGAAGCCCCGGATGACCCCGTTCGCCAGCAGCCGGTCCAGCCGGGCCTGCACGGTGCCCCGCGCCACCCCCAGCCGCCGGGACATCTCCAGCACGCCGACGCGCGGCTCCTCGGCCAGCAGCACGATGATCCGTCCGTCCAGATGATCGATCGCCACGGGACCCCCTGAGATGGTCAGCCTGTACAGAAAGACCGTAGGAACGGCCGTATCGCTGAACACATTGCCCAGCGGATTCGCGAACTATTGCGCACCTTGCAGACCGGGGCCACCCTTCGGGTATGACGCAGACCACACACCACACTCCCGACACGACCGCCCGGCAGGACGACCCCTTCCCGGTCAAGGGAATGGACGCGGTCGTCTTCGCCGTGGGCAACGCCAAGCAGGCGGCGCACTACTACTCCACCGCCTTCGGCATGCGGCTGGTCGCCTACTCCGGACCGGAGAACGGCAGCCGCGAGACCGCCAGTTACGTGCTGGAGAACGGCTCCGCCCGGTTCGTCCTCACCTCGGTGATCAAGCCGGTGAGCACCTGGGGCCACTTCCTGGCCCGGCACGTCGCCGAGCACGGTGACGGCGTCATCGACCTGGCCATCGAGGTCCCGGACGCCCGCGCCGCCTACGCGTACGCCGTCGAGCACGGCGCCCGCGGCGTCACCGAGCCGTACGAGGTGAAGGACGAGCACGGCACGGTCGTCCTCGCCGCGATCGCCACCTACGGCGAGACCCGCCACACCCTGGTCGACCGCTCCGGCTACGACGGCCCCTACCTGCCCGGTTACACGGCGGCCGAGCCGCTCGTCGAGCCGCCCGCCGTGCGCACCTTCCAGGCCGTCGACCACTGCGTGGGCAACGTCGAACTCGGCAAGATGAACGAGTGGGTGGCCTTCTACAACAAGGTGCTGGGCTTCACGAACATGAAGGAGTTCGTGGGCGACGACATCGCCACCGAGTACAGCGCGCTGATGTCGAAGGTGGTCGCGGACGGCACCCTCAAGGTCAAGTTCCCGATCAACGAGCCCGCCATCGCCAAGAAGAAGTCGCAGATCGACGAGTACCTGGAGTTCTACGGCGGCGCCGGCGTCCAGCACATCGCGCTCAACACCAACGACATCGTGCAGACCGTCCGCACCATGCGCGCCGCCGGTGTCGAGTTCCTCGACACCCCGGACTCCTACTACGACACCCTCGGCGAGTGGGTCGGCGACACCCGCGTGCCGATCGACACCCTGCGCGAGCTGAAGATCCTCGCCGACCGCGACGAGGACGGCTACCTGCTCCAGATCTTCACCAAGCCGGTCCAGGACCGGCCCACGGTGTTCTTCGAACTCATCGAGCGGCACGGCTCGATGGGCTTCGGCAAGGGCAACTTCAAGGCCCTGTTCGAGGCCATCGAGCGCGAGCAGGCCAAGCGGGGCAACCTGTAGCGGCGGGCCCTACTCGCTGGGCGGCGGCTCGTCGGGCACGTCGCCCAGCTCCCGCAGCGCCTCCCGCACCAGCGGCACCCGCAGCGGCGAGAAGTACGGGTTGATCCTGAGCGCCTCCTGAAGGTGCCGCCGGGCGGGACCGGTCCGCTCCAGCTCCGCCTCGATCACCCCCAGGTGGTACGCGTACAGCGCGCTGCGCACCCCGCCGCCCTTCGCCTTGTCCGTCGCGACGGCCGCGTACGTCAGCGCCTGTTGGTCCTCGCCGGTGCGGTGCAGCGCCCAGCCCAGCGCGTCGGCCACCTCGATGCCCGGCTGCCTCCGCCACTCCTCCTCCAGCCGCTCCACGGCCTCCCACGGGTCCCCGTGGTCCGCCTCGAACCGGCCGATCAGCAGCTCCTCGTCCACCCCGCCCGCCACCGACCGCGCCACCGCCTCCCGCATCCGCGCGTAACTCTCCTCGGCGGCACCCGGCTGCCCCAGCGACTCGTACAGCTCGCCCAGCTCCAGCAGGTCCTCCGGGCGCGGCCGGGTCGCGACGGCGGCCCGGTAGGCGGCCAGCGCCTCCGAGGTGCGGCCCAGCGCGGCCAGCGTCCGCGCCCGCCCGGCCGCTGCCGCCCGCTGGTCCGCGTCGAGCCGCAGCGCCGCCTCGAAGTGCCGCAGCGCCTCCGGCAGGTCCCCGCGCTCCCAGGCCAGCTGCCCCACCCCGGCCAGCCAGGCGGCCCGCTCCGCCGGGGTGCGGGCGGCGGCCGCCGCGTCGGTCAGCTGCGCCACCGCGTCCTCCCGCCAGCCCCGGTCCCGGTACACCGCCGCCGCCCGCGCCATCACGGCCGGCCGCGTCGCCGCGTCGGTGCGCAGCGCCAGCAGCTTGTCCAGGGCGGCGCGGGCCTTCTCGTAGTCGCCGAGCCCGGTGTAGGCGTCGATCAGCGCCGGGTACGCCGACCACCGCTTCGGCGCCGCCTTCCCGGCCTGCTCGGCGTACCGTTTCGCCGCCGGGAAGTCCCGGCGCGCCAGCGCCAGCGCGGCCAGCCCGTCCAGCGCCTCGGTGTTCCGCGCGCCCCGCACGTCCAGCGATGCCTTGAGCGCCCGCTCGGCGCGCGGATAGTCGGCCGCGTCACCCGCCCGGCGGCCCCGCTCCACATACGCCGACCCCAGCACCGCCCAGGCCACGGCGTCCTTCGGCCGCTCCCGCACCAGCCGCTCCTGCCGTCCGATCAGCGCCGTCAGCCCGGGCAGCGCGGCCGGCACGCCGTAGGTCACCGCCGTCGGCACCTGCTCCCGCGGCCGGGACTGCGGACCGGCGACGGGCGGCCGGGCCGGCCGGTGCCGCTGCGGCTCCCCGGGCAGCAGCACCAGCACCGCGCCCGTCGCCAGACTGCCCGCCAGCGCGGCGAGCAGCAGCCGCCGCACCACCCGCCGCCGGCGCGGCACCGACGGCTCGGAGATCAGGGACGTACCCACGCACTGCCGGTTCTCCATGGCGCTCACTGTGCGTCAATATGACGAGCACATCCGGGTGGCCCAAGGGCGGCGCGGGCGGGGTTCACACCGATGGCCGCGAGTGTCACGCTGTGATCATGAGCCGTATCGAAGCGCCACGCGACGAGCACACCGGTAACCTCGCCGACCGGCTCCTGGCCGGCCTGCCGCCCGAGGCCGTCCTGACCGACCCCGACGTCACCGCCTCCTACGCCCACGACATGGCGAGCTTCTGCCCGGCCGGCCGGCCCGCCGCCGTCGTCCTGCCGCGCACCGTCGAGCAGGTCCAGCACGTCATGCGCACCGCCTCCGAACTGCGCGTCCCGGTCGTCCCGCAGGGCGCCCGCACCGGCCTGTCCGGCGGCGCGAACGCCACCGACGGCTGCATCGCGCTGTCGCTGACCAAGATGGACCGCATCCTGGAGATCAGCCCCGTCGACCGGATCGCCGTGGTGGAACCGGGCGTGATCAACGCGACCCTCTCCCGCGCGGTCGGGGAACACGGCCTGTACTACCCGCCGGACCCCTCCAGCTGGGAGATGTGCACCATCGGCGGCAACATCGGCACCGCCTCCGGCGGCCTGTGCTGCGTCAAGTACGGCGTCACCGCCGAGTACGTCCTCGGCCTGGACGTCGTCCTCGCCGACGGCCGCCTGATGTCCACCGGCCGGCGCACCGCCAAGGGCGTCGCGGGCTACGACCTCACCCGTCTCTTCGTCGGCTCCGAGGGCTCGCTCGGCATCGTCGTCCGGGCGGTCCTGGCGCTGAAGCCGAAGCCGCCCCGGCAACTGGTGCTGGCCGCCGAGTTCGCCTCGGCGACCGCCGCCTGCGACGCGGTGTGCCGCATCATGGCCGGCGGTCACGTCCCGTCCCTCCTCGAACTGATGGACCGTACGACGGTCAAGGCGGTCAACGACCTCGCGCACATGGGCCTGCCCGAGACCACCGAGGCGCTGCTGCTGGCCGCCTTCGACACCCCGGACCCCACCGCCGACCTGGCCGCCGTCGCCGCCCTGTGCGAGGCCGCCGGCGCCACCGAGGTCGTGCCCGCCGACGACGAGGCCGAGTCCGAACTGCTGCTCCAGGCCCGGCGGCTCTCGCTGACCGCGCTGGAGGCGGTCAAGGGCACGACGATGATCGACGACGTGTGCGTGCCCCGCTCCCGGCTCGGCGAGATGCTGGCGGGCGTGGAGCGGATCGCCGCCAAGTACGACCTGACGATCGGCGTGTGCGCGCACGCGGGTGACGGCAACACCCACCCCACCGTCTGCTTCGACGCCCGCGACCCCGAGGAGTCCCGCCGGGCCCGCGAGTCCTTCGACGAGATCATGGCCCTCGGCCTGGAGCTGGGCGGCACCATCACCGGGGAGCACGGGGTCGGCGTGCTGAAGAAGGAGTGGCTGGCCCGGGAACTGGGCCCGGTCGGGGTGGAGATGCAGCGGGCGGTGAAGCACGCCTTCGACCCGCTGGGCATCCTCAACCCCGGCAAGCTGTTCTGACCTCCCGGGCCGTCCCGGCCGCCCGGGCCCTGGTACCCGGCTCACCGGGCGAGGAGCTGGTCGAGCGCGTCGTCGAGGCCCGGCTGATCGCCCTCCGTGCCCGGCGGCACCGACCGCAGCGTCCGCTCCAGCCAGGCCGAGACCTGCCCGACGGGCGCCTGGAGCAGCGCGTCGCCGTCCGGCGCGCTCAGCGCCATCAGGACGACACCGCGCCCGTCCGACCTCCCCGGCCACACCCGTACGTCCCCCTGCCCGCACGGCCGGAACACCCCCTCCACCAGCAGCTCGCGGGCGAACGTCCAGTGCACCGGGTGCCCGGAGTTGATGTGGAAGGCGATGTGGACGGCGTAGGGGTCCTCGGAGCGGTAGGTGAGCCGGGCCGGGACCGGGACGCTCTCCTCCGGCGACAGGACGAGCCTCAGCTCCAGCTCCCGCTCCACCACGGTGTGCCGCATGACGTGTTTCCCTTCTGGTCGGGGCCGCTCGGACCGGGCCCGTACCAGGGGAGAGCGGGCCGGGGCCGGACCATTACGCGGGTCCGGGGAAGTTTTTTCCGCGGGCCCCGGAAAGCGGGCACGGCGTTGCCCGGAAAGGGGTGGGTCCCGCCGGACTGGCGCTGCGGGCTGCCCCGGTCTGATAGATGTGGAGGCCCCCATCACACCCCCGAGCAGATACGGGACGACGGACATGAGCGCCCCAACCCCGGCACCCGGCGACGACAGGCCCCGCGAGGGCTACTACCCGGACCCGTCCATCCCCGGCTACGTCCGGTACTGGAACGGCGCCTCCTGGGTGCCCGGCACCAGCCGTCCGGCGCCCAAGGACGGCGAGCCGCTCATCCCGCCCCCCGGCCTCCGGCCGGCCGCCCCGGCCGTGGAGGAGACCGGACCCCACTTCTTCGACGAGGACCCGCCCGCCGCCGGGGTGCGGCCCGCGGAGCCGGGGCCGGCCACCGGCACCGGCCGGCAGGACCCCACCGGCGCCCAGCCGGGACAGTGGACCCAGGCCGCCCAGGCCGCCCAGGCCGCCCACGCGGATCAGTGGGCCCGGGCGGACGAGAGCGACCAGGCGAACCCGGCCGACCAGTGGACCCGGACGGGCCAGGCCGGTCAGGACGGCCAGGCCGGCCAGTGGGAGGCCGTAGACCAGGCAGGTCAGAACGGCCAGGCGGGGCAGTGGGCCCAGGCGGGGCAGGGCGGTCGGACGGGAGAGGGTGATCCGGCCGCGCGGGGTGGTCAGGCGCTGCCGGGCGGTCCGACCGCGCAGGGCGGCCCGGTCGTGCAGGGCGGTGCGGCCGCCGCGCAGGGCGGTGCGGTCGCGCAGGCGGGCCAAGCCGCGCCGTGGGGCCAGTCGGCCCCGGCCGCTCAGCCAGGTCGACTCGACACCCCCGGTCAGCCCGGCGCCCCCGCCCAGCCCGGAGTAACCGCCCAGCCCGGCACACCCGGTCTGCCCGGCACCCCTGCCCAGTCCGGCGTACCCGGCCAGTCCGGCGGACCCGCCCTGCCCGGCACGCCCGCGCACCCCGGCGTACCCGGCCGGTCCGGCGCCGCTGCCCATCCCGGTGCCCCTGCCCAGTCCGGCGTATCCGCTCAGCCCGCCGCCCCCGGTCTCCCCGGGCAGCGGGACCGGTCCGGTGGGTTCGGTGGGGACGGCGGGCGTGGTGGGGCCTGGGGCGCCGATCCGCGGGTGCCGATGGACTCCCCGGCCGGTTCCGGTGGCCAGGGTGCCGACCGCGCCGACGGCACCGCGACGGTCCCCCCGGCCGAGGCCGGCGACGCCCCGGACCCCGGCACGTTCGTGTTCCGGCGCCCGGTGCCCGGCCCGGCGGCGGCCCGTACCGACGACGGCACGATGACCATCCGCCCGGTGCCCTCCGACCCGCCCGCCCCCGCCGCCGAGGGCGCCCAGGGCCCCGTCGGCGCGCCCGCCGCCTCCGGCTTCGGCGCCGGCAAGGCCGCCGCGCAGGCCGCTGCCGCCGCGCAGGCGCCCGTCACCCCTCAGGCACCACAGCCGCAGGCACCGCACCCCGCCCCCGCCGTGGCGTCCGCCGTGCCGCAGCAGTCCGGCCCCGCTCCCGTCACCACCCCCGTGACCAGCGGGCCCGGCGGCGGGCAGGCGTCCTGGGCGCAGCAGGTGCATCAGCTCGCCGGCGGCGGGGACGAGCCGTCCGTCGCGCCGTGGAAGCCACCGGTGGAGGACCTCTTCCAGGCCGCCGCGCGCAGACAGGCCGCCGCCCGTCCCGCCGGGCTCGGCAAGCGGCTCGCGGCGCGGCTGATCGACCTGGCCGTGGTGGGTGCGGTGACGGCCGCCGCGGCGGTGCCGCTCGGCATCCGGGCCGTGGACCACGTCCAGCAGAAGATCGACGCGGCCCGGCTGTCCGGCCACCAGGTCACCGTGTGGCTGATCGACGGCACGACCGGCACCGGCCTCGGCATCGTCCTCGCCGTCCTGCTGCTCGCCGGTGTCCTGTACGAGGTGCTGCCCACCGTCCGCTGGGGCCGCACCCTCGGCAAGAAGCTGTGCGGTCTGGAGGTGCGGGACATCGAGGCGCACGAGCCGCCGGGGTTCGGCCCGGCGCTGCGCCGCTGGCTGGTGTTCAGCGTGCCGGGCCTGCTGGTCGTCGGTGTCGTGGGCGTGCTGTGGTGCCTGTTCGACCGGCCCTGGCGCCAGTGCTGGCACGACAAGGCGGCGCGCACGTTCGTCGCGGGCTGAACCGGGGCTGAACCGGGGCTGAACCGGGGCGGGGCCGGGGGAAGCCGGGGGAGGGGCCGGGTACTCCGTCCGGCCGTCTGCCGGATGCGCGGCGGCGGCCCGCGGGTTCCACTCGGGCCATGAGCAGCGCACCGCCCCCCGGCTCCGGAGAGCAGCCCCCCGAGGACGATCCCTTCAGGAAGCGGCCCCCGTCGGACCAGGGGCCGGGCTCGCCGTACGACACCCCGCCCCCGTACGGCGGCGACCAGCCGCCGCCCCCCGGCGGCCCGTACGGCGGCGGGCCCCAAGGCGGCGGCCCCTACGGCGGCGGCCCCTACGGGTCCGGGGCCGGCGGCTATCCCGCCGATCCCCTGGCCGGCATGCCCCCGCTCGCCGACAGCGGCAAGCGGACGCTCGCGCGGATCATCGACATGATCCTGGTCGGCATCGTCGTCTGGCTGCTCACCTTGGTGTTCGGCGTGAGCGAGTACACGTACACCATCGACGGCGACCGGATCGACGCCGGCCGGTCCGTCGCCCAGTCCCTGATCGCGGCCGTGCTCTACGTCGCCTACGACACCTTCATGACCAGCCGGTCGGGGCAGACCCTCGGCAAGAAGTGGCTCGGCCTGCGGGTGGCCGACCTGGCCGACGGCGCCACCCCGTCCGTGTCGACCTCGCTGACCCGCGCCCTGGTGCTGTGGGTGCCGTTCGCCTTCTGCTGCGCCTGTGTCTGGACGGCTGTCGCGGGCGGCTGGAGCTTCTTCGACAAGCCGTACAAGCAGGGCCTGCACGACAAGGCGGCCAAGACGGTGGTGGTCAGCACTCGGTGAGCGGCGTACCGCCGGGGCGGGTCACGGAGCGGTGGACACGCGTCCCCCGTCCGTGGCCGGCCCGGCGGGCGTCGGCATGACGAGCGCCGGGAAGGACACGGCGCGGGAGCCGTAGGGGAGCGCGGCGGCCGGACGCGGCAGGGTGATCGCGCCCTGACCCACGGAGCCGGTGCACGGGGGGCGCACGGAGTCACCGTCCCGTCGGACGGGCAACTCGGCAGGGCTGACGGCGCGTCGGCGCCTGTCCGCAAAGCGGACTTCACCTCCGCATAGTGCACTTGTCCTGCTCAAGTCAAGGTCTGTCTTTTCTGTCAAACCTCTAGTCAAATGTCGTCACTTGACTACACGCGTTGATCTTGCGCGCACGGATTCCTCCATGCCCGGAACCCCCTGTCCGTGTGCGCGGCGCGGGGGAGGAACTCAAGTGACCAGCAGATCCTGGACGTTCAGAGCGGCCGCCATCGGCGTGACCCTCGCGGCGGCGTCCGCCTCGTTCGCGACGTTCGCCGTCGCCGAGGCGAGCACCCAGCCCCGGCCCGCCACCGCGAACCGGCACGACCCGGCACCGGAGAAGCAGCACGAGCACGACCTGGACGGCCCCCTGAGCAAGACCCAGGACGCCCAGCGCGAAGAGGCCCTGAACCAGCTCATATCCGGCGAGGCCACCGCGCAGGAGCGCAACGGCTCGAAGGTCGTCAAGCTCAAGAGCCGCAAGGGCGAGAGCAAGTACGTCGAGCTGAGCCGCGAGAAGACCGACAAGATCTTCACCATCCTGGTGGAGTTCGGGGACAAGACCGACCCCAAGTTCGGCGGCACCCCCGGCCCGCTGCACAACCGGATCGCCGCGCCGGACCGCACCAAGGACAACTCCACGGCCTGGCAGCAGGACTACGACCGCAAGCACTACGAGGACCTCTACTTCGGCACCGGCAAGAACACCGAGTCGCTGAAGAAGTACTACGAGAAGCAGTCCTCGGGCCGCTACTCGGTCTCCGGTGAGGTCACCGACTGGGTCAAGGTCCCCTACAACGAGGCCCGTTACGGCAACAACGCGTGCGGCTCCACCAACTGCCCGAGCGTGTGGAGCATCGTCAGCGACGGCCTGGGCGCCTGGGTCGCCCAGCAGAAGGCGGCCGGCCGCACCGACGCCGACATCAAGAAGGACCTCGCCCAGTACGACCAGTGGGACCGGTACGACTTCGACGGTGACGGCAACTTCAACGAGCCGGACGGCTACGTCGACCACTTCCAGATCGTGCACGCCGGCGAGGACGAGTCCGCGGGCGGCGGCGCCCAGGGCACGGACGCGATCTGGGCCCACCGCTGGTACGCCTTCGGCACCGACGCCGGTGCCACCGGCCCGCAGAACAACAAGCTCGGCGGCACCCAGGTCGGCGACACCGGCATCTGGGTCGGCGACTACACCATCCAGCCGGAGAACGGCGGCCTCGGCGTCTTCGCCCACGAGTACGGCCACGACCTCGGCCTGCCGGACGAGTACGACACCGACGGCGGCGACAACTCCACCGGTTTCTGGACCCTGATGTCCTCCGGCTCCTGGCTCGGCCGGGGCAAGGAGTCCATCGGCGACCTGCCCGGTGACATGAACTCCTGGGACAAGCTCCAGCTCGGCTGGCTGAACTACGACACCGCCACGGCCGGCAAGCAGTCCACCCACAAGCTGGGCCCGGCCGAGTTCAACACCTTCGACAAGCAGGCCCTCGTGGTCAACCTGCCCGACAAGGCGGTCACCACCACGATCGTCCAGCCCGCCCAGGGCTCGGCCCAGTGGTGGAGCGGCAGCGGCAACGACCTGAAGAACACGCTGACCCGGTCCGTGGACCTGACCGGCAAGACCTCGGCGAGCCTCACCCTGGACGGCTGGTGGGCCACCGAGGAGGGCTACGACTACGTCTACACCGAGGTGTCCACCGACGGCGGTGCCAACTGGACCGCGCTGGACGGCACCGCGGACGGCCAGGCCCTGCCCAAGGACGCCGGCGGCAAGCCCGCGCTGAGCGGCTTCTCCGAGACGCACAAGAAGCTGTCGTTCCCGCTCGACGCCTACGCGGGCAAGAAGATCGACCTGCGCTTCCGCTACGCCACCGACAGCGGTGTCGCGGAGAACGGCTTCACCGCCGACGAGATCACCGTGACCGCCGACGGCACCCCGCTGTTCGCGGACGACGCCGAGAAGGCGGACGCCGGCTGGACCGCGAACGGCTTCTCCCGCATCGGCGCGTCCTTCACCAAGGACTACAAGCAGTACTACATCGCCGAGAACCGGCAGTACGTGTCGTACGACAAGACGCTGAAGACGGGCCCGTACAACTTCGGCTTCGCGTCGCGTCCGGACTGGGTGGAGCACTACCCGTACCAGAACGGCCTGCTGATCTGGAAGTGGGACACCTCCCAGGCGGACAACAACACCAACAGCACCAACGGTCACCCGGGCACCGGTCTGATCCTCCCCGTCGACTCGCACCCGACGGCGCTGAAGTGGGCCGACGGCACGCTGCTGCGCAACCGCGTCCAGGCCTACGACTCGCCGTTCAGCCTGTACGCCACGGACGGCATCACCCTGCACAAGGCCGATGTCGCGCTGAAGATCAAGGGCTCGAAGGGTGTGCCGGTCTTCAACGACCACACCAGCACCTACTACGACCCCTCGAACCCGACCGGTGGCGTGAAGGTCACTGACACCAACACCAAGATCACGATCGTCAAGGAGGCCAAGGACGGCTCGACGATCTCCCTCAAGGTCGGCCCCGCAGTGAAGTAGCCCGCATCACCGCAGGTCACAGACGTATCGGCGGCAACCCCTGGCGGGTTGCCGCCGATCGTGTTTAGGTGCGTCCTGTGGACCGCTTATTGACACCGACCGGAACGGGGATGTGACCGCATGGCCGCTGGAGGCTTCAGCAAGCTGCCGAACGGCACGGTGGTGGTGGCGCTCAACCTGCCGTACGGCTCCGCCGCGGTGCGGATCCTGGTGCACGCCGCCAACCGCGCCCGCGCCCTGACCAGGCTGCGCAACCTGGGCCTGCGGGCGGTGTACCTGCGGGGCAACGCCGAGCCTCCGACCCCGGACGAGATCACGGCGGTCCTGCACCACCCCGACGGCCTGGTCTGGCGCACGGCGCCCACGGCCCCCACGGCGGCCGGCGGCGTCATGGCGACGGAGCTGTGGCACCCCATCCGGGCGCTGCTGCGGGGGCCGACGGCGGCGCGGTGACGGGCCCCTGCCCGCTCAGCCGCCGACGACCGGCTTGCCGGTCAGTTCGACGCCCGCCGTCCGCAGCTCCTCCAGGGCGCGCTCGGTCGTCTCCGGGGAGACCCCGGCCGTGAGGTCCAGCAGGACCTGGGTGCGGAAGCCCTCGCCGGCCGCGTCCAGCGCGGTGGCCCGTACGCAGTGGTCCGTGGCGATGCCCACCACGTCCACCTCCGTGATCTCCCGGGAGCGCAGCCAGTCGGCCAGCGGCACACCGTGCTCGTCGGTGCCCTCGAAGCCGCTGTACGCCGCCGAGTACGCCCCCTTGTCGAACACGGCGTCCACCGCGCCGGAGGCGACCGCCGGGGCGAAGTTCGGGTGGAAGCCCACGCCCTCCGTGCCCGCGACACAGTGCGCGGGCCAGGAGCGGACGTAGTCGGGGTCGTCGGCGAAGTGAGCGCCGGGCGCGATGTGGTGGTCCCGGGTGGCCACCACGTGCCGGTACCCGATGCCCGCCGCCTCGCCGATCAGCTCCGTGATGGCGGCGGCCACGTCCGCCCCCCCGGCCACCGCGAGGCTGCCTCCCTCGCAGAAGTCGTTCTGCACGTCTACGACGATCAAGGCGCGGCGCATGGTGGGTGTCCTTCGACTGAGAGTGAAGTAACTGAGCCTAGAGACTTCCGGGCCCGTGCGGGAGGGGTGGGAAGGGGCGGACGGCGGTCGGGCTTTAGCTACCCGAGCGCCCGTGCACGTACTCCGTCGGGATGACGGGTTCCCCGCGCGAGAGCTGGGTAGCGGACAGCGGCAGCTGCGCGCGCGCCGCGATGTGCCGCTCCCGGGGCACGTCCAGCGGCTCCCGGGCCACCACCGTCCCGCCGCGCACCAGCGGCACCAGCAGCTGCCGGTCGGCCAGCTCGGCCGGCACCGGCCCGGTGCCGACGACCTCGGCCTCGGCGATCCCGTCCGCGTCCGGCCGGCGCGCCGCCCACTTGCGGCCCCCGACCGACATCTTGCCGCCGCTGGACTTCTTCGCGACCGGCACCAGCGGCGCCTTGGGGTCGGCGGAGTCGGCGCGGGCGACCAGCTTGTAGACCATGGAGCTGGTGGGGTGCCCGGAGCCGGTCACCAGCTGGGTGCCCACGCCGTAGGCGTCCACGGGCGCGGCGGCCAGCGAGGCGATGGCGTACTCGTCCAGGTCGGAGGTCACGACGATCTTCGTGTCGGTGGCGCCGAGCTCGTCCAGCTGCTGCCGCACCCGGTGGGCCACCAGCAGCAGGTCGCCGGAGTCGATGCGCACCGCGCCCAGCTCGGGGCCGGCCACCTCCACCGCCGTACGGACGGCCTCGGCGACGTCGTAGGTGTCGACCAGCAGGGTGGTGCCCCGGCCGAGGGTCTCCACCTGGGCCTGGAAGGCGTCCCGCTCGCGGTCGTGCAGCAGGGTGAAGGCGTGGGCCGAGGTGCCCACGGTGGGGATGCCGTAGCGGAAGCCGGCCGCGAGGTCGGAGGTGGTGGCGAAGCCGCCCACGTAGGCGGCGCGGGCGGCGGCCACCGCGGCCAGCTCGTGGGTGCGCCGGGCGCCCATCTCGATCAGCGGCCGGTCACCGGCGGCGGAGGCCATCCGGGAGGCCGCGGCGGCGATCGCGGAGTCGTGGTTGAGGATGGACAGGATCACCGTCTCCAGCAGGACGCACTCGGCGAAGCTGCCCTCGACGCGCAGGATCGGCGAGCCGGGGAAGTACACCTCGCCCTCGGGGTATCCCCATATGTCGCCGCGGAAGCGGTAGTCGGCGAGCCACTTCAGGGTCTCCTCGTCGACGATCTGCCGCTCGCGCAGGAAGCCGAGGACGCCCGGGTCGAAGCGGAAGTTCTCCACCGCGTCCAGGACCCGCCCGGTCCCGGCCACCACGCCGTAGCGGCGCCCGTTCGGCAGCCGCCGGGTGAAGACCTCGAACACGCTCCGCCGTTCGGCCGTACCGGCCTTCAGCGCGGCGCGCAGCATCGTCAGCTCGTACTGGTCCGTGAAGAGCGCCGTCGAGGGAACGTCCACCGGCAGCCCAAGGTCCGCTGTGTTCATGTCGGGGAATCGTACTCCCTTTTCGTCGGTGTGACGATTTAAGGACGCCGTGGCAGCATGGGCAGTGTGACGTCACCCGCGCCCGTAGAGATCGAACGCACCGAGTCGGCGGAGGAGATCTCCGCCGTACCCGAACCCGACGTCCCCTGGGTCACCATCGTGCACAACGACCCGGTCAATCTCATGAGCTATGTCACCTACGTCTTCCAGACGTACTTCGGCTACTCCAAGGACAAGGCCACCAAGCTCATGCTCGACGTCCACCACAAGGGCCGGGCGGTCGTCTCCAGCGGGAGCCGCGAGGAGATGGAGCGCGACGTGCAGGCGATGCACGGCTACGGACTGTGGGCCACCCTCCAGCAGGACCGGAAGTAAACGCCGCAGATGCCCGGACACTTCGAACCGCTCCCCGGCGGCGGCGCGGCCGTCGCGCTCGACGACGTCGAGATCTCCATCATCCGCTCGCTGGCCGTCCAGCTCCTTGAGCTGATCGGTCCCGGCCCCGGCGCCGACGCCCCGGCCGACCCGCTGGCCGAGCTGTTCGCCGAGGGCCCGAGCGAGCCGCCGGCCGACCCGGTCCTCAGGAGGCTCTTCCCGGACGCCTACAGCGACCCGGAGCACGCGCCCGCCTCGCCGGCCGAGGCCGAGGAGCGGCGGGCGCACTCCGCCGAGTTCCGCCGCTACACCGAGAACGACCTGCGCGCGGGCAAGCGGGAGAGCGCGCTCGCCGTGGTCCGCTCGCTGGACGCGCTCGCCCCGGCGGGGGAGGGCGGCGCGGTGCTGAAGCTGACGCCGGAGGAGTCCCGGCAGTGGCTCGGCGCCCTCAACGACCTCCGGCTGGCGATCGGCGCCCGGCTGGAGATCACCGACGAGGACGACACGGATCTGCTCTACCGGCTGCCGGACGAGGATCCGCGCAAGCCGATGGTGCTGGCGTACCTCTGGCTGGGCGGGCTCCAGGAGACCTTGGTGTCGACGCTGATGCCGTGAGGCGGATTGGCCGGTTCCGATCGGTGTCCGCTCAGGGAACGCTCAAACCCGGATAACGATCCCATTACCATCCAAGCTTCTTTTGCTACTTTCGGACCATCTTTGTCCGCTTTTGGCTGTGCAGTGCCTCACACTGCCCCTCTGTGATCAGTATTGCGCCCGTGATAAATCTTCACGACCGCCCGGCCAACACCACCCATGTTCGGCCGGGTGCGCCACCGAGCCGACGACCGTCGGCCAGGCAACAGCTCCATCAATCCGGGGGGATCGAGATCCGATCCGAGGCCGACGCAAGGCCCGGTTCGGCATGGAGAAAGGCGCACCACACATGACCTCAGCGCAGGTCGATCAGCATCGCGACGGCAATGAGGCCGCGGGGGCCGAGGGCAGCGAGGGCGGCGAGGGGTATCAGCGCGGGCTGGGGGCCCGGCAGATCCAGATGATCGCCATCGGCGGGGCCATCGGCACCGGCCTGTTCCTCGGCGCGGGCAAGGGCATTTCCAAGGCCGGCCCGAGCCTGATCCTGGCGTACGCCGTCGCGGGCCTCGTCATCTTCCTGATCATGCGGGCACTCGGCGAACTGCTGATGTACCGCCCGGTGTCGGGTTCGTTCTCCGATTACGCGCGGGAGTTCATCGGCCCGTTCGCCGGTTTCGTGACCGGCTGGACGTACTGGCTGTTCTGGGTGGTCACGGGCATCACCGAGGTCACCGCCGCGGCGAAGTACATGACGTACTGGTTCGACATCCCGCAGTGGCTGTCGGCCCTGGTGTTCACCGTCATCCTCTACGGCGCCAACCTGATCTCCGTGAAACTTTTCGGAGAACTGGAGTTCTGGTTCTCCATGGTCAAGGTCACCGCCATCATCGGCATGATCCTGATCTGCGCCGGCATCCTCACCATCGGCTTCTCCGACGCCGGCGACACCGCCTCCGTCTCCCACCTGTGGAACCAGGGCGGCTTCTTCCCGCACGGCATCGACGACACGCTGATGACCCTGCAGATGGTGATGTTCGCCTTCCTCGCCGTCGAGCTGGTCGGTGTGACCGCGGGCGAGTCCAAGGACCCCAAGACCGTGCTGCCCAAGGCGATCAACACCGTGCCGTGGCGCATCGCCGTCTTCTACGTCGGCGCGCTCATCATGATCCTGTCGGTCGTGCCGTGGACCAGCTTCAGCGCGGGCAACAGCCCCTTCGTGGTCGCCTTCGAGCGGATGGGCCTCCCGGCCGGCGCCGGCATCGTCAACTTCGTCGTGCTCACCGCCGCGCTGTCGTCCTGCAACTCCGGCATGTACTCCACCGGCCGGATGCTGCGCGACCTGGCGCTCAACAGCCAGGGTCCGAAGGCGTTCACCAAGCTGACGTCGAGCGGTACCCCGCTGATCGGCACCACGTTCTCCGCCGCGCTGATGCTGGTCGGCGTCTGGATCAACTACCAGTGGCCGGGCAAGGCGTTCGACTACGTGGTGTCCTTCGCGACCATCTCCGGCATGTGGGCCTGGATCGTCATCCTGATCTGCCAGATCCGCTACCGGGCCAAGGCCGACCGCGGCGAGCTGCCCCGCTCGGAGTTCCGGGCCCCGGGCGCGCCGTGGACCAGCCTGATCGCGCTCGCCTTCATCGGCATGGTGATCGTGCTCATGGGCATCGACAAGGACGCCCGGGTCTCGCTGTACTGCGCGCCGGTGTGGGGCCTGGTCCTCGCCGTCGCCTACCTGGTGCTCCGGCGCCGCAACCCGGAGGCAGCCGCCTTCCGCAAGCGCTGAGAGGGCCCCGGACCTTCCGGAAAGGGACGTCCGGCCGCCGGGAGCTCTCGTGGCGCCCCCGTCGGCCGCCGCTCAGGGCGTCCGGCATGTGGGCCGTTCCGTACCACCCATCGGTACGGAGCGGCCCTCTGCTTATCCTGACCCCCATGCTGACCATCACCCAGGCCCTGTACGACCAGATCGTCGCCCACGCGCGCAAGGACCACCCCGACGAGGCGTGCGGCGTGGTGGCGGGCCCGGCGGGCTCGGACCGCCCCGAGCGCTTCATCCCCATGCTGAACGCGGCGATGTCGCCCACCTTCTACGAGTTCGACTCCGGCGATCTCCTCAAGCTCTACCGCGAGATGGACGACCGCGACGAGGAGCCGGTGGTCGTCTACCACTCCCACACCGCCACCGAGGCATACCCCTCGCGCACCGACATCTCCTACGCCAACGAACCCGGCGCCCACTACGTCCTGGTCTCCACCGCCGACACCGACGGCCTCGGCGACTTCCAGTTCCGTTCCTTCCGGATCGTGGACGGCCAGGTCACCGAGGAGGAGGTCAGGGTCGTGGCGGACTACTGATCTCGCCCACCGGACGGTATCCGTCCGGCATGCGGAATCACACTCCGGGCCGCGGGCCGGGAATCGATACGATGAGCCCATGGTTCTTCTCGACGTGGGCGACGAGGCGCCGGGCACCCTGCTCGTGGCGCGGCTGCACGTCGACCTGTGCAGGCTGAACAGCGCCCTCTGTTGACCCACACCGCTGCCGCCGTACGGCCCTGGGCCGCGGCGGGCCGCCGCCGCGCGCCTGACCGAACCGACGACACCTTCCGACAGGAGCCCTGAGCCATGGCCATCGAGGTCCGCATCCCGACCATCCTCCGCCAGTACACCGACGGCAAGAAGGCGGTGGAGGGCAGCGGCACGACCCTCGCCGAGCTGTTCGCCGACCTCGAGACCCGGCACGCCGGCATCCAGGCCCGCATCGTGGACGGCGACCAGCTGCGCCGCTTCGTCAACGTGTACCTGAACGACGAGGACGTCCGCTTCCTGGACGGCATCAAGACCGAGCTGTCCGACGGCGACAACGTCACGATCCTGCCGGCCGTGGCCGGCGGCATGCGCTGACCGGCCCCCGAGCAGCGATGCGCTACGACTCCCCGCTGGCCGCGGTGGGCAACACCCCCCTGGTGCGCCTGCCGCGGCTGTCGCCGTCCCCCGACGTGCGGATCTGGGCCAAGCTGGAGGACCGCAACCCCACCGGCTCGGTCAAGGACCGCCCCGCGCTGCACATGATCGAGCAGGCGGAGAAGGACGGCCGGCTCACCCCCGGCTGCACGATCCTCGAACCCACCTCCGGCAACACCGGCATCTCCCTCGCCATGGCCGCCAAGCTCAAGGGCTACCGGATGGTGTGCGTGATGCCGGAGAACACCTCGCAGGAACGCCGGGACCTGCTCGGCATGTGGGGCGCCGAGATCATCTCCTCGCCGGCCGCCGGCGGCTCCAACACCGCGGTGCGCGTGGCAAAGGAGCTGGCCGCCGAGCACCCCGACTGGGTGATGCTCTACCAGTACGGCAACCCGGACAACGCGGGCGCCCACTACGCGACCACCGGCCCGGAGATCCTCGCCGACCTGCCCTCGGTCACCCACTTCGTGGCGGGCCTCGGCACCACCGGCACCCTGATGGGCGTCGGCCGCTACCTGCGCGAGCACAAGCCGGACGTGAGGATCGTCGCCGCCGAACCGCGCTACGACGACCTGGTCTACGGCCTGCGCAACCTCGACGAGGGCTTCGTCCCCGAGCTGTACGACGCCTCCGTCCTCACCACCCGCTTCTCGGTCGGCTCGGCCGACGCGGTCACCCGCACCCGGGAACTCCTCCAGCAGGAGGGCATCTTCGCGGGCGTCTCCACCGGCGCCGCCCTGCACGCGGCGATCGGCGTCGGCAACAAGGCCGTCAAGGCGGGGGAGAGCGCCGACATCGTCTTCGTCGTCGCCGACGGCGGCTGGAAGTACCTGTCCACGGGCGTCTACACGGCGGCCACCACGGAGGAGGCCATCGCCACCCTCCAGGGACAGCTCTGGGCGTAGGGGGATCCGCAGGCGCCGGTGGTACGTCACATCCGCACCAGTACTCCTGCGGAAAGGCGGATCCCATGCGCCGTACCACGCCCCTCGTCCTCGCGGCGGCAGCGCTCCTCCTGGCCGGCTGCGGCTCCCAGCAGGACACCGGGAGCGGCGGCGGCCGGGCGCCGGCGCCGTCCGGCACCGGCGCGCCGTCGGCCGGCCGGGACGCCGGCGACTGCACCGGTCAGGCGAACCTGACGGCCGCCGACCGGGACCGCGACGTCTGCGTGGCCGAGGGCGGCGAGCTCCGGCTCACCTTGGACGGCACCAGGGCCCGCCCCTGGCAGCCGGTCACCGTCAGCGGCACCGGACTGCGGGCGATCAACGCGGGCCTCGTCCTCCAGCCGGGCGACGCCATCGCCGCGTACCGCGCGGTGGCCGCCGGTACGGTGAAGCTCAGCTCCTCCCGCCCCCTGTGCCCCGAGCCCGGCGCACCCGACCGGGCCTCCTGCGAGGGCGTCGAGGAGTGGTCGGTCACCGTCCGGGTCGGCTAACCCGCCAGGTGCCGTACCTGGTCCCACAGGACCGGGTCGACCACGCCCACCCGGCGGCGGAAGCCGTCCACCGGGACCTCGCGCAGCTCGTCGGTCTCCAGGAAGCTCGGGCGGCCCTGGGCGTCGCCGACCGCGCCGGGCGGCAGCGGGATCACCCCGCTGCGCTCGTCGTGGTACCTGCTGGTGATCTTCGCGACCGTGGCCCGGTCGCCGCGCACGGCCAGCACCAGGCAGGGCCGGTCCTTGTGCCCCGGCCGGTCCTCGAACGGGACGTGCGCCCACCAGATGTCCCCGGGCGAGGGCCGCGGCGCGGGCCCGGACCGCGCGCCCGCCCGGCCCGGCGGCCTCAGCCGCCGCCCGGCGGGGCGGCGGCCCCGGCCCCAGCCGTCGACGAGCGTGGCCACCAGCGCGAGCAGCACCACCGCCGCGAGCGCCAGCCACCAGGACGTGTCCATACGACGACGTTACCGGCGCGCGGCGGTACTCGCGCGCCCTCCGGGGAACCCGGTGCGCCCCCGGTCCAGCCGAACCGGTGACAGCGCAGGTGAGTTCGCCCACAACGGCCCCGGGCGGAGGAGCGACCCGCGCCGTCGCGCCTTACGCTCGACGAACCGCACGACCCCCGACAGCCCTCATCCCGAGTGGCCCCACCACCCTGCCCGCGCTTCTTCCGCCAACGGAGGTTTCTGCTTCATGAAGCTCACCGTCGTCGGCTGCTCGGGGTCGTTCCCGTCCGCGGAATCGGCCTGTTCGAGCTACCTCGTCGAGGCCGACGGCTTCCGGCTGCTTCTCGACATGGGCAACGGCGCCCTGGGCGAGCTGCAGCGCCACTGCGGTCTCTACGACCTCGACGCGATCTTCCTCAGCCACCTGCACGCCGATCACTGCATCGACATGTGCGCGTACTTCGTGGCCCGCTACTACCGCCACGAGGGCGGCCGGTGCGCCCCCCTGCCGGTCTACGGCCCCGAGGGCACCGAACACCGCCTGACCACGGCCTACGCGGACACCCCCTCCGCCTCCTCCATGAGCGAGGTCTTCGACTTCCACACGGTGAAGCCCTCCACCTTCGAGATCGGCCCGTTCACCGTGCACACCGAACGGGTCCGCCACCCCGTGGAGGCGTACGGCATCCGCGTCGAGCACGGCGGGAAGTCGCTGACGTACTCCGGCGACACGGGTGTCACCGAGGCGCTGGACGAACTGGCCCGGGACGCCGATCTGTTCCTGTGCGAGGCCGCGTTCACGCACGGCAAGGAGAGCATCCCCGACCTGCACCTCAACGGCCGCGAGGCGGGCGAGACGGCGGCCCGTGCGGGCGCCCGCAGGCTGCTCCTCACCCACATCCCGCCGTGGACGGACCCGGAGGTCAACCTGCGGCACGCGCGCGAGGTGTTCCCCGGACCGGTGGAGCTGGCCGCGCCGCGGCGGACGTACGAGATCTGACACCAGGGACGCGAAAAGGCCCCGGAGCCATGGGCTCCGGGGCCTTCCTCACGTCTCGCTCACGCCTTGGTGAGGTCCTCGACCTCCTCCTCGGGCTCGCGGCCCGGGGTCTTCAGGTCGAACTTGACGATCGCGAACCGGAAGACCACGTAGTAGATCGCCGCGAACACCAGGCCGACCGGGATGATCAGCCACGGCTTGGTCGCCAGGTTCCAGTTCAGCAGGTAGTCGATCGCGCCGGCCGAGAAGTTGAAGCCCGCGTGGACGCCCAGCCCCCAGGTGACCGCCATGGACACGGCCGTCAGCACCGCGTGGATGACGTAGAGGACCGGGGCGATGAACATGAAGGTGAACTCGATGGGCTCGGTCACGCCGGTGACGAAGGAGGTCAGCGCGAGGGAGACCATCATGCCCATCACGGCCTTGCGGCGCTCGGGGCGGGCGCAGTGCGCGATGGCGATCGCGGCGGCCGGCAGACCGAACATCATGATCGGGAAGAAACCGGTCTGGAAGAGGCCGGCGGACGAGTCGCCCGCGAGGAACCGGGTGATGTCGCCGTGCACTACCTCACCGGCGGCGTTCTTGAAGTCGCCGAGCTGGAACCACGCCACCGTGTTCACGAACTGGTGCATGCCGACCGGGATCAGACCACGGTTGACCAGGCCGAACAGGGCCGCGCCACCGGCGCCGAGGCCGGTCAGCTTCTCGCCGAAGTTGGTGATGCCGTCACCGATGGGCTCCCAGACGAGGCTGAAGAGCACGCCCACCAGGGTGCCGACGAACGCCATGATGATCGGCACCAGCCGGCGGCCGTTGAAGAAGCCGAGCCAGTCCACCAGCTTGGTGCGGTGGAACCGCTGCCATATGACGGCGGCGAGCAGACCCATGATGATGCCGCCGAGCACCCCGGGGTTGTTGTACGTCGCCGCGACGATCTTCCCCTTCTCGATGTGCTCCTCGGTCACCGGGAAGGCCTGCAGCACCTTGTCGTAGACGAGGAAACCGACCAGCGCGGCGAGCGCCGTCGAACCGTCCGCCTTCTTGGCGAAGCCGATGGCCACACCGATGCAGAACAGGATGGGCAGGCTGCCGGTGATGGCACCGCCCGCGGCGTTGAAGACGGTCGCGACCTTGTCCCAGCCCAGGCCGTCCTTGCCGAAGATGTCGTCCTGGCCGAGCCGGACCATGATGCCCGCCGCCGGCAGGACGGCGATCGGGAGCTGCAGGCTGCGGCCGACCTTCTGCAGGCCCTGGAGCAGGCCCGCCCCCTTCTTCTTCGCCGGCTTCTTGGCCGGGGCCGCCGACTCGGTGGCGGTGGTCATACTTCCTCCATCGGGCAGGGCGCCGCCCGGGAACCATGGAAGGGGACGGCAGCGTCTCTGGTCTACACCACCTGTGGTGTAGACCTGTTGTAGCACGATGAAGGCGGCGTAAGGAACCCGTGATTCCGCGACCGGAGCGCTACGCGCTGTGCGCCCGGGATCCGCGCTGACACGGCCTCAGACCTTGGTGACGTCCTCCGCCTCCTCAGCCGGCTCCCGCCCCGGTGTCCGCAGGTCGAACCGGGTGATCGCGACGCGGAAGACGACGTAGTACACGGCCGCCAGGCACAGGCCGATCGGGATGATCGCCCAGGGTCTCGTCGCCAGGTTCCAGTTGATCACATAGTCGATCAACCCCGCCGAGAAGCTGAACCCGTCGTGCACCCCGAGCGCCCAGGTCACCGCCATCGACACCCCGGTGAGCACGGCGTGCACGGCGTACAGGGCCGGCGCGGCGAACAGGAACGAGTACTCCAGCGGTTCGGTGATGCCGGTCACGAACGAGGTGAGCGCCACCGACAGCATCAGACCGCCGGTCTCCTTGCGCCGCTCCGGCCGCGCGCAGTGCGTGATGGCCAGCGCGGCGGCCGGCAGCGCGAACATCATGACCGGGAAGAAGCCCGAGGTGAACTGGCCGGCGCCCGGGTCCCCCTGGAGGAACATGTTGATGTCGCCGTGCACCACCGTGCCGTCCGGCTTGGTGTAGCTGCCGAACTGGAACCAGATCGGCACGTTGAGGAACTGGTGCAGGCCCACCACCAGCAGCGCCCGGTTGGCCACCCCGAAGACGCCCGAGCCCCAGGCGCCCGCGTCCCGCAGCCACCCGCTGAAGCCCTCCAGGGCGCCGCCGACGGCCGGCCAGACCAGCAGGCACACCACCGCGAACACGATCGCCGTGAACGCCATGATGATCGGCACCAGCCGGCGGCCGTTGAAGAAGCCCAGCCAGTCCACCAGGCGGGTGCGGTGGTAGCGGGCCCAGAAGAAGGCGGCCAGCAGGCCCATGACGATGCCGCCGAAGACACCCGGGTTCTGGTAGGTGAACGCGGTCACAGTGCCGTTCGCCGCCTGGCAGCCGGTCGTCACCGCCTCGGCGCCCGCCGGGCACGCCTCGGGGAACTGCCGGAGCACGCCGTAGTAGACGAGGAAGCCGGTCACCGCGGCGAGCGCGGTCGAGCCGTCCGCCTTCTTCGCCATGCCGATCGCGACGCCCACGCAGAACAGCAGCGGCAGCCCGAGCTGCCCGTCCAGCAGGGCGCCGCCCGCCCCGCTCAGCACCTTGGAGACGTCCGTCCAGCCCAGGCCGTCCGCGCCGAACAGGTCCGGCTGGCCCAGCCGGTTCAGGATGCCCGCCGCCGGCAGCACGGCGATGGGCAGCTGGAGGCTGCGGCCCATCTTCTGCAGCCCCTGGAACAGACTGTTCCAGCGGACCCGGACGGAGCCGGCCGTGCTCTCGGCGCTCATGGGTTTGGCGACCTTCCCCACGGTGGTGTAGACCAGTCGGCGGACGGTTCCGCTGTTGTGATCGCCATCATTGGGCACGGACGGCACGACCGCTCGCGAAGATGGGCCAACTGTGGGTTACTGCGACCAAGCGGTTCGGAGCAGGGAGAAGGAATATGGCCAGCAAGGCTGAGAAGATCGTCGCCGGGCTCGGTGGCATCGACAACATCGAGGAGATCGAGGGCTGCATCACCCGGCTGCGCACCGAGGTGGCCGACGCGAGCCTGGTCGACGAGGCCGCGCTGAAGGCCGCCGGCGCCCACGGCGTGGTCAAGATGGGCACCGCCATCCAGGTCGTCATCGGCACCGACGCCGACCCGATCGCCGCGGAGATCGAAGACATGATGTGAGCCGCCCCGGCTCACCCCGAAGGGGCTCTTCCCACCACGGGAGGAGCCCCTTCGTCCGCTACGGCTAGGCTCGGCGGCATGTCTCGCATCGACGGCCGTACGCCCGAACAGCTCCGCCCGGTCACCATCGAACGCGGTTGGAGCAAGCACGCCGAGGGCTCCGTCCTCATCTCCTTCGGCGACACCAAGGTCTTCTGCACCGCCTCCGTCACCGAGGGGGTCCCGCGCTGGCGCAAGGGCAGCGGCGAGGGCTGGGTCACCGCGGAGTACGCCATGCTGCCCCGCGCCACCAACACCCGCGGCGACCGCGAGTCCGTCAAGGGCAAAATCGGCGGCCGCACCCATGAGATCTCCCGGCTCATCGGCCGCTCCCTGCGCGCCGTCATCGACTACAAGGCGCTCGGCGAGAACACCGTCGTCCTCGACTGCGACGTCCTCCAGGCCGACGGCGGCACCCGCACGGCGGCCATCACCGGCGCCTACGTCGCCCTGGCCGACGCCGTCGCCTGGGCCCGGGGCAAGAAGCTGGTCAAGGCCGGCCGGCAGCCGCTCACCGGCACCGTCAGCGCAGTCTCCGTCGGCATCGTCGGCGGCGTCCCGCTGCTCGACCTCTGCTACGAGGAGGACGTGCGCGCCGACACGGACATGAACGTCGTCTGCACCGGCGACGGCCGCTTCGTCGAGGTCCAGGGCACCGCCGAGGCCGAGCCCTTCGCCCGCGACGAGCTGAACGCCCTGCTCGACCTCGCCGTCGGCGGCTGCACCGAGCTGGCCGCGATCCAGCGGGCGGCCCTGGAGACGGCCCGGGCCTGACGAGTCCGCGGGGGCCTGCCGGCAAGCGGCCGGTCCCGTCGGCAACCCGCCGGGGCCCGGTGGCGTCCCTGTGGGTACGGGCGCGCGGCCTCACCGCCGCGCGTCCGGCCAGCCGTACCAGGGGAGGGGAACCCGCCATGCCCGCCAGCCGACGCCCGCACCGGGGCCGGATCGCCGTCGTCGCCGCCACGGTGGCCGCCGTCGCGCTCACCGCCGGCCTGACCACCGGCTGTGACGCCGTGGACAAGGCGCTGGACTGCGTACAGACCGCCGACGCCGTCGCCGACAGCGTCACCGACCTCCAGCAGGCCGTGGAGAACGCCGCGAACGACCCCTCCCGGGCCGACGCCTCGCTCGACTCCATCGAGAAGAACCTCCGCGAGATCGGCGACAAGACCGACGACGCCGACGTCGACAAGGCCGTGGACGATCTCGGCAAGGCCGTGGACAACGTCCGTACGGCGATCAGGAACGGCGACGCGACCCCGGACGTCGGCCCGGTGACGGACGCGGCCGGAGAACTGACGAAGGTGTGCACGTCCTAGACGAAGGCGTGCACGTCCCAGGGGACCGGCGGGCTACGGTGCCGTCCGGTCCGCGTACATCCTGGCGATGACCGCCTCGATGTCCGGCTCCCGCACCGACAGGTCCACCAGCGGATAGCGGGCCGCCAGGTGCGCGACGAGCGGTGCCGCCGACTGTCCCGCCGGGAACGCCAGCCACTGCCGCGGCCCCTCCACCCGCACCACCCGGGCCGACGGCGCCTCGACCGGCGGGAGTTCCCGCTCCAGGTCCACCACCAGCGTCCGCTCGCTCTCGCCGGCCTCGTGCAGCCCCGCGAGCGGGCCGTCGTACATCAGCCGGCCGTGGTCGATCACCATCACCCGGGAGCACAGCTGCTCGATGTCCTGGAGGTCGTGCGTGGTCAGCAGCACGGTGGTGCCGCGCTCGGCGTTCACCTCCCGCAGGAACTCCCGCACCTTGGCCTTCGACACGACGTCCAGGCCGATCGTCGGCTCGTCCAGGTACAGCACGTCCGGGTCGTGCAGCAGGGCCGCCGCGATGTCCCCGCGCATCCGCTGCCCCAGCGACAGCTGCCGCACCGGCACGTCCAGCAGGTCGCCCAGCTCCAGCAGTTCCACCATCCGCTCCAGGTTCCGCCGGTAACGGGCGTCCGGGATGCGGTACATGCGGTGCGCCAGCCGGTAGGAGTCGATCAGCGGCAGGTCCCACCACAGCGTGGTCCGCTGCCCGAACACCACCCCGATCCGGTGCGCCAAGCGCGTCCGCTCCCGCGCCGGGTCGATCCCCGCCACCCGCAGCCGCCCGGCGCTCGGCGTCAGGATCCCGGTCAGCATCTTGACGGTGGTCGACTTCCCGGCGCCGTTCGGCCCGATGTACCCGACCATCTCCCCGCGGGCCACGGCGAACGACAGCGAGTCCACCGCCCGCACCTCGCGCCGCTCCCGCCGCCACAACCCGGTCCTGCGGCGCACCTGGAAGACCTTCTCGACGTTCTCCAGCGTGATGAAGTCGCCCACGTCAGCTCCCTGTGCTGCGATACGAACGAAGTCCCGCCCGCCAGGCCGGCCCCGCGAGCGCGCAGCACGCCACCGCCACGAGCGGCGAGGCGAACGCGGTCCACTCCGGCAGGCCCAGCGGATACGGCCGGCCCAGCAGGTAGGTGGCGGGCAGCCAGTTGACGAAGGCCAGCGGCAGCACGAACGTCACCCCGCGCACCAGCTCCTTCGCGAACACCGTCGGCGGGTACTGGAGCAGCGTCGTCCCGCCGTAGGTGAAGGCGTTCTGCACCTCCGAGGCGTCCTGCGCCACGAACTGGAACGCGGCCCCCGCCACGAACACCGCGCAGAAGATCCCGCAGCCGCTCACCAGCATCACCGGCATCAGCAGCAGCCGGTCCGCCGTCCAGTCGACGTCCACCCGGGTCAGCGACCAGCCCAGCACCAGCGCGCCCTGCGTCACCCGGCCCAGCCGCCTGAGCGCGAACCGGTCGGCCGCCAGCTGCGCCAGCACCGGCGCCGGGCGCACCAGCAGCGTGTCCAGGGTGCCGTCCCGCACCCGCCGGCCCAGCCGTTCCATCGACCCGATCAGCAGGTCCGCCAGGCCGAAGGAGGTCGCGGACAGCCCGTACAGGAACGCCACCTCGGGCAGCGGGTAGCCACCGAGCGCGTCCACCCGGGAGAACATCAGCATGATCGCGACGAAGTCGAGGAAGGTCGCCGCGAAGTTCCCGAACGTGGTCATGGCGAAGGACGCGCGGTAGGCCATCGTGGACCGCACCCACATCCCCGCGATCAGCCGGTACGCCCGTACGCCCTCGGTGATCCGCCGGGCCCGCCCCTCAGCCACCCTGCACCACCACCCGGCGCGTGGCCGCCGACTGCGCCAGCCGCCCGGCACCCAGCAGCACGACCGCCCAGGCGCCCTGGAACAGATAGGTGGGCAGCGGGTCGGCGTGCCCCAGCAGGACGTCCGCCGGGGCTTGCAGCAGCGAGGACCAGGGCAGCACCCGGACGACCTCGCCGAGGGCGCCCGGCACCACGTTCAGCGGTAGCAGCAGGCCCGAGCAGAAGTAGCCGAGCAGCCACGCCATATGGGTGATCCCGGCGCCGTCCAGCAGCCAGAACGCGCTCAGCGCCACCAGGTACCGGATGCCGAAACCGACCAGCATCGCCAGGACGACGGCCACCAGGAACGCCGCCCAGGTGCCGATGTCGGCCGGCAGCGACACCGGGAAGCACAGCGCGCCGAACGCGAACGGCACGACGCCCCGGCCCAGCAACTGGAAGAACGCCCGGCCCAGATCCGCCGCCAGCCACCACAGCTGGAGATCGGCCGGCCGGTACAGGTCGATCGCCACGTCCCCGGTGCGGATCCGCTCCATCAGCTCGTCCTCGAACCCGCCGCCGCCGATCGCCAGCGTCGACAGGAAGGCCTGCCCCAGCCAGACGTAGGTCACCGCCTGCGCCTGGTCGTAGCCGCCGAGATGGGGCCGCTCGTCCCACAGCGCCTGGTAGGTGTAGACGAGAATCAGACCGAAGACGGTGTTCGTGAACACCCCTGCCGCAGTGGCGGCACGGTAGGTCGCGTACCGTCGGAACCCCCCTGCCGCGACAGCCGCGTACAACCGTCCCGCGCCCACGCCAGTCGACCTCCTCGGACACTCGACACCGAAGCGCAGGAGCCTAGTCCGGCGACCGGCGGCCGGCCACGCGTTTTCCGGGAACCGTGCCGGAATCCGGGAACGGAACGCCAGGTGCGAGAGTCTTCAAGCAGGGGGAGCGCAGAAGCGTACGAGGCGTACGGGAACGTACGACGCGAAACAGGAGTCCGTGCACGACATGAGCGACGAGCCGCAGCCGCAGCAGCCGAACGAAGGCGTGGCGCCGGAAAAGCCGCTGCCGGCTGAAGGGCCCGGGAAGCCGGGGGGCCACGAGGAGAAGGCCGCCGAACGGCGCACCGACCGGCCTCGACGCCCGGAGGGGGCGGGGGCCGGCGGCGCCGGTGGGGCCGCGAGCACCGGCGGCACCGGTGGTGCCGGGGGTGCCCGTAAGGGTCCGGGCACGCCGGACCGCGACGACTTCGGCCGGGAGCGCTCCGGGCGGCCGGCCGGGGAGCCCGCCGACGGCGCCCGGGCCGAGGGCCGGGCGCCGCAGGACCGGACGGCGTCCGTGGCACGCGCCCGGCAGGCGGCGCGCGGTGCCCGCGCGGACCGGGAGGGGGGCGCGGACTCCGCCGACGGCGCCGGTGCCCGGAAGGCGGGCGGCCCGGCCGGCGCCGGCCCGGCCCGGCCGTCCGAGAGCACCCAGATACTGCGGCGCGTCACCCCGCCCGGGTCCGCCGAGGGGCCCGCGTCCGCCGACCGTTCCGGCGGGAAGCCGGACGGCGAGGCCCGGCCGGACCGGGCGGCCGGTGCCGCCCGCGGTGCCGGTGCCGGTGCTGCCCGTGGAGCCGCTGCCGGTGCCGGGCAGGCGCCCGAGACCACCCAGGTGCTCCGGCGGGTGGGCGCGCCCCGCGCGGGCGAGCCGGGCGCACCCGGTACGAAGTCCCCGTCCTCCTCCCCGGCGGAGCCGGGCGCCGGTGAGCGTTCCGAGCGGACGTCCGGCACCCGGGGCACCAAGCCCGCCGGTCCCGCGTCCGCCGGTGCCGCACCCGCGGCCGGCACGACGAGCACGACCGGCGCTTCCTCTCCGGCCGCCGCCCGGGCCGCCCGCGTGGCAGGCGCCGCCGGAGCGGCCGGAGCGGTCGGTGCCGGTGCCGCCGCCGGAGCCCAGGCGGCCCAGGGCGCGAAGGCCGCCGGTGCCGTACCCGGCCCCCGTGCCGAATCCGGGACCCGTGCCGAAGGGCCCCCACCAGCGGGCCCCCCGGGCGCTCCCGAAGCCGAGACCACCGTGCTCGCCGCCGCCGACGGTGAAGGGACCACGGGCAAGAAGGCGAAGAACGCCAAGAAGGGCAAGCGGCCCAAGCGGACCGGCTGGCGGCGCCTCGTGCCGACCTGGCGCATGGTGCTCGGCACCTGCTTCGTCTTCGTGCTGCTGATCATCGGCGTGCTCTTCGTCGGCTACTCGCTGGTGAAGATCCCGCCGGCCAACGCGTTCGCGACCAAGCAGAGCAACGTGTACCTGTACGCCGACGGCTCTCAGCTGGCCCGCGACGGCGACGTCAACCGCGAGAACGTCTCCCTCGCGCACGTCTCCAAGGACGCCCAGCACGCGATCCTGGCCGCCGAGGACCGCGACTTCTACTCCGAGTCGGCCGTCGACCCCAAGGCGATGATCCGCGCCGCCTGGAACACCGCGACCGGCAAGGGCAAGCAGTCCGGCTCGACGATCACCCAGCAGTACGTGAAGAACTACTACCTGGCCCAGGAGCAGACGGTCACCCGCAAGGCCAAGGAGTTCTTCATCTCCATCAAGCTCGACCAGAACAAGTCCAAGGACGAGATCCTGGAGGGCTACCTCAACACCAGCTACTTCGGCCGCAACGCCTACGGCATCCAGGCCGCCGCGCAGGCCTACTACGGCCGCGACGCCGACGACCTGGACCCGGCCCGCGCCGCCTACCTCGCCGCGCTCGTCAACGCGCCGAGCGAGTACGACGTCGTGGCCCACCCGGAGAACCGGAAGGCGGCCGTCGCCCGCTGGAACTACGTGCTGGACGGCATGGTCAAGAAGGGCTGGCTGAAGCAGTCCGACCGGGCCGGGATGAAGTTCCCCATGCCGAAGGAGCAGACGATCTCCACGGGCCTGTCCGGCCAGCGCGGCTACCTGGTGGAAGCGGTCAACCAGTACCTGGTCAACAACGACATCATCGACAGCGACCACCTCGAGGCCGGCGGCTACCGCATCCGCACCACCATCCAGAAGGACCGGCAGGACGCCTTCGTCAAGGCGGTCGACGACCGGCTGATGAGCAAGCTGGACAAGGAGAACCGCAAGGCCGACACCTACGTCCGGGCCGGCGGCGCCTCCGTCGACCCCAAGACCGGCGAGGTCGTCGCGCTGTACGGCGGCATCGACTACGTGAAGCAGTACACCAACGGCGCGACCCGCGGTGACTTCCAGGTCGGTTCGACGTTCAAGCCGTTCGTGTTCACCTCCGCGGTGGAGAACGGCTCCACCACCCAGGACGGCCGCACCGTCACCCCGAACACGGTCTACGACGGCACCAACCAGCGTCCGGTCCAGGGCTGGAGCGGCGGCTCCTACGCCCCCGAGAACGAGGACCAGCGGTCGTACGGTCCGATCACCGTCCGCAAGGCCACCGACCTGTCGGTGAACTCGGTGTACGCGCAGATGGCCGTCGACGTCGGGCCCGCCAAGGTCAAGCAGACCGCGGTCGACCTCGGCCTGCCCTCCGACACCCCGGACCTCCAGCCGTACCCGTCCATCGCGCTCGGCACCGCGACCGCCAGCGTCCTGGAGATGACCGAGGCCTACGCCACGCTCGCCAACCACGGCAAGCACGGTACGTACAGCCTGGTCAAGGAGGTCACCAAGGACGGCCGGGACGAGATCAGGCTGCCCGAGCGGAACGTGAAGCAGGCCGTCAGCCGGGAGGCCGCCGACACCACCACCTCGGTGCTGCGCAGCGTGGTCGAGAGCGGCACCGCCACCGCCGCGCAGGCCGCGGGCCGTCCGGCCGTCGGCAAGACCGGTACCGCCGAGAGCGACACCGCCGCCTGGTTCGCCGGCTACACCCCCGAACTGGCCACGGTGGTCGCGGTCATGGGCCAGGACCCGGTGACGGCCAAGCACCAGCCGCTGTACGGGGCGCTCGGCCAGATGCGGATGAACGGCGGTGGCCCGCCCACCGAGATCTGGGCGCAGTACACGCGGGACGCGCTGGAGGGCGAGCCGGTCAAGGACTTCGACCTGCGGCTCCAGCAGGGCGCCGACCGGGTCCAGGAACCCCCGGCCGGCTCGGGCACGGCCGAGCCCGGCACGGACGGCGGCCAGGACACCGGCGGCACCGCCGCCGACGGCGGCCAGGAAACCGGCGGCCCGTCCGCCACTCCGACCGACGGCGCCACCACGGGCACGCCCGCCGACGGCGGCCAGACCACCACCGGCGGCGGGGCCCCCGCGACCGGCGGCACGGCCACCGGCGGTACGCCCACCACCGGCGGGAACACGACGACGACGACCGGCGGCGGCCCGGCCACGGACGGCGGCGGCACCGCCACGACCGGCGGCGGCGCCCCCGGCGGCGGTACGGCCACCGGCGGCGGCACGCCGGGCGGGGGCACCGACGCGGGCGGCACCACCGCCACGGACGGGGGAGCCGGGGGCGGCCCCGGCCTGTGAACGCGGGGCGGCCCCGGCCGGTGACGGCCGGGGCCGCTTCGTCGGCTCAGTGACCGCTGGTCGCCTTCAGTCCCACCACGGCGACCAGCAGCAGGCACACGAAGAAGATCCGGGCGGCGGTGACCGGCTCGCCGAGCACCACCATGCCGAGCACTGCGGCGCCGGCCGCGCCGATGCCCACCCAGACGCCGTAGGCCGTGCCGATGGGCAGGGACTTCGCGGCGTAGGACAGCAGGACCATGCTGGCGACGATGCCGGCGCCGGTGAACAGGCTAGGGACCAGACGGGTGAAACCCTCGCTGTACTTCATCCCGATCGACCAGCCGACTTCCAGCAGACCGGCGACGACGAGCAGGAACCAGGCCATGACGGCACCTCCGAGACAGTGACTTCCAGGGGGTGCGTCGTCTTTGCCTTCGACCCGGTACGGCGCGTCTCGTCGGGCTCCCTCCAACGTAGCAAAGGCACGGCGAAGAGGGCCGGTGACCATCGTCACCGGCCCTCTTCGCCTGCCTCGTGCTACAGGTACAGCCCCGTGGAGTCCTCCGACCCCTCGAACCGGTCCGCGGCGACGGCGTGCAGGTCACGCTCGCGCATGAGGACGTAGGCCACGCCCCGCACCTCGACCTCCGCCCGGTCCTCCGGGTCGAACAGCACCCGGTCGCCGGGCTCCACCGTGCGTACGTTCTGGCCGACCGCGACGACCTCGGCCCAGGCCAGCCGCCGCCCGACCGCCGCGGTGGCGGGAATCAGGATGCCGCCGCCCGACCGCCGCTCGCCCTCACCGGTCTCCTGCCGCACGAGAACCCGGTCGTGCAGCATCCGGATGGGCAGCTTGTCGTGGTGGGGAGTGCTCTGCTCGTTTCTGTTGGCGCTCACGCGTCGAAACCTACCTGTTCCCGGTCAGTCCCTGCGCCGCCGGGCCCCCAGGGCGAGCAGCCCCACGACCCCCACGACGACCATCGCCACGGGCACCACCCGCTCCAGACGGGGCGCCCCCTCCTCGTCCGTGAACCGCGCCCGTACCTCGCTCACGACGCGGTTGACCTGCACGTACGCCCGTCCGACCGTGTGGTCGACGTTCGCGACGACCTTGGCCTTCGCGTCCCCGACGACGGTCTTCGGATGCACCCGCACCCCGATCTCGTCGAGCGTCTCGGCCAGCACTTCGCGGCGGCGCCTGATGTCCGCCTCGATCTGCGCCGGGGTTCTGGTGTCCGACGTGTCCGCCACCGTACGGCCTCCGAAGTCTGCCGAAATCTGCTGCTGCTTTGACGAACAGTCTGTCAGCTCATGGCCGCACCGCACCGCAAGGGCCCCCGGTTACGCTAGTCCGATGAGCGAGCGACTCCAGCCCGGGGACGTTGCCCCCGCCTTCACCCTCCCCGACGCCGACGGCAACGAGGTGTCCCTTGCGGACCACAAGGGACGCAAGGTCATCGTCTACTTCTACCCGGCCGCCCTGACCCCCGGCTGCACCAAGCAGGCCTGCGACTTCACCGACAACCTGGAGGTCCTGGCCTCCGCCGGCTACGACGTCATCGGCATCTCGCCGGACAAGCCGGAGAAACTCGCGAAGTTCCGCGAGCAGGAGTCCCTGAAGGTCACCCTGCTGGCCGACCCCGACAAGAAGGTGCTGGAGGCGTACGGCGCCTTCGGCGAGAAGAAGCTCTACGGCAAGACGGTCGTCGGCGTCATCCGCTCCACGGTGGTCGTGGACGAGGACGGCAAGGTCGAACGCGCCCTGTACAACGTCAAGGCGACCGGCCACGTGGCCAAGATCATCAAGGATCTCGGCATCTGACGTCCGCGGGCACTGCCCGGCCGCTAGCATGGCCGGGCAGCACCAGGCGGCCGTGGTGGAATTGGCAGTCACGCTGGGTTTAGGTCCCAGTGGGGTAACTCCCGTGAGGGTTCGAGTCCCTCCGGCCGCACCAGGGTTCAGCCCAGCAGCTCCCGCACCACGGGGACGAGGGCCCGGAACGCCTTGCCCCGGTGGCTGATGGCGTTCTTCTCGTCGGGGCTCAGCTCGGCGCACGTCCGCGTCTCGCCCTCCGGCTGGAGGATCGGGTCGTAGCCGAAGCCGTTCGTACCGGCCGGGGCGTCCCGCAGCGTGCCGCGCAACTGCCCCTCCACCACCCGCTCGGTGCCGTCCGGCAGCGCCAGAGCCGCCGCGCAGGCGAAGTGGGCCGCGCGGTGCTCCGCGGCGATGTCGGAGAGCTGGGCGAGCAGCAGCCTCAGGTTGGCCTCGTCGTCGCCGTGCCGGCCGGCCCAGCGGGCGGAGAAGATGCCGGGGGCGCCGCCCAGGACGTCCACGCACAGCCCGGAGTCGTCGGCGACCGCCGGCAGCCCGGTGGCCCGGGCCAGGGCGTGCGCCTTCAGCAGGGCGTTCTCGGCGAAGGTGACGCCGGTCTCCTTGACGTCGGGGACCTCGGGGAAGGCGTCGGCGCCGATCAGTTCGTGCGGCAGTCCGGCCTCGGCGAGGATCGCCCTCAGCTCGGTGATCTTTCCGGCGTTGCGGGTGGCGAGGATCAAGCGGGTCATGCCCGACAGTATTCCTCCCCGCGCCGCCACGGCCGTGCCCGCCCCGGGTACCGGCGCCGGGAACGTCCGCCCTGTTCCCGCGGCCGGACAGGCAGGGACAATTATGGGCGGGGATCATCGAACGGGTGGAGCTGATGGAACCTACCGAGACGAGCACACCGCGGCGGGCCGCGTCGTACCGCACCATGACGGCGTTCACCCCCGCCGACGAGGAGCGCCGGCGCGGGGTGCGGCGCATGAAGCTCACGGCGACGGGCCTGCTGCTGTTCGTCGCGGTGGTCTACGTCCTGGCCAAGGTGGCGCAGCACGGGGGCGCCGGGGCCTGGGCCGGCTATGTGGCGGCGGCGGCCGAGGCGGGTATGGTGGGCGCGCTCGCCGACTGGTTCGCGGTCACCGCCCTGTTCCGGCACCCGCTGGGGCTGCCCATCCCGCACACCGCGATCATCCCCACCAAGAAGGACCAGCTGGGCGTCTCGCTGGGCGAGTTCGTCGGAGAGAACTTCCTCTCCGAGGACGTCGTACGGCAGCGGCTGCGCGCGGTCGGCATCGGCAGCCGGCTCGGCGCCTGGCTGGCCGAGCCCGAGCACGCCGACCGGGTGACGGCGGAACTGGCCACCGCCCTGCGCGGCGCCCTGACCGTACTGCGCGACTCGGACGTGCAGGCGGTCGTCGGCGAGGCGGTCACCCGGCGGGCCGACGCCCAGGAGATCGCCCCGGGCATCGGCAAGACCCTGGAGAAGGTCGTCGCCGACGGCGGGCACCGGCGGGTGGTGGACCTGGTGGTGTCCCGCGCCCACGACTGGCTGGAACTGCACCGGACCGACGTGATGGTGGCCGTGGAGGGCGGCGCGCCCGGCTGGACCCCCCGGTTCGTGGACCGCAAGGTCGGCGAGCGCGTCTACAAGGAGCTGCTGCGGTTCGTCACCGAGATGCGGGACATGCCCTCGCACCCGGCGCGCGGCGCGCTGGACCGCTTCCTCACCGACTTCGCCCGCGACCTCCAGTCCGATACCGACACCCGGGCGCGGGTGGAGCGGCTCAAGAGCGAGGTGCTGGGCCGGGGCGAGGTCCAGGACCTGATCGCGTCCGCCTGGACGGCCGTACGGTCGATGATCGTGACCGCGGCGGAGGACGAGCGCAGCGAACTGCGCCGCCGGGTGCGGTCCGCGCTGCTGTCCCTGGGCACCCGGATGGCGACCGAGGAGAAGATGCAGGGCAAGGTCGACGCCTGGGTGGAGGGCGCGGCGGTGCACGTCGTGACCACGTACCGCAAGGAGATCACCTCGCTGATCACGGACACCGTGGCGGGCTGGGACGCCGAGCACACCACCCGCAAGATCGAGGCCCACATCGGCCGCGACCTGCAGTTCATCCGGATCAATGGCACGGTGGTGGGATCCCTCGCGGGACTGCTGATCTACGCGGTCTCGCGCGGCCTGGGCGCCTGACCGGACTGTTCCGCCGCGGTCAGGGCACCCGCTTCTGCGTCCTTCGACGAGGAGGGAGCCCATGAGCGAAGCGGAGACGCCGCCGGTGCGGACCGGCCGGACGATCACCACGAACATCCCCGCCCGGCTGGACCGGCTGCCCTGGTCCCGCTGGCACTGGTCCGTCGTGATCGGGCTGGGCACCGTATGGATCCTGGACGGCCTGGAGGTCACGGTCGTCGGCAACATCGCCGGCCGGCTGTCGGAGTCCGGCAGCGGCCTGGCGATCTCCTCCGGGCAGGTCACCGGCGTCGCCGCCGCGCTCTACGTAGCGGGCGCCTGCTCCGGAGCCCTGTTCTGGGGCCGGCTGACCGACCGGTTCGGCCGCCGGAACCTCTTCATGATCACCCTGGCGGTCTATCTGGCCGCGACCGCCCTGACCTCCGTCTCCTGGGAGGCATGGTGGTTCTTCCTGTTCCGCTTCCTGACCGGTTTCGGGATCGGCGGTGAGTACGCGGCGATCAACTCCGCGATCGACGAGCTGATCCCGGCGGCCTACCGCGGCCGGGTCGACCTGCTCATCAACGGCAGCTTCTGGCTGGGCGCGGTCGGCGGCTCCCTGCTGTCGATCGTCGCGCTGAACACCGACCTGCTGGCCGCGAACGTCGGCTGGCGGCTGACCTTCGCGCTCGGCGCCGTCCTCGCGCTGGTCATCCTCCTGGTACGGCGGCACGTCCCGGAGAGCCCGCGCTGGCTGCTGATCCACGGCCGGGACCGGGAGGCCGAGGAGATCGTCTCCGGCATCGAACGCCGGGTGGAGGCCGAGCGCGGCGAACGGCTGCCGGACGCCGAGGGCGAGCTGGAGATCCACCAGCGCAAGAGCGTCTCCTTCCTGGAGATCGCCCGCACGGTCTTCGGCCGCTACCGCAGGCGCGCGGTCCTCGGCTTCTCCCTCTTCATCGGCCAAGCGTTCCTGTACAACGCCATCACCTTCGGCTTCGGCGCGATCCTGACCAAGTTCTACGACGTGCCCTCCGACCACACCGGCTACTACTTCGCGGTGATCGCGGCCGGCAACTTCTGCGGCCCGCTGCTGCTCGGCAAGCTCTTCGACACGGTCGGCCGGCGCGTGATGATCTCCTCGACCTACCTGCTGTCGGGCCTGCTGCTGTTCGGCACGGCCTGGCTGTTCGACCGGGGCGCGCTGACCGCGGCCACGCTGACCGCCTGCTGGTGCGCGGTGCTGTTCTTCGCCTCGGCGGGCGCCTCCAGCGCCTATCTGACGGTGTCGGAGATCTTCCCGATGGAGACCCGCGCCATGTCCATCGCCTTCTTCTACGCGATCGGCACGGCGGCCGGCGGCATCAGCGGCCCGCTGCTGTTCGCCGACCTCACGGGCACCGGCCGGGTCCGGGACACGGTCCTGGCCTTCTCCATCGGCGCGGTGCTGATGTGCGCGGCCGGCCTGGTCGCGGTGTTCCTGGCGGTACGGGCCGAACGCCGCTCCCTGGAGGACATCGCCCGCCCGCTGACGGCGGTGGCGAGCCGGGCGAAGTCGGCGGCGCGGCCGGGTTCGCGGGGCGGTGGTCCCTCGGTCCCGCCGGCGGCGAGCAGGCCGTGAGCGCCGGGCTCCGCCGGGCCGGCTCTCAGGCGCCGGTGGTGGAGCCCGGCCGGACGATCATCAGGACGGTGACGGCGGCCCACAGGAGGTTGAAGAGGCCGGTGGACATGGCGAGGCGGGCGGTCCGCTTCTCCGTGCCGCCGCCTTCGAGCAGGGCGGTCTGAGCCGGGAGGATCACCGCGGCCAGGACGAGGGCGGCCAGGACGGTCAGCGCGATGGACACGATCAGCCAGGGGCTGCCGAGCACGCCCATCTCACTCGCGGTGGCGAAGCCGAAGACGGGGACGACGACGCCCACGACGGCGTAGACGCGGCATATCCGGTGCAGCAGGTGAAGGCTCGCGGTGGCGTCAGGGGCGACAGGGGCGACAGGGGCGTCGGTGGCGTCGGTGGGGCCGGGGCCGGCAGCGGCCGGGACCCGGCGGGCGACGGGCGGGAACATGCTGGCGGCGACGGCGACGGGCCCGATGGCGAGGATCGCGGCGATGACGTGCACGGCGAGGAGGAACTTGGTCACGGGGCGACGCTAGGGCGCGGCGGGAGCACGCAGAAGCGGCCGGATTGCCACCTGCCGACGGATTCCCGCCACCGGCATCAGGCGGCGTACGGTCCATGTCCCGGCCGCTCGGCGGGGGTTGGCGACAACCGGTCGTACGGCTAGGTTCCTGCCATGCACACCGTGGCCGTACTGGCGCTGGACGGCGTCATCCCGTTCGATCTGTCCGCCCCCGTCGACACCTTCGGCTGGGCCCGGCTGCCCGACGGCCGGGAGCCGTACCGGGTGCGGGTGTGCTCGGTGGGGGAGGAGGTCGCCTCGGGTGCCTTCACGGTCCGGGCGCCGTACGGCCTGGAGGCGCTCGCGGAGGCGGACACGATCATCCTGCCGGGGGTCGCGGACCCGCCGGAGACGCTGCCGCCCGGGGTGGCCGAGGCGTTGCGCGCGGCGGCGGCGAACGGCACCCGGATCGCCTCGATCTGCGTGGGCGCGTTCCTCTTCGCGGCGACGGGCCTGCTGGACGGGAAGCGCGCGACGACCCACTGGATCGCGGCCGATGACCTGGCGGCGCGGTACCCGGAGGTGACCGTCGACCCGAACGTGCTCTACGTCGACAACGGCCAGTTCCTGACGTCGGCGGGCGCGGCGGCGGCGCTGGACATGTGCCTGCACATGATCCGCAGGGACTTCGGCTCGGCGGTCGCGGCGCACGCGGCCCGGATGTCCGTGATGCCGCTGGAACGGGAGGGCGGGCAGGCCCAGTTCATCGTGCGGGACCTGCCCCCGGCGCCCGCCGGCGCGACCCTGGAGCCGCTGCTGCGCTGGCTGGAGGACCACTGCGGTCGCGATCTGACGCTGGACGAGATGGCGTCGAAGGCCGGCATGAGCACCCGTACCCTCAACCGCCGCTTCCGCGACCAGACCGGCACGACACCGCTCCAGTGGCTGCACCGGGCCCGGGTGCGGCGGGCCCAGCACCTGCTGGAGACCACGGACCACCCCGTGGAACGGATCGCGGCCCAGACGGGTTTCGGCTCCCCCACCGCCTTCCGGGAACGCTTCCGGAGGGTGGTGGGGACGAGCCCGCAGGGGTACCGGAGGGCCTTCCGGGCGGAGGCGAGGGCGTCGTAGGGACGGCCGTGGCCCCGTAGCCCCGTAGTCCCTGTAGCCCTGTAGTCCCTGTAGCCGTAGCCCCGGTAAGTGATGTTCCGCGGCCGTCAGGCCTTGCGGTCGGCGACGGCCCAGGAGGCGGCGGCGACGGCGCCGGCGACACCGAGGACGGCCGGCCAGGCGCCGACCTTCTTGGCCAGCGGGTGGGAGCCGGCGAAGGCGGCGACGTAGGCGGCGGTCAGCGCGCCCGCGGCCTTCCCGCCCGCCCGGGAGCGCCACTGCTGCGCGGCGGCGGCCCCGGCGACGGCCAGCACGGCCCCGCCCAGCTGCCGCTTCTTGGTCCAACGGGCGACGCCGTAGCCGCCGACGAGCCCGGTGGCGGCGACGACCGCGCTGGGAACCCTGGCCATGAGTGCCTCCTGGTGACCCTCGTTATCCCTGATGTCTGCCCCGAGGTTAACGCGCAGGTCGGAGGGCGGTACGGCCCTGAGTCGAGGCTTGTCAAGTTTCCAGCGGAGAGTTATATAAGAAGCCGTAGGGCATCGCACGCAGCGCCTGAAGAGAGGAGTGACCTGTGATGCTCATGCGCACGGATCCGTTCCGTGAACTCGACCGGCTCGCACAGCAGGTGCTCGGCGCGAACGCCGCGAGTCCGGCCGTGATGCCGATGGACGCCTACCGGTCAGGTGACGAGTTCCTCGTCCACTTCGACCTGCCCGGCATCGACCCCGAGACGATCGAACTGGACGTCGAGCGCAACGTCCTGAACGTCCGCACCGAACGGCGGAGCCCCGCTCCCGAGGACGCGGAGATGCTGGTGGCCGAGCGGCCGACGGGCACCTTCACCCGCCAGCTGTTCCTGGGCGACACGCTCGACACGGACCGCGTCGACGCCTCGTACGACGCCGGCGTCCTGACCCTGCGCATCCCGGTGGCCGAACAGGCCAAGCCCCGCCGCATCCAGATCACCGGCGGCGGATCGGGCCGCAGGCAGATCAGCGGCTGAACCCGGCGGCAGAGCGGCGGCATCAGCGGCTGAACCCGGCCGCCACCGCCGCAGGCCGTCGGCCACCGCCGTCGGTCACGCTCGCAGGCCGTCGGCCACGGCCGGTACGGGCGCGCCCCGGGGCCGGAGCGGGACCCGGGACGCGCCCGGGCGGGCGTACCCCCTTCCCATCCCACCGGGCGAGGGGACCCGTGACAACCACACGCCGATAAATCAGCACAACACGCCACAAGGAACCACACACCACCAGAGACACCACACGCCGCACTTTGGCCGAACTCCCGCTCATGCCCGCCGCGTTACGGGGTACCCGCTTGCCGGTGCCCCGCAGTGTCCCGGAGGAGGAGCCAGCACGATGACCGTGACCACCCCGCAGCCGAGAACCACCATCCCCGCCCAGACCACTCCGCCCCGCCCCCGCACCCGGGACGCGGCCGAGGACACCGGCTGGCTGGAGCTGACCGAGGCGGTGCGCGAGGCGGGCCAGTACACGACCAGGGCGGAGGCGGAACGCATCACCCGCATCGTCCTGTCGGCCCTGGGTGGCCACGTGACCGGCGACGAACGCGTGGCCCTGGCGCAGGCGCTCCCGCGCGAGGCCGGCCGGATCCTCGCCGCCCAGATTCCCGCGACCCACCCCCTGACGGCCCGCGAGTTCGTCGACTCGGTCGCCACCCGCATCGAGGGCGCGACCCCGGCCACGGCCCGCTGGGACGTCAGCTCGGTCCTGAGCGTCCTCACCACGTACGCGGGCGAACCCCTGACCACCCGTGTCCTGACCCAACTGCCGCCGGGTTATGCCCTGCTGTTCGGGCGGGCGGAGTTGGCGGCGATGGCGTAGGCGGTAGGGGGGCCTTGGGCGCCGCACCACACGCGGCGCCCACCGTCTCTTTACATTGCCAAAGACTCCCGCACCGCTCTGACCAACGACCGCGCAGGCATGTAACTGGAAAACGCCGATGGCCTATGGCGCAAGTGACGCTGCGCTCGAGGTCGGCGAAAGCGAGAGGTCGCCCGACAGGTATGTCCCAAATCGGTCGGACTGGTCATGGGTCGGCTTCGGCCAGCAGCATGCACTCAGATCGAACCGACCTGGCTCCGTCACTATTTTGGTTCCGCTCGTTGATCTGTTCCGTGGTTGTTGGCGTCAGCGTTTCTGGGCGAACAGGAGCACACCGCCCACTTTGCCGATCAGTGTGGCGCCCAGACACGCTGGGGCTCTTGTGGTACTTCGCAGAAGGAAGCAGCGATCTCATTGGCGAAGAAGCGCCTTGGTGTACGACCAGATAACCGGCGGATACCCTAAACGTCATTCCGTGAATGATCTACGTCGGGGTGGTTGACCAGCGTCGTCGCGTCTTAGCCGGCCAGTGTGAGGTTGTGTAGGCGGGCGATGCCGAGCATGGTGTGGTGGACACCGTCGCCTTTCAGGCGGCAGTCGCGGAGGATTTTCCAGGTCTTCATGCGAGCGAAGGCGTGCTTGATGCGGGCGCGGGCCTTGCGGTGTGAGCGGTTGGGCTCTTCTTTCCAACCTGGCAGTTCGGCTTGCCCGGGTTGCGGCGGTGCGGGATGACCAGGCCGGTGCCGCGGTAGCCGCCGTCGGCGATCACGGTGGCGGGGCCGATGGCGTCTTTCACTCCGGAGATATCCCATGCCTTGCAGTCGTTGCGGTTGCCGGTGACCGGTCGGCCGACGGCGACGACGAGCCGGGTGTCGGCGTCGATGAGACCTGGTGGTTGGTGGAGTACCGGTAGTTCCTGGACTGCTCGGCGATGATGTGGTCGCGGGTGGGGGCCAGAGTTTTGTCCACGATCAGTACGGTGTCCTTGCGGAACCGTTTGCGGTGCCGGAGTGCGAGCGACGGGCCGAGGTGGTCGATGATGCGGTCCGTGACGGACTTCGACACCCCGAACAGCGGCGCCAGTTGCCGCAGGGTGAGGTTCGCGCGCCAGTACGCGGCGACCAGCAGGACCCGGTCTGGAAACGGCAGGCTCCAGGGCCGACCCTTGCGGACCGGGTCGGCACCTTCGCGTCGCAGCGCGGCGACCAGCCTGCCGGACTGCTGCGGGCTCAGTTCGGTGAACGGGGTTATCCAGGAAAGCTCCGACGCCGTGATCACACGAGTCACAGCAAGATCATCTCACCTGCGGCCAGCGGTTACGGAACAACGCTTAGTGTCAACGAACATGTCTTTACGCGGGCTTACGGCAGCGTCACGGACGAGCGCGGCGTAACCCGACGTGTACTCCAAGCGCTCGCTCTCGCTTGGGCACCCGCCTTCGCTGGCGGTATGCCGGGACGTTTATGCGGTGCAATTCCTCGTGCATGGTTTCCTCTTCGACGGCCCGCGACACCGCGACCGCCCGTCACTCGCGGCCGGCCCTCGCTCGGCGAGCCCTGACGTGAGCGACCACGCGGGCCGCGGCCTCGATCGGGTCCTCGTGCTCCCAGACCCGCACGGCCAGCCAACCGGCGGACGCCAGCCGCTCGTCCGTGTCCGTGTCCCGTCGGCGATTGCCCTCGATTTTGGTGCGCCAGAAGTCGGCATTGGTCTTGGGCCAGGTCGCGTGTTCCGGGCAGCCGTGCCAGAAGCAGCCGTCGACGAACACGGCAACCTTCGCCGGGCCGAAGAGGACATCGGCTTCGCGGCGTACGCCCTTGAGCGGCTTGCGATGGACGCGGTATCTGAGCCCTGCCGCATGCAGGGCACGCCGCAGGGCCATCTCGACTTCCGTGTTCCGGCTCTTCTGTCGGCTCATCCGGGCACGGGTCTCGGGGGTGGTGTCCACGGTTGGTCGTTCTCTCGTTCCCGCCGGGAGTGACGCCGGAGAACCGCCGGCCCTCGGCGTACGTCCCTTCTGTCGGCCTATGCTCCGTGACACTCCCCATAGTGCCGTCCCGCCCCACACCAACACCCCGCCCCCTTCCCCGGAGGCCAAGCCACTGCCCGCCCGCGGGCCGCAAGGGTGGTGGCGTACTGGGGAAGCAGGGTGGGGTCGGTGGGGGACGTGGCCTCCGAGGCTGCGAAGGCCTCGTAGGACGGGACCGTGCCGGTCACGATGCCCAGGTTGGGTGTGCCCGAGGAGGCCAGTTCGCGCAAGGAGGACTCTATGGTCGCCAAGTGCTCGGAGTGGGAGGGGTACTCCGTGGACAGCGTGGGGTACGCCGTGAGGAGTTCCTCCAGTTCCGGGGCGGGCCAGTGCAGGACCGCCACCGGGAACGGGCGGGACAGGGCCGCTCGGTAGGCGCCCAGTTCCGCGCGCAGGCGGGAGATCTCCGCCTCCAGCTCCGCCGGGTTGTCCGAGCCCAGTGACCACACCCGTTTCGGGTCGTGGAGTTCGTCGAGGGAGACCGGGCCCGTGTGCAGGGTGTCCGCCAGGGTGTCCCAGTCGTCGTGCGGCAGGCCCAGCATGCGGCGGACGCGGTGGCGGCCGTGGAGGAGGGGGTGGGTGGAGGGCAGGGGCGCTTCCGCCGGGCCCGGGATCAGCAGGCGGGCTCCCTCCGTGAACGTCTCGGCCGCCGCCTCCAGCTCGTCGTGCGATTCCAGGGCCTCCGCCGCGATCACCCAGGGCGCCGGGTCCCGGGGGGCCGTCGTGCGGATGCCCTCGATGATCGCCCTCGCCTCGGCCTCGTGGCCGTACTCCCACAGGTTCGAGGCCTTCAGGGCGCGGACCAGGGCCGGGTTGGCCAACTCCGCTGACGACGACAGCAGGCGGTCGTAGAGCGTGGTGGCGGCGGGGCGGTCGCCGGACAGCTCCAGGTGGGCCGCCGCCCGCAGCAGGAGGGGCTCGGCGTCCTCCGGGTACAGTCCGGCGGTCCGCTCCAGGCGGGCCGCCTCGGTGGCGTGGTCGACATTCTCGGCAGGCGTGTCGGGGCGCATGGGGGACACCGTACTGCCGGGCGCCGGTGAACGTGAGGCGCGCAGGGGCCACGTACGGGCCGCCGTGGCCGACCGCTATCTTCGGGCGGGCGGACTCAGGGGCCACCGGGGCCCGGGAAGACAGGGGGCCGGCGCGTGCGGGAGATGGGCGGGGTGGTCCCGGTACCGGAGCAGCGGGGCTCCGGGGAGGGAGAGCGGGGGCGGGGCCTTGGGGAGGGCAGTCCGTCGGGTGGCCTCGCCGGCCTTCGTGCGGTGCCCGCGCCCGTCCCGGCAACTCCGGCCCGCACAACTCCGGCCCGCACAACGCCGACCCATCAGACGTCGGCCGCTGACGCGCCGACCGCCGGGGACCCGGCCTCCGACACCCCGGCCTCCGACACCCCGCTCCCCCGGACGCTCGCCCCGCCCCCCTTCTGGCCCCTGCTGCTCCTCGGTGCCGCCGTGGTTCCCGGGGTCGTCGTCTTTCTGCTCGGGCGGTGGGGGGACGCCCCGGCCGTGCAGGCCTGGCGGACCGTGTGTCTCGCCGTGACCGTGCAGGCGCTGCCGTTCCTGGTGCTGGGTACCGCGCTGTCCGGGGCGATCAACGCCTTCGTGCCGGAGAGCGTGTTCCGCCGTGTCCTGCCGCGCCGGCCCGCGCTCGCCGTGCCGGTGGCCGGTGTCGCGGGGGTCGTGCTGCCCGGGTGCGAGTGTGCCTCCGTGCCGGTCGCCGGCAGCCTCATCGGCCGGGGCGTCACCCCGGCCGCCGCCTTCGCGTTCCTGCTCTCCGCGCCCGCCGTCAACCCGGTCGTGCTGACCGCCACCGCGATCGCGTTCCCCGGGAATCCCGCCATGGTGCTCGCCCGGCTGCTCGCCTCCCTCGCCACCGCCGTCGTCATGGGCTGGCTGTGGCTGCGGTTCGGGCGGGACGAGTGGCTGCGGCCCGCCGTACGGCACACCGGGCACCGGGCGGGACACAGCCGGTGGGAGGAGTTCCGGCGCGGGTTCCAGCACGACTTCCTGCACGCCGGCGGGTTCCTGGTGGTCGGCGCCATGGCCGCGGCCACCTTCAACGTCACCGTCCCGGGCTCCGTGCTCGACGCCTTCTCCGCCTCGCCCTGGCTGTCCGTGCTGTTCCTCGCCGCCCTCGCCATCGTGCTCGCGGTGTGCTCCGAGGCCGACGCCTTCCTGGCCGCCTCGCTGACCGGGTTCCCGCCCGCGGCCCGGCTGGCGTTCATGGTGGTGGGGCCGATGGTCGACCTGAAGCTCATCGCCCTCCAGGCGGGAACCTTCGGGCGGGCCTTCGCGCTACGGTTCTCCGCCGCGACCGCGGTCGTCGCCGTCGTGTGCTCGGTGCTGGCCGGAGGGGCGCTGCTGTGAGGCGGTCGCTCCAGGCGGTGCCGCTCGTGCTGTGCGGGCTCGGGCTGCTGCACGTCTCCCTGGTCACGGACCTGTACCTGCGCTACGTCAAGGAGGGCATGCGGCCCCTGCTCGTCGCCACCGGGGCCGTGCTGCTCCTGCTGGGACTCGCGAGCGCCGTCCTCGACAGAGGACCCGGCAGAGGAACGCACAACGGTGACGGACACGGGCACTCCGGTACGCCCAAGGTCGCCTGGCTGCTGCTCCTGCCCGCCCTCAGCCTGCTCTGCTACGCCCCGCCCGCCCTCGGCGCCTACACCGCGGCCCGGCAGTCGGCGAAGCCCGTCGTCCACCGCGACGACTTCGAGCCGCTGCCGCGCACCTCGCCCCTGCCCATGACCCTCTCCGACTTCACCAGCCGGGTGCGGGAGGACCGCGGTCAGGCCGTCAAGGGGCGCGTGGTCCGGATGACCGGCTTCGTGACCCCCCGGGACGGCGACGGCTGGGACCTGACCCGGCTCGTCCTCAACTGCTGCGCCGCCGACGCCCAGTCGGTCAAGGTGCGGGTCCACGGCGGGCCCGTGCCGCCCGCCGACACCTGGGTGACGGTCACCGGGACCTGGCACCCCGGCGGGACGCTCGGCACCGCGTCCGCGCCGGTCGCGCTGGACGCCCGTACGGTCACCGAGGTCCCCCGGCCGACGAACGGCTACCAGGACGCCCTGCCGCCGGGGGAAACGGCCGTACGGTGACACCGGCGCGCGGTCACCCCGGCGCCGGCCGGTGCGTCAGCCCCTGCGGCGGCGGGCGAACACCACCGCCGCGGCGCCCAGTACGGCCAGGCCGGCGGCCGCCGCGGCGAGCGGGAGGGTGGCGTCCGAGCCGCCGGTCGCGGCCAGCTCACCGCCCGTGGCGGAGGGGACGGACGCGGGGACGGGGGCGGCCGACGTCGTCGAGGTGGGGGACGGGGACGCCGTGGGGTGCGCGGAGGTCGGGGTGGACGTCGGCGTGGACGTCGGGGCGGGGGAGGTCTGGGACGCGGTCGGCGTGGGCCGGGCGGAGCTCGGGGTCGGCTTGGGGCCGGGGGTCGCGCGCCGGATGTCGAACCGGCCGGATCCGATGCCGTCGGCCACGCATTCCACCTCCTTGCCGGTGTCCGGGAAGCGGTACACGTCCGCGAAGGCGCCCAGGAAGGAGAACTCGGTGTCGCCGAGCGACGCCGGTACGTCCTTGATCACCCGTATCCGCAGGTCGTAGGAGCGGGTCCGGCCGGACGGCAGCGGGGTGGAGTCGATGGTGTCGGTGCCGTTCACCGGCTGCCAGGAGCCGTCCGCCGCGCGCACCTCCACCTTCACGAACCTGGTCAGGTTCTGGAGCTCCGGGTCCTCGGTCTGGAGCCAGGCGTAGGCGCGCACGCCCACCTCCGGCAGGTCCCGCCTGCCCAGGTTGGTCACGGAGCCCTTGGCCGGGGCCCACTCGCCGCCCGGCACCAGTTCGTCGGCGGCGATGTCGAACGACGCCTTCAGATCGCGCTGTTCGTAGTCGCCGAACGCGGTCGACACGTCGGTGCAGGCGGGCAGCGAGTTCAGGCCCCCCTCCGCCGCCCCGGCGGCGGGCGTGCCGGCGAGCAGGGCGACGGAGGCGGCGGCCGCGACCACGGCCGGACGGTACTTCATGGAAGCGGTCCTCACGGTGTGACGAGTGCGTCGATCGGTTGCTTGGCGTACACCTTGAGGACTGGCCGGTGATGCCCAGGGTTGTACGGCGGGCGCCGCGGGAGTTACCCGGTGACGCCGTCGATCTGGAGGGTCTGGACCGACTTCGGCGCGAACGGGACGGACACCGACGTGCCGTTCAGGCGGGTGTCGGAGTGGGGTGCGTAGCGGTCGCCGCCCGTCGTGACCGTGTTCCAGCGGGGGACCAGGCCGCCCGGGCCGCCGGTGACGGTGGTGAAGCGGGACAGGTCGAAGGTGAGGGTCTGGGCGGTGGCGGAGGTGTTGGCGGCGACGATCACCAGGCGTTTCGCCGGCCGGTCCAGGGCCGCCGCCGCATAGCTCACGCCGGTGTCCAGGATCGTCATGCCGGGGCGGATGTGCCGGGTGAACTGGGCGAGGACGTAGTACTTCGTCTGCACCGCGCCCGGCTGCCGGGTGGCCGGGTCGTAGGCGATCGCCGCCCAGCCCGCGCTGGGGTCCATCACCTGCCAGTACACCCAGGCCGTGGGGTGCAGCCAGCGGAAGTCGTAGAGCAGGTTGCTCGCCGTCGTCAGACCGGTGGCGTCGCTGTCGCCGGTCTCGGAGTTCCACAGGGCCTTGCGGCCGGTGGTCACCACGTCCGTGTACAGCAGGTCGCGGCGGCCCCCGGAGCCCTGGTAGCCGTGCACGTTGACCCGGTCGACGTACCCCTTGACCGTGCCGGAAAAGGAGTTCCAGGTGGTGCGGGCCAGGTCGTAGCCGGTCTCGTCGGACGCGGCGATCCGGGTGCCGGTCAGGCCACGCTTGTCCAGCTCGGAGCGCAGGTACGGCAGTACGGCCGCCTGGGTGGCGGCGCCGATGTGGCAGCCCTCCTGGGTGCCGGTCGCGGTCCACCAGGACGAGGAGGGCTCGTTGAAGGGCTCCACCGTCGCGAAGTCCACGCCCCAGTGCTGCCGGGCGTACAGGGCGACGGCGGCCAGGTGGGCCGCGTGCTGTCGGTGGTTCCAGGACTGGAGGTTGTCGCCGCCGTCGGCCGCGCCGGACGGGTTGTGGTTGGAACACATCCACCACATGGGGGAGTTGGCGAACAGCTCCGAGACCGCGCCGCGCCGGGTGGCCTTCACGAGCATGGCCCGCTGGGCGGCGTCCGCCGTCCACTTCCAGGCCGCGGAGGCCGGGTCCTCGTTCGTCCAGTCCTGCCAGTAGCCCTCGATCTGCTTGAAGGAGGGGATGTTCGGGGAGACGGCCATTGTCGTGCCGCCCACGCTGTTCCAGCCGCACGCACCCAGGTTGTAGCGGGCGATGTTCAGGCCGAGGCCGGGCAGTGAGGTGCCGTTGTACGTCGTGCTCCTGGTCGTGAAGAAGAGGTCGGCGAAGTCGTCCCGGTTGCCGAAGACGTTCGCCCACCAGGCCAGGGAGGTGCCCCAGCCCTCCCAGGTGCCGTACGACGCCGAGGGGTCGACGGCGATCGTCGCGTCCGCCCGGGCCGTGCCCGTGGCCAGTGCGCTGCCGAGCAGGCCGCCGCCCGCGGCGGCCAGCAGTGTTCTGCGTCGGATCATGGGTGCGTTCGCTGCCTCTCCATGCGGCTGCGGCACCGCGTCCTGGAAGCGGTGCCGCCTCGTCCCCCCGGCATGCCACCACGAAGCATCGGGGCTGCCGGACGGCGTTGTCGAGAGTTGTGACGGCCCTTTCCCAAAGCCCTTTCTCAAACCCGTGGAAAAAGGCGATCGGCCCGATGGCTCTGGCCGGTCGAGGGCGCCGGGCCTATCGTGCGGGCGGCTTCCGGTGGAGGTGGGGCGGATGCGGGCCGCTGCGGGTGTACGGGTCGTGGGGCACGGGGACCGGCGCCGGCGTGCCTTGGGCAGGCGGGTGCTGTGGGGCGGGGGCGAGCTGCTGGTGACGGCCGGGCTGGTCCTGCTGTTGCTGGTCGCGCACCAGATGTGGTGGACCAACCGGGAGGCCCGGCGCGGCGCCGAGCGCGCGGTGGCGGCGCTGGAGCTGCAGTGGGAACAGGAGGGGGAGAGGGAGCGGGGCGAGGGTGCGGCGGCCGGGCTCGGCGGTGGCCCTTCCGGCGGTGCCGTCACGGCTCCGGGCACGGACGCGGCCACGGACCCGGCCACGGGCGCGGACCCGGCCCGACCCCGAACCTCCCCCGCGTCCCCGCCCCGCCGCTCCCGGGCGTACGCCGTCCTCGGCATCCCCCGGCTGGGGCTGCGCGTCCCCGTCGCGGAGGGCGTGGACCGGGCGGAGGTGCTGAACAAGGGGTACGCCGGTCATTACCCCGGCACCCAGCAGCCGGGCCAGGCCGGGAACTTCGCGCTCGCCGGGCACCGCAACACCCACGGCGAGCCCTTCCGGTACCTGCCCCGGCTGCGGCGCGGGGACACCGTCGTGGTGCAGACGCGTTCGGCGACGTACACCTACGGCGTCGACCGGGTCCTGCCGCGCACGACGGCCCGGGACGTGGGGGTCGTACGGCCCGTCCCGCGCTCGCTGGTCCGGCCCGGGTACGGGTACGACGAGCCGGGCCACTACCTCACCCTGACCACCTGCACCCCCGAGTTCACCTCCCGCTACCGGCTGGTGGTGTGGGCGAAGCTGCTGTCCGTGCGGCCCGGGTGAGCGCCCCGGGCGGGCCTCACGCGGCCTCCCGCGACACCAGCACGCCCACCGCGCCCGCCACCGCCAGCCCCGCCGACACCAGCAGGGCGAGGTCCGCGCCCCGGGCCAGGTCACCGGCCGACGTGGCGAGGGCGATGGTCAGGGCCACGCCCGCGCAGGAGCCGATGTAGCGGAAGGTCTGCTGGGCGCCGGAGCCCATCGCGGCCCGCTCGCGCGGCACCGACTCCACGGCGAGCAGCGGCAGCGCGCCGTTGAGCAGCCCGCTGCCGACCCCGCCGATGATCAGGCCGGGCAGCAGCCGGGGCCAGGAACCGGCGCCGACGGCACCGAGCATCGTCAGTACGGCGACCGCGTGCAGGGCGAAGCCGAGGGCGAGCTGGGTGCGCGGGGCGAGGCGGCCGGCCAGATGCCTGACCTGGAGGGCGACGGCGAAGCTCAGCCCGGCCCAGAGCAGGAACAGCCAGGCCGTGGCCAGGGGGGACAGGCGCAGGGCCTGCTGGAGCAGCGCCGGCAGATAGCTGAACACGCCGATCACGGCGAGACCGGTGAACAGGCCGCCCGCGGAGGAGGCCAGGAAGCGGGGCCGGCGCAGCAGCCCGAGGTCGATCATCGGGGTGGCGGCCCGGCGCTCCACCGCGGCGAAGGCGGCGACGAGCAGCACGGCCGCCGCGAGCAGCAGGCCGACCGGGGCGCGCAGCCAGCCGTCCCGGCCCAGGGTGAGGGCCGCGACCAGGGCGGCGAGCGCCACGCCGAAGGTGAGCGCGCCGAGCACGTCCGGCCGGCCGCCGCGCGGGGCGCGTGACTCGGTGAGGCCCCGGGCGCCGAGCGCGGCCACCACCAGCGCGGCGGCGCCCAGCAGGGCGTAGGCGAGCCGCCAGTCGGGCAGCGCGCCCGCGAGCAGCGGGCCCACGGCGATGCCGCCGCTGACGAACGCGCCCCACACCCCGGTGGCGTGCAGTCGGCCGCGCGGGCTGGGGAAGGCGTGCACGATCAGGCCGAGCGCGCTGGCCAGCAGGGCCGCGCTGGCCGCGCCCTGGGCGACCCGGACCAGGGTGAACTGCCAGGTCGACGTGGTCACCGCGGCGAGGGCGGTGGTGAGGCCGAGGCCCAGGGTGCCGGCCAGGAAGATCCGGCGGCGGCCGTGGTCGTCGGCGAGGCTGCCGGCCACCAGCAGCAGGGCGGCGAGGCCGAGCGGGGTGCCGTTCAGCAGCCAGGCCTGGGCGGACAGCGGGGTGCGCAGATCGCGCGCGGTGTCCGGCAGCGTGACCATCGGGGCGGTGTACGACATGAGGGCCACGGCGGTCGCGGCGCTGGTCAGGGCCAGGGTGGCGCGGGGGCGCGCGGGTGCTTCCCCGGGAGCGGCGGGGGAGTCGTCCAGTGGGGTGGTCGTGGAGTCGGGCCGGGGCATGGTCCGTCGTGTCCTTCCGGGGCCGGCGTCCGGTCCGGTCCGGCCCGGCGGAGCCCGTGCGTGTCGGTTCGGTCATTGAATCGACCTCGGTCGCCGTCACCGTAGCACTGTCGGTTCGTTCACTGAACCAATATGTCGTGCGCGGTTACAGTGGACGGCATGGCACTGGGCAAGGACTACGCGACGCAGGAGTGTTCGATCGCCCGCGCGCTGGAGGTCGTCGGCGAGCGCTGGACGCTGCTCGTGATCCGCGACGCGCTCTACGGCGTCCGGCGCTACAACGACTTCCTCGTCCACCTCGGCATCCCGCGCGCCGTCCTCTCCGACCGGCTGCGCACGCTCACCGAGCAGGGCATCCTCGAGAAGCGCCGGTACCAGGAGACGCCGCCGCGGGACGAGTACGTCGTCACCGAGCGCGGTACGGCCCTGTGGCCCGCGCTGCGCGCCCTGAGCCAGTGGGGGCGGGAGCACGCCGACGCCGGCCGGCTGCGGACCTTCCGGCACGCGGACTGCGGCGGGGACATCGGGCCGTACGGAACGTGCGCGGACTGCGGAACTTTCGTGCCGGTCGGCGACATCGTCATGCTGCCGGGGCCGGAACTGGACACCGCCCCCGCGGACCCGGTCAGCAGGGCGCTGCTGCGGCCGAAGCGGCTGCTGGAGCCCCTGGAGACCGAACCGGCGCGTCTGGCACACTGATCGGAGGCACGGCGTACGAAAGTACGCGGGAGAGAGGGGGAGTTGTGATGCGCGGCAGTGCGGTCGCCCCCCGCCCCCTCGCCTTCCTGCTCATCCTGGCGCAGTTGCCGCTGCTCCAGACCGCCCTCCTCGGCAGCGGCGGTCTCACCACCGCCGTCGCCCTCGCCGCGACCGCGACCGCCGCCGCGGCGCTCGCCGCCTGTGCCCTGCTGGCCGCGCGGCGCGTGCCCGTCGTGCCCCCGACCCGCGTGCGCACGGCCATCCGCGACCGGGCCCGCCGTACGGCCTTCCTGCCCCAGCGCGACCCCGACGCCCCCGGCCGGCGGCGCCCCAGGGCCCCCGGACACGCCGGACCGGCGACGACCGCCGCGTAGGGCACGTCCGCGCGGCCACGCCCGGCGCAACCCGTACGTCCCCGCGTCCGCGCACCCGTACCCCCGCGCACCCGCGCACCCGTACCCCCGCGCACCCGCGCATCCGTACGTCCGCGCACCCGTGAGGCCGTAGGGGCGCACGTCCGCGTATCCGCCGACGGTCGGTCCCGCGCGGCTCGTCATGCCGTTCCCCCGCCGAATCCCCCGATTCCCCGCCGGACCCCCGAGTCCGGCCGAATCCCTGATTCCGGATGCTCCCGGCACGACGAGACCCCCGGAGGGCTCACCCATGTCCGTCTTCGCCCGTCTGGTCGAGCACCTCGCCGACCTGCTGACCCCGCTCTTCCACGCCTCCGCGGCAGCCGCCGCGATCGTCCTGTTCACCGCGCTGGTACGGCTCCGGGTCCACCCGCTGTCCCGGGCCGCCGCGCGCGGCCGGCGTGCCCGTGCCGCGCTCCAGCCGGAGATCGACGCGCTGCGCGCCCGGCACTCCCGCGACCCCGAGCGGCTCCAGCGGGCGGTGCTCGAACTGCACGCCCGGGAGAAGGTGTCACCGCTCTCCGGCTGCCTGCCCGGCCTGCTCCAGCTGCCCGCCTTCTTCCTCCTCTACCACCTCTTCTCCAGCACCACGATCGGCGGCGAGCGCAACTCACTGCTGGACCACCGGCTGTTCTCGGCGCCGCTCGGCGGACGCTGGGCCGACGCGCTCGCCGACGGCGGGGCGTTCGGCCCGGCCGGGCTGGTCTACCTCGGCCTGTTCGCCCTCGTCGCGGCCGTCGCCACCGTCAACTACCGGCGCGCCCGGCGGACGATGGCCGCACAGCCCGCCCCGGCCGTCGGCGGCGACCAGGTGCCCGGCCTCGCCGCGGTCACCCGGGTGACCCCGTTCCTGTCCTTCTTCACCCTCGTCTCGGTGGCGTTCGTCCCGCTGGCCGCCGCGCTGTACATCGTCACCAGCACGGCGTGGAGCGCGGCGGAACAGGCCCTGCTGTACCGCTGAGCGGTGCCGGGCGTCCCGGTTACGGTCCAGTAGCTGAACAGGGTCTTGCGGACTGGACAAGGGAATTGGAGGATCGGCCAGTCCTTTCGATGGCTGCACCCATCGGCGGGGCGCCCGCGATCGAGGGAGAAGGTGACCATGAAGCTGCTGCGAGTCGGTACGGCCGGGGCCGAGCGCCCCGCACTGCTCGACGCCGAGGGGACCCTCCGGGACCTGTCAGGCCTCGTGGACGACATCGACGGCGCGCTCCTCGCCGACGAGGAGGTGCTCGCCCGGATCCGGGCGGCGGCCGGCACCGGCGAACTGCCCGCGCTGGACGCGGCCGGACTGCGGATCGGTCCCCCGCTCGCCCGCATCGGGAAGGTCGTGTGCATCGGGCTGAACTACCACGACCACGCCCGCGAGACGGGCGCCGAGCCGCCCGCCGAGCCGGTCGTCTTCCTCAAGGCGCCGGACACGGTGGTCGGGCCGGACGACACGGTGCTGGTGCCGCGCGGCTCGGTGAAGACGGACTGGGAGGTCGAACTCGCCGTCGTCATCGGCCGTACGGCCCGCTACCTGGACTCGGCGGAGGAGGCGCTCGCGCACGTCGCCGGCTACGCGGTGGCGCACGACGTCTCCGAGCGGGAGTTCCAGATCGAGCGGGGCGGGACCTGGGACAAGGGCAAGAACTGCGAGACGTTCAACCCGCTGGGCCCGTGGCTGGTGACGGCCGACGAGATCGCCGACCCGCAGGACCTGTCGCTGAAGCTGTGGGTGAACGGCGAGCTGAAGCAGGCCGGCACGACGGCCGAGCAGATCTTCCCCGTGGGCGAGGTCGTCCGCTACCTCAGCCGGTTCATGACCCTGTACCCCGGTGACGTCATCAACACGGGCACGCCGGCCGGGGTGGCGATGGGCGCGCCCGAGCCCAAGCCGTACCTGCGCGCCGGGGACGTGGTGGAACTGGAGATCGAGGGGCTCGGCCGCCAGCGGCAGGAACTGAAGGACGCGTAGCGGCTCCGCCGGGGAGCCGGGGACGACCGGGGAAGCCGGGAATCGCGGCAGTGGTCCTCGGCCGCACGCGGGTGCCGGGGCCGGCGGGCGGGCGGGCGTCGAGCCGGCGGGCGGTCATCGAGCCGGCGCCGAGGTCCTCGCCCGCGCGCGGGCCCCCGCCCGGCGACCGGCCCCGGCCGCGGGGGCGGGAACGGCCTCGCCCGGACACGCTGTCCGGGCCGGTCGCGCGGCTCCCGTACCCCCGTGATCCGGACCGGTCAGCCCAGGAGGGCGGCGAGGGCGCGCCATTCCTTCCTCGGGAGGACCTCGCCGACGTCCGGCGTCACCACCTGGAGGGCCACGTGGTCCGCGCCCGCCTCGTGGAAGGCGGTGACGTGCTCGCGGATCCGGGCCTCGTCGCCCCAGGCGAAGACCGCGTCGATGAGCCGGTCGCTGCCGCCGCCGGCGACGTCCTCCTCGGTGAAGCCCAGCCGCAGGAAGTTGTTGGTGTAGTTGGGCAGTTCCAGATAGCGGGACAGATAGGCGCGGGCCGTCTCCCGGGCGCGGCCCGGGTCGGTCTCCAGGACCACCTTCAGCTCGGGGGCCAGCAGCGGCCCCGCGCCCAGGATCTCCCGGGCCCGCTCGGTGTGCTCGGGCGTGGTCAGGTACGGGATGGCGCCGGCCGCGCGGTCCCGGGCCAGCTCCAGCATCCGGGGACCCAGCGCGGCCAGCACCCGCCGCTCGGCGGGCACGCCCGCCCGGTCCAGCTCGTCCAGGTACTCGACCATGGCCGCGTACGGGCGGCTGTAGTCCTTCACCAGCGGGCCGTGGCTCACCCCGAGGCCCAGCGCGAACCGGCCGGGGTGGGCGGTCTCCAGCTCGTCGAAGCCGGCCGCCGTGGTGGCGGCGTCCTGCTGCCAGACGCTCTGGATGCTGGTGCCGACGACGACACCGCGCGTGGCGCCGACGAGCGGGGCCGCGTGGTCCGCGGTGCTGTTGCCGCCCAGCCAGATCGCGCCGTATCCGAGTTCCTCCAGCTCGGCCGCGGCCTCGTCCAGCTCGCCGCGCCGGGCCGGGTCCTCGGAGCGCAGCTCGATGCTCCAGACGCCGTACCGGCCGACGCTCTCCTTCAGTGCGGTGGTCATCGGGTGGGATCCCTCCGGTGGTGGTCAGTGCCATGATCGTCAGGCCTTCGGTCCTGCCAACCGGAGGGCGACCCGGGTTGATTCCCGCCGTTCCCTCAGCCGGCCGAACGGCCGAGGAACTCCTCCAGCGTCTCCACCACGAACCGGTGGTCCTCCAGTTGCGGCAGGCCGGAGACGGTCACCGCGCCGATCACTCCGACGCCCTCCACCGTGACCGGGAAGGAGCCGCCGTGCGCCGCGTAGGTGTCCGGGTCCAGGCGGGAGGAGTCCTCGAAGGTGGTGCCCTTGGCGCGGAAGCGGGCGCCGACCAGGTAGGACGCGGCGCCGTAGCGCTCCACCACCCGGCGCTTGCGGGCGATCCAGGCGTCGTTGTCCGGGGCGGAGCCCGGCAGGGCGGCGTGGAAGAGCTGCTGGCCGGCCCGGTGGATGTCGATGGCGACCGGCGCCCGGCGCTCCCGGGCCCGCTCGACCAGGAGGCAGCCGAGGGCCCAGGCGTCCTCGTGGGTGAACCGCCGGAAGACCAGGCGCCGCTGCTGCTCCTCCAACTCCTGGACGGTCGGGGTGTTCTCGGGCATCACAGGGTCACCGTCACCTTCTCGTGGGCGGACCGGCGGGCCGCTTCCAGGACGTCGAGCGCGGCGGCGGCCTCCAGGGCGGTCACCGGGTTGGGCCCGGTGCCGCGCAGGGCGTCGGCGACGGCCGCGTAGTAGGCCGGGTAGTCGCCCGGCAGGGTCGGTACGGGGGTGCCGGCGCCGGTCAGCGGGGACTCCCCGGAGCCGATCCGGCCCCACAGGGACTCGTCCTCGGCGCCCCAGCCGGCGGTGGTGCCGGGACGGCCGCCCTCGCGCAGGGCCGCCTCCTGCGGGTCCAGGCCGTACTTGACGTAGCCCGCGCGGGAGCCCAGCACCCGGAAGCGGGGGCCGAGCTGGGCGGCCGTCGCGGAGACGTAGAGGTGGGAGCGGACGCCGCTCGCGTGGGTGAGCGCGATGAAGGTGTCGTCGTCGGTCTCGGCGCCGGGGCGGCGGATGTCGGTCTCGGCGTACACCTCGGTGGCCGGGCCGAACAGGACCAGGGCCTGGTCGACGACGTGGCTGCCGAGGTCGTAGAGCAGGCCGCCGATCTCGGCGGGGTCGCCGGACTCGCGCCAGCCGCCCTTGGGCCGCGGGCGCCAGCGCTCGAAGCGGGACTCGAAGCGCCAGGCGTCGCCGAGGGCGCCGTCCGCCAGCAGCGTGCGCAGGGTCAGGAAGTCGTTGTCCCAGCGGCGGTTCTGGAAGACCGACAGCAGCAGACCGCGCTCCTCGGCGAGGGCGGCCAGCGCCCGGGCCTCGGCCGCGGTGCCGGCGACCGGCTTGTCCACGACCACCGGCAGGCCCGCCCGCAGCGCGGTGGTGGCCAGTGGCACGTGGGTCTTGTTCGGGGAGGCCACGACGACGAGGTCCAGCTCGTCCGCCCGGTCGAACAGCTCCTCGGCGGTGGCGGCGAGCCGGACCTCCGGGAACTCGGCGCGGGCCTGCTTCTGCCGCTCCGGGCTGGAGGTGACCACGATGTCCAGGGCGAGGCCCTCGGTGGCGGCGATCAGCGGGGCGTGGAAGACCGAGCCGGCGAGGCCGTAGCCGATCAGGCCGACGCGGAGGGGGGTTGCAGTCATGCGTCCCACTTTGGCAACGCTGTTGCGAAAGTGCAAGCGGCGGGGAGAATGGGGGCGTGAAGAGGAGCGAGCCGAGGGCGGGGATGACGGGGGACAAGGGCGTTGCGGGGGCGAATCTCGGGCTGGTGCGCAGCCACAACGCGGCGCTGGTGCTGGGGCTGCTGCGGGACGCGGGGGCCGAGGGCATCAGCCGGCTGGAGCTGGCCGAGCGCACCGGGCTGACCCCGCAGGCCGTCAGCAAGATCACCGCGCGGCTGCGGGCGGAGGGGTTCGCCACGGAGGCCGGGCGGCGGGCGTCGACCGGGGGCAAGCCTCGCACCGTACTGCGGCTGGTACCGGAGGCGGGGCACGCCGTCGGGGTGCATCTGGACCGCGACGAACTGCGGGCCGTGCTCGTCGAACTGGACGGGGCCGTGGTGGCCGAGCGGCGCGCGGAACTGGACCTGGGGGCGGGTGCCGAGGCCGTGCTGGGAGCGGTGTGCGCGGCGGTGCGCGAGGTCGTGGAGGACCTGCCCGGTGAAGGCGGTACGGGCGGTGAGGGCCTCGCCGGGGTCGGTTCGCTGGTCGGGGCGGGGGTGGCGCTGCCCGGCCCCCTGGACCATGCGCGTGGGGTGCTGCACCGGGTCACCGGGTTCCCCGAGTGGGACGGCTTCCCGCTGCGGGACGCGCTCGCGCGGCGGCTGGGGGTGCCGGTGGTGGTCGACAAGGACACCAACGCGGCGGCGCTCGGGCTGGCGGTCGGCGGCGCGCAGGAGGTGGTGGGCCGGTCGTTCGCGTACCTGCACCTCGGTACGGGGCTCGGCGCCGGGCTGGTCATCGACGGCGGCGTGCACCGCGGGGCGCGCACCGGGGCGGGGGAGTTCGGCCACCAGGTGATCCAGCTGGACGGGCCGCCGTGCGAGTGCGGCGACCGGGGCTGCGTGGAGGCACTGTGCCTGGGCGCGGCGGCCCGGGGCGAGATCGCGGAGGCGGCCCGGGTACTCGGCGTGGCGGCCGGGAACCTGGTCGGGCTGCTGGACATCGACGGGGTGCTGCTCGGTGGACGCACGGTCGCCGGGGCGCCCGAGGCGTACGTACGGGGCGTCGGCGAGGTACTGGCCGCCCGCGCCCGACGCGAGGGAGCCGACGAGGACGTCCCCGTACGGGCCGCCCCCCGAGCGGAACGCCTGGTAGCAGAGGGAGCCGCCCAACTGCTGCTGGCCCCCCTGTTCGGACGGGGCGACGCCTGACGGGGAAGCGCCCCCGAAGGGGCGCGGGGAACCGCGCGACCGACCACGGAGGACCTGCGGCGCGACGACCGGCGGGGGCCCGGGGCGTTGCGTGTTCGACGCCGTTGCGTGTTCGACCCGGGGTGGCCGTGGCTCCCTCAGGGGCGCGGGGAACTGCGCGACCGGCCACGACGGGCCCGCGGCTTGGCGACCGGTGGGTGGCCCTACGGCGCTGTGGGTGACGCCGTTGCGTGTTCGGCCGGGGGTGGCCGTGGCTCCTTCAGGGGCGCGGGGAACTGCGCGATCGGCTACGACGGGCCCGCGGCTTGGCGACCGGTGGGTGGCCCTACGGCGCTGTGGGTGACGCCGTTGCGTGTTCGGCCGGGGGTGGCCGTGGCTCCTTCAGGGGCGCGGGGAACTGCGCGATCGGCTACGACGGGCCCGCGGCTTGGCGACCGGTGGGTGGCCCCACGGCGCTGTGGGTGACGCCGTCGCGTGTTCGACCGGGGGTGGCCGTGGCTCCCTCAGGGGCGCGGGGAACTGCGCGATCGGCCACGACGGGCCCGCAGTCGACAACCGGCCGGCCGCCGGCTGGCATCCGGTGTCCGCCGGTGGAGGGGACCTTCCCCAGGCCCCGGCATGGCGGCGCCGTCGGCCCCGCCCCGCCCGGCAGGGTCATGTGTTCATGCGACTGCGCACGCCCCTGCCCCGCCGCCTCGCCGTGGCCGCGGCCGCGGCCACGGCCGTCGTCCTCCCCGTGCCACCGTCCGCCGCCCACACCCGTACCGCCCCCGCGCCCCCCTCCTGCGCCGCCGCCGACGCCCACACGTTCCCGCTGGCCACCCGCATCCGCGGCGGTCCCGCGTCGTACGAGGCCGGCGCCCGGCCCCGTACCTGGTACATCGACCTCACCAACACCACCGGGCGGACCTGCGCCGGCGTCCACCCGGTCGTGGTCCTCGTCGACGACGAACGCGCGCTGCGGCCGGACCACCCCCGCCTGGACTTCTACGACGGCCCCCGCGCCCACCGCGTCGCCTTCGAGGCCACCGACGCCCGGGAACTGGTCGGCGTGCTGGACGGCACCGGATTCGCCGGGTTCACCGTGCCGCCCGGCCGGACCGTCGCCGTACGGGTCCGGTTCTCGCTCGCCCCGGACGCCGTGGCCGGCCGGGTCACCGCGAACGCCGCCGTCGTGCAGCGGCGGGGCGGGGACGGCGACTGGGTCGGGGAGTCCGGCGCCTACCGCTTCTCGGTCACCGAGGACGGGGACGGCGGCACCGAGGAGGAGCCGGCGGACACCGACCCCGCACGGGAGGCCCGCGAAGCCCACGCCCTGCGCCCGCCCGGCACCCCCGCCCCGGCCCCTTCCCCGGCCCCCCGGTCCTCCCCTCAGGCCGCCCGCACCCCGCTCACGACCGTCCTCGTCCCCCTGCTCACCCTGCTCGCCGCCGCCACCGGCGCCTGCCTCCTGCTCCGCGCCCGCCGCTGACCGCCCCGCCCCCGCCCGCGCCCCTCCCCACCCCCTGCGCCACCGACCCCGTCTGCGACGATCCCCCCGTGGACTACCCCAACGACCAGGCCCCCGGCGCCCCCGTCCGCTCCGGCATCCCCGAGCACGGGCGCATCCCCAAGTACTACGCGGTGAAGGCGCGGATCGCCGCGCTGCTGGAGGAACTGGGGGAGGGCGGCGTCATCCCCACCGAGCGGGATCTCGCCGAGCGGTACGACGTGGCCCGCGAGACCGTGCGGCAGGCCGTACGGGACCTGGTGCTGGAGGGCCGGCTGCGGCGCCGGGGCCGGGGCACCGTGGTCGCCGGACCCAAGCTGGCCCAGCCGCTGTCGCTGGCCAGCTACACCGAGGGGGTGCGCCGGCAGGGGCGCACCCCCGGCCGTACCCTCGTCACCCTCGACCGGTTCCCGTGCCCGGACCCGCTCGCCGCCGAGACCGGGATCGGCCGCGGCGAGCCCGTCTGGCACCTGGAGCGCGTGCTGCTCGCCGACGACGAGCGGGTGGGCCTGGAGAGCACGTACGTCGCCGTCGCGCGGGTGCCTCGGCTGGACACGGACTTCCACCCGGACTCCTCCTTCTACGGCTACCTCGCCGCCCAGGGCATCTCCTTCGGCGACGCGGACGAGCGCATCGAGACCGTCCTGGCCACCCCCCGCGAGGCCCTCCTCATCGGCACCCCGCCCGCCCTGCCCATGCTGCTGATCCACCGGATCTCCCGGGACACCGAGGGCCGCCCGCTGGAGCGGGTGCGGTCGCTGTACCGCGGCGACCGCTTCTCCTTCACCACCCACCTCCAGGGCTGAGGGACACCGGCGGCACCCGCCCGGATGTCACAAAAAGATAACGGGTCTAGCCCAAACGTGATGGCTCGTTCACGCTCTCGTTGTCAGCCGGATGTCTCCGGTTCCCGAATCGCGAGGAGCGTTGCCGCCGTGAGAGTGACAGTCGTCGGAGCAGGCGTGGTGGGCACCATGCACGCCTGGCACGCAGTGGAACGCGGCCACCAGGTCGTCCAGATCGAGCGCGAGGCCGAGGCGCGCGGCGCCTCGCTGCGCAACTTCGGGCAGATCTGGGTCAGCGGGCGCGCGGGTGGAGAAGAGCTGGCAGCCGCCCTGCGGGCGCGGGAGCTGTGGGAGGGGATCGGCGGCCGGGTCCCGGCGCTGGGCTTCCGCCCCAACGGCTCCCTCACCCCGGTCCGCGGCCCGCTCGAACTCGCCGTCGCCGAGGCGGCCGTGGCCCGGGCGGACGCCGCCACCCGCGGCTACAAGCTGCTCACCCCCGGCGAGGCCCGCGCCCTGAACCCCGCCCTGCGCGGCGACTTCACCGCCGCCCTGTACTGCGAGCGGGACGCGGCCGTGGAGCCCCGCACCGCCCAGCTCGCCCTGCGCGCGGAGCTGCTGAAGTCCCCGAACTACACCTTCCTGCCCGGCCGGGAGGTGCGCGACGTGACCGGCGCCGGGACCGTCCGCGACGACCACGGGGACACCCACCACGCCGACGCCGTCGTGCTGTGCACCGGTGCCTGGCTCGGCGGACTCGTCCGCGAACTGGCCGGCCCGGACCTCCCGGTGCGCCGCGTCCGCCTCCAGATGATGCAGACCGACCCGCTCGGCGAAGCCCTGACCACCTCCGTCGCCGACGCCGACAGCTTCCGCTACTACCCGGCGTACGCCTCGGCGGCGCTGGACGAGCTGAACGCCCGGCAGCCGCAGCCGCGGATCGCCGCAGAGCACAAGATGCAGCTGCTCATGGTGCAGCGCGCCGACGGCGGCCTGACCATCGGCGACACCCACGAGTACGAGCACCCCTTCGCCTTCGACACCGTCGAGGAGCCCTACGAGCACCTCACCGGCGTCGTGGAGTCCCTCCTCGGCCGGCCACTGCCGCGCGTGCGCCACCGCTGGGCGGGCGTGTACGCGCAGTGCACCGACCCCGGCAAGGTCGTCCACCGCCAGCAGGTGCACGAGGGGGTGTGGCTGGTCACCGGGCCCGGCGGGCGCGGCATGACCTGCGCCCCCGCGATAGCCGAGACCACCGCGAACGAACTGGGCTGGTGAACACCCCCATGACCCCCGTCACCCCGAACACCCCGGCCGGCCCCGGCATCCGCCTCGTCGTCCTCGACATGGCCGGCACCACCGTCGCCGACGGCGGCCTGGTCGAGCGCGCCTTCGCCGCTGCCGCCGCCGAGCTGGGCGTCGAGCCCGGCTCCGCCGAGCACGCCGAGCACCTGGCCTACGTCCGCGCCACCATGGGCGAGTCCAAGATCTCCGTCTTCCGTCACCTCTTCGGCGACGAGGACCGCGCCCGGCGCGCCAACACCGCCTTCGAGAAGGCGTACGGCGACCTGGTCGACCAGGGCCTGATCGCGCCGGTCCCCGGCGCCCGCGAGGCCATCGAGGAACTGACCGAGGCCGGCCGTACCGTCGTGCTCACCACCGGCTTCGCCCGGGTCACCCAGGACGCCATCCTGGACGCCCTCGGCTGGCGCGGCCTGGTGCCGCTCACGCTGTGCCCGGCCGACGCCGGCGGGCGCGGGCGGCCGTACCCGGACATGGTGCTGGAGGCGTTCGTCCGCACCAAGGCGGCCGACGACGTACGGCAGGTCGCGGTGGCCGGCGACACGTCGTACGACGTGCTCAGCGGCGTACGCGCCGGGGCCGGGCTGGTCGCCGGCGTGCGCACCGGCGCGCACGGCGACGCCGAGTTCACCGCCGCCGGCGCCACCCATGTCCTCGACTCCGTCGCCGGCCTGCCCGGCCTGCTCGCCGGAGACCGCTGACATGGGCATCCGCTTCGACTCCGTCACGGTCGCCTATGACGGCAACGTCGTCCTCGACTCCCTCGACCTGACCGTCGAGCCCGGCGAGGTCATGGCGCTCCTCGGGCCGTCCGGATCCGGCAAGACCACCGCGCTGCGGGCGGTCGCCGGATTCGTGCGGCCCGCGTCCGGGCGGGTGTACCTCGGCGGCGAGGACGTGACGGACCTCCCGCCGTACCGGCGCGGCATCGGCATGGTCGTGCAGAGCTACGCCCTCTTCCCGCACCTGCGCGTGGACGAGAACGTGGCCTTCGGGCTCAAGGCCCGCCGCACCCCCAAGGGCGAGATCCGGCAGCGGGTCGCCGAGGCGCTGGAGCTGACCGGCATGGCCGGCTACGCCCGACGGCACCCGCGCGAGCTGTCCGGCGGGCAGCAGCAGCGCGTCGCGATCGCCCGCGCGCTCGCCATCCGGCCCCGCGTGCTGCTCCTGGACGAGCCGCTGTCCGCGCTCGACGCCCGGCTGCGCTCCGGCATGCTCGCCGAACTCGCCCGGCTGCACCGCGAGCTGCCCGACGTGTCGATGCTGTACGTCACCCACGACCAGGTCGAGGCGCTGACCCTGGCCGACCGGATCGCGGTGATGGACTCGGCCCGGCTGCGGGCGTGCGGCACGCCGAGGGAGCTGTACCGGGCGCCCACCGACGCGTTCACCGCGTCCTTCGTGGGCGGCGCCAACCTGGTCCCGGTGACCGTGACGGCCGGCGGCGTGTCCCTCGGGGGCACCGAGCTGAAGCTCGACACGGCCGGGGCCGCCGTGGGCGCCCGCGCCACGCTCTGCGTACGGCCGCACCTGGTCGGGCTGGGCGAGGGACCCAACCGGCTCCCGGGCACCGTACGGGAGATCCAGTGGCGCGGCGCCACGCACCGGCTGTACGTCGAGGTCGACGGGCACACGGTGATGGCGGACGTGCGGGAACTGAAGGCTCCGCCCGCCCTCGGCGACACCGTGGACCTGCACTTCGCGCCCGACGACGGGGTGCTGCTGCCCGCGGGAGTCAGCCATGGCTGAGGTCGTCGAGAATCCGCCGGTGGCCGGTGGCCGGGCACGCAGTTCCCCGCGCCCCTTCGGGGCACTGGTCTGGGCCCTTCCTCCAGTAGCCGCCCTCGCCCTCTTCTTCCTCTACCCCCTCGCCCTCGTCGTCCGCCAGTCCCTGCGGCCCGACACCGGCGGCACCTCCCTCCAGGCGTACGCCGACGTCTTCGGCTCCGAGGCGTTCCGGCACGCGCTGTGGACCACCGTGTGGCTGGCGCTGGCCGCCACCGCCGGCTGCCTGGTCCTGGGGTTCCTGCTGGCGCTGGTCATCGCGTTCGTGCCGTTCCCCGGGGCGAGGTCGGTGGCCCGGTTCATCGACGTGTACCTGTCCTTCCCGTCCTTCCTGATCACGCTGGCGCTGCTGTTCCTCTACGGCGGTACGGGCGTCCTCGGCTCCTTCCAGTTCCTCACCACGCCCTGGGGCGTGCTGCTGGCGGAGGTCACCTACTTCACGCCGTTCGTGATGCGCCCGCTGCTCGCCGCGTTCGCGCAGCTCGACACCGCCCAGCTGGAGGCGGCCGGTTCGCTGGGCGCGCGGGCGCCCCGCATCGTCCGGCAGGTGATCCTGCCCGAGGCGCTGCCCGCGCTCGCGGCCGGCGGCAGCCTGGTCCTGGTGCTGTGCCTGAACGAGTTCGGGATCGTGCTGTTCACCGGCGCGAAGGGGGTCACCACCCTGCCGATGCTCGTCTACGGCAAGGCGATCCTGGAGTCCGACTACCCGGGCGCCTGCGCGGTCGCCGTCGTCAACGTCCTGATCTCCGTGGGCCTGTACGGCCTGTACCGGGTGGTGAGCCGTCGTGCTGGTGCATAGCCGCAAGGCCAGGTGGGCCGTGTGGGCGGTGTTCCTCGTCCTGTTCCTGCCGCTGTTCGCGCTGCCGTTGCTGGTCATCCTGGGCGCCTCCTTCGCCACCCACTGGTCCGGCACCCTGCCCTCCGGCCCCACCCTGGACCACTACCGCTCCGCCACCCGCGGCGAGGCCCTCCAGGCGCTCACCACCAGCCTGGTCACGGCGGTCACCGCCAGCCTGCTCGCGCTGACCGCCGGCACCTGGGCCGCGCTGGCCGGGGCCGCCCTGAGGAAGCGCCACCGCCGGGTGCTGGACGCCCTGTTCGTGCTGCCGGTCGCCGTGCCGTCGGTGGTGGTGGGCCTCGCGGTGCTGGTGGCGTTCTCCCAGCCGCCGCTGCTGCTCAACGGCACCCGGTGGATCGTGATCACCGCCCACACCGTGCTGGTCACCGCCTTCGCCCACCAGTCGGTGTCGGCCGCCCTGACCCGCCTGGACCCGGCCTACGAACAGGCCGCCGCCTCCCTCGGCGCCCGGCCCGCCTACATCCTGTTCCGGGTGCGGCTGCCGCTGCTGCTGCCCTCGCTGACCGCCGCCGCCGGACTGTGCTTCGCCCTGTCCATGGGCGAGCTGAGCGCCACGATGATGCTCTACCCGCCGGACTGGACCCCGCTGCCCGTGCTGATCTACGCGGCCACCGACCGGGGCGCCCTGTTCACCGGGTCGGCCGTCGCCGTGGTCCTGATGGCCGCGACCCTGCTCGTCCTGTTCGCCGTCTCCCGGGTCCGCACCCGGGCCTCCTACCGCTGACCCCTCCCCGGACCGCCCCCGTCACCTCGCCAGGAGACCGCCCCGCCATGCCCAGAAACCGCGTCCCGCTCGCCGTGGCCCTCGCCCTGCTCGCCGCGCCCGCGCTGTCCGCCTGCGGCTCCTCCGCCGCCTCGGACGCCAAGGTCGTCACCGTCTACAGCGCCGACGGCCTCAAGGGCGAGAACGGCGACGGCTGGTACGACCAGGTGTTCAAGGACTTCCAGAAGCAGACCGGCATCAAGGTGAAGTACGTCGAGGGCGGCTCCGGCGAGATGGTGCAGCGCGCCGTCCGCGAGCGGAGCAACCCGCAGGCCGACGTGCTGGTCACCCTGCCGCCGTTCATCCAGCAGGCCGCCGGCAAGGGCCTGCTGCAGAAGTACGCCCCGGCCGGCGCCGACCAGGTCGCGGGCGCCGACAAGGCCGCCGACTCCACCTGGACCTCGGTCGTCACCAATTACTTCGGGTTCGTCTACAACAAGAAGGAGCTGAAGCAGCCCCCCAAGACCTGGGACGAACTGCTCGGCGCCCGCTACAAGAACAAGCTCCAGTACTCCACCCCGGGCGTCGCCGGCGACGGAACGGCCGTCCTCATCAAGGCGTTCCACGACTTCGGCGGCAAGGAGCAGGGCCTCGCCTTCCTGAAGCGACTCCAGGCCAACAACGTCGGCCCGTCCGCCTCCACCGGCAAGCTCGCCCCCAAGGTGGACAAGGGCGAACTCCTCGTCGCCAACGGCGATGTGCAGATGAACTACGCCCAGGCCAAGACCATGCCGAACCTCGGCATCTGGTTCCCGGCCGGCGCCGACGGCAAGCCCACCACGTTCGCCCTGCCGTACGCGGCCGGCCTGGTCACCAAGGCCCCGCACAGCGCCAACGGCAAGAAGCTGCTCGACTTCATGCTCGCCCGCAAGCAGCAGGAGGAGGTCAGCGCGATCGGCGGCGGCTTCACCGCCCGCCAAGACGTCAAGGCCACCGACGCCAACGCCGTCGCGCTGACCCGGCTGATGGACGGCGTGGAGGTCTTCGAACCCGACTGGAACGACATCGAGAAGAACCTCAGCGCCTACGTCGAGGACTGGAAGTCCGCGACCGGCAGTTGATTTCTCCGCCGCGCGGCCGTAGACAGCCCCGCACCGCGAGACCACACGCCCCTGGCACCACCGGGGGCGTCGCCATGCCCGTACGCACGTCCGCCCCTCTCCCCCCGGAGGACCCCGTGCCCCACCTCTCCCGTCGCTCCCTCCTCCTGTCCGCCGCCGCGGCGGCCGCGACCGCCGGGTCGTTCACCGCCGTCGCCCGGGCCGCGGCCCGCACCCCGAAGGTGCTCGTCATCGGCCTGGACGGCGCCCTGCTCAGCCGGATCAAGGACGCCGACGCGCCGCACCTGGACGCCCTGATGGCGGCCGGGCTCACCGCTCCCAGCAGCATCTACGCCAACCCGCTCGCCCCGACCCTCTCCGGCCCCGGCTGGTCGACCATCCTCACCGGTGTCTGGCCCGACAAGCACAACGTGAAGGACAACGCCTTCACCGGCGCCCGGTTCACCCAGTACCCGGACTTCCTCACCCGCGCCGAGACCGCGAAGCCCGCCCTGTCCACGTACGCCGTCGCCTCCTGGACGCCGCTGACCGACACGGTGCTCTCCGCGAAGGTCGACACCCGCGTCTCCACCCCGAGCGCCGAGTACGACACCGGCACCACCTCCCGCGCGGTCGCCCGGCTGCGGGACGCGGATCCGGACGCGGTCTTCGTCCACCTGGACAACATCGACCACGCCGGCCACACCTACGGCGCCGCCTCCCAGCGCTACCTGGACGCCGTCCACACCGCCGACGCCCAGGTGGGGGAGATGGTGGCCGCGGTCAAGGCCCGGCCGTCGTACGCCGCCGAGGACTGGCTGATCATGGTCACCGCCGACCACGGCCACACCGACGCCGGCGGCCACGGCGGCTCCACCCTCCAGGAGCGGCAGACGTTCCTCATCGCCACCGGTTCCGCGCTCGCGCCCGGATCGGTGCGCCACGACGTGAAGATGCCGGACGTCGCCGTCTCCGCCCTCGCCCACCTCGGCATCCCCCTCGACCCCGCGTGGGGGCTGGACGGCCGGCCCGTCCAGCAGCCCGCCCCGGACGACTTCGACGCCCTGCGCGGCTCGCTGGCGGCGCGCGTGGACGAGACCGGCATCCCGGCGGCCCTCGTGGGCTTCACCCACACCCCGCCGTCCGGCTGGTCCGTCGACAACTCGGCGATGGGCGGCGGCGGGGTCACCGAGTGGCGCGGCTGGTCCTTCACCACCGACGAGTTCTGGACCCAGGCCCAGCGCGACCAGAGCCGCGAGTCCAACATCCGCGCCCGGAACGTCTTCGCGGTCGCCGACGGCGACGAGTGGACCGACAAGTCCTCCACCGGCACCTTCGACTCCACCCTGGTCAGCCCCGCCTACCCGGTCACCGGCGGCGGCACGGCCGTGCTGACGTACACCACCTACTACCGGCACGAGTCCCCGCAGAAGGGCGAGGTCCTCGTCTCCTACGACGGCGGCACCCCGGTGAGCGTGCGGACGTACACCGCCGACGTGCCCTCGCGCACCGAGACCGTCACCCTCCAGGTCCCGGCGGGCGCCACCAGTGCCCAGGTCCGGTTCCGTTACACCGGCGGCAACAACTGGTACTGGGTGATCGACGGGGTCCGGATCGGCATGTCCTGACTAGGCTGGGGGCGTCGGTACGCCGTGGTTCCGGCGCCCCCCGTTTTCCGTACGCACGCAGGCCAGGAGACGCAGCACATGGCAGACCGCAAGCCCATCGAGTCGTGGCTCACCGACATGGACGGCGTCCTGATCCACGAGGGCGTGCCCATTCCCGGCGCCGACGCCTTCCTGAAGAAGCTGCGCGAGTCGGGCCGGCCCTTCCTGGTGCTCACCAACAACTCCATCTACACCGCCCGCGACCTGCACGCCCGGCTGCGCCGGATGGGCCTGGACGTGCCGGTGGAGAACATCTGGACGTCGGCGCTGGCCACCGCGCAGTTCCTGAACGACCAGCGGCCCGGCGGCAGCGCCTATGTCATCGGCGAGGCGGGCCTGACCACCGCCCTGCACGACATCGGCTACATCCTCACCGACCACGAACCCGACTTCGTGATCCTCGGCGAGACCCGCACCTACTCCTTCGAGGCGCTGACCAAGGCCGTCCGGCTGATCAACAACGGCGCCCGGTTCATCGCCACCAACCCCGACAACGTCGGCCCCTCCACCGAGGGCGACCTGCCCGCCACCGGCTCGGTCGCCGCGCTGATCACCGCCGCCACCGGCAAGAAGCCGTACTTCGTGGGCAAGCCCAACCCGCTGATGATGCGGGCCGGGCTGAACGCGGTCGGCGCGCACTCCGAGACCTCGGCGATGATCGGGGACCGGATGGACACCGACGTCCTCGCGGGCCTGGAGGCCGGGATGCGCACCTTCCTGGTGATGACCGGCGTCACCCAGCCCGCCGACATCGACCGCTACCCGTTCCGCCCGTCCCAGGTGGTCGACTCCATCGCGGACCTGGTCGACCTGGTCTGAGCGATGTGACCCGGGCCGTTCCGGCGGCGGGTCCCGCCCGGCCGAAACCCGGTATCACCCGTTCGGAGCAGTTGGGCGCCTTCCGAGGATGCGGAGGCCCCTGGTGCGGGGGAGTCTCCAGATAACTGGAGGTTCACGATGGGCTCACTACGCCTCACTGTCTGTACCGGAATCCTCGCCGCCGCGGTCACCGTGGCCGCCCCCGCGGCCCACGCGGCGGGCGGCGGCGGCACGGTCGCCGTGACCCCCGCCTCCCCGGCGCCCGGCGCCGACCTCACCGTGCGCACCGAGGGCTGCGCGGGCGGCCAGGGCAGCGCCGCCTCGGCCGCCTTCGTCTCCGACGCCCGCCTGACCGGCGGCGGGGGCGCCCTGACCGGCGAGACCCGGGTCCGCTCCGACCTGCAGCCGGGCGCCTACACCGTGAAGACCGTCTGCGGCGACCGGGTGATCACCGGCAGCCTCACGGTCGGCGGGCCGGACGGCGCCCGCCCCGCCGCGCCCGTCGCCCCGGCCACCGCCGCCGCCTCCCCGATCGCCCCGGTCCCCGCGGGCGGCGGCGGCACCGCGCACTTCGCCACCGTCGCCACCAGCGGCTCCGGCCCCGACACCGGCCAGGCGGTGACCGGCTTGGCGCTGGCCGGCCTCGCCGCGCTCGCCGTCGGACTGCGCGCCCGCCGCACCCGCTCCTCCCGCTGACCGCCCGTGTCCGGCGAGCAGGGGCGCGGCGGCGCCGCCGGGTGGCTGGTCACCGCCCTGACCTGGGGGCTGCTGCTGTGCGGACTGTGGCTGTGGGGGCGCGAGGTGACCGGCGTGACACACGACGCGGACGGCGCCGCCACGGGCGACGTCTTCGCCGCGGGCCGCGCCGGCGACCCCGCCCGGCTGCCCGGCGCTGCCCGGCCGCTGGCCGACGCGGTGCCCCAGCGCGTCGACATCCCCGCCCTGGGCGTGACGGCCCCGGTGGTGACCCGCGGCCTGGACGCCCGGGGCGCGATCGACCCGCCGCCCTACGACCAGCCGGGCGTGGTCGGCTGGTACGGCGCCGGCCCGAAGCCCGGCGCGGCCGGGGCGGCCCTGCTGGTGGGCCATGTCGACACCACGACCCGGCCGGCCGTCTTCTACCGGCTGAGCACCCTCAAACCGGGCCACACCGTCCGGGTGGTCCGCGCGGACGGCAAGGTCGCCGAGTTCACCGTGGACGACATCCGCGTCCTGCCCCGCGACGGCTTCGACGCCCACCAGGCGTACGGCCCCCGCCGGCCCGGCCGCGCCGAGCTGCGCCTGATCACCTGCGGGGGCACCTTCGACCGGACCGACGGCAGCTACACGGCGAACGTGGTCGTCTCCTCGTACCTGACGGGCGTGTCGGGGTGAGCGGTCAGGGGGCGGCCGTGGGCGTGTGGGACAGGCGGGCGCGCAGGTTGCCGAAGTGGTCCCTTATGGCGCGCTCGGCCCGCAGGGAGTCCCCGGAGCGCACCGCGTCCACGATCTCCCGGTGCTGGCGGCAGGTGACCCGGGGGTCCTGCGGTGCGGCGGCCAGGTCGCGCCGCACCCGGTGGAAGGCCTCCCAGAACGCCTCCAGCACCTCGCCGAGCAGCACGTTGTCCAGGCCCCGGTACAGCGTGGCGTGGAAGGCGCGGTCGGTCCCGGCCAGCCCGGTGCCCTCGGCGGCCTCCCGCTCCATCCGGTCCACGAGCGCGTCCAGCTCGGCCAGGTCCGCCTCCTCCAGCCGTCCGGCCAGCCGCGACACCAGTCCTGTCTCCACGGCCTCGCGCAGCTCCAGCAGCTGGAGCAGGGAGTCCTCGCCCCGGTAGTGCCCGGCCACGGTCCGGAAGGCCAGGCCCTCGATCATCGGCGCGAACGACATGGAGCCGACGTACGTCCCGAAGCCGTGCCGGATCTCCACGATGCCCATCGCCTGGAGCGCCTTCAGGGCCTCCCGCACCGAGTTCCGGCTCGCCCCCAGCAGCCGCATCAGCTCCGGCTCGGTGGGCAGCGGGGCGCCCGAGGGCAGCCGCCGGTCCACGATCAGCTTCTTGATCCGCTCCTGAAGGTCCCGGGCTGCCATGGCCAGAGCGTAACCGCCCGTCCGCACCCCGGGCAGACGAAAAGCCCCCCGCCGAGGCGAGGGGCTTTTCCGTCGGTGCGCCGCCAGGGACTCGAACCCCGGACCCGCTGATTAAGAGTCAGCTGCTCTAACCAACTGAGCTAGCGGCGCCTGCTGACAGAGAAAACTCTACCTGAATCCCAGGGGTGCTCCGGACCGCCTCCGGGGTGGCCCGTACCCCCGCCCGGAGGGCCCGCGTACATCATTCGGACCGTCAGAATGCGCGATTCCAAGGCGGTTGGGAAACTGATCAACGTGCGCACTCGCGGACACATCCCCCCAGAATGTGAGGCAGATCGCATGACCGCTCCGACGTTCGAGGAAGTCGACCCCGCGAGCGACTGCCTCTGCCCCGGTTGCCGGCTCTCCCGGACCGGCTCCTCCCGTCCCCGTCCCGGCCGCTCCCGCCCGGCGGTCCGCGCCGCCGTGGTCGTGGCCGCCGCCTCCGCCGCCCTCGGCGCGCTCCCCCCGGCCGTCGCCGTCGCCGCCCCCGGCCAGGCCCCGCACCGCGCGGCACAGCCCGGCGACGAGGAGTTCGCCACCCCGCAGGGCCCCTGGGCCCCGCTGTACGGCAGACCGGGCGGCCCCGAGAAGACCCCCGCCGAGCCGATCCCGGCCACCACCCGCGCCGACATCATCAAACGGGCCAAGACCTGGGTGGACGCCAAGGTGCCGTACAGCATGACGGCCTTCTGGTCCGACGGCTACCGGCAGGACTGCTCGGGCTACGTCTCCATGGCCTGGGGCCTGCCGAACAACGAGTGGACCGGCAGCCTCGGCCAGTTCGGCGTGAAGATCACCAAGGCGGAGCTGGAACCGGGCGACATCCTGCTGTTCCACAACCCCGACAACCCCGAGAAGGGCTCCCACGTAGTGATCTTCGGCGGCTGGACGGACGACAAGCACACCTCGTACACGGCCTACGAGCAGACGCCCCCGCACGCCCGCCGCCAGACCACTCCCTACGCCTACTGGAGCAACTCCGGCAAGTACGTCCCCTACCGCTACAAGGGCCTGCCCCAGGGCGCGGCCGGTGCCCAGGCGGCCGGCGGCGCGAAGAAGGAGGTGCCCTATCCGGGCGCCTCCTTCTTCCGGCCCGGCGCGGTCAACGACCACGTCACCCGGCTCGGCACCCAACTCGTGCGCAAGGGGTACGGCCGGTTCTACGCCCACGGCCCGGGCCCGCGCTGGAGCGAGGCCGACCGCAGGGCCGTCGAGGCGTTCCAGCGGGCCCAGGGCTGGCGGGGAGGCGCGGCGGACGGTCATCCGGGGCCGGAGACCTGGCGCCGCCTGTTCGCCTAGGCCCTCTGTTCTCCCCCTCTTCTTTCCCCTCTTCCCGGACCGCCTTCCCCGCTCCCCGCTCCCGGGTCGCCGGCCGGGCACGTTCTCGTCCATCCCCTGTTCATGACGCGTCTGGCGCGGAGGCTGGAGCACGCATGAGTACGACCACATCCCACACCCCGCCCGAGTCCGAGGGGCAGTCGGACGGTACCGCCCCCGGTGCCGGTGTCCGGCCGGCCCGGCTGATCCAGAACGAGGCGACCACCGAGATCCCCGTCCACCTGCTCTTCCGGGACGGCCCCGACCCGGTGCGGGTGCCGCTCGCACCGGCGCTGGTGGGCCGCCGCCAGGACACCGGCGAGCGGCCCCGGCCCGGCCGCCCGGTGCCGGTGCGCCGCCGGCCGCTGCCGGAGACCGACCCGGAGCTGACGGAGCGCCCGGCGCGGGTGCTGCCCGGGGCGGCCGGGCTGCTCGCGGGGGCCTGCGGGCTCACCGGCGCGCTGATCACCACCTGGTGGTCGGGGCTGCTGCCGCCGCCGGCGGGCCGGGCGCTCGGACTGCCGGCGGGCACCGGTTCCGGGCTCGGCCTCGCCCACTGGGCCGCGTACGCCGGGTCCGGGCTGCTGGGCGCGGCCGGGTTCGGCGGGCTGGCCCGGGGGCGGGCCGGGCGGGCCTGGGTGCTGGGGCTGTTCGGGCGGTACCGGGGGACGGTCCGGCGCACCGGGCTGCTGTGGGTGAATCCGCTGCTGCCGCGCCGCCGGGTGGACGTGCGGCTGCGGCACTGGCGCAGCGAGGCGATGCCGGCGGTGGATCCGGACGGGATGGCGCTGCGGGTGGTGGTGCTGGTGGTGTGGCGGGTACGGGACACCGCGCGGGCCCTGCTCGGCATCGACGACCACGAGACGTATCTGAGCGAGTGCGTGGAGGCGGCGCTGGCCCGGGTGCCGGTGGAGCCGGCGGGCGGCGCGCGGGGCGGGACCACGGCGGCCGGGGACGCGCTGACCCGGCTGGTGGCGGAGGAGACCGCGCCGGTGGGGGTGGAGGTGTTCTCGGTGCAGCCGGTCCGGGTGGACTACGCCCCCGAGGTGGCCGCCGCGGTGCACCGGCGCCGGATCGCCGCGCTGGACGCCCGGCAGCGGGCCAGCCTGCTGGGCTCGGTGGTGGACTCGGTGGAGGACACGGTGACCCGGCTGACCACGCGCGGTCTGGTCGACCTGGACGACTACGACCGCAAGGTGCTGGTCCGGGACCTGACCGTGGCGTTCTGCTCGGGGCGCGGGGAGCCGGTGTAGCGGCGGGACGAACACTTAGCCGATTGGTATGGACATGTTCAACTAACGGCAATAATCTGAGACTTGGTCTAGACCTACCTGCACGGCGCACCGAACTCCCTGAACTCCCCACGTTCCCCAGGAGCGGCAGCATGCGCACCAAGACCAAGTTGTCCGCGGTCGTACTGGGCGCGGTGACCGCCGGAGCGTTCGCGCTCTCCACCGGCGGTGCCAGCGGCCACGGCTACACCGACCTCCCCATCAGCAGGCAGAAGCTCTGTCAGAACGGCACCGTGACCAACTGCGGCTCGATCCAGTGGGAGCCGCAGAGCGTCGAGGGCCCCAAGGGCTTCCCGGCCGGCGGTCCCGCCGACGGCCAGATCTGCAACGCCGGGCTGGGGCAGTTCGCCCAGCTCAGCGCGCCGAGGACGCCGTCCGGCGCGGCCTGGCCGACCACCAAGGTGACGGGCGGCCAGTCGTACGGCTTCCGCTGGCAGTTCACCGCCAGGCACGCCACGACGGACTTCAAGTACTACATCACCAAGCCGGGCTGGAACCAGAGCCACAACCTCGCCCGCTCCGACCTCAACCTCACGCCGTTCCTGACGGTGCCCTACGGCGGCCAGCAGCCGCCGTCCACGCTCAGCCACAGCGGCACCCTGCCGTCCGGCCTGAGCGGGCACCACGTCATCGTCTCGGTGTGGACGATCGCCGACACGGGCAACGCGTTCTACGCCTGCTCGGACGTCAGCTTCTGAGGCGAAACGAAAGACCCCCTCGCCGAGGCGAGGGGGTCTTTCCCAGGTGCGCCGCCAGGGACTCGAACCCCGGACCCGCTGATTAAGAGTCAGCTGCTCTAACCAACTGAGCTAGCGGCGCGTGACTCCCGCCTGCCTCGGGATTTTCCTTCCCGCGGCCGGCGACGAAGAAAATACTACCTGGTCCCGAGGGGTGCTCGTGACCACCCCGGGCGGCCCTAGATCGCCAGCGAGAGCAGCACCGGCGCCGCGTTGCGGTTCAGGGCGTCCGCGGCCCGCTTCAGCCGGTGGGCGTCGCGCACCGGCAGCGACAGGGCCAGGCAGCCGACCGTGGAACCCGCGGTGACCGGTACCGCGGCGCAGACCGTGCCGACCGCGTACTCCTGGAGGTCGAGCACGGGCGCCGACGGCGGCTGGGCCTCCAGCCGGGACAGCAGCAGCTTGTCGCTGGTGATCGTGCGCGAGGTGAGCCGGGCCATCTTGTGCCGGGCCAGGTGGTCGCGGCGGGCGTTCGCGTCCAGCTGGGTCAGCAGGCTCTTGCCGACGGCCGTGGCGTGGGCGGAGTAACGGAAGTCCACCCACTCGTTGACCGCCGGGGTGGCCGGCCCGGCGGCGTACTGGGTGACCCGGACCTCGCCGTCCACGTACCGGCTGAGGTAGACGGCCGCGCCGACCGAGTCGCGCAGCCGGTCCAGGTTCTGCTGGAGGTTGTCGCGCAGGGCCCGCTCCCGGTCGTGCGCCGAGCCGAGCCGGCGCAGGGTCTCGCCGGTGACGTACGCGCCGTCGGCGATCTCCTGGACGTAGCCCTCGCGGCGCAGCATCCGCAGCAGGCCGGTGAGCCGCCCGGGGCCCAGGCCGGTGCGGCGGGCCAGCTCGGCGGCGGTGACACCGGCCGGCTGGCCGGAGACGGTCTCCAGCACGCGCAGGGCTTCCTGGGCGCAGTGGTACGGGGCGGTCGGCTTGAAACTCATGGGTCCCCCTCGGCCGCGATCCGGGTCGGATCGTGTCCACGATAGCCGCGCGGGGACCCCCGGGAAGAGGGTGTCGGCGAGAAGAAGCCCATCGGGTGCCCGCCCCCACCGGCGGTGAGATCCACTGGCATATGCCAAAGGCATGTACCGGTCCTCGTCGGCGGACCCCGCGCTCACAGCACCGCGCTGATGAACTCCCTGGTCCGCTCCCGCTCCGGATCGCCGAAGATCTTCTCCGGCGGGCCGGCCTCGATGACCCGGCCCGCGTCGAACATCAGCACCTGGTCGGAGATGTCCCGGGCGAACCCCATCTCGTGGGTGACGCACAGCATCGTGATGTCGGTGCTGCGCGCGATGTCCCGCAGCAGGTCGAGCACGCCCGCGACCAGCTCCGGGTCGAGCGCGGAGGTCACCTCGTCCAGCAGCAGCACCTGGGGCCGCATCGCCAGCGCCCGGGCGATCGCCACCCGCTGCTGCTGCCCGCCGGACAGCCGGGTCGGCTTCATGTCGCACTTGTCGGCCAGGCCCACCAGGTCCAGCAGCTCCCGCGCCCGCGCCTCCGCCTCGTCCTTCGACAGGCCGAGCACCCGGACCGGCGCCTCGGTGATGTTGCGCAGCACCGACATGTTCGGGAACAGGTTGAACTGCTGGAACACCATCCCGATCTTCTTGCGGACCTCCCGGACCTGCTTCTCCGGCGCCGGGAACAGCCGCTGCCCGGCCACCGTGATGGTGCCCTCGTCCGGCTCGGCGAGGGTCATCAGCAGTCTGAGGATCGTGGTCTTGCCGGAGCCGGACGGCCCGATCAGGGTGACGTGCCGGCCCGCGTCCACGGACAGGTCCAGCCCGTCCAGCACGGTGTTCTCCCCGAACCGCTTGGTCACCCCCTCGATGCGGATCAGCTCGGTCGGCAGGGTGCCGGTCGCGGCCGGCTGCTTGCGGGTCTCAACGGACAAGGCGACGCTCCAGGGTGCGCAGAAGAAGGGAGGCCAGGTACGACACGACGACGAAGGCGATCCCGATCACCGTCAGCGGCTCGGTGAACTGGAAGTGCTGCTGGGAGACGAGCCGCGCCCGGCCCAGCATCTCCAGCACGCCGATCGTCATCAGCATCGGCGTGTCCTTCAGCATCGCGATGACGTAGTTGCCGAGCGGCGGCACCACCCGGCGCACCGCCTGCGGCAGCACCACCGCCGTCCAGGTGCGCCGCACCGGCAGGCTCAGCGCCGTCGCGGCCTCCCACTGACCCGCCGGCACCGCCTCGATGCCGGCCCGGTAGACCTGCATCGTGTACGTCGAGTAGTGCAGCCCGAGCCCGAGGACCCCGGTGGTCAGCGGGGACAGGGTCACCCCCGCCTCGGGCAGCACGTAGAACAGGAAGAACAGCTGCACCAGCAGCGGGGTGTCCCGGACGAACTCCGTGAAGACCCCCACCGGCCAGCGCACCCACCGGGTCGGCGCCCGCATCAGCAGCGTCCACACCAGTCCCAGCGCGAACGAGATCAGCGACCCCAGGGCCAGCGCCTCCAGCGTGACGACCAGCCCCTTGCCGAAGTACGGCAGGAAGTCGGCGACCGCTCCCCAGTCCCAGGTCATCGGGCCACCTCCGCCTTCAGCCGGCGCTCCAGACCGCGCATCCCGCGGGTCAGCAGGAACGCGATCACGAAATAGATCAGCAGCAGGTACGCGTAGATCTGGGCGCTCTGCTGCAGGGCGAGCCGGACCAGGTTGCCGCTGAACGCCAGGTCGCCCATGCCCGTGATGGACACCAGCGCGGTGCCCTTGAGCAGCTCGATCAGCAGGTTGGAGAAGGACGGGATCATCTCCGGCACCGCCTGCGGCAGCAGGATCAGCCGCAGCCGCTGCCAGGGCGTGAAGCCGAGCGCGATCCCGCCCTCGCGCTGCGCCGGATCCACCGCCGCCAGCGCGCCGCGCACGATCTCGGAGCCGTACGCGCCGTAGGTCAGGCCCAGCGCGAGCGTGCCCGCCCACATCGGCACCAGCTGCCAGCCGAAGGCGACCGGCAGCACGAAGAACACCCAGAAGATCATCACCAGTGCCGAGATGCCGCGGAACACCTCGGTGTACAGGCCGGCGACGAAGCGGACCAGCCGCGAGCGGTGGGTGCGCGCGGCACCGGCGACGAAGGACATCGCGGCGGCCAGCAGCGCGCTGTACACCAGCAACTGGAGGGTGACGCCGACCCCTTGGAGGACGATTTCCCACAGTCCCGCGGTCATCGGCGACACAGCTCCTTCGCGGTCATGGTCGTCATCTCCGCCTCGGTGAAGCCGAAGGGCCGCAGGATCCGGTACAGCTCCCCGCTGCGGCGCAGCTTGTGCAGCTCGGCGTTGAAGGCGTCCCGCAGCCGGGTCTCGGTCGGCCGGAAGGCGAACGCGCCCCCGTCCGCCTTGGGTTTGCCGTCCACGAGCGCGACGAACGGCTTGGTCGACTCGGCCTTGGCGGAGCCCCGCGCGACCATCCGCGCGGTGACCGCCGTGGCCGTGAAGAGGTCGACCCGCCCGGACTCCACGGCGTTCAGCCCGGCCACCTGGTCCGGAACGATGACCAGGTCGTTCTCCTTGAAGCCCGCCTCCACGGCGTGCTGGATCTGCGCGTACCCGGTCCCGGTGGCGATCTTCGCGTGCCGGCGCAGCGCGTCCGCGTAGGTGCGCAGCCCCAGCGGATTGCCCTTGCGGACGATGAACGCGTCCGGCATCTGGTAGTCGGGGTCCGCGAAGATGACCTGCTCGCAGCGGTCCGGGGTGACGTACATCCCGGCGGCCACCACGTCGAACTGCTGGGCGTTCAGCCCCGGGATCAGCGAGCCGAACTCGGTCGGCACCGGCTGCACCCGGTCCACCCCGAGCCGTTTGAAGATGGCCCTGGCCAGTTCGGGCGCCTCGCCGGTGAGCCTGCCGTCCCGGTCGATGTACCCGAAGGGGACCTCGCCGGCGATCCCGAGCCGTACGACGCCCTGGGCGCGCAGCCGCTCCAGCAGGTCGCCGCCGCCCTCCCCGGACGCCGACGCCACCCGCGTGCAGCCCGCCGCGCCCAGCGCGCCGAACGCCGCGAGTCCCGCCAGTACGGAACGCCGTGTGCGTCTGCGTTCCGGCCGTATGGTGTGTGCCTCGTTCCCACGTGGTGCAGCCATGGCGGCGCGGCTACCCAGACGCAATCCGGCTATGCACCCTGGTTTTTCCGGCCGGGCGATTCGTCACCGTCCCGCCCGGACCGGGTGCCGTGCCCCGTTCCGACAGCCCGCCGGGCCGTCCGGGCGGGGGTCAGACCACGGGGGCGGCGACCGGCGCCACCGCCCCGGCCTCGTACAGCGCGTGCGCGGCCCGCAGCACCAGATCGTCCCGGTGCCGGGCCGCGACGATCTGCATCCCGACCGGCAGACCGTCCCCGTCCGTGCCCACCGGCACGCTCGCCGCCGGCTGCTGGGTCAGGTTGAAGGGGTACGTGAACGGCGTCCACCCCGTCCAGCGGCGGTGCGCGGAGCCCTCCGGGACCTCCCGGCCCGCCGCGAACGCCGTGACCGGCACCGTCGGCGTCACCAGCAGGTCGTAGCGCTCGTGGAACCGGCCCATCCGCCGCCCGAGCCGCGCGCGGACGTCCACCGCGGCCAGGTACTCCAGCGCGCTCGTCCGGGCGCCCAGCGCGCAGATCTCCCGCAGCCCCGGGTCCAGCAGCCCCCGCCGGTGCGGCGACAGGTCCTGGGTCGCCCGGGCCGCCCCGGTGAACCACAGGGTGTGGAAGGCGTCCACCGGGTCGCTGAGGTCGGGGTCGGTCTCCTCGACGTACGCGCCCAGACCGGCGAGGCGGGCCACCGCCCGGCGTACCGCCGCCGCCACCGCCGGCCGGACCGCCACCTGACCGCCCAGCGACGGCGAGTACGCCACCCGCAGCCCCCGCACGCCCGCCGCCAGCGCCCCGGTGAACGAGCCCGGCGCGGGCGGCAGCGCCGACCAGTCCCGCGCGTCGGGCGTGCCGATCACATCGAGCAGCAGGGCCGCGTCGGCCGCGTCCCGCGTCATCGGCCCGGTGTGCGACAGCGTGCCGAACGGGCTCGCCGGATACAGCGGCACCCTGCCGTACGTCGGCTTCAGCCCGAACACGCCGCAGAACGCGGCCGGGACGCGGATGCTGCCGCCGCCGTCCGTGCCCAGCGACAGCGGGCCCGCGCCCAGCGCCACGGCCGCCGCGCCGCCCCCGCTGGAACCGCCCGCGGTGCGCGAGGTGTCGTAGGGGTTGCGGGTGATCCCGGTCAACGGCGAGTCGGTGACGGCCTTCCAGCCGTACTCGGGCGTGGTCGTCTTGCCGAGGAACACCGCGCCGTGCTCGCGCAGCCGGGCCACCGGCGGCGCGTCCTCGTCCCAGCTCCCCTGTTCGGACAGGGTGGTGCTGCCGCGCAGGGTGGGGTGGCCGCGCAGCAGCAGGAGATCCTTGACCGTCACCGGCACCCCGTCGAGCAGTCCGGCCGGCTCACCGCGCCGCCAGCGGGCCTCCGACTCCCGGGCCCGGGCGAGCGCGTCCTCCTCGATCAGCCGGACGAACGCGTTCACCTCCGGCTGGATCCGCCGGGCCCGCTCCAGCGCCTGCTCGGTCACCTCCACCGGGCTGAACTCGCCCGCGCGGTAACCCTCCAGGAGCCGGACGGCGGTCAGATCGGTGAGCTGCATGCACCCTCCAGGGGATCGGTGGCGGGGCCCTCAGTGACCGGGCACATAGCCGCGCGTCTTGTCGACCACGTTCGGCAGAGATCTGCCCGCCGCCCACCGCTCGTACAACTCCACGAACTGCGCACCGAGTTGATCGCGCCACCCGAAGGTGTCACCGCTCATGTGCGGGGACACGATCAGCCCCGGCAGCTCCCACAACGGGCTGTCCGCCGGCAGCGGTTCGGCGGCGAACACATCCAGCGCCGCGCCCGCGATCCAGCGCCGCTCCAGCGCCCGGACCAGGGCCTCCTCGTCCACCAGGCCGCCCCGGCCGACGTTCACGAAGAACGCCGAGGGCTGCATCACGTCGAACCGGTGCGTGTCGAACATGCGGTACGTCCGCTCGGTCAGCGGAGCCGCCGCTATCACCCAGTCCGCCCGGGCGATCAGCCGGTCCAGGTCGTCCGGGCCGTGTATCCCGGTCCGCGGCACCCGCCCGACCAGCGCCGTCCTCACCTCCAGGGCCTTCAGCGCCCGCACGATCGCCCGGCCCGCGGGACCCGAGCCCACCACGCACGCGTGCGTGCCCGCCACCCGCCGGGTCTCCCGGTGCCGCCAGGTGTGCTCCCGCTGCTGGGCCAGGGTGCGCGGCAGGTCCTTGGCGACCGCCAGCACCAGGGCCGCCACGTACTCGGCCACCGGCTGCTCGAAGATCCCGCGCGCGTTGGTCACCACCGTGTCCGACGCGGCCAGCTCCGGGCACATCAGATGGTCCACGCCCGCGCTCGCCGTGTGCACCCAGCGCGGCCGGGGACCGTCCCCCGGCCACGCCTCGCGCACCGCGTGCGAGGTGAAGTCCCACACCAGCAGGACATCCGCGGCGGGCAGCCGCTCGGCCAGGTGCGCCTCGTCCGTGCGCACGATCCGGGCGCGTCCGGTGAGGCGGCCGAGCCGGGGCGGCGGATCGGCGTCGAGGACCAGCACGGTGGGCGGTAACGGTGTCATGCGGGGCGGCTCCCGAAGGTCTGACCTGCGTGGACCGTGCACGGACCGACCACGCTCGCACCCGGGCCCGGCGTCGTCAACACGGCGGCGGGCCCGAAGGCGCGGTGCCGCGCCGACGGGGTACCCGAGCCATGGGCCCGCCGGGCACGCCTGCCCGGGGACGGCCCGTACCGCCGGACCACCATCAGGAAGGCTGGACATGACCGCACTCGGATTCCTCTACCCGGGCCACCGTGCCGAGGACGACTATCCACGCATCGAGCAGCTCCTGGGCAGCGACATCCGGGTGGACCTGATCCACACCGACCCCGGCGAGGACACCCGCGAGGTGGCGGCGCTGCGCGCGCTGGGCACCGCCGAGCGGTTCGCCGAGGGCGTGGAGGCGCTGCGGCTGACCGGGGCCGAGACGGTGGTGTGGGCCAGCGCCGGCGGCGGCTTCGCGCACGGCTGGGCGGGCGCCCAGGAGCAGGTGCGCACCCTGGCCCGGCTGGCCGGGATGCCCGCCTCCTCCACCTCCTTCGGCTTCGTCCACGCGGCCCGCGAGCTGGGCGTACGACGGGTCGCCGTCGCCGCCGCCTACCCCGAGGACGTCACCGCCCTGTTCGCCGACTTCCTGCGGGCCGGCGGCCTGGAGGTCACCGGCCCGCGTTCCCCGGCCGCCGCCGCCCCGGCCGAGGTCGCCGGCTGGGGGCAGGAGGAGGTGCTCGCCCTGGCGCGCGCGGCGGACACCCCCGACGCCCAGGCCGTCCTGCTGCCGGACACGGCCCTGCACACCGCCGCCCACCTCGGCCCGCTGGAGGAGGCGCTGGCCAAGCCGGTCCTCACCGCCAGCCAGGTCGCGGTCTGGGAGGCGCTGCGGCTGGCGGACCGCCGGGTGAACGCGCCGACGCTGGGCAGCCTGTTCACCCGGGAGCCGCTCGTGCAGGTGTAGTCCGGGGGCCTCCTCGTCGGGCCGGCCCCTTGCGCGGGCGCGGGACAATGGACGGTGGCCCACCCGAAGGCGGTGCCGGCGAACCGTACGAGGAGGAGACAAGACATGGCGGAGCCCACGCCGCGTCGCAGCGAACCGCGGCTACGCCCCGCGCCCCTGCTCTTCGAGCCCGCGGAGGCGGCCTCGGACCCCGAGCACTTCTTCGACCTGGAGTCGATCGAGGACCCGCGGCAGCTGCTGTCCCGGGCGACGGAGCTGACCCAGGCGTTCCGCGCGGCGGCCGACCGGGCCGTGGAGTTCCAGGCCGTCGCGGCGGCCCAGCTCGCCGACCCGCGCCGGTTCGACCGGCTGACCCCGGCGGACATCGCCGAGCGGGCGGAGTGGACCGAGGACTATGCCAAGAAGATGGTCGAGTTCGGGCGGGACCTGATGCGCGGGGAGGGCGAGGGGCGGACATCGGCCGATCCGCTGTAGCGCGCGGCACGGCGGCCGCTCCCCGACCGCCAGGGGCATATGCCGGGTGGGCAAGATACTCCTCCCCGGCCGTCCTGTCCCGGTTTTCCGCAACTCAGCGCAGCCGCTCGCTGACGGGCTGTACATCTGGGTGTCATGACGACCAGTGCCCCGAACGTGACCTGTGACAGCTCCGGCGCCGTCGCCTGGCTCGCCTCGGCGGGAACCCACCCGCGCAGCACGCTCGCCCTGTGGCAGGAACGCCCGGACGCCCCCGTGGTCCTGCCCTGCGGCACCGTCTTCGACGTGGTCAGCGCCCCGGTGGTGTTCGGGCGCCGCATGCTGGACCGGCTGTGGGGCGCGGGCTCGCGGTCGGGCCCGGTCGCGGTGTTCCGGGGCCGCACGCTGTTCTTCGCCGCCCCCGGCACCGCCCAGCGGCTGCCGTCCCTGCTGGCCTGGGAGGAGTGGGGCACCCGGCGGGCGCGGGAGGTGCCGCCGCTGCTGTGCCACGGCCCGGGCGACGCCGTGACCGTGCCCCCGCTGACGCCCCTGAGCTGCGACGACGCCCCCGGCGCGACTCGCTGGCTGGTCGCCCCGGACGGCCGGCACCCCTGGTTGCCGGGCCCGGAGGTGCTGCTGTGGGCGGCCGTGGGGGCCGCCCGGAGCACCGGCCGGCCGTCGATTTCTCCTCACCGCGACCAGGGTGCTAATGTCTACGACGTCAGCAGGCGCCGCTAGCTCAGTTGGTTAGAGCAGCTGACTCTTAATCAGCGGGTCCGGGGTTCGAGTCCCTGGCGGCGCACGCGTGAAGGACGGCGGGCCGAATTCGAAAGAATTCGGCCCGCCGTCTTCGTATACGGCGGCCGCGCCGCTTTCGCAGGCGCACAGGGTCGGGGCGCGGGCTCAGCCGCGCACCCCCGGGGTGATCGACACCGTCCACGCCCCCGACGCCGTCCTGCCCTCCGCCTCCACCCGCACGCCCTCCCCGGGCACGGTGAAGCTCTCGCCGAGGGAGACCGGCGCGTCCGCGAGCGGCGGGTAGACCGAGTCCTCCCAGCAGGCCTCGGTGCGCGGATGGGCGTCGACCACCTGGACCGGGCCGTCACCGGAGGCGGCGCCGCCGCGCACCCGGTAGACCAGGATGCCCTGCCGGCAGGCCCCGCGGTCGGCGCCGGCCGGGCCCCGCGCCTCGAAGGCGAGGGCGCTGTCCGGCCCGGTGCGCACCACGGCCAGCTTGACGCCGTGCCCCAGGCCGAAGGCGGACCCGCCGCCGGTCACCGGCAGCGGGGCGCCCGGTCCGGCCGCGAGCGGCTCCAGGGTGAGGCGGCTCGGCGCGGCACCGCGCACGCACACCACCTGGCGCGGATCCAGCCAGCCCAGCCGCCACTTGTGCCAGCCCAGCAGATCCGGCGCGAGCCCGAACTGGCTGCCCATCAGGTCCCAGTCGCCGACATGGGTGTCCCAGTCGCCCTTGCCGTCGGCCGGGCGGTGGTAGAGGTCGGGCAGGTCGAAGACGTGGCCGGTCTCGTGGGCGAGGACCAGCCGGTCCGGCGGGTGGTCCTCGAAGACGGTGACCACCCGGTGGATGTCGGTGCCGTCCGCGCGCAGGGGCGCGTCGAGGTTCACCACCTTCGTGGCGTCCGAGTCGACCCCGGGCGCGTCCGGGTCGGCGACGAGGTAGACGACCTGGTAGCGCGAGAAGTCGACCTCCTTGTCGGCCACGGCGAACGCGTCGCGCAGATAGGCGGCCCGGTCCTCGGCGCTCCAGTCCCGCCTTATGGCGTACGACGTCGACGGGCGCGGCATGCGCAGCCAGCGCTCCAGCGGGTGCGGGCGCAGGGTGAACCTGCCGTAGGAGGACCGCGCGTAGAAGCCGGTGGTGGCCGGGAAGTGGTCGGCCGTCAGCTCCTTCGGGGTGGTGCGCGGGGCGGAGTCGGGGAACGACAGGAAGACCAGTACGGCGTCGAGGGTGCCGGCCGGGCGCGGGTAGGCGGTGTTCCAGGTGTCCACGCCCTCCGAGTGGTGGGCCTCGGTGCGGTGCAGTGCGCAGGGGGCCGTGGAGAACGGCTCGGCGACCGAGGGGCCGGTGAGGATCGAGGTCGCGGCGAGCGCCGACATCGTGGTGCACACGGCGGCGGTGCTGCGCAGCTTGGGCACGGACGTGACCTCCGGGTGTGGTTCGCGGGACCCGCACCCAGATTGCTGGTAATCATTGGTTTATGCCCTGTTTGTCTGCACCAAGAGGGTGAGCGCGCGCCCAACGAGCGCCGGGCGCGCCCCGGCGCTCGATATCCGGAAACATTCACGGAACGTCACAACTTGTCGGAGGGCTGTAGAAGCTGCCCAGGTGCGGGCAGAAACGATCTGTCAGAACCTGTGCTCGGTCCGGGACACTGGACATCGGCTGGAAGGGCCCGGGGCCAGCCTCTATGATCGGCACACTTTCCGGCACGGACAGAGATCGAGTGCACTGCGGGAGCGAGCGGTGAGCGGAACGTCCGAAGGGCCGACGCCCGCGGCAGACCTCGACCGGTCAGCCGTCACAGACAGTCACTACACCACCTACCACCGTGTCTTCGCGACCGCCCCGCTCGCCATGGCGGTCGTGGGTCCCGAGGGGCTCGTCGTCACCGCCAACACCGCCCTCGGCGAACTGCTCGGCATCGACGTGGACACGGTCGTCGGGCGGTCCGCCGCCGACCTGGTGGACCTGGCCGGGGACGCCCGCGGCCGGCACGCCTTCCAGGAGGTACTGAGCGGACGCCAGACCCGGCTGCGCTGCACCCGCCGGCTCAAACAGCCGGGAGGGAACTCGGTGTGGGCGCAGATCACCCTCGCCCCGCTGAGCGGCGGCGAGCCCGGCGCCCTGATGTCGGTCACCGACATCAGCGCCAGCCGCGAACTCCAGGCGCGACTGCGGCATTTGCAGATGCACGACCCGGTGACCCGGCTGCCCAACCGCACGCTGTTCTTCGAGCGGCTGACGGCCGCGCTGGAGGCGGAGCCCTACGAGCAGGGCGGCACCGGCCGGATCGGCCTGTGCTATCTGGACCTCGACGGCTTCAAGGCCGTCAACGACACCCTCGGCCACCGCGTCGGCGACCGGCTGCTTTCGGCCGTCGCCGGACGGCTCACCCGGGTCGCCGACGCGGCCGGCTACGCCCGCGCCGCCACCCCCCTGGTGGCCCGGCTCGGCGGCGACGAGTTCGCCCTGCTGGTGGAGGACTCCACCGGCACCGAACAACTCGCCGACCTGGCCGACTCCGCGCTCAAGGCCCTTCAGGAACCCTTCGACCTGGCCGGACAGCGGCTGTCGCTGACCGCGTCCATCGGCGTGGTCGAACGGCACACCGCGGGCACCACGGCCACCGGGCTGATGCAGGCCGCCGATACGACGCTGTACTGGGCGAAGGCCGACGGCAAGGCCCGCTGGACCCTGTTCGACCCCGAGCGCAACGCCCACCGCATGACCCGCCAGGCGCTGTCCTCCACCCTCCGCCCCGCCATCGAGCGGGGCGAGTTCGTCCTGGAGTACCAGCCGCTGGTGGCCATGGAGGACGGCCGGCTCAACGGCGTCGAGGCGCTGATCCGCTGGCACCACCCGCAGTTCGGCACGCTCACGCCGAATCGGTTCATCGGACTGGCCGAGGAGGACGGCTCGATCGTGCAGCTGGGCCGCTGGGCGCTGGTCACCGCCTGCCGGCAGGCCCGCCGCTGGCAACTCGACCGCCCCGGCGAACCGCCCATCTTCGTCAGCGTCAACGTGGCCGTGCGGCAGGTGTGGGACTCCGACCTGGTGGCCGACGTCGCCGAGACCCTCGCCGAGACCGGGCTCGCCCCGCACCTGCTCCAGCTGGAGCTGACCGAGTCCGCGGTGATGGGCTCGGCGGGCCGCCCGCTCCAGGCCCTCCAGGCGCTCAGCGACATGGGTGTGCGCATCGCCATCGACGACTTCGGCACCGGCTACTCCAACCTCGCCTATCTGAGCCGGCTGCCGGTCTCCGCGCTGAAGCTGGACGGCTCCTTCGTCCGGGGCTTCCAGTACGAGGAGGCCGCCCGGGACGCCATGCCCAACCCGGCCGACGAGGTCGTCGTGGAGGCGATGATCCAGCTCGCCCACCGGCTGGGCCTGACGGTCACCGCGGAGTGCGTGGAGACCTCGGCCCAGGCCAGCCGGCTGCGCAGGATCGGCTGCGACACCGGGCAGGGCTGGCTGTACTCCCGTCCGGTGCCGCCGGATCGTATCTCCGAGCTGCTCGGGGCGCGGACCTACGCGGTCGGCAACCCGTAGGCGTCCGCGATCAGTTCGTAGGAGCGCAGCCGCAGCTCGCCGCGGTGCGCGTGCGAGACGATCATCAGCTCGTCGGCTCCGGTGCGCTTGTGCAGATCGTCCAGGCCGGTGCGGACCTCGTCGGCCGTGCCGTGCACGACGTTCGCCGTCCAGGAGGTGATGAACTCCTCCTCCATCGGGCCGAACTCGTGCCGCTCGGCCTCCTCCGGGTCCGGGAACAGGCCCGGCCGGCCGGTGCGCAGCCGGAGCATGTTCAGCGCCATCGCCCGGGTCTGCCGGCGGGCCTCCCGCGGGTCGTCCGTGGCGAGGGCGGAGACGCCGATGAGGGCGTACGGCTCGGCCAGGACGGCGGACGGCCGGAAGGTCTCCCGGTACAGGTCCAGGGCCGGGACGGTGTTCTGCGCGGAGAAGTGGTGCGCGAAGGCGAACGGCAGACCGAGCAGACCGGCCAGCCGCGCGCTGAACCCGGAGGAGCCGAGCAGCCAGATCGGCGGGCGGTGCGGGGACTGCGTCCCGCCGGGCGAGGAGCCCTGCACGGGGCCGGGGATCGCGTGGATGCGCCGGTAGGGGTGGCCGTCGGGGAAATCGTCGTCCAGGAACCGGGTCAGTTCGGCGAGCTGCTCCGGGAAGTCGTCGGCGCCCTCGTTCAGGCGGTCGGTGCGGCGCAGGGCCGCGGCGGTGGCGCCGTCCGTGCCCGGCGCCCGCCCCAGTCCTAGGTCGACCCGGCCCGGGGCCATCGCCTCCAGCGTGCCGAACTGCTCCGCGATCACCAGCGGGGCGTGGTTGGGCAGCATGACGCCGCCCGAGCCGAGCCGGATGCGGTCGGTGTGGGCGGCGAGGTGGGCGAGGATCACGGCGGGGGAGGAGGAGGCCACGCCGGGCATGGAGTGGTGCTCGGCGACCCAGTACCGGTGGAAGCCGCGGGACTCCGTGAGCCGGGCGAGCGCGACGCCGGTGCGCAGGGCGTCGGTGGCGGTGCTGCCCGCGCCGACGGTCACCAGGTCCAGCACGGAGAGGGGCACGGGGGCGCTGCCGCGCGCGACCCCCCTGATCTCGTCTACCTCGTCTGCCGCCACGGTATGGCCTCCTGTTCCAAGCACTGCGTGCGCTGTCCTCCGGGCGCTAACAGGAGGGAGTCCCCGCTTATTCCGGGACACGCCGAACCTGGCTCAGGGCCGCCAGGCCACCCGGTGTTCGGTCAGGTGGGACAGCACGGCGTGGTTCGCCTCCCAGCCGTCCGGGCTGTGTCCATCGGCCGCCTCCGGCGGCGGGCGGCGGATGGGTGGCGCCGCACCCGGCTCAGGGTCGCCAGATCACTCGGTGTTCGGTCAGGTGGGACAGCACCGCGTGGTTCGCCTCCCAGCCGTCCGGGAACTTCACCAGGGTGCCCAGCTGGACCGGTTCCGTCGCGGGGTAGTCGTCCAGGAGGTCGGGGACGCCGGCCCGGCAGACCACGACGCAGGCGTGGCGGTGGCGGGAGGCCAGGACGCACAGCCGGCCGGTCTCCAGATGGAACGCGGTGGCGTCGGGCCGGCCGGAGAGCGGGTGCAGGACGACCGTCACGTCGTACTCCCGGCCCTGGAGCCGGTTCGCGGTGTCGACCGTGACGTCCCGGACGCCCAGTTCGGCCAGGGCCGCCCGGACCGCCGCCGCCTGGTCGCGGTGGGCGGTGCCCACGGCGACCCGGTCCGCCGTCAGCGGGGTGGGGTCGGGGGAGCGCTCGGAGGTCGCCGCGCCGCCGCGGTCCAGCAGGCGGCGCACCACCGTCGCCACCGCCCGCACCGCCTCCGGGTCCGTGCGCGGAGTGTGCCGGGCGGGCAGCTCCAGCAGCCCCCAGCCGGACTCCGCGGCCTCGTCGATCACCCGGTCCGGGCCGGAGCCGTCCGAGGGCACCGCGAAGGCCAGCCGGCGGTCGCCGTGGGCCGTGCCGCTGCGGAAGGGCGTGTACGGGTAGAACGCGTCCGACACCAGGGGGGCCGCCGACGCCGGCAGCCGCCAGGACACCGGCAGCCGGTGCTGGGGCAGACCCGGGTTGTGCGCCAGCAGCGTGCTGACCGCCGACGCCGAGGGGTCGTACGACAGCCCCGCCCACTGCTCGCCGCCCACGATGGAGAACGGGTCCAGCTGGCCCGGGTCGCCCACGAACAGCGCCCGCTCGAACAGCCCGGCCACGGCGAGCAGGGAGTCGGAGCGCATCTGGTACGCCTCGTCCACGATCGCGTGCCGCCACGGCTCGTCCACCTTCACGTGCGCCCACTTCGCGGCGGTGGACAGCACGACCGGCAGCCCGGCGAGGTCGGCCGCCTTCGCCGACGTGCGCACCTGCGGCAGGCCGTCCAGCGCCTTGTCGTAGGCGTCGGCGTCACTGCTGTGCAGCCGGCCGACGGGCAGCTCCGGGTTCTTCTCGGCCAGCCGCAGCACCAGGTCGTCGACCTGGGCGTTGGTCTGCGCCACCACCATCAGCGGGCGGCCCGCCGCGGCCAGTTCCAGGGCCGCGCGCACCACCAGCGTCGACTTGCCGGCGCCCGGCGGCGAGTCCACCACCACACCCCGCTCGGTGCCGTGCAGCGTGTCGTGGAGGATCGCCTCCGTGGCACGGCCGGCCGCGGTGCCGGGATCGAAGTCGACGGTCGTCACAGCACGTCCTCCTCGGTGACGGGGTCGGGAGCCTCCGGCGCCGCCTCGCCCGGCGGGCCGCCGTGCGTCCACGGGGTCTCCTCGGGGTCGGGCAGTTTCGCGCCGCCGCGCTGCTCGTGCTCGAACAGCGTGAAGCAGATCCGGTCGCCCTTGTGCGGCACCGAACCGGGCTCGGGCTCCTTGCCCCGGCCCATCCGGTCCAGGACGCGCAGGGTCAGCACCCCGTCCGCCTCGTACCCGACGAACTCCGCCGACTGCGGACGGCCGTCCAGCGAGCGGTACACCCGCGCCCGCTCCGCGATATGCGGCCGGTCGTCCGTGCGGACGGTCACCAGCGGGCGCGGGCTCGGCCGCTTCCCCTCGCTGTACGCCATCACGACATCCGTCACCTCGCCCGCGAACGCCTCCCCGGCCAGCCGCCGCCCGGCCATCACCAGCGGATCGTCCAGCGCCTCCTGCGCCTCCAGCCGGGCCTGCTCCCGCTCGCGCGTGGCCAGCTTGTTCGCCGCCGTCACCGCGTCGTCCCGGCGCGGCTGCGGCGGCTCGCCGGCCCGCACCCGGTCCCGGTGCGCGGTGAACGACCAGCGGTCCCGGGTCCAGCGCCCCTCCACGTGCGCGCCCGCCGGCAGCGCCCGCAGCAGGTCCAGGCCCCGCCACACCGCGTCCCAGGTGGGCCGGGCGCGGCTCGCGACCAGGTCGCGGATCTCCCGCTCCGCGGCGGTGAGCGCGGCCAGCCGGGCGTCGGCCGTCAGCGGGTCCTCGGCGGCGGCCAGGGCCGTCCGCGCGCGGTCGTAGCGCTCGATCGCCGGGGCCAGCAGCTTGTTGTCGAACGCCGGGTCGGTGGCGGGACCGGCCGGCGGGCACAGCAGCTGGCCGTCGGCGTCCCGGGCGAGTTCGGCCCGGCGGGCGGCCTCGGCGCCGGACAGCCCTTCGGGAGGGTCGATCCAGGCGAGCAGCGCGCCCAGGTGCTCGTCCTCCAGGCCGGACTGGCCGGTCGCCCAGTGCCGGGAGAGCACGTCGGTCATGGCCAGCAGCAGCGAGGAGCCGGGGACCCGGGCCCGCTCGCCGTAGTGGGTCAGCCAGCGGCCGAGCAGCGGCACCCGGGGCGGCGCCGGGTAGGGCGCGTCCGGGTCCTGCTCGGCGGTGCGCCGGAACCGCATCGAGCGGCCCAGCAGCCGTACGAAGTCCAGGCCGGTGCGGCTCGGCACGATCAGCTGGGGCGCGTCCGCGCACAGCTCGGCCGCCACCTTGACCCGCTTGCCGGTCTCCGGGTCGGTCTCGGTGCGCTCGGCCGCCTCCACGGCGTCCGCGTACGACTCGATGTGCGGCAGTACGACGTCGGCCAGGTCGGCGAGGAACGTGAAGCGCAGATCGCGGTCCCGGGGCTGCGGCACGACCAGCAGCCGGGGCGCGTCCCGGTCGGTGCCGACCAGCGCGCCGAGCGGGGCGCCGGTCTCACCGGCGGTGGTGAGCGGCACGAACACCAGCGGGCGGTCGGACAGGTGCCGGTGCCGGACCGTCGCCGCCGGCTGGGCCCGGCCGCTGTCCACGGCCTCCAGCCGGGCGAGGGCGGTGATCAGCGACACGCGCCCACCTCCCCGGCACCCACCGCCGGGCCGTCACCCGGGAGCGGGGCCGCCCGCTCGGCGGCCGTCCGCAGGGCCTCCGCGCGCAGGGCCGCCGCCCGGCGCAGCGCCGCCACCGCCGGGTCGGCCGGGTCGCCGCTCGCCCCACGGGCGGCGGACAGCACCTCCGCCACGGTGGCCAGGCCGCCCAGCTCGGCCCGCAGGGGCCGGCCCAGCCGGGTGACCGCACCGGCCGCGCGGGCCCGCTCCCGGCAGTGGAAGGCCAGCTCGCAGGCGGACAGGCACTCCGGGGCGTAGCTCGCGGGCACTGCCTCCACCGCGGCCGTCAGCTCCTCGGCGGGCCGGTCCGGCGCGAAGCACGTGCCCTCGGGCAGCGTGCCGGCGATCTCCTCGATCCGGGTGAGCCGGGCGAGCTGGCGGGCGGTGACCGCGCGCTGCTTGCGGACGTCCACGGCACAGCCCGCGGGCAGGTTCGAGAAGTCCTTCGGGCACACCAGCAGCACCTGGTGGCGCACCTCGGGAACCGGGTCGAGGCGGGCGGCGACCTGCTCCAGCGCCAGCACGTACACCGCCGCCTGCCGGGCCGCCGCGCCGGCCTTCGCGGGATCCGCGGCGCCGTCCACCATCGGGAAGGACTTGATCTCCACCACCGACCAGCCGCCGTCCGGGTGCACCACCACCGCGTCCGGCTCCAGGAAGGCGAGCGAACCGGCCACCTCCAGGGCGAGCATCGGATGGTCCAGCAGCGTCCAGCCGCCCGCCTCGGTGGCCTCGCGCAGCGCCAGCGCCGTACGCGCCGTACGCCCCTCGGGGCCGTGCGCGGTCAGGTCGGGCACGGCGGCGCCGGCGGGCGGCTCGGCGCCCGGGTCGAGCCGGGCGTGCACCAGCCGCAGCAGCTCCGCGCCGCCGTCCGCCTTCACCCGCGCCTCGAACGCGTTGCCCCGGGTCAGCGCGAACTGCGACTGCCCGAAGCCGGACGGGGCGCCCAGCGCGGTCGCCAGCCGGGCCTTGTCCACCCCGGCGCCGTCCAGGATCGCCCGCCGGGCGCACCCGGGGTTCGCGGCGAGCGCCGCGAGGGCGCGGGCGTCCAGGGCCTTGGCCGGTACGTCGGGACCGCGCAGCTCAGCGAGCCGGTGTCGCAGCCCCTTCGCCCGCGTCGGCGGCGGGGGCGTCCGGTCCGGGCGCGGGGCCGCGCCGCGAGTCGCGCTGCCGTGGAATTCGCTCACCCGCCGAAGTCTGGCATCCGGCACTGACAATCGGGGAACCGGTGCGGGAAGCGACCGGGGCGGCGGGGCGCGACAGCCGGGCCCGGAGCCGGTCCGCCGCCCGCATGAGGGGCGGCGCCAGCAGGTAGCCGACGCCCATCACGGCGACGCCCGCGACCGCGTCCAGGAGGTAGTGGTTGGCGGTGCCCATGACCACGATCGCGGTCACCAGCGGGTAGACGACGCCGAGCACCTTCGCCAGGCGCGTGCCGCCGTGGCGCCACAGCAGCACCCCGCACCACAGCGCCCAGCCCACGTGCAGGCTCGGCATCGCCGCGTACTGGTTGGTCATGCCGCCCATGCCGCGCGGGGCGCTGGCCTCGCCGCCCCACCAGCCGTACGAGCTGTACTGCGCCATGGTGTCCACGAAGCCGTATCCGGCGTCCAGCAGCCGGGGCGGGCAGGTCGGCAGCAGGGTGAAGCCGATCAGGCCGATGAAGGTGGACGCGAGCAGCCAGGTGCGCGCGGCCCGGTAGTGCGGGGCACGCGCGCGGAAGAGCCACACCAGGACGGCGGGCGTGACCAGGTAGTGCAGCGAGGCGTACCAGAAGTCGGCCGGCACGCCGAGCCAGGGCTCCCGGGTGAACAGCCGGTTCAGCGGGTGCTCGGCGTTGAGGTGCAGGGCCTTCTCGATGCGCAGGAGCGCGAGGCCGTGGTCGACGGCGCCGGAGACGTCACCGCGCGCGAGGAGCCGGCCGGCCGAGTAGCAGCCGTAGACCAGCAGGATCAGCGGCAGCTCGGTCCACCAGCGCGGCCGGGGACGGAGGGCCACCTCGGTGCCCGGTGTCTCGGTCTGCGGCAATCCGATCGCCCTCCCCCTTCTGCTGTGTGCGGTACGCGCGCCCCCGGCGGGCGACCGTGCCACTTTACGGTGTCCCTACCGCGCCCATGAGGGGCCCGTCGGCCATGCCCGGGGTACGTCCGGCCCTGGAAGACGCCGGGGCCGCCCGCGAGGTTGCCTGTCGGCGGGGTGCGCGATGATGGAGGGGCCGAAAACACTCGTAGCTTCCGTGGCCGCCTCCGGGCGCCACCCCCCTTCCGGAGAGGTCTCCCATGGCACCGCGCATCCTGCTGGCCCGGCACGGACAGACCGCCTGGTCGCTGTCCGGCAAGCACACCGGCAGGACCGATGTGCCGCTGCTGGAGGAGGGCCGGCACGGGGCCAAACTGCTCGGCGAGCGGCTGCACCGCGCTCCGCTGGACGGGCTGGCGGACGTGGAGGTACGCACCAGCCCGCTCGCCCGCGCGCGCGAGACGTGCGAACTCGCCGGGTTCGGCGACCGGGCCGAGCGCTGGGACACGCTCATGGAGTGGGACTACGGCGCGTACGAGGGGATGACCCCCGCCGAGATCCAGGCGGTCCGGCCCGGCTGGCTGATCTGGCGGGACGGCGTCCCGGAGGGCGAGTCCGTCGCCGAGGTCGCCGCGCGCGCCGACGAGGTGGTGTCCTGGGCCCGCTCGGCCGACCGCGACGTCCTGGTCTTCGCCCACGGGCACATCCTGCGGTCGATCGGGGCGCGGTGGCTGGGCCTGCCGCTGGACTTCGGGGCCCGCATCCGGCTGAACCCCACGTCGCTGTCCGTCCTGGGCTGGGCGTACGGCGAGCCGGCGATCGAGAACTGGAACGACGTGGGCCACCTGACCGGCTGACGGGGGAGCGGCGCGGGGTGGCGCGGGTACGAGGGCCGGGGGTGCGTCGGCTCTCGCCGGGACCGGTGATGCGCCGGCCTCGCCTGGGACCCCTGATGCGTCGGCTCCCGTCAGGGGCCTGTGACGCGCCGGTCCTCCCCTGGACCGGTCATGCATCGGCTCCCCCCCCGGAACCGATGGCGCGCCGGCCTTCGGCCGGGACCGGTGACGGGGGCCCCGTCCGGCACCGGTGAGGTGATACGACGATCCGCCCCGGAACGGTGACGCACCGGCCCGCGTGCCGTCCCGACGACTACACCGGCCCCCCGTCCCGCACCGGACGCGGACTTTTGCAGGCCGCGTGCCGGTCCAGGAACTCCGCCACTCCCGACGCCCGCCGGTGCGGCAGCAGTACCCGCGCCGTCCCGGCCAGCATTCCCTGGATCCGCGAGGACTGGACCTGGTCCAGCAGCGCGAGCACCCGCAGCCCCGCCTCCGCCGCCTCGTCGGGACGGCCCTCGCGGGCGAGGTCGTCGGCCAGCTCGGCGGTGTAGAGCGCGATGTTGCGGGTGAAGTGCGGGTCCTGCGCCTGCGCGGCGCGCCGCGCCTGCCGGGACGCCCGCCGCCAGTCGCCCAGCGTGGACCAGCACTGCGCCTCCAGGCCCGCCAGCTCGGCCTCGCCGTAGAAGCTCATCCACTCCGGGTCCGCGTCCGCGCGGCCCCGCTCGAACAGGGCCTGCGCGCGCGCCAGCGCCCGCTCGCAGCCGGTGCGGTCGGCGAGCCCCGCCCAGCCGCCCGCCTCGCGCAGCGCCAGCAGGGACAGCAGCCGGGCCGAGCCGAGCGGCCGCGCGGCGCGCTGCGCGGCCTGCGCGGCCCGGACCGCCTCCCGGGGGCGGCCCGCGTCCCGGGCGAGGAAGGCGGTGTTGCAGAAGGCGTGCGCCTCCAGCCCCGCGTCCCCGGTCATCCGGGCGGTGGCCAGCGCCTCCGCGTAGTGCGAGCGCGCGTCGTCGAAGCGGCCGGAGTCGTGGGCCAGCCAGCCGACGGAGATGGCGAGTTCACCGGCGCCCGCGTGCAGCCGGTCGGCGGTGGTCTGCCGGGTGGCGCCGGCGTCGAGCAGCGCGTAGGCGGCGCGCAGCGGGGCCGCCGCGCGCCGGTACAGGCCGTCCGCGCCGTGCCGGTCGTCGAGCAGCCGGATGCGGCGGACGGCCTCCTCCAGGGCCATGGCCTCGGGGACACCGGCGCGTCCCGGCAGCGGGTCCGCCGCCGCGGCGGCCGGGGCGAGCCCCAGCGGGACCAGTGTGGCGGCGGCCACCGTGGCGCCTCCGCCGGTCATGAATGCGCGACGCAGCACGTCGCTCTCCTCGTGGTTCGGGTGGTTCGGGGGATCGTTCCGCCAGGGGTCCCGCGGGTCGTACGGCTCGACGGCCCCGGGCGGCCCGCCGGGTCCCTCCCCCGGGGCGGGCCCCCGGGGAGAGACCACGGCCGTCCGCGCCGCCCGGCCGCGGACGGACGAACGGGGCACGAAACCCAGGTCGGTGAGGGTGCGGCCGGGGAACATGTGCAGGAACACCCGCTCGTAGGCGTAATTGGGGCAGCGGATCTCGCCCGCCTCGACCCGGCCGATGTAGCGCGCGTCACAGCTCACCCGCTCGCCGATCTCGTGCGCGGCCCGCCGGACCAGCGCCGCGAACTCGGCCGGGGAGCGCGCGCCCCGCAGCCGGCGGAAGGCGAGGTTCGGCCGGGTCGGCCGGTCGGGCTGTGACGAGGTCACCGTTGACGACGCCATGGCCGGGTCCTCTCGTGCGAACCGTCGAACCATGCCGGGACCGGGGCGGTTCCGGGGTGGTACCGGGACGGGGCGCCTGGCCGGCGCTCCGGTTCCGGCGGGCATGAACGTACCCGCTGCGGGGGGTCCGGCACGCGGTGTTTGGCCGCAAACCGGGTATCTCCCGCGTGATCTGCCATGAAGTGCCATCCTTTGCGGCGCACTTCGGCCGTGCCTGTTGACGTGTTGTCGCGTTGAACCCCGTGGACCGCAACAGGGCTGTGTGGAGGCCGGCATGGAGACCAGCCAGAGCAACGAACCTTGTACGTCGCCGTCGTCGTCCGCGTGCGCGGGCGACCCGGCATGCGACCTAGTGACGGTACCGGCCCGGCAGGGGCTGGAGGCGGTCGACATCCTGCGGCGAGCGGGAGCGGACGCGGTGGGGCCCGTCCTGCACGACGACGACCGCGACACCCTCTGCTTCCTGGTGCCCGCCGGTACGGCGGCCTGCTGGGACGTGCCGGGCAGCACCTGCACCGGGACGGACGGGCGCGGACTGCGGCCGGCCCCCGGGCCCCCGGTGGCGGGCTCGGACTGGCTGCTGCCGCCCGGCGAGGCCGACCCCGCCACGGACCCGGCGGTACTGCGCCGGGCCCTGGGGGAGGCGGCCCGGCTGATCGAGGTGGCGGACGGGTGCTGCTGAGGCGGGCGGACGCCCGCCGAGGCGTGCCGGCACGTGCGGACGCGTGCCGGCGACGTGCGGGCCCCGCGCCCCCCACCGGTCGCCGGCGGTGCCGCGCCCTGCCGTGACACCTGCGAAAATGGGCGGATGGGCAGGTCCAGGAACACCCGGCGCAGGTCGGCCGTCACCGTCGAGGAGCCGGTCGACGGCGGTCTCGCGCAGCTCGTCCCCGACCCCGACCGGGGCCGGGCCTGGACCCTGCTGATAGACGGGGCGCCCCAGTCGCACGTCGACCTGGACGACCCGGCGTACCTCTCCTTCGACTACCAGCGGCGCCTCGGCCATGTCATCGACCTCGCCGCCCCGCCCGGCCGCCCCGTGCACGCCGTGCACCTCGGCGGTGGTGCCTTCACCCTCGCCCGGTACGTCGCCGCGACCCGGCCCCGCTCCACCCAGCAGGTCGTGGAGCGCGACGCGAGCCTGGTCCGGCTGGTCCGCCGCGAGCTGCCGCTGGACGCCAACGCGCGCGTCCGGGTGCGCGCGGTGGACGCCCGGGAGGGCCTGGCCAAGGTGCCGGACGGCTGGGCCGACCTGGTCGTCGCCGACGTGTTCAGCGGCGCCCGCACCCCCGCCCACCTCACCTCCACCGAGTTCCTCGACGAGGTCCGCCGGGCCCTGAAACCCTCCGGGAGCTACGCGGCCAACCTCGCCGACGGCCCGCCGCTCGCCCACCTGCGCGGCCAGATCGCCACTGCCGCCGCCCGGTTCGGCGAACTCGCGCTGATCGCCGACGCGGCCGTGCTGCGCGGCAAGCGCTTCGGCAACGCCGTCCTGGTCGCCTCCGACGCCCCGCTGCCGCTCGCCGAGCTCACCCGCCGGGCCGCCTCCGACCCGCATCCCGGCCGGGTCGAACACGGCCGGGCGCTCACCGACTTCACCGGTGGCGCGGTACCCGTGACGGACGCGGCCGCGGTGGCGTCCCCGGCCCCGCCGCCGTCGGTGTTCCGCTAGGGCCGCTGGTCAGCCGCTGCTCAGTGTCTGCTCAGTACGTCTCGCCGTCTTCCACACCCGCATCGACCAGCCGGTGCCCGGGGCCGCCGAGGCGCGCGTGGCGTCGGCCGGACCGAGGTCGGCGCCTACAAGTGACCCGACCCCACCGGCGTGCCCGCCCCGTTCAGGAGGCCGGTGCCGACACGGCGCCCTCGTGCAGCAGGTCCCGCAGGTCCCGCGCCTCGTCCGCGCCCAGCCCCTCGTACAGGGCGAGCGCCTCCCGCCAGCAGGACTCGGCCCGGCCGGGCTGGCCGAGCCGGGCGAGCGCGCGGCCCAGCAGCGTCAGCGCGTTCGCCCGCCACACGTCCCCGCCGACCTCGTCCAGCGGGATCAGCGCGGCTTCCGCGGCGGCCGCGGCGGCGGCCGGAGCGTCCTGGGCGAGCTGGATCTCCGCCATCCGGTAGTGCGTCATGCTCTGCCAGAACAGCTGCCTGCCGCCCCGGAACACCTCCAGCGCCTCGCCGAGCAGGCGCAGCGCGGTGTCCGGCTCTCCGGTGGCGGCCAGCGCCAGCGCCAGGGCGTAGCGCGCGTCGGCCCCGCGCAGGGCGTGGCCCATCGCGTCGTACAGCTCCATCCCCTGCCGGGCGAGCCGGACCGCCTCCCGGAGACGGCCGGTCGCCATCCGGAGGCGGGAGAGGCCGCACAGCGCCACCGCCTCGCCGGGCCGGTCGCCGCAGCCGCGGAAGCCCTCGGCAGCGTGGGCCAGATACCCGTCGCCTTCCGAGAGCCGCCCTTGGTAGTGCGCGATGACGCCCCGCCGGTAGAGGGCCCAGGCCGTGGTCAGGGGATCGGTGCCGGTGCTCAGCTCGACGGCCCGCGCGGCGGCCCCGTCCGCCTCCTCGAACCGGCCGCTGATCACATGGGCGTGCGCCACCGTGACCAGCGCCCGCGCCTCGGCCCGCCGGTCGCCCGCCGCGCGGGCGGCGGCGCTCAGGGCCAGGGCCGTCTCCTCGTACGCCCGTGCGTCGCTGCCCTCGGACAGGCCGAGCGCGGCCCAGAGCGTGTCCACCGCGTGGCCGAGCAGCGGCGGCCGGGCCGACTGGCGCACCACGGAGAGCAGGGGCCCGGCCTCCGTGTGCAGCCAGTCCTGGGCCTCCCGCGGGCCGGTGAAGGACAGCCCGGGCCGCTCGGCGCCGTGCAGGTGCTCCACCAGCCGGTCCTCGGGCCGTTCGACCGCGTAGGCCCGGGTGGCCGTGGCCAGGTGGAAGTCCAGCAGGCGGGCGAGGGCGGCCTCCCGTTCGTCCGGCAGCTCGTCCCGCTCCGCGCAGGCACGGGCGAAGAGGCGGACCAGGTCGTGGTACTGGTAGCGGCCGGGCGCGGCCGATGTCAGCAGGGAGGTGTCGACCAGGGACTCCAGCAGGTCCTCGGCGCTCCAGGCCGGGAGGTCCAGCAGGGCCGCCGCCGCGGCCAGCGAGATGTCGGGGCCGTCGGCCAGGCCGAGGAGGCGGAAGGCGCGGGCCTGGGCCGGTTCCAGCTGGCCGTAGCCGAGTTCGAACGTGGCCTTGACCGCGAGGTCGCCCGCCTGGAGTTCGTCCAGCCGGCGCCGTTCGTCGGCGAGCTTGGCCGCCAGCACCGAGACGGTCCAGGTGCGGCGGGCCGCCAGGCGGGACGCCGCGATGCGGATCGCCAGGGGCAGGAAGCCGCAGGCCGCCACGACGTCGAGCGCCGCCTCCCGCTCCGCCGCCACCCGTTCCTCGCCCACGATCCGCGTGAACAGGGCCAGGGCCTCCCCGGGGGACATGAGGTCCAGGTCCACCAGGTGGGCGCCCGCGAGGTCCGGCATCCGTACCCGGGAGGTCACCAGGGCCGCGCAGCCGGGGGTGCCGGGCAGCAGCGGGCGTACCTGGGCCGCGTCCCGGGCGTTGTCCAGCACCACCAGGACGCGCCGGCCGCGCAGCAGCGAGCGGTAGAGGGCCGCCCGCTCCTCCGCCGAGTCGGGGATCGCCGCGTCCGGGGTGCCGAGCGCGCGCAGGAAGGAGCCGAGCACCGTGGCCGGTTCGGCGGGTCGCTGTCCCGCGCCCCGGAGGTCGGCGTACAGCTGCCCGTCCGGGAAGGCGTCGCTCGCCCGGTGCGCCACCTGCACGGCCAGTGCCGTTTTGCCGACCCCGCCGATGCCCGTGAGGGACGATACGGCCATCACCTCGCCCGCGCCCGACGCGAGCGCGGCGCGCAACTCCTCCACGAAGGCGGTCCGGCCCGTGAAGTCCATTACGGCGGCGGGCAGTTGCGCGGGTACGACGGGTGCGGTGGCCGGTCCGGTCACCGGGGCCTGGGGTTCCGCGAGGGCCGGGTCCGCCCGGAGGATGCGCTGCTGGAGGTCGCTGAGGCCCGGGCGCGGGTCCACGCCCAGTTCGTCCTGGAGCAGTCGGCGGGTGTCGGCGTAGACCGCGAGCGCCTCGGCCTGCCGGCCGCTGCGGTACAGCGCCAGCATCAGCAGCTCGCGCAGCCGTTCGCGCAGCGGGTGGGCCGCCGTCAGCGCGGTCAGTTCGGCCACCGCCTCGGCGTGCCGGCCCTGCGTCAGGTCCAAGTCCAGGCGGGACTCCAGGAGTTGCAGCCGCCACTCCTCCAGGCGGGTGCGCTGTGCCTCCGCGTACGGGCCGGGCACGCCGGCCAGGGGTTCGCCGTCCCACAGGGCCAGCGCCCGGTCGAGGGCGTCTCGCGCCCGGGCCGGGTCCCCGGCGGCGCGTGCCCGCTCCGCCTCCTCGGTCAGGTCGCGGACGACCCACAGGTCGACCGCGTCACGGCGCAGGGCACGCATCGCGTACCCGCCCGACTCGCTGGCCAGAACCCCGGGGCCCAGGATCTTGCGCAGCCGGGAGGCGTACGTACGCAATACAGGTAGCGCCGACGACGGAGGGGTGTCGCCCCATAGGGAGTCGATCAGCTCGGCGGCCGTCGCCGTACGGCCTTCGCGCAGCAACAGGGCCACCAGCAAGGCGCGTTGATTGGGGCTGCCCGTGGGCAGGGCGTCCTCGCCCCGCCAGGCGCGCACCGGGCCGAGGAGGGTGAACCGCGGTTCCGGGTCACCGGATACCGATTCACGCATGACGCCCCCTTCCCGCAAGTCAGGGTAACAACCGGCGCGGATGACGCGTATATCGTTCGTATATCCCGGCGCGCGAGTATCTGACGAGCAGTCTTCCGCGACTTGCCCAGTCCGGAGCTGACCTGAGCGGGGGAACCCAGGGGTGGCTCCCTGGGGCCCCTGCTCCTCCCGTCGTATCGGCCAACTCTGGCCCACGGGGCTCGGTTTGAGCTACCGTCATGTCACCGGCACCGCACCGCGACAGCCCATGTCCCCTGCCAAGGGACGCGTATGGCCTGCTCACGGCGGGGCCGGTACCGGACTGGGCATGTCGCACAGAGAAGAGCGCCGTATGCACTCGATGAGTCCTGCTGTCCTGCTCTCGGCCGGAGTCGTGGTGACTCTGGCCTATTTCGTACTCGTGGCCTATCTCGCCCGGCACCTGAAGTCGGCACACCGGCTGCCCGTGGTGATCGCCGCGCTCGCCGGGCTCCTCGGGGCCCTCCCGGCCATCCTCTACGCGCTGTACTCCGCGCTCAAAGTGATCGCCTGACGCCCGCCGTCCCCCACCGGGGACGGCGAAGGGCGCGGCCCGTCCCCCACGACAGGCCGCGCCCTTCGGGCTATACGGCCGGCACCGGCGGCAGCACCCCCGTGCGGGCCGCCTCGCCGTACCAGTGGGCGCTCGACTTCGGTGTCCGTTCCAGCGACGCGTAGTCCACGTAGACCGCGCCGAACCGCTTGCCGTAGCCGTACGCCCACTCGAAGTTGTCCATCAGTGACCACAGGTAGTAGCCGCGCACGTCGGCGCCGTCGGCGATGGCCCGGCGCACCTCCGACAGGTGGCCGTGCAGGTAGGCGATGCGCTCGGGGTCGTGCACGCGGCCGTCGGGGTCGGGCTTGTCGTCGTAGGCCGCGCCGTTCTCGGTGATGTACAGCGGCAGGCCCGGCACCTCGCGCGTGTAGCGCGTGATCAGGTCGTACAGGCCCGTCGGGTCGATGGTCCAGCCCATCTCCGTGCGCTCGCCCGGCGTCTGGTGGAAGAGGATGTCGTCGGAGCACGGCCAGGGGGAGTGCTCGCTGGCGCCGTGCCCGTCCGGCCGGGGCCCCTTCACCTCGCCGGACGCGGCCGAGACCAGCGCCGGCGTGTAGTAGTTCAGGCCCAACGCGTCCAGCGGCGCGTTGATCGTGTGCACGTCGGTGTCCAGGACGTGACTCCAGTCCGTCACCGAGTGCGTGGCCTCCACCAGCGTCTCCGGGTACGCCCCGTGCAGCATCGGGCCGTGGAAGATCCCGTTGGCGAGGTCGTCGATGCGGCGGACGGCGGCCAGGTCGGCCGGGTCCTGGCTGAGCGGGCGCACCACCGAGGAGTTGAGACTGACCGCGATCCGGTTGTGGGCCGGCATCGCCGCGCGCAGGGCGGAGACGGCCAGCCCGTGCCCGAGGTTCAGGTGGTGCGCGGCGCGCAGGGAGGCCGCCGGGTCGGTGCGGCCGGGCGCGTGCACCCCGGAGCCGTAGCCCAGGAAGGCGCTGCACCAGGGCTCGTTGAGGGTGATCCACTGCTCCACCCGGTCGCCCAGCGCCTCCCCGACCAGCCGCGCGTACTCGGCGAACCGGAACGCGGTGTCCCGCTCGGGCCAGCCGCCCGCGTCCTCCAGCTCCTGCGGGAGGTCCCAGTGGTAGAGCGTGAGCGCCGGCTTGATGCCGTGCTCCAGCAGCTCGTCCACCAGCCGGCGGTAGAAGTCCAGGCCGCGCTGGACCACCGGGCCCCGGCCCGTCGGCTGCACCCGGCTCCAGGACACGGAGAAGCGGTACGCGGTCAGGCCCAGCTCCGCCATCAGCGCCACGTCGTCGCGGTAGCGGTGATAGTGGTCGACCGCGACGTCCCCGGTCTCGCCGCCGGCCGTGCGGCCCGGCGTATGGCTGAAGGTGTCCCAGATCGACGGCGTGCGACCGTCCTCCCCCACCGCCCCCTCGATCTGGTACGCCGAGGTCGCGGCGCCCCAGAGGAAGGTGGGCGGAAAGGTCTGTGTCATCGGTTCGGGCATGGAGGCTCTCCCAGGGGTCGAGTGCACGCATTATGCATGGGAGCGCTCCCACGAGGGAAGGGGAAGCGGGCGGTGGTGTGGTGCGACCGGGGGGCGTGCGGGGGCGCGGCGAGGCGGACGGCCCGTCAGGCGGACTCCCGCACCACCAGTTCGGTGGGCAGCACCACCCCGCGCTGCCCCGTGCCGCGCTGGGCGATCTCCTCCAGCAGGAGGCTCGCCATCGTGCGGCCCATCTCCGCCAGCGGCTGGCGGACGCTGGTCAGCGGCGGGTCGATGTGCCGGGCCACGATGGAGTCGTCGAAGCCGACCAGCGCCACGTCCCCGGGTATCCGGCGGCCCGCCGCGCGCAGTTCCTGCACCGCGCCGGAGGCCATCACGTCGGAGGCGGCGAAGACGGCGTCGAGGTCCGGGCGCCGGCGCAGCAGTTCCCGCATGGCCGCGCGTCCGCCCTGCTCGGTGAAGTCGCCCGCCGCGATCAGCTCCCCGGCGACGGGGATCCCGGCGTCCCGCAGCGCGTCCCGGTAGCCGTCGAGCCGGGCCCGCGCCGCGTCCATGTCCAGCGGGCCGGTGATGGTGGCGACGGCCCGCCGCCCGCCCGCCAGCAGGTGCCGTACGGCGAGCCGGGCGCCGCCCCGGTTGTCCGCGCGGACGTGGCCCAGCCGCTCCGCCTCGCCCCGGCGCCCGGCGAGCACGGTCGGCACGGCCAGTTCCGCGAGCCGGTCGGGCAGGGTGTCCTCGGCGTGCACCGCCATCAGCAGCACCCCGTCCACCCGTTGCGCGGCCAGGTAGCCCGCCAGCCGGCCGTACTCGGTCTCGTCGCCGGTGAGCACCAGGAGCAACTGCATGCCCGCGCTGGAGAGCCCGGCGGACACGCCCAGGATGATCTCCGAGAAGTACGGCTCGGCGAACAGCCGGCTCTCGGCTTCGGGCACGACCAGCGCGACCGAGTCCGTGCGGCGGGTGGCCAGTGTGCGGGCGGCGCTGTTGGGGACGTAGCCGAGTTCCGCGATCGCCCGCTCGACGGCCGCCCGGGAGCGGTCGCTGACCTTGGGGGAGCCGTTGATGACCCGGGAGACCGTGCCGCGTCCCACGCCGGCGCGGGCGGCCACGGCGTTCAGGGTCGGTCGCCGCACGTCCGCCGTCCGGGGCGGCTGCGGCTGTTCGGCAGGGCTCATCGTTCACCTTCCGGCGGTCCGGGTCGGGGGCGCTTCATTCTGGCCCAGGATTTCCGTCAACCGCCCCCGGGCGGCGGTCAGATGGCCGCGTAGATCGACAGAACCGCCGGTGACCTGGGCGGATGCCGGGCGGACGATGCCGTACCGGGGTGAGCGGGGCGACACGTTCCCGTGACGTACGGAACACGCTTGCGCAACAACGCCGTCTTCAAGTCTTGACACCCGGCCCCGGCACGGACGAGTCTTCCGGCATGCCGCGTGGGAGCGGTCCCACGGGGTGACCGGGGTCTCTTCCGTGTGGCCGAAACCACCCATGGCCTTCCCCTCTACCTTGCATGGCACACCGTTGACCAGCACGTTTCCACCGCACACCGTGTGCTGTTGGCTAGCCGCTGCTCGATCCGAGAGGGCAGGTCCGGACCGCCCGGCCCGGCGGTCCGAATCCTGAGGTCCCGTTCCCCACTGGAACAAGGAGTAGTGGAATGCGCATCACCCGTACCGGCGGTGGCCACGGCCGCAGAGCGGCGATCGTGGCCACGACGGCCCTGACCGCCTCCGCCCTGCTGCTGACCGGTTGCAGCAGTGACGACGGCGAGTCGGGCAGCACGGACGCAGGCGGCAACATCACCCTCACGGTGGCCGACTACGGGCAGTTCGGCTACAAGGAAGCCAACCTGTTCGCCAAGTACCACGAGCTGCACCCGAACATCACGGTCAAGGAAGAGACGACCGCCAACGAGCAGGACTACTACCCGAAGCTCCTTCAGCAGCTGAACACGGGCAGCGGCCTGGCGGACGTCGTCGGTATCGAGGTCGCGCGCGTCAAGGAGGTCGTGGACACCCAGGCGGACAAGTTCACCGACCTGAGCAAGACCATCAACGTCGGCGACTGGGTGTCCTGGAAGGCGAAGCAGGCCACCGCCAAGGACGGCACGGTGATCGGCGCCGGTACCGACATCGGCCCGATGTCCCTGTGCTACCGCAAGGACCTCTTCGAGAAGGCGGGCCTGCCCACCGACCGCGAGGCCGTCACCAAGGCCGTCGCCGGCGGCTGGGAGGACTACCTCAAGCTCGGCGAGCAGTACCAGAAGAAGGCGCCCTCCGGCACCTACTTCATGGACTCCGCCTCCGCGATGTACAACGCGGTCGTCTCCTCGTCGTCCCAGCAGTACTACAACGCCGAAGGCGAGGCGATCTACAAGGACAGCCCGTCCGTCAAGCAGGGCTGGAACCTGGCCGCGGAGGCCGCCGAGAAGAAGCTCACCCAGGGCCTGCCGCAGTTCACCGACGCCTGGACCGCGGCGCTGCGCAAGGGCAGCGTGGCCACCGTCGCCTGCCCCGCCTGGATGGCCGCCCAGATCTCCACCAACTCCGGCGACGCCTACAAGGGCAAGTGGGACATCACCCGCGCACCCGGCTCCACGGCGGCCAACTGGGGCGGCTCCTTCCTGACCGTTCCCAAGAGCGGCGAGCACGTCAAGGAGGCCCAGGAGCTGGTCAAGTGGCTGACCGCGCCCGAGCAGCAGGCCGCGGTGTTCAAGGCCGCCGGTATCTTCCCGTCCAACCAGAGGGCCTACGAGCTGCCTGACGTGAAGAACGCCAAGCTCCCGTACTTCAGCGACGCCCCCATCGGCCAGATCTTCGCCGAGGAGGCCAAGTCCATCCCCGAGGCGGTGCTCGGCCCGAAGGACGGCGTCATCAAGGACACCATCTCCAACCAGATCAACAACATGGAGAAGCGGGGCACCGCCCCCGACGACGCCTGGGAGGCCGCGACCGAGACGCTGGACAAGGCGCTCGGCTGACCGGCCCGGGTGCGGGCGGCCCCCGAGCCGCCCGCACCCCGCCCGTACGGGCACCCCGCCCCCGCCGCCGGACAGCGCAGACCGGCGCGCGGCCCGGGGAGCCGGACGCCGTCGCCGAACTCCCGCCAGGCCCGTGCCCCGGGCCGGCGGCGGGAGCCCGGCGACAGGAGCCGGGCCCGGGCGGGTGAGTGCCCGACGACGCGGAGCGGTGCCCGGGCAGGGCGCCGCCGCGGCGTCACCGGCGGGGACCGGCGGCCGACGGCCGGGTTCCGCTTTATACGCACGTCAGGCCGCGGCACGGGTCGTCAGCCACCGTACCGATCCGCGCGGGGAGCGGCGGACCGGTTCCGGACCGGACCGCGCCGTACGCCCCACCGGCCGAAACCTTCAGGGAAGGACTCCCTCCGTGGCAACGACAACCCCCGCCCGGGGTGCCTACACCCCGCCGTCCGGCGGCTCCGGTGCCGCGTCGAACGGACGCGGCACATGGCGCAGCCGGCTGTGGCGCTTCGACGACAAGGCGTCGCCGTACGCCTACATCGCCCCCTTCTTCCTGATCTTCGGCGCCTTCGGGCTCTATCCGCTCCTCTACACCGGCTGGATCGCCCTGCACCGGGTGGAGATGACGAGCCTCGACCAGTCCGAGTGGGTGGGCTTCGACAACTTCTCCAGGATCCTCCAGGACGGCGAGTTCTGGACGGCCGTCTTCAACACCTTCGTCATCGGTGTCATCTCCACCGTGCCGCAGCTGCTGGTGGCCCTGGGCCTCGCCCACCTGCTCAACTACAAGCTGCGCGCCAGCACCTTCTGGCGGACCGTCATCCTCACCCCGTACGCCACCTCGGTCGCCACGGCCGCGCTGGTCTTCGCGCTGGTCTTCCGCGCCGACGGCGGCATCCTCAACTGGGTGCTGCACTTCTTCGGCGTCGGCGACATCGACTGGGGCGAGGGCACCTGGACCTCCAAGATCGCCATCTCGGTCATCGTGATCTGGCGGTGGACCGGCTACAACGCCCTCATCTACCTGGCCGCGATGCAGGCGGTCCCCACCGATCTGTACGAGGCCGCCGCCATCGACGGGGCCACGCGCTGGCAGCAGTTCCGCAAGGTGACGATCCCCTCGCTGCGGCCGACGATCCTGTTCACCATCGTCATCTCGACCATCGGCTCGATGCAGTTGTTCGGTGAGCCGCTGCTGCTCCAGGGCGGCACCCTCGGCTCGATCGGCGGCAGCGAGCACCAGTACGAGACGCTCAGCATCTACCTGTTCAACTACGGCTGGAAGCTGGGTCATCTGGGACCGGCGGCGGCCGTGGCCTGGGCCATGCTCGTCCTGCTGCTGCTGATCGCCCTGATCAACTGGATCGTCGGCCGGTTCGCGCGCAAGAACGCGGCCTGACGGGAGCGACATCGATGACCACCACCAGTCCCACCAAGACCTCGGCGCCGGACCTCGTCCAGGCACCGACCTACACCGCCTCCGGCAAGACCCCGGGCCGGCTCCGGCTGGGCGCCGGCCAGCAGTTGCGGGGCGGCCCGTTCACCTACGCCGCCCTGATCGTCGTCGGGCTCGGCTCGATCTTCCCGCTGTACTGGACGCTGGTGGCCGCCTCGCACGACCAGCAGCGGGTCCTGGACAGCCCGCCGCCGCTGGTGCCGGGCGGCAGGCTGGCGAGCAACCTCCAGGCGGCCTGGGACCAGGCGCACCTGGGCAAGGCCATCGTCAACAGCGTGATCGTGGCCGGCAGCATCACCATCGCCACCCTGTTCTTCTGCACCCTCGCCGGGTACGCCTTCGCCAAGATGCGCTTCCGCGGCCGGAACGTGCTGATGACCGCGGTCATCGCCACCCTGACCATCCCGCCCCAGCTCAGCGTCGTCCCGCTGTTCATGATGATGTCGGACATCGGGTGGGGCGGAAAGCTGGAGTCGGTGATCTTCCCGACCCTGGTCGGCGCGTTCGGCGTCTTCTTCATGCGCCAGTACCTCGTCGAGGCACTGCCGTACGAGCTGATCGAGGCGGCCAAGGTGGACGGGGCGAGCAACATCCGCATCGTGTGGAGCGTGGTGCTGCCCGTGGCCCGGCCCGCGATGATGGTGCTGGGCATGCTCACCTTCGTCCAGGCCTGGAACGACTTCTTCTGGCCCTTCCTCGCGCTGACCCAGCAGGACCCCACCATCCAGGTGGCGCTCGGCCAGCTCAGCGCCTCCTACACGCCCGACCAGAGCATCGTCATGGCCGGCGCGCTGATCAGCACCCTGCCGCTGCTGCTGGTCTTCGTGATCTTCGGCAAGCAGATCGTCGGGGGGATCATGGCGGGCGCGGTCAAGGGCTGAACCCCGGCCGCGGGGCCCGCCCCGCCGGACCGGCCCACCGCGGGCCGGTCCGTGTCCCACCGCCGGCGCGCCGCACGCGCCGGCCCACCCCTCGTGCCCGGTCCGGTACCGCCCGCCTCCTCATCCGCCCCGCAGCGGGCCGTACCGGACCGGACACCACCCGGCCCCGCCGGGGCCGTACCCGACGCGGCGCCCGCCGCCCGGCCGCGACCGCGCCCTCGGCCCCGCACCGGGTGCCGGACGGGCACGGCCCCGTCCCTCTCCACCGCCCACCGGCCGCGACGCCCGTCGCGCACCGCGGCCGGGGCCCGGGACCGTCCCGCCCCGCCCCGCCCGCGACCGGCTCCCGCACGGCCGGGCCGACCGACATCCATCCCTCTTCGCTTTGGGAGCGCTTTCACCATGACCGCCGTACGACCCGAGACCACCGCCCAGCCGGCCTTGGACACCTCCTTCCCGACCGGCTTCGTCTGGGGCGCCGCCACCGCCGCCTACCAGGTGGAGGGCGCCGCCACCGAGGACGGCCGCACCCCCTCCATCTGGGACACCTTCAGCCACACCCCCGGCAAGGTCCGCAACGGCGACACCGGGGACATCGCCGCCGACCACTACCACCGGTACCGCGACGACGTGGCCCTGATGAAGGACCTCGGCCTCAAGGCCTACCGGTTCTCCATCTCCTGGCCCCGGGTCCAGCCCACCGGCCGGGGCCCCGCCGTCGAGCGCGGCCTGGACTTCTACCGCCGGCTGACCGACGCCCTCCTGGAGGCGGGCATCACCCCGGTCGCCACCCTCTACCACTGGGACCTGCCGCAGGAGCTGGAGGACGCGGGCGGCTGGCCGCACCGCGACACCGCCCACCGGTTCGCCGACTACGCCGCCCTCGCCGCTCGCGCCCTGGGCGACCGGGTCGGGATGTGGACCACCCTCAACGAGCCCTGGTGCTCGGCGTTCCTCGGCTACGGCTCCGGCGTGCACGCCCCGGGCCGGACCGACCCGGCCGCCACCCTGCGCGCCGCCCACCACCTGAACCTGGCCCACGGCGAGGCCGTCGGCGCCCTACGCACCAACCTGCCCTCCTCGGCGCAGGTCTCCATCACCCTGAACCTGCACCAGGTGCGCCCGCTCACCGGCAGCCCCGAGGACGCCGAGGCCGCCCGCCGCATCGACGCCGTCGGCAACCGGATCTTCACCGGCCCCCTGCTGGACGGCGCCTACCCCGAGGACCTGCTGCGCGACACCGCGCACCTGGTCGACTGGGACGAGCTGGTGCGCGCCGGGGACCTCGCGGAGATCTCCCGCCCGCTCGACGTGCTCGGCGTCAACTACTACGCGCCGACCGTGGTCTCGCTGCCCGCCGACGGGGCCGCCAGCACGCGCAACGACGGCCACGGCGCGAGCGACCACTCCCCGTGGACCGGCTCCGAGCAGGTCGCCTTCCACCTCGCCAACGACGACCTGACCGCCATGAACTGGGCCATCGACGCGAGCGGACTGCACACCCTGCTGACCGAGATGTCGGCCCGGCACCCCGGGCTGCCGCTGATGGTCACCGAGAACGGCGCCGCCTTCGACGACTACGTCTCCCCGGAGGGACGGGTCGAGGACCCGCAGCGGATCGCCTACCTCCGCTCCCACCTGGACGCCGTCCGCCGGGCCATCGCCGACGGCGCCGATGTGCGGGGCTACTTCCTGTGGTCCCTGCTGGACAACTTCGAGTGGTCCTACGGCTATTCGAAGCGGTTCGGCGCCGTCTACGTCGACTACCCCACCCAGCGCCGCATCCCCAAGGCCAGCGCCCGCTGGTACGCCGAGGTGATCCGGAACAACGCCCTGCCCGCCTGACGGCCCGTCCCCGCCCGCGGAATCGAAGGCGCCGCCGTCACGCTGTTACATTCCTGGCCTGACGGCGGTGAACGGAAGGCGGCGACCATGGCAGGCAGCGGTGTGAGGGGCCGGGGCGGCCGGCGGCCGACCCTGGAGGAGGTCGCCGCCCGGGCCGGGGTCGGGCGGGGCACGGTCTCCCGGGTGATCAACGGCTCGCCCCGGGTCAGCGACGCCACCCGCGCCGCCGTCGAGGCGGCCGTCGCCGAGCTGGGCTACGTCCCCAACACCGCCGCCCGCGCCCTCGCGGCCAACCGCACCGACGCCATCGCGCTGGTCGTCCCCGAGCCGGAGACCCGGTTCTTCGCCGAGCCCTACTTCTCCGACATGCTGCGCGGGGTCGGCGCGGGGCTGGCCGACACCGAGATGCAGTTGCTGCTGACCTTCGCGGGCAGCGACCGGGAGCGGCAGCGGCTGGCCCAGTACCTGGCGGCCCACCGGGTGGACGGCGTGCTGCTGGTCTCCGTGCACGCCGACGACCCGCTGCCCGATCTGCTGGCCGAGCTGGAGATCCCGGCCGTGATCAGCGGCCCGCGCTCGGCGGCCGAGGCGCTTACCTCGGTGGACTCCGACAACTACGCCGGTGCCCGCGCGGCCGTGGAACACCTGCTGTCCCGGGGCCGCCGCCGGATCGCGCACATCACCGGCGCGCTGGACGTCTACGGCGCCCAGCGCCGCGCCGACGGCTACCGCGACGCCCTCGCCGACGCGGGCCGCCCGGCGGACGAACTCCTCATCGAACCGGGGGACTTCACCGAGGAGGGCGGCCGGCGCGCGATGACCACCCTGCTGTCCCGCCGGCCCGGCCTGGACGCGGTCTTCGCGGGCTCGGACGTGATGGCGGCGGGCGCCCGCCAGGTGCTGCGCGAGGCGGGCCGGCGCATCCCGGAGGACGTGGCGCTGGTCGGCTACGACGACTCGGCCATCGCCCGCCACATGGACCCGCCGCTCACCAGCGTCCGGCAGCCCATCGAGGAGATGGGCCGCGCGATGATCGACCTGCTCCTCACGGAGATCGCCGGCCGGGGCCCGGGTCCGGCGCGGGAGGCGGCCCCCCGCCGGGCGGTGCTGCCGGTGCAGCTGGTGGTGCGGGCGTCGTCGTGACGCGGCCCACCGGCCGGGTCCGCAGGAGTCCCGGCCGGTGGGGGAGCGCGGGGGAAAACGTGGGTGGAAAGCGTGGGTGGAAAAACGAATCAGCCGGTGACTCCGTCTTGCGACGGAGTCACCGGCTGATCACTCAGGGTGAGTGACGGGACTCGAACCCGCGACATCCTGGACCACAACCAGGTGCTCTACCAGCTGAGCTACACCCACCACGACCGGCGGTGGAACTTGTCGTTTCCCCGACCGGCCGAGAAGAAGTCTACAGGGTCTTCAGGGGTGCTCGCGCACACGTTTTCGCGCGGGCGGCCATGGCGCGGCTACGGCGCGGGTACGACGTGCCGGGCGGCGATCTGCCTGGCGGTGTCGGAGTCCGGGCCGGGCTGGGGCACGAAGATGGCCTCGCGGTAGTAGCGCAGCTCGGCGATCGACTCGCGGATGTCGGCGAGGGCCCGGTGGTTGCCGTTCTTCTCCGGGCTGTTGAAGTACGCCCGCGGGTACCAGCGGCGGGCCAGCTCCTTGACCGAGGAGACGTCGACGATCCGGTAGTGGAGGTAGTCCTCCAGGGTCGGCATGTCCCGCAGCAGGAAGCCGCGGTCGGTGCCCACGGAGTTCCCGCACAGCGGGGCCTTGCCGGGCTCCTTCACGTGCTCGCGCACATACGCCAGCACCTGCTCCTCGGCGTCCTCCAGGGTCGTGCCCCGCTCCAGCTCGGCGAGCAGCCCGGACGCGGTGTGCATCTGACGCACCACCTCCGGCATCGTCTCCAGCGCGCGGGCCGGCGGACGGATGACGATGTCCACCCCCTCGCCGAGTACGTTCAGCTCGGAGTCGGTGACGAGGGCGGCCACCTCGATGAGCGCGTCGTCGGACAGCGAGAGGCCGGTCATCTCGCAGTCGATCCACACCATGCGATCGTTCATGCGACCACCCTAAAGCGCACCTGAGCTTTTTACGTGCCCCTGTGCCGCGACAGCGAAGGGGGGCGGGACACGCCCGCCCCCCTCTTCGTGCTCAGTTACCGCTGCGCGGGCCCGGGAGCAGGCCCACCGCGCCGGCCGGGGCGCGGCGCGCCTGGAGCGGCACTCCGCCTTCGCGGTGCTCGTGGAGCAGCGCGGGGGCGGGGCCGCTCACCGGTCCCGGCCCGGGCAGCCCCGCCGGGGCGCCCTGCGGGCCGGTCACCGGCACCGCCGGCTCCGGCTCGCCCGGCTTCTCGCCCTGCGGCCTGCGGGCCCGGTAGGCGGCCCGGTAGGCGGCGGGGGAGGAGCCGAGCTGGCGGCGGAAGTGGCCGCGCAGGGCCACCGGGGAGCGGAAGCCGCAGCGGCCCGCCACCTCGTCCACCGAGTAGTCCGACGTCTCCAGCAGCCGCTGCGCCTGGAGCACCCGCTGCGTGATCAGCCACTGCAGCGGCGCGCTCCCGGTGAGCGAGCGGAACCGGCGGTCGAACGTGCGGCGGCTCATATAGGCGCGTGCCGCCAGTGTCTCCACGTCGAACTGCTCGTGGAGGTGTTCCAGCGCCCAGGCGACGACCTCGGCGAGCGGGTCGGCGCCGATCTCCTCGGGTAAAGACCGGTCGAGGTAGCGCTCCTGACCTCCCGACCGGCGCGGCGGGACGACCAGGCGCCGGGCGAGCGCGCCGGCCGCCTCGTTGCCGTGGTCCGTCCGCACGATGTGGAGGCAGAGGTCGATCCCGGCCGCGGTGCCCGCCGACGTCAGCACATCGCCGTCGTCGACGAACAGCTCCCGCGGGTCGACGTGCACCGACGGATAGCGCTTGGCCAGCGTCGGCGCGTACATCCAGTGGGTGGTCGCCGGGCGGCCGTCCAGCAGGCCGGCCGCCGCGAGCACGAAGGCACCGGTGCACAGCCCGACGATGCGGGCACCCTCCTCGTGCGCCCGGCGCAGCGCGTCGAGCGCCTCCTCCGGCGGCGGCGAGGTGATCGACCGCCAGGCCGGCACGACGACCGTCCCGGCGCGGGAGATCGCCTCCAGCCCATGCGGTGCGGTGAGTTCCAGGCCCCCCGTGGTGCGCAGCGGGCCTTCCTCGCCCGCGCACACCAGCAGCCGGTAGCGCGGCACGCCGGCGTCCTGGCGGTCGATGCCGAACACCGAAAGCGGAATGGAACTCTCGAAGATGGGGCCGCCGCTGAACAGCAGCACCGCGACGATTTCCTTACGGCGTCGCCCGGACAGTTTCCGGGCTGCGGCATCCTGCGCGGCAGTGGAGTCGTGGCTCATACTGCTAAGCCCCCCTCGGTGGTCGCGGCTCCTCGGTTGTGTCGCTCCTGCACGTTTCCCCTCGGTCCTGCACGAGTCCCCCGCCGTAAAGACAGTCAAGATCGAATTTACTGGCTCCCGCGATCATGCGGTGGCCGGTTCGACACGCCGGACATTGTCGACATGACAACTTGGCGTGAAGCATTCGATCACGAAGCGTTGCACTCACGAGGCGTGCAGGGAAGTGCGCCTTGTCGTCGTGGCCAATCCGCGTAGGGTGCGCGACGGCTCGCGGACCCTTTCCTTGCAGGTGGAACGGCGATTGGAGGGCGGGTCGGAGCCCTCTTGGCCGATATCCAGAAGTTGGCTGAAAAGCAGCGCTCGGAGGCGCGAAAACAGGTCAGTCGACCGGTGTCTGGCTCCGGGTGTGACGTCCGCCTCTTTGCGCGGCGCAACGCGCGGCACACCGCTCCGACCGGCGCAACAGCAGTCCGCAGGCGGCCGTGACGGCGGTGAGACCCGGTGCGGTGCCGGCGGCTCCGGCCGGCGAGGTGCCGTTCCAGAGCAGGACGACCGGTACGAGTACGCAGCTGAAGGCCGCCCACCGGATCACCTCGCCGACGGCGTCCGGCGCGGGGCGGGGGTCGCCGCTGGAGCGGGGACCGGGCATCTCGTACTCCCTGTGGCGGTGGATCACCCCCGGTTCAACGCGCGTTCGACCGGCCGGTCACCGACCGTACATCTGTGAACGGTGTGCAAACCGCCTGTACGAGGCAGCAACCATTGCGTTACGGGCGCGGCTCGTGCATGCTCCGGTGAACCCCTGCGGATGCCGGGGGGAACCGCTTACGGAGCGTGCGCGGGGTCTGGGCTCGGGAGGAGTGCCGCCGTACCCTTGGGGGTATGGGCTTGGGAAGACGTTTCCCGGACACAGCTCCGCCGCACACTGTCGTCCCTTCCCATAAAGGATCACAACGCCGAGACAGCCATGGCCGGTCACGAATTCTTCGAACCCGCGGACCGCAAGCGGCCGGTCGCCGACCCTACGGCGGCCGATCCCCTGGCGGCGGAAGAGTCACGTCCTTCCTGCGATCCCGCCTTCCGGCACGGAGTCGTCGTCGGCTTCGACGGCTCCACCTCCAGTGAGCGCGCCCTCGCCTACGCGATCGGCATGGCCCACCGTTCCCGCTCGGGCCTGATCATCGTCCACGTCGCCAACCGGTTGCCCACCACCGTGTGGGCCGGCTGCGAACCGCCCGTCTTCGTCGACGTGCCGGACCACCGCACCGAGGTCCTCGGGCTCGAACTGGCCTGCGCGGACTATCTGGCCGAGGTGCCGTGGATCCTGGTCGAGCGGGGCGGGGACATCTGTCACGAACTCGAAGAGGTCGGGCGGGAGTACGAGGCCGACGCGATCGTGGTCGGCTCCACGCACGGCATCGTCGGCCGGATCTTCGGCTCCGTCGCCGGGCGGCTCGCCAAGCGGGCGCGACGGCCCGTGATCGTCATCCCCTAGGGCATCCCACGCCCCCTCAACTCCCTTTGCGCACACGCGGACTACTCGCGCGTAGCAGGTGTTCCGGCCCTGGTGGAGGGCATATACCGGGCACCGCACCACCGCACCCGCACGAAGGGAGCCCGCCGTGGACCACGACGTCTCAGCGGGAAACGTGACCACCGCCGTGGCCGGCCGGCTGGCCCTCGCCCTCACCCTCCTGGCGTTCGGGCTCGGGACGACCGGCGTCATCCACGGCGTGGGCGCCTCCGACACCGTGACCGTGGCCCACTACGTCGGCGGGGTCACCCTCTTCCTCGTCGGCCTGCTGGCCCTGCACGACGGCGCCGCCGCCTCCGGCGCGGGGTACGTCACGCTCGGCGCCCTGTGGTTCTCCTGGGCCGTGTCGGACCGCGGACCGGCCAACGCGGCCGGGCTCTTCCTGCTGCTGTTCGCCCTGGTCGCCCTCACCCTGACCCTCACCGGCCGGGACGTCCTCGGCCGGCTGCTGTACGGGCTGCTGTTCCTGTCCATGCTGGTGCTGGCCGTGGCGGCCTTCGCCGGCAGTTCCGTGCTCGCCCGGGCCGGCGGCTGGGCGGCCGTCGCCTCGGGCGCGGTGGCCTGGTACGCGGCGACGGCGGCGCTCGCGCACTGGCCGACGGCGGTGTCCCGGCGTGCCGCGGGCCGGGGGGTGACGGCCACCGGTCGAAGTCGAGCGGCATGAGAAGGACCCCCGCGTGACCGGTGGCACACGCGGGGGTCCGTTCTGTGGTCGCGCCTACTCGACGGTGACCGACTTGGCGAGGTTCCTCGGCTTGTCGATGTCCCGGCCGAGCGCCTTCGCCGTGTGGTAGGCGAGGAGCTGGAGGGGGATGCCCATCAGGATCGGGTCCAGCTCGTCCTCGTTCTTCGGGACGACGATGGTCTGGTCCGCCTTCTCCTGGTGCTGGTGGGCCACCGCCAGGATCTTGCCCTCGCGGGCCTTGATCTCCTCCAGGGCCGCGCGGTTCTTCTCCAGCAGATCGTCATCGGGGACGATCGCGACCGTGGGCAGGGCCGGCTCTATGAGGGCCAGCGGGCCGTGCTTCAGCTCGGAGGCGGGGTAGGCCTCGGCGTGGATGTAGGAGACCTCCTTGAGCTTCAGGGAGGCCTCGCGGGCCACCGGGTAACCCCGGACGCGGCCGATGAAGAGCATCGAGCGGGCGTCGGCGTACTTCTCCGCCAGCCGCTTGATCTCCTCCTCCTGCTTCAGGATCTCGGAGATCTGCCCGGGCAGCCTGCGCAGGCCCTCGATGATCCGCTTGCCGTCGCGCACCGACAGGTCGCGGGTGCGGCCCAGGTGCAGCGCCAGCAGGGCGAAGGCCACCGTGGTGTTGGTGAAGCACTTGGTGGAGACGACGCAGACCTCGGGGCCGGCGTGGACGTAGACGCCGCCGTCGGCCTCGCGGGCGATCGCCGAGCCGACGACGTTGACCACGCCGAGGACCCGCGCGCCCTTGCGCTTCAGCTCCTGCACGGCGGCCAGGACGTCGTAGGTCTCGCCGGACTGGGAGACGGCGATGTACAGGGTGTCGGGGTCCACGACCGCGTTGCGGTAGCGGAACTCGGAGGCCGGCTCGGCGTCGGCGGGGATGCGGGCCAGCTCCTCGATCATCTGGGCGCCGATCATGCCCGCGTGGTAGGAGGTGCCGCAGCCGAGGATCTTCACCCGGCGGATCCGCCGGGCCTCGCGGGCGTCCAGGTTGAGGCCGCCGAGGTGCACGGTGGAGAACCGGTCGTCGATCCGGCCGCGCAGCACCCGGTCCACGGCGTCGGCCTGCTCGAAGATCTCCTTGTGCATGTAGGTGTCGTGGCCGCCCATGTCGTACGACTCGGCCTCCCACTCCACCGTGGTGGGCTCGGCGGTGGTGCGCGTGCCCTCGGTGGTGTAGGTGCGGAAGTCGTCGGCCTTGAGGGTGGCCATCTCGCCGTCGCCGAGGGTCACTATCTGGCGGGTGTGGGTGACCAGCGCGGCGATGTCGGAGGCGACGAACATCTCCTTCTCGCCGATGCCGAGGACGACCGGGGAGCCGTTGCGGGCCACCACGATCCGGTCCGGGAAGTCGGCGTGCAGGACGGCGATGCCGTAGGTGCCCTCGACCAGCCGGACCGCCTGGCGGACCTTGTCCTCCAGCTTCTCGGCCTGCGAGCGGGCGATCAGGTGGGTGAGGACCTCGGTGTCGGTCTCGGAGAGGAACTCGACGCCGTCGGCCTCCAGCTTGCGGCGCAGGTCGGCGGCGTTGTCGATGATGCCGTTGTGGACGACGGCGACCTTCTGGTCGGCCGACATGTGCGGGTGGGCGTTCACGTCGGAGGGGGCGCCGTGGGTGGCCCAGCGGGTGTGGGCGATGCCGGTGGTGCCCTTGAAGCGCGCCGGGACCCGGGCCTCCAGGTCGCGCACCCGGCCCTTGGCCTTGACCATCTTCAGGCCGGGCGCCTTCGGGGAGGTGACGACGATGCCCGCGGAGTCGTAGCCGCGGTACTCCAGGCGCTGGAGGCCCTCCAGGAGGAGGGGGGCGACATCACGCTTACCGATATAACCGACAATTCCGCACATATATAGAGGTATCCCTTGGCTGTCGCTGGTCCGGGCCGGAGGGGTCCGGGGTGAGGGGGTCCGGGCTGCGGCCGGTCTCAGCCGTAGACCATGCGGCGCAGCTGCCTGAGCGTCAGCTCCGGCGGCGCCACCGCCCGGTATTTCAGGTCCGCCTCGATCCGCTGGAAGATCTCCGCGTTCAGCAGGCCCTGGGCCTGGAGCTCGCGGTGGCGGCGACGGACGTACTCCTGGGTCGTCTCGTCGAAGTAGGCGAGCACGTCCTGGACCACGCGCAGCGCCTCGCCCCGGCTCAGGGGCGTGGACCGCGTCAGATGATCTACGAGTTCGTCGTGCACCCGGTAGATCCTGGGGTACCGGCGGCTGTTTCGCAAGAATCGTGCCCGATTCCGGGCAGAGGGCTGTTGAAACTCTTATGGCGCCCTGTTCGCCCCCTGTCCACCCGGAGTCCGGCATCTCGTTGCCCGAGCCGACCAGTTTCAGACGCCATGGACATTCCTCGTATGGGCGTTCCCGAGAAGCTGGCCGAGCGCATGAGCATGGCCGAACAGCACGAGTACCTGCGCGCCAGATTCTCGCGGCGCACCATGATCCGGGGCGGCGCGGTCACGCTGGGCGCCGTCGCCGGTGGCGCGTTCGTGCCGGGCGGCACTGCCCAGGCGGCCACCGGGCCGGCCCGGAGCACCGCCCCCGCCGCCGCCACGGTCGACGGCGCGCACGTCGCCCCCTTCGGCCGCCACCTGGCCTGGGGCAACGACCCGCGCACCGAGATCACCGTCTCCTGGCAGGTCCCGGTCGCCGTCAAGAAGCCGTTCATCCGGATCGGCGCCCACCCCTGGGACCTCTCCCGCAAGATGGAGGCCGAGGTCCGCACCCTGCACACCCCGGCCGGGGTCGGCGCGAGCGGCGACCACACCCAGTACTACCTGCACGCCCGGCTGACCCGCCTGCGCCCCGGCAGGACCTACTACTACGGCGTCGGCCACCAGGGCTTCGACCCGGCCGAGCCGCACCTGCTGGGCACCGTGGGCACCTTCACCACCGCCCCCGCCCACAAGGCGCCGTTCACCTTCACCGCCTTCGGCGACGAGGGCGTCGGCTACCACGGCCTGGCCAACAACAGCCTCCTGCTCGGCCAGAACCCCGCCTTCCACCTGCACGCCGGCGACATCGCCTACGCCGACCCGTCCGGCGCGGGCAAGACCACCGACACCGGCTTCGACGCGCGCACCTGGGACTCCTTCCTCGCCCAGACCGAGACCGTCGCCAAGCAGGTCCCGTGGATGCCGGCGTACGGCAACCACGACATGGAGGCCTGGTACTCGCCCAACGGCTACGGCGGCGAGGACGCCCGCTGGACCCTGCCGGACAACGGCCCGGACCGGAAGAACCTCCCCGGCGTCTACTCCTTCGTCTACGGCAACACCGCCGTCATCTCGCTCGACGCCAACGACATCTCCTACGAGATCCCGGCGAACCTGGGCATCTCCGGCGGAACCCAGACCACATGGCTGGAAGGACAGCTGAAGAAGTTCCGCGCCGCCAGGGACGTGGACTTCATCGTCGTCTTCTTCCACCACTGCGCCTACTGCACCTCCACCGCCCACGCCTCCGAGGGCGGGGTGCGCCAGGAGTGGGTGCCGCTGTTCGAGAAGTACACCGTGGACCTGGTCATCAACGGCCACAACCACCAGTACGAGCGCACCGACGTGATCAAGGCGGGCGAGGTCGCCAAGAAGCTGCCCATCGGCGGCACCGCCTACCCCGAGACCGACGGCGTGGTCTACGTCACCGCCGGCGCGGCCGGCCGCAGCCTGTACGCCTTCACCGCCCCCGACACCTACGAGGGCCACGAGCACGAGACCGACTCCGTGGCCTCGTTCGTCAACACCAAGGACGGCAAGGTCCACGAGACCGTCGGCTGGTCCCGGGTGCGCTACCTGGACTACTCCTTCCTGCGCGTGGACGTCAGCCCCGCGCCCAGGGGCCGCCAGGCCACCCTGAAGGTGTCGGGTATCGCCGAGACCGGCGACCGCATCGACCACTTCACGGTGTCCCGAACGGCCAAGTAGCCCCCGCGGCGCGGGCGGTCCTCACAGGCGCTTGAGGACCGCCTGCTTGGCCAGCGCGAACTCCTCGTCCGTCAGCACCCCGTCGCGGTGCAGCTCGCCCAGCTCCCGCAGCCGCCGCAGCAGCGTGTCGTGGTCCTCCCCGGCCTCCCGCTCCCCGGCCCGCTGCGCCGGGATCCGCCCCGCCCCCTCCCGCGCGGCCGAGGGGTGCGGCAGCCGCGCCTGCACCGCCGCCGCGACCAGGGCCATCAGCGGGTCCTTCCGGAACCCCCACAACTCCACCGCGTTCGGGTCGTACTTGGGCGGCACGTCCACCGGGGCGCCGCGCACCAGGAACCGCAGGTGCCCGTTCTCCAGACCGGCGGCCGGCTGCCAGTCCACACCGGTGAGGTCGGCCAGCGGGATCGTGCGGGACCCGGCCGACGCCTTGGACTCCTCCGTCTTCCAGTTCCACTCCAGCCGCACCCGCTCCCCGTCGAAGCTCGCGGTGCCGTCCCCGGCCGAGGCGGACACCGGCAGCGACGGCCCCGGCAGCAGGTACTCGTCGACCGGGCCCGGCGAAACCCCCTCCAGCAGCAGGGCGTTGCGCAATTCGTTGGCGACGTACTCGGCCACGCCGTACCGGTCGGGCTCCACGACGAGCTGATAGGGGTCGTGCGGCTCGGCCAGCCGGCCCGCGGTGGCCTGGAGCAGTGGATCGGAGCCGTCGCGCAGCCGCAGCCTGAGCCGCCCCGACTTCCGGCCCTGCTCCACCGAGACCCCGGCCAACGCGCGCAACGGCACGGCGAGTTCGCCCAGCTCACGGCGGAGCAGGCCGACATTCTTCTCCCGGCCCGGGGTGATCCGCAGAGCGTCGCCGTCGAAGGCCCAGGTGCCGTCCTTCTGGATGATGTCCGCCATACGGGGATTGTTTCACCCGATCTGCGGCACAGTGGAGGACGACCCCGTCAGACGGTCACCTCCCCTTAACCGAAGGGAGCGCATGTGAGACCGAACCACGGCACGACTCCCCGGACGTTCCGCACCCTCGCCACCCTGCTGCTGCTCGCGGCGGCCGGTGTCTTCGGCGTCGGCGCGGCCCCCGAGGTCCAGGCCGCCGCACCCTCGCCGCTGGACCAGGTAATCCCGGCGCCCGTCTCCACCGAGCCGGGCGGCACGCCGTACCGCATCACCCGCGCCACCCGCATCCGCGTCGACGGCTCCGCCGAGGTCCGCCGCGTCGGCGCCTACCTCGCCGGCATCCTGCGCCCGTCCACCGGATACCCGCTGCCGCTCACCGACCACGGTGGCGGCGGCATCCGGCTCCGCCTGCACAAGGGGGACTTCGGCGCCGAGGGCTACCGGCTGCACAGCGGCACCGGCGGCGTCACCCTCACCGCACGCACCCCCGCCGGGCTCTTCCACGGCGTCCAGACCCTGCGCCAGCTCCTCCCGGCGGCCGTCGAGAAGAAGACCGTGCAGGACGGCCCCTGGGAGATCGCCGGCGGCACCATCGAGGACCGCCCCCGCTACGCCTACCGGGGCGCGATGCTCGACGTCTCCCGGCACTTCTTCACCGTCGCCCAGGTCAAGCGCTACATCGACCAGGTGGCCCTCTACAAGGTCAACGAGCTGCACCTGCACCTCAGCGACGACCAGGGCTGGCGCATCGCCATCGACTCCTGGCCGCGCCTGGCCACCTACGGCGGCGCCACCCAGGTCGGCGGTGGCCCGGGCGGCTACTACACCAAGGCCGACTACCGGGAGATCGTCCGCTACGCAGCCTCCCGCTACCTGGAGGTCGTCCCCGAGATCGACATGCCGGGCCACACCAACGCGGCCCTGTCCTCCTACGCCGAGCTCAACTGCGACGGCGTGGCACCCCCGCCCTACACCGGCACCCGGGTCGGCTTCAGCTCGCTGTGCGTGCCCAAGGAGGTCACCTACGACTTCGTGGACGACGTGATCCGCGAGGTCGCCGCCCTCACCCCCGGCCGCTACCTGCACATCGGCGGCGACGAGGCGTACTCCACCAGCCACGCCGACTACGTGGCCTTCATGGACCGGGTGCAGCCGGTGGTCGCCCGCTACGGCAAGACGGTCATCGGCTGGCACCAGCTCGCCGGTGCCGGCCCGGCCCCGGGCGCCCTCGCCCAGTACTGGGGCCTGGACCGCACGAGCGCCGCCGAGAAGGAACAGGTCGCGCAGGCCGCCCGGAACGGCACCGGGATCGTCCTGTCCCCGGCCGACCGGATCTACCTCGACATGAAGTACACCGCCGACACCCCCATCGGCACCAAGTGGGCGAGCCTGGTGGAGGTGCGGCGCGCCTACGACTGGGACCCGGGCTCCTACCTGGCCGGGGTGCCCGCCGAGGCCGTCCGGGGCGTCGAGGCACCCCTGTGGACGGAGACGGTGTCGACCACCGCCGACATCGAGTACCTGTCCTTCCCCCGGTTCGCCGGGGCGGCCGAGCTGGGCTGGTCGCCGGCCGACCGGCTGGGCTGGGACGGCTACCGGGAGCGGCTGGCCGCCCAGGGCCCCCGCTGGGACGCCCTCGGCATCGGCTACTACCACTCACCGCAGGTGCCCTGGCCGGCACCCTGACCCGATGAAGACGGACGGGCACCCCCAAGGACCGTACTCCGGGGTGCCCGTCCGTCCGCGCGGTGCCGTCAGAACCCGGCGATGGGGTTCTTCAGCGTGCCGACCAGCTGGAGCGCGCCGGAGGGATCGGCGAGGTCCACCATCTGCTTGTTGTTGCGCAGCTGGAGTCGGTTGAGGCAGGACAGCGAGAACTCCGGGGCGAACATGTCGTACTGGCGGAACCGGTCGGCCAGCTGCGGATTCGCCTCCTGGTACTCGCGGGTGACCTCGGCGACCGTGCGCCAGAAGCCGTCCTCCTCCAGGATGCCCTCGGCGGCCAGCTGGGCGGCGAGGAAGCGGAAGAAGCAGTCGAAGACGTCCGTGAAGATGGACAGCAGCTTCTTGTCCTCGGGGACCTCCACCCGGATGCGCCGCACCTCCGGCGGCAGCGCCGCGTCCGGGTCCATGACGGCGATCTCCTCGGCGATGTCCTTGTAGACCGCCCGCCGCACGGCCCCGTCCCGCAGCACCAGGATCGTGTTCTCGCCGTGTGGCATGAACACCAGGTCGTAGGCGTAGAAGCTGTGCAGCAGCGGGGTGTAGTACGCCCGCAGATACCGCCGCAGCCACTCCACCGGGGCCAGGCCCGACCGCTCGATCAGCGCGCCCGCGAAGGAGGCGCCCTCGTCGTCGACGTGCAGCAGCGAGGCCATCGTCGCCAGCGACTCGCCCTCCTCCAGCGAGGGCACCGGGCTCTCCCGCCACAGCGCGGCCAGCATCTTGCGGTACGCCGAGTACCGGTCGGTGGCCTGCTCGTACTCCAGGTGCCGGTAGCCGACGGCCGCCCGCTCCCGGATGATCGACAGGCCGCTAGCCTTCAGCACCGGGTCGCCCTCGATCAGCCGGGCCAGCCAGTCGTTGATCGCCGGGGTGGCCTCCATGTAGGCGGCCGAGAGACCGCGCATGAAGCCCATGTTGAGGACCGACAGCGCCGTCTTCACGTAGTGCTTGTGCGGGGCGCTGGTGTTGAAGAAGGTACGGATCGACTGCTGGGCCAGGTACTCGTCGTCGCCCTCGCCGAGCGGCACCAGCAGGTTCCGGGCCACCTCGGCGGCGAAGGTGACGCTGAGCTTGTTCCACCACTGCCAGGGGTGGACCGGTATGAACAGGTAGTCGGCGGGGTCCAGGCCCCGGCCGGTGAGGACGGACCGGAACCGCGCCACGGTCTCCTCGCCCAGCTCCTCGCGCAGGAACGACTCGTACTCGATCCCCACGCCGGCCGTGAACGCGGCCCGCGAGCGGTGTGCCGCCAGCCACACCAGCCGCACGGGGCTCGCCGTCTCCGGCGCGTACGACAGGTACTCGTGGACGCCGAAGCCGAGCCGCCCGTTGTTCGCGACGAAGCACGGGTGGCCCTCGGTCATCCCGGTCTCGATCGCCTGGAACCCGGCGCGCGCCAGCTCGGCCGAGGTCACCCGCGGCTTGGTCAGCTTGAAGCAGGTGCCCGACAGGGTGGAGGAGATCTCCTCCAGGTACACCGGCAGGATCTCGTCGCTCAGCCCCAGCGACTCCTTCAGCTCGATGAAGAAGTCCAGCGCGGCCAGCGGGAGTTCCGCGCCGTCGCGGTGCCGGGTGATCGAGTCGGCGTCGACCTGCCAGTGGTCCAGGGCCCGGCGCACGGCGGCGAACCGGTAGGCGGTCAGCCCGTCGTCGCTGCGCACCACGTAGTGGCCGCCGTCCTCCTCGGGCGTGATCAGCCGCTCGTGCGCGAACTCGGCGAGGGCCTTGCGCACCAGCAGGCGGTTGGCCCGCTCCCACCGTTCGGGGGACAGATGGGCCACGGCGTCGGCGAGGGTCATGCGGTCACCGCCTTCTCGAACTGCTCGCGGGTGCAGAAGCTCAGCAGCGCCCGCTTCTCCGGCTTGTCTATCTCCCGCTCGGGCACGAACCCGACGGCGGCGTTCAGGGCGTGCACGGCCGTGTTGCGGACGTCCGGCTCGACCACGACCCGCTCCACCGCCGGGTCCTCGAACAGGTGCGCCATCACGGCGGTGATCACGGCCCGGGTGAACCCGTGCTCGGGGGTGTCCGTGGCCGGCGTCAGGAAGTGCATGCCGACGTCCCCCGGCCGCGCCTCGTACAGCCCCACCAGTTCCCGGTGCGCGGGATCGTACTTCTCCATCAGGAACGCCGGCTCACCGTCGCGCAGCCCGAACAGCGCGTGATGGTGCTCGTCCGCCGCGATCTCCATATAGGCCCGCTCGACGTCCTCCAGCCGCGCGTCCTGCATCATCCAGAACGCCGCCTTGGGGTGCGTCACCCAGGAATGCAGCACCTGGGCGTCCTTCAGCGGGTCGACGGGTCGGAAAGTGAAGGTCATACTGCGAACTCCTGGAAGGCGATGGACTTCTCGACCGGGTAGTACTCGGTGCCGAGCAGTTCTCGGATGATGTACGCGTTCCGGTACGCGCCCATGCCCAGGTCGGGGCTGGTGATGCTGTGGGTGTGGACGCCGGCGTTCTGCAGGAAGACCCCGCGGCCGGTGACGTCGACGGCGTAGTTGCGGGCCACGTCGAAGCGGCCGTGGCCGTCGAAGCGGAGGCGGTCGCGGACGGGTTCGAGGAAGGCCGGCGGGCTGTAGTGGTAGCCGGTGGCCAGGACCAGGCCCTCGGTGCGGATCTCGAAGTCCTTGCCCTGCTCGTCCTGGTGGAAGCCGAGGGTGTACGAGCCGTCCGCGTAGGACGCCGTGCGCAGCGTGGAGTTGGTCAGCAGCCGGGTGGGCACCGGGCGGTCGCCGCTGACGACGTTCTTCTGGTACAGCAGGTCGAAGATGGAGTCGATCAGGTCCGAGTTGATGCCCTTGAACAGGCCCTTCTGCTGCTTCTCCAGCCGGTAGCGGGTCTCCTCGGGCAGCGCCCGGAAGTAGTCGATGTAGTCCGGGGAGGTCATCTCCAGGGTCAGCTTGGTGTACTCCAGCGGGAAGAACCGCGGGGAGCGGGTGACCCAGTTGAGCTGGTAGCCGTGGGCGTCGATCTCCGAGAGCAGCTCGTAGTAGATCTCGGCCGCGCTCTGGCCGCTGCCGACGACGGTGATGGACTTCTTCTCCAGCAGCTCCGCCTTGCGGTGCATGTACTGGGAGGTGTGCAGGAAGTCTCCGCCGAGGTCCCGGCACGCCTCGGGGACGAAGGGGACGGTGCCGGTGCCCAGCACCAGGTGCCGGGCGCGGTAGGTGTCCCCGGCCGCGGTGCGCACGGCGTACAGCCCGTCGTCGTAGGACACCTCGGTGACCGTGGTGCCGAAGCGGACGCTGCTCAGCTTGCCGGCGGCCCAGCGGCAGTAGTCGTCGTACTCGACGCGCAGCGGGTAGAAGTTCTCCCGGATGTAGAACGAGTACAGTCTGCCCTTCTCCTTCAGGTAGTTCAGGAAGGAGTACGGCGAGGTCGGGTCGGCCAGGGTGACCAGGTCCGACATGAACGGGGTCTGGAGGTGGGCGCCGTCCAGGAACATCCCGGAGTGCCACTCGAAGTCGGGCTTGGACTCCAGGAAGACGCCGTCCAGTTCGGTGATCGGCTCGGTGAGGCAGGCGAGGCCGAGGTTGAAGGGGCCGAGCCCGATCCCCACGAAGTCGTAGGTCTTGGTCGGGCTGTCAGGACGCGCGGTCAAGGGACTCTCCCAGGTACTGCTCGGCATGGCCGGCGATCAGATCGAGGACGGCGGCGATGTCGTCCGCCTTGGTCTCGGGGTTGAGCAGGGTGAACTTCAGGTAGTGGCGGCCGGCCACCTTGGTGCCCGCGACCACGGCGTCGCCGGAGGCGAAGAGGGCCTTGCGGGCGTAGAGGTTGGCCCGGTCGATCTCGGCCGGGTCGGTGACCGCCGCCGGGATGTAGCGGAAGACGAGGGTGGACAGCGAGGGTTCGACCACGACGTCGTAGCGCGGGTCGGCCGCCAGCAGCTCCCAGCCCTCGCGCGCGAGGTCGCACACCTCGTCGAAGAGCTGCCCGATGCCGTCGGCGCCCATCGTGCGCAGGGTCAGCCACAGCTTGAGGGCGTCGAAGCGGCGGGTGGTCTGGAGGGACTTGTCCACCTGGTTGGGGATACGTTCCTGCACCGCGCGGCGCGGGTTGAGGTACTCGGCGTGGTAAGTGGCGTGCCGCAGGGTGGCCGCGTCCCGGACCAGCAGGGCGGAGGAACTGACCGGCTGGAAGAAGGACTTGTGGTAGTCGACGGTGACGGAGTCGGCGCGCTCGATGCCGTCGATGCGGTCCCGGTACTTCAGGGAGGCCAGCAGCCCGCAACCGTAGGCGGCGTCCACGTGCATCCACACGCCGTACTGGGCGCACAGCCCGGCGATCTCCGGCAGCGGGTCGATGGAGCCGAAGTCGGTGGTGCCGGCGGTGGCGACGACGGCCATGGGGACCAGGCCGTCCCGCGCGCAGCGCTCCAGCTCGCGGGCGAGGGCCACCGTCTGCATGCGCTTGTCGTGGTCGACCGGGATGGCGACGACGGCGTCCGGTCCGAGCCCGAGCAGTTTCGCGGACTTCTTGACGCTGAAGTGGCTGACCTCGGAGGCGAAGATCCGCAGTTTGGCGAGCGAGTCGCTCTTGGCCTCCTCCCGGGCGAGCAGCAGCGCCTGGAGGTTGGACTGGGTGCCGCCGGAGGTGAAGACGCCGTCGGCGGCCGGGCCGAGGCCGATGCGGGCGGCCGTCCAGTCGACGAGCTTGCGCTCGATGAGGGTGCCGCCGGCCGACTGGTCCCAGGTGTCCAGCGAGGAGTTGACGGCGGACAGCACGGCCTCGGCGAGCACCGCCGGGATGACCACGGGGCAGTTGAGGTGGGCGAGGTAGCGGGGGTGGTGGAAGTAGACCGCGTCCCGCAGGTACACGTCCTCGAGTTCGTCCAGGACGGCGGTGGTGTCGCCCAGCGGCCGGTCGAGGTCGATCGCGTCGATGGAGGGGGCGAGGGCGTCCACGGTGACGCCGGTGAACGGACGGTCGGTGGTGGCGAGTTTGGCCGCCACCCGCTCGACTCCTTCGGTCACGGAGCGGCGGTAGTGCTCCGCGGTGAGGCCATTGAGCAGGTGCGAGCGCATGTGGGGGTCCTCCGAGGGGACGATCCGTGCGGGATGATCTTAGGTTAGCCTAACCTAAGTTTCACTGGAGGTGGGCGTGCCTCTCCCCGGGCCGGATCAGGCCGAAGGGGAAGGGGACCGGACTACTCGCCCGCCGCGCGGAGCTGTTCCTCCGTCAGTCCCTGGCGCCAGTAGCCGACGAACGTCACGCGCCGCCGGTCCACGCCGCGTTCGCCGACGAAGTGCCGCCGCAGGGCCTTGACCTGGCCGGACTCCCCGGCGAGCCACACATACGGCAGTTCGGCGGCCGGCAGCGCGGCGTCCCGCACGGCGTCGACGGCCATGGGGGACCCGTCGTGCCGGACGAGCCACGTGATCTCCGCGTCCGCCTCCGTGCGCACGTCCTGCACGTCGCCGGCGTGCGGCACCTCCAGCCAGGCCCGGACCCGGGTCCCGGCGGGCAGGGACTCCAGGATCGCGGTCGCGGCGGGTACGGCCGTCTCGTCGCCGCACAGGACGACGAGATCGGTGTCCGCGGGCGGGCGGAAGCGGATCGCGCGGTTGTCGGCGACGGCCGGCCCGAGCAGCAGCACCCGGTCGCCGGCGGCGGCCCGCGCGGCCCAGCGGGAGGCGGGACCGGCCGGGGTGGCGGCACCCGGCTCCACGCCGTGCAGGGCGAAGTCGATGTCGATCTCGTCGGGGTCGCGGCGCAGCGCCCGCAGCGTGTACGAGCGCATCACGGCCCGTACGTCGTCCGGCAGTTCCCGCCAGCCCTGCCACCAGCCGTCGCCCAGCTCCAGCGGGACGGCCGGTTCGCTCTGCCCGGGGTGCGGCAGGAACAGCGACAGGGACTGGTCGTGCCCGTCGGAGTGGAAGGCGTGCAGGTCGGCACCGGTGAAGGTGACCCGGACCAGAGACGGGCCGAGCCGCCTCGTCCGTACGACCTGGAGGGAGAAGAAACGGAACGGGGCGGCTACGGCCGTGGTCATGTGTGGCTCCTGAGGGTGTGGTTCAGGGCTTTGTCGGGGGGCTGGACCGGCGTCAGCTGACCTTCTTGGCCTTCTCCAGGGCCTCGGCCAGGTTGGTGAGCAGCGGAACGCACTTGTCGTACGAGAGGATCGGCTCGGGGGAGCGGGGGATGATCTGACCCGCCTTCACCGCGGGCAGCTTCTTCCAGGTGGCCTTGGTGATGTCGGCGGGCTGGATGGCCGAGGAGCGGTCGTCCATCATGATGATGTCGGCGCCGTACTTGTCGACGTTCTCCCAGCTGAGCGACTCGTACCAGCCGCCGCCCTGCTTCTTGGCGCTCTCCGGGGGCTCCACGAGGTTCACGCCGAGGGACTTGAAGTACTCCAGGTCGATGGAGAGGTTGCTGCCGGAGACGTAGAACAGCTGGTCGCTGGCGCTGCCGGCCATCACCTTGATGTCGGGCTTGGCCTTGGCGGCGGCGCGCAGCCGGGCGGCGGCGTCCTCGAACCGCTTCTTGGCGTCGGCGACCTTGGCGGCCTTCATGTCCGCGCCGAGCGACTCGGCCAGGTCCCACATGCGCTGGAGCGGCTGGGTGAGCTGACGGTCGTAGACGGAGATGCCGACGCTGGGGGCCAGCTGGGAGATCTTCCCCTTCGACTCCTCGGGGACGTACCAGAGGGTGCCGGCGCCGTCGAACATCGTCGTGATGAGCACGTCCGGGGCGAGGGAGGCGTACTTCTCGATGTTGAACTGGCCCCAGGCGTTGCCGAGGACCGTCACCTTGCTGATGTCCATGTCGCCGGCCTGGACGTCGGGCTTGCCGGCGGTGGTCTTCGTCGGGCCGAAGACGCCCTTGACCTGGATGCCGTAGTCGTACAGCGCGGCGCCGACGCCGGTGAACGCGACGATGTTCGCGGGGACCTTGTCCAGCTTCACGGGCGTGCCGCGGTCGTCCTTGAACGACCAGGGGCCCGACTTGCCCGCGCCCGTGCTCCCGCCGGAGCCACCGTCTTTGCCCTTGTCGTCCCCGCAGGCGGCGAGCGCGGCACCGAGACCGAGGGCGCCGCCCGCGGCGAGCAGTCCGCGGCGGGTGAGGTGGGTGACACGGGCATGGGACATGGGTATGACTGCTTTCGACCGGGGCGGAGCGCCCGCCGGACAAGTTCGAAGGTAGGTTAGCCTAACCTCAGCTTATGTCCAGAGGGTGGGGTCGGGGAGCGCACCATTCGGAGGCGCCGTCAGCCCTGTTGCGTAGGACGCGTTGCCCCTTTCTCCAAGTGGCCGTCGGGCCGCTCGCTTCCCGGTCAGTGTCGGGCTTCCGCGAGGTGAGTCAAGGGCGCTGCGCGTCGCCTTCGGCGATGGCCCTGCGGGCCACCCTTGACATACCTCGCTCCAGCCCGGGGCAGAAGCGAGCGAGCGGCCGAAAGAACAGTGGCCCAGCCCGGCACCGGACCCATAGGTGAGCTACACACTCCCGTAGCCAAGGGACGCGCTCGCGCCTCGCCAGCACGCCGGGCCGGTTGAGCGGCTTTGCGGCCCGGTGGTGGGCACGCGATCGCGCCTCACCGGCACGCCGGGCCGGCTCAGCGGCCTGCGGCCCGGCGGATGGGCCCTGCGGACGAGCGGCCATCTCGCGAACGGGGGTGTCGGGCGACGACTACTGCCACGGCAGCCCAGATACGCGAGGGGCAAGGAGGCGAGGGGCAGGGGACTTAGTTATGGACAAGCAGTCCAAAACTACCCACCCCCCAGGCCCACCGCCCCATCACCTCTCACTCATCCCCCCCCGGCGCCACCGCACGCCACCCACCAACCCGCAAGCCGCCCAACTCACCCGGCGTGCTGGCGAGAAGCGAGCGCGCACCAGCCACCGGTCCGCAGGCCGCCGAACCGGCCCGGCGTCCATGCGAGGCGAGGACGCGCAACCCCGACCCACGGTGCGAACGCAGCCGACGGCAGGGGTCAAGGGACCTGAGTCGGCCACTTTCCCCGGGCTGCCCGCTCGCTTCTTCCTCGTGCTGGAGCGAGGTGTGTCAAGGGTGGGCCGCAGGCCCATCGGCGCAGCCGACGCGGAACGCGCCCTTGACTCACCTCGCGGAAGCACGACACTCACCGAGAAGCGGGCGGCCCCACGGCAACCAGACAACCCCGGCCCAGCCCGACCCACGCAAACGGCGCGAGCGGCGTCACCTCAGCCCACCGGCTCGCATCCGGAATCAGGGCCGGGAGTCGACCGGCACCCTGCTTGCGAGAAGCAGCGCCAAGGGGCCGCCCTGCAAGAGGAAACGGCCCTCTCCGACGGCGTCGAGCGCGTTGTCCATCGTCCACCACATGAGCTTGAAGTTCGCTTCCCACGGCATGAGTTGCTGAGGGCCGCAGGAGAGTCGTGTGGCCTCGAAGAGGTGAACCCGTGCGGCGGAGTCGAGCGTCATGGCGTACGAGCCGAGGCGCCGCCAGGCCCGGGCGGTGATGCCCGCCTCTTCGAGGAGTTCGCGGCGGGCACACTGTTCCGGCGTCTCGCCCGCCTCGGCCTTGCCTCCGGGCAGGAACAGGTACTCGCCCCCATGCCGGGGGAACTCCGCAGTCAGGACGGCGACCTGCCCCTGCTCGTCGCGGGCGACGATCACGGAGGCGTCGGGCTTCTCGTCACTACCGTGCGCTTGGGCCATGCCCGGTGAGCGTAGCGGCGATGCCCATGAGCATGGCGGCGAACGGCACGTTCAGCACGGCGGGATGAGCGATGCCACGGCGCCTCCGGCCCAGTCCGACCCGCGCGAGCGGTGGTGGGTCAGCTTTGCAAGCCCAGTTCGCGGGCGATCAGCATGCGTTGGACCTCGCTCGTGCCCTCGCCGATTTCCAGGATCTTGGAGTCTCGCCACATGCGGGCCACCGGGTACTCGTTCATGAAGCCGTAGCCGCCGTGGATCTGGGTCGCGTCGCGGGCGTTGTCCACGGCGACCGTGGAGGAGTGGAGCTTGGCGAGGGCGGCCTCCTTCTTGAAGGGTTCGCCCGCGACCAGGCGGGAGGCCGCGTCGCGCCAGGCCAGGCGGGCCGTGTGGGCCTTCATCTCCATGTCCGCGATCTTGAACTGGATGGCCTGGTTGGCGCCGATCGGGCGGCCGAAGGCGTGACGTTCCTTCGCGTACTTCACCGACTCGTCCACACAGCCCTGGGCCAGGCCCGTGGCGAGCGCGGCGATGGCGATCCGGCCCTCGTCCAGGATACGCAGGAACTGGGCGTAGCCGCGGCCCCGTTCGCCCAGCAGGTTGGCCGCCGGGACCCGGACGTCCTGGAAGGACAGCTCGCGGGTGTCGGAGGCGTTCCAGCCGACCTTCGAGTAGGGCGCCGCCACCGTGAAGCCCGGGGTGCCGGACGGCACGATGACGGCCGAGATCTCCGGGCGGCCGTCCGGCTTGCGGCCGGTGACCGCGGTGACCGTGACCAGCCCCGTGATGTCCGTGCCCGAGTTGGTGATGAAGCACTTGGTGCCGTTGATCACCCACTCGTCCGTGTCCGGGTCCAGCCGGGCCGTCGTACGGGTCGCCCCCGCGTCGCTGCCGCCGTCCGGTTCCGTCAGGCCGAACGCGCCCAGGATCGCGCCCGAGCACAGGCGGGGCAGCCACTCCCGCTTCTGCTCCTCCGTGCCGAACAGGTGCAGCGGCATCGCGCCCAGCGAGACGCCCGCCTCCAGGGTGATCGCCACGGAGGAGTCCACCCGGGCCAGTTCCTCCAGGACGAGGCCGAGCGCCAGGTAGTCGCCGCCCATCCCGCCGTACTCCTCGGGGAACGGCAGCCCGAACAGGCCCATGCGGCCCATCTCGCGGACGATCTCGTACGGGAACTCGTGCCGCTCGTAGAAGTCGCCGATCTTCGGCGCCACGACGTCGTGCGCGAACTCCTCCACCGTACGGCGGAGTTCCTCCAGCTCGGGGCTGAGACGGTGGTCCATGCTGATCACTGGTCCTTGTGGGAGAGAGCGCGGACGGTACGGGACGGGCTGGGCCGGCCCAGCTGTTCGGCCATCCACACGCTGGTGGCGGTCAGACGGCCGAGGTCGACCCCCGTCTCGATGCCGAGCCCGTGCAGCATCCAGACGAGGTCCTCGGTGGCGAGATTGCCGGTGGCGGACTTGGCGTACGGGCAGCCGCCGAGCCCACCGGCGGAGGCGTCCACGGTGGTGACGCCGTGCTGGAGGGCGGCCAGGGTGTTGGCGAGCGCCTGGCCGTAGGTGTCGTGGAAGTGCACGCCGAGCGCGTCGGTCGGCACCCCCCGCTCGTTCAGCAGGCCGAGCAGCGCCCGGACCTGGCCCGGCGTGGCCACCCCGATGGTGTCGCCGAGGCTCAGCTCGTCGCAGCCCATGTCCCGCAGCGCCCCGCACACCCGCGCCACCTGGGCGAGCGGCACCGGGCCCTCCCACGGGTCGCCGAAGCACATGGAGACATAGCCGCGCACCCGTACGCCCTCGTCCTTCGCGCGCCGCACCACCGGCTCGAACACCGCGAGGGACTCCTCCAGCGTGCGGTTGAGGTTGGCCTTGGCGAAGGACTCGGTGGCGCTGGCGAACACGGCGACGTACGTGGCGCCGAGGGCGAGGGCCCGGTCCAGTCCGCGCTGGTTGGGCACCAGCACCGGAAGCGCCGCGTCCACGTCCTTGACCTGGGGGAACAGCTCCTCCGCGTCGGCGAGTTGGGGCACCCACTTGGGATGCACGAAGCTCGTCGCCTCGATGGTGGTCAGGCCCGCGCCGGCCAGCCGGCGGATGAACTCGGCCTTCACCGCCGTCGGCACGGCCGTCTTCTCGTTCTGCAGCCCGTCGCGCGCGCCCACCTCGTGGATCCGCACCCGCGCGGGCAGGCCCTCGGCCGGGACGGTCATGGGCAGTCCTGTGACGCTCATCCGGCCGCCTCCTCGTGCGGTGCGATGACGGCCAGCACCTGGTCCATGGCGACCGTGCTGCCCGGTGTCACGTCCAGTTCGGCGACCGTGCCCGCGTGCGGGGCGGAGATGACGTGTTCCATCTTCATCGCCTCCACCACCAGCAGGCTCTGCCCGGCGGTCACCTCGTCGCCGACGGCCACCTTGACCACCGTGACCGTGCCCGGCATGGGCGCGGTGAGGGAGTCGGCGCCCGCGTGGCCCGCGCGGTTCAGGGACGCGGCGACCGGGTCGTGGTCGCGCACCTGCCAGGCGTCGCCGTCCCGGCCGAGCCAGTCGCCGGCCCGGCGGAAGGTGTGCCGGACGCCGTCCAGGGTGACGGTCACCCGGTCACCGGTGACGGTGTGGGCGCCCCGGGGGGTGTGGGCGACCGGTTCGCGCACCCGCAGGTGGAAGACGGGCGGCTTCGGGGTGCCGCCCAGCCGCCAGCCGTTCGGCACCGAGAACGGGTCGGTCCAGCCCTCCGCGCTCGGCTTCAGCGCCTGAAGCCGTACGGCCGCCGCCGCCTCGTACACCTCCTCCGGCACCTCGGCGGGGGCCAGGTCGTCCACCACCCGCTCCACCAGCCCGGTGTCCAGGTCGCCCGCGACGACCGCCGGATGGGCCAGCAGCCGGCGCAGGAACCCGGCGTTGGTCTGCACGCCCAGCGTGACCGTCTCCGCCAGGGCCGCCCGGAGCCTGCGCAGCGCGGTCGCGCGGTCGGGGCCGTAGGCGATCACCTTGGACAGCATCGGGTCGTACAGGCTGCCCACCTCGGTGCCCTCGCTCAGCCCGGAGTCGGTGCGCACCCCGTCGCCCTCGGGCTCGTCCAGCAGCAGGACCGTGCCGCCGGAGGGCAGGAAGCCGCGCGCGGGGTCCTCGGCGCAGATCCGGGCCTCCACCGCGTGCCCGGTGAGCGTGATCTCCGACTGGCCGAAGGGCAGCCGTTCGCCGGCCGCGACCCGCAGCTGCCACTCCACCAGGTCAAGGCCGGTCACCAGTTCGGTGACCGGGTGCTCCACCTGGAGACGGGTGTTCATCTCCATGAAGTAGTACTGCGAGGGGTCGCCGCCCGGGACGATGAACTCCACCGTGCCCGCGCCCCGGTACCCGCACGAGCGGGCCGCCTGCACGGCCGCCTCGCCCATCGCGGCCCGGGTCTCCTCGTCCAGGAGCACGCTCGGCGCCTCCTCGACGACCTTCTGGTGACGCCGCTGGAGGGAGCACTCGCGCTCGCCCAGGTGCAGCACGTTGCCGTGGCCGTCGGCCAGCACCTGGATCTCGATGTGCCGGGGGCGGTCGATCCACCGCTCCACCAGCAGTGTGTCGTCACCGAAGGAGGTGCGGGCCTCCCGGCGGGCGGCGGCGATCTCCTCCTCCAGCACGGTCAGGTCCCGCACCAGGCGCATGCCCTTGCCGCCGCCGCCGGCCGACGGCTTCAGCAGCACGGGCGCGCCCAGGGCGCGGGCCGCCTCGGCCAGCTCCGGGTCGCGGCCGCCCGGCACCACCGGCACCCCGGCCGCCTCGACCGTCTCCTTGGCCCGGATCTTGTCGCCCATCAGCGCGATCGCGTCCGCCGGCGGGCCGATGAAGACCAGCCCCGCCTCCTCGCACGCCCGCGCGAAGGCCGCGTTCTCGGCGAGGAAGCCGTACCCGGGGTGGACGGCCTGGGCGCCGGTGCGGGCGGCGGCCTCCAGCAGCCGCTCCACGGACAGATAGCTCTCGGCGGCCGGCGCCGGACCGATCCGCACCGCCGTGTCGGCCTCCCGTACGTGCCGCGCGTCGGCGTCGGCGTCGGAGAAGACCGCCACCGAGCGCACGCCCAGGGCGCGCAGCGTACGGATCACGCGTACGGCGATCTCGCCCCGGTTGGCCACCAGCACTGTGTCGAACACGGTTCCCCTCCTCACATCCGGAAGACGCCGAACTGGGGGTCTCCCAGAGGCGCGTTGGCGCAGGCCGTCAGGGCCAGTCCGAGGACCTGACGGGTGTCCAGCGGGTCGATCACGCCGTCGTCCCAGAGCCGGGCGGTGGCGTAGTAGGCGTTGCCCTGGCGCTCGTACTGGGCACGGATCGGCGTCTTGAACGCCTCTTCCTCCTCGGCGGGCCACTCCTCGCCGCGCCCCTCCAACTGGTCCCGCTTGACGGTGGCCAGCACGGACGCGGCCTGCTCGCCGCCCATCACGGAGATCTTGGCGTTCGGCCACATCCACAGGAAGCGGGGGGAGTAGGCCCGGCCGCACATCGAGTAGTTGCCCGCGCCGTAGGAGCCGCCGACCACCACCGTCAGCTTGGGCACGCGCGTGCAGGCCACCGCCGTGACCATCTTGGCGCCGTGCTTGGCGATGCCCCCCGCCTCGTAGTCCCTGCCGACCATGAAGCCGGAGATGTTCTGGAGGAACACCAGCGGGATGCCGCGCTGGTCGCACAGCTCGATGAAGTGGGCGCCCTTCTGGGCGGACTCGGAGAACAGGATGCCGTTGTTGGCGACGATCCCCACCGGGTGGCCGTGGATCCGCGCGAACCCGGTGACCAGGGTCTGCCCGAACTCCGCCTTGAACTCGGCGAACCGGGAGCCGTCGACCACGCGCGCGATGATCTCGCGGACGTCGTAGGGCGTACGGGAGTCGACCGGGACGGCGCCGTAGAGCCCGTAGGGGTCCACCTTGGGTTCGACGGACGGCCTGACCTCCCAGGGCAGGGACCGCCGGGCGGGGAGCGTGGCCACGATGTCCCGGACGATCCCGAGCGCGTGCGCGTCGTCCTCGGCGAGGTGGTCGGTGACCCCGGAGACCCGGGAGTGCACCTCGCCGCCGCCCAGTTCCTCGGCGGTGACGACCTCGCCGGTGGCCGCCTTCACCAGGGGCGGCCCGCCCAGGAAGATCGTGCCCTGGTTCCGTACGATCACGGCCTCGTCGCTCATCGCCGGGACGTACGCCCCGCCCGCCGTACAGGAGCCCATGACGGCCGCGATCTGAGGGATGCCCGCGCCGGACATGCGGGCCTGGTTGTAGAAGATCCGGCCGAAGTGGTCCCGGTCGGGGAAGACCTCGTCCTGCATCGGCAGGAAGGCCCCGCCGGAGTCGACCAAATAGACGCACGGCAGCCGGTTGTCCAGGGCCACCTCCTGGGCGCGCAGGTGTTTCTTCACCGTCATCGGGTAGTACGTGCCGCCCTTGACCGTGGCGTCGTTCGCCACGATCACGCACTCGCGGCCGCTGACCCGCCCGATGCCGGCGATCACCCCGGCGGCCGGGGCCTGCCCGTCGTACATCCCGTCGGCCGCGAGCGGTGCCAGCTCCAGGAAGGGCGAGCCCGGGTCGAGCAGTGTGTCCACCCTGTCCCTCGGCAGCAGCTTGCCGCGCGCGGTGTGCCGCGCCCGCGCCTTCTCGCCGCCGCCGAGGGCCGCCGCGGCCAGCTTGCCGCGCAGCTCCTCCACGAGAGCGAGGTGGGCCCTCTCGTTGGCCCGCCAGCCCTCCGACGCGGGATCGGCCGCGCTGTGAAGCTCCGGTGCCTCCTGCATCCTGCGGTCCCCTCACCGGTGTCCGAACCTGTTAATGAGCGTTAACCATCCCCTTCAGGTTAACGACCGCTAACGTCGCTGTCTAGAATTGACGGCATGGCCAGCAGAACCGACGCCCCCACCCGCCGCGAGCAGATCCTCAAGGAAGCCGCCCGGCTCTTCGCCGCACGCGGCTTCCACGGCGTCGGTGTCGACGAGATAGGCGCCGCGGTCGGCATCAGCGGCCCCGGCCTGTACCGGCACTTCCCGGGCAAGGACGCGATGCTCGCCGAGCTGCTGGTCGGCATCAGCGGGCAGCTGCTCACCGGTGCCCGGCGCCGGCTCGCGGAGGCCGACGGGATCCCCGCGACCCGCGTGCTGGACTCCCTGATCGAGGGCCACATCGACTTCGCCCTGGACGACCGCCCGCTGATCACCCTGCACGACCGCGAGCTGGACCGGCTGCGCGACAGCGACCGCAAGCTGGTGCGCCAGCTCCAGCGGCAGTACGTGGAGCTGTGGGTGCAGGTGGTCCGCGAGGTCTATCCGGGCCTGACCGAACCGGCCGCCCGCTCGGCCGTCCACTCCGTCTTCGGCCTGCTCAACTCCACCCCCCACCTCGGCCGCGCCGGCACGCTCCCCGGCCGGGGGACGACGGCAGACCTGCTGCACCGGATGGCGCGGGGGGCGTTCGAGGCGGCGGGCCGGGAATAACCGCGCGCGGGCCCGACCACCAAGCCGACCCCGGGCCCCAGGCCAGCCCCGGGCCCCAGGCCGGCCCGGGCCCCGGGCCGGCCCCAGGCCCCGGTCCCCGGGCGGCCGGGCGTGACGAGCATTACGGCGGAACCCCCCTGGACGGGCTTCCGTACCCGCCGGTACGGTGAATGAGCAAGCGCTTAGACATGCCCGATGTCAGGTACGTGGAGGTGGCGGCGTGCGCCGTACGGTGTTCAACGAGGATCACGAGGCGTTCCGGGAGACCCTTCGCGCCTTCATCGAGGCCGAGGTCGTCCCGGTCTACGACGAGTGGTTCGCCGCCGGCCAGGCGCCGCGCGACTTCTACTACAAGCTCGGCGAGCTGGGCGTCTTCGGCATCAGCGTGCCCGAGGAGTTCGGCGGCGCGGGCCTGGAGACCCACAAGTTCGAGGCCGTCCTCTACGAGGAGACCGCGCGCGCGGGCGTGCAGTTCGGCGGCTCCGGCGTGCACGTGCTGCTCGCCCTGCCGTACATCAAGATGCTCGCCACCGAGGAGCAGAAGAAGCGCTACCTGCCGAAGTTCGTCACCGGCGAGGAGATGTGGGCCATCGCGATGACGGAGCCGGGCACCGGTTCCGACCTCGCGGGCATGAAGACCACCGCCAAGCTGAGCGAGGACGGCACGCACTACGTCCTCAACGGCGCCAAGACCTTCATCACCGGCGGTGTCCACGCCGACAAGGTGATCGTCTGCGCCCGCACCTCCGCGCCCACCGCCGAGGACCGCCGCCACGGCATCTCCCTGTTCGCCGTGGACACCAAGTCCGAGGGCTACTCCGTCGGCCGCAAGCTGGACAAGCTGGGCCTGCGCACCTCCGACACCGCCGAGCTGGCCTTCGTGGACGTCAAGGTGCCCGCCGAGGACCTGCTCGGCGAGGAGAACAAGGGCTTCTACTACCTCGGCCACAACCTGGCCTCCGAGCGCTGGGGCATCGCCTTCGGCGCCTACGCGCAGGCCAAGGCCGCCGTCCGGTTCGCCAAGCAGTACGTGCAGGAGCGCACCGTCTTCGGCAAGCCGGTCGCGCACTTCCAGAACACCAAGTTCGAGCTGGCCGCCTGCCAGGCCGAGGTGGACGCCGCCGAGGCCGTCGCCGACCGCGCGCTGGAGGCGCTGGACGCCGGCGAGCTGACCCCCGCCGAGGCCGCCTCCGCCAAGCTGTTCTGCACCGAGGTCGCGCACCGCGTCATCGACCGCTGCCTCCAGCTGCACGGCGGCTACGGCTACATGAACGAGTACCCGATCGCCCGCCTGTACGCGGACAACCGCGTCAACCGCATCTACGGCGGCACCAGCGAGATCATGAAGACGATCATCGCCAAGGACATGGGTCTCTAAGGACGCCGGGACCCCGGGCGGTATACCTGCACGCCATGAGCCAGGCACTTCAGGACCTCCTCGATCTGCTCGACCTGGAGCGGATCGAGGAGGACATCTTCCGCGGCCGGTCCCGCTCCGCCGTCGTCCCGCGGGTCTTCGGCGGGCAGGTCGCGGCGCAGGCGCTGGTCGCGGCCGGGCGCACGGTCCCCGCCGACCGGCCCGTCCACTCCCTGCACGCGTACTTCCTGCGCCCCGGTGACCCGGGCGCGCCGATCGTCTACACCGTGGACCGCATCCGCGACGGCCGGTCCTTCACCGCGCGCCGGGTGGTCGCGGTCCAGCACGGCAAGCCGGTCTTCCACCTCTCCGCGTCCTTCCAGGCGTACGAGGACGGCCTGGAGCACCAGGTGCCCATGCCCGCCGCGCCCGATCCGGCCACCCTGCCCACCTCCCCGGAGCGGTTGGGCGGCTACGGCCACCTCGCGCCCCGGGTCGTGGAGCGGTTCCTCAAGGCCCGCGAGGCGGTCGACCTCCGATACGTGGACGAGCCGCCGTACGGGCGCTACGGCGAGCCGCGCGAGCCGCACTCCCAGGTGTGGTTCCGCGTGGACGGCAAGCTCGACGGCGACGACCCGTTGCGGCACGCCGTCCTCGCCGCCTACGTCTCCGACATGACCCTGCTCGACCCCGTGCTGCTCGCCCACGGGCGCGGCGGCTGGGCCGTCGGGGACGTCGTCGGGGCGTCCCTGGACCACGCCATGTGGTTCCACCGGCCCTTCCGGGTGGACGAATGGCTGCTGTACGACCAGGAGTCGCCGACCGCGTCCGGCGGCCGCGGCCTCGGTCAGGCCCGCATATACACGCAGGACGGGCGGCTCGCCATCACCGTGATCCAGGAGGGCGTGGTCCGCGTTCCGAAACATCTGTGACGGATGTGCTTTTCGGGATGACTTGTGGCGTATGTCCGATTAGGCTCTCTGGGTGAAGGGCCGCAGCGAACGACGTGTTCGTTCATTCCGTGCTGCGGTGACACCTGAAGACCGCGCCGCATCTTTCTCATCAGCCGCGGCGACGGCCATCCACCTCGCGCTTCCGCCAGGGAGCCGCGAGAGACGATGGAGATGGAAGGTATTCCCATGCGATCACAGCGCACGAGGCGTCTTGTCGCGTTGTCCGCCTCCGGTCTGCTGCTGGCCGGCGGAGCCGCGTTCGGCACGGCCGCGACGGCCTCCGCCTCGGACTACGGCAGCGACAGTTCCTACAGCCGTTACGACGACGACCACGGCGGCGGCTGGTGGGACGACGATGACGACTACGGTCGCGGTGACCACGGTGGCTACGGTGGTGACCACGACGGCTACGGCGGTGGCGACCACGGCGGCTACGGCGGTGGTGACCACGGTGGCGGTGGCGGTGGCCACGGCGACGGTGGCGGCGGTCACGGCGGCGGTGGCGGTGGCCACGGCGGCGGTGGCGGCGGCGGCCACGGCGGTGGCGGTGGCGGCGGTCACGGTGGCGGCGGTGGCGGTGGTGGCCACTGATCCGACCTGACAACCGAACACGGTGTGCGGCCCCCTCGGCGGGGCCGCACGTCGTGTCCGCGCCCGGAGTGACGAGGCGTCAGGCCAGGCCCGCCCCGGCCAGCAGATACGCCGTCATCGGGTCGTAGTGACGGGGGCTGACCACATGGTCGTCCAGCGGGACCACCACCTGCACGGTGCCCTCCGCCTCGGCGAGGAAGAGCGCCGGGTCGTTGCAGTCGGCGTACCCGACGGAGTCCACGCCGTGCTGCCCCGCGTAGCCCGCCCAGCCGTGGTCGGCCACGACGAGATCGGGCAGCGGACGCCCGGCGCGCTCGAGTCCGGTCAGGACGGCCCGCATCGGCTGCCCGGAGTGGGTGTGCCACAGCGTCGCCCCGTGTTCCAGCACGGCCACGTCCGCGAACTGCATGACGTACCCCTCCTCCGTGCTCAGCCCGTCCGGGACGACCACGATCTCGCACCCGGCGGCGCGCAGCGCGGCGGCTGTGGCCCGGTGCACGTCCAGCAGCCCGCCCGGGTGCCCGGTCGCGAACAGCACCCGCTGGCGGTCCTCGGCCGCCTTGCGCAGCCGCGCCGCCATCCGGTCCAGGGCGTCCACGGTCAGCTCGGGGTCGATGGTGTCCTGCCCGAAGCGGTACTCCGGGTCGTCGTTGACACCCACCCGCTCGGCCATCACCGCGAGCACGTCCTGCTCGTCCGTCCAGCGGTCGCCCAGTTCCAGGCCGAGCCAGAAGTCGCGGACACCGTTGGCGAGCTGACGGTAGTGGGAGAGGTTGTTCTCGCGGGGCGTGGCGACGTCCCCCGCGATGCGGGTGCGCACCAGATGGTCGACGAGCTGGGCGCGGCTGGGTGTCCCGGATATCGGCATGGCACCCATTGTGGGGCAGCGCGCGGCGCCGGTAGCGGGGAAATCACCCGCTGGGACGGGGGTCACGCCCCGGCGCGGTCAGCCCCGGCGCAGGGCGAACCACAGCTCCATGCGCACGTCCGGGTCGTCCAGGTCGGTGGCCAGCAGGGCCGCGCAGCGGGCGACGCGCTGCCGCACGGTGTTGCGGTGCACGCCCAGCGCCACCGCCGTACGGTCCCAACTGCCGTGCAGCGACAGCCAGGCGCGCAGCGTCTCGGCGAGCGCGGGCTGCCCGGCGAGGGGGGCGAGCAGGGTACGGGCGTGCGCCTCGGCGTCCGCCGCCGGCACCAGGTCCGCGAGCGCCGGGCGGGCGGCGTGCCGCAGCAGCGGGGCGCGGGTGGCGCGGGCCCGGGCCAGGGCGCGGGCGGCCTGGGTGTCGGCGGCCGGCCACTCCCGGGGCTCGGCCGGGGCGCTCACCCCGAGGGTCCAGCCGGGCTGCGGCCGCGGTTCGCGGTCGGCGGGCACCAGCACCCGTACGATCTCGCCGGCGAGGTCGACCAGCGGCGAGCCCAGCGCGGCGCCGAGCGCGGACGCGGCGACCGGGTCCGGGGCCTGGGCCTCCGGCCGGGCGTGCACGACGAGCAGGCGGCCGGCGCCGAGCAGCGGGGCCACCTCCTCGGGCGGGGCGCCGAGCAGCAGCCGCACCAGCGCGGAGGAGCGGGCCGCGCCGGCCCCGCTGTGGTGCTCCCCGGTGAGCAGCGCCAGCAGCACGGCGGCGACCGACGCGATGGTGTGGTCCCCGGCCTCCCGCCGCCGGCCGGCCACCCCGAGCACGAACCCCTCCCCGGCCCCGAGCGCGTAGACGGCGAGGTGGACACCGCCGTGGGTGTCGGTGGCGGAGGCGGGGCGGGAGGGGGCTTCCGCCGGGCGGGGGGCCGGCCTGACCACGTCGGCCAGCCCGGCCAGGGCCGCCCCCGCGTCCCCCTCCTCCGGTACCCGCCCCGCCCCCGCGACCTCCGTGCCGTCCGGGCCGTAGAGGACCGCCCGGCCGGACAGGCGCTGGGCGAGCTGGCGCAGCACCGAGGGAATGGGGTCGGGGCGGGCGGCGGCCGCCGCGAGGCTCTGCTGGGCCTCGGTGACGCGGCGCAGCTCCGCCAGCCGGGCCTGGGCCATCAGCTGCCAGACCGCCCGGGCCACGGCCGAGAACGCGGTGTGCGGCGGGACCTCCAGCAGCGGCAGGCCCTGCCGCTCGCAGGCGGCGACCAGGGCGGGCGGGACCGTGTCGTGCACCGGGGCCACCCCGAAGCCGAGCGCCGCGGCGCCCCCCGCCACGATCCGGGAGACGTAGTCGGCGAAGTAGCCCCCCGGTTCCGCTCCCTCCGGGATGTGCACCCCGGCCGTGAGTAGCAGCTCGCCGCCCAGCAGGTAGGGGGAGGGGTCGGCCATCTCCGAGGTGTGCGCGCCGTGGATCACGGTCCCGGGGTCCGCGGGCCCGGCGATCCGCCGCAGGGCGAGGTCCTCCCGGGCCAGCAGCGCCTGGAGCGGTACCGGCGGGGTCGGCGGGACGGCCGGGGCCTGGGCCGGGCCGCTCGTCTCCGGCATGGTGTGCGTACCTTCCATCCGGCCCCGTTCCTCTGTATGAAACGTATACTTCGCAGTCGCTTTCCGGCCACCTACTGTCAAGTGAGCACGGCAGCCGCGGGTACGGGCGGATGTCCCCGCGAGCCGCTGCCGACAGAACCGCAGGATCTGCACGACACGCCACCGGACAGTGCGCGAAGGAGGGCCGCCCCATGGCCGTCGACTACACAGTGATCGTCGTCTATCTCGCCGGCATGCTGGCGATGGGCTGGTGGGGCATGCGCCGCGCCAAGTCCAAGAGCGAGTTCCTGGTGGCGGGCCGCCGCCTGGGCCCAGCCATGTACTCCGGCACCATGGCGGCGATCGTGCTCGGCGGCGCGTCCACCATCGGCGGCGTGGGGCTGGGCTACCAGTACGGCCTGTCCGGCGCCTGGATGGTCTTCACCATCGGCCTCGGGCTCCTCGCCCTGTCCGTGTTCTTCTCCGCGCGCATCGCCCGCCTGAAGGTCTACACCGTCTCCGAGATGCTGGACCTGCGCTACGGCGGCCGGGCGGGCGTGATCTCCGGCGTGGTCATGTGGGCGTACACCCTGATGCTCGCGGTGACCTCCACCATCGCCTACGCCACCATCTTCGACGTGCTGTTCGACGTGAACCGCACGGTCGCGATCATTCTCGGCGGCGCGATCGTCGTGGCGTACTCCACCCTCGGCGGGATGTGGTCCATCACCCTGACCGACATGGTGCAGTTCGTCGTCAAGACGATCGGCGTCCTGCTCCTGCTGCTGCCCATCGCGGTGGTCAAGGCGGGCGGTTTCGCCGAGATGAAGGCCGAGCTGCCGACCTCCTACTTCGACCCGCTGGGCGTCGGCGGCGAGACCATCTTCACGTACGTGCTGATCTACACGTTCGGCATGCTGATCGGCCAGGACATCTGGCAGCGCGTGTTCACCGCCCGCAGCGACCGCACCGCCCGCTGGGGCGGCACGGTGGCCGGAACCTACTGTCTGGCCTACGCCGTCGCCGGCGCGGTGATCGGCACCGCCGCCAAGGTGCTCTACCCCAACCTGGGCAGCCCCGACGACGCCTTCGCCACCATCGTCAAGGACGAACTGCCCGTCGGCGTGCGCGGCCTGGTGCTGGCCGCCGCCCTGGCCGCGGTGATGTCGACCTCCTCCGGCGCCCTGATCGCCTGCGCCACGGTCGCCAACAACGACATCTGGTCCCGGCTGCGCGGCCTCGCCAAGCGCTCCGCGGAGCACGAGGAACACGACGAGGTCGCCGGCAACCGCGCCTTCATCCTCGTCATGGGCCTCGCCGTGATCGGCACCGCGATCGCGCTGAACGACGTGGTCCAGGCGCTCACCGTGGCCTACAACCTGCTCGTCGGCGGCCTGCTGGTGCCCATCCTCGGCGGCCTGCTGTGGAAGCGCGGTACGGCCCAGGGCGCGCTGGCCGCCGTCGCCGTCGGCGGCCTGGCCGTCATTGGCCTGATGGCCGGCTACGGCATCCTCGCCAACGAACCCGTCTACTACGGCCTGCTGGCCTCGCTCGTGGCCTACGTCGCCGTCTCCCTGGCCACCCGGCCCACCGACGAGGCCGTCCTCGCCGCCTGGCGCGAACGCCTCGCCGGGCGGTCCCCCGAACTCCCGTCCGAAACGGTCCCGGCTCACCAGTAGAGTCACAGGAAAGCAGTACATGCGCGACGAAGCGCAAGGAAGAAGGCATTTCACGATGAGCAGCAACGAGACGCCCCGCGGCCCCGTCGACTCCTCCCGCATCCCGCGGTACGCCGGCCCCGCCACCTTCGCCCGGCTGCCCCGCCTGGACGAGGTCGGCACCGCCGACGTCGCCGTGGTGGGCGTGCCGTTCGACTCCGGCGTCTCGTACCGGCCCGGCGCCCGCTTCGGCGGCAACGCCATCCGCGAGGCGTCCCGGCTGCTGCGCCCGTACAACCCGGCGCAGGACGCCTCCCCGTTCGCCCTGGCGCAGGTCGCCGACGGCGGCGACATCGCGGTGAACCCGTTCAACATCAACGAGGCCGTGGAGACCATCGAGGCCGCCGCCGACGACCTGCTCGGCACCGGCGCCCGCCTGATGACCCTCGGCGGCGACCACACCATCGCGCTGCCGCTGCTGCGCTCGGTGGCGAAGAAGCACGGCCCGGTGGCCCTGCTGCACTTCGACGCCCACCTGGACACCTGGGACACCTACTTCGGCGCCGAGTACACCCACGGCACCCCGTTCCGGCGCGCGGTGGAGGAGGGCATCCTCGACACCTCGGCCCTCTCCCACGTCGGCACCCGCGGCCCGCTGTACGGCAAGCAGGACCTCACCGACGACGAGAAGATGGGCTTCGGCATCGTCACCTCGGCGGACGTCTACCGCCGGGGCGCCGACGAGATAGCCGACCAGCTGCGCCAGCGCATCGGCGACCGCCCGCTGTACATCTCCATCGACATCGACTGCCTGGACCCGGCGCACGCGCCCGGCACCGGCACCCCGGAGGCGGGCGGCATGACCTCCCGGGAGCTGCTGGAGATCCTGCGCGGCCTGGCGTCGTGCAACCTGGTCTCGGCGGACGTGGTCGAGGTCGCCCCGGCGTACGACCACGCCGAGATCACCTCGGTCGCGGCCTCGCACACCGCCTACGAACTGACCACCATCATGAGCCGCCAGATCGCCGCGGCCCGGAAGGACGCTGAAGCGAAGTGACCCACGACCACGACCTGGTACTCCGCCCGACGCAGGCGCAGATCACCGCCGCCCTGAACCCGCCCCCGGGGCGCACCGGCGGAGACCTGGTCGTGGAGACGCTGGCCGGGCTCGGCGCGACGACCGTCTTCGGCCTGCCCGGCCAGCACGCGCTCGGCATGTTCGACGCCCTGCGCCGCTCCTCGCTGCGCTACGTCGGCCTCCGGGTGGAGAACAACGCGGGCTTCGCGGCCGACGCGTACGGCAGGATCACGGGTGAGGCGGCCCCGCTGTTCCTCTCGACGGGTCCGGGGGCGCTGACGTCGCTGGCCGCGCTCCAGGAGGCCGCGGCGGCGAGCGCGCCGGTGCTGGCGATCAGCAGCCAGGTCCCGGTCGCGGGGCTGGGCGGGGGCCGCAAGGGCTACCTCCACGAACTCCCCGACCAGTCGGCCTCGTTCCGGGGCGTGGTGAAGTCGGTTCACACGGTCCGCAGCCAGTCGCAGATCCCGTCGGCGGTCGCGGCGGCCTGGAAGTCGGCGCTGACCGCCCCGCACGGCCCGGTGTGGGTGGAGATCCCGCAGGACGTGCTGCTGGCTCCGGCCGCGCTGCCGGTGGTGTCGGCGCCGGACGCCCTCCCGGACGACCTGCCCCCGCGCCCCGAACTGACCGCGCTGGCCGCCCACTTGCTGTCCCAGGCGGCCCGCCCGGCGATCATCGCGGGCGGCGGGGTCGTACGGTCGGACGCCTCGGGGAAGCTGCGGCTGCTGGCGGAGAAGCTGAACGCGCCGGTGGTGACGACGTTCGGCGGCAAGGGCGCGTTCCCCTGGCACCACCCGCTCTCCCTCCAGTCCTGGCTGGAGGACCGCCACACCACGGACTTCCTGGAGGACGCGGACGTCCTGCTGGTGATCGGCTCGGGCCTGGGCGAACTCTCCTCCAACTACCACACGTTCAGGCCCCGCGGCCGGGTGATCCAGATCGAGGCCGACCTCGGCAAACTGGAGTCCAACCACCCGGCCCTGGGCATCCACGCGGACGCCCGCCTGGCCCTCCAGGCCCTGCTGGAGACGGCGGAGGACCGCCCGGACGAGACGGCACGCGAGCGGGTACGCACCCTGCTGGCCAAGGTGGCGTCGCGTATCGACGGTCAGCACCTGACCCTGGAACAGAATGTGCTTTCGGCTGTCCGACAGGCCCTCCCCGCCGACTCCCCGTCCTTCTGGGACATGACGATCCTGGCGTACTGGGCCTGGTCGGCGTTCGACGCGCAGGGCCCGAACCTCATGCACTCCGCCCAGGGCGCGGGCGGCCTCGGCTACGGCTTCCCGGCGGCCCTCGGCGCGGCGGCGGCCGACCCGACCCGCCCGGTCCTGGCGGTCTCCGGCGACGGCGGCGCCCTGTACTCGATCGCCGAACTGGCCACGGCCAAGCAGTACGACCTCCCCGTCACCTGGCTGATCATCGACGACGGCGGCTACGGCATCCTCCGCGAATACATGACGGACGCCTTCGGCAAACCGACAGCCACGGAACTCCACCGCCCCGACTACGTGGCCCTGGCGGAATCCTTCGGCGTGACCGGTGTGCACACGACCCCGGAATCCCTCCAGGAGGACCTGACAAGGGCCCTGAACACCCCGGGCCCGTCGGTGGTGGTACTCCCGGCGGTACTGCGGATGTTCGCACCGACGCACTTGGACTGACCGAGGGACGCATCCCCGTTCCGGTCGCCGGGCATCTCTTCTTCTGGAACACCCCGAAACATCTGGAAACGTCTGGAGTTTTCCGGAGAAGAGGTCTGGATGAGTGGCCGGGAGACGGCGCGACAGCCCGAACACCAGCGGACGGGGGCGGAGCTCCGCCGCCGGGGCATCGAGCGGCTCGCGCGGGGGCGGTGGGGTGAGGGGCGTTCCGTCTGGTCCGCCGACATCGGGGACCGGGAACTGGTCGTGGACTCGGTGGAGGTGACGGAGGAGCCGGCGCCCGATGCTGTCGCGGCGGTCCTCGGGCTCGGTGAGGACGCGAACGCCTGTGTCCGGCGGCGCCGGTTCGTGCTCGACGGCAAGCCCGTGCTGCTGTCCACGTCCTATCTGCCGGCCGGCCTCGTCGCGGGTACGGCGATCACCCGGCCGGAGACCGGGCCCGGTGGCACGTACGCGCGGCTCGCGGAGCTGGGGCGTGGGCCCGTCCGGTTCCGGGAGGAGGTCCGGTCCCGGATGCCGGGCGCGGAGGAGGCCGAGCGGCTGGCGCTCCCGGCGGGAGTACCGGTCGTACTGATCGCGCGCACCGCCTTCGACGCCGACGGACTCGTCGTCGAGGTCAACGAGATGGTGCTGGACTCCTCGGCCTACGTCTTGGAGTACGACTTCGAGGCCTGAGGGAGCCCAATGGTTCCCTCAGGCCTCGAAAGCCGGTTGCCGGGCGGGTGGGTCAACAGCTCCCCGGTCCCACCCCGTCGATCCGGCCGCCGAAGTCGCTCAGGTAGCGGGAGCGCCAGTCGCCGTTGAAGACGTTGCGCTTCTCCACCGGGCCCCAGTTGATGAAACACGCGCGGGTGGAGGAGACGAACGAGCCGACGTGGTCGTGGAGGAACGACGGCATGTCGCGGTAGCCGCTGCGGGACGTCCACTCCCAGGAGGAGCCGCGGAAGTTCTCGCCGCTCCAGAAGCAGACGGAGCCGTCGGGGCAGGAGGGCTGGGCGGCCTTGGCCGTCGCGGACTGGGCGGGCAGGAGTACGGCGGTCAGGGCGAGGGCGGCGGCCAGCGTCCAGGAGCGGAGCTGCTTCATGTGGCTCTCCAGAGACAGGAGTCGGGGCGTCCGGCAGGGGCGGTGCGCCGGGCACCGTCATGGTGAGGGCAGGCTGTCCTGACACGCCCGGCGGTCACGTCCCCTTCCCCGATGTGAGGGAAAAAGTGGGACTAGTAGGACGGATCGGTGAGCAAGGCCGCCGCGCCGAACGTACGTACAACCATCGACAGTTCTGGCGAGTCGACTAAGGCGGCGCACACGTGCGCCCAAGGGCGTTCAGGGGGACGCCCGGACCTCCAAGGGGACTTTTTCCATGACTCACCGGACCACCGGCCGGGCCGGCGCGCTCGCGGCCGTCGTCAGCGCCGCGCTGCTCATACCCGCCGTCACCGCCGCCACCCCGGCCGCCGCCGCCACCCCGGCCGTGACCTGTACGTCGGCCAAGGCGGGCCTCGCCGCCAAGCTGAAGAAGGACATCACGGCCGCCCTCGCGGGCCGCAAGGGCACCGTCGCCGTCGGCCTCTACGACCGCAGCACCAAGACCACCTGCACCCTGCGGGCCACCAGCTCCTACGACTCGGCCAGCACCGTCAAGGTCACCGTGCTCGCCACGCTGCTGTGGGACGCCAAGAAGCACAACCGGTACCTGACGAGCACCGAGCAGTCGCTCGCCAAGGCCATGATCACCAAGTCCGACAACAACGCGACCAGCAAGCTCTGGAAGCAGCTCGGCATGACGAAGATCAAGGGCTTCCTCAAGGCCGCCGGCATGACCAAGACCGTGCCGGGCACGGGCGGCTACTGGGGCCTGACCCAGGAGAACGTCAACGACGAGCAGAAGCTGCTCCAGCTCATCACCGCCAAGAACAACGTGCTGAGCGACAACTCCCGCGAGTACATCCTGAAGCTGATGGGGCAGGTCGTCTCCTCGCAGCGCTGGGGCACCCCGGCCGGCGCGCCGTCCTCCGTCTCCGTGCACGTCAAGAACGGCTGGCTGCAGCGCTCCACGCACGGCTGGCGCGTGCACAGCCTGGGCACCTTCAAGGGCGCCGGCCACGACTACATGATCACCGTGCTGACCCAGGACAACAGCACGATGAACTACGGCGTGACCACCATCCAGAACGTCGCCAAGGCCATCCACAAGGACCTGGTGCCGGTCAAGTCCGGTGTCGCCCGCTTCACTCCGACCAGCGAGCCGCGCGAGGCGTTCGTCGCCGTCCCGCCGCAGGGCTGACCCTTCACGGGGCGGCTTCCCGTACGTCACCGGCCGGCCCTACGGTGACGGCCATGCGCCTGAGAACCGTATTCGCCGGCCTCGCCGCCGGCCTGGCGGCGGTCACCTCGCCGACCGCCGCCGGGCCCGCCGCCGCCCACTCGCCGGGCCACCACGCCTGTTCGCCGTACGCCGTCCTCGACCGCTTCTCCGACGCGCTCGACAAGACGACGTACGAGGGCACCTACACCGGCAACTTCTCCGCCCTCGCCGTGGACCGGGACGGCTCGCTCGCGGCCCTGGGGGACCGCTCGTCGCTGTTCCGGCTGGACGCCCGTACCCTCCGGCCGAAGGGGGTCGTCCGCCTCGCCGACGAGAAGGGCGCCGACCTCGACTCCGAGGGCCTGGTCGTCGACCGCGACGGCACCCGGCTGGTCTCCTCCGAGACCGAGCCGTCCGTCCGCCGCTACGCTCCCGACGGCCGCCTCCTCGACCGGCTCCCGGTGCCCGCCGCCCTCCAGGTCGCCCCGGCCGGCCGGGCCACCGCCAACCAGACCTTCGAGGGCCTGACCCTGCTGCCCGGCGGCCGTACCCTGCTGGCCTCCATGGAGTACGCGATAGCGGGCGACTCCGCCGGGATCGTCCGCTTCCAGACCTGGCAGCGCCACCGGGGCCGCTTCACACCCGCCGCCCAGTACGCCTACCGCACCGACCCCGGCCTCGGCGTCCCCGAGGTCCAGGCCACCCCCGACGGCCGCCTCCTCGTCCTGGAGCGCGGCTTCACCGCGGGCGTCGGCAACACCGTCCGCCTCTACCTCGCCGACCCCCGCCGCGCCACCGACACGGCCGGCGTCGAGAACCTCACGGGCCGGAGCGGCGTCCGGCCGGTGAAGAAGACCCTGCTCGCCGACATCGCGTCCTGCCCGGCCCTCGGCGCCACGGCCAGGCAGCCCCAGCCCAACCCCCTCCTGGACAACATCGAGGGCATGACGATCACCGGCCGCGACACCAAGGGCCGCCTGAACCTCCTCCTGACCAGCGACGACAACCAGAACCCGGCCCAGACGACCCGGTTCTACTACCTGCGGGTGCGCATCTGAGCGAGACCCCCGGTTTGTTGCGGAGGGATGAAATCCGCATCCCCCCGCGTTGACGCCTTCCGGTAAAGCAGGGCGAGCGGAAGGTACCGGCGTGGCAGCGGAACGGGGATGGGCGCGGCGGCTGGCGGGGTACGCCTGGCGGTATCCGAAGGACGTCGTCCTGGCCCTCGGCTCCTCCCTCGCCGGCATGGCGGTGATGGCCGTCGTCCCCCTGATCACCAAGGTGATCATCGACGACGTGATAGGCGACCACAGCCGCGCCATGGCCCCCTGGGCCGGCGCCCTCATAGGCGCCGCCGTCCTCGTCTACGCCCTCACCTACATACGCCGCTACTACGGCGGCCGGCTCGCTCTGGACGTCCAGCACGACCTGCGGACCGAGATGTACGGCACGATCACCCGGCTGGACGGCCGCCGTCAGGACGAGCTGTCCACCGGGCAGGTCGTCGGCCGCGCCACCAGCGACCTGCAGCTGATCCAGGGTCTGCTGTTCATGCTCCCGATGACCATCGGGAACGTCCTGCTCTTCCTGATGTCCCTGGTGATCATGGCGTGGCTGTCGCTGCCGCTCACCCTGGTCGCCCTCGCCGTCGCCCCCGCCCTCGGCTGGATCGCCCGGCGCAGCCGCACCCGGCTGCACCCGGCCACCTGGTACGCCCAGGCGCAGGCCGCCGCCGTGGCCGGCGTGGTCGACGGCGCGGTCGGCGGCGTGCGCGTGGTGAAGGGCTTCGGGCAGGAGGAGCAGGAGACCAACAAGCTCCGCGAGGTCGGCCGCCGGCTGTTCGCGGGCCGGCTGCGCACGATCCGCCTGAACAGCCGGTACACCCCGGCCCTCCAGGCCGTCCCGGCGCTCGGCCAGGTCGCCATGCTGGCCCTCGGCGGCTGGCTCGCCGTGCACGGCCACATCACGCTCGGCACCTTCGTGGCCTTCTCCACCTACCTGGCCCAGCTGGTCGGCCCGGTCCGGATGCTCGCCATGGTGCTCACGGTCGGCCAGCAGGCCCGCGCCGGCACCGAACGCGTGCTGGAGCTGATCGACACCGAGCCGGCCCTGAAGGACGGCACCAAGGAACTGCCCGCCGACGCGCCCGCGACCGTCGAGTTCGACGACGTGAGCTTCGGCTACGACGACGAGCGCCCGGTCCTGGAGGGGATCAGCTTCGAGATCCGGCCCGGCGAGACCCTCGCCGTCGTCGGCTCCTCGGGCTCCGGCAAGTCCACCCTCTCGCTGCTCCTGCCGCGCTTCTACGACGTCCACCGGGGCGCCGTCCTGATCGGCGGCCACGACGTGCGCGAGCTGACCCTGGACTCGCTGCGGGCCGCGATCGGACTCGTCCCCGAAGATTCGTTCCTCTTCTCCGACACCGTCCGCGCCAACATCGCCTACGGCCGCCCCGACGCCACCGACGAGGAGATCGAGGCCGCCGCCCGCGCCGCCCAGGCGGACCGTTTCATCAGCGAGCTGCCCGACGGCTACGACACCAAGGTCGGCGAACACGGCCTCACCCTCTCCGGCGGCCAGCGCCAGCGCCTCGCGCTCGCCCGCGCCCTGCTCACCGACCCCCGCCTGCTGGTCCTGGACGACGCCACCTCGGCCGTCGACGCCCGCGTGGAGCACGAGATCCACGAGGCGCTGGGCCAGGTGATGCGGGGCCGTACCACCCTGCTCATCGCCCACCGCCGCTCCACCCTGAACCTCGCCGACCGCATCGCCGTGCTGGACGGCGGCCGGCTCGCCGACCTCGGCACCCACGACGAGCTCCAGGAGCGCTCGGCCCTCTACCGCCGGCTGCTCACCGACCCGGACGAGCTGGGCGGCGTCTCCCCGGGCCACGCCCACCCGGCCACGCCCGCCGAGGACACCTCCGTCCGCGACGAGCTGGACGCCGAGTTCGACGCCGAGCGGGGCGTCACCCCCCGGCTGTGGACCGGCGACCGCGAACCGAAGGATGAGGCGCTGTCCGGCTCCCCGGCCACCCCGGAGCTGCTCGCCCAGGTCGAGGCGCTGCCCCCGGCCACCGACACCCCGGACATCGACGAGGGCCGCGCGACGCTGCCCGAGGAGTCCTACGGGCTGCGCCGCCTGCTGCGCGGCTTCTGGCCGCCGCTGCTGGTCAGCCTGGCGCTGGTCGCCGTGGACGCGGGCGCGGGCCTGCTGCTGCCGGTGCTGATCCGGCACGGCATCGACTCCGGCGTGACCCGGATGGCGATCGGCGCGGTGTGGTCGGCGTCCCTGCTCGCCCTGCTGACCGTGCTGGTGCAGTGGGCCGCGCAGATCGCCGAGACGCGGACCACCGGGCGCACCGGCGAGCGGGTGCTCTACACCCTGCGGCTGAAGATCTTCGCGCAGCTCCAGCGGCTCGGCCTGGACTACTACGAGCGCGAGCTGACCGGCCGCATCATGACGCGGATGACCACGGACGTCGACGCCCTGTCGACCTTCCTCCAGACGGGCCTGGTCACCGCGTTCGTCTCGGTCGTCACCTTCTTCGGCATCATGGTCGCCCTGCTCGTCCTCGACGTGCGGCTCGCGCTGGTCGTCTTCGCCACCTTGCCCCCGCTGGCCGTGGCCACCTTCTTCTTCCGCCGGGCCAGCGTGAAGGCGTACGAGCTGGCCCGCGAGCGCGTCTCGGCGGTCAACGCCGACCTCCAGGAGACGGTGGCCGGACTGCGGATCGTGCAGGCATTCCGGCGGGAGCGGGACGGCGGCCGGCGGTTCGCCGAGCGCAGCGCCGACTACCGGCGCGCCCGCGTCCACGGCCAGTGGCTGATATCGGTCTACTTCCCGTTCGTGCAGCTGCTGTCGTCGGTCGCGGCGGCGGCCGTGCTGATCGCGGGCGCGGGCCGGGTGGAGGCGGCCACGCTGACCACCGGCGCCCTGGTGGCCTACCTGCTCTACATCGACCTGTTCTTCGCGCCCGTCCAGCAGCTCTCCCAGGTCTTCGACGGCTACCAGCAGGCCACGGTCTCGCTGGGCCGCATCCAGGAGCTGCTGCGCGAGCCGACGTCCACGCAGACCGCCGACGCCCCGCTGGAGGTGCTCTCGCTGCGCGGCGACATCGCCTTCGAGGGCGTCCGGTTCGCCTACGGCGACGAGGAGGAGGCCCTCACCGGCATCGACCTGACGATCCCGGCCGGGCAGACGGTCGCCTTCGTCGGCGAGACCGGCGCCGGCAAGTCGACCCTGGTCAAGCTGGTCGCGCGGTTCTACGACCCGACCGGCGGACGGGTCACGGTGGACGGCACGGACCTGCGCGCCCTGGACCTCACCTCGTACCGGCACCGGCTCGGCGTGGTGCCGCAGGAGGCGTACCTCTTCCCGGGGACCGTCCGCGACGCCATCGCCTACGGCCGGCCCGACGCCACCGACGCCGAGGTGGAGGCGGCGGCCCGGGCGGTCGGCGCGCACGAGATGATCGCCCGGCTGCCCGGCGGCTATCTGCACCAGGTGGCCGAGCGCGGCCGGAACCTCTCGGCGGGCCAGCGCCAGCTGATCGCCCTGGCCCGCGCCGAGCTGGTCGACCCGGACATCCTGCTGCTGGACGAGGCCACGGCCGCCCTGGACCTGGCCACCGAGGCCCAGGTCAACCGGGCCACCGACCGGCTGGCGGGCCGTCGTACCACGCTGGTGGTGGCGCACCGGCTGACCACCGCGGCCCGCGCGGACCGGGTCGTGGTGATGGACCGCGGCGCGGTCGCCGAGGACGGCACCCACGAGGAGCTGCTGGCCCGCGGCGGCCGGTACGCCGAGCTGTGGCGGACCTTCGTCGGCCGCCCGGAGCCGGAGGAGCCGGTCGGCGCGGCCCGCTGAGGCCCCCGCCGACTCGTTTGGCTGACGATCGTGCAACCATCCGGCATACGCGTGCGTCCGTACATCAGTACGGAGACGGGGGAGTGTGACCGGGTACGGGGAGGACGAAGTGGACAGTGGTGCGATACGCCGACGGCTGGCCCTCGGCGCGGCCGTGCTCGCCGCGTCCGGCGCGCTCGCGCTGACGGCGACCGGGACCGCGCAGGCCGCGTCCGGCGGCTGCGCCGGGCGCGAGGTGCGGACCCTGCCGTTCAAGACGGGTGTCACCCACGTCTACAAGCGCGACGGCTACGTCTGTGCCATCACTGTCCCGCGCACCCCCGGCCCCGTGCGCACCATGTCGGTCAGCGTGCAGGCGCGCGGCAACCGGCCGGTCGTCGACGCGGGCCGCTACACCCGCCGGGCCGGCCCGGTGACCGTGCACGCCGGGCACCGCTGCGTGTGGATCAAGGGCGCGGTGGGCCGCTCCTCGGTCAGCTCCGGCTGGATCCTGTGCTGACCCGCTGAGCAGGGGCGGCCCGGCGACCGGGCGAACGTCCTCTGGTGGGGCGGCACTTGCTGGGATAGTTTCCGGCGCACATCTGTCTCACAGGGGAGAGTGCGCATGCGCAAGGCGCTCAGATGGCTGCTCGCGCTCACGGTGCTCATCGGCACGCTGAGCACGGCGGCCGGGGCGGCCACCGCCGCCGGTGACGAGCCCACCGACATCAAGGACCGGCTCCTGGCGATACCCGGCACGAGCCTGATCGAGGAGAAGCCGTACCCCGGCTACCGCTACTTCGTCCTGAACTTCACCCAGCCGGTCGACCACCGCCACCCCGACCGGGGCACCTTCCAGCAGCGGATCACCGTACTGCACAAGGACGTGAGCCGTCCCACCGTCTTCTACACCGGCGGCTACGGCGTCTCCACCAAGCCCTCGCGCCGCGAGCCCACCCAGATCGTGGACGGCAACCAGGTCTCCCTGGAGTACCGGTTCTTCACCCCCTCGCGCCCCGCCCCGGCCGACTGGTCCAAGCTCGACATCTGGCAGGCAGCGAGCGACCAGCACCGCGTGTTCCGGGCGCTGAAGGCCGTCTACCCCGCCAACTGGCTGGCCACCGGCGCCTCCAAGGGCGGCATGACGGCCACCTACTACGAGCGGTTCTACCCGGGTGACATGGACGGCGTCATCGCCTACGTCGCCCCCAACGACGTGGTGAACGACGAGGACTCCGCCTACGACCGCTTCTTCGCCCGCGTCGGCACCAAGGAGTGCCGGGACCGGCTGACCGCCGTCCAGCGCGAGGCACTGGTGCGCCGCGAGCGCCTGGAGAAGAAGTACGCCGAGTACGCCGCCGCCAAGGGCTTCACCTTCGACACCATCGGCGGCCTGGACCGGGCCTACGAGGCGGTCGTCCTGGACTACGCCTGGGGCTTCTGGCAGTACGGCCTGCTCGAGGACTGCGACACGATCCCGGCGGCCACGGCGGGCGACGACGCGCTGTGGACCTCGCTCGACACCGTCTCCGGCTTCGACGCCTACACCGACCAGGGACTGGACCCGTACACCCCGTACTACTACCAGGCCGGCACCCAGCTGGGCGCCCCCACCATCCACTTCCCCGGCATCGACCGCGAGCTGATCCGCTACGGCTACCAGCCGCCCCGGAATTACGTGCCCCGCTCCATCCCGATGCGGTTCCAGCCGTGGGCGATGCGGGACGTGGACACCTGGGTGCGGCACCACGCCACGCACATGCTCTTCGTCTACGGCCAGAACGACCCCTGGGGCTCGGAGCGCTTCCGGCCCGGCGCGGGCGCCCGTGACTCCTACGTGTTCACCGCGCCCGGCATGAACCACGGCGCCAACGTGGCCGGTCTGGCCCCGGACGAGAAGAGCCTCGCCACCGCCCGCATCCTGGCCTGGGCGGGCCTGCCGCAGACCGCCGTGGACCGGGCCAAGCCGCTGGCCCGCTACGACGCGCGGCTGGACGTGCGGGACGTGGAGCGGGAGCCCGCGCTGCGGCCCCGGGTCGCCGGCTAGTACGTCAGCCCGTGCCCGATCGGGTACAGCTCCCGTGCCGGGTCGTCCGCCCGCCGCACCGGCACGGGCAGCCGCCCGCGCGGTGCCACGTGCCCGGCCAGCACCCGTGCGGCGGCGCGCAGCTCGACGTCCGTCCAGCAGTACGTGGCGAGGCACGCCCGGACGGCGGGCAGCTGCGCGATGTCGTACGGGTTGCGGACCGCCACCACGGCCACCGGTCTGCCGGTGGCCAGCAGGCGGTCGACCAGGGTGCGCTGGGAGCTGCCCGCCGTCACGTTGTACGTGGCCACGACCACCGCGTCCGCGTTCCCGGCGGCGGCGACTGCCTTGTCGACGGTCGCGGCGGAGGGCGCGGTGCCGGTGGACAGGGCGGTCGCGGTGAAGCCCAGTTCGGTGAGGGCGGCGGCCAGCACACCGGTGGGCGGGCCGGTGGTGCCGGACGGGGAGGCCGGGTCGGCGCCGACGACCAGGACCCGCCGTTCCCGGTGGTGGTCGAAGGGCAGCGTGCCGTCCTCGTTGACCAGCAGGGTGGTGGTGCGCTCGGCGATGCGGTCGGCGGCGGCCAGGTGGGCCTTCGTGCCCACCGTGCGGCCGATCCGGTCCGGGCGGGCCCACGGGTGGTCGAGCACCCCGCGCCGGGCCTTCAGCCGCAGGATGCGCAGGATCGATTCATCGAGCCGGTCCTCGGTCAGCTCGCCGTTCCGTACGGCCGTCAGCACCGCGTTCCACGCCACGTCCAGCGACGGCGGGTTGAGCAACTGGTCCACGCCCGCCTTCAGGGCCAGCACCGGCACCCGGTCGTCGCCGTACTTGGTGCGCACGCCCTGCATGCCGAGCGAGTCGGTGATCACGACCCCGTCGTAGCCGAGCTCCTCGCGCAGGATGCCGGTCAGCACCGGCCGGGACAGGGTGGCCGGGTCGCCGGAGCCGTCCAGGGCCGGGAACTGGATGTGCCCGGTCATGACCGAGTCGACGCCCGCCCGGATCGCGGCCCGGAACGGCACGGCGTCCAGCCGCTCCCACAACTCGCGGCTGTGCGTGATGACCGGGAAGCCGTAGTGGCTGTCCACGGAGGTGTCCCCGTGGCCCGGGAAGTGCTTGGCGCTCGCCGCCACCCCGGCCGACTGATAGCCCCTCACCTCGGCGGCGACCAGCGCGGCGACCGCGTCCGGGTCGGCGCCGAAGGAGCGCACCCCGATCACCGGGTTGGCCGGGTTGACGTTCACGTCGGCGTCGGGGGCGTAGTCCTGGTGGACACCCATCGCGCGCAGCTCGGCGCCGGAGATCCGGCCGAGGGCGCGCGCGTCGGAGCGGGAGCGGCCCGCGCCGATCGCCATCGCGCCGGGCAGCAGGGTGGCGGGCTTGCCGATCCGGCACACCGCGCCGTGCTCCTGGTCGGTGGCGATGAGCACGGGCAGCCCGCGCGGCTGGTCCAGCGAAACCCGCTGGATGCCGTCGGACAGGGCGGCGATCTGGCGCGGGTCGCGGGTGTTGTGCGCCCAGGCGAAGTAGATGACGCCGCCGACCCGGTACTTCGCGATCAGCTCGGCGGCGGTGCGGACGCCGAGTTCCTTCAGGTTGAGGTCGATGTCGGCCTGGTCGGGGTCGGTGGCGGAGTGGCCGTAGACCCGCGTCACGAACAGCTGGCCGACCTTCTCCTCCAGCGTCATGCCGGAGATCAGGTCACGCAGCCGGCGCTCGTCGTCGGCCGCGTCGGCGTGCGCCGGGACCGTCAGCGCGGCGGTGAGGCCCGCGGTCGCGGCGAGCACGGCGCGCCGGGACGGCCGTGCGGTGTCTCTTCGCGTGCTTCCCGTACCGGTGTCGCTTCCCGTGCTGGTGTCGGGCACGTGCGCTCCTTCCAGAGGAGAACCGCTGAAGGAAACTTCCGAGGAGTCACCAATATCCGGGAAGTTTCTTTCCGTCAAGGGACTGCACAGTAACCAGGAAGGGGCCGTCGGCCGGGGATTCCCGGGGTGGTGGCGACGCGCGGCACCGCCGGTACGCACGGTGTTCCGCCGGTCGTCGGCGCGGCGGGACCCGGACGGACACGTCCGCCGGTACCGCACCGCTCACGGCGCCACCGGTTCCGTGGCGGGCGTCTTGCGGTCGCGCAGTTCCGGGGTGGTCGTGGCCACCCCGGCCACCGCCAGGACGCACAGCGCGCCGCCGGCGATCAGCGCGGTGGTGCCGGAGGTCCAGCCGGCCAGCAGGCCGCCGCGCACGTTGCCCAGGCTCGGGCCCGCCTGGCCGACGATCTGCTCGGCCGCGGTGACCCGGCCCAGCAGCGCGTCCGGGGTGCGGGTCTGCACGATCGTGGACCGGGAGACCACCGCCACGGCGTCCGCCGCCCCGGCCAGCACCAGCAGCGCCAGGCCCAGCCAGGGGCTCGTGGACAGCCCGAACAGGACCAGGGCCGCGCCCCAGCCGGCGGACGCGCACAGCATCACCGGGCCCGGCCGGGCGAGCCGGGTCAGCGGGCCGGACAGCGCGGTCGCCGCGACCCCGCCCACCGCCAGCGCCGACATGAACAGCCCGAGGGTGCGCGGCTCGTCGCCGAACCGCTCGGCGTTGACCAGCGGGAACAGGCTCACCGGGAACGACAGCACGGTGGCGGCCAGGTCGGTGATCAGCGCACCGCGCACCGCCCGGTGCCCGGCCAGGAACCGCAGCCCGTCCAGCGCGCCGCGCAGCCCCGGCCGGGCGGGCGTCCCCTCGGGCGGCAGCGGGGGCAGCCCGAAGGCGCCGTAGAAGGCGAGGCCGAAGCTCAGGGCGTCCAGCAGATAACAGACCCCGATGCCGAACCAGCCGAGCAGCACCCCGGCCAGGGCGGGCCCGAGCAGCATCATCGACTGCCCGGCGACCTGTTGCAGCGCGAGCCCGGCGGCCACCTGGTCCTTCGGCAGCAGGCGGGGCAGGAACACCCCGGCGGCCGGGGCGCCGAGCGCGCCGAACGCCGACTGCGCCGCGACCAGCAGCAGCACCCCGGCCACCGGGACGTGCCCGGTGAAGCCCTGCACCGCGAGTGCGAGGGAGCAGACCGCCTGCCCGACGGTGGCCGCGAGGTACACCCGCCGCCGGTCGGACCGGTCCGCCCAGGCTCCGGCGAACAGCCCGAACCCCACCAGGGGCAGCGCCTGGGCGAGTCCGACGGCGCCGGTCCAGGCGGTGCTGTGGGTCCGGTCCCACACCTGGTACATGACCGTCACCATGGTCATGAACCCGCCGAGCACGGACACGGTCCGCCCGATCAGCAGCCGCCGGAAGACGGGCGAGGCGCGCAGCGGCCGCAGGTCGAGGAAGGAGCCGGCGAGGCTCATGAGCGGGGGCGGGCGCGGAGCGCGGGCGGCGGTGTCACCGGGGGAGGGTAACCGCGGCCCCCGGCGCCCGCCAGCGAATATCCCCGCTCAGGCGGCTTCCCCGAGCAGCCGCGCCAGGTACTCCCGCCCGTCGCCCAGCAGCCCGGCGAGCGGCGCCGCCTTCTCGTACCAGCGCTTCTCGTACTCCCAGCACAGCCAGCCGTCCCAGTCCCGCCGGGTGAGCACGTCCACGCACTCGGCGAGCGGCACTACCCCGGCGCCGAGCGGCAGCGGGGTGGTGTCCTCGGCCGAGGCGACGTCCTTGACCTGGACGTAGCCGAGGTGCGGGGCGAGGGCGGCGTAGCTGTCGGCCGGCTGCTCGCCGCCCAGCCAGGTGTGCAGTACGTCCCACAGCGCGCCCACGTGCCGGTGCCCGACCGGGCCGAGGATCCGGATCGCGTCGGCGCCGGTGCGGTGCGAGTCGTGCGTCTCCAGCAGGATCCGGACGCCGAGCGCGGCGGCGTCCTCGGCGGCCGCTCCGAGCCGTCGCGCGGCGATCGCGTCCGCCTCTTCGCGGGAGAGGTCCGCGGCGGCGCCGGGGAAGACCCGTACGAAGGGCGCGCCCAGGTCGTGGGCCAGCCGCAGCAGCTCCCGGATCTCCGCCAGTACGGGCCCGTCCTCGCCCGCCGCGGCCACCCGGGCGTACCCGGCCAGCCCCACCACCTCCACCCCGGCGGACCGGAACAGGGCGGCGGCCTCGGCGCGTTCGGCGGGGGTCAGGTCCAAGCGCACCGGTTCCTCCGGGTGGGCCCGCAACTCGACCCCGTGGTAGCCGTGCGCGGTCGCGAGCGAGAGGACGTCCGGGAGGGACAGCCCGGGGACACCGAGAGTGGAGAACGCCAGCTTCATGAGACCGCTGCGTACCCGTTGGCCACGGATGTCATGCCCCGAGCGCCCGGACGGCCCCTCGTGCCGTCCCCCTACGGGTGTCATGCACCGGCCTGGGGAGGTACGCGGCGCTCGGGCGGCCTCTCGTACCGTCACCCTACGGGCGTCATGCACCCGCCTCGGAACGTACGCGGTACCCAGCCGCCCCCGTACCGGCAACCTACGGGAACCACGCACCGGCCCCACGCCGTACGCGGCGCCCAGGCGGCCACCCGCGTCGCCAACCCCCGGTGTCGTGCGCCAGCCTGAAAAGCCCTGTCGGCCCCCGGTGTGACGCGCCCGCCCTCAAGACGCCCGCGGCACCCCCGTGGACCCCCGCACCATCAACTCCCCCCGTACCGAGGCGATCCCGCCCGGCGGGGGCTCCTCGCGGCCCATGGCGACGCGGCCCGCGCGGGCGCCCGCCTCCGCGAGAGGCAGGCGGACCGTCGTCAGGGAGGGGACCGCGTCGATGCTGAAGGGGAGGTCGTCGAAGCCGGCCACCGAGACGTCCTCGGGGATGCGCAGCCCGGACTCGCGCAGCGCGGCGCACGCGCCGAGCGCGACGGAGTCGTTCGCGGCCACGATCGCCGTCAGGGACGGATCCCGGCGCAGCAGCTCCAGGGTGGCCTCGTGGCCGGACCGGCGGTCGTAGCGGCCGTACACCGTCCAGCGCGGGTCCTCCTCGACGCCCGCCGCCGCGAGCGCGGCCCGGTGGCCCTCCAGGCGGTGCCGGGTGGTCGTACGTTCCGCGGGCCCGGCGATGTAGCCCAGCCGGCGGTGGCCGAGGCCGAGCAGATGGGCGGTCAGCGCGCGGGCGCCGCCCCGGTTGTCGAAGGTGAGCGCGACGGCGTCGGTGTCCGGCGCCGGCGGGCGCCCGCACAGCACCACCCGGGTCCCGGCGTCCGCGAGCTTGCGCAGCTTGGCCGCCACCGCCGCCGCGTGCGGCGCGTCCTCCACGGCCCCGCCGGTCAGCACCACGGCCGCGGCCCGCTGCCGCTGGAGCAGTGTCAGGTAGGTCAGCTCCCGCTCGGGCGAGCCGCCGGTGTTGCAGACGACCGCCAGCCGCTCCCCGCCCGCGCGCCCGCCCGGCCCGCCGATCTCGCCCTGGATCGCGCTCGCCATGATCCCGAAGAAGGGGTCGGCGATGTCGTTGACGAGGATGCCGACCAGGTCGGAGGTGGCCGCGGCGAGCGCGCTGGCGGGGCCGTTGAGGACGTAGTCCAGCTCGTCCACCGCCCGCAGCACCCGCTCCCGGGTGGCGGCGGCGACCGGGTAGTTGCCGTTCAGCACGCGCGACACCGTCGCGGGGGAGACCTGGGCGCGGGCCGCCACGTCCGCCAGGGTCACGGTCATCTCGTCGTCCTCCGGTCACGCGTCGTGTCGTACGCCCTCGTAGACAACCAGGTCTGTGTCCTGGTTCCGAGCCGACCTTACGGCCAAGGCCCCCCGCTTGTTCGCCCCCTCGAACAACTCGGCCGCGGTCTTGTACAGACCACGTCGAGAGGCTAGCTTCTCACCTTGTAGAAAGCGCTTGCTACACCGGACCGCGAAAGGGACTCACGTGACACGCAAGACGGTGCGAATCGCCATGAACGGCGTGACCGGGCGCATGGGCTACCGCCAGCACCTCGTCCGGTCCATCCTCGCCCTGCGCGAGCAGGGCGGACTCGACCTCGGCGACGGCACCGTGCTGTGGCCCGAACCGATCCTGCTCGGGCGCCGGGAGCACGCCCTTCGGGAGATCGCCGACCGGCACGGCCTCGACCACGTCTCGACCGACCTCGACGCCGTCCTCGCGGACCCGTCCGTCGACCTCTACTTCGACGCCCAGGTCACCTCCGCCCGCGAGGAGGCCATCGCCAAGGCGATCGCGGCCGGCAAGCACATCTACACCGAGAAGCCCACCGCCACCGGCCTGGACGGCGCGCTCCGGCTGGCCCGCCTCGCCCACGACAAGGGCGTCAAGCACGGAGTCGTCCAGGACAAGATCTTCCTGCCGGGCCTGCTGAAGCTGAAGCGCCTCATCGACGGCGGCTTCTTCGGCCGGATCCTCTCCGTGCGCGGCGAGTTCGGCTACTGGGTCTTCGAGGGCGACTGGCAGCCCGCCCAGCGCCCGTCCTGGAACTACCGCGCCCAGGACGGCGGCGGCATCGTCGTCGACATGTTCCCGCACTGGGAGTACGTGCTGCACGAGCTGTTCGGCCGGGTGACGTCCGTCCAGGCGCTGGCCACCACCCACATCCCGCAGCGCTGGGACGAGCAGGGCAAGCCCTACGACGCCACCGCCGACGACGCCGCCTACGGCGTCTTCGAGCTGGAGGGCGGCGCCGTCGCCCAGATCAACTCCTCCTGGGCCGTGCGCGTCCACCGCGACGAACTGGTGGAGTTCCAGGTCGACGGCACGGAAGGGTCGGCCGTGGCCGGCCTGCGCAACTGCCGCGTCCAGCACCGCAGCGCCACCCCGAAGCCGGTGTGGAACCCGGACATCCCCGCCACCGAGGTCTTCCGCGACCAGTGGCAGGAGGTGCCCGACAACACCGAGTTCGACAACGGCTTCAAGGCCCAGTGGGAGCTGTTCCTCAAGCACGTGTACGCCGACGCCCCCTACCACTGGGACCTGCTGGCCGGCGCCCGCGGCGTCCAGCTCGCCGAACTGGGCCTGCGGTCCTCCGCCGAGGGCCGCCGCATCGACGTCCCGGAGATCTCGCTGTGACCCTCCGCCTCCCCGCCGCCGACGGCACCCTGCGCGCCTACGAGCCCCGCACCGAGCCGCTCGCCTTCACCCCCGGCACCCCCTTCACCTCCCGTACGGTCTTCTCGGCGGCCCATGTCGTCGCCGACCCCTTCGCCGACGTCACGCCCGACTCGCCCGCCGCCGTCGACTGGGACGCCACCCTCGCCTTCCGCCGCCACCTGTGGTCCCACGGCCTCGGCGTCGCCGAGGCGATGGACACCGCCCAGCGCGGCATGGGCCTGGACTGGGCGGGCGCGGCCGAACTGATCCGGCGCAGCGCGGCGGAGGCCCGTGCCGTGGGCGGCCGGATCGCCTGCGGCGTCGGCACCGACCAGCTCGCCGCCGGCACCCTCACCGAGATTCGCGCGGCCTACGAGGAGCAGCTCGCCGTGGTCGAGGAGACGGGCGCCCAGGCCATCGTCATGGCCTCCCGCGCCCTGGCCGCCACCGCCCGCGGTCCCGAGGACTACCTGGAGATCTACGGCCATCTGCTGCGCCAGGCCGCCGAGCCGGTGATCCTGCACTGGCTGGGCCCGATGTTCGACCCGGCCCTGGAGGGCTACTGGGGCTCGTCCGACCTGGACGCGGCCACCGGCACCTTCCTGGAGGTCATCGCCGCCCACCCGGACAAGGTCGACGGCGTCAAGATCTCGCTCCTCGACGCCGGGCGCGAGGTCGATCTCAGGCGCCGCCTCCCGCAGGGCGTGCGCTGCTACACCGGCGACGACTTCCACTACCCCGAGCTGATCGCGGGCGACGGCCAAAGTTTCAGCCACGCCCTGCTCGGCATCTTCGACCCGCTGGGCCCGCTGGCCGCGCAGGCGGTACGGGTCCTGGACACCGGTGACGTCCAGGGCTTCCGGGCCCTGCTGGACCCCACGGTGGAGCTGTCCCGGCACCTCTTCCAGCCCCCGACCCGCTTCTACAAGACGGGCGTGGTCCTCCTCGCCTGGCTCGCGGGCCACCAGGACCACTTCGCGATGGTCGGCGGCCTCCAGTCGGCCCGCTCCCTCCCGCACCTGGCCCGCGCCTACGAACTGGCCGACACCCTGGGCCTGTTCCCCGACCCCAAACTGGCCGAGGAACGCATGAGGACCCTGCTGTCGCTGTACGGAGTGACCCGATGAACCCCGACCTCGCCCGCTTCTCCGTCAACCAGATGACGGTCAAGCAGCTCTCCCTCCCCGAACTGGTCGACGCCTGCGCCCGGTCGGGCATCACGAACGTGGGCCTGTGGCGCGAGCCGGTCCAGGCGTACGGCGTGGAGGCGACCGCCAAGCTGGTCCGCGACGCGGGCCTGACGGTGACGACCCTGTGCCGGGGCGGCTTCCTCACGGCGACCGACCCGGTCGAGCGGATGGAGGCGCTGGGCGACAACCACGCGGCCATCGAGGAGGCCGCCGCGCTCGGCACGGACACCCTGGTCCTGGTCTCCGGCGGCCTGCCGCCGTTCAGCAAGGACCTGCACGGCGCCCGCGAACGCATCGCCGACGCCCTCGCCGTCCTGGCCCCCTACGCGGCCGAACGCGGCGTACGCCTCGCCATCGAACCCCTGCACCCGATGTACGCGGCCGACCGCTGCGTGGTCTCCACGCTCGCCCAGGCCCTGGACCTGGCCGAACGCTTCCCGGCGGACCAGGTGGGCGTCACCGTGGACACGTACCACGTCTGGTGGGACGACCAGGCCCCCGCCCAGATCGCCCGCGCGGGCGCGGCGGGCCGCATCCACACCTTCCAGCTCGCCGACTGGACGACCCCCCTCCCCGAGGGGGTCCTCAACGGCCGCGGGCAGATCGGTGACGGCGCGATCGACATGCGCGAATGGAAGGGCCACGTCGAGTCGGCCGGCTACACCGGCCCCATCGAAGTGGAGCTGTTCAACGAGGAGTTGTGGACACGGGACGGCCGCGAGGTACTGGCGGAGACGGCCGAGCGGTTCCTCGCGCATGTGATCTGACAAGGGTCACTCCCGTACGACCCTTCCGGGGGATTGGGCGCGGGGTGACAACGGAGTATGGTCCGCCAACGCCATTGAATGTCGGGGGACTTGGTGGACCATGTCTGAAGAGGGAACGAGATTCGTCGAGGCGTTCAAGGCCGCGGTGAGGCCCGAGCCCCGGCGGATCCACCGCACGGAGCGACAGGGCGCGTTACCCGCGGTGGTGCTGTGCGACGACGGTGCCGCGGGAGGTGATCCGGATGCCGCTGCCGTCGCGATCAGGGAACTGGCGGGGTACGTGTGCCCCGATGCCGCGCACAGAGGGGCCCGGCACGCGCTGATCGAGCCGGGCCGGCTCGTCACCGGACCGGACCGGACTGTGTGCGACGAGGTGATCCGCCAGCTGGAAGAAGCCGGGCTGAACGGCGTCGGGCGGCTGCGGCTGCCCGAGGTCGCGCTGCTGAAGAGCCTGCTCGACTGGGACCCCGACGCCGGCCAGGACGGGACCAGGGAACCCGCCGTCAGGCTCCGCGACTACGCGTACGAAAGGCTGTGCGACCGTCACAAAGGTCTCATGGCGTTGCGCTGGCTGGCCGGAGGACAGCAGCCGGACCTCAGTGCGGGCCGGGGACTGCGGGACTTCCTCTTCATCCTGCTCCCCGTACCGCTGTTCTACTTCCTGCCCCGGTGGCTGTGGACGCTCCGCCGCGACCGGCGGCTGCTGCGCCAGGCGAAGAGGTTCCCCTGGTGGGCCTTCGCGCGGGGCAGGGAGGCGCACCCGGAGGCCGGGCGGTTCTTCGACACGGCCATCGCCTGGCGTCGTCGCCTGCGCGACGCCGAGGGCCGTGAGAGGGCCGAGCTGATGGAGCGGGCGATGTGGGCCGCGCTGCTGTCGGACCTGCGGCACGCCAACCGTCCCGGGCGGCTGCGGCCCTACCGCCGGCGGCGGAGGACCCGGTGCGTCGTGCTGCTGTCACCTCCCGCCGGCAACGGTCAGCGGGAGGTCTTCGACCGTTTCCTGAAGGCGTACGAGGACGCCTGCGGGGTGATCCCCTACGCGTCGGTCGTCCTGGTGGCGGGCGTGAGGGGCGTCGGCGATGGCGCGAAGAGCCTGGCCGATGTCGCCGCGCGGTGGAGGCCGCAGCGCACGCCCGAGCGGCAGTTGGCGCGTCTGTCGGAGCCGCTCCCCACGTCCGGGACGCCGGTGCCGCCCTTGCCGGTGCCGTACTTCCGGCCGGTCGCCCGGCCCGGCGGAGAACTGGCCGTCGAACTGACGGCGTTGGCCGCCGCGCTGGCTGTGACCGCATGGCTGGTGATGACGGGTGCCCCTTCTCGGGGAGACGGCACCACGCCGTGTCTCGGGGGAGACGAGCCCCCGGAGGCGTCCGCACCGAAGGTCCCCGCGTCCCCTGCCTCACCCGAGGAATACGCGCAGGCCCGCGACCTGATCAACGGGGAGAACCGCCGGGCTGACAAGGAGGCGCCCCCCGGGCACGTGCGTACGGTCTTCTACGTGGGGGCGAATCGTGGCAACACGCGGTTCGGTTCGGGACTTCCGGAGCTTCGCGGTGTCTTCATGGGCCAGCGGGAGGCGAACCGGAGCGCCCAGGGCGATCCGAACCACGGGATCTGGCTGAGGGTCGAGGTGCTGGACGCGGGCGTGCGGTTCAAGAACGCCGCCGATGTGGCGCGGCGGATCGTCACCCGAGCCGCCGAGAACCAGGACGTCATCGGCGTGGTGGGGTTCGCCGAGAGCCGGAGCGAAAGCAGGGAGGCGATCTCCGAGCTGACGGCCGCGAAGATCCCGGTGATCATCACCAGCTCGACCGCCAATGCCATGCTTCCCAGCCGCAACGACGAGTTCGTCCATCGCATCTCTCCGGTCAACAGCCGGGAGACCGACGTGGAGGCCGCCTTCGTCCAGCACGCGGCGATCGTCGGGGACGACTCCGGCGACTGTCACACGGCGCGGGCCGCGGTAGTGGTCCGGGACTCCAACGACCTGTACAGCGACGAGCTGGGCGAACAGTTCCGTGAGAAGTTCGAAAGACTCACCGGCGCCCGTGCCTACAGCGTGGCCTACGACCAGAACGCGGGTGCTTCCGTGCCGCCGCCCGCGGGCGTCACCACCGACGACATCACCCGGGTCGCCCGAACCGTGTGCGGCCGACTGGGCGAAGAGGAGCGGACCCTGCTGTACTGGGCGGGACGAGCCGAGGACTTCAGCTCGTTCCTCCGGGCGTTCGGCGAGCGCACCACATGCACCAGCCGCCACCTGACCGTACTCGGCGGCAACGAACTGACCAATGCCGCCCTCGCCGGTGAATTCCCCGGGGACGACCGACTGCGGCTGTACCACACCGTGCACACCCTGCCCGTGGGAGACGCACGTCGTACCGGGCCTGCCAACCGTTTCAGCAACGCGTACGCGGACACCTGGAAGAACGATCTGTGGCGCAACGACGGCCACGCCGCCCAGGGCCGGGACGCGATCATCCTCATGGCTGACGCCGCCTCCACCGTATCCACCGGCGGTCAGACGGTGACCAGTGGACTCGTCCAGAACACGCTCTACAACGGGGGAGACGCCGTCAACCGGGTAGGAGCGAGCGGAGCCCTCCGCTATGTCCAGGGTGTCGCCGACCCCCAGAACAAGCCGATGATCATCCTCCGCCACTTCGACAAGGGGAATCCCGTACCCGTCCTCGTCTGCGGGGCCTTCGACCTCACACCGGGCAATGATCACACCCGCTGGGGACCGGACCGGCAGTACGAGTGCCCGACCGATCAGTGATTCCGGAACGGCTGCGGAACGCCCTTCCGGGCCGGTAGCCCGACCGGGGTGGTGGCCGGAGTGCCGGTCACGCGCGGGCCGGTGGTGCGATCTCGGTGATCAGGGCGCGGACGCGTTCTTCGATCTCGTCGCGGATGGGGCGGACAGCGTCGACGCCTTGGCCGGCCGGGTCGGGGAGCCGCCAGTCGAGGTAGCGCTTGCCGGGGAAGACGGGACAGGTGTCGCCGCAGCCCATGGTGATGACGACGTCGGAAGCCTGTACGGCTTCCGTGGTCAGCACCTTGGGCACCTCGGCGGAGATGTCGATGCCGACCTCGGCGAGCGCTTCGACCACGGCCGGATTGACCGTGCCGGCGGGGGCGGAACCGGCGGAGCGCACCTGGACGCGGTCACCGGCGAGGTGGGTGAGGAAGGCGGCGGCCATCTGCGAGCGTCCGGCGTTGTGGACGCAGACGAACAGCACCGACGGCTGTCGCGGGGTGTCAGGCACGGGTGGGCTCTTCCTGTGGTGCGGGGGCGGGCGGGCCGGTGAAGTAGCGGCGCGCGTACAGGGCGACGTAGACCAGTCCGATCAGTACGGGTACTTCGATGAGCGGTCCGACGACGCCGGCCAGGGCCTGCCCCGAGGAGGCGCCGAAGGTGGCGATGGCCACGGCGATGGCCAGCTCGAAGTTGTTGCCCGCGGCGGTGAAGGCGAGCGTGGTGGCCCGCGGGTGGTCGAGGCCGACGGCCCTGCCCAGCAGCATGGATCCCGCCCACATGAGCGCGAAGTAGACCAGCAGCGGCAGCGCGATGCGGGCCACGTCGAGCGGCCGGCCGGTGATGGCGTCGCCCTGGAGGGCGAAGAGGACGACGATCGTGAACAGCAGGCCGTACAGGGCGAACGGGCCGATGCGCGGGATCAGTTCCGCCTCGTACCAGGCACGGCCCTTGAGCTTCTCGCCGACGCGGCGGGTCAGGTAGCCGGCCGCGAGCGGGATGCCGAGGAAGACCAGCACGCTGCGGGCGATCTCCCATACGGACACGTCGAGTCCGGTCTGTTCCAGGCCGAGCCAGCCGGGCAGGAGCTGGAGGTAGAACCAGCCGAGCGCGGAGAACGCGATCACCTGGAACACGGAGTTGAGCGCCACCAGGACGGCCGCCGCTTCCCGGTGCCCGCAGGCCAGGTCGTTCCAGATGACGACCATGGCGATGCAGCGGGCGAGACCGACGATGATCAGCCCGGTGCGGTACTCGGGCAGGTCCGCGAGGAACAGCCAGGCCAGCGCGAACATGAGGGCCGGGCCGACGATCCAGTTCAGCAGCAGCGAAGGCAGCAGCAGGCGCCGGTCCCGCGTCACGGTGTCGAGCCGGTCGTAGCGGACCTTGGCCAGCACCGGGTACATCATCACGAGCAGGCCCAGCGCGATCGGCAGGGACACCCCGCTCACCGTCACGGTGGCCAGCGCGTCGCCGAGCCCCGGGACCAGACGGCCGAGGCCGAGGCCCACGGCCATGGCGGCGAGGATCCACACGGCCAGATAGCGGTCCAGGAACGACAGCCGTCCGGCCACGCCCCGTTCGGTTGCGGCGGCGCTCACGATCCGGCACCCGCCCTCTCGCCACGGTCGGACGCCGGGGTGCCGCCGGGGCGCGACAGGATGCCCGCGAGGCGATCGGTCGTCTCCGGCAGCAGCCAGTAGTACACCCACGTCCCCCGCCGCTCGCAGTCGATCAGACCGGCCTGCCGCAACAGCTTGAGGTGGTGCGAGATGGTCGGCTGCGACAGGTCGAAAGCAGGGGTCAGCTCACACACGCAGACCTCCCCGCCCGCCTTGGAGGCGATCATCGACAGCAGCCGCAGCCGGACCGGATCACCGAGCGCCTTGAAGACCTTCGCCAGGTCGGCGGCCTGTTCCTCCTCCAGCGGAGCGGTCAGCAGCCCCGGGCGGCACGCGTCGGCTCCGCCGGTCCCCTCCAGCACCACAAGCTCTTGCTTCGACATGCGTCTATATTGACAGCCCTCGATCCAGCACGCAATGTTGCATCGACGGATATCAATCCAAGTGGATGGGAGGCCGCCATGTCCCGCGCTCAGCTCGCCCTGCGCGTCAGCGACCTGGAGGCGTCGATCACCTGACACCTCCTGCTGCTACGCCCTCCAGGACAAGGTCTGGGTGCACGGCCCCGGCCGGGAGCCCTGGGAGGTCTACGTCGTCAAGGCCGACGCCGACACCCTCGGCGAGAGCGCCCGGACCGAGCCGAACGGCGACGACTGCTGCCCGGCCCGCTGAAGTTCAGGCGTTGTAGCCGCCGTGGGCGTCGAGCACCGCGCCCGTGACGTACGACGCGGCGGGGCTCGCCAGGAAGGCGATCGCGGCGGCTATCTCGTCGGGGTGCCCCATGCGGCGCAGGGCCAGCGAGTTCAGCAGGGCGTCGAGGGTCTCGGGGTCCGGCGGCTGCATGCCGCCGTCCATCAGTCCGGCCTCCACGACGTTGGCCGTGATGTTCCGGGGCCCGAGGTCGCGGGCGACGCCCATGGTGTACCGCTCGATCCCGGCCTTGGTCGCCGCGTAGTCGGCGAGGCCGGGGGCGCCGACCCGGGAGCCCAGGCCGGAACTCACCGTGATGACGCGGCCGCCCGTGCGCAGCACCCGGGACGCGGCCCGGATGACGGCGATCACGCCGAGGTAGTTGGTGGCGTGCATCCGGTCCAGTGCGGCGGTGTCGGCGTCCGGGTCGTCCACCGTGCGACCCTGCTCCACGGAGATCGCCGCGTTGTTGACGAGGATGTCCAGCCCGCCGAAGTGCGCGACCACGTCATCGATGAGTGCCGGCGCCCGGCTCGTGTCCGCCTGGTCGGCCTGGAAGGCGACGGCCTTGGCTCCCTTGCCGAGCACCTCGTCCACGACGGCCCGCGCCCGCTCCTCGGAGCTGACGTAGGTGAAGGCGACGTCGGCGCCCTGCTCGGCCAGCAGCCGTACGGTCGCGGCGCCCAGTCCGCGCGACCCGCCGGTGACCAGGGCGACCTTGCCCGTGAGTGGCTTGCTCATTCTTCTCACCTCGTTGATCGACTACTCCCGCAGTCGCAACGCTAATGGTTACGACTAGCTGTCGCAACCATAACTGTTACAACTGGCGGTCGTAGCATGAAGCGTCACGGCCGAGAGAGGGATCCATGAGCGCCAACAGCAGGCTGACCATCGCGGCCCACGCGCTGGCCTGGATCGGCCTGTATCAGCGCCAGGGCCACGAGGTCGCCACCTCCGAGCAGATCGCGACCAGCGCGAACACCAACCCGGTGGTGATCAGGCGACTGCTCGGCGAGCTGCGCAGGGCCGGGCTCGTGGAGTCCCGGCGGGGCGTGGGCGCGGGGTGGTCACTGGCGCGGGGGCTGGAGTCGATGACCCTGCTCGACGTGTACGAGGCGGTGGAACCCGGCCCGCTCTTCGCGATGCACCGCACCACCCCGGACCAGGAGTGCGTGGTGGGCCGAGGCATCCAGCCGGCGATGCAGGGCATCTACGAGGGCATCGAGCAGACCCTGAGACAGGAACTGGCCCGAGTCACCCTCGCGGACGTACTCCGGGACGTACTCGCGTCACCTCGCTAGTACGCCGGCCGGTGTCCTCATTACTGGGTGGGCGAGAGCTGACTGTTCTTGACGGCGGTTACGAACGCGGTCCAGCCGTCCGGAGAGAAGAGTACGGCGGGACCGGTGACGGCTTTGCTGTCGCGGACGGGTACGTGAGCGTGGCCGCGGGCGACTTCGAGGCACTCACCCTGATCGCCGCCGCTGTAGCTGGACTTGTACCAGCCGTTGATGCTGGAGGAGTTCGGGACGGTGTGCTCACTGCTGACCATGTGCGAGCCGGTCCTCCTTGACGGCGGTTACGAACGCGGCCCAGCCGTTGGTCGAGAAGAGCAGGGCGGGGCCGGGGACGGTCTTGCTGTCGCGGACGGGTACATGAGCGTGGCCACGGGCGACTTCAAGGCACTCCGCTTGGTTGCCGTCGCTGTAGCTGGACTTGTACCAACCGGTGAGGCTGGACGAGTCGGAGACGGTGCGCTCACTGCTGATCATGTAGGTGTTCCTTCGCTGCGGTTCTGACGAGGGCCAGTGACTCCTGCTGCGACAAGGCGTCGCCCAGCGTCAGAGCGTAGGACGTCTGACAGTGGTTCACCACCGACGGATCATCCATCAGTCGCCCGGTTTCGAACGCATCGACGTAGGCCACCGGGGCCGAGTCTTCGAAACTCATCAGAGTGAGCAGACTCGTCATAAGCGGGTGCGCACCGATCCCGTACGGGAGGACATGCAGCCGGATTCGCCGCGCCTCGGCCATGTCGGCAATCTTGTGGAGCTGTTCCGCCATGACGCGACGGCCACCTACCGCCCGGCGCAGCACGGCCTCGTCGAGCAGTGCCCAGATGACGGGAGCTGACGGCCCCTCCAGGATCTTGGCTCGGTCTGTTCGAGTGACAACTTCCTTGTCAAGCTCCCCGTCTGTGTAGTTGGGGTGGTAGGCCGTGAACACTGCCCGCGCGTATGCCGGTGTCTGCAGCAGACCGGGGACAAGTGTGAGCGCGAACAGCTGAATCCGCGTTGCTTGTTGCTCCAGTTCGCGAGCAACGGCGAACTGAGGGGCGTACTTGCCCTCCAAATCCTCCAGCCACCTCTCGAAGAACCCATCCGTCCCCAACGCCTGGTCGATCCGACGGGCGTCATCCGGCTTCGGGAGCCGTCTCCCCGCCTCCCAGTGACTGATCAGCGTCGGTGAGCAGACCACGATCTCGCTCAGTTGCTCCTGGGTGAGCCCGGCCGCGATGCGGCGCAGCTTCAGCTCCTCCCCGTACTTCTCGCGCGGCGTCTTCGGCCTGCGGACGGTACTCATCCGGCCAACTCCCTTGGTGACAGGCGCAATGTCAACCCCCCGCCCCTGGCAGCGTAGCCACAACCGACCCCACTCTGTGAGGAAATCAGCACACAACGCAGTCACCGCAGGTGAGAAAGCAGGTCGGCATGGTTCGTCTCCTGGCCCGGCTGGTCAGGCCGTCGCGTCGGCGCCGTAGGCCGGTCACAGCCCCGCCCTACACGGACGTGTCCCCGTACTCGTGCCCGTACGTCGGCGCCCCCACGGCGTACCGCAGGGGCGAGGCTCCCCTGCGCGGTGAGGACAGCCCGCTCGTCCGGCCGTATCTGGACCTGGTGGAGACCTACGCATGAACGACCGGACGTACGACGACCCGTCGGCGGACGGGCGCCTGCTGCCCTGGACCGGCGACGGGGGCAAGCCCTGCTATGTGCTGGGCGACGGCACGGGTTACGTGTCCCGGCTCGCGGACCAGATCGAGCGCGTGCAGCTCGGGATGGCGGGCGAGTTGATCGAGCACGCGGGCGAACTCCTCACCGGGCACCGGCTGACGGACCTGGAGCTGCACTACCTCGCCCGGCAACTCACAGAGTCCCTGCGGGAGGTGAAGCGTGTCGCGGAGAGCAGGGGAGCGCGGCTGTCGAGCGGCGGCTGAGGATGGCGGGGGGCCTGTCCTTGATCCAGAATGACGGGATGGTCACGCTGGAGACTCCCCGTTTGGTCCTGCGTCGTTGGCGCGAGGAGGACATAGGGCCGATGGCCGCCGTCAACGCCGACCCCGAGGTCATGCGGTGGATCCGGGACGGCAGCGTCCTCGATGAACAGCAGACGCGCGACAAGGTGCGGGCCTGGGAGGCCGGGTGGGAGACACACGGCTTCGGTCTGTTCGCCGTGGAGATCCGGGCCACCGGCGAGCTGGCCGGGTTCGCCGGCCTCTCGGTGCCCGACTTCCTGCCGGAGGTACTGCCCGCGGTCGAGGCCGGCTGGCGGCTGGGGCGTTCCCACTGGGGGCAGGGCCTGGCCACCGAGGCCGGGGCGGCCGCCGTGCGGTTCGGCTTCGAGGAACTGGGCCTTGAGCGGATCCTCAGCATCGTCCAAGTGGGCAATGACGCCTCCGAACGGATCACGGCCAAGCTGGGCATGCGCCTGGAACGTGAGACCGTGACCCCCGTCAGTGACCGGCGGGTCCGGGTCTTCGAGTTGTCGGCGGAGCGGTACGCCTACCGCACGACGGCGAGGACGAGCGAGGCGGCGGCCAGGGCCAGGTAGGTGCCGGGGAAGGCGATGTCGTAGTACACCCGGGCACGGATGTGCGCGGCGACGGCGCCGACGAAGAAGAGGACGAGCCCTGTCGCCGCGGCGACGCCGATGACCGGGACGCCCACGAGCCCGAGGAGGAGCCCGGCGGCTCCGGCGGCCTTGAGCGCGCCGAGCCATGGGAGCCAGGACCGCGGAACGCCGACCTCGGCCGAGTTGGCGAGGACGAACCCGGCCCGCAGGAAGTCCGCGACCGCGATCCCGGCGTTGGCCAGGATGGTGACGGCGGTGGTGATCGCGTAGGCGGTGTACATGTGCCCCGTCTCCAGTGGAGCGCGTCGTGAGTCCGGCGAGCCTGGTGCGCCCCCGGCTCCCACGACAAGCCTCTCCGCGCCCTTGAACGGCGTCCAATACCCGCCTCCATAACCTGTCGGCATGGATGTGGACATGCGGCTGCTGCGCTCCTTCGTCGCCGTGGCGGAGGAGGGGACCCTCACCCGCGCCGCGGAACGACTGTTCGTGGCCCAGCCGGCGCTCACCAAGCAGATCAGGCAACTGGAGACCCAGCTCGGCGTACGGCTGTTCACGCGCTCCCGTACCGGTATGACCCTCACAGAGGCGGGCCGGGCCCTGGCCGGGCGGGTGCCCGCCCTGCTGGCCGGCTGGGACCAGGCGCTGCGGGAGACCAGGAGCGCCGCCGGCCGGGCCGCCCGCTCACTACGGGTCGGCTTCCTGGCCAGTGCCGCCAACGAGGCGACCCCGCGCATCATCGCGGAGTTCACCCGGCGCCGGCCGGGCTGGCGGGTGGAGATGCGGCAGGCCGCCTGGTCGGACCCGAGCGCCGGCCTCGCGGCCGGGGAGGCCGACGTGGCCCTGCTGCGGCTGCCCTTCCCCGGCCAGGACGCCCTGCGGACGGCGGTCCTGTTCACCGAGCCCCGCTGGGTCGCCCTCCCGGAGGGACACCCCCTCGCCGAGCGTGACGTGATCTCCTTCCGGGACCTGTGGGACGAGCCGTTCGTGGCCGCCCCGCCCGAAACCGGCCGGTGGCGGGACCACTGGCTGGCCGCCGACGAACGCGAAGGCCACCCGGTCCGCATCGGCGCCGTCACCGACCGGCCCGACGACTGGCTCAGCGCCATCGCCAACGGCTACGGCATCGCCCTCGCCCCCGCGTCCGCCGCCCGCTTCTACGCCCGCCCCGGCATCACCTACCGCCCCGTCACCGGCGTCGGCCCCAGCCGGGTCGCGGTCGCCTGGGCCGCCGCCGACGACAACGACCCCGTCGTCCAGGACTTCGTCCGCTGCTGCCTGGACGGACCGTGGACGGAGGGCGACACCGGCTGACCGCCCGGCCGGCGCCGTCGCCTCAGAAGAACACCCCGCACCGCAGCAGCACGTTCGCGTACGGTCGTGCCTCGCCCGTGCGCACGATCAGCCGGGCCCCGGCCGACCACTCCTTCAGGCGCTCGTGCGGCACGTAGGCCAGGTCGGGGAAACGGCTCTCCAGCAGGGCCGTCGCCGCCGGGTTGGCCGTGCGGACCTCCTCCGCCGCCGTCGCGCCCTCCACCACCAGCTCCGCCAGCAGGCCGTCCAGGACCTCGGCGAAGGACGGCACCCCGGCCCGGAACGCCAGGTCCACGACCCTGGGGCCGTCGGGTATCGGCATCCCCGCGTCGCACACCAACACACCGTGACCGTGCCCGAGTTCGGCCAGCGCGCCGGACAAGTTCCGGTTCAGGATCCCCGCCTTCTTCACAGCGCCTCGACCTCCGCCGCCGTCGGGTACGACTCCTGCGCGCCCCGCCGCGTCACGGCCGCCGCGCCCACCCGGGCCGCGTACGCCGCCGCCTCCGCCAGGCCCGCGCCCGAGCCCAGCCGCCAGGCCAGCGCGGCGGTGAACGCGTCGCCCGCGCCGGTCGTGTCCACCGCGTCCACCTTCACCGACGGCACCAGGGACGTCCCCGAGCCGTCGCACACCAGCGCCCCGCGCGCGCCCAGCGTGACCACCACCGAGCGCGGTCCCTTGGCCAGCAGCAGCCCGGCCCAGTCGGCCGGGTCGTCGCCCACCCGGGTGTCCCCGAGGATCACCCGGGCCTCGTGCTCGTTCACGATCAGCGGGTCGCAGGCCGCCAGCACCTCCGCGGGGAGTTCGCGCGGCGGGGACGGGTTCAGCACGAAGCGGCTGCCCGGTGCCAGATTCCGCACCACCTCCACGACCGTCTCCAGCGGGATCTCCAACTGCGCCGACACCACCCGGGAGGCGTGGAACAGGCCGCCCGCCGCCCGTACGTCCTCCGGCCGCAGCCGCCCGTTGGCACCCGGCGACACCACGATGCTGTTGTCCCCGTCGGGGTCGACGGTGATCAGCGCCACGCCCGTCGGGGCGCCGCCCACCAGCACCCCCACCGTGTCCACCCCGGCCGCGCGCAGGGAGTCGAGCAGCAGCCGGCCGTGGCCGTCGTCGCCCACCCGCGCCAGCAGGGCCGTACGCGCCTCGAGGCGGGCCGCCGCGACGGCCTGGTTGGCGCCCTTGCCGCCCGGGTGCACGGCCAGGTCACCGCCGAGCACCGTCTCGCCCGCGGCCGGCCGCCGCTCCACGCCGATCACCAGGTCCGCGTTGGCCGAACCCACGACCAGCAGGTCGTAGTCGTACATGAGTTGACTCCCCTGAGAGATGACCTCGGGCGGACGGCCCCGGAAGCACCTCCCGGAACCGCCCGCCCGCTGTGGTCCGTCAGCCGGTGAAACCGGCCACGTTGTCCTTCGTGACCACCTTCACCGGCACCTTCACCGTCGGCGCCACCTTCTCGCCCCGGACCGCCTTCAGGGCGTTGTCCACGGCGATCCGGCCCAGCTGCGAGGGCTGCTGGGCGACCGACGCGTACAGCGTGCCGCCCTTGACCGCCGCCAGCCCGTCCGGGGTGCCGTCGAAGCCCACGACCTGCACCGACCTGCCCGCCTTGGAGCCGAGCGCCTTGATCGCGCCGAGGGCCATCTCGTCGTTGGCGGCGATGACGCCCTGCACGTCCGGGTGGGCCTGGAGCAGGTTCGACATCACGTCCAGCCCCTTGGTCCGGTCGAAGTCGGCGGGCTGCTGGGCCAGCACCCGGATGCCCGGGTAGGCCTTCAGGCCCTTGGCGAACCCGGCCGCCCGCTCGCGCGCCGCCGAGGTGCCCGCCTGCCCCTGGAGGATGACGATCTTGCCGCTGCCGCCCAGCTTCTCCGCGACGGTCTTCGCGGCCAGCTCACCGCCGGCCACGTTGTCGGACGCCACCAGGGTGGCCACCGAGGCGTGGTTGACGCCCCGGTCCACGGCGACGACGGGGATGTCCGCCTTGCCCGCGGCCTTCACCGAGTTGCCCGCCGCGTCCGAGTCCACCGGGTTGACGATGATCCCGTCCAGGCTCGTACTGGTGAAGTTCTGGAGCTGGTTGGCCTGCTGGGAGGCGTCGTTCTGGGCGTCGGTGACGGTCAGGTCCACGCCCAGCTTCCGCGCCTCGGCCTGCGCGCCGGACCGGATCTGCACGAAGAACGGGTTGTTCAGGGTGGACAGGGACAGGCCCAGCCGCGGGTTCGCCGACGACGACGAACCGCCGTGCAGCAGCGAGGTCGCGCCGACCACGGCCACGGTCACCACGGCCGCCAGCCCGTACGTCACCGCCTGCCTGCCCTTCGGCCCGCCCGCACCGGCGGCCACCGGGGCGGCACCGGCCTTGCGGCGCACGGTGTCCAGCAGCACCGCCAGCGCGATCACCACACCGATGACGACCTGCTGCCAGAACGCGGAGACGGACAGCAGGTTCAGCCCGTTGCGTAGCACCGCCAGGATCAGCGCGCCGATCAGCGTGCCGGACGCCTTGCCGGTGCCGCCCGCCAGCGAGGCGCCGCCGATGACGACGGCGGCGATGGCGTCCAGCTCGTAACCGTCGGCGGCCTGCGGCTGCGCCGAGGACAGCCGGGCGGCCAGCACCACGCCCGCGACGGCGGCGAACAGCCCGGACAGGGCGTAGATCGCGAGCTTCTGCCGCTTGACCCTGAGGCCCGACAGCCGGGCGGCCTCCTCGTTGCCGCCGATCGCGTACATGGACCGGCCGATGTACGTCCGCCCGAGCACGACGGCGGCGACGAGTCCCATCACCACCATGACCAGCACCGGCACCGGCAGCCAGCCGCCGAGGGTGTCCCCGAGGTGGGAGACCGAGCCGGGGAACGCGATGGGGGAGCCCTGCGAGATCACCAGCGCCAGACCGCGGCCCACCGACAGCATGGCCAGCGTCGCGATGAACGGCGGCAGCTTGCCGTAGGCGATGAGGAAACCGTTCACCAGACCGGCGACCACACCCGTGGCGACCGCCAGGACCACCGCGAGCGCGACCGGCACCCCGTGCGAGGTGGCGCTCCAGCCCAGCATGGTCGCCGACAGCGCGGCCACGGACCCCACGGACAGGTCGATGCCCGCGGAGACGATCACGAACGTCACACCGAAGGCGAGGATGGCCGTCACGGCGGCCTGCACGCCGATGTTCAGCAGGTTGTCCGTGGTCAGGAAGTCACCCGACAGCGCCGACAGGGCGATGACGAGGACGATCAGCGCGGTGAGCGCGCCGTTGTCGAGCAGCAGCCGGCGCAGGCCGCCCGGGGCGCCACTCGCGCCCGACCTGCTCTTGAGCGTGTCAGTGGCCACGGGTGGCCTCCTTGTCGGTCTCGGTGTTCTCGGTGTTCTCGGTGTCGGTGTTCTCGGTGGCGGGGGTGGAGACGGCGAGGGACATCACCGCGTCCTGCGTGGCCTGGTCCGCGGAGAGTTCGCCGGCGATCCGGCCCTGGGCCATCACCAGCACCCGGTCGCTCATGCCGAGCACCTCGGGCAGATCGCTGGAGATCATCAGCACGGCGGCACCGGCGGCCGTCAGCTCGTTGATCAGCTGGTAGATCTCGACCTTGGCGCCGACGTCGATCCCGCGCGTCGGCTCGTCGAGGATCAGCACCTTGGTGTCGGCCAGCAGCCACTTGCCGATGACGACCTTCTGCTGGTTGCCGCCGGACAGCGTCCGCACCGGCTGCCCGAGGCCCGCCATGCGCACCCCGAGCTGCCCGGCGATCCGCCCGGCCGCGGCCCGCTGGCCCTTGCGGTCCACGAGCCCCGCCCGGGTGGCCGCGCGCAGCGTCACCAGCCCCAGGTTCTCCTCGACGGAGGCGTCCAGCACCAGCCCCTGCCCCTTGCGGTCCTCCGGCACGAGCCCGATCCCGGCGTCCATGGCGGCGTTCACGTCATGCCGCCGCAGCTCGGTGCCCGAGACCCGTACGACCCCGCGGTCGTAGGGGTCGGCGCCGAACACGGCCCGCACGACCTCGGTCCGCCCGGCGCCCACCAGCCCCGCGATGCCGACGACCTCACCGGCGTGCACCTCGAAGCTGACGTCGTGGAAGACGCCGTCCCGGCCGAGCCCCTCCACGGACAGCAGCGGTGCGCCCTTCTCGGCGCGCTCCCGCGGATACTGCTGCTCGATGGACCGCCCCACCATCAGCCGGACGAGCTCGTCCTCGGGAGTGGAGGCGGGCACCTGCCCGACGCTCTTGCCGTCCCGGATGACGGTGACCCGGTCCCCCAGGGCGCCGATCTCCTCCAGGTGGTGGGTGATGAACACGATGCCCACGCCGTCGGCGCGCAGCCCCCGCACGATGGCGAAGAGCTTCTCCACCTCCTCCGAGGTGAGCACGGCGGTCGGCTCGTCCATGATGAGGACGCGCGCGTTCAGGCTGAGCGCCTTGGCGATCTCGACCATCTGGAGCCGGGCGATCCCGAGGTCCCGCACCCGCGCCCGGGGCGAGACGTCGACCCCGACCCGCTTCAGCAGTGTCGCGGCGTCGTCCTCCATCCGCTTCCGGTCGATCATCCCGAAGCGGCGCGGCTGCCGCCCCAGGAAGATGTTCTCGGCGACGGTCAGATCGGGCACCAGGTTGAACTCCTGGTAGATGGTGGCGATCCCGAGCCGTTCGGCGTCCTGCGCCCCGTGGACGCGCACCTCCTCACCGCCCGCCAGAATCCGGCCCGCGTCGGGGGTGTAGGCACCGGAGAGCATCTTGATCAGCGTGCTCTTGCCGGCCCCGTTCTCACCGAGCAGCACATGGACCTCGCCCCGGCGCAGATCGAAGTCGACGCCGTCGAGCGCGACCACGCCGGGGAAGGTCTTCCGTATGCCCTCGATGCGCAGCAACTCGTCCGGGTCGCTCACGTCGTGCTCCTTTGCACTGGGGAGGGGGTGGGGGGCTCACCGCACGAGCGGCGTACGACGAGCCGGGCGGGCAGCGTCACGGAGCGCGGGGTACGCCCCTCGATCCGGTCGACCAGCGCGCGTACGGCGGCCCGCCCCAGCTCGCCGGTGGGCTGGGCGATGGCGGTGACCGGCGGATCGGTGTGCACGAACCACGGGATGTCGTCGAACGCGGCCAGCGCGATGTCGTCGGGCACCCGCAGCCCGCGGGCGCGTACGGCGTCCAGCGCGCCGAGCGCCATCAGGTTGTCGGCGGCGAAGACGACGTCGGGCGGCTCCGGCAGATCCAGGAAGCCCTCGGTGACCCGCCGCCCGCTCTCGGCCTGGAAGTCGCCCTGGCCTATGCGGGCGTCGGGCAACGGCAGCCCGTACTCGGCGAGGGCGGCCCGGAAGGCCTCGACGCGCTCACTGCCGGTGGTGGTGGCGGCGGGCCCGGCGATGATGGCGAGCCGCCGGTGCCCGAGCCCGTAGAGGTGGGCCACGAGGTCCCGTACGGCGGCGCGCCCGTCGGCCCGTACGACGGGGACGTCCACGCCGGGGATCCAGCGGTCCACGAACACCATGGGCGTCCCGGCCCGGGCGGCGTCGAGCATGAGCGGCGACCCACCGTCCGTGGGTGACACCAGCAATCCGTCGATCCGCCGGTCCAGCAGATTCCGCACGTGATGGTCCTGCAACTCGGGCCGTTCGTCGGCGTTGCCGATGATGACGCTGTACCCGAGCGCCCGGGCCTCTTCCTCGACGGACCGCGCCAGTTCGGTGAAGTAGGATTGAGCACGTCGCTGATGACGAGCCCGAGGGTGAGGGTCTGATCGGTCCGCAAGGACCGGGCGACGGCGTTCGGCCGGTACCCGAGGGCGGCCACGGCGGCCAGCACCCGCTCCCGGGCGTCGGCGCTGACGGACGGATGGCCGTTCAGCACGCGTGACACGGTGGCCACGGAGACCCCCGCCGAAGCGGCGACATCCTTGATGCTCGCCATCGTCGGCTCCACCTCCTCGTGGAATCGATTACATCCCTGCGGTACGAGGATTGGAAACGATTACACGGGGCGGGAGCAAGAGATCAGGCCAGGCCGAAACCCAATCGTGACCGTGGCGGCCTGCCGGCGGACCGGCACCGCGAGGCCGGCCCCGCCGTGGCCGCCGCAGCGCACACAGGCGCAGTGGAGGTGCGGGTGGGCGGGGCGCGGATGCGCACGCAGAAGGAATGACAGAAATGAAAAAACGCTCTCCGTAACGTTTTCCAGATGTCGCGTTCACTCATTTGCCGCGCATCTGGAGGAGAGGGGGTGGCGTTAGCCCGAATATGACGAGGACGAGGCTCCGCGGCCTGCTTCACCCGGACACCGGGAAGGATAGCCGATCGGCGGGCAGTTTGCTGACATTCAGTCCAACATTGCACCCGCCTGGCGGAGCCGGAGGTCTCGACACCGACTGCCAATTGGACAGCCTCTGACGGGGGAGGATCCTTATGAACCAAAAATATACCGGCTCACCTTTTACGCATCCCGAATGGTACGCGGACGCGGTCACGTACCCGGCGGCCGATGTGCTGCTACCGCCGGACGCCTACTGGGACCCGGCGGAAGAACTCGCCAGTCTGCTGGAGGGCACCGCTCGGGCCGGGCAGCCGGCCACGGTCCCGCCCCCTCGCACCGAGCCCGCACCCGGCGACGACCACGCCGACCCGATGCGGAAACGGGCGCGGAACACCGGGCAATTCCTCCCCGGCCGGCACTCTCCCGCCGGGGCGACGCACCGGAAGAGCCGCGTCCAGGGAAATCACATCAAGTGGATGCGGGCCGGCAGCTTCATGATCGCCGCATTCGTGTCCGTCCTGGTGGCGATGGTCAGCGTATTCGGCGGAATGGCGGCCTACGGCCCGCTGCGGAATGCCACCTCGGGCGTGAACGGCGGAATGATCACTTGGTGGCCCCTCCTCGTGTACGGCCCGTGGATGGCGGCCTCCCTCTCCATCCTCCGGAACGCCCTGCATCAGCGCCGGGCCGTGCACTCGTGGTGCATCGTCGTGCTGTTCTCCTCGGTCGCGATGATCCTGTGCGTGGCCCAGGCCGACCGAACGGTCACCGGCGTCGCCGGGGCGGCGCTCCCCGCGTTCGCGTCCCTGGCCTGCTTCCAGCAACTGATCCGCCAGATCACCCTGACGCTGCCCCAGAGCCAGGAGAAACCCCGCCACGGCAGGTAGTGCAGAACCGTTGCGCCAGGCGCCGCTCGCCCACCTTCTGGACCGCCCATTCCAAAAGTAGGGGTGGCACGGACCCGCCCACCGCAAGTCGCCCATCACACAAGGCATCCCACGTGACGCGACCGCGCCCCCCTGCCATCGGCCCGGAAGCCGCTTGACGCACCCGGCGTCCCGCCGAGCCGCGACCGCGCCCCCAGCCGACAGCACCACACAACCCACACACGGGCCCGGCACCGGCCCGGCCCACCGTCTCTCCGGGCCGCTCGCTCGCTTCCACCCCGGGCTGGAGCGAGGTGTGTCAAGGGTGGCCCGCAGGGCCATCGCCGAAGGCGACGCGCAGCGCCCTTGACTCACCTCGCGGAAGCCCGACACTGCCCGGGAAGCGAGCGGCCCAACGGCCACGTGTTCACTCGCCGGCGAACAGCAACAACTCGTCCGCATCCTTCGCGTGCAGGGCACGCCGGGCCCAGAGTTCCACGTCATCGAGATCTGTGCAGGCCTCGACCCGCTCTTGGACTGCGTCGGGCACCTGGATGCCGCGCCACTCCAGGATGCGGGGGATCATCTCCTTCCAGCCCTCAACGAGTCTCTGTTCCAGACCTTCCCTTCGCCCTTCCTCACGCACCTGTTCGGCCAGCGGGTGTCGCCAGAAGTACTGGATCGCCATCGTCAGGTCTTCTCCTCCGAGACAGTGGCAGTGGCCAACGGCCGCGTGTTCACTCGTCGGCGAACAGCTCCGCGGCATCTGTGGCGTGAACGGCTCGCTGGGCCCAGACGTCCAGCTGATCCTCGTCCGCGCAGGCCATAACCCGCTCACGGACGGCGTCGGGCACCGGGATGCCGCGCCACTCCAGGACACGGAGGGTCATCTCCTGCTGCTTCTGGATACGCCCTTCCTCACGCACCTGTTCAGCCAGCGGGTGTCGCCAGAAGTACTGGACAGCCGTCATCAGGTCCCTCCACATCTGCTTCGCCTGGGGATCGGCCAGGCATGAGTCGACGAACTGCGCGAAGACCGCGGCACTGTCGGAGTCGATGGTCCGCAGGGCGGATGCCAGGGACTCCAGTATGGCCATCGCCCCCGGCCCGCGCCCGTGTGTCATCGCGGACAGCACCGCGAGAGTGGGATCCGCCTCCGCCTGCTTCTCGTCCGCGATCACCGGAACGTTGTCCGGCCCGAGTACCAACGGCCGCACCGTCAGCGAGTGCCAGCCCGGGAAACCCAGCCGGATCGGACGCGAGGCCCACTTCGCCGTGGAACCGCTCTGGGTGATCACGATCAGCACCGGCTCGCAGCGGTACTTCTCGTACAGGTACGACAGGTAGTACGGCCAGCTCCCCCGCTTCCGCTCGTCCGCCTTCCCCTGCGACTCCACGACCAGCAGGTACGTGCCCTCGTCCGTCTCCGCCCGCAGCAACGTGTCCACCCGGCGCTCGACCGGCTCGATCTCCGTGAGATCCACGTTCAGCGCCGCGATCTCCCTGGGTCTGGGAAACGGCACTCCCAGCACCCGCTGCAACGCCCGTGTCAGCAGCTCCGGGTCCTTCTGGAAGATCCGGTGCAGCGCCTCATGCGACGAGCCGACCATCAGCTCTCCTTTCATACGACCTGCTCAACGAGCCAGGCCGCCGAGAGTCGCGCACCCGTACGAGGTGCTGAACTCGCGTCCGGGGGAGAGTCGTTCAGGGACTCAGCGGCGTACCGCCAGCGCCGCGCCCAGAAGCCGGGCCAGGACCTCCACCAGCCGGATGTCCTCCTTGCGGAGGTCTCCGGGGCAAGGGGCGTCCACGCACAGGACGCCGAACGCGTCCTTGCCGGCGGCCGTGATGGTGACGGTGATGTAGGTCTTGTACGAATCCGTCTCGGGACGCAGCGAGGGATCGAGCGCGTCGACGTTCTCCACGAACGTGCTCTTGCGGTCGTCCATCAGCTTCAGCAGGGACGCCCCGCGGGCCTGGTCCTCGCGGAACACCGTCCGCGGCGCCTCCGCCCGCCCCGACCACAGGCCGTTCAGGCACTTCATCTCCCGGACGCCGGTCCCCTGGGACGCCGGGTCGATCTCCAGGACGCACGCGCGCGCGTTGTCCGGTCCGATGACCTGGGCGGTGAGGGAGACGATCGCCTGCTTCATCTGCTGCTGGAGCTGACTGCGCGTGCTCCTGCTGTTCGCGCTGACGATCTCCCCGAGGAGGTGGACCAACACCGTGAGCACGTCTTCCATGACCCCGCGGGCGCTCTCCGCGGCGACCTTCGCGGCCTGTTCGGCGGTGACGAGGTCACGCCGGGCGGCGACCGCCTCCCGCCGGGACACGATGACCGTGGCCACCGTGGCGATGACGCCGACACCCATGATGGTCATGGCGAGCCACATCGGCAGTTCCAGGCCGAGACCGAGGACGATCGGCGCCACGTAGGTGACGACGCCCAGCGACCCCAGCGTCGCCGTACCCCAGCCCACCCGTAATCCACTCAAGGACATAGCGACGGAGCCTACACGCAGAGTTAGGCCAAGTGGGTGGTTCTGTCGTTTCGATGGGTGTGTCTCTGGGTATCAATACGGTGACGGAAGGTGTCCGAGCCGTGACCGGGAGGCGGACGGTTCGTTCAGGGACGATGTCAGCCTCTTGAACCGGTCCGATTGTCAATCCGTAAGCCATACCGTCGGATTGACGCTGACAAGCCATCAGCCGAGACTGTACCGTCGATGCTTGGAGGGCGCATGCCGACCCAGAACGGCGGGAGCCACTCGTCCTCCGAGTCGAACCCGGGGGGGAGCGCGAGCATGAGCACTGCGCACAGTGAGGTGTGGAGCGGGGTCGTCTTAGACACCGACCCGGCGGTCCGCGAGTTCGAGAGAGACCCGGCCGAGTACATGAAGCGGAAAGCCACGGCGCTGCGCTCCATGGACTTCGAGAGCGTACGAGCGAGCCTCAACGTGTCCCGTGAGCCACGCGGCTCGCTCCTCATGCGTCTGAAGACGTTCCTGTCACCCGGCGACAAGGCCGGGAAGAAGGCGGGCTGAAGCACGGGCCCAGCCGCCCGGACCGCCTGTCAGACCCCACCGGTACCGTCGGATCATGGACCGACAGGCGGGGAACTCCAGCGGTGAACGGCATCTTGCCGTCCTCGAAGGCGTGCTGGAGCGCATCACGTACGCCAATGAGGAGAACGGCTACACCGTCGCCCGGGTCGACACGGGCAGAGGCGCCGGCGACCTCCTCACGGTGGTCGGCGCGCTGCTCGGTGCCCAGGTGGGGGAGTCCCTGCGCATGGAGGGCCGCTGGGGATCGCACCCCCAGTACGGCAAGCAGTTCCACGTCGAGAACTACACGACCGTCCTGCCGGCCACCGTGCAGGGCATCCGCCGCTATCTGGGCTCCGGGCTGGTCAAGGGCATCGGCCCGGTCTTCGCCGACCGCATCACGCGGCACTTCGGCCTCGACACCCTGCGGATCATCGAGGAGGAGCCGAAGCGCCTGATCGAGGTGGACGGCCTCGGCCCGAAGCGCACCAAGCGGATCGCCGAAGCCTGGGAGGAGCAGAAGGCGATCAAGGAGGTCATGCTCTTCCTCCAGACCGTCGAGGTGTCCACCTCCATCGCCGTGCGGATCTACAAGAAGTACGGGGACGACTCCATCGCCGTCGTCAAGGAGCAGCCGTACCGGCTCGCCGCCGACGTCTGGGGCATCGGTTTCCTCACCGCCGACAAGATCGCCCGGTCGGTCGGCATCCCGCACGACAGCCCCGCGCGCGTGAAGGCCGGCCTCCAGTACGCGCTGTCGCAGTCCGCCGACCAGGGGCACTGCTTCCTGCCGGAGGAGCGGCTGATCGCCGACGCCGTCAAGCTGCTCCAGGTCGACACCGGGCTGGTCATCGAGTGCCTGGCCGAGCTGGCCGAACCCCCCGAGGACGGCGCCGACCCCGGCGTCGTACGGGAGCGGGTGCCCGGTCCCGACGGCGACGACGAGCCGGTCAGCGCCGTCTACCTGGTGCCCTTCCACCGCGCCGAACTCTCCCTGTCCGCCCAGCTGCTGCGGCTGCTGCGCACCGACGAGGACCGGATGCCGGGCTTCCGGGACGTCGACTGGGCGAAGGCGCTCGGCTGGCTGAAGTCCCGTACCGGCGCCGACCTCGCGCCCGAGCAGGAGGCGGCGGTCAGGCTGGCGCTGACGGAGAAGGTCGCCGTCCTCACCGGCGGGCCGGGCTGCGGCAAGTCGTTCACCGTCCGCTCGATCGTGGAGCTGGCCCGGGCCCGGCGCGCCAAGGTGCTGCTGGCCGCCCCGACCGGCCGCGCGGCCAAGCGGCTGGCGGAGCTGACCGGCGCCGAGGCATCCACCGTGCACCGCCTGCTGGAGCTGAAGCCCGGCGGCGACGCGGCCTATGACCGCGACCGCCCGCTGGACGCCGACCTGGTGGTGGTGGACGAGGCGTCCATGCTGGACCTGCTGCTCGCCAACAAGCTGGTCAAGGCCGTGCCCCCGGGCGCCCACCTGCTGTTCGTCGGGGACGTGGACCAGTTGCCCAGCGTCGGCGCCGGAGAGGTGCTGCGGGATCTGCTCGCCGACGGCGGTCCCGTCCCCGCGGTCCGGCTCACCCGGGTCTTCCGGCAGGCCCAGCAGTCCGGGGTGGTCACCAACGCGCACCGCATCAACGCCGGGCAGCACCCGCTCACCGACGGGATGAAGGACTTCTTCCTGTTCGTGGAGGACGACACCGAGGCCGCCGGCCGGCTCACCGTGGACGTCGCCGCACGGCGAATTCCCGCCAAATTCGGGCTGGACCCGCGCCGGGACGTGCAGGTGCTCGCACCGATGCACCGCGGCCCGGCCGGCGCCGGCGCGCTCAACGGACTGCTCCAGCAGGCCATCACGCCCGGCCGCCCGGATCTGCCGGAGAAGCGGTTCGGCGGCCGGGTGTTCCGCGTCGGCGACAAGGTCACCCAGATTCGCAACAATTACGAGAAGGGGGCGAACGGCGTCTTCAACGGCACCGTGGGCGTCGTCACCTCGCTCGACCCGGTCGAACAGCGCCTGACGGTGCTGACGGACGAGGACGAGGAGGTCCCGTATGAATTCGACGAACTGGACGAACTGGCCCACGCGTACGCGGTGACCATCCACCGTTCGCAGGGCAGCGAGTATCCCGCCGTGGTGATTCCCGTCACGACGGGGGCATGGATGATGCTTCAGCGCAACCTGCTGTACACGGCGGTCACCCGGGCCCGTCGGCTCGTCGTGCTCGTCGGATCACGCAAGGCGATCGGTCAGGCGGTGCGTACGGTGTCGGCCGGACGGCGCTGTACGGCCCTGGACTTCAGGCTCGGCACAAAATGATCGATCAAACGAGTCGTGAAGGTCACAGAGCACTTCCGGAACCCCCGCGAAGGGGGCAGGATGGGCAGGCTGGCGGCACTGAGTGCCGTCAATAGGCCCAATGGTCGACCCCGAGTGCACTCTCCTGAGCCAAATGGGGGATGGTAGAGACAGTCAGGGCACCTCGAAGATGAGGCACTACGTCGGTGAGGGAAGACGTGAGCGACAACTCTGTAGTACTGCGGTACGGCGACGGCGAGTACACCTACCCGGTGGTCGACAGCACCGTCGGCGACAAGGGCTTCGACATCGGGAAGCTCCGCGCCCAGACCGGTCTGGTGACCCTGGACAGCGGGTACGGCAACACGGCCGCCTATAAATCCGCCATCACCTACCTCGACGGCGAGGCGGGCATCCTCCGCTACCGCGGCTACCCCATCGAGCAGCTTGCCGAGCGCTCCACCTTCCTCGAGGTGGCGTACCTGCTCATCAACGGCGAGCTCCCCACCGTCGACCAGCTGACGGCGTTCAAGAACGACATCACGCGGCACACGCTGCTGCACGAGGACGTCAAGAACTTCTACAAGGGCTTCCCGCGCGACGCCCACCCGATGGCGATGCTCTCCTCGGTCGTCTCGGCGCTGTCCACCTTCTACCAGGACAGCCACAACCCGTTCGACGAGAAGCAGCGCGACCTCTCCACGATCCGGCTGCTCGCCAAGCTCCCGACCATCGCCGCGTACGCGTACAAGAAGTCGATCGGCCACCCGTTCGTCTACCCGCGCAACGACCTCGGCTACGTCGAGAACTTCCTGCGCATGACCTTCTCGGTCCCGGCGCAGGAGTACGAGCTGGACCCGGTCGTGGTCTCGGCGCTGGACAAGCTGCTGATCCTGCACGCCGACCACGAGCAGAACTGTTCGACCTCCACGGTCCGCCTGGTCGGCTCCTCGCAGGCCAACATGTTCGCGTCGATCTCGGCCGGCATCAACGCGCTGTGGGGCCCGCTGCACGGCGGCGCCAACCAGTCGGTGCTGGAGATGCTGGAGGGCATCCGCGACTCCGGCTCCGGCGTCGACACCTTCATCCGCAAGGTGAAGAACAAGGAGGACGGCGTCCGCCTGATGGGCTTCGGCCACCGGGTCTACAAGAACTTCGACCCGCGCGCCAAGATCATCAAGGCCGCCGCGCACGATGTCCTCTCCGCGCTGGGCAAGGAGGACGAGCTCCTCGACATCGCCCTGAAGCTGGAGGAGCACGCGCTCTCCGACGACTACTTCACCGAGCGCAAGCTCTACCCGAACGTGGACTTCTACACCGGTCTGATCTACCGGGCCATGGGCTTCCCGACCGAGATGTTCACGGTCCTGTTCGCCCTCGGCCGGCTGCCGGGCTGGATCGCCCAGTGGACCGAGATGATCAAGGAGCCGGGCTCCCGCATCGGCCGCCCGCGCCAGATCTACACCGGCGTGGTCGAGCGGGACTTCGTCCCGGTCGAGGAGCGCTGAGCGTTCCGGGTACGGGGCCCGTCCCAAGGGGTGGGCCCCGGTTCGGCACACGGAGAGTGACCGCCCGCGGGCGGTCGGGCGGCGCGCGGGCGCCGCGAAGGCGCGCGAGCGCCGGGAAAAGGTGGAAGGCGCCCCGGAACGCCGGTCCCCCCACGGGCCGACGACCAGGGCGCCTTCCCATGTCCCGGTGCGGATTCCCCCCACGGGATCCGGCCGGGCGCTCGGAGAGGACAGCGCCTGAATCGCTGTCTGAGCACGCGCGAGCGGACTCGCCGTACTCCAGTGATGCGGTGCGGTCTGCCGGGACAGCGCACGCTGGGAGGGCCGCTCAAAGCTTCCCGGTGTACGTGCCCCGGCAACGCTCCCCCAAGCTCTCAACGTCGTGCGAGCCGGGAGGTACCCCCTTCTGGGAAAGTCCCCCAAGACATCCCCAGACGCCAGTCGACGCCCCCCAAGACGTCGGCCTGACAATCGCCAACTTAGACCTTCGAACCCCTTCGATGGTTACGTTCGCATCACTGTGATGTGCGTCTCGTGCATATGTCCTTTACGTACGCAAGAGCCCCGATATGACAATCGAGGCCCAGGCGTAAGGAAGATGCGCGAGGCTTGTGAAGAGCTTATGTGAGGCTCGCGCAGGACTCCAGGGGGAACGGAAGATCGATTCCGAAATTCGGCTTCCGTTCACCGGAAGGCGCGCAGCCGCAGGCTGTTGGTCACGACGAAGACCGAGGAGAAGGCCATCGCGGCACCGGCGATCATCGGGTTGAGCAGGCCGGCGGCGGCCAGCGGCAGCGCGGCGACGTTGTAGCCGAAGGCCCACACCAGGTTGCCCTTGATGGTGGCCAGCGTCCGGCGGGACAGCCGGATCGCGTCCGCGGCCACCCGCAGGTCCCCGCGCACCAGCGTCAGATCGCCGGCCTCGATCGCCGCGTCCGTACCGGTGCCCATGGCCAGGCCCAGGTCGGCGGTGGCCAGCGCGGCGGCGTCGTTCACGCCGTCGCCGACCATGGCCACGGCCCGGCCCTCGCCCTGGAGCCGCCGTACGACGTCCACCTTGTCCTCGGGCAGCACCTCGGCGTACACGTGCCCGGGGTCGATGCCGACGGTCTTGGCGACCGCCTCGGCGACCGTGCGGTTGTCCCCGGTGAGCAGCACCGGCGTCAGGCCCAGTCCGCGCAGCTCGCGGATGGCCTCGGCGCTGGTCTCCTTGACCGCGTCCGCGACGGCGAGGACCCCGCGGGCCCGCCCGTCCCAGCCGGCCACGACGGCCGTACGGCCCTGCCGCTCGGCTTCCCGGGCCGCGCGCGCCAGCTCCTTGGGCAGCTCGTCGTAGAGCCGCCCCACGGCCACCTCGCGGCCGTCCACGCGCCCGCGCACGCCCCGCCCGGGCACGTTCTCGAAGTGCTCGACCCTCGGAAGGGCCCCGGCGCGTTCTTCGGCTCCGGCGGCGACGGCCCGGGCCACCGGGTGCTCGGAGGCGTGCTCCAGGGCGCCCGCGAGGCGCAGCAGCTCCTTCTCGTCCTCGCCCTCGGCGACGTACACGTCCTGGAGGGTCATCCGGCCGGTGGTGACCGTGCCGGTCTTGTCCAGGACGACCGTGTCCACCCGGCGCGTGGACTCCAGCACCTCGGGGCCCTTGATCAGGATGCCCAGCTGGGCGCCGCGCCCGGTGCCCACCATCAGCGCGGTCGGCGTGGCCAGGCCCAGCGCGCAGGGGCAGGCGATGATCAGGACGGCGACGGCGGCCGTGAACGCGGCGACCGTGTCCCCGGTGACCCCCAGCCAGACGCCGAAGGTGCCGAGCGCGATCAGGATGACCACCGGGACGAAGACGGCGGAGACCCGGTCGGCGAGCCGCTGCACCTCGGCCTTGCCGTTCTGCGCGTCCTCCACCAGCCGGGCCATCCGGGCGAGCTGGGTGTCCGCGCCGACCCGGGCGGCCTCGACGACCAGCCGGCCGCCCGCGTTGACCGTGGCGCCGGTGACCCGGTCGCCGGGACCGACGTCCACCGGCACCGACTCGCCGGTCAGCATGGACGCGTCCACCGCGGAGATGCCCTCGACCACCGTGCCGTCGGTGGCGATCTTCTCGCCGGGCCGTACGACGAACCGGTCGCCCACGGCCAGGGCGGACACCGGCACCCGCACCTCGCGCCCGTCCCGCAGCACCGCCACGTCCTTGGCGCCCAGCTCCATCAGGGCCTTCAGGGCGGCACCGGCGCGGCGCTTGGAGCGGGCCTCCAGATAGCGGCCGAGCAGGATCAGCGCGACGACCCCGGAGGCGACCTCCAGATAGATGGTGGAGGCGCCGTCCATGCGGGAGACGGTGAGCCGGAACTCGTCGTGCATGCCGTGCGTGCCCGCGTCACCGAAGAACAGCGCCCACAGCGACCAGCCGAACGCGGCCAGCGTGCCGACCGAGACGAGGGTGTCCATGGTGGCGGCGCCGTGCCGGAGGTTGGTCCAGGCGGCCCGGTGGAAGGGCGCGCCGCCCCACACGACGACCGGCGCGGCCAGGGTGAGCGAGAGCCACTGCCAGTTGGCGAACTGGAGCGCGGGGATCATCGCGAGCAGCACCACGGGCGCGGCGAGCAGCGCGGAGACGAGCAGGCGGTGCCCGAGCTCGCCGAGTTCGGCGTCCCGTCCGGCGCCCTCCGGCGCGCTCCCGGTCTCGGGCTCCGGCGGCCGGGGCTCCTCGGCGGTGTAGCCGGTCTTCTCGACGGTGGCGATCAGGTCGGCGACCTCGACGCCGTCGGCGAAGGTGACCTTGGCCTTCTCGGTGGCGAAGTTGACGGTGGCGCTCACGCCGTCCATCCGGTTGAGCTTCTTCTCCACCCGGGCGGCGCAGGAGGCGCAGGTCATGCCGCCGATGAGCAGCTCGACCTGTTCGGTGCCGGGCGCCGCGGCCGGCGGCTTGGCGGTGGTGCTGGTCATGTCCGGACTCCAGACATCGGACCGGGCCGTACGGATCCAGTATCAGCTGGTCGGCACGGCCCGGTCGGGGATCGGGGGGTGGTGCTCAGGCCTGGCCGGCCAGCTCGTAGCCGGCCTCGTCGACGGCGGCGCGCACGGCCTCCTCGTCGAGCGGGGCCGCGGACACGACGGTCACCTCGCCGCTCGACGCGACGGCCTTCACCGAGCTGACGCCCGGGATGCGGGAGATCTCCTCGGAGACGGAGCCCTCGCAGTGGCCACAGCTCATGCCGGTGACCTTGTAGACGGTGGTGACGGTGGTCATGTCGTTACTCCTCGTCGAGGCGCGTGTGGGCCATGGGGTCCCCGGAGGAACCCCGATATCCGTACTGTATACCCCTAGGGGGTATGAAGCCAAGCGACTCCCCGGAGCGTCTAGCCTTCCTTCGGGTTCCCGAAAGGAGCGGATGTGCGAGCCGTCGTCTTCGAGGAGTACGGAAAGCCGGCCGGGATCCGGGAGGTGCCCGACCCGGAGCCGGCGGCACACGGCGTGGTCGTCCGGGTGGCGGCGACCGGCCTGTGCCGCAGCGACTGGCACGGCTGGGCGGGGCACGACCCGGACATCACGCTGCCGCACGTGCCGGGGCACGAACTCGCCGGAGTGGTCGAGGCGGTGGGCGCCCGGGTGACCCGGTGGCGGCCCGGCGACCGGGTCACTGTGCCGTTCGTCTGCGCCTGCGGCACCTGCGAGCCGTGCGCGGCGGGCGACCAGCAGGTGTGCGAACGGCAGACCCAGCCCGGCTTCAGCCACTGGGGCTCCTACGCCGAGTACGTCGCCCTCGACCACGCCGACGTCAACCTCGTCGCCCTCCCGGACGACCTGGCGTACACCACCGCCGCCGCCCTCGGCTGCCGCTTCGCCACCGCCTTCCGGGCCGTGGTCCAGCAGGGCCGGGTGGCGGCCGGGGAGTGGGTCGCGGTGCACGGCTGCGGCGGGGTCGGCCTGTCGGCGGTGATGATCGCGGCGGCCTCGGGCGCCCGGGTGGTGGCGGTCGACATCTCGCCCCGGGCCCTGGAACTGGCCCGCCGCTTCGGCGCCGCCGAGTGTCTGGACGCGACCGGCGTGCCCGACCCGGCCGCCGCCGTCCGGGAGCTGACCGGCGGCGGCGCCCACCTCTCGCTCGACGCCCTCGGGTCGCCCGCCACCTGCGCGGCCTCCGTGAACGGGCTGCGCCCTCGCGGCCGGCACGTCCAGGTCGGCCTGCTGCCCTCGGCCGACGGCACCACCCCGGTCCCGCTGGCCCGCGCGATCGCCCTGGAGCTCGAGCTGCTCGGCAGCCACGGCATGGCCGCCCACGCCTACCCCGGCATGCTCCGCCTGGTCCGCTCCGGAGTGCTGCGCCCCGACCTCCTGGTGACCCGCGTCATCCCGCTCGACGCGGCCCCGGCGGCCCTCGCGGCGATGGGTACGGCGACGGAGGCGGGCGTCACGGTCATCGAGCCCTGGAGCTGACGCGTCGCGTCCGGGCGGTCAGCCCGCTCCGCGCCGGCGGTTGCCGGGACGCGCGGCGACCCAGGCGCGCACGGTGTCGGCGTACCAGTACGGCCTGCCGCCCTCGACGTGGTCGGGCGGGGGCAGGTGTCCGTGCTTGCGGTAGGACCGCACGGTGTCCGGCCGCACCCGGATGTGCGCCGCGATCTCCTTGTACGACCAGAGTCTCCGGTCGGTCATGAGCCGCACCTCCCTGTGCGCGCCACGGCGGCGACCGGTACGGCCGCCCGGGGGACCGGGCGCTGAGTCGGTCACCCAGCCTGGGCATGACGGCGACGGTGAGTGACGACCGGGAGCGGCTGTCGACGGGTTGTGACCGACAACCCATACAGGCGTGACATCTGTGACAGGAGAGAGGTGTTTGTGACGAACCCGCCACAAAGGGCATCCACGGGAAGGCGTGCGACTCCGCGTACCGGAGCGGTGAGGTCCGTATGTCCGGACAAAACGTTGACACGGTTCCGTGCGCGGGTTAGAAAGCCGGGAGAGCCCTGACGAAGGGAAACCGATGGCCTACGACCTGATCACCATGGGGCGGATCGGGGTGGACCTCTACCCGCTCCAGACCGGTGTCCCGCTCGCCCAGGTCACGTCCTTCGGCAAGTTCCTCGGCGGCTCCGCGGCCAACGTCGCGGTCGCCGCGGCCCGGCTCGGCCGCCGCACCGCCGTCATCACCCGCACCGGCGACGACCCGTTCGGCACCTACCTGCACGAGGCCCTGCGCGGCTTCGGCGTAGACGACCGCTGGGTCACCCCCGTCCCCGGCCTGCCCACCCCCGTCACCTTCTGCGAGATCTTCCCGCCGGACGACTTCCCGCTGTACTTCTACCGCCGGCCCAAGGCCCCCGACCTGGAGATCCACCCCCGCGAACTGGACCTGGACGCCATCGTGGCGGCCCGGATCTTCTGGGTCACCGGCACCGGACTGAGCGAGGAGCCGAGCCGTACCGCGACCCTCGGGGCGCTCGCCCACCGGGCCAGGGCCGGCATCACCGTCTTCGACCTGGACTGGCGCCCCATGTTCTGGGCGGACCCGGGCACCGCCCGCCCCTTCTACGCCGAGGCCCTGCGCCACGCCACCGTCGCCGTCGGCAACCTGGACGAGGTGGAGATCGCCACCGGGACGCGCGAGCCGTACGCCGCCGCCCGCGCCCTGCTGGACGCCGGGGCCGAACTGGCCGTCGTCAAACAGGGGCCCAAGGGCGTCCTCGCCGTCAGCCGCGCGGGCGAGAGTGCCGAGGTCCCGCCGCTGCCCGTCACCGTCCTGAACGGGCTCGGCGCCGGCGACGCCTTCGGCGGCTCGCTCTGCCACGGCCTGCTGGCCGGGCACGACCTGGAGACAGTGATGCGGCACGCCAACGCGGCCGGTGCCATCGTCGCCTCCCGCCTGGAGTGCTCCTCCGCGATGCCGACCCCGGCCGAGGTGGCCGCCGCGCTCGACGCCGGAGCGGTGCGGTGAGGGCCGGCCGGGTCACCGGCACCCACACCGGGGGCGGCGCCGGTGCGGGGCCACCGGCCACGACGCCCGGCGGGACCGCTCCGGGTCCGGCCGCCCGCCCCGAAGCCGCCCCCGGTGAGGCCGTCCCCGGCTCGACCGCGCCCCCGGAAGGCGCCGCGGGCCCCCCGCGCCCGCAGGTCGACGTCGCCGAGCTGGTCCGCGTGCGCACCCGGCGCCCCGAGGCCATCGCCGAGGCCGCCGCGCGCCGGGCCCGCCGCCCCCTGCTGGACGACGGCGGGCGGCTGGTGATCGTCGCCGCCGACCACCCGGCCCGCGGTTCCCTCGACGTCGGTGACCGGCGGCTCGCCATGGCCGACCGGGCCGACCTGCTGAGCCGCCTGTGCCTCGCGCTGTCCCGGCCCGGTGTCGACGGGGTGCTGGCCACCGCCGACATCCTGGACGACCTGCTGCTGCTCGGCGCCCTGGAGCACAAGGTCGTCCTGGGCTCCATGAACCGCGGCGGGCTGCACGGGTCCAGCTTCGAGCTGGACGACCGGTTCACCGGTTACCGCCCCGAGGACATCGAGCGGCTCGGCTTCGACGCGGGCAAGCTGCTGCTGCGCGTCGACTACGCCGACCCGGGCTCCCTGGCCACCCTGGAGTCCGCCGCCCGCGTCATCGACGCCATGGCGGCCCGCCGGCTGCCGGTGTTCGTGGAGCCGTTCATCAGCCGCCGCGGCCCCGGCGGCGAGCTGCTGAACGACCTCTCCGCCGAAGCGGTCACCCGGGCCATCGCCATCGCCTCCGGCCTCGGCGGCTCCTCCGCCTACACCTGGCTGAAGGTGCCTGTCACCGAGGACCCCGACGACATGGCCCGGGTGATGCGGACCTCCACGCTGCCCGCCGTCCTGCTCGGCGGCGACATCGGCGACTCCCCGGCGGACCGGGCCGCCGCCTACGGCAAGTGGCGTGCCGCCCTGCGCCTGCCCACCGTGCGCGGCCTGGTGGCGGGCCGCTCGCTGCTGTACCCGGCGGACGGCGACGTGGCCGCCGCCGTGGACACCGCCGTAGGACTGCTGTGAGGGGCGCATGAGAGGCACCGAGTTGCATCTGCCCAGGGGCGCGACCGCGAACGCCCGGTACGCCGTCGACATCGGCCCCGCGACGGCCGGCTGGACGCACAGCAGCCTGCGGGTCCTGGAGCTGGCGCCCGGCGGCAGCCATGCCTTCACACCGGCGACAGCGAATGGATCGTGCTTCCGCTGGAAGGCGGATGTACCGTACAAACGGAGCAGGACGAGTACCAACTCCTGGGCCGGGACAGCGTGTTCGCGGACGTCACCGACTTCGCGTACGCCCCCCGGGACGCCCGGGTCCAGATCGCCTCCGGCGCGGGAGGCCGCTTCGCCCTGGCAGGAGCGAAGTGCGAGCGACGACTCCCCGCCCGCTACGGCCCCGCGCCGGAGGTCCCCGTCGAGGAGCGCGGCAGCGGCTCCTGCGCCCGCCGGGTGCGCAACTTCGCCGCCGCCGACGCCTTCGCGTGCGACCGGCTGATCGCCGTGGAGGTGGTCACCCCCGGCGGCAACTGGTCCTCGTACCCGCCGCACAAGCACGACGAGCACCGGCCGGGCGAGGAGTCGGAGCTGGAGGAGATCTACTACTTCGAGATCGACGGCCCGAACGGGCTCGGTTACCAGCGGGTGTCCCCCTCCCGCGAGGGCGGTGCGGACGTGCTGGCCGAGGTCCGCTCCGGCGACGCCGTCCTGGTCCCCGACGGCTGGCACGGCCCGTCCATCGCCCAGCCCGGGCACGACATGTACTACCTGAACGTCATGGCGGGCCCAGGGGACAGCCGGGAGTGGCTCATCCGCTTCCATCCCGACCACACCACCGGGGGGTACCGATGACGACGATCCGGCTCACCGTCGCCCAGGCACTGGTCCGCTTCCTGGCCGCCCAGTACACCGAACGGGACGGGACCCGGCGGCGGCTGATCGGCGCCATGTGGGGCATCTTCGGGCACGGCAACGTCGCCGGGATCGGCCAGGCGCTGGTCGAGTACGCGGACCTCATGCCGTACCACCAGGGCCGTAACGAGCAGGCGGTGGTGCACGCGGCCGTCGGCTACGCCCGCCAGTCGGGCCGGCTGTCCGCCCACGCGGTGACCACCTCCATCGGCCCCGGCGCGACCAACCTCGTCACCGGCGCCGCCCTCGCCACCGTCAACCACCTGCCGGTGCTGCTGCTGCCCGGCGACGTCTTCGCCGCCCGCCCCGCCGACCCGGTCCTGCAACAGCTGGAGGTGCCCTACGCGGGCGATGTGTCCGTCAACGACACCCTGCGCCCGGTGTCGAGGTACTTCGACCGGATCACCCGCCCGGAGGCCCTGATCCCGGCCGCCCTCCAGGCCATGCGGGTGCTCACCGACCCGGTGGACACCGGCGCGGTCACCCTCGCCCTGCCCCAGGACGTGCAGGCGGAGGGCTACGACTGGCCGGAGCGGTTCTTCGCCGAGCGGGTGTGGACCGTACGGCGGCCCGGCGCGGACGCGGCCGAGCTGACCGAGGCGGTCCGGGCGGTCCGCGCGGCACGCCGGCCGCTGGTCATCGCCGGCGGCGGGGTCCACCACAGCCGCGCCGAGACCGCCCTCGCCGAGTTCGCCGGGGCCACCGGCATCCCGGTCGCCTCCACCCAGGCCGGCAAGGGATCGCTGCGGTACGACCACCCGCAGGACGTCGGCGGGATCGGGCACACCGGTACCGCGACCGCCGACGACCTGGCCCGCGCCGCGGACCTGGTGATCGGCGTCGGCACCCGTTACACCGACTTCACCACCGCCTCCGGCACCCTCTTCGAGAACCCCGCCGTCCGCTTCCTCAACCTCAACATCGCCCCCTTCGACGGCCACAAGCTCGCCGGGCTCCCGCTGGTCGCGGACGCCCGCAGCGCCCTGGGCGAACTGACCGAGGCGCTCGGGATGCACGGCCACCGGGTGCCCGGGGAGTACGTCGCCGAGTACACCGCGGCCAAGGAGCGCTGGGAGCGGACCGTAGACGCCTGCTTCGCCGCTCCCGACCCCGCCGCCCGCCCGACCCAGCCGCAGGTCCTCGGGGCGCTGGACGCGCTGGTGGACGAGTCGGACATCCTCGTCAACGCGGCCGGCTCGCTCCCCGGCGACCTGCACAAACTGTGGCGGGCACGGTCGGCGGACCAGTACCACCTGGAGTACGGCTACTCCTGCATGGGCTACGAGATCCCGGCCGCGCTCGGGGTGAAGCTCGCCGCGCCGGAGCGGAACGTGTGGGCGCTGGTCGGCGACGGCACGTACCTGATGCTGCCGACGGAGATCGTGACGGCCGTGCAGGAAGGCGTGGCGATCAAGCTCGTCCTGCTGCAGAACCACGGCTACGCCTCCATCGGCGGGCTGTCCGAGGCGGTGGGCGCCGAGCGGTTCGGCACCGCCTACCGCTACCCGGCCGGGGACGGCACCCACACCGGCGCCCCGCTGCCCGTGGACCTCGCGGCCAACGCGGCCAGCCTGGGCATGCGGGTGCTGCGCGCGGGGACCGTGGGGGAGCTGCGGGCGGCGCTCGGCGAGGCACGCGCCGCCGACGTCCCCACATGTGTCTACGTGGAGACCGAAACGTCCGACACTGTGTCGGGCGCGCCGCCCGCCCAGGCCTGGTGGGATGTTCCCGTGGCCGCGACCGCGACCCGCCCGTCCGCGGTCAAGGCCCGCGAGCTGTACGAACGGCACGTCTCCACCCGACGCCGCCATCTGTGAGAAGGAGTCCCCGGACATGACGAAGATCGTCAACCACTGGATCGGCGGCAAGACCGTCGAAGGCGCGTCGGGTGCCTACGGGCCGGTCACCGACCCGGCGACCGGCGCGGTGACGACGAAGGTCGCGTTCGCGTCGGCCGAGGAGGTGGACGCGGCGGTCGCGTCGGCCAAGGACGCCTTCGCCTCCTGGGGCCAGTCCTCGCTGGCCCAGCGCACCTCCATCCTGTTCCGGTTCCGGGCGCTGCTGGACGCCCACCGCGACGAGATCGCCGACCTGATCACCGCCGAGCACGGCAAGGTGCACTCCGACGCGCTCGGCGAGGTCGCGCGCGGCCTGGAGATCGTGGACCTGGCCTGCGGGATCAACGTCCAGCTCAAGGGCGAGCTGTCCACGCAGGTCGCCAGCCGGGTCGACGTGGCCGCGATCCGCCAGCCGCTCGGCGTCGTCGCGGGCATCACGCCGTTCAACTTCCCGGCGATGGTCCCGATGTGGATGTTCCCGATCGCCATCGCCTGCGGCAACACCTTCGTGCTCAAGCCCAGCGAGAAGGACCCGTCCGCGGCCGTGCGGATCGCCGAGCTGCTGTCCGAGGCCGGTCTGCCCGACGGTGTCTTCAACGTCGTCCACGGCGACAAGGTGGCCGTCGACCGCCTCCTGGAGCACCCGGACGTCAAGGCCGTCTCCTTCGTCGGCTCCACCCCGATCGCCCGGCACATCCACGCCACCGCCTCCGCGAACGGCAAGCGGGTGCAGGCCCTCGGCGGCGCCAAGAACCACATGCTGGTGCTGCCGGACGCCGACCTGGACGCGGCGGCCGACGCGGCGGTGAGCGCGGCCTACGGCTCGGCCGGCGAGCGCTGCATGGCCATCTCGGCGGTCGTGGCGGTCGGCGCCATCGGCGACACGCTGGTGGAGAAGATCCGCGAGCGCGCCGAGAAGATCAAGATCGGCCCCGGCAACGACCCGGCGTCCGAGATGGGCCCGCTGATCACCAGGGCGCACCGGGACAAGGTGGCCTCCTACGTCGAGGGCGCCGCCGCCGAGGGCTGCGAGGTCGTGCTCGACGGCACCGGGCACACGGTGGACGGCTTCGAGGACGGCCACTGGATCGGCATCTCGCTGCTGGACCGGGTGCCGACCACCGCCAAGGCGTACCAGGACGAGATCTTCGGCCCGGTGCTGTGCGTGCTGCGCGCCGAGACCTACGAGGAGGGCGTGGCGCTCATCAACGCCTCGCCGTTCGGCAACGGCACCGCGATCTTCACCCGGGACGGCGGCGCGGCCCGGCGCTTCCAGCTGGAGGTCGAGGCGGGCATGGTCGGCGTGAACGTGCCGATCCCGGTCCCGGTGGGCTACCACTCCTTCGGCGGCTGGAAGGACTCGCTCTTCGGCGACCACCACATCTACGGCAACGACGGCACGCACTTCTACACCCGCGGCAAGGTCGTCACCACGCGCTGGCCCGACCCGGCCGACGCCCCGGCGGGCGTGGACCTGGGCTTCCCGCGCAACCACTGAGCCGGGCCGGTGCCCCGTCCTCCGCGCGGCGGCGGGCGGGGCACCGGTGTGTCCGCGCACCCCCCGGCCGGGCCGTCCGGATAGCGGACGCCCGACATTTTTTTGCCACGTCCGCTGCGGTTCCCGTGCAGTGCGGACGAAACGGGTGACGAAGGGGTTGCCGCGACAGCGCCTTTGAAAGCAAGGTCACAACCGGTCCCGGCTTGATGGATGCACCTATAGGGCGTAACGGCCTGGGAAAGCGATGCCGCCCACGGGAAACCGGAGCTACGGATTCCGCAGGTAAACGGCCATTGACGTGGGGGTTTTCGTCAGGGTTCTATGCAGCGCCGGGAGTGGACGAGACCGAACATTCGACGATCCGCCGGAGGCGATAGCGCTCCCGAGCCCACCCTCACTCGCACCAGTCGATCGGAACCGCCCATGACCGACACCCACCAGAAGACCGTGGCCGACGCCGGCACAGCCCCCGCCCCCGGGCTGAAGCGCTCCATCGGTGTCGTGGGCGGCACCCTGCTGACGCTGTCCTGCGTCACACCCGCCTCCACGCTCTTCGTCGTGGTCCCCGACCTGTTCGGCTCCCTCGGCACCGCCACCGCCCTGACCATCGCCATCGGTTCCCTGCTCTGCATCGCCGTGGCGTTCTGCTACTCGGAGCTGGGCACGCTCATCCCGAGCGCGGGCGGCGAGTACGCCATGGTGTCCACGATGGCCGGGCGGCTCGCGGGCTGGCTCGTCTTCGTGCTCTCCCTGCTGGTCGTCATGATCGTGCCGCCGGTGATCGCGATGGGCACGGCGGACTACCTCGCCCCGATCGTCCACCTCGACCCGTCCATGACCGGCGCCGGCGTGATGCTGCTCGCCACCCTGGCCGGCCTGCTCGACCTGCGTGCCAACGCCTGGATCACCGGCGTCTTCCTGGTCCTGGAGGTCATCGCCGCCGGAGTCGTCGCCGTGCTCGGCTTCTCGCACAGCCAGCGCGGGATGGACAGCCTGGTCTCCATGCGGGTGGCCGGCGAGAACGGCCACGCGGACACCGTGACGGCCATGCTGGTGATCTCCGGCCTCGCCATCGCCCTGTTCATCACCCAGGGTTTCTCCACCGCCGTCTACCTCTCCGAGGAACTGGAGAACCCGCGCCGCAACGTCGCCCGCACGGTCCTCGCCACCCTCGCCATCTCCACCGTGGTCATCCTGGTGCCGGTCGCCGCCATCACCCTCGGCGCCTCCGACCTCTCCGAGCTGACCGGCGGCGACATCGGCTCCATGGTCACCGCCTGGTCCAACTCCGCGGTCGGCACCTTCGTCAGCCTCTGCGTGGCCCTCGCCATCATCAACGCGGGCATCGTCATGGTCATCCAGAACTCCCGCGTGCTGTTCGCCTCCGCCCGCGACAAGGCCTGGCCCGGCCCGGTCAACGCGGTCTTCTCCCGGCTCGGCCGGTTCGGCTCCCCGTGGGTGGCCACCCTCGCGGTCGGCGTCCCCGGCGCGGTGCTCTGCTTCGTCAACCTCGACACCCTCTACGGCGTCACCGGCGTCTCGGTCACCGGCATGTACCTGCTGGTCGCGGTCGCCGCGCTGCTCGCCCGCCGCGGCTCGCACAAGCACACGCCCGCCTGGCGGATGCCGCTGTGGCCCGCGGTGCCGGTCCTGCTCATCGCCGTCCTGGCCTACATCCTGACCCAGCAGGAGGCGAGCTACCTGCTGTGGACCGGCGGCATCACCGCCGTCGCCACCCTGTACTGGGCCCTGTACCTGCGGCCCCGCCGCGACACCCGCTGGCTGGTGACCCTCCCCGAGGACGCCCGGATCACCGACCCGGCGGACACCCTGGCGACCATCCCGGCCCAGGCCGGCCCGGCGGAACCCGCCCCGGTCGCCGGCGAGGCGCGGGCCTGAACGCCCGAGCGGCCCGCCACCGCCCACCGCGCCCGTGTACCACGGGCGCGGTACACGGCCCCGCCCCCGTACGCCCCGGGGAGGGCCCGCCCCTCCGCCCCACGGCAGCAGCGCTCGCCGGTGCGGCCCCGTACCGTTGACCCATGGATCTTCGACCTCGCGCGCCCCGGACGCCCCGGCGGCGGGCCCGTCGGCTCCTCGCCGCCGTCGCCGCCGCCCTGGTGCTCGCCGGTGCCGGGACGTGGACGGCGGCCGTCGCCTCCGACGACCCCCGTGCCGTGCGCCGCAGCGACCACGTCCTCACGGTCGACGGGGCACGCCTGGACACCTCCTACGTCACCCCGGCCGGCTCCGGCCGCCACCCCGCCCTGCTGCTCGCGCACGGCTTCGGCGGCAGCAAGGACGACATGCGCCGGCAGGCCGAGGAGCTGGCCCGCTCCGGGTACGCGGTCCTCACCTGGTCCGCGCGCGGCTTCGGCCGCTCCACCGGCAAGATCGGGCTGAACGACCCCGACGCCGAGGTCGCCGACGTCTCCCGGCTCCTGGACTGGCTGGCCGAGCGGCCCGAGGTACGGCTCGACCGGGCCGGCGACCCGCGCGTGGGCGTGGCCGGCGGCTCCTACGGCGGCGCGATCGCCCTGCTCGCCGCCGGACACGACCGCCGGATCGACGCCATCGCCCCGGCCATCACCTACTGGAACCTCGCCGACGCCCTGCTCCCGCACGGCGTGTTCAAGAAGCTGTGGGCCGGCGTGTTCGTCAACACCGGCGGCGGCTGCGCCAGGTTCCAGCCCGAACTGTGCCGGATGTACGAGCGGGTCGCCGCCTCCGGCACCCCCGACCCGGCCGCCCGCGCGCTGCTGACGCGGCGCTCGCCGTCCGCCGTCGGCGACCGGATCAAGGTGCCCACCCTGCTGATACAGGGGCAGACGGACTCCCTGTTCCCCCTCGACCAGGCCGACGCCGCCGCCCGGGCCATCCGCGCGAACGGCGCCCCCGTCGCCGTCGACTGGATCGCCGGCGGACACGACGGCGGCGACATGGAGACCACCCGGACCGAGGCACGCACGCGTGCCTGGTTCGACCGGTACCTGAAGGGCGACCAGGACGCCGACACCGGCCCGGCCTTCCGCATCACCCGCACCGGAGGCGTCGACTCCACCGACGGCACGGCCCGGCTGCGCGGCGCGAGCGCCGACGGCTACCCCGGCCTGCGCGGCCACCCGCGCGCCATCGCCCTCACCGGCCCCGCCCAGCACGTCGCCAACCCGGCCGGCGCCACCCCGCCCGGCGTCTCCGCGCTGCCCGGCCTCGGCGCGTCCGGCGGCCTGGCCCGGCTGTCCGCGCTCGGCGTCGGCCTCTCCGTGGACTTCCCCGGCCAGTACGCGCGCTTCGACTCGGCACCGCTCACCCGCGACCTGCGGATCACCGGCACCCCGACGGCCACCGTGCACATCACCTCCACCCGCGACGACGCCGTCCTCTTCGGCAAGGTCTACGACGTCGGCCCCGACGGCGGCAGCCCCGTACTCCCCGCCCAGCTCGTCACCCCGTTCCGGGTGACCGGCGCGAAGGCGGGCAAGGACGTCACCGTCACCCTCCCGGCGATCGACCACGAGGTGCGCAAGGGCCACCGGCTCCGCCTGGTCCTCGCCTCCACCGACCTCGGCTACGCCTCACCGGCCGCCCCGGCCACCTACACCGTCTCCCTGAAGTCGGACCTGAGCGTGCCGACGGCCCCCCAGGTCACCACTGCCGCCGCGCCCCTGCCCGCCTGGGTGTGGTGGCTGCCCGCGGCCGGCGCCGCGGCCGCCCTCGCCCTGCTGCTCACCGCCCGCCGCCGCACGGCCGCCCCCGCCCCCGACCCGGACCTGGCCGAGGTCCCCCTCGTCATCGAGGGCCTGAGCAAGCGCTACGCCAAGTCCACCGACCGGTACGCCGTCCGGGACCTGTCCTTCCGGGTGGACAAGGGCCAGGTCCTCGGACTGCTCGGGCCCAACGGCGCGGGCAAGACCACCACCCTGCGCATGCTCATGGGCCTCATCCGCCCCGACGACGGCGAGATCCGCGTCTTCGGGCACGCCGTCCGGCCCGGCGCGTCGGTGCTCTCCCGGGTCGGCGCCTTCGTGGAGGGCGCCGGTTTCCTGCCCCACCTGTCCGGCCGGGAGAACCTGGAGCTGTACTGGCGGGCCACCGGCCGCCCACCCGAGGACGCCCACCTGGACGAGGCCCTGGAGATCGCGGGGCTCGGCGACGCCCTGGCCCGCGCGGTGCGCACCTACTCCCAGGGCATGCGCCAGCGCCTGGCCATCGCCCAGGCCATGCTCGGCCTGCCCGACCTGCTCATCCTGGACGAGCCCACCAACGGCCTGGACCCGCCCCAGATCCGCGAGATGCGCGAGGTGATGATCCGCTACGCGGCCGGCGGCCGCACGGTGATCGTCTCCAGCCATCTGCTCGCCGAGGTCGAGCAGACCTGCACCCACCTGGTCGTGATGGACCGCGGCCGGCTGGTGCGGGCCGGCGAGGTCCGGGACATCGTCGGCTCCGGCGACACCCTGCTGGTCGGCACCGCCCGGCCCGTGGAGGAGCCGATGGCGGAGAAGGTGGCCGCGCTGCCCGGCGTCGCCTCCGCCGTGCGCACCGACGACGGGCTGCTGGTCCGGCTCGCCCCCGGCGGCACCGCCGAACGGCTGGTCGCCGAACTGGTGCGGCTGGAGCTGCCGGTCGCCTCCATCGGCCCGCACCGCCGCCTCGAAGACGCCTTCCTCACCCTGATCGGAGGTTCCGCATGAGCACCCTCACCGAGGTCGCCTCCGGCTATCAGGCGGGGCGCACCCTGCCGCTGCGGGTCGAGCTGGTCCGCCAGCTGGGGCGGCGCCGCACCCTGGTCATGGGCGCGCTCCTGGCCGTGCTGCCGTTCGTGCTGCTGATCGCCTTCGCGGTCGGCGGCGACCCGGGCGGCCGCGGCGACCGGATCACGCTGATGGACACGGCCACCGCCTCCGGCGCCAACTTCGCCGCCGTCAGCCTCTTCGTGTCGGCCGGCTTCCTGCTGGTCATCCCGGTCGCCCTGTTCTGCGGGGACACGGTCGCCTCCGAGGCGAGCTGGTCCTCGCTGCGCTATCTGCTCGCCGCGCCCGTGCCCCGCGCCCGGCTGCTGTGGTCCAAGCTCGTCGTGGCGCTCGGGCTGTCCCTCGCCGCGATGGTGCTGCTGCCGCTCGTGGCGCTCGCCGCCGGCACGGCCGCCTACGGCTGGGGCCCGCTCCGGATCCCCACCGGCGGCGCCCTGGACACCGGCACGGCGGTCCAGCGGCTCCTGGTGGCCGTCGCGTACCTCTTCGTGTCCCAGCTGGTCACCGCCGGGCTGGCGTTCTGGCTGTCCACGATGACGGACGCCCCGCTGGGCGCGGTCGGCGGCGCGGTCGGCCTGACCATCGTCGGCAACGTCCTGGACGCCGTCACCGCCCTCGGCCACTGGCGCGACTTCCTGCCCGCGCACTGGCAGTTCGCCTGGGCGGACGCCGTCCAGCCGACCCCCGAGTGGTCCGGCATGATCCAGGGCGCCGCGCTGTCCGTGACGTACGCCCTGGTGCTGTTCGCCCTGGCCTTCCGCAACTTCTCCCGCAAGGACGTCGTCTCCTAGCCGACGCCCCCGACACGCCGGAGCGGGCCACCGGGAACCCTCGGTGGCCCGCTCCTGGCCGTTGCGCCGGATCAGCTGCCGGACTCGCCGTTCAGGGACAGGATCGACACGTCCTCCAGCAGGTGCGCCAGCGCGCCGTCGCGCTTGACGTTCGAGGAGTTCTCGGTGCACTGCTGCGTCATGTCGTCCGAGAGGATCGGCAGGTCGTTGATCGGCACGATGTTGAGAACCGGGACGCTGATGTCGTTCAGACCGATGCAGGGCTTGTTGAAGGAGCCCTGGATCAGGGCGATCTGCGGGCTCATGTTCCCGTACGTGGCCGAGTTGCCGTAGCTCTGCCAGGCGCCGTTGCCGTTGGCGGCGCTCGGGCCGCTGTCGTTGCCGATCGCCAGCGCCTGCGGTGCCACGGCGGCCGAGGCGCCCACGGCCGAGGCGGCGACGGCCGCGGTGGCAACAATCTTCTTGATCACTGGCCAGTCCTTTCTGAGAAAACCCCGTCCACCGGAGCGCATTGGTCAACTCCCTCGCCGCCGCATGGTTTCTGCCGTTCACCCCGTCGGCCGATAACCCGGGCTGCTGGTGCGTTTTTCCGATGGACGGCTGCCGTCACCTCCCGAACGGCGGGGAGCCAACCGAGTGAATAGGCGGAACCATTCCCGTCGTGCCGGGTTGATGAGGCCGTAGGGCATGCGTCGCTACGAGGAAAGGAACGCGAAGTGCTCAAGAAGGCAATGGTCGCCGCCGCGACCGCCGCTTCGGTCGTGGGAATGGCGGTGGCGGCCGCGCCGCAGGCGCTTGCCATCGGCAACGACGACGGCCCGACCGTCGCGAATGGCAACGGCGCCCGTGCGGACTGGGGTAACTCGGCCACCGAGGGCGATCTGAGCCCGCAGCTGTCGCTGGTCCAGGGCTCGCTGAACAAGCCGTGCCTCGCCCTGGAGGACATCCAGATCCCGATCCTCAACATCGTTCCGATCAACGATGTTCCGATCCTGTCGGACGATCTGGACCAGCAGTGCAGCGACCAGTCGTCGAACATCAAGCGCGACGGTGCGCTCTCGCACATCCTGGAGGACCTGGCGGTCCTCTCGGCCAACGGCGAAGGCTGAGCCGGACCGGCAGGGCCCGGGTTGTCCGCGGCGTCGTCTGCGGGCCGCCCGGGCCTTTTTCCGCCTATCTCACCCGAGGAAAGAACGCACGAGGAAGCGGTGCGATCGAGTGATTATCGCGCTCTTCGTGTTCCGCTGCCTCCTCTTGCGTCAATTCCTCGTCCTGACCCCAGAGAAGGGAACATTCATGAAGAAGACCGTCGTCGCCGTCACGGGCGCAGTGCTGGCCCTGGGTATGGCCGGGCCCGCTTTCGCGGACGCCGGGGCCTCCGGCGCCGCCGTGGGCAGCCCGGGTGTCATCTCCGGCAACGTCATCCAGGTCCCGGTGCACGTGCCGATCAACCTCTGCGGCAACACCATCAACATCATCGCGCTGCTGAACCCGGCGTTCGGCAACACCTGCGTCAACGGCTGACGTTCGCCCGCGCGATTCACCAGCTTCCCCGGCTGTGTACTGGCCGGCCCCGGACCGACGACTCGCCGCTCCGGGGCCGGCCTTTCCCACTTCTCCGAGCAGGAAGACCACGAGATTGCGACAGACACTCAGCAAGGGCATGGCCGTGGCCGCCGCCGCGACGGGCGTGCTGTCCTGGTACGGCGGCACAGCGCTCGCCGACAGCCACGCGCACGGCACCACGCAGGGCTCTCCCGGCGTGCTGTCCGGGAACAACGTCCAGGTCCCGGTGAACGTCCCGGTCAACATCTGCGGCAACTCCGTCGACGCGGCAGCCGCGTTGAACCCGGCGTTCGCCAACTCCTGCGCCAACGTGGGACACACCCCGCGGCCACAGGAGAGCCCCCGGCACCCCGACGGGTACGGCGACTCCGACGACTCCGGCCACAGTCCTCGTCCGACCCCCGAAGACACCCACACCACACCGCCGTACGGCAACGACAAGCCGGCTCCGTCCCCGCACGGCGGGGACGAGACGACGCCACCTCCGTACGGCGGCGGAGAGACAACCTCCCCTCCGTACGGCGGTGAGGAGACGACCTCGCCTCCTTACGGCGGTGAGGAGACGACCTCGCCTCCCTACGGTGGTGACGAGACCACGTCGCCTCCCTACGGTGGTGACGAGACGACCCCGCCCCCCTACGGCGGCGAGGAGACCACCCCGCCGCGCGACGATCAGGGCACGCCCCCGGAACCCGGCCGCACCACACCTCCCGTGGTCCCGGAGCGGCCCGGGCAGCCGCCCGTGCTCGCGCAGACCGGCGGGAACACCCGGACCATGACGGCGGCCGCGGGCACCGGTGCCGTGCTGATCGGAGCCGGGACCATCCTGTACCGCCGCGGCCGGTCCGCCTGCCGTCGCTAGGCCCTGTCGTCGAACTCCCGCCTGCCTCGCGACGCCATGCACGCTCCCCCGAGCTCTTCGAGCAGGGGGTGGCCCCACTCGCCGCACCGGGCCCAGACCCAAGTACGCCCAGTACGAGGGTCAGGGCCCGGCACTCCCCCAGCCTCCGGCCGGGGGGACCCCCAGAGCACGCACCTGACGCCGCCAGGCCCGCCCTCCGGGCGGACGGCGGGAGTTCGACGACAGGACCTGGCGCACCGGGTGCCGGACCGAGCGCCCGGCACCCCGCGCCGCCCACCGCGCCGCCCACCGTGCTCCCGTGCCGCGAGGCTCTCGTGGCGCAGGATCTCCGGTACGAGGCTCCCTCAGCGGGGCCAGCCCGCCGGGCCCGTGCGCAGGCGCCGTCGTACGCCGCGTACCAGCGTGGCCGCCGTGAAGGGCGCGCCGTGCAGGAACCGCGCCGCCGGGCCGAAGCACGCGGCCGTGACCGGACCGGCCAGGAACAGGCCCGGGTACGACGACTCGAACTCCGGCCCCGCCTCCGGCACCCCGCCGCCCCCCGTCGCCAGCAGCGCGCGCAGCTCCGGGGCGAGCGGCCGCAGCCGGCCGAGCGCGGGCCGGAAGCCGGTCGCCGCGATGACGTGTCCCGTCTCCAGCACCGCGGACCCGTTCCGCCGGACCGCCGTCTCCAGGCGCAGTCCGCCCGGCACCTCCCGGGCGCCCGCCACCTCCCGCCCATACAGCACCTCCACCCGGTGCTCCACCCGCTCGCGCACCCACCAGGAACCGGCCGGGACGAGCGCCCGCGCGGCGATCCCGGACCGGATCCGCTCCGGCAGCCGCCGGTACAGCCCGGGCCGCTCCGCGTACCACCGGCTCCGCCCGCCGGGGCCGCCCTGCGGGGGGCCGGGCCGAGCGCCACCGGGGACGCTCCCGGTGCGGCGGCGCCTTCTCCCAGCGCAGCCGGTCGGCGCGGACCAGCAGCCGCACCCGGGTGCCCTGTTCGGCGAGGAGCGCGGCCGTCTCCAGGGCGCCCTGGCCGCCGCCGAGCACGGTGACGTCCCGGTCGCGGAACCCGTCGAGCCGGGCGTGCCGGCTGCTGTGGCTGACCAGGGCCGGGGGCAGTCCGCGCAGGGCGGCGGGCAGCTCGGCGAACGGCAGCAGGCCCACGGCCAGCGCGACCGTCCTGGCGGTGAACGCCTCCCCGTCCTCGGTGACGGCCTCGAAGCCGCCGGCGCGCGGCGCCACCCGGGTCACGGTCCGCTCGTCGGTCCCGGGTACGGCGTTGCGGGCGAACCACATGCCGTACTCGGTGAACACCTCCAGCGGGACCGGCCCGGCGTCCCCGGCGGTCAGGCCGCGGAAGGCGCGGAAGACGTCGAGCCGCCAGCGGCCTTCCGGGTCGGACAGATCGGACGCCCACGGCGGTGACGTCAGCAGCATGCCGCGGGGCATGTGGTCGCGCCAGAACGCCATGGGCCGCCCGAAGACGCGGACGCGCAGTCCGGCCGCCGCGGCGTGCGCCGCGATGGACAGGCCGTACGGTCCGGCGCCCACCACCAGCAGGTCGTACATCGGCGATGTGCTCGCTTTCGGTCGCGTTGGCCCGTGCGGGGGGATCCGGGACCGGACGCGGCGACCGCACTGGCGTTTTTCGTACAGATATGACTGAGTGTCAGGGGTGGAGGACACGTGGTGACACGCGGAGAGGAACGGCGGATGGCCTCACAGCGGCGCGGGGGGCCGGCCGTGCGCGCGGCCTCGGTCATCGCCTCGTTCACCGCGATCGCCGCCCTGGTCCTGGCGGCGGCCCGGCCCGGGTCCGCCGTGGACGGCCCGGCGCCTTCCGGGTCCGCGCGGACGGCCGCGGCCTTCGGGGCGTTCCTCGACTCGGGACCGGACGGGGTCGCGCGGATGACCGGGCTGAGCCACTGGCTCGGCGGGGCGGAGCTGAAGGTCGCCCACACCTATCTGCCCGGCGGCCTGTGGGAGGACATCGAGGGCCCGCCCGGCTTCCTGGAGCCCTGGGCCGGCTGGCGGCGCGAGCGGGCCGACCGGACCCTCGTCCTCAACGTGCCGATGCAGGAACGCAACGAGGAGGGCGTCCCCGACGAGGAGGTGCGCGGACTGCTGCGGCAGGGCGCGGACGGCGCGTTCGACGGGCACTTCCGGACCCTGGCCGAGCGGCTGGTGGCGCTGGGGGCGCCGGACACGGTACTCGTCCTGGGCTGGGAGATGAACGGCATCACCTACACCCATCGCTGCGCACCGGACCCCGCGGCCTGGAAGGCGTACTGGAACAGGATCGTGGCCACCATGCGCGCGGTGCCGGGCCAGCGGTTCCGGTTCGACTTCGCGCCGAGCCGCGGCCGGGACGCCGTGCCCTGGACCGAGTGCTACCCCGGGGACGACACGGTCGACATCCTCGGCATGGACTCCTACGACCAGCCGGCCGGGGTGACCTTCGCCGAGCAGGTGAGCGAGCCCTACGGCCTCCAGTGGCACGCGGACTTCGCCGCGGCCCACGGCAAGCCCGTGTCGTACCCGGAATGGGGCCTGTTCCGCAACGGCGACAACGCCGAGTACATGCGGAGCATGCTCGCCTGGATCGGCGAACACCGGCCGGTGTACCACACGCTGACCGACTACTGCCCGCACGGCGTGTGGCAGTGCCCGGCCAACCCGCGCTCCTCGCACGTCTACCGGAGCGCCCTGTACGGCGGCACCGGGCAGCCCGCCCCGCTCCCGCCCGCCTGCACCCCGCTGGACCTCGGCGACTGGACCGCGTACTGGTTCGGCCGCCGGCCGTGCCTGCCCTTCGGAAGGTGGCCCGGGGTCCGCTAGCCGGGGGCTCAGTCCTGGCCGCGTGTCCGCCACCGGTGCCGCACCTCCCTGCCGCGCTGCCGGGCCCCCGCCCCGCACAGCGCGGCCGTCAGCAGCGGGGCGGTGGGCCGGCGGGCCATCAGCAGCCGCTGGTTGACGACCCGTTCGGGCCGCCAGTGGTGCTTGTACGGCTCGTCGCCGCGCAGCAGGCTCAGCGTGCCGCGCCCGCCGCCCGTCAGCTCGGCACAGGCGTCCAGCAGTATCACCGCCACGTCCGCCCGGCGCTCCCGGAGGCCCGGGTGGGCGCCGTAGAGGTAGCCGCCGGCCATGCCGCCCGAGAGCAGGGTCAGGTCCACGGCGACCACCTCGTCGGCGATCCGGAACTCGGTGACCACCGCGTTGCCCGAGCGCACCATCGGGCCCACCGCGCGCAGCAGATGCGCCCGGAACCGGGGCCGCAGATGCTCGCTCGTGACGCCCCGGCCCTGCCACTGCAACCGGTGCAGCTCCAGCAGCCGGACCAGCGCCGTCTCCACCTCCTGCGGGCCCACCGTCCGCCGCCGCACGCCCAGCGCGGCCAGCCGGCGCAGCTTGGCCCGGGCCCGCTGGCCGGACTTGCCCGACGGCAGACGGGCGATCAGCCCGTCCATGGGCAGCGCGGGCAGCTCCAGGCACGGCGAGTCGGGGACCGCGCGGCGCGGCCCGCGCCAGTGGTCGTAGACCCGCTCCACCGCCCCGCCCGGACGCACCTCGCGGAAGTCGACCAGCGCGGTGCGGGCCGCGTCCGCGAGCGCCGCGGTGAGCGCGCCCGCCACCCGGCCGTCGTCGGCGTCGTCCAGCAGCACGTCCGCGTAGTCGGAGATGCCCGTGCCCAGCGGCAGCAGCGCGGGCAGCGGCCGGCGGACCAGGGTCAGCGGCGCGGCGGCCACCAGGTCACGGCCGGCCCGTACCAGCAGCAGCCGCAGCCGTCCGGGGCGGCCGTACGACAGCCACCACGAGTGCAGCCAGGCGTGGCTCTGGAACGGGGTCGCGGCGGCGCACCGCTCGAACAGCCGTCCCCAGGCCGGGGCCAGCCCGGCGAACACGTCCGCGTCGGTGACGAGCTCGGCGGTGAGGCGGACGCCCCGGGCGCGCGCCGTGACGGTGGCGGTCACCGCCGGCCGCGCGCGCCGTCGACGACGGCCGGTCCGGGCACCGGGGCCGGGCGCGGGGCCTCCGCCTCGGGCGCTCGGCGCGGCCGGACCAGCAGCGCCAGCCCGCCGAGCAGCCCGCCCCCGGCCGCCCCGACCAGCCCGGTCACCCCGGCGGACGCCGAGGACGGCTCGGTGGGCCGTACCGCGCGGGTGAACGGGACCAGGGTCACCCGGGTGCCGGCCCGGGCGGCGTCGGCGCGCCGGGTCAGCGCCCCGGCGACCGCGTTGGCCATGGCGGCGGCCTCGGCCGGGCGGGGCGAGGTGGCGGAGACGGCGACCATCGGCGCGTCCGGCGAGGTCGCGGTGCGCACCCCGGCGCGCAGCGCGGACACCGGCACCCCGGCGGCCGCCCGGGCGTCGGCGAGCACGGCGGGCTGGGTGGCGATACGGCCGTAGGCCTGCGCGAAGCCCAGCGCGCCGGTGGCGTCGGAGCGCTCGCCGGGCACGGCGACCAGATAGCTGGTGGCCGTGTACTCGGCGGGCCGCAGCACGCCGTACCCGCCGCCCAGCAGCCCGCCCGCCAGGACCCCGGCCGCCACCAGCGACCAGGGCGGGAGCGCGCGGGGCGGGGCGAGACGGGAGCCGCGGTGGCGCCGGGTGTGGTTCTCGGTCATGACAGGACGGCTTTCTGCGGGGGTCCGGGGGTCGGGGCCGGGTGGGCGAGCGCCGCCGCGTAGACGTTCAGCAGCCGGGCGGCGCTGCGGGTGACGCAGTAGTGGCGGGCCGCCCCGGCGGGGACGCGCGGACCGGGCCCGGCGGCGCGCACCCCGGCGAGCGCGCGGGCGTACGCGCCGGGATCGCACGGGACCCGTACCGCCTCCGGGGCGGCCTCGGGCGGCAGGTCCTCCAGGGCCGGGCAGGAGGTGTAGCGCACCGGCAGCCCGGCCGCGAGCGCCTCCACCACCGCCAGCCCGAACGCCTCCTCGGGGGAGGGGGCGGCCAGCACGTCCATCGCCGAGGCCAGCGCGGGCAGCCCGGGCCCCGGCGAGCCGTCGGGCAGGTACGGCCGCTCCCCGGCGAAGACCACCCGGTCCGCGACGCCGGCCCGGTGCGCGGCCCGCCGCAGCGCGCCCTCCTGCGGGCCGCCGCCGACCAGCAGCAGCCGGCAGTCGGCGGGCAGCCCGGCCAGGGCGTGCACCAGGACGTCGAAGCGTTTGCCGGGGACGAGCCGGCCGATGCCGCCGATCACGAACGCGCCCTCCTCCACGCCCAGTTCGGCCCGGGCGCGGCGGCGGGCCGCCGGGTCGAAGGCGAACCGGGCGAGGTCGATACCGTTGGGCACGACCGTGATGCGCGGCTCGGGCACGCCCCAGCGGGCCAGCCGGGCGGCGACCGCCGGGGAGACCGCGACGGTGGTCCGGCCCAGCCGCTCGCCCAGCAGATACAGCGCGCGGACCCCCGCCGTGAGCGGCCGGCCCTCCGTCTGGGTCTCCCCGAGCGAGTGCTCGGTGGCGACGACGGCGCGCACCCCGGCCAGCCGGGCGGCGATCCGCCCGTACAGGCAGGCCCGGTACAGGTGGGTGTGCACCACGTCGTACCGGCCGCGCCGGATCAGCCCGGTGAGCCGAGGCAGCGCGCTCAGGTCGCGGTTGCCGGTCATGCCGAGGTGGGTCACCCGCACCCCGTCGGCCGCGAGCCCGTCGGCCACCGGCCCGGGATCGGTCAGCGTCACCACGTCGCACTCGACGGGCAGATGCCGCAGCAGCAGCCGCAGTTGCTGCTCGGCGCCGCCCACCTTCAGCCCGGTGATGATGTGCAGGACCCTCACCGGAGTCCCTCCACCGGCCGTCGGCGCCACCGGTGCAGCCGGCGTTTCAGGAACAGGCGTACGGCGGTGTCGTCCTGCCCGACGTGCACCCGGGGCAGGGCGTGCCGGCCGGTCAGCTCCCCGGGGTCGATGGCGCACGCGTAGGCGTACCCGGCCTCCCGCACGGCCGCCACCGTACGCCGGTCGACCGTGCCGTACGGGTAGCAGAACCCGCCCACCGGGGTGCCCGTCAACTCCTCCAGCGCGGCCCGGCTCTCGACCGTCTCGGCCTTCAGCCGCATGTCATCGGCCCGGGTGAGATCGACGTGGGTGAGGCCGTGCGAGCCGATCTCGACGCCCTCGGCGGCGGCCCGCCGGATGCCGTCGGCGGTCAGCAGCGGCCTGCGCGGGCCCAGCGGATCCCAGGCGTTGTCGCCGCCGAGCCGGCCGGGCAGCACGAACAGGGTGGCCGTGCACCGCCAACGGGCCAGCAGCGGCAGGGCGTTCGCCAGGAAGTCGGCGTACCCGTCGTCGAAGGTGAGGCCCACCAGATCCCTCCCCTCGCCCCGGTCCCGGGCGGCCAGCAGCTCGGCCACCGACACCCCGCGCAGCCCGTGCCGGACCAGCCAGCGCAACTGCCGCTCCAGGCGGCCGGGGGAGACGGTGACGCGGTACGGGTCGTCGGAGCAGTCGCCGACCGAGTGGTACATGGCGATCCACGGGGCCGGGCCGGGCGCCGGGGTCTCAGCGGGTGGTGAGGGCATGGGCGAGCCTTTGCGGGAGGGAGCGGACGGGACGGAGGGCGGGGGCCAGGGCGCGGACGCCCGGGGCGCCGCCGAGCAGCAGGAAGACGACGGTCACCGTGGCCGCGCCGGCGGCGAACCCGGCCGGAGCGCCCGACGGCACCCCCGCTGCCAGGGCGCCCGCCGCGGTGGCCCCGCCGGCCGCCCCCAGGGGACGGGCCAGCCCGCGCAGCACGGCCCCGGCCCGCAGCGGCACCCCGCGACGGGCGGTGCCCGCGAGCAGCAGCGCGGCGGTCAGGGTGATCCCGGCGGCGTTGGCGGCGGCGATCCCGACGGCGCCCCGGGAACCGGCCGTGCACGCGCCGATCCCCCAGGTCGCGGCGATCCCCGCGGCCATCGCGGCCACCGGGTACCAGGTGGCGCGGCCCGCCGAGAAGTACGAGCGGACCAGGACCCCGGTCAGGGTCTGGGCGAGCAGCCCGAGCGCGTAGACGCGCATGACACCGGCGGTCGCCGCGGTGTCCCCGGCGGTGAACGCGCCCCGCTGGAACAGCAGCCCGATCAGCTGCGGGGCGCAGGCCACGACGGCGGCCGTGCCGAGCAGCACCAGGCGGGCGGCCACCGCCACGTCCCCCTCGACCCGGCCCCGGGCCCGCTCGGTGTCGCCGTCGGCCAGCGCCCGCGCCACCACCGGGAAGGTGACCGTGGACAGCATCATGGACAGCGTCATCGGGATCTGCGCGACCTTCTGCGCGTAGTTCAGGTGGGAGATGGCCCCGGCGGGCAGCCCGGAGGCCAGGAACCGCTCGATGAGCACCTGCGACTGCCGGCACAGCGCGAACAGCAGCACGGCGGCCAGCAGCGGCACGTCCAGCGGGGGCACCGGGGCGGCGGGCCGGGGCTCCGTGCGACCGCCCCTGCCGCGCCGCAACTCGGCGATCAGCGCCGGAAGTTGTATCGCCACCATCAGGCAGCCGCCCGCCGCGACCCCGAAAGCGGCCGACCGTACGCCCCACCGGCCGCCGAACGCGTACATCGCCGTGATGATCGCGACGTTGTGGACGATGTAGATGGCGGCCGGCGCCAGGAACCGGCGATGCGCCCGCAGTGCCGCGCTGCAGTACCCGGCGAGGCCGAAGCTCAGCACACAACTCGCCGTCAGCCGGGTGCAGTCCACGGCCAGCTCCGGGTCGGGCAGGCCCGGCGCGAGCACCGCGACGAACCAGGGCGCGGCCAGCGCGAGCAGCACGCCGGCCGTCGCGAACGCGGGCATGAGGCGGGGCAGGGTGCCGGCCACCAGCGACCGCACCGGGTCCCCGGCGGCGCCCCGCGCCCGGCGGGCCAGGGCCGCGCTGAACGCCGGGATCAGCGCGAAGGCCAGCCCGTCCTCGATGAGCAGCGTGGCCGCGAACTCCGGCACGGTCCAGGCGACCAGAAAGGCGTCCGTGTCCCGCCCGGCCCCGAACAACCGCGCCAGCGCCTGGTCCCGCACCAGCCCGAGCACCGCCGCCGCGACGGACAGACAGGCGGTGAGGAGCGCGGCCCGCGCCAGGAGACGGGAGGTGGGAGCCGGGGCTTCCGGTGGACGGCCCCCGGGGCGGCGGAGCGGGCGGGGAGCGGGGGGCGCGGTTGCCACGGCGGTCGGGGTGGTGGCGGCCTCCGGTCTCGAATCCGTGGGTGCGGCTGTCACGGCGGACCGGCCGGTGGCGGGCTCCGGTGCCGGAGTCGTGGGTGCGGCGGCCACGGTGGACGTGCCGGTGTCGGGCTGTGGTCCCTCGGGGCCGTCGGCCGTAGCGCTCATCGCGGGGCCGCCTCTCCCCGTACCGGCCGACGCGCGGGGGCCGGCGGGCCGGGGCGGCCGGCGGCCGGGAGGGCCCACCACGCGGCCAGGCCGAGGGACACCGCCGTCAGCACGGTCGACGGGCCGCCGATGTCGGCGTACGCGAAGTCCACGAGCTGCCAGACCAGCAGCCCGCAGGCGACCAGCGCGCAGTCCAGGCCCCGGCCGCCGGCCGCGCGGCACCGGTACAGGCCGCGCAGGGCGCACACCAGCACGGCCAGCCAGCCGCCCGCCAGGCACAGCAGCCCGGTCAGCCCCTGCTCGCCGAGGACCAGCAGGTACATGTTGTGCGGGGACAGCAGCGGCTGCCGGCGGAAGGCGGCGCCCGCGCCCTCCGTGTCGCTGCCCGAGGACAGCGCGAGCGAGGCGTGCGCGTCGCGGTACTCGGGGAACGCCTTCAGCCCCACGCCGGTCAGCGGCCGGTCCCGCCACATGCCGAGGGCCGCCGCCCACATCGCGTACCGGTCGGTGACCGACTGGTCCGGCGCGTCGGCGACCCGCGTGATGCTGTCGATCCGCTCCCGGAGCATCGTCGTACCCACCCCCAGGCCGCCCACCAGCACCACCCCCGCCGCCAGCACGGCCGCCGCGACCCGTACCGCCCGGCGCGCCCCCGCCAGCAGCAGCTGGACGGCGAGGGTGACGGCGGTGGCGATCCAGGCGCCCCGGCTGAAGGACAGGGCGAGCGGCACCGGCAGGAGGAGCGCGCAGGCGAGGGCCACGGCCCGCTCCCGGGGCCGGCCACGACCCAGCGCCAGCCCCACCGCGCACACCAGCCCGAAGGACACCACCGTGGCCATGCCCATCACGTCCGCCACCCCGAAGGTGCCGACCGCCCGGACGTCCCGGCCCTGGTAGGAGGCCCCGGTCCGGGTGACGTACTGATGCGTGCCCACCGCCCCCTGCCAGAGCGCGAGGCCCACGAACGACCAGGCGAGCAGCCGGAAGTCGGCCCGGTCGCGGAGCAGGAGCACGACGGCGGCCGGGACCAGGACGAAGACCTGGAGGTAGCGGCCCAGGCCGGTGATCCCGGCGTCGGCCGGGACCGCGTGCAGCGCGGCCGGCACCAGCCCGAGCACCGGCAGGCCGAGGATCACCGCGGCGGCCGGGGTCAGCGGGCGGCGGCGCGCCCGCAGCAGCCGTACGACGCAGGCGACGACGACCAGCGCGGAGAGCGCGTCGGCGGGACCCGCGCCGGCGTCCGCGCCGGGCGCGACCGGCAGCGCGAGCAGCGCCACCACGGCCACCACCGGCAGCACGGGCGGCAACCGGCGCAGCCGGGTGAGGCGGCCGGGCGGCGGGGCGAGACGGCCGGGCAACGGGGCGAGGGCCATCGGTCAGCTCCCCGTGGACCGCACGACCGCGGCGGCGGTGCGCAGCAGGATGCGGATGTCCTGCCACAGCGACCAGTTGTCGATGTAGGCGTTGTCGAAGCGGGCCCGGTCCTCGATCGAGGTGTCCCCGCGCAACCCGTTGACCTGGGCCAGCCCGGTGATGCCGGTCCGCATGCGGTGACGGGCCGCGTAGCCCGGGTGTATCCGGCTGAACCGCGCCACGAAGTACGGCCGTTCGGGGCGCGGGCCGACCAGGCTCATGTCGCCCCGGAAGACGTTCCACAGCTGGAGCAGCTCGTCCATCGAGGTCCGCCGCAGCAACCGGCAGAAGGGACTCATCCGCTGGTCGCCGGCCACGCTCCACCGGGTGGCCGCCTCCTGCTCGTCGGCCGGGCGATGGGTGCGGAACTTCAGCATGGTGAAGGGGCGGCCGTCCTTGCCGACCCGCTCCTGCCGGAACACCACACCGGGCCCGCCGGTGAGCCGCAGCACCGTCGCGCACACCAGCAGCACCGGACCGGCCAGCACCAGCAGCGTCCCGGACACCACGACGTCCAGCAGCCGCTTGCCGACGGCGCCGCGCCGCGCGCCCGAATCCAGGCGGCGCACGGCGAACCCGGCGAGCTGGTCGCGCATCTCGTACGCCGGGGAGTCCGGCTCCGCCTCCCACAGCGTGCACCCCGACGCGGCGAGCGCCCGCAGCAGCGGCGCCTTCTCGGTGCGTACGGCCGGGTGGACGGTGAGCACGACCCGCACCCGGTTCTGGATGAGCGCCCGCTCCACCTCCTCGCCGGTGGTAAGGACGGGCAGCCCGGCGGAGCCCTCCGGGTGGTCGGCGACCACGCCCACCGGCCGTACCCCGCAGCGGGGGTGGCGCAGCAGCGCGGCGGCCACCCGCTGCGCGGTCGCGGCGGGCCCGACGACCAGGGCGGTACGCGGCTGCCGCAGCAGCGCGGCCCGGCGCCGCCACTGCACCGCGCCCCGGCCCGCCCCGGCCGCCGCCGCGTGCAGCGCCCAGCCGAGCAGCAGGGTCCGGGCGGACAGGGCGCGCGCGGGATCGTACGCGGCGAGCAGCGCGGCCAGGCCCAGCCAGGTCACCGCGGTCCGCCCGCACAGGGCGGGGAGTTCGTCGAGCACGCCGGGCACGCCGGGGCCCGGCCGGGCGGAGCGCGGGCGCAGCAGCAGCGCGCCGGCGACCAGCGCGGCGACCGGCACCGGCCCGCCGCCGGCCTCCTGAAGCCCGGCCGCGCCCGCCAGCGCGGCGAGCAGGTCGGCGGCGAACAGCGGCAGCGGCGATTCGGACGACGCGGGCGGGCGCCGCGACGGCAACCGGAAGCCGCCACCGAGGCGTACCGGCCGGACCGGGCCGTGCGGGATCTTGGACGCCCGCGGCTGCGTGCCGGACGAGGGAACGGTGGTCTCCGTGGTCACGAGCGCCCGGCCTCCCCGCACTGCCCGGGCACGTCCCACCGCGTGCCGTCGCGCCCGGGGGGCTGGAGCTGGTGCGGTGCGGTGTCCTGCGGGGGATCGGGACGGTGTGGTGCGCTGTCCCGCGCGGGGTGGGGAAGGCGCGGTGCGCGGTGGCCGGCGGGCGTGAGGAGTTCGTCGTAGACGGCCGTGATCCGTGCGGCGGTGTGCCGTACGTCGTGCCGGGAGGCGACGTGCCGGCGCCCCTGCGCGCCGAGTGCCGCGCGCAGGGGCGGGTCGGTCAGCAGGCCGGTGATCGCCCGGGCCAGCGCCACGGGATCCTCCGGCGGCACCAGGCAGCGCTCGGCGAGCGCGGGCGGCAGGCTCTCCCGGGCGCCGTCGACTTCGGTGAGTACGACGGGCCGTCCGCAGGCCAGTGCCTCCAGCGGGGCGAGCGCCATGCCCTCCCAGCGCGAGGGCAGCACGACCAGGTCGGCGGCCCGGTACCAGGGCACGACGTCGGTGACGGCACCGGCGAACTCCACCGAGGGGTGCGCCTGCGGCCGCAGCGCCTCGCGGTCCGGGCCGTCGCCGACCAGCGCGAGCCGGGCCCGGGGCAGCGCGCCGAGGACGGTGTCCCAGGCGCGCAGCAGCACGTCCTGGCCCTTCTGCCGGCACAGGCGGCCCACGCAGACGACGAGCGGCCGGTCCGTCTCCTGCCCCGCGCGCAGCGGTGCGGGCGCGGCGGGGTCCGGCGCGAAGCGGGTGGTGTCGACGCCGTTCCGGACGACCGTGTACGCGGCGCGTACCCCGGCGCGCAGTCCGGTCGCGCGCTCCGCCGCGCTGACGCACACCACCCGGTCGGCCCAGCGCGCCCCCCACCGCTCCCAGCACAGGGCGAGCGCCCCGGTCGGTCCCCCGGCCGCCTCGAAGGACCAGGCGTGCGGCTGGTACACCGTCGGCACGCGCCCCCGCACGGCGAGCCGCGCGGCCAGCCCGGCCTTGGCGCTGTGCGCGTGGACCAGTTGGGGCCGCACCTCCTCCACCAGACGCACCAGCCGCCGTACCTCGCCCGGCAGCCCGGGCCCCGGGGACCGGCGGGCGGGCCAGTCGCGGACCTCGGCGCCCAGCTCCCGCAGGCCCGCGGCGAGCGCGCCGCCGGGACAGCCGACCGCTACCGGCAGACCCGCCGCGAGCTGGGCCCGTACCAGGTCGAGCACGACCCGGGCGACACCGCCTTCGACGGGTTGCGCGAGGTGCAGGACCCGGGGCCGGGGGGCGGGGACTGACTGGTGCATGCGCGGGGTACCTCGCTCACGGGGCGCTCGGGACTGCGGTCGTGAACGCGCCTTCGGTACGGGGCGTCCACGGCGGCGACGAGCGCGCGGGCTCACGCCGCGTCCGCGTGGCCAACGAGCCGGGAGCCCGGCGGGTCACCGCCCGCGCCGGGGAGCCGGGCCGGGATCGCCCGGATCGCCGGTGGTGTCGAGCGCTTCGGCGTAGGCCGGCCTGCGCGGGCACCGGTAGCGCACCCGGTGCGCCGAGCGTGGGTCCACTACGCCGTGCGGGGGTCCACGGCGCCGTCCGTCGGTCCACTCCGCCGTGCGTCGGTCCACTACGCCGTGTGGGGGTCCGCTGGGCCGTGCGGGGGAGCCGCCGGGCCCGTCGGGGCGCCCGCCGGACGCGGTGTGCCCCTGCCGCGGCGTCATCCGGCATCACCCGGACGTCACCCCTTTGGCGGCACAACCCCCGTCGGCGCCACGCGTTGACACAACGCCGGGTATCCGCCCGGATGTTGTGTCGATCCCAAGGAGCACCTCTCCATGTCGCGTATCGCGAAGGGTCTGGTCCTGACCTCCGCCGCCGCCGCGGCCGTCGCCGGTGGCGCCGGCGTGGCTTCCGCCAGTGCCGGTGCGGGCGGCGCCGCCGTCAACTCGCCGGGCGTCATCTCGGGCAACACCATCCAGATCCCGCTGCACGTGCCGATCAACCTGTGCGGCAACACCATTGACATCGTCGGCCTGCTGAACCCGGCCTTCGGCAACACTTGCGTCAACCACTGACGTCGGGCACGCACCCCCCCTTCGGCCGGCCGTCGGTTCCGCACTCGTGGCGCGGAACGGGCGGCCGGTTCGCGCTCCCTCGTACGGATCACGCGCGGCGGACGAGCGGTTGCGGGGCGCCATCGGTGATCGGACGGTGGGCTCAGGTCCCACCGTCCACCGAAAGGAACCCCCATGCGTGTTCTGCCCGCCCGGCGTCTCGCGTCCACCGTCCTCTGCGCGTCCGTGCTGACCGGCATCACCGGCCCGGTGGCGCTCGCCGCCGACGCGGCCGGGGAGCACGGGCGCACCGCGTCCCGGGCGTCCGTCCCGGCGGCGGAGAAGGAGAAACTGCTCGCCCAGGTCGGGGCCCTGGGCCGGACCCATCCCGAGCTGAGCCCGGTCGCCGACCTGCTCAACCGGTCGCTGGAGGCGGGCCGGCTGCCCGCCGACGAGGCGAGAAGGCTGGGCGAGGCGGCGAAGGAGGCGGTCGCCAGGGCCGCCGCGGCCCGGTCGGCCACGGCGGTCAAGCCCGCGACTCCCGCCGCTGAGACCCCGGCCGCCGCGACTCCCGCCTCCCCCGCCGCCCCGGCACCCGCAGCGCCCCCGGCCGCCCCGGTGACCACGCGACACGCCCACGTCGGCGCGCCCATGGCCCGTGACGTTCTCGACGACGCGTTCGGCTCGCTGGCGACCGCGATCGAGAACCTGGTGCAGGCCATCACCGGCCAAGCGGCCGCCGCCCAGGCGGCCACCGACCAGGTGGCCACCACGGACGAGGCCGCCACCGCCGACGCCTCCGACCCGCAGCTGCCGGCCCTCGACGGCCTGCTGTCCGGCCTGCTCGACCTGCTGACGGGCCTGTTCGGCGGCGGCGCGAAGCTCGCCGCGACCGAGCTGCCCGCGCCGGCCGGTACGGCCGCGGTCACGCCGGCTGCCGTACCCGGTCTGGCCCCGACCGGCTGACGCGATGCCCCCACGGTCACCGGGGGATTTCATATGTCTTCTCCGCGCGGGGTTTCCGGCCCGTGCGGAAATCGTTGAGCAGGGCGTCCGTATTCCCTGGGTGACGTGAGTTGCCAAGAAAGGAACACGATGAAGTCCCTCAAGGCCGCCGCCGTTGTCGCCGGTTCCGTGGCCCTCGTCGGCGTCACCGCACCCGCGTTCGCCTACGACGCCCAGCACCTGCCGCCCATGAGCCTCAACGGCGGTCTCGCCCAGCTGACGGAGCACCCGCCCGGCGTGAAGGACCTGATGCCGCTCCAGCACCAGTCGGACGCGCTCGACACCGAGAACAAGGACTCGGTGCTGAGCAGCGTCAAGGGGGCCACCACGACGCTCAACCAGCGGGGGCTGCTCGGCGGTCTGCCCCTGCGCTGACGCCCGCTCCCGGCCCCGCCCCGGCACGTCCGGGACCGCGTCGCCCGATCGTGTGGCGAGGTCCCGGACGCTGCTCCGGACGGGTGAGAGAGCACCGGGCCGCGCCACCGCCCGTCGATATGGTCGCGCGATGACCTCAGCATCAAGCGAAACCCGCCCCTTCCGCGCCGCCGACCTCGGCACCCTCGCGCTGCTCGCCTGGATGGCCAGGAACGAGGAGGGCAACGGCCACACCCCCTGTCTGCTCGCCTGCTCCCTGGGCGACGGCCCCGACGGACCGCAGGCAGCGTCCGCCGCCGTCGCCCGGCTCCTCAAGGACATGGACCTGCCCGTGGGCGGCGAGCCCGTGATCGGCAGGGCCCGGCCGAGCCTGAAGGTCTCCATGCTGGTCCTCGCCGGGCAGATCGTGCTGCAGATGCCGCAGATCAGCCGCCAGGCCACCCCGCCGGCGGACTGGCTGAAGGCGGTCGGGGAACTCGGTTACGCCTACTTCATGTTCACCACCCGGATCTGCCCGTCGGCCGGTCCCCGCCGCTCGGTGGAGGGCCCGGAGCTGGCCGCGTTCGCCGGCTCCCCGGAGACCACGGGCGCCGCCGCGCACGTCTATCTGCCCGCCCGCGGCCTGCGCACCTGACGTCCCGGCCCACGGGCCCGGCGGCCCGGCCGGAATTCTCGTACCGACCGTTGGTGGGACTTCTGGACGAGCCGACTATTACGGCACCCGGGGGAATTGCGAAATGCGGGCCTTTTCCGCTCGTTACGCGGTACGGACGCCGAACCCCCGCATTCCGAAAGGGCCCGTACCTGTCATGAAACCGATCACCCTCACCCGAGGCACCCTCGCCGCCGTCGTCACGGGCCTCGCGGCCACCGTGGGAGCCGCCGGTCCCGCCGCCGCGGCCGGTACGGTTCCCGTCCCCGTGCCCCTGGGCGGTGTGTCCCGGGCGCTCGACATGGAGGTGCCCAGGCTCCGCGCCGAGGTGCCGCTGGTCAAGCCCGGCGCCCCCGAGGGGCCCCGCTACGTCACCGGCCGGCTGCTGCCCGACCGGACCCTGCCCCAGCTGCCGGTCAGCGGCGGGCTGCCCGGCGTGGACGGCAGGGCCCCGCTGCCGCGCCTCATGGGCGACGACTTCGACCACCTCGACGTGAACGCGCCCTCCGGTGACGTACGGGCCCTGGCTCCCGGCCTGGCCCTGGACGCCCCCCTGACCGCACCGGACGCGGACCGCTTCGGCCTCCCGTCCACCAAGCTCCCCCAGGCCGGTGTCCTCACGCCGGTCCTGCGCACCGTCGCCGGCGGCAACCTGGCCACGGGCCCGGGCCGCTGACCACGCCCCACCCGGCCTCGCCGGTTTCCACGGCTCGTACGGTTCCTGCGGCTTATGTGGCCCGTACGGCTCGTACGACTCCTGTGAGCCCTGTGGCTCGTATGGCTCTACGGCGGTGACCCCGCGCGCTCTCGACCGGTTAGCCGGTACGGACATCTGCACCCGGACGAGGAGCGAGCATGGTCGTCGGTGTCGGCGAAGTGGCGGTCGGACCACATCAGGAGGCCGGGGTTCATCGGGAGGCCGGGGCCGGTGCGGCCGGACGGTCCCGCAGGGAGGTGGCGCGGGGGCTGCTGGCCTCCGCCGCCGCACTGGCGCTGACCCCGGTCGTCGCCGCGTCCCGGCCCGTGCGCCCGGCCGGGCCGGCCGACGACGGCGTCTTCGACGAGACCTACCGGGGCCGCCGTATCCAGGGGTTCCTGGTGCCCGCGGTGGGGCGTCAGACGGCGGGCACCACCTGGCGGATCACCGTGGACGGCCGCCCGCTGCACCTGATGCGCCGGGCCGACGGCTCCTGGCTGAGCATGGTCGACCACTACACGTCGTATCGGACGCCGCTGGAGGCGACCCGGGCGGCCGTGGACGAGATGGGACCCGGGCGGCGGCTGCGCGAACCGACGTCGGCCGACCCCACCGCGGGCCACCCCGGCGGCCACGCGCACACGGGGGGACGGCATGGCGTACGTGCGTAAGAACGTCGCCGCGCTCACCGCGGGGGAGCGGCGCCGGTTCGTGAACGCGCTGCTGACGCTCAAACGGCGCGGTGAGTACGACGAGTTCGTGCGGATGCACATCGACTACTACAGCGCCGACGGCGAGGCGGGCCTGCGCAGCGCCCACATGGCGCCGTCCTTCCTGCCCTGGCACCGCAGGTTCCTGCTGGAGCTGGAGCGGTCCCTGCGCCGGGTCGACTCCTCGGTGACGGTGCCGTACTGGGACTGGACCCGGGACCGGACGACCAGGTCCGTGCCATGGACGAAGGACCTGCTCGGCGGGAACGGGCGGCGCTCCGACCGGCAGGTGACGACCGGGCCGTTCGCCTACGCGGCGGGCCACTGGACCATCAAGGAGGGCGTCACCGACGGCAGGTTCCTCACCCGGGACCTGGGCCGTTCGGCCGCGCCCATCCAACTGCCCACCCGGAGCGAGTTGCAGTGGGCGCTGGACGACCCCCTCTACGACGCCTGGCCCTGGGACTCGACCGTCCGCAAGGGTTTCCGCAACAAGCTGGAGGGGTGGGGGAGCGGCAGCGGCAGCGCCTCCTGGCGCAACCACAACCGGGTGCACCGCTGGGTCGGCGGCGTCATGCTGGGCGGCGCGTCCGTCAACGACCCGGTGTTCTGGCTGCACCACGCCTTCCTGGACCTCCAGTGGTACCGCTGGCAGCGGGCCCACCGCGGTCGGCGCTATCTGCCGGCCGAGCCGCCCCGAGCCGGTGACGCCCAGCACGGCCGGGTCGTGGCCCGGCACCAGAAGCTGCCGCCGTGGGACGAGACGCCGGATCAGCTGGAGGACATGAGCCGGATCTACCGGTACGTGTGAGCGGGGCTGCGGGGGGCACGTGAGGAGGTGTGTGGTGCGCGCGTGAGCAGGTGCGCTGCGCGCGTGTGAGCAGGTGTGTGGTGGGTACGGCAAGGCCCCGGCGCTCGGAGTGCCGGGGCTCTTGTCGTGGGGTCTGCCGGCGGCTCAGCGGCCGTAGCCGTCGTTGTCGTGGCCGTGGTTGCCGGGCTTGCCGGGCTTGGTGGGGCCGGGCTTGCCGGGCTTCTCGGGCTTGACGTCGTTGCTCACGTTGGCGCAGGTGTTGCCGAAGGCCGGGTTCAGCAGGGCGATGATGTCGATGGTGTTGCCGCACACATTGATCGGAATGCCGATCGGCACCTGGAGCAGGTTGCCGGAGATCACGCCCGGGCTGCCCACGGCCGCGCCGTGGGCGTCCGCCTCGGCCATGGCCAGGCCGGACCCGCTGACCACGACGGCGCCGGCGCCGAGGGCGACAGCGGCCGCCTTCGCGATGCGAGACATCACGTTCTCCTTCTGTTGCTTATGGCTGGGGAAGCGCGCGGCGGCAGGCCAGCCGCCGCACTTCCCGTTCAACGGCGCCGTGCGGAGCGGGTCACGCCGATCGGCCGGGGATCACCCTTTCAACGGCAGGGGCAGTGCCGTCCCGTGCGGAAAGCGGAACGGCGGCTGGGCTGTTCGTGTGATGGCCGGTCGGCGCCGTGTTGACCCGTGTGACGGGAGGCGCGTTTCCTTGTTCCGCGGGGTTCGGGGTGGCCGTGGCGGGGTGTTCCGGGGCGGTAGCCGCGGCGCGGGGCGGCGGTCGTAGCGGGTTTCACGGCAGCCGTCGTATCGGGGCTCCGGGCAGCTGTCGTCCGGGGCTCAGGGCAGTCGGCAGCCGTCGTGTCGGGCCTCAGGGCAGTCGTCGTATCGGGGAGCCCGCGAGGTAGGCCTGGATGTTCTCCACGGCCTGGCCGTAGTACGTCGCGTAGTTGGCCTGGGACACGTAGCCGAGGTGGGGCGTGGCCAGGAGGCGGGGCGCGGTGCGCATCGGGTGGTCGGCGGGCAGCGGCTCGGTGTCGAAGACGTCGACGCCGGCGCCGGCGATCCGGCCCTCGTGCAGCGCGGCCAGCAGCGCGTCCTGGTCGACGATGGCAGCGCGGGAGGTGTTGACCAGATAGGCGGTCGGCTTCATCAGGGCGAGCTCGGCGGCGCCGACGAGACCGCGGGTGCGGTCGCCGAGGGCCAGGTGAACGGAGACGAAGTCGCTGCCGGCGAGCAGTTCCTCCTTGGAGCCGGCCAGTTCCGCGCCCACCTCCTCGGCTCGCTCCTCGGTGAGGTTCTGGCTCCACGCGTGGACCCACATCCCGAAGGCGAGGCCGACCCGTGCCACCCGGCCGCCGATCCTGCCCAGCCCGAGCAGCCCCAGCCGGCGGCCGTGCAGATCGGCGCCGACGGTGGACTGCCAGGGGCCGCCCGCGCGCAGGGCGTTGTTCTCCTGGACGATGCCCCGGGCGAGTCCGAGCAGCAGCGCCCAGGTCAGCTCGACCGGCGGGATGCCCGAACTCTCCGTACCGCACACGGTGACGCCGTGCGCCTCGGCGGCGGCGTAGTCGATGACGCTGTTGCGCATCCCGGAGGCGATGAGCAGTTTCAGCCGGGGGAGGCGGGAGATCAAAGAGGCGGGGAAGGGGACGCGTTCGCGCAGGGTGACGACGATGTCGTAGTCGGCGAGGGCCGCGACGAGGGCGTCCTCGTCGTGGAGGTGCTCGCGCAGCGCGACGACCTCCACCCGATCCCCGAGCACCGACCAGTCGGCGACCTCGGTGGCCACTCCCTGGAAGTCGTCCAGCACCACACAACGAAGCCGCACGGCGTGTCCTCCCCTGTCCGCGAATGACTCTACCCACTCGTGAACTCATCGTTCCGGGGCGGGCATTCGGTTCCCGGACGTGGATGCCGACGCCAACCGCGTTGTGCCGAGGACTTGTTGCCGCTCGAACAGTGGCACGTTTCACTGAAGTGAGGGATCCTGATAAGGCCCCTGCTGACCAGCGAAAACATTCGGTGGCTCGGCCTGCTCTCCGGGCCGGGCGGTTCGCCGGTCGGGCGGTAGCTCGTGATCCATGGTGGGACAAGGTGACTTCCAATAAGGGGGAGCCATGGAAGAGGCGCGTCCGCAGCGGATGGTCTTCGCCGTCGAGGTGCAGCGCGGGGGCGCCGACGACTGGCGCACGCAGGCCGTCACTCCGAGCTGGTTCTACGGGTACCACGCCGCCGACGCCGCCGTGCAGGCCTTCGACCGCTACATGGCCCACCACCGGCAGACCGTGGCCGCCCTGGTCGCCCCGGACGCCCCCGGCCTGCGGATCCTCGTCCGGGTGCAGGGAACCGGCGGCCGGCCCGCGGTGTTCACCCTGCACAGCGTCCTGGAACACAAGGTGCGCAGGGACGCCGGCCGCCGTCGCGAGGCCCTGGCCCGCCTGGAGGACGCCACGGAGGCACTCCAGTCCTCACTGCGCGACGCGACCACGGGCGGCGTCCGCCAGTCGGACCTGGCCCGCATCTCCGGCTGGAGCAGGGAGACACTGCGAAAGCTGAACCGGGGGGAGAGACCCGAGGAGGCGGGCCGACAGCCGTAGGACATGGGGCGCTGGCCGTGAGGCGTAGGCCGTGGGGCGCTGACCGTGGTGCGTAGGCCGGCAGGTGTGGGTCGCCGGTCGGCAGGCGTGGGGTGTGGGTCGGCAGCCGTGGGGGGGGATCGGCGGCGGTCATGGGGCGCGGAGCGGCAGCCGCAGGGCATCGGCGGCAGTCGTGGGGCACCGTCGGCATTCGTGGCGGGGCCGGTGGGCTGAACGTGGCGGGCCGGTGGGCTGAAAGAGTGGCCCCATGCTGCTCGATCCCGAGAACACGTTGTTCGTGCGCGGCGCCACGCCCGTGCTTCTGCTGGCGGGAGCGCCCGTCCACGACGCCCTGCCGCCGCTGACCGCGCCCGACGGGGCGATACCCCGGTGCGAGGGCTGGAGCATCGTGCCCCGGCTCACCCTGTGCGTCGTGGACGGCCCCGGCGACCACGGAGTCGTCGTCCCCGCGCTCGCCGCGCCGGTGATCGGCGACACCGGTGACGGCACGGCACCGGATCACATGGCCGACTGGTGCGACGACACCGAGCGGGCCGGCGGCGCGGTGGTGCTGTCTGTGGACCGGCTCCCCGAGACCCTCGACTGGCCCGCCCTGCTCTCCTCGGGCACGACTCGCGGGGGCTTCCTGCCGGCCATGGGCTGATCGTCGTCCAGCGGGGGCGCAGGCGCTTGGCCTGGGCGCGGCGCGCATCGGGCCGGAAAAGAAGATGACCAGCGTTTCCGCTGGTCAGTGGAAGTGTGCGCCCCCGGCAGGACTCGAACCTGCGGCCAAGCGCTTAGAAGGCGCCTGCTCTATCCACTGAGCTACGGGGGCCGGGTGGGGTGGCCTCGTGCCTGGTGGCCTGGTGGGGGCCGAACCGTGACGTTGCCGGGGTCAAGGATAGGGCTCCCGGTTCCCAGACCCTGTCGCTTCCCCTCCGTGGCTCGATGTGGAGGTTCGGTGAAGCGGTCCTGATAATCGCAGGCAGGTGCGAATCGTGCACCGCTTTTGGCGCCTGACGCACCGGGTGTTGTGCACTCGTTATGCCTGGACTGTGCGAGTGTCCCACTCATCCCTTCCGTCCGTTCTGTTCCGTCGGCGCGCAGACATGTCCATATGCTTCAGAATTCCCCTAAAATTGGGCATTCTTCGCATGTGGTGACCTTGGACGTACGGCCTCAGCTGCTCGACACACTCTCCGCTCTGCGCGACCGTGTCGCCGCCGCACGCTTTCCGCTGCCCCTGGCCGGGGCCCCACGCGCGCGTGCCAACCGCGACGAACTCCTCGCGCAGCTCGACGACTACCTCGTACCCCGGTTGCGGCACCCCGAGGCGCCGTTGCTCGCCGTCGTCGGCGGCTCCACCGGCGCGGGGAAGTCCACGCTGGTCAACTCCCTCGTCGGCCGACGGGTGAGCGAGGCGGGCGTGCTCCGGCCGACCACCCGGACACCGGTCCTCGTCTGCCATCCGGAGGACCATCACTGGTTCAGCGGCATGCGCGTGCTCCCCGCCCTCACCCGCGTATGGGACCCCGACCGGGACCCCGCCGAGGAGTTCCCGCCCACCGACGACGAGCACGCGCGCGTGCTGCGCGTGGAGACGGCCGACACCCTCCCGCGCGGCCTCGCCCTCCTCGACGCCCCCGATGTCGACTCCCTGATCGCGGACAACCGCGTCCTCGCCGCGGAACTCATCTGCGCCGCCGACGTCTGGATCATGGTCACCACGGCCGCCCGCTACGCCGACGCCGTCCCCTGGCACCTGCTGCGCACCGCCAAGGAGTACGACGCGACCCTCGTCACCGTCCTGGACCGGGTGCCCCACCAGGTCGTCTCCGAGGTCTCCCGGCAGTACGGCGCCCTGCTGACCAAGGCCGGACTGGGCGACGTACCCCGCTTCACCGTGCCCGAGCTGCCGGAGTCCGCCTGGGGCGCCGGACTGCTGCCCGCCACCGCCGTCGCGCCCCTGAAGAGCTGGCTCGTCCACCACGCCCAGGACCCCGCCGCCCGCCAGCACATCATGGCCCGGACCGCCTACGGCCTGCTCGACTCGCTGAAGTCCCGCATGCCCGAGCTGGCCGGCGCCGCCGCGGCCCAGTACGCGGCGGCCCTCCGGCTCACCTCCGCCGTGGACGCCGCCTACGACAGCGAGCACGCGCGCGTGCGCAGCCGCCTCCAGTCCGGCGCCGTACTCGCCGGCGACGCCCTCAAGCGCTGGCGCGCCTTCCCCCTGGACTGCACCGCCGCCGAACTCCTCGACGCCCTCGTGGAGAGCCTGGCCGCCCTGCTGCTGTGCGCCGTCACCGCCGCCGACGAGCGCGTGGACGACGCCTGGCGGCGCGAGCCCGCCGCCCGCGCCCCCGAGCTGACCGCACGCGACACCTCCCTGGAGAGCGCCGAGCACCGCATCGGGCTCGCGGCCCGGCGCTGGCGGCGCGAGCTGGAGGAGTACGCCGAGGACGAGGTACGGGTCCTGGAGCGCACCGGCGCCCCCGACCCCGAGGTCGTCGCCGCCCTCGTCGCCACGGCGGTGCTGGGCGGGCGCCGGGCGCGCACCGCGGGCGAGGGGCTCGCCGAGCGGCTCGGCGCCCACGGCGTCCTGCGGCTGCGCGACCGGGCCCGACGGCTGCTCACCGAGCACGTGGACCGCGTCATGTACGCCGAACGCGAGCGGCGCCTCGCCCCGCTGGACGCCTTGGACGTCCACCCCGAGCCCCAGGCCGAACTCATCGCCGCGCTGTCCGTACTGCAGAAGGAGAGGTGACCGGTGACCGCCGTCACTGACCAGGACCACACGGAGCACACCGACCACATGAGGCGCACCGACAGCGGCAGCGGCGACACCGGGTCCCTGGAGCACGTCGGTCGCGCCGCCACGGGCGCCCTGGACGGCACCGAACGCGCCGACGGCCTCGCGCACGCGCGCCTGAGCCTGGCGAAGGAGGGCCCCGGAGACGACGGCTCCGGTACCGGCGGCCGCTACGAAGGGCGGGACGACGCCACGGAGGACGCGAACGGCGGTGAGCGTGAGGGGGGTGGCGGCGGGCGTGAAGGGGACGGCGCCGGTGTCCGGCACGCGCGCGTGCCGGACGAGACCGCCGAGGACGGTCCGGACCCCGGCCGCGAGCGTCCCGCGCGCGTACGCGACGAGGACCATGACTCAAGGGCTGCTACCGGGCCCAGGGAGCGTCCCGCGCGCGTACGCGGCGAGAACGCCGACCGCGCCCAGGGTCAGGGCACCGAGAGCGAGCACAGTCGTGACGCCGACCGTGGCCGTGGCCGTGGCACCGAGCGCGACCACGGTCGCGACACGGACCGTGAGCGCGAGAGCGACGGGCACGCCGAAGCCGAAGAGGGCGGCGATCGTCACGCCGTACAGGGCCGCGAACGTCACGGTGCCCAGGACCGCGACCGGGGCGGTGCGCAGGACCACGACCGTCTCGGTGCCCAGGACGGTGACCGGCGCGGCGAAGCCGGTGGCAACGGTGACCGGGACCGTTCCGCGCGCGGGCGTGGGGCCGAGCAGGGTGTCTCGGTGCCCCGCCCCCACCCGCACCCCGCACGCTCACCGAAGCCCCGCCCCGCACCGGACGCCACGTCCTCCAGGACGAGCACCGCGACAGGCGCCGCCACCCCCACCCCCGCCTCCGCCACGGACGGCGAAGCCGGTGCCGCCCAGGAGACCTGGGACGACGGCCTCATCGCCCGCCGCGCCACCGGGTCCGCCTCCGCCGAGCGCTCCTCCTCCGGGGAGCAGCCGCACCGCGGGCCGGGCGCGCAGGTCCCGGTCCCGCTGGCGTACGACGGCCCGCTGCGCTCCCGGCTGAACGCCCTGCGGGAACTCGTGGGGCTGTCCCGCACCCGGCTGGACAGCCACACGCTCGCCGAGGCGGGCCGGGTCCTGGACGAGGCCGCCGCGCGTCGCAAACTCTCCGGCCGGCACACCGTCGTCGCCCTGGCCGGCGCGACCGGCAGCGGCAAGTCCCAGCTGTTCAACTCGCTCGCCGGAGTGGCCATCTCGGAGACCGGCGTACGCCGCCCGACCACCGCCGCGCCCATCGCGTGCAGCTGGAGCGACGGCGCGGCGACCCTCATCGACCGGCTGGGCATCCCGGGCCGGCTGCGCCGCCGCCCCATGCACAGCCCGGACAACGAGGCGCAACTGCGCGGGCTGGTCCTGGTCGACCTGCCCGACCACGACTCCGCCGCCGTACAGCACCGCGAACAGGTCGACCGGATCCTGAGGCTGGTCGACGCGGTCATCTGGGTGGTCGACCCCGAGAAGTACGCCGACGCCATGCTGCACGAGCGCTATCTGCGGCCGATGGCCGGCCACGCGGAGGTCATGTTCATCGTCCTCAACCAGGTGGACCGGCTGCCCGGGGACGCCGCCGACCAGGTCCTGGACGACCTGCGGCGGCTGTTGGACGAGGACGGCATCGCGCTCGGCGAGCACGGCGAACCGGGCGCCACCGTCCTCGCGCTGTCCGCGCTCACCGGCGAGGGGGTCGGCGAACTCCGCGAGGCGCTCGGCCAGTTCGTGGCGGAGCGCGGCGCGGCGGCCCGCCGGGTGGCGGCCGACCTGGACGCCGCCGCGGCCGGACTGCGGCCCGTGTACGCCACCGGGCGGCGGGCCGGCCTCGCCGAGGAGGCCCGTGAGGAGTTCGCCGCGCGGCTCGCGGACGCGGTGGGCGCCACCGCGGCGGGCGAGGCCGCCGAACGCGCCTGGCTGCGCAACGCCAACCGGGCCTGCGGCACGCCCTGGCTGCGGCTGTGGCGCTGGTACCAGGGCCGCGGCGAGGCCACGACGGGCCGCCACGCGGTCCGCGGCCAGGCCGACGAGGAGGCCACGGCCCGCCAGCGGGTGGAACAGGCGGTCCGCACGGTCGCCGACCGGGCCTCGGCCGGGCTGCCCGCACCCTGGGCGCAGGCGGTGCGCGAGGCGGCCGTACGCGGGTCCCAGGGGCTGCCCGAGGCGCTGGACGCGCTGTCGGCGCGGGCCGGACTGCCGCCGGGCCGCCCGCCCCGGCCGGGCTGGTGGCCGGTGGCGGTACTGGTCCAGGCGGCGATGACCCTGCTGCAGATCGTGGGCGGCGGGTGGCTCGCGGGGCAGATCGCCGGGCTGATGGCACCCAACCTGGGCGTTCCGGTCCTGCTGATGGTGTGCGGGATCGTCGGCGGGCCGCTGGTGGAGTGGGGGTGCCGGATGGCGGCCCGGGGGCCCGCGCGGCGCTACGGCCAGGAGGCGGAACGGCGGTTGCGGGAGGCCGCGGCGGGCTGCGGCCGGGCCCGGGTGCTCGATCCGGTGGCGGCGGAGCTGCTGCGGTACCGGGAGGTGCGGGAGCAGTACGGGAGGGTCGCCCGGAGCAGGACCGGGGTGGTGTAAGCGGGGATCGGTGGGACCGGGTGCGATCGGTACGACCGGTGGGGCTGGTGGGTTTGCAGAGGTCACTGGGGTTGCTGGGGACGCTGGGAGGGGACGGGGTTCACCCGCGCGGGTGACGGAGTTATCCACAGGCGGGCGGGCGTCCACAGCGCTCGGCGGGCTCGGCCCGGCGGAGGCAGTCTGAGGCCACGGCGATCGCACGGCGGGTCCGGCCACACAGGCGGCGGACGGCGCGAGCGGTCGGCGGGATGTGCGGGCGCGTACGGCAGTCGTACGCGCCGGCACGGCAGACGCAGCCGTACGGGACGGGCCCGTACGTGTGTCCGCCCGGCCGGAGGAGCGCGGGCGGGGGAGGGGAGCGAGACGTGAACGAGACCATCGTCTGTGTGGTGGGCAACGTGGCGACCCAGCCGGTCTACCGGGAGTCGGCGGCGGGTCCGTCGGCCCGGTTCCGGCTGGCGGTGACCTCGCGTTACTGGGACCGGGAGAAGAGCGCCTGGACCGACGGGCACACCAACTTCTTCACGGTGTGGGCCAACCGGCAGCTCGCGGTCAACGTGGCGGCGTGCGTGGAGGTGGGCCAGCCGGTCGTCGTCCAGGGCCGGCTGAAGGTCCGCACGGAGACACGGGAGGGACAGCAGCCGTGGGCCTCCGCCGACATCGACGCCGTGTCGATCGGCCACGACCTGGCCCGCGGTACGGCGCTCTTCCAGCGCGCGGCCAGGCCCGACGCGCCGGTCGCGGTGGCCCGTCCGGAACCGAACTGGGAGACACCGGACCGGACGGACGCCCAGGAGGGCCCGGCGCATCAACAGGCGCCTGAGCCAGTACCGGTGACGTGACGTCATGTCCATGCGGTGACGTGCCGTCAGTCACGGAACCGGTGGATTTGTCGATAAGGCCAGCTCATGGACGGTCCCGGCGATAACGATTACGGATCGGATCGGCCATCCGATCATCCGACCGGCGGATTGGGCTCCGAGTGATCCATAGGATGCCGGGCGTGCCCCTAGGGGCTGCCGATTTCTGCTGGTGGGACCGTCCCCCACGTCCAACGGGTCCTGCTCGAAGGGGAATTCTGTGCTTGCTGCGCTAACTGGGCTGTGCCGGTCCACCGGAACGGCACGCCTGGCCGCCGCCACGACGGTGTCCGGCCTCGTGGCGGCCGGCGTGCTGTCCGGCGCCGGTACGGCGGTGGCCGACGAGGCACCGCGGACCGAGGGCGGGGCGACGGCCACGAACAACGGTCTGAAGACCTACGGCGAAGCCGTGATCCACGGCGACGGCGGCGACCAGCGCGTCCCGGCGGGCCTGTTCGAGATGTCCGTGGACGGCGGCGGCACCCTCCAGACGTACTGCGTCGACCTGCACAACCCGACCCAGCGCGACGCCAGATACCAGGAGACACCCTGGAGCGGCACCTCGCTGGGCACCAACAAGAACGCGGGCCGGATCGGCTGGATCCTGCAGCACTCCTACCCCCAGGTCAACGACCTCGCGGCACTGGCCCGCAAGGCGGGCGCACCCGGACTGACCGAGCAGGACGCGGCGGCCGGCACCCAGGTGGCCATCTGGCGCTACTCCGACGGCGCCGACGTCGACGCCCTCGACCCACAGGCCGAGAAGCTCGCCGACTACCTGGAGAAGAGCGCCCGCGGCGTCGGCGAGCCGAAGGCCTCGCTCACCCTGGACCCGCCCGCGGTCTCCGGCCGGCCGGGCGACCGGCTCGGCCCGGTCACCGTGCACACCAACGCGAGCGCGGTCACGGTGAGCCCGCCGACGGACGCGGCCACCGCCGGGGTACGGATCACCGACAAGAACGGCAAGGTGATCACCTCGGCGAAGGACGGCACCCGGCTCTACTTCGACGTCCCCGAGGACGCGGCCGGAGACGCCGACCACACCGCCGACAGCGGGGCGGGCACGGCCGAGTTGACCGTGCAGGCGTCCACGACCGTGCCGGTGGGACGGGCCTTCGCCTCCGACAGCCGCAGCCAGACGCAGATCCTGGCCGGCTCCAGCGAATCCACCGTCTCCGCGACCGCGACGGCCGGCTGGGCCGCCGACGGCCCGATACCGGCGATGTCGGCCCGCGAGAACTGCGCCAAGGGCGGGGTGGACATCACCGCGGTCAACAACGGCGACGAGCCGTTCGACTTCCAGCTGATGGGCACCGGCCACACGATCCCCGCGGGCGGCACCCGCACGGTGACCGTGCCGCTCCAGGAGGACCAAACCTACGACTTCACGATCACCGGCCCCCACGGCTTCAGCCACCGCTTCACCGGCGTCCTGGACTGCAAGACCCAGGGAGCGGTCACCACGCAGACGGTGGCCCAGCTCCCCAACGAGCCGAGCCCGGCCTCGGTCGGCGGCAGCGCCCTGGACACCGCCGACCTGGCCGAGACCGGAGTCTCCGCCCTCACCCCCCTGATCACCGGCGTGGCCATAGGCCTGGTCGTGATCGGCGGCGCGGTCCTGGTCATCCTCCGCCGCAAGGACACGACACCGGACGCGTGAGAGCGTCCGGGCTGGGAGAGGGCCCGGGCCGGGAGAGCGTCCGGGCTGGGAGAGGGCCCGGGCCGGGAGAGCGTCCGGGCTGGGGCGGCGGGCGGAGAGCGGGTGGCCGTGAGCCCGGTGGCCGGGCCCACGGCGCACGGAATCCGACGCCCCTCTCAGCAGCCGATCGGTGCCGAGCCGACGGCCACGTCGTCGAACCACAGGGTGTCGTCGCCGCTGCCGTAGCTCTCCCAGCCGAGCCGGAGGGAGGTGGGCCGGGGCGGGGTGGTGCGGGAGAGCCACTGCTGGTCGATGTCCTGGGTCGGTACGCCGTCGGCGTGCAGGCCGGGGACCTGCTGGTCGCCCAGCCAGGTGTCCAGCTTGGGCGCGGAGGTGTCGATGGCGAACCGCAGGCACTGCCAACTGCCCGTCGGCAGCGGCTTGCTCAGCGCCACACCGGCCGGGCTCTGTGCGGGGAGCGTGGCGTCGTCGCTCTCCCGGTTCCACTGCAGGGCGCCGTTCTGGCCGCCGACCCTGAGCGCCCGGCCGCCCTGGGAGCTGTCCGGCATGGAGACGAAGGTGACGTGGGAGGAGGGGAGCGCGGTGGTGTGCCGTACCCACATACGGACGTACAGCACCGGGCCGACCGTCGACAGGTCGGTGGTGGCGGCGACGAAGGCGTGGTTGCAGTAGCCGGCCCGGCCGTCCACCCGGAGGGACTTGGTGCCGCTGTGTGCCACGGCCGTGTCGACGGTGGCCGTGCCCGTGCCCTGGCAGTCGGGCGCGGTGAAGCGCCAGTCACCGGACGGAGAGGTGCCGGTCTGGTTCTCGAAGTCGCTGCACAGGGCGGCGCCACCGCAGTCGGCCGGCGGCTGGGTGGGGGAGGGGGTGCCCGGAGTCGTGGGCGGTGTGGTCGGCGGCTCGGTGGCGTCGCCGCCGCAGGAGACGCCGTTGAGGCTGAAGTCGGTGGGCGCCGGGTCGGCGGACTGCCAGGTGCCCTGCACGCCGAAGTCGGCGGCGCCGCCGCTGGGCAGGGCGGCGTTCCAGTCCGTGCCGGCGGCGGTCACGGAACGGCCGGTCTGGGTGACGGTGGCGTTCCAGGCGGAGGTGATGCGCTGGTCGCCGCCGTAGGTCCAGGTCAGCCGCCAGGCGCTGAGCGCGGCGCCGAGGTTGGTGACGCGGACCTGGGCGGTGTAGCCGCCGGACCACTCGTTGACGGTGTAGTCGACCCGGCAACCGGCGGCGGCTCCGGCTCCGACGCCACTGGCGGGCGCCGCGACCAGGAGGGACACCGCCAGCCCGAACACGGCCACGACCGCCGTCCAGGGCGTGCGCACCCATCGGGGGCACCGGGTGGGCAGTAGGGGCATTGGGGCTCCTGGGGGGTGGGAGGTGGGGAGGGGGGAGGGGGAGGGGGAGGGGGGACCCCCCGGGTGGCTGGGAGATCCCCCTTGAGTGTCTGGAAGCCTCCTCAGAGCGGTTGGGAGCGCTCCCAGCCACACGGACGCGACCCGGTTGGCGCCGGGTCGCGTCCGGTGGGTGATGGGGACGGGGGTTCGCCGGGTCAGCGGAAGTTCACGTCACTGCACAGGAAGTAGGTCTGGTCCATGTGCGAGGCCTGCCAGATGGTGTAGACGACGTGGCGGCCGGAGTAGCCGGACGTGCTGACGGGGATCGAGTAGGTCTGGCTGGGCGCGTACTTCCCGGTCTTGGTGACCAGTTGCAGGTCCTGCCAGGTGAGCGGCTGGGTGGTGGGGTCGAAGCCCTGCCGGGTGACGTAGACCAGGAAGTAGTCGGCGCCGTGGCTGGCCTGGTCGGACAGCTTCACGGTGAAGTTGGAGCTGACGTCGGTGGTCTTCCAGGGGCCGACGGCGTCGAGGGAGTTGTAGCGGCCGCTTTCGGTCTGGCCGCCGCTGCACAGCTGGCCGTTGGGGATGGCGGCCTGGAAGTTGCCGGCGGAACCGTTGCGGTACAGGCCGTTCCAGTTCCACATGGCGTTGGGGTTGGCCTGCCAGGCCTGCCAGCACATGGGGTCCTGCTGGGCCATCGCCGGGTTCTGGAAGTCGCTGCCCCAGCGCTGCCAGCAGCCGTAGTTGCGGGAGGCGGGGTCGACCACCGAACCGTGTGCGGACGCGGTGCCGCCCCAGGTGATCAGGCTGATCAGCACGCCGACGAGGGTGCCCAGGACGAGCGCCAGCCGACGGCCGGTACGGCGATGTGCATGCTCATGACAATGCATTGCGGGGTTCTTCCTATGGGGGACGTCTTCGCTGTGCGGGTGCCGGGTGCGTGGGAGCGCTCCCGCGCCCTCCAGGCTGCGCGGCCCGGAACGAGGGGGCAACGCCTTGTTTCCGCCAAAGCTGGAAGGTGCGACCGGTGGGGCGAACCTCCGCGAATGGCTATGAACCATCCACCGAGTCCTCCACCGGAGGCACGCGAGCAGTCGGTGGATTCCTTGCGGAGACGAGTGGCGCATTCGCTTCGGTCGGTCGAGGGGGCGGGGCCGCCAAGGCCGGGTGCGACCACACCGGGCTTGACCCTCGGCACGTAGATCACGTAGATGGCGTGCGCTTCGGGCCTGCCGTAGCCGTTCGGCTGAGACGGCGGCGTCAGTCGGTGCCGGCCCAGAGCGAACCGCAACCGCCACGGCGGCGGCAGATCACCATGTCTCTGGCAGCAGGCAGGTCGCGGCGGCGTGTCGTCCTCAGGCCGCTTCGTCCTCAGGCCGCTTCGTCCTGCCGCTGCCAGTCACGAGGCCAGTTGCCGGACGGGGGAGGGGGTCCCGCGATGCCCAGGTCACGCCGTGCGAGAGCGTAGAAGTCATCCCGTGCTCGGCTCATCTGCCCGACTGCCTTCTCCCAGCCGGCAGGGTCGTCTTTCAGGCCGCGAGCATAAAGTTCGACGTTCCACACGGATTCATGCCACTTACGAGCCGCCGCTACGGTCTCCGCTTCCCCGACGAGGAGCATCGTTTCCCACTCGGTCGCACGTCGCGCCTCGGCTTCGGCGAGCTGTGCCAGGCCCTGTTCCGGATCCAACGGGTCCACGGCGTGCTGGAACCCCCTTGCGGCTCCTATGCGCTGGGCGATGTTGATCTGGTGCTTCAAGCTGTTCGCGTAGGACGCGTAGGTGTCCAGCCTCTTCTGATCCCAGCGTTCGGCTCTTACCCGTCGCCACCTGCTCCGTTCCGTGAGGCTGGTGGCCACGTAGGAGCCGATGGCGCCCACGAGGACGCCGGCCAAAGCGGGCAGCTGCTCCCACAACGTTGATCCCCCATCACTGACGAAGAAGGTCGGAGACATGGCGACTCGATCAGTGACGCTGTCCGGTCGTCGTACCAGTCGACGGCAGCGGCCGGAGCGGGCCCGGTACGAGCTCGTGAGTCGGGTGTTGCCGGGTACCGGCGTCATTCCTCGCGGTGCTGAGCGAACACCCGCCGCTGTTCGTCCCGCCAAATCCATTCGGCGGGACGGGAGAAGGGCAGGCTGCGGGCAAGGTCGGAGAACTGGTCGGACGGCTCGCCGCTGGCCTTGTTCACCACGATCGCCGAAAGCATCGGTGCTCGTCCGTCCTCGTTGCGGTGGAGGCAGACGTCCTTGAGCAGGTAGGTCATGACTCCGCGGTGAGGCGGGATGGAATCGAAGCCTTGTGCCGCCAGCTCGGCGCTCAGCTCCCCGTACGTGATGGTCCGTCCCTGCCGGGCCCGCTCCCGCAGGACGTCCACGGCAGCTTCGAGAGCTGCCGGGTACTCCGGGTCCTTGATCCTCATGGCCCCTCCCCCATCTGATGGACACTGCCCGGCCTGCGCATCGTACCGGCCGGGTGCCGGTTCGTACCGCTGTGAACAGCCGAACAGGCGGACCAGGAGCAGAAGTTGCCTTACCGCGGAACAGCTCGGTGATCACCCGAAGACGACCAAGGTCACGGACCGCGGGGCGCAGCACCGTCTTCACTGACGCGCAGGTCCACGTCCCGGCGCACCGGCTCAGCGGGCCATCCAGCGGTCCATCTCCCGTGCTCGTGTGTCCAGCGCGGCGACGATCGCGGCTGACGCGGCCCGGGGGGTGCCGGGGACCTGCATGTCGGACTGGACGCCACCGCACACATGGCCGGGACCCGCTTCGGGCATGTGGACATCGATGCCCGCCCGCCGCGCGAGCGCGATCACCGTCGCCGCGAACCCCTCGGAGAGCGCGTTGATCACGGCGTGCCCGGTGCGGCAGTGCCAGGCGACCAGGCCGCCTGCGAACTCCGCGAAGACAGCCGGGTCGACCTCAAGTGTGCTTGGGTCGCCCCAATACTTTCCGGGGCCGATTCCCGAGGGCAGCCCGAGTTCCGCCTCGAAGACCTCGACCTGCCGTAGGAAGAGGCGGCCGGCACCGTTCGACGGGTTCCACAACGTCTCGTCACCGATGTCGAAGTTCATGCTCATCGCCGATCCCCCTGTTCGGTCGCCTCGACTCAAGGTAGAAGATCGAGCGGGGAATGCGCTCTTGAGTATCCGGTGTTTCGGGTACCTCAGCTCGCCTCTCCGCGCACGCTATGGCCCGCTCCTCGTCCACCGACCCGGGCCACCTATGCGGTCGCAGAAAACTGGACACACGCGCCTCGTCGGTCGGCTCAGCCGGCGTCGGGGCTGACCGACACCTTGGTCCGGATCGCTGCCGTGATCGGTGCGCCTCGCTGACCTCGCCGCTGAGCGGCCACTCGACAGGGGTGACGAGGTGACCGCCCGCTCGACTATCGCTGTGACGGAACGATGAACGCCCGCCGTGGCTGTGGCTCCTTCGGGTCACGCGGCTGTGGCTGCTGGGCGCGTCGCCACTCCGTGACCAGCCACGCATACCGTGGGTCGACCCACTCGGACTCCGACATACGGCCTCCCTTCGCCAGTGAGGCTACGGCCACTCGGGCTTTGGCATCGGCCGGATGGTGCATGACGGCGCATGTTGGCACTTCGCGACTACGGATACGAGCGTCTCGTCCTCCGGCGGCCCCCACAGCTCCGGGTCCGCCTCCCATCCGAGCTCGGCGATCTTCTCGCGGGTGCGGTTCAGGATGGGCGGGTCGTAGTTCGTCGGGTCGTAGCCCGGGTAGTGGTGGATGAACCGGCCGCCGAGGCGCTCGCACAAGTCGGCGTACGTGCTGGTGTGCAGCAGCAGGGCGTGCCAGCCCTCGTCCACGATCCGGCTGGGTGCGAGCCCGATGTCGGGATTCTTCGCGCAGGCGGCCACGAACTTCAGGCCCTCCTCCACGATGCGACCCGCGATCTCCGGGGACATGTCCGGGTTGGCGTCCATCACCGTCTGGCGGCAGCTTGTGAACTGCTCGTCGGTGATGAGCGTCCTGGCGAAGACCTTCGGTGGCTTCGGGTCGACGGGGCCACCGTCGGGGGTGGGCCCGGGAGGTACGGTCATGGTGTTCTCCTTCGCTGGTTGCGGATGGGGACGCGCGCCCGGGCCGGGAGTTCTTCGCGGGACCGCTCGGTCCGGGCGACGCAGTTGTGGATCGGTACGCGGCCGCCCCCGACGGGGGCAGGACGGCCACACGACTCCAGCGCTTATCCCGAGGCGTCCGTCCGAGGCGCCGTGCTGGAGGTCTGACCGTGTCCGGAGCTGTCGGCAGCGTTGCCGACGACCGCCCCGAGCACACCTGAGGACCATGTCCGCCGCGCGGAGCAGGTCAGAGCTGAGCACTGCGCCGCGCATGATGAAGAAGATCCTCGCTTCGCCTTCTTGGGCGCCTCCAGCTCGGCCCAGACGTATTTCTCCCGGGGCAATCGGGTGCAGCCCCACACCCTTGTCACGGCTTCCACCAGTGCCAGGCCGCGTCCGCCGCCTTCGAGAGGCCCTGCGGGCTGGAGAGCGGGCCAGAGTTCAGGGTGCTTGTCGATGACGATGAGCCGGACCGCGTCCGACGGCATCCGGCGCACGACGACCCTCACGCTCGATGTCCACGTATGTCTGAACGCGTTGGTCACCAGTTCCGTCACCACCAGCGCGGCATCATCCAGCATGCTGTCCATGCCCCAGGCCGTGAGGACGTCGATCACAAAGTGCCTGGCGATCGGCACGGATGGCGTTCCCCCGCGCAGAACGCGGACCTGCGAAAGCTGCCTACTCACAGCTGTCACCGCTGCCGCTCAGCCCAGCACCACCGCTGTACCGGGTCGATTCCGCGGAGATCTGCATGCTCGTCGGTATGGCTCCTGGAACCCTGTTCCGGACAGACGCCAGGGCTTTCTCTCCATGGGCATCGGCAGTCATGGCGGCATCACTCCTACTACGCTGAGTCGCCCGGTTATCAGCCATGACGGTACGTAGGCGTGATCGCCGCTTGTAGTGACCGTGAGTACGGGTAAGGGCCAGTCGCGGGCGAGCAAGGGGGCGCCATGACAGATCGGGCGGGACAAACCCCGACTGGTGGTCAGGGAACCGCCGGACGGGGACGTGCGGGCATCATCTCGGGGTACGTCTTCCGGGTCATTCGTGAGCAGTCAGGACATACCCAGGAAGGTCTGGCCGAGGTGTTCGGCGTAGCCGCGGACACCGTAGCTGGGTGGGAGACGGGACGGCGGCCCCTGACCTCCCTGCCAGTAGGGCAGATGCTCGCCCATCGTCATCGGCTGTTGCAGATGGGCACGGTGCCTGAGCTGCTGGCAGCCCTTGAACGGGCGATGGTGGCCGACATGGTGCTGGCCGGCGTGCTGGAGGACGAGGCACCGACGGTTCCGAATCCGCTCGGCGCCTGGGTGATGCAGCGTGACCTCGTAGAAGTGCTCACCTGGCCCCTCAACGGCGTACCGCCCACCCCCCTGCGCGCGCTTCCTGCGCCTCCTCGCCCACGCCGCGGCCCGGTGCCGCTCGCGCCCGAGCTTGCGACGGATGACCGGCGCCGATTCTTCAGCCGCATGCGGGAGACCGCCGAGCAGGCGCGGGGCGGCCGGGACTTCCTGCTACGGCGGCAGGCCCTCTACCTGGCGGGATTCGACCAGGATCCCGACACGTCCGAATGGCTGGCCCACCAGCAGCGGACCGAGCGGCCGGACGACTGGCTGACGCGATGGCTCAACTCCCGCTCCGTCGCCGCAGTAGCCGCACGGCAGGGTGACCGGGACCGAATGACCCACTTCATCACGCGCACCCTCGGCGACGACGCCAGGGCCGAGGCGGCGAACCTGAACTACTGGGCGTACTGGATCGGCGAGGCTCCGTACATCCAGTTGACGGACGACTTCATCGGCGCCCCGACGCCTGGCCCATGGCACGGCGACCGGCTGATGGCGCACCTTGTCCGAGGGCTGACGCCGCAGCACGGTTTCTTCGACCTCAACGTTCACACCCTGTGGGCACTGCTTGCCGCGCGCCCGAACCTGCTGCGTACGCAGTCCGCGGCCGGGCGGGCCCTGCGCGAGCGCCTGCCTGTGATGTTGGATGACTCCGGGCTTTCGCCACAGGCTCGGCGGGAGTTGGAGGGCATCCGGTACGCAATCCGCCTCGCCGAGGCGTGAAAGGGGGCACCCATGGGTGACCAAGACCTGGCGGACGTGGCCCACTTCCTGTGGGAGACGGGCACGCTGAAGACGGCCCGCCGGACAGGCTGGTGGATGGCGGGGGTTCGGGACCCCGAAAGTGTTGCCGAGCATTCATGGCGCACGTCCGTCATCGCCTCGGTCATCGCCACGCTGGAGGGCGCTGACGCCGCACGCGCCGCGCACCTGGCGGTCTGGCACGACTCGCAGGAGACACGCACCGGGGACGTGAACCACCTGGGGAAGAAGTACGCCGCCCCAGGCGACCCCGAGACCGTCACGGCGGACCAGACAGCCGGCATGCCTGAGGTGCTGCGCGCCGCCGTCCGCGCAGTCGTCGCCGAGTACGAGGCGCGGGAGACGCCCGAGGCCATCTGCGCGCGGGACGCGGACAAGCTGGAGTGCATGTTGCAGGGGCTGGAGTACAAGGCCCAGGGGTACCAAGCCGCGCAGCGCTGGGTCGACAACAGCCGGGCCCGGATCGTCACGGAGTCCGGCCAAAGACTGGCCGACCAGCTACTGGCCCAAGCCCCTCTCGACTGGCTTCGCGCAGCCATGGGCGAGAGCAGCTGACGCCGACCTCGACGGAAGCGGCCCTGCCTTCACCCAGGGCCGCGGGACCGCTGACCTTCGAACGGTATGGTCCTTCGTGGGCCGTCTCCGGGCCGTGCAAGGGCGCCCGAAGCCGGCCGACGGTGACCGGCAGTGACAGACGAGACACGGCGCGCCACAGTGAAACCGCAGGTCAGGACCCCCGGACGGAACGGGTTTCCCCGTAGGGCTGGCGGTACGGCAAGATGGGGTGTATCTGCCCACTGCCAGATTTCAAGCTGCCGGACGGTTTCTCTTGGCTGAGTTCATTTACACCATGCGCAAGGCGCGCAAGGCGCACGGCGACAAGGTGATCCTCGATGACGTCACCCTGAACTTCCTCCCCGGGGCGAAGATCGGCGTCGTCGGCCCGAACGGTGCCGGTAAGTCGACCGTGCTGAAGATCATGGCGGGGCTGGAGCAGCCGTCCAACGGTGACGCCTTCCTCTCGCCCGGCTACAGCGTCGGCATCCTGCTCCAGGAGCCCCCGCTGAACGAGGAGAAGACCGTCCTGGAGAACGTCCAGGAGGGTGTCGCCGAGATCAAGGGCAAGCTCGACCGGTTCAACGAGATCGCCGAGCTGATGGCGACCGACTACTCCGACGCGCTGCTCGACGAGATGGGCAAGCTCCAGGAGGAGCTGGACCACGCGAACGCCTGGGACCTCGACGCCCAGCTGGAGCAGGCCATGGACGCGCTCGGGTGCCCCCCGGGCGACTGGCCCGTGGTCAACCTCTCCGGTGGTGAGAAGCGCCGCGTCGCGCTCTGCAAGCTGCTGCTGGAGCAGCCCGACCTGCTGCTCCTGGACGAGCCCACCAACCACCTCGACGCCGAGTCGGTGAACTGGCTGGAGCAGCACCTGGCCAAGTACCCGGGCACCGTCGTCGCGGTCACCCACGACCGGTACTTCCTGGACAACGTCGCCGGGTGGATCTGCGAGGTGGACCGCGGCCGCCTCCACGGCTACGAGGGCAACTACTCCAAGTACCTGGAGACCAAGGCCGCCCGTCTGAAGGTCGAGGGCCAGAAGGACGCCAAGCGGCAGAAGCGGCTCAAGGAAGAGCTGGAGTGGGTCCGCTCCAACGCCAAGGGGCGGCAGGCCAAGTCCAAGGCCCGTCTCGCGCGGTACGAGGAGATGGCCGCCGAGGCCGAGAAGATGCGGAAGCTGGACTTCGAGGAGATCCAGATCCCGCCGGGCCCGCGCCTGGGCAACGTCGTGGTCGAGGTCAACGAGCTGAGCAAGGCCTTCGGCGACAAGGTCCTGGTCGACAACCTCAGCTTCACGCTGCCGCGCAACGGCATCGTGGGTGTCATCGGCCCGAACGGCGCCGGCAAGACCACCCTGTTCAAGATGATCCAGGGCCTGGAGACGCCGGACTCCGGCGACATCAAGGTCGGCGAGACCGTCAAGATCTCCTACGTCGACCAGAGCCGCGCCAACATCGACCCGAAGAAGACGCTGTGGGAGGTCGTCTCCGACGGGCTCGACTACATCAACGTCGGCCAGGTCGAGATGCCGAGCCGGGCGTACGTGTCGGCCTTCGGCTTCAAGGGTCCGGACCAGCAGAAGCCGGCCGGGGTCCTCTCCGGCGGTGAGCGCAACCGGCTCAACCTGGCGCTGACCCTGAAGCAGGGCGGCAACCTGCTCCTGCTCGACGAGCCCACCAACGACCTCGACGTCGAGACGCTCTCCAGCCTGGAGAACGCCCTGCTGGACTTCCCAGGCTGCGCCGTCGTCGTCTCCCACGACCGCTGGTTCCTGGACCGCGTCGCGACGCACATCCTCGCCTACGAGGGCGAGTCGAAGTGGTTCTGGTTCGAGGGCAACTTCGAGTCGTACGAGAAGAACAAGATCGAGCGGCTGGGTCCGGACGCCGCGCGTCCGCACCGGGCCACCTACAAGAAGCTGACCCGGGGCTGATCGGTCTTGCGCCACATCTACCGCTGCCCGCTGCGCTGGGCGGACATGGACGCGTACGGCCACGTCAACAACGTGGTGTTCCTCCGCTACCTGGAGGAGGCCCGGGTCGACTTCCTGTTCCGTCCGGACAAGGACTTCCAGCAGGGGTCCGTGGTGGCGCGCCACGAGATCGACTACAAGCGGCAGCTCGTCCACCGGCACGAACCGGTGACCGTCGAGCTGTGGGTCAGCGAGATCAAGGCCGCCTCCTTCACCCTCGCCTACGAGGTGAAGGACGGCGACCTCGTCTACGCCCGGGCGTCGACGGTCATCGTCCCGTTCGACTTCGCCGCCCAGCGTCCGCGGCGGATCACCGCGGAGGAGCGTGACTTCCTCCAGGAGTACACGGACGCCGGCGAGGGCGCCGCGGAGGCCGACGGGGAGGCCGTCGCCGCATGACGGTGCTGCACCTGGCCGACGAGACGGAGGCGGCGGACCTCGCCGCCTTCCTCTCCCGGCTGCTCCACTACGACCGTGGGGCCGCGGTGCGCCTCCAGGCGGCCGGCACGGCACTCGCCGTCTTCGGCCGGCCGCCGTCCTTCGAGGTACTGGCCGTCCGCGCGGTGCGGCTGGCCAAGCCGTACGAGGACGGGCTCGACGCCACCCTCGACGTGACCGTCTCCGCCGGGGAGCTGCTGGAGTCCGTGGACGAGCGGGCGGCCACCGCCGCCGTCCCGGGCGCGGTCACCGGTCCGCCGTGGGCCGGACTGCTGCCGCCGCGCACCGGCTGGCGGCCCGAGCCGGGGCTGCCCGCGCCGGACGCGCTGCGCGCCACGGTCGCCGCCGCGGTGACCGAATTCCGCTCCCGCACCGAGGAACTGGCACCCGAGGCCCGTACCCGCGCGGAGCTGGACCGGATCGGTCGGGACATCTGGTCCCGGCGGATCGGGGGCACCGCTCTGCCGGTGCGGGCCGTGCACGCCGCCCAGTCCCTGGGCTTCCTCCGGCCGGGCACCGGGGCCGCCGACACCGGGCTGTTCTCCTCGGGGACGTGGCTGCGGCTGCGCACGCCGTACGGATCGGTGGCCGTACGGCAGGCGGGGCCGCTCGGGTCCCTCGGGGTCAGCGTGCGCTGACCCGCACCCGGCTCAGCCGGGCGTGTTCACCATCGACGCGGCGGCGTACGTCAGGTAGTTCCACAGCGTGCGCTCGTGCTCCTCGGACAGCCCGAGTTCCTCGACGGCCACCCGCATGTGCCGCAGCCAGGCGTCGTGCGCCGCCCGGTCCACGGTGAACGGGGCGTGCCGCATGCGCAGCCGGGGATGCCCGCGGTTGTCGCTGTAGGTCGTGGGGCCGCCCCAGTACTGCATCAGGAACAGGGCCAGCCGCTCCTCGGCCGGGCCCAGGTCCTCCTCCGGGTACATCGGCCGCAGGAGCGGGTCCCCGGCGACTCCCTCGTAGAAACGGTGGACGAGCCGGCGGAAGGTCTCCTCCCCGCCGACCTGCTCGTAGAAGGTCTGCTCCTGAAGCGTGCCGCGCCGAATCTCATTCACCCGTCTATCGTCTCAGACGCGGTGACCCAGGACGGAAGACGTAGGACCGCCCCGTGCGGGGGCCGCCCGCCCCTACTGTGGACCCATGGGCTACGACACCGGCACCGAGGCGCTCGCCGACGCGGCGCGGGCCGAGCTGGTGCGGCGGATCGACGCCGGCGGTGCCTGGGCGGCGGACCCGGTGTGGCGGGAGGCGTTCGCGGCGGTGCCCCGGCACCTGTTCGTGCCGTACTACTACGTCCCCGGGCCGCGCGGGTACGAACGCCGCTGGGGCGAGAGTCCCGAACCGGCGGCCCGGGAGCGCTGGGTGCGCGGCGCCTACGCGGACGTGCCGCTGGCCACCCGGCTGCGCGACGGCGAGCTGGTCTCCTCCAGCAGCCAGCCCTCCCTGATGGCCCGGATGCTGGTCGCCCTGCGCGTCGAGGACGGCGACCGGGTCCTGGAGGTGGGCGCCGGCACCGGCTACAACGCGGCCCTGCTCGCCCACCGGCTCGGCGCCGACGACCTGGTGACCACCGTCGACCTGGAACCGGAGATCACCGAGTCGGCCCGGCGGCACCTGGCGGCGGCCGGCCACCACCCGGCCGTGGTCACCGGCGACGGCGCGCGCGGGGTGCCCGAACGCGCCCCCTACGACCGGATCATCGCCACCTGCGAGCTGTGCGCGGTGCCGCGCGCCTGGCTCGCCCAGTGCCGCCCCGGCGCGCGCGTCCTCACCCCGCTGGCCACCGGACTGCTCGCCCTGACCGTGCGGGACGCGGAGCACGCCGAGGGCCGCTTCCTGCCCGGGGCCGCCTTCTTCGTGCCGCTGCGCGGCCAGGTCCGGGCCGGTCCCGGGAGCGTGAGCCTGTCCGGACTGCCCGCCCGGGCCCGCGAGCAGGAGCCGTTCCGCTTCCTGCTCGCGCTGACCCGGGGCGCCCTCGGGCCCCGGGAGGCGTACGCGCTGTGGGAGCGCGAGGGCGCCCCGGGCCGCGGCCGCTACGGCGTCACGGTCCGCGGCGAGCACGCCTGGGCCTGGCTGGACGACCCCGCGGGGCCGTACGCCTGGCCGCTGCCCTGAGCGGGGTCAGCCCCGGCGGACGGTGATCGTCGTCCAGGCGCCCACGTGCACCCGGTCGCCGTCCCGGAGGGGGACCGGCACGAACGGCTGGATCGGCTCCTCGGACATGTTGACCGTGGTGCCGTTGGTCGAGTTCTGGTCGACGACCGCCCAGCTGCCGTCCGGCTGCTGCACCAGCATCGCGTGCTGGTGCGAGACGCCCGGGTCCTCCGGCGGCACCGACAGGTCGATGTCCGGGGTGTCGCCGGTGGAGTGCCGGCGGCGCCCGATGGTCACCTGGTTGCCGGTGAGGGTGCGCTGCTGCTCGGGCGAGTACGCGGGCAGGTTCAGGCCCGCGGCCTCGGGGCCGGAGCGCTGCATCATCGCCATGAAGTACTCGCGGTCCGGGCCGATGGTCGCGGTCCAGGTGCCCGGCCGGGCGCCCTGGGCCTGCGACTGGTGCGGCACGTGGGGTGCCTGCGGCGCCTGCGGGGCCTGGGCCTGCTGAGGTGCCTGCGGGAACCCGCCGGGGCCGCCCGGTCCGCCCGGTCGTCCGCCGGGGCCGCCCGGTGCGGGCGGTGCCTGGGTGGCGCCGGGGTGCGGGTAGCCGTAGCCGCCGCCCTGGCCGCCGGTGTCCTGGCCCGGGCCGCCGGACGACGGCGGGGAGATCACCCAGTCGTCCTCACCGGCCGGGGGACGGCGGTTGCCGCGCGGGAACGCGGGCGGGGCGGGCGGAGCGGAGGCTCCGGCCTGCTGGAACGCCTGCGGCACGCCACCGGGACCGCCGGTACCGCCAGGGCCGCCGGGTCCACCCGGTCCGCCGGGCGGCGGCGGGACCGGACGCGAGGGGTCGCCACCGAAGCCGGAGGGACCGGGGCCGCCGGGAGCACCGGGACCCGACGGGCCGCCGGGACGGGAGGGATTGCCGGGGCCCTGCCCCGGGCCGCCGCCGAACCCGGACGGGCCGGAGGGAGCGCCGGAACCGGGGCCCTGCCCCGGGCCGCCGAACCCCGACGGGCCGGAGGGAGTGCCATTGCCGGGGCCCTGCCCGGGACCGCCGCCGAAGCCGGACCGAGGCCCCGCCGGACGACCGGCACCGGGACCACCGGGACCGGCCGCGGGACCACCAGGACCACCGGGACCGGCCGGACCACCGGGACCACCGGCGCCAGGACCCCCGGGACCCTGACCCGGGAACCCGTCGGGACCGGCACCCTGACCGGGGAACCCGCCGGGACCGGACGCGCCACCGGCACCGGGACCACCGGCACCGGGACCGCCGGGTCCGCCGGGTCCCTGTCCGAACCCCTGCGGGGGCGTGGGCGGGCGGCGGTCGCCGGGCGGGAAGGGCGGCCGGCCCGCGGCGGGCGGGGTCCGGTCGGGGCCGAACGGGGTCGGGCCCGACGGCTCGCCGCCGAAGGACGGGATCGGTTCGGCGGGCCGGTTCACCTGCGAGGGCCGGGAGCCCTGGTACTCGTACCCGTCACCGCCGCCGTAGGTCGCGCTGGGCGGCTGGAACCGGGGCTGCGGCGGGCGCGGCGCGGCCGGGGTGTACGAGGTCGCCGTGTTGGTCAGGAAGTTCCACCGGCACTCCTCGCAGAACGGCGCGCCGCCCTCGCGGGGCGTGCGGCACTGCGGGCACAGCTCCGGTTCGGGGCCGGCCGCGGCGGGGCCGGGCCGGCCGGGCGCGCCGGCGGGCGGCGGGAAGCCGTAGCCGCCGGCGCCCGGGGGCGGCGGCGGGGGCGGAGGTACGGCACCGGCCATGCGGTGACCGCAGACCTCGCACCAGTCGTCGGAACCCGACTGGTGTCCGTTCGGGCAGGTCGGCATGTCGGTGCTTCCCCTTCTCCTACGCTTTGGAGGGTCACTTCTTCACACGGACGGTCTTGGTGGACCGGGTCTCCAGAGTCATCTCGTCGGCCTCCGTGACCCTCGTCTTCAACCGCACAGTACCTGTCGCGGCGTCGACCACGTCCACCACCTTCGCAAGCAGTTTCGCAGTATCGGCGTTGCCGGAGGCGTTCGCGAGCTGAACGGCCCTCCCCAGTTTGGCCGTTGCTCCATCCAAATCGCCCGCTTTGCGCAGATCGATACCTTGCTGGATGACTTGAGCCAGTTCGGCCTGCCCGGTGTAGTGGGCGACTTGGGGGCTCATGGCGGTGGAGGCGGCCATGTCGTCGGTCCACACGGCCCGTACGAGGCCCTGCGCGCCGAGGTTCTGTACCGTTCCGTCCCGTTGCGGGATCACCAGGGAGACCCGTGCCGCCAGCATCTCGTGGCCCAGTCCGGCCGGCGGGACCGTCACGGACAGGTGGTAGTCGCGGGACTCGTCGCCCCACGACCCGGTCGGGTAGTCCCCGGCGCGCGGCCCGGCCTCGGTCCGACGGTGCGTCAAGTCCTCGACGGCGGGCGCGACTTGCTTGACGAACCGGAGGGCCGCCCCGACCGGGGTCCACACCCGCAGGGTGACGTCGGCGACCTCCTTGCCCATCGCCGTCTCCATCATCCGCGTGAAGTCGGCGGCGAGCCCGGCCGGGTCGGCGACGATGTCGGCGGTGCCGAGCAGCGCCGAGGCGATGCCTGTGACTTCTTTCACGTCCCAGTCCGTGCCCACGCCCCGCGCGTCACAGGTGAACCGGCCCGCACAGGCGTCCAGGGTGGCCCGCAGGTCCGCGGGCGACTCGTGTTCGTTGCGGCCGTCGGTGAGCAGGATGCCGTGCCGGATGGTGACGTCCGCGGCGGACAGCAGCCGGTCGGCGAGCCGCAGCCAGGTGCCGATGGCCGTACCGCCGCCCGCGCTCAGCCGGCGCAGCGCCTGCTTGGCCTGCGCGCGGGTGGTGGCGTCGGCGACCGCGAGCCGCCCGCCGCCCGGGTAGACCTCCTGGGCGACATGGGTGCCGCCGATCACCGCGAAGCGGGTGCCGTCGCGCAGGGTGTCGATGGCGGCGGCCGTGGCCTCCCGCGCGCCGCGCATCTTCGCGGGCGGGTAGTCCATGGAGCCCGAGCAGTCGACCATGACGGCCACCGCGGCGGAGGGCCGCTCCGGCGCGGCAAGGGCACCGCCGAGGGTGCCGCCGCCAGTCGCGGTCACCGTCACTATGGCGTCGACCTGGCTGCCGCCCTCGGGCAGGTACTCGTTCTGGTAGACGTCCACCGAGAACCGCGGTCCGTCCGGCTTCGCGAAATTGGCCATGTTGTGACGCATCCCCCTCGATCGGCCCGCCCACGCCGGGCCCCGGCTGCGGGCGGACCGGTCCCCTCCGGTCCGTCCCGGCTTCCCCGTGCCGCAGTCCCGCGGGCTACGGCCTTCCCGCCGATCCTGCCCCCTGCGGCGGCGCGGGGAACGGCAGTACCGCCACTGTTACGTTGTCGTGGCCCCCGCCGTCCAGGGCGTGCCCGACGAGCACTTGGGCGCCGTGCAGCGGGCGGGTCGCCGCGTCCGGCGGGACGACCTCGGACATCTCCTGGGGCGTCTCGGCGTAGTTCCACAGCCCGTCGGTGCACACCACCACCGCGCCGGGCCGGTCGGGCTGGAAGCAGGCGGTGTGCGGCTCCAGTTCGTAGGCGTCCGCGCCGAGCCAGCCGGTGATCGCGTGGGCCCGCTCGTCGGCGTACGCCTCGGCCTCGCTCATCAGTCCGGCGGCCACCATCTGCGCGGCCCAGGAGTCGTCCTCGGTGAGCCGGGCGGACGGCGCGGTGCGGTCGGTGGGCACCCAGTAGACCCGGCTGTCGCCGACCCAGCCGACGACCAGCAGCCCGGAGGTGACCACCGCGCCGACGATCGTGCAGGCCGGCGCGTTCTGGTGCGGGGCGTGCTCACGGGCCGTCGCGGGTTCGTCGGCGAGCGCGTTGACGGCGTGCGCGGCGGCGACGATCGCCTCGTGCATCGCCGCCTGCGGATGGGTGCCGTGCTCCAGTCCGGCCAGCAGGGTGTCGCCGGCCGCCCGGGAGGCGGCCAGGGAGGCGGCGTCGGGGCGGGTCGCGGAGGACACGCCGTCGCAGACGATCGCCAGCGCCGCCGGGGTGCCGTCGGGCAGCGTGGTGTGGCCGACCGCGAACGCGTCCTCGTTGCGGTGGTGGCGCAGTCCGCGGTCGCTGACGGCCGCGACCGGGCCCGTCTCCCGCTCCAGGTGGTCGCGTTCGCGGGGCTGGGCGTGCCCGCAGTTCTCGCAGTAGCCGTCGTCGTCGACCCGGCCGGTGCGGCAGGCCACGCACAGCCGCGCCGGGGCGGCGGGGGCGGCGGCCGGAGCGGCGGGGACGGCCGACCGCGGGTCCGGCGCCTGCAACGGGTACTCGTCGGGCTCCGCCGGCCGGTCGAAGCGCACCCCCGAACCGGCGGACCGTTCGTCCCCGTCCTCCTGCCCGTGCGGCGCGGCGCCGTCCGCGCCGGGGCCCGGCGGGTCCGCCGGGGGCGCGGGCGCCGGGCCGGCGGGCCAGGGGGCGGCCCGGTCCGTTCCGTTCCCGGGCGCGGCGGCGCCGGTCATGGGGAGCGTCGGATGGTCCTGCGGCGGTGCGGGCACCGCCGAAAGGTCGTATCCGCACGCTCCGCAGAACAGGTCACCCGGCTCCACCGGTTCCGCGCAGCTCGGGCACTTCGGCAGTGCGGCCTGCCGGGGCATCTGCGACATCGACTTACACCCACGTCCGGGGGCGGTAACGGTTGGCCCGTTCCACCAGCTCGATCCTCTCCTTGCCGCCGGGCGCCAGCCGGGCCAGCGTGCGGTAGGCACGCTCCAGACCGAAGCGCAGACCCCGCTCGTCCAGACCGCTGCCCAGCAGCGTCCGGCCCGCCGCGGCGGATCCGGCGCCCCCGGAGAGTACCCAGTCCAGCGCGCCGCCGAGTACTTCCGCCGACAGCCGCGCGCGCCGCGCCGGGTCCAGACCGTAGGCCTGGAGCGCCTCGACCTGCCCGGCGGCGGCCGTCAGGTCGTCCCCGAACGGTACGTCACCGGGGCCGGGGGTACGGCCTCTCAGCCGGGCCCGGACGGCGGCGACCCGGGCGGCCGTGTAGTGGATGGAGGACTCCGGCACCGACTCCAGCGTGCGGACCGCGCCCTGCCGGTCCCCGCCCGCGAGCCGCACCCGGGCCAGCCCGAACGCGGCGCTCACGAAGCTCCGGTCGGTCGTCCACACCAGCCGGTAGTACTCGGCCGCGTTGTCCGGCTGGCCCAGCACCTCCGCGCACAGGCCGAGGGCCAGCTTGGGCGCGCTCTCGCCGGGGAAGGCGTCGTAGACGGCGTCGAAGGCCAGGGCGGCGCCCTCGAAGTCGCCGGTGACCAGGGCGGCCACGCCCCGCTGCCACACCACCCGCCAGTCGTCGGGCCGTTCCTCGTCCAGTTCGGCCAGGCTCAGCAGGGCGTCCCCCGTCTCGCCGCTCTCCAGCCGGGCGCGGATCCGCCGCAGCCGGGTCTCCACGGTCTGCTCGGGCGCCGCGGCCAGCGCGCCGATCAGCTCGGCCGGGCCGGCGGCCGGCAGGCCCGCCAGGAAACCGGCGGCCGGGTCGCCGGGGTCGACCAGCGCCAGGGGCAGGGCGAGGGCGGCGGCCGCGGTGTCCACGGGCCGGACCAGCGCCGCCGGGACGGGGGCGGCGGCGACGGCCGGGGCGTTGCGGTCCCGGCGGGCGCCGAGCCGCGAGACGTCCCCGTCCAGCGGCGGGAACAGCTCGGTGTCCGTGACCCTCACCTCGGGCCCGAACAGGGTGGACAGCGCGGGCCGGGGCTGCCCGGTCTGCAGCGCGACCACCTCGCGCAGCACGCCGGTCAGCTGCTCGGCCATCTCCTGCGCGGAGCCGAACCGGCGGTCCGGGTCGGGGTCGGTGGCGCGCACCAGGAGCCGGTAGAAGGACTCGTAGCGGCTGAGCACCTCGACGGTGTCCGGGTCGGGCAGGGAGTCGGCGTAGACGGTGGTGTAGCCCTGGAAGTCGAAGGTGAGCACCGCCAGGGTGCGGCCCACCGTGTACAGGTCGCTGGCGACCGACGGGCCGGTTTCGGCGACCTCGGGGGCCTGGTAGCCGATCGTGCCGTAGATCGCCGACTCGGCGTCGTCCATCCGGCGGACCGCGCCCATGTCGATCAGCTTGAGCTGGTCCTCGGTCTGGATGGCGTTGTCCACCTTGAAGTCGCAGTACAGCAGGTTCCTGCTGTGCAGGTGGCCGAGCGCCTCCAGGGCCTCGATGCCGTAGGCGCACGCCTGTTCCACCGGCAGCGGGTCGCGGCGGCCGTCGGGGGCCCGGCGGGCGTTGGCGATCTCCTTCAGGGACTTGCCGCCGACGTACTCCATGACGATGTAGCCGTCCAGCGAGCCGGTGCGCTGGTCCAGGTGTTCCACGAAGTTGTAGATCCGCACGATGTTGGCGTGCTCGATCTCGGCGAGGAAGCGCCGCTCGGAGATCGCCGCGGCCATCGCGTCCTGGTCGCCGGTGTCCAGCAGGCCCTTGAGCACCACCCAGCGGTCGGCGACGGCCCGGTCCACGGCGAGGTAGATCCAGCCCAGCCCGCCGTGCGCGAGACAGCCCGCGACCTCGTACTGGCCGTGCACGATGTCCCCGGCGCGCAGCTTGGGCACGAAGGAGTACGGGTGCCCGCACTTGGTGCAGAAACCTTCCGTGCGGCCCGGCCGGTCACCGCGCGCCCGGCCCACCGGGGCCCCGCAGTCCGACCGGGAGCAGAACCGCTTGCGCTCGGGCACCTCCGGGCGCTCCAGCACCATCGCGTGCGGGTCGGGCCGCGGCACCTGCGGCACGGACACCAGCCCGGCGCCCAGCCGCCCGCGCGCCGAGGAGCCGGTGGAGGCGCCCGAGCTGCGCACCGACACCGAACGGCCGGTGGACTTCCCCGACACCGAGCGGGACAGCCGTCCGGACACCGAGCGGCGCGAGCGCGACGACTGCGAGGACGTCCGGGCGCTGCGCGAACCCGGGCCGTCCGCAGCCGCCTTGGCGACCCCGGTGGCCGGGGAGACCACCATCCCCTCCCCGGCGGGCGGAGCCGCGGCCGACACCACCGGCGCCAGACCGCAGGTGTCGCAGTACAGCCCGCCGCCGACGTCCTCGTAGGCGCCCTCGCACCCGGGCCGCTGGCAGGTCTGTCCCGGCCGGCTCATGACGCGTCCCCCTCGCGGTCCGCCGGCGCGTCCGCGCCGCCGATCAGTTCGGCCGCCGCCCGCTGGTAGCGCAGCACGGCCTGTTCGGCCACGCGCAGGTCGCAGGGCGCGCTCCACAGCATGCGGCGGGCCGCGTCGTAGCGCTCCACCAGCAGCGGGTCCTCGGCCAGGCCGTGCCGGGCGACCTTCGCCTTGTAGGCGTCGAGCCGGCCGCGCAGCTCGGCGCGGACCGCGAGCGGCGCGGTGACGGCGGTCAACGACGCGCGGGCGCGCAGCAGTTCGTCCTCGGCTTTCTCCTCCAGGGACTCCAGCAGCGGGGACAGCCGGTGCCACCGGCCCTGCCTGCGGTACTCCACGGCGGTCGCCAACTGCTCCTGGAGGACGGTCGGCGGGCCGCCGACCGCCGGCACCTCGGTGGCGGCGATCTTCGCCAGCACCTCGCCGCGCGCGGTCCGGGCCTCGGCGAGGGTGCGGTCCGCCCGGGACAGCACGTCCCGCACCCGCACCAGCCGCGCCTCCGCGTCCTGGCGCACCGTCAGCACGGCGTCGATCTCCCGGCGCACGTCCTCCAGGGCGAGCGCCGCACGGTCGTACACCGTGGTGTCCGGGCGTCCGCCGCCCGGCGCGGAACTGCCCTCGGCCGGCACCCAGAACGCCAGCGGGTCGGTGACGACGTCCTCGCGCAGCCGGGTCAGGGTGCGGGTGATCCGCTCCAGGTCGTCACCGGCCGGGTGTTCGCCCGGGCGCACCCCGACGGAGTGCGCGAGCTGCCGGGTGCGCTGGAGCTCGGCGGCGAGCAGGTCGATCCGCGCGGGCAGCGCCGACCACACCGCGTCCGCGGCGACGATCACGTCCAGGCTCGTCGCGTACAGCTCGTTCATCCGCTCCACCAGCGCCGGCAGCGTGAACGTCTCGCTGAGCCGGCCGCTCTCGCCGCCGGGGACGGTCACGGAGGCGCCGCGCAGCAGCCCGGTCAGCTCCGCCAGGTCCTCGCGGCTGGACCAGCGGCGCCGGGCGCGGATGTCCCGGGCGCGGCGCAGCGCGGCCGTGTAGGCGTCGAAGTACGCCCACAGCCGGGTGATCCGTGCCTCCGTGGCCTGCCAGCGTTCCCGGGTGACGCCGGTCAGCCCGGCGCCTTCGAGGAGTCTGCGGCCCGCGTGGTCCTGGAGGGCCAGCAGGGAGGTCTCGATCGCCTCGTGCTCCTGGCCGAGCCGCGCCAGCGCACGGTCCGCCTCGTCCCGGTCCATCACCGGCCCGGCGGGGTCCGTGACGCCCATCGATCACCTCTCGCTCGCTGTCGGTTCCGGTCGGGCGCGGCTCAACCGCCGCGCCGGTAGCGGGGCGCGGGCGGCTTCGACGCGGCCGGATCCTCGCCCAGTGTCGCCGACAGCCACTCGTCGTACGACTTCTGCCAGCCGTCCGCCGCGTAGTCCACCAGTACGCGGTTGACCCGGCGTACCAGGTCGTCGGCGTCCTTCTTCATCGCCACGCCGTAGTACTCGGTCGTGAACGCCTCGCCCTTGAGTTCCACGGTCGGGTCCTGGGCGGCCTGGCTCGCGGCGAGCGCGCCGTCGGTCACCACCGCGTCCACCTCGCCGAGTTGCAGCCGGACCAGGCAGTCCAGCTGGTTGGGCACGGTGGTGGTCAGGTCGGTGGAGCCGGGCAGCCGGCCCGCCTTTCGGTCGGCGTCCAGCTTGGCGTACGCGGTCGAACCGGTCGCCGTGCACACCTTCTTGCCGGCCAGCGAGCCGTCGTAGCCGGTGATGTCCGAGGACTTGGGGGCGAGGACCTGCTGGCCGGTCCGGAAGTAGGGCGCGGAGAACGCGACCTGGCGCAGCCGGTCACAGGTGATCGTCATGGTGCGTACGACCATGTCGACGCGCCCGTCCTGGATCGCGGGGATGCGCTGGTTGGTCGGGATCGCCTTGAACTGCACCGCGTTCCGGTCGCCGAGGATGTCCTCGGCGATCCGGTGCGCGAGGTCGATGTCGAAGCCCTCCAGCCGGGCGCCCTCGGTGTTCGGGTTGCGGTAGCCCCAGCGGTAGCCGTTCTGGTCGACGCCGACGACCAGCTTGCGCTTGGCGCCCGTGCGGGCCCGGATCGCCTCGATCGTCGGGCCGTCGGCGCCGGCCGGGGCGAGCGTCCGCTCGTGCGCCTCGGCGTCCACGCAGCCGTCGGCGCGGACCTGGGTGCCGGTGGCGGCGGGCGGCGCCGCACGGCCCGGCTCGGCCGGTGCCCGCTGGGTGCACGGCAGCAGCAGGACGAACGCCAGCGCCAGCGCGCACAGCACCGCCATCGTGGCGACTCCGCCCCAGCCCCGCAGCGAGGCCCGCGCCCGGTTCGCGTCCATCGCCCTTCCCCCCGTCACCGGTACTCCGAAAGCCTGCGCCCTATGCCGGCGACCGAGCCCGCCGCGCCCAGCACCGCGAGGGCGGCGGTGCCCTGCGGCAGCCAGGCCAGCGCGTCCCGCCCGTCCCCGGCGGCCTGCCTGAACTCGGCCCGTTCGTGGCCGATGGCCCGGTCCAGGCCGCGGGCGACGCCGTCGAAGCACTCGGCGGTCGCGCCCTTGGCGCCGATCACCTTGTCCAGGGCCTGCTGGTAGTTGCCGTTCTCGTCCTCGGCGCGGGCCGCGGCGTGCCGCCGCTGCCACACGGCCGTGTCGCTCTGCGCGGCCGTGACCGGGGCGGTGCCCGCGTCGTCGTCGGCGAGCCGCGCCGCCTCGGAAAGCGCCGTGCGGAGCACCGCCATGTCCTTGTCGAAGTCGTAGTAGTGGGCGTCGTACGTCTGCCCGGCCACCGTGACGGTGTCCGCGCCGCGTGCCACCAGGCTCAGGTTCTCGTTGCCGCGCGCCTTCAGGGCGGCGATCCGGGCCTCGTGCAGCACGTTGAGGGACCTGATGCCGTGCGCGTAGGAGCCGTCGAGCCCCGAGCGGGCGACCGCGTGGCCCACGACCAGCCACAGCAGGGCGGCCGTGGTCGCGGCGGTGGCGGCGACCAGGCCGCGGTTGAGGATCCGGTTGGTGCGCCGGTACACGCGGTGCTGGGCCCAGCCGAGCGCGGCCAGGGCGAGCACGCCGAGCGCGATCGCCGCCCACGGGTACGGTGTCGCGTCGCCGTAGTCCGCGTCCAGCCGGCGGTTCTCCGTGGTGTAGAGCGCCTGCGCGGCCGGGAGCATGTGCTTCTGCATCTTCTCGTCGGCGTACCGCAGATAGGCGCCGCCCACCGGGTAGCCCTGCCGGTTGTAGGTCCGGGCCCGCTCGACGAGGCCCTTGTACTCGGGCAGCAGCCGGTTCAGCCGGGCGACGGTCGCCTCGGCGGCGGAGCCGGGTTCGGCGTTGGCGGCGGCGGTGACGAGCCCGGCGGCGGCCTCCCGGATGTCCTTCTCGTACTGGTCGCGGGACTTGGCGTCCTCCTGCCCGCCGGCCAGGAACGTTCCGGCCGCGGCGGTGTTGGCGTCGGCCAGCGAGCGGTAGATGCCGGCCGCGCCGAAGCTGAGCGGCTGGCTGCGGCGCAGCACGTCGTCGGCGGCGGCGGAGCGGGCGCCGGTCTGCCAGGCGGTGACCGCGCCGAACCCGAGGACGAGCAGGGCCAGTACGGCGCCGATGATCCGCAGCCGCCCCGGCTCGGTGCTCGCGGCGGCCCGTACCCGCTCGGCGCCCTCGGCGAAGGCGGTGCGGGGCGCGGGAGGGGCGGGCGGGGCGGCGGGCGCGGGCCGGCCGTGGGGCTGGGCGGGGATGCCAGGGACACCGGCGGCACCGGCGGATCCGGCCGGCGGTGGCGCCGTGCTGCTCTTCGGCGGGTGTGTCACTCGACCTCCCCCATGGTCATCCGTTCGCCGCCCAGTATCACCGTCCGCGCCGGCATCCGCACCGGCCTTCACTGGATCTTGAACGGATCATGGTGGCCCCCCGGGGCGTGTGGCCGGCGGACGCACCACCCCTGGGGGCGAAGACGGCGGTGACGGCGCGTCGGTTCCACCGGGGGCGGCCGGGCCCCGGTCCCCGGCAGTCCGCCCGGGGAACCGGAACCGGACAGGGACGGCCGCCCTCCGTACCTCCGCGGTCAGGGGGGCGGTGGTCTCCCCGTACCGCCGCGGTCAGGAGGCGGCCGTCTGCCAGTACCCGCGTGCCCGTTCGCCCGCCTCCGGCCCCGCGCCCAGGTGGTCCAGGCCCAGCAGGGCGGCGCCCAGGACCGGGCGGGCCGTGACCACGCGGACGTCGGCCTCGGGGGCGCGCGCGGCCAGCAGGGCGCGTACGGCGTCGTCCAGCCGCCGGTGACCGGCGGTGAGGACGGAGCCGCCGAGCAGCACCGGGGTCCGCTCCGCCAGCAGGTCCAGCCGGGTCAGCGCGACCGTGACCATCACCGTGACCTCCTCGGCGAGCCGGTCGACCAGCGCACCGGCCACCCGGTCGCCGTCCGCCGCCGTGGCGAACAGCACCGGCGCCAGCTCGTGCCGGCGCGCGGGGGCTATCCGCTCCAGGTGCAGGGCCTCGATGAGCGCGTACATGGTGGGCAGCCCGAAGTGCGCGGGCAGGGTGCGGGCCAGCGCGGTCGGCTCGCCCCGGCCGTCCTCCGCGCGGGCCGCGTGCCAGAGCGCCTCCTCGGCCAGGCCCCAGCCGCCGCCCCAGTCGCCGGAGATCCGGCCGATGGCGGGAAAGCGGGCGGTGCGCCCGTCGGGGCGCATGCCCACGCAGTTGATGCCCGCCCCGCACACCACCGCCACCCCGCGCGGCTCGGCGACGCCCGCCCGCAGGATCGCGAAGGTGTCGTTGCGGACCTCCACGGACGCGCCCCAGGCGCGCGCGTGCAGCGCGCCCGCCAGCCGCTCCTCCTCCACCGGGAGGTCGGCGTTGGCCAGGCAGGCCGACACATGGGAGACGGAGGTGACCCCCGCGTCGGCGAAGGCGCGCGCGACCGGTGCGGCCAGTGCGTCGACCGCCGCCGGCACGCCGACCGCGGGCGGGCGGAAGCCGCCGCCGCGGGCCGTGGCCAGCACCTCGCCGTCGGCGCCGACCACGGCCACGTCGGTCTTGCTGTTGCCCGCGTCGATGGCGAGCACGGTCGAGGTCAGGCCCACGCCAGGTGCTCCCGGTTGTGCGCGACCAGCCGGTCGGTGAGGGCGTCGGCGTACTCGTACTGCCCGATCAGGGGGTGGGCCAGCAGGGCGCGGAACACCCGGTCCCGGCCGCCGCGCAGCGCCGCGTCCAGGGCCAGGTCCTCGTACGCCGTCACGTTCGCGATCAGGCCCGTGAACAGCGGGTCGAGCGCCGGGACGGGCAGCGGGGCCGGGCCTTCGGGGCCGACTGCCGCCTGTACCTCGATCACCGCGTCGTCGGGCAGGAACGGCAGGGTGCCCCGGTTGAGGGTGTTCACCACCTGGTGCGGGCTGCCGCCCCCGCCCAGCAGGGCCGCCGCGAGATCCACGGCCGCCTCCGAGTAGAAGGCGCCGCCGCGCTTGGCGAGCAGCGCGGGTTTCTCGTCCAGGGCCGGGTCGCCGTACATGGCCAGCAACTCCCGCTCCATCGCCGCGACTTCCGCGGCCCGGGAGGGCTTGGTGCGCAGTTCGCGGACGACCTCGTCGTGGGCGTAGTAGTAGCGCAGGTAGTAGGAGGGGACCACGCCGAGGCGGTCCAGCAGGGGGCGGGGCAGGCGGATGTCGGCGGCGACGGCGTCGCCGTGCTCGGCCAGCAGCCGGGGCAGGACGTCCTCGCCGTCCGGCCCGCCCAGTCGCACACCCGTTTCCCAGGTGAGGTGGTTCAGGCCCACGTGCGCCAGGTGCACCTCGGCGGGGGCGGTGTCCAGCAGGGCGGCGAACTTGCGCTGGAAGCCGATCGCCACGTTGCACAGGCCGACCGCCCGGTGCCCGGCTCGGAGCAGGGCGCGGGTGACGATGCCGACCGGATTGGTGAAGTCGATGATCCAGGCCCGCGGGTTGGCCCGGCGGACCCGTTCGGCGATGTCGAGGACGACCGGGACGGTGCGCAGGGCCTTGGCCAGGCCGCCCGCGCCGGTGGTCTCCTGGCCGACGCAGCCGCACTCCAGCGGCCAGGTCTCGTCCTTCTCACGGGCCGCCTGGCCGCCGACGCGCAGCTGGAGCAGGACGGCGTCGGCGCCGTCGACCCCCGCGTCCAGGTCGGAGGTGGTGACGATCCGGCCGGGGTGGCCCTGCCGGGCGAAGATCCGCCGGGCCAGGCCGCCGACCAGCTCCAGCCGGTCCGCGGCCGGGTCGACCAGCACCAGTTCCTCGACGGGCAGGGTGTCGCGCAGCCGGGCGAAGCCGTCGACGAGTTCGGGGGTGTAGGTCGAGCCGCCGCCGACCACGGTGAGTTTCACAGTCAGATCAACCCTTTACTCCGGTGAGCGTCACGCCTTCGACGAACGCCTTCTGGGCGAGGAAGAACACGAGGATGACGGGGGCCATGACCAGCACGGTCGCGGCCATGGTGAGGTTCCAGTCGGTGTGGTGGGCGCCCTTGAAGGACTCCAGGCCGTAGGACAGGGTCCAGGCTCCGGGGTTCTCGGACGCGTAGATCTGCGGGCCGAAGTAGTCGTTCCAGGCGTAGAAGAACTGGAAGAGGGCCACGGCCGCGATGCCCGGCCTGGCCATGGGCAGCACCACCCGCAGCAGGATGCGCAGTTCGCCGCAGCCGTCGACCTTGGCCGCGTCCAGGTACTCGTCCGGGATCGTGGTCAGGAACTGGCGCAGCAGGAAGATGGAGAACGCGTCCCCGCACGCCATGGGGAGGATCAGCGGCCACAGGGTGCCGGACAGGCCGAGCTGCTTGGCCCAGAACAGGTACATCGGGATGACGACCACCTGGGGCGGCAGCATCATCATCGAGATCACCAGCATCAGCGACAGCTTGCGGCCGCGGAAGCGGAACTTGGCGAGCGCGTACGCCACCGGCACGGAGGACACCACGGTGAGGACGGTGCCCAGGCCGGCGTAGAGCAGCGTGTTGCGCCACCAGGTGAGGAAGCCGGGGGTGTCGAACACCTTGCGGTAGTTCCCCCACTCCCAGGTGTGCGGGATCAGGTCCCGGCTCAGAGCCTGGCTGTCGCTCATCAGCGAGGTGAGGAACAGGAAGACGAAGGGGAGCGTGAAGAACAGCGCGGTGGCCACGCCCAGGGAGTGGACCGCGATCCACTGGAGGGATGCCTTGCGGCGGGTCATATGGTCAGTCACCTGCCTGGATCAGGCCGCCGCGGCGCCGCATCAGCAGCGCGGTGAACGCCATCGACAGGGCGAACAGCACCAGCGCCACCACGCACGCCGAGCCGTAGTCGAAGCGCTGGAAGCCGAGGTTGTAGACGAGCTGGGGGAGGGTGAGCGTCGACTTGTCGGGGTAGCCGGGCTCGAACTGGGTGCCGGCGCCCTGGATCACCCCGGAGGCGACCTTCCCGGCGACCAGCGGCTGGGTGTAGTACTGCATGGTCTGGATGACTCCGGTGACGACCGCGAACATCACGATCGGGGAGATGGCCGGCAGCGTCACGTACCGGAACCGCTGCCAGGCCGAGGCGCCGTCCAGCTGGGCCGCCTCGTACTGTTCCGCCGGCACGTCGAGCAGCGCGGCCATGAAGATCACCATCAGGTCGCCGATGCCCCACAGCGCCAGCAGGGTGAGGGCCGGCTTGGACCACTCGGGGTCGCCGAACCAGCCCGGCGCGGGCAGCCCGGCCCGCTCCAGCAGGGAGTTCACCGGCCCGGTGCCCGGGTTGAGCAGGAACGCGAAGGCCATGGTGGCCGCGACCGGCGGGGCGAGGTAGGGCAGGTAGAACAGGGTGCGGAAGACACCCGTCCCCGTCTTGATCTTCGTGATGAGCAGGCCGACGCCCAGCCCGAAGACCACCCGCAGGGTCACCATCACCACGACCAGCCACAGCGTGTTGCGCAGCGCGGGCCAGAACAGCGGGTAGTGCTCGAAGACGTAGACCCAGTTGCGGCCGCCGGTCCACTCCGGCGGCCGGAAGCCGTCGTAGTGCATGAAGGAGAAGTAGACGGTCGAGATCAGCGGGTAGGCGAAGAAGACCGCGAAGCCGACGAGCCAGGGCGCCATGAAGGCGAGCGTGCGCAGGGTCGCGCGGCGGCGCTTGGCCGCCAGGGTGCCGGCGCTCATGGCCGCGCCTGCACGATGTCGGTGTCGATCTGCGCGGCCGTCTTCTCCAGCCCGGCCTTCAGGTCGGTGACCTTGCCGCTCTCGTAGTCGTAGCCGAACTGCTGGATCGTCACCAGGTACACCCCGCCGTTGACGGAGGCGGGCGCGGTGGTGGAGCGGGGGTGGGCGGCGATGTCCAGGAAGGTCTTGAACCGCGGGTCGTACTTCAGCTTCGGGGACTTCAGCGCGGCCAGCGTGGAGGGCACGTTGTGGATGTCGTTGGCGAAGCCGGTCACCGCGTCCGTGTCCGTGCTGACGTACTTGACGAACTCCCAGGCCGCGTTCTGCTTGCGGCTGGTGGCGGCGATGCCCGCGATGGTGCCGGTGATGTAGCCCTTGCCGTACTGGTCGGCCTGGTCGTCCGGGACGGGCAGCGGGGCCACCCCGATCTCGAAGCCCGGCTTCGCCTCCTCGGCCATCCCGAGCCGCCACTCGCCGTCCATCTGCATGGCGACCTGGCCGGTGTGGAAGGGGTGTTTGGGGCCCCACTCGTCGCCGAGGGTGGACCGGAACCGCTCCAGCCTGCGGAATCCGCCGAGTTCGTCCACGAGCTTCTTCTGGAGGGTGAAGGACCGCGCGAACGCCGGGTCCTTCGCGACGTTCGACTTGCCGTCCTCGCCGAAGTAGGTCGGGGAGAACTGGCCGAGGTAGTGCTCGGTGGTGGACTCCCAGCCGTGGTAGTTGGGCATGAACCCGAGCTGCCGGTAGCCGTCGCCCTGGGGAATCGTCAGCTTCTTGGCGTCGGCGAGGAACTCGGACCAGGTCCTCGGCGGGTGCGCGATGCCCGCCTTCGCGAAGGCGGTCTTGTTGTAGTAGAGCCCGTACGCGTCACCGAGCAGCGGGACCGCGCAGCGGTCGCCCTCGAACGCGGTGTACTCGGTCATGGGCTTCGGGAACGTCTTCTCCGGGTCGATCCCGGACTTGGCGAAGAAGGGGTTCAGGTCCACCAGCGCGCCCGAGGAGCAGAACCTGCCGACGTTGTTGGTGGTGAACGAGGAGATCACGTCCGGGGCCCGGTCGCCGCCCGCCCGCAGCGCCTGGTTGATCTTGTCGTCGGTCATGTTCCCGACGACCTTCACATGGAGGTTGGGGTGCGCCCGCTCGAACCCGGCGACCAGCGACCGCACGGCCTTCACCTCGTTCGGCGCGCTCCAGGCGTGCCAGAAGGTGATCGTGGCCTCCTTCGAGGGGTCGTCGGTGGCGCTGCCGACGGACTGGCCGGTACACGCGGTGGTGAGCAGCACCGAGGCGGCGGCCAGGACGAAAGCCGCTTTTCGGGCGGCTTCGGGTATGGGTGTGGGCATGACGAGGTCTCCCAGGGGACGGGACAGGACGGGTCGGGTTCGGCGAGGAGGGGGAAGGCCGGGGGCGCTCAGCGCGAGGTGTCGAAGACCTCGTCGCGGGTGGCGGCGAGCGCGGACTCCAACGCGCCGCGCAGCACGGGGTGTTCGCTGACCTCGCCGACGGCCAGCCGGGGCCGGGCCGCGGCCAGCTCCGCCAGTTCGGCCTGGACGAGGGCCCGCAGCACCTCGCCGCCGGCCGTCAGCGCGGAGCCGCTGAGTACGACGAGTTCGGGGTCGAGGACGGAGACGAGCGAGGCGAGTCCGGTGGCCAGCCGGGTGGCGTAGGCCCGGAGCAGTTCCCGGTGGGGGCCGTCGGCGTGGTCGGCGGCGCGGGCCACGAGGAGGGCGGCGGCCTCGGCGTGCGGGCCCGGGGGCACGTCGGATATGCCCAGGTCCCGGGCCAGCCCCGGCAGCGCCTGGGAGCCGGCCAGTTCCTGGTAGCCGCCGCTGTTCGCCCGGGTGACGTGCCGCACCAGCGGGGCACCAGGCACCGGCAGGAAGCCGACCTCGCCGGCGCCGCCGGTCCAGCCGCGGTGCAGCCGGCCGCCCAGCACCAGGGCCGCGCCCAGGCCCTCCTGGTTCCACAGCAGCACGAAGTCCTCGTGGCCGCGGGCCGCGCCGAGCCGCTGTTCGGCCACGGCGGCGAGGTTGACGTCGTTCTCGTACTCCACCGGCATCGGCAGCGCCGCCGCGAGGTCGTCCAGCAGCGCGGGGGAGTGCCAGCCGGGCAGGTGGGAGGCGTAGCGCAGCCGCCCGGTGCCGGGGTCGAAGGCGCCCGGGGTGCCGATGACCAGCCGGTGCACGTCGGACCGGGCGAGCCCGGCGGCCTTGACCGCGCCGTCGAGGGCGTCGGTCACCTGCCGTACGACCGGCTGGGCGGGCCGCCGGCCGGGGGTGGGCAGCTCGTACTCGCCGACCGTGCGCCCGGTGATGTCGGCGACGGCGGCCCGGATGCGCTGCGGGGTGACGTCGAGCCCGGCGGCGTACGCCACGGCCGGATCGATCGCGTACAGCTGGGCGTTGGGGCCCGGCCGGCCCTCGCTGGTGCCGGTCGCCCGGACCAGTCCGGCCGCCTCCAGGCGGGCCAGCAGCTGGGAGGCGGTGGGCTTGGACAGGCCGGTGAGCTTGCCGATCCGGGTGCGCGACAGCGGCCCGTGCGCCAGCAGCAGGTCCAGGGCGGCGCGGTCGTTCATGGCGCGCAGGACGCGCGGGGTGCCCGGCGTACCGGCGATTCCTGCCATGGGGGTCCACACCTGCCTCTCCAGCCGCTCAGCTTTTCAGTGACCCGGGCGGGGCGTCCAGTCCTTGATCGACGGAGCCCGGAAGATCACTGCGGACACTGTTAGGAAAGTTTCCTGTCCGGGTGGGAGGAACGTAAGCCGAGGGCGGAGGGGGCGTCAATAGGCGTCGACGGACAGCGGCCCCCGGCAACGTTGTCGTCGTCCGGGGGCCGCTGGGGGCCGGGGGCCGGGGCTCGGCTCTAGGCGAAGGGGGCGGTGTCCAGGGCGGGGTACGGCGCCGGGAGGGGGAGCGGGTCGCCGAGGGTGACCTTGGTGTCGGAGCTGTAGTAGGCCTCGGTGGGGTCCTCTCCGGGCAGGACCGGGTCCGTGTAGCAGTGGGCCGTCTTGGCGTGGCGGTTGATGAGGACGTAGGCGGGGATGCCGGCGGCGGCGTACGTGGCCAGTTTGGCGCCCGTGTCGATCGCGTGATTGGTCGAGGTGACCTCACCGACCAAGGCGATCATGTCGATGGGGTACCAGCCCTTGTGCGCCTTGAGGTACGAGTTGTCCAGGTCGGTCGGCTCCCGGTGCAGGACGTAGAAGTCGGGGATGACCGCGGCCATGGTGCTGCCGTCTTTGTGGGCCGCGCGGAAGCCCATGCCCATGCCTGCCAGTTCGAACCCGGCGAGCGTGAATTGAACAGAAAGCTTGTAAGCCCCGTTGCTGTGGTTGTAGTTCGGCTGCGGCGGCACGATGACCGTCCCCTCGACATACTCCGGTCGAATCGGCATCGGTGACGCCTCTTCGATCGTGCTCAACAGGTCGATGGGGTCCACCTGCATGACCGGCTCCATGATCGGTTCGGCGCTCATCGCTACTCCTCGTCACGCTGATGCCAGGCTAAGCCCACGCCGGGCGCCCCGGCAGAACGATGGGGCACTCCGTGCGCCGCCGCGCCGGAATGCCCCATCTGTTCACTCGAACGAGTGTGCTGAAACCGTTCCGCTATTTCGCCGGCGGCTCGGGCCGCGGGGACACGAGCGGGGCCGTCGCCTTCACCTGCGGCGAGTCCGCGTTGGAGTACACCGACGGGGCCGCCACCGTCGCCGTCGGGTCCGGGGTGTCCTCGGCGTCCTCGAGCGCCGTCGCGCCGCCCACGATCCGGATGCTCGCCGCGTCGAACGCCCGCTTGATCCGCCAGCGCAGCTCCCGCTCCACCGTCACCGACTTGCCCGGCATGGTCTTCGCCGAGACCCGGACCACCATGGAGTCGATCAGCACCGAGTCCAGGCCGAGGACCTCCACCGGGCCCCACAGCAGCTCGTTCCAGGGCTCTTCCCGGCTCATCCGCTCGGCGACCTCGTCCAGCGTGGCCTTGACCCGGTCCAGGTCCTCGCTCGCCCGGACGGTCACGTCGACCCCGGCCGTCGCCCAGCCCTGCGACAGGTTCCCGATCCGCTTGACCTCGCCGTTGCGGACGTACCAGATCTCCCCGTTGTCGCCGCGCAGCTTGGTCACCCGCAGCCCGACCTCGATCACCTCGCCGGTGGCCACGCCCGCGTCGATCACGTCGCCGACGCCGTACTGGTCCTCCAAGATCATGAACACGCCGGACAGGAAGTCCGTGACCAGGTTGCGCGCGCCGAAACCGATCGCCACGCCCGCGACACCGGCCGACGCCAGCAGCGGCGCCAGATTGATCTCAAAGGTGGCCAGCACCATCAGCGCGGCCGTGCCGAGGATCAGGAAGCTCGCCACCGAGCGCAGCACCGAGCCGATCGCCGCCGAGCGCTGCCGTCGCCGTTCGGCGTTGACCAGCAGCCCGCCCAGCGCGGTGCCGTCCACGGCCTGCGCGGTGCGGCCCATCCGGTCGATCAGCTGGGTGATAGCCCGCCGCACCACCGCCCGCAGCGCCGCCGCGACGATCACGATCAGCAGGATCCGCAGGCCCATCGCGAGCCACGTCGACCAGTTCTGCTCCACCCAGCTCGCCGCGTTCGTCGCGCTCTCCTGGGCGTCCTGGAGCGTGGGCACGGCCGGGGTCGTCGACTGCGAGGGTGACGGCGACGGGGACGGTGACGCGCCGGCGGCCACGAGGAGGGCGGGCAGGGACGACACGGCAGGTACCTCCAGGTGCTGCGTGGTCCGTACCGGCGGGGTCAAGGTCACGAAAAGGTCACCGGACGGACGGAACCACCACACTAACGGGGCAGCGCGGGTGCCCTCCGCCGTTCCGTGCGGCGGGGGCCCAGGAGAGACACGGCTCACGCGGGCTTGAACCGGGCGTGGTCCGGGGGATGAATCAGATGTGGTCGAAAACACTCCCAGCCCGTTACCGGGACGTGGTGGCGCTTCCACCAGGCATGAGGGGAGACTGACTGCAGATCGTCCCGGCGCGAGCCACGCGCCGCCGACGCCCAAGGAGGCACCCGTGCCGCATGTCCTGGTCCTCAACGCGTCGTACGAGCCGCTCGGCGTCGTACCGCTCCGCCGCGCGCTCGTCCTCGTCCTGGAGAACAAGGCGGTCTCCCTCGAGGAATCCGGCGCCTATCTGCACAGCGCGACCGTCACCCTCCCCGCACCCAGCGTGGTCCGGCTCAAGCGTTTCGTCCGGGTCCCCTACCGGGGGCCCGTCCCGTTGACCCGCCGCGCCCTCTTCGCGCGCGACGGGGGCCGGTGCATGTACTGCGGTGGCGTCGCAACCAGCGTCGACCACGTCATCCCGCGCAGCCGCGGGGGCAAGCACGTCTGGGACAACGTGGTGGCCTCCTGTCGCCGCTGCAACCACGTCAAGGCCGACCGTCACCTGGTCGAGCTGGGCTGGCGGCTGCGGCACAAGCCGGCCCCGCCGACGGGGCTGGCCTGGCGCATCATCGGCACCGGGCACCGGGACCCGCGCTGGCTGCCGTACTTGCAGCCGTACGGCGCGGACGACGCCCTGGCCCGGATCGACGGAGTGTCCGCCTAGATCCGGGCCGGTGCGTGTACGCCCGGCGGGCTGGGTCCGGACCGGGCGGCTGGATCCGGACCGGTGTGGTTGGACGCCCGGCGGGCGGGCCGGGCCGGTGTGTGCGTGCCCGGCGGGCGGCCCGGTCGGTGTGTGCCCGGCGGGCGGGCCGGGCCGCCCGGGGTGCGCTCCGCCGGTCACCGGCGCCGGATCACCCGCGCGCCGGTCATCCGCCGCGCGTGGGCGCGGGCTCACGGGGTAGGCCTGCCGTAACCCGGCCACGGGCGACCCGTGGCACCCGCACCCCGACAAGGAGGCCCCCGTGGCCGCTCGCCTCAGGATCCCGGCCCCGTCCAAACCCGTGGCGGCACCGTCCGCCGAGCCCGGCCAGGCGCCGGTGTGCGTCTTCAGCGCGGAGAGCGCGTCCACGCAGGCACCGCTGACCAGCGAGCCGCCGCTGCCCGACGCCGAACCGCTGACCAGCGAGCCCCCGCTCGCCGAGGCCGCCCCGCTGACCAGCGAGGCCGACCCGGTCCCGGACTTCTGCGCGTCGGGGCTGTAGATGGCCGCGGCGCCCGCAGAGCACCTCACGGAGGATCTCGCCCGGCTCGCCGGACTGCACGGGGTCGCCACCTCCTACCGCCCCGCCCCGGACCGTACGGTCCACGTCCCCGCCTCCGCCGTGACCGCCGCCCTCGCCGCCCTGGGCGTCGACGCGAGCGGCCCGGACGCGGTGCGCGCCGCCCTCGCCGCCCGGGAACGCGAGCTGCGCGAGCGGCTGCTGCCGCCGGTGGTGGTCCGCTGGGCCGGCGCCGAGCCGCCCGCCGCCCTCACCGGCCTGCCCGCCGGCACCGGGCTGCGCGTGCTGACCGAGGACGGGGAGGAGCGGGAGGGGACCGGGGACCTGCCGCCGGGCGTGCACCGGCTGACCGCCACCGCCCCCGACGGCCGCACCGGCGAGGCGCGTCTCGTCGTCGCCCCGGACCGGCTCCCCGCCCCGCCCGGCCGCTCCCACGGCCTCCTGGTCCAGCTGTACTCCCTGCTGTCCCACCGCTCCTGGGGCATGGGCGACCTCGCCGACCTCGCGGAGCTGGCCGGCTGGGCCGCACGCATCGCCGGCGCCGGGTTCGTGCAGGTCAACCCGTTGCACGCGGCCGTACCGGGCGCCCCCACCGACCCCTCCCCGTACCGCCCCTCCTCCCGCCGCTTCCCCGACCCCGTCCACCTGCGGATCGAGGACGTCCCCGAGTTCGCCTACGCCGGGGACCGCGAGCGGCTGGGCGGCCTGCTGGAACGGGCCGGGCGGCTGCGCGCCGCCGTCCTGGACAAGGGCGCCCTCATCGACCGGGACGCCGTGTGGGAACTGAAGCGGGAGGCGCTGGAGGCGGTCCTGGCGGTGCCCCTGGGCCCCGGCCGGCAGGCCGCCTACGACGCCTTCCGCGCCGCCCACGGCCAGGCCCTCGTCGACCACGCCACCTGGTACGCCCTCGCCGAGGCGCACGGCCCCGACTGGCACGGCTGGCCCCAGGAACTGCGCGACCCGCGCTCGGCCGCCACCGCGCGGGCGAGGTCCGCGCTCGCCGGCCGGGTGGAGTTCCACACCCGCCTGGCCTGGCTCACCGACGACCAGCTCCGGGCCGCCCAGCGCACCGCCCGCGAGGCCGGCATGCCCGTCGGGATCGTGCACGACCTCGCCGTCGGGGTGCACCCGGGTGGCGCCGACGCCTGGGCCCAGCAGGACGTGTTCGCCGCCGGCATGTCCATCGGCGCCCCGCCGGACGCCTTCAACGCCCGCGGCCAGGACTGGGGCCTGCCGCCCTGGCGCCCCGACCGGCTCGCCGCCACCGGCTACGCGCCCTACCGCGAGCTGCTGCGCGCCCTGTTCCGCTACGCCGGCGCCCTGCGCATCGACCACGTCATGGGCCTGTTCCGGCTCTGGTGGGTCCCCGAGGGCAGCCCGCCCACCGAGGGCACCTACGTGCACTACGACGCCGACGCCATGCTCGCCGTCCTCGCCCTGGAGGCCGACCGCGCCGGGGCGGTGGTGATCGGCGAGGACCTGGGCACCGTCGAGCCCGGTGTGCGCGAGGCGCTCCAGCGGCGCGGGGTGCTCGGCACCTCCGTGCTGTGGTTCGAGCGGGACTGGGAGGGCGACGGCCGCCCGCTGCCGCCCGAGCGCTGGCGCGCCGACTGCCTGGCCACCGCCACCACCCACGATCTGCCGCCCACCGCCGCCCGGCTCACCGGCGACCACGTCGAGCTGCGCGACCGCCTCGGCCTGCTCACCCGCCCGGCCGCCGAGGAACGGGCCGGGGCCACCGCCGACGCCGCCGAGTGGCTGGCCCTGCTGGGCAGCCTCGGCCTGCTGGACCTGGCGGCGGCCGGGCCGCCCGGCTCCGACGAGGAGGAGGAGATCCGCGCCGTCCACCGCTTCCTGCTGCGCACGCCGGCCCGGCTGATCGGCGTCTGGCTCCCGGACGGCGTCGGCGACCGACGCCCGCAGAACCTGCCCGGCACCTGGGACGAATACCCGAACTGGCGCCTCCCGCTCGCCGATCCGGAGGGCCGCCCGGTCGCCCTGGAGGAGCTGGTCGCCTCGCCGCGGCTGCGGGGGCTGCTGGACGTCCTCAAGGAGGACCGCGCGCCGGGAGGCTGAGGGAGCCGGAAGAGGTGCGCGGGGGCGCCGGCCCTCGCCCGGCCGGCCCGCGCGTCCCCGGCGGTAAGGCACCCCGGGCGCGCGGCCTTCAGCCTGGTTCGCTAACTTGAATGCGTGGACAAGAACAACGCCCTGCGCGCCGGCGCCCTGGCCGCCGGTACGACGCTGATGATGCTGCTCATGTCGTCCCCCGCGCTCGCGCTGACCCGCGACGACGGTGACGACCCCGGCCCGGGCCTGAGCGTCATCCAGACGCTGGGCCTGTACGTCTTCCTCCCGGTGGTGCTGTTCGCGGTGATCGCCGGTCTGGTCATGGCGCTGGACAAGTCGCGCGCCAAGAAGGACACCACCTCGTCCAACATCAACGTCAAGCCCGGGGCAGGGGCCAAGGCCTGACCGCCCCGCCGGTTCGTTCGCCGGGGGCGCCCGTCCTCCCGCCGGTACGCGCGTGCGCCGTACCCGCGTGAGCCGGGCGCCCCCGGCGTTTTCGCGTGCACCACCCTGGGTCGTTCAGGAGAACTGAAAAGAACGATCGTAAAGATTCGATGGACCTGACGGTTCCGGCCTTGCGACGGTAGAAGCACCTTCCCGACCGAGCCGACCCGAAAGGCCCCCTGTGCCCGCAGCCGCGCACCGGACCACCCTCGCCCCCGCCCCCGCGCCCCGCGCCACCCGCTCCCGGCAGGCCGCCGCCCCCCTCCTCGGCCTGGCCTGCGCCGCGCTCGCCACCCTCGTCTGGTCCGGCAGCTTCGTCACCTCGCGCGGACTGCACGACAGCGTCCCGCCCATCCAGCACGCCTTCTGGCGGTGGGTGATCGCGCTGCTCGCCGTCGCCCCCTTCGGCGCCTGCCGGGCCTGGCGGCAACGGCACCTCTTCCGGCGGCACGCCCGCTACGTCCTCCTGGTCTCCCTCCTCGGCGTCGCCCTCTACAACACCCTCGTCAACCAGGCCGGACTGACCACCCCGGCCGCCACCATGGGCATGATCATGGCCGCCTCGCCGGTGCTCATGGCCGTGTTCGACCGGCTGGGCGGGGCACGGCTGGGCGCGCGGCGCACCACCGGGCTGCTGCTGGCCTGCGCGGGCGTGGTGCCGCTCGTGGCCGGCGGCGGCGCGGGCTTCACCCCGGGCACCCTGTGGATGCCGGCCGCCGCCTGCTGCTTCGCCGGCTACAGCGCGCTGCTGCGCCGCCGGCCGGCCGGACTCGACGCCACCGCCTTCCTGTTCACCACCTTCCTCGCCGGCACCGTGCTGCTGCTGCCCGCGTACGCCGTCAGCCTCGCCGTGCAGGGCGGCTTCGAGCCCGTGCCCGGCACCGTGCTGCCCCTGCTCTACGTCGGCGTGGCGTCCTCCGCGTTCGCCTTCTTCGCCTGGAACAAGGCCGTCGCCCTGATCGGCGCCACCCGCGCCGGCATCGTCTACTACCTCCAGCCGGTCTGCGTGGCCGCGCTCTCCTGGGCGCTGCTCGGCGAACACACCGGCGTCACCGGCCTGTTGTGCCTGGCGCTGATCCTGGCCGGGGTGGTGCTGGGCGCGGGCTCGCGCCGCTGACGGTGCCGTGTAGCGTGCGGCGCATGAGCGAGTGGGACCTCAGGAAGCTGCGGATTCTGCGCACCCTGCGCGAACGGGGCACGGTCACCGCGACCGCCGCGGCCCTGCACATGACCCCGTCCGCGGTGTCCCAGCAGCTCACCAATCTCGCCGCCCAGCTCGGTGTGGACCTGCTGGAGGCGCACGGCCGCCGGGTCCGGCTCACCGACGCGGCCCGGCTGGTGCTGGCGCACACGGAGCCGGTGTTCGAGCAGTTGGAACGGGCGGACGCGGCCCTCGCGGCCTACGCGCACGGTGACGCCGGGGAGGTCCGCGTCGGCGCCTTCCCGACCGCCGTCCCCGCCCTGGTCGTACCGGCCGTACGGGCCCTGCGGGACACCCACCCCCGGGTGACCGTCCGGGTCCGGGAGACGGAGGCCGCCGAGGCCTACCGGCTGCTGGCCGCCGGGGACGTCGACCTGGCCCTGTCCCTGGCGGCCGAGGCACCCGGCGCCGCCGACCCCCGCTTCACCCACGTCCCGCTGCTCGCCGACCCGCTGGACGTGGCCCTGCCCCCGGACCACCCGCTGGCCTCGGCCCCCGGCCTGACCCTGACCGACCTCGCCGCCGAGTCCTGGATCTACGGCGGCAGCGGCCCCTGGTCCGACATCACCCGCCGCGCCTGCGAGGCGGCCGGCTTCACCCCTCACCAGGGCCACTCGGCCTCCGGCTGGACCGCGATCCTCGCCATGGTGGAGGCGGGCATGGGGGTGGCCCTGGTACCGCGGATGGCGGCGGGCCGGCGCGCGGGCGTGGTCCTCAGGGAACTGGGCGCCGACGGCCCGGTACGACATGTGGTGGCAGCGGTGCGCAGCGGCGGCGCCGCCGCTCCGGCGACCGCCGGTGTCCTACACGCCCTGCGCCGGGCGGCGGACCCGACGCCCGAGGGATGAGGACGCGCAGACGGGTCCCGCGCCCCCGGCAGTCACGCACCGGGGCGACCGTCACAGCCTGTGCGGCGAACGCCCGTCCGGCACCGGCAGGCCTGGGTCGCTCCGGGTGAACTCGTACCTCTGGCGAGTGCCGACGGATAGTACGACTTGACCAGACGACCGGCTGCCCGGGCTCGGATGGAGCCATGTAGGAAGCGGGGCGCATGGTGCGCTGCCGGTGCGCGCGGACGGTGACGGAGGCTCCGGCGCGGCCGACCACGAGTCGCTGGTCCTTGAGCAGCTGAAGCGCCTTTTGAATGGTCGCGTTGGAGGCGTTGAACCTCGCCTTGAGCTGAGCGGTCGACGGCAGGGCGGAGCCCGGCGCCAGGTTGCCGCTCATGATGTCGTCCCGCAGATCGGCGGCGATCCGCTCGTGCAGGGATCGCCGGTCCTCGGTGCCGGTATCCGTAGTGGACACGATCATCCGATCCGCATCTCGTAGCGCAGTCGTTGTCTGTGGGCCGGCATGACCATCATGTCGACCTGAATGGGCCGGTCCTCGCCGTCCAGAGTGATCCTGCTCAGGGTGAGGACCGGCGCATCGGGGGCCAGTCGCAAGGCGTCGCGCTCCTCCGCGCAGGGCAGCCGAGCGGTCACGTCCTCACGCACACGCCTGCCGACGTAGCCGAGTTTGGCCAATAGGGTCACCGCTCCACCGGGGATCTTTCCTCTCTCGGCGAGAGGAGTCCCACGGGCCACGTCGGCGGGATAGTACGTGTCCGTCAGCTCACAGGGCTCGCCGTCGAACTCAATGATCCGTCGGCGTACGACAACGCTCTCGCCTATGGGCAGGCCCAGAAGAGCGGCGACTTCCTCCCCGGCGGGCACCTCCCCTGCCCGCACGATGCGCTGACCGCCCTTGCCGCCTCGCGCCGCGGCCTCGGCTCCCCAAGCGTCGGACTGCCCCCGCTCACGTGGCGTCAGGTACGGCATCGAAGTACTGACCCACACGCTGTCGCCCACAGTGTCCTCCTGAGTCGGTCGCCGGCCTTGCCGGTCTACACGGTAAGTGACCGCCCGCGTCTTGGAGTTGGCCACCCGCGCACACGAAAGGGCGCCCGGTGCGGAAACCGGGCGCCCTTTCTCGGGGGGTCAGCGGGACGTCGCCGCCGCGTCTGCCGCCTGGGCCTTCAGGGCCCGTTCCACGCCGGCGCGGGACTCCGAGACCAGGCGGCGCAGGGCCGCGTTCGGCTCGGCCGTGGTCAGCCAGGTGTCCGTCTTGGCCAGGGTGTCCTCGGACACCTGGACCGCCGGGTACAGGCCGACGGCGATCTGCTGGGCCATCTCGTGCGAACGGGACGCCCACACGTCCTTGAGGACCTCGAAGTACCGGTCCGTGTACGGCGCGAGCAGCTCCCGCTGGTCGGTCTGCACGAAGCCGCCGATCACGGCCTCCTGCACGGCGTTGGGCAGCTTGTCGGAGTCGACGACCGAGGCCCACGCCTCCGCCTTCGCCTCCGCCGTCGGACGCGCGGCGCGGGCGGTGGCCGCGTGCCGCTCACCGGCCGCCGTCCGGTCCCGCTCGTACTCGGCCGCGATCTCCGTCTCGTCGTACCGGCCGACCGCGGCGAGCCGCTCCACGAACGCCCAGCGCAGCTCGGTGTCCACGGCCAGGCCCTCGATGGTCTGGGTGCCGTCCAGCAGGGCCTCCAGCAGGTCCAGCTGCTCCGGCGTGCGCGCGGTCGCCGCGAACGCCCGCGCCCAGGCCAGCTGGTGGTCGCCGCCCGCCTCGGCCGCGCGCAGATGGGCCAGCGTGGCGTCGGTCCAGCGGGTCAGCAGCGCCTCGCGGGCGGACGGGTCGGCGTACAGGTCGATGGCCAGCTTCACCTGGCGGTGCAGCGACTGCACCACGCCGATGTCGGACTCCTTGCCGATGCCGGACAGCACCAGGGAGAGGTAGTCGCGGGCGGCCAGTTCGGCGTCCCGGGTCATGTCCCAGGCCGACGCCCAGCACAGGGCGCGCGGCAGCGACTCGGTGAAGTCGCCGAGGTGCTCGGTGACCACCGCGAGCGACCGCTCGTCCAGCCGGACCTTGGCGTACGACAGGTCGTCGTCGTTGAGCAGCACCACGGCCGGGCGGCGCCGTCCGGTCAGCTGCGGGACGGCCGTCAGCTCGCCGTCGACGTCCAGCTCGATCCGGTCGGTGCGCTCCAGCTTGCCCGCGTCGGACAGGTCGTACAGGCCGATCGCGATGCGGTGCGGGCGCAGCACCGGCTCGCCCTTGGCGCCGGCCGGCAGCGCCGGGGCCTCCTGGCGCACGGCGAAGGAGGTGATGACACCGTCGGCGTCCGTCTCCACCTCGGGGCGCAGGATGTTGATGCCGGCCGTCTCCAGCCACTTCTTCGACCAGGTCTTCAGGTCCCGGCCGGAGGTCTCCTCCAGGGCGCCCAGCAGGTCCGACAGGCGGGTGTTGCCGAAGGCGTGCCGCTTGAAGTACGCCTGCACGCCCTGGAAGAACTCGTCCTCGCCGACGTACGCCACCAGCTGCTTCAGCACGCTGGCACCCTTGGCGTAGGTGATGCCGTCGAAGTTGACGAGCACGTCGTCCAGGTCCCGGATGTCCGCCATGATCGGGTGCGTGGACGGCAGCTGGTCCTGCCGGTACGCCCAGGTCTTCATGGAGTTGGCGAACGTGGTCCACGAGTGCGGCCAGCGGGAGCCGGGGGCCGCGGCCTGGCAGGCGATCGACGTGTACGTGGCGAACGACTCGTTCAGCCACAGGTCGTTCCACCACTCCATGGTGACCAGGTCGCCGAACCACATGTGGGCCAGCTCGTGCAGGATCGTCTCCGCGCGCACCTCGTACGCCGCGTCGGTCACCTTGGACCGGAAGACGTACTGGTCCCGGATGGTCACCGCGCCCGCGTTCTCCATCGCGCCCGCGTTGAACTCGGGCACGAACAGCTGGTCGTACTTCTTGAACGGGTACGCGTAGTCGAACTTCTCCTGGAACCAGTCGAAGCCCTGCCGGGTGACCTCGAAGATGGCGTCCGCGTCCAGGAATTCGGCCAGCGAGGGCCGGCAGTAGATGCCGAGCGGCACCGACCGGCCGTCCTTCTCGTACACGCTGTGCACGGAGTGGTACGGGCCGGCGATCAGCGCGGTGATGTACGTCGAGATCCGCGGGGTCGGCTCGAAGGACCAGACGTTGTCCTTCGGCTCCGGGGTGGGCGAGTTGGAGATGACGGTCCAGCCCTCGGGCGCCTTCACGGTGAACTTGAAGGTGGCCTTCAGGTCCGGCTGCTCGAAGGAGGCGAAGACGCGGCGGGCGTCCGGCACCTCGAACTGCGTGTACAGATACGCCTGCTCGTCCACCGGGTCGACGAAGCGGTGCAGGCCCTCGCCGGTGTTGGTGTAGGCGCAGTCCGCGACGACCCGCAGGACGTTGGGGCCCTGGAGCAGGCCCGGCAGCGCGATCCGGGAGTCCTCGAAGACCTCGGCGACGTCGAGCGGGTCGCCGTTGAGGACCACCTCGTGGACGGTGGGCGCCACCAGGTCGATGAAGGACTCGGCGCCGCCCCGCGCCACGTCGAAGCGCACCGTGGTCACGGACCGGTAGGTACCCCCACCCTGCGCGCCGGAGAGGTCGAGATCGATCTCGTACGAGTCAACGGTGAGCAGCTCGGCCCGCTGCTGCGCCTCTTCGCGAGTCAGGTTTGTGCCAGGCACGCGGTCATCTCCTCGTTATGTGTCGGTTGCGCCATCCTTCCATGGGAGTGACGGGGAACGCGATGTCCGGTTCCCGCCGGTGCCCGTGGCGCCGGGGGACGCGCGCCGGGGGAGGGCGCACACGCCGGAAGGCCGTCCGGGGACGGCCTTCCGTGTGCCGTTGGCCCGCGTCGCGCGCTCAGTTCACCACGATCACCACGACACCGGTGCCGACGAGCCCGTTGTGGAAGCCGTTGCCGTAGAAGTTGTTCCGGAAGCCGCAGCCGTGGCCCCAGCCGCCGCGGTCGAAACAGCCGTGGTGGGTGGAGACCTGCCCCGGCGTGGCCGCCGAGGCCGTGCCCGCCGTACCGATGGCCGCGCCACCGGCCAGGACGGCGCCGGCCGCGGATGCCGCGAGGAGACGCCTCACGCGTAGTGCTTTCATGGGCCTACCTTCCTTCCACGCCCTCGTGGGGTTGTCCGGATACGGGGGCGATGGGCGATGCCGCGGCGCGCACGGGGCACGGCGCGGTACGCGGGTGACGCCGCGGGGGCGAGGGGCACGTCCCGTGTGCCCGGGCGGGGATCGTGACCAGGGCGCTCGCCGGCGGCGGGCACACCGCCCGACCGCGGCCCTCCTCCAACACGCTAGCGGCCCCCCGGCGGCTCGGCATCTCGGACCCGGGCGCCCGTCCGGCACCGCCCTCCGCCGTCAGCCCGCCGCCCGTTCCGCCGCCGCCAGCGTCCGGGCGAACTCCCGTACCGTCTCCGTCTCCGCGTCCCGGTGCCAGACCAGGGCCAGTTCGGAGTCGGGGACGCCGTCGACGGGGACGTAGGCGATGTCGGTGCGCCGGTGCTGGGCGGCCGTGGGATGGCACAGCAGCAGGGCGCCGCGGCCGGCGGCGGCCAGGGACAGGGCCTCCTGAAGGGTGGTGGCCGCCGGACCGGGCAGCGCGCCGGGGGCACGGGCGGCACGCCAGTACGGCGGAGCCGGCGCCGCCGCCCCGATCAGCGGTACGGCCGCGAGGTCCGCCGCGCCGACCCGGTCCCGGCCGGCGAACGCGTGCCGCCGGGAGACGGCCAGCGTGTGCCGCTGCCGGGAGAAGACCGGGCCGACGACCAGGTCCGGCTCCGCCACCGGCAGCAGCACCACCGCCGCGTCCACCGCGCCCCGCCGCACCGCCCCGAACGGATCCGCGTACGGGATCTCCACCAGGTCGACCGAACGGGCCGCGTCCTTCGCCTCGAACGCCGCGACCGCCTCCAACAGCGGCGCGTAGGCCGTCCCCTGGAAACCCAGCCGCAGCGGGCCGGTCCCGCCCCGGGCCACCGCCCGCGCGTCCGCCACCGCCGCGTGCAGCGCCCCGTACGCCGGACGCAGCCGCTCCAGGAAGCGTTCACCGAGCGGGGTCAGCGCCACCCGGCGGCTGGAGCGGTGCACCAGCCGGGCGCCCACCCGGCGCTCCAGCGCGGCCAGCAGCTGGCTCACCCGGCTCTGCGACACGAACAACCGCTCCCCGGCCCGGCCGAAGTGCAGCTCCTCGGCGAGCACCAGAAAGCACTCCAACTCCCGTAGCTCCAGCCCCGACACGCGACTCCCTCCGCCGATCACTCCCGCTCATGCAAGGGTGAGCGGATCGCCGTTGTTCCCGCGCCGCCCGCGGCAAAGGCTGGGGGCATGGTCTTCCGCCGAACCCCCCACCTCCGCACCCGCACCCGCCACCCCGCCCCTCCCGTCACCCCGTCGGACCGGCCCTGGGCCGCCGTCGGGATGCTCGCCGGCGCCACCTTCGCCGTCGTCACCACCGAGATGCTCCCGGTCGGCCTGCTCACCTCGCTCGGCGCCGGACTTGACGTCTCCGCCGGCACCGCGGGCCTCGCGGTCACCCTGCCCGGACTGGCCGCCGCCGTCGCCGCCCCGCTGCTGCCGGTCGCCGTGCGCCGCGCCGACCGCCGTACCGTGCTGTGCGCGCTGCTGCTCCTGCTGGCCGCCGCCAACCTGCTCACCGCGCTCGCCCCCGCCTTCCCCGTGGTGCTCGCCGCCCGGCTGCTGGTCGGGGTGTGCATGGGCGGGGTGTGGGCGGTGGCCGCCGGGCTCGGCGCGCGGCTGCTGCCCGGGCCGTCGGCCGGCCGGGCCACCGCGCTGGTCTTCAGCGGGATCGCGGTCGCCTCGGTGCTCGGGGTGCCCGCCGGGACCTTCCTCGGCGCGGCGGCGGGCTGGCGCACCGCCTTCGTCGCGATGACCGGCAGCGCGCTGCTGGTGGCGGCCGGGCTGGCCGTCGTCCTGCCGCCGCTGCCCGCCGAGGGCGCCGTCCGCCTCGGCACGTTCCCCCGGCTGCTCGGCGCCGCGCGGGTGCGGTGGCTGCTCGTCACCGTCGCCCTGCTGGTCACCGGCCACTTCGCCGCCTACACCTACGTCCGGCCCGTCCTGGAACGCACCCCGGGCACCGGGCCGGGCCTGGTCGGCACCCTGCTGCTCGGCTACGGTCTCGCGGGCGTCGCCGGGAACTTCGCGGGCGGCGCGCTCGCCGCCCGCCGTCCGCGCCGCGCCCTGCGGCTGATCGCCGCGGTGCTCGGCGCGGTCGTCGTGCTGCTCGCCCCGGCGGGCCGCTGCGCCGCCGGGTCGGCCGCGCTGCTGCTGGTGTGGGGACTGGCCTACGGCGGGGTGTCGGTGTCCGGCCAGCGGGCCCTCACGGCCGCCGCGCCCGAGGCCCCGGAGGCCGCGTCCGCCCTGTTCGCCGGGGTGTTCAACGCGGCCATCGCGCTCGGGGCGCTGGCCGGCGGCCGGCTCGCGGACGGGCCGGGGACGACCGCGGTGCTGCTCACGGGCGGTGTCCTCGCGGGGCTGGCGGCCCTCACCCCGGGCCGCGACGAGCGAGGGGCGGCCACGTCACCGTGACCGCCCCCTGCCGCGTGGGTGCCGTTACTTCGCCGACAGCTCCGCCGCCACCAGCTCCGCGATCTGCACCGCGTTCAGCGCGGCGCCCTTGCGGAGGTTGTCGTTGGAGATGAACAGCGCCAGGCCGTTGTCCACCGTCTCGTCGCGGCGGACACGGCCGACGTACGACGGGTCCTGGCCGGCCGCCTGGAGCGGGGTCGGGATGTCGGAGAGGGCCACGCCGGGCGCCTTCGCCAGCAGCTCGGTGGCCCGCTCCGGGCTGAGGGGGCGGGCGAAGCGGGCGTTGACCTGGAGGGAGTGGCCGGAGAAGACCGGCACGCGCACACAGGTGCCGGACACCTTCAGCTGCGGGATCTCCAGGATCTTGCGGGACTCGTTGCGCAGCTTCTGCTCCTCGTCGGTCTCGTTCAGACCGTCGTCCACGATCGAACCCGCCAGCGGGAGCACGTTGAAGGCGATGGTGCGCTGGTAGACCTGCGGCTCGGGGAAGTCGACCGCCCCGCCGTCGTGGGTGAGCTTGTCGGCCTCGGCCGCCACCTTCTGCACCTGACCGTGCAGCTCGGCCACACCCGCGAGGCCCGAGCCGGACACCGCCTGGTAGGTGGCGACGACCAGGGCCTCGAGCCCGGCCTCCTCGTGCAGCGGCTTCAGCACCGGCATCGCGGCCATCGTGGTGCAGTTCGGGTTGGCGATGATGCCCTTGGGGCGGTCGGTGATCGCGTGCGGGTTCACCTCGGAGACCACCAGCGGGACCTCGGGGTCCTTGCGCCAGGCCGAGGAGTTGTCGATCACGACGGCGCCCTGGGAGGCGACCTTTTCGGCCAGCGCCTTGGAGGTCGCGCCGCCCGCCGAGAAGAGCACGATGTCCAGGCCGGTGTAGTCGGCGGTCGCCGCGTCCTCCACCGTCACGCCGTCCAGTACGGTCCCGGCCGAGCGGGCCGAGGCGAACAGGCGCAGCCGCGTGACCGGGAAGTCGCGCTCCGTGAGGATCCTGCGCATGACCGTGCCCACCTGACCGGTGGCTCCGACGATTCCGACCCTCACGGCGACTCCCTCTTGTGTGTTGCTTGCCTGACCGGGGCGTTTCCATGATGCGGCCCACCCCGGCCCACCTGTCCAATTCTTTGCCCAGCGGGCCCGAGGAATGGGACACGGCCGCCCCCGTGAACGGTTCCGCACGTCCGCCCGGCACCCCGTCGGGCTGGAGGAATTCCCTCCGCGACGGCCCCGCGCCGCAAGCTGTGCCGTCCCGCCCCTGCCCGCGCGGGCCCCGGCCATACGAGGGTGTGACGTACGCCTCTGGCGACCGGCCCTCCGGAGACCGGCCCCCGGCGCACGAAAAAGGGGCGGGGGTCCGTACGGCCCCCCGCCCCTCCTTTCCGGCCGTCACCCCGTTACGGCGTGACCTTGCCGATCTTCACGCTGGCCGTGCCCGCCACCGTGCCGCGCGCGTTCACCAGCTGGACGCGGCCGAAGAACTCGCGGCCCGCCGGGGCCTCGGCAGCGGCCGTGACCTGCCCGGTGACCGTCGCCGAGGCGCCCGTGGCGAGGTGCACCGGGGCCGAGCCGGGGACCGTGACGGAGCCGAGGGCGGAGGAGAAGAACACGTCCCGGTAGTCGTAGTCGGTGGAGCCGGACGGGACGGCGTAGCCCACGACCTGGATCGTGTAGGTGCCGGCGGCCGGGGACGGCACGGAGACCGCCTCCTCCGAGTCGCCGTCGGCGGACTTGCCGACCTCCTTGCCGGCCGCGTCGTACACCGCCAGGTCCAGGTCGGCCGCCGCGTCCGACACCCGCCCGATGGCGACGTCGAGCGAGGTCGCGCCGGCCGGGACGGTCACCGTGGTGGTCCGCGTCTCGCCCTGCTTGATCGCCGGCCGGGCGGACTCGGCGGAACCGAGCGGGCCGCCGGTCAGCGTGCCGTCCAGCGGGGCGTACCCGTTGGTCACCTTCCAGGACGCGGTGACCGGGGTCCCCACCTTGGCCTCGGGCACGGTCACGGTCTGCGGGTCGAAGGCCGCGCCGAGCACGGAGACGTCCAGCCGGTAGGGGTTGTCGAGCAGCGGGGAGGTGCGCCGGGACTCGACCTCGACCTCCCAGACGCCGGGCTGCGGGTCGGCGTACGCGCGCACGCCGGGCTTGCAGCCGTTGCCGTCCAGGTAGTTGTGGTAGCAGTACGGCGTGCCGGTGGTGTCGGACGGGACGCCGTAGGGGTGGATGGCGATGAACCGGGTCTGGCTTCCGTCCTTCAGCCCGCCGAGGGCGACCTCCAGGGACGTGGCGCCCTCCGGCACGGTCAGGAAGTACGACCGGGTGCTGTTGCGCTGCACCGAACCGGACGCGGAGTAGGTGTACTTCACCGGCTCGGCGACGACGACCGTGGTGAGGATCTGCTTGTCGACGCCCTCGGTCCTCGGGTCGTCGACCTCCAGGATCGCGCTCTTGAGGCCCGCGGACCCGGGCACCGCCTGCACCTTGACCGTCACCGGCCGGTTCAGCGGGAGCCGCACCACGTCGTCACCGACGATCCGGAAGGTGCGCCCGGCGTTGTTCTCGAAGTGCAGCTCGTGCCGGAGCGCCTTGTCCGGGCCGGACGTACGGGTGATCGTCACGTCGTACGTCTTCTTCTGGCCCGCCTTCAGGCCGCCCTCGCGGTCGTACAGGCCGGTGCCCCGGCCGGGGGTCTTCAGGGCGTCGTCGATCGCGGTGTCGACCGGCGCCTCGACGGTGTAGTCGTGGGCGGTGGCGCCGTCCTCGATGGCGTCCCAGGCGTCCACGATGTTGATCAGGCCCGCGCCCTCCTCGTACGCCTGGACGCCCTTGATGTGGTCGGCGGTCGAGGTCAGCGCGGTGCGCAGCCGGGCGGGGGTGAGGCCGATGCCCTCGCGCTTGGCGGCCGACAGCAGCAGCGCGGTGGCGCCGGTGGCCTGCGGGGCGGCCATCGAGGTGCCCTGGAGCATCGAGTAGCCGGCCGGGAGGGAGTAGCCCGCCTCGGCGACCGGGCCGCCGGGCAGCCAGGTCTGGGTGGTGTTGATCGCGGCGCCGGGCGCGCTCAGGGTCGGGGTGAAGCCGCCGTCCTCGCGCGGGCCGCGCGAGGAGAACGGCATCATCGCGTACTCCTTCGCCACGACCGAGCCGTAGTTGGCGGCCCAGGTCTCCTTGGAGATCGTCGCGCCGACCGAGATCACCTTGTCGGCCAGGCCCGGGTCGCCGATGGTGTTGGTGCCCGGCCCGGAGTTGCCGGCGGAGATCACCAGCTGGACGCCGTAGGTGTCGATGAGCCGGGTGTACAGCTCGGCGCGCGCGTTGTTGCCGTCGTTGAGCGCGGGCAGCCCGCCGATCGACATGTTGACGATGTCGACACCGCGCTTGGTCACCAGGTCGATCATGCCCTCGGTGAGGGCGACGTTGGTGCAGCCGCCGGTCCAGGTGCAGGCCCGCGAGGACACGATCTTCGCGCCGGGGGCCGCGCCGTTCATCTTCCCGCCGAACAGGCCGTGGGCGGCGGTGATGCCGGCGACATGGGTGCCGTGCTCGGACTCGATGACCCCGATGTTGACGTAGTCGGCCTTGGCGCCGGAGGCGTTGTAGACGACGTCCTTGCGGGTCTCCACCACGAACGGGACCCGCTCGGCGACCTCGGTGGCCGGGTCGTCGGTGCCGAAGTGGCCGACCTGGAAGCCGTCCTTGTACGGCTTCATCGCCGGGTCGTCGGTGAAGTCCAGGTTGTCGTTCGTGTCGACGCGGACCGTGCCGGCGGCCGGGTCGTACAGCACGCCCCAGGCGTCGGTGGTGTCGCCGTCCCGGTTCAGGTCGCCCTTCTCGTCGCCGCCGGCGGTGGCGGACTCGTACATGTAGTTGAACTTGTACGAGCCCTCGGGCGCCGTGAACTTCTCGGTGCCCTGCGCGGTGGTGACGGAGAAGGCCGGGCCGGTGACGGCGGTGGTCATCCGCCGCCAGGTGCCGTCGCCGTCGGTGACCGGGTCGGTCGCGGTCACCCAGTCCACGATCTTCCGCTCGCCCGTGGTGGTCGTGCGCAGCGCCGGGTGGCCGAGGTCGACGCCGGAGTCCAGGATGCCGATGGTGACCCCGCGCCCGTCCGCCTTCGGGTGGTCCCGGACGAAGTCGACGGCACCGGTCTCGAAGGAGGGGTTGTACGGGTTCTCCGCCGGGGTGTTCCGGCCCGGCGCCGGGTAGGCGGCCTTGCCGGAGGGGGACTTGGCGCCCGCGGGCACCGGGTCGTCCAGCGGGATCTCCTGCTTGAGGTCGACGGCCCGCACGGAGGAGAGCTTCACGGCGGCGTCGATGGCCGAGTCCGCGCGGCTCGTCGGGACGGTGGCCCGGACGTAGCCGAGCTTGTCGTCCCTGCGGCCCACCAGGCCGCCGTCGACCGCGTCCAGCTCCCCGGCGACCTGCTCCGTCTTCCCGGGCGAGGTCGCGATCATCAGGGTGACGCTCTTGTCGCCGCCGGCCTTCGCCTCGGCGAGCAGCGCGGCGTCGTCCGGACCCAGTTTGTCGTGGGCGGACTTGACGCCGGGGTCGGCGGCCGGGGCGGGGGACGGCTCCGCGGCGAGGGCGAGCGGCACCGGTCCGGCCGCGGAGAGGGCGGCCACCACGCCCACGGCCACGGCTATGCGGGCCAGGCGTCTCGGGCCGGATATGGGATCACGCTCGGGGGCGGTGTGGTTCATCGGCATCCCTCAGGTCAAGGAACGAGCGGACGGAAGCGCTCAGCCTGACCGAAAGGGCGCCATAATGGGGACCGTTGACCCAATCGAAATGAACGTATGGGGAAAACCCGCGATGCGAAACGGGCGTGTTCCGACGGTATGGGACGGAATCCGGTCATCGCGTACGGGGTGACCCGCCCGCTGCCGGGATTTTCGCTCGCCGGTGCCCGCCGCACCGCATAACGTCCGGGCATGCGACGGAACTTGAGGGTGGCGGCCTACGCCGTGTGCGTCCGCGACGGACACCTCCTGCTCGCCAGGTCACCCACGCCCGGCGGCACCCACGAGTGGGTGCTGCCCGGCGGCGGCATGGAGCACGGCGAGGACCCGTACGACACCGTCCGGCGCGAGGTCACCGAGGAGACCGGCTACCGCATCGAGGTGACCGGTCTGCTCGGCGTCCACACCCGCCGGTTCGTCGGGGACCCGCGCGTCGGCCGCCGCCGGGACCACCAGTCCCTGCGCATCTTCTACGCGGGCGAGGTCACCGGCGGGAAGCTCCGCCCCGAGACCGGCGGCTCCACCGACTTCGCCGCCTGGCACGACCTGGCCGCCGTACCCGGTCTGGTCCGGGTGCCGATGGTCGACATCGGGCTGCGGCTGTGGCGCGAACGCCCGCCGCACGGACGGCTCGCGGACCGGCCGGAAGCGACGTCGTAGAGCGCGACGGGAGCCGGTCCGGAGAAGGCCGGAAGTCGCCCGACCGGCACACACCCGGGCAACCCGCGCGCCCCGGCCGCCGTTTCTCCCCCCGACCGCTCCGCACCCACAGGCAGGGGAAGACATGCGCGTACGCACGGCTGTGACGGGCACCGCCGTCCTGCTCCTCTCGGCGGCCCTCGCGGGCCCGGCCCTGGCGACCGGTCCCGCACCCGGTGCGCACACCGGGACCCGCGCGGCCGTCCGGGCCGCCGTCGCGGCCGGGGTGCCCGGCGCCACCGCCACCGTGCGTGACGCCCACGGCACCTGGTCCACGGCGGCGGGCGTCGGTGACCTCCGCACCGGCCGGCCGCGCTCGGCCCACGACCGCTACCGCGTCGCCAGCATCACCAAGACCTTCGTCGCCACCGTCCTGCTCCAACTGGCGGCGGAAAACAGGCTCTCCCTGGACGACCCGGTGGACACCTGGCTGCCGGGCCTGGTCCGCGGCCACGGCCACGACGGCCGCCGGATCAGCGTGCGGCGGCTGCTCAACCACACCAGCGGCATCCGCGACTACCTCACCGACGACGGCTTCCGCCGCGACCACTTCACCGAGGACGGCTTCTTCCGGCACCGCTACGACACCCTCGCCCCCCGGGACCTGGTGGCCGTGGCGATGCGGCACGCGCCCGCCTTCGCGCCCGGCGCCTCCTGGGGGTACTCCAACACCAACTACGTCCTCGCCGGACTGGTGATCGAGCGGGTGACGGGCCACCCGTACGCCACCGAGGTCACCCGCCGGATCATCACCCCGCTGCGCCTGACGGCGACCTCCCTGCCCGGCACCCGGACCGGCCTGCCGCGCCCGAGCGCCCGGGCGTACTCGGCGTTCGGCGTCCCCGGCGGCCCCGTCCACGACGTCACGGACCTCAACCCCTCCCTGGCCTACGCCGCCGGCGAGATGATCTCCGACTCCGCCGACCTCACCCGCTTCTACGGCGCCCTGCTCGGCGGCCGGCTGCTGCCGCCGCGCCGGCTCGGGGAGATGAAGACCACCGTGCCCGTCGAGGCGGCCCCCGGCGTCCGGTACGGCCTCGGACTCACCGACACCCGGCTGGCCTGCGGAACCCACGTCTGGGGCCACAGCGGCGAGATCCCGGGCTCGGTGTCCGAGGCGGCGGCCTCGGCGGACGGCCGGCACACCCTGGCCGTCCACTTCGACGGGGACTGGGCCGGGGACACCACGGCCGTGGCCGAGAAGGAGTTCTGTCAGCCGGAGACGCGGGAGAGCACCGGCAGGTAGCCGAGCGACTGGCCCGGCGCCGTGGGGTGGTAGGACTCGGTGATCGCCAACACTTCCACGCTGTGCAGCCAGGGGTGGGAGGAGCAGATCTCGTGCCCGGCGAAGGCGGCGGTGACATCGGCGAAGGTGAACCCGTGGGCGGCGGCGCGCCCCGCGATCACCCCGTTGAGGTGGTCCACGGCGTCGTTCAGGGCGGCGCGCTCGCCGTCCTGGAGGCCGAGCGCGCAGGAGCCTTTGAGGTGGTACAGGCGCGGGTAGCCCAGCACCACCACCCGGGCGGCGGGCGCCCGGTCCCGGATGGCCGTGTAGAGGCGGTCGAGGTGGTCCGTCAGCGACCCGTCCATGGTGTCGACGGCCCGGGACACGGCGGTGCGGCAGCGGTCGGTACCGCCGATCGCGCAGAGCGCCATGGTCCCGGCGAAGCCCGAGTCGTGGCCGCCCACGGTCAGGGTGACCAGGGAGGTGCGCGGGCTGAGGTGGCCGAGCTGCTCGGTCAGCACCTCCTCGGTGCCGGCGCCGTTGCACGCGGCGAAGCTGAACGTCGCCGGCGCGTGGGCCTCGGCCCACAGCACGGGGTAGGCCCGGCTGCTGCGCTTGCACTCCTTGCCGGAGGCCTGGTAGTCGCCGGCGCCCACCCCGGAGGAGTAGGAGTCGCCGAGGGCCACGTAGCCCCCGGCCGGGGTGCGGGGCGGCGCCTGGGCGGTCGCGGGACCGGCGAGGGCGCAGGCCCCCGCGAGGAGCAGGGCGCAGGCGCCCGCCGCTATTCGGGTCTGTCTCATGACTCTCCTGTACCGGGGCCCGCCCCGCCCCGCCCGCCGCGCTGGTCCGGCCGGGTGAGCCCTCACCCGGCCGGACCGGCACGCCTTGCCGAACCGGCGGACGCGGGGCAGCACCGCGCGGCGGCTACCGGGGCCGCACCACGACGTACACGGCCGGCTCGCGGTCGGCGGAGGCCATCAGCGCCGTCCGCACCACCGTCGCCTGCTGCTCCGGGCAGTCCCTGAGCTTGCGCGGCGTGAGGTACACGACGGTGATGCCGAGGCGCTCCAGATGCTCGCGCTTGCCGGCGTACCGGGACCACACGGCGTCGTCGTCCTGCCGGGAGACCCGGGTGTCCAGCTCCACCGCCACCGCGTGGTCCGGCCAGTAGGCGTCCAGGCCGCCCAGGTGCGGTCCGCCGGGCAGGCGCAGGTCGACGTTCCACACCGGGTCCGGCAGACCGTACTCGCGGACCATCCGGTAGAGGCGGTCCTCGGCGGCCGGGCGGCCCTCCGCGAACACCGCGTCCACCGCGTCCGCCACGTGCGGCCGGTGCAGCAGCCGCGCCCGGGCCAGCTCCCGCAGCAGGACGGCCGGTTCGCAGTGGCCGCCGCGCACCGCCTCGGTCAGCAGCCGCCGTACCGTCTCGGTGTCCGTCGGCTCCGCCACCGCGTCCGCCAGCGCCCGCGCCACCGGCGCCACCGGCAGACCCGCCACCCGCTGCGGCTCGGGCGGCTCGGCGGTGCGCTGGATGCGCACATAGCCGGTGGAGCGCGGCCGGCGCTGCCGGGACACCAGGACGTCCACCCGGTTCAGGGCGTCGGGCGGCGGGGTGGCCGAGAAGCCGTGCAGGGCCAGCGCCGCCGGCCCGGTGAGCACCGCGTCCGGGTACTGCGGCCGGTGCGGGCCCTGGGCCGTCGGCTGGGCCGGCACGCCCTCCCGTGCCGTGCGGGCCGCGTACAGCAGGGCGCCGTGCAGCCGCTCCTCGCCGGTGGGCGGGCCGGAGTGCAGCAGGATCACCCGCGGCAGCAGCTCCCGCCAGGGGCCGCCGGGGCCGCACCGCTCGGCCAGCTCGGCCGGGGACACGCCGTGGGCGCGCAGCTGGGCCGCCGTCAGGACCCGGCGGTGGGCGTCGGCGAGGTGGCGCAGGGGACGGGGGGAGAGGGGGGCGTCGTGCGTCATGGCCTCGGGATTCCCAGGACCCGACCGGTCCGTAACCGCTGTTACACAGCCGTCGAAGAATGCGGACAAGACGGTACTAAAGGTCAGGTGTTCGGATGCCGAGAGGGCATGGAAAACCCCTGGTCCGATCGGGTGCGGACCAGGGGTTACGGCTCCGTTCGCCCGGATTTCGTAACGGTTGCCGGCCGGGCGGGCTCAGGCCAAGGCTCAGCGGCCGGCCGTCGCGTCACACGCCTGTGCGCGCAGCGCCCGCGCCAGGTCGTCCCGCGCCTCCAGCACCAGCCGCCGCAGCGCCGGGGCCGCGTCCTCGTGCGCCGCCAGCCACGCGTCCGTCGCCTCCAGCGTCTCCGGCCGGTCCTGCAGCGCCGGGAACAGACCCCGCACCACGTCCATGCCGATCTGGATCGACCGCTCCCGCCACACCCGCTCGATCGCCGCGAAGTACAGCTGCGCGTACGGCGCGGTCAGCTCCCGCTGCGACGGCTGGGCGAACCCCGCGATCGTCGCCTCCACCAGCGCGTTCGACAGCGCGTCCGACTCCACCACCTGCGCCCACGCCTGCGCCTTGACCGCCGCCTGCGGCCGCGCGGCCAGACAGCGCACCTGGTGCCGCTTGCCGGACGCCGTGTCGTCCCGGGCCAGCTCCGCCGCCAGCACCGACTCGTCGGCCGCCCCGTGCGCCGCCAGCGGCTCCAGGAACACCCAGCGCAGCTCCTGGTCCAGCTCCAGACCCTCGATCGAGGTGGTGCCGTCCAGCAGGTCCCGCAGCAGCTTCAGGTCCGGCTCCGCGGCGGCCACGGCGGCGAAGAACCGCGCCCAGGCCAGCTGGTGCTCGCTGCCCGGCGCCGCCGACCGCAGCTCCCGCAGCGCCCCCTCGGCCAGCAGCTCCCCGCCGGTCTCCCGCCACGCGGGCGCCGTGTAGTGCGTGAGCGCCGAGTTCGCCCAGGCGTGCAGCATCTGGAGCACACCGATGTCCGACTCGCCGCCCGCGAACCGCAGCACCAGAGCGATGAACTCCCGCGCCGGCAGCAGCCCGTCCCGGGTCATGTTCCACAGCGCCGACCAGCACAGGGCGCGCGCCAGCGGATCCGTGAGCCCGCCCAGGTCCGTGCGCAGCGTCTCCAGCGACGTCGCGTCGAACCGGGTCTTGCAGAACGTCAGGTCCTCGTCGTTGACCAGCACCAGCTCCGGCGCCTGGAGCCCCGCCAGCTCCGCCACCACCGTGCGCGGCTCGTGCACGTCCGTCTCCGCGCGCGCGTAGCGCTCCAGCGTGCCCTCGGGCGTACGCCGGTACAGGCCCACCACGATCCGGTGCGGACGCAGCTCCGGATGCGACTCCGGGGCCTCCTGGACGACGGCCAGCTCGGCGACCCGGCCGCCCGTGGTGTCCAGCAGCACCTGCGGGGTCAGCGCGTTCACGCCCGCCGTCTGGAGCCACGACCGCGCCCACGCGCTCATGTCCCGGCCGCTCGTCTCGCCCAGCACCGACAGCAGGTCGCCCAGGCGGGTGTTGCCGTACGCGTGCCGCTTGAAGTAGCGCCGGGCGCCCTCCAGGAACGCGTCCCGGCCGACGTACGCCACCAGCTGCTTGAGCACCGAGGCGCCCTTGGCGTAGGTGATGCCGTCGAAGTTCAGCTTGGCGTCCTGCAGGTCGCGGATGTCCGCCGTGATCGGATGCGTCGAGGGCAGCTGGTCCGCCCGGTACGCCCACGCCTTGCGCCGGTTGGCGAAGGTGATCCAGGCGTCCTTGAAACGGGTCGCGCCGACGCTCGCGAACGTGCCCATGAAGTCCGCGAAGGACTCCTTCAGCCACAGGTCGTCCCACCACTCCATGGTGACCAGGTCGCCGAACCACATGTGCGCCATCTCGTGCAGGATGACGTTGGTCCGCGCCTCGTACGACGCCTGCGTCACCTTCCCCCGGAAGACGTACTCCTCCCGGAACGTCACCATGCCCGGGTTCTCCATCGCGCCCAGGTTGTACTCCGGCACGAACGCCTGGTCGTACTTCCCGAACGGGTACGGGTAGTCGAAGTGCTCGTGGAAGAAGTCCAGGCCCTGCTTGGTGACCAGGAAGATGTCATCGGCGTCGAAGTACGGGGCGAGCGTCCTGCGGCACATCGCGCCCAGCGGGATCTCCAGCTTCGTGCCGTCCTCGAGGGTGCGGCTGTAGAAGTCCGTCACATAGTGGTACGGGCCCGCCACCACACACGTGATGTACGTCGAGATCGGCTTGGTCTCCGCGAACCGCCACACCCCGTCCACGAGTTCGCCGGTGCCGTTGCTCCACACCGTCCAGCCCTCCGGCGCCCGCACCTCGAACCGGTACGGCGCCTTCAGGTCCGGCTGCTCGAAGTTCGCGAACACCCGGCGGGCGTCGGCCGGTTCGTACTGCGTGTACAGATAGACCTCGCCGTCCTCGGGGTCGACGAAGCGGTGCAGGCCCTCACCGGTGCGCGAGTACGCGCACTGCGCGTCCACCACCAGCTCGTTCTCCGCCGCCAGGTCCTCCAGCGCGATCCGCGAGCCGTCGAAGACCTCGCCCGGGTCCAGGTCCCGGCCGTTGAGCGAGACGGAGGTGACCCGGGGGGCCAGCAGGTCGGCGAAGCTCGACGCGCCCGGCTCGTTGCACCGGAACCGCACGGTGGTCACCGAGCGGAACGTGCGCGGCTCCCCGGCCCCGTCGCCGACGGCGGACCGCAGGTCCAGGAACACGTCGTATCCGTCGACGGACAGCAGGGCGGCCCGCTCCCGGGCCTCGTCGCGGGAAAGATTCTCACCGGGCACGGACGGCACTCCTCATGATCGCGGAGAACGGCTGAAACAGGACCGATCCTGCCATGTGCTCCTGACGGCGGACAGCGGGGAATGCGGGTGGCGCCCGCCTCGTTGACGCGGGAAACCCACGTTTCGCCAAGGAGCGCCATGTCCGAGACCGCCACCTCGTCCGGCAAGACACCCGTCGACTTCTGGTTCGACCCGCTGTGCCCGTGGGCCTGGATGACCTCCCGCTGGGTGCTGGAGGTGGAGAAGCTCCGCGACATCGAGGTCCGCTGGCACGTCATGAGCCTGGCGGTGCTCAACGAGGACAAGCTCGACGAGCTGCCCGCCGACTACCGCGAGCTGCTGACCACCAAGGCGTGGCCGGCCGTCCGGGTGGTCACCGCGGCCTGGCAGAAGCACGGCGAGGACGTCGTCGGCCCGCTCTACACCGCCCTCGGCACCCGCATCCACAACAACGGCGAGGGCCCGACCCTGGAGGCCATCGCGGGCGCGCTCGCCGACGCCGGCCTGCCCGCCGAGCTGATCGACTACGCCGGCCAGGAGGACTTCGAGTTCGAGGCCGAGCTGCGCGCCTCCCACAAGGAGGGCATCGAGAAGGTCGGCCAGGAGGTCGGCACCCCGGTGATCGCCCTGCCCGGCCCCGACGGCGAGCAGATCGCCTTCTTCGGCCCCGTCGTCACCCCCGCCCCCAAGGGCGAGCAGGCGGCCCGCCTGTGGGACGGCACGGTGGCGGTGGCTTCGGTACCGGGCTTCTACGAGATCAAGCGGACCCGGACCAAGGGCCCCGACTTCAGCAACCTGTAACCACCTGAGCACCCAAGGGAAGACCCCCGTGAGTCACGTCCTCACGGGGGTCTTCTTTCATCCGCCTGCCGTCGTGAAGGGTGAGAAGACGATCACGAGGCAGGACGTCCGGGGCGCCCGGGCGCTCAGGGGGCGAGCAGCAGCACGTCGGCGCGGGACTTGGCGGCGGCGTAGCGCTTGGCCACGTCCTGCCAGTTGACCACCTGCCACATGGCCTCGATGAAGTCGACCTTCTGGTTCTTGTACTGGAGGTAGAAGGCGTGCTCCCAGGCGTCGAAGACCAGGACCGGGATGGAGCCCTGGCCGACGTTGCCCTGGTGGTCGTAGACCTGCTCCACGACCAGGCGCCCGCTCAGCGGCTCGTAGGCGAGCACGCCCCAGCCCGAGCCCTGGGTGGTGGCCGCGGCCTTGGACAGCTGGGCCTTGAAGCCGGCGAAGGAACCGAAGGACTCCTTGATGGCCTCGGCCAGCTCGCCCACGCCGTCCTGGGCCAGCGGCTCCCCGCCGCCGTCCTTCGGGCCGGTCATGTTCTGCCAGTAGATCGAGTGCAGGATGTGCCCGGAGAGGTGGAAGGCCAGGTTCTTCTCCAGGCCGTTGATCGAGCCCCACGTCTCCTTGTCCCGCGCCTCGGCCAGCTGCTCCAGGGTGTCGTTGGCGCCCTTCACATAGGCCGCGTGGTGCTTGTCGTGGTGCAGCTCGATGATCTCCGGGCTGATGACGGGGGCGAGCGCGGAGTAGTCGTAGGGCAGGTCGGGCAGCGTGTAGACGGGCATGCGTGTTCCCCTCCGGAACCTTATTGCAAGTGTCTTGCAACTACACGCTAGCAACAAGTGGATCAGAGCAACAGAAAGGCCCCCACGTGTGTTTCGTGGGGGCCTTGCGCGGGTGAGAGGCGGGGTGCTCAGCCCTTGGCGCGCAGCCGTTGCCAGGCGTAGCCGACCGCGGCCAGGAACAGCGCCATGCCGCCGGAGGAGTACAGCTGGGTCCGGGTGTCCGGCTCGCGCCACATCAGTACGAAGATCGCGGCCATGCCGGCCAGCGCCACCCAGGTCAGCCACGGGAACGCCCACATGCGCACGACCAGCCGCTCCGGGGCCTCGCGCTCGATGCGGCGGCGCAGCAGCAGCTGGGAGACGGCGATGAAGATCCAGACGACCAGGATGACCGCGCCGATCATGTTCAGCAGCCACTTGAAGATGTCGTCCGGCCGCCAGTAGCTGAGCAGCACGCAGACGAAGCCCAGCACGGAGGAGGTGACCACCGCGATCCGGGGCACCCCGCCGGACAGCCGCGCCAGCACCTTCGGGCCCTGACCGCGCTCGACCAGCGAGAAGGCGATGCGCGAGGCGCCGTAGATGTTGGCGTTCATGGCGGACAGGAGGGCGACGAGGATGACCACGTTCATCAGCTGGCTCGCGCCGGGGATGCCCATCTCCTCCAGCGTGGCGATGTACGGGCCCTTCGACGTGACCTCCTCGGAGTCCCACGGCACCAGGGTGACGGCGACCGCCATCGAGCCGATGTAGAACACGGCGATGCGCCACATCGCCGTACGCACAGCGGACGCCACACCCCGCACCGGGTCCTGGGACTCGGCCGCCGCGATGGTGACCGTCTCCAGGCCGCCGTAGGCGAAGACCGAGGCGAGCAGGCCGATCACCAGGCCGTCGCCGCCGTTCGGCATGAAGTCGCTGAGGTTCGAGGCGCCGGGCGCGTCCGTGCCCGGCAGTACGCCGGCGATGGCCAGCACGCCGAGGATCAGGAACAGGCTGATCGCGCCGACCTTCAGCGCGGCGAACCAGAACTCGAACTCGCCGAAGTTCTTCACGGCGGCCAGGTTCGTGCCGCAGAACACCACCATGAACAGGGCCACCCACATCCACTGCGGGGTGCCCGGCAGCCAGCCCTGGACGATCTTCGCGGCGCCGATGCCCTCCAGGCCCACCGCCGTACACAGCAGTACCCAGAACGACCAGCCCGCCGCGAAGCCCGCCCACGGGCCGATCGCGCGCTCGGCGTGCGCGGAGAAGGAGCCGGACGACGGGTAGGCCGCCGACATCTCGCCGAGCATCCGCATGACCAGCATCACCAGCACCCCGGAGAGGGCGTAGGCGACCACGATGGACGGACCGGCGGCGGCGATGCCCGCGCCGGAACCGACGAAGAGCCCCGCGCCGATCACCCCGCCCAGGGCGATCATCGAGAGATGGCGCTGCTTGAGGCCGTGGGAGAGGGAACCGTCCGCCCGTGGTGGCGGCGTCTCCGTGGTCGTGCTGTTGGGCATGGGTGCTGCTCTCCCCCGTGCAATGGGCGGGCAAAAACCCCGCCAGTCTCCGCGTCCCGTCCGCTCAGGCGAAGGGACTGACCACTATCCGGACACCTCTGGTGCGCAGGGTTAATCTACGGTTACGGCGTCGAAGGTGACCAGAGGTCGTACACGACTCGCAATTCCTTTGGTGGGGTTCCACAGTTGGGAAGCCCGACGGGCCCGCGCGGAACGCGTGAGGGAAACGTCTCCGCCCTAGTGATCAGTCTCACGCCCCGGCCGGTGTAGCCCACAGTCTTTGTCCGGAGCCCACCAAGTCGTCGTTCCGGCCTTTGTCGGGCGCTGACGGTGATCGGGGTGAGTGCGCCGGTATAGCGTCACGGTGTCCCGACGTGTCCACACCATCCCGTGGAGTCCCCATGAGCACCGCCACCGCCACCGCCCGTCCCGGCGCAGTCCTCGCCGACCTGCTCCCGGCCTCCCGCGTCCGCGACGCCGCCCTCGTGGTCGGCGGCGCCGCGCTCACCGGCCTCGCGGCCCAGCTGTCGGTGCCGGTGCCCGGATCCCCGGTGCCGGTGACCGGCCAGACCTTCGCCGCGCTGCTCGTCGGCACCGCCCTCGGTGCCCGCCGCGGCTTCCTCTCCCTCGCCCTGTACGCGGTCGCCGGTCTGGCGGGCGTGCCGTGGTTCGCGGGCGGCGAGGCCGGCACCGGCCTCGTCTCCTTCGGCTACGTCCTCGGCATGCTGCTGGCCGTCGCCGTCGTCGGCGCCCTGGCCCGGCGCGGCGCCGACCGCTCGCCGCTGCGCATGGCCGGCACGATGGTGCTCGGCGAGGCCGTCATCTACGCGGTGGGCGTGCCCTACCTGGCCCTGGCGGCCCACCTGTCCGCGTCCGAGGCGATAGCGGCCGGCCTCACCCCGTTCCTGATCGGGGACGCCCTCAAGGCCGCCCTGGCGATGGGCGCCGTGCCCGCCGCCTGGAAGGCGCTCGGCAAGCGCTAGGAACCGGCGCACGGAAAGAGGCTCGCGGGTCCGGGATCACTCCCCGGTCCCGCGAGCCTCTTCCTTTTGTGTGCCCTGTCCGTGCCGGCGGTGGATCAGCCGACGGACACCTTGTCGGCCGGGGACTCGGCCGCGGGCGCCGGGCGGGCCGCCGCCAGCCGCTGCCGGACCACCGCGATCACCAGCACGATCGCCGCGACCAGCAGCGACAGCAGCACGGTCTGCCGGCCGTCGTGCTCGGTGTCGAAGAGCATGTAGACGAGCACGCCCACGATCAGCGTCGCCGTCGCCCAGGTCAGATACGGGTACAGCCACATCCTCACGACCAGCTTCTCCGGCGCCTCGCGCTGGATGATCTTCCGCATCCGCAGCTGCGAGAAGCAGATGACCAGCCATACGAACAGCGCCACCGCTCCGGAGGAATTGACCAGGAAGAGGAAGATCGTGTCCGGGGACAGGTAGTTGAAGAAGACGGCGACGAAGCCGAACACGACCGAGGCGAGGATCGCGGTCATCGGCACGCCCCGGCTGTTGACCCGCGCGAACGCCTTCGGCGCGTCGCCGCGCTCGCCGAGCGAGAAGGCCATCCGGGAGGCCGTGTACAGGCCCGAGTTCAGACAGGACAGCACGGACGTCAGCACGATGACGTTCATGATCTGGCCGGCGTGGGCGATGCCGAGCGAGTTCAGCGCGGCGACGTAGGAGCCGTCCTTGGTGATGGACGGGTCGTTCCACGGCAGCAGCGAGACCACGACCAGGATCGAGCCCAGGTAGAAGACGCCGATCCGCCAGATGATGCTGTTGGTGGACTTGGTGACCGCGCGCTGCGGGTCCTCGGACTCGCCGGCCGCCAGGGTGGCGATCTCGCTGCCCATGAAGGAGAACACGACCAGCAGCACACCGGTGAGGATCGCGCCCGGGCCGTGCGGCAGGAAGCCGTCGTGCGAGGTGAGGTTGGCGAAGGACGCCTTGTCGGCGTCCACGCCCGGCAGCACGCCGAACACGGCGAGCAGACCGATGACGACGAACGCGCCGATCGCCACGACCTTGATCCCGGCGAACCAGAACTCGAACTCGCCGTAGGAGCCGACGGAGACGAGGTTGGTCGCGGTCAGCACGATCATGACGATCAGTGCCCAGCCCCATTGCGGGACGGCGGGCACCCAGCCCTCGAGGATCTTCGCGCCGGCGGTCGCCTCGACCGCGAGGACGACGACCCAGAAGAACCAGTACAGCCAGCCGATGGAGAACCCGGCCCAGTGGCCGAGCGCGCGGTCGGCGTGCGCGGAGAAGGAGCCGGACGTCGGATTGGCGGCGGACATCTCGCCGAGCATCCGCATCACGAGGACGACGAGCGTGCCGACGAGGGCGTACGACAGGAGGATGCCGGGTCCCGCGGTGGCGATACCCGAGCTGGAGCCGACGAAGAGACCGGCTCCGATCACGCCACCGATCGCGATCATCGACAGGTGGCGGTTCTTGAGTCCTGCTTGGAGGCCCGAACCAGGGGTCATGGACGGATTTCCTTTGCGCCAGGTGGAGCTGCTCGTACGAGCGGTGTACGAGTCGGTCCAGTGAATCCGAGGCCAACGGAATCGGGAACCTCCGAATCCGTATCGTTACCTCTGGTTCCCTTGGGGATCTATGGCATGTCTCACACGATTCCGGGCCGGCCGGCCGCCGGCACCCTGGGGCTGCTGCCCAGATGGGCGCGTGTCACACTCGTTGCATGCGCGTGTATCTCGGCTCCGACCATGCGGGCTACGAACTGAAGAACCACCTCGTCGAGTGGCTGAAGGCGGCCGGGCACGAGCCCGTCGACTGCGGGCCGCACATCTACGACGCCCAGGACGACTACCCGCCGTTCTGCCTGCGTGCCGCGGAGCGGACGGCCGCGGACGCCGACGCCCTCGGCATCGTGATCGGCGGCTCCGGCAACGGTGAGCAGATCGCCGCGAACAAGGTGAAGGGCGTGCGTGCGGCGCTGGCCTGGAGCGAGGAGACGGCGGCGCTCGGGCGGCAGCACAACAACGCCAACGTGGTGGCCGTGGGCGCGCGCATGCACAGCACCGAGGAGGCGGTCAAGTTCGTCGAGGTGTTCCTGAACACGCCGTTCTCCGGTGACGAGCGGCATGTCCGGCGCATCGAGATGCTCGCGGACTACGAGACGACGGGCACCCTCCCCCCGATTCCGCCCCACCACCCCCAGCCGTAACCCCGGGGAACGGGCCGGCCGTGCCCCGGCCGGCCCCGCCGGCTGCGGCAAAGCTCGCTGCCGAACCGGGTGGGTGGGCCAGGAACGCAGGAAAGGACACCCCTTGCCGGAAGGGCACACCATTCACCGGCTGGCCCAGGACTACGCCGGGCGGTTCCTGGGGACCGCACCCCGCGTCACCAGCCCCCAGGGCAAGTTCTCCGACGCCGCCGCCCTGCTGGACCGTACCGAGCTGACCGCCACCGAGGCCCACGGCAAGCACCTCTTCCTCGGGTTCCGGGACGCCGACTGGGTCCACATCCACCTCGGCCTCTTCGGCAAGGTCGGCTTCGGCGACGCCCCCGCACCCCCGCCGACGGACACCGTCCGGCTCCGCCTGGTGAACGACACGTCGTACGTGGACCTGCGCGGCCCCACCGCCTGCGCCCTGATCACGGACGCCGAGAAGCGGCAGATCCACAACCGGCTCGGCCCCGACCCGCTGCGCGCGGACGCCGACCCTGCCGTCGCGTACCGCAGGATCTCCCGCAGCCGTACGACGATCGCCGCGCTGCTCATGGACCAGAAGATCGTGGCCGGCGTCGGCAACGTCTACCGCGCGGAGGTGCTGTTCCGGCACGGCATCGACCCCTACCGCTCCGGCCGCGACATCACCCCGGCCGAGTGGGACGCGATCTGGTCCGACCTGGCCGGGCTGATGCGCGAGGGCGTGCGGAACAACCGCATCGACACCGTCCGCCCCGAGCACACCCCGGAGGCGATGGGCCGCCCGCCCCGCGTGGACGACCACGGCGGCGAGGTGTACGTCTACCGCCGCGCCACGATGCCCTGCCACATCTGCGGCGACGAGATCCGCACCGCCGGTCTCGCCGCCCGCAACCTCTTCTGGTGTTCCACCTGCCAGCAGGCGTGAGCCGGCGGCTAGAAACCGTGCGGCAGCCACGGGGCGAGCGGTGAGCCGAACGCCACCGACGCCTCCGTCAGCGCGCCCGCCCGCAGCTCCCGCACCCGCCCGGCCGCCGCCAGCGACAGCAGGGACACCCCGCCGAGGTACGCCGAGCCCAGCTCCCGTACGGACAGGGCCAGTTCCGCCGCGTCGGTCGTACGCTCGCACGACGCGCCCTTCGCGTCCCCCGTCAGCCGCCAACGCCCCGCGTTCCAGGGGCAGAACGCGTCGTCCACCTCGAACACGACGTCCACCGGCGCCTGGTAGGCGCGCGCCGACAGCGCCGCGCCGACGTCCACCAGCCGGACGTAGGCGTCGTCCCGCAGCCGCGGGTCGCAGCGGCGGATGTCGGAGACCAGATACCGCAGAGCGTCGTCCACCGGCCGCGACGGCACCGACAACGTCGTCATCAGGTCGATGCCGAACAGGAACCGCCAGAGCGCGGCCTCGGTCGCGGGGTCCAGCCCGGCCAGGTCCCTCAGCCGTACCGTCCCGGCGGGGGCACCGCCGGAGTCCCAGGAACCCTTGGTGTGGAAGCGGGCGTATCCGGTGATCTCGCCGTCCCGTTCGGCGACCACGCACTGCAACGGCGGCCCCCCGTCCCGGTCGCGCTCCGGGTCGACGACGGCGACCCGGTCCCAGTGCGGCTGCCGGGCCAGCATGCCGGGCCGGCGCGGGACCAGGGCCGCGTACACCGCCTCGCAGGCGTCCAGGACGTCGGCCGGCGCCGCGGACCGCACCCGTATCGCGTCGGTGCCCTCGGGCAGGGCCAGGGTCACCCGGCTGGTGTCGATCTCGGCGCTGATCCGGAACGTGGCGGCGCCGTATCCGAAGCGGCCGTAGATGGCCGGCTCGGACGCGGTCAGCATCGCCACCGGCTCGCCCCGCTCGTGGAAGTCGTCCAGCTGCCGGCGCATCATCGAGGTCAGCACCCCGCGCCGCCGGTGGGTGGCGGCGACGCTCACCATCGTCACTCCCGCCGTGGGGACCGAGACCCCGCCCGGCACGGTCAGCCGGAAGCTGAACGCCCCGGCCGTGCCGACGAGCGCGTCCCCGTCCCAGGCGGCGAGGGAGCGGTCGAACTCCGTGGCCGCCCGCTCCACCTCGCGTTCCTCACCCGAGACGGGTCCCGCCCCGAAGGCCCGGTACAGGGCGTCGTACCACCCGTCCCACTCGTCCTCGCGCAGCGGCCTCAACTCGGTTCCGTGGTCAGTCCCCATGAGCCATGCCTATCAGCGCGCCGGGGGGCGAGCCAGTGAATTTCCCCCGGCGCGGGCGCCGCGCGGCCCGGCGTGCGCGCGGCGAAGCGGAATCCCGCACGGGGGACAAGTGGGACCTCCCGTGCCAAGCGGCCGGTCCGCTGGATAGGGTCCCGAACTGATGGCAGCAGGACGACAGCGGCGCGCGAAGGCCGACACGTTCACGGCCCGGTGCAAGAAGAGGTGGCACCGGGCCCGCGTCGGGCTGCGCAAAAGCGCCGTGGACTACTTCCGCGGCGACGGCTCCGACTGGATCGCCTTCGCCGGCCTGCTGCTGACCGTCCCGCTCCTCGCGGCCATGACCCTGTTCGACTCGGTGTGGTGGTCCCCGGCGAGCCTGGTGCTGCCGATCGTCGCCGGCGGTCTGCTGCTGCGCCCGGCGAGCCTGCTCGGGCTGTACGCGACGGCGGCCACCGCGCTGATCGTGGAGTCGGTGCGGCTCGGCCCGTACACCGAGGGCCCCTCCCGGGTCACCCCGGGCGTGGTCCTGGTGGTCGCCGCGTGCGGCTTCTTCGGACTGCTGACCGCGCAGTTCCGCAGCCGGGTCGGCGTGCCCTGGCGGCGCGGCGGCACGATGCTGTTCGACCTGCGCGAGCGGATCCGGGTGCAGAGCAAGCTGCCGAAGCTGCCCAAGGGCTGGCACCACGAGATGGCGCTGCGCCCGGCGGGCGGGCAGTCCTTCTCCGGTGACTTCGTCGTCGCGGCCCGCACGAACGGCGGCCGGACGCTGGAGGTCGTCCTCACCGACGTGTCCGGCAAGGGCATGGACGCGGGCTCGCGGGCCCTGCTGCTGTCCGGCGCCTTCGGCGGCCTGCTCGGCTCGCTGCCCCCGCACGCCTTCCTGCCGGCCGCCAACGGCTATCTGCTCCGCCAGGACTGGGAGGAGGGCTTCGCCACCTCCATCCACCTGGTGCTGGACCTGGACTCCGGGGACTACGAGCTGTACTCCGCGGGCCATCCGCCGGGGCTCCAGCTGAGCGCGGGCAGCGGACGCTGGGAGGAGAAGGCGGCCGAGGGCCCGCTGCTCGGTGTGTACGACGGCGCCCAGTTCGACCCCGTGAAGGGCTCGCTCCGGCCAGGGGACGTGTTGATGCTGTTCACAGACGGTCTGGTGGAGACCGCCGAGCGGGACATCGTGGAGGGCATCGACCGGCTCACCGGGGAGGCCGACCGCTATGTGCCGGGCGGTTTCCACGGCGCGGCCTGGCATCTCATCGAAGCGGTCGCCAAGGACGTCAACGACGACCGGGCCCTGCTGCTGATCTGCCGCGAGACGTCCGCCCCCCGCTGAGCCGGGACCCCGCAGGGGGCGCCGGGACCCCCGATCCTCCGCGGGGGACACTGGGATCATGTCCCCTCTCACCCTCGCCGAGGTCGAGACCCTCGCCCGGGCCGCCCACGACGGCCGGACCGACAAGGCCGGACGGCCGTACGCCGAGCACCTGGCGGCCGTCGCCGAGGGCGTGCGCGCCCGGGGCGGCGACCCGGACCAGATCGCCGCGGCCTGGCTGCACGACGCCGTGGAGGACGCCGCGCTGAGCGAGGAGTGGCTGGCGCGGGCCCGCCTCACGGCGCGGACCAAGGCCATCGTGCGGGCCCTCACCAGAGGACCGGGCGAGTCCCAGGAGGCGTACGCCGCCCGGATCCTCGCCACCCCGGGCGCGTCGCTGGTGAAGGAGGCCGACCTCGCGCACAACGCCGACCCGGACCGCCTCGCCGTCCTCCCCGAGCCGGTCCGGACCCGGCTGACCGGGAAGTACGCCCGGATGCGCGCGCTTCTCGACCCGCACCGTGACGGAGGCCCGGCCGCCTAGACACCGACCCTTTCCCGCCGCCGCTCCCGCTCCGGTTCCCCTGGCCGGTTGCGGCTGCGGGCCTGCTGGGCCGCGTCCTGCCGGAACGCCCATTCCATCCGCGGCTCCACCGCGAAGCGGAAGACCCGCCGCACCGGCCGGGTGCACAGCGCCGTGACGGCGGCCGCGGCGAGCACGGTCACCAGAACCACCCCGGCCGGCCGGTGCGGCCACGGGTGCTCGAACCAGCCGTGGTAGTCGCCGAACTTCATCAGGAAGCCGTGCAGCAGATAGCCGTAGAGGGTGCCCGCGCCGAGCGGGGTGAACCACGTCGTCCGGTGCGGCACCCACGCGAAGAAGCAGGCCGTCAGCAGCAGCGAGCAGCCCATCAGCGCGAGCGTCATCACCGGGCCGCACCACCAGGGGGCGCCCAGTTCCTGCGCCGACTCGCTGTGGGCGAACCACCCGGTGTTCATGCGCGGCACCGCCCACCAGCCGACCGCGAGCGCCGCCGCGAACACCGGCACCGCCGCGATCCGCGCCGCGCGGCCGCGCACCAGCTCGAAGTGCTCGGGCCGCAGGCACAGGCCGAGCACGAAGTACGGCAGGAACTGCAGGACGCGCCGGAGATCGAGGTCGTCGCCGATGTCCGGGGTGACGCTCGCCAGCATCGCGACGCCGATGGCCAGCGGGAGCGGATGCCGCACCAGCCGCCACAGCGGAGTGGTCAGCCGCCAGACGAACAACGCGACCAGGAACCAGGTCAGGTACCACGGGTCGAGCAGGCTGATGTCCGCGTGCGATCCGTTGATCAGGTTGCGGAAGAGCGTGTACGCCGTTTCGAACAGGACGTACGGCACGGCGACCCCGGTGATCAGCCGCTTCAGCCGGTGCGGGCGCATGTCGAAATGACGGGAGAAGAAGCCGGAGACGATGATGAACGCCGGCATATGGAAGGTGTACACGACGGTGTACACGCTCTCCAGGATCCGGTTTCCGTCTTTCAGCGGCTCCCAGGCGTGACCCGTCGCGACGAGCACGATGGCCAGGTACTTGGCATTGTCGAAGAACGCGTCGCGCTGCCGTCCGGGTCTGTCCGGCGCCGCCTGCCGCTCCCGTGCGTCCACCGGGGGACGCGGAGCGGGCACTCCGTTCACCGGCGGCTGCGCCAGGGGGAGCGGGTCGCGGTTCGGGCCGGCGGGGGAGGAGGCGGCGTCAAACATCCCAGGCACCCTAACGGCGCCCGCCGGATTTCGTAAAACCCCCGCAATGATTCCCGGTTATCGGACCCGAACGCCCGCGTGATGTCCCGATTCATCCCGACTAAAGGGGGCATACATCGTTCCTGTGACATCAATTCGAATTACCTGGGCGTGAGATGTGTGGAGACGGAAACGAAGTCGGGTAATTCTGTGGCGCGTCGGGCGTGGGTGCTTGATCGAATTACTGTGCGGTAGGTAGCCCGGGGCGGGCGCCCGTGTCCGACGATTCGTCATCGGCCGCATATGCGGGCCGGGTTGGTGGCACGATGTCCCTGGCGGGGGTGCGCGGGCCGTACCTCCGGGCCGGGAGAGCGGACCGACCGAGGGTGTGATCAGTAGTGGCCATTTCACTGTCCGTGGTGCTGTTGTTGGCGGTCATCCTGGTGGTCCTGATCCGAGGAGGGAACCTCAAGGCCGGCCCGGCCATCGTCGCGATCCTCTTCGGCTTCTTCCTGGCCTCCACCGGCATGGCCCCGCCGCTCACCCGCTTCCTGAACTCGATAGCGGACTCCATCAACTCGATCAGGTTCTGACCGGCGCGGCCCCGGCGATCACCGGGGCCCGCCCCGGCGCCCGACGTCACACCGCGAACACGCCAAGGGCCCGGCCCCGCCGAAGCGGAAGGCCGGGCCCTTGAGCCGGTCGGAGCGGGCGACGGGAATCGAACCCGCGTAGCTAGTTTGGAAGACTAGGGCTCTACCATTGAGCTACGCCCGCAACACCGCGCCACGGTCGGTGACCGCGGCACTGGAGGCATCGTAGCGGGTCGCCCGCCGCCGAGGCCAACGACTTCCGCCACGACGGCCCCGAGGGCGCCCCGACGGCACCGGAGGGCCGGGACGACGGCTCCGGGAGGCTGGACGGTCCCGGCGAACGGTACGGCGCCGGACCGCGGCACCCCGGTACGGGCCCCGGCGGCCCCTCCTCCCGCGTGTTGGCCCGCGTAATCCGGCCGACGCGATCGGCCGGGGCATGTACCCTACGTGTCGCACACCAGACGGGGTGTGGCGCAGCTTGGTAGCGCGTCCGCTTTGGGAGCGGAAGGCCGTGGGTTCAAATCCCGCCACCCCGACCACCGGCACACGACCCGCGAAGATCGCCTTTTGGGGCGCCGACCGGCTGCGGTTACTATGCAGGTTGCGCGCCCGTGTGTCCTGGCCCTCACGGCCTACGTACTCGTCCGGGCGGCGAATCCGCCGGACCTGTCTGGCTCCGGCAGAAACCAAGAAGTCAGCCACAAGGAGACCGAACCGTGAAGAGCGCCGTGGAGACCCTGAACCCGACCCGGGTTCGGCTCACTGTCGAGGTGCCCTTCGAGGAGCTCAAGGACAGCCTCGACGCGGCGTACAAGAAGATCAACCAGCAGGTCACGGTGAAGGGCTTCCGTAAGGGCAAGATCCCGGCCCGCGTGATCGACCAGCGGTTCGGCCGTGGTGCGGTGCTGGAGGAGGCCGTCAACGACGCGCTGCCGAAGTTCTACACCGAAGCGGTCAACGAGGCCGAGCTCAACGTGCTGGGCCAGCCCGAGGTCGACATCACGGAGCTGAAGGACGGCGAGACGCTGAACTTCACCGCCGAGGTCGACATCCGCCCGGCCCTGGAGATCCCGGACTACTCCGGTATCGAGGTCGAGGTCGACGCCGTCGAGGTCACCGACGAGGACGTCGAGAAGTCGGTCGAGCAGCTCCGTGAGCGCTTCGCCTCCACCACCCCGGTCGAGCGCGCGGCCGAGGAGGGCGACGTCGTCACGATCGACCTGGAGGCCAAGGTCGACGGCGAGGTGCTGGAGGACGGCATCGCCAACGGCGTGTCCTACACCATCGGCTCCGGTGAGCTGCTGGACGGCATCGACGACGCCGTGAAGGGCCTGGAGGCCGGTGGCGAGGCCACCTTCACCTCCGAGCTGAAGGGCGGCTCGGCCGCCGGCAAGGAGGCCGAGGTCACCGTCAAGGTCACCCAGGTCGCCAAGCGGGAACTGCCCGGGCTGGACGACGACTTCGCGCAGCTCGCCTCCGAGTTCGACACCCTGGAGGAGCTGAAGGCGGACAGCCGCAAGCGCCTCGCCAACATGAAGCAGTTCGACCAGGCCACGCAGGCCCAGGAGCGCGTCCTGGAGAAGCTGCTGGAGCTGGTGGAGGTCCCCGTCCCCGAGAAGCTGCTCGAGGACGAGATCAACACCCGCAAGCACAACCTGGAGCACCACCAGCTCGCCCAGATGGGCCTCACCCTCGACAAGTACCTGGAGATCCAGGGCAAGACCGCCGAGGAGTTCGAGACCGAGACCCGTGAGGCCGCGGTCAAGGGCATCAAGACCCAGTTCGTCCTGGACGAGCTGGTCAAGAAGGAGCAGCTCAACGTCAACCAGGAGGAGCTCACCGAGCACCTCATGCGGCGCGCCGCCTCCTCCGGCATGTCCCCCGACCAGTTCGCCCAGGCCGTCGTCGAGGGTGGCCAGGTGCCGCTCCTGGTCGGCGAGGTCGCCCGCGGCAAGGCCCTGGCCGTCGTGGTCGAGGCCGCCACGGTGAAGGACACCAACGGCGAGATCGTCGACCTGGACGACGAGGAGGAGACCGAGGCCGCCGAGGCGTCGGAGACCTCCGAGGAGAAGACCGAGGGCTGAGCGTAAGCCCTGCGGCTCCGACAAGGCCGTACAGCGGGCCCTGGGGTTCTCCCCGGGGCCCGTTCGCGTACACCGGCGCCGCGGCCGGCCCGCCGCACCCCCCACACTGACCTTCATGCCCCGCGCCCGGTGTCCGGTGACAGCCCCCCGCGCTACGCCCCCGGCGAACACTCCCATCTCCGGGATTCCCCGAAGGAGGCTGAGCGTTAGGGTCCATGAATACGGGGGCAGGGGAGTCTCCTGACACCCCCCGCCAAAGCCTCCGGCAGGACGACGTGAGACGGCCCGGCGCCGTCGTAAGACGAGCAGGTGGATACGTGACGAATCTGATGCCCTCCGCCGCCGGCGAGCCTTCCATCGGTGGTGGCCTCGGCGACCAGGTCTACAACCGGCTGCTCAACGAGCGGATCATCTTCCTCGGCCAGCAGGTTGACGACGACATCGCCAACAAGATCACGGCGCAGCTGCTGCTCCTTGCCGCCGATCCGGACAAGGACATCTACCTCTACATCAACAGCCCCGGCGGCTCGGTGACGGCCGGCATGGCGATCTACGACACCATGCAGTACATCCCGAACGACGTGGTCACCATCGCGATGGGCATGGCGGCCTCCATGGGCCAGTTCCTGCTCACGGGCGGCGCCGCCGGCAAGCGCTTCGCCCTGCCGCACGCGGACATCATGATGCACCAGGGCTCCGCCGGCCTCGGCGGTACGGTCTCGGACATCAAGATCCAGGCCGAGTACCTGATGCGCACCAAGAAGCGCATGTCGGAGCTGACCGCGTTCCACTCCGGCCAGACGGTCGAGACGATCATCCGCGACGGCGACCGCGACCGCTGGTTCACGCCGGAAGAGGCCAAGGAGTACGGTCTCATTGACGAGATCATCACGCACGCCTCGGGTGTTCCGGGAGGCGGCGGCACCGGTGCCTGACCGGCCCGGCCACGCCACGCACCGCCGAGACACCAGCCCCCCGAACGCCACCAGGACGGTGAACCCCATGACCAACTTCCCCGGCGCCGCCAGCGGCATGTACGAGGGCCCCCGGCCCGACAGCCGCTACGTCATCCCGCGCTTCGTCGAGCGCACCTCCCAGGGCATCCGCGAGTACGACCCGTACGCGAAGCTTTTCGAGGAGCGCGTGATCTTCCTGGGCGTCCAGATCGACGACGCCTCCGCCAACGACGTCATGGCGCAGCTGCTGTGCCTGGAGTCGATGGACCCCGACCGGGACATCTCGATCTACATCAACAGCCCCGGCGGCGACATGACCGCGCTGACGGCGATCTACGACACGATGCAGTTCGTGAAGCCCGACATCCAGACGGTCTGCATGGGCCAGGCGGCCTCCGCCGCGGCCATCCTGCTGGCCGCCGGCACGCCCGGCAAGCGCATGGCGCTGCCGAACTCCCGGGTGCTGATCCACCAGCCGGCGGGCTCCACCGGCCGCGGTCAGCTCTCCGACCTGGAGATCATCGCCAACGAGTTCACCCGGATGCGCGAGCAGCTGGAGAACATGCTGGCCAAGCACTCGAACCGGCCGATCGAGAAGGTCCGCGAGGACATCGAGCGCGACAAGATCCTCACGGCCGAGGAGGCGCTGGAGTACGGCCTCGTCGACCAGATCATCTCCACCCGCAAGCTGAACAACGCCGCCGTCCGCTGACGCGGCACGCGGCACCCCGGGCCCCCCTTGGCACGGCGCACGGCAAAGTGAACCCTGCCAAGGGGGGCCCGAACACCGGGCCCGGCAAGGTACCGTCGGACATAAGGCAGCACCAGGAGCCGCTGGACTCACGACGTCCAGGCGTCTCCCAGGCGAAGGGGAAGCACACCGTGGCACGCATCGGTGACGGCGGCGATCTGCTCAAGTGCTCGTTCTGCGGCAAGAGCCAGAAGCAGGTCAAGAAGCTCATCGCAGGGCCCGGTGTGTACATCTGCGACGAGTGCATCGATCTCTGTAACGAGATCATCGAGGAAGAGCTCGCGGAGACCAGCGAGGTGCGCTGGGAGGAACTGCCCAAGCCGCGCGAGATCTACGAGTTCCTCGAGGGCTACGTGGTCGGCCAGGAGGCCGCCAAGAAGGCACTCTCCGTCGCGGTGTACAACCACTACAAGCGGGTCCAGGCGGGCGAGAACGGCGGCGCGAGCGGCCGGGACGACGCGATCGAACTGGCGAAGTCCAACATCCTGCTGCTCGGCCCCACCGGCTCCGGCAAGACCCTGCTGGCGCAGACCCTGGCCCGCATGCTGAACGTCCCGTTCGCGATCGCCGACGCCACGGCGCTGACCGAGGCGGGCTATGTCGGCGAGGACGTCGAGAACATCCTGCTGAAGCTGATCCAGGCGGCGGACTACGACGTCAAGAAGGCCGAGACCGGGATCATCTACATCGACGAGATCGACAAGGTCGCCCGCAAGAGCGAGAACCCGTCGATCACCCGGGACGTGAGCGGCGAGGGCGTCCAGCAGGCGCTGCTGAAGATCCTGGAGGGCACGACGGCCTCGGTCCCGCCGCAGGGCGGCCGCAAGCACCCGCACCAGGAGTTCATCCAGATCGACACGACGAACGTGCTGTTCATCGTGGGCGGTGCCTTCGCGGGCCTGGAGAAGATCATCGAGTCCCGGGCCGGCGCCAAGGGCATCGGCTTCGGCGCGACGATCCTGTCCAAGCGCGAGCTGGAGGCCAAGGACGTCTTCGAGGACGTCATGCCGGAGGACCTGGTCAAGTTCGGCATGATCCCCGAGTTCATCGGCCGGCTGCCCGTGATCACGTCCGTGCACAACCTGGACCGCGAGGCGCTGCTGAAGATCCTCGTCGAGCCGCGCAACGCCCTGGTCAAGCAGTACCAGCGGCTGTTCGAACTCGACGGCGTGGAGCTGGACTTCGAGCGCGAGGCGCTGGAGGCCATCGCCGACCAGGCCATTCTCCGCCAGACCGGCGCCCGCGGCCTGCGCGCCATCATGGAGGAGGTCCTCCAGGGCGTGATGTACGAGGTCCCGTCCCGCAAGGACGTCGCCCGGGTGGTCATCACCGCCGACGTGGTCCTCTCCAACGTGAACCCCACCCTGATCCCGCGCGACGCCCGCGGCCGGGGTTCGGGCGAGCAGAAGACGGCGTGACCGCCGGGCACACACGGAAGAAGGAGGGGCCCCGGTCGACCGACCGGGGCCCCTTCTCCGTGGCGGAGGCCGTCAGGCCTTCACGCGGGCCGCGGCGCGGAACTTGGCGGCGAGCTCCGCGTCGGCCGCCGGGTCGCTGCTCCGGCCCGCCGCGAGGCTGGCGACGTCCATCGGCATGACCATCCATGGCTTCGAGACGAATGGCTGACGGCGCAGCGGCGCGTCGGCCATTCGGCGCCCTGCGGCAGTGGGATCTCGCCAGATACCTACTGAACCTTGATCTCGGCAGAGCTTCGGTGGTCACGTAGGTCTGACCCCACCGCCGCACAGGGAAACGTGCGGGTGGTTGAGAAACGGGAGGATCCAGACAATGAAGCGAAAGCGTGTGGTCTCGGCGGTAGCCGTGATGGTGGCGGCCGGTGTTGCACCGCTGGTGACAGCGACGTCGGCGAGCGCTACTCAGTCGGACTGCATCTCCGTGCTGGCACAGCGGCATTACACGATCGGCTCGAAGGTCCGGGCGGCGTGCAACCAGTCGCACCTTCCCATAGGCGGGCCGAGTCCTCTCTGCACGATTGCGCTGATTGCCATCGGTGTAAAGGATGGGGACGCGTACGATGCCTGCGCGCGGGCCTAGAGCGAACCGCTGAGACAGGGGCGGGGCGCCCCGACGGAGCGCCCCGTTCGTCTGGTCGGTTGTTCCAGCCGTCCCTACATCTTGACGCGTACGTCGTTGCGGAGCTTGGTCGCGAGCTCTCCCAGGGCCTCGACCGAGCCACCGTCGCCCGAGGCGATGGAAGCGACGCTGTATGCGGAAACGAAGGCGACGGTGCTGTGGTCGGCCCAGATGCACACCGGCATCTTGATGGTCTCTGGAACTCCCGACTCCGAGGCCGACGAGCCACTGCTGTCGATCTGAGCGACCTGGCACTTCATGATCCCGTTGGAGAAACCTGACGGGTGGACGGTCTCCGGACTGCCGATCAGCTTGCCCTTGGTATCAGAGTCGCTCTGGCCCTTCTCGGCCTCGGACTTGGCCTTGGCGAACATGGCGTCGACGACCGCCTCGGGGTCGTCGATGGTGCCGTAGACGCCACTGAAGGCAAGCCCCTTCTTGCTCAGCCCCGTGCCTGCCTCATAACCGGCGCTCACCTCGGTGGGGTTCTTCACCCCCCACTTCTCGAAGTCCGAGCGGTCGGAGTCGGTGATGTCGCTGTCCGACCCCGAGTCGTTGGACTTCTTGTAGGTCCCGTCAACCACCGAACTCTTCGCGACCAGCTTGTGCGGGCCGTCGTCCGCGACCCCGCCCCCGCCGCTGCCGCCGAGCACGAAGTACCCGCCGACCGCCAGTGCGGCCACCACGGCCACCGCGCCGATGATCAGACCGGTCTTCTTCTTCCCGCCGGCCGGCTGCGGCGGCTGCGGGGGCACTCCGTAGGGCTGCTGGCCGTAGGGGTTCGGCTGCTGGCCGTACGGTCCGGGCTGCTGGGGCGGCTGGCCGTACGGGCCCGGCTGCGGGGGAGTGCCCTGCGGGGCGCCCTGCGGCGGCATGCCCTGCTGCGGGTGGCCGTACCCGGGCTGCGGCGCCGGAGGGGCCTGCTGGGGGTAGCCGTAGCCGGGCTGGGGTGCCTGCGGCGGCTGGCCGTAGGGGCCCGGCTGGCCGTACGGCCCAGGCTGCCCCGGCTGGCCGTACGGTCCCGGCTGCTGGGGTGGCTGGCCGTACGGGCCCGGCTGGTTGTTGCTCATTCCTGGGTTCCCCTCCAGAAGCTTATGTGTGCCTGACATCCTGGCCCAGGTCCGGGACACGCCCGGCACCGGGGGCCGCACCGTTACAGAACACGCGCGTTTCGGGACCGCCCCGTGACACCTCTAAACTGACCACCGTGACCGACAACGCTCAGCAGCAGCCCTCAGCGCCCGACACCGAACTGCCGACCCAGTACGCGCCGGCCGATGTAGAGGGGCCGTTGTACGAGCGCTGGGTAGAGCGGGGCTACTTCGACGCGGACGCCAAGAGCGACAAGCCGCCGTACACCATCGTCATCCCGCCGCCGAACGTCACGGGCAGCCTGCACCTCGGGCACGCCTTCGAGCACACCCTGATCGACGCGCTCACCCGCCGCAAGCGCATGCAGGGCTACGAGACGCTGTGGCAGCCCGGCATGGACCACGCCGGCATCGCCACCCAGAACGTGGTCGAGCGCGAGCTGGGCAAGGAGGGCAAGTCCCGCCACGACCTGGGCCGTGAGGCCTTCGTGGAGCGCGTCTGGCAGTGGAAGGCCGAGTCCGGCGGCCAGATCAGCGGCCAGATGCGCCGCCTCGGCGACGGCGTCGCCTGGTCCCGCGAGCGCTTCACCATGGACGAGGGCCTCTCCCGGGCCGTCCAGACCATCTTCAAGAAGCTCTACGACGACGAGCTGATCTACCGCGCCGAGCGCATCATCAACTGGTGCCCGCGCTGTCTGACGGCCATCTCGGACATCGAGGTCGAGTACCAGGACGACGACGGCGAGCTGGTCTCCATGCGCTACGGCGACGGGGAGGAGTCCATCGTCGTGGCCACCACCCGCGCCGAGACGATGCTCGGCGACACGGCCGTCGCCGTCCACCCCGACGACGAGCGGTACAAGCACCTCGTCGGCAAGCTCATCCGCCTCCCGCTGACCGACCGCTCCATCCCGGTCGTCGCCGACACCCACGTCGACCCGGAGTTCGGCACGGGCGCCGTCAAGGTCACCCCGGCCCACGACCCGAACGACTTCGAGATCGGCCAGCGCCACGACCTGCCGTCCATCACCGTGATGGACGAGCACGCCGTCATCACCGTCCACGGCCCCTTCCAGGGCATGGACCGCCTGGAGGCCCGCTCGGCGATCGTCGCCGCGCTGCGCGCCGAGGGCCGGATCGTCGCCGAGAAGCGGCCCTACGTCCACTCCGTCGGCCACTGCTCGCGCTGCAAGACCACCATCGAGCCGCGCCTGTCGATGCAGTGGTGGGTCAAGGTCGGCCCGCTGGCCGAGGCCGCCGGCGACGCCGTCCGCGACGGCAAGGTCAAGATCCACCCGCAGGAGATGGAGAAGCGGTACTTCGACTGGGTCGACAACCTGCACGACTGGTGCATCTCGCGCCAGCTGTGGTGGGGCCACCGCATCCCTGTCTGGTACGGCCCGAACGGCGAGGTCGTCTGCGTCGGCCCCGACGAGGAGCCGCCGGCCGGCGAGGGCTGGCACCAGGACACCGACGTCCTCGACACCTGGTTCTCCTCCGGCCTGTGGCCGTTCTCCACCCTCGGCTGGCCCGAGCGGACCGAGTCGCTCGCGAAGTTCTACCCGAACTCCGTCCTGGTCACCGGCTACGACATCCTCTTCTTCTGGGTCGCCCGGATGATGATGTTCGGCCTGTACGCGATGGACGGCACCCCGCCGTTCCACACCATCGCCCTGCACGGCATGGTCCGCGACCAGTTCGGCAAGAAGATGTCGAAGTCCTTCGGCAACGCGGTCAACCCGCTGGACTGGATGGACAAGTACGGCTCCGACGCCCTGCGCTTCACCCTGGCCCGCGGCGCCAACCCGGGCGTGGACGTGCCGATCGGCGAGGACTGGGTCCAGGGCTCGCGCAACTTCGCCAACAAGATCTGGAACGCGACCCGCTTCGCGCTGATGAACGGCGCGACGGTCCAGGGCCCGCTGCCGGACCCGGCGGAGATGTCCGCGACCGACCGCTGGATCCTCTCCCGCCTGAACTCGGTCGTCGCCGAAGTCGACGCCCACTACGACGACTTCCAGTTCGCCAAGCTCGCCGACGCCCTCTTCCACTTCGCGTGGGACGAGGTCTTCGACTGGTACGTGGAGCTGTCCAAGACCGTCTTCCAGGCGGGCGGCGAGGCGGCCGAGGTCAGCAAGCGGGTCCTCGGCGAGGTCCTCGACGTCACGCTGCGGCTGCTGCACCCGGTGGTCCCGTTCGTCACGGAGACCCTGTGGACCACGCTGACCGGCGGCGAGTCGGTCGTGATCGCCGACTGGCCGGCCGACAGCGGCTTCCGGGACGCGGCGGCCGAGCGGGAGATCTCCACCCTCCAGTCGGTCATCACCGAGGTCCGCCGCTTCCGCGCCGACCAGGGCCTCCAGCCCGGCCAGCGGGTCCCGGCCCGGCTGACCCTGGACGGCACGGCCCTCGCCCCGCACGAGGCGGCCATCCGCCAGCTGCTGCGGCTCCAGCCCGAGGGCGAGTCCTTCACGGCCACGGCGACCCTGCCGGTGGCGGGCGCGGAGGTCGCGCTCGACCTCTCCGGCACGATCGACGTCGCCGCGGAGCGCAAGCGCCTGGCCAAGGACCTGGCGGCGGCCCAGAAGGAGCGCCAGCAGGCCGAGGCCAAGCTCGGCAACGAGGCGTTCCTCGCCAAGGCCCCGGACCACGTCGTGGACAAGATCCGCACCCGCCTGGCCAAGGCGGACGAGGACATCGCCCGCATCACCGCGCAGCTGGAGAGGCTGCCGCAGGCGTAGTTTCCCGCGTGAAAGCTCCCGGTGCCGGTGCGCGCCGGGGGCTTTCACGTGCCCCGTCAGGGGCGCGGGGAACCGCGCGACGGGCCACGACGGACCCGCGGCCGGCCGAGCGGGCAAGCCACCCCGGCCGGCGACACCAAGCCACCGCACCCTTTGTCAGCCGGTCTCCGTAGACTGAGCCCCGTGAGCGACCCGAACGGTACCGACCAGCCCGACCCCCTCGACAGCTTCGACGAGATCATCGAAGCCGAGACCACCCGCGACCCCGACCTCGCGGTGATCGAGGCCGGCAGCCGCACCCTGCGCACCCAGGGCGGCCCGCCGCAGGCCGACGTACCCGCGCGCCCGGAGGACCCCGAGCTCGACAAGGCGCTGCGCGAGGTCGAGGCCGAGCTGGCCACCCGCTGGGGCGAGACCAAGCTGGAGCCCTCGGTCACGAGGATCTCCGCGCTGATGGACGTCCTCGGCGAGCCCCAGCGCTCGTACCCCTCGATCCACATCACGGGCACGAACGGCAAGACCTCCACCGCCCGCATGATCGAGGCCCTGCTCGGCGCCTTCGAGCTGCGCACCGGGCGGTACACCAGCCCGCACGTGCAGTCGATCACCGAGCGGATCAGCCTGGACGGCGCCCCGGTCTCCGCCGAGCGGTTCGTCGAGACGTACCGGGACATCAAGCCGTACGTCGAGATGGTGGACGGGCAGCAGGAGTACCGGCTGTCCTTCTTCGAGGTGCTCACCGGCATGGCGTACGCGGCCTTCGCCGACGCGCCCGTGGACGTCGCCGTCGTCGAGGTCGGCATGGGCGGCTCCTGGGACGCCACCAACGTGATCGACGGTGACGTGGCCGTCGTGACCCCGATCGGCCTGGACCACACCGACCGGCTCGGGGAGACCACCGCGGAGATCGCCGGCGAGAAGAGCGGCATCATCAAGCAGGACGCGACCGTCATCCTGGCCCAGCAGCCGGTGGACGCGGCGCAGGTGCTGCTGAAGAAGGCCGTCGAGGTGGACGCCACGGTCGCCCGCGAGGGGCTGGAGTTCGGCGTCACCGCCCGGCAGGTCGCCGTCGGCGGGCAGCTGCTGACCCTGCGCGGCCTCGGCGGCGAGTACCCGGAGGTCTACCTCCCGCTGCACGGCGCCCACCAGGCGCACAACGCGGCCGTCGCGCTCGCCGCCGTGGAGGCGTTCTTCGGCGTCGGCGCCCAGCGCGCGGAGCCGCTGGACATCGACACCGTCCGCAAGGCGTTCGCGGCCGTCTCCTCCCCGGGCCGCCTGGAGGTCGTCCGGCGCTCCCCGACGGTCGTGCTGGACGCCGCGCACAACCCGGCGGGCGCCGAGGCCACCGCGGAGGCGGTGCGGGAGGCGTTCGACTTCAGCCGGCTGATCGGCGTCGTGGGCGCGAGCGCGGACAAGAACGTGCGGGGCCTGCTGGAGGCCTTCGAACCGATCTTCGCCGAGGTCGTCGTCACGCAGAACTCCAGCCACCGCGCCATGGACGCGGACGAGCTGGCCGCCATCGCCGTGGAGGTCTTCGGCGACGAGCGGGTGCAGGTCGAGCCGCGGCTGCCGGACGCCCTGGAGGCCGCGATCACGCTGGCCGAGGAGGAGGGCGAGTTCGCGGGCGGCGGTGTGCTGGTCACCGGTTCCGTCATCACGGTCGGCGAGGCCCGGCTGCTGCTGGGGAAGGGCTGAGAGACGAGATGCGTACGCTCTGTGCGTCGACCCTGATCGGCGAGTTCTTCATCATCGGCTTCGCCGGGCTGGTCGCCATGAAGGACCCCGACCTGGCGACGTCGACGGTGTGGCTGGTCAGCGGCATCGCCATGCTGCTGTGCGTGCTGCTGTGCGGCATGGTGACCCGCCCGGGCGGGGTGGCCCTCGGCTGGGCCCTGCAGCTCGCCCTGATCGCCTCCGGCGTCTTCGTGCCGACCATGTTCTTCATGGGCGCGGTCTTCGCGGCGCTGTGGTGGGCGTCGGTGCACTTCGGGAGAAAGGTGGACGAGGCGAAGGCCCGCTTCGCGGCGGGGGCGCGGTCGTCCTCCTCCCCGGCTGACGCTGCGTGACGGACGTCCCGGCACGCCCTGTAACCTCGTGCCACCGCACCCGTAAGCCGTGTAAGGAGCCCCTCGTGAGCCAGCGCACCCTTGTCCTCCTCAAGCCCGACGCCGTCCGCCGGGGGCTGACCGGTGAGATCATCGGCCGTATCGAGCGCAAGGCCGGCTGGCAGATCACCGCGCTGGAGCTGCGCACCCTGGACCGCGCCACGCTGGAGCAGCACTACGCGGAGCACGTGGGCAAGCCGTTCTACGAGCCGCTGGTGGAGTTCATGTCCTCCGGGCCGGTCGTCGCGCTGATCGTGGAGGGCGAGCGGGTGATCGAGGGCGTGCGCCAGCTGGCCGGCCCGACCGACCCGATCGCCGCCGCGCCCGGCTCGATCCGCGGTGACTTCGGTGTGATCGTCCGCGAGAACCTGATCCACGCCTCGGACTCGGAGGAGTCCGCCGAGCGCGAGGTGAAGATCTTCTTCCCCGGTCGCGCGTAGGACCCACGGCGGCGGAGAAGGTCCGGGCGGTGCTCCCGGGCCTTTCTCGCACCCCTCGTCCGGGCCCGCCGCACAGTCCGTTCATTTGAGGGAACGCGCGCCCCCGAACGCCCGTCTCCACAAGCGGGGCGGCACGCCATCTGGTGACAATGGCGGAGACCCTCGCGCAGTGTTCGTGGCGGCGCGTTTACGATGGAAGCCTTCACGTCACAGCACCCGCCTCGCCTACCTGACATGCCCTCAAAAGCGCAGGGAGGCCAGATGAATCCGGATGGGGAACTCAATGTCGTTCATCGGCCGTGACATGGCTGTCGACCTCGGGACCGCCAACACGCTGGTGTACGTCAGGGGTCGCGGAATCGTATTGAACGAGCCGTCCGTCGTGGCGATCAACACCAACACGGGTGGGATCCTGGCGGTCGGTTCGGAAGCCAAGAAGATGATCGGCCGGACGCCGGGCAACATCGTGGCCGTGCGTCCGCTGAAGGACGGTGTGATCGCCGACTTCGAGATCACCGAGCGGATGCTCCGCTACTTCATCCTGAAGATCCACAAGCGGCGCTACCTGGCCCGGCCGCGGGTCGTGGTCTGCGTGCCCTCGGGCATCACGGGAGTCGAGCGCCGCGCGGTCATCGAGGCGTCCTCCCAGGCCGGCGCCCGCCAGGTGCACATCATCGAGGAGCCCATGGCCGCCGCCATCGGCTCCGGTCTGCCGGTGCACGAGGCCACGGGCAACATGGTGGTGGACATCGGCGGCGGCACCACGGAGGTCGCGGTCATCTCGCTCGGCGGGATCGTCACCGCCCAGTCCATCCGCGTCGCCGGGGACGAGCTGGACAACGCGATCATCCAGTACATCAAGAAGGAGTACAGCCTTCTGCTGGGCGAGCGCACCGCCGAGCAGATCAAGATCACGATCGGTTCGGCGTACGACCTGGACACCGACGAGCACACCGAGGTCCGCGGCCGCGACCTGGTGTCCGGGCTGCCGAAGACCGTCGTCATCTCGGCGGCCGAGGTCCGCAAGGCCATCGAGGAGCCGGTCAACGCCATCGTGGACGCGGTGAAGACCACCCTCGACAAGTGCCCGCCGGAGCTCTCCGGCGACATCATGGACCGGGGAATCGTTCTGACCGGCGGCGGAGCGCTGCTGCGCGGGCTGGACGAGCGGCTGCGGCGGGAGACCGGCATGCCGATCCATATCGCCGAGGACCCGCTGGACAGCGTCGCGCTCGGCTCCGGGAAGTGCGTCGAGGAGTTCGAGGCGCTCCAGCAGGTTCTGGACGCGCAGCCGCGCAGATGACGTCGCTCCTCCATTCCGCCGTACGAGACGTTCTCCTCTCGTGCGGCGGATCGTTGATATAGAGGCATACGCTCCCCCTATTGGGCCCCTTCGGTTCGCGCGGCGCCATTCGCGTTTTCCGAAGGGCCCGCCGAATTCCTACTTGAGGAAGGGCACGGCCGCCGCACGTGAGGGACACGAAAGAGAGCCGGTTGCTCCTGGTCCTGCTGGTCGCCATCGCGTTCGCGCTGATCACGGTGGACATCCGAGGAGGACGGAACTCCCCGGTCGACGGTGCCCGGCACGCCGCCGCGGCGGTCTTCGGCCCCGTCGAGGACGGCCTGTCCGGTGTGGTCGACCCGGTCGGCGACGCCGTCTCCGCCGTCCGCGACTCGGGCACCCGGCACGACCGGCTCGCCGCGCTGGAGAAGGAGAACGCGGCCCTCAAGGCCGAGCTCGGCAGCGACGACCGCAACCGCAGCCGCCTGAAGCAGCTCGACAAGCTGATGAAGATCGCCGGCGCGGGGCAGTACGCCATCAAGGGCGCCCAGGTCATCGCCATCGGGTCGGCGCAGGGCTTCTCCTGGACCATCACCATCGACGCGGGCGCCGACGACGGCATCAAGCGGGACATGACCGTCCTCAACGGGGACGGCCTGGTCGGCCGGGTCACCACCGTCGGCCCGAGCACCTCCACCGTGCTGCTCGCCAACGACCCCGACTTCACCGTCGGCACCCGCATCGAGGGCAACGACGAACTCGGCTTCGCCTCCGGCCAGGGGGACCGCCCGCTGCGCGTGGAACTGCTCAACGGCAAGGCGGAGGTGAAGAAGGGCGACCGGCTCGTCACCTTCGGCTCCGAGGCCGACAAGCCGTTCGTGCCCGGCGTCCCGGTCGGCGTGGTCTCCCGCGTCGACCCCTCCGGCGGCGGCCTCACCCGCACCCTGTACGTCACCCCGTACGTCGGTTTCACCAAGCTCGACGTCGTCGGCGTGGTCGTGCAGGGCCCCAAGAAGAACCCGCGGGACAGCGTGCTCCCGGCCAAGCCGAAGCCGGTGCCGACGCCCACGGTGACCGTCACGGTGACCCCGTCGGCCGGCGCCCCCGTCCCGGACACCGACGGCACCACCGACACCGCCAGCGACGAGCAGCAGTAGGAGCCGAATCCCATGCGTGTCAACCGGATCCTGCTGTCCAGCGCGCTGGTCGTGGTGGCCCTGGTGCTCCAGGTGAGCGTCCTGGCCCGGCTGCACCTGCCGGGCGCGGTGCCCGACCTGCTGCTGCTCACCGTCCTCGGCCTGGCGATGGTCTACGGCCATGTGGGCGGCGCACTCGTCGGGTTCGGCGCCGGTCTGCTCGCCGACCTGGCCCCGCCCGCCGACCACGCGGCCGGCCGCTACGCGCTCGTGCTGTGCGTCACCGGCTACTTCGCCGGTCTGATCCGGCCGGAGAACGGCCGGCTGAAGTCGGCGGCCGGGCCGATGGCCGTCGTGGTCGCCGCCGCCGTCGGCTCCACCCTGCTCTACGCCGGGGTGGGCGCCCTGGTCGGCGACACCGCCGCCCGCCATGTCGGCCTGCCCGGGCTCCTGTTCTCGGCCGCCCTGTACGACCTGCTGCTCGCCCCGTTCGTGGTGCCCGGGGTGATGTGGCTGGCCCGCCGCGCCGACAACGACCCGCTCACCGAGACCGGCCCCGCCGCCAAGGCCGGGGACATCTCCTCCGGCTGGCTGTCCTCCGGCACCGGCCTGCGCGTCGGCGGCCGGCGCGGCGGCGTCGGCGCGCTGAAGGCCAAGGCCCGCACCCGCTCCGCCCGGGTCGGCCGCATCAAGGGGGTCAAGCGGCTGTGAGCGGCGACGGGCACACACCCGGCAGGTTCACTCGAACGGGTCGGCCGTCCTGGAACGCGAGTTCACAGGCCGGTCGTTCATCCTGCGTACGGGGGCGGCGGGTTCGCACCCGGGCACCCCGTACGCCCATGGCACGCACCGACGTCCGCGCGCGGACGTCCGCGCACTGAGAGGGGGAGACAGCCGCAGTGACCAACATTCCCGAGACCGGTCGGACCCCGCGGGTCCAGATCCGGCTCGTCGTGATCCAGATCCTCGTCCTCTCCCTCCTCGGCACGCTCGGCGGCCGGCTGTGGTACCTCCAGATCCGCGAGGGCGCGGAGTACCAGAAGGAGGCGTCCGGCAACCACGTCCAGCGGGTGGTCCAGCCCGCCGTGCGCGGGGACATCCTGGACGCCCGCGGCGTGCCCCTCGCGGACAACGAGACACGGCTGGTGGTCTCCGCCTCCCGCACCGAGCTGACCAAGCAGAAGGACGGCGGCCGGGCCGTCCTCACCAAGCTGGCCGGCGTCCTCGGCATGAACCCGACGGAGGTCACGCAGAAGGTCCGGCTGTGCGACGCCAAGACCCCCCGGCCCTGCTGGAACGGCTCGCCGTACCAGCCGATCCCGATCACCGACGAGGCCACGCCCCAGCAGGCCCTGCAGATCCGTGAGCGCTCCGAGGACTTCCCCGGCATCACCGCCGAACCCGAGGCCGTGCGCCGCTACCCGGGCCCCGGCAAGTCCAACACCGCGCAGGTGCTCGGCTATCTCTCGCCCGTCACCGACGAGGAGATCCAGCAGGCCAAGGACACCGACTCGCCGTACCTGCGCTCCGACATGGTCGGCCGCTCCGGCCTGGAGCGGACGTACGACAAGGTGCTGCGCGGCAAGGCCGGCGTCACCCGCTACGAGGTCGACAACCTCGGCCGGGTCATCGGCAAGGCCGAGTCGGAGGCGGCGCGGCCCGGTGCGAACCTGGTGACCAGCATCGACTCCCGCGTCCAGCGGGTCGCGGAGTACGAACTGGACAAGGCGATGAAGGTCGCCCGCCAGCAGTACGACAAGATCACGGGCACCAACTACAAGGCCGACTCCGGTGCCGTGGTCGTGATGGAGGCCAAGACCGGCCGGATCGTCGCGATGGCCTCCGCGCCGACCTACGACCCGAACGTCTGGGTCGGCGGCATCTCCGCCAAGGACTACAAGGCCCTCACCGGCAAGGACTCCGACTACCCGCTGCTGAACCGGGCCATACAGGGTCAGGCCGCGCCCGGTTCGACGTTCAAGGTGATCTCCACGGCCGCCGCCGTCGAGGCCGGCTACGCCTTCGACGGGCGCTACCCGTGCACCAGCTCGTACTCGGTGGGCAACCAGGTCTTCAAGAACTTCGAGGGCGAGAACTTCGGCCCCATCTCCCTGGGCCGCGCCCTGGAGGTCTCCTGCGACACCGTCTTCTACTACCTGGCCGACAAGGAGTGGAAGAGGGACGGCGGCAGCAACCCCAAGGGCACCCCGAAGGACTACTTCTACAAGGCCGCCCACCAGTTCGGCCTCGGCAAGGAGACCGGCATCGACCTGCCCAACGAGGTCACCGGCCGCGTCCCCGACCGCCGCTGGAAGCAGGCGTACTGGGAGGCCAACAAGGACGCCTGGTGCAAGACCGGCAAGAAGGACGGCTCGTACGTCGAGAAGATCGCCTACGAGAACTGCCTCGAAGGCAACAAGATGCGCGAGGGCGACTCGATCAACTACTCCATCGGCCAGGGCGACACGCTCGTCACGCCGATCCAGGAGGCCGTGATCTACGGCGCCGTCGCCAACGGCGGCACGATGTACCAGCCGACCATCGGCAAGGCGGTCATCAGCCCCGACGGCAAGACCGTGCGGGAGATCGAGCCGAAGAAGCGCGGGAAGCTCCCGGTCAGCCAGGCCACCCTCAAGGGCATGGACGACGCCTTCGCGGGCGTCATGACCCGTGGTACGGCGGCCTGGAAGTTCGGCGGCTGGCCCCAGGACAAGATCCCGCTGCACGGCAAGACCGGTACGGCGGAGGTCTACGGCAAGCAGACCACGTCCTGGCTGGCCACCTACTCGAAGGACTACACGGTGATCATGACGATCGCCCAGGCCGGTACGGGTTCCGGCGCCTCCGGTGAGGCCGTGCGCAACATCTACAGCGCGCTCTACGGCGTCCAGGGCGACGGCTCCATCGACGACAAGAAGGCGCTGCTGCCCGAGCCGCAGAAGGGCCTGCCCAAGGTCCGCACGGACGGCACCATCGCCGCCCCGAAGATCGCCGGCGACCCGGCGAAGGACACCGAGACCGCCCAGAAGGACAACCCGACCAACGGCGGCGACGACCAGCAGCCCGCGGGCACCACGCCGTCGCCCACGACCGGCAACCGCGACACCCGCAGGCGCCGCGGGCACCGGGCCCGGGGAAGGCGGAGGATGCCCTCATGACCGGCACGAACAGCTTCTCCGTCTCCCGGTACGGCCCCGAACGGCCCGGCTGGGCCAGGCTCTTCGCCCGCGACTCGCTCACCCGCCGGCTGGACTGGCCGATCCTGTTCGCGGCCACCGCGCTGTCCCTGCTGGGCTCGCTGCTGGTGTACTCGGCGACCCGCAACCGCACCGAGCTGAACCAGGGCGACCCGTACTTCTTCCTGCTGCGGCACCTGATGAACCTCGGCATCGGGATCGCCCTGATGACCGCCACGATCTGGCTCGGCCACCGCGCCCTGCGCAACGCCGTGCCGATCCTCTACGGCCTGTCGGTGCTCCTCGCCCTGGTCGTCCTCACCCCGCTCGGGGCGACGATCAACGGCCAGCGCAACTGGCTGGTCATCGGCGGTTTCTCGCTCCAGCCGGCCGAGTTCCTCAAGATCTCGATCATCCTGGGCATGGCCATGCTGCTGGCGGCGCGGGTGGACGCGGGCGACAAGCCGTTCCCCGACCACCGGACGGTGTTCCAGTCGCTGTGCCTGGCCGCCGTCCCGGTCATGATCCTGCTGCTCATGCCCGACCTCGGCTCGGTGCTGGCCATGGTGGCGATCGTCCTGGGCGTGCTGCTCGCCTCCGGCTCCTCCAACCGCTGGGTGTTCGGCCTGCTCGCCGCCGGGGTGATCGGCTGCGTGGCGATCTGGCAGCTGCACATCCTGGACGAGTACCAGATCAACCGGTTCGCGGCCTTCGCCAACCCGGACCTGGACCCCTCGGGCGTCGGCTACAACACCAACCAGGCCCGCATCGCCATCGGTTCCGGCGGTCTGACGGGGGCCGGCCTGTTCCACGGCTCGCAGACCACCGGCCAGTTCGTGCCCGAGCAGCAGACGGACTTCGTGTTCACGGTCGCGGGGGAGGAACTGGGCTTCGTCGGCGCCGGTTTCATCATCTTCCTGCTCGGGCTGCTGCTGTGGCGCGCCTGCCGGATAGCGCGCGACTCGACCGAGCTGTACGGGACGATCGTGGCCGCCGGGATCGTCGCCTGGTTCGCCTTCCAGTCCTTCGAGAACATCGGCATGACCCTCGGCATCATGCCGGTGACCGGTCTGCCCCTGCCGTTCGTGTCGTACGGCGGCTCGTCGATGTTCGCCGTGTGGGTGGCCGTGGGACTGCTCCAGTCGATCAAGGTGCAGCGGCCGATGTCGGCGTAGACCTCCCGGTGGCGGCGGTGCCCTCTGCCGCGGGGGCGTCGCCGCCACTAGATTCGGTACATGGCGGACACGAAACGCGAGATCGAGCGCAAGTACGAAGCCGACGGAGATCTGCCCGACCTGCCCGACCTGACCGGCGTCGGTCCGGTGGCCGCCGTCCTCGACCGGGGCGTGGCCGAACTGGACGCCACGTACTACGACACCGCCGACGAACGCCTGGCCGGTGACTCGCTCACGCTGCGCCGGCGCACCGGGGGCTCGGACGCCGGGTGGCACCTGAAGTTCCCCGTCGCCCCCGGGGTCCGCGACGAGATCCGGGCCCCGCTCGGCGACAGCGTGCCCGAGGAGATCGCCGCCCTCGTCCGCTCCCGGGTCCGCGACCGCGCGCTGGTGCCGCTGGTCCGGCTGCGCTCGGCGCGGGACGTGCGGCACCTGGTCGACGCGCGGGGCGCCCTGCTGGCCGAGGCGAGCGTCGACACCGTGACCGCCGAGCGGCTGACCGGCCCCGGCGGGACCGCCCGGTGGACCGAGATCGAGGTCGAACTGGCCGACGGCGGTGACCCGGCCCTGCTCGACCGGCTGGAGAAGCGGCTGCGCCAGGCCGGGGTCCGGCCGTCCGCCGCCGCGTCGAAGCTCGCCCGCGCCCTGGCGGAGACCGCGCCGGACCCCGGGAAGCCGGCCGGACCCGCCGCGCCCGCGACCGCCGGCGACCATGTCCTCGCCTATCTGCGCGCCCAGCGGGACGCGCTGGTCGCGCTCGACCCCGCCGTGCGCCGCGGGGTCCCCGACTCGGTGCACCGGATGCGGGTCGCCACCCGCCGCGCCCGCGCCACCCTGCGCAGCTTCACCGGCGTCCTCGACCGGGCCGTCACCGGCCCCGTGGGCGCCGAGCTGAAGTGGCTCGCGGGCGAGCTGGGCGTCGAACGCGACCGGGAGGTGCTGGCCGACCGGCTGACGAGCGCTCTCGACGCGCTCCCGCCCGCCCTGGTCACCGGTCCCGTCCCGGAACGGCTCACCGCCTGGGCCGAGGCCCGCCACGGCACCCACGCCCATCTGACCGGCGTCCTGGACTCCCGGCGTTATCTGGCCCTGCTCGACGCCTTGGACGCCCTGCTCGCCGACCCTCCGCTGCGCGCGGCGGCCGGACGCAAACCGCGGAAGGCGCTCACCAAGGCCGTACGCAAGGACGAGCGGAAGCTGGCGGCCCTGATGGAGCACGCGCTCGCGCTGCCGCCGGGACCGGAGCGCGACCGCGCGCTGCACGAGGCCCGCAAGAAGGCCAAGCGCACCCGCTACGCCGCCGAGGCCGCCACCGACGCCCTGGGCCGCCCCGCCCGTGCCCTCACCAAGGCCATGAAGGGCCTGACCACCCTGCTCGGCGACCACCAGGACGGCGTCATGGCCCGGCACACCCTGCGCGAGCTGGCCGCGGTGGCCCACGCGGCGGGGGAGAGCGCGTTCACCTACGGGCTGCTGTACGGCGGGGAGGAGGCCCGCGCGGCCCGGTTGGAGGCGGAGCTGGAGGGGCGGTGGAAGAAGATCGCCGACGGGCTGCCCGGCTGAGCGTGCGGGGCGACCCGCCGGGCGGGTTAGGCTTGATGGTCCCCCCTGTCAGCTCATGAAGGTTCGCGAGATGCCTGTCGAGTCGGTTTTCCCGCAGCTCGAAGCTCTGCTCCCGCACGTGCAGAAGCCGATCCAGTACGTCGGCGGAGAGCTCAACTCCACGGTCAAGCCGTGGGACGAGTGCGATGTCCGGTGGGCGCTCATGTACCCGGACGCGTACGAGGTGGGTCTGCCCAACCAGGGCGTCATGATCCTCTACGAGGTCCTCAACGAGCAGGAGGGCGTCCTCGCCGAGCGCACCTACAGCGTCTGGCCGGACCTGGAGGCGCTGATGCGGGAGCACGGCGTCCCGCAGTTCACGGTGGACAGCCACCGCCCGGTCAAGGCGTTCGACGTGTTCGGCCTCAGCTTCTCCACGGAGCTGGGCTACACGAACATGCTCGCCGCGCTGGACCTGGCGGGCATCCCGCTGGAGTCCCGGGACCGCACCGAGGACGACCCGATCGTCCTGGCCGGCGGTCACGCGGCCTTCAACCCGGAGCCGATCGCCGACTTCATCGACGCGGCCGTGATCGGCGACGGCGAGCAGGCCGTCCTCGACATGACCCGGATCATCCGCGAGTGGAAGGCCGAGGGCCGCCCCGGCGGCCGCGAGGAGGTGCTGTTCCGCCTCGCGAGGACGGGCGGGGTGTACGTCCCGGCGTTCTACGACGTGGAGTACCTGCCGGACGGCCGGATCGCCCGTGTGGTGCCCAACCGTTCCGGCGTGCCGTGGCGGGTGTCCAAGCACACGGTGATGGACCTGGACGAGTGGCCGTACCCGAAGCAGCCCCTGGTGCCGCTCGCGGAGACCGTCCACGAGCGGATGTCCGTGGAGATCTTCCGCGGCTGCACGCGCGGCTGCCGCTTCTGCCAGGCCGGCATGATCACCCGTCCGGTGCGCGAGCGTTCCATCACGGGCATCGGCGAGATGGTCGACAAGGGCCTGAAGGCGACCGGTTTCGAGGAGGTGGGCCTGCTGTCCCTGTCCTCGGCCGACCACAGCGAGATCGGCGACGTCGCCAAGGGCCTCGCGGACCGGTACGAGGACGACAAGATCGGTCTGTCCCTGCCCTCCACCCGCGTGGACGCCTTCAACATCGACCTGGCCAACGAGCTGACCCGCAACGGCCGCCGGTCCGGTCTGACCTTCGCCCCCGAGGGCGGCTCGGAGCGCATCCGCAAGGTCATCAACAAGATGGTCTCGGAAGAGGACCTGATCCGTACGGTCGCGACGGCGTACGGCAACGGCTGGCGCCAGGTGAAGCTGTACTTCATGTGCGGCCTGCCGACGGAGACCGACGACGACGTCCTCCAGATCGCCGACATGGCCACCCGCGTGATCCAGAAGGGCCGCGAGGTCTCCGGCTCCAACGACATCCGCTGCACGGTCTCCATCGGCGGCTTCGTGCCCAAGCCGCACACCCCCTTCCAGTGGGCGCCGCAGCTGTCGGCCGAGGAGACGGACGCGCGCCTGGCCAAGCTGCGCGACAAGATCCGCGGCGACAAGAAGTACGGCCGCTCGATCGGCTTCCGCTACCACGACGGCAAGCCCGGCATCGTGGAGGGCCTGCTCTCCCGCGGCGACCGCCGCATCGGCGCGGTGATCCGCGCGGTGTACGACGACGGCGGCCGGTTCGACGGCTGGCGCGAGCACTTCTCCTACGACCGCTGGATGGCGTGCGCGGACAAGGCCCTCGCCCCCTTCGGCGTGGACGTCGACTGGTACACCACCCGGGAGCGCGCCTACGAGGAGGTCCTGCCCTGGGACCACCTCGACTCCGGCCTGGACAAGGACTGGCTCTGGGAGGACTGGCAGGACGCCCTCGACGAGACCGAGGTCGAGGACTGCCGCTGGACGCCGTGCTTCGACTGCGGTGTCTGCCCCCAGATGGACACCCACATCCAGATCGGCCCGACGGGCAAGAAGCTGCTGCCCCTGACGGTGAAGAACGCGGGTCCGACACCGGCGGCGAGCGGCCACTCGCACTGAGGCCGCCCGCGCCCCGCGTCCGCGTGGCCCCTGAGCCCCCTTCCCGGCCGGGAAGGGGGCTCAGCGGCGTCCGGTGGCGTACAAGCGGGTCCGGTGCCCGGCCGGTCGCGGCGCGTTGTCTTGTCCGCGCGAGGGGCCGCTGTTAGTCCTTGGGCACTCGACGCCAGGGAGCACGCCCGTGTACCAAGAGCCTCCTGCCCCCGTTCCGCCGCGTTCCCGTGTCCGGGCCTTCACCTGCGCCGCCGTGGCCGCCGTGCTGGTTTCGCTCACCGCCGCGACGGCTCCGCCCGACGCCGGTCCCCGGACCGCGGCCGACCCGGCGGCCGTGGTCCGGGAGTGGAACGCCATCGCCACCGACACGATCACGACGAGCCTCGGCCCGCGCCCCTCCGGGCAGGCGGCGATCTGGCAGGGGTTCGTCTCCGTCGCCGTGTACAACGCCGTGGTGGGGATCGAAGGCGGCTACGCCCTGTACAAGTGGCGTGAGCACGGCCCGGCCGGGGCATCCTCCGCGGCGGCCGCCGCCACCGCGGCCCACGACGTACTGCTCGCGTACTTCCCCGCCTTCGAGGAGCGGCTCGACACCGCCTACGCGGACTCGCTCGCCGCCCTCCCGGCCGGTCCCGCCCGGGACCGGGGCGTGCGCTACGGCGAGCGCGCCGCCGCCCGCGTCATCGAACTCCGGGAAGGGGACGGCAGGTTCGCGGACGTCCCGTACACCGCTTCTCCGGCACCGGGCGTCTGGCGGCCCACCCCGCCCGCCTTCCAGCCCTTCATCGACACCTGGCTCGCCAGGCTCCGCCCCCTGCTGCTCACCTCGCCGCGGCAGTTCCGCCCCGGCGGACCGCCCGCGCTGTCCTCGGCCGCCTACGCCGAGGACGTCCGGGAGCTGAAGGTCATGGGCGCGAAGACCGGTTCGGGCAGGACCGCGCGGCAGACCGAGACCGCCCTCTTCTTCGGCGGCAACCTGGTCGCGCAGGTCCAGGCGGCCGTACGGGACCACGCCGCCCGGCACCGGCTCGGCATCGCCCGGACGGCCCGGCTGTTCGCCGCCGTGAACGCGGCGGCGACCGACGCCGTCGTCACCGCGTGGGACGCCAAGCTCCACTACGCCTTCTGGCGGCCGATCACCGCCATCCGCCTCGCCGGCACCGACGGCAACCCCGCGACGACGCCCGACCCGGACTGGGAGCCCCTGCTCCCCACCCCGCCGCACCCCGACTACCTCGCCGGCCACACGACCGTCGCCGCCGCCGTGGTGCGCGCCCTGACCGGTGTCCTCGGCACCTCGCGCATCGACCTCGACGTCCCCTCCGAGGTCACCGGCACCACCCGGTACTACCGGAGCGCCGACGACCTCAACCGGGATGTCGTCGACGCCCGCGTGTGGGCCGGCGTGCACTCCCGCACGGCGGACGCCGACGGCCGCCGGGCCGGCACCCGCCTGGCCGCCTGGGCGCTGGAGCGCTACTTCCGGCCGGTCGCCGGGCACGGCACCGCCGGCTGAACCAGGGAGCCGGACGGCACGGCACTGTGTCGCGGTGAACATGACAGTGCCGCATCCGATCGGCCGGTCCGTGCGTCTTTCCGGGCATGGATCTTCAGAAGTCGCCGGAGCCGCGCCGGGAGCCCGCAGGGTGCCTCGTCGTCGCCGTCCGCCTGCCCGTGCGGATCGTCGTCCTGGTGCTGGTCGTGCCGGTGCGGATGGTGTGGGACGCGCTCGTCGTCACCGGGCGGCTTCTGCGGGACACCGTGCTCAAACCACTCGGACGGGCCCTTCTGTGGATCGGCAGGGCCCTGTTCGTCTGGCCCTTCGTGGCCCTGTGGCGGTACCTCCTGGTCCCCTTCGGCAGGGCGCTCGCCTGGCTCGGCCGGGTCCTCGTCGTCGTACCGGCCGTATGGTGCTACCGGTACGTCCTCACCCCCGTCGGACACGCCCTCGTCCGGATGGCGCGCGGGATCGGCGCCGGGCTCGCGTGGGTGTACGCGCGCGTGCTGGTGCCCGTCGGGCGGGCGCTGGCCTGGCTGGCGCGGTACCTCGTCGTCGTCCCCGCGCGGTGGCTCCACACCTGGTTCCTCGCCCCTGTGGGCCGGGCCGTCGCCTGGTGCGCGCGAGGACTCGCCTGGCTGCTGGGCCTCCTCGTCACCGGGATCGGCCTGGCCCTGTACTGGACCGCCCGGGTGCTGTTCGTCCTGCCCGCGCTCGCGCTGTGGCGCTGGGTGCTCGCGCCCGTCGGCCGGTTCCTGGCGCTCGTCGCCCGCGAGGTACGGGACGCCCTCGGACACGCCTGGCGGATCGCCGGGCGGATCTCCCGGGCCGTCGGACGCGCCCTCGGCACCCTCTTCCGGTGGATCGTCGTGGAGCCGGTGCGCTGGGTGTACCGCACCGTCCTCACGCCGGTCGGGCACGCCGTGCGCGCCGCCGTCCTGCGGCCCGTCGCCGCGGGCGTACGCGCGGTGGGGCGGGTTACCCGGGAGGTGGTGACCACGGCCCGCGACACGCTGCGCCAGGCCCGCGCCGAGTTCCGCCGGATGCTCTTCGGCACCCCCCGGCAGCCGGCCCCGGTGGACCGGCGGGAACCCGTGGCCCGCGACACACGTACTCTTGGTAGGAGTACGACCGCACTCACGAAGGACTGAGCGACACTGGGCAAGCGACAGCCCGAAGGCCCGCCGCCCGCACCCGCGGTGCAGCGCATTCGCCTGCGCTACACCAAGCGCGGCCGCCTGAGGTTCACCAGCCACCGAGACTTCCAGCGCGCCTTCGAGCGGGCGCTGCGCCGCGCCGAGGTGCCCATGGCGTACTCGGCCGGGTTCACGCCGCACCCCAAGGTGTCGTACGCCAATGCCGCACCCACCGGCACGGGCAGCGAGGCGGAGTACCTGGAGATCGCGCTCACCGCACCGCGCGACCCGGAGACCCTGCGCGCCCTCCTCGACGAGTCGCTGCCCGCCGGGCTCGACATCGTCGAGGCGGTCGAGGCACGGACCTCCGGCCTCGCCGACCGGCTGACGGCCTCCGTCTGGGAGCTGCGGCTGGACGGCGTGGAGCCGGCCGACGCCGAGCGCGCGGTCGAGGCCTTCACCAAGGCCGAGGCCGTGGAGGTGCAGCGGATGACGAAGAACGGCGTCCGCACCTTCGACGCCCGCCCGGCGGTGGTGAGCCTGGAAACGCACGGCGCTCCGGCTGATAGGCCGAGCGACCGGCCCTGTGCGATACTGCGGCTGGTTGTTCGGCACGTGACGCCTGCCGTACGACCCGACGACGTCCTGTCCGGTCTCCGCGCCGTGGCCGACCTGGCGCCGCCGGTCCCCGCAGCGGTGACCAGGCTGGCGCAGGGGCTGTTCGATGAAGAGACCGGCACGGTGACCGACCCGCTCGCGCCCGACCGCGAGGCTGCCGGGGCCCTGACGGCCCAACCGGCCGCCGCCGCGACGGCGCCCATGCCGGAAGGTCCCGCGTAGGGACGGACGTCGTAGCGCCGCCCTCGTACTCGGGAGCCACCTGGGTCGGGCAGCGCACCGACCAGAAGACTTTCGCCAGGCCGTACCGACAAGGCGTACGGAACCGGCGAGACAGGACACAGAGTGCTCCCGTGCGGCGCCCGCGCCCCGGACGGCGGCCACCGCGCATCGCGCGGGCCGCGGACGTCAACGGCGGACGGTCCCCTGAGACCGGCGCCGGACCAGGTGCGGCGCCCGGGAGCCTGACGGGAGATACGCCCGCATGCTCGGACCGAACGAACCCCAAGAGGGTTCCGAACTGAACACCCCCAGCGACACCCTGCCGCCGCGCAGGCGCCGCCGTGCCGCCTCCCGCCCGGCGGGCCCGCCCGCCGCGGCGGCCGAGGCGCCCGCCGAGGTCACCGCGCCGGCCATACCGGCCGCGGAGACCGACGAGGTCGCCGAGGTGGTCGAGGACGGCCAGGCCACCGCTGCCGAAGAAGCGCGGGTGACCGAAGAGCCCCAGGCGGCCGAGGAGACGCCCGCCGCGCGCCCGCGTCGCCGGGCCACGCGCCGGGTGTCGGCGCCCGCCGGTTCGCCGGTGTCCGGCGAGGCCGCCGAGGCCGCCGAGACAGTGGTCCCGGCCGCGACCGCCGCCGAGACGGCCCCCGCCGTCGCTGAGGCCGGAGCGGTCGTCGTCGGCGAGGAGGCCGCGCCGCGCCGCACCCGCCGCCGGGCCACGCGCAGCGCGTCCGCGCCGACCGCCGCCACCGGGACGCCCGCCGCCGAGGCGCCCACTGAGACCGCCCCGGCCGCAGAGGCCGCCGCGCCGGAGACGCCCGCCGAGGCCGCTCCCGCCGCGCGTCCGCGCCGCCGGGCCACGCGCCGCGTGTCGGCCCCCGCCGGTGCGCCGGCCGCCGCCGAGGCCCCCGAGACGCCCGCCCCGGCCGCCCAGACCGCCGCCCCGGCCGCCGCTGCCCCGGAAGCGGCGCAGGAGCCGGTCGCCGAGGAGGCCGTGGAGGAGGCCGCCGAGGCCGCGCCCGCGCGTCCGCGTCGCCGGGCCACGCGCCGTGCGTCCGCGCCCGCCGGTGCGCCCAAGGCCGCCGAAGAGGCGCCCGCCGCCGAGGTGACCGAGCCCGCCGCTGCCGCCCCGCAGGAGGACGCCGTGGAGGAGGCCGCCGAGGCCGCGCCCGCGCGTCCGCGTCGCCGGGCCACCCGTCGTGCGTCCGCGCCCGCCGGTGCGCCCAAGGCCGCCGAGGAGGCGCCCGCCGCCGAGGCGGAGCCGGTTGGGGAGACGCCCGCCGAAACGCCCGTCGAGGAGGCTGCCGAGGCACCCGTCGAGGAGGCCGCCCCGCGCCGTACCCGGCGCCGGGCCACCCGCCGGGTCTCCGCGCCCGCCGGCGAGGAGGCCGCCGAGGCCCCCGCCGCCAACCGGGCCGAGGAGCGGACTCCGGCCACCCCCGCGGAGCCGGAGGCCCCCGTGACCACGCACACCACCGAGCCGGCCGGCGCCGCCCAGGCCCCGCAGATCCCCGAACCGGCCGCCGAGGCCGCCGCGCCGCGCCGCGCCCGGCGCCGGGTCGTACGAGCCGCGTCCGGGTTCGCCGAGCCCGCCCGGCCCGCCGCGCCCAAGGCCGCCGAGCCCGCCGAGGCCGCCGAGCCCGCGGAGACGAAGGGCAAGCGCCGCCCCGCCCGTCCCGCCGTCGCCGTGTTCCAGGCGCCGGTGTTCACCGAGCCCCGGTTCCAGACCCCGGAGCGGGCCGCCGCCGAGGCCGCGGCCGAGGCCGCCGAGGTGGAGGAGCCCGAGGAGCCCGAGGAGTACGCGGAGGAGCGCGCCGAGACCGGTACCCGCCGGCGTCGGCGCCGCCGCGGTGCCGCCGAGGAGACCCGTCCGGTCGAGACCGCCGCCGAGGAGCCGGAGGAGGCCGAGGAGGAGACCGAGGAGGCCCCCGAGTCCGCCGAGGACCTCGCCGAGGGCGAGGAGGGCGACGACACCGAGGGCGCCGAGGGCTACGAGGAGTCCGGCTCCCGCCGCCGTCGCCGCCGGGGCGGACGCCGCCGCCGGCGCGGTGATGCCGCCGACGGCGAGGGCGTGGACGCCGACGCCGACGAACTGGCCGCCGAGCAGGCCGCGCAGGACGCCGAGGACACCGCCGAGCAGGAGGAAGAGGACGCCGAGGAGGGCCACGCCGACGAGCCCGCCGGGTCCAGCTCCAGCAGCCGCCGGCGCCGTCGCCGCCGTCGCCGGGCCGGTGACGGTGGCCTCGACGCCGAGCCGTCCGCCGACGACCCGGAGCGCACCGTCGTCAAGGTCCGCGAGCCGCGCAAGCCCAGCGAGCCGTCCGACGAGGTGCAGTCCATCAAGGGCTCGACCCGGCTGGAGGCCAAGAAGCAGCGCCGCCGGGAAGGCCGCGAGCAGGGGCGTCGGCGCGTCCCGATCATCACCGAGGCCGAGTTCCTGGCCCGCCGCGAGGCCGTCGAGCGCGTCATGGTGGTCCGCCAGCACGGCGACCGCACGCAGATCGGCGTCCTGGAGGACGGCGTGCTCGTCGAGCACTACGTCAACAAGGAGCAGTCGACCTCGTACGTCGGCAACGTCTACCTGGGCAAGGTCCAGAACGTGCTGCCGTCGATGGAGGCCGCCTTCATCGACATCGGCAAGGGCCGCAACGCCGTCCTGTACGCCGGCGAGGTCAACTTCGAGGCGCTCGGCATGTCCGGCGGTCCGCGCCGCATCGAGTCCGCTCTGAAGTCCGGCCAGTCCGTCCTGGTGCAGGTCACCAAGGACCCGATCGGTCACAAGGGCGCCCGTCTGACCAGCCAGGTCTCCCTCCCGGGCCGCTACCTGGTGTACGTGCCCGAGGGCTCGATGACCGGCATCAGCCGCAAGCTGCCCGACACCGAGCGGGCCCGGCTGAAGACCATCCTCAAGAAGATCGTCCCCGAGGACGCGGGCGTGATCGTGCGCACCGCCGCCGAGGGTGCGAGCGAGGACGAGCTGCGCCGTGACGTCGAGCGGCTCCAGGCGCAGTGGGAGGAGATCCAGAAGAAGGCCAAGAGCGGCAACGCCCCGACGCTGCTGTACGGCGAGCCGGACATGACCGTCCGGGTCGTCCGCGACATCTTCAACGAGGACTTCACCAAGGTCATCGTCAGCGGCGACGACGCCTGGCAGACCATCCACGGCTACGTCTCGCACGTCGCCCCGGACCTGGCCGGCCGGCTGTCGAAGTGGACGAGCGAGGTCGACGTCTTCGCCACCTACCGGATCGACGAGCAGCTCGCCAAGGCGCTGGACCGCAAGGTCTGGCTGCCCAGCGGCGGTTCGCTGGTGATCGACCGGACCGAGGCGATGGTCGTCATCGACGTCAACACCGGCAAGTTCACCGGCCAGGGCGGCAACCTGGAGGAGACGGTCACCAGGAACAACCTGGAGGCGGCCGAGGAGATCGTGCGCCAGCTGCGGCTGCGCGACCTCGGCGGCATCATCGTGATCGACTTCATCGACATGGTCCTGGAGTCCAACCGCGACCTGGTGCTGCGCCGCCTGCTGGAGTGCCTGGGCCGGGACCGTACGAAGCACCAGGTGGCCGAGGTCACCTCGCTGGGCCTGGTGCAGATGACCCGCAAGCGGGTCGGCCAGGGCCTGCTGGAGTCCTTCTCCGAGACCTGCGTCCACTGCAACGGCCGCGGTGTCATCGTCCACCTGGACCAGGCCACCGCGAACGGTGGCGGCGGCAAGCGCAAGAAGCGCGGCGGCCGGGGCGCCGAGGCGGCGGAGCCGGTGCACGAGCACGTGCACGAGACCCCCGCCGTGGCCGTGGAGGCCGGCACGCCCGTCACGCCCGCGGTGGAGTCCGCCGCCGAGGTGGCCGCCGAGGCCGCCGAGCCGGTCGCCCTGCCCGCGCCCGACTTCGCGGCGGACGAGGAGCTGTACAGCAGCGTCGCCGAGGCGGAGGCGGCGGCCACCCGTGGCCGTGGCCGCCGCCGGGCGAGCCGCCGGGCGTCGGCTCCGGCCGGCGCGCCGAAGGCGGAGCGGCCCGAGAAGCCGGAGCGGACTGAGAAGCCGGAGAAGGCCCGCCGCAAGGCGGAGAAGGCCGTGGCGGAGCCGGTCGCGGAGCCCGAGGCGCCGACCGCCCAGGACGTCACCGCCGAGGAGGCGGCGGCGCGCCCGGTGCGGCCGGAGCCGGCGCCGAGGCGCTGGCCGAGCCGGCGGCCGTCGAGGACCAGGTGGTCCCGGCGCCGCAGGCCGAGGCCCCGGCCGCCGAGGAGGCCGCGCCCAAGGGCCGTACGCGCCGCCGGGCGACCCGGAAGGCGTCGGCCCCGGCCGGTTCCCCCGCGGGTGCCGAGGCGGCCGTGGTCACCGTGTCCGAGACCGCGCCCGCGGCCGAGGCTCCGGCGGAGCGGCCCGCTCCGGTCACCGAGGCCCCGGCCGAGGCCGAGCAGCCGGCGGAGGCCGGGCAGCCGGCGGCCGAGAGCGCCCCGGCGCCGGCCCGCCCGCGCCGCCGTGCGGTGCGCAAGGCCACCGCGCCGACCGCGCCCGAGGAGGCGGCCGTGGTGGTCGTCCCGTCGGCGGCGGCCGAGGCGGCTCCGGCGGCCGAGGCCCCGGCGCCCGAGGGCACGGCGGCGGAAGCCCCCGTGGCCGAGCAGCCGGTGACCGAGGCAGCCGAGGAGGCCGAGGCGGCAGCTCCGGCCAAGAAGACCGCCCGCAAGGCGGCGGCCAAGAAGGCGCCGGCGAAGAAGGCGGCGGCCAAGAAGGCCACCACCAAGAAGACCGCGGCCAAGAAGACGGCAGCGAAGAAGACGACGGCCAAGAAGGCGACGAAGACCGCCAAGACGGCCGCCGCGAAGTCGACGGCGAAGTCCGCGCCGTCGGCCCCGGCCGCCGACGACTGATCGCGCCGCCGTACAGGGTGTGGTCCTGTCCCCGGACAGGACCACACCCGTTTTTCCCGCCGGCCCCGGCCGGCGTGCGACCGTCCGTCGCCCCCGCACGGCTCCTCGGCCGACCGCGACGGACGGTCCACACATGAACCAAAAGGAGAGAAACCGCGATGATAGGCCTTGTGCTGGCGGCCGGCGCCGGACGGCGTCTGCGCCCCTACACCGACACGCTGCCCAAGGCACTGGTGCCGGTGGGGCCCGAGGGTGTGGAGGGCGAACCGACGGTCCTGGACCTGACGCTGGGCAACTTCGCCGAGATCGGGCTGACCGAGGTCGCGGTCATCGTCGGTTACCGCAAGGAGGCCGTCTACGCGCGCAAGGCGGCGCTGGAGGCGAAGTACGGCCTGAAGCTCACCCTGATCGACAACGACAAGGCCGAGGAGTGGAACAACGCCTACTCCCTGTGGTGCGGCCGGGACGCGCTGCGTGACGGGGTGATCCTCGCCAACGGTGACACCGTGCACCCGGTCTCCGTGGAGAAGACGCTGCTGGCCGCCCGGGGCGAGGGCAAGAAGATCATCCTCGCCGTGGACACGGTGAAGAAGCTGGCCGACGAGGAGATGAAGGTCGTCGTCGACCCCGCGCAGGGGATGACGAAGATCACCAAGCTGATGGACCCGGCGGAGGCCACCGGCGAGTACATCGGCGTCACCCTGATCGAGGGCGACGCGGCGCCGGAGCTGGCGGACGCGCTGAAGACGGTCTGGGAGACCGACCCGCAGCAGTTCTACGAGCACGGGTACCAGGAGCTGGTCGACCGCGGCTTCCGCATCGACGTGGCGCCGATCGGCGAGGTCGACTGGGTCGAGATCGACAACCACGACGACCTCGCCCGGGGACGGGAGATCGCGTGCCGGTACTGAGCCGGCTGATCCCCTCGCCGGTCGTCGTGGACATCCGCCCGGGTGCCCTCGACGGCCTGGCGGGCGTCCTCGCCGACCAGCGGATCTCTCCCTCGGGCCGGTTCGCCGTCGCGGTCAGCGGCGGCTCCGGGGCCCGGCTGCGCGAGCGGATCGCCCCGACGCTGCCCGGCGCCGCCTGGTACGAGGTCGGCGGCGGCACCCTGGACGACGCCATCCGGCTGGCCGACGAGATGAAGCCCGGCCGGTACGACGCGGTGGTGGGCATCGGCGGCGGCAAGGTCATCGACTGCGCGAAGTACGCGGCGGCGCGCATCGGGCTGCCGGTGGTCGCCGTCGCCACCAACCTCTCGCACGACGGCATCTGCTCGCCCGTGTCGATACTGGGCAACGACGCCGGCCGGGGTTCGTACGGCGTGCCCACGCCCATCGCGCTCCTCGTGGACCTCGCGGTGGTGCGGGAGGCGCCGATCCGCTTCGTGCGGTCGGGCATCGGCGACGCCCTGTCCAACATCTCCGCGGTCGCGGACTGGGAGCTGGCCCACCGGGTCAAGGGGGAGCGGATCGACGGCCTGGCCGCCGCCATGGCCCGCCAGGCCGGTGAGAGCGTGCTGCGCCACCCGGGCGGCTGCGGTGACGACGGGTTCCTCACCGTGCTCTCCGAGGCCCTCGTGCTCTCGGGCATCGCCATGTCGATCGCCGGTCACACCCGGCCCTCCTCGGGCGCCTGCCATGAGATCGGTCACGCGCTCGACCTGCTGTACCCGAAGCGGGCGGCGAGCCACGGCGAGCAGGTGGGCCTCGCGGCCGCCTTCGCCACGCATCTGCGGGGCGACCACGAGGGGGCCCGGCAGCTGGCCGGCGTGCTGCGCCGCCACGGGCTGCCCGTGCTGGCGCGGGACATCGGCTTCGGCGACGACGAGTTCGTCCGGGCCGTCCGCCTGGCCCCGGAGACCCGGCCGGGCCGCTACACCGTCCTGGAGCACCTGGAGCTGTCGCCGAAGGGCATCGAGGAGGCGTACGCGGAGTACGCCGCCGCGGTCGCGTCCTGAGCCGTGGCCCGGTTTGACCCCTCTGGCCGTGGCCCCGTACCCTGGACCGTCGGCGTGTCCATTGAACACGCCACATCCCCGTAAACCTCTTCCTCCCGGGCGACGCGGTTGGCCGGGAGAGGTCGTCTGTGGTGTTTCTGGGCGGCTGGCCTGCGGGGGTGCCGGTTCTTGAACGAGCGAAAGTGAGATCCGCGTGTACGCCATCGTGCGCAGCGGTGGTCGCCAGCACAAGGTTGCTGTCGGCGACATCGTTGAGGTTGACAAGATTTCCACCGCCAAGGTTGGCGACACGGTCGAGCTCTCGACCCTGCTCGTTGTCGACGGCGACTCCGTGACCAGCGACCCGTGGGTCCTGGCCGGCATCAAGGTCCAGGCCGAGGTCGTGGACCACCACAAGGGCCAGAAGATCGACATTCTGCGCTACAAGAACAAGACCGGTTACCGTCGTCGGCAGGGTCACCGCCAGCAGTACACGGCGATCAAGGTCACGTCGATCCCCACGGCTGCGAAGTAAGGGACTGAGGAGAAATGGCACACAAGAAGGGCGCATCGTCCACCCGGAACGGTCGCGACTCCAATGCCCAGCGGCTCGGCGTGAAGCGCTTCGGCGGTCAGGTCGTGAGCGCGGGCGAGATCCTGGTCCGCCAGCGCGGCACCCACTTCCACCCCGGCGCCGGTGTCGGCCGTGGCGGCGACGACACGCTGTTCGCCCTGCAGGCCGGTGCGGTGGAGTTCGGTACCCACCGCGGCCGCAAGGTCGTGAACATCGTTCCGGTCGCCTGAATCACCAGATCGTCTGATCGCCTGATTCAGCGCTGAACGCTTTCGCGAGGCGGACCTCACTTCCCGGGCGGGAAGGCGGGTCCGCCTTTCGCGTGTTAACACAGGTAAAACCCCGCTCGTCTTTTGGAGGCACCCCACCATGACCACCTTCGTGGACCGCGTCGAACTGCACGTCGCCGCGGGTAACGGAGGCCACGGCTGTGCCTCCGTCCACCGTGAGAAGTTCAAGCCGCTCGGCGGCCCCGACGGCGGCAACGGCGGCAGGGGCGGCGACGTCATCCTGACCGTCGACCAGTCGGTGACGACGCTGCTGGACTACCACCACTCCCCGCACCGCAAGGCCACCAACGGCAAGCCGGGCGAGGGCGGCAACCGCTCCGGCAAGGACGGCCAGGACCTGGTCCTGCCGGTGCCGGACGGCACGGTCGTCCTGGACAAGGCGGGCAACGTGCTCGCCGACCTGGTCGGCCACGGCACCTCGTACATCGCCGCGCAGGGCGGCCGGGGCGGCCTCGGCAACGCGGCGCTGGCCTCCGCCCGCCGCAAGGCGCCCGGCTTCGCGCTGCTCGGCGAGCCCGGCGACCTCCACGACATCGTCCTGGAGCTGAAGACGGTCGCGGACGTGGCCCTCGTCGGCTACCCGAGCGCCGGCAAGTCCTCGCTGATCTCCGTGCTCAGCGCGGCCAAGCCGAAGATCGCCGACTACCCGTTCACGACGCTGGTCCCGAACCTCGGCGTGGTGACCGCGGGCTCCACCGTCTACACCATCGCCGACGTGCCCGGTCTCATCCCCGGCGCCAGCCAGGGCCGCGGCCTCGGCCTGGAGTTCCTGCGGCACGTGGAGCGGTGCAGCGTGCTGGTGCACGTGCTGGACACCGCCACGCTGGAGTCCGACCGCGACCCGGTCTCCGACCTCGACGTCATCGAGGCCGAGCTGCGGGAGTACGGCGGCCTGGACAACCGGCCCCGCATCGTCGTCCTGAACAAGATCGACGTGCCGGACGGCAAGGACCTCGCCGAGATGGTCCGCCCCGACCTGGAGGCCCGCGGCTACCGCGTCTTCGAGGTGTCGGCGGTGGCCCACACCGGTCTGCGCGAGCTGACCTTCGCCCTCGGTGAGCTGGTCGCCAATGCGCGCGCGGCGAAGCCGAAGGAGGAGGCGACCCGGATCGTCATCCGGCCCAAGGCCGTGGACGACGCGGGCTTCACCGTCGTCCGCGAGGACACCGGCGGCGAGCCGCTGTTCCGGGTGCGCGGCGAGAAGCCCGAGCGCTGGGTCCGCCAGACCGACTTCAACAATGACGAGGCCGTCGGCTACCTCGCCGACCGGCTGAACCGTCTCGGTGTGGAGGAGCAGCTGATGAAGGCGGGCGCCCGCGCGGGCGACGGCGTCGCCATCGGCCCCGAGGAGAACGCGGTCGTCTTCGACTGGGAGCCGACCGTCATGTCCGGCGCGGAGATGCTCGGCCGCCGCGGCGAGGACCACCGCTTCGACGCGCCCCGCCCCGCGGCCCAGCGCCGCCGGGACAAGCAGGCCGAGCACGACGAGGCGCAGCGGGAGTTCGACGACTTCGAGCCGTTCTAAAGCGGTTCGAGCGGTGCCGGTCGTGGACCGGCGGGGGCGGTGACGCCCCGGGGCGGCGCCGAGCGGCGCCGCCCGTTCGCGTTCACGGGTGGCGGTGCCGCCAGCCCTGCCAGGCCGACTCGATCATGTCGTCCAGGTCGTGTTCGGCGCTCCAGCCGAGCTCGCGCCGGATGCGGTCGGCGGAGGCCACCACGCGGGCCGGGTCGCCGGGGCGGCGCTCGGTGACCTCGGGCCGCACGTCCTGGCGGCCGGTGACCTTCAGGATGCGGTCCACCATCTCGCGCACCGAGCTGCCCTCGCCGCGGCCGATGTTGAGGACCAGGGACGTGCCCGCCTCGGCGTCGGTGAGGCGGCGGGCGGCGGCCAGGTGCGCGCCGGCGATGTCCTGCACGTGGATGTAGTCGCGTACGCAGGTGCCGTCGGGCGTGGCGTAGTCGTCGCCGAAGATCCGCGGCGCCGCGCCGGCCTCCAGCCGCTCGAAGACCATGGGGATGAGGTTGAAGACACCGGTGTCGGAGAGCGCGGGCTCGGCCGCCCCGGCCACGTTGAAGTAGCGCAGGGAGGCGGCGCGCAGTCCGTGCGCCCGGGCGGCGGCGGAGATCAGCCACTCGCCGATCAGCTTGCTCTCGCCGTACGGGCTCATGGGCGCGCAGGGGGTGTCCTCGGTGACGAGGTCCACGTCCGGCATGCCGTACACCGCGGCGGAGGAGGAGAAGACGATGCGGTCGACGCCGGTGGCGGTCATGACCTCCAGCAGGGTCTGCAGGCCGGTGACGTTCTCCCGGTAGTAGTGCAGCGGCCGCTCGACGGACTCGCCCACCTGCTTCTTGGCCGCGATGTGCACCACGCCGGTCACCTGGTGGTCACGGATCGTCCGCTCCAGCTTGTCGGCGTCCAGCACGCTGCCGACGACGAGCGGGGTGCCCTCGGGCACGCGGTCGGCGCTGCCGGTGGAGAGGTCGTCGTAGACAATGGTCTCCTCACCACCCTGGATCAGGGTGCGTACCACGTGCGCACCGATATATCCGGCGCCACCAGTTACCAGCCAGCTCATCGTCACCTCTTCACAGCGGCGGTCAGTCTGTTCAGCCTGGCTCCCGGTCCCGGAAAAATCGAATCGGGCGAATCCGGGTCTATGCGGATCAATGCGGCAATGCCGTCGCGGTGACTGTCGGTAAGATGACAAGTGGCCCCGACGGAAACAACCTGTTAATCCTCTACGCTGATGGACGGTGTGCACTCGGGTCGGCGATGGCCGCATGTGCCGGCCGATCGCGTCGTCAAAGTCCGCCACGGAGACAGGTTGCTAAGGATGCCAAGGCTCTCTCTCGTCGTCCCCGTCTACAACGTGCAGGGCTACCTCGCAGAGTGCCTTGAGTCGGTCCTCCGGCAGGACTACCAGGACTTCGAGATCGTCGCCGTCGACGACCGCTCCCCGGACGGCTCCGGCGCCCTCCTGGACGAGTACGCCGCCCGGGACGATCGCATTCGTGTGATCCACCTCATGGAGAACGTGGGCCTCGGACGGGCGCGCAATGCCGCCCTGGAATCGGCGCGCGGCGACTACGTCCTGTTCCTGGACAGTGACGACACCTTGGCGCCGGGCGCGCTCGGCGCGATAGCGGAGCGGCTGACGGCCGCCGGTGATCCCGACGTACTGATCTACGACTACGTGCGCACCTACTGGGACGGCGAGATACGCCCGAACCAGAGAGCGGCCCTGCTCGCGGAGGCCGGCCCGGGGGTGTTCTCCCTCGCCGAGCGTCCGCAGCTGCTGAACCTGCTCCAGATCGTCTGCAACAAGGCCTACCGCCGGGAGTTCGTCGCCCGCGAGGGCCTCACCTTCCCGCCGGGCTACTACGAAGACGCCCTGTGGACGTTCCGCTCCCTGATCAGCGCCGAGCGCATCGCCGTGCTGGACCGTGTCTGCCTGCTGTACCGGCAGCGGCGCGAGGGCGGCAACATCCTCGCCACCGTCAGCCGCAAGCACTTCGACATCTTCGAGCAGTACCGCCGCGTCTTCGAGTTCCTCGACACCCGCGCGGACGCCGAGCAGTGGCGCGCGCCGCTGTTCCGCAAGATGGTCGACCACTACCTGGCGATCCTGGAGCGCCCCGGCCGGCTGCCGCGGGACGCGCGGGCCGAGTTCTTCCACCGCGCCGCCGCCGACTACCGGGCCCGGATGCCCGCCGGCTTCCGCAAGCCGGCCGGTTCCCGCGGCAAGAAGTACGCGCTGCTGGAGCGCGACGCCTACGCCGGCCTGGTGGGCGCCAAGGCCGTCGTGAAGCTCCGCGCCAAGGCGACCGGCTACGCGCGCACCACCCTCGGCCGCACCAGACGCACCGCGCTGAGCCTCGACTACCGGCACCAGCTGAGACTGCCGCTCGACGAGAACCTGGCGGTGTTCTCCTCCTACGGCGGCAGCGGCGTGTCCTGCAACCCGGCGGCCATCGACGCCGAGCTCGCCCGCCGCGCCCCCCACGTCCGCCGGGTGTGGGCCGTCCGCCCGGACGCCGTGGACCAGGTGCCCGAGGGCGTCGACGTCGTCCGGACCGGGTCGCGCGAGTACTGGGCCGCCCTCGCCCGCGCCACCTATCTGGTCAGCAACACGAACTTCCCGGACGCCGTGGTGCGCCGGCCGGGCCAGATCCATGTGCAGACCCACCACGGCACCCCGCTGAAGACCATGGGGCTGGACCGGCGGCAGTACCCGGCCGCGGCGGGCACCGACTTCGCCGCGCTGCTGCGGCGCAGCGACCGCTGGAACTTCAGCCTCGTCTCCAACCACTTCTCCAGCGCCGTGTGGCAGCGGGCGTACCCCTGCTCGTACACCTCCCTGGCCACCGGCTACCCGCGCAACGACGTCCTGCTCAACTCCACCGCCGAGGACGTGCGCGAGGCCCGTCGCGAACTCGGACTGGGCGAGCGCGTGACGGCCTTCCTGTACATGCCGACGCGCCGCGAGTACCGGCCCGGCTTCGAGCCGCGGCTGGACCTGGTGAGGCTGGCCGGGCGGCTCGGGCCGGACGCGGTGCTGCTCGTGCGGGTCCACCCCGACGACCGCCGGGCCGAGCGGCCGGCCGCGTGGCGCTCGGCGGACCGGATCATCGATGTGTCCGACCACCCCGCGGTCGAGCGTCTCTACCTCGCCGCCGACTGCCTGGTCACGGACTACTCCTCGGCGATGTTCGACTACGCCAACCTGGACCGGCCGATCGTCGTCCACGCCGACGACTGGGAGACCTACTCCGTCGTGCGCGGCACGTACTTCGACGTGCGCACCGAGGGGCCGGGGGCGGTGGCCGCCACCGAGGAGGAACTGGCCGAAGTACTCTGTTCCGGCGCCTGGCGCGGGGAGCGGGCCGCCCGGGCACGCGACCGGTTCCGTCGCCGCTTCTGCGACTTCGACGACGGTCGTGCGGCGGAGCGTGTGGTACGCCACATCTTCCTCGGAGAGGAACTCGGGGATCTGCCGCCGGTCGTCCCACTGGACGAGCGGACCCCCGCCCCGCCGCCGGAGCCGTCCCGCGACGCGTCGGCCCTGATATCCACCCACACGAGCCAGAGGTAGCCGCTGCAGTGTCCCAGCAACCCGACACAACGCCCGACATCAGCGTCGTCGTCATCGTCTACAACGACGCGGCACGCCTTCCGACCGCCGTGCAGTCGGTCCTGGACCAGACGCTGCGCAATGTCGAGGTCATCATCGCCGATGACTGCTCCACCGACGGCTCCTTCGAGGTCGCGCAGCAGCTGGCCGCCCGCTCGGACCGGGTGCGCGCCATCCAGCTGCCGGAGAACAGCGGCGGCTGCGGCGAGCCGCGCAACCAGGGCATCGCCGTCGCCCGCGGCCGTTACGTGATGTTCCTGGACAGCGACGACACCCTGGAGCTGAACGCCTGCCGCAACATGCTCGACGCCGCCGAGAGCACGGGGGCCGACCTGGTCTCCGGGCTCTGCCTGCGCGTCCACACGGACAGCCGCAACGGCAAGAAGGTCAAGTGGTACCCGTGGCTCTACCGGGAGACCCGCACCTTCGACTCGGTCGCCGAGATACCGGACCTGATGGTCTTCGACACCCTGTCGACGAACAAGTGCTACCGGCGTGAGTTCCTGCTGGACAGCGGCCTGACCTTCCCCAAGGGCATCCACTACGAGGACCTGCTCTTCTCCGCGCAGGCCTACCTGGCCGCCTCCCGGATCACCCTGATCCCGAACACGGTCTACCACTGGAACGTCGTGGAGAAGGCCGCCGCCAAGTCGATCAGCAACCGGCGCCACGAGATCAACAACTTCGCCGACCGCGTGGAGATCCACCGCCGGATCGACCGCGTCCTCGACGAGATGGGCCAGACGGAGCTGAAGCTCCACAAGGACCGCAAGTTCCTCAAGCACGACCTCGTGCTGTACCTGCGCGACCTGCCCTTCCTGGACGACGACTACCGCCACCGGTTCGCCGAGCTGGCCCGCGGTTACATCCAGGGCTTCTCCCCGGAGGCCTACGAGGAGCTGTCCCCGGTCCACCGGCTCTGCGCCTACCTGCTGCTGCAGGAGGACTGGAAGAACCTCACCCCGGCGATCGACACCCTCATCAACCCGCGCAAGGTCTCCAGCCCGCTGGCCGAGCGCGACGGCCGGGTCTACTGGTGCGCGGAGCACCTCGACGACCCGCTGGCCCGCAAGATCCTCGACGTGACCGACCTCGGCTACCACACCCGGCCGGTCCAGCGCATGTGGCTGCGCAACCAGGTGACCTCCTACGCGGAGAACCCCGCGGGCATCAAGGTGTCCGGCGCGGTCGTCAACCCGCTCGGGGTGATCCCGCCGGGGGCGGAGCTGAAGGCCGAGCTGGAGTTCCGCGCCCGCCGCCGGAGCCTGCAGACGTTCCGCTTCCCGGTGCAGAGCCTCCAGCACGAGGGCGAGTCGGTGGCGTGGCAGGCCACCGTGCCCCTGGCGGCGAAGTTCCGCCCCCTCGGCATCGTCGACGAAGTGTGGGACGTACGCCTCTACCTGACCGTCGACGGCGTCCAGGCCACCAGCCGGCTCACCGTCGGCCAGACCGCGCTGGAGGACGCCGGCGTGGTCCGGGTCCGTCCCCGGCTCGGCCGGATGACGGCCGACCGCCTCGTGCCGCACGCCTCGGCCAAGGGCCACCTGGCCTTCCGGCTCGCCCAGCACGGCACGCTCGCCCAGCGCACCACGACGCTGGTGCGGCGCAACCTGCAGAGCCCGCCCGCCGCGATGGCCAAGAAGATGGTGCGCAAGGCCGTCAAGGCGCGCAAGGACCTGCACTCCGGCCCGCGGAAGATCGAGACCTACCACCGCATGATCCGGCTGCTGCCGGTCCGCAAGGGCACGGTCGTCTTCGAGAGCCACCTCGGCAAGCAGTACAGCGACAGCCCGCGGGCCATCTACGAGGAGATGCGCCGCCGCAACGTGCCCTTCCACGCCATCTGGTCCTACGCCGGTGAGCGTCCCACGGGCTTCCCGGACGACGTCGAACTGGTGCGCCGCTGGTCCTGGCCCTACCTCAGGGCGCTGGCACAGGCCGAGTTCTGGGTCGACAACCAGGGCTTCCCGCTGAAGCTGAACAAGCGCCCGGAGACCACGTACATCCAGACCTGGCACGGCTCCGCCCTGAAGCGGATGGGATTCGACGAGCCGAAGTACCGCATCAAGCCGGAGCACGAGCAGCGCGCCTACCAGGAGGCGATCGACCGGTTCGACTACTTCGTGGTGCGCGGCCGGCACGACGAGCGGACCCTCGCCCCGGCCTACCGGATCACCGAGGACAGGCTCCTGCGCACCGGCTACCCGCGCAACGACGCGCTCGTCCGGGCCAAGGACGCCGGCACCCTCGACCCGGCGGCCCGGGAGCTCGCCGAGCGCCTCGGCATCCGCCTGGACCGCCCGGTGGTGCTGTACGCCCCGACGTTCCGGGAGCAGAACGGCAAGGTCAAGAAGTTCGAGTTCCCGTTCGACGTCGACGAGTTCGCCGACCGCTTCGGCGACCGCTTCACCCTGCTGGTGCGGACGCACTACCTGAACAACGTCACGCTGCCGCCCTCCGTGGCGGGCCGGGTCGTCAACGTCAGCGGCGAGCCGGACATCACCCCGGTCATGCTGCTCGCGGACGCGCTCATCACCGACTACTCCTCGGTGATGTTCGACTACGCGCTGCTCCAGCGCCCCATGGTGTTCTTCACCTACGACTGGGAGGAGTACGTCGACAACAGCCGCGGGACGTACTTCGACCTGTCGCAGGAGGCCCCCGGTCCCGTCGTCCACACGGCGGAGGACCTCTTCGGCGTCCTGGAGGGCCTGGACACCCTCGCTTCCGAACAGGAGGCGCGCCTCAAGGAATTCGTGGCCCAGTACGGCGAGTACGACCGCGGCGACGCCGCCGCCCAGATCGTCGATCGCTTCTTCGGAAACCGGGGAGACGCCCGATGACACAGCGTGACATCATTTTCGTGGCCAACGAGGTCAACGAACTCGGCGGAGTGGCCCGTTGGCAGGCGCTGATGGCCGAACTGTTCGCCGCGGAGGGCCACCGGGTCACCATCGTCGGCATCGCGCCGCCCGAGGTGCCCATGGACCTCGGCGACAACCCGCCCTTCACCACCGTGACGCTCTACGACGAGCGTCCGCGCGGCCGCTGGCAGGCCCGCGGCCTGCTGGACCGGGCCAACCTCCCGGCCCGGCGCCGCGAGGCCGCGCGCGAGGAGAGCATGCGGGCGGCCGCCGACCGGCTGTCCGCGATCTTCCGGGCCGCCCGGCCCGGGGCGATGATCATCGTGACCCAGGTGTGGGCCATGGAGTGGGTCGCGCTCGCGGACACCGCGGGCCACCCGGTCATCGGCATGAGCCACGAGTCGTACGAGTACTCGCGCGGCTCCTCCCGCTTCGGGCGCGTCGAGCGGTACTACAAGAACGTCGACCGCCTGCTGCTGCTGACCCGCGAGGACGCCGACCTGTGGATCGGCCGGGGCATGAACAACGTCGGGTACATGCCCAACCCGCTGCCGATGATGCCGGAGGTCCCCTCCGAGCGCACCGAGAAGGTGGTCGCGAGCATCGGCCGGCTGGGGCACCAGAAGGGCATCGACATGCTCCTGGACGTGTGGGCGGAAGCGGCGCCGAAGCACCCCGACTGGCTCCTGAGGATCTACGGCTCCGGCCCCGACGAGGAGGCGCTGCGCGCCCAGTGCACCCGGCTCGGCCTGGACGACCGGGTGGAGTGGGCCGGCCAGACGGACGACGTCGCCGGCGCGCTGCGCGGGGCGTCGGTGTTCGTCCAGTCCTCCCGGGGCGAGGGCTTCCCGCTGGCTCTGCTGGAGGCGATGGCCTGCGCGGTGCCGTGCGCGGCCTTCGACTGCGCGCCGGGCGTGCGCGAGATCGTCCGCGACGAGGAGGACGGCCTCCTGGCCCGCCCCGGAAACGTGCCCGAACTCGCCCAGAAGCTCGGCCGGCTGATGGAGGACGCCGAACTCCGCGACCGGATGGGCGAGCTGGCCCGGAAGAACGTCCAGCGGTACTCGCCGAAGGTCATCCGTGACCGGTGGGAGGAACTGTTCAGGTTCCTGGAGCGCTGACGGCCTCAGGCACGACGGAAGGGCCGGCCCGTGACGGGCCGGCCCTTCCGCCGTAGTCGGCGGGGGTGGTGCCGGGCCCGGGGCGGCTCACGCCTTCAGGTCCTCCCGGTCGCCCATCACCACGACGGGGTGCGCCTTCGGGTCGAGCGTGCGCAGCAGGTACCGCATGTCCGACGCGGACTGGCTGACGCACGCCGAGGTCCCGCCGCCGTGGTCCACGTGCAGCCAGATGCCGCCGCCCTTCGACTGCCCCAGCGGCCGGGTCGGATCGTTGGGCGCGGTGCCCTTCACGCGGTTGTAGTCGATGGCGATGACGTAGTCGAAGTCGTGCCAGGACGACTTCTTCCAGTAGTGGGGCGCCTGGAAGGCCGCGGACCTGGTGTAGGGCAGCCTGGCGTCCGGCGCGGCGTTCACCCCGCCCGCGTCGGTCAGCGTGAACACGCCCACCGGACTGCGCTGGTCCCCCTCGTGGTGGTCCGTCGTCCAGCCTCTCCGGCCGTTGTGCCCGGACCAGGAACGCTCCTGCTTCCACACCGAGCCGTGCTTGCCGAAGAGGGCGACGGCCGAGTCGGGGGAGTTCCTGCCCGCGCCGTACACGACGACCACCTGACGGGAGTCCGCCGGTATCCGGTCCCACAGCCGGTCCCCGACACCGGGGATCCGCTTCGACGGCGTGTGCCGTGGCCGCGTGTCGTCCGTCCGGGCGTGAGCGGCCGGCTTGCCGTGGCCCGAAGTCCCGCACCCCGCGAGGGAGATGACGGCCAGCGCACCACAGACCGCCCCCACGGCGGCACGCCTCGAACCCGTCGCACATGTCGAACCCGTTTGCCGCATGGGCCCCATGGTCCCAGACCGCGCCGGAGCGGCGGCAGCGGCCCACGGCGGTGCCGCGCCCGAAAAAGGGACGACCGCGCGGCGCCGGACGGTGCAGAATCGGCCACAGCCGGCGACCGCACGCCTTGCCGGCGAGCGGGTCCGCCGCTGTCCATCCTCCGGACCCGGGCGCACCATCCACACGGCTTCGCGTAGATTGCCGGAACAGGCAGCCGGACAGCGCGCGAGGGAACGGAAGGCACCGTGGCAAGGGCAAGGCAGGCCGTGGGCGAGGCCCGCAGGATCGTCGTCAAGGTGGGTTCGTCGTCGCTGACCACCGCCGAGGGCGGCCTGGACGCCGACCGCGTGGACGCCCTCGTGGACGTCCTCGCCAAGAGCCGCGGCGGGGGCGAGCGGGAGATCGTCCTGGTCTCCTCCGGCGCCATCGCCGCCGGTCTCGCCCCGCTCGGCCTGCGCCGCCGCCCCAAGGACCTCGCCCGCCAGCAGGCCGCCGCCAGCGTCGGCCAGGGCCTGCTCGTCGCCCGCTACACCGCCTCCTTCGCCCGCTACGGCGTCCGCGTCGGCCAGATCCTGCTCACCAGCGACGACATGAGCCGCCGCGCCCACCACCGCAACGCCTCCCGCACCCTCGACGAACTGCTCGCGATGGGCGCCTTCCCGATCGTCAACGAGAACGACACGGTCGCCACCGACGAGATCCGCTTCGGCGACAACGACCGCCTCGCCGCGCTCGTCGCCCACCTCGTCCACGCCGACCTGCTCGTCCTCCTCTCCGACGTCGACGGCGTCTACGACGGCGACCCCAGCCGGCCCGGCACCTCCCGGATAGCGGAGGTGAGGGGCCCGCGGGACCTCGCGGGCGTCGAGATCGGCAGCGCGGGCAAGGCCGGCGTCGGCACCGGCGGCATGGTCACCAAGGTGGAGGCCGCGCGGATCGCCGCCGCCGCCGGGATCCCGGTCGTGCTCACCAGCGCCGTGCACGCGGCCGAGGCACTGGCCGGCGGCGACACCGGGACCTACTTCCACCCCACCGGCAAGCGCTCCGCCGACCGGCTCCTGTGGCTCCAGCACGCCTCCACCCCGCAGGGCGCCCTCACCCTGGACGACGGCGCGGTGGACGCGGTCGTGAACGGGCGCAAGTCGCTGCTGCCCGCCGGAATCGCCGCCGTGGAGGGCGAGTTCAGCGCCGGCGACCCCGTCGAGCTGCGCGACGCGCGGGGCCGCGCGGTGGCCCGGGGGCTCGTCAACTTCGACGCCAAGGAGATCCCCCTGCTGATCGGGCGTTCGACGCGTGAGCTGGCGCGTGAGCTGGGGGCCGCGTACGAACGCGAGGTCGTACACAGGGACGACCTGGTGCTCCTGCACGTGTGACGCTCGCAAACCACTCGTAAAGCGGAGCGTACGGAACGCCCCCGGTGGGGGACGTTCCGTAAAACCCCCACGCGAAGCCCGGCGGCCTGCTCAACTTTGTCTCGGGAACATGTTGAAGGGAACACGTTCCGTCAAGGGGCCAAGCGAGCCATACGGCCTTGCCGGCCATGCGTGAAGGAGGCCGTCGTGAGACGAGTGCGCCCGGGGGCGGCGTCCCGCGGTGCTCTGACGAGCGTCGCGGCCGGGGACACCTACGAGGAACCCAGGGACCTGCCCAGGCTGTGGCACGTCACCCTGAGCGTCTCCGGCGAAAAGGTTCCGCTGCCGGAACTGCGGCGGGCCCTGGAACAGCTCGCCCACGACCACCCCTTCCTGCTGACCAGCAGATACGCGACCGACCACGCGGAGATCCGGTACTGGGAAGAGGCCCGCGACCTGCACGACGCCGCCGCGGTGGCGCTGCGCCTGTGGGGCGAGCACCGGCAGACCGCCGGCCTGCCGGCCTGGGAGATCGTCGGCCTGGAGGTCATCGACCGCGAGACCTACCACCACCGCATCGCCGAGGGCTACGGCCCGCCACCGGCGACACCGGTGGGCGTGCATCCGTTCTGAGCGGGGAGCCGTCGCTCCAGGGCGTCGGCGGGCCCAGGGTGCACCAGGTGGTGGCCCGGGGGAGGGGAGGGGTTCATCCCTTTTGGGGTGTCTCGGGGTGTGGGACGACCGCTGAACCGCGGCGCCCCGCGCACTACCCTTCCCCCATGACCACGCTCTCGCCGTACGACTCGATGTCCCCGGTCACCCAGGCCGCCTACCGGGCCAAGGCCGCCGCCGCCGACCTCGCGCCGCTCCCGCGCGCCGTGAAGGACGACGCGCTGCTCGCCATCGCCGACGCGCTGGAGGTCCGGACCGCCGAGATCATCGAGGCCAACGCCAAGGACGTGGCCAAGGCCCGGGAGAACGGCACCAGCGAGGCCATCGTCGACCGGCTCACCCTCACCCCCGAGCGGGTCCGCGCCATCGCCTCCGACGTCCGCGACGTGGCCAAGCTGCCCGACCCCGTCGGCGAGGTGGTCCGCGGCTCCACCCTGCCCAACGGCATCGACCTGCGTCAGGTCCGCGTGCCGCTCGGCGTCGTCGGCATCATCTACGAGGCCCGCCCGAACGTGACCGTCGACGCGGCGGCCCTGTGCCTGAAGTCCGGCAACGCCGTCCTGCTGCGCGGCTCCGCCTCCGCCTACGAGTCCAACACCGCCCTCGTCCGGGTGATCCGCGACGCCGTCGGCGGCGCCGGGCTCCCCGCCGACGCCGTCCAGCTCGTGCCCGGCGAGAGCCGCGACTCCGTCCGCGAGCTGATGCGCGCCCGCGGCCTGGTCGACGTCCTCATCCCGCGCGGAGGCGCCTCCCTGATCCGGACCGTGGTCAACGAGTCCACGGTCCCCGTGATCGAGACCGGCACCGGCAACTGCCACGTGTACGTCGACGCCCAGGCCGACATCGACACGGCCGTCGAGATCCTGATCAACTCCAAGGCCCAGCGGGTCAGCGTCTGCAACGCCGCCGAGACCCTCCTCGTCCACCAGGACATCGCCCCCGAGTTCCTGCCCCGCGCCCTCGACGCCCTCGCCGAGGCCGGGGTCACCGTCCACGCCGACGACCGGGTCCTGGCCTACGCCAAGGACTCCAAGGTCACCGCGGTCGAGGCCACCCCCGAGGACTGGGAGACGGAGTACCTCTCCTACGACATCGCCGCCGCGGTGGTCGACTCGCTGGACAAGGCCGTCGAGCACATCCGGCTGTGGACCTCCGGCCACACCGAGGCCATCGTCACCACCTCCCAGCAGGCCGCCCGCCGCTTCACCCAGCTGGTCGACTCCACCACCGTCGCCGTGAACGCCTCCACCCGCTTCACCGACGGCGGCCAGTTCGGCTTCGGCGCCGAGATCGGCATCTCCACCCAGAAGCTGCACGCCCGCGGCCCGATGGGGCTGCCGGAGCTGACCAGCACCAAGTACATCGTCACCGGCGACGGGCACGTACGCCGCTGACGTTCACCCGTCCGGCCGAGCGCACCCGGCCCGGGGAACGCGGCCGAAAGGCATCTCACCAGGCAGACGAATTTCCATACCGTCTGCCCAAATTGACCCCCCAGGTCTACTCTGGATCCGTGCCGGAGGACGTGGGGGGCACGCCGTTCCCTGACGGCTGGGAGCCCGACGACGACCACGACCACGGGGTGTCGGACGAAGAGTTCGCCTCCGTGGTCTTCGACGAGGCCTTCGTACAGGCGGCCACGTTCCATGAACCGTCCGCCGTCGAACGCCTCCTGGCCGCCGCCCAGGCCAGGGCCGAGGCATCCGAGGCGGAGGCGCGCCGCGCCCACGCCCGGGGCGAGCGCTACGACGACGGCTACGGCCCCGACGGCGCCGGATTCGGTCAAGAACACGACGAGGACGGGCCGGACGGCGCCTGTGTCCTCGACGACGGCCCTTACGGCCCGTACGGCAAGCACGTCCGCTGGCACCGTCCCGTCGCCTGGGTCCTGGCCGTCGTGATGGGCATCGGCATGGTCGCCCTGGCCTTCGCCGCCGTCTACCGGGGAGGCTCCTCGGGCACCCGCGACCGGGTCCCCGCGCCCGCCTCGACCGGCGTCGGCAAGGACACCGCCTCCGCTCCCGCCGCCTCCGACGACCATTCCCGGCCGGCCGTCTCGGCCGTCCCGCACTCCCCCTGAGCGCCCTTCGAGCGCCCGCCCGCGCCTGTTGAGAACCTGTCAGAAGTTGTCGCAGGCCGGGCGTTTACCCGGGGCCCGCCGGACCTACTCTGAAGGTATGGGCGGGCCTGGAGACCCACCGGAGGGGACACCCGAGGGCGGCCCCGGCGGTGCGGAGGACGAATACCGATCCGTCGTCTTCGACGAGTCGTTCGTCCGCGCTGCCCGGCTCCAGGAGTCCTCCGCCGCGGAGCGGATGGCGGACCACGCGCCCGCCGTACGCCGCCGCCCGCCCCTGCGCCGCGGACTCACCCGGCAGGTCCTGATCCTCGCCCTGCTGATCGCCGTCGCCCTCGGCACCGCCCTCTACATGGGCGTCCGCCACCCCTACGGCTCCACGCCGGTCCGCCGGTCCGTGGAGGCCCTGCGGATGACCGTCATCCCGCTCGCCCCGCGGGGCAGGGTGCCCGGCGCCGCCGACCCCGAGCGGCTGTTCACGCACAGCCCCGCCGCCCCCTTCGACGTCGGCGCCGAGGGCATTCCGCTGCCGGCCTCGCGCAGCACCGCCCACTTCTCCGAGAGCCAGGTGATGACCGCCCTCACCGCCGTCAAGGACTACATCGTCCGCTCCTCCCTCCACCCCGAGGTGCTGACCGGCCGCGAGGTGCGCCCCGTCCGGGCCCTGGTCGACTCCGAGCAGCTCGACCAGTTCGACCGGAGCGTCGCCCACCCCGCGGCGGACGGGCGGCACGCCTCCACGGGCTGGATGGTCCGCATCGACCCCGCGCGCGCCCGGCTGGCCGACGACCGGATCCGCGCCTTCGGCACCCTGAAGGTCACCGAGGCCGGCGCGGCGACGCTGGAGGTCTCCGCCGACCACACCTTCGTCTACGCCCTGCGCCCCACCGGCGCCGCCCCGCACGCCCCCGCGTCCCTCTTCACGGTCCGCCGCGAGCTGACGTTCCACCTCGACCGCGACGACCTGCGCACCCGCCAGGTCCAGCTGACCGCGTCCCACGTCCAGGCGGGCCCCCTCGCCTGCGCCGAGGACACCTCGTCCTACCTCCGCCCCCTCCTGGCCGGCCAGACCGCCGGCCCGGACGGCCCCGCGGGCACCAACCCCTACGACACGGACAGCCCCGCGTCCCTCTGCGGAACACTGGCCACGGGAGCCCAACCGAGGGTGTGAGGGCGGCCGTCGGCCGACTCTGGAGGGGGCGGGACGCACTCCAGGGAGGGCTGGCCGTGACCCGCGAGGGGCCGTCGTCCGCTCTGAGAAGGCTGTTGCAGCGGTCGGCAGCCCGGACCTACGCGTCCGTGCCGCCCGGTGCGTCCCCCGCGGCCGGCGGCGGGCTCCGGAAGCCGTCGAAGCCGCGCCGGACCCGGCCGCCCAGGTCGCCCGCGCCCCCCGCCAGGTCCGTGACCAGCTTCATCAGCGGGTCCTTGGAACTCTTCACATCGCTCGCGTAGCCGGCCGCCGACTCGCGGAAGGAGTCGCTGACGGAGGCGTCCTTGTCCTCGCCGCGCCGCGCGTAGTGGCCGTCCATGATCCGCTGGTAGTCCCGCGACTCGGCCCACTTCTTCAGCTCGGCGGCCCGCACGGTGGTGAACGGGTGGGAACGGGGCAGCACGTTCAGGATCTTCAGCACGGAGTCGCGCAAGTCACCGCCGGACTCGTACTCCTCGGCCTGCTCCAGGAACGCGTCCACGTTCATCTCGTGCAGGTGGTTGCCGCCGGCGATCTTCATCAGGCCCCGCATCGAGGCCCGCACGTCCTGGCCCACCAGCAGGCCCGCCCGGTCGGCGGACAGCTCCGACTTGCGGAACCACTCCCGCAGCGCCGTGACGATCGCCATGACCGCGAGATTGCCGAGCGGGATCCACGCGACCTTCACCGCGAGGCTGGTCAGGAACAGCAGGACCGTGCGGTACACCGAGTGCCCGGACAGCGCGTGCCCCACCTCGTGCCCGATGACCGCCCGCATCTCCTCCTCGTCGAGGAGCTCCACCAGCCCCGTGCTGACCACGATGATCGGCTCGTCCAGGCCGACGCACATCGCGCTCGGCCGCGGGTCCTGCGTGACGTACATCGGCGGGACCTTCTCCAGGTCCAGGATGTAACAGGCGTCCATCAGCATGTCGTGCAGGTGGGAGAACTGCCGCTCGGAGACCCGTACCGAGTCGGACAGGAACAGCAGCCTCAGGCTCCGCTCCGGCAGCAGCCCGCTGAGCGCCTTGAACACGGTGTCGAACCCGCTCAGCTTGCGCAGCGCGACCAGCGCCGAACGGTCCGCCGGGTGCTCGTACGCGCGCGAGGAGATCCCCGGGAAACGCCTGCGCTGCCTGCCGGGCGACCGCTCGTGCCCCGTCTGCTGCCGGCCGTCGTCGGACATGTCTTCCCCCATGTACGTGTCGGTGCCCACTGCGCCCCCGAGGCGGGGCTCAGCCTAGGCGGAGATACCGTGGACGGGCAGTACACCCGAAGGAGTCCCCGCCATGGAGCACCACCCCGCAGCCGCCCGGCTGACCGAGGCCGCCACGATCGCCGTCCAGCAGCACGGGACGGGCAACCTGCTCCGTGTCGTACTGGTCGTGATGGTCCTCGGCTGTGCGCTGACCGCCTGGTTCCTGCTGAGCGGCTACAAGCGCAAGGACGACTGACGCACGCCGAAAGTTCCCCTCCCGGCCGCGGCGAGAGATCTTCTCCGGGCCCGGCCGCGGGCGCCCTCGCGTACCCAACGGCGGAGTCGGCGTGATCGCCGCACGGCCGCCCGCTTACGATGAGCCGACATCTTTATTCCGCCCACACGCGATAGGTCCTGCCGAAGATGAGCTTCCACAGCGCCGCAGCCCAGTTGGTCACCCTCGCCGCCGAGGGCGAGGAGCGCGGCGGAAACCACGAGAGCCTGAACCCGCTCGTCACCGGCGGCGGCGCCCTGATCATCCTGCTCCTGCTGCTGTGGATCACCACGCGCTTCAACCGCGACCGCTGAGCGGGGACCCCGTCCCCGGCCGGACGTTCGAGGCCGGGCCGGTAGGGTCTGCACGCATGGGAGAGCAGGACATGCCTACCGGTCCGGCACGCGAGACGGCCGACGACCCGGTGAAGCACCCGCAGCACGGACCGGGCCACGCCCCCGCCCACACGGGCAAGCGGCGCCTGGGCGTCATGGGCGGGACATTCGACCCGATCCACCACGGGCACCTGGTGGCGGCCAGCGAGGTCGCCGCGCAGTTCCACCTGGACGAGGTGGTCTTCGTCCCCACCGGCGAGCCGTGGCAGAAGTCGCACCGCAGCGTCTCCCCGGCCGAGGACCGCTACCTGATGACGGTCATCGCGACCGCCGAGAACCCGCAGTTCTCCGTCAGCCGCATCGACATCGACCGCGGCGGCCCCACCTACACCGTCGACACCCTGCGCGACCTGCGTGCCCTCAACCCGGACACCGACCTCTTCTTCATCACCGGCGCCGACGCCCTCGCCCAGCTGCTGACCTGGCACAACTCCGAGGAACTGTTCTCCTACGCGCACTTCATCGGCGTCACCCGCCCCGGCCACCACCTGACCGACCCGGGCCTGCCGGAAGGCGGCGTCTCGCTGGTCGAGGTGCCGGCCCTCGCCATCTCCTCCACGGACTGCCGTGCGCGAGTCGCCAAGGGCGACCCCATCTGGTACATGGTCCCGGACGGAGTCGTGCGCTACATCGACAAGCGCGAGCTGTACCGCGGCGAGTGAGCCGAGAGGGGCACCGGTGAACGACCGATACGACGCGGGTGACGCGGGCTACGGCGCCGTTCCGTACGAAGTCGTCGGCTACGACGAGTACGGCCGGCCCGTGTACCGGCAGGTACCGGCCGAGCAGGCTCCCCAGGCCCAGCAGGTCCCGCAGCCCCAGCCGGCGGCCTACGACCCCTACGCCCAGCAGCAGGGCTACGGCTACGACCTCTACGCCACCGGCCACCAGCAGCCGGCCTCCCCCTACGCCCCCGGCCACGAGCAGCCCGCCTACGACTCCTACGCCGCCTACGACCCCTACGGCTCCCAGACCCCGTACGACCCGTACGCCACCGGCACCGGAACCCAGGACACCGGCGGCTACGACCCCTACGGGCAGACCGCGAGCGGCGGCCGGCAGCCGCAGGTCGCCGAGCAGACCGCCCACATCCCGCAGCAGGCCGGCCCCGCGGAGGACACCCGGGCCGCGCAGGACGGTCCGGTCGCGCAGGACGGTCCGGCGCCGCGAGGCGGCACGACCGCGGAGGACGCCGGGGCCGGGCCCGCCGGACCGGATTACCGCACCGAACAGTTCGCCTTCGTCGAGGAGCCGGACGGTGACTCCGAGGATGTCATCGACTGGCTGAAGTTCACCGAGAACCGCACCGAGCGCCGCGAGGAGGCCCGCCGCCGCGCCCGCGGCCGGCTCATCGCGCTGCTCGTCGTCCTCGCCGTCGTCGCGGCCGGCGGGGTCGGCTACCTCTGGTACGCCGGAAAGCTGCCCGGGCTGTCCTCCGGCGGCCCGGGCGGCACCGCCGCCCCGGTCACCGCCCAGAAACGCGATGTGCTCGTCGTCCACCTGCACAACACCGTCAAGGGCGGCACCTCCACGGCGCTGCTGGTCGACAACACCACCACCAAGCAGGGCACCACGGTCCTGCTGCCCAACTCCCTGGCGCTGACCGGCGACGACGGCTCCACCACGACCCTCGCCAAGTCCGTGGACGACGACGACACCTCCGGCACCCGCGACCAGCTCGACACCGTCCTCGGCACCAGCATCCAGGGAAGCTGGCGGCTCGACACGCCCTACCTGCAGAACCTCGTCGACCTCGTCGGCAACATCGAGATCGACACCGACACCGACGTGCCCGACCCGGACGCCAAGAAGAAGGGCGCGGCGCCGCTCGTCCACAAGGGCCAGGGCCAGACCCTCAGCGGCAGGATGGCCGTCGCCTACGCGACCTACCGGGCCTCCGGCGAGTCCGAGAACGCCCAGTTGCAGCGGTTCGGACAGGTCATGCAGGGCGTGCTGCGCAAGATGTCCTCCGACCCGGCCTCCGCCACCACCACCGTGCAGACGCTCGCGCAGATCCTCGATCCCCCGCTCACCGACGAGGACCTCGGCACCTTCCTCGCCAGGCTCGCCGACCTGGCCAAGGGCGGCGCCTACAGAACCGCCCTGCTGCCGGTGCGGCCCGACGGCACGCTCAGCGCCGAGACCAGCGACAGCGTGGTGAAGGACGTCCTCGGCGGCACCGCGAAGAGCCCCGACGCCGGCTCCGCGGTCCGGGTCTCCGTCCAGAACGCCACCGGTGTGAAGGACGACACGGAGAAGGCCCGCGTCGTGCTCCTCAACGGCGGCTTCACCTTCCTGGAGGGCGGCAGCGCCTCCGGCACCGAGACCACCTCGAAGGTGACCTACGCGGACGCCGCCGACCAGGCGAAGGCCACCGAGGTCGCCAAGACCCTCGGGCTGCCCGCCGGCTCCGTGACCAAGGGCACCGTCTCCTCCGGGGCCGACGTCTCGGTGGTCCTCGGCCGCGACTACAAGCCGTCCTCGTCCTGACCCCGGGCCGCGCTCCCGGGCGGAGCGCGGCCCGCGAGCCCCACGTGCCGCCGTAATCCCGTGGGGTGTGCCGGGCGGTCCGTGAGACCCTTGATGACAAAAGACCGCCGACGGAAAGCCATGTAGTGACCGCCACCGACCGTTCCCTTGAGCTCATCAACACCGCCGCCCAGGCGGCGGCCGACAAGCTCGCCCACGACGTCATCGCCTACGACGTGAGCGACGTACTGTCGATCACGGACGCCTTCCTGCTCGCGTCCGCGCCGAACGACCGCCAGGTCAAGGCCATCGTCGACGAGATCGAGGAGCGCCTGCAGAAGGAACTCGGCGCCAAGCCGGTCCGCCGCGAGGGCGACCGCGAGGCCCGCTGGGTCCTGCTCGACTACGTCGACATCGTCGTGCACGTCCAGCACAGCGAGGAGCGGGTCTTCTACGCCCTGGAGCGGCTGTGGAAGGACTGCCCCGAGATCGAGCTGCCCGCCGACGCCAAGGCCACCCGCGGCAAGGCCGAGGAGCACGCCAAGCTCCAGGCCGCCGAGGCCGACCAGGAGCCGGGCGGGGAGTGGTGATGAGCGCCACGGGTGAGGTGACCGACCGCACGGGCCGGGGCCGCCGCATCATCCTGTGGCGACACGGCCAGACCTCCTGGAACGTCGAGCGGCGCTTCCAGGGCACCACGGACGTCGAGCTGACCGAGACGGGCCTGGGCCAGGCCCGCCGCGCCGCCCGGCTGCTCGCCTCCCTGCGGCCCGACGCGATCGTCTCGTCGGACCTGCGGCGCGCCGCGCACACGGCCGCCGAGCTGGCCGCCCTCACCGGCCTCGACGTCACCCGCGAGGAGGGCCTGCGCGAGACCTACGCGGGCGTCTGGCAGGGGCTGACGCACGAGGAGATCATCGCCCGCCACGGCGAGGAGTACGCCGCCTGGAAGCGTGGGGAGGCGGTCCGCCGCGGCGGCGGCGAACTGGAGACCGAGGTCGCCGACCGCGCCGCCCCCGTCGTGCTGCGGCACGCCGAGAAGCTGCCCGAGGACGGCACCCTCGTCGTCGTCAGCCACGGCGGCACCATCCGCACCACCATCGGCCGGCTCCTCGGCCTGGAGGCCCGGCACTGGGAGAGCCTCGGCGGCCTCTCCAACTGCTGCTGGTCCGTGCTCGGCGAGGGCGCCCGTGGCTGGCGCCTGCTGGAGCACAACGCGGGCACCCTCCCGGAGCCCGTGCTCGGCGACGACGACTGACCGCCGCGGGCCCCCCGGACCCCGGATTTCACTTTCCGGCAGGTCACAGGCTAAAGTTCTTCTTGTTCGCCCCGCCGAGCGGGAAGAACACCAGGGGCTATAGCTCAGTTGGTAGAGCGCCTGCATGGCATGCAGGAGGTCAGGAGTTCAATTCTCCTTAGCTCCACTGATCGACACTCTGTCGAGTTGTCAAAGATCGGTGATGAGGATCCCGTCCCCTCCTGGGGGGCGGGATTTTCTGCGTGTGCTCCCGTTCCGGACCCTGTGAACAGTGAAGCACCCGCCACTGACAATCGGCCCCGCCCGCTGCCCGCCGCGGTGGGCGCCGTGTCCGGACTGGTACTGAGGCGTCGCTGACCGTGTCGGTCCGGTCGTGGCAGAATCAAACGGCCGGAAGGGGGCGCGGCCCGACGGGAGGGAGTGGCGATGCCTGCGAGCATCCTTGAGGAGGTCGGCCACCTCCTCGACGCGGCGTTGATACGGGACTCGATCACCCGGCTGAGCTGCCCTTCCTGCGGTTCCGCGCATGTGGCGCAGGTCCTGGGCGACAATGGCGGAATCTCGTACGTGTGCACGGCCTGCGGCCACACCTGGAGCTGATCGATGGGGGCACACCGGCGGAAGTGCGACTGGTGCGGGAGCGGTACGCCCATCGTCCGCGACATGGAGCCGATCAACACCGCTTACCAGTACTGGTGCGAGGAATGCGCGCGGGCGCTGATCATAAAAGGCGACCCCATCGAGACCTACCGGGAACTGGAAGGCGAGCCGATCTACGGCCGGCTCCTGGAGGAGCACTGCACGCTCAAGAGGTTCTACCAGTTCGTCACGGCTTGACGCCGGTCTCGCCGTCCCCGGGCCTCGGCGACGATGTCCGGGCCAGCGCGAGGAAGAGCGCGGCGGCGACGCCGTAGCCGGCCGACAGCAGCAAGTGCGTGCCGCCCAGGTGGAGTTCCGGGCGTCCGGGCCCGTGCGGCACCCACCAGGGGACGTACGACCAGAAGACCAGCAGGGTGCCCAGGGCCGCCGCCCGGTGCCCGCGCGTCCACAGCAGCAGCACCAGCGGCACGCACCACACCCAGTGGTGGGTCCACGACACCGGGCTGACCAGCAGGGCGGTGACCGCGCAGGCGCACACCGCCCACGCCCGCCGCCCGCGCGACTCCGCCCGCACCGCCACCGTCAGGCCGAGGGCGGCCAGTACGGCGGCACCGGCCGTCCACGCGGCCGCCGGGTCCGGCGTGTGCAGGAGGCGGGCCAGAACGCCGCGCAGGGCCTGATTGCCGGTGTCCTCGGCCAGCCCGACCCGGCTCGCGCGGAACACCATGCGCGTCCAGAACCGCCAGGAGTCGTACGGCAGGACGGCCGCCGCCAGCAGGGTCGCCCCGGCGAACACGACGGCCGCCCCGCGCGCGTGCGGCAGCCACGGCCCGCCCCGCCCGCCCCGCAGCCGGTCCACCAGACCCGTGGCGAGCAGGAACACAAGGAACAGCGCGGGCGTCAGTTTGACCGCGGCGGCCAGTCCGATACCCAGCCCGCTCCAGCGGTCGTGGCCGCCGGCGGGCCGGCGGGTCAGGTCCCACAGCACCAGCACGGCCAGCAGCAGGTTGATCTGGCCGTAGCGCACGGTCGTCCACACCGGTTCGCACCACACGGCCGCCCCCGCGACCCACCAGACGGTCCGCACGCGCGCGTGGCCGACGAGTTTCAGCGACAGCTGTACGAAGACCACCAGCAGCGCGAGATTGCCGGCCGTCGCCAGGGTGCGCAGCAGCGCGGTGTCCGGCAGCGTCAGCGGGGTGAACAGCAGGGCCGCGAACGGCGGGTAGGTGGTGGGCAGGCGGGCGGTGGTCGCGCGCAGCGCGTACAGGTCGTCGCCGGCGCGCACGGCGGCTCCCTCGGCCCGGTAGACCATCAGGTCGATCATCGACACGTGCGCGGCCCGCTGCGCGGCCCAGAACGCCGCGAAGGACATCAGGCACACGCCCAGGGCGACCGGGACCCGTCGGTGTGCTGTCAACGGCGCGATCTCGGGCATGGAAGCCGACATTAGCGGGCATACGGAGCGAAGCCGAAAGCGATTTGGCGCTGCGCCCACGGGCCTGTAATGTTTACGTCGTCGCCGGGGGAACCGGGCGAAACAACAAAACAAGGGGCTATAGCTCAGTTGGTAGAGCGCCTGCATGGCATGCAGGAGGTCAGGAGTTCAATTCTCCTTAGCTCCACAGAAGTCGAAGGCCGACCATCCCAGAGATGGTCGGCCTTCGGCGTGTTGTGGCGCACGGCGGTGGCACATAAGAGGCGACGGAACGCAAGGGGCGGGCCACCCGATCCGGTGACCCGCCTCGTACGTGTCGTCAGCGGCCCGGTGCGTGCCGCCCGCGTCCCTGGGAGAGCACCGGCAGATTGCGCTCCGGCGCCTGCCCGCGCGTGTCCTCCTCGACGCGCAGGGCGAGCGCCGGGCAGCGGCGTACCGCGCGCAGCGCCTTCCCCTCCGCGTACCGCGGTACCCGCGCCTGGGCGACGGTCGGGAAACCGTCCGCGCCGAGTTCGAACACCTCCGGGAGGATGTCCGCGCACAGCCCGTGGCCCCGGCACAGCGTCCAGTCCACGTGGATCCTCTGGCGGCTCGCGCCGCTCTCCGCGCCGCCCGGCACGCCCGTGGGGGCCCTGCCCCCCTCGAAGAGCGGCAGAACGCCCTTCACGGGCCGTCCGCAGCCGTTGCCGAGGACGTGCGCCGCCAGGTCGTCGGTGAACGCCTTGACGGTCGACTCCAGGAACATCGCCGAGCCGTCCGGATGCGTACACGCGCCGCGCCGCTTCACGTTGTTCGCGACCTGCTTCAGCGCCTCCAGGGCCGCCGGTCCGCCACCGTCCAGGACGTCCTCCAGCCCGCGCGCGGCGGCGGGCAGCCCCAGATAGCAGGGCCCGCACTGACCCGCGCTCTCCTCGGCCAGCCACCGCGCCACCCGCAGCGACTCGCCCAGCGGGCACGTCTCCTGGCCGATCGGCAGGATCGCGCCCGCGCCCAGCGAACCGCCCACCGCGTCCAGCGAGTCGCGGGAGACGATCGCCTCGTCCACGGTCGCCGCGTCGATCCACTTGCCGTGGTAGCCGCCGGTCAGGACGCCCTGCGGCACCGGCGGGGCGCCCGCGAGCCGCAACACGTAGCGCAGCGGCACGCCCGTGGGTACCTCGATCACCATCGGGCGGGCGACCGCGCCGGACACGGTGAGCATCACGGTGCCCGGTTCGTCGCGCAGGCCCGTGTGGGCGTAACGGTCCGGGCCGATGCGGGCGGCGATGGCGAGCTGCGCGAACGTCTCCGCGTTGGACAGCAGCGTGGGCGCCCCGCCGACACCGCTCCGCGAGGCGCTGACCTTGCGGCCGGGCGGGATCGCCGGGCCGCCGTCGATCGAGCGGATCAGCGAGGCGGCGGCACCGGAGACCATGCGCACCGGATTGCGCCGCACCCACGCGCGCAGCGCCGATCTACGGCTGTTGCCCAGACCGCGTTCGGCGAGCGCGGCCTCCATGGAGCGCTGCGTGGACTCCCGGGTGACGCCGATGACGAGGGTGCGCGCGCCGAGCGCCTCGGCGCACAGCAGGGCGCCGTCCAGGATGAGGTGCGGCGCCCGGTTGATCAGCACGGTGTCCTTGCGGCAGGCCGGCTCGTCCTCGCTGCCGTTCACCACGACGACCGGCCGCACCCCGCGCCTGATCGCCGACTCGGCGACCGAGCGCAGCTTCTTGTGGAAGGGGAAACCGGCTCCGCCGCGCCCCTTCAGACCGATGCGTTCGGCGAGCTGGGCGAGTTGTTCGCCGCCCAGCGTGTCGAGCGGCCCGTGCACCTTCAGGTGCATCGGCAGGTCGAGCCGCTCCACAAGGTCGAAACCCGACGTGAGCTGGGGAAGACCGACCACGCGGACCTCGGGGACGTCGGGCAGTGCCTCGTTCACTTGAAGCCTCCGGAAGGCGTGTTCCATGGTTCCCCCGAACCCGGCGCCCCGTGGGGCGAGCCGGGCAGCGGTTCGGTGGCGGGACCGCTGTCGAACGTGTCACCCGGGAGGTACGTGCCGTAGGGGCCGTTCGTCTCAGCGGTGTCGTACACGTCACGTCCGCCGTAGTCGGCGGCGCCCGGACCGCCGTGGACCGGGACGGTGTACCCGGCGTCCCGGAGCGGGTCGTACGCGGACGGCGGGGCCTCGCCGACCGGCGGCGGGGAGGGGACCGGCCAGCCGCCGAAGGCGCCGGAGGGGCCGTCCACGCGCGGAGCGGCCTCCGTGGGCCGGAGATCCGGCGGCAGGTCCGCGGCGGCCGCCCGGGCGGCCGTGAAGGGCTGCGGCGGGCGGTTCGGGACGGACACCGCGCGGTAGGCCGCGGCGAAACCGGCGGCGGGCGCGGCGGCGGGGGGCCGGTGGAGCGGGGCGGCGGGCGCCGGCCGTGGTCCCGGGCCGGTCCGGACCGGCCCGGTCGTCCGGGAGCGGCCGGCCTCCGGTTCGGCGGGTCCGGGCTGTGCGGGCCGGTCGAACAGGGCCACCAGGCGGTCGGCGACCCCGCGCTTGACCGGGCGCGGCGCGGCGCGCAGCGCGAGGGCGCCCAGCACGCCGAGCAGCGACAGGCTGTAGAGGATCACGAAGACGGGTTTGGCCGCGCGACCCGCGTAAAGGCCGTGGATCAGCGCCGCGCACCACGCGGGGTAGGCCAGCATGTGCATGGCCCGCCAGCGCGCCGCGACCGGGGCCGGGGTGGCGAAGGCGCCGCGCAGGGCGCCCGTGACCCCCACGAAGACCATCAGCAGGCCGGCGAGCGAGCCCAGCCCGATCAGGCCGGCGATCCCGGTGACGCCGAGCGAGAAGGGGACGGCCGCGGCGATCACCTCCGTGTGGCCGAGCGCGATCTTCGTGGTGATGTGCAGCAGCAGGAACGCGATCGAGGCGACCGCGGTCGCCCGGTGCACCGCCTGGCCGATGATCCGCTGCCGGGTGTTCAGGAAGATCCGGTCCTGGGCGAACAGGCCCCAGATCACCGAGCAGCTCAGCGAGACGAGAGACAGCACGCCCGCGCCGAAGTTCAGGAACTCGCGGAACCGGACGCCGCCGACCAGCACGGACACGGGGATGAACAGCAGGGCGACGGCGGACGCCACCCCATAGGCCGAGCGGCCCGGCAGGGGGAGCGGGCTGGTACGACGACGAGGGTTCATGGGGGGCGACTCCGAACGGTTTCGGGAAAGCGGTCCCGCTGCCGCACTCCAAGTGGCGCCATACCGATCGGTACGGGGTTTGGGCTATTGCGCTGTTATCGACGGACAATCCGATCGGAGTGGCGTCCCATAGGAGTGAGGTGTGCGAAGTAATCGCAGAGCTTTGTTGCGTACCGGCGGGCTTCGTGGACATGTCCTCCAGGGATACGGAAGCGCGTCGCGGCTCGCTCAAGGGCTGCGGTACCCTAGCGCCATGCGTGCCGTACGCCTTCTGCTTAGCGGGCCGCGCTGATCAGTACCGACCCCGGTATGGCCGTGAGGTCGGCATCGGCGCGGCGTCCCCTCCTGTGTGAGGGGTTTTTTCTTTTCCGCAGGCAGAGACGATCGATGGAGCTTTGAGGATCATGAGCGAGACGAACCCCGCTGCCACCGCCGCGTCGGCGGAGGCCGCGCCGCACCGCTACACGGCCGCCATGGCAGCCGAGATCGAGGCACGCTGGCAGGACTTCTGGGACGCCGACGGCACCTACGCGGCGCCGAACCCCACGGGCGACCTGGCGGGCGACCCCGGGCTGGCCGCCAGGCCCAAGAAGTTCATCATGGACATGTTCCCTTACCCCTCGGGCGCCGGCCTGCACGTCGGCCACCCGCTGGGCTACATCGCCACCGACGTCTACGCCCGGTTCCAGCGCATGACCGGCCACAACGTCCTGCACACCCTCGGCTTCGACGCCTTCGGCCTGCCCGCCGAGCAGTACGCCGTGCAGACCGGCACGCATCCCCGGGTGTCCACCGAGGCCAACATCGAGAACATGAAGGCCCAGCTGCGCCGGCTGGGCCTGGGCCACGACAAGCGCCGGTCGTTCGCCACGATCGACCCGGAGTACTACAAGTGGACCCAGTGGATCTTCCTGCAGATCTTCAACTCCTGGTACGACGAGGAGGCGCGCAAGGCCCGCCCGATCTCCGAGCTGATCGCCCAGTTCGAGTCCGGTGAACGCGCCATTCCGGGCACCACGCGCGCGTGGAGCGAACTGAACGCCCGCGAACGCGCCGACATCCTGGGCGAGTACCGCCTGGCCTACGCCTCCGACGCGCCCGTCAACTGGTGCCCCGGCCTGGGCACCGTACTGGCCAACGAGGAGGTCACCGCCGACGGCCGTTCCGAGCGCGGCAACTACCCGGTCTTCAAGGCCAAGCTGCGCCAGTGGAACATGCGCATCACCGCCTACGCCGACCGGCTGCTGGAGGACCTGGAGGAGCTGGACTGGCCCGAGGCCATCAAGCTCCAGCAGCGCAACTGGATCGGCCGCAGCGAGGGCGCCCGCATCGACTTCCCGATCGACGGCGAGCACATCACGGTCTTCACCACCCGCCCGGACACCCTGTTCGGCGCGACCTACATGGTGCTGGCGCCCGAGCACCCGCTGGTCGAGAAGTTCACCCCCGAGGCGTGGCCCGAGGGCACGCACGAGGTGTGGACCGGCGGCCACGCCACCCCGGCCGAGGCCGTCGCCGCCTACCGCACGCAGGCCGCCTCCAAGTCCGACGTGGAGCGGCAGGCCGAGGCCAAGGACAAGACCGGCGTCTTCACCGGCGCCTTCGCGACCAACCCGGTCAGCGGCGAGCGCGTCCCGGTCTTCATCGCCGACTACGTCCTGATGGGCTACGGCACCGGCGCGATCATGGCCGTCCCGGGCCACGACAGCCGCGACTTCGCCTTCGCGCGCGCCTTCGAGCTGCCCATCCGCTGCGTGGTCGAGCCGACCGACGGCCGCGGCACCGACCCGTCCACCTGGGACGACGCCTTCGTCTCCTACGACGCGAAGATCGTCAACTCCGACAGCGACGGCCTCAGGCTGAACGGCCTGGGCGTGGCCGACGCCAAGGCGCGCATCACCGAGTGGCTGGCGAGCGAGGGCATCGGCGAGGGCACCGTCAACTTCCGCCTGCGCGACTGGCTGTTCAGCCGCCAGCGCTACTGGGGCGAGCCCTTCCCGATCGTCTACGACGAGGACGGCGTCGCCCACGCGCTGCCCGAGTCGATGCTGCCGCTGGAGCTGCCCGAGGTCGAGGACTACAGCCCGCGCACCTTCGACCCGGACGACTCCGACACCCAGCCCGAGACCCCGCTGTCGCGCAACGAGGAATGGGTCAACGTCACCCTGGACCTGGGCGACGGCCCCAAGAAGTACCGCCGCGAGACCAACACCATGCCCAACTGGGCCGGTTCCTGCTGGTACGAGTTCCGCTACCTGGACCCGCACAACGACCGCGAGCTGGTGGACCCGGAGATCGAGCGGTACTGGATGGGCCCGCGCGAGGGCCTGCCGCACGGCGGTGTGGACCTGTACGTCGGCGGCGCCGAGCACGCCGTGCTGCACCTGCTGTACGCGCGCTTCTGGTCCAAGGTCCTGTACGACCTGGGGCACGTCTCCTCCGCGGAGCCGTTCCACAAGCTGTTCAACCAGGGCATGATCCAGGCCTACGTCTACCGCGACAGCCGGGGCATCGCGGTGCCGGCCGCCGAGGTGGAGGAGCGCGACGGCGCGTACTACTACCAGGGCGAGAAGGTCAGCCGGCTGCTGGGCAAGATGGGCAAGTCCCTGAAGAACGCGGTGACCCCGGACGAGATCGCTGCCGAGTACGGCGCCGACACGCTGCGCCTGTACGAGATGGCCATGGGCCCGCTGGACGTCTCCCGCCCGTGGGACACGCGCGCGGTGGTCGGCCAGTTCCGGCTGCTGCAGCGGCTGTGGCGCAACATCGTCGACGAGACCACCGGCGAGGTCACCGTCACCGACGCCGAGGCCGACGAGGAGACCCTGCGCGCCCTGCACAAGGCCATCGACGGCGTGCGCCAGGACCTGGAGGGCCTGCGCTTCAACACCGCCATCGCCAAGGTCACCGAGCTGAACAACCACCTGACCAAGACCGGTGGCGCGGTGCCGCGGTCCGTGGCCGAGCCGCTGGTGCTGATGGTCGCCCCGCTGGCCCCGCACATCGCCGAGGAGCTGTGGCGCAAGCTGGGTCACACCGACTCCGTCGTCCACCGGGACTTCCCGGTCGCCGACCCGGCCTACGTCGTCGACGAGACCGTGACCTGCGTCGTGCAGATCAAGGGCAAGGTCAAGGCCCGGCTGGAGGTGCCGCCCGCCATCTCCGAGGAGGAGCTGGAGAAGGTCGCGCTGGCCGACGACAAGGTGATCGCGGCGCTGGGCGGCGCGGGCATCCGCAAGGTGATCGTGCGGGCGCCGAAGCTGGTCAACATCGTTCCCGCGTAAACACCGGGGTACGACAGGGAACACCGGCGTACAACGGGAACATCGGCGTACAAACGGACCAGAAACGGGCAGAACCGGCGTACGCCGGCCCGTAAAAACGGGTGTCTCCGCCGGCTCGGGGTAGTCCCCTACGGGCAGGTTCGGGGTTCGGACGGAACTCCGGGCCTGCCCGCTGCGTTTACCGTGGAGAGGCGCAGCGGGCCGTACCGCACCGACCGGAGGAGGAGCGCCATGGACGTAGTGCTCATCGTGTTCGCCCTGCTCTTCCTGATCTTCGTAGGTATGGGCGCCTACGCCACGGTCAAGGCCGTCCGCGCCACCAAGCGAGGTGTGGACCGGACCATCGCGCAGGCCCGGCGCACGGTCGAGGACCACACCCTGCGCGCCAAGTCTGTCGCCCAGCCCGGGCCGGCCGGTGAGATCGCCCGGCTGCGGCTCGCCCTGCGCACCTCCATGCGCGCCACACAGGACGCGCTGCACGCGGGCGTGGCCGAGGACGAGTCGCTGAAGGAGTCCCTCGGCCTCTTCGAGCGCCTCAGCGTCCACGGCCACGACCTGGACGCCGACCTCAAGCGCCTGGAGACCGAGCCCGACCGGGCCACGCTCGCCGCGCGCCTGCCCGAACTGCGCGCGCGCACCGAGCGCGTCACCCAGTCCGCCGACTCCCTGCGCTGGGCCGTCCGCGACCGGGCCCGCCGCTTCTCCGACGACGATCTGGACCACCTCAGCGCCCAGATCGACATCGAGGCCGGCGCCCTGCGCCACTGGACGAGCGCCGAACCCGGCCAGGCGTCCTCGCACTGGTCCGACGCCCCCGCCACCCCCGCCGACGGCCCTGCCACGGGACAGGCGCGCTCCGACGCGGCCGGCGCCCGCGCCACCGCGCGGCCCGCTCCCGACGCGATCACCGGGGCGTCCTGGCGCCCCACCGTCCCGTGGCAGAAGAAGCCCCGCCCCGAGAGCACCACATGAGCGGACCGCTCCCCGGGCACACGTCAGGGGCCGGGCTGCCGAGCGAGCACTACGCCAGGTAACCTCCAGCTCATGTCCCGCCATGTCGCGATCGTCACCGATTCAACGGCCTACCTGCCGCCCCGGGCGATGGAGCGTCACGGCATCACCACGGTCCCGCTGACCGTGGTCCTCGGCGACCGGGCGCTCGAAGAGGGCACCGAGATCTCCACCCGCTCCCTCGCCCAGGCGCTGCAGAAACGCCGTTCCGTGACCACCTCCCGCCCCAGCCCCCAGGTGTTCGCCGAGACCTACCGCAGACTCGCCGAGTCCGGCGCGAGCGGCATCGTCTCCCTGCACCTGTCCGCCGAGCTGTCCGGGACCTACGACGCGGCGGTCCTCGCGGCGCGCGAGGCACCGGTGCCCGTGCGCGTGGTGGATACCGGAGTGATCGCGATGGCGCTCGGCTTCTGCGCGCTCACCGCGGCCGAGACCGCGGAGGCCGGTGGCACGGTGGACGAGGCCGTCACGGCCGCCGAGAAACGGGCCGCGGGCACCTCCGCCGTGTTCTACGTCGACACCCTCGACTATCTGCGCCGAGGCGGCCGCATCGGCGCCGCGCGGAAACTGCTGGGCTCCGCGCTCGCCGTCAAACCCCTGCTCCAGCTGGAGGACGGCCGTATCGAGCCGCTCGAAAAGGTGCGTACGGCGTCCAAGGCGATCGCGCGCTTGGAGGAGCTCACCGTGGAGCGGGCGGGCAACGCGGAGGTCGACATCGCCGTTCACCATCTCGCCGCCGCCGACGGTGCCGCCGCACTCGCCGACCGGCTGCGGGCGCGCGTCCCGGGCCTGGCCGACCTGCATGTCAGCGAGGTCGGAGCGGTGATCGGGGCGCATACCGGGCCTGGTCTGCTGGGGGCTGTCGTCTCGCCTCGCTGAGGTCGGGGCGAGGCCGTCGGCCCGTCGGTTTCACTCGTGTGGGTGGCGGAGTTATCCACAACCGGTCGGTAACGCACGGGAATTCACCAAGATCATCGCGATGTGGCGAAGTGCTCCATCCTCGTCGCATGGCACTTCGATCCCGCTCCCGCATCGCGACCCCGACCAGCGGCCCCGGCCGTGGCCCGGCTTCCGACGGCCGCGTCCGGCACCGCCGCGCCATCGGACACCGGTCACCGCGCCACCGCGCCACCGGGCCCCGCCCTGCCGAACACCACGGCGCTACCGAGCCGCGATCCACCGACCCGCGATCCACCGAGCCCCGACGCGCCGAACACCGTCACAGCCGCCGTCGGCCGCCCGCGCCGGCGGAGGAACTGCGCCGCCGCGCGGAACTCCTCTTCGGTGAACGGGCGGTCCAGTGGCGGGAGTCCGGGAACGCGCCGCCCGATCCGGGCGGCTCGGCGGGTGCGTCGGCATCGGCGGTGGAGGGGACGGTGCCGGGGCCGGTGCGGCCGACGGGGCGGGGGTCCGTACGGCCGACGGTGCCGGCGAGGGCAGGCACCACGACTGTGGCGGATCGGGGCACGGTTCCGCCGCGCTCGTCGGCCGACCTGGCCCCATCAACCCCATCGCCCCCGCCATCCGCCGTCTCCATGAAGGGCGGACAGGCCGGTGGTGCCCAGTCGCCGGAACCGGAGGGACCGGGCGAGGCGGAGGTGTCCGCGGCTCCGGGCTGGCGGGAGCGCGCCGGGCTGGCCCTGCGGGAGCGGATGCCGGTATGGCTCCAGGTGCGGTACGGGGTGGAACGGCGAGCGGTCGTGGCGCTGGCCGTGGTGCTCGTGGCCGCGGCCGTCCTCGCCGGGCAGCACTTCTGGTCGGGCCGGACCCAGTCCGTGAGCGCCCCGCAAGTGGTCCGCGCGCAGGAGCCGTTGACCAAGAAACAGGAGGAGACCGCGGCCGCCGCGGTCGGGTCCGCCTCGGCGACACCCGCCGCCGAGATCGTCGTGGACGTCGGCGGCAAGGTCCGCAAACCGGGAATCCTGCGGCTGCCGTCAGGTGCCCGGGTGGCCGACGCGTTGCGAGCGGCGGGCGGGGTCCGGCCGGGGGTGAGCACGGAGGGGCTCAACCGGGCCCGTTTCCTGGTCGACGGCGAGCAGGTCCTCGTCGGCGTCCCCGCAGGAGCCGCCGCTCCAGCCGGCTCGGCGCCCGGGCAGCTCTCCGGTGCCGCCGGCCCGGGCCCGGTCGCGCCGGTCTCCCTCAACACCGCCACCGCGGATCAGCTCGACACTCTGCCCGGAGTAGGCCCGGTACTGGCCCGGCACATCATCGACTACCGCACCCAGCACGGCGGTTTCCGCTCCGTGGACGAACTGCGCGAGGTCAACGGCATCGGCGACAGCCGGTTCACCGATCTGCGCGACCTGGTACGGCCATGAACCGCGCGCCCGACGTGGTCGGCCCGGGCGCCGGGTACGAGGCGAGCGGAGCCGCGCGGACCAGTCGGGACGGCCCCCTGGACCTGCGCCTGGTGCCACCCGCGCTCGCGGCCTGGGGCACGGCGGCCCTGACCCTGGACGCCCCGGCGGCCTGGACCGCCGGGACCGTCGTCTGCTGCCTGCTCGGCGGTGTCCTGCTGCTGTCGGTACGGCGATCGGACCGGGCCGAGCGGACAGGGCAGGCAAGGCGGGCAGGGCGGACGAGGTGGTCCGGGCGGACCGGGCAAGTTGGACGCCCCGAATCCACCGGACGGGCAGGGCAGGCCGGACGGGCCGGGGTGGCTGGGTGGGTGCGGGGCCGGTTCCACTGGGCGCGGGCCACCGGCGCCGCCGTGCTGCTCTGTGCCGCCGCGGCGGCCGTCTCCGCCGGACTGCACGGGGCCGACGTGCGGCGCGGGCCGGTGCCCGAGCTGGCCCGGCGGTTCACGACCGTCACCGCAGAGGTCGAGCTGAGCGGCGATCCCTGGCTGAGCGCACCACGGGTGCGCGGCGACCATCTGGCACCGACGGCGGTACTGGCGCGGGCCGAGGTGCGGAGCGTGGAGGCGGCCGACGGACGGCGGACGCGGGTGCGGACGCCCGTGCTGCTGATCGTCGACGCGGATGTCCCGGCACCGGAGGGAAGCGCCGGGAGGAGCCGAAGTCCCGGGCCGCCGAACGGAGTCGACCGGAACAGGCCGGGCGGGCGAGCCGCCTGGCTCGGGCTGCTGCCGTCCACGCGGCTCCGGGTCGACGGCCGACTGGCGCCCGCGCTCACGGGCGGCGACCGGACAGCGGCCGTGCTGCGGGTGCGCGGACGGCCGGTACCCCGGATCGTGGCGGAGCCGAACGGACCGCAACGGCTCGCGGGCCGGCTCAGGGCGGGCCTGCGGGAGGCGACCGAGGACCTGCCGGGGGACGCGCGGGCGCTGCTTCCCGGACTGGTCGTCGGGGACACCTCGCGGATCACGCCCGAGCTGGACCACGCTTTCGACGAGACGGACCTGGCACACATCCTCGCCGTCTCCGGCAGCAACCTCACCGTCCTGCTCGCGTTGCTCATCGGTCCGCCGGGCCTGGCCCAACGGGCCGAACGCAGGGGCCTGGCCCCACGCCTGGGCCTCTCCCTGAGGATGACGGCCGTGCTCGCGGGAGCGCTGACACTGGGCTTCGTGGTCGTCTGCCGGCCCGACCCCAGCGTCCTGCGGGCCGCGGTCTGCGGCGCCGTCGCGCTGCTCGCCCTGGCCACCGGGCGCCGCAGATCGCTGATCCCGGCGCTGGCCACGGCCGTCCTGCTGCTGGTGCTGTACGACCCGTGGCTGGCGCGCGGTTACGGCTTCCTGCTGTCGGTGCTGGCCACCGGCGCGCTGCTGGTGCTGGCACCGGGCTGGAGCGAGGCGTTGCGGCGGCGCCGGGTGCCCCCGAGGCTCGCCGAGGCGCTGGCGGCGGCCGCCGCGGCCCAGGCCGTGTGCGCGCCGGTCGTGGCGGTGCTGTCGGCCCGGGTGAGCCTGGTGGCGGTGCCGTGCAATCTGCTGGCCGAGGTGGCGGTCGCACCGGCCACCGTGCTGGGATTCACGGCACTCGCGACGGCGCCCGTGCTGATGCCGGTGGCGAAGGCGCTGGCCTGGTGCGCGAGTTGGCCTGCCGGGTGGATCGCCGGAGTCGCCCGGGCCGGGGCGGCGCTGCCCGGCGCGGGTGTGGACTGGCCGGGGAGCTGGCCGGGTGCGCTGGCGCTCGCGGCGGTCACCGTGGCCGTCGTGGCGGTCGGCCGGAGACTGCTGCGGCACCCCGTGTGGTGCGGACTGCTCGGCGTGCTGCTCGTGCTGGTCGTGGCCCGGCCGGCGCCGCTCACCCGGGTGATCACGGGCTGGCCGCCGCCCGGCTGGAGATTCGCGATGTGCGACGTCGGGCAGGGCGACGCGACGGTGCTGGCGGCGGGCGAGGGAACCGGGGTGGTCGTGGACGCCGGACCGGATCCCGCGCTGGTCGACGACTGTCTGCGGCGGCTGGGCATCACCCGCGTCCCCCTTGTGATCCTGACCCACTTCCACGCCGACCACGTGGCGGGCCTGCCCGGTGTCCTGCGGGGCCGCTCGGTGGCCGCGATCGAGACCACCGGGCTCGCGGAACCGGCGGACCAGGCGCGGTTCGTCCGCAGGGAGGCGGCCGAGCGGCACATCCCGGTCGTGACGGCCGTCGCGGGAGAGGAACGGCGCGTCGGACCGCTCACCTGGCGGGTCCTGTGGCCCCCGCCCCAGGGAGCCGGGCCGCCCTTCGGAATGCGAACACCCGCCCCCGCACCGGGTTCCGCCCCCGCACCGAACCCCGCCCCCGCCCCCGGCCCGGCTCCCGCACCCGGCCCTGCCTTCCGGCCGGAAGGGCCGAATGACGCCAGCGTCACGCTGCTCGTACATACGGGCGGACTGCGACTGCTGCTGCTCGGGGACCTCGAACCCCCGGCCCAGCAGGCGCTCCTGCGGTCCCCGGCGGCGGCCGGCCTGGCCGGGGTGGACGCCCTGAAGGTGGCCCACCACGGATCGGCCTACCAGGATCCCCGGCTGTTGCGCCTCGCCGCACCCCGGGTGGCACTCGTCTCCGCCGGGGCCGACAACCCCTACGGTCATCCGGCCCCGTCCACCGTGGCCGCGCTGCGGAGCGGCGGGGCGACGGTCCTGCGCACCGACCGGGACGGGGCGCTCGCGCTGACCGGAACCGGAGGGAGGGGAGGGGAGCTGCGCGTGACGAGTGCCCGCTGACCCGGTGTCACAGGGGACGAGTTGTGTGGCGGCTGTGTGAAATCTTGACCTGAGCGACTAATTCGGATCAGTCCCGGCGCATGCAGTGGATTCCTGTGATGTGGGTCTGTGTTGCCTCGAAAGCCGCATCGGTGATCGAATGAACCTTCGGCAATCGATCATGTCGAGGGGTACAGGGGTGTCGTGGATGTTCGGTCGCTTGTTGGGTAACCGGAGACACCGCGTGCAACGGTCGAATCCCCTGGCGGGGGTCCGGACACCGCCGCATGCGGGAGTGCTCAGCTGCCGGGTGGTCGACCCGGTCAACGAGCCCGTGGCGGGCGCGGAGTTGACGGTCACCGACGCCATGGGCCGCCGGGTGGTGACCGGGGGTACGGACCCCTACGGCCTGTTCCTGGCCATGGTGCCGCCGGGGGAGTACCGGCTCGCGGTGGGGGCCGAGGGCTACGCGCCGTACCGGGCCACCGCGCTGGTCGGGGAGAACTCCCTCGCCTCGCTGGGCGATGTGACGCTTCAGGTGGCCCAGCCGCCGGAACCGCCGGCGCCGGGCGACTGGGACATAGACCCCGCGCACTCCTCGATCGCCTTCACCGCACGGCACATCGGACTGGCCCGGATCCACGGGCGGTTCAACTCCTTCGCCGGGGTGGTGCGGATCGCCGAGCGGATCGAGCAGTCGGCGATGCACGTGGTGATCGACGCGTCCTCCATCGACACGGGGATCCGGATGCGCGACGATCACTTGCGGTCGGCGGACTTCCTGGACGTACAGCGGTTCCCGACGCTGGAGTTCTACAGCGACCGGTTCGTGCACAAGGGCGGCAACCGGTGGACGGTCACCGGGGCGCTGTCGTTGCACGGGGTGACCCGGACGGTCACGCTCGACACCGATTACCTCGGGCTCGGCAACGGCGTGGAGGGCGAGACGCGGTCGGCCTGCCGGGCCACCACCGAACTGCACCGGGACGACTTCACGATCAGCTGGCAGTCGATGCTGGCCCGGGGCATCGCGGCGGTCGGACCGAGCATCCGCGTCGACCTCGACGTGCAGATCGTGCCGAAGAGCTGACCCGCGCGATCACTCCGCGTCCGCGCCCAAGCCGGCGGGTGGCCCTCCAGGGCGGGACACGGGGCGCGGGGCCCGGGCCGTAGGGCGACGGCGCGGACGCGTCCTTGGCAGCAGGGGTGCGCTCCGGGCCCTGTCACACCGGTCAGGGCGAAAGCCCACCCGCAGGGAAGGCGGGTACCCGAGGCACAGGCCGCGCGTACCGGCTGCCCCCGGCCGACCTGGGGCAGAGGCCGACCGACCCGGGCCGGAGGTCCGCGCCGGGTGCCGGAGAATGGCTCCGTGAGCGATGTGAGACACGTGCTGGTGCTGCCCGACCGCGACGCCGCCGAGGAAGCGGCCGAGGCGCTCGGGGAGCGGTTCGGGATCGACGAGGAGCCCCGGCTCCTCCGGGACGCGCTCGCCGGTGAGGACGACGCCGAGGACGCCCAGTGGCTGGTGGTCCTGCGGGACGAGGCCGCGCGGCTCGACCCCGCCGAGCTGGACGCGTTCGCGGGGGAGTGGGACGGCTGGCGCGAGGAACCGTGACCCCGAGCCGCCCTCAGGGCCCGCTCCGGGACCGGTCAGGGTGGCGGAGCCGGTTGGCTGTCAGTGCCGCGTGGGATGCTGTAGGCGATGGCCAGGAAGACTGCGAATGACGACCCTCTCGCCCCGGTGACCGTTGCCGTGGGCCAGGAGGACCTCCTGCTCGACCGTGCCGTGCGGGAGGTGGTGGCCGCCGCCAAGGCCGCCGACGCCGACACGGACGTACGTGACCTGACCCCGGACCAGCTGCAGCCCGGCACACTCGCCGAGCTGACCAGCCCGTCGCTCTTCGCGGAGCGCAAGGTCGTGGTCGTACGCAACGCGCAGGACCTGTCCGCCGACACGGTCAAGGACGTGAAGGCGTATCTCGGTTCGCCCGCCGAGGAGATCACGCTGGTGCTGCTGCACGCCGGCGGCGCCAAGGGAAAGGGGCTGCTGGACGCGGCGCGCAAGGCGGGCGCGCGGGAGGTGGCCTGCCCGAAGATGACCAAGCCGGCGGACCGGCTGGCCTTCGTGCGGGGCGAGTTCCGCTCCCTCGGGCGGTCGGCCACCCCCGAGGCCTGCCAGGCGCTCTGCGACGCCATCGGGAGCGATCTGCGGGAGCTGGCCTCGGCGGTCTCGCAGTTGGTCGCCGACGTGGAAGGGACGATCGACGAGGCGATCGTCGGGCGGTACTACACGGGGCGCGCCGAGGCATCCAGCTTCACGGTCGCCGACCGGGCCGTGGAGGGGCGTACGGCGGAGGCGCTGGAGGCCCTGAGATGGTCGCTGGCGACAGGCGTGGCGCCGGTGATGATCACCAGCGCGCTGGCACAGGGCGTGCGGGCGATCGGCAAGCTGTCCTCGGCCCGGGGCGGCCGGCCGGCCGATCTGGCGCGTGAGCTGGGCATGCCGCCGTGGAAGATCGACCGGGTGCGCCAGCAGATGCGGGGCTGGACGCCGGACGGGGTAGCGGTGGCACTCAGAGCGGTCGCGGAGGCGGACGCGGGCGTGAAGGGCGGCGGCGACGACCCCGAGTACGCCCTGGAGAAGGCGGTCGTGGTGATCGCCCGAGCCGCCCGCTCCAGAGGCCGGGCCTGACCGGACGCCCCAGGGCCGCGGACAAGCCGGGATTCCCCGGAGCCACCGGTCGGGGTGGCTCCCCTCACCCACCGAAACACGGGCCGCCCCGACAACCGGCGCGCACGAGCACCGCACAACCGGCGCCTACGGGCACCGACAACCGGCACCGCTTTCGCGCCGCCGCGCCCCCACCCAGCCCCCACCCCAAGCGCGCCAAAGGCTCCCCAGGCCCGCCAAGGCCCCCGGCACGCCAAAGGCCCCCGGCATGCCAAAGACCCCGGTGCCCGCCTTGGGGAAAGGCGAAGGCGCCGGGGCCGTCGGATCAAGCTTGTGGATCCACGCCCGCGTGGCGAACGCAGGCCGCGCGTGGGTCCGGGGGGCCGGTCGGGAGCGGATGAGAGAGGGCCCGCTCTGGGTCCTTCCGGCGGTCAGATCAGAAAGGAGGTTCAGCCCTTGAGGGAGGTGACCTTGGAAGCAAGCGCCGACTTCTTGTTGGCGGCCTGGTTCTTGTGGATGACGCCCTTGGAGACGGCCTTGTCGAGCGCACGAGCGGCAGCGCGCTGCAGCTCGGTGGCCTTCTCGACGTCACCCGCGGCAGCGGCCTCACGGGCCTTGCGGATCGCGGTCTTCAGAGAGGACTTGACGGCCTTGTTGCGCAGCCGGGCCTTCTCGTTGGTCTTGATCCGCTTGATCTGGGACTTGATGTTCGCCACGAAGGAGCCTTTTCAGGTTCAGGCGCGGGGCCGCTCGGGTCCCGTGCCGGTGATCCAAACTTTTCTGTCGCGCCTCGCGCTGAGAGGGCATGAGGCACAGCCATCTACAGTACCAGTGGCCCTCCGGGCAGCCCAAAACGGCTCCAGGTCCCTCCCCGTGGGACCATGGAGACTACGTAACGATCCGACCCGAGGCATAAGGCGCCTCAAGAGACAGGACCCTGCGTGCCCGCGACCCCTAACCATGTGCCCGAGCCGAGCCGTACCGACCCGGCTCTGATCCGCAACTTCTGCATCATCGCGCACATCGACCACGGCAAGTCCACGCTCGCCGACCGGATGCTCCAGCTGACCGGTGTGGTCGAGCAGCGGCAGATGCGTGCTCAGTACCTCGACCGGATGGACATCGAGCGCGAGCGCGGCATCACGATCAAGTCCCAGGCGGTGCGTCTGCCCTGGGCCCCGACCGAGGGCCCCGACCAGGGCACGACCCACATCCTCAACATGATCGACACCCCGGGGCACGTCGACTTCACCTACGAGGTCTCGCGGTCGCTCGCCGCCTGCGAGGGGACCATCCTCCTGGTCGACGCCGCCCAGGGCATCGAGGCGCAGACCCTCGCCAACCTGTACCTGGCGATGGAGAACGACCTCACGATCATCCCGGTGCTGAACAAGATCGACCTCCCGGCCGCGCAGCCGGAGAAGTTCGCCGAGGAGCTGGCGAACCTGGTCGGCTGCGAACCGGACGACGTGCTCAAGGTCTCGGCGAAGACCGGTCTCGGTGTGGACGCGCTGCTGAACAAGGTCGTCAAGGAGATCCCGGCGCCGGTCGGTGTCGCCGACGCGCCCGCCCGCGCGATGATCTTCGACTCGGTCTACGACTCCTACCGCGGTGTCGTGACGTACGTCCGTGTCATCGACGGCCAGCTCAACAGGCGCGAGCGCATCAAGATGATGTCGACCGGCGCCACGCACGAGCTGCTGGAGATCGGTGTCAACTCGCCGGAGATGCTGCCGGCCGACGGCCTCGGCGTCGGTGAGGTGGGGTACCTCATCACCGGCGTGAAGGACGTCCGGCAGTCCAAGGTCGGTGACACGGTCACCAGCCAGCACAAGGGCGCCACCGAGGCGCTCGGCGGTTACAAGGACCCGAAGCCGATGGTCTTCTCCGGTCTGTACCCGCTGGACGGCTCCGACTACCCGGAGCTGCGCGAGGCCCTGGACAAGCTCCAGCTCAACGACGCCGCGCTGGTCTACGAGCCGGAGACCTCCGCCGCCCTCGGCTTCGGTTTCCGCGTCGGCTTCCTCGGCCTTCTGCACCTGGACGTGATCCGGGAGCGGCTGGAGCGCGAGTTCGGGCTCGACCTGATCGCCACCGCCCCCAACGTGGTCTACCGCGTGATCCTGGAGGACGGCAGCGAGGTCACCGTCACCAACCCGAGCGAGTTCCCCGAGGGCAAGATCGACGAGGTGTACGAGCCGGTCGTGCGGGCGACGATCCTCGCGCCGACCGAGTTCATCGGCGCGATCATGGAGCTGTGCCAGACCCGGCGCGGCACGCTGCTGGGCATGGACTACCTCTCCGAGGACCGTGTCGAGATCCGCTACACCCTGCCGCTCGCGGAGATCGTCTTCGACTTCTTCGACCAGCTGAAGTCGAAGACCCGGGGCTACGCCTCCCTGGACTACGAGCCCACGGGCGAGCAGAGCAGCTCCCTGGTCAAGGTCGACATCCTGCTGCACGGCGACAAGGTGGACGCCTTCTCGGCGATCACCCACAAGGACCAGGCGTACGCGTACGGCGTGCGGCTCGTCGCCAAGCTCAAGGAGCTGATCCCGCGGCAGAACTTCGAGGTGCCGGTGCAGGCCGCCATCGGCTCCCGGGTCATCGCCCGCGAGACCATCCGCGCCATCCGCAAGGACGTCCTCGCCAAGTGCTACGGCGGTGACATCTCCCGTAAGCGGAAGCTGCTGGAGAAGCAGAAGGAAGGCAAGAAGCGGATGAAGATGGTGGGTTCCGTGGAGGTTCCGCAGGAGGCCTTCATCGCCGTCCTGTCCAGCGATGACAGCGCGGGGTCGGCCAAGGGCAAGAAGTAACCGGAGGCTGTGGCCGGTTGCGTCCGCAAAGCGGGCATGTGGGGGCCCGTCGTGCGAAAGCGCGGCGGGCCCCCGTGCGTGGCGGGCGTTACTCCGTGTCGGAAAGTGTCGGGCCGATGCCCCTTACGCGGCGGGCGGACGCCCCTTACCCTGATCCCTGCTCGTTAGTTACTCGCGAGTTAAACAACAGTCCGCCAACCCCACCGTGAGTCAACCCAGCCGCACCGAGCCAGCCGCACCGTCGCGGGCCCCCGGAGGATGTCGTGAGCGACACACAGACCCTGATCGAGAACCGTCCGCCGTCCGTGGCGGCCCTCTTCCTGGAGCGCGTGGCGGCGACACCGGACGCCGAGGCCTACCGCTACCCCGTTCCGCCGGCCGCGGGCGAGGGCCCCGACGACTGGGAGTCGCTCAGCTGGGCGCAGGCGGCCGAGCGGGTGTACGCGATCGCGGCCGGGCTCATCGAGCTGGGCATCGAGCCCGAGCAGCGGGTGGCGCTCGCCTCCTCCACCCGGGTCGAGTGGATCCTCACCGACCTCGGCATCATGTGCGCCGGCGGTGCCACCACGACCGTCTACCCGCAGACCAACGCCGACGAGTCCGCGTTCATCCTCGCCGACTCCGAGAGCCGCGTCCTGGTCGCCGAGGACGCGGCACAGCTGGCCAAGGCCGTGGCGAAGCGCCCGGAGCTGCCCGCGCTCGCCAAGGTCGTGGTGATCGACCCGGCCGGCGTGGAGACCGGCGACTGGGTGATCACCCTCGCCGAGCTGGAGGAGCGCGGCGCCGCCTACCTGGAGCAGCACCCGCAGCTGATCAAGGAGCGGGTCGGCGCGATCACCAGGGAGCAGCTCGCCACCCTGATCTACACCTCCGGCACCACCGGCCGCCCCAAGGGCGTGCGCCTGCCGCACGACAACTGGTCGTACATGGCCAAGGCGATCGCCGCGACCGGCCTGGTCACCATCGACGACGTCCAGTACCTGTGGCTGCCGCTCGCGCACGTCTTCGGCAAGGTGCTCACCTCCGGCCAGATCGAGGTCGGGCACGTCACCGCGGTCGACGGCCGCGTGGACAAGATCATCGAGAATCTGCCGGTGGTGCGGCCGACGTACATGGCGGCCGTGCCGCGCATCTTCGAGAAGGTGTACAACGGCGTGGCGGCCAAGGCCCGCGAGGGCGGCGCGGCCAAGTACAAGGTCTTCCAGTGGGCGGCCGAGGTCGCCCGCGAGTACGCCAAGGTCACCCAGGACAACTTCCGCCGCACCGGCGTCGCCTCGGCGCCGTTCGGGCTCGCCGCGAAGCACAAGGTGGCCGACACCCTCGTCTACGCCAAGCTCCGCGAGGCCTTCGGCGGCCGGCTGCGCGCCTGCGTCTCCGGCGCCTCCGCGCTCGCGCCCGAGATCGGCTACTTCTTCGCCGGGGCCGGCATCCACATCCTGGAGGGCTACGGCCTCACCGAGACCTCCGCCGCCTCCTTCGTCAACCCCGGCGAGGCCTATCGCACCGGCACGGTCGGCAAGCCGCTGCCCGGCACCGAGGTCCGCATCGCCGACGACGGCGAGATCCTGCTGCGCGGCCCCGGCATCATGCAGGGCTACCACCAGCAGCCCGAGAAGACCGCCGAGGTACTGGAGTCCGACGGCTGGTTCCACACCGGCGACATCGGCGAGCTGTCGCCCGACGGCTATCTGCGCATCACCGACCGCAAGAAGGACCTCATCAAGACCTCCGGCGGCAAGTACGTCGCGCCGGCCGAGATCGAGGGCCAGTTCAAGGCGGTGTGCCCGTACGTGTCCAACATCCTCGTGCACGGCGCCGACCGTAACTACTGCACCGCCCTGATCGCCCTGGACGAGCCCGCGATCCTCCAGTGGGCGAAGGAGAACGGCCTGGAGGGCAGGTCGTACGCCGAGGTCGTCGCCGCGCCGCGGACGGTGGAGATGATCGACGGGTACGTGCAGCAGCTCAACGCCGGGCTCCAGCGCTGGCAGACCATCAAGAAGTTCCGGCTGCTGACGCGCGACCTCGACGTGGAACACGGCGAGATCACGCCGAGCCTGAAGCTGAAGCGGCCGGTGGTCGAGCGGACGTACAAGGATCTGATCGACGAGATGTACGCCGGCACCAGAGAGGCGTAGACGCCCGGGGCGCCCGCGGGCCGGCCACGCTTTCGCGCCACGCGGCGCGGCCGCACGGCGACGCGCCTCCACGCCCCTCACGCTCACCGACGCTCGAATACAACGCTCACCGGCGCTCGAAAGGTTCCGTCTTCCGGTCAGTTCCGTGACTCGGCGCTTATAGGCGGGTCCGGTCTGTCACCCTGGCCGCATGGACATGGCGGCCATACCCGCACAGCGGGAGAGCGAGTCTCAGCCAGACGCGGCGCGGGGGCGGGCCACGCTGCCCGGCAGCCCCCTCGCCCCGGGGTCGGCCCGCGCCCTGGTGCGGGCCGCGCTGGCCGAGGCGCCCGGCGTCCCGGCGCGGCTCGCCGACGACGCGATGGCGGTCGTCAGCGAACTGGTCACCAACGCCGTCGTACACGCCGGCACCGACGTGCACGTCGAGTGGCGGCTGGAGGAGACCGGCGCGTTCGTGATCGAGGTGTGCGACCGGCACCCCTCCCGCGCCCCACGGGACGCCGGCTGCGAGGCGCCGTACGACACCCCCGAGTACGGGCGCGGGCTGCGGCTCGTCGCCACGCTCGCCGAATCCTGGGGCGTCACCTACCGCGCCGGCGCCAAGAGTGTCTGGGCCCGGCTGCCCCCGGGCGGCAGCGACGCCCCGGACGGTCCCGCCCCCGGGCCCGCCCTGGAGGTCGCCGAGGACCTCGCCCCGCAGCCGCACCGCGCCGACGGCGACCGGGACTGGCTCGGCCGGGGCGCCCTGTCCTTCCTCGCCGAGGCATCCGACCTGCTCGCCGGGCAGCTCGACGAGAACCTGGTCGCCGCGCTCACCGGCCAGCTGATCGTGCCCCGGCTCGCCGACTGGTGCGCGGTCTGGCTGGAGGACGAGGCGACCGTCCGCGGCGGCGCCCGCGACGGCCCCGCCCGGGTCTGGCACGCCAGCGAGGCCCGCATGGAGGAACTGCGCGCCGCGCTGGAGAAGGAGCCGCCGCGCCCGCCGGACGGAACGCGCTCCGGTCCCGCGGCCTACCCCTGGCCCGGCCACGCGCTCGGCCCGCACGGCACCGACGGCACGGCGCTGGCCTACCGGCTGGTCGCGGGCGGCCGGCCGCTCGGCACGCTGGTCATCGGCCGGTGCGGACCGGCCGGCTTCCCCGACGAGATCACCGGCCTGGTGGAGGACCTGAGCCGACGGGTCGCCCTGGCCATCGGCGCGGCCCGCCAGTACGCCCGCCAGGCCACCATCAGCGCCGTGCTCCAGCGCGGTCTGCTGCCCGGCGCGGTCGCCGAGATCCCCGGCGTGCGCAGCGCGCTCGTCTACGAACCCTGCGACCAGGGCGGCCCCAGCGGCGACTTCTACGACCTGTTCCCGGCGGGCGACGGACGCTGGTGCTTCGCCGTCGGCGACGTCCAGGGCAAGGGCCCGGAGGCGGCCGTGGTGATCGGCCTCGCCCGCCCCTGGCTGCGGCTGCTCGCCCGCGAGGGGTACGGCGTCGCGGACGTCCTGGACCGCCTCAACCAACTGCTGCTGGACGACGCCACCGAGGCGGCCGACGCCGCGGCCCGCGCCCTGGTCGCCGCCGGCGGCCGGCCGCCGGGCCTCGGGGACGGCCCGCAGACGCGCTTCCTCTCCCTCCTCTACGGCGAACTGACCCCGCACGCCGACGGGGTCCGCTGCACCCTCGCCTCCGCCGGTCACCCGCTGCCGCTGGTCCTCGCCCCGGACGGCACCGTACGCACTGTCGCCCGCCCGCAGACCCTGCTCGGTGTGGTGGAGGACGAGACGTACACCAGCGAGACCGTGGAGCTGCGGTCCGGTGACAGCCTGCTGTGCGTCACCGACGGGGTGACCGAGCGGCGCTCCGGCAGCCGCCAGTTCGACGACGGCGACGGCCTCGCCCACGCCCTGTCCGGCTGCGCCGGGCTCGGCGCCGAGCTGATCGCGGAGCGCATCCGCCGCCTGGTCCACGACTTCGGCGCCGACCTGCCCGGGGACGACCTGGCGCTGCTGGTGCTCCAGGCCGAGTGACGCCCCCGGTCCGCGGCCGGCGGGGCAACGCCCGCGGTGCTGGACAATGGAAGGCATGCCTTCCGCACTCCCCGACGGCGAGCCCGTCCCCGCCGACGGCGCGCTGCCCGGCTCCGCGCTCGCCGGGGCCGCCGCCCGCCCGCTCGGTTTCTATCTGCACGTCCCGTACTGCGCGACCCGCTGCGGGTACTGCGACTTCAACACCTACACCGCGACCGAGCTGCGCGGCACCGGCGGAGTGCTCGCCTCCCGGGACAACTACGCCGACACCCTCGCCCAGGAGATCCGGCTCGCGCGGAAGGTGCTGGGCGACGACCCCCGCGAGGTCCGTACGGTGTTCGTCGGGGGCGGTACGCCGACGCTGCTGGCCGCCGAGGACCTGGTACGGATGCTGGGGACGATCCGCGAGGAGTTCGGTCTCGCGCCGGACGCGGAGATCACCACGGAGGCGAACCCGGAGTCCGTCGACCCCGCCTACCTGGCCACCCTCCGCGAGGGCGGCTTCAACCGGATCTCCTTCGGCATGCAGAGCGCCCGGCGGCACGTGCTGAAGGTCCTGGACCGCACCCACACCCCCGGCCGGCCCGAGGCGTGCGTGGCGGAGGCCCGGGCGGCGGGCTTCGAGCACGTGAACCTGGACCTGATCTACGGCACGCCGGGGGAGAGCGACGACGACTGGCGGGCCTCCCTGGAGGCCGCCCTGGGCGCCGGGCCCGACCACGTCAGCGCCTACGCGCTCATCGTGGAGGAGGGCACCCAGCTGGCCCGCCGGATCCGCCGGGGCGAGGTCCCGATGACCGACGACGACGTGCACGCCGACCGGTACCTGATCGCCGAGGAGACGCTGAGCCGGGCGGGCTTCGAGTGGTACGAGGTCTCCAACTGGGCCACCTCCGAGGCGGGTCGCTGCCTGCACAACGAGCTGTACTGGCGCGGCGCCGACTGGTGGGGCGCCGGACCGGGGGCGCACTCGCACGTGGGCGGCGTGCGCTGGTGGAACGTGAAACACCCCGGCGCGTACGCGGCGGCGCTCGCCGACGGACGCTCTCCGGGCGCCGGCCGCGAGATCCTCTCGGACGAGGACCGCCGCGTGGAACGCGTCCTCCTGGAACTCCGGCTGCGCGAGGGCGTCCCCCTGTCCCTGCTCAAGCCGGAGGGCCTCGCGGCCTCCCGGCGCGCCCTGGCGGACGGCCTCCTCCAGGAACGGCCGTACGAGGAGGGCCGGGCCGCACTGACCCTGCGCGGACGCCTGCTGGCGGACGCGGTGGTGCGGGACCTGGTGGACTGATCACTCGGGTGAGTGAATCCCCCCGGAGCGCAGGTTCGGTCCCTAACCTGGTTCGTAGGCTGCCGCCAAAAGGACGCGGCGGATGTGGAGGCCACGGAGATGACCGCTGTGGACGAGCGTGGAATGGCCAAGTACCTCGACGAGATCGAGCCTCCCGAGGGCGTCAAGGCCGAGCTTCTCCGGGGGGTAATCGTGATGATGGCCAGCCCCGATCTGGTGCACAACCTGATCGTGCTGCACACACAGAGGCAGATTCCTCTGGAGCGGTGGTATCCCCTCCAGACCCAGGACGTGGGCATCCTCGGTGAGGAGAGCATGCCTGTCCCGGATCTGGTGGTCGCGGCGCCGGACGTACTGCCTGCCGCAGGCCGTCTGTTGCCGTCACAGCTGGTCACGGCCGTGGTGGAGGTCGTCTCCAAATCAAGCGTCCACCAGGACTACGTGGTCAAGCGCTCCATCTACGCGGCGGGCGGGATTCCCACCTACCTCGTCATCGACCCGATCATGGCGCACTGTGTCTTGCTGACGAGGCCCATGGGTCAAAGGGAGGACGCCGACTACTTCGCTCAGGAAATCATCAAGTTCGGCGAGCCGGTCCCGTTGAAGGATCTCGGGCTCGAACTCGACACCAGCGAGTTCGGAACGCTTCCGGACGTCAAGCCCCACCGCTACCCGTGACGAAGTCGATCAGTTCCTCCACGCGGCCCAGCAGTTCCGGTTCCAGGTCCTTGTAGGACCGGACCCGTTTCAGGATCGCCTGCCATACCGCGCCGGTGTTCTCCGCCGGCCAGCCCAGGGACCGGCAGACCCCCGTCTTCCAGTCCTGGCCCTTCGGTACCGTCGGCCACGCCTCGATGCCCAGGGAGGCGGGCTTCACCGCCTGCCAGATGTCGATGAACGGGTGGCCGACGACCAGGGCGTGTTCGCTGGTGACCGACTGGGCGATCCGCCATTCCTTGGTGCCCGGCACCAGGTGGTCCACCAGGACGCCCAGCCGGGCGTCGGGCCCCGGGGCGAAGGACTCCACGATGGCCGGCAGGTCGTCCACGCCCTCCAGGTACTCCACGACCACGCCCTCGACGCGCAGGTCGTCGCCCCAGACCTTCTCGACCAGTTCGGCGTCGTGCCGGCCCTCCACGTAGATGCGGCCGGCGCGGGCCACGCGCGCGCGTGCCTGGGGGACGGCGATCGAGCCGGACGCCGTACGGGTGGGGCGGGCCGGGGCCGAGGCCGGGCGGACCAGGGTGACGGGCCTGCCCTCCAGCAGGAAGCCGCGCGGTTCCAGGGGGAAGACGCGGTGCTTGCCGAAGCGGTCCTCCAGAGTCACCGTGCCCGCCTCGCAACGGATCACCGCGCCGCAGAACCCGGTACCGGCCTCCTCCACCACCAGGCCTGGCTCGGCGGCCACCTCCGGCGCCGGCTGCGGCTTCTTCTTCCAGGGAGGGGTGAGATCCGGCGAATACACACGAGGGCGCGGGCCCGAAGGGCCCTCGTTGGAAGGGCGGTGGCGGGAGACGGGTGGGCGCATTCGGATGACGATAGGAGAAGCCGTGCCGTGACAAGCGCGACACGCCGGAATGCGAAGAGAACCGCCGTTCAGATCACGCCGAACCGTGCCGCCAGCTCGTCCCGTTGACGTCGTACGAACGCCGCGTCCACCACCGCTCCGTGACCGGGCACGTACACCGCGTCCTCGCCGCCCAGCGCCAGCAGCCGGTCCAGGGCGTCCGGCCAGCGGGCGGGGACCGCGTCCGGGCCGGCCTGGGGCTCGCCGGACTCCTCCACCAGGTCGCCGCAGAAGACGACCTCCGGGGAGCCGGGGATCAGCACCGCGAGGTCGTGCGCGGTGTGGCCCGGGCCCACGTTGGCCAGCAGCGCCTGGCGGCCGCCGCCGAGGTCCAGCGTCCACTCGCCGGACACCAGGTGCCGGGGCGCGACCAGCGCGTCCACGGCCTCGTCGGCGTCGGCGACCGGCAGCCCGTTGCGCACCGCGTCCAGCCGCAGCTCCGCCCGCTCGAACGCGAACACCGCGTCCAGGCCGACCGCCCCGTACAGCTCCGCCCCGGCGAACACCGCCGCGCCGAAGACGTGGTCGAAGTGGGGATGGGTGAGCGCGAGATGGGTCACACGGCCGCCCGCCAGCTCCTCGGCCCGCGCGCGCAGCCGGGCCCCCTCCGCCAGGCTCGAACCGGCGTCCACGAGCAGCGCCGTCCCCTCGCCCACGACCAGCCCCGCCGTGCAGTCCCAGCCCGGCAGCCGGCACCGCCCCACCCCGGCCGCCAGCCGTTCCCACCCCAGCTCTTCCCAAGTCACGCTCATACCCGCGACGCTAGCGGTACGACCCGGCGGCGCGGCCCGACCTTGCCCCGGGTGTACCCGACGGCCGTACACTGGGCCGGGGAATGCTGGCACTCGTGTGGGAAGAGTGCCAGGCGGACGATCCGATGGGACGAGGGACGACGTGCTGGAGGTGCGCGCGCATGCTGAGTGAACGCAGGCTTCAGGTACTGCGCGCCATCGTCCAGGACTACGTGGGCACCGAGGAGCCGGTCGGTTCCAAGGCGCTCACCGAGCGGCACAACCTCGGCGTCTCCCCGGCCACCGTCCGCAACGACATGGCGGCCCTGGAGGAGGAGGGGTACATCGCGCAGCCGCACACCAGCGCGGGGCGCATCCCCACCGACAAGGGCTACCGCCTGTTCGTGGACAAGCTCGCGGGCGTGAAGCCGATGACCGCGCCCGAGCGGCGGGCGATCCAGAACTTCCTGGAGGGCGCCGTCGACCTCGACGACGTCGTGGCGCGCACGGTGCGGCTGCTCGCGCAGCTGACCCGGCAGGTCGCCGTCGTGCAGTACCCGTCGCTGACCCGGTCCACGGTCCGGCACGTGGAGCTGCTCTCGCTCGCCCCGGCGCGCGTGATGCTCGTGCTGATCACCGACACCGGCCGGGTCGAGCAGCGTATGGTCGACTGCCCGGCCCCGTTCGGCGAGGCATCGCTGGCGGATCTGCGGGCCCGGCTGAACAGCAGGGTCGCGGGCCGCCGGTTCACCGATGTGCCGATGCTGGTCGAGGACCTGCCGGACGCCTTCGAGCCGGAGGACCGAGGTACGGTCTCCACGGTGCTCTCCACCCTGCTGGAGACACTCGTGGAGGAGAACGAGGAGCGGCTGATGATCGGCGGTACCGCCAATCTGACCCGCTTCGGGCACGACTTCCCCCTCACGATCAGGCCCGTCCTGGAGGCACTGGAGGAGCAGGTCGTGCTCCTCAAGCTCCTCGGCGAGGCGAAGGACCCGGGCGTGACCGTGCGCATCGGCCACGAGAACGCCCACGAGGGACTCAACTCCACGTCCGTCGTGTCGGTCGGCTACGGTTCGGGCGGCGAGGCGGTTGCCAAGCTCGGCGTGGTCGGACCGACCCGCATGGATTACCCGGGAACGATGGGAGCGGTACGCGCAGTGGCACGGTACGTCGGACAGATCCTGGCGGAGTCGTAAGTGGCCACGGACTACTACGCCGTTCTCGGCGTGCGCCGCGACGCGTCGCAGGATGAGATCAAGAAGGCGTTCCGGCGGCTCGCGCGCGAGCTGCACCCGGACGTCAACCCGGATCCGAAGACCCAGGAGCGGTTCAAGGAGATCAACGCCGCTTACGAGGTGCTGTCGGACCCGCAGAAGAAGCAGGTCTACGACCTCGGCGGCGACCCGCTCTCGCAGTCCGGCGGCGCCGGCGCGGGCGGCTTCGGGGCCGGCGGCTTCGGCAACTTCTCCGACATCATGGACGCGTTCTTCGGTACGGCGTCGCAGCGCGGGCCGCGCTCGCGCACCCGGCGCGGCCAGGACGCGATGATCCGGATCGAGGTCGAGCTGGACGAGGCGGCCTTCGGGACGACCAAGGACATCCAGGTCGACACCGCCATCGTCTGCAACACCTGCACCGGCGAGGGCGCGGCCCCCGGCACGTCCGCCCAGACGTGTGACATGTGCCGCGGCCGGGGCGAGGTCTCGCAGGTCACCCGGTCCTTCCTGGGCCAGGTCATGACCTCCCGGCCGTGCCCGCAGTGCCAGGGCTTCGGCACGGTCGTGCCGACGCCGTGCCCGGAGTGCGCCGGCGACGGCCGCGTGCGCTCCCGCCGCACGCTCACCGTGAAGATCCCGGCCGGTGTCGACAACGGCACCCGGATCCAGCTCGCGGGCGAGGGCGAGGTCGGCCCCGGCGGCGGCCCGGCCGGCGACCTGTACGTGGAGATCCACGAGCTGCCGCACCCGACCTTCCAGCGGCGCGGCGACGACCTGCACTGCACGGTGACCATCCCGATGACGGCCGCGGCGCTCGGCACCAAGGTGCCGCTGGAGACCCTGGACGGCATGGAGGAGGTCGACATCCGGCCCGGCACCCAGTCCGGCCAGTCGATCCCGCTGCACGACCGCGGTGTCACGCATCTGCGCGGCGGCGGCCGGGGCGACCTGATCGTGCACGTCGAGGTGCAGACCCCGACCAAGCTGGACCCCGAGCAGGAGCGCCTGCTGCGCGAACTGGCCAAGCTCCGCGGCGAGGAACGGCCGCAGGGCCAGTTCCAGCCGGGACAGCAGGGCCTGTTCTCGCGGCTGAAGGACGCGTTCAACGGCCGCTGACGTCGGCTGAGGGACCAGATCGACGGGCGGGCGTCCCCGGGTCGTGCCGGGGGCGCCTCAGGGTCGTTCCGGGGGAAGCCCCGATTCCGGCCGGTCCGGCGGACGTGACACCATGCGGTCATGTCCTCCGCGCTGACCGATCTCCTTCCCCTCCCGATCGTGCAGGCACCCATGGCGGGCGGAGTCTCCGTCCCGCAGCTCGCCGCCGCCGTCTGCGAGGCCGGCGGCCTCGGGTTCCTCGCCGCCGGGTACAAGACCGCCGACGGGATGTACCAGGAGATCACGCGACTGCGCGGGCTCACGAGCCGCCCGTTCGGCGTCAACCTGTTCATGCCGCAGCCCGACCTCGCCGAGTCCGGCGCCGTCGAGGTCTACGCCCATCAGCTGGCCGGCGAGGCCGCCTGGTACGAGACCGAGCTGGGCGAGCCGGACGGCGGCCGGGACGACGGCTACGACGCCAAGCTCGCCGTCCTGCTCGACGACCCGGTCCCGGTGGTCTCCTTCCACTTCGGCGTGCCCGACCGCGAGGTCGTCGCGCGGCTGCGCCGGGCCGGGACCCTCACCCTGGTCACCGCCACCACCGCGGACGAGGCCCGCGCGGTCGAGGCGGCCGGGGCGGACGCGGTGGTCGCGCAGGGCGTGGAGGCCGGCGGCCACCAGGGCACCCACCGCGACTCGCCCGAGGACGACGGCGCCGGCACCGGGCTGCTGTCGCTGCTCGCGCAGATCCGTGAGGCCGTGGACATCCCGGTCGTCGCCGCCGGCGGCATCATGCGCGGCGGCCAGATCGCCGCCGTCCTCGCGGCCGGCGCCGAAGCGGCACAGCTCGGCACCGCCTTCCTCACCACCGACGAGTCCGGCGCGCCCGAGCCGTACAAACAGGCGCTGACCGACCCCCTCTTCGCGCGCACCCGGCTGACCCGCGCCTTCTCGGGCCGCCCGGCCCGCTCCCTGGTCAACCGCTTCCTGCGCGAACACGGCCCGTACGCGCCCGCCGCCTACCCGGACGTCCACCAACTCACCTCGCCGCTGCGCAAGGCCGCCGCGAAGGCCGGTGACGCGCAGGGCATGGCGCTGTGGGCGGGGCAGGGCCACCGCATGGCCCGGCGGCTGCCGGCCGGGCGGCTGGTGGAGGTGCTGGCGGCGGAACTCGCCGAGGCCCGGACAGCGTTGTCGGACGAATCCCCCAAGGACGGATTCCGTGGGGACGCGTCCCGTAAGGGGGGTGAGGGCGCGTGACCGCCCCCGTCTTCGTGGTGGAGCGCTTGGAGTCGGACGGCGACCGGTTCGTCCTGGAGGGCGCCGAGGGCCGCCACGCCGTCTCCGTGAAGCGGCTGCGGCCCGGCGAGGAGGTTGTCCTCACCGACGGCGCCGGGCGCTACGCGGTGTGCGAGGTGACCGGCACCGAGGGCAAGGACCGGCTGATCGTCCGCATGGACGCGGTGGCCGAGGAACCGGCGCCGAGCCCGCGGCTCACCGTCGTGCAGGCCCTGCCCAAGGGCGACCGCGGGGAGGTCGCGGTCGAGACCATGACCGAGGTCGGCGTCGACGCGATCGTGCCCTGGCAGGCGTCCCGCTGCATCACCCAGTGGAAGGGCGACCGCGGGCTCAAGGCCCTCGGCAAGTGGCGGGCCACCGCCCGCGAGGCCGGCAAGCAGTCCCGCCGGGTCCGCTTCCCCGAGGTCGCGGACGCGGCGACGACCAAACAGGTGGCCGCGCTGCTGGCCCGCGCCGACTTCGCCGCCGTGCTCCACGAGAGCGGCACGGAGCGGCTGGCCACCGCCCAGCTGCCCACCGAGGGCGAGATCGTGCTGGTCGTCGGCCCCGAGGGAGGCGTCTCGCCGGAGGAGCTGGCGCTGTTCGCCCAGGCCGGCGCCACGCCGTACGTCCTCGGCCCGACCGTCCTGCGCACCTCCACCGCCGGCACCGCCGCCGCGGCCCTGCTGCTGGGCCGCACCGGCCGCTGGTCCTAGGACACCACTCGGAGGCCCCGTGGAACTCGCCCAAGTCCGGCTCCTGGTCAGTGACTTCGCCGCCTGCTACCGCTTCTACGCCGATGTCCTCGGTCTCAAGCCGCAGTCCGGCGCGACCGAGGGGCCGTACGAGAAGTTCAGCCCGCACACCGGTTCCGCCGGGATCGCCCTCCAGGACCGCTCGATGATGGCCGGGGTCCTGGCCGAGGCGGGGGACACCGCCACCGGGCACCGCTCCCTGGTCGTGCTGCGCGTCGACGACCTCGACGCCTACTGCGCCGGGATCACCGCCCGGGGCGCGACCCTGCTGCACGGCCCGGCGCCCATGACCGACCGCATGCGCGTCGCCCATCTGAAGGACCCGGAGGGGAACTTGGTGGAACTCCAGGAGTGGCTGTTGCTGCGCGGCTGACCGCGAGTGACCGGAAACCGGGGGCGGGGCGGGCCCGTCGCTGCGTAGAGTGACGGGGTGACTCAGGGTGCTTCGACGGGAAACGCGCACGGCTCCGGCTACCTCCGGTTCCCCCATCTGCACGGCGACTTGGTGACCTTCGTCGCCGAGGACGACGTATGGCTCGCCCCGCTGGACGGCGGCCGGGCCTGGCGGGTCAGCGCCGACAACATGCCGGTGACCCAGCCCCGCCTGTCACCGGACGGACGGCACCTCGCCTGGACGTCCACCCGGGACGGCGCCCCCGAGGTGCATGTCGCCCCGGTCGACGGCGGACCCGCCAAGCGGCTGACGTACTGGGGCAACTCCCGTACGGAGGTGCGCGGCTGGACCCCGGACGGGCGGGTGCTCGCGCTCGGCGCGCACGGCCGGCACAGCTTCCGGCACACCTGGGCGCACGCCGTCCCGCTGGACGGCGGCCCGGCCGAGACCCTGCCCTACGGCCCGGTCGGCGGCGTCGCCCTCGGCCCGGCCACCGTGCTGCTGTCCGCGCCGATGGGCCGCGAGGCCGCCTACTGGAAGCGCTACCGGGGCGGCACGGCGGGCAAGCTGTGGATCGACCGGTCCGCCCTGGGCGGAGAAGGCGCCGGGGAGTTCGTACGGCTGCACGAGGACCTCGACGGGAACATCGAGTGCCCGGTGTGGGCGGGCGACCGCATCGCGTTCCTCTCCGACCACGAGGGCACCGGAGCCCTCTACTCCTCCCTCGCCGACGGCTCCGACCTGCGCCGGCACACGCCCCTCGAGGGCACCTCCCGCGCGAGCGAAGCCGAGCGTGGCGGAGGCTTCTACGCCCGGCACGCGGCCGGCGACGGCACCCGGATCGTCTACAGCTCGGCCGGTGAACTGTGGCTGCTGGACGACCTGGAGGGCGCCGAGCCGCGCCGGCTGGGGATACGGCTCGGCGGGCCCCGCGTGGACCTGCGGCCGTACCCGGTCAACGCCTCCCGCTGGTTCGGCGAGGCGTCCCCCGACCACACCGCGCGCGGCAGCGCCGTCTGCGTGCGCGGCGGCGTCCACTGGGTCACCCACCGCTCCGGCCCCGCCCGCGCCCTGGCCGCCACCCCCGGCGTCCGCGCCCGCATGCCGCGCGCCTTCCGCGCCGACGGCGAGGAGTGGGTGGTGTGGGTGACGGACGCCGAGGGCGAGGACGCCCTGGAGTTCGCCCCGGCGACCGGCACCGTGCCCGGTGCCCCGCCGCGCCGGCTCGCCGCCGGACAGCTCGGCCGGGTCCTGGAACTGGCCATGGCGCCCGACGGCAGCCGGGCCGCCGTCGCCGCGCACGACGGCCGGCTGCTGCTGGTCGAGCGCGAGACCGGCGAGGTCCGCGAAGTCGACCGCAGCGACGACGGCGAGGTCTCCGGGCTCGCCTTCTCCCCGGACTCCGCCTGGCTGGCCTGGTCCCACCCCGGCCCGCGCCCGCTGTCCCAGCTGCGCATCGCCCACACCACCGACCTGTCGGTCACCGAGGCGACCCCGCTGCGCTTCCAGGACTACGCGCCCGCCTTCACCCTCGACGGCAAACATCTGGCGTTCCTCTCCAACCGCGCCTTCGACCCGGTCTACGACGAACACGTCTTCGACCTCGCCTTCGTGGTGGGCGCCCGGCCGCACCTGATCCCCCTGGCCGCCACCACCCCCTCGCCGTTCGGGCCGCAGCGCCACGGCCGCCCCTTCGAGACCCCCGACAAGGACGAGACCCCCGACAGCGAGGGCACCCCGGCCACCCGCGTCGACCTCGAAGGGCTCGCCGACCGCATAGTCCCCTTCCCGGTGGAGGCCGGCCGCTACTCCACGCTGCGCGCCGCCAAGGACGGCGTCCTGTGGCTGCGCCACCCGGTGCGAGGGGTCCTCGGCACCGCCCGCGCCCACCCCGAGGACCCCGACCCGCACACCGAGCTGGAGCGCTACGACCTCGCCCAGCGCCGCCTGGAGCACCTCGCCGCCGACGCCGACCACTTCGAGGTCAGCGGCGACGGCAAGCGCCTGCTGCTGTGGAGCGACGGCCGGCTGCGGGTCGTGCCCAGCGACCGGCGCACCGGCAGCGACGACGACGGCGACACCAGCGTCACCGTCGACCTCGCCCGGGTCCGGCAGACCGTCGACCCGGCCGCCGAGTGGCGGCAGATGTACGACGAGACCGGCCGCCTCATGCGCGACCACTTCTGGCGCGCCGACCTCGGCGGCGCCGACTGGTCCGGGATCCTCGACCGCTACCGCCCGCTGCTGGCCCGGCTCGCCACCCACAGCGACCTGGTCGACCTGCTGTGGGAGGTGCACGGCGAGCTGGGCACCTCGCACGCCTACGTCACCCCGCGCGGCGGCTCCGGACGCGCCCGGCACGGCCTGCTCGGCGCCGACATCTCCCGGCACCCGGACGGCAGCTGGCGCATCGACCGGATCCTGCCGGCGGAGACCTCCGACCCGGACGCCCGCTCCCCGCTCGCCGCGCCCGGCGTCGCGGTCCGCCCCGGGGACGCCGTCATCGCGGTGGCCGGGCACCCGGTCGACCCGGTGACGGGCCCGGGCCCGCTGCTGGTCGGCACGGCGGGCCACCCGGTGGAGCTGACCGTCTCCCCGGCCGGCGGTGGCGAGCCCCGGCACACCGTCGTCGTCCCCATCGCCGACGAGGAGCCCCTGCGCTACCACGCCTGGGTCGCCGACCGCCGCGCCCACGTCCACGCGGCCTCCGGCGGCCGCCTCGGCTACCTCCACGTCCCCGACATGCAGGCCCCCGGCTGGGCCCAGATCCACCGCGACCTGCGCGTGGAGGTCGCCCGCGAGGGACTCGTGGTCGACGTCCGGGAGAACCGGGGCGGCCACACCTCCCAACTGGTGGTGGAGAAGCTGGCCCGCCGGATCATCGGCTGGGACCTGGCGCGCGGCATGCGCCCCACCAGCTACCCGCTCGACGCGCCGCGCGGCCCGGTCGTCGCCGTCGCCAACGAGTTCTCCGGCTCGGACGGCGACATCGTCAACGCGGCGATCAAGGCCCTCGGTATCGGCCCGGTCGTCGGCACCCGCACCTGGGGCGGCGTCATCGGCATCGACAGCCGCTACCGCCTGGTCGACGGCACCCTGGTCACCCAGCCGAAGTACGCGATCTGGCTGGAGGGGGTGGGCTGGGACGTGGAGAACCACGGCGTGGACCCGGACGTGGAGGTCGTACAGCGGCCCCAGGACTGGGTGTCCGGCACGGACGCACAGCTCGACGCGGCGATCGCGCTCGCGCTGGAGGCGCTGGAGACGAACCCCGCGAAGACGCCTCCGGTGCTCCCGTCCTGAGCGGTGCCGACCCGCCCCTGACGGGCTACCATGCCAACCCTGTTGATCACCCCTGAAAGCGAGCGCAGCGCATGGCCGGCGAACCGCAGAACGACTGCCTGTTCTGCCGAATCGTCGCGGGCGAGATCCCGGCGACGATCGTCCGAGAGACAGAAACGACCGTGGCCTTCCGGGACATAAACCCCCAGGCCCCCACCCACGTCCTGGTCATCCCCAAGGCCCACTACGAGAACGCCGCCGAGCTGGCCGCGGGCGCCCCGCGGATCGCCGCGGACGTCCTCGCCGAGACCAAGGCCGTGGCCGACGCCGAGGGCCTCGACAGCTACCGGCTCGTCTTCAACACCGGGTCCGGCGCCGGCCAGACCGTCTGGCACGCCCACGCGCACGTCCTCGGCGGCCGCGGCCTCCAGTGGCCCCCGGGATGAGCGTCCGTGTCCGTACGTGAACTGGTGGTCCTCGGCACCGCCAGCCAGGTCCCGACCCGGCACCGCAACCACAACGGCTACCTGCTGAGGTGGGACGGCGAGGGCATCCTCTTCGACCCCGGCGAGGGCACGCAGCGGCAGATGCTGCGCGCCGGGGTCGCCGCCCACGACCTGAACCGGATCTGCGTCACGCACTTCCACGGCGACCACTCCCTCGGCCTGGCCGGGGTCATCCAGCGGATCAACCTGGACCGGGTGCCGCACGAGATCACCGCGCACTACCCGCGCTCCGGCAGGCGCTTCTTCGAGCGCCTGCGCTACGCGACCGCCTACCGCGAGACCGTCGCCCTCACCGAGGCCCCGGTCGCCGCCGACGGCCTCCTCGCGGTCACCCGGTCGTACACCCTGGAGGCGCGCCGGCTCTCGCACCCCGTGGAGTCCTACGGCTACCGGCTCGTCGAGCCCGACGGCCGCCGCATGCTGCCCGACCGGCTCGCCGCGCACGGCGTCCGGGGCCCGGACGTGGGCCGGCTCCAGCGGGAGGGGCGGCTCGGGGACGTGGCCCTGGAGGACGTCAGCGAGGTGCGGCGCGGACAGCGGTTCGCGTTCGTCATGGACACCCGGCTCTGCGACGGCGTGCACGCGCTCGCGGAGGGCTGCGACCTGCTGGTCATCGAGTCCACCTTCCTGGACGAGGACGCGGACCTCGCCGTCGAGCACGGGCACCTGACGGCCGGGCAGGCCGCCGCCGTGGCCCGGGACGCCGGGGTGCGGCACCTGGTGCTGACCCACTTCAGCCAGCGCTACACCGAGCCCGCGGAGTTCGAGCGGCAGGCGCGGGCGGCCGGGTTCACGGGCGAGCTGACCGTGGCCCACGACCTGCTGCGGGTACCGCTTCCGAAACGGCGGTAAAACACCCGTACGATGCTTTGATGCCTCTCCCGAAAGCAGAACTGCACCTCCACATCGAAGGCACCCTGGAGCCGGAGCTGGCGTTCGAGCTGGCCGCCCGCAACGGCGTGCGCCTGCCGTACGCGGACACCGACGCCCTCCGCGAGGCCTACCGCTTCGCGGACCTCCAGTCCTTCCTCGACCTGTACTACGAGCTGATGGCCGTCCTGCGCACCGAGGACGACTTCGCCGACCTGGCCGACGCCTACCTGGCCCGGGCCGCCGCGCAGGGGGTGCGGCACGCGGAGATCTTCTTCGACCCGCAGGCCCATGTGGCCCGGGGCGTGTCCCTGGGCACGGTCGTGGAGGGGCTGTGGCGGGCGCTGGGGGAGAGCGAGGCGAACCACGGCGTCTCCACCAGGCTGATCATGTGCTTCCTGCGGGACGAGACCGCCGAGTCGGCCCTGCTCACGCTGGAGGCCGCGCGGCCGTACCTGGACCGGATCACCGGTGTCGGCCTGGACTCCGCCGAGGTGGGGCACCCTCCGGCGAAGTTCCGCGAGGTGTACGAGGCCGCCGCCGCGCTCGGGCTGCGCCGGGTCGCGCACGCCGGCGAGGAGGGGCCGCCGGAGTACATCACGCAGGCGCTGGACGTGCTGGGCGTGGAGCGCGTCGACCACGGCCTGCGCTGCGTGGAGGACCCGGCGCTGGTGGAGCGGCTGGTGCGGGAGCGGATCCCGCTCACCCTGTGCCCGCTGTCCAACGTGCGCCTGCGGGCCGTGGACACCCTCGCCGACCACCCGCTGCCCGCCATGCTCGACGCCGGGCTGCTGTGCACGGTCAACTCCGACGACCCGGCGTACTTCGGCGGGTACGCGGGCGACAACTTCGCGGCCGTGCACGAGAGCCTGGGCCTGACCCGGGACCGGCTGCGGGAGCTGGCCCGCAACTCCTTCCTCGCCTCCTTCCTGGAGGACGACGAGGAGCGCCGGGCCCGCTACCTCGCGGAGGTGGACGCGTACGAGTTCGGCGACGACGTGTCCTAGTCGCGGACGACGCGACGTAGCCGCAGACGACGTGACATGACGTGATGTGCCGTTGCCGTGGCCGGGGTGTGTGATCCCGGCCACGGCGTCGTTTGCGGGTGGTGCCCCTGGGTAGAACCGTCTAGCGTGCGTTCTCATATATAGACGTTATTCATGAGGAGAGATGGTGGGGGCCTCCCTGTGACCCGTGACCTGACCATCACCGAGGTGCGGCTGACGCCGATCCTGGTGGCCGACCCGCCGCTGCTCAACACCCAGGGCGTACACCAGCCGTACACCCCCCGGCTGATCGTGGAGATCGTCACCGCCGACGGTGTCACCGGGCTCGGCGAGACCTACGGCGACACCAAGTACCTGGAGCTGGCCCGGCCGCTGGCCGAACGGCTCACCGGGCGCTCGGTCATGGACGTGAACGGCCTGTTCGGGATCGACCTGGCCGTGGACGCCTCCCGGGTCGAGGGCGGGACGGACGCGGGCGGCCTGCGCGGGGTGCAGACCGCCGACAAACTGCGGCTGTCGGTGCTGTCCGCCTTCGAGGTCGCCTGCCTCGACGCCCAGGGCCGGGCGCTCGGCCTGCCCGTGCACGCGCTGCTCGGCGGGAAGGTCCGCGACGCCGTCGAGTACAGCGCCTACCTCTTCTACAAGTGGGACGGGCACCCGGCGGGCGTCCCCGCCGAACCCGACGACTGGGGCGCCGCGCTCGACCCGGCCGGCGTGGTCGAACAGGCCCGCCTGTTCCAGCGGCGGCACGGCTTCGGCTCGTTCAAGCTCAAGGGCGGGGTCTTCCCGCCCGAGCGGGAGATCGCCGCCGTCCGCGCCCTCGCCGACGCCTTCCCCGGCCACCCGCTGCGGCTCGACCCCAACGGCGCCTGGTCGGTCGCCACTTCCCTGAAGGTCGCGAAAGAGCTGGGCGACGTCCTGGAGTACCTGGAGGACCCGACGCTGGGCACGCCCGCCATGGCCGAGGTGGCCGCCGGCACCGACGTGCCGCTGGCCACCAACATGTGCGTGACCACCTTCGGCGAGATCAAGGAGGCATTCACCAAGGACGCCGTCCAGGTCGTCCTGTCCGACCACCACTACTGGGGCGGACTGCGCAACACCCAGCGGCTGGCCGCGATCTGCGCCGCCTTCGGGGTCGGCGTCTCCATGCACTCCAACACCCACCTCGGCATCAGCCTCGCCGCGATGACCCAGGTGGCGGCCACGGTCCCCGGCCTGCACCACGCCTGCGACTCCCACTACCCCTGGCAGTCCGAGGACGTCCTCACCGAGCGGATCGCCTTCCGGGCCGGCCGGGTCGCCGTGTCCGACGCGCCCGGCCTCGGCGTCGAACTGGACCGGGACGAACTCGCCCGGCTGCACCGGCGGTGGGCCGACGACGACGGCGCGCTGCGCGACCGCGACGACGCGGCGGCGATGCGCGTCGCCGACCCCGCCTGGCACACCCCGGCGATGCCCCGCTGGTGACCGGCGCGGGCCCGCCGTGAGCGAACCCCTGGCGTTCCGGTAGGTGTGCTGGTGCACACTGGCCAGAACCGCACCACGCCAGGGAGCGCACCGTGACGTCGTCGCACACCCTCGCCCGAGAGGAACCGGAACACCTCACCCAGGCAGCGCGCCGCCAGGTCCAGGTCGACCCGCTCGCCGCGCTGCGCGCCCCCGGGGACCCGCCCTGGGACGTCTACCTCACCGGCACGGTCTTCCTCGACATCATCTTCACCGGTCTGGACTCGGCGCCGGTGCGCGGCACCGAGTCCTGGGCCCGGGGCATGGGCTCCAGCCCCGGCGGGGTCGCCAACATGGCCGCCGCCCTGGCCCGGCTCGGCCTGCGCACCGCCCTGGCCGCCGCGTTCGGCGACGACCACTACGGCGAGTACTGCTGGGACGCGCTGGAACGGGGCGAGGGCATCGACCTCTCGGCCTCGCGGACCGTGCCCGGCTGGCACTCCCCGGTCACCGTCTCGATGGCCTACGAGGGCGAGCGGACCATGGTCTCCCACGGCCACGAGCCGCCGTCCCAGGCCGTCTTCGGCCCGGACGGGAGCCCCGCCCGGCCGCCCCGCGCGCGGGCCGCCGTGGCCTCCCTCACCCCGGGCCGGGGCGCCCCGTGGATCGCCGAGGCCGCCCGCGCGGGCACCCGGATCTTCGCCGACGTCGGCTGGGACGACACGGGCGCGTGGGACCTGGCCGGCCTGCCCGACCTGGAGCACTGCGAGGCGTTCCTGCCCAACGCGGAGGAGGCCCGCCGCTACACCGGCGCCGACTGCCCCCGGGCCGCCGCGCACGCGCTGACCGAGTGCGTGCCGGTGGCCGTGGTGACCCTCGGCGAGGAGGGCGCCTACGCGGTGGACCGGCGCACCGGGGAGGCCGCCGAGGTCCCCGCGATCGCCGTGGAGGCGCTGGACCCGACCGGGGCCGGGGACGTGTTCGTCGCCGGGTTCGTGACCGGCTCCCTGGCCGGCTGGCCGCTGGCCGACCGCCTGGCCTTCGCCGGGCTCACGGCCGCGCTGTCGGTGCAGGAGTTCGGCGGCTCGCTGTCCGCGCCCGGCTGGTCGGAGATCGGGGCCTGGTGGCGCAAGGTGCAGTCCCTGCCCGGCCAGGACCCGATGGCCCTGGCCCGGTACGCCTTCCTGGAGGACCTCGTGCCCAGGCGGCTGGACCGGCCCTGGCCGCTGCGCCGGGCCGTGCCCACCATCGGGTTCGGCCGCTCGGCCTGAGCCGGAGGCACGGCGACTCGGTCCAAGGGCACGGCGACTCGGTCCAAGGGCACGGCGGGGACACGGTGACGGCGCGGCGGGCCGGAAAAACGGTCGTAGGAAAAGCCCTACGGCGTTGTCAGCCCCCCGTCGTACCCTGGACAGTGCGAGGCCGCCGTCAGCCGTGCGGCCGTGACGAGGAGGAAGCGCAGGCCTTCAGCGCCGGCCCATGACAGAGACACCGACAGCTCACACCCCCGCGCAGGAGCAGGCGAGAGCGCAGTTCACCGTCCCCGCCCAGCACCCCATGGTGACCGTGCTGGGTTCCGGCGACTCCCTCCTGCGCGTGATCGAGAGGGCCTTCCCGGCGGCCGACATCCATGTCCGGGGCAACGAGATCAGCGCGGTCGGCGACCCCGTGGACGTCGCCCTGATCTCGCGCGTGTTCGACGAGATGATGCTGGTGCTCCGCACCGGGCAGCCGATGACGGAGGACGCAGTGGAACGCTCGATCGCCATGCTCAAGGCGAGCGAGAACGGCACGAACGACGGGCCCGAGACCCCGGCGCAGGTGCTCACGCAGAACATCCTTTCCTCGCGGGGCCGCACCATCCGCCCCAAGACCCTCAACCAGAAGCGGTACGTCGACGCGATCGACAAGCACACGATCGTCTTCGGCATCGGCCCCGCCGGCACCGGCAAGACCTACCTGGCCATGGCCAAGGCCGTGCAGGCCCTCCAGTCCAAGCAGGTCAACCGGATCATCCTGACCCGTCCGGCGGTGGAGGCGGGCGAGCGCCTCGGCTTCCTGCCCGGCACCCTCTACGAGAAGATCGACCCGTATCTGCGCCCGCTGTACGACGCGCTGCACGACATGATCGACCCGGACTCCATCCCCCGGCTGATGGCCGCCGGGACGATCGAGGTCGCGCCGCTCGCCTACATGCGCGGCCGTACGCTCAACGACGCCTTCATCATCCTGGACGAGGCCCAGAACACCAGCCCCGAACAGATGAAGATGTTCCTCACCCGCCTCGGCTTCGACTCGAAGATCGTGATCACGGGTGACGTGACGCAGGTCGACCTGCCCGGCGGGCAGAAGTCCGGCCTGCGCCAGGTGCAGGAGATCCTCGACGGCGTCGAGGACGTCCACTTCTCCCGGCTGTCGTCCCAGGATGTCGTACGGCACAAGCTGGTGGGCCGTATCGTCGACGCGTACGAGCAGTACGACAGCCAGCACGGCACCGAGAACGGCGGCTCCCCCAAGGGTGGCCGGGCCGGGACCGGCGCCAGGGGCTCCAAGGGGAAGTAGACCAGCACGACCATGTCGATCGACGTCAACAACGAGTCCGGCACCGAGGTAGACGAGCAGGCGATCCTGGACATCGCCCGCTACGCGCTCGCGCGGATGCGCATCCACCCGCTCTCCGAGCTCTCGGTGATCGTCGTGGACGCCGACGCCATGGAGCAACTGCACATCCAGTGGATGGACCTGCCGGGCCCCACCGATGTCATGTCCTTCCCGATGGACGAGCTCCGGCCGCCGTCCAAGGACGACGACGAGCCGCCGCAGGGGCTGCTCGGAGACATCGTGCTGTGCCCGGAGGTCGCCGCCCGGCAGGGCGCCGAGGCACCCACGAGGCACTCCATGGACGAGGAGCTCCAGCTGCTCACCGTCCACGGCGTGCTGCACCTGCTGGGGTACGACCACGAGGAGCCCGACGAGAAGGCCGAGATGTTCGGGCTCCAGGCGGCCATCGTGGACGGCTGGCGGGCCGAGCGCGGCCTGACCGGCCCGTCCCCGGCGCCGACCGTCTCGTAAGCGGGCCGCATGTCCGTCCAGTTCGTGCTCGGCGCGATCGCGCTCGTCGTCGTGGCCTGGCTCGCCGCCTGCGCGGAGGCGGGCCTGGCTCGCGTCTCCAGCTTCCGCGCCGAGGAGGCCGTGAAGTCCGGCCGGCGGGGCAGCGCCCGGCTCGCCCAGGTCGCCGCCGACCCCACCCGCTATCTGAACGTGGCCCTGCTGGTCCGGGTGGCCTGCGAGATGGCCGCCGCGACCCTGGTCACCTACGCGTGCCTCCAGGAGTTCCCCACCACCTGGGAGGCCCTGCTGGTCGCCCTCGGCGTGATGGTCCTCGTGTCGTACGTCGCCGTCGGCGTCTCCCCGCGCACCATCGGCCGCCAGCATCCGATCCACACCGCGACCGCGGCGGCCTACGTGCTGCTGCCGCTGGCCCGGATCATGGGCCCGGTGCCGTCCCTGCTGATCCTCATCGGCAACGCCCTCACGCCCGGCAAGGGCTTCCGGCACGGCCCCTTCGCCTCCGAGGCGGAGCTGCGCGCGCTGGTCGACCTCGCCGAGAAGGAGTCGCTGATCGAGGACGAGGAGCGCCGGATGGTGCACTCGGTGTTCGAACTGGGCGACACCCTGGTGCGCGAGGTCATGGTGCCGCGCACCGACCTGGTCACCATCGAGCGCTTCAAGACCATCCGCCAGGCGCTCACCCTGGCCCTGAGGTCCGGCTTCTCGCGGATACCGGTCACCGGTGAGAGCGAGGACGACATCATCGGGGTCGTGTATCTGAAGGACCTGGTCCGCAAGACGCACATCAGCCGGGAGGCGGAGGGCGACCTGGTGTCCACGGCGATGCGCCCGGCCGTGTTCGTGCCCGACACCAAGAACGCCGGCGACCTGCTGCGCGAGATGCAGAAGGAACGCAACCACGTCGCCGTCGTCATCGACGAGTACGGCGGCACCGCCGGCATCGTCACCATCGAGGACATCCTGGAGGAGATCGTCGGCGAGATCACCGACGAGTACGACCGGGAACTGCCGCCCGTGGAGGACCTCGGCGACGACCGCTTCCGGGTCACCGCCCGCCTGGACATCACCGACCTCGGCGAGCTGTACGGCCTGGAGGAGTACGACGACGAGGACGTGGAGACCGTCGGCGGGCTGCTCGCCAAGGCGCTCGGCCGGGTGCCGATCGCCGGGGCGTCCGCCGAGGTGCGGCTGCCGGACGAGCGGGTGCTGCGGCTGACGGCGGAGGCCGCGGCCGGCCGCCGCAACAAGATCGTGACGGTGCTGGTCGAGCCGGTTCCGGTGCCGGTCTCCGAGGAGGAGAAGGCCGAGTGACCCCGCAGGAGCTGCGCGCCCTCTGCCTGTCGTTCGGGGCGGCCGTGGAGGACTTCCCGTTCGGCCCGGAGTTCTCGGTCTTCAAGGTGCTGGGCAAGATGTTCGCCCTGACGACGCTGGACGCGCGGCCCCTGACGGTCAACCTCAAGTGCGACCCGGAGGACGCGGTCCGGCTGCGCGGCGAGCACGAGGGGCTGATCGTCCCCGGCTGGCACATGAACAAGCGGCACTGGAACACGGTGACCGTCGACGGGGCACTCCCTGACCGGCTGGTCAGGGAGCTGATCGAGGACTCCTACGACCTGGTCGTGGCGGGGCTGCCGAGGGCGGAGCGGCTGCGGCTCGACCGGCCGTGACGCACCCGTGGCGGGGCGGACCCGGCGCGGCTTCGTATGCTCGGGGCATGACCGAGAGCACCGGGCTTGACCCCGAGGACCGCAAGATCGTCACCCTGGCCCGTTCCGCGCGGGCCCGCAACGTCGTGCCCGAGGGCGCGGCCGTACGGGACGAGACCGGGCGCACGTATGTCGCCGGGACGGTGGAGCTGCCCTCGCTGAAGCTGAGCGCGCTGCGCACCGCCGTCGCGATGGCCGCGGCCTCGGGGGCGCGGTCCCTGGAGGCGGCGGCCGTGGTGAGCGACGCGGACTCGCTCCCGGCCGAGGACCTGTCCGCCGTGGCCGACCTCGGCGGCGCCGGCACCCCGATCCTCCTCGCGGCCCCCGACGGCACGGTCCGCCTCACCGTCCCCGCCACCTGACACCCCTGCCCCCGCCCCGGGCCCACCCCCGGGGCACCCCCCGCCCGAGCTCCCACCGAAACCCGGACCCCCGCCTCCGCCCGGTCCCGCCTCCGCCCGGTCCCGGCTCCGCCCGGTCCCGGCTCCGCCCCGGGCCCACCCCGGGGCGCCCCCCCCGCCTGGGCTCCCACCGAAACCCGGGCTCCGGCCTCCGGCCGGTCCCGCCTCCGCCCGGTCCCGGCTCCATCCCGTCCCGGCTTCATCCGGGCTTCCGCCTTCGTCCGGGGTCCCGCCTTCACTTGGGCTTCCGCCCGCCTGGTCCTCGCCCGCCCGGGCCTCCGCCCCCTGGCTCTCGTCATCCGGCCTCTCGCTCCGGGGCTCCGGGCCCCGCCCCCACCCAGGTCCCGCCCCCGCCAGGACGGCTGGATTTCGGCCTTGTCGGGTTTTTGGCGGCGCGCATCAATGGGGCCATGCGTCCGACGGGTCGTCAGATCCGCACCGCCGTGCAGCGACCGCACCCGCCTGCTCAGGCCCCTCTCCGTTCCGTCGGCGTCCCCACCTGGCACCTCCCCACCACGAAAGGGAAGCGGATCCCCATGAGAGGCACACGCACGGCGATGGGTGCGGCCCTGGCCGCCGGGGCCCTCGCGGTCACCGGACTGGCCTTCGCGCCCTCCGCGGCCGCCGTCACTCCCCAGTCGGCGACCATCAACGCGAACTGCGGCGTCTTCGGCGGCGGCGCGGCCACGCTCACCGCCACCCAGAGCGGCACCTCGGCCACCCTCACCCTCAGCTCCAGCGCGATCAAGACCCCGGTCGCGGTGGCCCAGGACTCGATCGCCACCACGCTCACCATGGTCAAGGCGAGCGGCGGCACCACCGTCTTCAGCGGGACCAAGAACCCGGCCATGGCCGCCGGCGCCGCGGTCACCGTCGGCCCGCTGGCCGGCACCGTGGCCGTCGGCGACCGGCTGGAGGCATACGGCGGCTCGCTGAAGATGGTGATCTTCGGGGTCTCCGTGACCTGTACCGCCACGGCCAAGCAGTCGCCCGGACCGTTCGTGTTCTGACCGCGGCCGAGCGATCTGTTCCGGATCGCGCCGTAATCGCCGCAACCCCCGGAATGCCGCAGAAACTGATGACCTGTCAGGTCTCTGCGGCATTTCCATTGACTTCTCACCCCCGCTCCCCGCCAATGCCCCCTGTCGGCGCAGCCGAGCCGCTGCGCCCGCAACCCTCAGGAGGGGGCCCATGGGTCCGACACCCCGAAGAGCCCGGCGGTGGCGCTGGACGGCACTGCTCGGGCCGACCGCCCTCGCGGTCACCGCGGGCGGCGCGCTGGCCTGTCCGGCCGGCGCCGCCGGCGCGAACGTGGACTTCGGCACGCACTGCATCCCGCCCGCCGTCGCCGGCATCCCGCCCATCGACGGCACCACCACCGCGAAACTGGCGGTGGACATCACCCGTCCCAAGGTCGGCGACAAGGTCACGGTGACCTACACCGTGGTCACCGCCGCCGCGAGCAACCCCACCGAACTGGCCCTGCCCGCCGACATCATGACCCCGACCGGGAAGGTCACCCTCGGCGGCGCCCAGACCGGCGCCGTCACCGTCGCCGGGCCGAAGAAGAACCCGCCGGTGCCGGGGAAGGCCGCCTTCCCGTCGTTCTCCATGACGGGCGCGTTCACCGTCACCGAGCCGGGGCGGATCACCCTCTCGCCCGGCGACTACAACATCCACACCAGCTACATCATGGAGCTGGACACCCCCTGCACGGTCATCACCCCGCCCGCCCCGGTCTCGGTGACCGTCACCGCGACCGACGGCACCCCCGCCGACACGCGCACGATCTCCCTGGGTGCGGCGTCGGGCGCCCCCGGGGCGAGCGTCACCGTCAGCGGCGGCCATTTCACGCCGGGTGCCGCCGTCACCCTGGCCGGACGGGCGGGCGACACCCAGACCGCGGACACCGCGACCGTCACCGCGAACGCCCAGGGCTCCTTCCAAGGCTCCCTCGTCGTGCGCGACAAGGCGACGACCGGGATCGTGGCCTACGAAGGCGGCTCCTGGAACCCCGACCGGGGCGCCGGACCCGCCGCCTACGCCGTCCTCGACGACCCGCCCGTCCCCGGCGACGGCCAGAAGCTGACCACCACCGTCAAGGCGGGCACCCTGTCCATGACCCAGGCCGGGGACTCCGTCGCCCTCGCCGCGGTCGACTTCGGCCGGGGCGGACCCTCCACCGGCCGCCTGAACACGGTGACCGTCAAGGACTTCCGCGGCGGCCCCGCCGGCTGGTCCCTGACCGGCGAGGTCACCGACTTCACCGGCCCCGGCGGCCGGATCGACGCGGACGAGCTGAGCTGGACCCCCGCCTGCGCGGCGAAGGCGGGCAGCCCCAGCGCCTGCCAGGCCGGTTCGGCGGGCGCCGTGGGCGACTCCGGGGCGACCCTCGCCTCCACCGCCGACGGGACGCTGACCGGCGGCGAGTTCACCGTCGACGCCGGACTCTCCCTGAACGTACCGGCGTTCACCCCGCCCGGCGCGTACGCGGGCGTGCTCACGCTGACGCTCACGTGAGCCTCACGGGCGTCCGCACCCGCCCGGTCCTCGCCTCCCCTGTTCCTCGCCTCCCCTGTTCCTTGAGCCCGTGGGGGTTTCCGCACCCATGCGCAAGCCGTACGCCCTCCTCCTGGCCGCTCTCCTGCCGCTGTGGCCGGCGGCCCCCGCCCGCGCCGCCGACAACGGCAGCTGGTCCGTCTACCCGGTCGCCTCCGAGCCCGCCGCGCGGCCCTACTTCACCCTCTCCGCCGACCCCGGCCGGACCCTCGCCGACGAGGTCGCCGTCCACAACCGGACGAGCCGCCCGCTGACCTTCCGGCTGTACGCGGCCGACGCCTACAACACCGCCCGGGACGGCGGGTTCGCCGTGCGGACCGCGGGGGAGCGGATGCGCGGGGTCGGCGCCTGGGCCGGTCTCGCCCGGACCCGGATCACCGTGCCCGGACACGGGACCGTCACCGTGCCCTTCACCCTGCGCGTCCCGGAGGGGGCCGAACCCGGCGACCACCCCGGCGCGATCGTGGCCCTGGACGAGCGGACCGGCACCGGCGGCGGAGACCTCGCCCTGGGGGTGCGACGGGCCGTCGGCGCCCGGGTCTACCTCCGGGTCGGCGGGCCCCGGCTGCCCGCGCTCTCCGTCGGACAGGTGCGCGTCGGCCGCCACCGCCCGTCGCCGCCCGGCCTCGGCGCCGGCACGGCCACCGTCTCGTACACGCTGCGCAACACCGGGAACGTCACCCTCAGCCCCCGGGTGAAGCTGACGGCGCGCGGACTGTTCGGCCGCACGCTGCTCGACCGCGGGCTCACCCGGGTGCCCGCCGAACTGCTGCCGGGTCAGCGGGTGCGGCTCACCGAGACCTGGCGCGGGCTGCCCCGGTTCGACCGCGGCGAGGTCACGGTCACCGCGAGCGCCCGGGGCGCCCGGGAGTCGGCGAGCGCGGGTTTCCTCGTGCTGCCCTGGCTGCTGGTGGCGCTGGTGTTCGCCGCCGCGGCGCTGACCGGGGCGCTGCTGGTCAGAGCGCGTCGGGCCCGCGCTCGCCGGTCCGCACCCGGACGACCGTCTCGACGGGAACGGCCCAGACCTTTCCGTCGCCGATCTTCCCGGTCCGGGCGGCCCTGACCACCGCGTCGATCACGTCGTCGGCGACCGCGTCCTCCACGACCACCTCGATGCGCGCCTTCGGCACCAGGTCGACCCGGTACTCGGCCCCCCGGTAGACCTCGGTGTGCCCGCGCTGCCGGCCGTAGCCGCTGGCCTCGGTCACGGTCAGCCCGTGCACGCCCAGCTCCCGCAGGGCGGCCTTGACCTCGTCCAGACGGTACGGCTTGACGACGGCGGTGATGAGCTTCATGCCTGGGTCTCGACCTTCTGGGCGGTGAGCGGGGCGGAGTGGGAGACCGGGGCGCCGTGGCCCAGGACGCCGTGATCGTATGCGGTCTCGGCGTGCACCGTAAGGTCCAGACCGGTGTACTCCTGCTCTTCGCTCGCCCGGAAGCCCAGCACCCTGTCGAGCAGCTTGCCGAGCCCGTACGACACCGAGAACGCGTACGCCGCCACGGCCGCCACCGCCAGCAGTTGCCGGCCCAGCGGGGCGAGGCCGCCGCCGTGGAACAGTCCCTGCGCGCCGCCGGTCATCGCCTTCTCGGCGAACACGCCGATCAGCACGGTGCCGATGACCCCGCCGACCAGGTGGACGCCGACCACGTCCAGGGAGTCGTCGTAGCCCAGCTTGAACTTCCAGCCCACCGCGTAGGAGCAGACGATACCGGCGGCCAGGCCCACGACCAGGGCGCCGAGCAGGGAGACCGTGCCGCAGGACGGGGTGATCGCGACCAGGCCGGCCACCGCGCCGGAGGCGGCGCCCAGGGTGGTCGGGTGGCCGTCGCGCCGCCGCTCGACGAAGAGCCAGCCGAGCAGGCCGGTGCAGCCGGCGGCGAGCGTGTTGAGGAACGCGGCGGCGGCGAGGCCGTTCGCGCCGAGCGCGGAACCGGCGTTGAAGCCGAACCAGCCGAACCACAGCAGACCGGCGCCGAGGACGACCATGGGCAGGTTGTGCGGGCGCATGGCTTCTTTCCCGAAGCCCAGCCGGGGCCCGAGGACCAGGCACAGGGCGAGCCCGGAGGCGCCGGAGGTGATCTCGACGGGCAGCCCCCCGGCGAAGTCGAGGGCGCCGAGCCGGTCCGTGATCCAGCCGCCGGGGCCCCACACCCAGTGGGTGACCGGAACGTACACCAGCAGGGTCCACACCGGTACGAAGACCAGCCACGCGGAGAACTTCGCGCGGTCCGCGACCGCGCCGCTGATCAGCGCGGCCGTGATGATCGCGAAGGTGAGCTGGAAGGTGGCGAACAGCACGGTGGGGACCGTGCCGTGGACGCTGTCCGGGCCGAGGCCGCGCATCCCGGCGTGCTCCAGGCCGCCGAGCAGGCCGCCGCCGAGGTCGTCGCCGAAGGCGAGGGAGTAGCCGGCCGCCAGCCAGACCACCGTGACCAGGGCGATCGACACGAAGCTCATCATCAGCATGTTGAGGACGCTCTTCGCGCGGACCATGCCGCCGTAGAACAGGGCCAGGCCCGGGGTCATCAGCAGGACGAGGGCGGTCGCGGCGAGCAGCCAGGCGGTGTCGCCGGTGTCGGCGCGGGGGGCGGCGAGGATCACGGGGCGTCTCCAACGGGCGGGGGCTGCGCACGAGGGTCACCGGTGTGCGTTTCCGGTCGCGTACGGATGTGTTTCCGTGACGTTTCGTTGCCGGGGGGTTTCCGGAATCTCACCCGCAGGCGCGGTGGGCGGCGGTGGTACGGCGCGGCTTCGTGGATCAGGGAGAATGGGCGGCATGAGCGTTCGTAGCCAGAATTCCGAGCAGCCGGCCGAGTCCGTCCACCGCGCCGGCTTCGCCTGCTTCGTGGGCCGCCCCAACGCGGGCAAGTCCACCCTGACGAACGCTCTGGTCGGGCAGAAGGTGGCGATCACCTCCAACCGCCCGCAGACCACCCGGCACACGGTGCGGGGCATCGTGCACCGGCCGGACGCGCAGCTGATCCTGGTCGACACCCCCGGCCTGCACAAGCCGCGCACGCTGCTCGGCGAGCGGCTGAACGACGTGGTCCGCACGACCTGGGCCGAGGTCGACGTGATCGGCTTCTGCCTGCCGGCGGACCAGAAGCTCGGCCCCGGCGACCGGTTCATCGCCAAGGAACTGGCCGCCATCAAGAAGACGCCGAAGGTCGCGATCGTCACCAAGACCGACCTGGTCGACTCCAAGGCCCTCGCCGAGCAGCTGATCGCCATCGACCAGCTGGGCAAGGAGCTGGGCATCGAGTGGGCGGAGATCGTGCCGGTGTCGGCGGTCGGCGCCAAGCAGGTGGATCTGCTGGCCGACCTGCTGATCCCGCTGCTTCCCGAGGGGCCGGCGCTCTACCCCGAGGGCGATCTGACGGACGAGCCCGAGCAGGTGATGGTGGCCGAGCTGATCCGCGAGGCCGCGCTGGAGGGCGTGCGCGACGAGCTGCCGCACTCCATCGCGGTGGTCGTGGAGGAGATGCTCCCGCGCGAGGACCGCCCCGCCGACCGTCCCCTCCTCGACATCCACGCCAACGTCTACATCGAGCGCCCCAGCCAGAAGGGCATCATCATCGGCCCCAAGGGCAAGCGCCTGAAGGAGGTCGGCATCAAGTCCCGCAAGCACATCGAGGCGCTGCTGGGCACGCCGGTCTTCCTCGACCTGCACGTCAAGGTGGCCAAGGACTGGCAGCGCGACCCCAAGCAGCTGCGCAAGCTGGGCTTCTGAGACCTCACCGGCGCTGGGCCCGCAGCACCTCCCGGTACCAGTGGTACGACGACTTCGGGGTGCGCTCCAGCGTCGCGTAGTCCACGTGCACCAGGCCGAAGCGGCGGGTGTAGCCCTCGGCCCACTCGAAGTTGTCCAGCAGGGACCACACGAAGTAGCCGCGGACGTCGGCACCGGCGGCGCGGGCGGTGTGGACGGCGCGGATGTGGGCGTCCAGGTAGGCGATGCGGTCCTGGTCGTCGACGCCTTCGTAGGAGCAGCCGTTCTCGGTGACGAGGACGGGCGGGAGCCGGTCGCCGTAGCGGTCGCGCAGGCCGGTGAGCAGTTCGGTCAGGCCCTCGGGGACCACCGGCCAGCCGAAGTCGGTCACCGGGCGCCCCTCGATCTCCCGCACCGAGAAGGGCAGTTCGGCGGGGAGTGCCAGGCCGCCGTACGCGCCGTTGCCGTCCTCCGGGGCGCCCACCCGGGACGGCGCGTAGTAGTTGACGCCGTACCAGTCGACGGGTCCGGCGATGACGTCCAGGTCCTCCGCCGCGGTGTCGCCCATCAGTTCCGCCATGCCCTCCGGGTACGCGCCCAGGAGCACCGGCTCGGCGAACAGCCGGTTGAGCAGGGTGTCGTAGAGGTCCGCCGCCGCGAGGTCGGCCGGGTCCCCGGACGCGGGCCAGACCGGGCCGTGGGAGTTGGCGATGCCGATGTCCGCCGCGCCGGCCGCGCGCAGCGCCCGCAGCGCGAGGCCGTGGGCGAGGAGCTGGTGGTGGGCGGCGGGCAGGGCGTCGAACAGCAGCCGCCGGCCGGGGGCGTGGGCGCCGATCGCGTGGCCCAGCAGGGTGTGTTCCGCCGGTTCGTTGAGGGTGATCCAGGTGGCCACCCGGTCGCCGAGCCGGTCCGCCACCACCGACACGTAGTCGGCGAACCGGTACGCCGTGTCCCTCTCCAGCCAGTCCAGCGCGGCGGGCAGGTCCCAGTGGAAGAGGGTGGGCACGGGCCGCACGCCCGCCGCGCACAGCTCGTCCACCAGGCGGTCGTAGAAGTCCAGGCCGCCGGGGGAGTTCACCCGGGGCCAGGAGACGGAGAAGCGGTAGGCGTCCACGCCGAGGCCCGCGAGGAGGGCCACGTCCTCGGCGTAGCGGTGGTAGTGGTCGCAGGCGACCGCCGCCGTCGAGCCGTCCCGCACCCGCCCCGGCCCGGCCGTGAACACGTCCCAGACGGACGGCTCCCGCAGTCCGGCCGCGCCCTCGATCTGATGGGCGGAGGTCGACACACCCCACAGGAAGCCGGCCGGGAACCGGGGTATCTCGGTGCCTGCGTCAGTCGCCATGGGCGGGATCATCCGCACCCGCGGCGACGGAAGTCAACGCCTCGTCACGCGCCTTCCTTCAGTACCCGTGTGACCAACTCCCTCTCGTCGTCGGTGAGTCGGGGATCGGCCGTGTGCACGGTGCGATCGCCGACCGTGATCTCGTAGCTGAAGCCGTCCGGGACGCCCGCCGGGGGCGCGCTCCGGCCGGACGCGAGGACGCGCCTGGCCAGGGCCTGCCACTCCTCGGCGTCGGGCCGACAGGAGGTGTCCACCTCGGCCCGGCGCTCGATGCCCGCGAAACCGCCCGTACGCCGCACTCGAATACGCATGGCTACGTGTCTAGTACGGAACTACAGCGTGCGCACCCCCACCTGTTCCCAGGCCTTCTGCACGGCCCGCAGTTCGTCCCCGGCGCCGTACCGCTCCCGGGCCGCCTTCACCGTCAGGGTGGCGAAGTCGGTGAACTGGGCGTCCTCCTTGAGGTCGCCGCCGGTCAGCACGTCGTACCAGACCTGCCCGGCCTTCTCCCAGGAGTGGCCGCCGAGGGCGGTGGCGGTCAGGTAGAAGGCGTGGTTGGGGATGCCGGAGTTGATGTGCACGCCGCCGTTGTCGCGGCCGGTGCGGACGTAGTCCTCCATCCGCGCCGGCTGCGGGTCCTTGCCGAGGACGTCGTCGTCGTACGCCGTGCCCGGGGCCTTCATCGAGCGCAGGGCGGTGCCGGTGACGCGCGGGGCGAGCAGCCCGGCGCCGATCAGCCAGTCGGCCTCGGCGGCGGTCTGGCCGAGCGTGTACTGCTTGATCAGCGAGCCGAAGACATCGGAGAGCGATTCGTTGAGCGCGCCGGACTGGCCGTGGTAGTCCAGGTTGGCGGTGTGCTGGGTGACGCCGTGGGTCAGCTCGTGGCCGATGACGTCGACCGGGATGGTGAAGTCGAGGAAGACCTCGTTGTCCCCGTCGCCGAAGACCATCTGCTCGCCGTTCCAGAAGGCGTTGTCGTAGCCCTCGCCGAAGTGCACGGTGGCGTCCAGCGGCAGGCCGTTGCCGTCGATGGAGTGCCGGCCGTACACCTTCAGATACAGGTCGAAGGTGGCGCCGAGGCCCGCGTACGCCCGGTTGACGGAGGCGTCGGAGCCGGGCTCGGAGCCCTCCTCGCGGACCTTGGTTCCGGGCAGGTCCTGGGTGTGCTCGGCGTCGTAGATGGTGCGGTGCGGCCGGTCGTCGGCGGCACCCTCGGGCGGGGCGACGGCGGCGGCGCCGATCACCGTGGTCAGGCGGCGCTTGGTGCGCTGGTAGGCGTCGTGCTCCAGGGAGCGGCGGGCCGGTCCGGACAGGGCGGGGTCGTCGTGCCGGGCGAGCTGGTCGAGGACGTGCGGCGGCACGATCGTGCAGAAGACGGGCTCGAAGCCCCCGTTGCTGGTCATACCTGAAACCATCGCATTGTGTGACCTCACTGTCACTACCTGCCACCATGATTGGTGAAATACCGGGACAACGGTGGCCACGCAGCGTGACGTTGTGCTACGGCGATGTGGTATAGCGCACTCTTTGTCCGGATTTGCCGCAGGGTCCCGCATACTGGGACAGGCCCGCGCGCCCGGAACGGCTCGGCTAGGCTGCGGAGCATCATGCGTTCCTGGCTGCTTCTCCTTAGCTGCCGCGGCGAGGGTCTGTAGTCGAGGCCGACTCCCTCCCCGCGGAGCTCGGCGTCGCGTCGTCGGCCGTCCGTCCGGATATCCGGGACACCCCGAGGAGCCCACGCATCATGGCCAACCGCCAGCAGCCCAGCCCCATGCCGGTCCACAAGTACGGCCGCTACGAGCAGGTCGACATCCCGGACCGCACCTGGCCCGGGAAGCGGATCACCGCCGCGCCCCGCTGGCTCTCCACCGACCTGCGCGACGGCAACCAGGCGCTGATCGACCCGATGTCGCCCGAGCGCAAGCGCCGGATGTTCGACCAGCTGGTGAAGATGGGCTACAAGGAGATCGAGGTCGGCTTCCCCGCCTCCGGCCAGACCGACTTCGACTTCGTGCGCTCGATCATCGAGGAAGAGGGCGCGATCCCGGACGACGTCACGATCTCGGTGCTGACCCAGGCCCGCGAGGACCTGATCGAGCGCACGGTGGAGTCCCTCAAGGGCGCCAGGCGGGCCACCGTCCACCTGTACAACGCCACCGCGCCGGTCTTCCGCCGGGTCGTCTTCCGCGGCTCCAAGGACGACATCAAGCAGATCGCCGTCGACGGCACCCGCCTGGTGATGGAGTACGCCGAGAAGCTGCTGGGCCCCGAGACCGAGTTCGGCTACCAGTACTCGCCGGAGATCTTCACCGACACCGAGCTGGACTTCGCCCTGGAGGTCTGCGAGGCGGTCATGGACGTCTGGCAGCCCGGCCCGGGCCGCGAGATCATCCTCAACCTGCCCGCCACCGTGGAGCGTTCCACCCCGTCCACGCACGCGGACCGCTTCGAGTGGATGCACCGCAACCTCTCCCGCCGTGAGTACGTCTGCCTGTCCGTGCACCCGCACAACGACCGCGGCACGGCCGTGGCCGCCGCCGAGCTGGCCCTGATGGCCGGCGCCGACCGCGTCGAGGGCTGCCTGTTCGGCCAGGGCGAGCGCACCGGCAACGTCGACCTGGTCACCCTGGGCATGAACCTGTTCTCCCAGGGCGTCGACCCGCAGATCGACTTCTCCGACATCGACGAGATCCGCCGTACGTGGGAGTACTGCAACCAGATGGAGGTCCACCCGCGCCACCCGTACGTGGGCGACCTGGTCTACACGTCCTTCTCCGGCTCCCACCAGGACGCCATCAAGAAGGGCTTCGACGCCATGGAGGCCGAGGCGAAGGCCAAGGGCGTCACGGTCGACGACATCGAGTGGGCGGTGCCGTACCTGCCCATCGACCCCAAGGACGTCGGCCGCTCCTACGAGGCCGTCATCCGGGTCAACTCCCAGTCCGGCAAGGGCGGCATCGCCTACGTCCTGAAGAACGACCACAAGCTGGACCTGCCGCGCCGGATGCAGATCGAGTTCTCCCGGATCATCCAGGCGAAGACCGACGCCGAGGGCGGCGAGATCACGCCGAAGGACATCTGGGCCGTCTTCCAGGACGAGTACCTGCCCAACCCGGACAACCCCTGGGGCCGCATCCAGGTGCGGACCGGCCAGTCCACGACGGACACCGACGGCGTGGACACCCTCACCGTCGAGGCCACCGTCGACGGCCGGGACACCGTCCTGACCGGCTCCGGCAACGGTCCGATCTCGGCCTTCTTCGACGCCCTGCACACCCTGGGCATCGACGTACGCCTGCTGGACTACCAGGAGCACACGATGAGCGAGGGCGCCTCCTCGCAGGCCGCCTCCTACATCGAATGCGCCATCGACGGCAAGGTCCTGTGGGGGATCGGCATCGACGCGAACACCACGCGCGCCTCGCTGAAGGCGGTCGTCTCCGCGGTCAACCGCGCCGCCCGCTGACGGTTTCCCCGCCCGCCGCACACCGGCGGGCGGGGTGCCGGTTTCCGGCCAACACGGCCCCAGGTCACGGAAAGGTCTCCTACGGGGTACTGACTCCGCCTCCCGGATGTGGCTAACATCACGCCAGCGCGGCGATGTTGCCGCGCCGTTACGGAGGTGCGACGTGCTGCCAGTACGGGGACGAGACGGCCGTGCCACCGGGGCCCTGCGCATCCTGGGCACCCGCACCGCGTGGACGCCCGTCGGCGACGGAGAGTTCTTCTGTCCCGGCTGCGGCGGCGACCGCAACTACCAGCGGCTCACCGGCCGCCGCAGGCTCACCCTGCTCGGCGTGCCCCTGCTGCCGCGCGGCGAGACCGGGCCGGTGGTGGAGTGCGCCGCCTGCCGGGACCACTTCGGCACCGACGTCCTGGGCCACCCCACCACCCGCCGCTTCTCCGCGATGCTCCGCGACGCCGTGCACACCGTCGCCCTCGCGGTCCTCGCCGCGGGCGGCACCTCCTCCCGTACGGCCCTGGAGACGGCCGCCGCCACGGTCCGCGCGGCCGGCTTCGCCGACTGCACCGAGGAACAGCTCGCCGCGCTGGTCGACGCCCTCGCCGCCGACACCGGCCGGTACTTCGAGCAGCCCTCCGGCGCCGGGCTGACCATAGAGCTGCACGAGGCCCTGGACCCGCTCGCCCCGCACCTCGCCCCGGCCGGCCGCGAGGCCCTGCTCCTCCAGGGCGCCCGCATCGCCCTCGCCGACGGCCCCTACACCCCCGCCGAACGCGACGCCCTCGCCACCGTCGGCGCGGCCCTCACCATCCGCGCCGAGGACGTCACCCGGCTGCTGGCCGCCGCCCGCACCCCCTCCTGATCACCCCGGCGGAGTAAGAACGAAGCCCCTGTCGCGGGCACCAATCAGGGCGTGACCCCGCGCAGCCGCACCCACGCGACCGTCCTCGCCCTCCTCACCGCACTCGGCGCCCTCACCGCGCTCACCACCCGGCACCCCGCGCACGCGGCGCCCGGCACCTGCGACTCCTCCGTGCCGTACGCCTCCGGACAGGGCGGCTACGCCGTCTACCGCATCCCCGCCGTGGTGCGGACCCGGTCCGGCACCCTCCTCGCCTTCGCCGAGGGCCGCCGCGACGGCCCCCAGGACAGCGGGGACATCGACGTCGTGCTGCGCCGCTCCGCCGACGGCGGCTGCACCTGGGGCCCGCTGACCGTGGTCGCCGCCGGCCACGGCGACACCCGGGGCAACCCGGCGCCCGTCGTCGACCCGCGCACCGGCACCATCGTCCTGGTGACCTGCGGCAACAGCGGCAGCGCGACCGAGGCGCGGATCATGCGCGGCGAAGTCGCCCCCGAACAGGGCCGCCGGGTCTACGTCCAGCGCAGCGCCGACGACGGCCGGAACTTCACCGCCTCCCGGGAGATCACCGGCACGGTGAAGCGGCCGGACTGGCGCTGGTACGCCACCGGCCCCGGCCACGCCCTCGCCCTCACCCGGGGCCCCCACGCCGGCCGTCTGCTGATCCCCGCCAACCACTCCGCGGCCCCGCCCGCCGGCTCCCCCGACACCGGCCAGGAGGCCAAGTACTACGGCGGCCACGCCCTCTACAGCGACGACGTCGGCCACAGCTGGCACCTCGGCTTCGTGGACGCTGACTACGACGGCGTGACCAACGCCAACGAGACCAGCGCCGCCCAGCTCCCCGACGGCCGCGTCTACCTCGCCGCCCGCGACCAGAACGGCACCGCGCCCGGCAACCGGCTCGACGGCTACTCCAGCGACGGCGGCCAGACCCTGGACCGCCCCTACGCCGTCCAGCCCGCCCTGAACGCCGTCCCCGTGGTCCAGGGCAGCGTCCTGCAACCCGACACCCCGGGCGCCCCCCTGCTGTTCTCCGCGCCCTCCGTGCCCACCGCCCGCCGCGCCCTCGCCCTGTGGGCCGGCGCGGACGCCGGCCGCACCTTCACCCCGCTGCTCACCCTCACCGACCGCCGGTCCGCCTACTCCGACCTGGTCCAGCTCGGCCCCCGCCACATCGGCGTCCTCTACGAGACCGGCACCGACAGCCCCTACGAGACCCTGGAGTTCCGCCGCGTCCCGCTGCCCTGACAGCGGCCCAGGACGGGCCGCCGTCCCGTGCGCGTCAGCGTCCGTGCGCGTCCCGCCCCAGCAGGCCCGCCGCCGCGAGGAACTTGCCGACCCGCTCGACCTCCTCGCCGGACAGCGGGACCTGCGGCTCGGCGGTCACCGGGCAGTCGATGACGCCGCGCAGGTGCAGGGCCGCCTTGAACGCGCCCAGCGCCGCCGAACTGCCGCCCATCCGCGCCGGATCGCCCACGCCGACCATCCCGAACAGGGCGCACAGCCGCTCCTGCTCGGCCCGCGCGCCCTCCTGGTCCGCCGCCCGGCAGTGCCGGTACAGCCGGACGTACCCGTGCGGGTCGACGTTGGCCAGGCCCGGCACCGCCCCGTCCGCGCCCAGCTCCAGCGCCGCGTCGGTGATCTGCTCCGAGCCGGTCAGCACCCCGAACCCCGGGTGCGCGCGGGAGCCCGTGACCAGCTCCCGGAAGGCCGCCAGGTCCCCGCTGGAGTCCTTGACCCCGGCCAGCACGCCGTCCCCGGCGAGCCCCAGCACCAGGTCCGCGGGCAGCTTGGTGTGCACGGCCACGGGGATGTCGTAGGCGATCACCGGGACCGGGCTGGCGGCGGCGATCCGGCGGTAGTGGCGGACGATCTCCGCGGGGTGGGTGCGGGCGTAGAACGGGGCGGTGACGACGACGGCCCGCGCGCCCGCCGAGGTGACCGCGGCGACATGCTCCAGGACGCGCGGGGTGGTCATGTCGATCGCGCCGGCGATGACCGGCAGCTGCCCGCCCACGTGCGCGGTCACGGCCGCCACCACGCGCCGGCGCTGCGCGTCCGTCAGGAACGCCGCCTCCGAGGTCGAGCCCAGCAGGAACAGCCCGTGCACCCCCGCCTCCACCAGGAAGTCCACCAGGCGCAGCAGGGACGGCACGTCCACCTCGCGTTCCGGTGTCAGGGGCGTGCAGACGGGCGGGACGACACCGGTGAGCGGGGTGGGAAGGGTCATTCAGGGCTCCTGGCGCGCTAGGTCTCTGGTCGACGTGTCCTCCTCCACAGGATGGTGACACCGGTAGCGGTGAGCGGGGTGTGACGCGGCCGAGAAGTCCGGCATCACCCGGGCGCACAGCTCGTCGGCCTTCCAGCACCGGGTGCGGAACGGGCAGCCGCTCGGCGGGCGGGTCGCCGAGGGCACCGGCCCGGTCAGCGGGATCGGGTCGATGGGGTCCAGCAGGCCCGGCGTGGCCGAGAACAGGGCCCGGGTGTACGGGTGCCGGGCCGCGTCGGTGACCCGGCCGGCCGGGGTCTCCTCCACGATCCGCCCCAGGTACATCGTGATCACCCGGTCGCTCATCCGCCGTACCGTCTGGATGTCGTGCGAGACGAACACCAGGGCGAGGCCGAGGCGTTCCTTCAGGTCCAGCAGCAGGTTCAGGATCTGCGCGCGGACCGAGACGTCCAGGGCGCTGGTCGGCTCGTCGGCGACCACCAGCGCCGGGTCCAGGGCGAGCGCGCGGGCGATGGCCACCCGCTGCCGCTGCCCGCCCGACAACTGCCCGGGCAGGGCGTCGGCGAGCGCCCCGGGCAGCCCCACCAGCGCCATCAGCTCCCGTACCCGCTCCTCGCGTGCGGCCCGGGTGCCGCGCCGGTGCACGTCGAGGGGGTCGCGCAGGATGCGGCGGACGGTCAGCCGGCGGTTCAGCGCGGTCGACGGGTCCTGGAAGACCAGTCCGGTGCCCGCCCCCACGGTCGCCCGGCGCTCGGCGGCCGGCATGGCCCACAGGTCCCGGCCGCGGAACGCCACGGTCCCCGTCACCGGCCGCTGGATGCCCACCAGCACCTGCGCCAGCGTCGACTTCCCGCACCCCGACTCGCCGACCACGCCCACCGTCTCCCCGGCCGCCACGGTCAGGTCGGCGCCGGTCAGGGCGTACACCCTCTCCCGCCGCAAGAGCCCGCCGCCGCGCGCCCGGTGCACCACGTGCGCGTCCCGTACCTCCACCACGGCGGTCATTGCAGTGCCTCCTCGCTCTCCGTGGACGTCGGCTCCACCGCCGGGTGGTGGCAGGCGGCCGTGTGCGCGGCGGTGCCGGTCAGGACCGGGGCGGTGGTGTGGCACACCTCGGTGGCCAGCGGGCAGCGGTCGGCGAAGCGGCAGCCCGCCGGGAAGTGGGCCGGGGACGGCACGACGCCCCTGATCTGCGTCATCCGCTCCTCGGCGGACTCCAGCGACAGCACGCTGCCGAGCAGGCCCCGCGTGTAGTGGTGGGCCGGCGCCGCCACCAGGTCGGCGGTCACCCCGGTCTCCACGATCTGCCCGCCGTACATCACCGCCACCCGGTCGGTGACGTCCGCGATCAGCGCCAGGTCGTGCGAGACCAGGACCAGCGCGAAGCCCAGCTCCTCGCGCAGCCGCAGCAGCAGCTCCATGACCTGGGCCTGCACGGTGACGTCCAGGGCGGTGGTCGGCTCGTCGGCGACGATCAGCCGCGGCTCGCGGGACAGGGCCATGGCGATGAGCACGCGCTGGCGCTGCCCGCCGGACAGCTCGTGCGGATAGCTGCGCAGGGTGCGTTCCGGGTCCAGCCCGACCAGCGACAGCAGCTCCGCGGGGCCGCGCCGGCCGCCGCGCCGGACGAGCTGCCGGAGCTGGGCGCGGACGGTCATGGCCGGGTTCAGCGAGGACAGGGCGTCCTGGTAGACCATCGCCATCTCGTGGCCGAGCAGCCGGCGCCGGGCCCGCGCCGGCTCGGTCAGCAGGTCCCGCTGCCGGAACCGCACCTGCCCGCCGACCCGGGCGCCCTTCGGCTGGAGTCCCATCACGGTGAGCGCGGTCAGCGACTTGCCGCAGCCCGACTCGCCCACCAGGCCCAGCACCTCGCCGGGGTACACCTCGAAGCCGACCCCGGCCACGATGTCCACGCCCCGGTGCCGGTCCGGGAAGCCGATGGTGAGGTTCTCCACGGCGAGCACCGGCTGCCCGCTCCGGCCGGGCAGCGGCCGGGCCCGGGAGCGCAGCCGCCGGGCGGCCTCGGCGAGGCCGGGCAGCGGCAGCACCTCACCGGTGGCGGGTTCCGGCGTCTGGAGCCGGTCCGCGGGTGTGCGCACCTCCCTGGGGGCGGGCGCGGCCCACGCGTCCGACAGGCCCTCGGAGAGGATGTTCAGCGACAGCACGGTGACCAGGATCAGCAGCCCCGGGAAGACGGTCGCCCACCAGCCGCCGGTCAGCACCATGTTCTTGCCGTCGGCGATGACGCTGCCCCAGGACGGGTCCGGGGGCCTGACGCCCGCGCCGATGAAGGACAGGGACGCCTCGAAGACGATGGCCTCGGCGACCTGGACCGTGCAGAACACCAGCACCGGGGCGGCGCAGTTGACGGCCACGTGGCGCAGCACGATGTGCGGGGTGCGGGCGCCGATGACCCGCTCGGCGGTGACGTAGTCCTCGCCGTACTGGTCCAGCACGTTCGCCCGGACCACCCGGGCCACCGGCGGGGTGAACAGGAACGCGATGGCGCAGATCAGCACGCCGATCCCGCCGCCGAACACGGCCACGAGCACGGCGGCCAGCGCGATGCCGGGGAACGCCATCACCACGTCCAGGCAGCGCATCAGCGTCTCGTCCACGGCCTTGCTGGAGGTGGCGGCGACGGCCCCGAGCACGGCCCCGGCCACCAGCGCCAGCGCGGTCGCGCCCAGCCCGATGGCCAGCGACCAGCGGGCGCCGTGCATCAGCCGGCTGAGGATGTCCCGGCCCAGGCTGTCCTGGCCCATCCAGTGCGCGGCGGACGGCGCCCCCGTCCCGCCGGCCGGGTCCCGCATGTCGAGCGGGTCGTCCGGCGCCAGCACCGGGGCGAGGAGGGCGACCAGGACGACCACGGCCAGGAAGCAGACGGCGGCCTTCGACGGCAACGGCAGCCGGCGCCAGCCGCGCAGCCGGACGCCGGGCCGGGACAGCCGCTCGGTGAGCCTCGCGCGCGTGACCATCAGCCCGCCCTCAGTCGTGGGTTGGCCAGCAGATACAGGATGTCGATGACGAGGTTGACGACGACGAACCCGGTCGCGGTGGTCAGCACCACGCCCTGCACCACCGCCGGGTCGCCGTTCTGCACCGCGTCGATCATGAGCTTGCCCATGCCGGGCAGCGAGAAGATCGTCTCGATGACGACGGCGCCGCCGAGCAGATAGCCGACCCGCAGTCCGAGCACGGTGAGCGGGTTGACCAGCGCGTTGCGCAGCACGTTCCGGCCGACCACCACGCGCGGCGGCAGCCCGCCGCCGATCGCCGTGCGCACGTAGTCCTTGTCCAGCTCCTCCACCACCGAGGTCCGCACGATCCGGGTGAGCTGGGCGGCGACCGGCAGCGACAGGGCGACGGCGGGCAGCGCCATGGTCCGCAGCCAGCCGGTGACCGAGTCGCCCGGGTTGATGTAGCCGCCGGTGGGGAACCAGCCCCGGTCCACGGCGAGGTACTGGATCATCAGCAGCGCCAGCCAGAAGCCGGGCGCGGCCACCCCGACCAGCGACACCACCCGGATGACCTGGTCCGGCAGCCGGTCCCGGTACACCGCCGCCGTCACCCCGCCCGCCAGCGCCAGGACGACGGCGAGGGCGAGCCCGAGGAAGGTCAGCTGGAGGGTGAGCGGCAGCGCGGTGGTGACCTGGTCGAGCACCGGGGCGCGGGTGAGGGCGCTGGTGCCGAGGTCGCCGTGGAGGACGTCGCCGACGAAGTGGACGTAGCGCACGGGCAGCGGGTCCAGCAGCCCGTTGCGCTCCCGGAAGTCGTGCAGCTGCTCGGGGGTGGGGTTGGCGCCCTGGAAGAACGCGGAGGCCGGGTCGGCGTCGGAGAACCGCATCACCAGGAACACGAACAGCACGATGCCCAGCAGCAGCGGCACCAGCAGGGCGACGCGGCGCAGCAGGATGCGTACGACCGTGGTCATGCCGTCAGCTCCAGCGGGCCTGGAGGAGGTTGACGCCGGGGTAGGGCTGGGGCCTTATCCCGGTGAGCTCGCGCGGGTCCCACGCGGTCATCAGCTCGTTGTGGACGACCGGGTACAGCACGGCCTGTTCGGCGACCACGTCGAGGCAGTCCTGGATCATCGCCTTCTTCCTCGCGGGGTCCGGCTCCCGGGTCGCCCGGTCCATGTCGGTGAAGAGCCGCCTGGCGACCGGGGCGTCCGCCCACCGCGTGTAGCGCATCCACAGGTTGTCGGGGCCGTGGTTGTAGCGCAGGATCAGGTCGGCGTCGAGCCCGAACTGGTTGGGGTTGGAGGCGGCGGCCACCACCTGGTAGTCGCGCCGCTGGTCCATCTTGGTGAACACGGCCGTGGTCTCCTGCGGCGCCAGGGTGGTGCGCACGCCCACGGCGTCCCAGCAGGACTTGACGGTCGGCAGGCAGTCCACGATCCAGCTGACGTTGACGGCCATGATCTCGACCTTCAGGTCGGTCACCCCGGCGGCCTCCAGCAGCGCCTTCGCCTTGCCGGGGTCGTAGTCGTAGACGGTCCGGGCCCGCCGGTGGCTCGGGTTGCCCTCGTTGAGGAACGAGGACGCGGGCCTGCCGTGCCCCTTCAGGGCGACCCGCACCATCTTCTCGCTGTCGATGGCGTAGTGCAGGGCCTGGCGCACCCGCACGTCGTCGAACGGCTTGTGCCGGGTGTTGAACATCAGGAACAGGTTGTTCATCCCGGCCCCGCCCGCCACCTTCAGCCCGCCCTGCTCCAGGCGGGGGATGTTGGCGTACGGGATGTTGTCGGCGATCTGCGCGCCGGCGTCGGTGCCGGAGATCCGCGCGACGCGGGAGGAGGCGTCCACGATGGTCAGCCAGTTCATCTTCCGGAAGACGGGCCTGCGCGGGCCGTTGTACGCGGCGAACGCCTCGAAGGTGGTGTTCGACTTCGGGTGGTGCGCGGTCTGCCGGTACGGCCCCGAGCCCACGGCCAGTCCCTTGACGGCGTCGTCCCAGGCTCCGGGCCGGGAGTAGACGTGCGCGGGCATGATCTTGGCGAGGGTGAGCCGGGCGAGCCCGTCCGGGAACGGGAACTTGAGCCGCAGCTCGACGGTCCGGGGGCCGGCCGCGCGGACCGACTCCAGCCAGGAGGCGAAGAAGCCCTTGGCGAGGGTCTGGGTCTTCGGGTCGAGGATCCGGTCGAAGACGAACTCGACGTCCTCGGCGGTGACGGGCTTGCCGTCGTGGAAGGTGGCGCCGTCGCGGAGCGTGAACCGCCAGGTGGTGGCGTTCGGGTCGGCGGGGAGCGCGGTGGCGAGGGCGGGGTACGGCGCCCGGGTGATCGGGTCGGTGTCGAGAAGTCCCTCGTAGATGTGATTGTTGGCGGCCATCGCGAACGCGGAGGCGGTCTGCGTCGGGTCCCAGCTGCCGTCGTTGCCGTAGCCGATGACGGCGGTCAGCGTCCGGTCCCGGCCGCCGCCCCCGCCGCCGGGGTCGTTGGTCGACTCCGGCCCGGCGGAACACCCCGCCAGCGCCGCCCCCGCGCCCAGCACCCCGGCCCCCAGCAGCAACGACCGGCGGCGCGGTGCCGGTACGTCGGGGATCACGTCGTCGCGCACGGGTCCTCCAGCAGGTCGGTGAGCCGATGAGGGGTGGGGGTGGTGGGAGGAGTGAGATACGACGTCCTACGTCCTACGTCCGCTCGGTAGCGCGACGATAGGAGGGGCCGTGGGGGCGGTCAAGACAGCGCACGCGAACGAACCCGCCCGTCCCAGCTCCACCCGGGTGAATCCCGCCCCCGTCCGGCGCGTTCGCGTTCCGCCCCCGAGCGCTCCCGTACCGCCTGTCGCGGACCGCCGGCCACGGCCGACCCGGGGCGGCAACGCCTTCCGAGCGGAGAAGCGCAGCGTCACGCTTGATGTACAAAGCGTAAACTCGGACATGGAAGGGGAGCAGAGTGAGCGGCATCGAAGAGGCGGAGGAGGCGTTGAGGGAATTGCGGTCGGCTCTCGAGAAGGCCGGGGTCGTTCTCCCGTCGCTGGGGCTCGATCCGGTGAGTGTCGTGCGGGAGGTGCCCTGCCCGCTGGTGGACCTGGGGCGGTGTTCGGTCCAGACCGCGCGCCGGCTGGCGGCGGCACTGGCGGGGGAGGCCCGGTGAAACCCGTCGTCGGCAGTCATGTGGTGGACACCCGCACCGGGAAGGTCGGCGTCGTCATGGGGCACGAGGGGCCGTATGTGCAGGTGAGACCCTACGGCGGCGGGCGCGAGTGGGACGCCGAGCCGGGGGCGCTGCGCTGCGCCACCCCGGCCGAGCGGCTCAGCGCGGCCACCGCGTACGCCAACGCCCGCAGCCGCGGCGAGGTGCTCTAGCGCTCTTGCCCATGGGCGAGAATGGGCCCATGAGTCTGTTCCGCGACGACGGCATCGTGCTGCGCACCCAGAAGCTGGGCGAGGCGGACCGGATCATCACCCTGCTCACGCGCGGGCACGGACGGGTGCGGGCCGTGGCCCGCGGGGTGCGGCGGACGAAGTCGAAGTTCGGGGCCCGGCTGGAGCCCTTCTCCCATGTGGACGTGCAGTTCTTCGCCCGTGGGAGTGAGCTGGTCGGGCGCGGCCTGCCGCTGTGCACGCAGAGCGAGACCATCGCTCCGTACGGCGGCGGGATCGTCACGGACTACGCCCGGTACACCGCCGGGACGGCCATGCTGGAGACCGCCGAACGCTTCACCGATCACGAGGGCGAGCCGGCGGTACAGCAGTACCTGCTGCTCGTCGGGGCGCTGCGGACGCTCGCCCGGGGCGAGCACGCGCCGCATCTCGTCCTCGACGCCTTCCTGCTGCGGTCTTTGGCCGTCAACGGCTACGCGCCCAGCTTCGGCGACTGCGCCAAGTGCGGGATGCCGGGACCGAACCGGTTCTTCTCCGTGGCCTCCGGCGGCTCGGTGTGCGCCGACTGCCGGGTGCCCGGCAGCGTCGTGCCGTCGCCGCAGACCCTGGTACTGCTGGGGGCGCTGCTTACGGGAGACTGGGAGACGGCGGACGCGTGCGAGCCGAGATACGTCCGCGAGGGCAGCGGGCTGGTGTCCGCCTACCTGCACTGGCACCTGGAGCGCGGACTGCGCTCCCTGCGCTACGTAGAGAAGTAAGCACGGCACGGGTCGAGGAGACGAGAAGCACATGGTCGTACGCGGGATCCTGGGGCGCCAGCGGCGCGAGTACAAGGCGCCGGAGCCGCATCCGTCCGGTGCCCGCGCGCCCAAGCTCCCCGGTGAGCTGGTGCCGAACCACGTCGCGATCGTGATGGACGGCAACGGACGGTGGGCCAAGGAGCGCGGGCTGCCGCGCACGGAGGGGCACAAGGTCGGCGCAGAGCGGGTGCTGGACGTGCTCCAGGGCTCGATCGAGATCGGCGTGCGCAACATCTCCCTGTACGCCTTCTCCACCGAGAACTGGAAGCGCTCGCCCGACGAGGTCCGCTTCCTGATGAACTTCAACCGGGACTTCATCCGCAAGACCCGTGACGAGCTCGACGCGCTCGGCATCCGGGTGCGCTGGGTGGGCCGCATGCCCAAACTGTGGAAGTCGGTGGCGAAGGAGCTGGAGGTCGCCCAGGAGCAGACCAAGGGCAACGACCTGCTCACCCTGTACTTCTGCATGAACTACGGCGGCCGGGCCGAGATCGCCGACGCGGCGCAGGCCATCGCCGAGGACGTGCGGGCGGGCCGGCTCGATCCGTCGAAGGTGACCGAGAAGACCGTCCAGAAGTACCTGTACTACCCGGACATGCCGGACGTCGACCTGTTCCTGCGGCCGAGCGGTGAGCAGCGCACCTCCAACTACCTGCTGTGGCAGAGCGCGTACGCCGAGATGGTGTTCCAGGACGTGCTGTGGCCCGACTTCGACCGCCGCGACCTGTGGCGGGCCTGTATGGAGTTCGCCTCCCGGGACCGCCGCTTCGGCGGCGCCGTCCCGAACGAGAAGCTGCTGGCGATGGAAGCGGCCATGAAGGGCGATTCCTGACCAGCGGGTTCACCACCCGCGCCCCGCGAGGGGCGCGGGGAACCGCGCGACCGGCCACGACGCGCCCGCGGCCGACAACGCCCCCGCTCTCTCTTGTGGCGGCTAGCCCTCGGCACACTCCGCGCACGTGCCGAAGATCTCCACCGTGTGGGCCACGTTGACGTAGCCGTGTTCCGCCGCGATGGCCTCCGCCCACTTCTCGACGGCCGGGCCCTCCACCTCCACGGCCTTGCCGCAGGCGCGGCAGACCAGGTGGTGGTGGTGTTCGCCGCTGGAGCAGCGGCGGTAGACGGACTCGCCGTCGGAGGTGCGCAGGACGTCGACCTCGCCGGCCTCGGCGAGGGACTGGAGGGTGCGGTAGACCGTGGTCAGCCCGACGGAGTCGCCCTTGTGCTTGAGCATGTCGTGCAGCTCCTGGGCGCTGCGGAACTCGTCGACCTCGTCCAGGGCCGCTGCCACGGCTGCACGCTGGCGGGTCGCGCGCCCCTTCACGGGCGGTCCAGCGGTCGTCACCGTTGCCTCCTTCGATGGCTCGCTTCTGCCCGGGCCATTGTGCCAGCCCGGGCGATCGGCGGTCAGACGCCGATCTCGTCCGCGGCCTCGCGAGCGGCGGGAATCGCGCACTCGGCGGGGTCCGGGGCGGGCCGGGCCGCGGCCGCCGCGCGGGCGCGCCGCCGGGCCAGCGGGGTGGCGAGCGCGGTCAGCGCGAGGAAGGCGGCGATGGTCAGCAGGACGATCGTGGCGCCGGGCGGGACGTCCTGGTAGTAGGAGGTGACCGTGCCGCTGACGGTCACGGCCACGCCGATGGCGACGGCGATCACGAAGGTGACGGTGAAGCTGCGGGTGAGCTGCTGGGCCGCCGCCACGGGCACGACCATCAGCGCGGACACCAGCAGCAGCCCGACCACCCGCATGGCGACGGTCACGGTGACGGCCGCGGTGACGGCCGTCAGCAGGTTCAGGGCGCGCACCGGCAGGCCCGTGACCCGGGCGAACTCCTCGTCCTGGCTGACCGCGAAGAGCTGGCGGCGCAGGCCCAGGGTGACCAGCAGCACGAAGGCGGCGAGCACGCAGATCGCGGTCACGTCGGACGGGGAGACCGTGGACAGGGAGCCGAACAGGTACGAGGTCAGGTTGGCGTTGGAGCCGCCCGGCGCCAGGTTGATCAGCATCACGCCGCCGGCCATGCCGCCGTAGAACAGCATGGCCAGGGCGATGTCGCCGCGCGTGCGGCCGTACCAGCGGATCAGCTCCATCAGCACCGCTCCGAGCACGGAGACGGCCGTCGCCATCCACACCGGGGAGGTGGAGAGCAGGAAGCCGAGGCCGACGCCGGTCATGGCCACGTGTCCGATGCCGTCGCCCATCAGGGCCTGGCGGCGCTGGACCAGGTAGATGCCGACGGCGGGCGCGGTGATGCCGACCAGCACGGCGGCCAGCAGCGCCCGCTGCATGAAGGCGTAGTTCAGGAATTCCATCAGCTCAGCAGTCCCGTGCGGATCGGTTCGGTGCCCGCCGGCGCGTGCGGGTGTACGTGGTCGTGGCCGGGCAGGGCGTGCTGGCCGACCGCGCGCGGCGGCGGGCCGTCGTGCAGGACGCAGCCGTCGCGCAGGACCACCGCCCGGTCGATCAGCGGCTCCAGCGGGCCCAGCTCGTGCAGCACGAGGAGGACCGTCGTACCGGCCCCGACCTGCTGCCGCAGGGTCGCGGCCAGGACCTCCTGGCTGGCCAGGTCGACGCCGGCCATCGGCTCGTCCATGATCAGCAGCTCCGGCTCGGAGACCAGCGCGCGGGCGATCAGCACCCGCTGGTGCTGGCCGCCGGACAGGGCGGTCACCGAGTCCTTGGCGCGGTCGGCCATGCCGACCAGCTCCAGGGCGCGCCGGACGGCCTCCCGGTCGGTCTTGCGGAAGGGCCCGAAGCGGGTGCGGGCGAGCCGGCCCGAGGAGACGATCTCGGTGACCGTCGCCGGGACGCCGCCCGCGGCCGTCGTGCGCTGCGGTACGTAGCCCACGCGCGCCCAGTCGCGGAAGGACCGGCGCGGGGTGCCGAACAGTTCGACCGTGCCGCCGCTGACCGGCACCTGGCCGATGATCGCGCGGACGGCGGTGGACTTGCCGGAGCCGTTGGCGCCGAGCAGCGCGACGACCTCGCCGCGGCCGACGGTGAGGTCGACGCCGCGCAGCACGGGCCGGGCGCCGAGCTCGGCGGTCACCCCGCGCAGGGCTATGACGGGTTCGCCGGTGGTCATGGTGCCTCCCGTGCCGCTCACTTGGCGCCCAGGGCCTGCTGGAGCGCCTTCAGGTTGGCCCGCTGGACCGCGAAGTAGTCCTGGCCGCGGGAATGCTTCGTGATGCCCTCGATCGGGTCGAGGACGTCGGTCTTCAGGCCCGTGTCGCTCGCGATGGTCTTGGCGGTCTTGTCGCTGACGAGGGTCTCGTAGAAGACCGTGGAGACGCCGTCTGCCTTGGCCATCTTCTCCAGGTCCTTCACCCGGGCGGCGCTCGGCTCCGACTCGGGGTCGAGGCCGTTGATGGCCTCCTCGGTGAGGCCGTAGCGCTCGGCGAGGTAGCCGAAGGCGGCGTGGGTGGTGATGAAGACCTTGCCCTTCGTGTGCGCGAGGCCGTTCTCGAACTCGGTGTTCAGCGCGTTCAGCTGCTTCACCAGGGCGGCGGTGTTCTTCTTGTAGTCGGCGGCGTGGTCGGGGTCGGCCTTCTCGAAGGCCCTGCCGACGCCCTCGGCGACCTGGGCGTAGCGCACCGGGTCGAGCCAGATGTGCGGATCCTTGCCGGACTCGTCCCCGCCGTGCTCGTGCTCGTGGTCGTGCTCGGCCGCGTGGCCGCCGACCTCGTTGCCGTGCTCCTCCAGCGTGGTCAGGGAGGCCGCGTCGATCTTCGTGTCGACCGGGGACTGGGCCACCGCCTCGTCGACGGAGGGCTGGAGGTTCTTCAGGTACAGCACCGCGTCGGACTCCTCCAGGGAGGCGATCTGCCGGGTGCTCAGCTCCAGGTCGTGCGGTTCCTGGCCGGGGGAGGTGAGGCTGGTGACGTGGACGTGGTCCCCGCCGATCCGCTCGGCGAGGAAGGCCATCGGGTAGAACGACGCGACGACGTCGAACTTCTCGGTGTTGCCCGCTCCCGCCGCGTCGCCGGAGCAGCCGGCGAGGGTGGCGGTCCCGAGCGCGGTGACCGCGGCCATGGCGGCGGTGGGTATGAGGCGTCGTCGTACGTTCATGACACTCATTTTCAACAAATATGGAAACCGTTGTCAACAACGCTCGTCATACGGTCCGGACAGGGGCCGATTTGGTCGTGGGGGAGCCTGCGCCGGTAACCTGAATCATTCGCTGGAAGCATCTCGCTTCAACGCCCGTCGTCGTAATGAAGAGAGCACCGTGGCCGCCGACAAGATCGACACCATCGTCAGCCTGAGCAAGCGCCGTGGCTTCGTTTTCCCCTGCAGTGAGATCTACGGCGGCCAGCGTGCCGCCTGGGACTACGGACCGCTGGGTGTCGAGCTCAAGGAGAACATCAAGCGCCAGTGGTGGCGCTACATGGTGACGTCGCGCGAGGACGTCGTCGGTATCGACTCGTCCGTGATCCTGGCTTCCGAGGTCTGGGTCGCCTCCGGCCACGTCGCCACCTTCACGGACCCGCTGACCGAGTGCACCTCGTGTCACAAGCGGTTCCGCGCCGACCACCTGGAGGAGGCGTACGAGGAGAAGAAGGGCCACGCCCCGGCGAACGGCCTCGCGGACGTCAACTGCCCGAACTGCGGCAACAAGGGCCAGTTCACCGAGCCCAAGCAGTTCTCCGGCCTGCTGTCCACCCACCTCGGCCCGACCCAGGACTCCGGCTCCGTCGCCTACCTGCGCCCCGAGACCGCCCAGGGCATCTTCACCAACTTCGCCCAGGTGCAGACCACCTCGCGCCGCAAGCCGCCGTTCGGCATCGCCCAGATGGGCAAGTCGTTCCGCAACGAGATCACGCCGGGCAACTTCATCTTCCGCACCCGCGAGTTCGAGCAGATGGAGATGGAGTTCTTCGTCAAGCCGGGCGAGGACGAGCAGTGGCAGGAATACTGGATGGAGCAGCGCTGGAACTGGTACACCGGCCTGGGTCTCCGTGAGGAGAACATGCGCTGGTACGAGCACCCCAAGGAGAAGCTCTCCCACTACTCCAAGCGCACCGCCGACATCGAGTACCGCTTCCGGTTCGGCGGCAGCGAGTGGGGCGAGCTGGAGGGTGTCGCCAACCGCACCGACTACGACCTCTCCGCGCACGCCAAGGCCTCCGGCCAGGACCTCTCCTACTTCGACCAGGAGGCCGGCGAGCGCTGGACGCCGTACGTCATCGAGCCGGCGGCGGGTGTCGGCCGCACCATGCTGGCCTTCCTCCTGGACGCCTACGTCGAGGACGAGGCGCCCAACGCCAAGGGCAAGATGGAAAAGCGCACCGTGCTGCGCCTGGACCACCGCCTCGCCCCGGTGAAGGTCGCGGTGCTCCCGCTGTCCCGCAACCCGGAGCTGTCCCCGAAGGCCAAGGGCCTCGCCCAGGCGCTGCGCCAGCACTGGAACATCGAGTTCGACGACGCCGGCGCCATCGGCCGCCGCTACCGCCGTCAGGACGAGATCGGCACGCCGTACTGCGTGACGGTCGACTTCGACACCCTCGAGGACAACGCCGTCACCGTGCGCGAGCGTGACTCGATGAAGCAGGAGCGGGTGTCGCTGGACCAGATCGAGGGCTACCTGGCCTCGCGTCTGCTGGGCGCCTAGTCACCACCGCGTGATGCCGGGCGGGCCGATGACGGCCCGCCCGGCATTCGTGTGTCCGCGCCCGCTCAACGGCCCTGCAGGGCCTTGACGTTGTCGCCGAACGTCCAGTTCTTCGAGCCGTCCCAGTTGACGGACCAGGTCATCAGACCCTTGAGCGAGGAGCCGTAGTTCCGCCAGGCCTGGGCGACCAGGGACGGGGACATGTAGCCGCCGCCCGCGCCGGGCTGGGCGGGCAGCCCCGGGACCTGCTTGTCGTAGGGCACCTTGATCGTCGTGCCCTGCACCACCAGCCCCTTGTTCAGGCAGTCGGTCTGCGCGGTGAAGCCCTGCACGGTGCCCGCCGAGTAGGAGTCGCCCGAGCAGCCGTACATGCTGCCGTTGTAGTACTGCATGTTCAGCCACCACAGCCGGCCGTTGTCCGCGTACTTCTTGATGACCGGCAGGTACGCGCCCCAGATCGAGCCGTAGGTGACGCTGCCGCCGGTGACGTACGCCGTCTCCGGGGCCATCGTCAGGCCGAAGTTGGACGGCATCTGGGCGAGGATCCCGTCGATGATGCGGATCAGGTTGGCCTGGGACGGGGACAGCTGGTTGATGTTGCCGCTGCCGACCAGGCCCGTCTCGATGTCGATGTCGATGCCGTCGAAGTTGTACTTCTTCAGGATCGGCACGATCGTCGCCACGAAGCGGTCGGCGACGGTCTGGGACGACAGGTCGATGCCGGCCGCCGCGCCGCCGATGGACAGCAGGATCGTCTGGCCGGCCGCCTTGGCCTGGCACATCTCGGCGGGCGTGGACACCTTCACACCGGCGTCCATGCCGTCCTCCCACAGCGCGGTGCCGTCGGAGCGGATCACCGGGAAGGCCGCGTTGATCACGTTGTAGCCGTGGGCGGGGATGCGGGAGTCGGTGATCGGGGTCCAGCCGAAGGGCGGGTGGACGCCGTTGGCGGAGCCGTCCCAGTTCTCCCAGTAGCCCTGGAGCACCTTGCCCGTGGGCCTCGACTTCACCGCGCAGGTGTCGGCGGCGGAGGCGGCGGGTGCGGTGGCGATCGCGAGCGGGGCGAGGACGGCGCCGGTCAGGGCGGCGGTGAGCAGGCGCAGGGTGCGGCGGAGCATCGGGCCTCCCGGCGGGGGGTTCGGGTCGTGGGGATCGCGATGGGGTGTCGCAGACATGACAGTGCGCTGGTCCAGACCATTCGTCAAGAGGTCTGGACCATGGCGTTGGTGAAAAATATTGGACTGACAGATATTGAAATCTGTTAGCTGTCATGTCACAGTGGTGGCATGACGATGCGAACCCGAAACCTCGGCACCACCGGCCCCCAGGTCTCCGCCCTCGGCCTCGGCTGTATGGGCATGTCCGGCATGTACGGCGAGGCGGACCGCGCCGAGTCGATCGCGACCGTCCACGCGGCCCTGGAGGCCGGCGTGACGCTGCTCGACACCGGCGACTTCTACGGCATGGGCCACAACGAACTGCTGATCAACGAGGCGCTGCGCACCGCCCCCGCCGCGCTGCGCGAGAACGCGCGGGTCAGCGTGAAGTTCGGCGCGCTGCGCGGCCCGGACGGCGACTGGTACGGCTTCGACGGCCGCCCGGCCGCCGTGAAGAACTTCGCCGCCTACTCCCTCCAGCGCCTCGGCGTAGACCACATCGACGTCTACCGCCCGTCCCGGCTCGACCCGGACGTGCCCATCGAGGAGACCGTCGGCGCCATCGCCGAACTGGTCGACAAGGGCTGGGTCCGGCACATCGGGCTCAGCGAGGTCGGCGCGGACACCATCCGCCGGGCCGCCGCGACCGCCCCCATCGCGGACCTCCAGATCGAGTACGCGCTCATCTCCCGGGGCCCCGAGCGGGAGATCCTGCCCACCCTGCGCGAGCTGGGCATCGCCGTCACCGCGTACGGCGTGCTCTCCCGCGGGCTGATCTCCGGCCATGTCTCGGCCGACCGGGCCTTCGCGGCGAACGACTTCCGCGCCCACTCGCCCCGCTTCCAGGGCGACAACCTCCGGCACAACCTCACCCTGGTCGAGTCCCTGCGTGAGATCGCCGGGCGGAAGGGTGTCACCGTCGCGCAGATCGCCATCGCCTGGGTGCTCTCCCGGGGCGAGGACATCGTGCCGCTGGTCGGCGCCCGCACCCGGCAGCGGCTCGACGAGGCGCTGGGCGCGCTGGACGTGACCCTGGAGGAGGCCGACCTCGCCGCCATCGAGGCCGCGGTGCCGGCGGACGCGGCGGCCGGCGACCGGTACGCGGCGGAGCAGATGGCGATGCTCGACAGCGAACGCTGACGGCGTGCCGGGTACCGTCTAGGCATGCCTTCGACCAGCGAGACCCTGACCGCCGAGCGCATCCTCGAAGCCACCGAGGAGGTGCTGCGCCGCCACGGCCCGGCCAAGGCCACCGTGGTCGACGTGGCCCGCGCGCTCGGCGTCAGCCATGGCAGCGTCTACCGGCACTTCCGCACCAAGGCGGCGCTGCGCGAGGCGGTGACCAAGCGCTGGCTGGACCGCACCTCCGAGCGGCTCGCGGGCATCGCCGCCGCCGAGGACCTGGCCCCGGAGCGGCGGCTGCGGGACTGGCTCGCGGCCCTCTTCGACGCCAAGCGGCACAAGGCGGGCGACGATCCCGAGCTGTTCGCCACGTACACCGTGCTCGTCGACGAACTCGGGGGCGTGGTCCACGACCACATCGCCGACCTCACCGGCCAGCTCACCCAAATCATCGCGGCGGGCACGGAGTCGGGCGACTTCACCGCCCCCGACCCGGCCACGGCGGCCCGCGCCGTCTTCCACGCGACGGGCCGCTTCCACGACCCGGGCTACGCCCGCGAGTGGACGACGCCGGGGATCGAGGAGGAGTTCGATGCGGTGGTGGGGCTGCTGGTACGGGGGTTGAGGGCGGCGGGGTAGGGGCCATCCCCGTGGGGGACGGAGTGGAACACTGTGTGGTTCACCGGTCCTCCTCCTCGCCCTCGTAGCCGGACAGGCGTTCGCCGCGTGACTCGGCGACGCGGAGGGCGTCGAAGAGGCATTCCGTGAGCCTCGTCGCCGTGAAGCGCAACTCCGGCCGGGACGAGTCCGGGTCGTCCAGCAGCACCCGGGCCGCTCCCAGCACCTCGCGCCCGGCGCCGAGTTGGGCCTCCTCCATCTCGTCGGCGAGCCGGCTGATGATCCCCTTGGGATCACTGGCGCGCAGATACACACGCCTGCCGTTCTCGGACCACGGGAGCAGGCGGGGGCGGTTCATACGGCTGGTTGTGGCTTCGGGCACTGTCAGCACCTCCACGGAGTTGGTGGCCATGCCCCCGGGACCGTCGCCACGGTCGCGGGGGTCCTTGCCGGAGGACCCTCTCGCCAGGCGCCGATCGGCAACAGGGACGGAGCGTCCCACTTTCCTCACGCTAAGTCGTGACTCCCAGGAATTCGGCGAGCTTGCGCAGCCCTGGTGGCCGGTACGAGGCGGTCCAGAGGTCGGTCACGACGGCAACGGCGTGCGTATGGTGCCGCATCCAGGTGGGGGCGGTCCGCCGTAGCTTCTCGAGTGTCTTCACGGCGCCCTCGGCGTCCCCGATGTCCGTATGGGCCCGGGCCACGTCCAGGAGCAGCCAGGTACGCCACGACGGAGGGATGTCCGCGCCGAGCCGCATCCCCTTCGCGAGGTTCAACGCCTCCTCCGGACGTGCGTGCTGGACGGCGAGACGGACGCGTTCGATGCGTACGGACGACCTGCTGAAGACGGAGAGCATCCGGCCGTCCGCCGGGGGCGTGAGCGTCGTCAGGCGGCGGGTGGCGTCCTCGGCCGTCCGCATCATGTCGCTGGCGGTGTCGTAGTCGCCGGAGCGGGCGGCGGACGTGGCCGCCGACATGATCAGTCCGCCCCAGACGCGTAAGCCCTCGGCGTTCCAGCCGCGTTCGCGTGCCAAGCCGTCGGCCGCGTGGACGGCGAGGTGTTTGGCGTCGTCCAACCGGTTCTGCCGCTGGTAGTTCCAGGCGACGGAGTTGCTGATCATGCGGGCCAGCAGCGGGTCCGAAGACCTCCCGGCCGCGTTCATGGCGCGTTCCAGGGCGCTCAACGCGAGATCGGTCTTGCCGAGCCGGATGGCGAGGTGCCCTGCCAACTGGAGGGTTTTGCCCAAGGCGGCTTCCCCGGCCGCCCGCTCGTCGGGGGTGCCCACCGCGGCGGCGAAGCGGGCGTCGTCGAGCATGCCGGGCAGTAGCTCCATGAGGCGCCCGAACTCCGCGTCGTGGTACAGCGTCCAGCCGTCGGCGATCTCCCCCCACAGGAGGGCAAGGGACAACTTCTCGGCCCCCTTCGGTTCCTGAGGGGGGAGGAACAGCGGCGGCATGATCGCGCGACGTAGAGCGACCAACTGCGGAGGGTCGGGCTCGCCGGTCGACGGTATCGCGGGAGGGTCTCCCAGGAGCGCGGTCAACTCCACTCCCAGGCCCCCGGACAGCGCGTGCAAGGTCGGCAGCCGGGCGCTGTGCTTGCGCTTCTGTTCGAGCTTCCGTACCAGGTCCACGGAGACCCCGGAGCGTTCCGCCAGCGCCTCCTGCGTGAGATCGGCGAGCCGTCGCAAGCGGGCGATCCGGTCACCCAGGTGTTCACTCACCATGCCGACCAAGCTACCGCCGGTGAGCGGCCCTTGGGGAAGCTACCCGCCGCCGGAGCGGTACGGAGCTGCCCGGCGAGTCGGGCCGCACCCACTCGCGGTGAACGCGGCCCGCCCCGTCGCCCTGGTCAGGGCCGGCGCCCGCTGCGGGCGGGGCATACTCGTCGGACGTCCCGTCCAGGAGGCAGCGTGGTCATCATCGAGCCCGAGGTCATCCATACCGGCCGGCTGGCCTTGCTTCCCTTGCAGGTCGAGCACGCCGAGGAGATGGCCGCGGTACTGTCCGACCCCGGTCTGCACACCTTCACCGGCGGCACGCCGGACACCGCCCAGGATCTGCGCGCCCGCTACGAACGCCTGGTGGCCGGCTCGCCCCGCCCCGGCGAAGCCTGGTGCAACTGGGTCGTCCGGCTCCGCGACGCTGCCTGTCTGACCGGCTATGTCCAGGCGACGGTCACCGCCGACGACCGCGGAGCCGCCGCGGAGATCGCCTGGGTGGTGGGCACCCCCTGGCAGCGGCGCGGCATCGCCACCGAAGCCGCCCGAGGTCTCGTCGCCTGGCTCCGGAATCACCCGGTGCACACGGTCGTCGCCCACATCCACCCGGACCACAAGGCATCCGCCGCCGTCGCCACCGCGGCCGGCCTCACCCCCACCGATCAGTGGCACGACGGAGAGATCCGATGGCAACTGACGATCGGCTGACCACCCGCGTCCGCAGGGCGGGCCTTCCGTCCCACATGGTGTGGCACGGTGCGCCAATCCTCCTCCTCGCCCTTGCCGTCGTCGTACGCCGCGATCGCGGTGCTCTCGGGCAGTTCGGGGTCCTTCATCCCGCGGGCGGTGAAGTTCATGATGCGCCCATTCGAGGTCACTGTGACGTTCAGCCGCATAGGCATCATCAGTCCCCTGCGGTACCGACGGTATGTGAACATGTATACCGCGCTCTTACCTGATCCGCTGACATGGACGGTTCGTTCGGCGCCGAGCACCTCGGCAGGGAACCATCGGCGGACGAAACGGGTGGAAACCTCTTCGGCCTGGGCCTGATTCAGGGGGCCGGGCTCGGCCCTGTTGTCCGTGGAGGCGGCTTCTTTCAATTTCTTCTCAGGCCACCATCCGGTGATTTCGCCCCGATTGGTTTTTGCCGTCACTAGTCCACTGTGTTTCGCGACAATGGTCTGCTCGACCTGCGTCCCCTTTCCGAAGACATACGCGGCGGCCTCGGTGATCCATGTGTCCGCGCCCTCGGCGGCCCGCTGAGCAGCTGCGAATCCCGGTCGCTCGGTCAGGGGAATGTACGGAGTGACGGAGGAGTGGAAGGTGGCGATCAAGGCGGCAGAGCCCGTGACGGCGAGAGCCGCGCCCCAGAGCGCGTCACGCCCGGCTTTTCCCATGGCCCGCCCGGCACGCCGGCACCATGCGGTTCCTGCCGCCACTCCGAGCAATGACCCGGTCGTGTTGGCGACGATGTCCGTCGCACTGCACGAGCGGCCCATGGCCCCCTCCGCTTGGACGAGTTCGATGAGTCCGCTTCCCACTGCCGTGACCACGAGGGTGGTCAGGGGGCGCTGAAAGACGAGAGCGGCGAAGAAGGAGGCCGGGACGAACAGAGCAACGTTCAGCAGCGCGCTGGAAGAGGCCAGCTGGGGAAACGGCGAACTCAGATCGCATACCGCTCCGTCGCCGACGGGCCCTCCGTCTGCGGGCAGCGATGTCACGGCGAGGATGCCGGCGGAACAGACGGCCAGGAGTACGCGCACCGTGATCGGTTTCCGGCGCGCACGCGCGATCAGAACCGTCGGTACCGTCAAGCAGAGGGCGATCACAACGAACCAGGCGAGTAGCCCGGGGATCGCCTGAACGGACGCGTCGATCACGAGAGCGGCGGTCCTTCCGAGGTGGAATGGGAACGAGAACGGGCGGACCAGCAGAAGGTGACCGGCGGGGTATGGTGGACCCTTTTCTCGGGCTCATTGTCCGATGAACCAGGGTCTCGCCGGGAAAGCAGCCTAGTTCATCGTCGGCGCCGGTTCGTGAATCGCGGATAATTCCAAGCCATTTGCGAAGAGATGTAATAACTATGATGCGATGAATTGGATGGAAGGGTAGCGGGGGCGGGCGCGGGGGGCGCATGCGTTCTGGCCGATGCGCCTTTCTGCTTCCGTGTGCGCCTTACGTCTGCGGCAGCGGCAGGGCGATCCTGGCCGTCAGAAGCAGCACATCAAGGTGGGCGTTCTCATGACTACGGCCAACACCGGCGACAACTCCACGGCCCCCGCCGGCCCCGGCGACAACTCCACGGCGCCAACCGACCCCCCGAACCCCCCGCCGCACCGCCCGTGGTGGAGGAAAATGCTCAGCGGCCCGGCCGCGCTGGCGTACGCGGTCGCCGTCGTCGGGGCGGGGGCCGGTGCCGTGATGACTCCGCTCGGGGATCACGTGCTGAAGTCGCTCTTCGACGAGCCGACCTGCCCCGGTGACGGAGCGGCCTGCGAGGGCAAGAACCCGCAGAACCAGGGGTGCGGCGAGGACGCGGGCACCTTCAAGCCCACGGCGGGCAATCCCGCGCTCCTCCAGATCCGCTACAGCGAGGACTGCGAGGCGGTCTGGGCGAAGATCGAGCGGGGGAGCCCCGGCGACCAGGTGACGGTCGGCGTCACGGGCGGCAGGACGCGGACCGCCGGCATCGATTACGGCGACGACCAGTTCACCCACATGGTGACGGTCCCCGACGGCGAGTTCCAGGTCACCGCGTGCGCGGTGCCCAAGCCCGGCGGCAAGAGCACCTTCGAGCGGTACTGCATCCACGCGACCGAGGCCACCGCCTGGCGGTGACCGACCCTCGGTCTGCCCGTTCCGCCCGGCCCGGGTCAGACCCGTTCCGTCCGGCCCGGGTCAGACCTGTTCCGCCCGGCCCGGGTCAGACCCGTTCCCGCGCCGCCTCCGCGGCCGGGCGTATCTCCGGTGTCTCCAGGGCCGCCGCCGTCCGCTCGGCCGTCCGGCGCGCCCAGCGGCCGCTGGTCAGCAGGCCGAGGACCAGGACGGCGAGGCCGCAGCCCGCGAGGATCCACCAGCCGGGGCGGGCCGCCGCGACGAACGTCCGGCGGTACGGCGACGAATCTATGCCGGAGGCCAGGACCGCGCCGATCACCGCGACGCCGAGCGTCGAGCCCAGTTGCCGGCTGGTGGAGGCGACGGCGGCGGCGACCCCCGCCTGGGCGCGGGGCATGCCCGACACCGCCGTGTTGGTGATCGGCGCGTTCACGAAGCCGAAGCCGATGCCGAAGAGGGCGTAGCCGAGCACCAGCGTGACGTTCTCCGTCTCCGCCTCGAACGCGGCGAACAGGACACCGCTCGCGGTCATCGCCGCACCCGCCACCAGCAGGGAGAGGCGCGGGCCGCGGCTGCCGACCAGGCGGCCGGACAGCGGGGCGCACAGGAACATCGGCACGGCCATCGGCAGCATCCACAGGCCCGCGTGCAGGGCGTCGAGGCCGCGTACGTTCTGCAGGTACAGGGTGGACAGGAACAGGAAGCCGCCCAGGGACGCGAACGCGCCGATCGCGATCACGGTGGCGCCGCTGAACGGGGCCGAACGGAAGAAACGCAGGTCGATGAGGGGTTCGGCGCGCCGGGGCTCGTACCAGAGGAGGGCCAGGAGGGCGGCCACGGCGATCGCGGCGAAGGGGAGCACGAAGCCGGCGCCGGATTCCGGGGCCTCGATGATCGCGTACGTCAGCGCGCCGAACAGGGCGATCACCAGCAGCTGGCCGACCGGGTCGGGGCGGCGGGCCCGGGGCGCGCGGGACTCGGGGACGTAGCGCAGGGTGAGCAGCAGGGCCGCGAGGCCGACCGGGAGGTTGAGCCAGAAGATGGCGCGCCAGCTCACCGACTGCACCAGCAGCCCGCCGACCAGCGGGCCCGCCGCCATGGCGATGCCGACGACCGCGCCCCACACGCCGATCGCGCGGGCGCGCTCGCGGGGGTCGGTGAAGGTGTTGGTGATGATCGACATGGCGACCGGGTTGAGCATCGAGCCGCCCACCGCCTGGATCATGCGGAACACGACGAGCAGGTTCAGATCCGGGGCGAGGGAGCAGAGCACCGACCCCGCGGTGAACACCGCCAGGCCCGTCATGAAGACGCGCTTGCGGCCGATCCGGTCGGCCGTGGAGCCGGCGAGCATCAGCAGCGAGGCCAGTACGAGCGTGTAGGCGTCGATGGTCCACTGCAGGCCGGAGGTGGTGGCGCCCAGGTCGCGCTGCATCGCGGGCAGCGCCACGTTCAGCGCGGTGGTGTCCAGGCTCACGATCAGCAGGCTCGTACAGCAGATCGCGAGCACGAGCATGCGGCGGCGGTGGCTCAACTCGGGCATGCCCGCCATCGTACGCGGATTTCGATAGTGCGTCTAACTAATCATTTTGCACGGTCTTTGCCGGGCAGCCGGAGGCCGAGCACCAGCAGCCCCACCAGCCCGGCCGCCTGCACCGCCAGCACCACCGCCAGCGCCCGGCGCATCCCGGCCCCGGGGATCAGCGACAGGAACAGCGAGCCGAGCGTCGCCACCCCGACCGCCAGGCACGACTGCTGGAGCGTGGCCGCGAGCCCGCTGCCCGTCCCGGCCAGCCGGTCCGGGATCGCCGCCAGCAGGAACCGGAAGTACAGCGGCAGCTGAAGACCCTGGCCGATCCCGCACAGCGCCAGGCCCGGCGCCAGCGCGAGCGGGCCCAGGTGCGGCCACGGGCCCAGCAGCGCCGTCGCGGCCATCGTCGCCAGGCCCGCGATGTGCGCCACCGCGGCCAGCGCCACCGCCCGCCCGCCGAACCGCGCCACCGCGCGCGGCGCCAGCATCGACGCGGCGAACTGCGCCACCCCCATCGGCACCAGCGCCAGCCCCGCCCGCAACGCCCCGTACCCGAGACCCTGTTGCAGCGTGACCGCCGTCACGAACATCCAGCCCGCGAAGCCCACGAACACCGGCAGCCCCAGCAGCAGCCCCCGCCGCACCTCGGGCGACGCCAGCAGCGACGGCGGCAGCAGCGGGCTCCCGGCGGTGCGCTCCGCCCGCCGCTCCACCCGGTGGAAGGCCCAGGCGCACAGCGGCGCCGCGGCGAGCAGCAGCACCGACCACAGCGGCCAGCCCGCCGCCCGGCCCTCGGTCAGCGGCAGCAGCAGCGCGCACAGCGCCGCCGCCAGCAGCGCCGTACCGGCCAGGTCCGCCCGCGCCGGGCGCTCCGCCCGGCTGTCCGGCACCGACCGCAGCGCGCAGCCGAGCCCGGCCACCGCCACCGGCACGTTCACCAGGAACACCGCCCGCCAGCCGGTGCCCGCCAGATCGGCGGCGACCAGGACCCCGCCCAGCACCTGCCCGAGCACGATGGACACCCCGCCCACCGAGCCGTACAGGGCGACCGCGCGGGCCCGGCGCTCGCCGGACGTCGTGGCGTGGATGGTGGCCAGCACCTGCGGCAGCAGCAGCGCCGACGCGGCGCCCTGGGCCACCCGCGCGGCCACCAGCCACCACGCGCCCGGCGCCAGCCCGCAGGCCAGCGAGGTCAGCCCGAAACCGGCCACCCCCCACAGGAACAGCCGCCGCCGGCCGAAGGTGTCCCCGAGCCGGCCGCCCAGCACCAGCAGCACGGCGTACGCCACCGCGTACCCGGCGACCACCATCTCCAGGGTCGCCGGGGGCGCGTCCAGATCGTGCTCGATCGTCGGCAGCGCCACGTTCACGATGAAGAAGTCGATCATCGGCAGGGCGGCGCCCAGCAGCAGGGTGAACAGGCCGAGCGGGGTCAGGGCCGCCCGCGGCGGGGCGGCGGTCACGGAAGAGGTCGTCGTGGTCACCCCCCGACTCTGCGCCCACCCGCAGCCGGGTACCAGGCGGCCGTTATCCGGGTACCGGCACCAACTGGCACGGGGCTGCGGCCGGACGGCACCCTGGGTGCCATGACCATCGCAGTGCCCGAGCGGAACACGGAGACCGAGCGCGACACGGGGACCGAGCGCGACGCGGGGACCGAGCGGAGCACGGAGATACGGCGCCGGGAACTGGCCGCCTTCCTGCGCAGCCGGCGCGAGCGGATCACCCCCGAGCAGGTGGGCCTGCCCCGCGGGCCCCGCCGCCGCACCCCCGGACTGCGCCGCGAGGAGGTCGCCCAGCTCTCCGCGGTCGGCGTCACCTGGTACACGTGGATCGAGCAGGGCCGCGCCGCCCACGTCTCCGCGCAGGTGCTGGACGCCGTCGCCCGCGCCCTGCTGATGGACCCCACCGAGCGCGCCCACCTGTTCGCCCTGGCCGGGACCCACGACCCGCGCTCCGGGCCGGAGTGCCCGGTCGCCGCCCAGACCGCCCTGAAGGTCGTCGAGCGGCTCGCCCCCTACCCGGCCTCCCTCCAGAACGCCCGCTACGACGTCCTCGCCGCCAACCGCCCCTACGCCCAGCTCTTCGGCGACCCCGCCGAGCTGCCCCCGGCCGACCGGAACTGCCTGTGGCTGCTGACCACCAGCGCACGCTGGAAGCGGGACTTCCTGGACCGGGACGAGATGCTGCGCGACCTGATCGCCAAGTACCGCGCGGGCATGGCCGAGCACGTCGCCGAGCCCGCCTGGAAGCAGCAGCTGAACCGGCTGCTTCAGGTCTCCGGCGAGTTCCGCGAGCTGTGGGAGCGGCACGAGGTCGCGCCGATGTCCCCGCACGTCAAGCGGTACCGGCACCCGCGGGTCGGGCTGATCCGGCTGGAGCACCGGAACATGTGGCTGGCCCCGCAGTCCCCGGCCCACCGGGTGGTCGCCTACCTGCCCGCCGACGAGGAGAGCGAGGAGCGGCTGGAACGGCTCGCGGAGCTGCCCGACGAGCGCCCTGCCGGGTGAGGGATACGGGCGCCCGGCCGGGTGAGGGACAATGGAGCCTCGCCCCTGTCGCCGTAGATCCGTCCCGGAGTCCTGACGATGACCCACCCGCTCTCCATCGGACCGCACACCGTGACGCCGCCCGTCGTGCTCGCACCCATGGCGGGGATCACCAACGCGCCCTTCCGCACCCTGTGCCGGGAGTTCTCGGGCGGCAAGGGACTCTTCGTCAGCGAGATGATCACCACCCGGGCGCTGGTCGAGCGCAACGAGAAGACCATGCAGCTGATCAGGTTCGACGCGAGCGAGCGGCCGCGCTCGATCCAGCTGTACGGCGTCGACCCCGTGACCGTCGGCAAGGCCGTCCGCATGATCGTGGAGGAGGACCTCGCCGACCACATCGACCTGAACTTCGGCTGCCCGGTGCCGAAGGTGACGCGCAAGGGCGGTGGCTCCGCGCTGCCGTACAAGCGGAACCTGCTGCGGGCCATCCTGCGCGAGGCGGTCTCCGGCGCCGGGGACCTGCCGGTGACCATGAAGATGCGCAAGGGCATCGACGACGACCACATCACCTACCTCGACGCCGGCCGGATCGCCGTCGAGGAGGGGGTGACCGCCATCGCGCTGCACGGCCGTACCACCGCCCAGCACTACGGCGGCACCGCCGACTGGGACGCCATCGCCCGGCTGAAGGAGCACGTGCCGGAGATCCCCGTGCTCGGCAACGGCGACATCTGGTCGGCCGAGGACGCGCTGCGGATGGTGCGGGAGACCGGCTGCGACGGGGTCGTGGTCGGCCGGGGGTGCCTGGGCCGGCCGTGGCTGTTCGCGGACCTGGTGGCCGGGTTCGAGGGGCGTACGGAGGATTTCGTCCGGCCGACGCTGCGGGAGGTCGCCGACGTCATGGTGCGGCACGCCACGCTGCTCGGGGAGTGGAGCGGTGACGAGTCCAAGGGCGTGGTGGACTTCCGCAAGCACGTCGCCTGGTATCTGAAGGGCTTCGCGGTCGGTTCCGAGATGCGCAAGCGGCTCGCGATCACCTCGTCGCTCCAGGAGCTGCGGGCCGGGCTGGACGAACTGGACCTGGACCAGGCGTGGCCGGCCGGGGCGGAGGGGCCCCGGGGCCGGACCTCCGGCAACAACCGGGTGGTGCTGCCGGACGGGTGGCTGAAGGACCCGTACGACTGCTCGGGCGTCGGGGAGGACGCGGAGCTGGACACCTCCGGCGGCTGACCGGCACCGGGGCGGCCGACCCTGGGACGCCGCCCCGACCCCGCCAGGGACTCCGCCCCGGATCCCGGCCTCGCCCACCGGCCTCTGCGAGGAACGGTCAGACGCCTCCCACCGCTGTCAGCAGGGCCAGTGGTGCCGCTGCCGAGCGTGCCTCCAGGCCGCACGCGTGGGGATACGGCACCGGCTCGCCGTGCGTGTCCCGTCCGTATCCGGCCCACACCTCCGGCAGCCGGTACCCGGTCACCGCCGCCGCGTCGAGCAGTGCCTGCGCCACCGTACGGGCCTCGTCGTGCAGGCCGTAGCGGGCGAGGCCCAGCGTGATCAGGGCGTTGTCGTGCGGCCAGACCGAGCCGCGGTGGTAGGACAGCGGGTGGTACGCCGGCTGCCCGGAGGCCACCGTGCGCACACCCCAGCCGGAGAAGAAGTCCGGCTCCAGCAGCCGCCGGCCCACCACCTCGCCGTACTCCTTGTCCAGCAGCCCGGACCACAGCAGATGCCCGGCGTCGGAGGCGAGCGCGTCGAGCTGCCGGCCCTGGCCGTCCAGCGCGAGCGCCGGGAACGACCGCTCCCGCATCCAGAAGTCCCGCTGGAACCGGTCCCGCAGATCGGCCGCCGCCTGCTCCAGCAGCGCCGCGTACGTCTCGTCGCCCCACACCCCGCGCGCCACCGACGCCGTACGGCGCAGCGCGTCGTACGCGTAGCCCTGCGCACCCGCCGCCATCACCGCGCCGGTGGGCCGGGTGCCGTCGGCGCGGCAGATCGCGCCGGGGGAGTCCTTCCAGTTCTGGTTGGCGAGGCCGCCCTCGTCGGCGCGGTAGACGAGGTAGCCGCGCGAGGTCAGCCCGCCGTGGTCGAGCATCCAGCCGATGGCGGCCCGGGCGTGCGGCTCCAGCCGGCGGGCCAGGGCCGTGTCACCGGTCTGCTCGACATACGCGCCGAGCAGCACCAGGAACAGCGGGGTGGCGTCCACCGAGCCGTAGTAGCGGCCGAACGGCACCTGTCCGAAGTAGGCCAGTTCCCCGTGCCGTACCTCGTGCACGATCTTGCCGGGCTGGGCGACCGGGGCGTCACCGGTGCCGGTCGCCTGGGTGGCGGCCAGGGCGAGCAGGGTGTGGGCGGCCGGCCCGGGGCGGTAGGGCAGGGTGAACAGGGAGGTGAGCAGCGCGTCCCGGCCCAGCAGGGTGAGGAACCAGGGCGCGCCGGCCGCCGGGACGCGCAGGTCCTCGCCGTCCGGCCCGCCGGCCGGCACCTGGAGCGCGGCGAGGTCGGCGAGGCCCCGGACGCAGGCCGCGGTCAGCTCCGGCCAGCCGGTGGGGAAGGCCACCCCCTCGGCGAACCGCTCCTCGCGCGCGCGTTGCTGGCGGTGTACGGCGGCCGGGTCGCGGGGCACGCGCAGCGCGCGCTTCTCGCCGTGCGGGCGGGCGATCACCCGCAGCAGCAGCTCGGTCGTGCCGTGCGGCGCGACGTCGAGGGCCCACACCAGGCGGCGGGCGCCGGTGCCGGTCTCCTCCACGGCGTCCGGGGCGGGGTCGGCCGTGATCGCCGTGCGGGACCGCCAGTCGGCCCGGCGGTAGGAGAACTCGATGCCGTCGGGGAGGAGTTGGCGGGAGCGTACGACGCCGGTCTTGACGTAGGTGCGGTGGTCGGAGCGGAGTTCGAACTGGTCGGTGAAGTCGGCGTCGACGGTGAGCGCGATCCGTACGGTGATGGGTACCGGGCGGTTGCTGGTGACCTTCAGCGACTCCACGAACGAGCTGTCCCCGACGGCCTGTTCGCGGAAGACGGTGCAGGCCGGCGGCTCCTGCCGGCCGCCGCGCGGGACCAGCACACAGCGCGCCTCGTCCCCGTCCGTCACCGGGCTGAGCACCTCGGGCACCGCCCCGTCGACGGTGAGCTGCCAGCGGCTGAGGTGCCGGGCGTCGCGGACGAACAACCCGTCCGGGAGGCCGCCGCCGCGTACTCCGCCGATGTCGCCGCGGTCGCCCACGGCGGCGAAGGTGGCGCCGTGCACGAGCAGATGATGCCGGTCCGTCATCCCCGGTCCCCTCCTTGGTCACTCCTGTCGAACGTGCCGGTGCCGGGCGCGGACACGTGCCTTGACGGGCTCTTGTCCGGCCTTTGACGTTCCTGTGATGCGGGCTCGCGGTGGTACAGGTCCAGCGCGAGCGCCGCCGTCCAGCCGAAGCCGGTGGCCCCGCAGGGCTCGCCGGTGTACGGGTCGACGTACTCGGCGTAGCCGGTGGCGTCGGCCAGGTGCAGGAACGCCGTGCGCAGGGCGTCGGCCGCGGCCGTCTCGCCGTGCGCCCGCAGCCCGCGCTCCAGCAGCCAGTTGGTGTTGAACCAGGCCGGGCCGCGCCAGTAGCGGTGCGGGTCGAAGGACTCCCCGAGCAGGTCGTAGCTCGGCGCGAGCCGGGTGCGGTCGCCGAGCGAGAAGTGCGGCCCGCGCAGGGTGTCCACCAGCGCGGCGGCGAGCGCGCGGGGCAGGCCGGGCAGGAGCAGCGGGATCAGCCCGGAGACCGAGCGCTCGGGCCGCAGGCCGCCGCCGCGCAGGTCCCGGCACAGGAACATCCCGGCGGCCGGCTCCCACAGCCGCTCCACCAGGGCCGCCGTCAGCCGCTCGGCGCGCTCCCGGCGGGCGGCACCGGTGGCGCCCAGTTCCTCGGCGATCCGCGCGAGGGCGTGCTCGGAGGCGATCAGCAGGGCGTTGAACGCCGGGTCCTCCACGGCGAACTCCCCGCCCCCGTCGGCGTACTCACGGTCCCGGTAGTCGGCGGCCAGCCGCACGTACCGCCCGTAGTCCAGGTCGGTCGGCCGGTCCTCCGCCGCGCCGTGGTCGAGGTCGGCGCGGCGGAAGGAGCGGGCCGGGGCGGGGGTGACCCGGGCCAGCGGGACGTCCCAGCAGGGGCTGTTGTCCATGCCCTGCTCCCACGGGTGCACCACGGACACCAGCCCGGCGCCGCCGAGGTCGCGCCGGTGCAGCAGATACCGGTGCCAGGCGGCCAGCTTCGGGTAGACCCGGGCCAGGAAGCCGCGGGAGCGGGACAGGGCGGGGTCGGCGCGGTGCACCAGCCAGGCGGCCAGCGCGTGCACCGGTGGCTGCACGATGCCGGAGGTCTGTACGGTGCGCGGGGCGCCCGCGGCGCGTCCGGCGGTGGAGGAGCGCCAGAAGTCGGGGCTCGGGAAGTAGGCGTCGAGCGGGACGGAGGGGTTGAAGACGATGTGCGGGACGCGCCCGTCGGCCCACTGCGCGGCCAGCAGCGTCTCCAGCTCCGTCTGGGCCCGGGCCGGCGAGACGTGCCGCAGCCCGATGGCGATGAACGCGGAGTCCCAGGACCACTGGTGCGGGTACAGCTTCCTGGACGGGACCGTGGAGGCGCCGGTCCAGTTCGCCGCGAGCACCCGGGCGGCCCTGACGTGCGGGGACGGCGGCGCGGTCGGAGGATCGTATGCGATCTCGTACGGGAAGGGACGGGTACTGAGCTGGGCGGTGCGATCCACTCGGGGCTCCCCGAAGACGTCCGGCCGCACGAAGGGTTCGGCTGCGGCCACCGTAGGGTTACGTCTATTTAACACGCAAAACTCAATATGTAAGGCAAGCTGGAGAAACACAAGGGGGTGCGCATGACCGGACGTCCGGGAAGGCCCGGCAGGAGCGGCAGGAGCGGAGGCCAGGCGGGGGCCGGCGATCTGCTCGCCCTCGTGCGCAACGGCCGGGCCGTGACGCGCGGGGCGCTCCAGCAGGCGACCGGACTGTCCCGGGCCACCGTCGGCCAGCGCCTGGACCGGCTGTTCCGGGCGGGCTGGCTGCGTGAGGGCGCCGGCGGCCCGGTCGACTCGCCGCTCGGCGGACGCCCTTCCATCACGCTGGAGTTCGACGACTCCCACGCGGTGGTCCTGGCCGCCGACCTGGACACCCGGCACGCCCGCGCGGCCGTGCTCTCGCTGACCGGCGAGATCCTCGCCGAGCAGGCCGGCACGCTGGTGGTGGAGGAGGGCCCGGAGGCGGTCCTCGGTGAACTGGGCGGCTGGTTCGAGGAGTTGCTGACCAAGGCCGGGCACCGGGCCGAGGAGGTGTGCGGGATCGGGCTCGCGGTGCCGGGCCCGGTGGACAGCGAGACCGGCCGGGTGGTGCAGCCGCCGATCATGCCGGGCTGGGACGGCTACGACATACGCGGCCGCATGTCGCGTGCCTTCACCGAGCGCACCGGGGCGCCCGCGCTGCCGGTGCTGGTCGACAACGACGCCAACCTCATGGCCTACGGCGAGCAGCGCACCGGCTATCTGGACTGCACTGCCTTCGTGCTGGTCAAGGTGTCCACCGGTATCGGCGCCGGGGTGGTGGTGGACGGCTCGATCTACCGGGGCGCGGACGGCGGCGCGGGCGACATCGGGCACATCCGGGTCGGCGCCGACGCGCTGTGCCGGTGCGGTTCGCAGGGCTGCCTGGCGGCGGTCGCCAGCGGGGGCGCGGTGGCCCGGCGGCTGGCCGCGTCCGGGGTGCCGGCCACCTCCGGCTCCGATGTGCGGGACCTGCTGGCGGCCGGGCACCCGGAGGCCGCCGCGCTGGCGCGGGAGGCCGGGCGCCGGGTCGGGGACGTGCTGGCGACGGTGGTGACCCTGCTCAACCCGGGCGTGCTGATGATCGCGGGCGACCTGGCCGGGACGCCGTTCCTGACCGGCGTGCGCGAGCTGCTCTACCAGCGGGCGCTGCCCCGCTCCACGGCCCACCTGGACGTGGTCACCTCCCGGCTCGGCGACCGGGCGGGGCTGATCGGGGCGGGGGCGCTGGTGGTGGAGCACCTGTACGCACCGGAGCGGGTGGAGGAGCGGCTCGCGGCGATGGGGGTGTGACGGGGAGGCTTCGCGGGACTGGAGGGGGTCCGCGGGGGCGGAGGGATTTCGCGGGGCGGAGGGCTTCCGTCGGGCCGGCGCGGGCACGGTTCCGGGCGGGTGCGGCGGCGGGTGCCGAGGGCGGGTGTGACGGCCGTGTTTCCGCTTCCGACTGGTGTCCGAGGCGTCGTCCGCATGGTGGAACCCGGCGGTCTGTGGCAGCGTGATTCTCGCCACCCTTGATAGGGGTAGCGCTCAGATGAGCGGATCATGCGCGACTGCACTTCTCCAAGGGGTGGCACTGGGTGCCACCCCTTGATCGTTCAGCGATCGAAATCAGTCGTGCCGGTGGGTGCTCATGTGAGCGGAAATCCGCACCTGTGGGCGGCGTTGCGTTCAAGAAGTGAAAACATAATCTCCGTCGGACTTGCCAAGCTTTGACTTTCGATCCGCTGGCGGACGGGTGGTTACAGGCACATGACGAGCAAGCAGACGTACCCAACCACCTTCGATCTGGGTATGTTCCTCGCCGTCAGGGCAGCCACCGTGGCCTCAAGGAGTCGAGACCCGTGTCGGAAAACGTAGAACCCCACGCGCCGAAGTTCGTTTACGACTTCACCGAGGGCAACAAGGACCTCAAGGACCTCCTCGGCGGCAAGGGTGCCAATCTCGCCGAGATGACCAACCTCGGCCTGCCGGTCCCTCCCGGCTTCACCATCACCACGGAGGCCTGCAAGGTCTACCTGGACAGCGGTGAGGAGCCCGCGGCACTGCGTGACGAGGTGAGTGCGCACCTCGACGCCCTGGAGCGCAAGATGGGCAAGAAGCTGGGCCAGGCGGACAACCCGCTGCTGGTCTCGGTCCGCTCCGGCGCCAAGTTCTCCATGCCCGGCATGATGGACACCGTCCTGAACATCGGCCTGTCGGACGCCTCCGTGCAGGGTCTGGCCGCCCAGGCCGGCGACGAGCGGTTCGCCTGGGACTCCTACCGCCGCCTCATCCAGATGTTCGGCAAGACCGTCCTCGGCGTCGACGGCGACCTCTTCGAGGAGGCCCTCGACAAGGCGAAGGCCGCCAAGAAGGTCACGGTCGACACCGACCTGGAGGCCGCCGACCTGAAGAAGCTGGTCACCACCTTCAAGAAGATCGTCAAGAAGGAGGCCGGCCGGGACTTCCCGCAGGACCCGCGCGAGCAGATGGACCTCGCCATCAAGGCGGTCTTCGACTCCTGGAACGGCGACCGCGCGCGGCTCTACCGCCGTCAGGAGCGCATCCCGCACGACCTGGGCACCGCCGTCAACGTCTGCTCGATGGTCTTCGGCAACCTCGGCCCCGACTCCGGCACCGGCGTCGCCTTCACCCGCGACCCCGCCTCCGGCCACCAGGGCGTCTACGGCGACTACCTCCAGAACGCCCAGGGCGAGGACGTGGTCGCGGGCATCCGCAACACCGTCCCGCTGGCCGAGCTGGAGCGGATCGACAAGAAGTCGTACGACCAGCTCATGAAGATCATGGAGACCCTGGAGAATCACTACAAGGATCTCTGCGACATCGAGTTCACCATCGAGCGCGGCCGGCTGTGGATGCTCCAGACCCGCGTCGGCAAGCGCACGGCGGGTGCCGCCTTCCGGATCGCCACGCAGCTGGTGGACCAGGGCCTGATCGACGAGACGGAGGCGCTCCAGCGCGTCACCGGCGCCCAGCTGGCCCAGCTGATGTTCCCGCGCTTCGACGAGGACGCGAAGGTCGAGCAGGTGGCCCGGGGCATCGCGGCCTCGCCGGGTGCGGCGGTCGGCAAGGCGGTCTTCGACTCGTACACGGCCGTGAAGTGGTCCCGCTCGGGCGAGAAGGTCATCCTGGTCCGCCGGGAGACCAACCCCGACGACCTGGACGGCATGATCGCGGCCGAGGGCATCCTCACCTCCCGGGGCGGCAAGACGTCCCACGCGGCCGTGGTCGCCCGGGGCATGGGCAAGACCTGTGTGTGCGGCGCGGAGGAGCTGGAGGTCGACACCAAGCGGCGCCGGATGACGGTCCCCGGCGGGCACGTCGTCGAGGAAGGCGACGTGATCTCCATCGACGGCTCCACGGGCAAGGTCTACCTGGGCGAGGTCCCGGTCGTGCCGTCCCCGGTCGTGGAGTACTTCGAGGGCCGGATGCACCCGGGCGCCGACGACGCCGACGAGCTGGTGGAGGCCGTGCACCGCATGATGGCCTTCGCCGACCGCAAGCGCCGGCTGCGGGTGCGGGCCAACGCCGACAACGCCGAGGACGCGCTGCGCGCCCGCCGCTTCGGCGCCCAGGGCATCGGCCTGTGCCGCACCGAGCACATGTTCCTCGGCGACCGCCGGGAGCTGGTCGAGCGCCTCATCCTGGCCGACACCGAGGAGGAGCGCGAGGCGTCCCTGAAGGGCCTGCTGCCGCTGCAGAAGCAGGACTTCGTGGAGCTGTTCGAGGCGATGGACGGCCTGCCGGTGACCATCCGGCTGCTGGACCCGCCGCTGCACGAGTTCCTCCCCGACATCACCGAACTGTCGGTCCGGGTGGCCCTGGCGGAGTCCCGGCAGGAGCCGCACGAGAACGAGCTGCGGCTGCTCCAGGCGGTGCACCGGCTGCACGAGCAGAACCCGATGCTGGGTCTGCGCGGCGTACGCCTCGGCCTGGTCATCCCCGGCCTGTTCACCATGCAGGTCCGCGCGATCGCGGAGGCGGCGGCCGAGCGCAAGGCCGCCAAGGGCGACCCGCGCGCGGAGATCATGATCCCGCTGGTCGGCACGGTCCAGGAGCTGGAGATCGTCCGCGAGGAAGCGGACCGGGTCATCGAGGAGGTCGAGGCGGCGACGGGTACGAAGCTCAAGCTGGCCATCGGCACGATGATCGAACTCCCGCGCGCCGCCCTCACGGCGGGCGAGATCGCCGAGGCGGCGGAGTTCTTCTCCTTCGGCACGAACGACCTGACGCAGACGGTGTGGGGCTTCAGCCGCGACGACGTGGAGGCATCGTTCTTCACGGCGTACCTGGAGAAGGGCATCTTCGGCGTCAGCCCGTTCGAGACGATCGACAAGGACGGCGTCGGTTCCCTGGTCAGGTCGGCGGCGGAGGCCGGCCGTCGCACCCGCCCCGACCTCAAGCTGGGCGTCTGCGGCGAGCACGGCGGCGACCCGGAGTCGGTCCACTTCTTCCACGAGGCGGGCCTGGACTACGTCTCCTGCTCCCCGTTCCGCATCCCGGTCGCCCGCCTGGAAGCGGGCCGCGCGGCCACCCAGTCGGCGGGCAGCGACCACCGCTGACCCCGAGGCCCCGGAGCCGTCGCCGGTCCCCGACCCTCACCGATCGACGACGGCCCCGGCCCACGAAAGAGAAGGGGCGGCACCCCAGTGCGGGGGGTGCCGCCCCTTTGTGGCGGGCGGGGGCGCCCGGGTGGGCGCCTCCGGCTCCCGTGGTTCGGTCAGAACCCGCCGTCCGTGTTCACCGGGCCCGTCTGGAAGACCCCCGAGCAGGTCTTCCACGGGGCCGGGAGCAGGGTGGCGGTGCGGGAGGCCGGCGGGTAGATCTGGAGGTAGGTGCCGGTGGGTTCGCAGGGGCCGCCGACCGGGCCGTTGGTCGTGCGCAGGACCGCCGAGGCGGAGCGGCCGGGGGAGAGGGTGACGGTGGCGTAGCTCCGGCCGCTCCGCTTCGCCGCCGGGCCGATGCGGTGGTGGGCGCCGTCCAGGGCGCTGACGCCCGGGTAGCCACGCAGGGCGCACGCGGTCGTACTGGTGTTGGTGAACCGGACCGGCCAGTACAGGGAACCGGCCGCGCCCTCCTTGGCGCCCATGGACAGGTACAGGTCGCTCACCGCGCAGGTCCGTGTGGCCGCCGTGGTCCGGGCCGCCGCCGGTGTCGCGCTCCAGGCGGTCCCGGCCGCCGTGACGCCCAGCAGTGCGGCGGCCAGCGCGGTCGCCGGCGCGCGCCCGCGCAGGACGCGGGGGAGTCCCGCGGGGCGCCGGCCGGGAGCCGGGGTCGTCGGGTTCGGCTTCTGGAACATGGGCACATTCTCCTTCTTCGAGGAAGGGTGCATGTGGGTCGTTGTGTTGGATGCGTCCCGGAGCGGAAAAGTTGCGCACCGGTACCGGGCCACGGGAACCGGGTGCCCAGCGGGAGGCGAACGCCGACACACGGCCGCAACGCGTCTTTCGTAATCGCCGCGCATGGTTGATCGTTGGGCCGTGCATCGATGACGGAGGTCAGGGGGCACAGGATGACGATCAGCCGCAGGACACTGCTGGCCGCGGGCGCGGGAGCCGGACTCCTCACGGCGTGCGGATCGAACACCGGGCGCGGGGGCGGCGGTTCGGGGCCCCGGCTGTCCCACTGGTACCACCAGTACGGCGAGCCGGGCACCGAACGGGCCGTCCAGCGGTACGCCGCCGCCTTCCGCGAGGCCGACGTCTCGGTGCAGTGGCGGCCGGGCAACTACGACCAGCAGACCGCCGCCGCCCTGCTCACCGACTCCGGTCCCGACGTCTTCGAGGTCAACGGGCCCACCCTCGACCAGATCAGAGGCGGCCAGATTCTCGATCTCACCGATCTGCTGGCGGGCGTCAAGGACGACTTCAATCCGGCCGTGCTCGCGCCGAAGACCCACGAGGGGCGGATCTACGGGATCCCGCAGGTCATCGACACCCAACTGCTGTACTACCGCAAGAGCCTGCTGCGCGACGCCGGCGTGGAGCCGCCCACCACCCTGGACGCCCTCGTCGACGCCGCCCGCGAACTCACCGACCGCAAGACCAAGGGACTCTTCCTCGGCAACGACGGAGGCGCCGGGGTCCTGGGCGGAACCCCCCTGTACGCTGCCGGATTCCCGCTCGTCACCGACGACGGCCGAGTCGGCTTCGACGATCCCGCCGCCGCCCGCACCCTCGGCAAACTGCGCCGGCTGTACGCCGACGGGTCCCTGCTCCTCGGCGCGCCCGCCGACTGGTCCGACCCCTCCGCCTTCCTCCAGGGGCTGACCGCCATGCAGTGGTCGGGACTGTGGGCGCTGCCCCAGGTCAAGCGCGAACTCGGCGACGACTTCGGGGTGCTGCCGTTCCCGGCCGACGGCGCGCAGGGGCGGCCCGCCGTGCCCGTGGGGGCCTACGGCGCCGCAGTCAGCGCGCGCAGCCGGCACAAGGATCTGGCCAAGGCGTACGTGAAGTGGCTGTGGGTCGAACGCACCGACTACCAAAAGGACTTCGCGCTCTCCTACGGCTTCCACATCCCCGCCCGGCGCTCCCTCGCCGCCGAGGCCGCCCCGCTGCGCGAGGGCCCGGCCGCCGACGTCGTACGGTTCACCACCGACCACGGCTACGCCCAGCCACTGCTGTGGACCCCGGCCGGCCAGACCGCCTACCAGGACGCCCTCAGCCGGATCATCAAGGGCGGGGCGGACCCGGAGCGCGAACTGCGGGGCGCGGTGCGGAAGGTGGCGGAGGAGATCGCCAGGGTGCGCGCGTGAGGCGGCACGGAACCCTGTGGTTCTGGGTGTTCGTCGGGCCGTTCGCGCTCGGGCTCGCGCTGTTCACCTACGTACCGCTGCTGTGGAGCGTGGGCCTGAGCTTCTTCGACGCGCACAACACCGTCACCCCCACGCACTTCACCGGCCTGGACAACTACGCGGCGATGCTGCGGGACGCGGCGTTCCGCGACAGCCTGAAGACCTTCCTGCTCTTCACCGCCTTCATCGTGCCGGTCACCTACGGGTTCTCCCTGGCCCTCGCCCTGATGGTCAACCGGGTCCGGTGGGCGCGGGCGTTCTTCCGGTCGGTGTTCTTCCTGCCGGCCGCGTGCAGCTATGTGGTGGCCGCGCTGATCTGGAAGATGTCGCTCTTCAGCGGGGTGCGGTTCGGGCTGGCGAACACCGTGCTGGGCTGGTTCGGCGGCGACCCCGTCGCCTGGCTGTCCACCACCGACCCGCCCTGGTACTGGCTGGTCATCGTGACCGTACGGCTGTGGCTGCAGGCCGGGTTCTACATGATCCTGTTCCTCGCCGGGCTCCAGCGGATCGACCCGGCGCTGTACGAGGCGGCGGCCGTGGACGGGGCCCGGCCCGGCTGGACGGTGCTGCGCCACATCACCCTGCCGCAGCTGCGGGGCACCTCGGTCGCCGTACTGCTGCTGCTCGTCGTGAACGCCTTTCAAGCCTTCGACGAGTTCTACAACCTGCTGTCCGACGCCCGGGGCTACCCGCCGTACGCCCGGCCGCCGCTGGTCTACCTCTACTCCACCGCGCTCGGGCAGGGGCAGAACCTGGGCCTCGGCAGCGCGGGCGCGGTGATCCTGGCGCTGGTCATCGCGGTCGTCACGGTGGCACAGGCGCGCTGGCTGCGGCTGGGAAGGACGGACGGCGATGGATGACGCCCTGGTGCGGGCCGGGCGGGCGCTCAGGCTGGCCCTGCTGACCGCGCTCGCCCTGCTCTTCCTGATCCCCTTCTACCTGCTGGTGCGCAACGGGCTGGCCGACGAGCGGGACATCACCTCCCCGGAGTGGACCTTCTTCCCCGCCGACGTGCGGTGGGGCAACGTCCAGGAGCTGTTCCAGGACCCGTCGGTGCCGTTCGCCCGGTCCCTGCTCAACTCCGCGCTGATCGCCGTCGCCACCACCCTCGGCACCCTGCTCCTCGCCTCCCTCGCCGGCTACGGCCTGGCCCGCATCCCCTACCGGCACGCCGGCAAGGTGTTCTACGGCATCCTGGGCACCCTGCTGGTCCCGGCGGCCGTCACCTTCGTGCCGAGCTTCGTGCTGGTGTCGTCGCTGGGCTGGATCTCCACGCTGCGCGGCCTGATCGTGCCGACGCTGTTCTCCGCGTTCGCCTGCTTCGTCTTCCGGCAGTACTTCCTCGGCTTCCCCCGGGAGCTGGAGGACGCCGCGCAGGTGGACGGGCTCGGGTACTGGCGGACGTACTGGCGGGTCGTCGTGCCCAACAGCCGCCCGGTGTTCGCGGCCGTGGGCACCATCGTGTTCCTCGGCGCGTGGAACTCCTTCCTGTGGCCGCTGGTGATCGGGCAGGACCAGAGCGCCTGGACGGTGCAGGTGGCCCTGTCCTCGTTCACCACCGCGCAGGTCGTACGGCTGCACGAGCTGTTCGTCGCGGCGGCCGTGTCGATCCTGCCGCTGCTGCTGGTGTTCCTGTGCTTCCAGCGGTGGATCGTGGCCGGGGTGGAGCGGTCCGGGATCGACTGACCATCCCCGGCACGTCATCGTCCGGCCCGCGGGGCCGGGCCGGTTCAGGCCGTGGAGCCGCCGTCGATCACCAGGTCGGCGCCGACCACCGAGGCCGCGTCGTCCGAGGCGAGGTACAGCACCGCCGCGGCCACCTCCTCGATGGCGGAGACCCGGCCGAGCGGCACCTCGGTGCGCATCCGCGCGGCGCGGCCGGCCTCGGTCTCGCCGGGCTTGAAGGACATGTCGGTGGCGGTGGAGCCGGGGCTGACGGCGTTGACGCGCACCCCGTCGGCGATGTGGTCCAGGGCGGCGGACCGGGTGAGGACCGACACGGCCGCCTTGCTGACGGCGTAGCCCCCGACGCCGGGCAGCCGGCTGTGCACGCCGATCCGGGAGGAGATGTTGACGATCGCGCCGCCGTTCGGCTGGGTGCGCATCTGGGCGATCTCGGCCTGGAGGGCGAGGAAGACCCCGGTGACGTTGATGTCCATCATCCGGCGCCAGTCCTCCTCGGGCAGCTCGCCCACGGTGCGCCCGCGGCCCTCCAGGACACCGGCGTTGTTCACCGCCACGTCCAGCGAGCCGAACCGGTCCACGGCGGCTGCCACCAGGTCCCGCACCTCCGCGGCGCGGGAGACGTCGGCGGCCACGGCGAGCGCCTTGCCGCCCTCGGCCTCGATCAGCGCCGCGGTCTCGTCGAGCGGGGCGCGGCGCCGCCCGGCGACGACGACCTGGGCGCCCTCCCGGGCGAGGGCGAGGGCCACCCCGCGGCCGATGCCGGAGCCGGCGCCGGTGACGAGTGCGGTCCGGCCGGAGAAGCGGTGCGACATGGCGAAGTCCTTTTTGTCTGGAACGATCGGTTCAGTATGAGGGCCGGAAAAACGCGCCTCCACAGGGAGGCGCGCGTCCTCGGAGTCAGTCCAGCAGGGCCAGGGCCTGCTCCGCCGCGTCCCGCGCCCGGGCCGGGTCCGCCGACGCCTTGCCGACCACCCGGAGCCCCTGGAGCAGCACGAACAGCATCCGGGCGAGGGTCAGCGGATCCCGGTCCGGCGCCAGCTCGCCCTGCTCCCGGGCGCGCACCAGGGCGGAGTGCAGCAGGGTCTCGATGGTGTCCCAGCTGTGCTCCACCCGGCGGGCGGCCTCCCGGTCGTGCGGGGCCAGTTCGACCGCCGTGTTGGTGACCAGGCAGCCCTGCTCCCGACTGGCCGCCGCGGTGGCCTCGGCGGCGAACCGCCGGACCAGGCCGCGCACGGCCGGCAGCACCGGGCCGGGCGCGGACAGCTCGCGGACCAGCACCGGCTTCTGTGCCTGCCCGTAGCGGTCCAGCGCCCTCAGGTACAGCTCGTGCTTGCTGCCGAAGGTGGCGTACAGGCTCGCCTTGCCGATGCCCAGGTGCTCGACCAGGTCGGCCATCGAGGTGGCCTCGTAGCCGCGCCGCCAGAACAGTTCCAGCGCCGACTGGAGCGCCGCGTCCGGGTCGAATTCCTTGGTCCTGCCCATGCCCGGCAGCCTAGATTTACTGAACCGATCAGTCAAGAAACTCGGGTGTCAGGACACCGTGCGCACCTCGTACACCTCGATCCGCACCGTCTCGTCGTCCAGGCAGACGCCGCTGAGCAGGTCGAAGCGCTGCTTCAGCAGCGGGGAGGCCACGAAGGGGCGGCCCTGGTGGGTGCCGGTCAGGCCGCGGGAGAGGACGGCCGCCCCGGTGAACGGGTCGCGGTTGCCGACGGCGTACAGCCGGTCCGCGCGGTCCCGGAAGAGGGCCGCCTGGCGGCCGTCCGGCAGCAGGGCGGCCACCCCGCGGCCGGGGACCAGCGTGCTCTGGTCGCAGACCGTGAACCAGCCGTCCGCCAGCCGGAGCTGGACCTTCAGACCGGTCGTCTCAGCTGTCAGGGTCATCGCTGGGCGCTTCCTTCCAGGACGTCGTCGGCGGGCCGCAGCCCGATGGACAGCAGCGGCAGGTCGGGCTTGATCTGGTCGCGCTCGGGGACGAACGAGACCACCGGGTCGGGAGTGTCCGGGGCGTTCACGAAGGACACGAACCGGGCCAGCTTCTCCGGGTCGCCCACGGTCTGCGCCCACTCGTCCCGGTAGTGCGCGACGTGCTCCCGCATCAGCCGCTCCAGCTCGTCGCAGATGCCGAGCGAGTCGTGCACCACCACGTCCCGTACGTGCTCCAGGCCGCCGGGGATGCGCTCCAGCCAGGTGGAGGTGCGCTCCAGCCGGTCGGCGGTGCGGATGTAGAACATCAGGAACCGGTCGATCAGCCGGACCAGTTCGGCGTCGGACAGGTCCTGGGCCAGCAGGTCGGCGTGGCGCGGGGTGGCGCCGCCGTTGCCGCCGACGTACAGGTTCCAGCCGTTCGCGGTGGCGATCACCCCGAAGTCCTTCGACTGGGCCTCGGCGCACTCGCGCTGGCAGCCGGAGACCGCCGACTTCAGCTTGTGCGGGGACCGCAGGCCCCGGTAGCGCAGCTCCAGGTCGATCGCCATCCGCACCGAGTCCTGCACGCCGTAGCGGCACCAGGTGGAGCCCACGCAGGACTTCACCGTGCGCAGCGCCTTGCCGTAGGCGTGCCCCGACTCGAAGCCGGCGTCCACCAGCCGGGCCCAGATCAGCGGCAGTTGCTCCACCCGGGCGCCGAACATGTCGATCCGCTGCCCGCCGGTGATCTTCGTGTAGAGGCCGAAGTCCCGGGCGATCTCGCCGATCACGATCAGCTTCTCGGGCGCGATCTCCCCGCCGGGGATGCGCGGCACGACCGAGTACGAGCCGTTCTTCTGGAGGTTGGCGAGGAAGTGGTCGTTGGTGTCCTGGAGCGCGGCCTGCTCGCCGTCCAGGACATAGCCGCTCGCGCCGATGGAGGGGGCGAGGGAGGCGATGATCGAGCCGACGGTCGGCTTGCACACCTCGCAGCCCTCCCCGCCCCGGGCGTCCGCGCGACCGAAGCAGTCCAGCAGCTCCCGGTACGACGTGACGCGCAGCGCGAGGACGATCTCGTACAGCTCCTCGCGGGTCTGGGCGAAGCAGCCGCACAGCCCCTTGTCGACCTCGACGCCGGACGCCTCCAGCTCGGCGGTGACGAGCTGGCCCAGCACCTTCACACAACTGCCGCAGCCGGTACCGGCCTTGGTGCACTTCTTCACCTCGGGCACGGTCACGCAGCTGTGCTCGGTGACCGCGCCGCGGATGGTGCCCTTGCTGACGTTGTGGCAGGAGCAGATGATCGCGTCGTCCGGCAGCGCGGACGGTCCGAGCTGAGCCCCCGAGCCGGCGCCGGCGGGCAGGACGAGCGACTCGGGGGAGACGGGGGGCACCGAGCCGGTGAGCGCGCGCAGGGTGCCGTACGCCTCCGCGTCACCGACCAGGATGCCGCCGAGCAGGGTGCCGTCCGCGCCGATGACCAGCTTCTTGTACAGGCCCGCCCGGGAGTCGGAGTAGACGACGTCCAGGCAGTCCTCGGTGGTGCCGTGCGCGTCGCCGAAGGAGGCGACGTCCACGCCGAGCAGCTTCAGCTTGGTGGACAGGTCGGCGCCGGTGAAGGCGGCCTCGTCGCGGGCGATGGTGGCCGCGGCCGTCTCGGCCTGCTCGTAGCCCGGCGCCACCAGGCCGTACACCCGGCCGTCGGCGGCCAGCGCGCACTCGCCGATCGCGAAGACGTGCGGGTCGGACACGGACCGGCACCGCTCGTCCACCGCGATGCCACCGCGCTCGCCGACCGTCAGGCCCGCGTCCCGGGCGAGCTGGTCGCGGGGGCGGACACCGGCGCTGAACACCACCATGTCGACCGCGAGTTCGGAGCCGTCGGACAGCTTCATGCCGGTCACGGCACCCTCGGCGTCCGTCACGATCTCCTGGGTGCCCACGCCGGTGTGGACCGTCAGCCCCAGCTGCTCGATGGTGCGCAGCAGGGCCGCGCCGCCGCCCTCGTCCACCTGTACCGGCATCAGGCGCGGCGCGAACTCCACGATGTGCGTGTCGAGTCCGAGCCCCCGGAGCGCGCCGGCGGCCTCCAGGCCGAGCAGCCCGCCACCGACCACGGCACCCGTCGTCGCCCGGGACTTCGCGTACTCCTCGATGGCGAGCAGGTCCTCGATGGTGCGGTAGACGAAACAGCCGGTGGCGTCCTTGTTCGGCACCGGCGGCACGAACGGGTAGGAGCCGGTGGCCAGCACCAGCACGTCGTAGCCGACGACCAGGCCGGACCGGGCGGTCACCGTCCGCGCCTCGCGGTCGACGGACTCGGCCGGGTCGCCGATGTGCAGCTCGATGCCGTGGTCCTTGATGAACTCCCGGTCGGTCAGGGAGAGATCCTCGGGCGTACGGCCCGAGAAGTACGAGGTGAGCTGCACCCGGTCGTACGCCGGACGCGGCTCCTCGCACAGCACGACCACGCGGTGCGTGGCGGTCAGGCCGCGCTCGGCCAGCGCCTCGAGGAAGCGCTGGCCGACCATGCCGTGGCCGACGAGCACGATCGTGGGGGTGGCCCCCGGGGTGGCGGTCATTCAGGAGCCTCCATCGTTGGTGAGCAGGTGCAGCAGGGGCCCGTCGCCGGGGAGCGGCTCCGCTCCCTCCCAGGCGCGGGCGAGCGCGCCGACGGTGCCGAGTTCGCCGACGAGGACCCCGCCGACCAGGCGGTCGTCGCGGACGACGACCTTGCGGTAGGTGCCCCGGGTGGCGTCGGTGAGCCGCACGACGTCGTCGCCGGGGCGCGCCTCGGTCTCGCCGAACGCGGCGAGGTCGAAGGGGGAGCCGGGACCGGTCAGGGTCAGCCGGGTCAGGGAACGGGTCCCGCGGTAGCGCGCGCCGGGGTCGCCCGCGAGCAACTCGGCGAGCGCCTCGGCCTGTTCGAGGGCCGGGGCGGCCAGGCCGTAGACCGTGCCGTCGTGCTGGGCGCAGTCGCCGATGGCGTGGACGTACGGGTCGGAGGTGCGCAGTTCGTCGTCCACCAGGACGCCCTTGCGCACGGCGAGGCCCGCCTGCTCGGCGAGCCCGGTACGGGGACGTGCCCCGCAGGCGAGGACGACGAGGTCGGCGTCGAGGGCGTAGCCGTCGGCCAGCTCCACCGAGCGGACCGCGCCGGCCACGCAGCGCACGTCCCGCACCCGGCACTCGGTGTGCACCTCCACGCCCAGCTCGGTCAGGTGGTGCCGGACCAGCCGGGAGGCGTCCGGGTCGAGCTGGCGCTCCATGAGCCGTTCGGCCTGCTGGGCGAGGACCACCTGGGCGCCGCGGACGGCCAGCGCGCGGGCCGCGGAGACGCCGAGCAGGCCGCCGCCGATGACGACCGCGCGGATCCCCGGCCGGACCGCCTTCGCCAGGCCGAGGCAGTCGTCCAGGGTGCGGAAGGCGTGGACGCCCTCGGGGAGCCGCCGGTCGGGCGTGAACAGGCCGCGCAGCGGGGGCAGCACCGGGTTGGAGCCGGTGGCCAGGACCAGCGTGTCGTAGGCGATCGACATGCCGTCGGCGCACGAGACGGTACGGGCGGCCCGGTCGATGCCGGTGACGCGGGTGCGCAGCAGACCGGCCGGCGGCGGGAGGGTGATCACCTCCGGCGCGTACCGGCCGGCCAGCACCTCGGCGAGCAGCACCCGGTTGTACGGCGCGTGCTCCTCGTCGCCGACGAGCAGCGCGGGCGTGCCCAGCTCGCCGAGCCGCCGGGCGAGCCGTACGCCCGCGAGGCCGGCGCCGATCACCACCACACGCGTATTCGAGGTCATGCCCTTGAGCGTGCGGCCCCGACGTTACCCGGCGGCATCACAGCTGTTTCCCGGGAGGAACGCTGCCCTCAGCGGGGCGGGGCGGGGGGTGTGAGGGGGTGGAGCCCGCGAAGGTCCCGGTGGCTGTCACCGGGACCTCGCGGTCATCGGGACCGGGGTGTCGGTCCCCGGTGGCTCACCGGGCCCCGGCGGGGCGGCGGGTGCTCAGCAGTTCCACCAGGCCCGTGGTGTCCTCCGTGCCGTGGCCGTCGGCCAGGCGGCGGTGCATGAGGTCGAAGAAGGGGGTGATCAGTTCCGGGCTCACCCCCTGCTCCTCGGCCGTGCGCAGCAGGGTGCCGGTGCCCGCGACCTGCATCGCGAGGTTGGAGACGACATCGGACGTGTAGTCGCCGGACGCCAGCCGGCCGGCCATGCCGTGCGCCTGGCCGGCCATCGCGTTCAGCCAGTTCACGAGCAGCGGGGCGAAGCCCTCGGGGGCCACGTCCGCCTCCCGCATCAGCGCGAACGCGCTCGTGATCCCCGCGAACATGCCGTACATGCCGGTCAGCAGCGCCACGTCGTGCAGCGCGGCGAGCCCGGGGTCGGCGCCGACGTACTCGGTGCCGGCCGGGACGGCGAGGGTGTCCCGGTGCTCCTCGAACAGCTCCGGGTCACCGCTGTAGAACATGAACGCGCCGGGCGTGCCGATCATCGGCGGTACGGCCATGATCCCGCCGTCCAGCAGCCGGGCGCCCCGCTCCGCGGCCCAGGCGGCCCGGGCGCGGGCGTCGGCCGGGGTGCCGGTGGTGAGGTTCACCAGGTCCCGGCCGGCCAGGTCGGCGCCCTCCAGGGCGGCGCCCACCGAGGCGTCGTCCAGCAGGCAGGCGACGACGAGCCGGTTCGCGGCCACGGCCGCCGCGGCGCTGTCGGCGGCCACCGCGCCCTCGGCGGTCAGCGCCGCCGTCCGCTCCGGCGTGCGGTTCCAGACGGTCAGGGGGTGCCCGGCGGCGAGCCAGGCGCGGCCGAGGGCGGTGCCCATGGCACCGGTGCCGAGCAGGGTCAGGGAGGTACGGGGGCCGGAGGAAGACGTGGTGTCGTTCATGACGACTAGGCTCCTCGGGAGAGTCACCGCGCGTAAGTACGTACTTTGGAGTGGGTGGTTACCCGCAGGGAAGCCTGCGGGTCGGAAGGGGGGACGGCATGCCGGTGGGACGACGGCCGGGGGCGTACATCTGCGGCACCGACGCGGCGATGGACATCATCGACGGCAAGTGGAAGGTGTCGATCCTGTGGGCGCTGGGGGAGGGCGGAGCCCGGCGGTTCGGGGAACTGCGCCGGCTGCTGCCGGGCGTCACGGAGAAGGTGCTCGCCGCGCAACTGCGCGAACTGGAGGCCGACGGGATCGTGCACCGCGAGGACTATGCGGAGGTGCCGCCCCGCGTCGAGTATTCGCTGACGGAGATCGGCGACCGGCTGAACGAGGCGCTGGAGCCGCTGGCGGCGTGGGGGAAGAGGCACGTGCTGGGCGTGGAACCAGCGGTGCGCTGAGGCGCGAGGGGGCGGTCAGCGGCTCCCCGCCAGGTGCGCGAACACCACCACGTTGCCCTGGTAACCGGTGGTCTTCGAGTAGCCGCCGCCGCAGGTGATGACGCGGAGTTCGGGGCGGGGGGCGGCGCCGTACACCTTGTCGTCGGGGAAGCCGCGGGCCGAGTACACCTCCACCGCGTCCACCGTGAACAGCGCCACGGTGCCGTCCCGGCGGTCCACCTCGACGCGGTCGCCCCGCTTGAGCGCGCCGAGGCGGTAGAAGACGGCGGGCCCGTCGGCGTTGTCGACATGGCCGGCGACGATCGCGGTGCCCGTCTCCCCGGGCGTGGTCCCGGCCTCGTACCAGCCGGCCAGGTTGCGCTCCCCTGGGGGCGGGGCGTCCAGGCTGCCGGAGGGGGTGAGGGACAGGCCGGTCAGGGGGGCGTCCACGCGGATCGCGGGGATGCGGACGCGCAGCGGCGGCGAGGGCGCGAGGGCGGGGGCCGCGTCCCGGTCGCCGCCGGGTTCGGCCCGGCCCTCGGCGGCCGTCGGCTGCGGCGGGGTGCGGGGGCCGGTGCCGGCCAGCAGCCAGACCCCCGAGCCGAGGGCCGCCACGGTGACGGCGGCTATGACGGCGTCCCCGAGCCGGGCCCGCCGCCCACGCCCGTGCCCAGGTACATGCCCACGCCCGTGCCGACGCTTGGTTCTTCCGCCGCCCCTGGCGGTCCCAGCACGCATGCGCGACCCCTCTCCCTAGGGCGGCCCCTCAGGCGGCCTCCTGTCGGATGCCCGCCCCCTCCGGGCCGCGAGGGGCGTCGGACCCGGAGGGGGCGGGATGTGCGGTACCGGTGGACGGACAGCGGAGGGTGTCCGTCAGATCCCGTCGCCTCTCGCCCGGCGATGCAGGAGCCAGGTACCGCCCGCGGCGGCGACGGCCAGTGCCGCCACACCCGCCGTGGTCTGCACGGGGTCGGGGCCCAGCCCGCCGCCGACCCCTGTCTTCACGCTTCCCCGCGGCTGCACCTGCCCGTGCGCCGCGCTGAGCGCCACCACCAGGTCGCCCGCCACCTGCCGGTCCCCCTCGGCGCACCGGGCGACGATCTCGTACGTGCCCGGCTGGGCGCTCGGCGGCACCCGGAACCGGCCGGACGCCTGCCCTTCACCGGTGTCGGGCGCCAGCGGGAAGGTGGCGGCGCCGACCGCCCCCGCGTCCCCGGTCGCGGCGCCCGGGGACCCGCACGCGGCCGTGCTCACGGTGACCTCGCCGCCGGGCGCCACGGTGGCCGGCCGGACCTCCAGCCGGTCGGCCGGGGCGGCCGTGAGCGGTGCCGCCGGGTCCGTGGCCGTCACGGCGTGGGCGGCGTGGGCGGGTGCCGTGGCGGCCACGGCGAGCGCGGTACCGGCCAGGAGACGGGCAGTGCGTCGCATGGTGCTCCTCAGAGCTTGTCCGACTCGTCCAGGGGTGCGCCCCTGCCCTTTTGAGATAAGTGGCTCGGCGGTCGGCCCGCTTGCCGAGGAGGCGTCGGGAATGCGGTGAACGGGTGGCGGCCCGGCCGCCCGCCCGGGTGAGCCCGTGCGGTGTTCCGGCAGGTCAGGCGGGGGTGCGGGACGGCCGGAAGGAAGAAGTATGAAAAGAACACGAATGGAGTGGCGGCGCCGGTGAACGGGTGACACCGCGTCAGCGCGCCCGCCGGCCCACGCACCGGGGCCGGTGCCCGAGCGGACACCGGCCCCGATGTGTGTACGGCGGAGGTCAGCCGACGTTGACCGCGCTCCAGGCCGCCGCCACGGCGTTGTACTCCGTGCCGCCGGCGCCGTAGAGGTCCTTCGCCGCGTTCAGGGTCGCCGTGCGGGCGCCCTTGTACGTGGTCGAGGACGTCATGTAGACCGTCAGCGCCCGGTACCAGATCTTGCCGACCTTGTCCCGGCCGATGCCGGTGACGGTGGAGCCGTTGTAGGTCGGCGAGTCGTAGCTGACGCCGTTGAGGGTCTTCGCGCCGCTGCCCTCGGCGAGCAGGTAGGCGAAGTGGTTGGCGACGCCGGAGGAGTAGTGGACGTCGAGGTTGCCGACCGACGAGCTCCAGTAGTCCGCCGAACTGCCGTCCCTGGAGGGCTTGTCCATGAAGCGCAGCGCCGCCTTGCCGAAGCCGGGCTTCACGATCTCCTCGCCGATGAGGTAGTCACCGGCGTCGGAGGGGTTGTCCGCGTACCACTCCACCATCGTGCCGAGGATGTCGGAGGTGGCCTCGTTCAGCCCGCCGGACTCGCCCGAGTAGGTCAGCGCCGCCGTCTTCGAGGTCACCCCGTGGGACATCTCGTGCCCGGCGACGTCGAGGGCGACCAGCGGCCCGAAGGTGGTGCCGTCACCGTCGCCGTACGTCATGCAGAAGCAACTGTCGTCCCAGAAGGCATTGTTGTAGTTGCTGCCGTAGTGGACGCGGTTGTACGAGCCCTTGCCGTCCCCGGCGATGCCGGTGCGGCCGTGCACGTTCTTGTAGTAGTCCCAGGTCTCGTTCGTGCCGTACTGGGCGTCGACGGCGGCCGAGGCGCGGTCCGCCGCGGCGCCGGTGCCCCAGTGGTTGTCGGCGTCCGAGAGCAGGGTCGCGGGGGCCCGGCTGAGGCAGATGCCGAAGATGCACAGGTCGGTCTTGTTCTCCGCGTCCCCGGTGTAGGTGTTGCCCCGGGTCGGGTCCTTGAGCTGGTACGACGACCCGGACTGGGTGGTCTCCAGCGGCACGGTCCCGCTGTAGAGGGAGGCGCCGTCGCCGGTGGCGGTCTCGATGCTGTCCCAGGCGTCGATCCGGGCGCCGGTGCGCGCGTCGGTCAGCGTGGTGCGGGCGACCGGGTTGCCGAGCGAGTCCAGGCCGACGGCGGTGGTGCGCCAGGCCAGCCTGGGCGTGCCGTGCAGGGCGTCGATTACGAGCTGCGGTTTGGCCTTGGCCTGCTTCAGCGTCGTGCCGGGGTTCGCCGCGCGCAGGGCGTCCACCGCGAGACCGGCGGCCTCGGGGCCGGGGACCGCCGGGGTGACCGTGGGCACGGAGAGGGGCTGCCGGGTGGCGCGGTCGGCGCCCCGGTAGGCGCCGTCCGGGGCCAGGTGGACGACGAAGTCGCCGCCGAGGACGGGGAGATGGCGGTAGGTGCGGTCGTAGCGGACGTGCTGGGTGCCGTCCTCGTCCACGATCACGTCCCGGACGCTGGTGTCCTGGGGCGCGGCCAGGCCCAGCGCGGAGGCGTGGGCCAGGAGCGCGGAGGCCGCGTTGCCGATCGCCGTCGCCCGGGTCGGTCCGCCCTCGGCGTGGGCGGCGGGGGAGAGGCCGACGGCCAGCAGGGTCGCGGTGACGACGGCGACACCGGCGGTGACCGTGCGGCGGTTTCCTCGGACATGCTGCCGTATCCGGCTCATCTGTCTCCTCGGGAAGGCGCCCGCCAGGCGGTGGGGGCGGCGCTGATGCCCCGAGATTTAAGTGCCCATGACATGTCATGTCCATAGACACCGAGGTGGAGCTTCGCGGATCTTCGAGGAGATGTGTGGGGGGTGTACGGGGGGACGGGACCGTTTGCGTGCGGGCCCGGGTGACTCACCCCCGGTACCGCGGTCAGCGTCAGGACGGTCCGCGATTCTCAACAGCGGCACCCGACTTACGGATTCACCGTCGCGTAATGCAAGAATCCCGCCTCTCCGGATGAGACGGCGAGACGAATCGGGTGGCGGGAGCGCTGATGACAGATCTCGAACTGCTCATGGACGAGCTGGCCAGAGCCGGTGTCACGGTTCTCGTCAAGGTCGACCACGAGCGTATGCACACGGGAATCAGGCCCTGGACGATGGTGATGTCAGGTCCGGGTCTGGGGGAACGGCATATCCGTATGGACGCCCGCGATCTTCAGCTCTGTCTGCGGCACTGCCTTCGGGAGTTGAGCAAGTGCCCCGGCGACTGGGAATGGCTGGAGCTCTATACGTAGGCCGGGGCTCGGCCCGCCGAAGCGAGGCTCAGTCCAGCAGCGTCATCCCGGCCGGCACCGCGACCCCGAACCGCTCCTCCACCACCTGCCGCGCCTCGGTCTCCTCGGTCAGGACCCGCTCGGTGACCGTGCCGTCGGCGAGGGTCTCCGTCAGCAGGGCGCCGTCCAGGGACACGTGGCGGCCGTCGGGCAGGGTTCGCTGGAGGTAGGGGCGGCGGGTGAACGGGGAGCGTGGGTGGGTGGCGACGAACCAGTTGAACACCTCGAAGTCGCCCGCCGTGAACGGCTCCTGGGTGAACGCGTACTGACCGGCCCACCGCCCGGTCCGCCGGTCCCGCGCCTGCAACTCCCACAGTTCCAGCGGCCCCTCGTGCGGCAGCGGCACCAGCCGGTGCCGGCGCCCGGCGCCCTCGTACTCGGTCCCGGCCACCAGCGGCACCGGCAGCAGCAGCCCGCCGACCGCGCCGAAACCCACGTCCGCCAGATACGGCCACGGCTCGTCCGCCATCTCCACCCGGAGCATCGCGTGCGTACGCGGCCGGCTCCCGGGCGGCCCCTCGGCGCCCAGCACCACCCGGCCGGCCAGCGGGGTCACCCGGAACCCGAGCGCCTCCAGCGCCAGCCGCAGCAGGGTGTTGTGCTCGTAGCAGTAGCCGCCGCGCCGCCCGCGCACCATCTTCGCCATCAGGTCCCCGGGCGCCAGGGAGGGGGCCGTGCCCGCCACCGGGTCCAGGTTCTCGAAGGGCAGCGCCAGCGCATGCGCCAGGTGCACGCCCCGCAGGGTGGCCGGATCGGCCCGCCGCTCGCCCTTCCAGCCGATCCGGTCCAGGTAGGCATCGAGGTCGTACCGCTCTTTGTCGCACATACCCCCGAACCTACGCGAACCCGCCCCCGGTCCACCGCGTCCCCCCGACCGAACCGCGCTCCGACCGTGGCCCTACGACCGCGGTACCACCTCCACCCGCACCGCGCACGACTTGAACTCCGGCATCCGGGACGTGGGGTCCAGCGCCGGGTTGGTGAGGGTGTTGGCGCGGCCCTCGCCCGGCCAGTGGAAGGGCATGAAGACGGTGTCCGGGCGGATCGTGTCGGTGATCCGGGCCGGCGCCACGGCCCGGCCGCGCCGCGAGACCACGGCCAGCGGATCTCCCTCCGCCGCGCCCAGCCGGGCCGCGAGCCGGGGGTGCAGCTCCACGAACGGTCCCGGCGCCGCCGCGTTCAGCTCCGCCACGCGCCGGGTCTGCGCCCCCGACTGGTACTGGGACACCACCCGGCCGGTGGTCAGCAGCAGCGGGTACTCGGCGTCCGGCTCCTCGGCGGTCGCCCGGTGCGCCACGGCCACGAACCGGGCCCGCCCGTCCGGGGTGGCGAAACGGTCGAGGAAGAGGCGGGGGGTGCCGGGGTGGCGTACGGGGGCCGAGGTTCCCGAGGCGTCGGCCGCGCCGGTGCCGCCCCGGTCCTCGGACACGGCGACCGGGGTCCCGTCCCCGCCCTCGGCTCCGGACGTCCCCGCCGGTTCCTCCGGGCAGGGCCAGAAGACGCCGTTCTCCTCGGCCAGGCGGCGGTAGGTGATGCCCGAATAGTCCGCCGGGCCGCCCGCGCTGGCGCGGCGCAGCTCCGCGAAGACCTCCTCCGGGTCGGTCGGGAAGCCCTTCTCCACGCCGAGCCGGCCGGCCAGTTCGTGCAGGACGTACAGGTCGCTGCGGACCCCCGGCGGCGGGGCGACCGCCCGGCGGCGCAGCAGCACCCGGCCCTCCAGGCTGGTCGTCGTGCCCGTCTCCTCCGCCCACTGGGTCACCGGCAGCACCACGTCCGCCAGTTCCGCCGTCTCGGACAGCACGACGTCGGCCACGGCCAGGAAGTCCAGCGAGCGCAGCCGCTCCTCGACGTGGGCCGCGCGCGGGGCCGACACCACCGGGTTGGACCCCATCAGCAGCAGCGTCCGCACGTCCGTGCCGAGCGCGTCGAGGAGTTCGTACGCGCTGCGCCCCGGGCCCGGCAGGCTGTCCGGGTCCACGCCCCACACCCCGGCCACGTGCCGCCGCGCCGCCGGGTCGTCCAGCTTGCGGTAGCCGGGCAACTGGTCGGCCTTCTGGCCGTGTTCGCGCCCGCCCTGTCCGTTGCCCTGCCCGGTCAGACAGCCGTACCCGGACAGCGGTCGCCCCGCCCGGCCGGTCGCCAGGCACAGGTTGATCCACGCGCCCACCGTGTCCGTGCCCTTGGACTGCTGTTCCGGTCCGCGCGCGGTGAGCACCATCGCCGCCTCGGGCTCGCAGAACATCCGTACGGCCTCGCGCAGCCGGGGCACCGGGACCCCGGTGATCCGCTCCACGTACTCCGGCCAGTGCGCCATCGCCGCGGCCCGGGCTTCCTCCCACCCCGTGGTCCGCTCCCGGATGTACTCCTCGTCCGTCCGTCCCTCGGCCACCACGAGGTGCAACAGGCCGAGGGCCAGGGCCAGGTCGGTGCCGGGGCGGGGTGCGAGGTGCAGGTCCGCCTGGTCCGCCGTCCTCGTGCGGCGCGGGTCGACGACGATCAGCGTGCCGCCGTTCTCCCGCAGTTCGGTGAAGAACCGCAGCGACGGCGGCATGGTCTCGGCCAGGTTGGAGCCGACGAGGATCACACATCCCGTCCTCGGGATGTCCTCCAGCGGGAACGGCAGCCCGCGGTCCAGCCCGAACGCCTTGGTGCCCGCCGCCGCGGCCGACGACATGCAGAACCGGCCGTTGTAGTCGATCTGTGAGGTGCCCAGCGCCACCCGGGCGAACTTGCCCAGCGCGTACGCCTTCTCGTTGGTCAGCCCGCCCCCGCCGAACACGCCGAGCGCGTCCGGGCCGTACCGTTCCCGGGTCGCGGCCAGCCGGGAGGCGATCCGGTCCAGCGCCTCGGGCCAGTCCGCCGGCACCAGCCGGCCGCCCTCCCGCACCAGCGGGGTGGTCAGCCGTACCGCCGGGGACAGCACCTCGGCCGCCGTACGGCCCTTGCCGCACAGCGCGCCCCGGTTGACCGGGAAGTCCGCGCGTTCGGTGACCTCGACGCCCCCCTGGGGCAGGGGCGTGATGTTCATCCCGCACTGCAGGGCGCAGTACGGGCAGTGGGTGGGCGTCGAGGTCTTCTCCATACCGCCCAGCGTGCGTCCGGCGTGTTACGTCCCCCGGTCGCGTCCGGTTACACCCCCGGCACGGCACCCTCCCCACGCCACCCGGCCCACCGTGAGGGAACGGCACGCCGGATCCGTCGCGGGAGAGCCGCGACCGTCCGGGCCGCCGGCCCCGCCGTTGTCGCCGGACCCACCGTAAGGCGTCGGCGTCGTCACCGTTCCGTCGCCAGCGCCCGCGCCACCCCCGGCTCCCGGGGGCCGAGGAACCGCGGGTCCGGCCGGAACACCGCGTCCAGCGCCGCCTTGCCCGCCGCGAACAGCTCACGCGTCCCGCCGTAGTACCAGGTCACGTCGTGCTCGGCGGCCACTCCGACGCCGTACGAGGTCACCCCCGCCGCCTCGCACAGCGCCACCGCCCGCCGGATGTGGAAGTCCTGGCTGATCAGCACCGCCCGGTCCACCCCGAAGACCCGCCTGGCCCGCACGCAGGAGTCCCAGGTGTCGAAGCCCGCGTAGTCGCTGACGATCCGCCGGTCCGGCACGCCCCGTTCCGTCAGATAGGCGCGCATGGCGTCGGGCTCGTCGTAGTCCTCGCGGCTGTTGTCCCCGGTGACCAGGACGACCTCGATCCGCCCCGCCCGGTACAGCGTCACCGCCGCGTCCAGCCGGTGCGCGAGATACGGCGACGGCTCCCCGTGCCACAGCCCCGCCCCGAACACCACCGCGACCTCCGCGCGCGGCACGTCCGCCGTGGTCCGCAGCCGGTCCGCCGTGGACAGGCGCAGCCAGGTCGCCGGCAGCAGCGCCAGCACGCACCCGGCCATCAGGGCCCACAGCAGCCGCCGCCGCCCGGCCCGGGTACGCGGCCGTCGCAGCCATCGCGGCCGGCGAATCCCCATACGACGTCCCCTTGCACCTGGATGTGACGTCCCCCTGAACCTGAACACGACGTCCCCCTGATCGCCCCCGACCGGGGAAGACGCCCCCCGCACCCGTCCGGTTCTCCTCACACCCCGCCGCCGGGCGGGGTGATGGTACGGAAAACGCCCGTGACGGCCCGGCAACGGGGGCGCAACCCGCGCGGGCCAGGATCCTGCCATGACGGCGTCGATCCCCTCCCGCACCCGCACCCGGCCGGTCTCCGTGCCGGGTGGCCGCCGCCCGGCACCGCCCGCCCTGGTCCTGGTCGCCCACGGCAGCCGCGACCCGCGCGCGCTCGGCACCGTACGGGCCCTGGCGGCGCGGGTCCGCGCGCTGCGCCCCGGACTGCCGGTCCGCCTGGGCCACATCGAGCTGAACGAGCCCCTGCTGCCCGACACCCTCGCGGCCCTCGGCGACACCCGCGCCGTCCTCGTCCCGCTGCTCCTCGCCCGGGGCTACCACGTCAAGCGGGACATCCCGGAGCTGGCCGCCGCCGCGCCGGTACGGGCGAGCGTGGCCGCCCCGCTCGGCCCGCACCCGCTGCTCGCCGAGGCCCTGCACGCCCGGCTCACCGAGGCCGGCTGGCCGGCCGTCCTGGACGGCGCCGCCCGGCGCACGACCGCGGTCGTCCTCGCGGCGGCGGGCTCCCGCGACCCGGACTCGGCCGCGGACACCCGCCGTACCGCCCGCCTCCTGGCCGCCCGCCTGGGCGTCCCCGTCGTCCCCGCGTACGCCTCGGCGGCGGCCCCGACGGTCCCGGCGGCCCTGCGCGCCCTGGCGGCCGGAGGCCGGCACCGGGTGGCGGTCGCCTCCTGCTTCACGGCTCCGGGCCGCTTCGCGACGCGGTGCGCCGCCCAGGCGCCTTGGATCGCCTCCGCGCCGCTCGGCGCCCACGAGGCGATGGCCCGCCTGGTCCTGCACCGTTACGAGCGGAGCCTCGCGACGCGGTGGGCCGAGGCCGCCTGAAGGGGCGCGGGCCGCCCGTGATGAAGACCGGGCAGGCGATCAGGCTTAGTGTCGACCCATGGAAGGCACCGCACTCTCCACCGCAGACGACCCGGCACACGACCCGGCGTACGACCCGGCGTCGGCCGCCCGCTGGGCCCCCGAACCCGACAAACGCCCCGGCCGCACCGCCTTCCAGCGCGACCGCGCCCGCATCCTGCACTCCGCCGCCCTGCGCCGCCTGGCGGGCAAGACCCAGGTGGTGACCCCGGGAACCCGGAGCCAGGCGTGGGACGCGAGCCCGCGCACCCGTCTCACCCACTCCCTGGAATGCGCCCAGGTGGGCCGGGAGCTGGGCGCGGCCCTCGGCTGCGACCCGGACCTGGTGGAGGCGGCCTGTCTCGCCCACGACCTCGGCCATCCCCCCTTCGGCCACAACGGCGAGACCGCGCTGAACGAGTTCGCCGACGACTGCGGCGGCTTCGAGGGCAACGCCCAGTCCCTCAGGCTCCTCACCCGCATCGAGCCGAAACGGTTCACCGAGGACCGTTCCGTCGGCCTGAACCTGACCCGCGCCACCCTCGACGCCGCCACCAAGTACCCCTGGCCGCGCGGCGGGCACCCCACCGCGCCCACGTCCCCGAAGTTCGGCGTGTACGACGACGACCGCGCCGTGTTCGAGTGGGTCCGGGCCCACGCCCCCGGCACCCGCACCTGCTTCGAGGCGCAGGTCATGGACTGGTCGGACGACGTGGCCTACTCGGTGCACGACGTCGAGGACGGACTGCACGCCGGGCACATCGACCCGAACTGCCTGCACGCGGAGCCGGAACGGCAAGCGGTGTTCGAGGTGGCCGTCGGCCGCTACGTCCCCGCCGGCACCGACCCGGCCGAACTCTCCGCCGCGCTGGACCGCCTCCAGGACGCGGAGTGGTGGCCGCACGGCTACGACGGCACCGCCGTCGCCCAGGCCCGGCTGAAGGACGCCACCAGCCAGCTCATCGGCCGGTTCTGCCTGGCCGCCGAGACCGCGACGCGCGCCGCGTACGGAACGGGCCGGCTCACCCGGTACGCCGCCCGGCTGGTCGTACCCCGCGAGACCCGGATGGAGTGCGCGGTGCTCAAGGCGGTCGCGGACCGGTATGTGATGCAGCGCGCCGAGCAGGAGCGGCTGCGCGCCGACCAGCGGGTGATCGTCGCCGAGCTGGCCGAGGCGCTCACCGCCCGCGCGCCCGACGGGCTGGACCCCCAGTTCCGCGCGCTGTTCGACGCGGCGGGTGATGACCGGGCGCGCAAGCGGGTGATCGTCGACCAGATCGCCTCCCTCACCGACGCCTCCGCGCTGTCGCTGCACGCGAGACTGACGGGACGCCGGTGAACGGAAAGTGACCGTCCGTGGCCTGATCGGGTCACACCCTCTTCCCGCATCACGCTGCGTGCGGGAGGCTCGCACGTGGCGGCACCCTTACGAGGAGGCATCAAGTGGTCGACGCGGATCAGACATTCGTCATCGTCGGAGGCGGTCTCGCCGGTGCGAAGGCGGCCGAGACGCTCCGGGCGGAGGGTTTCAGCGGACGGGTGATACTGATCTGCGACGAACGCGACCACCCCTATGAGCGCCCGCCGCTGTCCAAGGGCTATCTGCTCGGCAAGGAGGAGCGCGACAGCGTCTTCGTGCACGAGCCCGCCTGGTACGCGCGGCACGACGTCGAGCTGCACCTCGGCCAGACCGTGGACCGCATCGACCGCGCGGCGAAGACGGTCCGCTTCGGCGACGACGGCACCCTCGTCCGCTACGACAAGCTGCTGCTGGTCACCGGCGCCGAACCGCGCCGCCTGGACGTCCCCGGCACCGGCCTGGCGGGCGTCCACCACCTGCGCCGCCTCGCGCACGCCGAGCGCCTCAAGGGGGTGCTCCAGCACCTCGGCCGGGACAACGGGCACCTGGTGATCGCGGGCGCCGGCTGGATCGGGCTGGAGGTCGCGGCGGCGGCCCGGGAGTACGGCGCCGAGGTCACGGTGATCGAACCGGAGCCCACCCCGCTGCACGGTGTCCTCGGCCCGGAGCTGGGCAACGTCTTCGCCGAGCTGCACCGCGAGCACGGCGTCCGCTTCCGCTTCGGGGTCCGGCTCACCGAGATCGTCGGACAGGACGGCATGGTCCTCGCGGCCCGCACCGACGACGGCGAGGAGCACCCGGCGCACGACGTCCTCGCGGCGATCGGCGCGGCCCCCCGGGTGGCGCTCGCCGAGGCGGCCGGGCTGGAGATCGCCGGCCGGGCGGACGGCGGCGGCATCCTGGTGGACGAGCGGCTGCGCACCTCCGACCCCGACATCCACGCGGCCGGCGACGTGGCGTCCTTCCCGCTCGGGTTGTTCGGCACCCGGCTGCGGGTGGAGCACTGGGCGAACGCCCTGAACGGCGGTCCGGCCGCCGCGCGGGCGATGCTCGGGAAGGACGTCACCTACGACCGGGTGCCGTACTTCTTCACCGACCAGTACGACCTGGGCATGGAGTACAGCGGGTGGGCGCCGCCCGGTTCGTACGACGAGGTGGTGATCCGGGGCGACGCGGGCAAGCGGGAGTTCATCGCGTTCTGGGTGCGCGAGGGGCGCGTGCTGGCCGGGATGAACGTGAACGTGTGGGATGTCACAGAGCCGATCCAGAACCTGATCCGTTCCCGGGCCCAGGTGAACGTCGAGGCCCTGTCGGACCCGCACGTGCCGCTCGCCGGGCTCGTCCCGTGACCCCTGAAGGCACCGGGAGCCTCCCCGCGCCCCCGTAGAATTCATCCGTGGCAGGACGGATCAACGACGAGGACGTGAAGGCGGTACGGGACGCGGTCCCGATCGACGCCGTGGTCTCCGAGTACCTCCAGCTGCGCAACGCGGGCGGCGGCAACCTCAAGGGCCTGTGCCCGTTCCACGACGAGAAGTCGCCGTCCTTCCAGGTCAGCCCCAGCAAGGGACTCTTCCACTGCTTCGGCTGCCAGGAGGGCGGCGACACCATCACCTTCGTGATGAAGGTGGACCACCTCTCCTTCTCGGAGGCGGTCGAGCGGCTGGCCGCGCAGGCCGGCATCACGCTGCGGTACGAGGAGGGCGGGTACAACCCGGCCCACCAGCGCGGCGAGCGCATCCGCCTGGTCGAGGCGCACAAGATCGCCGCGCAGTGGTACGCCGAGCAGCTCGCCACCGGCGCCGAGGCCGAGACCGGCCGGATCTTCCTCGCCGAGCGCGGCTTCGACCAGGCCGCCGCCGTGCACTTCGGGGTCGGCTACAGCCCGCAGGGCTGGGACCACCTCACCCGCTATCTGCGCGGCAAGGGCTTCACCGACAAGGAGCTGATCCTCTCCGGGCTGTCCCAGGAGGGCCGCCGGGGCCCCATCGACCGCTTCCGGGGCCGCCTGATGTGGCCGATCCGGGACATCGGCGGCGAGGTCGTCGGCTTCGGCGCCCGCAAGCTGTACGAGGCGGACAACGGGCCGAAGTACCTGAACACGCCCGAGACGGCGATCTACCGGAAGAGCCAGGTGCTGTACGGCATCGACCTGGCGAAGAAGGACATCGTCAAGACCAGCAGCGCGGTGGTGGTCGAGGGTTACACCGACGTCATGGCCTGCCACCTGGCCGGGGTGACGACGGCCATCGCGACCTGCGGCACGGCCTTCGGCGGGGAGCACATCAAGATCCTGCGGCGGCTGCTGATGGACAACCGCAGCGCGCGCGTGATCTTCACCTTCGACGGTGACGCGGCCGGGCAGAAGGCGGCGCTGCGGGCCTTCGAGGACGACCAGAAGTTCGCCGCCGAGACGTACATCGCGATCGCCCCCGACGGCATGGACCCCTGCGACCTGCGGCTGGCCAAGGGCGACGAGGCGGTGGCCGACCTGGTCGAACCGCGCACCCCGCTCTTCGAGTTCGCGCTCAGGCAGATCGTGAGCCGGTACGACCTGGACACCCCGGCCGGCCGGGCCGCCGCGCTGGACGAGGCCGCGCCGGTCGTCGCGAAGATCAAGAACAGCGGCGCGCAGCACGAGGTCGCCGTGGAGCTGGCCGGGATGCTGGGCATCCTCGACACCCAGTTCGTGGTCCGCCGGGTCGCCCAGCTGGCCCGCTGGGCACGCGAGGGCGGCAGGGGGCAGCAGCCCTCCGACCGGCGCCGCCCGGACGAGCGGCAGTGGGCCGAGGCGCCGCGCCCGGCGACCTCCGGCCCGGCGCTGACCCTGCGCAACCCGGTCTACGCCGCCGAACGAGAACTGCTCAAACTCGCCCTCCAGCGGCCCGAGTTGGTCTCCCCGGCGTTCGACGCGTACGGCGTCGACGAGTTCACGGCGCCCCCGTACGCGGCCGTGCGGCTGGCCATCGCGGAGGCGGGCGGCGCGGAGTACGGCGTGCCCGACCCGCAGGAGTACCTGGTCCGGGTGCGCGAGGCCGCCCCGGACGACGCGGTCCGCTCCATGGTCACGGAGCTGGCCGTCGAGCCGATCCTGCGCCGCACGGTGGACGAGACCTACGCCGGCACGGTCCTGGTCCAGATCCGCCGCCGCGCCGTCGAACGCCGCATCCGCGACATCCAGTCCCAGATGACCCGCCTCGCCACCGGCGGCGACCCCGCCCAACTGGCCGCCGTCCAGAACGAACTGTGGGTCCTCCAGCAGTACGACCAGTCCCTGCGCGAACGGGGCGCGGAGGCGCTCTGACGCGATCCGGCCGTCCGCAGTTGCCGGTCGCATAGTCCGACGTGCCGCATAATCGGCCAGTCACCAGATGGATGCAAAAAGTCACCGCACGCCCCTCGTGGCGGTGTTGTGTCGTACCCCACACTGGGGGCGGTGCCCGAGCCTCGGAGCGCACGCTGCCGCTCGGCTTCGCAGCGATCATCCTGGAGGTCGCCCCCCGTGCAGACCCGGACCCTCGCCCAGACCGACAGCAGTGCCGGCGCCACCCCCGCCGACGGGGACGAGCCGGACGCGGAGACCGGCGTCCTCGTGGCCGTACCCCCGCAGGGCCGGGCCGGCCTCGATCCGGAGCCGGCCGCCGGGGAGGCGGTGGACGCGGAGGTACCGGACGAGCCGGACGAGCCGGACGAGCAGCCGGAGGCCGAGGTCCCGGTCGTCGCGCGGGCGGAGTCCGGCGGGCCCTCGGCCGACCTGTTCCGGCAGTACCTGCGCGAGATCGGCCGCATCCCGCTGCTCACCGCCGCCGAGGAGGTGGAACTCGCCCGCCGGGTCGAGGCCGGCCTCTTCGCGGAGGAGAAGCTGAGCACCACCCCCGACCTGGACAGCGAGCTGGCGCTCGACCTGGACCGGCTCGTCGTCATGGGCCGGATGGCCAAGCGCAGACTCATCGAGGCCAACCTGCGGCTGGTCGTCTCCGTCGCCAAGCGGTACGTCGGCCGCGGACTGACCATGCTCGACCTCGTCCAGGAGGGCAACCTCGGCCTGATCCGGGCCGTGGAGAAGTTCGACTACGCCCGCGGCTACAAGTTCTCCACCTACGCCACCTGGTGGATCCGCCAGGCCATGTCCCGGGCGCTGGCCGACCAGGCCCGCACGATACGCGTACCCGTGCACGTGGTGGAGCTGATCAACCGGGTCGTCCGGGTGCAGCGGCGGATGCTCCAGGAACGCGGCTACGATCCCACCGCGGAAGAGGTCGGCGCCCATCTCGACCTGACCCCCGAGCGGGTCCGCGAGGTGCTGCGCCTCGCCCAGGAACCGGTGTCCCTGCACGCCCCGGTCGGCGAGGAGGACGAGGTGGCCCTCGGCGACCTCATCGAGGACGGCGACGCCGCCAGCCCGGTGGAGTCGGCCGCCTTCCTGCTGCTGCGCGAGCACCTGGACGCGGTGCTGTCCACCCTGGGGGAGCGCGAGCGGAAGGTCGTACAGCTGCGCTACGGCCTGGCCGACGGGCGCCCGCGCACGCTGGAGGAGATCGGCCGGCTGTTCGGCGTGACCCGGGAGCGGATCCGGCAGATCGAGTCCAAGACCCTCGGCAAGCTCCGCGACCACGCCTTCGCGGAGCAGCTGAGGGGCTACCTGGACTGAAGGGGCCACCGGCCGGCGGCCCCTCCCTCGCGCCTAGTCCACCTCGGCCACGGCCTGCGCGAACTGCGCCTCGTACAGCCGGGCGTACGCCCCGCCGGACGCCAACAGCTCGGCGTGCGCGCCCTGTTCGACGATCGAGCCGTTCTCCATCACCAGGATGGTGTCCGCGTCCCGGATCGTCGACAGCCGGTGCGCGATCACGAACGACGTACGGCCCGACGCCAGTTTGGCCATCGCCTTCTGGATCAGCACCTCCGTGCGCGTGTCCACCGAGCTGGTCGCCTCGTCCAGCACCAGGATCACCGGGTCGGACAGGAACGCCCGCGCGATGGTGATCAGCTGCTTCTCACCGGCGCTGACGCCCGTGCCCTCGTCGTCGATCACGGTGTCGTAGCCGTCGGGCAGCGTCCGGATGAACCGGTCGGCGTGCGCGGCCCGCGCCGCCTCCTCGATCTCGCCGCGGGTGACCTCGCGCGCGGCGCCGTAGGCGATGTTCTCCGCGATGGTGCCGCCGAACAGCCAGGTGTCCTGGAGCACCATGCCGATCCCGGAGCGCAGTTCGTCCCGGGTCATCCGCCGGATGTCCACCCCGTCCAGGGTGATCCGGCCGTCCGAGACGTCGTAGAACCGCATGAGCAGGTTGACCAGGGTGGTCTTGCCCGCGCCGGTCGGGCCGACGATCGCCACCGTGTGCCCCGGCTCCACCGTCAGCGACAGGTCCTCGATCAGCGGCTTCTCCGGGTCGTACCGGAACGACACGTGCTCCAGGCACACCCGCCCGCGCAGCTCGGCCGGCCGCTCGCCCGGCACCGGGTCCGCCTCCTGCTCCTCCGCGTCCAGCAGCTCGAAGATCCGCTCGGCGGAGGCCACGCCGGACTGCACCAGGTTCGCCATCGAGGCGACCTGCGTCAGCGGCATGGAGAACTGCCGTGAGTACTGTATGAACGCCTGCACGTCACCGATCGACAGGGCGCCGGAGGCGACCCGCAGCCCGCCGACGACCGCCACCAGCACGTAGTTCAGGTTCGACACGAACATCATCAGCGGCTGCATGACGCCGCTGTTGAACTGCGCCTTGAACCCGGCCTGGTACAGCGCGTCGTTCTGCTCGGCGAACTGCCGCGCCGACTCCTCCTGCCGCCCGAACACCTTCACCAGGGTGTGCCCGGTGTACATCTCCTCGATGTGCGCGTTGAGCTTGCCGGTGGAGCGCCACTGCTGCACGAAGTGCGGCTGCGACCGCTTGCCGACCCGGGTGGCGACCACGAACGACAGCGGGACGGTGACGAGGGCCACCAGCGCCAGGATCCAGGAGACCCAGAACATCATCACCAGCACGCCGACGATGGTCAGCACCGAGTTGATCAGCTGGCCCATCGACTGCTGGAGGGTCTGCCCGATGTTGTCGATGTCGTTCGTCGCCCGGGACAGCACCTCACCGCGCTGGCGCTTGTCGAAGTACGACAGCGGCAGCCGCGACAGCTTGGCCTGCACGTCCTCCCGCATCCGGTGCATCGTGCGGTTCACGGCCCGGTTGACCAGCCGGGTCGCGACCGCCATCAGCAGGCCCGCGACCAGGAAGGTGCCGAGGGCGAGCAGCAGCACCTCTCCCACGGCTGTGAAGTCGATGCCCTTGCCGGGGGTGAAGTCGGTGCTCCTCAGCATGTCCGCGACCCGGCCCTCGCCGCGCTCGCGCATGGAGTCGAGCACCTGCTCCTTGGTGGCGCCGTGCGGCATCTCCCGGCCGATGAGACCGGCGAAGACCAGGTCGGTGGCGCGGCCGAGGATCTTCGGTCCGACCACGCTCAGGGCCACGCTGACGACCACGCACAGCAGCAGCGCGTAGATCGTCAGCCGCTCCGGCCGGAACCGCGCGACGAGTCGTCTGCCCGACCCCTTGAAGTCCATCGAGCGCTGGTCGGGCCCGCCGCCCGTCATGCGTCCCATGGGACCGGCCATCAGGCGGCCTCCGCTTCCGTCAGCTGGGAGAGCACGATCTCCCGGTAGGTCTCGTTGGCTGCCATCAGCTCGGCGTGCCGGCCGGTGCCGACCACCCGGCCCTCGTCCAGCACGATGATCCGGTCCGCGTCCCGGATGGTCGACACCCGCTGGGCGACGATCACCACGGTGGCCTCGGCGGTCTCCCGGGCCAGCGCGGCGCGCAGGGCGGCGTCGGTGGCGTAGTCGAGCGCGGAGAAGGAGTCGTCGAAGAGGTAGATCTCCGGGCGCTGCACCAGCGTGCGGGCGATGGCGAGCCGCTGCCGCTGACCGCCGGAGACATTGGTGCCGCCTTGCGCGATCGGCGCGTCCAGGCCGCCCTCCAGCCCGGTCACGAAGTCCTTGGCCTGCGCCACCTCCAGCGCGTGCCACAGCTCCTCGTCGGTGGCGTCCGGATTGCCGTAGCGAAGGTTGGTGGCGACCGTGCCGGCGAACAGGTACGGCTTCTGCGGGACGAGCCCGACGGTCTTCGCGAGCAGCACCGGGTCCATCTCGCGCACGTCCACGCCGCCCACCAGCACCTCGCCGTCGGTGGCGTCGAACAGCCGGGGGACGAGCCCGAGCAGCGTCGACTTCCCGCTGCCGGTGGAGCCGATCACGGCCGTGGTCCGGCCGGGCCGGGCGGTCAGGTCGATGGACTTCAGCACCGGCTCCTCGGCCCCCGGATAGCGGAAGCCCGCGCCCCGGATCTCCAGGTGCCCGTGGGAGCGCAGCCCGGTGACGGGGGCCGTCGGCGGCACGACGCTGGACTCGGTGTCCAGCACCTCCTGGATGCGCTCGGCGCAGACCTCCGCGCGCGGCACCATCATGAACATGAAGGTGGCCATCATCACGGACATGACGATCTGCATCAGATAGGCGAGGAACGCGGTGAGGTCGCCGATGGCCATCCCGCCGCTGTCGATGCGGTGCGCGCCGAACCACACCACCGCGATGGACGACAGGTTCACCACCGTCATCACGATCGGGAACATCAGGGCCAGCAGCCGGCCGGTGGCCAGCTGCATCTCGGTCAGCTCCGTGTTGGACCTGCCGAACCGCTCCTGCTCGTAGGAGTCCCGGACGAAGGCGCGGATCACCCGGTTGCCGGTGATCTGCTCGCGCAGCACCCGGTTGACCGTGTCCAGCCGGTCCTGCATCGACCGGAACAGCGGGCGCAGCCGGCGCACGATCAGGGTCACGGAGACGCCGAGCACCGGCACGACCGCGATCAGCACGGTGGACAGCGGCATGTCCAGGCCGAGCGCCAGCACGATGCCGCCCACGCACATGATGGGCGCCGACACCATCAGGGTGAACGTCATCAGGACCAGCATCTGGACCTGCTGCACGTCGTTCGTCGTACGGGTGATGAGGGAGGGCGCCCCGAAGTGACCCACCTCACGCGCGGAGAAGGACTGCACCCGGTCGAAGACCGCGCCGCGCACGTCCCGGCCGAGCGCGGAGGCGGTCCGGGCGCCGTAGTAGACGGCCCCGATGTTGCACACGACCTGTGCCAGCGAGATGCCGATCATCAGGGCGCCGAAGGACAGGATGTAGTCCGTGTCACCCTTCACGACACCGTTGTCGATGATGTCGGCGTTCAGGGTGGGCAGGTAGAGGGTCGCGCAGGTCTGGAGGAACTGGAACGCCACCAGGAAGGCGATGGGTTTCTTGTAGGGCCTGAGATAGGTCCGTAGAAGTCGTATGAGCACGCTACGTCTCTCGGAGTCGGCGACAGGGGCTGGTCGGTTGCCCTTGGCCCCTATCGTCGGACACTCCACCCGCGTTACCTCAACCGATTAACCCGAAGGTTTCTCCTCTACTGGCATGGGGTTTAGGGGAGTTAAGACCTGTTGTGCCTCTTACGGGCGGAATGCTCCCGGGTGGGTCTGCTCCCGTACCGCGGTGAACTGCTGCCGCACCGCCTGGCCCACGGCCAGTTCCTCGCCCGGCTCCAGCACCTGCGCCGCCGCGCCCTGCCAGGCCGGCGGGGTGCGCGGGTCCAGGGTGCCCTGCGACACCCCGAGCGCCCAGGCCGCCTGCCGGGCCGCGCCGATCGCCGCGTAGTCCGCCGGCTGCGGTACGACGACCTGCGCGCCGAACAGCGACGGCGCCGAGGCCTGCACGGCGGGCAGCTCGGCGGCGGCGCCCAGCAGGAAGATCCGGCGCACCTCCACGCCGCGCCCGCGCAGCACGTCCAGCGCGTCCGCCAGCCCGCAGAGCATGCCCTCGAAGGCGGCCCGCGCCAGGTGCTCGGGCTTCATCGACTCGCGCCGCAGCCCCGCGAGGGTGCCCGCGGTGTGCGGCAGGTTCGGCGTCCGCTCGCCCTCCAGATACGGCAGCAGCACCAGCCCGTGCGCCCCCGGTGTGGACTTCACCGCCAGCTCCGACAGGCTCTCCAGGTCCGGCAGGCCGAGCAGCTCGGCGGTGCCGCGCAGGGCCCGTACGGCGTTCAGGGTGGTGACCACCGGCAGGTACATGCCGGTGGCGTCGGCGAGCGAGGTGATCATCCCCGTCTGGTCGGCGAGCGCCTCCGGGTGCACGGCCATCACCGAACCGGAGGCCCCGAGCGACACCACCACGTCCCCGAGGCCCAGGCCCAGCCCGAACGCGGCGGCCATGGTCTCCCCGGTGCCGGCCGAGATCAGCAGCCCCTCCGGGGTGGTGCCGGCCGCCTCCGAGGGGCCGATCACCTCCGGCAGCACCGCCTGGTGGCCGAGCGCCAGCTCGACCAGGTCGGGGCGGTAGGCGCCGGTGGCCGCCGACCAGTACCCGGTGCCGGAGGCCCCGCCGCGGTCGGTGGTGCGCCGCAGCGGCCGGCCGAGCAGCTGCCAGACCAGCCAGTCGTGGGCCTGGAGCAGGACGGCGACGCGCTGGGCGTTCTCCGGCTCGTTCTTCGCCAGCCAGCGCAGCTTGGTGACCGGCTGGGCGGCCTGCGGCACACAGCCGACCGCCTGCGCCCAGGCCTCCCGGCCGCCGAGCGCGTCGACCAGGTCGGCGGCGGCGACCTGCGCGCGCTTGTCGCCGCCGACCAGGGCCGGGCGGACGGTATTGCCCTGGGCGTCCAGCGGGACCACGGCGTTCTGCTGGGTCGAGACCCCGATGGCCTGCACCCCCTCCAGCAGACCGCCGCCGGCCGCCTCCCCGAGGGAGAGCAGCCAGGCCTGCGGGTCGATGTCGCTGGGCCGGCCCTCCACCGGGTGCGGGGCGTACCCCTGTCGTAGTACGGCACCGGTGTCCGTGTCGCAGACCACGATGCGTGTGAACTCCGGTGAGCTGTCCAAGCCGGCGACTATCCCCATGCGGACGATTTTGCCGTACCGCCGCGCCCGGCCGGGCCGGAGGGCGCCCGAGGGGGAGGGGGGCCGTCGCGGGGCGGGCGCGGGCCGGGGGTCAGGTGGTGCTGCTGCCCCAGTCGTCCTCGCGGGTGCCGTGCCCGTTGCGCTCGCGGAGCGAGCGGACCCGGTGGGCCACCGACTCGGGGATCCGGTCGCCGACCGTGTGGAAGGCCTTGCCCGCGTAGACGCGGCCCTGCTGGGCGGCGGTCTCGGCGGTGTTGCGGACCGCGGGGTTCCGCGCGATCTGCCGGGCCGACTTCTTCAGCTGTTCGTAGCGCTCGCGTCCGGCCTTCGTGCCGAGTACGTATCCGAGGGCCAGTCCGGCGAGGAACGTGAGCCGGTAGCGCATGGCTGCCACCCTTCCCGTGCGTAGGTATCTGGTGCGGCGCTGGCGCCGAGGGTACCGATTGGCGGAGCACCCCCCTGCTTGCGCTAATGTATGTGTCGCAGCGAGCGACCGCCCCCTGGCGAATACCCAGGTAGGTACGTTCGATGCAAACGAGGCGATCCTCCGTAGCTCAATTGGCAGAGCAGCCGGCTGTTAACCGGCAGGTTACTGGTTCGAGTCCAGTCGGGGGAGCTTCGGTCCTCCGTAGCTCAATTGGCAGAGCAGCCGGCTGTTAACCGGCAGGTTACTGGTTCGAGTCCAGTCGGGGGAGCGCTGAACGAGGACCCCTCAGGGGTCCTTTTTCATGTCCCCGGGAACCGTCGCGCCCGCGCCGGTGTCCTCAAGGTCATGAGCGGCAGCGTGGAAGCCGACCAGCCGAGGCAGCAGATCGTATGAGCGGCTATGCTGCGGCAGACGGCGCGCACACTTGTACGCGACACGCCGCTATGGGGCGGTAGCTCAGCCGGTTAGAGCAGCGGACTCATAATCCGTCGGCCGTGGGTTCGAGTCCCACCCGCCCCACCCCAAGGTTCTCCCAGAGAACCGTTTCTACCTGCGGAAACGCGACAACGGGGGTCACCACTCCAAGGTGGGGACCCCCGTTCATCCGTTCAGATCAAGATCCAGGGGACACGCAGGGGACACGGGTCCGGTTCAGGGGACGCGGGGGCCTTCACGCCGCCTTCCGGCGCCCGTTCGAAGCTCGGCGGGCGGTCCGGGACGCTGCGGGCGGCAGGCCCGTCGGCAGCGCCCAGCCGTCCACGCCCGGCGCCTCGGATCGGGCGATCGTCAAGCGTGTGAGCGAGAAGTCGGCTCGCTGCTCCGCCGGGTAGCGATCGTTGAAGTTCTCAACCCGGACCAGCTCCAGGTCGTTCGCGGTGCAGTGGTCGCGTATCCACTTCACGGCCGCGTTGGCGGCGTCGTCCTGACCCCGGCCGGTGAGGCTGATCACACCGAGGAAATCGGAGCCGGGTTGGGTCTGCGCTCCAACGGCCCAGGTGTCCCCCGACTGCCGTGCGCCGTGGGCTAAGAAGACGGCGATGTCCCCCTGCCAGGCGCTCTCGGGGATCGCCAGCGCAGCGGCGCACCTCGAAGGGGACGTCACGGGGGACGACGGCCATGACCGACTCGGCCTCGGCCCGCAGCATCTCGGGCAGCACGCTGGTGTACGTATCCGAGGTGATCTGGCGCGACGAGTGACCCAGCTTCTCCTGGACCACCTTGATGTCGTTGCCGGCGAGCAGGGACAGGGTGGCCGCCAGATGGCGTAGGTCGTGCAAGCGGACCGGCGGGAGGCCGGACAGTTCGACGAGGCGGGTGAATCAGCGGGAGATCCAGTCGGGGTGCAGCGCCTCGCCGTTCTCGTGCGTCCACACGCGGCCGGTCTCGGCGTAGGTGTCCCCCCACTCCTGGCGCTTCTGTTCCTGCCTCGCGCGGAAGCTGATCAGGTTGTCGTTGGACTCCAGGCTCAGGGGCAGGGTGCGGACGCTGTCCGCCTTCGGCGCCTCGCCGTACAGCTGGTAGGCGACCTCCACGATCTGCTGGGAGATCCGCAGCCACAGGGCGTCGGTATTGACCTCTGTCCAGGGCAGCGCGGCCATCTCGCCGCGGCGGGGGCCGAGGAAGATGAAGGTGTGACACAGCTCGTGGAGCCAGTCGTCCTTGACGAAGTCGAGGAACTGGCCGGTCAGCTCTACCCCTCGTTGTTTCCCCCTTGACAGGCATTTCCCCCTCTGGATTCCCCTGGCAGGCTGCTCGCACAGGCGGTGCGATGGGCACATGACCACGTTCCTCAAGTCTGGTGACCGAGGCCGGCTGGAGCCGCTCTGGGGCGAGTTAGGCGGCCAGGTCTTGCCGAATCCGGTCCAGGGCATGGGCTGCGACGTCTCTGATCTCCGGCAGTCGACGGTGAGCTGCGCGCACGATGCGCTGCAACTGGTGGGGAAGGCGCTGGCGGACAGCTTCCTCGACGGCGGAGTGCAGGGACTGCGCCGCGCCGCCGCGGTCGTCGGCGGCCAGCCGTACCTGGGCCACGGTGATGAGTTCGATCACGCGCCACTGCGGGGCGACGGTGGTCGTCGGCACAGGGCTGCCCCGCTCGACCAGCTGTATGGCGACGTCCGTCCTGCCGGTCGACATCAACCCCCGCAATTGGATCTCGTGCAGGGCGTAGGGATTGAACAAGGACGTGTGCTCGGTCTCATAGAGGAGCTGCTCCGTCTTCCGCACCGTCTCGTCGAACAGCGGCTGGTTCCGGAGGGCGCCGGCCGCCCGAGCGAGCAGCGGGAGCACGGCTGCTTTCGCCTGATGGTGCGGTGCGAGGGCAGCCGCGTGTTGCAGTCGGTCGACGGCGGCGCCGTGGAGGCGGGTCTTGCGCAACTCGTTGCCGTGCATGCGCAACACGTAGGAGTTGAAGGCCGGGTCGCCGAAGTAGCGGGCGATGTCGATGCTCTTCGCGGTCCAGCGGGCGGCGGTGCTCAGTCGCTCTTCTGGCAGGACGTTGCCCAGGGCGACACCGAGGCCGGCGCGGGATCGGGCCAGGAGATGCAGGACTTCCCGTTCCGTGTGCCCGTCCTCCACGCGTTCTTCCAGTCGGGCGACCAGGGGCCAGAGCTCGGCGACGGCTTCCGAGGCGTGCCCGGACTGGCGGGCGATCTCGGCGAGACGAACCGTGGACTCACCGAACTGCAGCATGGCGCGGTGGTCGGTGTCGGCAGGATCGGTGACGCCGACGACGTGCGGCGGCAGACGCAGGATCTCGGCGATGTGTCGGCGGGAGCCGATGTCGTCGAGGCTCCGTTTGCCGAGTTCGAGGAGCGAGATGTACGTCTTGTCGTAGCCGAGGAGCTGCCCGAGTTCGGACTGGTTCATGCCGTGCACGGCGCGGTGAAAGCGCAGGATGGCCCCGAGATCGCGGGTGGCGAGGATGGCCTCGGCCTGCGGGGTTGCCCAGTGCCACAGGGTGTGTTGCGATCGCCGTGTCACCTTCACGCTGTCCATGGACGGTCACATACGTGCGTACCAGGCGGCGATGGACTGCTTGTATCCGTCTGGCATGGTCAGGCCGGACACTTCGTCGGCGGTGAACATGCCGAGCTGCTTGTGCTCGTGACTCACCACGGGGGTCACATCCGGGGTGAGGACGATGCAGCCGAAGGTGATGATCACGACTCGCCGATCCGGCATGGTCACGGGCAGGGGCTGGTAGATCCATACGTCCAGAAGAGGGCCGGCCTTGACCGCCCAGCCGGTCTCCTCCTCGATCTCCCTCTCCACTGCCAACTCTGGTGTTGTGTCGGACGGTTCGAGTCGGCCTCCGGGCAGCTCCCACTCCTCGCGTTCGTTCTTCAGCAGCAGTACGCGCCGGTGGCTGTCCACGGCTACGCCCTTGACGGAGACGGGCCAGGTGGGGGGCGTGTACGCCATCGCTCTCCTCGGATTGCACCTACGGCCGGGGCTGGTCGGAACGTAGCACGCGGCCGGCGGCTCGAGTTGGGTGTGGGCGAATTGCCCGAGTCGACAATCTGTCGCTTTACGCCCTGCCCAGTGGCGCCGAACAGTGGGGCGACTTCACCGCAGCCAAGGAGATCCGTGATGCGCCGAGCTCATGAGCCGTACGCCGACGTCTTCGTGCGTAACCGTGTGGATCTGACTGTGCTGGGGGCTGAGGAGGAGATCGCGGGCCGACTGCGGGAAACAGGCCTGGTCACCGTCGACGGTCTTGCTTCCCGTACGGCCGTGCTGGCCTTCGCAGTGCGGATCATGAAGCTCGTGCCGCACCGCGACAGCGACTCGGACGGCATCACCACGATTCGAGACACCCGTCGACACACGCTCCGGGCGGGATTTGCCGGGTTCGGCAACGGTGCGCTTGACCCGCACACCGAACGCTCCGGTACCCCCAATCCGCCCCGTCTCATGCTCCTCGTTTGTGGGCAAGCCGCCGAAACGGGTGGGGAATGCCTGCTCACCGACGGACAGGCTGTGCACTCGGACCTCTTCACCGGTGAGCGCGAGGCCGGAAGTGCGCTGGCGCAACCCCGCACCGCGTTCTTCGGGGCCGGAGATGGTCATGCCACACAGGTGTTCACCGTCCACGAGGATCTCAGGGTGTCCATGCGCCTGCGATGCGACAGGCTCGCGCGTTGGAACCCGATGGTCCAGCCCTACCTCCCGCACCTACGGGCGGCAGTCGCACGTCACCAGGTGCCTCTCGACCTGGCCCCAGGGCAGGGGTACCTGCTGGACAACGAACGCTGGCTTCACGCACGTCGCGCCTTCACCGGCGATCGGGTCTTCTGGCGTGCCCTTGGCCAGCCCCTGTTTCCCATGCCACGAGGGTTCGCCCCCGCCCCGGCCTCCGCCCGTACACCCATGTTCTCGGAGACAGGATGATGACGGAAGGAGCCCAGAAGCTCGCCACGGGAGCGATCACATCTCCCTCTGCAGCCGCAGACTGGGCTATGGCGGGCGAGGGCGGTTTCGAGGTCGACTTCAGTGACGGCTGACGTCGCCGTGCGGCTGCTGGGCGAGCGAGCCTCCGACGACCGCGAAACGTTGAGCGTAGTCCTCTACGCCCTTCGCCGCTCCCTCGCCGCCGAGGTGATCGATGAGCGGCTGTACGAAGGCCTGGAAGCCGTACTCGGCGAGTACGCCCACCCCGCCCCGCACCTGGTCACGGCCATCGCAACGCGGTTCTGTAAGGCGACAACCACATTCGTGGAGATCGTTCCTTACCTCTTGAGGCCGTACCCGGTCGACGAGATGCGGCTCCTGATCCACCTGAGCGCGGAGCACCCCCACCCCGATGACGCACCGGGCCACCTCCGACGGTTCGCCCTGGCCATCCTCGCCATCCTCGATCTGATCGGAGATACCGCCCCGTGAACAGCCATCCGGTCCCGCATGTTCGGCGTGCGCAGCCGAGAGGGATGAGCGGCGCTGACGGCACAGCCGGATCTTGAGCTCCTGGCCGGTCGCGTAGAACGCGGTGCCTGGCCAGGTCGTCCCGCACCACTTCATCGAATGAGGGAGAAGCACGACATGACGAACACCGCAACGCTCGACCGTTCCCGCACCCAGGCTGAGCCCGACGCCTTCGACCTGGACGTGACGCTGCTGGAGGTGACCGACGCCGCCGGGCTGACCAACCTGACCGACGACAACTGCGGCACCACCTGCGGCGCCTGCACCACCAACGTCGCCTGAACTGGGGGTCGCTGATCCTTCCCCCGGTCGGTGCCGCCGTGCCCCCGTGGCGCGGCGGCACCGACCGCCCGTCCCTCGTCCAGGAGGTAATGGTGGCCGCTCGTACCCCAGCGTTCCGAACTGGCACGATCGCTCTCGTACGCGCCGTCGCACGGCCGACGATGACCGTCCCTCCGTGCCCCGACCTCGGTGATCGGTCGCCGCGTGGATCGGCCGCCCGCATCGAGTGGCTGCGCACGGTGTGGGCGAACGACGATGTCGCCGAGACCCTGCGGCACGCCAGCCCAGTCCTGGCCGATCACGTGGAAGCCGTGTGCGCGGCCGAGAATCCCGTAGAGCGCGACGTGCGACGCGTGGCAATGTCTGTGGTTCGCTACCTGCTGCGCGCCGAACACCGGGCTACGCCTTTCGGGCTGTTCGCCGGAGTGACGGTCGCCAAGGTTGGGCCTCGGGCCGGCGCGGAGTGGGGTCACGGACACGTGGCAGTCGGCCGGGCGAGCGCCGAGTGGCTGACAGCGATCGTCGAGCGGCTGGAGAACTGCCCAGACCTGCTTCAACGACTCCCCGTGGTCGTCAACAACACCGTGATCACCCGCGGGGACCGGTTGATCGTGCCGTACCAGCCTGATGTCCACGACGATCGGACTCGTGCAGTGGAGGCGTCGTTGGCGCTGACCGAGCCGGTGCGCGCGGTTCTTGCCGCCACCCGGGCTCCGACCCCGATCGGTACGCTCGCGGATGAGCTCCTGGCCCGATTCCCGAGGGTCGGGCAGGAGAAGGTAGACCGGTTGCTGGTGGAGCTGGTCCGCCGCAAGGTGTTGATCACCAGTCTGCATGCACCGAGCACGGAGACCGACTCCCTGGGTCATCTGCTGAACCAGCTCGACGCCGTCGACGCCAAGTCCATCGTCTCGGTCGCCGAGACGGTCCGCGAGCTGCGCACGATCTGGCTCGGCTTGGAGAGGTGCGCCACGCGCGGGGGCCGTGACGCCGTCGCAGCGAGAATGCGTGCCCTGGTGCCGGGGCTGCTACGTCATCCACTCGCCCTGGACCTGAGGCTGGACGCGCGGGTGGTCGTTCCGCAGGAGGTGGCCCGGGAGATAGAACGCGCTGCCATGGTGCTGACCCGCGTCAGCACCCGCCCGTACGGGACCGCAGCCTGGGGCGCGTACCACCAGAGGTTCTACGAGCGGTACGGCATCGGCACGATGGTGCCGCTGCACGAGGTCGTCGCGGACAGCGGCATCGGCTATCCCGAGGGCTACCCGGGGACCGTGTCCGGGGCGCGCCGCCCTCGCATTTCCGATCGGGACGACGTCCTGGTACGGCTGGCTCAGGCCGCCGTGCTCGACGGCCGCGACGAGGTGGTTCTCACCGACGAACTGGTCGCGGCTATGGACGTCGGGCCCGAGCAGCCCCGGCTACCGCCGCACCTGGAAGTCGGCGTCCGGGTGCTCACCGCCGGCATCGAGGACTTGCAGCGCGGACAGTTCCGGCTGGAGATCACCAGCGTGTCCCGCGGTGCCGGCGTCTCCACAGGCCGGTTCCTCGGTGTGTTGGCTCCCGATGACCGTGACGCCCTGGCCGCAGAGCTCTCCGACCTGCCGACCGCCGACAGCAAAACCGTGCCCGCCCAGCTGTCGTTTCCGCCGCTGCTGCCCGAGAGCGCCCACGTCACCCGCACCCCGAGCGTCCTGCCCACCGTCATCAGCCTGCAAGAGCACCGCGCCCCGGGCGACGACGTGCTCATGCCGGAGAATCTGGCGGTGGGGTGCGACGGCCGCCGTATGTACCTGGCGGTGCCCGAGCGCGGTCTGCGAGTTGAGGCAGTCGGGATGCACGCGCTGAACCTGCACACGCACACCCCGCCCCTGGTCCGGTTCCTCACCGAGTTGTCCCGCGCCCAGTGTGCCCAGGTCACCGTCTTCGACTGGGGCGCCGCGGCGGCCATGCCGTTCCTGCCGCGCCTGCGGTACGGCCGCATCGTGCTCGCGCCGGCCCGCTGGCGGCTGGAAGCACCGGAGCTGCCCGAGCCGGCACGCCCCCGGGCAGAGTGGGACGCAGCACTGACCGACTGGCGGGCCCGGCGGCGACTGCCGCAGCGCGTCTACCTTGTCGAGGACGACCGGCGCCTGCTCCTCGACCTCGATCAGGCCGGCCACCGGACGCTGCTGCGCCAGCACCTCGGCCGCACTCCCTCGGCCGTTCTGGTCGAAACCGCGCCACCGGAGGCGTACGGCTGGTGCGACGGCCGCTCCCACGAGGCCGTATTCCACCTCAAGGCCACCCGGCCGCCGGCATGGCCGTCCCTGCCCGACCCCTCTCCGGCCCGCACTCTTTCCCCAGCCCAGATGCAAACCCCCGCCGCTTCCTCGGTCCTGTTAGCCACCCTGTATGGAGACCTCCGCCGCCAGGACACCCTGCTCGCCCGGCACCTGGCCGACCTACTCGGACGGCTCGGCGGCCCGCCGTGGTGGTTCATCCGCTTCCGGGACCCCCAGCAACACCTGCGGCTGCGCATCGCTCTGTCGCACCCGGATGCCTTCGCCGAGACAGCCCGCACGGTGAGCGCATGGGCGGACGAACTGCGCACGGCCGGACTGCTGGCCGACCTGCGCTACCCCACCTCCTATCGGGAAATGGGGCGTTGGGGATCAGGCTCCGCGTGGGACGCCGCCGAGGAGGTGTTCCGGGCGGACTCGCGCGCCGTCGTGGCCCAGCTCGCCCAGCGGCAGCGTCCCCAGCAGCGCGCCCTGGTGGCCGCGCACACCGTCGAGATCGCCTCCGCGTTCCTCGGCAGTACGGAGGCCGGGACGCGTTGGCTGATCGACCACATTCCGCCCAAGCCCCCGAAGTCGGTGCCGCGCCCGCAGTTCACCGACGCCGTACGGCTCGCCGACCCATCCTGCGACTGGGCGGCGCTACGCGGGGAGCCAGGCGGAGCGGCCATCGTGACAGCGTGGGCCGACCGCGCCCAGGCGCTCGCCGCCTACCGGACCCACCTTCCAGGCCCCGACACCCAGGGCATCGCCACCGATGACGTCTTGACCTCCCTGCTGCACGTGCACTTCGTGCGGCACGTCGCGGTGAACTTCCCCGAGGAAGAAGTCTGCCTCTACCTTGCGCGCTCCGCCGCCCTGGCCTGGACCGCCCGCACCACCGGGAGGACGTCGTGACGGCCCATGACGTGCTCGCCCTGGCCAATACGATCGCCGATTGCCTGGCCGACCCGGACACGGCACCGCTCGGGCCACGCACGGCGACGGCGGAACGGCAGCATCTCGCCTACGGCCTGCCCGGCATCGCGCTGCTGCACATCGAGCGGGCAGCGTCCGGCCTGGGGCCGTGGCAGCGTGCGCACGCCTGGCTCGCCGCTGCCGCGCAACAGCCGGTCACCGGCGGTCCCGACAGCTACCCCTTCTACGGGGCGCCCGCCTTCGCCCACGCCCTGGCCTGCGCCGCCGACCACCTGACCGGCTCGTACCAGCGCGCCTTGAACACCCTGGACCAACAGGTGGCCGCCGATGCGTGCCGTCGTCTGGCCACCGCGCACCGCCGCATCGACGCCGGACACCTCCCGGCGCTCTCGGAGTTCGACACGATCCGGGGCCTGGCCGGCTACGGCGCCTACCTCCTGCGCCGGAACGCCGCCAGCCCCACCGTGCGCACCGTTCTCGACTACTGCGTACGCCTCACCGAACCAGTCACCTACAAGGGAGAGGACCTGCCGGGGTGGTGGACGGAGACCGGCCCCTCGGGCCGTCCGGACGATCAGTTCCCCGACGGACACGCCAACACCGGCATGGCACACGGCATCGGCGGCGTGCTCGCGCTGCTGGCCCTCGCCGCCCGACGCGACACCCTCGTGGACGGCCACCACGAAGCCCTGCGCACGATCCTGGCGTGGCTGGACAGATGGCAGGAAGAGACCGACCACGGCCCGGTATGGCCGTACTGGGTCACCCGCAACGAGCTGCGCACCGGCCGCCTCACACCGGCCGCACCACGACGGCCATCATGGTGCTACGGCACCGCCGGCCTCGCCCGCGCCCAGCAACTCGCCGCGCTCGCCCTCGGTAACACCAGCCGCCAAGTCGAGGCGGAGAAGGCACTCGTGGCCGCCCTCACCGATCCCGACCAGCTCAAAGCCACGACGGACAGTGCCCTCTGCCACGGCTTCGCCGGCCTCGCCCACGTCGCTGCCCGCGCGGCCGACGACGCGCACCCCACAACCGTCGATCAGCTCCGCGACGCGATCCCGGCACTCCTGACGGCAGTCCACCCGCCGGGCATCGATCCCGAGCACGCCACCACGGTGCTCGTGCAGGACGAGGAACGGGGCCCAGGCCTTCTCGACGGCGTCGCCGGTATCGCCCTGGCACTTCTCGCTCCCGCCACCGCCACAGCGCCGCAGTCGGCCTGGGACACCTGCCTGCTCATCGCCTGACCGCACCGACAGATGGACACCCCTATGCCTCCGGATCACTGGCACCAGCACAACATCACCTTCGCCGACCGCGATGCCGCGAAACGGGTCATTGCCGAAGGGTTCGGTCCCACCCTGCTCGCGGCCCAGGACGCTGGGCAGCTCACCGGCTGGTGGTTCATGAACAAGCAGCCCTGGCCCCTGCGGTACCTCGCCCCCGAGCCGTCCCCGCTCGTCGAGTCACTGTTGAGCGACCTGGTCGGCGACGGCACGGTCGTATCGTGGCTGCCCGGCATCTACGAACCGGAGACCACCGCGTTCGGCGGCAGCATGGCCATGAAGGCCGCCCACGACCTGTTCCACGAGGACAGCCGCCACCTGCTCACCTTCCAGCCGGGGCCCGGACGGCTGGGCCGCAGGGAGACCGCTGTTCTCCTGCTCAGCGCCATGATGCGCGCGGCCGGCCTCGACTGGTTCGAACAGGGCGACGTCTGGGCGAAGGTGGCCGCACTCCGACCGGCCACCGAACCTACCGGTGCAGAGCGAGCCGCAGCCCTGGCCCCCGCGATGCGGAAGTTGGTGACCGTCGACGCCCACAGCCTGTGCCGCCCGAACGGCCCGCTCGAAGGGCACACCGAGTGGGTGGCCGCTTTCGAGCGGACCGGCACGACGCTCGCTCACCTCGCCAGCCGCGGGTATCTGGCCCGCGGTCTGCGGGCCGTCATCGCTCACCACCTGATCTTTCACGCCAACCGCGCCGGTCTCCCCCGGGACGACCAGCACGCCATGTCCCACATCGCACGAGAGGTAGTCATGGGATCGAGTGACAACACCGCGTCGCCCACCGAGGCAGCGTCCGAGACCGCTAGCGTCAGCGCGGTGAACACCGACACGATCGCCACCCCGGTAGCGGACGCCGAGCGGCTCCGCAACGCCCTGGTCGACCAGATCCGTGCGGAAGGGCACGCGCGCACGTCCGCCGTCGAAAACGCGCTCCGGACGGTGCCACGTCACCTGTTCGTGCCCGATGCGCCGCTCGAAGCGGCGTACGCCAACACGCCGGTGCACATCAAGTACGACACCGAGGGAACGTCGATCTCCTGCGCCTCCCAGCCGGGCGTCGTCGCCCTCATGCTGGACCAGCTGGAGGCACAGCCCGGCGAGCGGATCCTCGAACTCGGAGCCGGTACCGGATACAACGCCGCCCTACTCGCCCATCTCGTCGGCGAAAGCGGGCACGTCACCACCATCGACGTCGATGACGACCTTGTGGAAGGGGCGCGAGCGCATCTCGCCGCGGCCGGCTTCACCAACGTCGAGGCGCTGACCCGCGACGGCGCCCTCGGCCACGCCGAGGGAGCACCGTACAACCGGATCATCGCCACCGTCGGTGCCCACGGCGTTCCGCACGCCTGGCTCGACCAGCTCGCTCCCGGGGGTCGTCTCCTGGTCCCCCAACGCCTCAAGGGCAGCGTCTCGCGCTCGATCGCCTACGAGCAGCGAGACGGCCGCTGGCTCTCCGTCAGCAGCGAGATGAACACCTTCATGCCCCTCAGGAGCGGCATCGCCGACGACGACCGCCGTGTCATCCCGCTCAGCGCGGACGGTACGGTGCGCCTCCAGGCCCCCGCCGGGCAGCACATCGACGCCGACGCCCTGGCCGGCGTCCTGGACCAGCCCCGCACCGAGGAGTGGACCGGCATGATGGTTCGCGCCATGGAGTCGCCGGAGTGGATGGAGCTGTTCGTCAGCTGTTCCCTGCCCTCCGGCCTGATCCGGATGCTGTTCCCGCCCAGCGCCAAGGGCACCGTCCTCACCGACGATCCCTACCCCTCGTCGACCGCGGCCGTCGACAAGGGCGCCGTCACCTACCTCGCCCGCCGACTGTCCGACAAGAAGACCGCCGACGGCGGCAAGCTCTGGGAATTCGGCGTCATCGGCCACGGACCCGGCAGCGACGAACTGACTGCCAAGGTCGCCGACGCCATCCGCACCTGGGACCGCGAGTACCGCGGGCGTGAAGCCACCTTCGAGATCGAGTCCCTCGACGCCCCTGCCATCGAGCAGAGCCCCGGCCGCTTCTCCCTCGAGACCCCGCTAAACCGCATCGTCGTCGCCTGGCAGTGACGCCCGCAGACGGTGCCCGCCAGCTCAGCTGAGCACTGGCGGGCACCGTCACCCCCCTGCTCATCACCCTGTCCTCGGGGGAACCTATGGACCCGCACGGCCCCATAGCCCAGCGTTTCCCGCTCGTCGCGCGGTTCCGGCCCGCATGCCTCCCTCTGCCCGAGCGCGTGTCCGCACTCGTGGACCTCGCCGACACCGCAGTGCGCAAGGCCGACCAAGGGCTCGCCTCGGCGGTCTACAACCAAGCCGCGCTGATCGCCTCCGACATCGGTCTTCCCGAACTCGCGCGAGATCTGTGCCACCAACACGCTGCGGCCTACCTCCACGCCTGCCCCCTACCCGGCATGGCGGCGATCCGAGCCCTCGAACCCGTCGTCAACCTGGCCCGTCTACAGATCCGCGCGGGCCGCGCCGGCGACGGCCGCCAACGCCTCCTCGCGCTGTACGAAGCGGTCAGCGAGGGCACAGCCGCTCGGTTCGAAGACGTCGCTGTATCCGCAGAGCTCACAGCGTCTCCAGAGGATCGCCACGAGGTACGAGCGTGGCTGTGGCGCGTACTCCTCGCAGACGGCACACGCACCCTCACCACCGAAGGACGCTGGAGGGAGGCTCTGGCGCACATCGAAGAGCACCGTGGCGTGGGCAAACGGATGCTGGACGGCCGCCAGGTCGCAGTCCTCGCCGCCCTCACCACCGGCGACACGGTGCGCGCCGCCGACCTCCTCGCGGATACGGTACCCGGCGAACCGTGGGAGCAGGCCGTCACGGCATGCCTGACCGCACTGTGCCGCCGTGACGCTCGGCAACTGAGCGACACCTCAGCGCAGGACTTGGCGAGCACCTTCCGTGACTGGCAGGCCGAGCTCGGCATGACCGTCTTCGACATCCGGCTCGGCCTTACGACACTGGACGTCATCGGCTCCGTCGAGAACCCAGCAGCGCACCACCTCGCCGAAGACCTCGTTCGTCGGACAACGACAGCACGTGACGGATGCGCGGCCCGCGAGATCTTGGCGCACCCGCTGTTTGCCCAGCTCGTCACCAGGCAACAGGCGCAGAACTTGGACGATCTGGTACGTGCCTGTGCTCTGGGCTCGCGCTCCTTCCCTTCGCACTTGCAGCACGACCTCACCAACGCGTTGAGCAGGAGTGACGGAGTGATCCGGGACAGCCTCTAGCCGACGCTCGTCGTAGGAGCCTGCGCCAGCCCCGGTGTCCGACAGGCCCTCTAGCGTCGGCTGAATGGATCACAGGACCGACCGGAACACCCCCCGCCGCGTCGAGATCACAGCGCGGGGTGATCGACCCGACATCGAGATAGACGGCACTCGGGTCGACCCGAGTGCCGTCAAGGCGTATTCCGTCAGCCACTTCGCCGGGGAGCATCCAGAGGTCCTGTTGCACGTCGCGGACCGAGGCCGACACCCGCTGGTCCGGGATCGCCCGCGTCGCGGTGGCCGATCTGCCGGACCCCGGTCCTGCTGCGGCCGTCTTTCTGGACGCGATCGATCCGGAGGCCCTGGAGCGCGCTGCGCTGGCCCGCCCCGACCTCGGCACCGAGCCGTACTCGCTGACAAAGGCGATGCTCACCCAGCTGGTGGAGTGGGCTCGTGGCCTTTGACGTGGAGGGTGTGCGCCGAGTCGTCGGCCGCAGCCTGGACGATCAGCTGGAAGCATGGCGGGACAGCGCCGGCCGTGCGGATGACGTGCTGGACGAGATCACGGCTCCGCGCACGCTCCGCGCCGGGACCGTTCGGTTCGCGACGACCGGCCTCCCGTCAACCCCCTTCCGCGATTCAATGCCGTTGTGGCACGGGAAGCGGTGGGGTTCGGTGAGGGTGATCTGCGGGCGTTGGCGGGGGAGCGGTCCTTCGCGCGGGGGCTCGGGTATCTGGACGCGGTGAGAGGGCTGGAGGTGGGGGAGGGCTCGGTCACCGCCGTGGTGGACGGTACGGACGTCTACGAGGTGGAGCTCGTCCTCGGCGGGGACGAGGGGATCTCGGGGTGGTGCGACTGCCCGTACGGGCAGGAGGGCAACTTCTGCAAGCACTGTGTGGCGGTCGGGCTGACCGTGTTGCGGCGGGCCGGGACGGTCCCGCGGCAGCGGGCCGCGGCGCGGGCGCGGGCCTCCGGCCTGGAGGCGTGGCTTTCGGCGCTGTCGCGTGACGAACTCCTGGCGCTGGTGCGGGAGCAGCTCGCCGGGGACCGGGAACTGCGCCGGCGTCTGGAGCTGCGGGCGGCCGCCGCTCGCAGCGACCTCGGCCTGGTCCGGGACCGGATCACCGCCCTGATCGATCCGCGGCCGTTCGCCCGGTACGGGGTCATCGAGTACGCGGACGCCCCCGGGTACGCGCGGCAGGTCGCCGAGGCGGCGGGCGCCCTGCGTGCCCTGACCGCCGGAGGGCACGCGGAGCGGGCTGTCGGTCTGGCCGAGGAGGCCCTGCGGGCGCTCGGGGAGACGTACGGGGAGATCGACGACTCCGACGGCGTGGTCGGGCAGGCCGCCGCCGCGGTGGCCGAGGCACACCTGGAGGCCTGCCGGGTCGCACGCCCCGATCCGGGACGGCTGGCCGAGTGGCTGGTCGGCATGGCAGTGGACGACGTCGGCGTGCCGGACCTGGACCCCCTCGACTACGCCGACGTGCTGGGGCCGGCCGGGCTGGCCCGCACGCGGCGACTGGCGGCCGAGGCGCTGAAGCGCAGACCGTCCGGCTGGGCGGAGCGGGACCTGATGGAGCGCCTGGTGGAGGCGGAGGGCGATGTCGACGCGCTGGTCGCGCTGTACGCGCGAGAGCTCGATCCGTCCGGTGCCACCCATCTGCGCATCGCCGAGGCACTGGAGTCGGCGGGCCGCGCGGACGAGGCGCTCGAATGGGCGGAGCGCGGACTGCGGGACCGCGCCGCCGAGGCGGACGTCGACGGGCGGCTTGTCGACCATGTGTGCTCCCGGTACGCGGACGCGGGGCGGGCAGCCGACGCGGTGGCGGTGCGCCGGGACCGGTTCCGTGCCGAGCGGTCCCTGGCCGCCTACCGGCGGCTGCGCTCCGCCGCCCGCGCGGCCGACCGCTGGACGGCCGAGCGCGCGGCGGCGCTGGCCGCCCTGGGCGAGGACGCCCGTCGTGAGCGGGGCGGCCGGTACGGCGGGCCGGTGCTGATCGACGCGCTGCTCGACGACGGTGACCTGGACGCCGCCTGGCGCGCGGCGGCCGGCCACGCGGACGACGGGCAGTGGGAACGCCTGGCGGACCTGTCGCGCGAGACACGTCCGGCCGAGGCGCTCGGCGTGTACCTGCGGCTGGCCGAGCGGGCGAAGGAGCCGACCGGCGACCGCGCCTACGAGCACCTCGCACGGCTGCTGGCGGGTGCCCGTGACTGCCACCGCGCGCTGGGGACCGAGGACGCGTTCACCGGGTATCTCGCCGGCCTGCGCGCGGAACTGGGGCGCAGGCGGAAGCTGATGAGCGTCCTCGACCGGCACGGGTTGTGAGGGCGGGCCCGCCGCCCGGCGGGTGTCAGCCCTTGCGGGGGGAGAAACTGCCGCCGACGTCGCCGGAGGCCCTGCAGTCCAGGTCGCGGTAGCGGTCGACGAAGGTGCCGGTGATGGTGGCGAACGCGTCGTAGGTCTGGTCCAGAGGCAGGTCCTCGCCCACCCTGAACCGCAGCTGCACATGGACGGACTCGCGGGGCTTCAGCGTCTTCGGGCCGGGGAGGGCGCCGCGGGCCCTGCCGTCGGCCGAGCGCAGTGTCTTCCAGACGCGCTGCGAGGTGTCCCAGTACTGCAGGTCGGAGTACGGGCTCAGGTCGCGTTCGCCTTCGTTGTAGATGTAGCTGCCCACCTGGGCGCGGAGTTCGAACGACCGCAGTTCCTTCGCCGACGCGTTGGTGATCGTGGCGGTGAAGGTCGTCCAGCGGGTGCCGAGAGCGACCGTCTTGGGGACGCCGAAGGAGCGGCCCACGAAGGTGTTGTTGTGGTACTGCCCCCAGGCGGTGTCGACGTCGTAGCACGTCGGGATCTGGTCGGCGGGGGCCGCCTGGGAGGCGGGGGCGGCGGCCATCGCCACGGGGAGCAGGGCGGCCGTCGCGGCCGAGAGGGACAGGGCGCGGCGCAGTTTCATGGTGATCTCTTTCCCGGGTTCTTCGGAGTCTCGGAGGGGGGCCGGGCCTACGCGGTGACGTCCGTGTCGCCCGGACCGGCCAGGCCCTTCCGGCGCCGTACGACGAAGACCGTGCCCGCACCGGCCACCACCGCGGCTCCCGCGGCGAGGCCGATCGCCGGGAGCGCGGACGACGAGCCGGTCTCGGCGAGGTGGCCGCCGCCCTGCGGGCCGGGGCCGCCGGTGGTGGCGGAACCCCCCGTGCCACCGCCGGGCGTGGCGCTGCGGCTGGGCTCGGCCGAGCCGCTCGGCTCGCTCGGCTTGCTCGGCTGGGTGCTCGGGGACTGCGTGGGCTTCGTGCCCGCGGGCAGGATGGTGAAGTCGTACCAGGTTTCCTTGGACGAACCGCAGGAGCCGTCGCGGTTGCGGTAGTCGGCGGCGGCGAACATGTACCCGGCGCCGGTCTCGGCGGTCTTGACCACGCGGGTGCGCAGCTGGAGCGTCACGGTGCTGTGCGCGCCGATGGCGAAGGAGCCGTACAGGTCCTGGGGTCCCGCGTCGTGGAAGGTCTTCCACCGCCCTGTTCTGGCGTCGCGGTACTCGGTGTCCAGTTCCCAGTACGGCCGGTCGACGTCTTCGGCGGAGGCCACGTACAGGAAGGGCTGGACCTCCCCCAGGGCCTTGCCGGTGGTGTTGGTGAGCGTCATGGTGAAGGGGGACCAGGTGCCGCCGGCGGCCAGCCGGGCCGGCACCCCGTGGACGGCCACGCGCAACTGGTCGGACTCGAACGCGCAGGACTGGCCGTCGGGATCATCGGCTTCCGCGTCCGCGCCGGCGGCGCTGCCCGTGCCGGCGGTCCGTTCGGAGGTCCCGGTCGTCTTCCGCGGCTTCCCCGAGGTGTCCCCGTCGCGGGATGCCGGGTCACCGGTCTTGGTCTCGTCCGGGGTGCCCGTTCCGCCGCCGTTCGTCGTGGCATCCGCCGGCGGCTGGGCCGGTTTCGCGGGATCGGGCGTGCCGGGCGTGCGGGGGCCGGTGTCGGTCACCGGCTCCGTGGCGAACGCGGCGGCGGGGGCGGCCAGTACGGCGGCGGGCGCTATCACGGCGGCCGCGGCGGCGGCCGTCAGGGCGCGGCGGAACTTCATCCGGCAGACCTTTCGGTTCCCGAGTGCCGCCTGGGCGGCACCGGTTGGCGTGCGTCGGTACGGGCCGTGTGCGACCCGCGGAGCGCGTGGGTGCGCACGCGGACCAGGTCCGTACGCGCACACCCGTGCTCGTACGTGACCCCTCGCGCCGCGAAAAAGTTGCACACTCCAGTCACTTGAGCGGCGAACGGAGTCGGTTGCGCCGGGTTGACGAACGTGCGGCGCCGAGGTGAATCCGGCGGTGTCTGCGCGTCGCCCGGCGCGGGTGCGGGAAGCGACGGAGGGTGGCACGCACCCCCTCGCGGCAGGGATCCGGACCGCGGCAGCCGCCCGCCCGGGCGGTACCGGCCGCCCCCGACGCCGTACTGCGCGAGGAGGGCAAACTCCGCCGGCACCTCGGGTTCGCCGCCCTGACGGCGGTGGGCTTCAGCGACATCGTCGGCTCCGGCTGGCTGTTCGGCGCGATGTACGCGGCCCGGACCGCCGGTCCGCTGTCCGTGCTGTCCTGGCTGGCCGCCGGGGCGCTGGCCATGCTCGTCGCGCTGGTCCTGGTGGACCTCGCGGCCCGGATGCCGGAGGCGGGCGGTACGGTGCGCTGGCCGCTGTACGCCAACGGCCCGCTGGTCGCCGGGGTGATCGGCTGGGCGGTGCTGCTCTCGGTGGGCGCGGCCGCGGCCGAGGTCACCGCGACCGTGCAGTACCTGACCCGCTGGTTCCCGGGACTGCACACGGACGGCCGGCCGAGCCTGTCCGGGGTGGCCGTCGCGTTCGTCCTCACCGGCGTGTTCGCGGGCCTCAACTGGTTCGGGGTACGGCTGTTCACCCGGGTGAACTACGCGCTCACCGTGGTCAAGACGGTCATCCCCGTGCTGACCGTGGTCCTGCTGCTGGCCTCCGGTCTCCACCCGCACCGGCTCACCGACCACGGCGGCTTCGCCCCCTACGGCTGGTCCGCGGGCCTGGCCGCGCTGTCCGCGGGCGGGCTCGTCTACGCCGTCAACGGCTTCCAGTCACCGGTCGACCTGGCCGGCGAGGCCCGTGATCCGCGCCGGCACCTGCGGCCCGCCGTGCTGACCGCCATCGCGCTGGCCGTCCTGCTCTACACGGGCCTCCAGCTCGCCTTCCTCTTCGCCGTCCCCGACAGCGCCCTCGCCGACGGCTGGCGAGGCATCGACTTCACCTCGCCGTTCGGCCAGCTGGCCCTGCTGGCCAACCTGCACTGGCTGGCCCTGCTGCTGTACGCCGACGCCGTCGTCTCACCCGGCGGCGCCACCTTCATCGGGCTCGGGATCAGCGCCCGGCGCACCTACGCCCTCGCCAAGAACGGCCTGCTGCCCCGCTGGTTCCTCGGCGTGCACACCGGCTCCGGCATCCCGCGCCGCGCCCTCGCCCTGAACGCCTCGGTGATGGCGGTCTACCTGCTGCCGTTCGGCACCTGGCAGGACGTCGTCGGCACCCTCGGCAACCTCTTCCTGCTCGTGTACGCCACCTCCGCCGTCGCCGCCGCCGTCCTGCGTCCCCCGGGGGAGCCGGGCGGCGCGATGCGCTGGATCCCGCCGGTGAGCTTCCTCGCGGCCACCCTGTTCGTGTACTGGTCCACCTGGCACCGGCTGCACCTGACCCTGCCGCTGGCGCTGGCCGGAGTGCCGCTGTCCTGGCTGCTCCGCTCCGGCCGGGACGGCTTCCCCGCGCGCCGGGAACTGCTCCGGGAACTGCGCGACGGGGCCTGGCTGCCGGTCTGGCTGACCGGACTGCTGTGCTGCTCCGCGCTCGGCGCCTCCGGCGGCCTGGGACTGCTCCGGGCGCCCTACGACACCCTCGCCGTGCTGTCGTTCGCCGCGGCGGTGTTCGCCTGGGCGGTGCGGTCCGGCCGGCGCCATGTGGCCGGGGCCGGTCACGGCGTGGCTCAGCGGGGAGGCTGACGGTGTTTCCGCCATCCTGTCGGCATGCGGAGCTGTCCGGATCCGGGGTGCCGGGGCCGTCGGGGACTGTCCGGGCGGCGCCGCGGTCCCTACGGTGGGGAGGCACCCGCCGCCGTGCCGTGGGCCGACCGGTCCCGGTCCCGGGAAGGAGAACGGCCGTATGACATCCACTTCCAGGGGCGCCGACGGTACGCCGGAGGACCCCGCTGCCAGGGCTGCCGCCGGAGCGGACCTGCTCGACGCGGCGCGCCGGCTGGCTCCCGAGGCGATCGCCCTGCGCCGCGCCCTGCACCGGGGCCCGGAGACGGCCCTGGACCTGCCGGCCACCCAGCGCCTGATCCTGGACGCGCTCGACGGCCTCGGCCTGGACATCCGTACCGGGCGCGCCCTGTCCTCCGTGACCGCGACCCTCACCGGGGCGGCCGACGGGCCGACGATCCTGCTGCGCGCGGACATGGACGCGCTGCCGGTCACCGAGGACACCGGGCTGCCGTTCGCCTCGCGCGGCCCCGGGCTGATGCACGCCTGCGGGCACGACGTCCACATGGCGATGCTGGTGGGCGCGGCGCGGCTGCTCGCCGGAAGGCGCGCGACGCTCCCCGGGCGCGTGGTGTTCATGTTCCAGCCCGGCGAGGAGGGCCACCACGGAGCCCGCCTCATGATCGAGGAAGGGGTGCTGGAGGCGTCCGGCAGCCGGGCCGGCGCCGCCTTCGCCCTGCACGTGAACCCGAACATGCCGGCCGGCGAGGTGCTGCTGCGGCCGGGACCGCAACTGGCGGCCTCCGACCGGTTCCGGGTCGTGGTCCGGGGCCGCGGCGGGCACGCCTCGGCGCCCCACACCACCTGCGACCCGGTGCCGGTGGCCTGCGAGATCGTGCTCGCCCTGCAGAGCGCGGTCACCCGGGGCGTGGCCGCCGACGACAGCGCCGTGCTCAGCGTGACCCGGCTGACGGCGGGCACCGCGACCGGCGTCATCCCCGACACCGCCGAACTCTCCGGTACCCTGCGCACGTTGTCCGAGCCGACCCGGCGACGGCTGCACGAGGCGATCACCCGGGTCGCCCACGGGGTGGCCGCCGCGCACGGGGCCACGGCGGAGGCGACCGTCGTCACCGGCTACCCGGTCTCCGTCAACGACCCCGGCATGACCGCCCTCGTCCGGCGCGCCGCCGCCGACGCGCTCGGAGACGAGGCGGTGCGCGTGCTGCCCGCCCCGCAGATGACGGCGGAGGACTTCTCCTACGTGCTGCGGGCCGTCCCCGGCGCCATGGCCTTCCTCGGCGCCTGCCCGCCCGGCGTCGCCCCGCACGAGGCCCCGTCGCTGCACTCGCCCCGCATGACCGTCGACGAGGACGTGATCGCCACCGGCATCGCCTGCGAGGCCGCGGTGGCCCTCGCCTTCCTGGCCGGCGGCGGGCGCCTGGACGGTTGACCCCGGGGCGGGCGCGGTTCCGGTTCCGGCGGGATCTTCTCGCCGCCGTACCTCGCCGCCACCCTGACCTTCACGGTGGTGATGTTCCTGACCGGGTTCGCCGCCCTGGCCGTGGTGCCCACCCTGCCGACGGCGGCCCGCGACCTGGACGGCGTGTCCCTGTTCCCCGTCGTGGCCGGCTGCTTCGTCGCCGCCGGTCTGTTCGGCGGGGTGCTCGGCGGGCACTGGGCGGACCGGTCGGGCGCCCGGCGGCCCCTCGCGCTCGGCATGGTCCTGTCGGTGGTCACCCTGCTGGTGTCCGCGTCCAGCGTCTCCGTCTGGCAGCTCGCCGCCGGCCGGTTCGTGGACGGTCTGGCCGCGGGCCTGGTCGCGGTGTCGGTGACCACCGCCGTCGGCCAGGCCTACCCCGAGCACCTGCGGCCCCGGATGCTCGCGCTGCTGAGCGCCGGCTGGGTCCTGCCGTCCCTGCTCGGCCCGCCGCTGGCCGGGCTGGTCGTCCAGTGGTGGTCCTGGCGCGCGGTCTTCTACGGCCTGGCCGTGCTGACCGCGCTGCCCGCCGTGGCCCTGGTCCTCGTCCTGCGCCGGCCCGCCCCGCACCCGGGGAGCGGACCGGACGGAGCCGGTGAAGTCCCCGTCGGGCGGCCACCGTTGCTGGTCGCGGCCCTGCTCAGCGCGGGAGCGGCGCTCGGGCAGTACGGGGCCTCCGGGTGGGATCCGCGCCATCTGGCCGCGGTCGCCGCCGGTGTCGTCTTGCTCGCCGTCTTCGCGCCCCGGCTGCTGCCGCGCGGGACCTGGCGCGGGGCCCGGGGGCTGCCGGTCACGGTGCTGCTGCGCGGGCTGACCTCCGGCACCTACTTCGCCGTGGAGGCGCTGGTGCCGCTGATGCTGATCACCGAGCGGCAGGTCGACGCGGTCGTGGTCGGCGCCGCGTTCACCGCGTCCGCGGTGCTGTGGGCCGCCGCCTCGTGGGTGCAGGGCAGGGTGCTCCAGCACGTGGCCCGGCACCGGCTGGTCACGGCCGGTGCCCTGGTCATGGCCGTCGCCGTGGCCCTCGCGGTGGCCGGCTGCTCCGGCGGCCCGCCCGCGGTCACGGCCGCGGCGGCCATGCCGCTGTCCGCCGTCGGCATGGGGCTGCTCGACCCCTGCGTCACCGTGCTCTCCCTCAAGCACAGCCCCCCGCACCGGCAGGGCCACACCACCAGCGCCCTCCAGACCAACATGAACCTCGGCCAGGTCGTCGTGCTCGCACTGGCTTCCGCCGTCCTCAACGCCTGTCTCGCCGCCGGCGCCGGCCCGCTCGGCGGCTACCGGGCGGCCTTCGCGCTGCTGCTCCTGCCGCCCCTGCTGGTCGCCGTGCTCGCGGCGCGCACCCGGGCGATCGACTAGGGGAGAACGGCCTCGGGCGGTGGCCGAACGGGCACGCGCGGCCGTAACGATGCCATGAAGTGGGCTCGTTCAGGCGTGAACCGGTCGCGTCCTGGGCACGGACCCCCTACCGGCGCGCCGAACCGGGCGGTGCCGGCAGGAGGAGGGCGTCATGGACCGTCGGATCCGGGTACGTGTCAGCCGGCGGCCCGCCGCGCCGCGCGGGCAGGAGATCGACCGCAGGACTCCTTCGGGGCGTGTGCTGCCGTACTGACCCGGCGGACCGCGGCGGCCAGCGCGGAGCGCAGCGGCTCCGGCGGCGGGGTGCCGTCCGGTGCGGCGCTCGCCGTGACCGCCGCCGCGACCTGCCGCAGCTTGGTGTTGGTCCGCTGGGAGGCCTCCCGCAGGATCTCCCACGCCTGGTCGGGTGTGCAGGCGTGGGCCGCCATCAGGATGCCCCGGGCCTGGTCGATGACCGGGCGGGAGTCGATCGCGTGCCGCAGCTGCGCGATCTCCAGGCGCAGTACGTCCAGTTGCTCGGCGCGTTCCCGGGCCACCGCCGAGGCCGCGCGGTCGCGCAGACCGGCGGGCGGTGCGCCGCCGAGCGGGTCCACCGGGTCCAGGCCGGTCAGCTCCAGCACCCGGCGCGGCTGCCCGCGCCAGCCGGTGGCGGCGACCGGCACGTTCCACCGGCGGCCGTACTCGCGCAGCGTGTCCAGGGCCGTCAGCCCGGCCGTGTCCAGGAAGGTCACCTCGCCGGCGTCCAGCTCGACCCGGCCGATGCCCGGCGGCAGCGCGGCCAGGACCTCCGCGAGGGTGTCCGCGCAGCCGAGGACCAGCTCGCCGCGGGCGCGGAGGAGGGCCCGGCCGCCCTCCGCGCGGACGCCGACGGTCAGGGGTGCCCCTCGCCCGTCCCGCGGTGCGCGTGCCGCCGTGGTCATGTCTCCCCTCCCGGTCCACCGATCCTCCGTCGCCCCTCGCCTGCCCTCCGCGAGCCGCCCTACACCCATCGGTCCGCCCCGCGCACCACGGAGCACCGCTCGCACCCGCCGACGTCCGCCGCGCGGACCGGGTGCCGGGCCCGCCCGTTCCACCGACCCCCACCCCCGCCCACCGGCTCTCACTCGCGCCCGCCCGGCCCGCCCGCCGCGCGTGAGCCGTGCTCGGTCGGGGGCGGGGAGGGCGCATACTGGGACGCTGTGTATCCGTGCGACTGGGAGATGGCATGAGCGCACCCGAGCCGACCCGGCTGTTGCCGACGGCCGTCGTGCCGAAGCAGGCGGCGCCGCGGCTCGACGTGTACCCGCTGACCGGGCGGAGCGGATTCCGCGCGGTGGGCGAGGTGATCCTGCCCACGCGGGACAAATGGGAGCGCGCATTGGAGCGGGTCGCGCGTGAGGCCGAGGACGTCGGGGGCGAAGACGTGTACTACTTGGAGCTTTCCGCGGTGACCTTCGTCGACGTGGCGGGCGCCGGCGCGCTGGCGGACACCGCCAAGCGCCTGGACGGCCGCCGCCGGCTGGTGCTGGACCGGCCACCGGATTCCCTGTCGCGGACACTCGGGCTGCTGTGGCCCGATCTCGCGGGGATCGAGGTGTCGACGTCATGACCACGGCGACCCACCCCCTGGAACCGTTCGTCCACCCCGCGCTGTTCTACGCCGACACCCACCAGTACCTGGCCGGCACCGTGCCCTTCATCCGCGAGGGGCTGGCGGCGGGCGAGCCGGTCGCGGTCGCCGTGCCGGGGGAGAACCTGGCGCTGATCCAGGACGCCCTGGGCGCCGACGGCGACGACGTACGGTGGCTGGACATGCGTGACGCCGGCCGCAACCCCGGCCGGATCATCCCCGGCGTGCTGCGCGCCTTCGCCGACGCCCAGGCCCCCGGCCGGCGGGTCCGCATCATCGGCGAGCCGATCTGGGCGGGCCGCAGCACGGCCGAGTACCCGGCCTGCGCCCAGCACGAGGCGCTGATCAACGCGGCGTTCCAAGGCCGCGAGGTCACCATCCTGTGCCCCTACGACACCTCCCGCCTCGACGAACGGGTGCTGGCCGACGCCCACGCCACCCACCCGGTCGTCATCCCGGCCGGTTCCGCCGCCGAGGTGGTCAGCGCGGCGTACGACCCCGACGGCGTCGTGGACCGCTACAACCAGCCGTTGCCGCCCGCCCCCGCCCCCGGCGCCGGTCCGGAGGTGTTCGGCACCGTCTTCACCGAGGACGCCCTCTCCGCCGTCCGGCGTCTGGCCACCGACCACGGTGCCCGGCTCGGCCTGACCGGTATCGCCCTGGAGAACCTGGCACTGATCACCGCCGAGCTGACCACGAACAGCGTGGTGCACGGCGGCGGCACGGGCACGCTGACGGTGTGGCCGCAGGACGGGTACGTGCTGTGCGAGGTCCGCGACAAGGGCCGCCTCGCCGACCCGCTGGCCGGCCGCCGGCCGCCCGCCCGCGACCAGCGCGGCGGACGCGGGCTGCTGCTGGTCAACCTGCTGTCCGACCTGGTACGCGTGCACACCGGACAGGAGGGCACGACCATCCGCTCCTACCTGCGCCGTTGAGCGAGGACGGGCGGCGGTGACGGGGGCGGGGGGCCGCGCCGTCCGGCCGCCCGCGCTCACGCCGCCAGCGGATTCAGCTGGAGCGGCTCGATCCGCCCCTCCAGCATCGCCCCCAGCCCCTGTGCCGCGCACACGTCCGGGCGCTCGGCGATGTGCACCGGCATCCCCGTGGCCCGCCGCAGCATCTGGTCGAAGCCGGGCAGCAGGGCCGAGCCGCCGACCATCACGATCCCCCGGTCGGCGAGGTCGGCGACCAGGTCGGGCGGGCAGTCGCGCAGCACCTTCCCGATGCCGTCCAGGACGGCCGTCAGCGGCGTCTGGATCGCGTCCCGCACGGCCGCGGTGTCCACGCGCACGCTGCGGGCCAGCCCCGTGGCCACGTCCCGGCCGTGGATCTCGGCCGACGCCGGGCCGTGCGGGGTCAGACCGTTCCCGGACAGCGCCAGGTGCAGCGGCCGTACCGACTGGGTGGGCAGCACCAGTTCGTGCGCGTGCCGCAGGTGCTGCACGATCGCGTGGTCCACGGCCTCACCGCCCACCGGGATCCGCTCGGCGGCGACGATGGAGCCCAGCGAGAGCACCGCGACCTGGGTCGCCGCCGCCCCGCACACCATGATCATGGTGGCCTCCGGCCGCTCCACCGGCAGCCCGCAGCCCACCGCGGCGGCGATCAGCGTGTCCACCAGCTCCACCCGGCGGGCTCCCAGCCCGACCAGCGTCTCGACGGTCGCCCGCTGGGCCAGCGGGTCGGCGCCGTGCGGGGCGCAGGCCGCCGCCCGCAGCCGGGGCTTGCGGCGCAGCATGCGGTGCGTCTTGTCGCCCAGCAGGTGCCGCAACATGCGCTGGGCCATCTCGATGTCGACCACCGTGCCGCCGCTGACGGGCCGGACGACCTTGATGTAGTCGGGGGTGCGGCCCGTCATCTGCTCCGCGAACTCGCCGACGGCGATGAGCGCGCCGCTGCGGGTGTTCACGGCGGCGGCCGAGGGCTGGTCCACGACCAGCCCGGCGCCCTTCACGTACACCCGGGTACGCGCCGCGCCCAGGTCGACGGCGAAGTGGCAGCGGCGCAACTGCTCCAGGCTGACGGTCACGGCGGATCCTCCCGAGTGCGCGGGCCTTGCGGTGCCCGACTGTTCGGCGGGCCCACTGGCATCCTGACGCGCGGCCGGGAGCGGACGCCCGCTGGGCACGGCCGGGCGGGGTGCCGCCGAACGGGCGTAATTCCCGGCCGCATCGGTGTGTCGGCGGGCCACGGCGCCTGTCGGCAGGTCACGGCGCCTGCCGGCGGGTCACAGCGCGCGGGCGGCGTCCAGCAGCGGCTCCAGGGAGGAGACGGTGACCTCGCTGCCCTCCCCGCGCAGCCGCCGCCGGCCGGCCGCGGTGGGCGCGTAGCCGATGAAGCGGACGCCGAGCTGCTGGGCGGCGGTGAGTTCGGCGACCGAGGAGCTGATCAGCACGCCGCCGCGGGGAGGCGTGCCGACGGAGTCCAGCGCGCGCAGCAGGCAGTCGGGGTGCGGGGTGAGCAGGCCGAGGTCGTCGCGGCGGCCGTGGACGCCCGCCAGCGGCAGCCGGTAGGGCAGCAGACAGTGGTGGACGGCCGCGGTGGACACGTCAGTGACCACGCTGACCCGGCGCCCGGACCGGTGCAGGGCGCGGACCAGCGCCAGGGAGCGGTGCGTCATGGGGGCGTCGGGGACGGCGGCCAGTTCCAGCTCGTCGAGGCGGGCCTGGAGCAGCGGGCCGAGCCGGTCGTGCGCGAAGGCGCGCAGCAGGTCCAGCGGATGGGCGAACGCCTCCCGCCCGGCGGTGCTCGCGGTGGGCAGCGGCCGGCCCGACAGCGCGTCCTGCGGATCGCGGTGGTGGGCCGCCACGGACAGCAGGTCGAGCACCGCCTCCCGCGCCGAGTGCGTCGTGAACAGCCGCGTCAGCGGCCCCTCGAAGCCGACCAGCACCGTCTCGGCGTCGCCGAGGAGCGTGGCCAGCCGCCGCCGGGACGGCACGGGCGGCTCGGCCGCCGGGGCCGGCGCCCACTCGGGCACCAGCTGCACGGTGTACGACACCGCCAGCCCCGGCACCGGCCAGTCGGCCACCCCGGTGTTCACCGCCCGCTGGGCCGCGCCCGCCCGGCGCAGCGGATGGCGGCGGGTGATCGGGGCCGCCATGGCGCACAGGTGCCGCAGCAGCAGCCCGGGGATGCCGGTGGCCTCGGCGCGGACGAAGGCGACCGGGTCGGCCACCCGCCAGGTCAGCAGCACCGCGGCCTGGAAGGCACCCTTGCCGGAACTGGGCAGGGACACGATCCGGCGGATCTCGTGCGGGGTGAGGTCGACCGAGTAGTACGTCTCCGGGCGGGGCGGACGTGTGCCGTAGGGCTGGATCGGGTCGAGCAGGGTCAGCGGGCCGTCGGGCCGGGTGTGCACGACGGCCGTGCGGCCCGGGGTGGGGACGCCCAGCTCGCGCAGGTCGGCCGTGATGAACGGGCCCTGCACCAGGTCGCGTTCACCGGGTTCGGCGGCCTTCGGGCCGAGCAGGCAGTACCAGGCGGCCGGTGGGCTGTCCGGGGCGCCGTCGGCGAACAGCGGCCTGAACCGCCGGGCCCGCTGGGCGGCGGAGCTGGCGGCGAACTCGTCGTACAGGGCGGGCGGTACGACGACTGTCACGTCCGCGGCCGTCTCCGGCGGCGGCACGGGCAGCCGTCCGAACGTCACCGTGAGCCGGGGCGGATCGCTCAGCCGGGTGAGTGCGTACGGGAGTTCGCGCAGCACGGCGACGAGGACGGGCAGCAGATAGGCGCCGGGTCCGGTGCGCACCAGGTAGCCGTCCGGGCGGACGGTCACCTCGTACTGGCGGGGGCTGACCATTCCGCGCGCGAGGATCTCGTGCACCGTGGCTTCGAGGGTGACCCGGGCCTCCGGGCGCCCGGTCAGGTCGTCGGCCGTGAAATGGATGCCGGAGTGGTCGGCTGGGGGTTCCTCCTCGGCCAGGGCCGTGAGGGTGCGGCGCAGCGCCTCCAGGTCGGCCCGGGCGGCCTCGGCGGCCGGGCCCGGGACCCCCTGCAACGGCTCGCCCCGCCACAACGCCAGCGCGTCGGCGGCCAGTCGGCGACCGCGCTCCGGGTCACCGGCGGCCCGGGCCCGTTCGGCCTCGGCGGCCAGTCGGCGGGCACGGAAGACGTCGACGTTGTCCCGGGCGGACGGCTGCGGGAGCCGGAGCGCGTAGGCGGCGTACTCGGTGGTGAGGTAGGCGGCGTGCTCGCTGGTGAGGCCTCCGGGGCCGAGGAGCCGGCGGATGCCGGTGAGGAGCGCGTCCAGCCGGCCGGTGGTGGCGTGGGCGGGCGGGCCGCCGAAGACCCCGGTGGCCAGTTCGTCCCGGGTGACGGGCCGGCCGTCGCGCAGCAGCAGCATGCACAGGACGGCCTGCTCGTACGGGTCGTCCAGCGGGCGCGGGCGGCCGTCGAGCGTCACCTGGAGCGGGCCGAGCAGGGAGAAGCCGGCGGTCCTCAGGCGGCGGAGGCCGTCGGCGCCGCGCAGTCGCCGCTCCGGGTCGTCGGACAGCAGTGCGGACACGGTCGCGTCCGCCTCCGCGGCGAGCGCGTCGCCGCCGTGGCGGCACAGGTCGCGCACGAGGTGCCCGAGCGCCCGCAGATTGTCCGCGCGGTCCTCCTCGGCGACCGGCGCGCTGTCCGTGCAGGTCAGCACCGGTCCGTCCGCGGTGAGGACCACCGCGGACGGCTCCAGCCTCCCGCGCGGGCCGTCCTGCGCGTGCAGGGCGAGCACCGCGTCGGCGAGCCGGGCGAGCAGGGCGCGGAGCTCGTCGGCGGGCAGCCGGCCGGTGGGGTCCGCCAGGTGCTCCTGGAGGGTCGGGCCGGGGACGAACGCCCGTACCAGGTACGGCACTCCGTCCTCGACGCCGTGGTCCCGGACCGGCGCGATCCCGGGGTGGCGCAGCGCGCCGAGGGCCCGGCCCAGCTCCAGGAAAGCGGTCGAGTCCCGCGTGCCCGGATAGGTGTTCACGACGACTGGGGCGCCCCCTTCCCGGGTGTCCTCCGCCAGCCGGCCCGTGCGCTCCCCGATGCCCGTGCCCTCCACCGGTCGCAGCAGCCGGTACCGCCCCGCGAACAACTCCCCGGTGCCGTCCGCCGACGAGGACCCGGTGCCGTCCGCCGACAGGCGCCGCGCGCTGTCCTCGTGAACGAGGGCGAACGGATCATCCTCCACGGCCGTCCCCGCGCCCCGCGCGGACGGCACCGACGCGCGGAACTCGCCCGGCGCCCGGCCCGCCCTGCGGTCGATCAACCCGCCGATGCGGTCCAGCAGTTCGGTGGTGCGGTGGCGCTCGGTGCGGGGCAGGCCGAGCAGCAGCAGCTCGCGGACGCCGTCCCGGAACGCGTAACAGCCGGGCGGGCCGCCGGGCACGGCGGTGAGCATGCCGCTGAGGATGACCTCGGCCAGGTGCCGGGGCCGCGGGTCCGGTTCGACGGCGGCCTGGACCAGGCGCATCACCGGCAGGTCGGGGCGCCCCACCGCGAGGTGCCCGGCCAGCCGTACCGCCTCCGGCGAGGCGGTCGCCCGGAACCGCAGCACCAGTTCCTCGGCGTCGAGCCGTCCGACGTCCGTGCGGTCCTCGGCGTCCACCGGCAGCGGACGGCCCAGCTCGGCGACCGCGGCGGGGAACTCCGCGCCGCCCGGTGTGGCCAGCAGCCCGGCCCAGTGCGCCAGCCACCGGGGCTCCGGCTCCAGCACGGGCAGCGGCACGGTGCCGCCCGGCCGGGCCCGCTCGTCCGGTCCGGGCTCGGCGGACCGGTCGTACGGCGTGAACGTGAGCGCCGCCGAGGGGGCCGCGGGGTACGGGGCCGACAGGCTGCCGGGCCCCGCGGGCAGGGCCGTGTCCCGCCACAGGTGTTCCGGCAGCGGATTCACGACGGCCAGCGGCATCCGGCGCGCCCAGCGGTGCAGGGTGGTGTACCAGCGCTCCCCGGCGGGGCCCTCCCGCCACTGCGGGCCCATGCAGTCGCTGATCAGGAGGGTGACGGTACGGCCGTCGGCGGGCGCGGGCACGCCGGGGCCGCGCACCCGGCCGTCGGCGTCCGCCTGGTACAGGCCGATGGTGCGGAACGCGCCCGACTCGCCCAGCACCGTGTGCAGTTCACGTACGAGGGGACGCCAGACCGGCATGGTCGGCCCGGCGTCGTACACCAGGTTCAGCCGCAGCCAGCGCTCCCGGGCGGGGCGCAGTACCGGCAGCCACCACGCGGGGTCGGCGCCCAGCCGGGCGATGCGGTCGGCGGTCGCCCGCTCGTCCAGCTCCCGGCCCACGGGGGCGTCGGTGCGGCGGGCCAGGGGGCGCAGCGCGCGGTGCAGTGCGAGGCGGTGGCGCAGCATCGGCGGCGCCGGGGCGAGGAGCGTGGCGTGCGGCCGGGCCGCCGCCGGGGTGGGCCGCCGGGCGGGCAGGTGCAGGGGCACCCGGGCGGGGGCGGGCGGTGGCTCGGGGGCCGGTGGCGGTGGCGCGGGCGCGGGTGCGGGTGGGGACGGCGGTGTCCGTTCCGCCGCCTCCAGCCCCTCGGCCTCCGGTCCCTCGGCCCCCAGCCCCTCGGCCTCCGGCTCTCCGGTCTCCGGCCCGGTGGCGTCGGCCCCCTGCACGTCGGTGCCGGGCTCCGGTCTCATGTGCCGTGCCAGCCACAGCACCTCGGCCAGTTCCAGCGGGGTCGGGCGCACCCCGTGGGACACCCGGGCCAGTACCTCGGCCAGGCGGACCACGGGATCCGGGGAACGGGTCGGCTCGGAAGACCGAGGAGACTCAGAAGACATCGGACCGCGCGCTCTGCCCCAGGTAGGGCATCAGCTGCTCGGCCAGCCGGTCCAGGGACTCGGCGTCCAGGCCGGCGGAGCGGGCCAGGTAGATCGCGTTCAGCAACTGGTCGGTGGCCAGGTCCCCGGCGCCCGACCGGGACAGGAAACGGTCGATCAGGGTCCGCGCGTACGCGTCGGGCTCGCCCAGGTGGGCGCGGACGATCTCGGCGAGGTGCCGGTCGTCCGGCTGCCTGAGGTGCAGCGTGACACAGCGGCGCAGGAAGGCGGGCGGGAACTCGCGCTCGCCGTTGCTGGTGAGGACGACGAACGGGAAGGCCCGGCAGCGGACCCGGCCGCGCACCACCGGGACCCGCTCGTCGGTGCCGTCGGCCAGCACCTCGGCGACGCCGTCCGGGGTCAGCCGGGAGGCGCGCACCAGCTCGGGGATCTCGTACTGCCCCTCCTCCAGCACGTTCAGCAGGTCGTTGGGCAGGTCGAGGTCGCTCTTGTCGATCTCGTCGATGAGCAGCGCGCGGGGCCGGGCGTAGGGCAGCAGCGCGGTGCCGAGCGGGCCGAGCCGCAGATGGTGCTCGATGCCCGACCCGTCGATGACACCGGCTGTGCCGGCCGCACTGTCCGCCCGCCCCGGTCGAACGACCTCCTGCCGGGCCGCGTACAGCCGGGAGAGCGGGTCGTACTGGTAGAGGCCGTCGTGCAGGGTGCTGCGGCTGGTGATGTTCCAGCGCAGCACCGGCCCGAGCCCGAGCTCCCGGGCGACCGCGTACACCAGCGAGGACTTGCCGGTGCCGGGCGGGCCGGTGACCAGCAGCGGACGGCGCAGGTACAGGGCCGCGTTGACCAGCTCGACGGTCTCCTCGGTGGCCTGGTAGGTCTCGGCGCGGTGGGTGCGGTCGGGGGAGTGGGCGGCGGTGTCGGCGGCGGCGTCCGGCGCCGGGAGCACCGGCCCGCCGTCGAAGTCCCGCCAGGGCGGCGGCGCGGGCAGCTCGGTGATGCCGTCGTGCGGCTCGTTCGCACCGGTGTAGACGGGCCACAGGGGCATGGGCTCTTCTTCTCCGTGGGGGCGGTCGGGTGTCGGTCGGTCAGGCGACGGGCGAGTGCAGGCTCGCGCCGGTCTCGGGGAAGCAGCGCGGGTCGTCCCAGAGCAGCTGGAGGTGGCGCGCCCAGTGCCGCTCGGGATCGTCGGCGGCCTCCGCGGTCAGCCGCAACGACATGACGTGCCGGGGGAGTTCGGCGGGCGGCACGTCGGCGATGGAGGCGGTGAGCCGGTCCAGGAACGCGGTGCCGGGACAGGCCGCGTCCGCGTCCGGGCCACCGGCGCCCGGGAGGCCCCCGTACGGGCAGTCGGCGCCCGCCGGGTCCGCGTGGGGGCCCTGGGCGCCGGGGATGTCCGGGCACGTGCTCCGGGCGTCGAGGGTGTCCGGGTACGGGCTCGTGGCGCGGGGCGAGTTCGTACGCGGGCTCCCGGCACCCGGTGCGTCCGCGTGCGGGCTCGTCACGTCGATCGTGCGTGTCGTTCCGGCGCGGGGCGCCTCCGCGCGTACGGCCCCGGCGCGGGGTGTGTCCGTACGTGCGGTCTCGGCGCGGGACGTGTCCGTACGTGCGGTCTCGGCGCGGGGCGTGTCCTCGTGCACGGCGCAGGGAGTGCCGGTCCGGGGCCACAGCAGGACCGGTACGGGCACGGTGAGGCCGACCTCGAACAGCGGGCGGGCCGCCGTGGGCGGGGCGGCGAAGCCCGCCAGCCGGGCGTCGCCGTCCCACAGCCGCTTGCGCAGGCTCGGCGGGCGCTCCCGGGTGCCGCACTCCACGCGGTGCACCTCGACCCCGCCCCCGGTGTCCAGCTTCTGCCACTTCTTGCGCAACTGGTGGCGCATGCGCCCGCTGTGGTGCCGGGCGCGGTCGGTCACCACCAGGGGGTAGGCGCAGCCCAGCGGCGTACTGTCGTCCGCGCCGCACTCCCAGTGCGCCACCGCCTCGTTGAGCCACTCGCGCGGCAGCACGAACGTCAGCAACTCGTCGGCATCGGGGGCGAGATGGGCGACCGCCTCGTCGATGCGGCTCTGGACGTAGGCCCGTACCCCGGTGCGCGGCAGTCGGCAGGCGCCCACCGGCCGGCGCCGGCCGTCGCGGTACGCGGACACCTCCACGGTCACCTGGTCGGGGCCGGCGCCGCTGTGGTCGATCTCCACGACGACCGGCGACCAGGCGGGCTGGGCCCGCGCGGCCGCCGCGTCCGGCGCCACCCGGTCCGGTAACGCCGGCCGTCCGCCGAGGAGTCCGGTGAGCCGGCCGGTGAACCTCGGCAGCGCGTCCGGGTCCGGGACCTCCCAGCGCACGTAGTCGGCCACCGCCCGCAGGGAGGGGAAGCCGCCCGGGGGCAGCGGCGGCCCGAAGGGGCCCACCGCGTCCAGGTACAGCCGGTTCGGGTCGAGGCCCGTGCCGGGGTCGGCGGCGGCCCGGCGCAGCAGGTCGTACAGCCGCCGCCGGTCGTCGTCCCCGAGGCCCGGTACGGGCACCAGCTCGGCGAGGTCGGGCCAGTACCGGGCCAGCACGTCCAGCGGCAGCATCCGGCCCTTGCGCACCTCGGGCGACGTCCCCAGGGCGGTGGTGACCATGCCCACCACCCTGCCGTCCGGCAGCGTCGCCGCCGCCCCGCTGAAGCCGCCCACGATCGGCTGCCCGTGGCCGTGCCACGTCACCAGTTCCAGCCACTCGCCCGCGATCAACTGCGCCGAGACGGCCTGGAACTCGGCGAGCGTGCCCTCGTCGTAGTACTGGGGGAAGCCGTAGGAGACCAGTTTCGGGTACGGCTCGGTGTACGCGGTCTCGTGCGGGGCGAACCGGGCCGGGGCGAGCGGGACGTCCGCCGCGAGTTCGAGGACGGCCACGTCGCCGGGGTCGGTGTCCCCGCCCGCCCAGCCGCCGTGGGCGACGACCGTGGCGGACAGCTCGCCCAGCTCCCGGGCGTGCGGGAAGCTGACGGTCACCGGGGCCCGGTCGCGCTCGCGGACGACGTGCGCGCAGGTGAGCAGCAGGCGGCCGGTCACCAGGAAACCGGCCCCCACGACGTCGCCGCAGACGATCCGGGCGTGCCAGGCGGCGCCGCGCATCACCGGCTCCCGGGCTCCGGACCGGACGCGCTCTGCCCGGGCACGGCCGGCGCCGGCTCGGCCCGCTCCGGGGACCAGCTGAGCTTGACCACCAGGTGGCCCTCGGCCGACCCCTTGGCGATGATCGCGCCGGCCTCGGCGGACAGCCGTACGCCGAACTCGATCTCCACCGCGTCGGGTCGCAGGCTGCTGTCCCGGAAGACCCGCAGCGCCGCGGACGCCGCCGCCCGTACGTTGTCCAGCGCGCCCTCGAAGGTGCGCGCCGCCTGCGCCGGTCCGTCGCCGCGCGAGACGAGGCGGGCGCCCGATCTGGCGTGGCCGCCGTCCACCACGACGAGTGCGCCGTCCTCGGTCCTGAACTCCACCAGTCCGTCGTCCATGGCGCCGCTCGCTCCCCCTTGTTCGTGCGTGGCTCGTGCAAGGCCCATGGTACGGACGGCGCTTGGCGAGTCACGCCGGTTCACGCGTGTGGCGGGCACACGGTGGGCGGCCGGGCCGCGCTGGCGAGAACCCGCCAGGGCAGCTTCCCGTCAGCGGTGGTCAACTCCCGTGCGGACGCGTGCACATCACACTCGTCCCAGCACATGTCACGCGCGACCCGGACGAGATGAGGCGTGGATGAGCACAGGACCAGTCAGACGCGGCACGGCACTGCTGGCGGCGGCGCTGGTGGGCGCCCTGCTCCCGGCCGGCCCCGCGGTCGCCCGGGCGGCCCCCGCCCCCGCCGCCGCGCCCGCCCGGGGCGCCGCCGCCCCCGCGGCCGTCACCCTGGTCACCGGCGACCGGGTGACCGTCACCGACCTCGGACAGGGCCGGCAGACCGTCACCGTGCGGCGGCCCCCGGGTGCCACCGGCGCCGTCCGCACCCAGCGGACCGACGGGCACCTGACCGTCGTACCGGACGAGGCGCTGCCGTATCTGCGGTCCGGCCGCCTGGACCGGCGGCTGTTCGACGTCACCGGGCTGATCCGGCAGGGGCTCACCGACGCGCGGGCGGACGCGTTGCCGCTGATCGTGACCTACGGCGAGGGCGTCCGGGCCGCCATCCCGGCCGGGGCGAAGCGCACCCGGGCGCTGCCCAGCCTGCGCGGGGCCGCGCTGGCGGCGGGCCGGGGCCGTACCTTCTGGCGGTCGTTCACCCGGGGCGCGGACATCGGCAAGGTGTGGCTGGACGGCCGGGTGACCGCCGACCTCGCCCACAGCAACGCCCAGATCGGCACGGCGGCGGCCTGGGACGCGGGACTGACCGGCAAGGGCGTCACCGTCGCCGTCCTGGACAGCGGCGTCGACCTCGGCCACCCCGACCTGGCCGGCCGGGTGAGCACCGTCCGGAGCTTCGTCGAGGGCGAGGAGGTCGCCGACCGCAACGGGCACGGCACCCATGTCACCTCCACGGTCGGCGGCAGCGGCGCCGCCTCCGACGGCACGGAGAAAGGCGTCGCGCCGGGCGCCACGCTCGCCGTCGGCAAGGTGCTCGGCGACCAAGGCTTCGGCAGCGAGTCGCAGATCATCGCCGGGATGGAGTGGGCGGCCCGGGACGTGCGGGCCCGGATCGTCTCCATGAGCCTGGGGTCCCAGGAGCCGAGCGACGGCACCGACCCGATGGCCCAGGCGCTGAACACCCTGACGAAGGAGACCGGGGCCCTGTTCGTGGTCGCCGCCGGCAACACCGGCGCGCCCTCCGCCATCGGCTCGCCCGGCGCCGCCGACGCCGCGCTCACCGTCGGCGCGGTCGACTCCGCCGACCGGCCCGCCTACTTCACCTCCGCCGGGCCCCGCCTCGGCGACAACGCCCTCAAGCCGGACGTCTCCGCGCCCGGCGTCGACATCCTCGCCGCCCGCTCCCGGCTCGCCCCCGGCACCGGCGACTACACCTCCATGAGCGGTACGTCGATGGCGACCCCGCAAGCCGCCGGGGTGGCCGCGCTGCTCGCGGAGCGGCACCCCGACTGGAGCGGCGCCGAGCTGAAGGACGCGCTGCTGTCCACCTCCCGGCAGCTCGACACGTCCGCGTACGTCCTGGGCGCGGGCCGGGTCAGCGTCCCGGACGCGGTACGGGCCGGCCTCACCGCCACCGGCAGCGCCGACCTGGGCTTCCACCGCTGGCCCTACGACACCGACCGGCCCGTCACCCGGACCCTCACCTACCGCAACACCTCCGACGCCGAGGTGCGGCTGCGGCTGTCCGTGCGGGGTGCCCCCGACGGGGTCGTCACCCTGGCCCGGGACACCCTCACCGTGCCCGCGCGCTCCACCGCGTCCACCACCGTCACCGGCGACGCCACCCGCGCGCCCGTCGGCGAGACCAGCGGGCAGGTCGTGGCCGCCGCCGAGGACGGCACACCCCTCGCGCACACCGCGTTCGGCCTGGTCAAGGAGGAGGAGCGGTACACGCTCACCGTCCACGTCAAGGACCGCGACGGCGCCCCCGTGCCCGCCGACCTCACCGTGCGGCGGCTCGCCGGGGGCGAGGACGCCCGGCCCGCGCACGTCGGCGCCTCCGGCACCCTCCGGCTGCGCCTGGAGCCGGGCACCTACACCCTCGCCACCTTCCTCGACGTGCGCGGCGGCCACGGCGCCGACTCCCTCGGCCTCGGCTTCCTCGCCGCCCCCGAGATCCGCCTGGACCACGACCAGGACGTCACCCTGGACGGCCGGGAGCTGCGCGAGGTCAGGGCCGCCGTGGACCGGCGCACCGAGACCCGCCAGCTGCTGATGGAGTACGACCGGCGGGCGGGCGGCGCCGACCTGTTCGAAGCGGTCCAGGTCCCCCTCGCCTACGACAGCGTCTTCGCCGCGCCCACCCCGACGGTCGCCCAGGGCACCTTCGAGTACCGCACCGTGTGGCGGCTGGCCAAGCCGCGGTTGGAGGTGAAGGGCGTCGGCGAGGCCACCGTCCAGCCCGGCGGCACCCTCGCCGAGGGCCGCACCCGGCTGCCGCTGGCCGACGTCGGCGACGGCCCCCTGACCGGCGTGTCCGGCAAGGCCGTCCTCGCGCACCTCGCCACCGGCGCCGACCCGGCCGCGCTCGCCGAAGCCGCCCAGGACGCGGGCGCCAAGGCCCTGTTCGTCACGGACGACGCGCCCGGCCGGCTGCTGGCCTGGTGGGGCACGGACGACAACACCGGCCGGCCGCTGACGATCGCCACCGTGGGCCGCGCCGACGCCGCCCGGCTGCGCGCCGCCGGACGGGTCGACATGACCGGCACGGCCGACTCGCCGTACGTCTACGACCTGTCCGAGGGCCACCCGGGCGCGATCCCCGACCGGGACCTCACGTACACCCCCCGACTCGCGTCCGTGCACGTGAGGTTCCACGCGGCCGAACCGACCGACGGCGGCGAGTTCCGCTACTCCCTCACCGGCACCTTCCCGGTCGGCATCGGCTTCCAGGAGCGCGTCTCGCTGCCCGCCGAGCGCACCGACTACGTCTCCACCGGCCCCGGCCAGCTGTGGCACGAGTCGGTCACCGTCCGCGACGGCGCGCTGGAGGAACGCGGCGGGCTGGTCCGCTACACCGGCGGCACCCGGCCCAAGCTGGACTGGTTCCGCCCGGTGTGGCACCCCTGGCTGGGCACCGGGCTCGGCTGGGGCCAGCAACGCGCCGGTGACCGCCTCCAGTTCAACACGCCCGGCTGGGGCGACTCCGGGCCCGACCACACCGGCTTCGGCGACGTGTGGAGCGACGAGAGCGGACTGCGCCAGACCACCGCCGTCTACCTGGACGGCACCCTCGTGGACGAGAGCACCAGCTCCGCCGCCTACGTCTTGGGCGCGCCCGCCGACGAGCACACCTACAAGGTCGTCACCGACACCGCCCTGGACGCCGCCCGCTGGCCCGTCGCCACCCGCGGCCACACCGAGTGGACCTTCCGGTCGGCGGCAACCCCGGCGGACCGCTGGACGTACCTGCCGCTGGTCAACCTCGCCTTCGACCTCGACACCGACCTGGCCGGCCGGGTGCCCGCGGGCCGGCGCGTGCCGGTCGGGATCTCCGCCGAGTACGTCGCGGGCGCGACCGGCACCGGCAGACTCGGCGGCGGCCGGCTGGAGGTGTCGTACGACGACGGCACCACCTGGCGGGCGGTCCCGCTGACCGCCGACGGAGGCGCCTCCTGGCGCGGCACGCTCACCGTGCCGCGCGGCACCGCCCACCTCTCCCTGCGCGCCTTCGCCCGTGACGACCGGGGCGGCTCGGTCACCCAGGAGATCGTCCGGGCGGCGGCCGTCAAGTAGCCGGGGAACGGGGGTGGTTCGCGGGTCCCACGATGCCCCGGACCACTCCCAGCTCCACCAGGTCCTGCGGCCGGATGCGCAACTGGCCGGCGGTCGCCTCCACCTGCTCCGGCGGGCGCTTGAGGATGGCCGCCGCGAGTTCGGGCGCGATCACCGAGAAGTAACTGTCCGGGGTGGCCCAGGTGTTGCCCGGCGCGGCCAGCGCCAGCGCCCCGCCGGAGCCGCCCTCGCCGATCACGAGGGTGGCCAGGGGCACCCGGGCATCGGCCACCGCCCGGAACACCTCGGCGATCGCGGCCCCGGCCCCCTGCCGCTCGGCGTCCGCGCCGTTGGCGGCGCCCGGGGTGTCCACCAGCGTCAGCACCGGGACGCCGAGCCGGTCCGCGAGCCGGATCAGCCGGGCGGCGGTGCGGTACCCGGCGGGCCGGGCCGCCGCCCCGGTCTGCGCCGCGAACGCCACGCTGCGGCCGTCCCGTTCGCCGAACCCGCACAGCATCCCGTCGGGATCCGTGCCGCCGCACCGGTCGCCGCTGATGAGCACCCGGCGGTCGAAGAAGCCGTCCAGGTAGGCGTCCGCCCGCGGCCGTCGCGGGTCCCGGGCCCCGGCGACGGCCTCCCACCCGGTGGCGGGCAGCCCGGCCCGGCCCAGGGCCCGGGGCACGGGCGCCTCGGCGGCCGGGGCCGTCAGCAGCCGCAGCCAGGTGCCGAGCACCTCCTTCAGCCGGTCCGGCTCCACCACCGCGTCCGCCGAGCCCGCCGCCACCTGCGCTTCGGCCGTGTACGCGGCCGGGTCGGCGTCCGGCGGGCGGACCCGGGAGCCGGCGAAGCCCACCTGGGCGCCGGGCAGGGCCAGCACCACGTCCGCGCCCGCCCCGAGCGTGGCCCAGCCGCCGCCGGTCGTCGGATCCCGCAGGACCGCGATCTGCGGCAGCCCGGCCCGCCGGGTGAGCGCGGAGGCGCGGGCCACCCGCTGGAGCTGGGTGAGCGCGAGCATGCCCTCCTGCATGCGGCTGCCGCCGGTCGCGATCAGCGGCACCACCGGCAGCCGGTGCGCGCGGGCGTGGGCGTGGGCCGCCACCAGCCGGTCCCCGGTGCGTTCGCCCAGCGAGCCGCCGAGGAAGCCGAACTCGAAGGCGATCAGCACGGCCTCGGTGCCCGCGACGCGCGCGGTGCCGCAGACCACCGACTCGCTCTCGCCGGTGCGCTCGGCGGCGCGGGCCCGCGAGGCGTCGTAGCCCTGCCAGCCCAGCGGCCCGTCCGGCACCGACCGCCCGGCGGGCGCCGGGAGTTCGCGGAGGCTGCCGGGGTCGGCCAGCAGCGCCAGCACCTCCCGCGCCGAGCGCCGCTCAGACATCGGCCAGGGCCCGCTTCATGATCTTGCCCATGTCGTTGCGGGGCAGCGCGTCCAGGTAGCGGACGGCACGGGGACGCTTGTGCGGGGCCAGCCGCCGGGCCACGTGGTCCGCCAGCTCCTCGGCGCCGGGCGGTGACTCCGGGTCCGCCGGGACGATCCAGGCCACGATCCGCTCGCCCAGGTCGGCGTCCGGCTCCCCGGTGACCGCCGCCTCCCGCACCCCCGGATGCTCCAGCAGCGCGTTCTCGATCTCCCCGGCCCCGATCTTGTAACCACCGCTCTTGATCAGGTCGGTGGCCTTGCGCCCGACGATCCGGACGTAGCCGTCGGGCTCCCGTACGGCCATGTCCCCGGTGCGGAAGAAACCGTCGGCGGTGAACGCGGCGGCGGTGGCGTCGGGCCGGTTCAGATACTCGGTGAACAGGTTCGGGCCGCGCACCTGGATCTCGCCGACGCTCTCCCCGTCCCAGGCGGTCAGCTCCGTGCCGTCCTCCTCCACCAGCCGCAGCTCCACGCCCGGCAGCGGCACCCCGACCGTGCCGGCCCGCGCCTCGCCGTCGGCCCGCACGCTGGTGTTCATCAGCGTCTCGGTCATGCCGTACCGCTCGATCACCCGCCGGCCGGTGGCCGCCGCGATCCGCTCGTGGTCGTGCACCGGCAGCGCGGCCGAGCCCGAGACCAGCAGCCGGGCCCGCGCCAGCGCCCCTGCCAGCTCCGGGTCGCCGGGCAGGGCCTCGGCGAGGCGGTGGTACATCGTCGGCACCCCGAACAGCATGGTCGCGCCGTCGTTCAGCTCGCGGGCCACGCCCTCGGGGGAGAACCGGCCCAGGTGCCGCACCGCGCCGCCGCGCCGCAGCGGGCCCAGGACGCCCAGCACCAGCCCGTGCACATGGAACAGCGGCAGCCCGTGCACCAGTACGTCGTCCCCGGTCCACCGCCAGGCGTCGGCGAGCGCGTCCAGGGTGGTGGCGAGGGCCCGGCGGGGCAGCACCGCGCCCTTGGGCGGGCCGGTGGTGCCGGAGGTGTACACGATCAGCGCCGGATCGCCGTCCGCCGCCCGTTCCTCGGGAAGCGGGCCGGTGGCGGAGGCGTCCACGTCGATCCGGGGCAGGCCGCCGAGGACCGGCGGCAGTTCGGTGTCCGGCGGGGCGAGGACCAGGGACGGCGCGCTGTCGGTGAGGATGTGCGCGAGTTCCTTCTCGCCCGACTTCGGGTTGAGCGGCACCGCGGCCACCCCGGCGAGCAGCGCGCCGGTCACCGCGACGGCGGTCTCCAGCTCCGGCACGGCCCACACCGCGACCCGGCCCGCCCCCTGAAGCCGGGCGGCGAGGGCACCCGCGGCGCCCGCGAGCGAGCCGTACGTCAGGGACCGGGACCCGAACCGCAGGGCGGCCATGTCGGGGGGACCGTCCGCCAGGGCGGGGAAGAGAGGGGACACGCGGCGCACTCCTTACTGCCGGCGGCGGCCGGCTGCCGGGGACGACAGCACCCTTCCTACACCAGCGGAACGGCGCGCGGCGGGCCTTGTTAGCCTCGCCACCGCACCCTTCATCGAACCCGCGTACGAAAGGGAGTCCCGCCGTGCCCCGTATCGCCCTCGCCACCTACGACCCCGGCTCCGGACCCAGCAAGGACACCGATCTGCCGGTCCTGGTACGGGCGCTGCGGGAGGCCGGCGCCGACGCGGAGGCCCGGTACTGGGACGACCCGGCGGCCGACTGGGCCGGATACGACCTCGTGGTCATCCGCTCCACCTGGGACTACAGCTGGCGGGCCGCCGAGTTCGCCGCCTGGGTGGAGCGCACCGCGACCCTGACCCGGCTGGCCAACCCGGCCCCCGTCGTGCGCTGGAACACCGACAAGCGCTACCTCGGCGAGCTGGCGGCGGCCGGGGTGCCCACCGTCCCCACCCGCTACATAGCCCCCGGCGAGGCGGCCGCCCTGCCCACCGGCCACGAGTTCGTCGTCAAGCCGACCTCGGGCGCGGGCGCCCGGTTCGCCGCCCGCTACACCCCCGCCGAGCACGACACCGCGCTGCGGCAGCTCGCCCGGATGCACGCCGAGGGCTTCACCGCGATGGTCCAGCCGTACATGCCGGGCATCGACGTGCGCGGGGAGCGGGCCCTGCAGTTCTTCGGCGGACGGCTGCTGCACGCCAGCCGCAAGGGCGCCGTACTGTCCCCCGGCACCCCCTACGACGCCGACAAGGTCGCCCACCCCGGCGTGGAGCGCTGGCAGCCGGCCCCCGCCGAACTGGCCGTGGCGGAACGGGCGCTGGCCGCCGTGTCCGGGACGCCCGAGCTGCTGTACGCGCGCGTGGACCTGGTCGACGGCGACGACGGCGAACCCCGCCTGATGGAACTGGAACTGGTCGAACCCAACCTGTTCCTCCGGCTGCACCCGGAGTCCCTGCCCCGGGTGACGGAGACGATCCTGCGGACGGCCCGGGAAATCTGAACTCCGCCCGCATGCCGGACGGTTCGCCGTATCCGCTGGACGCCGGAGGGTCCTGTACCGCAGGCTGGGGCCGCCAAGATCACTACGAGTCGGGGGAGTCGACGTGTCCAAGGTATGGCTGGTGACCGGCGCGAGCAGCGGATTCGGCCGGGCGATCACCGAGGCCGCGGTAGCCGCCGGTGACCTGGTGATCGGCGCGGCCCGCCGCCCCGAGGCCCTGGAGGACCTGGTCGCCGCCCACCCGGGCCGGGTGGAGGCGCTGCGCCTCGACGTGACGGACGGCGCCGTGATCGAGGCGGCGGTCGCGGACGTCGTGGCCCGGCACGGCCGGATCGACGTGCTGGTCAACAACGCGGGCCGCACGCACGTCGGCGCGGTCGAGGAGACCACCGAGCGGGAACTGCGGGACCTGTTCGAGCTGCACGTCTTCGGGCCGACCGCCCTGGTGCGGGCGGTGCTGCCGCACATGCGCGAGCGGCGCTCGGGCGCGATCGTGCAGATGAGCAGCATGGGCGGGCAGATGTCCTTCGCGGGCTTCGGGGCGTACTCCGCCACCAAGTTCGCGCTGGAGGGCCTCTCCGAGGCGCTCGCCGACGAGGTGGCGGAGTACGGCATCAAGGTGCTGATCGTGGAGCCGGGCGCGTTCCGGACCTCCCTGTTCGACACCGGCCGGGCCGGGGCCAGCCCCGACAGCGGGGTGTACACCAAGGTCGGCGAGACCCGCGGGTTCGTCTCCGGCGCCGACGGCTCCCAGCCCGGCGACCCGGCGAAGGCGGCGGCCGTCATCCTGGCCGCGCTGGAGGCCGAGCGGCCCCCACTGCGGCTGCCGCTGGGCGACGACGGGGTGACCGCGGTCCTGGACCACCTCGACCAGGTCCGCGCGGAGATCACCGAATGGGAGAAGCGAACCCGAGCGACCGGCTTCGACGCCTAGGTCGTGTCTTTCCGCGCCCTGGAAAGTCCCCCAACTCCCGTAGGTTTGGGGGACTTTCCCCGTGCACTCGTCAGCTGACGACGACTCCGCGATGATCCGTCCATGCCTGGTTCGCGGCGACCATGGCGTTCAGCCACTCGGCAGCCGGGTTGCGCTCCGCGTAGGACCGGTGCATGCGCAGGCCGGCCGCCGCGAAGGCGTCCACCGCCCCGGGCTGTGCCTGGTGCCATGCGGGGCACTGCGAGGCGTACCGTTCGGTGGAGCCCGGGTCGTGGCCGGCCGCGATGAGCTGCACGACCAGGAGGGCGACGTCGATGAATCCCGCGCCCCTGGTCGGCCATGCCCAGTCCACCACCCAGTTCCGCGTGGAGCCGATCAGGAAGTTGCTCGGGTTGATGTCCGTGTGCAGCAGGGAGTCACCCCGGAACAACGACGCCTCGGCGGGGTCTGCGGTGAAGCGGTCCCACCGGGTCTCGGTCCAGTGCTCGGCGACCGGGGGGAGCGGCAACCCCCCGATCCGACGGACGAGACCGACCACCTTCGGCACGTCCGGGGAGCCGGGCGCGAAATCCGCCGTCCGGGCCTGTACCGCCTCGAATCCCAGGACCAGCCAGTCGTCCTCCACCTCCCAGAGCAGGGGCGGCGAGACAGGGATCGTGTAGTCGTTGATCATCTGTTCCCGGATCAGCGACGTACGCCGTCCTCCCGCACGGTTGCGGACCGCCTTGACGAAGAACCGACCCTTCTCGCAGTCGACAAGGGCGGTCAGGTCCGAGCTGAACCCTCGCTCGGTCCGCCGGATACTGCTCACCTCCCCCGTGTGCCGCCGGATGAACGGAAGGATCCTGGTCTCTGGAGTATCTGCGTTCATACGCCGCTCAGTTCCTCGGGGAACACGAACTGCCCGGATAGCCGGGGGTGCATTCCCCGTTGTCGGGGCCCTCGTCACTTTCATTGTCCGGACCGCATGGGCAGCCGTGCGCTGACGGCTTGTGCGGACGGTGCAATCAGCGCAGTCAGGGCACCAGGCCGCGAGGCGCCCGATGCAGGTGGGCACAGGTCCGTGACCCGGACCCTTGACGCCCTGCCGAACTGGCCAACCCCCGGGTTACCGCCCACCTACCGTGGGCATGATGGCCGGTCGCCGGGGAGGTGCCCCCAGGCCACCCGGTCAACCGACGACCGCCGTCCGCTGGAGCAGCCCCCAGGTGAACTCCGCGACCAGTTCGTGCCGTGCGCCGTCGCGGGTCGGGGCGGTGAGGGCCAGGCCCGACCGGGTGGGGGCCGTGCCCTGGAGCGGGCGGGCGGGGGCGAAGGCGCGGGCGGCCTCGTCCACCGTGCACGACCACGGGGTCAGGTCCTCCAGGGTGTCGAGGCGCGGGCCCGGCGCGTCCGGCGCCCGCACCAGCCACGCGTGCCACACCCCGCCGTCCGGCCCGGCCAGCACCTCGAACCGCAGGTCGGGCCAGAGCGGCAGGGCCCACCGCCGGGCCTCGCAGTCCAGGTCGCCGATCCGCCGCGGCAGCACGGACTCGGGAGCGCCGAGGACGGCCCGGTACCGCGCGGCGGCACCCCGGCCCCGCGGCGAGCGGACCATCGCCTGCCACCGCTTGTTGGCCTCCCGCATGTCCGCCGCCGACGCGCCGAGCCGCCGCCGCGCCTCCTCCACGAGGTCCGGGTTGTGGTCGGCCATGCGGCGCAGCAGCACAAGCTGGAAGTCGAGTTCCATGGAGCCATCGTGCCCGGTCCGGCTCCCGCCCATTGCCCGCGCAACCTTCCCTGACTAGCCTGTGTTCGTCATGCCGATCGCCTGTTGATATCTCGAACATTCCGACCCGGATATCGCCACGGGCGCCAACACCAAGGGAGGGGGCCGGACGTGGGACGCCTCGTGCCTGCCGTGACCCGGGCTCTGGACATTCTTGAGCTGTTCCTCGACGGGGACGGGACACTCTCCGCCCCCGACATCGTGCGCAGGCTCCAGCTGCCGCGCACCACCGTGCACGAGCTGGTCACCACGCTCGCCGCACGGTCGTACATCGTGCCGGTACCCGGCCAGCCCGGACGGTACCGGCTCGGAGTGCGCCCGTACCAGCTCGGCAGCCGCTACGCCGAGCAGCTCGACCTCGCCGCCGAGGGCCAGCAGGTGGCCCGCTCGGTCGCCGAGACCTGTGACGAGACGGTGCACGTCGCCATCCTGGAGGGCACCGACGTCATCTACATCGCCAAGGTCGACTCCACCCACGCCGTCCGCATGGTCTCCGCCGCCGGCCGCCGGCTGCCCGCCCACTGCACCTCGGTCGGCAAGATGCTGCTGGCCTCGCTGCCCGGTCCGGAGCTGTCCGCGCGGATCCCCGACGACGCCGAACTGGCCGCGATGACGCCGAACAGCATCACCGAACCGTCCGCGCTGCGGGCGGCCCTCACGGAGATCCGGGAGCGCGGGATCGCGGTGGAGAGCCGCGAGTCCAACCCCGACGTCTCCTGCGTCGCCGCGCCGGTCCGCGACCGCACCGGCCAGGTTGTCGCCGCGCTGTCCATCTCCGTCCCTATGATTCGCTGGAGCGACGAGCGCCGGGCCGAGCTGGAGCAGCTGGCCGCCAAGGGCGCGGCGGAACTGTCGGAGCGGCTGGGACACAGGAGCGCGGCATGACGGCGTACGAGGTGGCGGTGGCGGCGGAGGCGACGCTCGGCGAGGGACCGACCTGGGACCCGGCGACCGGCACGCTCCTCTGGCTGGACATCCTGGGCATGCGGCTGCACACCTACGACCCGGTGACCGGCCGCCGCACGGTCCGTACGACGCCCCAGCACGTCGGCGCCGCCAAGCCCCGCGCGGGCGGCGGCCTGGTGCTGAACCTGCGCGACGGCGTCGGCCTGCTGGACCCCGACGGCGCGTTCCGCTGGCTGCACCACGAGCCGGTCCCGGGCCGCCGCGCGAACGACGCGGCCGTCGCCCCGGACGGCTCCCTGTGGGCGGGCACGATGCGCTACGACGAGGCGGCCGGCGGCGGCACGCTGTCCCGCCTCACCGGGGACGGCACCGCGCGGACGGTGCTGGACGACGTCACGGTCAGCAACGGCACCGGCTGGAGTCCCGACGGCCGTCTCATGTACTACGTCGACAGCCCGACGCGCCGCGTGGACGTGTTCGACTACGACTCCGAGGGCATCCGCGACCGCCGTCCGCTGGTGGAGATCGAGGAGGGCGCGGGCTACCCGGACGGCCTCACGGTGGACGCCGACGGCTGCGTGTGGGTGGCCCTGTGGGACGGCGGAGCGGTCCGCCGCTACACGCCCGACGGCACGCTGGACCGCGTCATCTCCCTGCCCACTCCCCGGACCACGGCCTGCGCCTTCGGCGGCGCCGCCCTGACCGACCTCTACGTCACCACGGCCCGCACGGGTCTCGAGTCCCCCCACCCCTTGTCGGGCTCCCTGCTGGTGATCGCGAACGCGGGCAAGGGGCTGCCCCAGCCGCCGTTCGAGGGCTGAGGCGTACGGGTCTTCACACCCGCGTCTCCACCCGGCCCCCCGCCACCCGGGCCCGCACCGCCTCGATGTCGGCCGGTTTCCGCAGCGCACGCGACACGGCCCCGATCTCCCGCAGCAGACCGGCCGTGTCGGCCCCGCCGCCCCCCGGCCCGGGCCGCGCGCCCGAACCCGTCTCGACGGCGTCCAGCACGCACACCGCCGCCGCCAGCGCCCGGGCCCGCTCGGGCGGATGGCCGAGCCCGAGTGCCGCGTCGTACGCGCGTCCGCACAGCCCGGCGTCGATGCGCCGGGCCAGCGGCAGCAGCACGTCCCGGATGAACGTCTCGCGCCGGGTGAGCCGCAGTTCGGGCGTGGCGCGCAGCACGAACGGCAGCCCCGCCCCGCTCACCGACCGCAACAGCCGGTACAGCGGCCGTAGTTCGCAGTGCGCGAGCCGGACCCGCCACCGGTCGCGCAGATACTGTCCGGCGTGCGGCAGGACGAACCCGGCGGCCACGAGGATCGCGGCGACGGCGGCCACGGCCGGTGCCAGGTCGGTGCTCAGCCAGTCCGCGTTCCGCCCGGCCCAGCGCGCCCCGACGGCGGTCAGCTTGGCCGCGCTGTACGCCAGGTCCAGCGCGTATCCGGCGCCCAGCAGCCTGAGGCCCCGGCGCAGCCAGGCGTCCAGGCCCGGAAGGCGCACCCAGGCCCGGATCAGCCGGGAGCTGACCAGGCAGGCCACGGCGTGCGCGAGGAGGTAGAGCAGGATGCCCTCGCGGATGAACGGCGTGTTCGCGTAGTAGGTGTCCAGGTCCCGTAGCCGCTCCACGGGCGCGTCGGCGAGCGCGAACAGCACCCACAGGGCGACGATCACGCCGGAGTACACCGAGAGCACCCAGCGGCGCGCGCGGCGGGTGCCGGCCGGGCGGCCGCAGGGGCCGTTGCGCCAGGTCATGAGCAGCAGCAGGCCGTTCGCGCACAGCGCGGTGATCAGTGAATAACACCAGGGCGCCGAGATGTTGGGCACGCCGGTCAGCCGGTTGACCAGGGCGACGGTGGACGGCGCGCTGAAGACGAACACCGCGCAGGCGAGCAGCAGCAGCGTGCCGACCGTGCGCAGCAGCGGGTCCCGCCACAGCCGGATGATCGTCGGCAGTTTGATCGCCAGGGCGGCGACGAGCACGGCCGCGGGGATCCAGAAGGAGACGGAGAACTCGCAGAGGAGGACCGGCGGTGTCACCGCGCGGCTCCCCCCTCCCCGGGCCGGTCCGCCGTCGGCGCGGCGCGTCCGTCCGGGCCGCCCGCCCGTTCGCGTCCGCGGTAGCCGAGGGAGCGCTGAAGGGGGTCCGGCGGAGCGGGCCGGGCCCCGGACAGGTGGCTGCGGAACAGGGTGGCCAGGCGGTGCCCGAAGTGGTCCGCCTCGGCCTCGTCGGTCTCCCGGGAGCCGTTGCGGGCGGCCACCGTGAGGGCCGCCTCCCGCCAGCCGGGGGCGTCGGCGAGGGCGCGGGCCGCGGCGGCCCCGGCCAGGTGGTGGTGGCGGTGCCCGGCGTGCAGGTGCCACAGTTCGTGTCCCAGGATGACCAGTTGCTGCACGTCCTCCGCCCGCTCCTCCACGATGATCAGGTCGAAGTCGGCGAACTCGACCCACAGCCCGGTCACTTCTATCTCGTCCGGGAACCGCTCGAACCGCAGCTCGACCGGCCGCCCGGCGCGCAGCGCGGTCATCTCCTCGCACAGCGCGTGGCACAACTGCCGTATGTCCCGCGGGGTTTCGGGCCGGGCGCGGACGGCGGCGGCGAGGTCGCCGGCCAGCTCCCGCATCGCCGAACCGGTGCGCGGGCGGAGCATCCGGGAGGCGAGCGCGGTCAGCCGCCGCCGCGCGTCCGCGATGCCCATCGGCCCCCCTTCGTACCGTGTCCGGCCCGGTCATGGCTGGTCCGAGGGTACGCGCACGAATGTGCCCGCGTCATGCCTTCCCCCGGCCGTCGTCCAACGCGGAACGACCTATGAGCTTTGTCCAACCCATTGACGCGCACGCGCGGGGAATCTACGGTCCCGTTCGAAGTTACGGGCACCATTCGGCATATCGAACGTAGGGGCAAGGTATGGGACAACCTGGCCTGAACCGCAGGCACTTCCTCGGCGCCGCGGGCGGGTTGGTGACGGCCGCGAGCCTCGGTTTCGCCGCTCTCGGCAGCGGGGCCGACGCGCTGGCCACCGGCACCCGCACCCGGGTGCGCTACTGGAACCTCTTCCAGGGCGGCGACGGCGCCAACCAGGTCGCCATGGTCGACGCGTTCCGCGCGGCGCACCCCGGCACCGCGGTGAAGGACTCCACCCTCACCTGGGGCGGCCCCTACTACACCAAGCTCGCCATGGCCGCCGCCGGCAACCGCGCCCCCGACCTCGCCGTCATGCACCAGGGCCGCGTCCCCGGCTTTGCCCCCGGACGCCTCCTCGACCCCTGGGACACCGGCCTGCTGGCCGAGTACGGGGTGCGCGAGGCCGACTTCAACCCGGTGCTGTGGAAGCGCGGCGTCGTCGACGGCGAGCTCTACGCCCTGCCCCTCGACATCCACGTCCAGCTCTGCTTCTACCGCAAGGACGTGTGCCGCAGGGCCGGGCTGCTGGACTCCGCCGGCCGGCTGCCCGCCGTCACCTCCACCGACGACTGGTTCGCCGTCCTGAAGGAGACCAGGAAGCAGCTGAAGAGGGGTCAGCAGACTCTCGGCCTGCACGTCAACGACCAGAACTTCTGCTGGTGGTTCTTCGTCGCCTTCTACCAGCAGCTCGGCGGCACCTACTTCGACGCCGCCCAGACGGACCTGACCTTCGACACCGACAAGGCCACCGAGGTCCTGGAGTTCTTCCGCAAGCACGTCACCGACGGCTACGTCACCCCGGGCGAGACCGACGCCGAGGCGTTCCTCGCCGGTTCCCCCTTCACCTGGGAGGGCAACTGGTCGGTGCCCTACTTCAACGACGAGAAGGTCGACTATGGCGCCCAGCCGCTCCCCGCGGTCTTCGGCGCCCCGGCCACCCACGCCGAGTCCCACTCCTTCGTCCTGCCCCACCAGGCCGGCCGCGGCGGCGCCGCCGACGAGGGCGCCTACCGCCTCGCCGCCTACATGGTCACCCACGCCACCACCTGGGCCCTCGGCGGCCACATCCCCGCCCACCTGCCCACCTTCGAGGACCCGGGCTACCGCGAGCTGACCCCGCAGGACGAGTACTCCCGGCCCGCCATGGACCACCAGGCCAACGAGCCGCACATCTGGTTCGCGGGCTCCACCGGCATCCTCGCCCAGCGCCTCGGCCCGGTCATCGCCTCCTCCAACCTCGGCTCCACCGCCCCCGGCGAGGCGGCCCGCCGCATGAAGACCCTGCTGGAGCGGCTGCTCGCGGCGAAGAACCCGATGACCGGGCGCACCGCCGCCCAGGAGCTGAAGGGAACCGCCGCATGAGCAGCACGGCACTGACCACGGCCGGCGGCACGGCCCGCCCCCGCGCCACCGCCGGCACCGACTCCGCCCGGCTGCGCTGGTCCCGCCGCCTCCAGCACGGCGGCTGGTTCGTCGCCCCGTTCCTCGTCGTCTACGGGCTGTTCGTCATCCTGCCCGTCGTCCGCGGCCTCTACCTCAGCTTCACCGACGCCAACATCTCCGGCGACCACACCGGCTTCGTCGGCCTCGCCAACTACCGCGAGGCGCTGCGGGACCCGCTCGTGTGGGACTCCCTGTGGCACAGCACGCAGTTCACGCTGTACGTCGTCCCGCTGATCGTCCTGGTGGCCCTGCTGATGGCCCTGGTCGCCCACCACACCACGCACTTCAAGTGGCTGTGGCGGCTGTGCTTCTTCGCGCCCTTCCTGCTGCCCTCGGCCGTCATCGGCAACCTGTGGTGGTGGCTGTTCCAGCCCACCAACGGCATGGTCAACCACGTCCTCGGCCTGGACACACCGTGGCTCACCCAGAAGTCCACGGCCATGCTCGCCGTCGTCGTCGCCACCCTGTGGTGGACGGTCGGCTTCTCCTTCCTGCTCTACCTGGCCGCCCTGCAGAACATCCCGCAGCACCTGTACGAGGCGGCCGAACTCGACGGCGCGAACGCCCTGAAGCGGATGCTGTACATCACCGTGCCCAACCTGCGCTCCATCACCGGCCTGGTCGTCGCCCTCCAGGTCCTCGCCTCCCTCCAGGTCTTCGATCAGGCCGTGGTCATGTACCAGTTCGGCCCCGGACCGGAGGAATCGACGCGCACCTTCGTCCAGTACACCCTCGAACAGGGCTTCACCACCTACCGCGTGGGCTACGCCTCCGCGATCTCCTTCGTCCTGTTCGTCATCATCGCGGCCGTGGCGCTCGCCCGGATGTGGCTGCTGAAGAGCCGCGAGGAGGCCACCCGATGACCACCCGCTCCGCCCGCCGCTGGCCCCCCGCCCAGATCGCGCTCACGGCCGTCGCCGCCACCCTCTCCCTGATCTGGCTCGCCCCCCTGGCCTGGGCCCTGTCCACCTCCCTGAAGACCCCGACGGAGTCCGTCACCTCGCCGCACTGGATACCCGAGCACGTCACCCTGGACTCCTGGAAGGAGGTGCTCCGGGCGGGCGACATCCCCAACTGGTTCGTGAACTCCGTCGTCGTCTCGGTGTCCGTCACGGTGATCGTGCTGCTGGTCGCCTCCCTCGCCGGATACGGCTTCGCCCGCACCGAGTTCCGCGGCAAGGGCCCCCTGATGGGCCTGACCATGGCCGGCCTGATGTTCTCCCCGGCGATCCTCGGCGTCCCGCTGTTCACCACGGTCCAGTCGCTCGGCATGGTCGACACCTACTGGGGCATGATCCTGCCCCAGTGCGCCCCGGCCGCCATGGTCTACATCCTCTACAAGTTCTTCCAGGGCCTGCCCCGGGAGCTGGAGGAGGCCGCGTTCATCGACGGCGCCGGCCGCTGGCGGATCTTCTTCACCATCGTGCTGCCCCTGTCGAAGCCCTCGCTGTCCGCGGTCGGGATCTTCACCTTCATCGCGTCCTGGAACAACTTCCTGTGGCCGTACATGGTGACCAACAACCCCGACCTGATGACCATGCCCAACGGCATCGCCACCGTGCAGAACGCCTTCGGCATCGTCTGGCCCCAGCTGATGGCCGGCGGCCTGATCGCCGGACTGCCGCTGATCATCGTCTTCGTCTTCTTCCAGAGCCAGATCGTGCGGGGCGTGGCCCACACCGGCCTGGCCGGCCAGTGACCCGAGGAGCCCCGCGTTGAGACCCCGACTCGCCGCCGTCCTCGCGGCCGCCGCCCTGGCCCTGCTGCCCGCCACGGCCTCGGCAGCACCGGCCTACCCCGACCCGCTGCCGCTCACCGGGCAGCAGACCGTCCACGACCCCACCGTGCACCGGCTGAAGGACGGCCGGTACGTCGCCTACTCCACCGGCGGCGTCCTCGGCGCCCGCCTCTCCACCGACCTGCGCCACTGGACGGACGCGGGCGACGCCTTCCCCGCCCCGCCCGCCTGGTGGCACGACTACAACCCCACCGCCGACCCCTGGGCCCCCGACCTGACCTACCGCGACGGCCGCTACTGGCTCTACTACGCCGTCTCCTCCTGGGGCACCAACCACTCCGCGATCGGCGTCGCCACCTCGCCCACCGGCCTGCCCGGCACCTGGACCGACCACGGCCCCGCGTACACCTCCGAGGCGACCGACACCTGGAACGCCATCGACCCCGCCGTGATCCGGGCCGACGGACGGCTCTGGCTGGCGTTCGGCTCGTACTGGACGGGCATCCGCATGACCGAACTGGACCCGCGGACCGGCAAGGCGCTCCCCGGGGCCCCGGTCCACCACCTGGCGACCCGCCCCGGCGCCCCGTACGCCGTGGAGGGCCCCGCCATCGTCCGCCACGGCGGTCACTACTACCTCTTCGCCTCCTACGACACCTGCTGCGCGGGCGTGAACTCGACGTACAAGATCCGCGTGGGCCGCTCGACGTCGGTGACGGGCTCGTACACCGACAGCACGGGCAAGCCGATGCTCGACGGCGGCGGCGACCTCCTCCTGGCCGGGCACGGCCGCTACACGGGCCCCGGCGGGGAGTCGGTGTTCCGCGCCCGCGGCAAGACCTGGCTGGCCTACCACTACTACGACGCGACGGACGGCGGCACCCCGAAGCTCGGGCTCAACGAGCTTCGCTGGCATGCCGGTTGGCCCGTCTTCAAGTGACCCGGAAGGAACCCATGAGCAAGCACACCGCCCGCTTCACCCTCGACCCCGCCTTCACCGTCGGCGAGGTGAACCCCCGCCTCTTCGGCTCCTTCGTGGAACACCTCGGCCGCTGCGTGTACACCGGCGTCTACGAGCCGGACCACCCCGCGGCCGACGCCGACGGCCTGCGCACCGACGTGCTGGACCTGGTCCGCGAACTCGGCGTCACCGCGATCCGCTACCCCGGCGGCAACTTCGTCTCCGGCTACAAGTGGGAGGACTCCGTCGGCCCGGTGGAGGACCGTCCCCGCCGGCTCGACCTGGCCTGGCACTCCACCGAGACCAACCGCTTCGGCCTGTCCGAGTACATCGCGTTCCTGAAGAAGGTCGGCCCCCAGGCCGAACCCATGATGGCGGTGAACCTCGGCACCCGGGGCGTCGCCGAGGCCCTGGAACTCCAGGAGTACGCCAACCACCCCTCCGGCACCGCCCTGTCCGACCTGCGCGCCGCCCACGGCGACAAGGACCCCTTCGGCATCCGGCTGTGGTGCCTCGGCAACGAGATGGACGGCCCCTGGCAGACCGGCCACAAGACGGCCGAGGAGTACGGCAGGCTCGCCGCCGAGACCGCCCGCGCCATGCGCCAGCAGGACCCCCGCGTGGAACTGGTCGCCTGCGGCTCCTCCACCCAGGCCATGCCCACCTTCGCCGAGTGGGAGGCCACCGTCCTGAAGGAGACGTACGACCTGGTCGACTACATCTCGGTGCACGCCTACTACGAGCCCGTCGACGGCGACGTGGACTCCTTCCTCGCCTCGGCCGTCGACATGGAGTCCTTCATCGAGAACGTGGTCGCCACGGCCGACCACGTGGGCGCGCTGCTGAAGTCGAAGAAGAGGATCAACCTCTCCTTCGACGAGTGGAACGTCTGGTACCTCACCAAGTGGGTGGAGTTCTCCGAGACGCGCGACCTGTCCGACTGGCCGGAGGCGCCCCGCCTGCTGGAGGACAACTACAGCGTCACCGACGCCGTGGTCTTCGGCTCGCTGCTGATCGCCCTGCTCCGGCACGCCGACCGGGTCACCGTGGCCTGCCTCGCCCAGCTCGTCAACGTCATCGCCCCGATCATGACCGAGCCGGGCGGCCCGGCCTGGCGGCAGACCACGTTCTTCCCCTTCGCGCAGGCATCGAAGTACGGCCGCGGCGAGGTGCTGGACGTCCGCGTGGAGTCGCCGACGTACGAGACGAAGAAGTACGGCGAGACGGACCTGCTGCACGCCACCGCCGTCCGCGCGGACGACGGCACCGTCACCGTGTTCGCGGTCAACCGGAGCCGCACCGAGCCGCTGCCCCTCGAAGTCGTCCTGCGGGGGCTGGAACTGACCACCGTCACCGAGCACACCGCGCTCGCGGACGCCGACCCCGACGCCCGCAACACCCTGACCGACCCCGAACGCGTCACCCCGCACCCGGTCGAGGGCACCGCCCTGGCGGACGGCACCCTCACCGCCGTACTGGAGCCGCTGTCCTGGAACGTGATCAGGCTGGCGTGATCACACCGGTGTGACCGGTACGCCGCCGCTCGCGGCGCCGAGCAGCGTCAGCCGTACCGACCCGGGGCCCGACAGCGTGGTGAACTCCGACAGGACCGCCAGCGCCAGCGTGTTGGTGCCCCGGGTGCGCAGGATGCCGTTCGGCAGCACGAACGTGTGCTGGGGGCCGACGTTGTTGATGTACTGGCCCAGGTTCCAGCCGTTGAGGAACAGCTGGGCGCGGTAGGCCCGGTACGGGTCGTCGTCCAGGGTCAGGCCGATCGACGCGTCGACACCGTCCGGCACCGACAGCCGGAACGCGGTCCGGTACCAGGTGACGCCCTGGTACCGCTCCGCGCGCGGGAACTCCGTCTTCTCCCAGTCGCCGTCCCGGAAGCCGGGCAGGTGCCAGCCGTGCCGCTCGCCGTACAGGCCGCCGTTGTTCAGCGGCCCGCGCACCGGGTCGGCGGGGCCCTCGCCCTGGATGCGCCAGCGCACCTCCGGCGCCGCGCCCCCGAAGGTGACCGCGGTCAGCCCGCGGGCCACCTTGTGCGTGTCGAGCGCCTTGCCGTCCTGGTCGTGCTGCATGCGCCGGACCAGCACCGACAGCACGTGCCGGCCGGGGGAGCGCAGCGCCTCGCGGACCGGGAAGACGGCCGTGTCCGACCAACTCCCTTGGCGGACCGTCTTTTTGTCCGGCACGGGCATCCGGTGCGTGCCCAGCGGCTCGCCGTCCAGCCACGCCATCAGCAGGCCCTGGGTGCCGGTGCTGTAGGCGAGCGCGAGCTCCTCGATGCCGGTGCTGTCGGTGAACGCACCCCGGTACCAGACGTCGCCGTAGTGGAAGCCGTAGTCGTCGGCGAACAGCACCGGCTGTCCCTCGGGGACGGCCGTGGTGGAGAACGACGAGGTCTTGTCGGCCGCCTTCCACGACGAGTCGTCGAAGCCCGGTCCCGCCTCCGGGTTCTCCCGCCGCATGCGCCAGCCGCCCAGCCGCGGCAGCCGCACCTCGGGCACCCCCGGCAGCGGCCCCCTGGTCATCAAGGAGCCCGAGAGAGTGACCCGGGTGGTCACCCGGCGCCCGTTCCAGACCAGGGTGTCGATCCCGCGCGGCGCCCACACCTCCAGGCTCGTCGACTCCTTCAGGTCACCGGTGAGGCGCACCTCGGAGCCGCGCAGCTCGGCGTGGCGCAGCAGCGCCGGGCCGTACACCAGGAGGGTCCCGGACGGGGTGTCGTACGGGAACAGGCGGACGGCGGTGGCGTCGTCGGCGAAGAGCAGCAGCAGCGGGGTGTCGCTGTCGCCCTTCCGCACCAGCATCCGGGTCAGCCCGTCCTCGCCGAGGGGCGCGCTGACGTGCAGCTCGCCCCGGTCGTAGGCCCAGCCGCCCTCCGGGTCCAGCCGCTGCACGGACGGCTCGGAGCGGGACTTCAGGACCAGTTCGGCCATCTCGCCGCGGGGCCCGGTGAACACGGCGATGTCCTGCCGGCCCGTCGTCAGGCACAGCATGGGCGAGGCGGTGGAGTGCTTCATCTTGCGCCGGCCCAGCCGCAGCCCGGTGGTCAGCAGCCTGGCGTCCTTGCCGGGCACGGTGACGCGCAGCGTGCCGGCGTCGGTCGGCAGGTCGGTGGTGACCGCCTCGGTGCCGTCGTTGCGGGCGATGTACACGTGCGCGCCGGTGTCCTGGTTGGCCAGGTGGTAGACCTTCAGCCCCTCGGCCCGCACGTCCGGCGCCCGGTCCAGCTTGGCGAAGTCGGGCACGCGTTGCAGCAGATGCCCGAGCTGGTGCATCGGGGCGATCTTCTCGGTGACGTTGCGGGCCTCGTCGATGGCGGCGCCGTAGTCGTACGACGTGTAGACGACCGGTGCGGGCAGCCAGCCCCACGACGTCCCGCCGAACGTCATGTACACGTTGTGCAGGGTGAGGCCGTTGGCCAGATTGGTCAGGTAGAAGCGGCGCTCGTAGGCCGCGTCCCGGGTGCGCCGCGACTCGGCGTACCCCTTGCCGTCGAACTCGGCCCCGCCCCACGGGTCGAACCAGCCGCCGCCGAACTCGGGCACGAACCCGGGCGTGCTCGGCGAGGCGGTGGCCCCGCCCTTCGGCCCGCCGGGCCCGAAGTGCCCCCAGTCCGGCGGGGTCTTGAACGGCGAGGGATAGCCGTCGAAGCCGTACAGCCAGCCGCCCTTCTCCCCGCCGGTGTCGAAGGAGCCGGGGATCCAGTAGCCGTTCCTGCCCTTGTCGTTGTGGAACAGAGGGACGTCGATCCCGTCGGCCCGGACCTTCTTGTACAGGTGCGTCATGTACGCCCGGCCGGTGGCGTCGGCGGGGTGGGCGTCGTACTCGTTCTCGATCTGGTACAGCAGGATCGTGCCGGTGCCCTGGGTGAACAGGTGCCGGCGGGCGATCCGGTTCACCTGGGTCAGCCACTCGTCGACGTGCGACAGGTACGTGGGATCGTCGGTGCGGGCCGTGCCCCCGGTCGCGGTCAGCCAGCCCGGGAAGCCGCCGCCGTCCACCTCGGCGTTGATGTACGGGCCCGGCCGCAGGATGACGTACAGCCCGGTCTCCGCCGCCATGCGCAGGAACAGGTCCAGGTCCCGGACGCCGGAGAAGTCGTACCGGCCGGGCGCGGGGGAGTGGTAGTTCCAGGCCACGTAGACGCTGACGGCGTTGTAGCCGTGCGCCCGCATCTTCTGCAGCACGTCCCGCCACAGCGAGGGGCTGGGCAGCCGGAAGGGGTGCAGCTCGCCGGACCACACCACCAGCCGCCGCCCGTCCACGAGCAGCGAGTAACGGTCGTAGCCGATGGTGTGCCGCGCGCCGTCGGCGCGCGGCGGGGCCGGTGCCGGACCGGTCGGCGCGCTGCCGCCCGCGTACGCGGAGGGTGCCCCGGGGCCGCCGCTGCCGCCCAGGGCCAGCCCGAGCGCGGCGGAGCCGGCCAGGGCACTGAAGGAACGTCTGCTGAGCGCCAAGGTGGGTCCTCCCGGGCGGTCCTAGGGGGCGCGGGTCCGGCCATTCTCCATGGCGGGACGCCCCACAATGGATCCATGAGGATCTCGGCACGGGCGGATTACGCGGTACGGGCGGTACTGGAGCTGGCCGTACGGCAGGGTAACGGCCCGGTGAAAGCAGAGGAAATCGCCGCCGTGCAGGACATCCCGCACAAGTTCCTGGAGGGCATCCTCGGCGACCTCAGGCGGGCCGGGATCGTGGACAGCCGGCGTGGCGGGGGCGGCGGTTACCGGCTGGCGCGGGCGGCCTCCTCGGTCACCGTGGCCGACGTCATCCGGGCGGTGGACGGCCCGATCGTGTCGGTGCGCGGCGAACGCCCGACGGGCCTCGCCTACACGGGCACGGCCCGGCCGCTGCTGCCGCTGTGGATCGCGCTGCGCGCCAACGTCCGCCGCATCCTGGAGGGCGTCACCGTGGCCGACCTCGCGGCGGACGCCCTGCCCGAGCCCGTCCGGGCGCTGGCGGCGGAACCGGCGGCGTGGGAGAACCCGTGAGGGAGGCTCCGGCCCGGCGGGACTGGGCCGACCGGGGGACCGTCGCGTTTCCCCCCGCCCGTGCCGTTCGTTAGGACGGACGTGATCAAGAAGCTCACCTGTGCCTCCGCCCTGGCCACCGCGCTGCTGGCCGCCGCCGCTCCCGCCGCCGGGGCCGCCGACGCCGTCCGGTCCCCCCTCCCCGCCGCCGGCGCCCCCGGTGTCTCCCTCCTGTCGGGTCTCCTCGGCTCACTGGAGACGGGCAACCCGGCCACCTCCCTGAACAACCTGCTTCCGCTGGGTATCCAGGGCCGCTGAGCGAGTACCCCCGGCCGGGGCGGGAGGAGGCGAGGGCGCCCGAGAGTGCCCGAGGGTGTCCCCTCCCGCCCCGGCCGGCCGTCAGTCCGCCACCCCCAGCGTGAGTGTGCCGGTGTAGCCGGACGAGGCGGAGCCGCCGAGGGCGGTGAGGGTGAGCAGGCCGGAGCGGGCGCCCCGGTCGTCGTAGATGGAGTCCTGCGCGAGGGTGGTGCGCGGGACGGTGTTGGTGGCGTACGGCGAGACCCTGGCCACGGCCGCCGTGACCGTCTCGTTGAAGAAGAGCTGGCCGGTGTGGACGGTCGAGCCGCCGGTGAAGTGGCCGTCCGGTGTCACGGTCACGCCGGTGTGCACCTTGACGTGGATGTGCACGCAGCGGCCCCGGTACCACCCCGGGTAGATCGTCGTGAACCTGGCGACCCCGCCGGAGTCGGTGAGGACGCCGCCGCGCAGGAAGGTGCGGTCGTCGGGCTCCTGGTGCCCGTTGGCGCCCACGAAGCCGGAGTACTCGCCGAGCGCGTCGGCGTGCCACAGCTCCACGAGGGCGCCGGGGAGCGGGGCGCAGGCGGCGTCGACGACGGTCAGGGCGAGCCTCAGGGGGATGCCGGGCTTGCCCTCGGTGAGGTCGGCGCGGACGAGGGCGCCGTCGAGGTAGTAGGGGCCTTCGGTCAGCTCGGTGGTGAGCGTGCAGACCGCGGCGGCGTTCCGCGTGCCGTCCGCGTCCTTCGGCGGAGCCGCGGCCCCCACGGTCAGCGCGGCGGCGGCCCCGCCGGCGGCGGCCAGCACGGTACGGCGCCCGATTTTCCGGGCATCAGAGGTGTCTGTCATGGACACGGCACCGTAGGGGCGCTTCCTGTCGACGAGCTGTCAGTTCGGCAAAGCGGGCAGCCGTCAAGCGGGCGCTCCGGCCGACCTCACGACGACGGGGGCGGACCGGAGTCGGAGCCGTCGTCCCGGGCTAGCGAGGAGTGAGGAGGCAGAACTCGTTGCCTTCCGGGTCGGCCAGCACCGTCCAGGAGAGCGCGGACTGGTCGATGCCGGGATCGGTGGCGCCCAAGGCGCGCAGCCGGGCCCCCTCTGCCGCGAGGTCGTCACCGCGATAGGGGGCGATGTCGAGGTGGACGCGGTTCCACACGCTCTTCGTGTCGGGCGTGCGGACGAACTCCAGGTACGGGCCGACGCCGTGGGCGGAGCGCAGGACCGCGAGGTCGTCGGTGACCTCGTGCAGCGTCCAGTCGATCGCCCGGTCCCAGAACCGGGCCATTTCCCGTGGGTCGGCGCAGTCGACCACCACCGCGGCGATCGGCCCGGTGTCCTGGTAGACCGGGCGGGGTTCCAGGACGCAGAACTCGTTGCCCTCCGGGTCGGCCAGCACCGTCCAGGGGACATCGCCCTGACCCACGTCGGCGGGCGTCGCGCCGAGCTCCCGCAACCGCGCGACCAGTTCGGCCTGGTGGGCGGCGGAGGTGGTGGCCAGGTCGACGTGCACCCGGTTCTTCACCGTCTTGGGTTCCGGGCGGGCGATGATGTCGATGCAGACGGCCGCGGGGTCGGGGTAGGCGAAACCCACGGGTTCGAGGTTGGTGACCCCGGGACCCTCGCTGTCGACACCCCAACCGAGCGCCTCCGCCCAGAACCGGCCGAGCGCGGAGTCGTCCTGGGCCTTCATGTTGATCTGCACGAGTCTTGATGGCATGCGGCAGATCTTAGAAGTCGCCGCCGGGACCGTGGCCGGAGTGCCGCGGAGCGTGGTTCGCACCGGGGCCGTAGCCGACTGTGAGGTTCAGTAGGCCACCGGCCAGCCCGACGACCAGTTCAGCAGGTTGATGCCGAGCTTCGGGGTGCCGGCCGCGTTGCCGTCGTAGTAGTGGTAGACGATCAGGTCGCCGTCGACGTCGCGCATGATGGACTGCCCGCCAGGGCCGATGACGTTGCCGTGGGACTCCAGGACCGGGGTGCCGCCGTTGTTCGTCATCGCCACGCCGTTCTTGTCGTAGTACGGCCCGGTGACCGAGGTCGCCCGGCCGACCTTCACCTTGTACGTCGAGCTGGTGCCCTGGCAGCAGACGTCGTAGGAGGCGAAGAGGTAGTAGTAGCCGTTGCGCTTGACGATGTACGGCGCCTCGACCGCCTTGCTGCCGGTGGGCCGGGCGGCGAGGGAGTAGCGCTTGGTGTCGCCCGCGTACTGCTTCCCGGTCGCGGGGTCGATGCGGATCATCTTGATGCCGGTCCACCAACTGCCGAAGGACAGCCACCACTTGCCGTCGTCGTCCACGAAGAGGTTGGGGTCGATCGCGTTGTAGTCGCTGCCGGAGGTGGAGGTGTAGACGACGCCGTAGTCGGTCCAGGAGCCGGGCAGCCCGGTCGTGGAACCGGCCAGGCCGATCGCCGAGGTGTTCTCGCCGAACTTGGAGACGGCGTAGTACATCAGGTACTTGCCGCCGGCGTACGAGATGTCCGGCGCCCATGCCTCGGTGGCGTACGACGACCACCAGGACGGCTTGGTGCCGAAGGCGTCCGCGCCCGCGGTGAAGGAGATCCGGTCGGTGGAGGTCCGGTGACCCAGGCCGCCACCGGTGGCATAGAGCAGGTAACGGCCGCCGGAGGTACGGATCATCGTCGGATCGTGCACGACGGTGCTGCCGGTCACCGTGCCGGGGTTGGGGTACGCGGAGGCGGTACCCGGCACGAGCGCGAGCAACAGGGCGGCGGGGACGGCGAGGAGTGCGGTGCGCTTCATTGCGGCTCCCTCTTCTGGGTGTGTTCGTGATACCGAACAACGATCGCCAGTTCGGACGGGACCGTAGAAGCGATTGGTTAACGAGTCAACGGTTCTGACAGGGATTCACAGGGGGTCTACTTGGAGAGGCCGGACTTCTCGGCCATTTTCATCAAATTCGGCCGAGACCTTTGGTGGAGGACGAAAAGCACCCGGATCACCTCTCTGGCCATGGGGTGAACCTCTGTCATCTGGGGAGCGATTCCGAACGCCTTCTCAAGAGCCTCTTCCGCCCCGGCGTAATCCTTGACGTCCAGCCTGGCCCTGGCTATATCGATGAACATACGTCCCAAGCGGTTGGGTGTAAGGCCGGTCGGCGGCTCGCTGAGCAGTGGCGTACTCATGTCCACGGCCTTGTCCGGCTTCCCCAGTTCGATGTGGGCCGCAAGCTCGTACAGGGCCGTATTCTCCTGGCCGAACGTCAAGTTGTGCCGCAGAACGTCCCGGGGAATACGCTTGGCGTGCCGTTTCGCCTTCTGAAGATGATCGGCGGTGGCGGTGGCGTCCTTCGCCCGGGAAGCCAGGACGACACCTCGAAGGTGAAGCGATCCCAGGGACAGGGCGCGTTCCAGGGAGTCCCCCGGAGAAGCCGCCTCGTACTTGCCGATGGCCCGCTCGATGATCGCCAGGCCGTCGTCATAATGACCGGCCGACTGGTAGGTGCCGGCTTCGTTCCAGGCCGCCGCCACCTCGGCCTCGGGGTTCCACGTCTGTTGTGCGGCCCAGGACTGCCGGGACACGATCATGTCGGCGAGGTCTGGTTGTGCCAGGCGGTGGGCGACGGCGTAGGCACACCCGTACACGTCGGAGACTTGTGTCCACGCGCCCGTCTCCCCGGACGCCGCCGTCAAGGCGGTCGCGGTGACCTGGCCCAGGAGTCTGGGGAGCATTCCGAGCAGCGCCAGATAGTTGGTTTCCGCTCGGAGCCGCATGGCCTTGCCGACGGCGGCCTGCAATGCCGAGGGCTCGGGCACGTCTTCCTTGGGAAGCGTGTACCGCCTGACTGCGGCCCGGAGGTCGTTGAGCAAGTCGGCTTGTTCGGACGGGCCGAGGTAGGGCTGGCCGTAGATGCGCTGCACCTGGACCCTCAAGACTTTGGCGATGGCGGCGACCACGGGGGGCGTTGCAGGCCGAAGCCCGACCTCGATCTTGCTGAGGTAGGACAGCGAGATACCGGCCTCGCGGGCCAGCTTGGCCTGACCCATCCCTCGCGCCTTGCGCAGCACGGCGATGTTCTCGCCGGGTGCGGGGGTGCTCTCCATGCGACCACTGTTCCACGCCAGGAAGGAGTCGTGCCATCAGTTGCCGTTTGCGGTGCGGTCATTGTGCAAGACCAGTGTTAACTGATCTTGGACTCCCGCAGTTGTCTAGTTACAGACAGCGAAGGGAGGGCGGGATGAGGAAGAGGTCGGAACGGCGACAAGGGTATGCGGAACCCCGCACGGTTGAAGCATTGGTCGCCCTGCCGATAGACGCTTGGCTGTACGAAGCCAAGCCGAAGCCCGGTTGCGGCAACTGCGCCGCCCAGAAGGCGAGGCTCGCCCGAGCGATGAAGGCCGGTGACGCCTCCGCCCGTTTCGAGGCGGCCCGCAACATCCGGCAGTGCGGACATCGGGGCGGTGGGCTTCGGTTGCGCGGGTGGTCCGGTCCGGTCATGCGGATGGTGAAACGCACCTCACGTAGGTGTTCCCCCGCCCGGGTCGCGCTCGGTCTCGCGGTCTGTGCCCTGTCGGGGTGGGCGCTTACGGTGACGACGACGGGGGTTCGGTGATGACTTTCCGTTGCCTGGCCAGGACAAGGCTGGACAGTGAGGTCAGGTCGGCAGCCGAGGCGATCGGTTCTCCCCGCCCCGGCATCGAGTGGTCGCCGTACGACGTGTTCCAGTGCCTGGTCGAAGACGTGCCCCACGATTTCCACGCGGCCTTCCTCCGCACGGGCGCCCGCGCCGACCCGGAGTCCGACGTCTACCTGTGCTGGCGCGATGGATCGCCCGTCCAGTGGCTCGCGGACATCGATGTATGTTTGAAGAAAGCGGAGCCCCTCGGTACTGGATGCACGATCTACCGAGGCCATCCCGGACGGTGTGAGTGGCAGTACATCGACCCGCCACAGGTGGCCGCTCAGGCCCTGGTCGACCAGCTGACCGACGGATGGGATCCAGCACGCTTGTTCAAGTCCCGTAAGTGACACGTCGCGGAGAAACCGCTCAGCAAGCCTGCCGGTACGGCCGGGCCGCTACCCGGCCGGCTTGGTCTCCTCGTCCAGCCAGGCCAGGTACGCGTCGCTGCCCGTCACGATCGGGGTCGCGATGATCTCGGGGGTGTCGTAGTCGTGGGCTTCCTTGATGTAGGTCTCCAGGGCCTCGTAGCGGGCCGTGGTGGTCTTGAACAGGATCTGCCACTCCCGCTCGGTCCGGATCGCCCCCTCCCAGCGGTAGACGCTGGTGACGGGGGCGCTGATCTGCGCGCACGCGGCGACCCGGGACTCCACCGCTCCGGCGGCGAGCGACTTCGCCCTCTCCTCGCTGTCCGTGGTCGTCAGGACGGTCAGGTGCCGGTGCTCTGCCATGGGCGGTGTTCCTTCCGGGGGTGGGTCCTCTACCGGACGGACGGTAGCGGGACCGGCTGCCCGCCCACCAGCACCGGGGAAGACGACCTCCGTGTCCGGGCGCGGGCCCGGGCGGGCCGTGCCCGGACACGGAGGTGTCGGCGGCCTCGTTCAGCCTGTCCGGCGCCAGAGGGGCTTCACGCGCTGAAGCGGTGGATCGTCGTCGTCCGGTACGTCCGGCCGGGGCGCAGCACCGTCGACGGGAACGACGGCTGGTTCGGCGAGTCCGGGAAGTGCTGCGTCTCCAGGCACAGCGCGTCGCCCTGCCGGTAGGTGCGGCCGGAGGTGCCGGTGAGCGTGCCGTCGAGGAAGTTGCCGGAGTAGAACTGGATCCCCGGCTGGTCGGTGGCGATCTTCAGGGTGCGGCCGGAGTGCGGGTCGCGCAGGGTCGCGACGTGCTCGGGCCGTGCCGTGATCCCCTTGTCCAGCACCCAGTTGTGGTCGTACCCCTGGGCCAGCACGAGCTGCTCGTGGCCCGCCCGCAGGTCCCGGCCGACGGGCTTGGCGTGCCGGAAGTCGAACGGCGTGCCCGCGACCTTGGCCAGCTCTCCGGTGGGGATGAGGCCGGCGTCGGTCGGGGTGTAGCGGGCGGCGGCGAGGGACAGTTCGTGGTCCTCGATGCTCCCGCTGCCCTCACCGGCCAGGTTCCAGTAGACGTGACTGGTGAGGTTGACGACGGTGGCCTTGTCGGTGGTGGCCTCGTAGTCGATGCGCCAGTCCCCGTGCCGGGTGAGGGTGTACGTCACCCGGGTGCGCAGCGTGCCCGGGTACCCCATCTCGCCGTCGGCGCTGGTGTAGCGCAGCCGCAGGCCGACGTCGGTGCCCTCGGTGAACGGCTCGACGTCCCACACGCGCTTGTCGAAGCCTCGGGCGCCGCCGTGCAGGCTGTTGCCGCCGTCGTTCACGTCGAGCTGGTACGGCTTCCCGTCCAGCGTGAACCGGCCGGCGTCGATGCGGTTGCCGTAGCGGCCGATCAGCGCGCCGAAGTACGGGCTGCCGGCCGCGTAGTCGGCGAGGTCGTCGAAACCGGCGACCACGTTGGCGTACCGGCCGTGCCGGTCGGGGAGTTCCAGGGCCTGGACGACCCCGCCGTAGGACAGCACCTTCATGCGGGTGCCGCCGTTCTCCAGCGACCAGCGGTGGACCTCGGTGCCGTCGGCGAGCGTGCCGAAGAGTTCCTTCACCGGCTTCCTTCCCGGGGCCGCGTGGGCCGTGCCGCCGAGCGTGGTGGCGGCCAGGCCCGCCGCGGCTGCCCCCGCGATGACCGTGCGTCTGTTCAGTTCCATGGGTGCGGCTCTCGCTTTCTGGTGCTCACGAACCGGACTTGCGCTTGTTCCACACGTCGAACCCGACCGCCACCAGCAGGGCGAGGCCCTTGATGACCTGCTGCCAGTCGGTGCCGACGCTCAGGAGGTTCATGCCGTTGTTCAGCACACCGAGGACCAGGCCGCCGATGATGGCGCCGAGGACGGTGCCGACCCCGCCGCTCATGGACGCGCCGCCGATGAACGCGGAGGCGATGGCCTCGAGTTCGAAGTTGACGCCCGCCTTCGGCGAGGCCGCGTTCAGTCGGGCGGCGACCACCAGACCCGCCAGGGCCGCGAGCACGCCCATGTTCAGGAAGACGTAGAAGGTGACCTTCTTGTCCTTCACACCGGACAGCTTGGCCGCCGGCAGGTTGCCGCCGATGGCGTAGATGTGCCGGCCGAAGACCGCGTTGCGCATGACGTAGCCGTAGCCGACGATCAGTACGCCGAGGACGATCAGCACGATCGGGGTGCCCTTGTAGCTGGCGAGCAGCAGGGTGACGACCAGGATCGCGGCGACCAGCGCGGTCAGCTTGAGCAGGAACAGCCGGGCCGGCAGGACGTCCAGGGAGAACTCCTGCTGGCGGCGGCGGTCCCGGACCTCCTGCCACACCACGGCCGCGATCAGCACCAGCCCGAGCAGCAGCGTGAGGTTGTGGTAGTTGGTGTTCGGGCCGGTCTCGGGCAGGAAGCCGTTGCCGAGCTTCTGCAGGCCCTCGGGGAACGGGCCGAGGGTCTGTCCCTTGAGGAGGATCTCGGTCAGACCGCGGAAGAGGAGCATCCCGGCGAGGGTGACGATGAAGGACGGTATCCCGAGATAGGCGATCAGATAGCCCTGGACCGAACCCGCGACGGCGCCCACCACCAGGCACAGCACCAGCGCGACGGGCCAGGACACCCCGTGCTGCACGGTCAGTACGGCCGCGAAGGCGCCGGTGAACGCGGTGAGCGAGCCGACCGACAGGTCGATGTGCCCGGCGATGATGACCAGCATCATGCCGATCGCGAGGATCAGGATGTAGCTGTTCTGGAGCACCAGGTTGGAGACGTTGCGCGGCAGCAGCAGGTCCCCGTCGGTCCAGATCGCGAAGAGGACCACGATCAGGCCCAGCGCGATCAGCATGCCGTACTGGCGCATGTTGCGGCGCAGCCCGGCCAGTACCAGGCCGAGCAGGCCCCCGTCGGCCCCCGTTCCGCCGCCCGGCGGCGCGGGGGCCGGGCTCTTGGCGGTCACATCCGTGCTCATCGCGTTACCTCTTTGTCCTTCGTCATCTGGCGCATCAGCACTTCCTGCGTGGCCTCGGCCCGCGGCACCTCACCGGTCAGCCGTCCGGCGGCCATCGTGTAGATGCGGTCGCACATGCCGAGCAGTTCGGGCAGCTCGGAGGAGATGAAGACGACCGCCTTGCCCTGGGCGGCGAGCTGGTCGATGACCGTGTAGATCTCGAACTTGGCGCCCACGTCGATACCGCGGGTCGGTTCGTCGAGGATCAGCACGTCCGGACCGGCGAAGATCCACTTGCTGAGGACGACCTTCTGCTGGTTGCCGCCGGAGAGCTTGCCCACCGGCTCGAACACGGTGGGCGCCTTGATGTTCATGGACGTGCGGAAGCCCTCGGCGACCTGCCGCTCCTCGTGCTCGTCCACCACGCCCCGCTTGGCGACCTTGTCCAGCGCGGTCAGCGAGATGTTCCGGTTGATGGTGTCGATGAGGTTCAGGCCGTAGTGCTTGCGGTCCTCGGTGACGTACGCGATGCCGTGCCCGATCGCCTCCGCCACCGTCTTGGTACGGATCTCCCGGCCGTCCTTGAGGACCGTGCCGCCCGCGTACCGGCCGTAGGTGCGCCCGAAGACGCTCATCGCCAGCTCGGTGCGGCCCGCGCCCATCAGGCCCGCGATGCCGACGATCTCCCCGCGGCGCACGGTCAGCGACACGTCGTCCACGACCTTGCGCTGCTGGTCGATCGGGTGGAACACGGTCCAGCCGCGGATCTCCAGCGCCGGTGCGACGCCCTGCTCCGGGCGGTGCGGGGTGCGCTCGGGGAAGCGGTGGTCGAGGTCGCGGCCGACCATGCCGGCGATGATCCGGTCCTCGGTGGTCTCCGGCGCCTTCACGTCGAGGGTCTCGATGGACCGGCCGTCCCGGATGATCGTCACCGAGTCGGCGACCTTGCGGATCTCGTTGAGCTTGTGGGAGATGATGATCGAGGTGATGCCCTGCTTCTTCAGCTCCAGGATCAGATCGAGGAGCTTGTCGCTGTCCTCGTCGTTCAGGGCCGCCGTCGGCTCGTCCAGGATCAGCAGCTTCACCTGCTTGGACAGCGCCTTGGCGATCTCCACCAGCTGCTGCTTGCCCACGCCGATGTCGGCGACCCGGGTCTCCGGGTGCTCGTCCAGGCCGACCCGGCGCAGCAGTTCGGTGGCGTGGCGCAGGGTCTCGCGCCAGTTGATGAGGCCGCGCGTGGCGTGCTCGTTGCCGAGGAAGAGGTTCTCCGCGATGGACAGGTGCGGCACCAGCGCCAGCTCCTGGTGGATGATGACGATGCCGCGCTGCTCGCTCGCCCGGATGTCACGGAACTGGCAGGTCTCCCCCTCGAAGAGGATCTCCCCCTCGTACGTGCCGTGCGGATGGACGCCGGAGAGCACCTTCATCAGGGTGGACTTGCCGGCGCCGTTCTCCCCGCAGATGGCGTGGACCTCGCCCCGCCGGACGGCCAGGGTGACGTCCGACAGCGCCTTGACACCGGGAAAGGTCTTGACGATCGAGCGCATTTCCAGGACGGGTCCCGCCATGGTCGTGCCTTTCACTCCGTAGGAAATGGGCGGGTCACTTCAGCTGGGACTCGGTGTAGTAGCCGCCGTCGACCAGCACCTTCTGGTAGTTCGACTTGTCGACGCTGACCGGCTGGAGCAGATAGGCCGGCACGACCTTGGCGCCGTTGTCGTACGTCTTGGTGTCGTTGACCTCGGGCTTGTTGCCCTTCAGGGACTCGTCCATCATCGTGGCGGCGATCTCGGCGAGCTTGCGCAGGTCCTTGTAGACGGTCTGCGTCTGCTGCCCCGAGATGATCGACTTCACGGAGGCCAGCTCGGCGTCCTGGCCGGTGAGGACCGGCAGCGGCTTGCTCCCCGAGCCGTAGCCGTCCGACTTCAGCGCGGACAGGATGCCGATGGAGATGCCGTCGTACGGCGAGAGGACCGCGTCGACCCGGCCGGTCTTGTACGACGAGGTGAGGATGTCCTCCATGCGCTTCTGGGCGGTGGTGCCGTCCCAGCGCAGGGTGACGACCTGGTTGAGCCGGGTCTGCCCGGACTTGACGACGAGCTGCTTCTTGTCGATGTACGGCTGGAGCACCTTCATCGCCCCGCCGAAGAAATACTTCGTGTTGTTGTCGTCGTTGGAGCCGGCGAACAGCTCGATGTTGAACGGGCCCTTCGCGCCCTTGTCCAGCCCGAGCTTGTTCACGATGTACGTGCCCTGGAGCGTGCCGACCTTCTCGTTGTCGAACGAGGCGTAGTAGTCGACGTTCTTGGTGCCGAGGATCAGCCGGTCGTAGGAGATGACCGGGATGTTCGCGTCCGCGGCCTGCTGGAGCACGCTGTTCAGCGACTTGTTGTCGATCGCCGCGATGACCAGGCCCTTCACGCCCTGCGTGATGAGGTTCTCGATCTGCGAGACCTGGGTCTCCGGGTCGTCCTCGCCGTAGACCAGCTTGGTCTTGAAGCCCTTTGCCTCCAGGCTCTTGACGACATTCTTGCCGTCGTAGATCCAGCGCTCGGAGGACTTGGTCGGCATGGCGATGCCGATGGTGCCGCCCTTGGCGTCGCCGGACTTCTCCTTGCTGCCGCCTTCGCTGTTCTGGCCGCAGGCGGTGAGGGCGAGCGCGAGCGAGGCGGCGCCGGCTATCGAGGCGAGGGCGGCTCTGCGGTTGCGCATGGGGATCAGTCCTTGTCGTTCTCGTCGTTGAGAGGGGCGGACGCTTCGACGGGGAAGCGGTGGAGGGACCCCGGCAGCCGGGAGCCGAGCGGCGCCATGTCGCCGTCCGCGCCGTGCCGGGCGAGCAGGTCCAGGGCGAGCCGGCCGCGCCGCACCCGCTCCCGGGCGGTGTCCAGGGTCAGGTCCCGCAGGTGGCGGCCCCACGGGTAGATGCCGGGCGCCTTGGACAGGCCGAACTTCAGGTACAGCGGGGCGCCGCGCCGGATCAGCTCGGCGACCTCGTACATCCGGACGTAGCCGCCGAGGTCGTCCGGGGCCTCGATGTACATGTCCATCGGGGCGCCCGAGACCCGCCGGATCTCGGTGAGGTGGTCCAGTGTCAGATCGCTGGGCACGTTGACGGAGTCGGCGCCGAGCCGCTCGTACACGGCGTACGAGGCGGGGTTGACCGGGCCGATCAGCGCGGACACCTTCAGTGTGGTGTCGGCCGGGATGATGCCGGCGGTACGGGCCCGGTGCAGGGTCCACAACACGCCCTCGTCGGCGACGAGCAGGCACTTGACGCCCAGCTCGGTGGCCCGGACGGCGTCCTCCACGCAGCCGGCGACCGCGTCGTGGCCCCGGGCGCGCAGTCCGGCCCCCCGGGAGTCGGTCCGCACCGAGCCGCCGGTGTCCCAGGTGCCGCGCGGGCCGGTGAACAGGCACAGTTCGATGTCGCGTTCGGCGGTGGCCTCGACCATCTCGGTGATCTCGTCGTCGGTGAGCATCCACACGCCGCTGCCCTGGCTGATCCGGTGGATCGGCACGTCCAGGCGGGAGGCCTCCTTGAGGACGACCGCCAGCGCCTCGGGACCCTCGCACGAGGGGATCTCGGTGCGCCAGCGGCCGCCGCCCGGGAAGGTGTGGACGGAGGCGTCGGCGGGGTCGAGGGCGGGCGCGCCCAGACCGAGAGCGGCGAGCACCTGCTCGCCGGGCCTGCGGGCTGCCGGGGCGGAAGCGTCGGTCACAAGCTGTCCTTCGTGTTCGGTATGTCGGACAAGGGTCGCGGCTCTGGGTGGCGGAAGAAGCGTGGAGGTACGCCGGCCGGGGCGTGGTCAGGGCACCCCCCGGCCGGCGTACGGTCAGGGGCGGAGCAGCACCTTGCCCACGGCGGGGTCGCCGGCCCCCACCAGCTCGATGGCCCGCGGGAAGTCGGTCAGCGGCACCTCGTGCGTGACCAGCGGCAGCGGGTCCAGCAGCCCGGCGCCGAACACCCGCACGGCGTGCGCCCAGGCGTCCGGCGGCGCGCCGAAGACGGTGTGCACCTCCAGCTGCCGCACGACGAGATCGGTCGGGTCGAGCCCGTCCGCGCCCGGCGCCGGGATCCCGGTGAGGACCAGGCGCCCGCCGCGCCGCAGCAGCGCGGCGGCGGTCCGCGCGGCGGAGGCGGACCCGGCGGTCTCGATCACCACGTCGAAGTCGGCGGGCAGTTCCTGGTCCCGCAGTCGGAAGTCGCTCGCCCCGAACCGCCGGGCCAGCGCCTCCCGGTCGCCGCGGGTGCCCACGACCAGCAGCTCGGCCGGCGAGCCGGCCGCGAGGAACTGCACGGCGAACATCCCGAGGGTGCCGGTGCCGACCACCGCGACCCGCTCGCCCGGCCGGGCGTTCGCCTTCAGCGCGGCGGCGGCGATGCAGGCGGCCGGCTCCAGCAGCGCGGCGGCGGTGAGGTCGGCGTCGTCCGGCAGTACGTGCAGCAGCCGGGCGGGCAGGGTGAGGGTGGCCGCCATGGCACCGGGCCGGGTGAACCCGGTCTCCTCGTACCCGGCGGTGCACAGCGTGGTCTCGCCCGCGTGACAGCGGTCGCACACCTGGCAGTTGCGGAAGCCCTCGCCGACCACCTTGCGGCCGGCCAGCGAGCCGGGCACGCCGGCCCCGACCGCGGTGACCGTCCCCGACCACTCGTGCCCGGGGACGAGCGGGTAACGGACGTACCCCTCGGGCCGGTTGCCCTGGTACACCTCGCGGTCGCTGCCGCAGATGCCGACCGCGTGCACGGCCACCAGCGCCTCGCCGGGGCCGGGTTCGCGCGGTGTGTGGGCCTCGACCCGGTGCACGCCCGGCGCCTCGACGAGGACCTGTGAACTCACTGGGCGTCCTTCGGATTGCGCTTCTCCCAGCCCTCGGCCCACAGGTCGAAGTGGGCCCGCTGCTGCGGGAACTCGGCCGCCGCGTCGACGTCCAGCTCGACGCCGAGACCGGGCGCGTCGGAGAGGTGGAAGCAGCCGTCCTCCGGGTTCACTTGCGGGGCGCCCTTGACCACCTTCTTGATCTCCGCGTCCGCGAAGTCGTTGAAGTGTTCGAGGATCTTGAAGTTCGGGGAGGTGAAGCCGACCTGGAGGGAGGCGGCGGTGAGCACGGAGCCACCGACGTTGTGCGGGGCGACCAGCATGTAGTGGGTCTCGGCGGTGGCGGCGAGCTTGCGGGTCTCCCAGATGCCGCCGATGTGGCCGACGTCGGGCTGGATGATGTCCACGGACTGGCTGTCGAACAGCTCGCGGAACTCGATGCGGTCGTGGATGCGCTCGCCGGTGGCCACCGGCATGTCGACCTTGGCCGCGACCTTCTCCAGCGCCTTCAGGTTCTCCGGCGGCACCGGCTCCTCCAGCCACGCGGGCTTGAACGGCGCCATCTCCTTGGCCAGCCGGACCGCGGTGGCGGGGGAGAAGCGGCCGTGCATCTCCAGCATCAGCTCCGCGTCCGGGCCGATGGCGTCCCGTACGGCCTCGATGAGCGAGACGGCGTACAGGGTCTCCTGGTGGTCCAGCTCGAAGTGGCCGGTGCCGAACGGGTCGATCTTCAGCGCCCGGTAACCGCGCTCCACGACCCCCTGGGCGGCCTTGTGGTACGCCTCCGGCGTCCGCTCGGTGGTGTACCAGCCGTTGGCGTACGCCTTGACCTTGTCGGTGACCTTCCCGCCGAGCAGCTGCCACACCGGCACGCCCAGCGCCTTGCCCTTGATGTCCCAGCACGCCATCTCGACCACCGCGATGCCGGACATCACGATCTCGCCGGCGCGGCCGTAGTCGCCGTACTTCATACGACGCACCAGGTCCTCGACGGCGAACGGGTCCGAGCCGAGGATGTGGTTGACCTCGGCCTCCCGCAGATAGCCGATCAGCGCGTCCGTATGCCCGAGCATCCGGGTCTCGCCGACTCCCGTGATCCCCTCGTCGGTGTGCACCTGGACATAGGTCAGGTTGCGCCACGGCGTGCCGACCACGTGTGTGCTGATTCCGGTGATGCGCACGGCAGTTGCCCCTCAGCTGTTCGGTATTTCGTCGCACGTTCGAAATGCTGGCGTGACAGTAAGGACGGGGCGCCGGGGGTGTCAATGGGTCGAACAGGTAACGGTTTCGGCAAGGCTTTCGAGATTGTTTCGGTCCCGCACCGAACCTTCACAGCCGCGCCTGGAACCCGGCCCGCGCGGACTCTAGTCTTCCCGCGTCATGGACTATTGCCACCCCTGCCGACGCCACCTGAACGGCGCCCTGGCGTGCCCCGGCTGCGGCACGCCCGCCTCCGGCGACGGCTACGACGACGCGTACGGCGCCGGGGAGGCGTACGGCGCCGGGGAGGCGTCGTGGGACGCCTGGGGCGGACCGGCTCGCGGGACGGCGGCCGACGGGGGCGCCCACGGACCCGCCGCGAGCGGCCTGCCGGACCGGGCGTCCGCCACGGCGGAGGGGTGGCCCGCCGGGGACGGCGGCGAAGCGGGTGTGGGCGGTGGCGAAGCGGGCGTGGGCGGTGGTGAACTCGGCGCATATGGAGGGGAGTTCACCGGCGACGGCCGTGTGCCCGGCGGTGGCGGGAGTGCCTCGGCCGGTGGTCGCCGCCCGCCTGTCGGCGAGGGCGCCCACGCGGACGCCGGTGGTCACGGGGACGCCGGTGCCCCCACCGCCGAGGACCGCACCGACGGCGGGTACGCCGATGAAGGGCACCCTGCCGAATGGCGCCCCGCCGAAGGGGCCGCCGACGAGGAGCGCCCCGCCGGGGATCCCGTCGGCGGGCGGGCCGGTGCCCGGGCCCAGCAGAGGCGGCGGGAGCGCAAGGCGGCCGGGCACCGGCGCCGTCGGCGGCGGGTCCTCGTGGTCGTCGCCGGGTTCGCGCTCGCGGCCGGCGGGCTCAGCCTCGCGGAGCTGGGTACGGACGCGCCCTTCTCGCCCTTCACCGACGACCCGTCGGCCACGGCCGGGGAGACCGAGGCGGAGGAGGATTCCGGTTCCGGCGCTCCGGAGCGTACGGCGGCACCGGCCGGTGTGACCTCCGGCGCCGTCCCGGGCGCGGCCTCCGGCTCCCCGGACGCCTCGGCCCCGGGCGCCGCCTCCGCCTCGCCGTCCGCGGGGGACACGGGCGGCGAGGACGCCCCGGACGGCACGGGCGACAAGGGTTCCGCTTCCGCCTCGCCGGGGGAGTCCGGCGAGGCGTCACGATCGGCCACCACCGGTGCCACGGGCTCCGGCACGCCGACGACGACGTCCGCCGCCCCGGCCCCCACCGCCCCCGCCACCACCGCCCCCACGCCGGACCCGACGACCTCCGCACCCGCCCCCACGCCCACACCCGACAAGGCGTGCGACCGCTGGCTGTGGTGGTGCGCGTGAGCGGCGCGAACGCCGCGGCCGAGCGGTGCGGGCGGTGCGCCTGAGCGGCGCGCGGACGACGGCAGCCGCATCCCACGTCCAAGGATGCGGCTGCCGTCGTGGCCAACGACGCGGGTCAGGCCAGCGTCACGGTGATGTCGCCCCGGGTCGCCTTCGAGTACGGGCACACCTGGTGGGCCTTCTCGACCAGGCTCTTCGCGGTCGCGGCGTCGACGTTCGGGATGTTCGCGGAGATCTCCACGATGATCCCGAACCCGTCGTCGTTCTTGCCGATGCCGACCTTGGCGGTGACCGTCGACCCGGAGATGTCGGCGCCCTCCTCCCGGGCGACGACGCCCAGCGCCCCCTGGAAGCAGGCGCTGTAGCCCGCGGCGAACAGCTGCTCCGGGTTGGTGCCGGCGCCGCTGCCGCCCATCTCCTTGGGCGGGTTGACGACCACGTCGAGCTTGCCGTCGTCGGTGGCGACCCGGCCGTCACGGCCGTTCTCGGCGGTGGCGACGGCGGTGTACAGGACGTCGGACTGCGTGATGGGCATGCGGTTGTCTTCCTCCTCGGTCCATGGCGACTCGCGCCCACGATCGCCACAGGATTCCGGAAAGAAGTTACCGCATCGCGAAAAAACCGGGAAGGTCGGAGCCTGAGCGGGAGCTCCAGGTCAGAGCTTGACGACCATCTTGCCGATGTTGTCGCCGCGCAGGATCCCGAGGAACGCCTCCAGGGTGTTCTCGACGCCCTCGACCACGGTCTCGCGGTACTTCAGCGCGCCCGAGGCCACCCACGGGCCGACCTCCTGGACGAACTGCGGCTGGAGGTCGTAGTGGTCGCCCACCAGGAAGCCCTCGATCCGGCCGCGGGTCTGGATCAGCCGGGCCAGGTTCGCCGGGCCGGGCGCGGGCTCGGTGTTGTTGTAGACCGAGATCATGCCGCAGACCGCGATCCGGCCGCCCTGGTTGAGCGAGCCGATGGCCGCCTCCAGGTGGTCCCCGCCGACGTTGTCGAAGTAGACGTCGATGCCGTCGGGCGCCGCCTGCCGCAGCTGCTCGGCGACCGGGCCCTTCTTGTAGTTGAACGCGGCGTCGAAGCCGTACTCGTTCACCAGCAGCTCGACCTTCTCGTCGGACCCGGCCGAGCCGATGACCCGGGAGGCGCCCTTGAGCTTGGCGATCTGGCCCACCTGGCTGCCCACGGCGCCGGCCGCGCCGGACACGAAGACGCTGTCGCCCTCCTTGAAGGAGGCGGTGCGCAGCAGGCCGGCGTAGGCGGTCAGGCCGGTCATGCCGAGGACGCCGAGGTACGCCGACAGGGGCACGTCCTCGGCGCCGACCTTGACGGCGTTCTTCGCGTCTACGACCGCGTACTCGCGCCAGCCGAAGAAGTGCAGGACGTGGTCGCCGGCCTCGATGCCCTCGGCCTTGGACTCGATCACCTCGCCGACCGCGCCGCCCTGCATGACCTTGCCCAGCTCGAAGGGGGCGACGTAGGACTTGGCGGCGCTCATCCGGCCGCGCATGTACGGGTCGACGGAGAGGTACTTGTTCCGCACCAGCACCTGGCCCTCGCCCGGGGCCGGGACGGGGGACTCGACGAGCGCGAAGTCCTCGGGCTTCGGCCAGCCGACGGGACGGCTGAGGAGGTGCCACTCGCGGTTGATCATGACGGAGCCTTTCAGGGTGGTACTTCACTACCTGAAACAACCATGCTCCTGAATATTTCAGGATGTCAAGTAACCGGGTATCCTGGCGGGCATGCCCACCCCATCGAACGTCCGCCGCCCCGACCCCCTCGCCCTGGAGGTCGTCGAGCTGATCGGTGAGGTCGTGGCCCGCTTCTACGCGGACTACGAGGAGGCGGCGGGCGAGCACACCCTGACCGGCCCGCAGGCCCGGCTGCTCAGCCTGCTTTCGCTGGAGCCGCTGCCCATGCGCAAGCTGGCCCAGAAGCTGAAGTGCGAGCCGTCGAACGTCACCGGGATCGTGGACCGGCTGGAGTCCCGGGGGCTGGTGGAGCGCCGCCCCGACCCGGCCGACCGCCGGGTGAAGGTGGCCGCCGCCACCGAGCGGGGCCGCGAGGTGGCCCGGGACCTGCGCGAGGGCCTGCGGTTCGCCCGCGAACCCCTCGCGGGGCTCTCCGAGGAGGAGCGCCGCTCCCTGCGTGACCTGCTGCGCCGCATGCTCGGGGCCTGAGCCCGGTACCGCCTGGCGGAGCCAGTAGAGTCCTGGCCATGCGCGATCTCGGGGTGGGTTTCGGTTATCTGCTGAAGGGCCAGCGGTGGGTGACCCGGCACGGGCGCCGGTACGGCTTCGGCCTGCTGCCCGGCCTGATCACACTGGTGCTGTACGCCGCCGCGCTGGTCGCGCTGGCCGTCTGGGGCGAGGACGCCGTCGCCTGGGCCACCCCGTTCGCCGACGACTGGTCCGGCCCTTGGCAGGGCCTGTTCCGCGGCTTCCTGACGGCCGTCCTGTTCGCGCTCGGCCTGCTGCTGGCCGTGCTCACCTTCACGGCCGTCACCCTGCTGGTCGGCCAGCCCTTCTACGAGTCCCTCTCCGAGCAGGTCGACGCCGACGTCTCGCCCGACGGCACCGCCCCCGAGTCCGGCCTGCCGCTCTGGCGCGAGCTGTGGATCTCCGGCCGGGACAGCCTGCGCGTCCTGGTCCGGGCCGGACTGTGGGGCGTCCTGCTCTTCGCCCTCGGCTTCCTGCCGTTCGTCGGGCAGACCGTCGTCCCCGTGATCGGCTTCTTCGTCACCGGCTTCTTCCTCACCGAGGAACTCGCCGCCGTCGCCCTCCAGCGCCGGGACGTCGACCTGCGCGCCCGGCTCGCCCTGCTGCGCTCTCGCAAGACGCTGGTCTGGGGCTTCGGCACCCCCCTCGGCCTGGCCTTCCTGGTCCCGTTCGTCGCGGTGTTCCTGATGCCGGGCGCGGTCGCGGGCGCCACGCTGCTCGCCCGTGACCTGCTCGGTGAGGAGAGCGCCGACGCCGACGCCCCCGGCGGGCGGCCCGACACGGAGGACGTCACCTCCTGACCCGGCGGTGACCGGGCGCGGCCACCTACCGGGCCACCGGCGGCGCGGGCACGATGGAGGCTCCCGCACGGGCCGGTGCGGACGCCACGAGGAGGAACCGATGACGGGACCGGAGCCCACCGCCGCCGAGGAGGCCCGCGAGGCCGTCGTGGCGGCGGCGCTGCGCGCGCTCGACCTCGACGCCAAGACCCGGCTGCTGGCCGGGCAGGACATGTGGAGCCTGCCCGCGCTGCCCGGGATCGGCCTGGCGTCCCTGGTGATGTCGGACGGCCCGGTCGGCGTCCGGGGCGTGCGCTGGAGTGCCGACGACCCCTCCGTGGCCCTGCCCTCGCCGACCGCGCTCGCCGCCGCCTGGGACCCGGAACTCGCCCGCCGCGCCGGGGTGCTGCTCGCCCAGGAGGCCCGCCGCAAGGGCGTCCACGTCCTGCTCGCCCCGACCGTCAACCTGCACCGCTCCCCGCTCGGCGGCCGCCACTTCGAGTGCTACAGCGAGGACCCGTACCTGACCGGGGTGATCGGCGGCGGCTATGTGCGCGGCGTCCAGTCCGGCGGGGTCGGCACCACCGTCAAGCACTTCGTCGCCAACGACGCCGAGACCGACCGGTTCACCGTGGACAACCTGGTCTCCGAACGCGCCCTGCGCGAGCTGTACCTGGCGCCCTTCGAGGCCATCGTGCGCGGCGCCCGCCCGTGGGGCGTCATGACCGCCTACAACTCGGTCAACGGCACGACGATGACCGAGCACCACCACCTCGTCGAGGAAGTCCTGCGCGGCGAATGGGGCTTCGACGGCGTCAACGTCTCCGACTGGACGGCCGCCCGGGACACGGTGGGCGCCGCGAACGGCGGCCTGGACATCGCCATGCCCGGCCCGCGGACCGTCTACGGCCCCGCCCTCGCCCGGGCCGTACGGGACGGGAAGGTCGCCGAGGCCACGGTCGACGCCGCCGTCCGCCGGGTGCTGCGCCTCGCCGCCCGCGTCGGCGTCCTGGCCGGCGCCGAACCGGCCGTCACCGAACTCCCCGCACCGGTCGACGGTCCGGCCCTGGCCCGCGAGATCGCCCGCCGCTCCTTCGTCCTGGTCCGCGACGAAAGGCGCGTCCTGCCCCTGAGGCCGGGCGGCACCGTGGCCCTGATCGGCGCCGCCGCCCGCGACGCCCGCGTCCTCGGCGGCGGCTCCGCCACCGTCTTCCCGGCCCGCACCGTCTCCCCGCTCGACGGCCTCACCGCCGCCCTCCCCGACGGCACCCTCACCTACGCCGTCGGCGCCGACCCGGTCACCGAACCGGCCCTGGGCGACCCGGGATTCACCGTCCGGGCGGTCTGCCGGAACGCGGCCGGCGAGGTCATCGGCACCCGCTCCGCCCCCGGCGCGGCCGTCCAGTGGATGGGCACCGACCTCCCCGAGGGCGTCACCCACGACACCCTGGACACCGTCGAACTGACCGGCACCTACACCCCCCGCGAGTCGGGCCGGCACACCTTCGCGGTCAAGGGCACGGGCGCCTTCACGCTCACCGTCGGCGGGACGACGTACTACGACGGCGTCCAGCGCCCGAGCCCGGACGACCCCTCCGACACCTTCTTCGGCGCCCCCGTGCCGCGCGCCGAGGCCGAACTCACCGCGGGCGAACCGGTCGAGGTCTCCCTCACCCACGCCGTCCGCTTCCCCGAGGACCTCCCGATGAAGGTCGTCGCCTTCGCGCTCGCCCACGGCGGTCCGCCGCGCGACCCGGACGAGCTGATCGCCGAGGCCGTCGAGGCCGCCCGGAACGCGGACACCGCCGTGGTCGTGGTCGCCACCACCGAGCGGGTGGAGTCCGAGGGCTTCGACCGCCGGGACCTGCGGCTCCCCGGCCGCCAGGACGACCTGGTGCACGCGGTCGCCGCCGCCAACCCGGACACCGTCGTGGTCGTCAACTCCGGCTCCCCGGTGGAACTTCCCTGGCGGGACGAGGTCGCCGCGATCCTGCTCACCTGGTTCCCCGGACAGGAGGGCGGCGCCGCCCTCGCCGACGTCCTCACCGGCACCCACGAGCCCGGCGGCCGGCTCCCCACCACCTGGGGCACCCTCGCCGACGCCCCGGTCACCCAGGTCGTCCCGGTGGACGGCGAACTGCCGTACCGCGAGGACCTGTTCATCGGCTACCGCGCCTGGGACCGGGCCGGCCGCACCCCCGCGTACCCCTTCGGCCACGGCCTCGGCTACACCGACTGGGCCTACGAGTCGCTGGAGACCGACGGCACCACCGTCCGCGTCCGGGTCCGCAACACCGGCGAACGGCCCGGCCGGGAGGTGATCCAGCTCTACCTCTCCCCGTCCGTCCCCGTCCCCGGCCGCCCGGCCCGCCGCCTGGCCGCCTTCGCCTCCGTCGAGGCCGGCCCCGGCGAGAGCGCCGAGGCCACCGTCGAACTGCCCCGCCGCGCCTTCGAGGTGTGGGACGACACGACGAAGGCGTGGGCATGTGTGAAGGGTTCGTACGAGATCTCCGCAGGCCGCTCGTTCACCGACCGCCGGCTCACGGCACCGATTAACGTCTGATCCGGGACACTCCCCGCACACCGCGGACAAAGTCCCCCACGAACAGCCCCGGTCCGGGACCTGACCCCTGGACCGGGGCTCACCGCTGTCAGCCGCGCACCCCGAAGCCGTACACCGTCTCCGAGCGGTGGACCTCGCCGGGACGCAGGACCGTGGCGGGAAAGTCCGGGCGGTTGGGGGAGTCCGGGAAGTGCTGCGTCTCCAGGGCGGTGCCGGCGTTCGGGGCGAACGGCCCGGACAGGTGGTCGCCGGTGTAGAGCTGGAGGCCCGGCTCGGTCGTCGACACCGTCAAGGTGCGGCCGGACCCGGGGTCGTACAGCTCCGCGACCTCCTCGGCCGCCCCGGTCACGCCCTTGTCCAGCACGAAGTTGTGGTCGTAGCCGGAACCGGTCGGGCGCGGCGCCCGGAAGTCCAGGCGGGAACCCGACACGTCGGCCGGCGCCCCCACCGGGATCAGGTCCGCGTCCACCGGCGTGTACCGGGACGCGGCCAGCCGCAGTTCGTGCCCGCCCGCCGGGCCGGAACCCGCGCCGCCCAGGTTCCAGTACGTGTGGTTGGTCAGGTTCACGACGGTCGGCGCGTCGGTGACCGCCTCGTAGCCGATCCGCAGCGCCCCCGACGCCGTCAGCGTGTACGTCACCGTCACCGCCAGCCGCCCCGGGAACCCCTCCTCACCGTCGGGACTGACCCGGCTCAGCCGCAGCCCGTGCTCCACCGGCGTCACCTCCCACACGTGCTTGTCGAAGCCCCGCTCCCCGCCGTGCAGCGAGTTGGCGCCCTCGTTGCACGTCACCTCGTGCGTCCGGCCGTCCAGCGGGAACCGGCCGCCCGCGATCCGGTTGGCGTACCGGCCGATCACCGCGCCCAGATACGGCTCCGGATGCCGCAGATAGCCGTCCAGGTCCGCGAAGCCCAGCACCACGTCCGCCGTCCGCCCCGACCGGTCCGGGACCTCGGCCGACTGCACGATCCCGCCGTACGACAGCACCCGCACCCGCACCCCGCCGCGCTCCAGCGTCCACCGGTGCACGGGAGTGCCGTCGGAAAGTGTGCCGAAAAGTTCGCTCATGGGGGAAACCCTAGGTCACGGGCTCTTCGCGGTGACCTTGCGGTACGCGATCTCCGCCAGCCGGGCCTGCCCGTCCTTGCTGGGGTGGAACCAGTCCCAGTGGCTCAGCTGGTCCGTGCCGAAGCGGAAGTCGTACACCGCGCCCCCGTCGAAACGGCAGCGGCGGTCCTTCGCGCAGACCTCCCGGAGCACCTTGTTGTACTCCACCACCCGCCGCTGCACGGACTCCCGGCGCAGCGTCGCCGCGCTGGTCAGGTCGTCCGCGTCGGCCAGCATCGACGGGCAGATGCCCAGCTTCCACACCTGCTTGCCCAGCACGTTCGTCCGGCCCTCGGACCACAGCCGCATCAGGTTCGGCACGCTCGACACGTACACCTGCGTCTTCGGCAGCGCCGAGCGCAGCGTGCGCATCGCCTCCTCGAAGCCCGCGCGGAACTCGGCCACCGGCGTCATCGCCGACGCCGTGGTCCGGCAGGCGTCATTCCCGCCGGCCATCACCGTCACCAACTCCGGGCGGCGGGCCACCGCCTGCGCCATCTGCCCCGGCAGGTCGGCCATGCGGGCCCCGGTCACCGCGTAGTTCCAGCTGCGCTCCGCCGCCCCCGTCACCCCTAGCAGCCGCACCGCCAGGCTCTCCACCGCCGCGTCGCCGCCCGTCGCCCAGGACGCCTCCGGGCAGTCCGACAGCACCGTGCACGCGTCGAACCCGCGGGTGATGGAGTCGCCCACCGCCGCGACCGAGTCCGGGCTGGTGTCCCACAGCGGGGGCCGGGCCGCGCGCGCCTTCGTGCCCTCCGCCGCCGGCGAACCGTCCCCGCCCTGGCACCCGGAGACCCCGAGCACCGCGGCCGCCACGACGGCGAGAGCGGTTCGCACACGGTGGCTTCGCTTCCGCATCCCTGCTGTTCCCCTCGCTCGACGGACCGGTGCTCCCCCTAGGACAACGACTGAGGGTTCCCGGCCCGGCCGCCAGGGAACGGCCGACCCCCGTACAAGCGTCCCCCTGGGTGAATGGCGGCGTTTTCCCGGCGCCGGGACCGACGGTACGTCACACTCCTTGCCCCGTCGCAGGGTAGCCTCGCCATCAACGCGGCCGTCGTGCCACTGCCGCCCAGCCAGTCCGCAAGATGTCCCGCTCTGCCCGGAGGTTCCGGTGACGACACGTGGAGTTCTGTACGTGCACTCCGCGCCGCGCGCGCTCTGCCCGCACGTCGAGTGGGCCATCGCCGGGGTGCTCGGCACGCGCGTCAGCCTCGACTGGATCCGGCAGCCCGCGTCCCCCGGCACCTGGCGCTCGGAGTTCTCCTGGCAGGGCCAGGCCGGCACGGCCTCCAAGCTCGCGTCCGCGCTGCGCGGCTGGCACCTGCTGCGGTTCGAGGTCACCGCCGAGCCCTGTCCGACCGCCGAGGGCGAGCGCTACAGCTGCACCCCCGACCTCGGCATCTTCCACGCCGTCACCGGCCTCCACGGCGACATCCTGATCCCCGAGGACCGGCTGCGCGCCGCCCTGACCCGCTCCCAGCGCGGCGAGACCGACCTGGAGGCCGAGATCGCCAAGCTCCTCGGCAAGCCGTGGGACGACGAACTGGAGCCGTTCCGGTACGCGGGCGAGGGCGCCCCGGTCCGCTGGCTGCACCAGGTGGTGTAGCGGCCACAAAGGGGCGCGGGGAACTGCGCGACCAGCCACAGCGCGCCCGCACCCGGCAACGGAAAGCATTACCCACGACGATGGCCCGGTCTCCACTCCAGGAGACCGGGCCATTCAGACGTCACGTCAGTCGAGGAACTCAGACCGTACGGAACGCCAGCACCACGTTGTGCCCGCCGAACCCGAACGAGTCGTTCAGCGCGGCGATCCGGCCCTCCGGCAGCGCCCGCGCCTCACCGGTCACGATGTCCGCGTTGACCTCGGGGTCCAGGTTCTCCAGGTTGATGGTCGGCGGAGCCGTGCGCTTCACCAGCGCCAGGATCGACGCGACGGTCTCCACGCCGCCCGCGCCGCCGAGCAGATGACCGGTCATCGACTTGGTCGCGGAGATCGCCATGTGGTCGGCGTCGTCGCCGAAGACCTTGCGCAGCGCCTTGATCTCGGCCACGTCGCCCTGCGGCGTGGACGTGGCGTGCGCGTTGACGTGCACGATCTCGGCCGGCTTCAGGTCGGTGTTGTCCAGCAGGTTCTGCAGCGCGTGCGCGATCCCGTTGCCGGACGGCTCCGGCTGCGTGATGTGGTGGGCGTCGGCGGAGATGCCCTGTCCGACCGCCTCGGCGTAGATCCGGGCACCGCGGGCCTTCGCGTGCTCCTCGGACTCCAGGACGATCACACCGGCGCCCTCGCCGAGCACGAAGCCGTCGCGGCCGGCGTCGTAGGGACGCGAGGCGCCCTGCGGGTCGTCGTTGTTCTTGGACATCGCCATCATGTTGCCGAACGCGGCGATCGGCAGCGGGTGGATGGCGGCCTCGGTACCGCCGGCCACGACCACGTCCGCACGCCCGGTGCGGATCATCTCGATCGCGTACCCGATGGCCTCCGCGCCCGAGGCGCAGGCCGAGACGGGGGTGTGCACACCGGCGCGGGCACCCAGCTCGATCCCGACGTTGGCCGCCGGGGAGTTGGGCATCAGCATCGGCACGGTGTGCGGGGAGACGCGGCGTACGCCCTTCTCCTTGAGTACGTCGTACTGGTCCAGCAGGGTCGTCACGCCGCCGATGCCGGAGGCGATGACCGCACCGAGACGGTCGGGGTTCACGGAGGAGTCCACCCCGGCCTTGGCGGTGAAACCGGCGTCCTTCCAGGCCTCCTGAGCGGCGATCAGCGCGAACTGCGCGGACCGGTCCAGCTTGCGGGCCTGCGGCCGGGGGATGATCTCGCCCGGCTCCACGGCGATCTGCGCGGCGATGCGGACCGGCAGGTCCGCCGCCCACTCCTGCTCCAGGGGGCTGACACCGGACGTGCCGGCGACCAGGGCCTCCCAGGTCGAGGCTGCGTCGCCACCCAGCGGTGTGGTTGCGCCGATACCGGTGACGACCACGGTGCGATTGGTCGGGCTCACGGGAATTCTTTCTCCAACGGATACGGGGGAGGACTACCCCCGCCGGTGCGGGGATTACGGCGCCACCGCCGGGTGGCGGGGCCTTGCTACACGCGGCCTACGCGGTGGCCTCAGGCCTGGTGCTTGAGGATGTACTCGGTCGCGTCGCCGACGGTCTTGAGGTTCTTGACGTCGTCGTCCGGGATCTTCACGTCGAAGCGCTCCTCGGCGGCGACGACGACCTCGACCATGGACAGCGAGTCGACGTCCAGGTCGTCGGTGAAGGACTTGTCCGTCTTGACGTCCTCGACCGGGATCCCGGCGATCTCGTTCACGATCTCGGCGAGACCGGCGACGATCTCTTCCTGAGTGGCGGCCATGTCAGGCGCTCCTTCTTGATATTCCAGACGGTTAATGGCATTTGTATCCGAACCGGACCGGGTGATCCGGCACGGAGTGCCTAGGGGAGGGTAACGACCGTGGCGGCGTAGACGAGACCCGCCCCGAATCCGATGACGAGCGCGGTGTCGCCGCTCTTCGCCTCCCCGGTCGCCAGGAGCCGCTCCATCGCGAGCGGGATCGAGGCGGCCGAGGTGTTGCCGGTGGTGCGGATGTCACGGGCGACCGTGACGTGCTCCGGCAGTTTCAGTGTCTTCACCATCGAGTCGATGATCCGCACGTTGGCCTGGTGCGGGATGAAGACGTCCAGGTCGTCCGCGGTGATTCCGGCCGCGTCCAGCGCCTGCTGGGCGACCTTCGCCATCTCGAACACGGCCCAGCGGAACACCGCCTGGCCCTCCTGCGTGATCGCGGGGAACTTGATGTTGCCCTCGCTGTCGACGGGCAGCTGCGTGAGGTCGCCGACCCGGAACCGGTCCCAGGGGACGGTCTGCTTGATCGTCCCGGACTTGTCGCCCTCGGAGCCCCACACGGTCGGGCCGATGGCCGGCTCCTGTGAGGGGCCCACGACGACCGCGCCGGCGCCGTCACCGAAGAGGAAGGCGGTGGCCCGGTCCTCCAGGTCGGTGAGGTCGCTCAGCCGCTCCACGCCGATCACCAGCACGTATTCGGCGGAACCTTCCACCACCATGCCCTTGGCGAGGGTGAGGCCGTAGCCGAAGCCCGCGCAGCCGGCCGAGATGTCGAAGGCGGCGGCCTTGGCGGTGCCGAGCTTGTCGGCGATCTCGGTGGCGACGGCCGGCGTCTGGCTGAAGTGCGAGACGGTGGAGACGACCACCGCGCCGATCCGCTCGGCGTCGATGCCGGCGTCCGCGATCGCCTTGCCGGATGCCTCGATGGCCATCGCGGCCACGGTCTCCTCGGGACCGGCCCAGTGCCGGGTCTCGATGCCGGAGCGGGAGCGGATCCACTCGTCGGACGAGTCGATCTTCTCCAGGATCACCTCGTTGGGCACGACCCGGGTCGGCCGGTAGCCGCCGACGCCGAGGATGCGCGCGTACGGGGCGCCCTTGCTGGGCTTGATCTTCGCCATGTACGGCTCTCCTTAGGCGCCGGCGTGCTCTGCGAGCAGAGCCCGGGCCGCTTCCAGGTCGTCGGGGGTCTTCAGGGCCAGCGTCCTGACGCCGGGCAGGGCCCGCTTGGCCAGGCCGGTCAGGGTGCCGCCCGGGCACACCTCGACCAGCGCGGTGACGCCCAGCTCCTTGAAGGTCTCCATGCACAGGTCCCAGCGGACCGGGTTGGCGACCTGGCCGACCAGCCGCTGGAGCACCTCGGCGCCCGAGGCGACGGCCTGCCCGTCCTTGTTGGAGACGTAGGTCACCTTCGGGTCGGCGGGCGACAGCCGGGCCGCGGCCTCCTCCAGGGTCGCCACGGCCGGGGCCATGTGGTGGGTGTGGAAGGCGCCGGCCACCTTCAGCGCGACGACCTTGCGGACGCCCTCGGGCTTGTCCTCGTTCAGCGCGGCCAGCTGCTCCAGCGTGCCCGCGGCGACGATCTGGCCCGCGCCGTTGATGTTCGCCGGGGTCAGGCCCAGCTTCTCCAGGTGCGGCAGGGTCACCTCGGGGTCGCCGCCGAGCAGCGCCGACATGCCGGTCTCGGTGACCGCGGCGGCGTCGGCCATGGCCAGGCCGCGGGTGCGGACCAGGCCGAGGGCGGCCGTGTCGTCCAGGACGCCCGCGAAGGCGGCGGCGGTGATCTCGCCGACGCTGTGGCCCGCGACCGCGTCCGGCGCGATCTCGGAGATGTCACCCAGTGCCGCGGCGGACAGCAGCCCGGCGGCGACCAGCAGCGGCTGCGCCACGGCGGTGTCGCGGATGGCGTCGGCGTCGGCCTGGGTGCCGTAGTGGACGAGGTCCAGTCCGATGGCGTCCGACCAGGCGGCGACGCGGTCCGCGGCACCGGGCAGGTCGAGCCAGGGGGTCAGGAAGCCGGGCGTCTGGGCGCCCTGGCCGGGAGCGACGAGTACGAGCACTCTCACACTCTCTCTTGGGGTGGGCGGGGGCCGCCCGTGGGGACAGGGACGAAGAACACGTAGGGCTTTTGTGGAGCCCCGACAAAACCTTATGTCTGGGGTTCAGCATCGGCCAGACGCCCCAGGATGAGCGCGATCCGCAGTGTGAACGCGGATCTTACATCCGAGGGGGACCAGCCGGTGACGTCAGTCACACGTCGGAGCCGGTAGCGCACGGTGTTCGGGTGAACGAAGAGCATTCTCGCCGCGCCTTCGAGACTGCTGGCCTGCTCCAGGTAGACACTCAGCGTTTCCAGCAGCGCCGAGCCCGCCTCCTCCAGCGGTCTGTAGATCTCCTCCACCAGTTGCTCGCGGGCGCTCGGGTCGCCCGCCATGGCGCGCTCCGGGAGCAGATCGTCGGCGAGCACGGGGCGCGGCGCGTCCGGCCAGGCGATGCACGCCTTCAGCCCGGCGGCGGCGGCCTGCGCGGACCGGGTGGCGGCCAGCAGATCGGGCACGACGGGGCCCGCGACGACCGGCCCGGCGGCGAACGGCCCGATCAGCGAGCGGGCGACGGCCAGCGGGTTGTCGCTGCCGCCCGCGATGACCACCAGCCGGTCGCCGAGCACCCCGGTCAGCACCTGGAGCTTGGCGTGCCGGGCGGCCCGCCGGATGGCCTCCACGGTCAGCTCGCTGTCCCCGTCGGGCGCGGTGCCGAGCACCACGCACACGTGTTCCGGCGAGTTCCAGCCGAGCGCGGCGGCCCGGCTGACGGCGCCCTCGTCGGCCTCCCCGCTCAGCACGGCGTTCACCACCAGCGACTCCAGCCGCGCGTCCCAGGCACCGCGTGCCTCGGCGGCCTGGGCGTAGACCTGGGCGGTGGCGAAGGCGATCTCCCGGGCGTACACCAGCAGCGCCTCGCGCAGCACGCTCTCGTCGCCCGGGGCGGCCACCTCGTCGATGGCGGACTCCATCACCTCGATGGTGGTGCGCACCATCTCCACGGTCTGCCGCAGCGTGATGGCCCGGGTCAGCTCCCGGGGCGCCGTGCCGAAGACGTCGGTGGAGATCGCCTGGGGGGCGTCCGGGCGCCGGAACCACTCGGTGAAGGCCGCGATGCCCGCCTGGGCGACGAGCCCGATCCAGGAACGGTTCTCCGGGGGCATGGCCCGGTACCACGGCAGGGTCTCGTCCATGCGCGCGATGGCCTGCGCGGCGAGACTCCCGGAGGACTTCTCCAGCCGCTTCAGGGTCGCGGCGTGCGGATGGACGTGACGGGCTGCGGGGTCACCGTGGTGGGATTCGGGTTCGGGCACGGGGACAAGACTGCCTTATCCGGACGGGACCCCGTGCCGCCGGGGGGCGGTGACGGACGGCCCGGCCGGTGGCCGGCGAGGGCCGCGGCCGGACCGCCGGGCTACCGTGGGGGCCGTGATGACGGACGTACGGCGCGCCGGTGAGCGCTATCGCGGCGGGGACCCCGAGGCCGGGATCGACACCCGGCACGCCTTCTCCTTCGGGCCGCACTACGACCCCGACAACCTGCGGTTCGGCGCGCTGATCGCCTGCAACGAGGAGCGGCTCGCCCCCGGTGCCGGTTTCGACGAGCATCCGCACAGCCACACCGAGATCGTCACCTGGGTCGTCGAGGGCGAGCTGACCCACCGCGACTCCACCGGGCACGAGACCCGGGTCGGCCCCGGGGACGTGCAGCACCTGAGCGCGGCGGCGGGCGTGCGGCACGTGGAACGCAACGACGGCCCGGCCCCGCTGACCTTCCTCCAGATGTGGCTGACCCCCCGCGAGCCCGGCGGCACCCCGTCCTACACCCTCGTCCCGGCCGCCGACGGCCCGGTCAGGTACGAGGTCCCGGCCGCGGGCGCGGTGCTGCACGTACGGCGGCTGGGGGCCGGGGAGCGGACGGCGGTGCCGGACGCGCCGCAGGTGTACGTCCATGTGGTGCGCGGCGCGGTCCGGCTGGCCGGGACCGAACTGGGCCCCGGCGACGCGGCCCGGATCACCGGCGCCGAGGGGCTGCGGGCGCTGGCGTCGGCCCCGGCGGACCTGCTGCTGTGGGAGCTGGCGCCGTAGCGGCGGCGGCCCCCGGAGGTCACGGCCCCGTCAGCGGCGCAGTTCCGCGAGGACCGCGTCCGTGAGGGCCGGCCACGCCTCGATCGCCCAGGGGCCGAACGCGCGGTCGGTCAGGGCGACCCCGGCGGCCCCGGCGTCCGGGTCGATCCACAGGAACGTGCCGGACTGCCCGAAGTGCCCGAAGGTACGCGGCGAGGACGAGGCGCCCGTCCAGTGCGGGGACTTGCCGTCGCGGATCTCGAAGCCCAGGCCCCAGTCGTTCGGGTTCTGGTGCCCGTACCCGGGCAGGACGCCCTTGGTCCCCGGGTACTGCACGGTCATCGCCGCCGCCACCGTCCGCGGGTCCAGCAGCCGGGGCGCCTGCACCTCCGCCGCGAACCGCAGCAGGTCCTCGACCGTCGACACCCCGTCCTTCGCCGGCGAGCCCTCCAGCGACGTGGCCGTCATGCCCAGCGGCTCCAGCACGGCCTGGCGCAGGTACTCCGCGAACGGGATGTCCGTGGCCTTGGCGATGTGGTCCCCGAGCTGCTCGAACCCGGCGTTGGAGTACAGCCGCCGGTCCCCGGGCGGGGCCGTCACCCGGTGCTCGTCGAAGGCCAGGCCCGAGGTGTGCGCGAGGAGGTGACGGACCGTCGCCCCGGGCGGACCGGCCGGCTCGTCCAGCTCGATCGCGCCCTCCTCGTAGGCGACGAGCGCCGCGTAGGCCGCCAGCGGCTTGGTGACGGACGCCAGCGGGAAGCGGTGCCCGACGGGACCGTGCGTCCCGAGGACGGTCCCGTCGGCTCGTACGACACCCGCCGCGGCGGTGGGGACGGGCCAGTTCTCGATCAGCGCCAGGCTCTGCAACGACATGCGTCCGAGCCTATGCGGCTCACAGCGACAGCCGCATCGACGGGTCGGAATCCCGCGTGAAGCCCAGGGCGGTGTACAGCGGCTCGGCCTCCGGCGAGGCGTTCAGCAGCACGTGTCCGGCGCCGCGCGCCCGGAACCAGGCCAGCAGCTCCTCCATGCACGCGCGCGCGTAGCCCCGCCTGCGGGCGTCCGGGTCGGTCGCCACGCTGAAGACGTACCCGACCCGGCCCCGCGGGTTGCCGGGCTTGCCTATGCGGTACTCCACGGTCCCCGCCACCAGCGCGGCCAGCGCCCCCGGCCAGCCGGGGTGGTCCACCACGAACGCGGCGAAGTCCCCGTCCCCGGCGAGCCGCTCGCGCAGTTCCGGCAGCGACTCGCTCTGCCAGCCGTCCGCTTCGTCGCCCCCGTCGGCCCACAGCGAATCGATCATGATCTGGCGCAGCCGCAGCACTTCCCCGGCATCCTCGGGCCGGGCCCGTCGTACGAGACTCATGGGGCGCAGGCTAACCACCGCCACCGGGCCCGGTCCTGGGGATTTCTTACCGGACCGGCTTGCTTGGAGTGCACTCCAACGCCATAGCGTGGAGGCATGACGGTGATGCAGACCACGCCAGCGGCCACCGGGCAAGCCGCCCCCGCCGACATCTGCTCCGCCCCTCCCCGGCGCCACCCCCGCCCCGACGGCCAGGACCGCTACACGATCAGCGAGGTCGTCGCGTTCACCGGTCTGACCGCGCACACCCTGCGCTGGTACGAGCGGATCGGGCTGATGCCGCACGTCGACCGCTCGCACACCGGCCAGCGCCGCTACCGCAACCGCGACCTGGACTGGCTGGACTTCGTGACCAAGCTCCGGCTGACCGGCATGCCGGTGGCGGACATGGTCCGGTACGCGGAGCTGGTCCGGGAGGGCGAGGGCACGTACACGGAGCGGCGGGAGCTGCTGGAGTCGACCCGCCGGGACGTCCTGAACCGGATCGCCGAACTGCGCGACACGCTCGCCGTACTCGACCGCAAGATCAGTTTTTACGCCACGGAGGGGACCACTCGATGACCGACGCCAGGATTCCGACGGTACGGCTCGGCACGGACGGGCCGGAGGTCGGCGTGCAGGGCCTGGGCTGCATGGGCATGAGCTTCGCCTACGGCCCGACGGACGCCGGGCAGGCCCGTGCCGCGCTGGACCGGGCGCTGGAGCTGGGCGTCACGCTGTACGACACGGCGGACGCCTACGGTGCCGGGGAGAACGAGCGGTTCCTCGCGCCGTTCTTCAAGGCGCACCGGGACGAGGTGGTCATCGCCACCAAGTTCGCCCTGTTCATCCCGCCGGACGACCCGACCAAGCGCGTCATCCGCAACGACGCGCCCTACATCCGCGAGGCGGTCGAGGCCAGCCTGAAGCGGCTGGACGTCGACGTGATCGACCTTTACTACATGCACCGCCGCGACGTGAACGTGCCCATCGAGGAGACCGTCGGCACGATGGCGGAGCTGGTCCGCGAGGGCAAGGTCAAGCACCTCGGGCTCAGCGAGGTCACCGCGGACGAGCTGCGCGCCGCGTACGCCGTGCACCCGATCGCGGCCGTGCAGTCGGAGTGGTCGCTGTTCAGCCGGGACATCGAGGCCAGGGTCGTACCGGCCGCGCGGGACCTGGGCGTGGCCCTGGTGCCCTACTCGCCGCTCGGCCGCGGTTTCCTCACCGGCTCCTTCACCAACGCCGAGCAGGACCTGACGGCCGAGGACTTCCGCCGCCAGCACCCCCGCTTCACCGGCGCCAACGCGGCGGCCAACGCGGCCCTGCTGGAGCCCATCCGGGCGATCGCCGAGGCCCGCGGCGCCACGCTCGGCCAGATCGCCCTGGCCTGGGCGCAGCAGCGGGCGTCGGTCGCGGACCTGACCGTGGTGCCGATCCCGGGCACCCGCAAGCCGGGCCGGGTGGAGGAGAACGTGGCGGCGACCCGCATCACCCTCACCGAGGACGAACTCGCCGCCCTGGAGCCCATCGCCGCCCAGGTCTCCGGCGACCGCTACCCGGACATGCGCTTCGCCTCGGCGGGCCGCGAGTAAGCCCCACACCCCGGGACCCCCACCCGTCGGCACTGCCGCCTCGGTGCGCCCGGCCGCCCGGTGTACTCGGCCGTTCGGCGGAGCCGACTGCCCGGCGGGCCGGCTGCCCGCCGGAGGGGCCGACCGCCCGGCGGGGCTGCCGCCCTGATGTGCCCGGCTGCTCGGCGGGCCTGGCTGTCCGGCATGCCCGGCCGCCCGGCGCGCCCGGTCGCCCCGTGTGCTCGGCCGTTCGGCGGGGCCGACTGCCCGGCTGGGCTGGTTGCCCGGCGGGCTGACCGCCCGGCGTGCTGGCTGTCCGCCGGGTTCGGCCGTCTGGTGTGCTCGGCCGTTCGGCGGAGCCGATCGCCCGGCGGGGCCGCCCGCCCGACGTGCCGACTGTCCGCCGGGGCTGCCGCCCTAGTGTGCCCGGCCGCCCGGTGTGCCCGGCCGTTCGGCGGTGGCGACTACCAGGCGGGCTTGGCTTTCTGGCGGGGCCGACTGCCCGGCGGGCCGGCTGTCCGCCGGGGCCGACTGCCCGGCGGGGCTGGTTGTCCGGCGGGCCGACCGCCCGGCGGGGCTACCGCCCTGATGTGCCCGGATGCCCGGCTGTCCGGCGTGCCCGGCTGTCCGGCGGGGCCGACTGCCCTGCCGTCCGGCGCGCCCGGCAGTCAGGCGCGCCCTGCCGTCCGGTGGGTTCGGTCGCCCGGTGTGCCCGGCCGCCCGCCGGGGCCGATTGGTCGGCGCGCCCGGCCGCCCGGGCCAGGGAGTCGGGCGGGTGGTCACAGTTCGGCGAGTAGTTCCGCCTTCTTGGCGGAGAACTCCTCGTCGGTGACCAGGCCGGCCTGGTGGAGTTCGCCGAGGTGGCGGATGCGTTCGGCGATGTCGGCGGGGTCGCGCCGGGACGGGGCCGGGAGCGCGGGTACCGGCCCCCGGGTGCGCACGGCGGCCAGGACCGCCGCGGCGAACGGCAGCGACTCGTGCACCGGGCCGTAGCCCAGCCCGAAGACGACGGCCGCCGGGTCCTGGTCGGGCTGCGCGGGCGCCGGGCCGGGAGACCGCCGGACCAGCCGCAGATGGCCCTCGAAGACCTCCGGCGAGCGCCACTCCACCCCGCTCAGCTCGGCCACCGCGAAGCTCTGGTCGCCGGCCTTCCACTTCGTCGAGGACGCCCCCGTCCAGGACCAGCGGAACTGCACGGACGTCCCGTCGAAGGACGCCTTGCCGTCGTAGGCCTTGAACTGGAGGGGCGCCTCGGGTGCCGCGACCAGGTGCCGGTCGGCGGGGCCGGACTCGGTGAGCAGCCCCTTCAGCTCGTCGGCGTAGTACTCGGCGAGGGTCTCCCGCTCGGCCGGCAGCACCAGCCGGTACGGGTCGGAGCCCTCCTTCAGCTGCCCGTCGGCCGCCTCCATCAGCGGATCGGCGCCGGGACGCGGCCGCAGGCGCAGGACGACCGTCCCGCGCCGCCCCGGGGCGAGGGTCACGCCCTCGACCGCGGCCAGCGGGATCCGCCGCTCGCCCAGCGCCTGGAACAGCTTCGGTGTTCGAATCCCCCGTTCGTAGCGGATGAGCACGGAGTCGGACTCGAACTCCCAGACGGCATGAAATCCCGCCAGTACGTCACCCATGCGGCTCATCGTATGCGGCACGTGTCCCTCCGTCGCCACCCGCGCAGACCGCACTTCCTGCTGTTTCTACGCGCGTTGGGCCGTCGGCGTGCCGGACAGACCGGACCGGCACGCATCGTCCTCCTGTGCGCACGTCACCTCGCCGTACGCGCCCACCCCGATACCGGCGAGATTGCGCAGGCTGTCCGTGCCGGGCTCGAAGTAACCGCTGTGGCCCTCGGCGTCCCGGGCCGACAGCACCCGCGCGCCGAACCCCGAGGACACCGGGTCGGCGCCGTGCCCGAGGCCGCCCAGCTCCAGATAGGGCACGTCGCGCACCCAGTCGCTGGCGTCCCGCATGGCCCACACCCGGGCCGTCGTGCCGAGGCCGGCGGCGCTGCCGGCGCGCATGCCGGGACTCGCGGCCACCGCCAGGTCGGCGACCCGGCGGGGCATGTCGCGCGCGGCCACCCCGCAGAGCACCGAGCCGTAGCTGTGGCAGAACATCGACACCGGCGACCGGCCGGGCAGCGCCCGCAGCAGCGCGTTCAGCCGTACGGCGCCCTCCTCGGCGCGCAGTCCGGTGGCCGCCTCCACCCCGAGCCCGTCGGGGGAGGTGTAGTCGGCCCAGGCGATCACCGCCGTACGGGTCGAGGGGCGCGCCGCCCGCTCGGCCGCGTAGAGCGCCTTGGCCATGCCGACCGGGGCGCTGTAGGGGCGGCTGGTGCGCTGGAAGGTGAGCAGGTCGGTGTCGACGCCGGGGACGACGACCGAGATCCGCCGGGCCGCGGCGAGGTCGCCGAACACCTCGGCGATCCGGCCCGGGCCCGCGGGGTCGAAGGCCAGGATCTGCCGGCCGTCGCTCAGCAGGGATGCGTAGCGGTGCATCCGCCGGCCCGCGTCCTGCTGGCCCGCCGCGCTGAGCCGGTTGTCGTGCATGCGGGCGCGCTCGGTCTCGCGGGCCCGTTCCAGCGCGAGGTGGTTGGCCCGGTAGCGCAGGGAGACCGGCGCGCCGTTCATGTTGCCGACCGCGAGCGGGTAGCGGCGGGCCAGCCGGTCGCGGTCGCCGGGGGTGAGCGAGCCGAAGAAGCGGGCGAGCCGGGCCGGGGCGGCGTCGGGGTCCGGAAGGCGCAGGCCGTGCAGGTGACCGTGGCGCCACTCGGCGAGCGAGGCCGCGAGCGCGGACGACTCCCGGTGGGTGCGCAGGGCGGTCCAGCCGGTGGTCGCGAGCATCACGAACACCACGGCCAGCGCGAGCAGGGCGCGCCAGATGCTGAGCTGCGGGGAGGTGTCGAAAGAAGTCACTGGGAGGACACACTAGGAGAGCGAGCGGGTCTCGGGGTAACCGAGTGGCGGGGATCACGTTTCGGCGGGCGGCGGTGAGGGAGTCGGCGTTCTGCCAACGATCTCAGGTGGTCCGCCAGTTTCCGGTCAGCGCCGAACCCACCTGATCGAGGTACGACGTGGTGAGCGTCCGGATCAGTTCGGCCCCGGAGTCCTCGCTCGTGCACCACTGCCGCTCGGTGACGCGCATCACCCCGCCGAACACGGCCACCGCCAGCCGGGGCCGGGGGTCGGCGTCCACGTCGACGCCCTCCCGCTCGGCCAGCACCCGGGCGAGGGCCTCCTCCGTCGCGGCCAGTCGGCGCAGCCGGGCGGCGAACAGCGCGGGCTCGGCCTCGATCGTGCGGTACATGCGCAGGTGCAGTTCGACCGGCACGACCGCCTCGACGGTCTCCTGCAACTCGTCCCAGCTCTCCAGGAACGCCTGGCGCAGGGCCCGCATCGGTGCCTCGTGCGGCGGGCGCGCCCGTACGGCCCCCACGAACGCCGCCTCCGCCATGTCCTGGACCGCGAAGGCCACGTCCTCCTTGCCCGCGAAGTAACGGAAGAAGGTGCGTTGCGAGACGTCGACGGCCTCGGCGATCTCGTCGACGGTCGTGCGCTCGTAGCCCTGCGTGGTGAACAGTTCGAGAGCGGCCCGCAGCAGCGATTCCCGTGTACGCCGCTTCTTGCGTTCGCGCAGCGTCTCCATGGCCACTCTCCTGTGAACGAGCGAACGGGGGCGGACGCCCGTCCGGCCCTGTCTTGACCTCCGTTTTTCGTGTCAGTAACCGACTAGTGAATTGGTTTGTCAACTGTCAGCGGCTGTCACTAACCTGAGTGTATGACTAGTCAGACCACCATCGACGCGACGGGGCCGGGGGACGAAGCGCCGGCAGCCCCGTCCGGGCCGCAGTCGGCCTCGGGCCTGCGCGGCCACCCGTGGCTCACGCTGATCACCGTCGCCGTAGGGGTCATGATGGTGGCCCTCGACGGCACCATCGTGGCCATCGCCAACCCGGCCATCGGCAAGGATCTGCACGCCAGCTGGGCGCAGCTGCAGTGGATCACCAACGCCTACTTCCTGGCGCTCGCGGTCTCCCTGATCACCGCCGGCAAGCTCGGCGACCGCTTCGGCCACCGGCAGACGTTCCTGATAGGCGTCACCGGCTTCGCCGTCGCCTCCGGTGCCATCGGACTGTCCGACAGCATCGCCGCGGTCGTCACCTTCCGTGTCTTCCAGGGCCTGTTCGGCGCGCTGCTGATGCCGGCCGCGCTCGGCCTGCTGCGGGCGACCTTCCCGGCCGAGAAGCTCAACATGGCGATCGGCATCTGGGGCATGGTCATCGGCGCCTCCACCGCCGGCGGCCCGATCCTCGGCGGTGTCCTCGTCGAGCACGTCAACTGGCAGTCGGTGTTCTTCATCAACGTGCCGGTCGGCGCCCTCGCCCTGCTGCTGGGCCTGCTGATCCTGCTCGACCACCGCGCCCAGAACGCGCCGCGCTCCTTCGACCTGCTCGGCATCGGCCTGCTCTCGGGCGCGATGTTCTGCCTGGTCTGGGCCCTCATCAAGGCCCCGGCCTGGGGCTGGGGCGACGGCAAGACCTGGCTGTTCCTCATCGCCTCGGTGGCCGGCTTCGCCCTGTTCGCCCTCTGGGAGAAGCGGGTGAAGGAGCCGCTGATCCCGCTGGCGCTGTTCCGCTCGGTCGCGCTGTCCGCGGGTGTCGTCCTGATGGTGCTGATGGCCATCGCGTTCATGGGCGGCCTGTTCTTCGTCACCTTCTATCTGCAGAACGTCCACGGCATGAGCCCGATCGACGCGGGCCTGCACCTGCTGCCGCTGACCGGCATGATGATCGTCGGCTCCCCGCTGGCCGGTGCCCTCATCACCAAGGCCGGCCCGCGGATCCCGCTGGCGGGCGGCATGGCCGTCACCGCGATCGCCATGTACGGCATGTCCACGCTGGACGAGGGCACCGGCAGCGGCCTGATGTCCGTCTGGTTCGCCCTGCTCGGCCTCGGCCTGGCCCCGGTCATGGTCGGCGCCACGGAGGTCATCGTGGGCAACGCCCCGATGGAGCTGTCCGGTGTCGCGGGCGGTCTCCAGCAGGCGGCCATGCAGATCGGCGGCAGCCTCGGCACGGCGGTGCTGGGCGCGGTGATGGCCTCCAAGGTCGACAGCACCCTCGGCGACAACTGGGCGGACGCCGGGCTGCCGAAGCTGCCCCCGCAGCAGCTGCACCAGGCGGCCGAGGCGGTCCAGCAGGGCGTCGCGCCGGTGACCAAGGACACCCCGGCACCCATAGCCGAGAAGATCACCGAGGTGGCCCACCACACCTTCATCGACGGCATGAGCCTCGCCTCCCTCGTGGCGGCGGGCGTGGCCGCGGTCGCCGTCCTCGTCGCGCTGCTCACCAAGCGGGGCGCGAACGCGGAGGCGGGCGCGGGCGTGGGCCACATCTGACGGCCCCTCCCGGCGGAGTTCGCCTATCAGGGTGACTCCGCTCAAGATCGCTGGCTCCCGGCGCGCGCCGCAGGTCACAGTGGGTCAACTCCTCCGCAGGACATGGGAGGACCACGGGGCCGCGGCGCGCGCTGTCGGAGGGGGACAGCGCGCCCGGTCTGCTCCGGCGCAACCGGGGTACTCGCACCGTGAAGCCGAACTGTCCAGGTGACTCAGGGAGTTGATGATGGCAGGCTTCGGGCACGGAACACGCGGGTACCCCCGGTCGCGTGGCCGGACGTGGTCACACACCGGGCCGGACCGCGCGACGCTCGGGATCATCGGCACCATCTGCGCGGTGGCCGGCTTCTTCGCGCTGGGGATCGTCCTCGGTCCCGTCGCGATCTTCTGCGGCTGGCAGTCCATGGGCCGCAGGTGGTCCGGCGAACGCAACGTACCGGCGCTGGTGGCCCTGGTCCTGGGCGCCATCGACACCCTGCTCGCCGCCATGGCCCTCGCGGGCGCGGCGGCCTGGGGGAACGGCCTCTTCTAGGAGGCCCGCGGCCCGTTGCCGGGCGCGGAGGGGCTGTTGCCGACCGCGCAGCTCTCCGCGTCCCTCCGGGTCTCCGACAGCCGCGCCACCTCGGCGCGCAGCGACCGCACCTCCTCGGCCAGCGCGGCGATGGCCTCCGTCTGCCGCCGCTCCTCCACGTCGTCCTTCTCGAACCGCGAGATGAACCAGGCGGCGATGTTCGCGGTGACGACACCGAGCAGGGCGATCCCGGACAGCATCAGCCCGACCGCGATCATCCGCCCCAGACCCGTCGTCGGCGCGTGGTCGCCGTACCCCACGGTCGTCATGGTCGTGAACGACCACCACACCGCGTCACCCAGCGTCCGGATGTTCCCGTGCGGTGACTCGCGTTCCACGGACAGCACGGCCAGCGAGCCGAACATCAGCAGGCCGATCACGGCCCCGACGACATATGTGGTCAGCCGGATCTGCGGAGCCATCCGCGCCCGCCGGCCCACCAGCAGCAGCGTCGACACCAGCCGCAGCAGCCGCAGCGGTTGCAGCAGCGGCAGGACCACCGCGCACAGGTCGAGCCAGTGCCGTCGTACGAACCGCTTCCGGTGCGGGGCGAGCGCCAGCCGGACCAGGTAGTCCAGGGCGAACGCCCCCCACACCACCCACTCGACCCCCGTGCACACGGCCGTCAGGAGCCGCCCGGCGGAGGGTTCCACGATGGGCACCGCGTAAGCGACCCCGAAGACCACCGCGAGCCCCAGCAACGGCCGCTCGGTGAACCGCTCCCACCGCGCCTGCGCGGACAGCTGTTCCATGGCGCAATCGTAAAGAAACCGTAAGTGCAGCGCCCCGACAGGGGCGCGGGGAACTGCGCGACCAGCCGACCACCGGCCGGCACACGCACAACGCCCCTCGCCCCCTTGTTGGGTCGGCCAAAGCCAAGCGCAACGGCTACGCGTCGCCCCCGGCCGCCCCCGGATCCGCCGCCGACACGTCCAGCAGCTGATACCGGTCGATGGCCTGCTTCAGTACGGACCGGTCGACCTTCCCCTCCCGCGCCAGCTCCGTCAGCACCGCCACCACGATCGACTGGGCGTCGATGTGGAAGAAGCGGCGCGCGGCGCCCCGGGTGTCGGCGAAGCCGAACCCGTCGGCGCCCAGGGACTGGTACGGCCCGGGCACCCAGCGCGCGATCTGGTCCGGAACCGATCGCATCCAGTCGGACACGGCCACGAACGGACCTTCCGCGCCGCCGAGCTTGCGGGTCACGAACGGCACCCGCTGCTCCTCCTCCGGATGCAGCAGGTTGTGCCGCTCGCAGTCCACGGCCTCGCGGCGCAGCTCGTTCCAGGAGGTCGCCGACCACACGTCCGCCTTGACGTTCCAGTCCTCGGCGAGGATCCTCTGCGCCTCCAGCGCCCACGGGACCGCCACGCCCGACGCCATGATCTGCGCCGGGATCGAGCCCGCCGCGCCCTCGGCGATCCTGTGGATGCCCTTGACGATGCCCTCGACGTCCACGTTCGGCGGCTCGGCCGGGTGCCGGATGGGCTCGTTGTAGACGGTGAGGTAGTAGAAGACGTCCTCGCCGTGCGGGTGCTCGGGCGAGCCGCCGTACATCCGGCGCAGGCCGTCCTGGACGATGTGCGCGATCTCGTAGGCGTACGCCGGGTCGTAGGCCACGCACGCCGGGTTGGTGGAGGCCAGCAGCTGGGAGTGGCCGTCCGCGTGCTGGAGGCCCTCGCCGGTCAGGGTCGTACGGCCGGCGGTCGCGCCCAGGACGAATCCGCGCGCGAGCTGGTCGGCCATCTGCCAGAACTGATCGCCGGTGCGCTGGAAACCGAACATCGAGTAGAAGACGTACACCGGGATCAGCGGCTCGCCGTGCGTGGCGTACGCCGAGCCCGCGGCCATCAGCGAGGCCGTGCAGCCCGCCTCGGAGATGCCGTCGTGCAGCATCTGGCCGGTCGGCGACTCCTTGTACGCCAGCAGCAGCTCGCGGTCCACCGACTCGTACTGCTGGCCGAGCGGGTTGTAGATCTTCGCGCTCGGGAAGAAGGAGTCCATGCCGAACGTGCGGTACTCGTCCGGCGCGATCAGCACGAACCGCCTGCCGATCTCCTTGTCCCGCATGAGGTCCTTCAGGAGCCGGACGAAGGCCATGGTCGTCGCGATGGACTGCTGGCCCGTACCCTTCTTCACGGTCGCGTACGCCTTGTCGTCGGGCAGGGCGAGCGGCTCCGAGCGCACGACGCGCGTCGGGACGTAACCGCCGAGCGACCGGCGGCGGTCGTGCATGTACTGGATCTCCTCCGAGTCCCGGCCCGGGTGGTAGTACGGCGGCGGGCCGGACTCCAGCTCCTGGTCGGAGATCGGCAGGTGCAGCCGGTCCCGGAAGCGCTTGAGGTCGTCGACCGTCAGCTTCTTCATCTGGTGCGTGGCGTTGCGGCCCTCGAAGTTCGGGCCCAGCGTCCAGCCCTTGACCGTCTTGGCCAGGATGACCGTCGGCTGGCCCTTGTGCTCCTTGGCCGCTTTGAACGCGGCGTAGATCTTGCGGTGGTCGTGTCCGCCGCGGCCCAGGTGCAGGATCTGGTCGTCGGTCATGTTCTCGACCATCGCGCGCAGCCGGTGGTCGTCGCCGAAGAAGTGCTCGCGGATGTAGGCCCCGGACTCGGTGGCGTACGTCTGGAACTGGCCGTCCGGGGTCGTGTTCATCTTGTTGACGAGGATGCCGTCCCGGTCCTGCGCGAGCAGCGGGTCCCAGGAGCGGTCCCAGATCAGCTTGATCACGTTCCAGCCGGCGCCCCGGAAGACCGACTCCAGCTCCTGGATGATCTTGCCGTTGCCGCGCACCGGGCCGTCGAGGCGCTGGAGGTTGCAGTTGACCACGAAGGTCAGGTTGTCCAGGCCCTCCCGGGCGGCCAGGGTGAGCTGGCCGAGCGACTCCGGCTCGTCCATCTCGCCGTCGCCGAGGAACGCCCACACGTGCGAGCGCGAGGTGTCGGCGATGCCGCGCGCCTGCATGTAGCGGTTCATCCGGGCCTGGTAGATCGCCGAGAGCGGGCCGAGGCCCATGGAGACCGTCGGGAACTCCCAGAAGTCCGGCATCGAGCGCGGGTGCGGGTAGCTGGACAGGCCGTCCGGGTACTTCGACTTCTCCTGGCGGAAGCCGTCGAGCTGTGTGGCGGTGAGCCGGTCGAGCAGGTACGCGCGGGCGTAGATGCCGGGGGAGGCGTGGCCCTGGAAGAAGACCTGGTCACCGCCGTCACCCTCGTCCTTGCCCCGGAAGAAGTGGTTGAAGCCGACGTCGTAGAGCGAGGCCGAGGAGGCGAAGGTGGCGATGTGGCCGCCGACGCCGATGCCCGGGCGCTGGGCGCGGGAGACCATGACGGCCGCGTTCCAGCGGGTGGCGTTCAGGATCCTGCGCTCGATCTCCTCGTTGCCCGGGAAGAACGGCTCGCTCTTGGTGGGGATCGTGTTGACGTAGTCCGTGCTGCGCATCTCGGGCACGGCCACGCGCCTCTCGCGGGCCCGCTCGATCAGGCGCAGCATGAGATAGCGGGCCCGCTCCCGGCCGCGCTCGTCGACGGCGGCGTCCAGGGAGTCGAGCCATTCCTGAGTCTCTTCGGGATCGAAGTCGGGGACCTGGCTCGGAAGGCCGCCAATGATGATCGGATTGCGATCGGGTCCGGAAGCCACGCTGTTCCTTACCTGTCGGAGGGCCAGTTCTCGTTAACGGCTGCCTGCACCGTTCCCCATCGTGTACCTGGGGAACGCGTACGTCATCTCCAAGGTCGTCTCCGCCGGCGCACCACCGGTCAAAACGCAACGATACGCCCGGGGTGTGACGTGCTTGGCAAAATTGTTCGAGTGACGTAACCCAGGATGATTCCGAAGGGTGCAAACCGGGCACTTCGGCGTGATGTGGGGGAGGAAAAAGCGCGATACGGTGCCAGGAGTTACGGCGACACGGCCGGGATCGTCACCGTTTCGACGGTCCCGACGGCCGGGTACTTGCGCGATCCGCCCCGCCCGTGTGGACTACGGCCAATGCTTCGCGCACGCGCGTGGCTGAGATACTCAACAAAGACATGATCAGGAGGCAACCCGTGAGCGCGACCGCGGACCACGCGGAGGAGCGGACGAACCCTGCCGCCAGGCTGGGGTTCCAGCCCGGGCAGGTGGTCCAGGAGATCGGCTACGACGACGACGTCGATCAGGAGCTCCGCGAGGCCATCGAGGAATTCACCGGGACTGACCTCGTGGACGAGGACTACGACGACGTGGCCGACGCCGTCGTGCTGTGGTTCCGTGACGACGACGGTGACCTGACGGATGCGCTGGTGGATGCCACCACGTACATCGAGGAAGGCGGCGCCGTCCTGCTCTTCACGCCGAAGACCGGCCGTGACGGGTATGTGGAACCGAGTGACATCTCGGAAGCCGCGACGACCGCCGGTCTGACGGCGTCGAAGAGCGTCAGCGTCGGCAAGGACTGGAGCGGCTCGCGCCTGGCGACGCCGAAGGCCGCCAAGTCCAAGAAGTGACCGTCTGAGCCGACCGCCGGCCGGGCCGGGCCCCTTTTGGCCCGGCCCGGCCGCCGTGAACCCCTCGGTGACCGCTGCGTAGGGTGGACCCGAGCGCCGGTGCGCGCTCATGCGTCACTTCCACCCGAACAGCCCCCGAAGGGATGCGCGACGATGGCGATCCAGGTCGGCGACAAGGCACCCGACTTCGAGCTCAAGGACAACCACGGCCGGAGCGTGAGGCTCTCGGACTTCCGCGGCGAGAAGAACGTGGTCCTGCTCTTCTACCCCTTCGCCTTCACCGGCGTGTGCACCGGCGAGCTGTGCGAGCTGCGGGACAACCTGCCGAAGTTCACGGACCGCGACACCCAGCTGCTCGCCGTCTCCAACGACTCCATCCACACCCTGCGCGTCTTCGCCGAGCAGGAGGGCCTGGAGTACCCGCTGCTGAGCGACTTCTGGCCGCACGGCAACGTCTCGCGCGCCTACGGCGTCTTCGACGAGGACAAGGGCTGCGCCGTCCGGGGCACCTTCATCATCGACAAGGAGGGCGTCGTGCGGTGGACCGTGGTCAACGGCCTGCCGGACGCCCGCGACCTCGGCGACTACGTGAAGGCGCTCGACACTCTGTGAGCCACGCGGGCCGACACCCGGGTTTCCCCGGCCCAGGCTGCGCGGCGGGCGGGAACCCGTCACTAGGATCGGCACGTTGATCCCATATCCGAAGCACGACGGGGCTCCCCGCCCCTGAACACCACATGGAGGACCCGTGGGAGTCAGCCTCAGCAAGGGCGGCAACGTATCGCTGACGAAGGAGGCCCCGGGCCTGACCGCGGTCATCATCGGTCTGGGGTGGGACGTTCGGACCACGACCGGTACCGACTTCGACCTCGACGCGAGCGCGCTGCTGCTGAACAACTCCGGCAAGGTCATCAGCGACCAGCACTTCGTCTTCTTCAACAACCTCAAGAGCCCCGACGGCTCGGTGGAGCACACCGGTGACAACCTCACCGGTGAGGGCGAGGGCGACGACGAGCAGATCAAGGTCGACCTGGCCGGCGTCCCGGCCGACGTCGACAAGATCGTGTTCCCGGTGTCGATCTACGACGCCGAGAACCGTCAGCAGTCCTTCGGCCAGGTCCGCAACGCCTTCATCCGCGTCGTCAACCAGGCCGGCGGGGCCGAGATCGCCCGCTACGACCTGAGCGAGGACGCCTCCACCGAGACCGCCATGGTCTTCGGCGAGCTGTACCGCCACGGCACGGAGTGGAAGTTCCGCGCCATCGGCCAGGGCTACGCCTCCGGGCTGCGCGGCATCGCGCAGGACTTCGGAGTCAACGTCTGATCCCGGCAGCGTAACGGCACCCTCGGTGTCCGGCGCCGCACCGTTTACGGGCGGCGCCGGACGCGCAGGAGAACCAGGGAAGCACCACCAGGGGAGGACCAGCATGGGCGTCACGCTCGCCAAGGGGGGCAATGTCTCCCTCTCCAAGGCCGCACCGAACCTCACCAACGTCATGATCGGGCTCGGCTGGGACGCGCGCTCCACCACCGGTGCCCCCTTCGACCTGGACGCCAGCGCGCTGCTGTGCGGCGCCGGCAACCGGGTGCTGGGCGACGAGTGGTTCGTGTTCTACAACCAGCTGAAGAGCCCCGACGGCTCGGTGGAGCACACCGGCGACAACCTCACCGGTGAGGGCGACGGCGACGACGAGTCGCTCCTGGTGGACCTCGCCAGGGTCCCGCTCCACTGCGAGAAGATCATCTTCCCCGTCTCCATCCACATGGCGGACGAGCGCGGCCAGACCTTCGGCCAGGTCTCCAACGCCTTCATCCGCGTGGTCAACCAGGCCGACGGCCAGGAACTGGCCCGGTACGACCTCAGCGAGGACGCCTCCACGGAAACCGCGATGATCTTCGGCGAGCTGTACCGGCACCAGGGCGAATGGAAGTTCCGGGCGGTCGGCCAGGGGTACGCGTCGGGGCTGCGGGGCATCGCTCTAGACTTCGGAGTCAACGTTTCGTAAAGCCGCGTACGGCGCGGGGGAGAACTCTCCTCGGAAATCGTCCGGGAGGGGCCTCGACAGATGATGGGGTAGCCAGTGCTTCTCAAAACCTTCGGATGGTCCTTCGCGATCACCGTGCTCGGTCTGATCGCGGGGGCGTTCTACGGGGGCTGGACCGGCTTCGGGGTCGTGGCGATCCTGGCCATCCTTGAGATTTCGTTGTCCTTCGACAACGCGGTGGTCAACGCCGGAATCCTGAAGAAGATGAGCCCCTTCTGGCAGAAGATCTTCCTCACCATCGGCGTGCTCATCGCCGTGTTCGGCATGCGGCTGGTCTTCCCCGTCGTCATCGTCGCCATCAGCGCCAAGATGGGCCCGATCGAGGCCGTCGACCTCGCGATCAACAACAAGGAACGTTACGAACAGCTGGTGACCGACGCCCATCCGGCGATCGCCGCGTTCGGTGGCATGTTCCTGCTGATGATCTTCCTCGACTTCATCTTCGAGGACCGGGACATCCAGTGGCTGCGCTGGATCGAGCGTCCCCTGGCCAAGCTCGGCAAGGTCGACATGCTGTCGGTCTGCATCGCCCTGATCGTCCTGCTGGTCGCCGCCTTCACCGTCGCCACCCACGCCCACCAGCACGGCGGCGTGCACGCGGACAAGGCCCAGACGGTGCTGATCTCCGGCATCGCCGGCCTGATCACCTACATGATCGTCGGCGGTCTCTCCGGCTACTTCGAGGACAAGCTGGAGGAAGAGGAGGAGCGCGAGCACGAGCAGGAGGAAGCGGCGGCCCGCAGCGGCAAGAAGAAGCCCGCGATCGTCCTGGCCGGCCAGGCCGCGTTCTTCATGTTCCTCTACCTTGAGGTCCTGGACGCGTCCTTCTCCTTCGACGGCGTGATCGGCGCCTTCGCCGTCACCAACGACATCGTCCTGATGGCCCTGGGCCTCGGCATCGGCGCCATGTACGTGCGTTCGCTGACCGTCTACCTGGTCCGCCAGGGCACCCTGGACGACTACGTCTACCTGGAGCACGGCGCCCACTACGCCATCGGCGCCCTCGCCGTGGTCCTGCTGATCACCATCCAGTACGAGATCCACGAGGTCATCACCGGCTCCATCGGCGTGATCCTGATCCTGGCGTCCTTCCTCTCCTCCGTCCGCCGCAACCGCGCCCTGGCCGCCGCGGGCGAGGGCGGCGGCGCGAAGACCGAGGTCTCCTCCGGGGTGTGACACCCCGGCCGGTGAGGAACGCTTCGAACGGGGCGGCCGACGCGGTCGGCCGCCCCGTCGGTGTCACAACGGATACCCGGGGGCGGGAATGGGTTTCTTCGACGGACTGCTCGGCGGGCGCGCCGCGGCCTTCGACTCGGGCAACGCGGCCACCAACGCCATCGAGCTGACCAGGCGGCACCCGACGGTGTCCCTGACCAAGCAGGGCGCGGCCACCGGCAACCTGCGCGTCAACCTCACCTGGCGGATGCGGACCTCCGACTTCGGTTCGGGCCCCCGCACCAGCCTGCTGCGCCACCCCTTCCGGGCGCTGAAGCCGCCGGAGATCCTCGGCCACGGCCAGAGCATGGTCAACGTCGACCTCGACCTGGGCTGCCTGTACGAGCTGGCCGACGGCTCCAAGGGGGTCGTCCAGCCCCTCGGCGGCTACCTCGGCGACGTCAACGCGCCGCCGTACGTCAAGCTCAGCGGCGACGACCGGTTCGGCTCCGGTTCCGGCGAGACGATGTACGTCAACCTCGACCACCGCGAGGACATCAAGCGGCTGCTGGTCTTCGTCTACATCTACGACCAGACGCCCGCCTTCGACCGTACCCAGGCCGTCGTCACCCTCTACCCGGGCAACGGCCCCCGCATCGAGATCGGCCTGGACGAACGCCACCCCCAGGCCCGCTCCTGCGCCGTCGTCCTCCTGGAGAACGTCAAGGACGAACTGATCGTCCGCCGCGAGGTCAAGTTCGTCTACGGCTTCCAGGGCGAACTGGACCGCCTCTACGGCTGGGGCCTCCAGTGGGGCAGGGGCTACAAGACGAAGGCGGACAGATGAACCCCCCGAGCCGGAGCGCCCCGAGCCGGAGCGCCCCGAAGGGGCGCGGGGAACTGCGCGACCAGCCACACACAACCCGCACCCGCCGTACGCCCCAGGCCCCCCGAGCCGGCAGGCGAACCTACCGCCCGATGAACTGAGGCCCCTGAGGCGGCATCCGGAAGTACCCGCCCCCCGCCGAAGCCGCCGGCACCGGCTCAGGCACAGGCTGCGGATACCCGTACGCCGGAACCGCCGGAGGCAACGGCAGGGCGGACGTGGGCGGCTCCTCCGCCGCCTCGGACTCGTCCACCGAGATGCCGAAGTCCGTCGCGAGCCCCTTCAGCCCGTTGGAGTAGCCCTCGCCCAGCGCGCGGAACTTCCAGCCCTCCCCGCGCCGGTACAGCTCACCGCAGATCAGCGCCGTCTCGGACCCGGTCTCCGGCTTGATGTCGAACCGGGCCAGCGGCTCCCCTTCGGCGGCCCCCGTGTCGTGCAGCAGGATGCACAGCGCCGGCACCCGGTCGAAGGCGACCCCGTCGGCGGAGGCGACCAGCAGGATCCGCGAGACGCCCGGCTCGGCCCCGGTCAGGTCTGTCTGGATCGTGTCGGTCAGCCCCTCGGCGACCCGCTTCTTGCCCAGCCGCCACACCGCCCCGGAGGGGTGCCGGGGCTGGTTGTAGAAGACGAAGTCCTCGTCGGAGCGCACCCGGCCGTCGGGTCCGAGCAGCAGCGCCGACACGTCCACGTCCGGGACGTCCTGCCCGGGTGACCAGCGCAGCACGGCGCGTACCGTGGTGGCCTCCAGCGGGACGTTCGACCCCTTCAGCATGGCGTGCGTCATGCGGTCATCCTGCCCTCTCGGTCCTGGTCACGACAATGTGGGGGCGTGGCGCCGGCAGGGGCGAGTTACCGGAAATTCATGTCCACGGGGAACCTCCGCCATGGGTCCCTACGTACTATTACCGGCCACCCTTTACCGAACTCAGAGGCGTGGCCGGAGTCCAAAGGGAGTCCTATGCGTCATTTCGGGCACATTGCCCCCGAGGTGCGGAAGCGCCTCTTCCACCAGGAGCCGTGCGCGTTCACCGCCGATTCCCCGGCCAGGCTGCTCTCCGCGGCCCTGGGCGCCACGCTGTACAGCCCGGCGACCCGGCCCAGACTCGCGGACGACATCGTCAAGCAGGCGGGCAACGGCGTGGTCTCCATGGTGCTGTGCCTGGAGGACTCGATCGGCGACGCGGACGTGGCGGCGGGCGAGGAGAACCTCGTCCGGCAGTTCGCCGACCTCGCCGCCCGGCCCGGGGCGGAGCCGCCGCTGCTGTTCATCCGGGTGCGCACCCCCGAGCAGATACCGGACCTGGTCCGCCGCCTCGGCCCGGCCGGGCGGCTGCTGTCCGGGTTCGTGCTGCCCAAGTTCACCGAGGAACGCGGCATCCCCTTCCTGGAGGCCCTGACGGCGGCCGAGAGCGCCGGGGGCCGGCGGCTGTTCGCCATGCCGGTCCTGGAGTCGCCCGAGCTGCTGTACCGCGAGTCGCGCGTGGAGACGCTGGAGGGGATCTTCCGCGCGGTCGACAAGTACCGCGACCGGGTGCTGGCCCTGCGCCTCGGCGTCACCGACTTCTGCTCCTCCTACGGACTGCGCCGGGCCCCCGACATGACCGCCTACGACGTCCAGGTGGTCGCCTCGGTGATCGCCGACGTCGTGAACATGCTCGGCCGGGCCGACGGCACCGGCTTCACCGTCACCGGCCCGGTCTGGGAGTACTTCCGGGCCTCCGAGCGCATGTTCAAGCCGCAACTGCGGCAGAGCCCCTTCCTCCAGGTGCAGGCCGCCGAGCTGCGCGAGCGGCTGATCGCCCACGCCATCGACGGGCTGCTCCGGGAGATCTCCCTGGACCAGGCCAACGGTCTGCTCGGCAAGACCTGCATCCACCCCTCCCACGTCCTGCCCGTGCACGCGCTCTCCGTGGTCAGTCACGAGGAGTTCAGTGACGCCCAGGACATCCTGCGGCCGGAACGCGGCGGCGGGGGTGTACTGCGGTCGGCCTACACGAACAAGATGAACGAGGTGAAGCCGCACCGCGCCTGGGCCGAGCGGACCCTGCTGCGCGCCGAGGCGTTCGGTGTCGCCCACGAGGACGTCGGCTTCGTGGAACTGCTCGCCGCCGGCATACCCGGCTGAACCTTCCGCCACCTCAGCAAGGAACGCATGAAGAACGCAGTGAACGACGGGGTCTGGTCCGGCAGCTGGGTCGCCGAGCGACTCGGGGTCCGGCTCGTGGGCGACGACGGGCTGCCGGCCCTGCTCGGGCTCGCGCTGCGCCGCAACCCCAAGCGCGCCCACCTGCTCGTCTCCCAGGTCCTCGGCAAGCACGTGCCGCAGTCCCCGTCCGTGGTCTACGACCATGGCCTGCGCCTGGGCCGCCGGGTCGCCGCGCTGCTCGGCGCCGAGGCCCCGGACGCGGTCGTCCTCGGGTACGCCGAGACCGCGACCGGGCTGGGGCACTCCGTGGCGGACGGGCTCGGCCCCGTGCCGTACCTGCACTCCACGCGGCGGCCGGTGCGCGGGGTCACCGCCGCGGGCGGGTTCGAGGAGTCGCACTCCCACGCCACGTCGCATCTGCTGCTGCCCGAGGACCCGGGGCTGCTCGCCGGGCGGGGGCCGCTGGTGCTGGTGGACGACGAGTTCTCCACCGGCAACACGGTGCTGAACACCATCCGTGACCTGCACGCGCGGTACCCGCGGCGGCGGTACGTCGTGGTCGCCCTGGTGGACATGCGGTCGGCCGAGGACACGGCCCGGCTGGAACGGTTCGCCGGGGACATCGGGGCGCGGGTGGACGTGGTGGCTCTCGCGTCCGGGGCCGTGGAGCTGCCGGAGGGGGTGCTGGAGAAGGGGCAGCGGCTGGTGGCCGACCGCGAGGCCGCCGGGTGCGGTGCCGATGCCGCCGCTCGCGTCCCTTCCGGGACGCACCGGCTCAAGCGGGTCGACCTGCACTGGCCTCCCGGCCTCCCCGACGGCGGCCGGCACGGATTCACCCCCGCCCACCGCGCCCGGCTCGAAGCCGCGCTCCCCGCCATGGCCGAGCGCGTGCGCGACGCCCTGCCGGCCGACGCGCGCCGGGTGCTCGTGCTCGGGTTCGAGGAGCTGATGTACGCCCCGCTGCGGCTCGCGCGGGAGCTGGAGCGCGCCACGGACGCGGAGGTGCGGTTCTCCACCACCACCCGCTCGCCCGTGCTCGCGGTGGACGACCCGGGCTACGCGATCCGTACCCGCCTGGTCTTCCCCGCCCACGACGACCCGGCGGACGGGCCCGGCGAGCGCTACGCCTACAACGTGGCCGGCGCCGGTTTCGACGCCGTCCTGGTCGTGGTCGACTCCGTCGCCGACACCCCCGCCCTGCACGCGCCGGACGGCCTGCCGGCCCGGCTCGCCGAGCAGATCCCGCACGTCCTGCTCGCGGTCGTACCGTCGTACGTCCCGCACGTCCCCGAAAGGCCGGCCATGCTGCCCGAGCCCCTGCGCGGCCCCGCGTTCTCCTCGTACGCGCCGGAGGAGGTCGGCTGGCTGCTCCAGGACCTGTCCGACGTGGCCCTGGAGGCGCCGACCGAGGAGCGGGAGGAGGCCGTCCAGAGCGGCGGCGCGCACTACGCCGAGTCGCTGCCGGTGGAGTACCAGCCCAGCGAGCGCTACCAGGCGCTGTTCCACACGGCTCTGGAGGCGTCGGCGGCCCGGCTGGCGCGGGCGGTGGGCGTGGTCACCGACACGGTGATCGCCGAGCGCTCGCCGCGCCCGGTGCTGGTCTCCCTGGCCCGCGCCGGCACCCCGGTGGGCATCCTGATGCGCCGCTGGGCGCGGTTCCGGCACGGACTGGACCTGCCGCACTACGCGGTGTCGATCGTGCGCGGCCGGGGCATCGACGCCAACGCGCTGCGCTGGCTCGCCGCCCACCACGACCCCCGGGACGTCGTCTTCGTGGACGGCTGGACCGGCAAGGGCGCCATCACCCGGGAACTCGCGCAGGCCCTGGAGGAGTTCGCGGAGCGGGAGGGCGTCACCGGGTTCGACCCGGAGATCGCCGTCCTCGCCGACCCCGGCTCCTGCGTGCGCACGTACGGCACCCGGGACGACTTCCTCATCCCCTCCGCCTGCCTCAACTCCACCGTGTCCGGGCTGGTCTCGCGCACGGTGCTGCGGGCCGACCTGGTCGGACCGGACGACTACCACGGGGCGAAGTTCTACCGCGAACTGGCCGGTGCCGACGTCTCCGTGGCCTTCCTCGACGCCGTCTCCGCCCGCTTCGAGGAGGTCGCCGACTCCGTGACCGGCGCGGTCAAGGAACTGCTCGCCACCGACCGCACCCCGACCTGGGCGGGCTGGCGGGCGGTCGAGCGGATCTGCGAGGAGTACGGCATCCACGACGTGAACCTCGTCAAGCCGGGCGTCGGCGAGACCACCCGGGTGCTGCTGCGCCGGGTGCCGTGGAAGATCCTGGCGCGCGCGGGCGCCGGCCCCGAACTGGACCACGTACGCCTGCTCGCCGAGCAGCGGGGCGTACCGGTGGAGGAGGTCGGCGAACTGCCCTACAGCTGCGTCGGGCTGATCCACCCCAAGTACACACGCGGTGCCACGGGCGCCGACGGAAAGGCGGTGCACGTCTGATGCCGGTGCTGGTGGCGAGCGACCTCGACCGCACGCTGATCTACTCCTCGGCGGCCCTCGCGCTGACCATGCCGGACGCCCGGGCGCCCCGGCTGCTGTGCGTGGAGGTGCACGAGGCCAGGCCGCTGTCCTACCTGACGGAGACGGCGGCCGGACTGCTGGCGGACCTCGGCGACGCCGCCGTGTTCGTGCCGACGACGACCCGGACCCGCAAGCAGTACCAGCGCGTCAACCTGCCCGGCCCACCGCCCCGGTACGCGATCTGCGCCAACGGGGGCCATCTGCTGGTCGACGGGGTCACCGACGCCGGCTGGCACGCGCGCGTGCTGGCGCGGCTCGCCGACGAGTGCGCGCCGCTGGCGGAGGTCCGCGAGCATCTGCTGCGCGCCGCCGACCCGGTGTGGGTGCGCAAACACCGGGTCGCCGAGGACCTGTTCGCCTATCTGGTGGTGGAGCGCGAACTGCTGCCCGAGGACTGGGTGAAGGAGCTGGCGGTGTGGGCGGAGAACCGCGGCTGGACCGTCTCGCTCCAGGGCCGCAAGATCTACGCCGTGCCCAAGCCGCTCACCAAGAGCGCGGCCGTCCGCGAGGTCGCCCGCCGCACCGGCGCGGAACTGACCCTGGCCGCCGGTGACTCCCTGCTGGACGCCGACCTCCTCCTGGCAGCCGACCGGGGCTGGCGCCCGGGCCACGGAGAACTGGCGGACACCGACTGGACGGCCCCTCAGATCACGGCACTACCGGAACGGGGGGTATTGGCGGGGGAGCGAATCCTGCGGGAGTTCCTGAGAACGGTCCGACAGCCCACCTAAGGGGCGCGGGGCTCTGTCCGATATGCGGCTCCGCCGCGGGGCGCGAAGTACCACGACGGTGCCGCACCCGCCCGACGGCCAAGCGCGGCACCCCGGTAGGCGTGAGGCCGACTACCCGCAGCACCCACCACCACAACACCCACCACCCCCGCCACCCCGCGGAGCAGACGCACCGGAGACGCCGCCCACGGCAACCGTGGACAGAAGCTTCACCGTGTCGTCATGCCCGGCAGGGCACGTCGCGGGGTCGGCGGACTCCGCCATCGGACGGTTGAGTTCGAACGTGTCGCCGCAGCTCCGGCAGCGGTACTCGTAGCGAGGCATGGGCCCAGGTTAGCCGTCAGGGGGGCGGCGGGGGCAGCTCAATGTTTCATGAGTGTTGCCATCCGTGCGGCATATGTGCAGGGCATTCGAAAACGTTACTGATAATTTGTGAACGCCGTGGCGAGGATGCTCAGCTCACCCGCGCGAGCGAGACCGAGTGCGGAGGGAGACGCAGGCGTGACCGATGCGTCGCAGGGGGAGGACGGCCCCATGGGGGGTGGCCGTGACGGGAACCCGCCGGGGGCCGACGAGACCCTGCATCTGAGAGTCGACGCCCTCAGGGCGGACGAGACGATGCAACTGCGTGCCCCCGCGCCGCCGAAGGAGCTCACCCCGACCGGCGGCCGGGCCGAGCGCCGGCGCGGCGCGCGCTCCGCCGGCCGGAAGCGCTCGCGGAGCCGCCTGCTCGGCCCGCTCGCCCCGTACGCGCGCCGAATAGCCCCCTACGCGCGCCGCCTGAAGCCCGTCTACCCGCGCCCCGGCCGCACCGGCTGGCGCCGCTGGATGCCCTCCTGGCGTCAGTGGACCGGCGGTCTGCTGGCCTCGTTCGGTCTGCTCGGCGCGTTCCTGGTCACCGCGTACGCGATGACGGACATACCGGACGACATCAACTCGTACGCCACCCAGCAGGACAACGTCTACTTCTGGTCCGACGGCACGCCCATGGCCCGTACGGGCTGGGTGCAGCGGCAGGCGATGCCGCTGGAGGACATCCCGCAGGACGTGCGCTGGGCGGTGCTCGCCGCGGAGAACGAGAGTTTCTACTCGGACCCGGGCATATCCCTCAAAGGCATCAGCCGGGCACTGTTCCGCACGGTGGGCGCGGGGGACACCGAGGGCGGTTCCACCATTACCCAGCAGTATGTGAAAAACGTTTACCTGACGCAGAACCAGACGGTCAGCCGTAAATTCACCGAGGCGATGATCGCCCTCAAGCTCGACAACAAGATGAGCAAGGACGACATCCTGGAGGGCTATCTCAACACCAGCTGGTTCGGCCGCGGCACCTACGGCATCCAGCGCGCCGCCCAGGCCTACTACGGCAAGGACGTCGACAAGCTCGACGTCTCCGAGGCGGCGATGCTCGCCTCGCTGCTCAAGGGCGCCGGCCTGTACGATCCGACGCTCGGCAAGGCCAACCACGCGCGGGCGGTGGAGCGTTGGTCCTGGATCCTGGACCGGATGGTGAAGATCGGCAAGCTGTCGAAGCGGGAGCGGGCCACGTACACCGAGTTCCCCGAGCCGCTGAAGACCAACCCGCTGTACGACACCGGCGAGCAGAGCGACTACCTGGTGGAGCTGGCGGCGAGTTACGCCAAGAAGGCCGCGCACCTGACGGACAAGCAGTTCGACCTGGGCGGCTACCAGATCTACACCACCTTCGACCGCAAGCGGGAGAAGGCCCTCACCGACGCCGTCGCCAAGGCCCGCCAGGAGGCGCGGGACGAGACGCCCGAGGCGGCGGAGGACGGTCATTACGGCGCCGCCTCGGTGGCCGCGGACGGCAGGATCCTCGCCGTCTACGGCGGCCCGGACCACCGCAAGCAGGGCTACAACGAGTCCAACGCCACCACCGTCCCGGCCGGCACCGCGTTCCTGCCGTTCGTCTACGCCGCCGGACTCGAACACGGTGTGCACAAGACGCGCAGCGGCTCCGCCACCCCCATCGGCCCGGACAGCGTCTACGACGGCGACGACGGCGTGCCCGTCACCACGCCCGAGGGGCCGTACTGGGACCGCAGCGGCAAGAAGGTCGCCGCGCACAACGACGGCGGGAAGTCGTACGGGAAGATCACCCTGCGCGAGGCGCTCGCCAAGTCGGTGAACACCCCGTTCATGCAGCTCGGCATGGACGCCGGACTGGACAAGGTGCGCGACACCGCCGTGGCCGCCGGGCTGCTGCGCTCCAGCATGGGCCCCCAGGTCCCCGCGCTGTCGCTGGGCACCTCCACGCCCAGCGCGATCCGGATGGCGAACGGCTACGCCACCTTCGCCGCCGGCGGCGACCACACCGAGCCGTACTCGGTGGTCCGGATCACCCGCAACGGCGCCCCGGTCGCGCTGAACACCCCGCGCCCGAAGCGGGCGGTCGGCGCGCGGGTGGCCGAGCAGGTCACCGAGGCGCTCACCGACTCCTTCCGCACCGCCCACCCCGACGCGGCGGCCCGCCGGCCCGGGGTGTCCGGGAAGGCCGGCGGCACCGAGAAGGACACCGCCGCCTGGTACGTCGGCACGGCCGACTCCGTGTCCACCGCGATCGTCGTCTACCGGATCGACCTGGCCAAGTCCCTGGAGCCACTGCCGCTCCAGGGCCTGGCCGGGCCCGCCCACAGCGTCCCGTACGCCCTCTGGTCGGCCGCGACGGGCCTCGGCTGAGCCGGGAAGAGCCCGTCCACCCTCCCCTTCCGCAGAATGAGCCGCGCATGCCCCGCAAGATGTCGTCGTCAGGCCGCCGTCGAGCCCCCCGCCGCCGCGGCGCGCCCCGTGCCACCCGTCCCCAGGTCCTGACACTGGCCGCGCTCCTCGTGGTGGCCTCCCTGGTGGCCGGGTTCCTGGCGCTGTCCGGCACGGACAGCGAGAGCACACCGGCCGCCGCGACCGGAAGCAGGAAGCCCGAACCGGTCAGGCCCGCCAAGCCCAGCCCGAGCCCGTCGTGGGACGGCAAGGTCAAGGTGCTGGGGGACGGCTCGACCTCCTACACCGGCCCGCAGAAGGGCCAGTTGAAGCCGGTCCCGCTCAAGCCCGGCGAGAAGCCGCCCCAGTTCGTGGTCTTCTCCTGGGACGGCGCGCTGGAGGGCGGCGACCACCTGTTCTCGCACTACCGGGAGCTGGCGAAGGAGTACAACGCGCACATGACCTTCTTCCTCACCGGCATCTACCTGCTGCCCAAGAGCAAGAAGGCGCAGTACCAGGGCCCCATGCACTCCCCTGGTGACGCCGCGATCGACTACGCCACCGACGACCACATCCGCACCACCGTGGAGGAGCTGTCCAGGGCGTACAAGGACGGCAACGAGATCGGCACCCACTTCAACGGCCACTTCTGCGGCGCCAAGGGCGGCGGCGACTGGAGCGTGGCGCAGTGGAAGAGCGAGATCGACCAGTTCTTCGAGTTCGTCGAGCACTGGAAGACCAACACCGGCCTCACCGATCTGCCGCCGCTGCCCTTCGACTTCAAGCGGGAGGTCACCGGCGGCCGGGCACCCTGCCTGGAGGGCCAGCCGAACCTGCTGAAGGCCATCAAGGACTACGGCTGGCGCTACGACGCCAGCTCCCCGGGCGACTTCCAGATATGGCCCACGAAGAAGAACGGCATCTGGGACTTCCCGCTCCAGATGCTGCCGTACGAGGACGGCAAGTACCAGGGCCTGTCCATGGACTTCAACTTCCTCTACAACCAGTCCGACGGCGAGACCCAGGGCGACCCGGCCAAGTTCCCCGAGTGGGAGAAGCGCACCGTCGACTCCTACATGGCCGGCTTCGACCGCGTCTACTACGGCAGCCGGGCGCCGCTGTTCATCGGCAACCACTTCGAGGACTGGAACGGCGGCATCTACATGAGGGCCATCGACCAGGTGGTCAAGAACGTGTGCACCAAGGAGGGCGTCAAGTGCGTCTCCTTCAAGGAGCTGGCGGACTGGCTGGACGTGCAGAAGCCGGGGACCCTGGCCGCCCTGCGCGGCCTGGACCCGGCCCAGTCGCCGGACTGGTCGGCGGTCGTCAAGTGACCGGGCAGCACGGTCGATTCCGCTTGTGCGCCCCTCTTCACAACCGGTGTACCGGCCATGCGAAGATGCCCCTCGCCCGGTAGGTGTACCGGCGTAGAGGGGAACATCATTGAAATCCAGAAGACTGAGCCGTAAGGGGCGTCGTACGGCCATAGTGAGCGCCGCGGCCGCCTCGGTGGTCGCCGGTGTGGCCCTGGTACCGAACTGGAGCGCGGGCGCGGCGGTGACCGACGACCCGACGGTGGACGCGGCCACCAAGGCGACCTTCCAGCGGCTGGCCGACGCGGTCTTCACCGACCGCACGCAGGCCCTGGTGGAAGGCGCCGGGGCGAAGGAGACCCGGCACACGGCCGGTTTCTCCGGTTCCGTGAGCCTGTCCGGCGGACAGACGCGGGAGCAGACGTCGGCGCTGAAGGAGCTGCGCGACCGCCGCGGCCGGCTCGCCCGGCTGGGTGAGACGTACCGCGCGGGCAGCACCCAGGTCCGGCTCGACGCGACGCGGGTGAAGGGCCGCAAGGCGAAGGTCGCGGTCACCGAGACCACGACGCTGACCTACGGCAGGACGGCCACGAAGAGCCCGCAGTCGACCGGCTTCCAGGCCCACCACGAGCTGACCTTCTCGGCCGACCGGCACGGAAACTGGCGGCTGACCGGCATCCGCGACACCGACGACGGCTACCTCGCCGTGAACCAGGTCGCCAAGCCGGAGACCGCGAAGCCGCAGGCCGCGGCCGAGGACGACGGTCCGCCGAGCGCGGCCCGCGCCGCCACCACCCGGACGACCGCGGCCAACCCGAAGAACTTCTCCGCGAGCGGCTACGACTACAAGGCCATGGTCGCCTACGCGCAGAAGTACTGGAGCAAGTACAACCCGGACTACCCGAACTTCAACGGGCAGGGTGCCGGCGGCGACTGCACCAACTTCGTCAGCCAGGCCCTGAAGGCGGGCGGCTGGAAGCACGTGCCCGGGTACACGTACGACTTCCACAAGTGGTTCGGCAACGCCGAGATCCAGTCGGACTCGTTCGTCGGCGTGAACGAGTGGTCCTGGTTCGCCCTGTCGTCCAAGCGGGCCACCAGCCTGGCCAACGTCTACCAGATGGACCTCGGTGACGTGCTCCAGATGGACTTCAACCGGGACGGGTCGAAGGACCACACGATGATCGTCACCTCCCGGGACCGCCGGGGCGTGCCGTACGTGACCTACCACTCGACCAACACCTACAACCGGTCGGTGGCCAGCCTGGTCGCCTCGTACCCGAACGCGGCGTTCTACGCCTACCGGACCTGATCGGGTCCCTGCGGCGGGCCCGGCCGCCGGCCGCCCTCCTCGTGCGGGGAGGGCTCGGGGTGGCGGGCCCGCCAGTACGGGTTGTCGTGCGGCAGCGCGTGACCGACCCGGCCGTACATGCCGAAGGTCATCAGCAGCAGGCCCACGAGGAAGCTGAAGTACACGTTCTGGATCTTGAACGCCAGGAAGTTGCTCGGGGTGTCCAGCAGGCCGAGGAACAGGAAGCCGTTCAGCAGGAACAGCACGCCGAGGACCATGTTCAGGGTGGACGCGAAGTTCCCCCCGACGGCCGCGCCGGCCAGCAACAGCAGGCCGATGCAGATCGACAGCACGCTGAGCGCGCCGTTGGTGTTCAGCCCGGCGACCTGATTGCCGCCCGTGCTGAAGAAACCGATCTGGTCCAGCAGGCCGAGAATGCCGAAGGCGACCAGGAACGCGCCGATCAGGCCCGCCCCGGCGCGGTAGACCCGGTTGAGCCGGTGGTCCACGGGCAGGTGGTCGTCCAGCCGGATCCGCCGGCGTTCCCGGCCCTTCCTCGAATGCACCGCGTGTGTGGCCATGTCCGCCTCCTCGGGCACTAGCGGAGGCCATCCGTCCGTCCCCCCAATATCCGCCACCCCCGCCCGCCCGGCAACACGCGTCCGTCGACGGCCCGTGCGGCCCGCGCGGCTCAGTGGACGGTGCCGCGGTCCTCGCGGATGAGGGTCACCGTGCGTGCCACGCTCCGCCGGACCGCCTCCGTCTCGCCGAGGAAGTGCCAGTAGTCCGGGTGGTGCTCGGCCAGCGTGCCGATCGCCCGCTCCAGCCGGGCCACCGCCTCGTCCAGGGGCCGGGCGTGCCGGGGGTCGGGCGTCGTGCGGCCCGCCATCGCCAGCCGCTGGGCGTCCCGGATCGCGAACCGGGTCCGCTCGATCTCCTCCTGCGGGTCCTTCTGTACGGCGTTCAGCCGGGCCAGCCGGTCACCGGCGGCCGACACCGCCTCGTCGGTGGCGTTCAGCAGCGCCCGGACGGTCGACAGCAGCGCCGTGGCGTCCGCCCACCGCTGGGCGTCCCGCGCCGCCCGCGCCTCGGCCAGCCTCTCCTCGGCCTGCCGTACGTTGCCGGCCGCCAGCGCGGGCACCTGCTGGAGGTCCTGCCAGCAGGCGGCGGTGAACCGGCGGCGCAGCTCGCTGAGGACCGGTTCCACCTGCTCGGCCCGGGTGGTCAGGGCCTGCGCCCGGGTGCGCAGGGACACCAGCCGGTGGTCGATCTCGGCCGCCCGCTCGGGCAGCCGCTCGGCCTCGGCCCGGATCGCCCCGGCCTCCCGCTGCACCCGCTCGGCCCGCTCCAGCGTGGCGTCCACCCCGTGCTGCCCGGCGCCCTGGTTCAGCCGGGTCAGCTCCGGGGCCAGGGCGGCGAGCCGCGCGGCGAGGTCGTCGGCCCGCAGGTGCTTCGCGCGTACGGCGTCCAGGGCGTCGCTCGCGGCCAGCAGCGACTGCCGGGCATGCTCCACGGCGGGCACCAGCCGGGCCAGCCGGGTCTCCGCCTTGTCCAGCAGCGGCCCGAGCGAGCGGCCGAACTCCTCCAGCTCCCGGCGCACCCGCAGCAGTTCGTCCCGGGCCGAGGTCAGCTCGGTGCGCGCCCGCGCGGCCGGGCCCGCCTCCAGGGCGTCCCGGTCGAGGTCGTGGGCGTCGACGGCCTCGATGTACCGCCGGCTGGCGTCGTCGACGCGGTGCCCGAGGGCCGCGAAGTCCGTGACGGCGCGGCGGGCGGCGGGGGAGTCGTCCGCCGCCGCGATGGTCTCGACCGAGATCCTGAGGTCGCGTTGGGCGGTGTCGAGTTCGTAGAAGGCCGCGGCGGCGGCGTCCTTGGCGGCCTGGGCCTCCGCGCGCTGGTTCTCGGCCCGCCCGCCGAACCAGCGCCGGGTGCCTCCGCCGGCGAACGCGGCGGCCAGCAGCGGTGCGGCCAGCACCGGCAGGCCGAGCAGGGCCAGGGTGTCCCGGACGGCACGGCGGTCGCGCCGGGTCCGGGCGGTGGACGGCGGCGGGTACGGCGGTGTCGCTGGCGTGCCCCGTGTCGCCGTCACATGCCTCTCCCGCGTGGTGATTCGCCCTGGGTGGTGCCATTGTCCCACCCGGTGAGGACGAACACACGGGCCGGTCGGTTCGCCCCGGGGCACGTGACGTACGTACCCGTCTGTTTGCGGTGCGGCCCGGCGGGCCATGTAGGCTGTCGACCTGTCCGGGTGCGTAGCTCAGGGGTAGAGCGCCTGCCTTACAAGCAGGATGTCGGCGGTTCGAAACCGTCCGCGCCCACGGACAAGGCCCCTCGGAGATCTCCGGGGGGCCTTCTTCGTCTCCCCTATCCTTCCGCCCGCTCCTCGTGGGCGTGCTTCAGGCAGGTCCGCGCGTCCATCCGCTCCGCCGCCGGGACCTCCGACCAGAACCGGTGGGTGCTGACGAAGACCGCCAGCTCGTGCTCGCGTCGCCGCAGCTTCTCCACCTGGGCCTGTTCGTCCTCCGTCCAGCCGGGGGACGCGGGTCGCTCCACCTTGCGCCAGCCGTTGTCGTCGCTGAAGCCGTCCATCGGCTCGACCGACCAGGGCAGCCGCTTGAGCAGGGCCGACAGCTCGGCCCGGACCTGATGCAGCTCCTCCTGGCCGGCGAGGAGGTCACTGGGGAATTCATAGGTCGTAGCCACGCCGCAATGCTACGCCTGTTCGAATTAGTGAAGCGAGACCGTACGTGCGGTACGGGTGAGGTTTCAGCCGCACGAGTGACCGACGGTCAGTATGCCTGGGTGACCGTCGGTCGGCAGCTCGACTGACCGGTGGTCAGTATCCCGCCGCGCGCAGCTCCCGCACCACCCGACGCGCCACCGGCACCGGCACGCCGTGCCGCTCGGCCGCCCTCAGCAGGGCGCCGCCGATGGCGTCCAGCTCCAGCGGGCGGCCGGCCTCGGCGTCGCGCTGCATGGACGACTTGGCGGCGGGCGGGAAGGCGTCGTACCGGGCGAGGGCCCGCACCGGATCGGTGGGCGCGCCGCAGGCCCGACCGACCGCGGCCGTCTCGGCGACCAGCGCCTCCAACTCGGCGCGGTGCCGGGTGCGGGCGGTGCCGAGCGGGACGCCGTACCGGGTCGTGAGCAGCGCGAACGGGGCGAGGAAGGCCATCTTGGCCCACAGCGCCGCCGACTCCTCCCCGGCCACCCGGGCCGTCGTGCCGCACTCCGTGAGCAGCGCGGCCAGCGCCTCCAGGCGGGCGCGGGGCACGGCGTCCCCGGCCAGGTCGAGCTCCGTGAACGGGCTGCCGTGTTCGATCACGCCGGGCGCGACGCGGGTGGACTCCACGCGGATCACGGCCGGGGCGACCCGGTCGGGGCGGTAGCGCTCGCGCAGGAGCCCGGGGTGTTCGACCCCGTTCAGCAGCGGGACGAGCAGGGCGTCACCGAGCGCGGCGGGCGGGACCCGGGTGAGGGCGGCGTCGAGCGCGGTGTGCTTGACGGTGACCAGGCAGACGTCCACCGGTGTACGCAGCTCGGTGTCCGCGTCGACGGCCGCGGTGAAGTCGCCGAACTGCGCGCTGCGGACGGAGATGCCGTCGCGGCGCAGCTTTCCGGCCGTTTCCGGCCCGGCGAGGCAGAGCACGCGATGGCCGGATCGAGACAGCAGGGCGGCGAGCAGGCCGCCGGTGCCGCCGGGGCCGAGGACGGCCACGGAGAGCGGATGCGTCATGGAGTTGTTCCCTTCGACGGTCGGCCCCGGAGTCGGTGGCCGCCTCGCCGGCGATCATCGCAGGGCGCGGCGCGCGGCGCGAGACTGAGGGCATGTGCCGGAGCATCAAGACGCTGCGCCCGCCCGTGCTGCCTGGTGAGGCCACGGACGACGACATCCGCGCGGCCGCGTTGCAGTACGTCCGAAAGGTTTCGGGCTTCCGGGCCCCCGCCGCCCACAACCGCGAGGCGTTCGACGCGGCGGTGGACGCCGTGGCCCGTGCCACCGCGGAACTCCTGGGTGCGTTGGAGGTGCGGGGGCGGACGAGGCCCAAGTGATCGTCGGTGGTGACGTCGGGACGGAAGGGGCCGGTGGGACCGTGGACCTATGGCCAGATGTTGAACTTGCAAGCACTGATTAGGTTCACCTAACCTTGGCTTGATTCGGTTCCCCTCCCCACCGCCGGCCTCGTCCCCGGGCCGGCCCGACAGACACCGAAGAAGGAGTCATCCCCACATGTCCGCTCGTCTCGATTCCGCTCAGCCCTACGTTCTGGGGCTCTTCCGCATCGTCATCGGCCTGCTCTTCGCCGTGCACGGTGCGGCTTCCCTGTTCGGCGTCCTCGGTGGCGCCGCCGGCACCGGCGGCACCGTCGGGGCCGGCACCTGGCCCGGCTGGTACGCGGCCGTGATCCAGCTCGTCGCCGGCGGCCTGGTCCTGCTCGGCCTCGGCACCCGAGGGGCCGCGCTGATCGCCTCCGGCTCCATGGCCTACGCCTACTTCGACGTCCACCAGCGGCTCGCGCTGTGGCCGATACAGAACGGCGGCGAGCTGTCGGCGCTGTTCTGCTGGTCGTTCCTGCTGCTGGTCTTCACCGGCTCCGGCGCCTTCGGCCTGGACCGCCTCCTCGCCCGGCGCCCGGCGCGCGCCGAGTCCAAGGCGGCCGAGCAGGCCCCGGTGGCGGTCTGACACCGGACAACGCGCGGGCGGCCGGCGCACCCCGGGTGACCGGCCGCCCGTGAACGTCGCATGATCGGTTCACGAACCCCCCGCGAACCTCCTGTCACACCCCCCGCGTACGCTGTACAGCTGTCAACGGGGGAATGTCAGGAGTGTCGTCGTGTGGGAAAGCGTGGGGTCGCTAGCGGCCGGGCCATGGATCTATGCCGTGGTGGCCGTCTCGGTCCTGCTTGATGTGTTCCTGCCGGTGCTGCCCAGCGGCGTGCTGGTCATCACGGCGGGCACGGCGGCGGCGGGCACCGGCGCGGCGGCGGGCCAGGTCGCGCACGAGGTGCCGGACATCCTGGCCCTGATCCTGTCCGCCGCGACGGCCTCGGTCCTCGGCGACCTGGTGGCCTACCGCCTCGCCTGGCGCGGCGGCGAGCGGCTGGACCGGGCGATAGCCCGCTCCCGCAGGCTCACCTCCGCGCAGGAACGTCTCGGTGACGCCCTGGCCCGCGGCGGCGGCGCGCTGGTCGTCCTGGCCCGCTTCGCCCCCGCCGGCCGCTCGGTCGTCTCCTTCTGCGCCGGAGCCGCCCACCGCCGCGCCCGCGACTTCCTGCCCTGGTCGGCCCTCGCGGGCCTGTCCTGGGCCGCCTACAGCGTGGCCCTCGGCTACTACGGCGCCCAGTGGCTGGGCGCCACCTGGCTCGCCACGGGAGTGTCGGTGGCGGCACTGTTCGGCGCGGGCGCGGCGGCGGGGTTCCTGATGAGGCGCAAGCCCGCTTCCTGATACGGCCCCGCACGGGCGCCCGAAGGGGCGCGGGGAACTGCGCGGCCGGCCACGACGAGCCCGCGGCCGCAGTGCGCCCGCACCCCTACGGCGAGCAGGCGAACGAACTCAGCAGCTCGCCAGGTAGTTCGTCAGCGCGCTCTTCTCGGCCGAGTCCACCGACAGGCCGTAGTAGTACTTCACCTGCACCCACGCCCGCACGTACGTGCACACGTACGCCGACCGCGACGGCATCCAGGTGGCCGGGTCCTGGTCGCCCTTCGCCTGGTTGACGTTGTCGGTCACGGCGATCAGCTGGGGGCGGGTGAGGTCGTTGGCGAACGCCTGCCGCTGGGCGGTCGTCCACTTGCTCGCGCCGGAGTCCCACGCCTCGGCCAGCGGGACGAGGTGGTCGATGTCGAGGTCGGAGGCGGCGGTCCAGGTCGCGCCGTCGTACGGCGAGTACCAGCTGCCGCTGGTCGAGGCGCAGGCGGAGTCGGTGACGACGTTCTCGCCGTCCCGCTTCAGGACCGTCTCGCGGGTGTTGCAGGTGCCGCTGACGGTGATCCAGTGCGGGAACAGGTCGCGGCTGTAGCCGGTGCGGTTCTCCGTGGCCACGGTGAGCTGGGTGAGGTATCCCCGGGCGGTGGCGGCGCTGACCGGCGTGGGCAGGGCGGCGGAGGCGCTCGGCGAGTTGAACAGGGCGACGGTGGCGATCAGGCCGGTGAGGGCGGCCAGGATGCTCGTCCGTCGACGCGCGTAGAACGTGGACATGCGTGAACTCCCTTTGGAGTTTGGGGTGTTGGAGCGCGAGCGAGGGAATGCTCGCGATGGGGGGTTGCCGGCGGATGAGCGTTTGGTAAGAAGGTAATGACGTGATCATGTCAAGACAAGGTTGACGGCAAAACCTTCACATCCCGTACGATGGGAGGCGCAGAAGGGGAGTAGCTCTTCGCCGGACCGTCGACATACTGCTCAGCGAGCCTGAGCCGGCGCCCGGGGGCGGCCTCCAGCAGGAGCCGCCAGCGAGACCTTCGGCAAGCAGTGCACGCCCGTGCCCCACCGGCGCGGGCGGAAGCGCGCTGCCGTGCCGAGGTGTCCCGCGTGACGTACCGCACTCTCGGTGGGGCAGCCCGACCGATTGAGGACCATTGATCAGCATCACCGTGACGGCGCTCGTCTTCGGCGTCGTCTTCCTGGCCGAACTGCCGGACAAGACCGCGCTCGCCGGTCTCGTCCTCGGCACCCGTTACCGCGCCTCGTACGTCTTCGCGGGCGTCGCCGCCGCCTTCCTGCTGCACGTCGTGCTCGCCGTCGCGGCGGGCAGCGTGCTCACCCTGCTGCCGCAGCAGATCGTGCACGCCCTCACCGGCGTGCTCTTCCTCGGCGGGGCGGCGATGCTCATGCTGAAGAAGGACGACGGCGAGGAAGAGGTCAAGAAGCCCGCCGACCAGTCCTTCTGGAAGGTCGCGGGCACCGGCTTCATGCTCATCCTGGTCGCCGAGTTCGGCGATCTCACCCAGATCATGACCGCCAACCTCGCCGCCCGCTACGACGACCCGATCTCCGTCGGTCTCGGCGCGGTGCTCGGTCTGTGGGCCGTCGCCGGGCTCGGCATCGTCGGCGGAAAGGCCCTGATGAGGCGGGTGCCGCTGCGGCTGATCACGCAGATCGCGGCCGTGCTGATGCTGGCGCTCGGCGCCTGGAGCCTGTGGGAGGCGGTGGCCGGCTGAGCGGTCGGGCGGGCGAACGGGCGGTGAATCCTCCCCGGGGACGGTGGCGGAAACGCGCTTCCGTTTTGTACCGTGGAGGAACAAAGTGGCTCCCGCCCGTTTTCCCTGACCGGCGGGCGGGGCCGCCTTGTCCCTCCCGCCGTCTCTCCCGACACGGGTCCTCCTCCCTTCTGGAGCTGCCGATGCCGGCCACCGCCACGCCCACCGTCGTCACCTGCCGTGCCCTCCTGCTCGACATGGACGGCACCCTCGTCAACTCGGACGCCGTGGTCGACCGCGTCTGGCGCCGCTGGGCCGGTCGGCACGGGCTGGACGGCGACGAGGTGATGAAGGTCATCCACGGCCGGCAAGGGCACGCCTCCATGGCGCTACTGCTGCCCGACCGGCCGATGGAGGAGAACTTCGCGGAGAACGAGCGGATGCTCGCGGAGGAGACCGCCGACACCGAGGGCGTGGTCGAGGTGCCCGGTGCCGGGGCGTTCCTCGCGTCGCTGGCGGGGCTGCCGCACGCGCTGGTGACCTCCGCCGACCTCGGGCTGGCGACCGCGCGCATGAACGCGGCGGGGCTGGCGATGCCCGAGGTCCGGGTCACCGCGGAGTCGGTCGGCGCGAGCAAGCCCGACCCCGAGGGGTTCCTGAAGGGCGCGGCCGAGCTGGGCATCGACCCGGCCGACTGCGTCGTGTTCGAGGACTCCGGCGCGGGGATCGCGGCGGGGCGCTCCGCGGGGATGCGGGTCGTGGGGGTCGGTCCGCGGGCGGCCGTCCACGAGCCGGATGTGGCGGTGCCGGACCTCACGCGTGTGCGGGTGGAGGCGGGGGCCGACGGGACGGTTCTCCTGCGGATCGGCTGAGCGGATCGCACGGCGTCCGGGGCCGTTGTCGGGTGCGGGTTCGTGGTGGCTTGTCGCGCCGTTCCCCGCGCCCCTATAGGGGTCTGCTGGTTCGTTGTCGGGTGCGGGTGCGTTGTGGCTTGTCGCGCCGTTCCCCGCGCCCCTTTGGGGCGCTTCAGGCGTCCCTCGTTTCCAGTTCCAGGCTTCTTCTCGTCGCCGGGCCGTATTCGCCCAAGGGGTCTTCCTTGATGCCCCGGGCCAGTTGGTAGTTGCGTACGGCGTCCTCGACGGGGCGGGTGTAGGTGCCGTCGATCCGGTCGCCGTAGAGATTCAGCCGGCGTAGGCGCTGCTGGAGTTCCGCCACCTCCGGGCCGGTGTCGCCGCGTCGGAGGACCGGGACCGTCGCCGGTGTGGTGGGCGGGACGGAGGAGGCCGTCGGTGACGGGGTGGGGGACGGGGAGCGGGTCGGTGTCGGCGTGGGTGACGGGGACGTGGTGGTCGGAGTCGGCGTCGGCGTCGGCGTGGTCGGGGTCGGCGAGGCCGACGGGGGAGCGGGCGGGGCCGCCGGAGGCGCCGGTGCCGGGGTCGTCGCGGGAGCGTGCGTCGGGTCGGCCGGGATGCTGTGCCTGATCTCCTGGGCCGCCCGGTCGTGGGTCGGGGTCCGGTAGGAGGTCAGGGCGAAGGCGGTCGCCGCCAGGAGGGCCACGCCGAGGCCGCCGCCCGCCAGCAGCAGCGTGCGGCGGGAGCGGGGGCCGGGGCCGGGATCGGTGGATTCCTCGGGGGCGGGCGGCTGCGGCCTGGGGGCCGGTGCGGGCGGGGGTTCGGGGAAGTCGGTGTGCGGGGGCGGGACGGCCGTCGTCGCCGGGGTCGTCGTCGTGACGTACGGGCGTATCCGCAGCGGGTCGAAGTCCTCGGCCGCCGCCGCCTCGGCCGTGCGGGTCTCGCGCAGCGCCTCGGCCGCGCGCTCGGTGCAGTCGCACGCCGGAGTGTTGTCCGGCCCCCTCGGCGTCCCGCACTCCGGGCAGGTGCTGCCCCCTTCTCCCGTCACGCCGTGTCCCCCCTCACCCGTCACGCTGTGCACCCCTCCCCTCGGGAACTTCCGAGGTTATGCGGACGACCGCGGTTTCCGCAGGTCTCGACAGGCCATAACCGGACACACAGATCACGATGGAAGGTGCATCCGAGCCCCGGGAGGTTGCCATGGCCCTGGACACGCACGGCACGGCCGAGCGCACCCACGGCGGCGAGCACGTACCCGGCAGCGTGCTCGTCCCGATCGGCGCGCTGCTGCTCGGCCTGCTGCTCGCCGCCCTGGACCAGACGATCGTCTCGACCGCGCTGCCGACCATCGTGAGCGACCTGGGCGGCCTGGAACACCTCTCCTGGGTCGTCACCGCCTATCTGCTGGCGTCCACCGCCGCGACCCCGCTGTGGGGCAAGCTCGGCGACCAGTACGGCCGCAAGCGGCTGTTCCAGATCGCCATCGTGATCTTCCTGGTCGGTTCCGCGCTGTGCGGCATGGCCCAGGACATGCCCCAGCTCATCGCCTTCCGGGCGCTCCAGGGCCTGGGCGGCGGCGGACTGATGGTGCTGTCCATGGCGATTGTCGGCGATCTGGTGCCTCCGCGTGAACGCGGGCGCTACCAGGGCCTCTTCGGGGCCGTGTTCGGCGCCACCAGCGTGCTCGGGCCGCTGCTCGGCGGGCTGTTCACCGAGCACCTCAGCTGGCGCTGGGTGTTCTACGTCAACCTGCCCGTCGGTGTCGTCGCGCTCGCCGTGATCGCCGTGGCGCTGCGCCTCCCGGGGCGCGCCGCCCACCACGTCATCGACTACCTCGGCACCTTCCTGATCGCCGCCGTCGCCACCTGCCTGGTGCTGGTCGCCTCGCTCGGCGGTACGACCTGGGCCTGGGGCTCGGCGCGGATCATCGGGCTCGCCGTGCTGGGCGTCGTCCTCGCCGCGGCGTTCGTGGCCGTGGAGCGGCGGGCCGCCGAACCCGTGCTGCCGCTGAAGCTGTTCCGGGTGCGGACCTTCACCCTGGCGTCCGTCATCAGCTTCGTCGTCGGCTTCGCCATGTTCGGCGCGATGACCTATCTGCCGACGTTCCTCCAGGTCGTGCACGGCGTCACCCCGACCCTGTCCGGCGTGCACATGCTGCCCATGGTGTTCGGCCTGCTGCTGGCGTCCACCGTCTCCGGGCAGATCGTCAGCCGCACCGGCCGATGGAAGGTGTTCCCGGTCGCGGGCACCGCCGTCACCACGCTCGGCCTGCTGCTCCTGGCCCGGCTGGACGAGCACGGCGGGACCGCCGTGATGAGCACCTACTTCTTCGTCTTCGGCCTCGGGCTCGGCCTGGTCATGCAGGTGCTGATCCTGATCGTGCAGAACGCCGTCCCCTACGAGGATCTGGGCGTCGCCACCTCCGGCGCCACCTTCTTCCGGTCCATCGGCGCCTCCTTCGGCGTGGCCATCTTCGGCACGGTCTTCGCGAGCCGCCTCGGCGACAAGCTCGCCGACGCCTTCCGGGGCGTACGGCTGCCGCCGGGCGTCGGTGCCGACGCGCTGAAGTCCGATCCGCGGGGCATCGCCGCCCTGCCGCCCGTGCCGCGCCAGGCCGCGCTGCACGCCTACGCGTCCGCCATCACCGACGTCTTCCTCTACGCCGCCCCGGTCGCCCTCCTCGGCTTCCTGCTGGCCTGGTTCCTCAAGGAGGACCGGCTGCGCGGCTCGGTCACCGCGCCGGACGTCTCCGAGACGATCCCGCCCAACCCGGTGGAGCGCTCCTCCTACGACGAGTGCTGCCGGGCCCTGTCCGTGCTGGGCTCCCGCGAGGGCCGCCGTGAGGTCTACCGGAAGGTCATCGACCGGGCCGGGTACGACCTGCTGCCCGCCGCGGGCTGGCTGCTGCTGCGCGTCCGCCGCTACGGCTCCGTGGAACCGGCGCTGCTGGCCGAGCGCAGCGCGGTCCCGCTCCAGGCGGTGATGGCCGCCGCCCGTCAGGTGGAGGAGCGGCGGCTCGCCGAGCGCCGGGGGCTGGACCTGGTGCTGACCGACACCGGCCGGGAGGTCGCCGAACGGCTCGCGGCGGCCCGCGAGCAGTCGCTGGCCGAGCTGCTCGGCGACTGGTGGGGGCCCGGCCGCCCCGAGGATCTGACCCGGCTGGTCCACGACCTCACCGGCGAACTGTGCGGAGCCGAACGCGAACGCCCGCACAACGGGAGCACGGTGGCGAAGGTCAGCTGAGCGGGTCCGCCGACTCCGGTACCGGGACCGCATCCGACCCCAGCTCCTTGCGGAACCAGTGCTCGGCGTAGGGGTCGGTGTTGTGCGGGGCGGTCTCGGTGTAGCCGAGGCGGGCGTACAGGGCGCGGGCCTCGACCAGGTCGCCGCGGGTGTCCAGGACGATCCGCCGGGCGCCCAGCAGGCGGGCGCGCACCTCGGCGGCGGCCACGAGCAGCGCGGCCCCGTTCCGGCCGCGCCGCTCGGGCAGCACGAACACCCGGGTCAGCTCGGCGGTGTCCGCGTCCAGCAGCCGTACGCCCGCCGTACCCGCGGGGGTGCCGTCGTACCGCCCGACCAGCAGGCACCCGGTCGGCGGGGCGAGTTCCGCGCCGCTGCCCGCCGCGATCTCCCGCTCCAGCTCGGCGGGGTCGGTGCGGCGGCCCTCGTGCAGCAGGTACCAGCGGTCGCTGACCTCCGTGTAGTACGCCCGCCAGAGTGCGGCGGCGGCCGGGGAGTCGTACGGCTCGGCGGTGATCGTCCACGTCATGGCCGTCATTGTGGGGGCGCGGGCCGTCGTTTGTGGACCGGGTTCCGGGTCACCCGGGGGGTGAACCGGCCGGCGGAGCCGGTCCGATCGGAAGGGGCCGGAAGGCAACCATGTCCACTTGGCTGATCATTCTGCTGATCGTGATCGCCGCGGTCGTGGTCCTCGGCGCGGCCGGGCTCGTCGCCCGGCGGGGCCGTGGCCGGCGCGGCGGGACGAGCCTGAAGCGGCGCTTCGGGCCGGAGTACGAGCGGGCCGTCACCTTGCACGACGGGGACACCAAGGCGGCCGAACGGGAACTGGGCGAACGCCTCGAACGCCACGGGGACCTGCGGGAACGGCCGCTGGACTCGGCCGAGCGGCAGCGGTACGCGGACCTCTGGACGGCGGTGCAGGAACGCTTCGTGGACTCGCCGAAGGAGGCGGTGGCCGAGGCCGACCGGCTGCTCGCGCGGCTCGCGGGGGCGCGCGGCTACCCCGACGGCGGGCGGTACGAGGAGCAGGTCGACGCGCTGTCCGTGCACCACGCCGACCACGTCGACGGCTACCGGCGGCTGCACCGGGCGGCCCGGGAGGGCGGCGGTACCGAGGAGCTGCGCTCGGCGCTGCTCGGCGGGCGCGCCCTGTTCGACGACCTGACCAGCACCGAGCCGGGCCGGCACCGGGCACCGGCGGGTACGGGCCGCGCCACGGCGTCCCACGGCGGCCGCTCCCATGCCCGCGCGCACACGCCGTGGGCCCTGCACCGGAGCCGACCGAAGGAGAGCTGAGCGCCATGCGGGACAGGACGAGCGGCCCCGGCGAGGACCGCCACCGCACCGAACGCCTCTCCCGGGCCCCGGGCGAGGAATGGACACCGGAACAGGACTCCCCGGACACGGACGAATGGACCCCGGGCGCCACGCACCGCGCCGCGGGAAGGCCCCACTCCGGGGAACGCCTCTCCGGTGAACCGGGCCGGGCGGAGGCCCCGCGAGGGGACACGGGCGGCTGGATCGCGGGCACGGAAGCGGAAACGAGGACGGGTTCGGCGGGCGGCCTGGTGCCGGAGGCGGGCGGTTCGGGTCCGGCAGGGGGCCCCTCCGGCATCGGTCCGGTGGGCGGCGGGACCTCGGGCACGTCCGGCAGCGGCCCGGCCGGCGGCCGGTGGCCGGAGGCGAGTGGTACGGGCTCGGCAGGTGACCGGACCCCCGACGCGGGCGGTACGGGCCCGGCGGGCGGCCTGACGCCGGAGCCGCGCGGTACGGGCCCGGCAGGGGACCCCTCCGGCATCGGACCGGCAGGGGGCCCCTCCGGCATCGGTCCGGCAGGCGGGCGGCTTCCCGGCTCTGCCGGGCCCGGTCGCGAGGGGCTGACCGGCGACGACCGCACTCCCGAGGACACCCCGGCGCCACCCCCGGGTCCGGCCGGTACGGAGGGGCCGCGGCCGGGGGTGGAAGGAGCTGGATACGCGCAGGCCCCGGTGGGCGCGGAGGCCGGGGAGGGGTTCGCCGATCGTCCCCGGGCCGCCGGTCGCGAGGGCTTGACCGGTGACGACCGCACCCCCGAGGACACCCCGGCGCCACCCCCGGGCCCGGCCGGAGCCGGGGCCGGGCAGTGGCGCGGTGCGGAGGAGACCGGGCAGTGGCGCGGTACCGAACAGACCGGGTCGCGGCACGGGACGGAGGGGCTGCGGCCCGGTACCGAGGAGTTGGGCGCCGGGTTCGGGGCCAGTCACCGGGCGGAGCGCGAGGCCATCTCGGAGGAGCACCGGATGCCCGACAACGGTCTGGGCGCACCGGCGCCCGGTGAGGCATCCCGGCGCGAGGCGATGACGACCGAGACCCCGGGCCGCGACACCTGGCCTGCGGCACCGGGCGCACCGACCCGCGACGCGCCCCGCTCGGACACCGCCCCCGCCACCGGCCCCGTGGGCACCGAACCGGCCGCCTCCCCCGGCGCTCCCGCCACCGCACAGCCCGCCCCCTCCGGCCAGGGCTCCCCCCTGATCGCGCGGGAGGAAGTCGAGGAGTGGCAGCGGAGGATGCGGGAGGTGGTCGGGGGGTTCGTGGACCAGCCGAAGGGGGCCGTGGAGCGGGCCGACCGGACGCTGGAGGAGATCGCCGCCCGGTTCAGCGAGGCGGTGACGCGGCGCCGCCGTACCCTGCGGATGTCCTGGGAGGACAGCGAGGAACGCGGACCCGGTGCCGACACCGACACCGAGCAGCTGCGGCTCGCCCTGCGGGACTACCGGGAACTCGCGGAACGGCTACTGCACAGCTGAGCCCGCGTCCGTGCCACCGGCGGCAGCCCCGCGCTGCCGCCGTTCCCGTAGGACCTCCTCGACGTCGTACGGCTTCTTTCCCAGCGGCGGGCCGGGCGGCGGCTTGAACATCATGTCGCGGATCTTGACGTTGACGTCCTCGATGATCTTGCGGGCGATCCGCTCGGAGGGCGCCGCGTACGCCGCCGCGAGCGCGTCCTCGGCCTCCTTGCGCAGTGCCAGCGCGGGCGGCAGGTAGGCGAGGCCCTCGCGGGCCATCTTCCGCTTGACCCACCACAGTTCGTCGTACGTGGAGTCGACCTCCGTCGGCAGCGGCGCCCCCGCCCCCGGCAGCGCCTCGAACTCCCCGCGCCCCTGCGCGTCACGGATCTGTTTGTCCACCCAGGAGTCGAACGGAACGCCCGGTGGCTTTCGCTCGGTCATGGGTCCATTGTGCCGGACGCCACCGCGCCGGGAGTTTTATCATGCGGCGACGGTACGGCGGCCCGCCCGCCGCAACCCACCGCCGTACAACGGCGTTTGAGACGTTCAGGGGGAGCGCTCGTGCTCGAACTCACCATGGTCGCCGTCCCGGGGGCGGAGGCGGACGCGGGTGCCACGGCCGGCATGACGCTGGCCGAGCTGCCCAGCGAGCCCGGCAGCGCGCTGCGGGTCGGCCGGGACGCGGCGGTGTGCCGGCTGGTGACCCCGGAGGACTGGCTGTTCGTGTCCCGCGTGCACCTGGAGTTCCGCTGCGGCCCGGACGGCACCTGGCGGCTGACCTGGCTGCGCGGCTCCCGGCCCGACCCGGCCTCCGAGGTCCGGCTCGCCTACGGCCCGCACGGCCAGGCCGTCGGCTACGGCGCGACCGTGCCGCTGCCGCGCGGCGGGGCGGGCGAGATCGTCGTCCAGGAGCTGTCCGGGCCGCGCAGCATCAACGTGGGGTTCTTCCACGAGGTGTGAGGGGGCCGGGGACCGCTCAGTCCTGCACCCGGGCCAGGGCGAAGCCGTCGTAGCCCTTGAGGCCGACCGTCTGGATGGCCGTGCCGGACAGCCGGGGGTGCGAGGCGATCAGTTCGAGCGCGGCGCGGGTGCCGACCACGTCCGGGTCGGTGCTGCGCGCGTCGGCCACCCGGCCCTCGCGCACCACGTTGTCCAGGACGATCAGGCTGCCCGCCCGGGTGAGTTTGAGCGCCCACTCGACGTAGTGCCGGTTGTTCGTCTTGTCCGCGTCGATGAAGACGAGGTCGAAGGGGGCCGGGTTCTCGTCGGCGAGCTTGGGCAGCGACTCCAGGGCCGGGCCCACCCGCACCTCCACGATCCGCTCCAGCCCGGCGCGGGAGATGTTGCGGACGGCCACGTCGGCGTGCTTGGCGTTGTACTCCAGCGTGATCAGTCTGCCGTCCTCCGGCAGGGCGCGGCCCAGCCAGATCGTGCTGTACCCGCCGAGCGTGCCGACCTCCAGCACGTGCCGGGCGCCCTGCGCGAGGGCGAGCAGCTGGAGGAGTTTGCCTTGCGCGGCCGTGACCGCGATCGGGGGCAGCCCGGCGGTCTCGCTGTCCCGCAGGGCCGCCCGCAGCGCCTCGTCGTCCGGTGAGAGATGGCTGGTGAAGTAGTCGTCGACGTCGACCCAGAGCTGCGACCCGCTCATAGCGTCTGCTGCCTTTCCCGAGTGTCTTCCGGAGGCTGTTTACGCCCTGCACGTCCGATGATCCCAGCAGACGGGCTCGAACGGGGGAGTTCCCCGAGGAGACCTCAGGCGGGCAGTTTCGTGTCGATGACGAAGCTGATCTCGACGACCTGGCCGGGCAAGGCCAGTTCGGTGACGCCCAGGACCGTGCTGGCCGGGCGGTGGTCGCCGAAGTACCCCAGGTTGCCCTCCGACGCCGCCGCGGCGTTCTGCCGCAGGTTCACCAGGTACAGGGTCTGCGAGACGATCTGGTTCCGGGTGGCGCCGTAGTGGTCCAGGACCTTGTCCATGTTGGCGTAGGTCTGCTTGAGCTGGGCGGCGAAGTCGCCCGCGTGGATCAGCTCGCCCGCCTCATCGAACGAGAGCTGTCCGGAGACGTGGATCAGCTCGCCGGACTTGATCGCCTGTGCGTAGCCGAAGTCGCTCTCGGCCGGCACGTTGTAGCTGAAGACATCAGAGGTGGCCACGATGTCCGCCCTTCCTGTCGCTCTCTTGTGGTTACTCGGAAACCGTAGGAGAGTGACGCCTGACGTGGAAGAACGCACTTTTCGGTGACTGAGGAACCTGATGGTGACCAAGCAACTGCTCAAGGGCCTGCCCGAGGACGCCGACCTGCGGCGCGCGGACTCCCTGGCGCGGGAGATCTTCTCGGACGTCGCCAACAAGTGGGCGCTCCTGATCATCGAGGCGCTCGGCGAGCGCACCCTGCGCTTCAGCGAGCTGCGGAAGGAGGTGGAGGGCATCAGCCACAAGATGCTCACCCAGAACCTGCGCATGCTGGAGCGCAATGGCCTGGTCGACCGGAAGGTGCACCCCACCGTGCCGCCGCGGGTCGAGTACACCCTCACCGAGCCGGGCCGGGCCCTGCGCACCGCGGTCGACGCGATCTGCGGCTGGACCCATCAGTACCTCGGTCACATCGAGGGTGCGCGCGGCCGTTTCGACGCCTGACGGGTACGCGGCGACATCCTCGCGCGATGCGGTACTGCCGACAGCGGACGGCCCGCGCCCAGGCCGACGCCCCACACCCCACGCCCGGACACGGCGAAGGCCCGCGGCCGGAAGGAATCCGGCCGCGGGCCCCAACCGCACGCGAGAGTGCTCAGCTGCCCTCGATCGACGGCGCCGAGCCCGGCAGCGGGCGGCCCGCCGACTCGGACATGCGCCAGACGGCGAAGCCGCCCACGACGGCGGCGGCCATCATGTAGTACGCGGGCATCATCATGTTCCCGGTGGCCCCGATCAGCGCGGTGACGACGAGCGGGGTCGTACCGCCGAACAGGGACACGGAGACGTTGAAGCCGATGGACAGGGAGCCGTAGCGCACCCGGGTCGGGAACAGCGCGGGCAGCGCGGCCGGCATGGCGGCGGTGAAGCACACCAGCAGCAGGCCCAGCGCGGCCATGCCGAGGGCGACCGCGAGCAGGCTGCCCTGGCGGATCAGCAGCAGCGCCGGGACGGACAGCAGCAGGAAGCCCGCGCAGCCCGCCGCGATCACCGGGCGGCGGCCGACGCGGTCGGTGAGCGCGCCGGCGAACGGCTGGACGATCATCATCAGGGCCATCACGCCGAGCACGACCAGCAGGCCGTGGGTCTCGTCGTACTTCAGCTCACTGGTGAGGTAGCTGGGCATGTACGACAGCAGCATGTAGTCGGTGACGTTGAAGACCAGCACCAGGCCCATGCAGATCAGCAGCGCCTTCCACTGGCCCGCGACCATGTCCCGCAGCGGCACCTTCGGCCGGGCCTCGGCCTTCTCCAGCTGCGCGGCGAAGGCGGGGGTCTCCTCCAGCCGCATCCGCAGGTACAGGCCGATGATGCCCATCGGGCCCGCGATCAGGAACGGGATGCGCCAGCCCCAGGAGAGCAGGTCCTCGGAGGACAGCAGGGCGGTCATCAGGGTGACCAGGCCCGCGCCGCCGATGTAGCCGGCGAGCGTGCCGAACTCCAGCCAGCTGCCGAAGAAGCCGCGCTTCTTGTCGGGGGCGTACTCGGCGATGAAGGTGGACGCGCCCGCGTACTCACCGCCGGTGGAGAAGCCCTGCACCAGCCGGGCGGCCAGCAGCAGGATCGGCGCGCCGACGCCGATCATCCCGTAGGACGGGATCAGGCCGATGGCGAACGTGCCCGCCGCCATCATGATCATCGTCAGGGCGAGGACTCTCTGGCGGCCGATGCGGTCGCCCAGCGGTCCGAAGACCATGCCGCCCAGCGGACGGACCAGGAAGGCCGCCGCGAAGGCACCGAAGGTGGACAGCAGCTGCGCGGTGGGGTTGCCGGAGGGGAAGAAGACCTTGCCCAGGGTGACCGCGATGTAGCTGTAGACACCGAAGTCGAACCACTCCATGGCGTTGCCGAGCGCTGCCGCCTTCACGGCGCGCCGGACCAGGGCGGGGTCGGTGACGGTGACATTGCGGGCCTTGGCGGCCCGGCGGGTCGTCGGACGCGGGGTGACGGCAGTGGCGGTCGCCAAAACGGGGCTCGCCTACCTTTCGACGGGGACAGGGTCGGGCCCGCCGACGGCAACGGTGACGTGCGTGGGCCGAAAATCGACCATAGGCGGCTTCTGCGTCTTACGTACGGTATGCGTTTAGGTGCATACTGCAGCGAAACCGCGGGTACGCAGGTACGTCTGCCCCCTCACCCGAGGTCATTCCTGCTGGTCAGTGTGATCCTTATCGCGCCCCCGGGCTGCAACCGGGGCCCACCGGAGCCTCCCGGGGCCGAACGCATCCGGACATAAGCGGCCACGTCGGGTTAACAGGGGGTTGCCTGCGTCCCTCCTCAAGGTGTCTGCGAGCCTCATAGGGCACGCGGACAGGAATCCGGCGCATTCGGGCGTCCGGGACGAAGGGGCGGGAGGCCGACGAGTCGTGATGAGCGTGAGGCACGGCGGACGACCCACGGGGGGCTTCGACGCGCCGGAGGCCGGCGCGCGGCTGAGAGCCACCCGGCTCGCCCTGTGGGCCGTGGCCCTGATCCTCGCCGCCCGCCAGCTGGCCGTCGTCCTCACCACCCCGGGCAACGAGCGCCTCACCGACCTGGAGACCTGGATCGGCCCCGAGGGCGTCCTGCACGTCAAGGGCTCGATCTACGACTCCACGGAGTTCACCGGCACCCCCTTCGGCGGCCTGGTGCTGCGCCCCCTGACCCGCTGGGCGGAGGCCGCCCTCGGCTGGAGCTGGACGTTCGGCTCCCTGCTGCTGGTCGTCGCCCTCGGCGTGGTCGCCGCCCGCGCGCTGCCCGGACCGGTCGGCCGCCGCACCTCGCTGCTGGCCGCGCCGGTCGCCGTCAGCCTGCTGATGGTCTCCCTGCCGGTCCGCGACGACCTGTGGCTCGGCCAGACCAGCATCACCCCGGTCCTGCTCGTCCTGCTCGGCTGCTTCACCGTGCGCGGACAGCGCGCGAGCGGACTGTGTATCGGCGTCGCCGCCGCGCTCCAGCCCACCGTGCTGCTGTTCGTGCCCCTGCTGTGGTTCACCGACCGCCGCCGGGCCGCGGGCGCCGCCGCCGGGACCTTCGCCGCGTGCACCGCGCTCGCCTGGGCCGCGCTGCCTCACGACTCGTACGCCTACTGGGTGCACCACCTGGCCGGGGCCGGGCTCGGCGGGCGGGCCGACGCCCTCGCCAACCAGTCGCTGCACGGCGCCCTGCTCCGCCTCGGCCTCACCGGTCACCTGGAGACGGCGCTCTACCTCCTGCTCGCCGCCGCCGTCGCCGTCCTCGCGCTGCGCCGCGCGGTCCGCTACGCCCGCGACGGCCAGCTGCTGCTCGCGGTCGCCGTCACCGGCTGCGCCGCCATCGCCGTGTCGCCCACCACCTGGCAGCACCAGCTGCTGTGGCTGCTGCTCGCGGTCGTCGGCCGGGCCGGGCGGCGGGCCTCGGACCGCTACGTCTGGCCGGTGGCCGTCGTCCTCCTCACCACCCTCCCGGCGTCGATGATGCTGCCGGAGATGTCCGTGCTGTACCCGCTGCGGGACAACCTGGTGCTGCTCGCGGCGCTGGCCGCCGCCACGGCGGTGCCCTTCCTGCCCCGCACCTCGCCGTACTACCGCGAGCCGATACCCGCCGAGTACGCCCCGCAGGCCCCCGCCCGCTTCCGCAACGTCCCCCTCCTGCCCTTCCTGCGCCGCGTCCTGTCCCGCCCCAACCTGCTGCTGGAGCTGCTGCTGCTCCGCGTCACCTACGCGGCCTACCAGCAGGTACGCCTGGCGGCGACCGGCGGCACCATCTCCGGCGGCCGGGCCCGCGCCGAGCACCACGGCGAGCTGGTCCTCGGCCTCGAACGCTTCCTGCACATCGACATCGAGCACGCGGTCAACCACGCCGTCGCGAAGATCGACTGGCTGCGGGAGTTCTTCGTCTTCTACTACGAGTCGTTCCACTTCGTCGTGCCGCTGACCATCCTCGGCGTCCTGTACTGGCGCCGCCCGGCCGACTACCGCTGGGCCCGCGCCTCCCTCGGCTTCGCCACCCTGCTCGCCCTCGCCGGCTTCTGGCTCTTCCCGCTGGCCCCGCCGCGCCTGATGCCGACCCTCGGCATCATCGACACGGTCCACGGCGTCCAGGACTTCGCCAAGCCGGACTACGGCACCCTGACCGCGCTGACCAACCAGTACGCGGCGATGCCGTCGCTGCACTTCGGCTGGTCGCTGTGGTGCGGCGTGGTGATCGCCGTCGTCGCCCCGCGCTGGTGGATGAAGGCCCTCGGCCTCCTGCACCCCTTCCTCACGGTCTCCACGATCATCGCCACCGGCAACCACTGGGTCCTGGACGCGGTGGGCGGCGCGGCGGTGGTGGGCGCGGGCTTCGGGCTGTCCTACGTCTTCCAGGGACCCCGGGCCGCCCGGACGCCCGGCGCCCTCCCGGCACCGGCCCCGAAGCGCCACCCGGCCCTGGAACGTACCGACTCCAGGTGACGGCGGGCGAGGCGGTGCCTGGTCCGGGCCGCTCACGGGCAAGGCTCGTCCCGCAGCAGCGGACTGGAGTGAAGGAGTCATCCGTGAACAGGACCGGGACACGCGCGGTCGTCGCTCTGATCAGCGCCGGGCTTCTGGCCTCCCCCGCCCTGACGGGGCAGGCGGCGGCACAGACCGGGCTGGTGCTGGAGAACGTCGCCAACCCCAGGTACGTCCTCGACAACGACGCCGGCCGGGGAGAGGGCTCCAGTGTCCTGGTCTACGGCCATAACGGCGGGCCGAACCAGGTGTGGGAAGTGAGCCCCGAAGGCGGCAACACCGTCCAGATCAAGCAGGAGATCGGCGGCAGGGACCTGTGTGCCGCCGCCGTGTTCAACGGCATCGCCGAAGTGTCCATGCAGAACTGCGACAACAGCGGGCGGGTCACCTGGTGGACCCAGGTCGAGCTGGGGAGCAACCGCTGGGCCTACCGGAACAACGCTCAGGGCAGATGCCTCGCGGCCACCCGGCTGAACGGCCCGGTCGAGCTCGTCGAGTGCGCGTTCGGGGACCAGGAACAGCAGTGGATCAAACGCGCCGGGTGAGACGGGACCGTTCCGTCGCGGGCCGCTCGTCCCGCGTGCCCGGCGCGTAGGGCGAGGCGCGGCAGGTGAGGGGGTGCCTGCCGCGCCTCGGTGTCGTTACGCGGGGTCGAGGATGACGTTGAAGGCCGTCTGGTGTCCGTCGCGCTTGACGACCAGGGACACGGGGTTGCCGGCGAGCTTGCCGACCAGGGCCGCGGTCTCCTCCTTCTTCAGGGCGGTGGGCTTGCCGTCGACCTTGATGATGATGTCGCCGACCAGGAGGCCGGACTTCGCGGTGTTGCTGCCCTTCTCCACCGACTCCACCTTCAGTCCGTGACCGAAGTCCTGGTGGTACTTGGCGGCGATCCTGCCCGGGGTGGCGGTCATGAGTGTCTCCCTTGGAGTGGAACGTCTGGGACGCGCGGAGGGTCCGGCGAGGCGCGGAACGGCCCGGCCGGGCGTGGTCATACCTCTGCGCGTGTCTTTTCTGCCATGGGGCGCATGTGTCCGGGCCGTGGCGGGCGGCCGTACCACCGGTTCGAGGGACGGCGCGTAGGGAGCAGGAGGGGGCGCGTGCCGTCCGGCGTGCACTTCGCTCACTCGGCCCGGGGGTGTAGATCGTCTTCGCGGCAGACAGGCTTCGGGCGTCCTTCGTCCGACCAGCGAATGGTCAGGACACGTGCACGCGACGAGCAGGCCCGCGTGCACGGCCTCCCGTCCCTTGCCGAAAGGGTTTCCATGGCGACGCAGACAGAGCCGAAGCCGCGCACCGCGTCCGGTGTCTTCCCGATCACCGAGACGTTCATGAACGACAGGACCGACAACCCCAACTGGAAGATCCACCCCAACGCCCAGCTCAACGGCTCCCTCCAACTCACCTCGGACGACTACAACCAGGCCGGCGCGGCCCTGCTGGACCAGGCGTTCCCCTCCTCCGAGGGCGTCGCCATCGACTTCGACTACTCCGTCGAGCACAGCGGCGGCAACAGCGCCGGGGACGGTTTCTCCTTCTTCCTCATCGACGGTTCCGTCACCACCGAGCCCGGCGGCTACGGCGCGGGTCTGGGGTACGCGTTCGTCAACCACGACCGCGGTTCACGGGCCGGGGTCACCAAGGGCTACGTCGGGGTCGGGTTCGACACCTACGGCAACTTCGGCGGCGGGCTCACCGGTCCGGGCGGCCCGGGGAACACCGCGAACATGCTGTGCGTCCGTGGTTCCGGCGACGGCTGGAACGGCTTCAACTGGCTCACCGGCGCCGCGGTGTCCGGGGGGTTCTCCGCCACCTGGGACGACAAGGCCCACGTCCAGATCTTCATCGTCGACGGCAAGCTGACGGTGCGGCTGTCCACGAAGGACGACCCCAACGGCACCGCGGTCGTCGACGGCTTCCCGATCCAGGGTGACGGGCAGGCGCCCCTGCCCGAGACGCTGAAGCTGGGGCTGGCCGCCAGTACCGGCGACGCCACCCAGGCCCACCGCGTCCGCCGGCTGAAGGTCGCCCTGCCGACCAGCGTTCCGCTGGAGATGACCGGGCCCGAGCAGGCGCAGGCCGGCAGCAAGGTCTGCTACAAGATCACCGTCCACAACGAGGGCCCCCACGACAACCACGACGCCGTGGTCGAGGGGCAGATCCCGGCGGAACTGCACCACCCGACCCTGTCGGTGAAGACGTCCGGCGGGGCGCACGCCGAGCGGGGATCCGTCACGAACGGCGTGCTGAAGCAGCCGTTGGACCTGCCCGTGGGGGCGAGCGCCGTCATCACCGTGTGCGGCACGCTCGACCGTCACGCCCAGGGCCAGATCACGGCGACCTCGCAGATCACCTCCCCCATGTACACCAACATCTCCGACAAGCAGCACGGCCGGGTGACCACCCGTATCCCGGACGTGGTGATCAAGGACGTGAACTACCAGGGCAGCGGCAGGGCCCAGGCGGACGAGTACGTCGAGATCACCAACCAGGGCACCGCGGCGGCCGACCTGTCCGGCTGGACCCTTGGTGCCGACGACGCGGGTCAGGACTTCACCTTCCCGCCCGGCACGATGCTCCAGCCGGGCCAGACCGTCCGGGTCCACACCAACGAGAACCACCCGGAGAGCGGCGGTTTCTCCTACGGCAGCAACCGCGCCATCTGGAACAACCAGGGCGACGTCGCCCGCCTGAACGACCCGTCCGGCCACGAGTGGACGAATTTCCCGTACGGCGACAAGCGCCGCTGAAGGAAGGACATCATGAACCGCATCGCGACCGTCGAACTGGCTGCCACCGTCAAGGACCCCGACCCCGGCAAGATCTACAGCTGTGCCGGTCCCGGCATCGTCTCCGAAGTCTGCAACTACACCGCGCACTCCGTCACCTTCTTCGAGAACGCGGACGGAACGGGAGAAAAGCAAACGGTCAAGAAGGGGGAGAGGCTCGAACTCCTGGAATGGCAGGTCAAGAGCTGGTCCGTCTCGAAGCGAGGGAAGGGTCCGGAGGACGAGCCCGCCGTCACCGTGTTCCGCATCCTCGACCTGGAGGACACGTCCAAGAAGGAAGCCGCCCTTGACATCGAGGGCGACTGGCAACTGGTGCGCGTGGACAACGAGTCGGACGACCGCTGGATCGTCGCCTGGGGCAATCCCGACGGCACAGGGGACAAGGCGCTCATCGAGCCGGAGGACGACCACTACAGCGACGGGCAACCCTGCCGGAGGGTGTCGGTCCTCAAGAAACGGCCGGCCTGGGCTTCCGAGGACGAGGAAGGCGAGGGCGCCGAGCAGCACGCCAAGGCCCCCGAGCAGGCCCTCCCGGGGGACCCGGAGGTCACCCTGGAGTGGGGCTACAGCATCCCCAAGCCGAAGCCGGGAACCGTCTACTCCGCCCTGGGGCCGGGCACGGTCACCTTCGTCAACAACTTCTCCGACTACACCTGCACCTTCTGGGACAACTCCGACGGAACCGGCGCCAACTGCGCCATCAAAGCGAAAAGCGCCGGTTACTCGTTCTCCCTGAACACGAAGAGCGTGACCGTGGACGGAGCGCGGTCGCTCGTGCGGGCCGAGGACCCTCATATCCACTACCAGCGCGAACTCGGCATCCGCGGCCTGGAGGACGGCAAGGTCTACGTGATCGAGGGTGGCGGGGAACTGACCCGTGTCGCCAACGACTCCAAGAAGTTCTGGATCACCGTCTGGGAGAACGCCGACTGCACCGGCCGCAAGCTGGTCATCGGCCCTGACGATGTCGTCGCACCCAACGACGACGCCGAGGAACCGGAGCCCAGCCCCTTCCCGTTCCCGACCGGCCGAGCCCTGTCCGTGCACAGCGGCAAGCCCAAGGGCGCCTGAACGAGGACGGCAAGGCGGCCCGCGACCTCCCCCGCGGCGACAAACGCCGACACCATGCGGGATAACGCCCGGCGACCTGGCGTTATCCCGGCAGGCATCGACATGAAGGGATTTACATGCCACATTCCTCCCCGCGGTACGCCCGGTTCGCCGCAGTCGCCGGAGCGGCCGCGGTACTGCTCGTCTCCCAGGGCACCGCGCACGCCGGGGACCCGGGATCGATCCCCGCGGGAAACCCCCAGCATTTCATCAACTTCACCTATGACATCCCGGGGAAGTTCAGCGAGTACGCGTACACGGTCCAGGTCGGCACACCGCTGCCCACTGAAGCCATCTATTACGCGCACTACGTGTACGCGAACGGGGGCGGTTTCTACTCGGGCCTCCAGCCCCACCCGAACGGGAAGGCGGGGGTGAGGTTCTCCTTCTTCGGCGGCGGCGCGACGCCCCTCCACCCCAACTGCCATCCGGGTGCCGACGCGGGGCGGGGCGTCACGTGCGCCATCGACGACCTGGAGTACGCGGCCGGCCGGAAGTACACCATCACCGCCAAGAAGACGAGCGACGACGCGGGGCTGTCCTACACGGGCACGATCAAGGACTTGTCGACCGGTGAGGAACGGACGATCGGAGCCTGGCGCACCCCTCCGGGCTTCACGGGGTTCTACAACTACGCGGACGCTTTCATCGAGAAGTTCGCGGGGGTCCGCACCTGTGCCGACATCCCGGCGGTGACCGTCTCGTACACCGACGTCAAGGCAGACGGAAAGCCGCTGGCGTTCAAGGCGTACACCCACAAGGGCACGGACGAGCCGGGCAAGGGAATCTACACCTGCTCGAACGTGTCGGACTACACGGTGACGACACCGGCCCCCGGAAGCTACACCGTCGAGTCGAGCGTCGGTTCCAGCTGAGCCCATCGTCTTATGACATGAACTATCACTGGTTCAGGTGATAGTTCATGTCTGCCTCCTTTCAGTTCCCCCGACCGGTGGGATTCCCCCTTCGAGGGCTGGAACGGGAAAGGGGACACCACTCATGCTCCGCATCGCACGTACGGCCAGACTCGCCCTGGCGGCCGGCACCGCGGCCGTCCTGGCCGTCGGCCTGACCTCCAGCGCGGAGGCCGCCACCGGGAACATCCGGTACTTCAGCGGCTCCGGTCAGAGGTTCCAGATCGACAACCCGCCGGACGGCGTCTGCATCACCCTCCAGGTCCGCGCGCAGCTGCTCGCCAACAACACGAACAGGACGCTGAGTTACTACTACAACGCGAACTGCACCAACCTCCTCAACATCCTGGCTCCCGGCCGGGCGGTGTCCTACGCGAACCCCCTGTCCGTGCGCATCATCGCCTGAGTCCCTCGCCGGGCGCGGCGGGGCAGCCGTGGCACTCGAACCACACGGTCTTCCCGCCGGCGCCCGGTGACACCCCCCACTTGTCCACCACGGCGTCCAGCAGGGCCAGGCCCCGGCCGCCCTCGGACTCCTCGTCCACCTCGGCCTCCATCCGGGGCAGCGCGGCGAAGCCGTCACTCACCTCGGCCCGGACCCCCGCCGCCTGCCGGGCCACGACCACCCGGCAGCGGCGGTCGGGCACATGCCGTACGACGTTGGTGACCAGCTCGCTCACGCCCAGCTCCACGGCGAACGTCAGCGGCTCCAGCTCCCACTCGCGCAGCAGCGAGCGGACGATCCGGCGGATGTGGCGCACGGAGTGCTCGCCGACCGTGATTTCCATGCGGTACTGGGGAATGTGGGGAAAATTCAGGTTCACGGTACGAGGCTGGCGTGTTCTCACTACGCTCGGCTACAGGAAGAACACAACGAGTCCCCACGTGGACTCTGTTGCGTGAGAGGGGTCCCCCACTGTGGCCAACATCAGCACCCTCGACGCGGGCGCGTCTCCGCTGCACTACTACGGCTTCGAGCTACGGCGGTACCGGGAGGCGGCGGGCCTCACACAGCGTCAGCTCGGTGAAATCATCAACTACACCGGCTCGCTCATCGGTCAGATCGAGACAGCGAGGAAAGTCCCCACGCTGGAGTTCAGCCAGCGGGTGGACGCGGCGCTGGGGACGGGGGGTGCGCTTACCCGGCTCGTCCAGTTGGTGCTTCGTAGCCAACTTCCGGCCTGGTTCCAGGAGGTGGCTGAGCTGGAGGCGCGGGCCACTCAGATGAACACCTTCCACACGCACCTGATCCATGGCCTGCTACAGACGTCGGCATACGCGCGTGCTGTCCTCGGCGTACTCGACCAGGGCAAGCTCGATGACCGCACTGCCGCTCGACTGGCGCGTCAACGCATCTTCGAGAAGAGTGAACCTCCGCAATTCTGGGCGGTCATCAGCGAGGCTGCGCTGCACCAAGAGGTCGGGAGTCCTGAGGTCATGCGGGAGCAACTCGCCCACCTGTTGTCGTTCGAGGGAAACCCACTGATCAACGTCCAGGTGCTGCCCTACTCGGCCGGAGCACATGCGGGTTCGCAAGGTTCGTTCGACCTCTTCCACTTCGTGAGCGACCCGCCCATCGTGTACACCGAGGGCTACAGCAGCGGGCATCCGACCGCGAACCCGGACACCGTCAGGGACTGCTCGCTCCGTTACGATCACCTCCAGGCCGCCGCGCTCTCTATCAAGAAGTCGGCGGAGGTGATCCGACAAGTAATGGAGGACCGCTATGGAGAGCAAGTGGCGTAAGTCGTCGCACAGCAGCGACCAAGGCGGCAACTGCGTCGAGTGCGCCCCCCTCGGCGAACTGACCTGGCGCAAGTCCTCGTACAGCGGTGACCAGGGCGGGTCGTGCGTCGAGTGCACCCCCCTCGGCGACCTGGCCTGGCAAAAGTCCTCGTACAGCGGTGACCAGGGCGGCCAGTGCCTGGAGGTCGCTGAACCCCCCTGCGCCACCACCGTCGCCATCCGTGACTCGAAGAACCCGGCGGGGCCCGTGCTGAACGTCGGCCCCGCCGCCTTCGGCTCCTTCGTGTCCTGGGCGTCGGCTACAGCCGCTGGATGATCGTCCCGGCCGCCAGTCCGCCGCCCGCGCACATGGTGACGAGGGCGAACTCCTTGTCCGCGCGCTCCAGTTCGTGCAGGGCGGTGGTGATGAGGCGGGCGCCGGTCGCGCCGACCGGGTGGCCCAGGGCGATCGCACCGCCGTTGACGTTGACCTTGTCGAGGTTCTGGTCGAAGACCTGGGCCCAGCTGAGGACGACGGAGGCGAACGCCTCGTTGATCTCCACGAGGTCGATGTCCTTGAGGGTCATGCCCGCCTTGCCGAGAACGGCGCGGGTGGCGTCGATGGGGCCGTCCAGGTGGAAGTGGGGGTCCGCGCCGACGAGGGCCTGGGCGACGATCCGGGCCCTCGGCTTCAGCTTCAGCGCGCGGGCCATGCGCTTGGACGCCCACATGATGGCCGCCGCGCCGTCGGAGATCTGGGAGGAGTTCCCGGCGGTGTGGACGGCCGTCGGCATGACCGGCTTCAGGCCGGCCAGCGCCTCCGGGGTGGTGTCGCGCAGTCCCTCGTCCTTGTCGACCAGGCGCCACATGCCCTGACCGGCGTCCTGCTCCTCCTCCGTGGTGGGCACCTGGACGGCGAAGGTCTCCCGCTTGAAGCGCTCCTCGGCCCAGGCGTGGGCGGCGCGCCGCTGGGAGAGCAGGCCGAGCGCGTCGACGTCCTCGCGCGTCAGTCCCCGGTGGCGGGCGATGCGCTCGGCGGCCTCGAACTGGTTGGGGAGGTCGACGTTCCACTCGTCCGGGAAGGGTTTCCCGGGGCCGTGCTTGGAGCCGGAGCCCAGCGGGACCCGGGACATGGACTCGACACCGCAACTGATACCGACGTCGATGACGCCCGCCGCGACCATGTTGGCCACCATGTGGGACGCCTGCTGCGAGGAGCCGCACTGACAGTCGACCGTGCTCGCGGCCGTCTCGTAGGGCAGGCCCATGGTCAGCCAGGCCGTGCGCGCGGGGTTCATGGACTGCTCGCCGGCGTGGGTCACCGTACCGCCGACGATCTGCTCGACGGCGTCGGCCGGGATGCCGGTGCGGCCGAGGAGTTCACGGTAGGTCTCGCCCAGCAGATAGGCCGGGTGCAGATGGGCGAGCGCGCCGCCGCGCTTGCCGATGGGGGTGCGGACGGCTTCGACGATCACGGGTTCGGCGGCCATGGCTGCGGGTCCTCTCCGAGAGGGCTCTCCTCCAGAACTAGTACGTGTTCTAGTTCCCACTCGGCAGTCTGCTGATGTGATGACCGTCACCGCAAGGGTCTTGCGGGGGGAGAAGGCGTGATCCGCGCGGTTTCCGCACGGATTGGCTCAGTCGCGGCCCTTGCGACTTGTAGAACCCGTTATTACCGTCGCCGCACTCGCTGATGGACCGTCAGATGGCTGGAGCCGCCGATGCCCTGTCCAGCGCTGCCCGACGGGTTCGACCCCACCGACCCCGACCTGCTGCACCACCGCGTGCCCTTCCCGGAGTTCGCCGCGCTGCGCCGCGGTGAACCGGTCCGCTGGATCCCGCAGCCGCACGGCGTCGCGGGCTTCGCCGACACCGGCTACTGGGCCGTCACCCGGCACGCCGACGTCAAGTACGTCTCCACGCACCCCGAACTCTTCTCCTCCTCCCTCAACACGGCGGTCATCCGCTTCAACGAGCACATCGAGCGCGACGCCATCGACGCCCAACGGCTGATCCTGCTCAACATGGATCCACCGGAACATACGCGCGTGCGCCAGATAGTGCAGCGCGGCTTCACGCCACGCTCGATCCGCGCGCTGGAACAGCGGCTGCGTGACCGTGCCGAGGCGATCGTCGCCGCCGCCCGCGCCCGCTCCGGGCCCTTCGACTTCGTCACCGAGGTCGCCTGCGAACTCCCGCTCCAGGCCATCGCGGAACTGATCGGAGTGCCGCAGGAGGACCGTACGAAGATCTTCGACTGGTCCAACAAGATGATCGCGTACGACGACCCGGAGTACGCCATCACGGAGGAGATCGGCGCGCAGTCCGCCGTCGAGATCATCGCCTACGCCATGAACATGGCCGCCGAGCGCAAGCAATGCCCGGCCGGGGACATCGTCTCGACACTGGTGGCGGCGGAGGACGAGGGCAACCTGAACTCCGACGAGTTCGGCTTCTTCGTGCTGATGCTGGCGGTCGCGGGCAACGAGACGACCCGCAACGCCATCACCCACGGCATGCACGCCTTCCTCACCCACCCCGATCAGTGGGACCTCTTCCGCCGGGAACGCCCTGCGACCACGGCCGAGGAGATCGTGCGCTGGGCGACCCCGGTCCACGCCTTCCAGCGGACGGCGACCCAGGACACCGAACTGGGTGGCGTACGGATCAGGAAGGGCGACCGGGTCGGGCTCTTCTACGCCTCCGCCAACCGCGACCCGGAGGTCTTCACCGACCCCGACACCTTCGACATCACCCGCGATCCCAACCCCCACCTGGGCTTCGGCGGAGGCGGTCCCCACTACTGCCTCGGCAAGTCCCTGGCCGTGCTGGAGATCGACCTGATCTTCCGCGCCATGGCCGACGCGATGCCCGGCCTGCGCCTCGCGGACGACCCGCGACGGCTGCGCTCGGCCTGGATCAACGGGGTGAAGGAGCTGCGGGTGATGGCCGGCTGAGGCGAGCGCAAGAGGGGCCTGTCGGCCATGTGCCAGCAACATCAGGCCCAGTTGGCAGCGGTATCGCACGACTTCGCCCGCTCTGGGCAGTAGCCGGTCGACCGCGGTCCGTGACCGCGGCCGGTACCGCAAGGGAGGAGGGCCACGGCCCGACGGCCACCTCCTCCTCGCCCCACCGAAAGGAAACACCCATGGCAGGCACCGTCATCGACGTGACCGACGCGGACTTCGAGGAGAAGGTGGTCAAGGCCGCCGGGCCGGTCCTGGCCGTTTTCCGCGCCGAGTGGTCCGGTGTGTGCCGGGCGCTCGATCCCGTCCTCGCGGACGTGGCCGCGGAGTACTCCGGCCGTCTGACCGTGACCCGCCTCGACATCGACCGCAGCCCCCAGACCCCGCCGAAGTACAACGTCACGGCCATCCCCACCCTCTACGTCTTCAAGGACGGCAAGATCGTCGCCACCCGCATCGGACCCGCCTCGAAGGGCAACGTGGTCGAACTGGTCACGCCGCACCTGTGACTCCCGGCGCCTGACCGGGCTGCCCGTGGACATACGCGCGCACCCCCGCCGGGTGGGCGGGGGTGCGGGCGCGTTGTGGGGTGCTGTCGGCTCAGTACCAGCCGTTGGCCTGCCAGAAGTCCCAGGCCTTGACGGGGCTGCCGTAGCGGGAGTTCATGTAGTCCAGGCCCCACTTGATCTGGGTGGCCGGGTTGGTCTTCCAGTCGGAACCGGCGGAGGCCATCTTGGAGGCCGGGAGGGCCTGGACGAGGCCGTAGGCGCCGGAGGAGCTGTTGGTGGCGTGGGGGTTCCAGCCGCTCTCGTGGGAGACGATCTTGCTGAAGGCGTTGAACTGCGCGGCGTCCGGGATCATCTTGTGCGCGATCGCCTGGGCGGAGGAGGCCTGGGCCGGGGCGGCGTGAGCCGGAGCGGCGGTGAGCGCCATGCCGGCGGTGGCGGCGGCCACGGCGGCGGTGGTGAGGACCTTCTTCGGGGAAGCGATGCGGCGGATGACGGAGACGGTCACGAAGTACCTCTTGCGTTCGGGGATAGGGGGTCGCCCGCATGTGGAGGACCACGTCGAGTGGCCCGCATACGTCGGCGCCGCGGCCCGCTGTGGGCTCGTGGCGCCTGGCGACGTCATCCAGATAAGCAGGCCCGCCGGGGGCCCGCAATGACCCCCTTTACTAGTGGTGGCCGGATTCGTGAGGGACACGAAGTATGTGGCGTGCGTCTCAATCCGCAGGTCGGAGGGGGTGCGGGAAGGGGTGAATCGGGCAAAAGGCGCTACGGCTCGGGGTCGTAGGTGACGTGCGTCATGTGGGGTCCTTCACCGGCTCGCTCACGTCCCGTGCCCGGGTCCGCACGCCGGGTCACTGTCCGGGGCGGTCGAATGTGACCGCGGTCTCGAACGCGGCGCGCCTCGTGGCCCGGCGCAGTGCCCGCAGCACCGCCGGGCCGAGCGCGAGGGTCAGCACGACCGTGCACAGGGCCCGGCCCAGGTCCCAGCCGAGGGACGTGGCCGTGCAGTACGCGACGAACCGGGCCAGGTTCGCGGCGACCGCGTCCCCGGCCACGAAGGAGATGCCCGAGGCCCCGCCGCCCATGAAGGGCCAGCCGGCCAGGTTCATCACCGTGCCGTAGGCGAACGCGGCCAGGAAGCCGTACACCGCGAGCACCAGCAGCTCGGCCCGGCCGCGCAGCCGGACCGGGCCCGGCAGCAGCCCGGCGCCCATCGTGAACCAGCCCATCGCCAGCATCTGGAACGGCAGCCACGGCCCGACCCCGCCCGTCAGCAGGGCGGACGCGAACATCGTCACCGAGCCCAGGGTGAAGCCGAACCCCGGGCCCAGCACCCGGCCGCTCAGCACCATCAGGAAGAACATCGGCTCCAGGCCCGCCGTACCGGCGCCGATCGGCCGCAGCGCCGCACCCGTGGCGGCCAGCACGCCCAGCATCGCCACCGCCTTCGGGCCGAGACCGGACTCCGAGATCGTCGCCGCGACCACCGCGACCAGAAGGATGAGCAGGCCCGCGAAGAGCCACGGCGCGTCCTGCGCGTGGGCGCTCAGCTGGGAGCGGGGCGGCGCGAGGAACGGCCAGCAGAACGCGACCAGGCCGACGGTGCCGGTGAGGGCGAGCGCGGCGAGGGAGCGGGGGCCCAGGCGGACGGCGTGCAGGCGGGTACGGCTCATTTCAGGGCCTCGCGGACCTCGTTCAGGGCCTCGCGGACCTCGGAGACGGTCAGCCAGCGCTGCGGGGCCAGGATCTTCGTCACCTGCGGGGCGAAGGAGGGGGAGGAGACGACGATCTCCGCCATCGGGCCGTCGGCGATCACCTCGCCCTCGGCCAGCAGCACCACGCGGTGCGCCAGCTCGGCGGCCAGCTCCACGTCGTGCGTCGCCAGCACGATCGCGTGCCCCTCGGCGGCGAGCCCGCGCAGCACGGAGACCAGGCGGGCCTTGGCCGCGTAGTCCAGACCTCGGGTCGGCTCGTCCAGCAGGAGCAGCGGCGGGCGCGCGGTGAGCACCACGGCCAGCGCGAGCGCCAGCCGCTGGCCCTCGGAGAGGTCGCGGGGGTGGGTGTCGTCGGTGATGTCCGGGAGCAGCTCGGAGACCAGGGCGCGGCAGGTGCCTTCGGTGGCGCCCGCGTCCTTGTCGGCGGCGGCGCACTCCGCCGCGACCGTGTCCGCGTACAGCAGGTCCCGGGGGTCCTGGGGGACCAGGCCCACGTGGCGGATCAGGGTGGGGGGCGGGGTGCGGTGCGGGGTGAGACCGCCGACGGTGACCGTGCCGGTGGTCGGGGCGAGCAGGCCGACGAGGGTGTTCAGCAGGGTGGACTTGCCGGCGCCGTTGCGGCCCATGAGCGCGATGGTCTCGCCCTTGGAGACGGTCAGCTCTATGTGGCGCAGGGCCTGGGTGGTGTCCCGGCGCAGGGAGAGGGCGTGGATCCGGGCGAGGTACGGGTGGTCGGGGGTCGGTGTGGGGGTGGTGCGGCCGAAGAGGGAGCGGAACCGGTGCTGCCGCGGGGCGGGGGTGGGGTCGCTCGTCGGCGAGGGCGGGACCTGGCGCGAAGGACTGTCGGCCAGGCGGGCCCGTAGGGGAGCCGCCTGGCGGCGGGCGTCCCGGATCGTCAACGGAAGCGGGGACCAGCCGGCCAGGCGGCCCAGCGCGATCACCGGGGGGTGGACCGGGGAGACCGCCATGATCTCGGACGGGGTGCCGGTGAGGGGGGTGGCGCCGGGGGACGGGAGGAGCACCATGCGGTCGGCGTACTGGATCACCCGTTCCAGGCGGTGTTCGGCCATGAGGATCGTCGTGCCGAGGTCGTGCACCAGGCGCTGGAGGACGGCCAGCACCTCTTCCGCCGCCGCCGGGTCGAGCGCGGAGGTCGGCTCGTCCAGGACCAGTACCTGAGGGTGCGGGGTGAGGACCGAACCGATGGCCACCCGCTGCCGCTGCCCGCCGGACAGGGTGGCGATGGGACGGTCCCGCAGGGCGGCCAGGCCCAGCAGGTCCAGGGTCTCCTCCACCCGGCGCCGCATCACCGCCGGGGCGAGCCCCAGGGACTCCATGCCGTAGGCGAGTTCGTCCTCCACGGTGTCGGTCACGAAGTGCGCCAGCGGATCCTGGCCCACCGTGCCCACCACGTCGGCGAGTTCGCGCGGCTGGTGGGTGCGGGTGTCCCGGCCGGCCACCGTGACGCGTCCGCGCAGGGTGCCGCCGGTGAAGTGCGGGACCAGTCCGCTGACCGCGCCCAGCACGGTGGACTTGCCGACCCCGGACGGACCGGCGAGCAGCACGAGTTCGCCCTCCGGCACCTCGAAGTCGACGCCGGTGACGGAGGGTTCGGCGGCACCCTCGTACGTCACGCTGACATCCTCGAAGCGGATCACGACGGCTCCCTGGGGACGACGAAGGCGGGCAGCAGGGCGAGCAGGACGGCCACGGCGGGCCACAGCGGGAGGGTGGGGGCGACCAGCGGGACCACACCGGGGTGCAGGGCCTCCGGGTCGCGGACCGAGGCCAGCGTCAGCAGCGCGGCCACGGCGGCGCCGGAGCCGGTGACCAGCCAGGCGTGCGCTCCCCAGGGGTCGGGGCGGTACCGGGTGCGGGGGGAACGCCGGCCGCCCAGCCGCAGCCCGGCGAGCGCGGCGAGGACTCCGGCGAGCAGTACGGGAAGCCCGTAGGTGCCGCCTTCCGCGGTCAGCAGTCCGTACGTGCCCGCGCAGACGCCGAGCAGGCCGCCGAGGGTGAGGGCGGCGGTGGTACGGCGGACCGGGGCGGGCACCTCGGCGGTACGGCCGTAGCCGCGGGCCTCCATCGCGGCGGCGAGCGCGACCGAGCGTTCCAGCGCGCCCTCCAGGACCGGCAGTCCGACCTGGAGCAGGCCCCGCAGCCCCCGGTCGGGACGGCCGCGCAGGCGGCGGGCGGCGCGCAGGCGGCGGACGTCGGCGATCAGGTGCGGGGCGAAGGTGAGCGCGACGACCACGGCCACGCCCGTCTCGTACAGGGCGCCGGGCAGCGACTTGAGCAGGCGGGTGGGGCTGGCGAGGGCGTTCGCGGCGCCGACGCAGACCAGGAGGGTGGCGAGCTTCAGGCCGTCGTAGGCGGCGAAGAGCACGGCCTCGGCGGTCACCCGGCCGCCGAGCCGGATGCCCTGCGCCCAGTCGGGGAGGGGGACTTCCGGGAGGGTGAGGAGGGTGTGTGTGCCGGGGATGGGGGAGCCGAGCGCCACCGCGAACAGAACGCGGATGACCAGCACGGCGAGGGCGAGCCGGACGAACGCCGCGTACGAGCGGGCCCAGGGGGCGGGGGAGCGGTGCGTCGCCACGACGTACCCGGAGGCCGCGAGGAGCAGGGCCAGGAGGAGGGGGTTGGTGGTACGGGTGGCGGCGACACCGAGCGATATCGCCCAGAGCCACCAGGCACCGGGGTGCAGGGTGGGGCGGGACCGGGTGGGGGTGGTTTCCGGCGGACGGGACTGCGACTCCCTGGGGGCGCGGGGAACCGCGCGACCGGCCACGGCGCTGCCGCGGTCGCGGGACGGGCCGGGATCACCCGGACGCATCGCGTCGCGGTCGCAGGACGGGCCGGGGTCACCCGGACGCATCGCGCCGCCGTCGGGACTGCCATATCGCCGCGCCCGCCAGCAGGGCCACCACCCCCACGCCGATCGGCAGACCCAGGGACGGGCCGGAGTCGGACTCCGAGGACGCCGAGGACTCGGAGGAACCGGAATCGGGCGCGGTGGCGGTGGGCTCGCGGTCCGTGGAGGCCTGCTCGCCGCAGCCCTTGTGCGGGTAGCCCGCGATGGCGCACAGCAGGGCGTTGGTGTCGTACCGCAGCGGCCCCGCCACCGCGGCGAGCGCGTCCGCGCTGGACGCGTCGGACGGCACCCGCGCGCACACGGCCCGGCGCTGCGGCGGGGTCTCGCCGGACGGCGCGTCCGCGGACGTGCCGAAGTCCAGCACCATGGCGACCCGCTTGGCCCCGGACTTCGCCGGGGTGTCCGCGCAGATCGTGTCGAAGTCCGCCGTACCGCGCGGCCGGCCGGCGTCCGCGGCGTCCGCGCCCACGGTGAACCGGAAGCCCTGCACCGTACCGTCGTCGGGCCGGACGGAGGCCGGGCCCTGCGTCGCGTACGTCCAGTGGCCGTCGGTGCGCTCCCAGAAGGACCAGTAGCGGTAGCCGGTCGCACCGGCCCGCCCGGCGCAGACGAGGAGGAGCAGCGCGGCGACGAGCACCGGCGCGGCACGGCGGACGGCGGTCACGGCTGCTGCTTCTTCCGGCCGCTGAGCAGGAACCCGACACCGATGCTCGCGACGAGGCAGACGCCGAAGATCCACCAGCCCCAGTTCCGGGACTCCTTCTTCTCCTCCTCGTGCTGCTGGCCGGAGGTGTCCATCTGCGGGGCCGGGCCCTGCGCGTTGAGGGCGCTGACCAGGCTGGTGCCGTTGAAGTCGCCCGGCTGCTCACCGAGGGCGTGGGCGGCCAGGATCAGCTGGGCGTAGGCGGCGGGGCCGCTCTGCTCCGCCCACGGGCTGGCGTTCTTCTCCAGCCAGGCGTACGCCTTGCGGGCCGGTTCGGTACGGCCGTCCGCGGCGAGCGCGACGACGGCGTCCGCGGTGTTGCCGAAGTCCGGCTGGGCCTTGGCGCCGGGCAGGGTGGACTCCAGGTGCCCGGTCTTGCCGACGGCCGCCGCGAGGTAGGCGCCGGCGTTGTCGGCGACCTGGGTGCGGGAGGTGGCCTTGACGCAGGTGTCCTTTGCCGGGGCCTGGCCGGCGCGGGCCACGAAGCCCTTGCCGAGCGCGCCGAGCAGACCGGCGGCGGTGGCGTCGGCGTTGGGGAGCAGCTCGCCCTTCTTGTCCGGCTGGAAGGCGAGGGCGCCGCCGCCGTCCCGGTCGCACGGGACGGACCAGGCGGGCAGGGCGTCGTAGGGGGACTTGCCGGACTTGCGGACGGACGCCGGGTCGGTGCCGGCGGCGGCGAGGGCGCCGATGACGACGGAGGTGGAGTTGGTGTCGCTGGGGTCGCCCGGGTAGTAGCTCCAGCCGCCGTCCTCGTTCTGGACGGACTTCAGCCAGCCCACGGCCTTCTCCACCGCGCCGCCGTGCCCGCCGGTCGCGGCGAGGGCCTGGACGGCGGCAGCCGTGCTGTTGGTGTCCGTCTTCAGCTTGTCGTCGCAGGGCTTGTCCGGGGTGGCCCGGAAGGCGGCGAAGGCGCCGTCCGCGCACTGCTGGCCGGTGAGCCAGTCCACGGCGGCGGGGGCGGGCTTGTAGCCGAGGGTCCGCTGCGCGACCAGCGTCAGCGACTGCCGCCACACGCCGTCGTACGTCGGGTCACCCTTGCCGTACAGCCCGGAGGGGACCGTCGTCTTGGGCGACGGGGACGGGTCGGCGGCCGTGGCGGGCGCGGCGGCGGCCAGCACGCCTACGGCGGCGAGAGCCGCGGCACTGCGGCGGACGTTCATGGTCGGCGACTGCCTCTCCTGCGGGGAGCCGGGCAGCACGCGGGTGACACCCCGGGCGGCTCGGCTCCGTCAACCTCGACGGTGCCGTGCGCGGCGGACCACCGGCGCACGCGAGCCGTCAACGACCCGGCGGGACGTTCCCGCCCGCTCCGGCCAGGCCGGTGCCGCGGCGAAGACACCGCCGGAATTGCACCGGCTTTCCCCCGTACGGGTGTGACGACCCCGCCACTTTACCGGCCGCCTTCAGCGGGGCCGGAGGTGGCCGGGGGCGGGTGCGGGTGGTGGCCGGGGGTGGGCGTGGGCCGGGGGCGGGCGTGGCGGTCGCGCGGGAATCGGGCCACCCCGACGCCCACCGCTGAGCCGGCGGGCCCTACGCCGCGTGTCCGTGGGTCGTCGGGTGGACCGTGGCGGTGAGGTGGCGGGACATGCGGCGCAGAGCGTGCTCGCACTGGGCCGGGGTGTCGGCCGTGGCCACCCAGTGGGCCAGACGGTCGGTGAGCCCGGCGTGGGAGGCCGCCGTCACCGGGTCGCCGGGGCTGCGGGTGAGGACCATGCGCTCGGCGGACGGCTCGTGCGTGGCGGCGGGGTCCAGGCGGAGGTGGGTGAGGCGGCCGGTCACGGCCGGGTAGGCGAACTGGACGGCGGCGGCCCGCTGACGGGTCGGGGTGACGTCCGGGACCCCGCCGGTGGCCAGGGTCGCGGCGGCCCCGGCCAGGTCGACGCCGGTGGCCCGCTCCACCAGCAGCGGGATCAGGTCGCCGGGCGGGTACGGGGCCACGCCCAGGACGCGGGGGCCGCGGGCGGTCAGCCGCAGCGTGATGTGCGCGACGGTGTCGGTGAGCCGCAGGGCGTGCACGGCCCGCTCCACGCACTGGCGCAGGAAGCGGTTGTGCAGCAGGCCGTCGTGGGCGTGGACACCGTGCCGCAGCGGACGGCGGGCGGGCGCCGGGCCCGGGACCGTACGGGTGAGCGCGACGATGCGCACCTCGTCGTCCAGGACGACGGCCTCGGCCGACACCGGTTCCCCCTCGGTGTCCGCCGGATCCGCCGTCGGCACCCGGTGCCGGTCCAGCAGCGCCCGTAACGCCACCGGATCGGCGCACGTCACGGCCGTCTCGTACGGCAGGCCCGGCAGTCCGAGCCGGGCGGCCAGCCGCGCTGCCGCGGGCAGGTACTCCGGGGACCAGGCCAGTACGCCCCCGACGGAGTGTCTTCGCAACGCCCCGGCCGTCCGTTCCGTCGCGGCCGGGTCCGCCGCCACGTGCGCGGTCACATACGGGCGGGCCCAGCGGGCGGGCCGGGACGGGTCGACCAGGAGGACCGGGCGGGCCGCGGCGACACGGGCCAGCGGGAACTCGCCGCAGATCTCCCCGCGGCCGGCCCCGAGGAGCACGACGGGCTGGGCCATGGGCCTGGACCTTCCTCGGGGGGAAGGCGATCAGGAGCGCCCCGGGTGCCGCTCCCCCATAGGCGGCACCCGAGGCGGGTCGGATCTTGCTCTCCGTGCAGTGATCCTCACCCACACGCCCCGAACTGTCAACGATAGCTGCGCAATTACGCAGGGAGCCTTGTCAGATCTGGTCGCCGAGGGGGCGACCTAGTAGCCTCGCGCCCAGCCGGCGAACGGAAAGACACGCAGGGGGACTCGGTGAGTGACGTCTACGCCGCGCTGGCCGACGTACTGGACCGGCTCGGCGAACTGACCGGCAGGCCCGGCCGGCTGCCGGAGGCCCTCGACGTGGCCGGCCTCTCCTACCGCACCGGCGTCCCCGTGGGCGTCGTCGTCGAACTCCTCTCCGGCGGCCGGGCCGGCGAGACCTGCCTCGCCCACCGGGTGCGCCAGCGGCTGGACTTCATCCGGGAGACCCGGCGCCGCCCGGACGGCAAGCGGTACTCCCTGGACGAACTGGCCCGGATCGCCGGAACCAGCAGGCAGTGGCTGAGCGAATGGCGCAAGAGCGGCATGCCCAGCCTGGAACACGCCGACCGGCTGCGCCGCTTCTTCGGCCTGCCCGCCGGCTTCTTCACGGCCGACGAACCGGAGGCCCTGTTCGAGGCGCTGCAACCGGTGCTGCAGAGCCTGGAGGCCGAGGCCGACCCGCTGCTGAGGCTGCGCGAGAGCGGCCTGATCCGGCTCGCCGCCCGGGCCCCGCAGATGAACGCCCGGCAGCTCGCCACCCTGGCCGACCTGGCAGAGATGATCATCGCCTCGGAGAAGGCGGGGGACACCGGGCGTGCCTGAACAGTCCGCCAAGACCCCGAGGCCCAAGCGGACTTCCCGGTCGGCGATGGCCCTGCGGCCCTTCGGCTCCCCGAAGCGCTTCCTGGACCGGCTCGTGCGCGAGACCGTCCGCACCCTCACCCCGCCGACCACCCCCGAGGCGTTCCTGCACGCGCTGTGCGCCACCCTCAGCCCCCACCTGGACCGCCCGGTCAAGCTGCGGTTCGTCGCCTTCCCGCCGGGCCTGGACATCTCCGGGATCACCCTGGCCCGCGAGGAGGACTACATCGTCGTGGTCGAACAACGCGCCCCCGACCCGCACAAGTTCGTCATCGCCGGGCACGAGATCGGCCACATCCACCACGGCACCATGGACGTCCACTACGCCCCCGGGCTGCCCGCCGCCGCCCGCCGGCTGCTGGCCCGCGCCGACGACGACATCCCCTGGGACCGGGTGGTCGCCATGGCCACCCGGTCGCCCGCCGCCGAGGCCGCCGAGGCCGAGTGGGAGGCCGAGGAGTGGGGGCTGCGCCTCGCGGCGAAGTTCTCCAAGGTCGTCGGGCCGGGCGCGACCGGCCGGATGACCCAGGACACCCTCACCGACCGGCTGTCCTCCTCGCTGGGCAACATAGGCGGCCCCTGATGCGCTGGGACATCTCCGGCTCCTGGATCTCCTACGCCGTCCCGGCCGTCCTGTTCGCCGTCGCCTTCGTGATCAAACTGCCGCTGCTGCGGCGCGCCTGGCAGGACCCGATCCTGCGGGCCACCGCCGTGCTGCTCGCCATCGGCACCCTCGTCTTCGTCTCGCTGCCGCCGGCCAACCTGCACCGCATCAACGTCCTCACCGGCGTCCCCAACTTCGCCGCCGTGTGGGTGTACTCCCTCGCCACCGCCTATTGCGGGGCCTGCCTGTGGCTCATCATCACCTGGCGGGAACCGCCGTCCGCCGCCCGCCGCCGGCGCACCCGCCAGGTCGGGCTGGCGTACGCCGCCGTCATCGCCGGGCTGTGCGTGACGTTCCTGCTCGCCGACCACGGCGTGGAGCGGCTGCGCGACCTCGACACCTACTACGCCCGCACGCCGTGGATGCGCGAGTTCATCCTGCTCTACGTCATCGCCCACACGGCGTCCGCGCTGGTCGCCGCCGGGCTGCTGCGGGCCTGGTACCGGGAGGTCACCGACACCTGGCTGCGCCGCGCGGTGATCTTCCTCCAGGAGGCATACGCCCTCGGGCTCCTCTTCGACGTCGCCAAGTTCGCCGCCATCGCCGGCCGGTGGAGCGGCCGGGACTGGGACTGGCTGTCGACCTACGCGGCGCCGCCGTTCGCCATCGCCGAGGCGGGCCTGGTGGCCGTCGCCTTCATCGTCGGCCAGGCCGGTCCGGTGCTGGCGGAGCGGCGGCGCCTGGTCCGCGACCACCGGCGGCTGAAGCCGCTGTGGCAGACCATGCTCACCATCGCCCCGCCCGCCGCGCCCGCCACCGGCCGGGTCAGCGGCGCCGCGCTGCGCCTGGAGCTGCGCCGGGCCGCCATCAACGACGGCCTGCTGAAGCTGGGACCGTACCTGAGCGCGTTCCGGCGGGAGCGGATACGGCGTGCGGCGCTGGAGGCGGGCTACCCGGAGCCGGTCGCGCGGGGCATCGCGGGGGCGGTGGACCTCCGGTTCGCCGCGGCGGCGCTGCACGCGCCCGACGACCAGGAACACCCGCACTCCGAGGCCGATTCGCTCGCGTTCCCCTGTGTCCCCGACAGCGAACTCCAGAACGTCTCGCACGTGCTGCGCGACTACGAGGCGGCGATAACCCGGTTTTACCGGCAGGCCCTCGCGGGGGAGGGCTCCGGCGCCGGGGAGGGTGCCGGTGCCGTAGGGGGTTCCGCCGGCACGGAGGGTTCCGGTGTACGGGACCTGGGCGCGTCGGCCTGACCTGCCTTCGCCGCTTGCTTGTACCGCCGTGCTCGTACCGCCGTGCGGGTCCCGTCGTGCTGGACCCGCCGTTCTCACACCGCCACGTAGGCCACCGGCTCGCTGCCCGGTACCGGCTCCGCCCGGCCCAGCTTCACCAGGCGGCGCAGATGGGACTCGGCCTCGGAGACCGCGATGTTCCGGGAGCCGTAGGGGATGTCCCCCCAGGGGCGGTTCCACTCCATGCGCTCGGCGAGCCGCCAGGGCGTGAGCGGCTCGGCGAGCAGGGCCAGCAGGCCGGTCAGGCGGCGCTCGTGGTGGTCGAGCAGCGCCCGTACGCGGCCCGGGGCGTCGGTGAAGGCGTGCTGGTGGGCGGGGAGGACCTCGGCGGGGGCCAGCCGGGCGACCCGCTCCAGGGAGTCCAGGTAGTCACCCAGGGGGTCGGTCACGGTGGCGTCGCCCGGATCCTCGTACAGGCCGATGTGCGGGGTGATCCCGGGCAGCAGGTGGTCGCCGCCGAACAGGCGGCCCCGGCCGGGGAGCCGGGCCGGATGCTCCTCCTCCAGGTGCAGGCAGACATGGCCGGGCGTGTGGCCCGGGGTCCAGACCGCGCGCAGCCGGCGGCCCGGCAGGTCCAGGAGTTCCCCGGGGACGATCTCCCGGTCCGGCAGGGCGGGGGACAGGCCGGGCAGCGTCCGCCCGCGGGCCGACCGCAGCGGAGCCACGTGCTCCTCGGGCGCCCCGGCCGCCGCGAGCTTGTCGGCCATGTATGCGAACCACTGCTCCGGCCGGCCCTCCCGGGTCCGGCGCACGATCGCCGCGTCCGCCGCGTGCAGCGCCACCCAGGCGCCGGACGCCTCCCGTACCCGCGCCGACAGCCCGTGGTGGTCGGGGTGATGGTGGGTGACGACGACGCCGTACACCTCCCGCACTGCCGTACCGCAGTCCTCAAGGCCCGCCGTCAGCGCCTCCCAGGCCCCGGGGTCGTCCCAGCCGGCGTCGACCAGCACCGGGCCCCGGTCGGTGTCCACCACGTACACCAGCGTGTGCCCGAGGGGGTTGTCCGGAATCGGCACCTTCACGGCCCACACGCCCCCACCGTGATCAAACGTCTCCACCATCCGGTCCTCCGCCCCTTGTTCAATTGACTGATGGTCAGATTACCCACGGGGGCCGGACGCGGCGGGTGGTGAGGATGCGCGGGAGCCGACGTGCGGGTGGTTTCCTCGGATGGGAGCTGGTATCAAGTCTGACGGGGCGTCAGGAATGTCGGGGACGCGATGACGTGCGGTGGGAGGCGGTCGGGTGTGAGCGGACTGGTGGAACACGGGCAGTTGTTCATCGGCGGGGAGTTGACCGACCCGCACGGCCGGGACGTCATCGAGGTGGTCTCCCCGCACACCGAGCAGGTCATCGGCCGCGTGCCGCACGCCTCCCGGGAGGACGTCGACCGGGCCGTGGCCCTCGCCCGCCGCGCCTTCGACGAGGGCCCCTGGCCGCGTACGACGCTCGCCGAGCGGATCGAGGTCGTCACCCGGATCAAGGACGGCATCGCCGCCCGGCACGAGGAGATCGCCCGGGTGATCTCCGCCCAGAACGGCTCCCCTTACTCCTGGAGCGTCCTCGCCCAGGCGCTCGGCGCGATGATGGTGTGGGACGCGGCCGTCAAGGTCGCCCGCGACTTCACCTACGAGGAGCGCCGGGCCGGAATCCTCGGCCCGATCCTGGTGCGCCGCGAACCGGTCGGCGTGGTCGCCGCCGTCGTGCCCTGGAACGTCCCGCAGTTCGTGGCCGCCGCCAAGCTCGCCCCCGCGCTGCTGGCCGGCTGCCCGGTGATCCTCAAACCGTCCCCGGAGACCCCGCTGGACGCCTACCTCCTCGGCGAGATCGCCCGCGAGGCCGGGCTGCCCGAGGGCGTGCTGTCCATCCTCCCCGCCGACCGGGAGGTCAGCGAGTACCTGGTCGGGCACCCCGGCATCGACAAGATCTCCTTCACCGGCTCGGTCGCGGCCGGCAAGCGCGTGATGGAGGTCGCCGCCCGCAACCTCACCCGGGTCACCCTGGAACTGGGCGGCAAGTCGGCGGCCGTGGTGCTGCCGGACGCGGACCTGGAGACGGCCGTGGCCGGGATCGTCCCGGCGGCCTGGATGAACAACGGCCAGGCGTGCGTGGCGCAGACCCGCATCCTGCTGCCGCGCTCCCGCTACGACGAGTTCGCCGACGCCTTCGCCCGCGCGGCCGGCGCCCTGAAGGTCGGCGACCCGCTGGACCCGGCCACCCAGGTCGGCCCGCTCGTCGCCGAACGCCAGCGGCGCCGCACCCTCGACTACATCCGCGCCGGCCAGGAGGAGGGCGCCAAGATCCTCGCCGGCGGCGGCCGTCCGGCCGGGCCGGAACGCGGCTGGTACGTGGAGCCGACCCTCTTCGGCGACGTCGACAACACCATGCGGATCGCCCGCGAGGAGATCTTCGGCCCGGTCATCTGCCTGCTGCCCTACGGCGACGAGCGGGAGGCCGTGCGGATCGCCAACGACTCCGACTACGGCCTGTCCGGCAGCGTGTGGACGGCCGACGTCGAACACGGCACCGACATCGCCCGGCAGGTCCGCACCGGCACCTACTGCGTCAACACCTTCAGCCTGGACATGCTCGGCCCGTTCGGCGGCTACAAGAACTCCGGCCTGGGACGGGAGTTCGGCCCCGAGGGCTACGGCGCCTACCTGGAGCACAAGATGATCCACCTGCCGGCGGGAGCCTGAGCCATGGGCGACCGCTGGCACGTGGAGGTCGACCGGTCCCTCTGCGTCGGCTCGGCCCAGTGCCTCCACCACGCCCCCGGCGGCTTCCGGCTGGACTCCGCCCGCCAGTCCCGGCCCCTCGCCCCGGACACCGACGCGAGCGAACCGCTCCTGGCGGCGGCCGAGGGATGCCCGGTGGAGGCCATCGTGATCACGCTGGCGGAGAGCGGGGAGGCGGTGTACCCGCCGGAGGAGTAGACGCCCCTCGTCCCGTGGTGCGGCGGCCATGTCACAGGAGGGATGCGTTGGCAAATGGTGGGAATTGGGCGGTTCCGTCAGAGGTATCCGCTATATCCTGATATCAGCCTACGAGGCGAGTGAGGGAGTCCGACCGGAGTAGCCGACTCAGGCGAGACGCGAAGAGCATCCGCCCGGGCCGACAGCGACGGTAGGGCTGAGAGGTCGGAAGGCAGCGACGCCGGACGACGACCCCCATCACCTGATCCGGACCATACCGGCGAAGGGAACCCGTCTCGTAGGTCTTCTCTGTGCCCTCTTCCGGAGCCATCGCGCCAGTGCCATCGCGCCGGTGCCACCGCGGCTGTCAGGGGCGCGCGGCGGCCGAATCCGGCAGGTCGATCAGCCGGCACACCGTCTCGATGTCGATCTTCACCTGGGCGATCGAGGCACGGCCGGACAGCCAGGTGATCAGCGCCGAGTGCCAGGTGTGCTCGATGACCCGGACCACGGACAGCTGCTCGGGCGTGGGGTCCGCCAGGCCCATCGCGTCCAGGATGATCGCGGTCGTCTGCCGGGACACCTGGTCGACCTCGGGCGAGACGCTGCGGTCGGCGAAGGTGAGCGCGCGGACCATCGCGTCGGCCAGGTGCGGCTCCCGCTGGAGCGCGCGGAAGGCGCGCATCAGGGTCTCCGCGACCCGCTCGGCGGCCGTGGCGCCCGCCGGGGGCTTCTTGCGCAGGGTGCCGTGCATGTGCTCCAACTGGTCCTGCATGGTGGCGACCAGCAGGTGCACCTTCGACGGGAAGTAGCGGTACAGCGTGCCCAGCGCCACCTGCGAGGACTCGGCCACCTCGCGCATCTGCACGGCGTCGAACCCGCCCCGGCCGGCGAGCCGCGCGCTGGCGTGCAGGATCCTGCGGCGGCGGGCCTCCTGCCGCTCGGTGAGGGGTGGCGCGGCCGGGCGCGAGGTGCTGGCTTCCGCAGGCATGGGTCCCGTTCCGTGACAGTCGGTGAGGGGGTCTGTAGGGCTCGTGATCAGCCAGCATGGCAGGGGCGCGCGCCGTGGCGCGAATCACCCGATCCACTGCTCACAGCGCCCCTACCTGCCGGTAGATTCGGAGCCTCTTGAACGATCAAGTCTGAAACTTGTTCTAGATTAGCGTCCCGTCGTAGTCTCGCGGGACAGTGCAGGCAGAAGGGGGCACGGAGTGACCGCTGAGGCCCGGGAAGCGGGTGCCGACCAGGAGCCCGCTGCCGACGGGGGGCGACCGCTCGACATCGCGCTCCTCACCTACAAGGGGAACCCGTTCTGCGGGGGACAGGGCGTCTACGTACGGCACCTCTCGCGCGAACTGGCCCGCCTCGGGCACCGCGTGGAGGTCATCGGCTCCCAGCCGTACCCCGTGCTGGACGAGGGCTACCCGAACCTCACCCTCACCGAGCTGCCCAGCCTCGACCTCTACCGCCAGCCCGACCCCTTCCGCACCCCCAAGCGGGACGAGTACCGGGACTGGGTCGACGCCCTCGAAGTCGCCACCATGTGGACCGGCGGCTTCCCCGAGCCGCTGACCTTCTCGCTGCGCGCCCGCCACCACCTGCGCGCCCGGCGCGGCGAGTTCGACGTCGTCCACGACAACCAGACCCTCGGCTACGGCCTGCTCGGCGACATCGGCGCCCCCCTCGTCACCACCGTCCACCACCCCATCACCGTGGACCGGCGGCTGGAGCTGGACGCGGCCGAGACCTGGCAGCGCCGCTACTCGGTGCGCCGCTGGTACGCCTTCACCCGGATGCAGAAGCGCGTCGCCCGCCGGCTGCCCACCGTCCTCACCGTCTCCGGCAGCTCCCGCCAGGAGATCGTGGACCACCTCGGGGTCCGCCGCGACCGGGTCCATGTCGTCCACATCGGCGCCGACACCGACCTGTTCGCGCCGAATCCCGCCGTCGCCGAGGTGCCGGGCCGGATCGTCACCACCTCCAGCGCCGATGTGCCGCTCAAGGGGCTGGTGTTCCTCGTGGAGGCGCTCGCCAAGGTGCGCGCCGAGCACCCCGCCGCCCACCTCGTCGTCGTCGGCAAGCGCCCCGCCGAGGGCCCGGTCGCCCAGGCGATCGAGCGCTACGGCCTCGCGGGCGCCGTCGACTTCGTCAAGGGCATCTCCGACGCCGAGCTGGTCGACCTGATCCGCTCCGCCGAGGTGGCCTGCGTGCCCTCCCTCTACGAGGGCTTCTCGCTGCCCGCCGCCGAGGCCATGGCCACCGGCACCCCGCTGGTCGCCACCACCGGCGGCGCGATCCCCGAGGTCGCCGGCCGCGACGGCGACACCTGCCTGGCCGTACCGCCCGGCGACGCGGACGCGCTGGCCGCCGCGCTGAACCGGCTGCTCGGCGACCCCGGGCTGCGGGCGCGGCTCGGCGCGGCGGGCCGCGACCGGGTGCTGGCGAACTTCACCTGGGCCCGCGCCGCCGAGGGCACCGTGGCCCACTACCGCGAGGCCATCGCCCGCGCCGCCCGCGCGGGCGGCCCCGCCCGACCCGCGGCCCCGGGCCGCCCCCGGGCCGCGACCGGCCCGCGCGGGGACACCCCCACCGCCGCCGCCCCGGCGAGCGCCCCGTCCGCGACCCCCACGAGTGACACCAGCGTCTCCTCCGAAAGCAGGGCCACGTGCTGACCGTCGACTTCTCCCGGTTCCCGCTCGCCCCGGGCGACCGCGTCCTGGACCTCGGCTGCGGGGCCGGCCGGCACGCCTTCGAGTGCTACCGGCGCGGCGCCCGGGTCGTGGCCGTGGACCGCAACGGCGAGGAGATCCGCGAGGTCGCCAAGTGGTTCGCGGCGATGAAGGAGGCCGGTGAGGCCCCCGAGGGCGCCACCGCCACCGCCATGGAGGGCGACGCACTCGCCCTGCCGTTCCCCGACGAGTCCTTCGACGTCGTCATCATCTCCGAGGTGATGGAGCACATCCCCGACGACAAGGGCGTGCTCGCCGAGATGGTCCGCGTGCTCAAGCCCGGCGGCCGGATCGCCGTCACCGTGCCGCGCTACGGCCCCGAGAAGGTCTGCTGGGCCCTGTCCGACGCCTACCACGAGGTCGAGGGCGGCCACATCCGCATCTACAAGGCCGACGAGCTGACCGGCAAGCTCCGCGAGGCGGGCCTGAAGCCGTACGGCAGCCACCACGCCCACGCCCTGCACGCCCCCTACTGGTGGCTGAAGTGCGCCTTCGGCGTCGACAACGACAAGGCGCTGCCGGTGCGCGCGTACCACAAGCTGCTGGTCTGGGACATCATGAAGAAGCCGTTCGCCACCCGGCTCGCCGAACAGGCGCTCAACCCGCTGATCGGCAAGAGCTTCGTGGTCTACGCGACCAAGCCGCACCTCCCCTCGCTCGGCGCAGAGGCGGACGCCAGGTGACCACGCCCCGGACAGAACACCTCGTCCTGCCCGGGGTCCTCACCGCCGAGCAGGCCGCCGCGACCGTCGCCGGCATCCTCGCCGGGCAGCGGGAGGACGGCGCCATCCCGTGGTTCCGCGGACACCACCTCGACCCCTGGGACCACACCGAGGCCGCCATGGCCCTGGACGCGGCCGGCGAGCACGAGGCCGCCGAGCGCGCCTACACCTGGCTGGCCCGGCACCAGAACGAGGACGGCTCCTGGTACGCCGCCTACGCCGACGGCGCCCACGACGACATCACCGACCGGGCCCGCGAGTCCAACTTCGTCGCCTACATAGCCGTCGGCGTCTGGCACCACTACCTCTCCACGGGGGACGACACCTTCCTGGACCGGATGTGGCCGGCCGTCTACGCGGCCGTCGAGTGGGTGCTGCGGCTCCAGCAGCCCGGCGGGCAGATCGGCTGGCGGCGCGAGGACGACGGCACGCCCACCGCCGACGCCCTGCTCACCGGCAGCTCCTCCGTCCACCACGCGCTGCGCTGCGCGCTCGCCATCGCCGAGCAGCGCGAGGAGCCGCAGCCGGACTGGGAGCTGGCCGCCGGGGCGCTGCGGCACGCGATCCGCCGGCACCCCGAGCGCTTCCTGGACAAGGACCGCTACTCGATGGACTGGTACTACCCGGTCCTCGGCGGTGCCCTGACCGGAGCGGAGGCCAAGGCCCGGATCGAGGCGGGCTGGGACCGGTTCGTCGTGCCCGGCCTCGGCGTGCGCTGCGTGGTGCCCAACCCCTGGGTGACCGGCGGCGAGTCCAGCGAACTCGCGCTGGCCCTGTGGGCGGTCGGCGAGTCCGACCGGGCCCTGGAGATCCTCCAGTCCATCCAGCACCTGCGCGACCCCGCGACCGGCCTGTACTGGACGGGCTACGTCTTCGAGGACGACGCGATCTGGCCCCGTGAGCTGACCACCTGGACGGCGGGCTCGCTGCTGCTGGCCGTGGCCGCGCTGGGCGGCCACGAGGCCACCTGCGCGGTCTTCGGCGGCGAGCACCTGCCGGCCGGCCTGGACCCGGACTGCTGCGCCTGACCGACGCCGGCGCCGGCACCCGCGCCGGTGCCGGCACAGGCACCTGCACAGGCACCCGTACCGGCACGCGCGGCGGAACCGGCACCCGCGCCCGCACCGGGCACACCGCTCAGTGCCGGTGTATTCGGCGAGCTATCGCGTGGCCGGCGAACAGATAGACCACGGCGGCCAGGCCGTACCCGGCGACCACGCGGGCCCATGCCTCGTCGAAGGTGAACAGGTCGTGCGACCACCCCGCCAGCCAGGAGGCCGCGTCGTGCACGAAGCGGACCAGGTCGTTGCCCCGGTTCGCCTCCAGCAGGTACATCAGAATCCACAGGCCGAGGATCAGCGCGGCGAGGTCGGCGACGATCGCCACGACCCGTCCGGCCTGGTTCGCACCGTTGCGATATCGAGTGGACATACTCTCCGGATTGCCGCACCGCGGGCCCTGTAACCCCTGAAACGCCCCCGACGCGCCCCGGAGACGCCCCCGACCCGTCCCGGACGGCGACCGCGCCCCCACGGGCATCCCCCGGGCGCGTCCCCCCGGACGGCGTCCCCCGAGTGGCGCATCCGCCCGCCCCGGGCGAACCTGCCGGAGGAACCAGACCGCTCGGGGAGGACACGTCGGGAGGACCCCGTGCCCGTACCGATACGGCGCCTGATCGTGGCGCTCACCCTGTGCTGTGCCCTGGTGGCCGGTGCCACCGCCTGCGGAAGCGGCGGGCAGAGCAGCACGAAGAACACCTCGGCGGCGGCCCAGGCCGTGCCCGCCGCCGACACCCCCAGCCCCAGCACCTCCGCCGAACACCAGAAGTTCGCCAAGACCCGGTTCGTGGCGAACGCGGGCCTCGCCGCCGGCGCGACCTACCAGTGGATCGTCAAGCCCTGGAAGGCCGGCAAGTTCAAGAAGGGCACCAAGGGCCGCAGGCTCGCCCTGATCAAGGCGAGCGCCGCCGGACTGTTCGCCTACAACCGGCTCAAGGCCGCCCAGCGCAACGCCCAGGGCGACCCGACGCTCTCCAAGGCACTCGCCCCGCTGGGCGCCGGCATCGAGTCCCTGAAGGGCCTGGCGAGCAAGCTGCGCAAGGGCGACGACAGCGCGGCCGGACCGTTCGACGACATCATCGGCCAGATCAAGAACGCGGGCAGCAGCGCGGGCGCACCGGTGAAGGAACAGGTGCCCACGGCGGCGGAGTTGACGAAGGGTCAGTAGTTCAGCTCGGCCAGTACGCGCAGGGTGTGCGGGTCCGGGGACAGGGCCAGCAGGTCCGTCACCGGGCCCGCGCGCCACGCCTGGAGCCGCTCGGCGACGCGGGCGCGCGGGCCGACGAGGGAGATCTCGTCCGCGAAGGCGTCCGGCACGGCCCGCACGGCCTCCTCGCGGCGCCCGGCGAGGAACAGCTCCTGAATCCGCCGGGCCTCGGCCTCGTAGCCCATGCGGGCCATCAGATCGGCGTGGAAGTTGCGGGCCGCGTGCCCCATCCCGCCGATGTAGAAGCCGAGCATGGCCTTGACCGGGAGCAGTCCCTCGGCCACGTCGTCGCACACCTTCACCCGGGCCATCGCCGCCACCAGGAACCCCTCGGGCAACTCGCGCACCACGTCCCCGTAGACCTCCGGCCGGCCCGGCGCCCAGTACAGCGGCAGCCAGCCGTCGGCGATGCCGACGGTCTGGGCGACGTTCCGGGGCCCCTCGGCGCCGAGCAGGACGGGCAGGCGGGGGCGCAGGGGGTGGGTGACGGACTTGAGCGGCCTGCCGAGGCCGGTCGCGCCCGGGCCCCGGTAGGGCAGGGCGTGGAACCGGCCGTCCAGCTCCACCGGCGCCTCGCGGCGCAGCACCTGCCGTACGACGTCCACGTACTCCCGGGTCGCGGTGAGCGGCGACTTCGGGAACGGGCGCCCGTACCAGCCCTCCACCACCTGCGGCCCGGACAGCCCCAGCCCGAGCAGGAGGCGGCCGCCGGAGAGGTGGTCCAGGGTGAGCGCGTGCATCGCGGTGGCGGCCGGGGAACGGGCGGCCATCTGGGCCACCGCCGTGCCCAGCCGGATCCGGGAGGTGTGCGCGGCGATCCAGGCCAGCGGGGTGAACGCGTCCGAGCCCCAGGACTCCGCCGTCCACACCGAGTCGTAGCCGAGCCGTTCCGCCTCCTGGGCCAGCGGCACATGGCCGGCGTCCGGGCCGCGTCCCCAGTAGCCGAGTGCCAGACCGAGCCGCATGCGCCTGCCTCCTGACGAACCGTCAGCTACCAGCCGGGAGGCGACTGTACGACAACGGCCCCCCACCCGGAAGGGCGAGGGGCCGGTGTGCTGCGGGACCAGGGGTCAGCCGCGCTGGATGCCGGAGGTGTCCTGGAGCACGCCACGACGGCCGTCCTGGGTCTGCGCGACCAGCGCGGCACCGCGCTGCTCGACGGCCAGGTACCAGGTGCCCGGCGCCAGTTCGGCGATCTGGCCGCCCGAGCCGTCCTCCGCGAACAGCGGACGGGTCACCGGCACGGCGAACCAGAACGGCGAGAAGTCCGCGGCCGGCGGCTGCGCGGCCGGGGCGCCCTGCGCGGCCGGCTGCGGCTGCTGCCCGTACGGCTGGCCCGGCTGCGGCTGGGCACCGTACGGCTGCTGCGGCTGGGCGCCCGGGTAGCCGTAACCACCGGGCGGCTGGGCGCCGTAGGGCTGCGGGGCCGGCGGCTTCGGGGCCGGGATCAGGGACGCCTGGAGGGCGGGGACGAGCGGGGTGGCGATGGCGGCGGCGGCCATCACCAGGGTGGCGATCAGGGCGAGGATCAGCCCCGTGCCGGCGTCGGGGGAACGGTCGCCGCCCTCGCCGATGTTGTCCAGACCGCCGATGGGGTCGATGATGTTGCCCAGCGCGCTCCACGCGGCGAAGACCGCGAACGCCACGCCGAACGCGCCGAGTTCCAGACCCGCGATCTTCCGGGGCTGCGGCAGGCCACGGTTCACGACGATGAGCGCCGCGCCGATGATGCCCGCCAGTACGACGCCGAGCAGGACCGGTCCGCTCTCCCAGAGGTTCGGCAGCTCGACGCTGTCGGGCAGTCCGTCGTACGAGTAGTTGTCGAGGAACGACGCGATGAACAGCACCACCGCTGCTCCGATCACCACGCCGTCGCCTCTAGTGAGGGAGCGGATATTCACTTCAGGTCCTTCGTAGGTCGTCTCGTCGTCGGTAGACCCTACCGTCCGCCAGAACGGGATGTCCGGCCGGTTATGGCCGCCGGTCACGAAACGCGCAGGAAACTCACGATTCCCTCAGAGATCCCTTGCGCCGCACGCTGCCGCCAGGTTCCGCTGGTCAGCATGGCCGCGTCCGTGTCATCGCGCATGTTGCCGCATTCGATGAACACCTTGGGAACCGTTGACAGATTGAGACCACCCAGGTCCGTCCGCGTGACCAGGCCGGTGCCGTCCCCGACGTAGTTGGCGGGCGGCTCGCCGGTCGCGCGGTGGTAGGTGTCCGCGATCCGCACCCCCAGCTCGCGCGAGGGGCCGACGATGGGACGGGTGTCCGCCGCACCGGCGTGCACCGACCCCGGCAGGATGACGTGGAAGCCGTGGTCACCGGCGGCGGAGCCGTCGGCGTGCAGCGAGATCGCCGCGTCCGCGTGCGCGGCGTTGCCGAACCGGGCCCGCTCGTCCACGCACGGCCCCCAGGGCGGGCTGTCGCCGTCGTGGGTCAGCTTCACCGTGGCGCCCTCCCGCTCCAGCAGGTTGCGCAGCCGGTGCGCCAGGTCGAGTGAGAACGACGCCTCCGTATAACCGTCGTTGGTGGACGTACCGGTGGTGTCGCACTCCTTGGAGTTGGTGCCGATGTCCACCTGGCGGTTGATCTCCGCCGGGTGCCGGAAGTTGCCCGGGTTGTGCCCGGGGTCGACGACGACGACCTTCCCCCGGAGCGCACCGGAGCGGCCGGAGGGCGAGCCGGACTCCTTGCCGTCGTCGCCCCGGGAGGCCGCCGGGGCGGGAGCGGAGGAGACCGGACGGGAGGCGGACGTGGCGGCCGTGCGCGCCGCGCCGTCCGAACCGCCGTCGCCCAGCGTCTCGTACGCCCCCCAGCCGAGCAGGGCGCCGGGCACCAGCGCGGCGAGCGCCACGGTCAGCGGGCCGCGCCGGGGCCGGCGGGGCTGCGGGGATTCGAATTCCGGGCCTGTGTACGACACGTCTGCGACTCTAACCGGGGCCTCAGCTTCCCGCCCCCGCACGCCGCAGCACGCGCAGCGAGCCCGTGGCGCCGACCTCGGTGAACGCCCCGGAATCCAGGGCGCGCAGGTACACCCGGTAGGGTGCCTGGCCCGTGAACTCGTCCTCGGGGTGCGGGAAGACGTCGTGGATGACCAGCAGGCCGCCCTCGGCGACATGCGGGGCCCAGCCCGCGTAGTCGGCGCCGGCGTGTTCGTCCGTGTGGCCGCCGTCGATGAACACGAGGCCGAGCGGGGAGCTCCAGAGCGCCGCGATCTGCGGGGAGCGGCCGACCAGGGCGACGACGTGCTCCTCCAGCCCCGCCCGGTGCAGGGTGCGGCGGAACAGCGGCAGCGTGTCCATCAGCCCGATCTCGGGGTCGACCGTCTCCGGGTCGTGGTAGTCCCAGCCGGGCTGCTGCTCCTCGCTGCCCCGGTGGTGGTCGACGGTCAGCGCGGTGACCCCGGCCTGCCGGGCCGCGTCGGCCAGCAGGATCGTGGAGCGCCCGCAGTAGGTCCCGACCTCCAGCAACGGCAGTCCGAGCCGCCCCGCCGCCACCGCCGCCGCGTACAGGGCGAGCCCCTCGTCCACGGGCATGAACCCCTTGGCCGCCTCGAACGCGGCCAGGATCTCGGGCTTGGGCGTGGCGGGGGCCATGGGTTCCTCTCGACCGTACGATTGTCCGAACCCCGCTTATGCTGCCGCACGCTCGGCCGGGCGGGGGACAGGGGGTGCGAATCGGCGGAACGCCGGTGTGACGAGGGGGATGCGAAAGATGCCTGACACCACGTCCGCGGACGTGTTCTCCGGCCGCGTGGTCGAGTGGCACGGCGAGGAGGGCTGGGGCGTTCTCGCTTCCGACGCACTCCCGGACAGGGTATGGGCGCATTTCTCGGCCGTCCGGGCCGAGGGCTATCGGGAGCTGACCGCCGGCCAGTCTGTCACCTTCTCCGCCGAGCGGGCCGAACAGGACGGGTACCGGCGGCGCGCCGTGTCCGTCTGGCCCGGAGCCGGAGCGCGACGCTCGTCCGACCGCAGCGAGCGCCCCGGCTATTCGTCCGAGCTGAGCATCAGGTTCGACGAGCCCTGACGCGCCCGGCCGGGCGACGGACGCCCGGCCGGTCCAGGCGATCGCCCCGCCGCGACCGTACGGCTGCGACCGCCCGACCGCCCGACCGCCCGGCCCTCCGGGCTCCTACGCGCTCACCGTCTCGCCCGGCAGCGACAGGTCCAGGTCGACGGTCCGCGCCTCCCCGGGATGCGTCGCGGAAGAGGCGAGCGGTCCGTGGCCGGAGGCCTTCGCGGCGAGGACGTACGCGCCCTGTGCCGGTACGGCCAGCGCGTACCGGCCCTCCTCGTCGGAGACGGTCGCCCCGGCCTGCCGCCCCCGCCGGTCGATCAGCGTGACCTTCGCCCGGGCCACCGGGGCGCCGTCGGCGCCGAGCACCCGGCCCCGGAAACCGCGCAGCACCTCCTCGGCCCGCTCCAGCGCGGCGTCCTCCTCGCTGCTGGCCCGCAGCTGCGTGTGCCGCTGCGCCGGTCGCGGGCTCTTCGGCAGGAAGAGCGCCAGCAGCAGGCCGACGGCCACCGCCGCCGTGGCGATCAGGAAGGACACCCGGAACCCGTGCATGGTCGGTATCGCGACCCCGCCGACGTTGTTCGCGGTGTTGGCCAGCACCATGCCGACGACGGCGCTCGACACCGACGTGCCGATGGACCGCATCAGGGTGTTCAGCCCGTTCGCCGCACCGGTCTCGGACGCCGGGACCGCGCCCACGATCAGCGCGGGCAGCGAGGAGTAGGCGAGGCCGATGCCCGCGCCGAGGACCACGGACGTGACGATCGTCTGCCAGGCCGCGTTCATCAGGCCGAGCCCGCCGCCGTAGCCGATCGCGATGATCAGCAGGCCGGTGATCAGGGTGACCTTCGGGCCGTAGCGGGCGGACAGCCGCGCGTACACCGGCGCGGTGAACATCATCGTCAGGCCCAGCGGGGCCACGCACAGGCCCGCGACGACCATCGACTGGCCGAGGCCGTACCCGGTCGCGGTGGGCAGCTGGAGCAGCTGGGGCAGGACGAGCGAGACGACGTAGAAGGCGACGCCGACCATGATCGACGCGAGGTTGGTGAACAGGACCGCCGGGCGGGCGGTGGTGCGCAGGTCGACCAGCGGCGCCTGGACGCGCAGCTCGTACAGGCCCCACAGGACCAGCACGACGACGGCCGCGGCGAACAGGCCGAGCGTGGTGCCCGAGGACCAGCCCCAGTCGCTGCCCTTGGTGATGGGCAGCAGGAGCAGCACCAGACCGATGGACAGACCCAGCGCGCCGGCCAGGTCGAAGGAGCCCCGCGCGCGCATCGGGGACTCGGGCACGACCAGGAGGGTGAGCAGGATGGCGAGCACGCCGAGGCCGGCCGCGCCGTAGAACAGCGCGTGCCAGTTCGTGTGCTGGGCGACCAGGGCCGCGGCGGGCAGCGCGAGGCCGCCGCCGACGCCGATCGAGGAGCTCATCAGGGCCATCGCCGAGCCGAGCCGCTCGCGCGGCAGCATGTCCCGCATCAGGCCGATGCCCAGCGGGATCGCGCCCATGGCGAAGCCCTGGAGGGTGCGGCCGACGATCATTGTGATCAGCTCGCTGGTGACCGCGCTGACCAGGGCGCCGAGCACCATCACGGCCAGGCTCAGGACGAGCATCCGGCGCTTGCCGTACAGGTCGCCGAGCCGGCCCATGATCGGTGTGGCCACGGCGCCGGACAGCAGGGTGGAGGTGAGGACCCAGGTGGCGTCGCTGGGAGCGGTGTCCAGCAGCTGCGGCAGGTCCTTGATGACCGGCACGAGCAGCGTCTGCATCACCGCGACGACGATGCCCGCGAACGCGAGCACCGGGACCACCGCGCCACCCGCTTGCCGGGTGGGCTGGTCGGTCGTCGTGTCTGTCATGGAGTGAGGCCTTCCACGTGTCATAAGTGCCAGGTAAACCTCGTATGCACAGGCAACTATTCCGTTGCTTCGGGCCCCTAATGAAGTCTTGACCGTTCCATGGGTTTCTGACCCTCCGTCAAGATCTGGCCTGGGGGTGGAGCGGGAGCCTTCACAACTGCGGAGCGCTCGGCTATACAGAGGGCGCCGGACTGGAACGCGTTCTAGCCGGACTGGAGCGCGTTCCGGACCGGCTCGTGGCGGCCCCGGTGCGGCCGACGGTGCGGACGTCCGTGCCGGGGTCTTCCGCCACGACCTGGGCCACCCGCGCCACCGTCACCGTCCCCGGCATCCCGCCACCGCCGCACCCCCGCCACCGCTTCAGGAGCCCCATGCCCATCGACGCAGCGCAGGCCCTCGCGGCCGCACCCCGGACCGGCGAGATCAGCTGGGACCACAAGGACGTACAGCTCTACCACCTCGGCATCGGCGCCGGGCGCCCGGCCACCGACCCCGACGAGCTGCGCTACACCCTGGAGTCCCGGCTGCACGTCCTGCCGAGCTTCGCCACCGTCGCGGGCAACGGCTCGCCCGGCGTGATCAGCGGGCTGTCCATGCCGGGGATCGACGTCGACCTGGCACGCGTCCTGCACGGCGGGCAGAGCATCGAGGTCCACCGCCCCCTGCCGGTACGGGGCACCGCCACCGCCACCGGCCGGATCGCCGCCGTGTACGACAAGGGCACGGCCGCCGTCCTGGTCATGCGCACCGAGGTCGCCGACGCCGACGGCCCGCTGTGGACCAGCGACGCCCGGATCTTCGTCCGCGGCGAGGGCGGCTGGGGCGGCGACCGCGGTCCCTCCGGCCGGCTCGACCCGCCCGCCGGCGACCCCGACCGGACCGTCGAGCGCCCCATTCGCGAGGACCAGGCCCTGCTCTACCGCCTCAGCGGCGACTGGAACCCGCTGCACGCCGACCCCGACTTCGCCAAGCGCGCCGGATTCGACCGGCCCATCCTGCACGGGCTGTGCACCTACGGCATGACGCTCAAGGCGGTCGTGGACACGCTGCTCGACGGGGACGTGACCCGCGTGCGCGGTTACCGCACCCGGTTCGCCGGGGTCGTGTTCCCGGGCGAGACCCTGCGCATCCGGATGTGGCGGGAGGAGGGCCGGGTGCGGGCGGAGGCCGGTGCCGTGGAGCGGGACGGCGCGCCGGTGCTCGCCGACACGGTCGTGGAGCACTCCTGAGCGGTGCCACTGCCGGAAAGCCGTAAGTAGCCGTCGTTTCCGCACGCTTGAGCAGCCAGTGAGGGGAGCCGCAGCATGCGCGCCGCCGTACTGCACGAGATCGGCCGGGAGAAGCTGGACGTCCTCGACGACGTCGAGGCGGTGGGCTTCGGCCCCGGCAAGGTCAGGATCCGGGTGCGCGCCACCGGCCTGTGCCACTCGGACCTGTCCGCGATGAACGGGGTGCTGCCCCAGCCCGCCCCCTTCGTGCCCGGCCACGAGGGCGCCGGGGAGATCGTGGACGTGGGCGACGGGGTGACGCACCTGAAACCCGGCGACCGGGTGCTGCTGTGCTGGCTGCCGGCCTGCGGGAGCTGCCCGGCCTGCCGACGCGGGCAGACCCAGCTGTGCCTGGCCGGGTTCATGAACGCGGGTACCCCCAACTTCCGCCGCTCCGGCGGCGACGTCTTCGGCTTCGCGGGCACCGGCACCTTCGCCGAGGAGGTCGTCGTCGACGCCGGCTGCGCGGTGCCCATCCCCGAGGACGTGCCCTTCGACATCGCCGCGCTGATCGGCTGCGGGGTGACGACCGGACTCGGCGCCGCCCTCAACACCGCCGACGTGACGGCCGGTTCGTCGGTCGCCGTCATCGGGTGCGGGGGCGTGGGCATCTCCGTCGTCCAGGGGGCGCGGCTCAAGGGCGCCGCCGAGATCGTCGCCGTGGACCCGGTCGCCTCCCGGCGCGAGTCCGCCCTCCGCTTCGGCGCCACCCGGGCCGTCGCACCCGAGGAACTCGCCGACGCCAAGCAGCGGATCACCGGCGGCGAGGGCTTCGACTACGTCTTCGAGGTCGTCGGCAAGTCCGCCACCGCCCGCACCGCCTACGAGACCACCCGGCGCGGCGGCACCCTCGTCGTGGTCGGCGCCGGCGCCCTGGACGACCACCTCCGGCTGAACATGTTCGAGCTGTTCTTCGACGAGAAACGCATCCTGCCGTCCCTGTACGGCGGCGGGGACGTGCTGCGCTCCTACGAGCGCGCGATCGCCCTGTGGCGGGCCGGCCGCGTCGACCTGGCCGGCCTGATCACCCACCGGGTGCCGCTCACCGGGATCAACGAGGCGCTGGACCAGATGCGCACCGGGACCGCCCTGCGCACCTGCATCGAGATCTGAGGAAGCCGGCCCATGACACTGCCACTCGAGGGACGCTCCGCGATCGTCACCGGCGCCGGGCGCGGGCTCGGCCGGGCCGAGGCGCTGGAACTCGCCCGGCTCGGCGCGGCCGTCGTCGTCAACGACTACGGGCAGCCCGGCCGGGACGGCTCCGGCGCCGCGTCGGCGGGGCCCGCCGAGCAGGTCGCGGCGGAGATCCGGGCGGCCGGCGGCACGGCCGTCGCGCACACCGGGGACGTCGCCGACTTCCGGCAGGCCGGGGAGCTGGTCGAACTGGCGGTCGGCGCGTTCGGGAAGCTGGACATCCTCGTCAACAACGCCGGCATCCTGCGCGACCGCATGGTCTTCTCCATGTCGGAGGAGGAGTGGGACGCGGTGGTCCGCGTCCATCTGAAGGGGCACTTCAACACCACCCGGTTCGCCTCCGCGCACTGGCGGCAGCGGTCCAAGGCGGCGGGGGAACCGGTGTACGGGCGGATCGTGAACACCTCCTCGGAGGCGTTCCTCGCCGGATCGGCCGGCCAGCCCAACTACGCGGCGGCCAAGGGCGGGATCGTCGGCCTGACCACCTCCACGGCCCTCGCCCTCGCCAAGTACGGCGTCACGGCCAACGTCATCTGTCCGCGCGCCCGGACCCGGATGACCGAGGACGTCTTCGCGGGCTTCGGACCGCCGCAGGAGGGGCTGGACCCGCTCGCCCCCGAGCACGTCGCCCCGCTCGTCGGCTATCTCGCCTCGCCGGCCGCCGCCGGGGTCAACGGCCGGCTGTTCGTCGTCCACGGCGGCATGGTGGCCGTGCTGGACCGGCCCCGGGTGCGGGCGAAGTACGACAGCGAGCGGGAGACGTTCACCTACGACGAACTCGACGCGCTGCTCACCCCGTACTTCGCCGGGCGGCCGGCGGGGGAGACGTTCGCGGCGGCGGAGGTGCTGTCGCTCAAGCGCGGGTGAAGAGGAGAGAAGAGAAGAGGGGAAGGAAAAAAGGGGGCGCCCGGTGTCGGACGCCCCCTCCTCTTCGCTGCCGTCAGGCTGCCGCCTCGGCCGTTTCCTGGACCGGCTTGCGGTGCCGGCCGTGCGGAGCGGTCTCCCTCTCCTGGGCGGCGACCGGGCCTCGGTGCCGGCCGTGGCCCGCGGTCTCGGAAGAGCCGGCAGACAGCTGTTCGGTCGTGCTGGTGTCGCTCATCGGACGTATTCACCCCGTCAACATCATCTTCGGTACAGCCGGGGAGTGTAACCGGCGCACCACGGGCCGAATCCAGGCGCACACGCCAACCGGCACTAGTTCGTTACAAGACGGCCCAGAGGGGCCTGCTGCAGGGGCACGGGCCGCGCCGGCACCGGCTCGGCGACCCGGGCCACCGAGGGCACGGGGGCCCGGGTTCCCGGCGGGGCGGGGGGTTGGGTTGCGGGCGGGGCGGGGGGTTTGGTTCCGGGTGGGGCGGCAGGGAGGCCGGGCGCCGGGGCGGTGGCTCGGGCTGGGTTCGCCGTGCCGGCGGTCCGGGTCGGTTGCGTCGTGCCCGCGGCCCGGGCCGGTTCCGTGGTTCTTGCGTCGCGGCCCGGTTCCGTCGGTCCCGGGTTGCCCCGGGCGGCCGGCAGATTGGTCACGCCGCACGGTGTGGACCGGGTCGCGTACGGGAGTCGTAGGACCCCCTCCGGAGTCCACACCCCGGCCCCGGCGAGCCAGCCCTCGGGGGCCGGGAGGTGGCGGACCCGGCGTTCGGCGGGCCGCCAGGTGCCCACCCACGTGCCCAACGCGCCGTCGACGCGCAAGGCCACCGCGCAGTTCTCCGGCATCAGCACCTGCCCGGGCTGGATCGCGAACGGCGTCACCACGCGGTCCGGCAGCCGCAGGCACTCCGGGAACCGCACCGGCAGGGCGCTGCCCAGCACGCCCCAGCCCAATCGTTCCTGCCCGGGGGAGGGAGCGTCGGAGGAGATCAGCAGCAGTCCGCTGTCGGGGTCGGCGAGCAGCAGCCGGTCGTCGCTGTCGTCCGTGATCTGGAGCAGCGGCGAGACCACGCCCCGCTCCAGGTCCACCACGACCGTCTTGGTGCGCCCGCCCAGCTCCCGGTCGAGCGCCAGCAGCCGCCCGGTGCCGTCCAGCCAGACCCCGCCCGAGCAGCGCCCCGGCACCTCGGCCAGCCGCTCGGGGCCGAACGCCCCGCCCGCCACCAGCCACACCGCGCCGGAGCGCGGCCCGGCGGCGAGGGCGTACGCCCGGGCGCCCCCCGGGGCGGGCGGCAGCAGCATCACCCGGGTGCCGGGCTCGGGGCAGTCCACCGCGCCCAGCGGCAGCTCCCCGGTGCCGGGCCCGGCCGGGTACAGCAGCGAGAACAGGTGCCGCGAGCCCGACGGCCGGTGGACCAGCACCCGGCCGTCCCCCATCGGCTGCACCCCGGTGCCCGGCTCCTCGGGCTGGGTGCCGGGCAGCGGCACCGCGTAGGGCTCCGGGCCGTCCAGGGTCCAGCGCTCCGCGAACCAGCAGTCACCGGCGGGCGCGAGCCGGGCCGCGTACGCGCCGTCCGCCGTGATCACGCACCCCGCCTCCGGCACGCCGTCGGCCCCGCTCGTGGCCGGGGGTTCGATAGCACAGGCCGTCATCGTTCGGTCACCTCCGGCGACGACGCTAGTTTCGGCGCGCTCCGGCGCGCGCGGGCGCCGAGGACCGCTTCACACATACGGGTGGCGCAGAAGCGATTCACCCGAGGAAACCGGGACGGGTGTGCTGAGCCGGGCCGGACCGGGCGCATGCGGTACACCCCCGCCGAACAGCCAGGTAGCCTTGGCCCGTGCCCCGTCTGTCTGAAGTCATCGCCGCGCTGGAGAACCTGTGGCCCGCCGAGCGGGCCGAGTCCTGGGACGCGGTCGGCACGGTGGTGGGCGACCCCGGCCAGGAGATCACCCGGGTGCTGTTCGCCGTCGACCCCGTCCAGGAGACCGTCGACGAGGCGGTGCGGCTCGGCGCCGACCTGCTGGTCACCCACCACCCGCTCTACCTGCGGGGTACGACCACGGTCGCGGCCACCCACTTCAAAGGCCGGGTCGTGCACACGCTGATCAAGAACGACATCGCGCTGCACGTCGCCCACACCAACGCCGACACCGCCGACCCGGGTGTCTCCGACGCCCTCGCCGGCGCCCTGGACCTGCGGGTCGTACGGCCCCTCGTGCCCGACCCCACCGACCCGCACGGGCGCCGGGGCCTCGGCCGGGTCTGCGAGCTGGACCACCCGCTCACCGTCCGGGAACTGGCCGCCCGCGCCGCCGAGCGGCTGCCCGCCACCGCGCAGGGCATCCGGGTGGCCGGCGACCCCGAGGCCGTCGTCCGCACGGTCGCCGTCAGCGGCGGCTCCGGCGACAGCCTCTTCGACCAGGTCCGCGCGGCCGGCGTCGACGCCTTCCTGACCGCGGACCTGCGCCACCACCCGGCCTCCGAGGCGGTGGCCACGAGCCCCCTCGCGCTGCTCGACGCGGCGCACTGGGCCACCGAGTGGCCCTGGTGCGAGCTGGCCGCGAGCCAGCTCGACGAGATCTCCGACCGCAACGGCTGGGACCTGCGGGTCCACGTCTCCAAGACGGTCACCGACCCCTGGACCGCCCACGCGGCGTCCACGACAACCCTCTAGCCCACGGGAGCCCCCAACTGAACGCCGCGCCCGCCGACCAGATCCGACTCCTCGACGTCCAGGACCTCGACGTCCGCCTCCAGCAGCTCGCGCACAAGCGGAAGTCGCTGCCCGAGCACGCCGAGATCGACTCGCTGACGAAGGACCTCACGCAGCTGCGCGACCTGCTCGTGGCCGCGCAGACCGAGGAGAGCGACTGCGCCCGCGAGCAGACCAAGGCCGAGCAGGACGTCGACCAGGTGCGCCAGCGCGCCACGCGCGACCAGCAGCGGCTGGACTCCGGCGCGGTCACCTCGCCGAAGGACCTGTCCAACCTCCAGCACGAGATCGTCTCCCTCGCCAAGCGGCAGGGCGACCTGGAGGAGGTGGTCCTTGAGGTCATGGAGCGCCGCGAGGCCGCGCAGGAGCGGGTGAACGAGCTGACCGAGCGGGTCGCCTCCGTGCAGGCGAAGATCGACGATGCCACCCGGCGCCGGGACGCGGCGTTCGAGGGGATCGACGGCGAGGCCGCCTCGGTGACGAAGGAGCGCGAGGTCGTCGCCGCGTCCGTGCCCGAGGACCTGATGAAGCTGTACGACAAGCTGCGCGCCCAGCAGGGCGGCATCGGCGCGGCCAAGCTGTACGCCCGGACCTGCCAGGGCTGCCGGCAGGAGCTGGCCATCACCGAGCTGAACGAGATCCGCTCGGCGGCCCGGGACAAGGTGGTCCGCTGCGAGAACTGCGGGCGCATCCTGGTGCGTACGGCCGAGTCGGGAATCTGAGGAACCCGGGGGCGCGGGCGTGCGGGAGTTCATCGTCGAGGCCGACGGCGGGTCACGGGGCAACCCGGGGCCCGCGGGCTACGGGGCCGTGGTGCGCGACGCGGTGACGGGGCAGACGCTGGCCGAGGCGGCGGAGTACCTCGGCACCGCCACGAACAACGTCGCCGAGTACCGCGGCCTCCTGGCCGGCCTGCGCGCCGCGCACGCCCTCGATCCCGGCGCGCGGGTCCGCGTCCGCATGGACTCCAAGCTCGTCGTGGAGCAGATGTCGGGCCGCTGGAAGATCAAGCACCCCGACATGAAGCCCCTGGCCATGGAGGCGCGCTCGGTCTATCCGCCGGACCAGGTGACGTACGAGTGGATCCCGCGCGAGCGGAACAAACAGGCGGACCGCCTGGCCAACGAGGCGATGGACGCGGGCGCGAAGGGCGAACAGTGGTCCCCGTCGCTCTCCCGCGCCGACCTGACGACGACGGCCGGGACGGCACCGGCCACCGCCGAAGCGGGGGCTGACCGCACGGCTGAGCCGGCGACCGCCGGTGAACCGCGGTCCTCGGCGGGGGCGGGCCGCGGGGCGGCCGAGGTGGCGTCCGAATCAGCCGCGGCTAGCCGCACGGCCGAGCCGGCGACCGCGCCGACGGCCGGGGCACCGCCCGCCGAGCCGACGCCGGCCGCCGAGCCGACGCCGGCCGCCGCCGGGGCCGGCCGCACGGCCGGGGCGGTGACCGCCGGGGAGCCGCAGTCCTCGGCAGGGGTGGGCCGTGGGGCGGCCGAGGTGGCGTCGGCATCAGCCGCGGCCGGCCGCACGGCCGAGGCGGCAACCGGGGAGCCGATGGCCGGGGCGCCGCCCGCCCAGCCGACGCCGGCCGTCGCCGGGGCCGGCCGCACGGCCGGGACGGCATCCGCCGGGGAGCCGTCGTCTTCCGCCGGGGCGCCGTCGTCCTCCGTCGGGGAGCAGTCGTCCTCCGCTGGGGAGGCACCGTCTTCCGCCGGGGAGTCGCCGTCTTCCGCCGCCGCGGTCAGCCGGGCGGCTGACGCGGCGTCCGGATCCGCTGCGGGCGGTCGTGCCGTCGGGGCGGGGGCCGCCCCGGCCGCGGCGGTGGCCGGCAGCGGGCAGCGTCCGGCGGCCGACGGTGGGCAGCGGCCGGTGACCGGAGGTCAGGCGCAGCCCTCGGCGCCCGGCTGGAGCGCCGCCCCCGATCTCGGGGCGCCGGCCACCCTCGTGCTGCTGCGGCACGGCGAGACCCCGCTGACCCCCCAGAAACGCTTCTCCGGCAGCGGCGGCAGCGACCCCGCCCTCTCCGCCGCCGGCCGCGAGCAGGCGCACCGCGTCGCCGACGCCCTGGCCAGGCGCGGCACCATCCAGGCGATCGTGGCCTCCCCCCTGGCCCGTACCCGGGAGACCGCCGGCATTGTCGCCGCCCGGCTGGGCCTGGACGTCACGATCGAGGACGGCCTGCGCGAGACGGACTTCGGTGCCTGGGAGGGCCTGACCTTCGGCGAGGTCCGCGAGCGCTACCCGGACGACCTGAACGCCTGGCTGGGTGACCCGGAGGCGCACCCCACCGGCGGCGGCGAGAGCTTCGCCGAGACCGCCGTACGGCTGGCCGCCACCCGGGACGAGCTGGTCGCGGCGTACCGGGGCCGCACGGTCCTGCTGGTCACCCACGTCACCCCGATCAAGACGCTGATCCGCCTCGCCCTCGGCGCCCCGCCCGAGTCGCTGTTCCGGATGGAGCTGTCGGCGGCCTCGCTGTCGGCGGTGGCGTACTACGCGGACGGCAACGCCAGCGTCCGACTGTTCAACGACACGTCCCACCTGCGTCCCTGAGCCCGGCCGCCGCCCGCGCCAGCTCCTCGATCCGGTCCCAGTCGCGGGCGGCCACCGCCTCCGCCGGGACCATCCAGCTGCCGCCGACGCAGCCGACGTTGGGCAGGGACAGGTACTCCGGCGCGGTCGCCGGCCCGATGCCGCCGGTCGGGCAGAACCGGGCCTGCGGCAACGGCCCGGCCAGCGAGCGCAGATAGGCCGTACCGCCCGCCGCCTGCGCCGGGAAGAACTTCATCTCCCGCACCCCGCGCTCCAGCAGCGCGACCACCTCCGAGGCGGTCGACACCCCGGGCAGGTACGGCACCCCGGACGCGCGCATCGCCGTCAGCAGCGACTCCGTCCAGCCGGGGCTGACCAGGAACCGCGCCCCGGCCGCCGTCACCGCGGCCACCTGCTCCGAGGTCACCACCGTGCCCGCGCCGACCACCGCCTCGGGCACCTCGCGGGCGACGGCGCGGATCGCCTCCAGTGCCGCCGGGGTCCGGAGGGTCACCTCGATCGCGGGCAGTCCGCCGGCCACCAGCGCCCGGGCCAGCGGTACGGCGTCGGCGGCGTCGGAGAGCACCACAACGGGCAGGACGGGCGCGAGGTCCAGTACGGAGGGGTCGGCATCCGGGCCGGAGGGGTCGGCGGAGCGGGGCAGCGGCGAGGTCATGCCCCCATCGTGCCCATCAGCCGCACTACTCGCAATGAGCGTTGCGCATATTGCAACGCACCGGTCGGTGTGGCCTGCCGGTCAGTGGATCTCGTCCACCAGCACGTCCAGCGCCCACGCCTTGCCCGCCTTGCCGGGTGCCGCCGCCTCCACGGTGTAGCCCAGCTCCCGCAGCGCCTCCACCAGCTCGGCCGGGTTCTCCGGGGCGGCCCCGGACGTGAGCAGGGCGCGCACGATCCGGCCCTTCGTCGCCTTGTTGAAGTGGCTGACCACCTTCCGGGTGGGCGCGTGCAGCACCCGTACCGTCGCCGTGCGCCCGGCCACCTCGCCCTTCGGCTTCCAGGCGCTCGCGTAGGCCGAGGAGCGCAGGTCCAGCACCAGGCCCTGGCCGGCCGCCGTCGGCAGTACCTCGGCCATCGGCGCCCGCCAGTGCCCGGCCAGCGCGCCGAGGCCCGGCAGCTTCACGCCCATCGAGCAGCGGTAGGAGGGGATCCGGTCCGTCACCCGTACCGCGCCCCACAGCCCGGAGAACACCAGCAGCGAGGCCGCGGCGCGCCGCCGGGCGTCCGTGTCCAGCGTGGCCAGGCCGAGGGCGTCGTAGAGGACACCGGTGTAGATCTCCCCGGCGGGGCGCGCGCCGGCCGTGCGCAGCCCGGCGTTCTTCGCGACCTCCCCGCGCAGCCCCTCGCTGAGCCCCAGCACCTCGCGGGCCTTCTCCGGGTCGCCGGAGCACAGCCCGACCAGCTCGCCGAGCACGGCCTCCCGCGCGGCGGTCAGCCCCGGCAGGGACAGCGAGCCCAGCTCCAGCGGGGCGCCGTCGCCCGAGTTCGCCTTGCCTTCGGAGGGCGGCAGCAGGACCAGCAACACGTACTCCTTACGTAGACCTCCGCGCCAGGGTACGGCGGTCCCGCGTACCTCCTCGACCGCGGGGTTCAGCGCGCGGTCGAGGGCCTGGACCGCGGGAGTCAGCGTGCGGCGAGGGCCTGGACCAGGGCACCCGCGTCGTCGGCGTACAGCCGGACCACGCGCACCGCCCTGCGCCGGCCCAGCAGGGACGTGTGCACGACGGGCTCGGTGAGCTCGAGGGTCACCGTGGTCTGCGAGCCGACGATCAGGTCCAGGGCGTCCGGCTCCGGCTTGTGCGTGGTCCGGGTCTCGCGGCGTACGGCGGCGATGGAGGACAGCGGGATCCGCAGGTCGACATGGGCGCCGTGGCGCACCCGCAGCGCGTCGCCGGTCAGCACGTGCGGGCGGACCACGCCGGCCGCGTGCAGGCCGATCACGAACAGCACGCTGTAGACGTCCACCGCCAGCAGCACGTCGTGCGCGAGCGGCATGTCCCGCAGCATGAAGGACACGCCGACCGTCTCGACGACGCAGACGAAGGCCAGCCCCAGCAGCGTCGCGCCCTGCCCGCGCGCGTACCCGAACGCCCGCCCGTCGGCGGTGCCCTGGGTACGCCGGGCCAGCCACAGCGCCAGGCTGACGAAGAGCCGCATCTCGTGCCGGGCCATCAGGTACATCGTCGTCATCGCTCCACCCCCAGGACGATCTCCAGCATACGGCGCACCGCCTGCGCCTGGGCAGGTGCGAAGTCGGCGTACACGGCCCCCAACACCGCGTTGTCCAGGTCGGGTTGACCCTCCGTCGGCAGTCCGCGCGGTACGCATGCGGCGAGCGTGCGCGCGGTCCGCTCCACGCGCGGATCACCGGGATCCACGTCGGCCAGCGCGTCGAGCAGCGCGTACGCCTCGCGGGTGCGGGCCACCGCGTCCGGGTCGTCCAGGACGGCGCGCAACGCGGCCGACAGCCGTTCCCGGTCCTCCGGCGACGCCCCCGTGTCGACCAGGGCGAGGATCTCCCGGTCCCTGACGGCCATGGGGGAGTCGTCGGCGGGCAACGCGTCGAGCACGGCGGCCAGTTCGGGCGAGACGGGCCCGTCGGCGGGCGGCTCGCCGGCGTCCAGCAGCGCCCGCAGCCGCCGTCGGCGCTCCCGGACCGCCGCCTCCTGCCGGGCCAGGTCCTCGTCGAGTTCGGCCAGCACCTCGACGAGGTCCCTGCCCGCGTCGTCGGCGAGTACGTCCCGCACCTCGGTCAGCCCCAGCCCCAGCTCGGTCAGCCGCCGGATCCGGGCGAGGACGACGGCGTGCCGCAGCGCGTAGTGCCGGTAGCCGTTGGCCCGCCGCGCGGGTTCGGGCAGCAGGCCCAGGTGGTGGTAGTGCCGCACGGTGCGCGTCGTGACGCCGACGGCTGCGGCGAGTTCTCCGATTCGCATGGGATCAGTACAGACGTTGACGTCACGGCGGGGTCAAGGGGTGGACAGGAGGCGCTGGGGGTCGGTGCTGACGTCGGTCATGCGGCGGCTGCCCGGGGTGCGCCGAGCCAGCGTTCCAGGGACTCGGGCAGTCCCTCGCCGCCCGCCGTGTCGGAGGCCCACGCCACGAAACCGTCCGGCCGTACGAACAGCCCCCGCAGCCCGGGCCGGTCCGGGCAGGCGGCCGTGACCACGTCCAGCCGGTCGCCGTAGCCCCCGGCCCGGGCCCGCAGCCCGGCGTCGTCGGCCGGGTCCAGGAGCAGGGCGCGGCCGGTGTGCAGCCGCTCGCCGAGCCGGGTGCCGTCGGCGAGCCGCAGGTCGGGCGCGCAGACGCCGGTCAGCGGGTGGTCGCCGGGCAGGTCGTAGCGCTGCCGGACGCCGGAGATCCGCGTGGCCAGGTAGGTCGTGCCGGAGGTGGTCAGCGCCAGGTCGGTGACCACCCGGCGCAGGGCCCGGGCATGCCGGTCGGGGCGCATCAGCGCGATCTGGGCCCGGGTCCAGTCCAGCACCCGGGCGCCCACCGGGTGCCGTTCGGCGGTGTAGGTGTCCAGCAGCGACTCGGGGGCCCGGCCGCGGGCGACGGCGGCCAGTTTCCAGCCCAGGTTCAGCGCGTCCCCGATGCCGAGGTTGAGGCCCTGCCCGCCGAACGGCGCGTGCACGTGCGCCGCGTCGCCCGCGAGCAGCACCCGGCCCCTGCGGTAGTCGGTCACCTGGCGGGCGTTGTCCGTGAACCGGGTCGCCGTGACCACCTCCGTGACGCTCACCTCGGGCACGCCCGAGACCCGGCGCAGGCTCGCCTCCAGTTCCCCGGCGGTGACCGGCGCGGACCGGTCGGCCGGCGGACCGTCGAACTCCACGGTGAGCACGCGACCGGGGAACGGCCCGTGGACGTACGTCCCCGCGTCGGTGGTCTGCCAGCCGGTGCCCAGCCGCTCGGCCCCGGAAAGCCGTACGACCGCCTGGTAGCCGGTGATCTCCGGCGCCGTGCCCGGGAAGTCGAAGCCGGCCAGCTTGCGGACGGTACTGCGCCCGCCGTCGCACCCGACCAGCCGTCCGGCCCGGAGAGTGCGCGGGCCGCTGCGCGTGCCGTCGGTACGCATGCGCACGGTCACCCCGTCGGTGTCGGTGTCGGTGTCGGTGTCGGCGTCGGTGTCGGTGTCGGGGCTGAGGTGCATGGTCACCCCGTCGGTGTCGGTGTCGAAACCGGTCAGTTCGACGCCGCGGCGTATCTCGACGCCCAGTCGCCCCGCCCACCGGCCGAGGATCCGCTCCAGCTCGGCCTGGGGTATGGCGAGGCCGACACCGGCGGCGGGGCCCGCGTCCGCCCAGGCTGGGTCGGAGCCGTCGAACAGGTCCGGGTCGAGCATGATCCCGGCGAAGTGCCCGGCGAACTTCGGCCGGGGCCGGCCGTTCCCGCGGAAGTCGCGCAGCCGGGCCAGGGACGCTTCCCCGGCCGCCGCCAGCTCGGGCAGCAGGCCGCGGCGGTACAGGGCGATGGCGGTCGCGATGTTGATGGAGCCCGCCTTGACCGTCTCGTCCACCTCGGTCCGCCGCTCCAGGACCAGCACCCGCGCGCCGCCCAGCCGCAGCTCACAGGCGAGGAAGAGGCCCACGGGGCCGGCGCCGGCCACCACCACGTCGTAGTCGTACTCGCTCGTCGTCATGGCGGGTAACTGTAGTCACTAAAACTTTCGAGTGGCTATAAATTTCTGGGATAGAGTCTCCCCATGGACTCCAGGCACGATCGGGAGCTCTCCTTGCGGGAGCGGAAGAAGCGGGAGACCCGGCAGCGGATCTCGGACATCGCGACGGGTCTGATCGGGGAGCGCGGCTTCGACGCGGTGACGGTCGCCGAGATCGCCCGCGCGGCGGGTGTCTCCCCGATGACGGTCTTCAACTACTTCCCGCGCAAGGAGGACCTCTTCCTGGACCGCATCCCGGAGGCGGCGGCCCTCTTCGCGGCGGCCGTCCGGGACCGCGCCCCCGACGAGCCCCCGCTCACCGCCCTGCGCCGCCTCGCGCTCCAGCTCCTGGAGGAGCGGCATCCGCTGGGCGGGGTCGGGGACACCTTCGCCGACTTCTGGCGGATCGTCGCCGACTCGCCCGCGCTGCGCGCCCGGGCCCGGGAGGGCGTGGAGGAGGTCGAGGAGGCGCTGACCGAGGCGTTCGGCGAGGCGGGCATGGCGGCCCCGGAACTGTGGGCGGCGCTGACCATGGCCGCGTACCGGACGGTGTTCATCACCTCCGTACGCCGGCTGCTCGCGGGAGATCCGGTGGCGGAGGTGGCCCGGGATCACAGGAAGCGGTTGGAGGTGGCGTTCGACGCGCTGGGGCGGATGGCGGTGGTGGACCTTGACGGCTAACAGCGTTAGCCGTACGGTCTGGCTAACGGTGTTAGCCGAGTTCGGCGCGCCGTGATGACGACCGGGAGGGCACCCATGACCGCGACAGCCGACACGACGACGACCGTCACCCGGCGCATCGGTAACCCGGCCCTACGGCGCGCGGGCTGGCTGGCGTTCGCCCTGGTCTGGTCGGCCTTCGCGGTGGTGGAATGCGTGCGCCACGGCTGGCCGGCCGCGGTGCTCGCCCTGGCTTTCCTCGTACTGCCGGACCTCACCTTCCTGGTGGCGCTCGACGAGGCACCCCGCATGGCGAAGGGACAGCTGCCGCCCCGCGCGGTGCCGTACTACAACGCGATGCACCGCGCCTTGGTCCCGCTCACCCTGGCCGCCGCCTACACCGCTCTCCCGCTGGACTGGCCGCCCGCCTTCGCCGCGCTGTGCGGCTGGCTCGCCCACATCTCGTACGATCGCGTCTTCGGCTACGGCCTGCGCACAAAGGAGGGCTTCCAGCGTGGCTGACCGGCTCACCCCCCGGGCACGGGAGATCGTGGCGGCGGCCCGGGACCTCCTGGAGGAGTCCGGACCCGCGCAACTGACCATGCGCACCCTCGCCGACCGTCTCGGCATCAAGGCCCCGTCCCTCTACAAGCACTTCCCCGACAAGCACGCCGTAGAGGTCGAACTGGTGGCGCAGATGCTGACGGAGACGGCGGAGGCGCTGGAGGCCGCCGAGGCCGGCGCCCCCGGCTCGCTGGAGGCGCTGGCCTCGGCGTACCGGAGCTACGCCCTCGCCCACCCCCACCTGTACTGCCTGGGCACCGAGCAGCCCCTGCCCCGCGCCGAACTGCCCGCCGGCCTGGAGGACCGGGCCGCCCTGCCCCTGCTGCGCGCCTGCGCCGGCGACCTGGACCTGGCCCGCGCCTTCTGGGCCTTCGCCCACGGCATGGTCACCCTTGAGATCCACGGCCGCTTCCCGGCCGACGCGGACCTGGAGGCGGCGTGGAAGCGGGGGCTCGGGGCGTTGGGGACGTAGGGGAGCCCGGGCGCGGTCCGGGCCGGGCCGGCTGCCCGGTACCATGGTCCTTACGGCAGACGAGCCGGGCGGGCGGCCGCGTGGAGTCCCTCAGGGGGCTTCCCGAGGAACGTCCGGGCTCCACAGGGCAGGGTGGTGGCTAACGGCCACCCGGGGTGACCCGCGGGACAGTGCCACAGAAAGCAAACCGCCAGGGACTCCGGTCCCTGGTAAGGGTGAAACGGTGGTGTAAGAGACCACCAGTGCCCAGGGTGACCTGGGCAGCTAGGTAAACCCCACCCGGAGCAAGGTCAAGAGGGGACACCTCGGTGTCCCTGCGCGGACGATCGAGGGCTGCCCGCCCGAGTCCGCGGGTAGACCGCACGAGGCCGACGGCAACGCCGGCCCTAGATGGATGGCCGTCGCCCCGGCCGCCGCGAGGCAACCGGGGAACAGAACCCGGCGTACAGCCCGACTCGTCTGCCGCTTTCCCCTGGCGGGACTGGGCGACACGAACGTCACAGCAAGGGCGCGCCGTCGCGGAGGTAGAGCGGCCGTCCCGCGTCCAGTGCCTGCAGAGCGTGCTCGAACCGGCGTCGGGTGCGGTCCCGGAGGCGGTCGGCGGCTTCGGTGGCCGTGACGAAGGCGGCTTCGGACAGCTCGTCGTCCCGTGGCCGTAGCCGGTCGGCCTGGTCCTCGTCCAGGGTGCCGCCGTCGAAGATGAACGCGAGTTGGTCATCCCAGGGGCCGTGCGGGGCCACCCAGTCCACCACCAGCAGCCCGAGCGGCGTGAGGCGTATACCGAGTTCCTCCATCAGCTCACGGCGTGCAGTGTCCTCGGGCGGCTCATTGGCCTCCGCCATCCCGCCGGGCAGATCCCAGCCCGGTTTGTAGGTGGGGTTCACCAGAAGCACACGGCCGTGCGGGTCCCGCAGCAGCACATCGGCCGCCACGCGCTTGCGGGCCTGCTTGGCGTTGCCCTCCGCGAGGTACGCGTTCCACGCGTCGGTGTCGGCGGGATCGGGTGCAATGGGCCTCATACGGTGGTGCCTCCCGGGGGCGGCGGAATCAGATCAGCCAGCAGAAGCATTCTGGCGCGGTGCGCATCATCGAACCGCGCCAGGTACTCCCGGACCGGCCGATACCCCCGGTGTGGCTCCAGCCGCCGGCGCAGCCCGTCAAGCTGCCGCACCACCCGGACCGAACCGAGGGTCGGGCTCGTACTGAGCAGGTCGTGGCCGACGCTCACTGCGGCGTCCAGGTCACCCCGCCGCACGTGGATGTCCACCAGGCTGATCCGGCTGAGAGCCAGGGACCGCGCCCGCCCCGCCTCGCGCAGCGCAACAGCTTGTTCGGCGTGCGACAGCGCCTCGTCGTACTGCTCCAGGTCACGCAGGATCAGAGCTGACTCGCTGGCCAGCGCGGCGGTGTCGAACGGGCTCAGCCACGGGTGATCAGCAGCAGGTGAAGCCTCCAGGTCGCGGTGCGCGGCCTCCAGCGCGTGGGCGGCCGGGGTGCGCTGAGACGCGACCGCCAGCGCACGCGCCTGCATGGTGTGCAGCCGCGCTGTCAGCGCGGGAATCCCAGGTCCCTGCGCGGCCAGTTCGAGCCCGGTCCGCGCCCAGCCGACCGCCCTGGCCGCATCCCTGGTCTCAAGGGCAAGGTGGCTGCTGCTCGCAGCGACGTGTGCGGCCAACGGGAGGTCACCAGAGGTGTGGGCCAGAGGGAGAGCGCGGGCGAAGTGCCGGGCCGCGCGGTCGTCATGACCGGAGTCGTGAGCCATCCAGCCCGCCATCTCGGTCAGCGCGGCTGCGGCGGCGAACACCTGCGGACCGCTGCCGATGTCGACCAGCCGGGGCGCCACCCGGTCCGACAGGTGTCGGATAACAGCCCCGTACAACCTGCCGCCGCCGGTCTGCCGGTCAGCGCTGCGGAAATGTTCCATCGCCACCAGGTCGTCACCGTCCGGCGGCGGCCGGTCCGTCCGCTCGTGCTCGGCGGTCGCCGGCGCGGGTTCCCACGAGCGTCGAGCCAGCCCCAGCAGATGGCCGGGGATGTGGAAGGCGTCGGCGATCTGCTCGAACAGGGTCAGCTTCTCCACCCGGCTCTTGCCGTTCATGTAGTCGTAAAGCCGCCCCTGCGTGATGTCGACGGCGGCAGCGATGCGCCGCGTACTGACACCGCGCGCATTGAGCATCCGGAACACCGCCCCCATGTCCCGCTCGGCGCACGCGTGGAGCAGGCGCTCATCCCCGAGCAGACCGGCGACGACTTCACGCGGGTCCGGTGACAGTCGGTCCATCTGCAACTCCCCGGTTGGCGACCGGGACCGATGCTAAGGCCAACGCGGTTCACCCGACTCCACGTTGGAGTCACCTTCTGGAGTCTCCCCATCCTCTCCTCTACGCGTTGACTGGCTTCACCCGCCGCGAGCGCATCCGTGGACGGACCTCGGCACCGCCCCGTTCGCAGGCTTCTCCCAGGAGGCACGTGGGCGGGACCTTCCCTCAGCCGCCCAGACCAAGGCGTGACGATGACCATGACCAACGAGCGAGTGAGACCAGGGCAATACCCGCGCCAGAGCACCACCCTCGCGAGTGAGATCGCGATCAAGGTCGACGTCCCGTGACCGGCCGGTATGTACTCGGTCGCCGACACGTCCCCGAGCGCACCTATCCGTCGGCTGACGCGGAGTGCGGGCCGACCCCTCATCCCCAAGCGAGAAACGGCCGCCGACCCGATCCGCTGGAACCGATGGCCCAACAACCCCGGCCCACCAGCTGCCCCCGCTGTGCCCCTCTCGCCGTCCGGAAGCCCCGGGCGGCTGCCACTACCGGATCACCTACGAGATGAGGAGACTCATGCAGCAGCCCTTGACGTCACCGGATCAGGTCAAGCCCTGGGGACTCGGCCGCCTGCGGCCCTACCCGCCTGCGGCCGTCCTTTCTGCCGCCCGGCCCGTCCTCGACCCGCACACGCAGGTCCCCGCATGGGTCGGCCCCGATGGCGCACCGCTGACGGCGGAGGCCAAGCACAAGCGGTCGGAGACGTCGCAGGAGACGAGCACGAAGACCAGCCTGGACGGCACCCCGGACCAGGGCAGCGACCAGAACGGGGACTCTGACTGATGGCTGTGGGTGGGCCGCCCGTCCTTGTCGTCACGCGCCTGGACGACGCGACTGCGGACGAAGTGATCACCGAACTGAACCAGCGTCGCGTGCCCGTGGTCCGCCTGGACCCCGGCGATTTCCCCCGCGAGGTGACCCTGTCCGGCACCTTCGCCGGCATCGGGACCGGTGGCATTCTCGCCACCGCGTCCCGGAGCGTCGACCTGGGGAACGTCCGCTCGGTGTACTGGCGGCGGCCCACCCCCTACGCCGCCGACCTCGCCATGGACGAGCAGACCGGCCGATGGGCCGTCGAAGAAGCCCGCTACGGGCTTGGCGGCATTCTCGCCGCTCTCCCCGGTGCGCACTACCTGAACCACCCATGGCGCAACCGGGACGCCGAGTACAAGCCGGCACAACTGGCCACGGCTGCCGCCTGCGGCTTCTCCGTGCCACCCACGCTCATCACCAACGACCCCGACCGGGCCCGCACCTTCGTCGCCGAACATGGGCCGGTCATCTACAAGCCGCTCAGGGAAACCGAGTACACCGACGACACCGGCCGCGCGCTGACCGTGTGGATCGAGGACGTCACCCCATGCCAGATCGACAGCCAGCTACGGCACACCGCACACCTGTTTCAGCAGCGCGTCAGCAAGTCCGCCGACATCCGCCTCACTGCCGTCGGCGACCACCTCACCGCCGTCCGTATCGACGGTTCACCTGGCGTGGACTGGCGCCGCCACTACGACCGGCTTGCCTACACCCCCGTGCCCGTCCCCCCGGCCATCGTCAAAGGCGTACGCGCCTACCTCGACGCTTTCGGACTCACCTTCGGCGCCTTCGACTTCGGCTTAGACCGTGGTGGCGTCTGGCACTGGTATGAGTGCAACCCCAACGGTCAATGGGCCTGGTTCCCCGACCACATCACTGCTCCCATCAAGCACGCCATCGCCGACCGCCTACAGCATGGAGCCCCCGCATGACCGATCCCGCCGACCTGCGCCGCCAACTCGCCGCCGCCGTCACAGTGGACGATCCGGCATGGCGCACAGCTCTCGAAACAGTGCCCCGCGAACTCTTCCTGGGTAACGGCCTGTTCCAGTTCGACGGACGCCAGTGGACCCCCGTGCACCGCGACCGGACCGATCCCGGAAAGTGGCTGGGGCTCGTCTACCAGGACACCACCTGGGTCACCCAGGTCGACGGCACCACCGCCGTCGACGCCACCGGACCCGTCACCGGCCGCCCCACCTCGTCCAGCACGCTGCCCTCCCTGATCGTGCGCATGCTCGATGTCGCCGGGATCAGCGAGGGTCACAAGGTGCTGGAGATCGGCACCGGCACCGGCTATTCCACCGCCATCCTGTGCAGCCGCCTCGGCGACAAAAACGTGTACTCCATCGAGTACGACCCGGGCCTGGCCGCCGCGGCGGCCGACCACATCCACGCCGCCGGATACCACCCCACCCTGATCACCGGCGACGGCCTCGCCGGACACAAGGACGACGCCGAATACGACCACATCGTGGCCACCTGCGCCGTCCGCCACATCCCCCCAGCCTGGCTGTACCAAGTACGCGCCGGCGGAACCATCACCACGACCATCAGCGGATGGATGCTCGCCTCCGGACTCGTCCGCCTCACCGTCCAGGACGACGCCACCGCCACCGGTCGTTTCGAACCCGACCAGATCGGCTACATGCTCGCCCGTCCCCACGAACGCCCGCCCCGACCCACCTTCCAGCAGCATCCCGGTCACACCCGCGCCACCCGCGTGAACCCCGCACTCCTGGAAGACTGGACCGGGCAGTTCCTCGCTCAGCTCGCCGCTCCGTCCGCCGAACTCATGACCACCGGCACGGGCGTGATCCTCGTGGACGTCGCCACCGGGTCACAGGCGTGGACCGAACCGGCCGGAGACGGCTGGACCGTGCACCAGCACGGCCCTCTTCGCCTCTGGGATCAGGTGGAAGACGCTCTCACCATCTGGCAGGACGCGGGCTCAGCCCCACACTCGGACCTCGGCCTGACCGTGGACTTGGACGGCACCCAACGCGTGTGGCTCGGAACACCCGACGGTCCTTCCTGGAACCTGCCGGTCTGACCTACCCATCACAAGAGCGTCCGTCACCAAGCTGGGGGCGGGTGCCGTCCGGACGGTACTGGGGCTGGGGCCATTCATTACGTAGCCAACGAGGTAGCACCGAATTGTCACACCCCTGGGGGCCCAGACCGGGTGCGCTCTGATGTGGATCGCGGTGGATGACCAGCCAGTGACTTGGTTCAGTCCGTCTTGAAGGGATTCAAGGTCAGGACCTCGTGGATGTCGAGGAAGCGGCACTCGCCGGTTTCGCTGTGTACCGAGATGCAGTTGGGGCCGTAGTCGAAGTACTTCTCGTCCCGCGTCTCGATGTACTTCACGGACTGGAAACCGAAATAGAAGAAGTCTCCCTTTTTTGTAGCGAATTCTCCGTTGCCGAACAGTGCTACCTGATCGCTCCACTCGCCGAACTTCTGGCGCAGAGCCTCCGCCGCCAGCAGCTCGGCCTGCTCCATCGTGTACATCAGTTGGTCCTCATCAGTTGAATGTCGTGTCAAGCATAGGGACGGCTGCGATGTCGCCGTACCCCGTCCACCACCCGGTGGACCCCAGGTTCAACCGGTCGCCGCTGTCGGTGGCGTACCCCCCGCCAAGAGCATGGGCGGCATGAAGAATCTGACTGTGCGCATGGCCGGCTGGAGTGCCGCGCACCCTTGGCGGGGGATCGTCGGCTGGCTGGTGTTCGTCGTGTTGTGTCTCGGGGCCGGCATGGCCGTCGGCACCAACGCGGCGACCAGCGAGGACTTCCGGATCGGCGAGGCCGGGCGCGGTGAGGCGATCGCCGCCGAGGGTGGGTTGCAGCAGCGGCCCGTGGAACACGTGCTGATCACGGCCAAGCCCGGCGGCGGGCGGCTCGACGCCCGTGACGCCGACGCGGCCGCCGCCGACGTCACCTCCCTGATGCGCGGGCTCCCCGAGGTCCGCTCCGTAGCGAAACCGGTGTACGACGCCCGGCACACCGCCCTACGGGTCACCGTCACCCTCAACGGCCCCGAGCTGGAGGGCAAGAAGCACGTCGAGCCGCTGCTCGCGCGGACCGCGGCCGTGCAGCGGGCCCACCCCGGGCTGCGGATCGAGGAGACCGGCTCGCCTTCCATCAGCAAGGGCGTCGAGAAACTGCGCGGCGACGACCTCTCGCGCACCGAGGTCATCGCCCTGCCGGTCACCCTGATCACCCTGCTGCTCGTCTTCAGCTCCATCGCCATGGCCCTCGTACCGCTGCTGCTCGCCCTGTCCTCGATCGTGGCGGCCGTGGGGCTGTCGATGGCGGCCTCGCACGTCTTCCCCGACGCGGGCATCGGCACCAACGTCATCCTGCTCATCGGCCTCGCCGTCGGCGTCGACTACACCCTCTTCTACCTCAAGCGGGAACGGGAGGAACGCGCCCGCGGCGGCGGCCGGCTCAGCCCGCGGGCCACCGTGGAGATCGCCGCCGCCACCTCCGGCCGTGCCGTCGTCCTCTCCGGGCTCGCGGTCGCCGTCTCCAGCGCCACCCTCTACCTCGCCGACGACGTCATCTTCTCCTCCATCGCCACCGGCGCGATCGTCGTCACCCTCGTCGCCGTCGTCAGCTCCCTGACCGTCCTGCCCGCGCTGCTCGCCCAGATGGGCAGGCGCGCGGAGCGCCGCGCCGAGCGGCGGGCCGCCCGCGGGCTCGCGCCGAAGAAGCAGCGGACGCACCGGACCGGGCCCGGGCGGCTCACCGCCGCCGTGCTGCGGCCGGTCGCCCAGCGGCCCGCCGCCGCCCTCCTGGTCACGGTCCTCGCGCTGCTCGCTCTGGCCACCCCGGTCCTCGGCCTGAAACTCACCGACATGGGCCGCGAGACCCACTCCCGCTCCATCGCCGCCATGCGGGTCTACGACCGGCTCAACACGGCCTTCCCCGAGCTGAAGTCCATGCACCAGGTCGTCGTCCGCGCCGACGCCGGCCGCTCCGCCGAGGTCACCTCCGCCCTGCGCGCCCTCGCCGCCGACGTCGAGGACGACCCGCGCCTGAGCGGCACCTCCACCCTGACCACCTCGCCCGACCGGCGGATCAGCATGCTCCAGCTCCAAGTCCCGCACCACGTCAGCACGGAGGAGGCCCAGACCTCGCTGGAGGACATCCGCGAGCGCCACATCCCCGAGACCGTCGGCAGGGTCACGAGTGCCGAGACCGCCGTGACCGGAGACGTCGCCCGCTACGCCGACTACCCGACCCACCAGGCACAGAAGCTGCCGCTCATCATCGGCGCCCTCCTCCTGGTCACCTTCGCCATGACCGTCCGGGCGTTCCGCTCCGTCGTCCTCGGTCTGGTCGGCATCGTCCTCAACCTGCTGTCCGCCGCCGCCTCGCTCGGCATCATGGTCCTGGTCTTCCAGCACACCTGGGCCGAGCGACTGATCGGCTTCACGTCCACCGGATCGATCGGCTCGCGCGTCCCGCTGTTCCTCTTCGTGATCCTGTTCGGCCTGTCCATGGACTACCAGGTCTTCGTGATCAGCCGCATCCGGGAGGCCGCGCTGCGCGGAGTCCCCACCCGCAAGGCCGTCATCGACGGCATCGGCAGCTCGGCCGGCGTGGTCACCAGCGCCGCCGTCGTGATGGTCACCGTCTTCGCCAGCTTCGCCGCCCTGCACCTGATCGAGATGAAGCAGATCGGCTTCAGCCTCGCCGTCGCCGTCCTGCTCGACGCCTTCGTCATCCGCATGCTGGTCCTGCCCGCCCTGATGCTGCTGCTCGGCGAGGCCAACTGGTGGCCCTCCCGCGGTGTGCGCCGCGCCCGCGCCACCGCCGGACCCACGGCCCGCCCCCTGGAGCCGGTGAACTGACCACCCCCGCCGATAGGATTCCGAACACCCTTACGGATGAGGTGAGTCAGCGTGGCCCACGGGCGGCAGGAGCCGAGCGACCGGCTCACCCCGGACCGGATCCGCCTGTGGAACGCGGCGGTCTGGGTCGTGTTCGGCCTGCTGCCGACGGCCGGCGGCGTGCTCGACCGGTCGCCGGCCCGGAAGGGCTGGATGTTCGGCCTGCTCGCCCTGATCGCGCTCTGCCACGCCCTCACCCTCATCCGGCCGCACACCCGCCTCCTGGACCGCCGTACCTACCTGGGCCTCCTCGCCCTCGCCCTCGGCGGCAGCTCGTACCTCCTCGACGGCGGAGCCGCCTTCTACGTCGTGTCCCTGACGCAGTTCTGGCTCTACACCCGCACCCCCCGCGAGGCGGTCGCCCTCAGCGGCGGCGCCGCCGCCCTCACCGTGTTCGGCGGCACGCTCGGCCAGGGCTGGAGCCCCCACCTCCTCACCGGCAACACCGTGTTCACCCTCGCCGCCTACGCCGTCGCGACCGGCCTCGGCCTGTGGATCCACCGCTTCGTCGGCCAGAGCAACGAACGACAGGAGCGGCTGACCGCCGAACTCGCCCTCACCCAGGAGGAACTGGCCCTCGCCCACCAGCGCCAGGGCGCCGCCGAGGAACGCGAGCGGATGGCCCGGGAGATCCACGACACCCTCGCCCAGGGCTTCGCCTCCATCGTCGTACTCGCCGAAGCCGCCCGCGCCGCGCTCACCACCGACCCCGAACGCGGCGCCCGGCAGCTCGCCTCCATCGAGCAGACCGCCCGCGAGAACCTCACCGAGGCCCGGGTGCTCGTCGGCTCCGTCCCGGCGAGCGGCGTCGCGGCCGGCTCGGTCGCCACCACCCTGCGCCGCACCCTGGACCGCTTCGCCCAGGACACCGGCCTCACCGTCACCGCCGAGCTGCCCGACATCGACCTGGACCAGCGCACCCGCGTCGCCCTGCTGCGCTGCACCCAGGAATCCCTCGCCAACGTGCGCAAACACGCCGGAGCCTCCACCGTCGGCGTCGTCCTCGGCGAAGTCCCCGGCGGCGTCGAGCTGGAGATCACCGACGACGGCAAGGGCTTCGTCGTCGCGGAGTCCCGCGGCTTCGGACTCGACGGCATGCGCCGGCGCCTCGCCGAACTCGACGGGGAACTCACCGTCACCAGCTCCCTCGGGGACGGCACCCGCGTCCTCGTCACCCTGCCCGCACCCGCCCAGGACTGAGAGCCCCGGCCACGCCCACCCCGAAGGAACCAGATGACCGACACCGACCCCGTCACCGACCGGATCCGGGTCGTCGTGGTCGACGACCACGCCGTGATGCGCGCCGGGGTCGTGGCCCTGCTGACCGGCGAGCCCGCCATCGAGATCGTCGGCGAGGCGAGCGACGGCCGCGAGGGCGTCGGCCTGGTCCAGCGGCTCGCCCCCGACGTGGCCCTCCTCGACCTGCGCATGCCGGTGCTCGACGGGGCGGCCGCCACCGCCGAGATCGTCGCCCTGCCCGTCGCGACCCGGGTGCTGATCCTCACCACGTACGACACGGACGCCGAGATCGAACGGGCCGTGGAGGCCGGCGCCGTCGGCTACCTGCTCAAGGACACCACCCGCGAACAGCTCGCCGACGCCATCCGCTCGGCGGCGCGCGGCGAGACGGTCCTCGCGCCCAAGGTCGCCGAACGCCTCGTGGCCCGCATGCGCCGCCCCGAACCCGTCGCCCTCACCGCCCGCGAACGCGAGGTGCTGCGCGCGGTCGCCGACGGCCTGTCCAACGCCGAGATCGGCCGCCGCCTGGTGATCGGCGAGGCCACGGTGAAGACCCACCTCCTGCGCGTCTTCGCCAAGCTGGACGTCAGCGACCGCACCCGCGCCGTCGTCGTGGCCTTGGAACGGGGACTGCTGGAGCGGTGACGGGCCCACCGCGCGTCCGGCTTCCCACCGCGCGTCAAGCCCCCCGCCCCGTCAGGTGCCGGTGGTTCCTCGCCGGTCGTGCTCCCGCGGGAACCGGGCCCGACGCCACCCAGAAGGCCCGGGACGGCAGGAGGGATCAGAAGTCCTCGTCCAGGTCGCCCGTGCGCGTGCACGGCTGTCCGTGCGCGTTCGCAACTGTCCGTGCGCGTCTACGGTGTTCGCCCCGACGCCGTACGGACACCGCTCACTCCTCGAACAGCGTCTCCTGCTCGCCCCGCGCCTTGCGCCGCAGCCGGCGGTTGCGCGCGCCCACCACCGCGGCCGTCGCCGCCGCCGTCGCGCCGAGGGCGGCCGGGACCATCCAGCCGCGGTCGAGGACGTGCCCGAGGGCGTGGTCGACGGAGAGGCGGCCGGGGCCGGTGACGGCCAGGCCGGCCGCGGTCAGGCCCAGGAACGCCGCGTGCTCGTAGCCGCCCTCCTGGGCGAAGAAACCGTTGGGCACGTGCACCGCCGCCGCCCCGGCCATCCCGCCGGCCGCCGCCGCACCGGCCGCCGGAGTCGCGAGGCCGAGCGCCAGCAGCGTGCCGCCGCCGGTCTCCGCCAGGCCCGCCGCCAGCGCGCTCAGCTTGCCGGGCAGGTAGCCGACGGACTCCATGAATTGGCCCGTGCCCTCCAGTCCGTGTCCGCCGAACCAGCCGAACAGCTTCTGCGTGCCGTGCGCCGCCAGCACCCCTCCGGCGCCCAGCCGGAGCAGCAGCAGGCCCAGATCACGTCGGTCGTAACAGGTCACGGTGACTCCCAGCAGACAGGCGGACGGGCTCCCCCACCTTCCGTCCACCTTCGCACCCATGGCCCCGCCCGGCCCCTCGTGGCCGCCGTTCGGGTGGCGGGCCGGTACGACGGTGTGCGGGGGACCCCGTACATGCCCTTGCCCTCGCGTGCGCTCCAACTCCTAGCGTCCGCCCCATGACGACGACACGGACGCTGGGACGCAGCGGCATGGCGGTGAGCGCGCTCGGTTTCGGGTGCTGGGCCATCGGCGGTGAGCACCGGATGGCCGACGGGCAGCCCGTCGGCTGGGGGAAGGTGGACGACGACGAGTCCGTACGGGCCGTCCGGCGCGCGCTCGACCTCGGCGTCACCTTCTTCGACACGGCCGACTCCTACGGAACCGGGCACAGCGAGGAGATCCTGGGCAGGGCCCTCGGCAAGCGGCGGGACGACGTGGTCCTCGCCACCAAGTGGGGCAACGTCTTCGACCCGGACACCCGCACCCTGACCGGCACCGACGACACCCCCCAGTACGCCCGGCGGGCCCTCACCGCCTCCCTGCGCCGGCTCGGCACCGACCACGTCGACCTGTACCAGCTGCACATCTCCGACGCCGACCCGGACCGTGCCGCCGAACTCCGCGACACCTGCGAGGAGTTCGTGCGGGAAGGGCTGGTGCGCGCCTACGGATGGAGCACCGACGACCCCGAACGGGCCGCCGTCTTCGCCGAGGGCCCGCACTGCGCCGCCGTGCAGCACGGCCTCAACGTGCTCCAGGACGCGCCCCGGACGCTGGCGCTGTGCGAGCGGCTGGACCTGGCGAGCGTCAACCGCAGCCCGCTGGCCATGGGACTGCTGGCGGGGCGGCGCGGCGGGACACTGGAGGCGGGGGACATCCGCAGCCGGCCGCCGGCCTGGCTCCCGGGGTACGCGACCGACGGCTCCGGCGCCGATCCGCGGTGGCTGGCCCGGATCGACGCCGTCCGGGACGTCCTCACCAGCGACGGCCGCACCCTCGCCCAGGGTGCCCTCGCCTGGCTGTGGGCCCGCAGCCCGCGCACCGTGCCGATCCCCGGCTTCCGGACCGTCGCCCAGGCCGAGGAGAACGCCGGGGCGATCGAGAAGGGACCGCTCACCGTCGGCCAGGTGGCCGAGATCGACCGTCTGCTCGGCAGATGAGCGCCCCAAGACCCGGTGCGGCGGGCCGACTTGGCCGGTCGCACGAGTACGCGGCATGATCCGGGCCGTACGTCCCTCCGGGCGCGGAACGTCCGCCCGACGCGGTGTACGGTCCCCGGGTGCGTGAATGTTCCCGGCTCAGCCGGCGTGCCGTCCTCGGCCTGACGGCCGCCGCCCTGCCCTTGTCCACGGTCACCGACGCCGCCGCGGCCACCACGGTCGTCGGGGGCGAGCGACTGGCCCGTACCGGCGTCCAGGTGCGCGGCGCCTCGGGACCGCCCGCGAAGCTCACCGCCCGCGCCTGGCTGGTCGCCGACTGCGCGAGCGGGGAGGTGCTCGCCTCGCTGGACGCGCACCGGCGGCTCGCGCCCGCGTCCACGCTGAAGATGCTGTTCGCGGACACCGTGCTGAAGAAGTTCGACCGCGCCCGGCGGTACAAGGTGACCGACGCCGACCTCGCCGACGTCCCGGAGGGTTCCAGCCTCGTCGGCATCAAGCCAGGCATCACCTACACCGTCGAGCAGTTGTGGCAGGGCGTGTTCCTGCGGTCCGGCAACGACGCCGTGCACGTGCTGTCCCGCATGAACGGCGGCCTCGCCGCGACCGTCGCCGAGATGCGGGCCAAGGCGAAGGACCTGCAGGCCCTGGACACCCATGTGGTCAGCCCCGACGGCTACGACCACGAGGGACAGCTCTCCTCGGCCTACGACCTCACGCTCATCGCCCGTCACGGGTTGAAGGACGCCGACTTCCGCGGCTACTGCGGCACGAGGACGGCCGACTTCCCGGCGGGCGGCAAGAAGACGTTCCAGATCCAGAACACCGACCGTCTGCTGACCGGGGCATGGGGTCTGAAGACATATGAAGGCCTGATCGGTGTCAAGAACGGCTACACCAGCCATGCCGGCAACACGTTCACCGGCGCGGCCACCCGTGGCGGGCGCACCCTGCTGGTGACCGTGATGCATCCCGAGTCCGGCGGCAACGCCGTGTACGAGGAGACCGCCGCGCTGCTCGACTGGGGCTTCGGCCCCGGGCGTTCGGCCCGGCCCGTGGGCATGCTGGTCACCCCGCTCAGCGAGGGCGGGGCGAGCGAGGGCCCGGCGTCCGGGCGGCAGACGGTGCGCGCGGCGGCCGGTGCCCCCGGTGTGGTGACCGCGGGCGGCGGCTCCACCGGCCCGGTCGCGCTGACGGCCGGCGCCGGGGCGCTCGCCCTGCTGGGAGCGGGCGCCTGGGCCCTGCGCCGCCGCCGCACCCGGACGGTGACACCGGAGGGCGGGGGACCGGAACCGACGACCGGCGAGCGGAACTGAGCTTCGTACCCGACGGGCCGGCGAGCGGTACCGAGTGTCGTACCCGGTGGCCGGCGAGCGGCGCCGGGTCGCCGTACGTACCCGGCGCCCGCCCGCCCGCTCGCCCGTCCGCCCGTCCGCATGCTTGCGCGGCGGCCGTTCCCGTGACCGGTCCGGCCTCGCGGTGGCGCGAGGTGTACCCCCCTGTTCCGGTCCGGTGGAACGGCCGCCGCCTCCCCCCTCGGAATGGCCGCGGAACCGTCGTGCTCCAACTGTGAAGCTCCGGTGGAGAAAAGTTGAGCACAGGTCAACAACGGGCCGCAATACCGCGGACGTACCGGCTCCGCCGCCGATGCGGTCCCGGGCGCGGCTCAGCCCCGGCCGATGTACGGCATCGTCGTCGCCAATACCGTCGTGAACTGCACGTTCGCCTCCAACGGCAGCTCCGCCATGTGCCGTACCGTGCGCGCCACGTCGGCCACGTCCATCACCGGTTCCGGGGCGACCTCCCCGTTCGCCTGGAGCGCGCCCGTCCGCATCCGGGCCGTCATGTCGGTCGCCGCGTTGCCGATGTCGATCTGGCCGACCGCGATGCCGTACGGCCGCCCGTCCAGGGACAGCGACTTGGTCAGGCCGGTCAGCGCGTGCTTGGTCGCGGTGTAGGCGACCGAGTGCGGGCGGGGCGTGTGCGCCGAGACGGAACCGTTGTTGATGATCCGTCCGCCCCGCGGATCCTGCTCCTTCATCCGCCGGTAGGCCGCCTGCGCGCACAGGAACGCCCCGTTGAGGTTCGTGTCCACCACGTGCCGCCAGGCGTCGTACGACAGCTCCTCGACCGGGACCCCGCCGGGCCCGAAGGTCCCCGCGTTGTTGAACAGCAGGTCCACCCGGCCGAACCGCTCCACGGCCGCCGCGAACAGCGCGTCGACGTCCTCAGGCCGGGACACGTCGGCGGGGACGGCGAGCGAGGCCGTCCCCGGCACCAGTGCCGCCGTCTCCGCCAGCGGCTCGGCGCGCCGGCCGGCCAGCGCCACGGACCAGCCGGCGCGCAGCAGCTCCACGGCGACGGCCCGCCCGATGCCGGACCCGGCCCCGGTCACCACCGCGATCTTCGAGTTCCTGTCAGTCATGACTCCGCAGCGTAGGCGGAGAGTCCGTCATACGGAATCGACTGTCCGCCATACGGTTGCCAGGCGTGGGCAGGGTCCCGGCGCGCGACCGGCGGCGGGGTGCCCGGCGCGCGGCTAGACGGCCACCGGCGCCGCGTCCCCCGGGTAGCGCACCCCGACCCGCTCCCGCACCGCGTCCATCGTGCGCATCACCGCGAGCGTGCCCTCCAGCGGCACCAGCGGTGACTCCTTCTCGCCCGCCCGCAGCGCCCGCATGACCTCCCGCGCCTCGTGCCGCATGCTGGTGCGCGGGCCGTCGGCCGGGTCGGCGGCGAACTCCTGCGGGTCCCGGCCCTCGCGGTGCAGCACGAACCGGTCCGGGTGGAAGAACCCGGACGGCACGTCGATCCGGCCGCGCGTGCCGGTGACCGACGCGGTGTTCGCCGTACCGCCGGTGATCGAGCAGTGCAGCGCGGCCAGCGCGCCGCTGTCCCAGGACAGCACGGCCCCCGTCTGGAGGTCGACGCCCTCGGGCGAGAGCACCGCGCTCGCGGCGATCCCGTCCGGCTCGCCGAGCAGCAACTGCGCGAACGCCACCGGGTACACCCCCAGGTCCAGCAGCGCCCCGCCGCCCAGCGCCGGGTCCCGCAGCCGGTGCGTCGCGGGGAAGGGCCCGGAGATCCCGAAGTCCGCCTGCACGGTGCGCACTTCGCCGATCGCGCCGTCCGCCACCAGTTCCTTCAGCCGCCGGACCAGCGGATTGCAGTACATCCACATCGCCTCCATCAGGAAGCGGCCGTGCTCCCGGGCCAGCGCGACGAGTTCCTCCGCCTCGCGCAGGTTCAGCGTGAACGGCTTCTCGCACAGCACGTTCCGGCCCGCCCGCAGGCAGAGCCCGGCCGCCGCCCGGTGCGCCGCGTGCGGGGTGGCGACGTAGACCACGTCCACGTCCTCGTCGGCGGCCAGCGACTCCCAGTCGCCGTACGCCCGCCGTGCCCCGAACCGCTCGGCGAACGCCTCGGCCGACTCCGGCCGGCGCGAGGCCACCGCCGCGATCTCCGCGTCCGGCAGATCGACCAGGTCCGCCGCGAACGCCGCCGCGATCCCGCCGGTCGCCAGGATCCCCCACCGCACGCTCTGTTCCGCCATCTCCGCCCCGCCCTCGCTCGTGTGTGCCTCGGCAGTCTGTCCGAGCTGAGAGCATAGGTGCCGGTCGGACCGGTGACACCGATGTCGCGACACCCGATGCCGGCGACACCCGTGTCAGCGACACCGATGGCAGAGGGGCCCACAGCACGGACAGGGAGGGGCAGATGCCGGAGCACGCGGCGACACCTACGCCGGAACAGGACCAGGAACGGGGCACGGACCGGGACCAGGACCGCCACTTCGAGGCCGCGCCACCGGCGGCCGGTGCCATGGGCCGCACCGGCCCCCTCGTCACCCTCCTCCTCGGCGCCCTCACCGCGACCACCCCGCTCGCGATGGACATGTACCTGCCCGCGCTGCCGCAGGTCACCCGCTCCCTGGACGCCCCCGCCGTCACCGTGCAGCTCACCCTGACCGCCTGCATGGCCGGACTCGCGCTGGGCCAGCTGATCGTCGGCCCGCTCAGCGACCGCTGGGGGCGCCGCCGCCCGCTGCGCGCCGGGCTCGTCGTCTACCTCGCCGCCACCGCCCTGTGCGCCCTCGCGCCCACCGCCGAGACGCTGATCGCGTTCCGCCTGGTGCAGGGCCTGGCCGGCGCGGCCGGGGTGGTCATCGCCCGGGCCGTCGTACGCGACCTGTACGACGGTGTCGCCATGGCCCGCTTCTTCTCCACCCTGATGCTGATCTCCGGGGCCGCGCCCATCGTGGCGCCGCTCGTCGGCGGGCAGATCCTGCGGGTCACGGACTGGCGGGGCGTGTTCGTGGTGCTCACGGTCATCGGCGCGCTGCTCACCGTCCTGGTCTGGCTGCGGCTGCCGGAGACCCTGCCCCCGGCGGAGCGGCACCGCGGCGGCGTCGGCGAGACCCTGCGCGCCATGCGCGGCCTCCTCGCCGACCTGCCCTTCACCGGCTACATGCTCGCCGGCGGCTTCACCTTCGCCGCCCTGTTCGCCTACATATCGGCCTCCCCGTTCGTCGTCCAGGAGATCTACGGCGCCTCCCCGCAGACCTTCAGCCTGCTGTTCGGCCTGAACTCGGTCGGCCTGGTGGCCGCCGGGCAGATCAACGGCAAGCTGCTGGTCGGCCGGGTCGGCCTGGACAAGGTGTTCGCGGCCGGCCTGGCGGTGGTCGTGCTCGCCGCGACCGCCCTGCTGCTGATGGCCACCGGCGTCTTCGGCGACACCGGACTGGTTCCCGTCGCCGCCGCCCTGTTCGTCCTGATGTCCGCGATGGGCGTCACCCTGCCCAACGCCCAGTCCCTCGCCCTGCTGCGCGTCCGGCACGCCGCCGGCTCCGCCTCCGCGCTGCTCGGCACCTCCTCCTTCCTCGTCGGCGCGGTGGCCTCCCCGCTCGTCGGCGTCGCCGGAGAGCACACCGCCGTGCCCATGGCCGTGGTCCAGCTGGCCGGAGCACTGGTCGCGGCGGCCTGCTTCATGGGAATGTGCCGTCCCTGGACCACACGGGAGACCACCCGTGCGCACGCGGAGGGAGACGCGAGCTGAGCGCACCGAGACTGCGCGCCGGCACACCGGAACGAGCCGGGCTCGACCCCGTCGAGCTCGGGCACCTGGTCGCCGAGGTGCACGCCCTCACCGCCGGTGAGCGCCCCTGGGCGGCCGGCGCCGTCGTGCTGGCCGGGCGCGGGCCCGTGATCGCCGTCGCCGAGGCCGCCGGCTGGGCGGTCCGCTACGCCGCCCACGACCCCGAGACCGGCACCGGCGTCGAACTGCCGCTCTCCGCCCGGGTCCCGGCCGCCCTCGACACCCGCTTCGACCTGGCCTCCCTGACCAAGCTGTTCACGTCGGTCGCGGCCGTGCAGCAGATCGAGCGGGGCACCCTCGGCATCGACGCCCGGGTCGGCGACTACCTGCCCGACTTCCACGCCGCCGCCGAACACGGCATCACGGTACGGCAGTTGCTCACGCACACCTCCGGGCTGCGCCCGGAACTGCCGCTGTACGACTGCCCGGACGGCGCGTCCCGGCTGGCCCTGCTGCGCGCCGAGGCACCGACGGTCCGGCCGGGCGGGTACCGGTACTCCGACCTGAACATGCTGCTGCTCCAGACCGTCCTGGAGCGGATCACCGGCCGCACCCTGGACGTCCTGGTGCGGGACGGCATCACCCGGCCGCTCGGCATGACCGCCACCGGCTTCGGGCCCTGCCCCGGCGCCGCGGCCACCGAGGACCAGCGGCGGCCGTGGGCCAAGGCCGAGCGGGGGATGCTGCGGGGCGTGGTGCACGACGAGAACGCCTGGGCGCTCGGCGGGGTCGCCGGACACGCGGGCCTGTTCTCCACCGCGCCCGACCTGGCCGTCTTCTGCCGGGCCCTGCTCGCCGGCGGCTCCTACGGTCCCGCGCGCATCCTCGGCCCCGACTACGTGGAGCTGCTGTTCACCCCGCCCGGCCTGGGGTTCCTGCTGGACCAGCCGTGGTTCATGGGCGAACTGGCGGGCCGCGGCGCGGCGGGCCACACCGGCTTCACCGGCACGTCCCTGGTCCTGGACCCGGCCACCGACACCTTCCTGATCCTCCTGGCCAACACGGTCCACCCCCGCCGCCGCCCACCCGACAACACCCCGAGAGCGACCTTGGCGACGAGACTGGCGAGAGCGGTGATCTGACCGACCTCCTTCGCACGTCCGTCCTACGGACCGCCGACCGGCAGTGGGCGCCTTCCGGGCCGACCGAGCCGTGACTGCCCGGCGGTGCCTTCCCGGCTGGCCGAGACGGGTGGGTGGGAAACAGGGTGGTGCCGGGCGCCATAGAATCGCCGGGTGAACGACCCCCTCCGCACGGCCCTGGCCGAACTGCTGGACGGCCTGCCCCCCAAGGAGGTCGCCGCCGCCGTCGACCGGCTGATCGCCAACTACCGCGGCGACACCCCCACCCACGCGCCGATCCTCCGCGACCGGGCGGACGTCGCCGCGTACGCCGCCTACCGCATGCCCGCCACCTTCGAGGCGGTCCGCTCCGCCCTCGCCGCCCTCGCCGACGCCCTCCCCGGCTGGACCCCCGCCGGCCACACCGACGTCGGCGGCGGCACGGGCGCCGCCACCTGGGCCGTCCAGACGACCTGGCCCGGCGAGCGCGGCGTCACCGTGCTGGACTGGGCCGAACCCGCCCTCGCCGTCGGCCGCCGCCTCGCCGCCACCCACCCGGCGCTGCAGGACGCCCGCTGGCAGCGCGCCCGGATCGGCGCGGACCTCACCCTGGACGACACCGACCTGGTCACGGTGTCGTACGTGCTCAACGAGCTGACCGAGCCCGACCGCGCCGCCCTCGTCGACGCCGCCGCCCGCGCCGCCCGTACCGTCGTGATCGTCGAGGCCGGCACCCCGGCCGGCTACGCCCGCGTCATCGAGGCCCGCGACCGGCTGATCCGGGCCGGTTTCCGGATCGCCGCGCCCTGCCCGCACAGCGCCGCCTGCCCCATCGCGCCCGGCACCGACTGGTGCCACTTCTCCGCCCGGGTCGGCCGCTCCTCCCTGCACCGCCAGGTCAAGGGCGGCTCCCTGGCGTACGAGGACGAGAAGTTCTCCTACGTCGCCGCGACCCGGCTGCCCGCCGAACCGGCCCCCGCCCGGGTGGTCCGGCGCCCGCAGATCCGCAAGGGACAGGTGCTGCTCGACCTGTGCGAGGCGGACGAGCGGCTGCGCCGCAGCACGGTCACCAAGCGCCACGGCGACCTGTACAAGGCCGCCCGGGACGCCGACTGGGGCGACGCCTGGCCGCCGTACGACTCCGTGTCGTAGCCGCCGCCCCGGCTTGTTACTTTCGGTCCCATGGTCAGCAAGCCCGCCCCCGACGCCACCCGCCGCAGCGAGAAGTCCCGCCGGGCGATCTACGCGGCCGCCCTCACCCTGGTCGCGGAGGTCGGCTACCCGAAGACCACGGTGGAGGGCATCGCCGCCCGCGCCGGGGTCGGCAAGCAGACCATCTACCGCTGGTGGTCCTCCAAGGCGGACGTCCTGCTGGAGGCGTTCCTGGACCTCGCCGAACAGACGGCCCGCGAGGCCGGACACGACACGGCCGGGGACGAGACCGCCGGGGACGAGACCGCCGGCATCCCGGACACCGGGGACCTGGCCGCCGACCTCAAGGCGGTGCTGCGCGCCACGGTGGACGAGCTGCTCGACCCCCGCTTCGACGCCCCGGCGCGCGCGCTGACCGCGGAGGGCGTCGTCAACGAGCAACTCGGCCGTGTCTTCGTGTCCCGGCTCCTGGAACCGCAGCTCCAGCTGTACGTCGCCCGGCTGTGCTCGGCGCAGGACGCCGGCCAGGTACGGCGCGAGGTGGACCCCCGGATCGCCCTGGAACTGTTCGTCTCGCCGCTCGCCCAGCGCTGGCTCCAGCACACCGGCCCGATCACCTACGACTACACGGACACCCTGGTCGACTACGCCCTGTTCGGCCTGGCGCCGCGTTGACCGCCCGTACCCCTGCCGGTGACAGTCGGCCACTCGCCTGCGGCGACCCCCCGGTCCACGCGAAGATGGGACGATAAGGCATGCTGTCCGCTACACCAGCGAGGCGAGGGGATAGATGAGCGGGACGTTCGGCGACCGGTCCGGCCGGCAGGGTAAACTCTCCCAGTGGCTGCGCGGACGCCGCCCGAAGGAGGGCGCCGCCGACGACGGTGGCCGCGAGACCCTGCTGCTCGCAGCCGCCGGCGCGGGTCTGCCGCTCGCCCCCGCCGCGCACCCCGCGCCCGGCTACCGCTGTTCCTGCGACCGCGTCGGCTGTCCCACCCCGGCCCGGCACCCGGTGTCGTTCGCCTGGCAGACGCAGTCCACCACCGACCGCGCGCAGATCGAGCGCTGGGCCCGGCACCAGCCGCAGGCCAACTTCATCACCGCCACCGGCATGGTGCACGACGTCCTCGACGTGCCCCTGGAGGCCGGCCGGGAGGCCCTTCAGCGGCTGCTCGGCGCCGGGATCGAGGTCGGTCCGGTCGCCGAGAGCGACGACGGCCGCATGCTGTTCTTCACCCTCACCCGGGGCACTCCGGAGGACGAGGACGAGTGGTGGCCCTGCGAGCTGGACTGCCATCCGGAGACGATGGACGAGCATCCCGGCCTGCGCTGGCACTGCCGGGGATCGTACGTCCTCGTACCGCCCGCCCGGCTGCCCGGCGACGACCAGCGGGTGCGCTGGGTACGCGGCCCGGAGCACGCGCTGCCCGATCCGCTGAGCCTGCTGGAGGCGCTCACCGACGCCTGCGCCCGGCACGGCGCCGAGGCCGACCACCCGGGCGCGGCCTGGCCCCTGCGCCACTGAGACCTCCCGGCCGTCTTGACCGACCGGCCCCCTGGGGGTCTCCGCCAACTGACTCACGGCTGTCGCCGCCTGCTGTCGCCGTAGACCGCGGCCCCGGTCGTCCGTCGCCCGGGTCGCCGGGTTCAGCCGCCCTGCGCGGACGTCAGTCCCTGCACCCGCGCCAGCATCCGTACCGGGCCGTCGCCGGCCGGGTCGAGCACGGCCTCGTTGGCGATGGACTCCATCGTCAGGGACTGCTTCACCTCGCCCTTGATCAGCGCCCGCACGTCCTTGTTCGGGATCGGCACGGTGGCGCCGGTGTAGGCGGTCCGCTTCTCGTAGTGGTGCGTGGTGAAGAACACCAGCGCCCCGCCGTCCGCCGTGCGCAGCGCGAGCGGCGCGTAGGCGCCGTGGGTGAGCGGTTCGTCGATGAACTGCCGTACCAGTCCCGGCTTCTGGGCCTCTTTCTTCCGGGCCGCGCGCAGCCCGCTGGTGTCGCGGCCGTCCGCGAAGGCCGTCCCGCCGTTCTTCAGATAGGACGCGTACGCCTTGCTCAACTCGTCGGGGCGGACGGCCAGTCGGGTGGTGTCGGCGGGCACGGCCTCGGCCCAGCCGTCCGCGTCCTTCTCGAACTCCGGTACGGAGCCGGGCGCCATGAGGGTCAGATAGGCCACCCGCCACCGCTCGCCGAGGTCGCCGCGGGTGAACACGAGCACCCAGCGGACGTCGCCGCCCTTGTTGCCCCGGGCGTCGGCGACGAACCAGCGGGGCCAGCCGGCCTTCTTGACGATCGTGATCTTCACGTCCGTCAGGGTCAGCGGGGTGTGGGCCGGGTTGCCGGAGGGGTTGTTGACGTGCCCCGCCTTCAGCCGGGCGGAGTCGATGTCGGCGAGGGCGCCGGTGACATAGGGGGCGTCCACGGAGCTGTCGTAGGCCTTGTCGGCCTTGTTGTACGCGTCCGTGAACGCGGCGACGGCCTTGGCGGCCTCGGCGCGGGTGGCGGCGGGGAGCACCTCGCGCTCCCCGTGCACCACCACGCATCCGCTCGCCGTCAGCGACAAAGCGGTCAGCGCGGCCGCTATGAGTGCGTTCCGGTCACGCCTGCGAGGCCGCCGAGGGCTGCGTTCCCTGCTCATCGGGCTCCTTCACCTTCCCCTTTCCGGAGGCGAACCCTACCGGGGAGAGGAACAGCGCGAGCACCGGGACCAGATACAGCGCCCACACCGTGATCTGGACGACCGTCGGGTCCGGCTGGAAGTTGAACACGCCCTTCAGCAGCGTGCCGTACCAGCTGTCCGGCGGGACGGCACCGCTGATGTCGAACGCCAGGTCGTTCAGGCCCGGCACCCAGTCGGCCTCCTGGAGGTCGTGGACGCCGTACGCCAGCACGCCCGCCGCGACCACGACCAGCATGCCGCCGGTCCAGGTGAAGAACTTCGCCAGGTTGATCTTCAGCGCGCCCCGGTAGAACAGCCAGCCCAGGAGGACCGCCGTGGCCAGACCGAGGGCGACCCCGGCCAGCGGGCGCGGGGTGCCGTCGGAGGCGGCGTGCACCGACGCCCACACGAACAGCGCGGTCTCCAGCCCCTCCCGGCCCACGGCGAGGAACGCGGTGGCGACCAGCGCGCCGGTGCCGAGCTTGAGGGCGGCGTCCAGCTTGCCGTGCAGCTCGGACCTCAGGTGCCGGGCGGTGCGCCGCATCCAGAACACCATCCAGGTCACCAGGCCGACGGCGATGATCGACAGGGAACCGCCGAGCGCCTCCTGCGCCTGGAAGGTCAGCTCCTGCGAGCCGAACTCCAGGGCGCAGCCGAAGCCCATGGCGATGGCGACGGCGACACCGATGCCGGCCCAGAGGGGCTTGAGGGCGTCCCGGCGGCCGGTCTTGACCAGGTAGGCGATCAGGATGCAGACGACGAGCGACGCCTCCAGTCCCTCGCGCAGGCCGATCAGGTAGTTGGAGAACACGGGCTACGCCTCCTTCGAGAACAGCGTCCGGCCCCACCAGTCGCCGGAGTCCCGGACGCCGGGCGGGATCGCGAAGACCGCCGAACCCACGTGCTGGATGTACTCGTTGAGCGCGTCGTGCGCCGCCAGCTTGCGCTGGAGCGGGATGAAGCCCTTGCGCACGTCCCGCTGGTAGGCCAGGAAGAACAGACCGGCGTCGAGCCGGCCGAGGCCGTCGGTGCCGTCGGTGAAGGAGTAGCCCCGGCGCAGGATGGTGATCCCGCCGTTGGAGTCCGGGTGCGAGAGCCGGACGTGCGCGTCCGGCTTCATCGCCTTCAGGAACGGCTCGTCGTGCTCCTTCGCCTTGCCGACCGGGGCGCCCTCGCGCTTGTCCCGGCCGAAGACGTCCTCCTGCTCCTGGAGCGAGGTGCGGTCCCAGGTCTCGATGTTCATCCGGATCCGCCGGGCGACCAGGTACGACCCTCCGGTCATCCACGCCGGGCCGTCCCCGGCGCCGACCCACACGTGCTGGTCCAGCCGTTCGGTCTCGGTGCCCGCGATGTTGCGGGTGCCGTCCTTGAAGCCGAAGAGGTTGCGCGGGGTCTGCGCGCCCGGGGTGGTCGAGGAGGTCTTGCCGAAGCCGAGCTGGGACCAGCGCACGGCCACCTTGCCGAAGCCGATGCGGGCGAGGTTGCGGATGGCGTGCACGGCCACCTGCGGGTCGTCGGCGCACGCCTGGACGCACAGGTCGCCGCCGGTGCGGGAGCGCTCCAGGTTGTCACCGGGGAACCTGGGCAGGTCGACCAGGGCCGCGGGCCGCTGGTTCTCGATTCCGAACCTGTCGAACAGCGACGGCCCGAAGCCGATCGTCAGCGTCAGCCGGGACGGATCGAGGCCGAGCGCCTCGCCGGTGTCGTCCGGCGGGGCCTCGGGGAGCCCGCCGTAGGCGCCCTCGCCGACCGGCCGGCCGGCGGTCATCCGGCGGGCTGCCTCGGTCCAGTCCTTGAGCAGCCGGACGAACGCCTCGCGGTCGTCGGTCTTCACGTCGAACGCGGCGAAGTGCAGCCGGTCCTGCACCGGGGTGGCGATGCCGGCCTGGTGGGCGCCGTGGAAGTCCACCGCGCCGCCCGCCTCGCCGGCCGCCGGGTCCGCGTCCCCGCCCGACTGGGCCGCGGCCACGGCCCCGCCGGCCACGGCGGCCCCGAGCGCGAGCCCGGCGCCGCCCCAGCCGATCAGCGCCCGGCGCGACGGACGGCTCTCCTGGGTCTCGGTCATCGCCCTTCCCTCCGCCTACTTCACGACCGCGGCGGCGAGCTTGGACAGCGGCTCGGCGAGCGCGTTCACCGCGTCCGACAGTTCCTTGCGCTGGTCCTTGCCGACCTTGTCGTAGGAGACGAAGTCGTACGAGGTCTTGTCCGCGCGGTACTTGTCGAGCAGGGCGTCCAGCGCGGCGAACTGCTTGTCCAGCTCCTTCGTCAGCGCCGGGTCGTTCTTCGCGGCGACCGGCTTCAGCAGCTCGTAGGCCTTCCGCGCGCCCTCGACGTTGCCCTTGAAGTCGACGAGGTCGGTGTGGGCGTAACGGTCCTCCTCGCCGGTGACCTTGCCGGTGGCGACCTCGTCCAGCAGTTCCTTGGCGCCGTTGGCCATGGAGGTCGGGGTGATCTCGGCCTTGCCGACCCGCTTCTGCCAGTCCTTGAGGTCCGTCACCAGCTGCCCGGCGAGGGCCTTCTCCTCGGCGCCGATCTTCTTGTCGTGCCAGAGGGCCTTCTCCAGGCGGTGCCAGCCGGTCCACTTCTGGCCGGGCTCCAGGCCGTCCTCGCGGACGTCCACCTTCGGGTCGATGTCACCGAAGGACTCGGCGACCGGCTCGGTGCGCTCCCAGCCGAGGCGGGACAGACCGTAGGCCTTCTTCGCCGCGTCCAGGTCGCCGTCCTGGACGGCCTTCGCGAACGCCTCGGCCTTCGGCAGCGTCTCGTCGGCCTGGTCCTGGGCGTAGGTGCGGTATTGGGCGACGGCCGCGTCCAGCTTCGGGTCGCGCTGGGCGGTGGCGCCGCCGCCGGTCACGGTGAGCTTCTGCCGGACGCCGTGGCCCTTCATGCCGGGCCGGCAGGCGATCTCGTAGGAGCCGGCCTTCACCTCGGCGGTGAGGGTGTACTTGGTGCCCGGCCCGATGTTCTCCTTCTCGGAGACGATCCGGTCGTCCGGGAAGAGGATCTCGACCTCGGTGGCCCGCGAGCCCTTGTTCTCGATCCTCAGCGTGACCTGGCCGGCCGGCACGGACTTGCTGGAGGTGTCGCACGTGGAGTCGGCGGCGGTGACCTGGATGGCGTCACCGTCCTTGGCGTCGCTCTTCGAGGTGCACGCCGAAAGGGCGGTCAGAGCGGCCGCGGTCACGGCGGCGGTGACGGTCAGTCGGACGGCTCGCATGCAGGCTCCAAGGGCATTCGTATGGTGAGGCTGCCCTAACTTACCCGAGGCTTATCCGGCCCGTACCCGTGCTGTGGTGATTCGGCTCTCACAGCAAGCTCACAGACACGACTTGGTTGCGGTGTCGCAAAGCGGACATCATGCCACGGCAAAGGGAGGGTCAAAACGCCCGGTGCGGCCCCCGGCGGGCGCCGCGGTGCTTCAATGCCCGGGTGACCGACTACGACGTACTCCGCGTCTTCTGCGGGCCCGACGGCGGCTACGGCAACGAACTGGGTGTCGTCCGCGACGGCTCGCTACTGCCCGGACGCGACGACCGGCAGGCGCTGGCCGGCAAGCTCGGCTTCAGCGAGACCGTGTTCGTGGACGACCCCGAGCGCGGAGTGATCGACATCTATACGCCCACCCTGCGCCTGCCCTTCGCCGGGCACCCCTGCGTGGGCACCGCCTGGCTGCTCGACGTGCCCGAGCTCGTGACCCCCGCCGGTGTGGCCGGGGCCCGGCAGGACGGCGAGTTCAGCTGGATCGAGGCCCGCGCGGAGTGGGCGCCGCCGCGCACCCTGCGCCAGTACCCGAGCGCCGCCGAGGTGGACGCGCTCGACGTGCCGCCGGCAGGGGAGTGGATCTATGCCTGGGCCTGGGAGGACGAGGCCGCCGGGCGGATCCGCGCCCGTGCCTTCCCCGGCCGCGGTGACGGCATTGACGAGGACGAGGGCACCGGCGCGGCGGCGCTGCTGCTCACCGAGCGGCTGGGCCGGGCCCTGAACATCACCCAGGGCCGCGGCTCGCAGATCCTGACCGCGCCCCAGCCGCACGGCTGGACCGAGATCGGCGGCCGGGTCCGCCTGGAGCGCTGACGGCCACGAGCGTCCGGGTGACCGGCCGCGCGCCGTCCGGGTGGAACCGCGTGTGCGCGCGAGGGCGAACGGGGACCTCTGGGCGTGACCACTCCGCCCCCCCGAGAGGAGCACCATGCGCATCAGATCCGTCCTGGCCGCGACCGTCCTCGCCGTCGCCCTGGCCGGCGCCGGCGCGTCGACGGCGGCCGCCGCCGGCACCCATGCGGTCGAGGAGAACGACAAGCCGGTCTGCAGCCCGTACGCGGGCTCGCTGTCCTCGTTCTACAACCGCATCACCTGGGCCGGCAGCCACTGCACCGACACCCTGTTCTGACGCGGCCCGGGTCCCTCTCCCGCACCCGGGCAGGGGGACCCGGCCTCAGGGCAGGGTCAGGATGTCCGCGCCGGTGTCCGTGACCACCAGGGTGTGCTCGAACTGGGCGGTGCGCTTGCGGTCCTTCGTCACGACCGTCCAGCCGTCGTCCCACATGTCGTACTCGTGGGTACCCAACGTCAGCATCGGCTCGATCGTGAACGTCATCCCCGGCCGCATCACCGTCGTCGCGTGCGGGCTGTCGTAGTGCGGGACGATCAGCCCGGAGTGGAACGACGAGTTGATGCCGTGCCCGGTGAAGTCCCGCACGACGCCGTAGCCGAAGCGCTTGGCGTACGACTCGATGACCCGGCCGATGACATTGATCTGCCGGCCCGGCCGCACCGCCTTGATCGCCCGGTTGAGCGACTCCCGGGTGCGCTCCACCAGCAGCCGCGACTCCTCGTCCACGTCACCGACCAGATACGTGGCGTTGTTGTCGCCGTGCACCCCGCCGATGTACGCCGTCACGTCCAGGTTGACGATGTCGCCGTCCCTGAGGACGGTCGAGTCGGGGATGCCGTGGCAGATGACCTCGTTGACGGACGTGCACAGCGACTTCGGGAAACCGCGGTAGCCGAGCGTGGACGGGTAGGCCCCGTGGTCGCACATGTACTCGTGGGCGACCTTGTCCAGCTGGTCCGTGGTCACCCCCGGCGCGATGATCTTCGCGGCCTCCTCCATCGCCCGCGCGGCGATGCGGCCGGCGGTCCGCATCGCCTCGATGGTCTCGGGGGTCTGCACCTCCGGCCCGGTGTACGGCGCCGGCGCGGGCTTGCCGACGTACTCGGGGCGGCGGATGTTTCCGGGGACCGAACGGATGGGGGACAGCTCCCCTGGTACGAGCAGCGACTGGCCAGACATGCCAGCGAGTCTAACCAGCGGACATGGGGGAACATGTCGGTGGCGAGAGGAGCTGTCCATGGCCCTGTTCAAGAAGCGCACGGCCGGCAAACCGGGCGAGTGGTACTACTGCCTGGAACACGGGACGGTCGAGGAGGGCCCCGACTGCCCCGGCAAGGACCGTTTCGGGCCGTACGCCTCCCCCGAGGAGGCCGGGCACGCGATGCGGACCGCCGCCGAGCGCAACCTCCGGTGGGAGAACGACCCGCGCTGGCACGACGCGCCGTCCGGCGAGCGGGCCGACGAGGACTGAGCGGGCCGGACCAGGCGACGGCGGCGCGCCGCTCCCGCATCCGTACTGCGGCGGGCGCGTCACCAGGGGGCCGGCGGGGGTGCCGTCAGGGCTTCCGTGAGGCGGGACAGGCGGTCGCGGAAGCCCCGCCGGCCTCCCGGCGGTCCCGCGTTCTCGCCGGCCGCCGCGCTCACCAGGTGCTGCACGCTGTCCAGGTCCAGCTCCGCGCCCTCCGGCACGGCCAGCGTGTCGTGGGCCATCGCGGCCAGCTCGCCCCCGCCCGTGCCGCCCAGCGCCAGCACCGTCACCCCGGCCCGCCGGGCGTCGTGCACCCGCTCCAGCAGGGGTGCCGGTTCCTCCGGCGCCACCACCAGCAGGGTCTCCCCGCGCCGCGCCGCCGAGATCCGGCCCGGTCCGACCGCCAGGTGCGCGGGATCGGACGGTCGCGCGTGCTGCCGTACCAGGGTCGGCGCCAGCTCGGGCGTGCCCGACCAGGCCGCCTCGTCCACCAGGTGCGCGGCCAGGTGCCAGGGCTCGTACTCCGGCGTGCCCACCAGCAGCAGTCCGCCCCCGTGCGCCACCACCGACCCGCGCAGCACGCCCGCGAATCTCCGGGTGGCCCCCAGCCACTCCGTCCCGGCGAGCACTTCCCGCAGCAACGCGACCCGTACGGCGTCCATGTGGCCGAATCCTGCCGCAACGGGCCACTCGTGACCCGGAGTTCACCGGGAATTCGCCCGACTCGGGGAAAAGGCGCCCCATACGGGAACCGCGGGAGACGCGTGCGCGGCTCCCGGGAGACCCGTGCGCGGCGCGTACCGGCCCGTCACGCGCCCCCCGTCGGACCCACCAGGCTCGACCCGGATCCACCAGGCTCCACCCGGATCCACCCGCGCCCCCGCATTCCCCGTACGCCCCACCGTGACCGTCCGCGACCGAGGAGCCGCTCCGTGACCGACCCGACCGTTTCCCCGACCGACGTGACCGTCCCCTTCCGCGCGGGCCGCGAGGGGTACGCGAGCTTCCGCATACCCGCCGTCGTCGCCACCCGGGCCGGCACCCTGCTCGCCTTCTGCGAGGGCCGGGCCGGCTCCGCCGCCGACCACGGGCACATCGACATCGTGCTGAAGCGGTCCACGGACGGCGGCCGGACCTGGGGACCGCTCCAGGTCGCCGCGAGCAACGGCACCGACCTCGCCGGCAACCCCGCCCCCGTCGTCCTCGACACCGGCCGCGTCCTGCTCGTCCACGTCCGCGCCGCCGGCTGGGCCACCGAGGCCGCCATCGTGCGCGGGCAGGTCCCGGACGCCGACGGCCGGCGGGTGTGGGTGCAGCACAGCGACGACGACGGGGTGACGTGGTCCGCGCCCAGGGAGATCACCGGGCAGGTGAAGACGCCGGGCTGGCGCTGGTACGCCACCACCCCGGGCCACGCCCTCCAGCTGACCTCCGGCCGGGTCCTGGTCCCGGCCAACCACACCGCGCCGCCCACCGGCACCGACACCGGCGCCGAGGCCAAGTACAACGGCGGGCACTGCCTGCTCAGCGACGACCGCGGCGAGAACTGGTACCTCGGCTACCTGGACGACAACACCGACGGCTACGTCAACGTCAACGAGACCACCGCCGCCGAACTCCCCGACGGCCGCGTCTACCTCAACGCCCGCAACGACTCGCCCTCACCCGGCAACCGCGCCGACGCCCACTCCCCGGACGGCGGCAGGACGCTCGTCAAGCCCTTCCGCCCGCAGGCCGGCCTGACCGCACCCGTCTGCCAGGCCGCCGTCCTCCAGCTCCGCGACCCCGACCTGCTGCTGTTCTCCGCCCCCGCCGACCCCGGCAACGCCCGCGCCCTGATGACGATCCGCGTCTCCCGCGACGGCGGCACCACCTGGCGCCCGGCGTACACCGCCGACGGACTGCCCGCCGCCTACTCCGACCTGGTCCGCGTCGACCCGCGCACGGTGGGACTGCTGTACGAGACGGGCGACTTCGGCGCCTATGAGACGATCACCTTCCGCCGGGTGCCGGTACGGCGGCTGACCTGAGCCGGTGCCCCGGCCGGCCCGGACGTAGAGTCGGGCCATGACCTCTACCGACAGCGCACAGAAGGCCCCCGCCAAGGACCCCTGGGACCTGCCCGACGTCTCCGGGTACACCGTCGGCGTGCTCGGCGGCACCGGACCGCAGGGCAAGGGCCTCGCCTACCGGCTGGCCCGGGCCGGGCAGAAGGTGATCATCGGTTCCCGCGCCGCCGACCGCGCCGAGGCGGCCGCCGCCGAACTCGGACACGGCATCGAGGGCGCCGACAACGCCGAGGCCGCGCGCCGCAGCGACATCGTGGTCGTCGCCGTACCGTGGGACGGCCACGGCGACACCCTGAAGGCGCTGCGCGCGGAACTGGCCGGCAAGCTCGTCGTGGACTGCGTCAACCCGCTCGGCTTCGACAAGAAGGGCGCCTACGCCCTCAAGCCCGAGGAGGGCAGCGCCGCCGAGCAGGCCGCCGCGCTGCTGCCGGAGTCCCGGGTCACCGCCGCCTTCCACCACCTGTCGGCCGTCCTGCTCCAGGACCCGGAGATCGAGAGCATCGACACCGACGTCATGGTCCTCGGCGAGCAGCGCGCGGACGTGGAGATCGTGCAGGCCCTGGCCGGCCGCATCCCCGGTATGCGCGGGATCTTCGCGGGCCGGCTGCGCAACGCCCACCAGGTGGAGTCGCTGGTAGCCAACCTGATCTCCGTCAACCGCCGGTACAAGGCGCACGCCGGGCTGCGCGTGACCGACGTGTGAGCCACCGGAGCCCATGGGGGACACTGGTCGGCGAAGCAGTTCCGAGCAGTGTCCCCGACAGGAGCCCCCCGTCATGCCCCGCATCGCCCTCTACACCCTCGTCGTCTGCGTCCTCGCCGTGGCCGCGGCGGTCGTCTCCTTCGTCCAGGGCAGCTGGCTGGGGATCGTCTGGGTGCTGCTGGCCGGGCTGTCGTCCAACATGACCTGGTACTACGTCAAGCGCGGCCGGATCGAGGCCGCCCGCGACACCTCCGTCACGAACTGAACGGTTCTTCACGAACCGAGCGAGCAGATCGCCGGGCTCTCCTCCCAGAAGCGGTATTGGGCGTTGCCGCAGTACTGCGAGAACATGTCCACGTTCAGCGCCCGCATGACCGCGTCGACCACGTCGAAGAACGCCTCGTTGACCGACGGCAGCCACAGCACCGCGAACACGAAGAGCAGCCCGAACGGGGCGAACGGCTCCACCTGCCGCTTCACCTTGTACGACAGCCACGGCTCGAGCACGCCGTAGCCGTCCAGGCCCGGCACCGGCAGGAAGTTCAGGATCGCCGCCGTCACCTGGAGCAGCGCCAGGAACGCCAGCGCGAACCGGAAGTCCGCGGGCACGCCGTCCAGCGCGTCCAGCCAGAACGGCGCCGTGCACACCGCGGCGAACAGCACGTTCGTCAGCGGGCCCGCCGCCGAGATCAGGCTGTGCCGCCAGCGGCCCCGGATCCGGTTCCGCTCGATGAACACCGCGCCGCCGGGCAGACCGATCCCGCCCATGATCACGAAGATCACCGGCAGCACGATGCTCAGCAGCGCGTGCGTGTACTTCAGCGGGTTCAGCGTGAGGTAGCCCTTCTCGCCGACCGAGATGTCCCCGCTGTGCAGGGCGGTGCGCGCGTGCGCGTACTCGTGCAGACACAGGGAGACGACCCAGGCCGCGGTCACGAACAGGAACACCGCGATGCCCGGCTGCTCGGCGTACCCGGTCCAGGTGGCCCAGCCGGTCACCGCCGTCACGGCCAGGATGCCGACGAACACGGGACTGACCTGCCGGTCGCCGGGGCGGGTGGTGGCGGTGGTCATGCATCGGCTCCTGAGGTGACGAGGGACACGAGAAGGGACTCCCGGAAGATCCGAGAGCATACGGGGAAAACGTCTCGCGGTCGCCGCCGGGTTCCTGGAAGGTTGGGGGGACGGCAGGGACGAGGGTGTTCTACGAGGACTGGCAGATGGTGATCACCGTTCGCGCCCCCTCCGGAGACAATGGACCCCGTGTATTACCGGCTGCTCGGCACCACCCAGGCGATCCGCCCCGACGGCACGGCCGTCCCGGTTGGCGGGGCGCGGCTGCGTGCCCTGCTCAGCGTGCTCGCGCTGCGGGCCGGCCGGACCGTACCCGCGGCCGTGCTCGTGGACGAGGTATGGGGCGCCGACCCGCCCGCCGACGCCACCGGCGCCCTCCAGGCGCTCGTCGGCCGGCTCCGCCGCGCCCTCGGCGCCGAGGCCGTCGCCTCCGCCGACGGCGGCTACCGGCTCGCCGCCACCCCCGACGACATCGACCTCGCCCGCTTCGACCGGCTCACCGGCGACGGCCTGACCGCCCTCGCCGACGGCGACCCCGCCAAGGCCGCCGCCGTCCTCGACGAGGCCCTCGCCCTGTGGCACGGGCCCGCCCTGCCGGACCTGCCCGACCGCACCGCCGAGGCGGCCCGCTGGGAGACCCGCCGGCTCGACGCCCGGCGCGCCCGGCACGCCGCCGCCCTCGCCCTCGGCCGGGCCGAGCAGGCGCTGCCCGAGCTGACCGCGCTGTGCGACGACCACCCGCTGGACGAACCGCTCCAGGCGCTGCGGCTGCGCGCCCTGCGCGACACCGGCCGCCCCGCCCAGGCCCTGGCCGCCTACGAGGACGTACGCCGGCTGCTCGCCGACCGGCTCGGCTCCGACCCCGGGCCCGAGCTGCGCGCCCTGCACGCCGAACTGCTGCGCGCGGAACCGGAGCCCGCCGCGCCCGCCGCCGCCCCGGGCAACCTGCCCGCCCGGCTCACCTCCTTCGTCGGCCGCGAAGCCGACCTGGAGGCCATCGCCGCCGACCTCGCCGGAGCCCGCCTGGTCACCCTGCTCGGGCCCGGCGGCGCCGGGAAGACCCGGCTGTCCCAGGAGGCCGCCGAGGCGGTACGGCACACCCTCCGGGACGGGGTGTGGCTCGCCGAACTGGCCCCCGTGGACGACCCGGACGCCGTACCGCAGGCCGTGCTCACCGCCATCGGCGCCCGGGACACGGTGCTGCACGGCGCCGGCGTGGACGGCATGCGCGCGGTCGCCGACCGGCACGACGACCCCGTCGCACGGCTCGTGGAGCACTGCGCCCGGCGCCGGATGCTGCTCGTCCTCGACAACTGCGAGCACGTTGTGGACGCCGCCGCCCGGCTCGCCGAGTCCCTGCTGGCCCGCTGCCCGGAGCTGACCGTCCTCGCCACCAGCCGGGAACCCCTCGGCGTGCCGGGGGAGTTGGTGCGGCCCGTGGAACCGCTGCCCGAGCCGGTCGCGCTGCGGCTGCTCGCCGAGCGCGGCGCGGCGGCCCGCCCCGGCTTCCGGGTGGCCGACGACCCCGAGGCGTGCGCCGAGATCTGCCGCCGCCTGGACGGACTCCCGCTCGCCATCGAGCTGGCCGCCGCCCGGCTGCGCATGCTGACCCCCCGGCAGATAGCCGACCGGCTGGACGACCGGTTCCGGCTGCTCACCTCCGGCAGCCGCACCGTGCTGCCCCGCCAGCAGACCCTCAGGGCCGTCGTGGACTGGTCCTGGGACCTGCTGGACGCCGCCGAACGGGACGTGCTGGCCCGGCTGTCGGTCTTCGCCGGCGGCTGCGACCTGGCCGCCGCCGAGGCCGTGTGCGGACCGGCCGCGCTGGACGCCCTCGGCTCCCTGGTCGACAAGTCCCTGGTGGTGGCCGCGCCCGCGGCCGGCGGCATGCGCTACCGGCTGCTGGAGACCGTCGCCGAGTACGCCGCCGAACGGCTCGCCGAGACCGGGCGGCGCACCGAGACCGAGCGCGCCCACCTGACGTACTACCGCGAACTCGCCCGCACCACCGAGCCGTTGCTGCGCGGCCCCGAACAGCTCGCCGCCATCGGCCGGTTCCAGCTGGAGTACGAGAACCTGCGCACCGCCTTCCGGCACGCCCTCGCCCTCGGCGACGAGCAGGAGGGTCTGTGCCTGGTCCACTCCCTGCTGTGGTTCTGGCAGATGCGCGACCAGCGCGTGGAGACCCGCAACTGGTGCCGGGAGATCATGACGCTCGGCCCCGACCCGTTCGCCGAACCGGCGAGCCCGGCCGCCCCCGTCTGGCAGCGCTGTACCGACACCCCGCCCCCGTACACCGGCGAGGCCCTCGTGGAGGCCCGGCGCGGGATCCATCTGGCCCATCTGGCCTGCATGGACACCGAGATGGACGCCTGGCAGACGCCCGCCGCGCAGGCCAAGCTGCGCACCATCGCCGAGGTCTACGAACCGGGCCTGCCGCAGACCTGCCGGGTGCCGGGCCTGCTGTGGTTCTTCGCCGTGCTGCTGACCGGCGGCGCCGACCGGCTGCACACCATCGTGGACGCCTGCGTGCGGACCTGCCGGGAGACCCCGGGCTTCGAATGGGAGCTGGCCGGAGTGCTGCACCTGCGCGCCAACTTCCTGTCCAACCGGGCCGCGTGGACGGGCGACGCCACCCGGGACGCCGACGAGTCGCTGGAGATCTTCCGCCGCCTCGGCGACGTCTGGGGCGCCACCGAGGCCCTGGCCGCCCGCGGTGAGGCCAACGAGCGCAGGGCCGCCTACGACAGGGCGGAGGCCGACTACCGGGCCGCCATCGAGCACGCCGAACGCCTCGGCGCCCGCGCCCAGACGGCCGTGCTGCGCGCCCGGCTCGGCGGCGTCCTGCTGGAGTCCGGCGAGAGCGAGCGCGGCGAGCGGATGCTCCGGGACGTCATCGCCGGCCAGGACGGCGTGCAGAACGAGGCGACCACGATGGCCCGGCTGCACCTGGCCTCCTGGCTCGGCCTGACCGACCGCACCGCCGAGGCGCGCGAGCAGTTGCGGGTGATTCGAGCCGAACTCCCCGTCGCCCGCTTCGTCATCTTCGACTCCCTGCTGACGTGCCAGGAGGCCCTGCTGGACGCCCTGGACCGGCGGTCCGGGACGGCCCTCACCCTGGCCCGCAAGGCGCTGCGGCTCAGCGCCGAACCGCTCTCCCAGGCCCTCACCCCGCATCTGCACTCCGTCTGCCTCACCGCCGCCGCGATGGCCCTCGCCGACCTCGACGGCGGCGGGCGGGCCGCCGACGCCGCCCGCTGCCTGGGTGCCGCCCAGGCGCTGCTGCCGGCCGGTCACGTGGTGGCCGGTGTGGAGCTGCGGATCCGCGACCTGGCCGAGGCCCGGCTCCGGGCCCGGCTGGACGAGCGGTCGTACGACGCCGCGTACGCCGAGGGCGGTGGCCTCTCCCTCGCGGAGGCCACCGCCCTGGTCTGACGGTCGTGCGGCGTCAGCTCTTCGTACGGAACTTGTGGATCGCGACCGGGGCCATCACCACGGTCAGCCCGACCGACCAGATGACCGTCACCCACAGGGCGTGCGCCACCGGGCCGCCCTCCATCAGCCCGCGCGCGCAGTCGGCCAGCGCGGAGAGCGGGTTGTAGTCGGTGAACGCCTGGAGCCAGCCCGGCATCGACTGGGTCGGCGCGAAGATCGAGGAGCCGAACTGGAGCGGCATCAGCACCAGGAAGCCCATCGCCTGCACCGACTGGGCGTTCTTCATCACCACGCCGAGGGTCAGGAACACCCACATCAGCGCCGACCCGAACAGCGCGGACAGCGCCACGGAGCCCAGCAGACCGCTCCAGCTGCCCACGTCGTAGCCCACGAGCAGGGCGACCACCAGCAGCACCGCCGTCGCGAACAGCATCCGCATCAGCTCCACCGCGATCTTCGCGAAGAGCACCGAGCCGCGCCCGATGGGCAGCGAGCGGAAGCGGTCCATGACACCGGAGTTGAAGTCCTGGTTGAAGCCGGTGCCCACGCCCTGGGCCATGTTCATGCCCATCATGGCGAGCAGCCCGGGCACCACGTACTGCACGTACTGCTCCTGGCCGCCGCCCAGCGACTTGCCGATGGAGCCGCCGAAGACGTACACGAACAGCAGGGTGAAGACGACCGGGAACAGGATGGCGTCGAACATCGACTCCGGGTCCTGGCGGATCCACAGCAGATTGCGGCGGATCAGCGCGCCGGTGTGCCGCAGATGGGCCCGCAGCGGAATCGGCGTATCGGCCTTCGCGGCGGCCGGGGAGAGGGTGGCGGTGCTCATACGGCGACCTCCTGGCGGGCCGGCTCGGCGTCCTGCGGGGCACTGGCGCGGTGGCCGGTGAGCGAGAGGAACACCTCGTCCAGGCTGGGCAGTTCGGTGGTGATGGAGGACAGGGTGATGCCGCGCGCGGTGACCGCGCCGACCACGGCGGTCAGCTGCTCGTCGCTGAGGATCGGCACCAGCAGGGTGCCGGTCTCGGTGTCCACGGTGGTGGACGCCAGCCCGGTGATGCCCAGTTCGTCCAGCATGCCGGCGAGCGGACGGAGCTGGAGCGGGTCGACCGGCCGCACCCGCAGGGTGCGCCCGCCGACGCGGGCCTTCAGCTCCTCGATGCCGCCCTTGGCGATGACCCGGCCGCGGTCCACCACGGTCAGCTCGGAGGCGAGCTGCTCGGCCTCCTCCATGTACTGGGTGGTGAGCAGCACGGTGACGCCGTCGCCGACCATCGCCTTGACCTCGTCCCACACCTCGTTGCGGGTGCGCGGGTCGAGGCCGGTGGTCGGCTCGTCCAGGTACAGCACGGCCGGCCGGCCGATCATCGAGGCGGCCAGGTCCAGCCGGCGCCGCATGCCGCCGGAGTAGGTGCCGGCCGGGCGCCGGGCGGCCTCGGTCAGCGAGAACCGCTCCAGCAGCTCGTCGGCGCGGGCCCGGGCCTCCTTGCGGGGCAGGTCCAGCAGCCGGCCGATCAGGTACAGGTTCTCCCAGCCCGGGAGCTTCTCGTCCACCGACGCGTACTGGCCGGTGAGACCGATGACCCGGCGCAGCTGCCGGGGCTGGCGTACGACGTCGTAGCCGGCCACGGTGGCCTGCCCGGAGTCCGGGGTGATCAGGGTGGACAGGATGCGTACGAGGGTGGTCTTGCCGGCGCCGTTCGGCCCGAGTACACCCATCACGGTGCCCTCGCGCACGTCCAGGTCGACACCGTCCAGCGCCTTGGTCTCGCCGTAGTGCTTGACCAGCCCCCGTACGGTCACGGCGGAGCGTCCGCCGGCGGGGTTGTCGTCGATGCGTGTCATGGGGAAGACAGTGCCAGGCCCCACTGACAAACCGCCGACAGAGCGCCGACACCGGGTGCGGGCACCGTGTCGGCGGCCTGTCGGCGCGGGCGGTGGGCTACGACACCTGCCGGATGTCGGCGCCGACGAGCTGCCCGCCGGACACGGTGTAGGTGCCCCGGAACACCTGCACCGTGCCGTCGGTCTGCAACGCCCGGATCTCCGCGGTGACCTTCCCGCCGCCGTCGTCGGAGACGGAGACGCCGATGCGCGAGGTGGAGGAGAAACCCGCCACCCAGTCCTCGTAGGAGCCGCCGTAGAGCCGGCCGCCGCCCATGGACCAGGCGGCCTGGAAGTTCCCGGCGTTGAGGTGGTCGTAGTAGGTGGTGACGACCGCGCTCGCGTCCTGGTCCTGTGCCGAGGGCTCGGGAGTCGGGGTGTCGTCGTATCCGCCGCTGTCGTCGGAGTCGGGTGTGACCGCCGGTGTGGTGTACCCGCCGTCGGTGGGGGACGGCGGGGAGGTCCAGCCGTCGTAGGACCCGCCGGGCGACACGGTGGCGGACCAGCCGCTCGCCGACGGGGTGTCGGGGCCGTCCGCGACGGCCACCCCGAGCGTCACCCCGCCGGCCACCAGCACCGCCAGCAGGGCCCAGGGCAGCCAGACCGGCAGCCGGGTGGCGCCGACGCGCACGTACCCGCCCGCGGGCGGCTCCGGCGCGGCGAGCGGCGCCCCGCAGTCGGGGCAGTCCGGCCGCGCGGCGTCCTCGACGCGCGCGCCGCAGTGAACACAGAAATGCATGGCCCCCGCTTTCCGTCTCCAGGCCGCTTTCCGGCTACAGGCCGCGGACGGCTTCCTCGATGGTCACCGCCAGCGAGGCCAGCCCGGCGAACCCGGGCACGGCCTCCACCAGCGCCTTCGCGACCCGGCGCAGCTTGCCCGTACGGGGCTCGGGCGCGGCCAGCTCCTCGCGCGCGTCCTCGGCGAACTCCGCCAGGTCCTCCCGCTCCGGGTGGTCCGAGCGGCGCAGCTCCTCGACGAACCGGGCCAGCAGGTCGCTGATCTCCCGCGGGGTCAGCGGCCGGCCCCCGGCCCGCTCCGCCTCCTCCTCCGTGACCCGGAAGTCGACGCGGGCATTGCTGCCGCTCGCCACCACCGTGTTCCTGACCTGTGCGTTCCCCGTCGCGATGACGCCGTCGTTGCTGCGCTGGTGCATGCCGGTCCCCGTTCATCCGTCGCGTGTGCGGTGGTTGTCAGTCGGTGTTGGGCCGCGGGATCTTCTTCAGGATGGTCGAGATGCGGGACTTGTCGCCCGAGGCGACCGCGCTCGACTCGACCTTGGCCCCCGCGGTGGCGATGATGCCGTTGTTGATGATGGTTTCCTGACGCTTGATCAGGTCGCCCGCGTCGATGTCGTGTTCCACGGCGAACTCCACCAGGGCGTCCAGGATCCGCCGTTCGACGGTCTTGAGGACCATCCCGGAGTCGACCTTCTGGAAGTAGCGGTGGTGGTCCGTGGCGGAGGCGAGCTGCCGCACGCTCTTGCGCGCCCCGTAGTCGAACACCCCGAGCCGGGTGATCTGCCGGTGCTGCTTCTTCAGCCGCTTGCGCATCCCGAAGTCCGGGAAGAAGCCGGTGACCGCGCGTCCCGGCGAGGCGAGCATCACGAAGGGCGTGCTGGCGAGGTTCTGCAGCGCCATCGACAGGAACTCGCGCGGCGAGGGGGCCGGCATCAGGGAGTCGATGGTCCGGTAGCGGTCCAGCAGCGGGCACAGCACGGTGGGCAGGGCCTCCACGAACAGGTTGGAGTCCGAGCGCACCAGCCGCAGGAACACCGAGGTGACCAGCTCCCCGCCCCAGCCCGAGGAGTGGGTGACCAGATAGGCGCGGGCGGTTTCCTCCGGGTCCCGCTTCAGCGCGTCCAGCCGGTCGGTGCCGATCCGTGCCACCGGGCGGCCGAGCGGATCCGGCAGGAACCGGGTGTCGCCCAGCAGCGCCGAGCCCTCCACGAACACCCGCTCCTCCAGCTCCAGGCAGGGCAGCGACAGCTCGCCGACCCGCCGGGCGATATGGGCGTACAGGTCCGCGACGTCGAAGTCCCGCGGCTGTACGCCCTCCCGCCCGGAGGCGGTCACGTCGAACACCAGTGACCAGGAGTCCAGTTCCTGGCCGTACCCGGTGAATGGCGAGAAGCCGCTGTAGACGGTGAGGTTGCCGCGCGCGTACTCGTCGATCTGGCGCAGCCGCCGGGCGGCGGACTCGTTGGGCGGCGGCGGTGCCTGCGCCGGGTCGAACCGGTCGGGCCGCAGCCGCTGGAGGCGCTCGCCGTACTGGGTGGAGAGGGCGAAGACCAGCGTGGTCAGCCAGCCGAACAGCAGCATGAGGAACACGGCGAGGCCGCTGTGGATCACCAGCAGGCCGAGGACCAGCACCAGGAACTCGACGGCCAGCAGCAGGTCCCTGGCGTGCCGGCGCGCGTTGGCCTCGTAGGCGTAGCGCAGGACCACGGGGACGTCGCAGCCCGGGGCCGGTGCCACGCCGAGGTGCGGTTCGGCGGCGACGTCCCTGATCAGGGAGTCGGCGTACTGCCGGTCCAGGTAGACGGCAGCGCACATGTACCGGGTCAGGTCCCGGCCGCCGGTCCAGCGCGGCACGGCGAGGCGGGACGCCGGCCGGTCCGCGTCCGCGTCCCCGGCGACGGCCAGGGTGGCCCCGCACGCGCCGCAGAACGCCGCCCCGGGCACGGTGGCGGTGGAACAGTCGGCGCAGACGGCCGGTGGCTGGCTCATTGTCTCTCCCCCGAGTGTGAGACGGCCCACACTGTCAAGTGCACCACCGAGCCACGCGCGGGGAAGCCCCCGCGCGTGTTTCGACGCAACTCTGTTACAACTTCCGCGCCGGGGCGGGAAGTTGAGGCCAAAGCTTGAGTGCCGGAGTGGTCCCCTGGCCGGACGACCGGAGCGGCGCCTCGGCCGGAAAAGGGGACAGCCCGCCGACGGGGGAAGATCGACGGGCCGTCCGGTGGTGCCGCGGTGGACTAGTGGACGGAGTGCTCCTCCGCCGGGAACGCGCCGCCGACCACGTCCTCGGCGAACGCCTTGGCCGCGCCGGTCATCACCTCGCGCAGATCCGCGTACCGCTTGACGAACTTCGGCACCCGGCCGGAGGTCAGGCCGAGCATGTCGGTCCACACCAGCACCTGCGCGTCCGTCTCCGCACCGGCGCCGATGCCGACCGTCGGGATGTGCAGCACCCGCGTGACCTCGGCCGCCAGCTCGGCCGGCACCAGCTCCAGCACCACCGCGAACGCGCCCGCGTCCTGCACGGACTTCGCGTCCCGCAGCAGCTGCTGGGCCGCCTCCTCGCCGCGGCCCTGCACGCGGTAGCCCATCGCGTTCACGGACTGCGGGGTCAGCCCGATGTGCGCCATGACCGGGATGCCGGACTCCACCAGCAGCCGGATCTGCTCGTGCGAGCGCTCGCCGCCCTCCAGCTTGACCGCGCCGACCCCGGCCTCCTTCACCAGCCGGGTCGCCGAGCGCAGTGCCTGCACCGGGCCCTCCTGGTACGAGCCGAAGGGGAGGTCGCCGACGATGAGGGAGCGCCGTGTGCCGCGCACCACGGCGGCCGACAGCATGGTCATCTCGTCGAGGGTGACGGGCACGGTGGTGTCGTACCCGAGGTGGCAGTTGCCCGCCGAGTCGCCGACCAGGATCACCGGGATCCCGGCCTCGTCGAAGACGGACGCGGTCATCGCGTCATAGGCGGTGAGCATGGGCCACTTCTCGCCCCGCTCCTTGGCGAGGGCGATGTCGCGGACGGTGATGCGGCGGGTGCCCTTCCCCCCGTACAGCGCCTTGCTGCCGTCGGAAGGCTTCGTCTGGGCAGCCGAAAGCTGCGTCATTGCAACGGCTCCTTACGTCATCTCGAGGCGCCCTGACGGCGTCCCCGGACCGTCTCCATGGTGGCACCTCGTACCGGCCGGGGCCAGAGGGGGGCCCGCTGATCCCTGGAACCCCGTCGGCACGTAAGACCTTGGTAAAAAAAATTAGATACGAGACCGTTCCGTATCGAAAAGATCATAGGCTCGGACGCATGACAAGTCCCGCCCCCGCCGCCCGAATACCGGAAGCCGTGCACCGGCGCCGCTGGGCCATCCTCGGCGTGCTGATGCTCGCCCTGCTGATCGTCGTCCTCGACAACTCGATCCTCAACGTCGCCATCAAGACCATCGCGACCCCGGCGCCGACCGGTCTCGGCGCCACCCAGAGCGAGATCGAGTGGGCGATCAACTCCTACACCCTCGTCTTCGCCGGCCTGCTGTTCACCGCCGGACTCATCGGCGACCGGCTCGGCCGCAAGAAGGTGCTGCTCGCCGGCACCCTGGTCTTCGGCATCGGCTCCGCGCTCGCCGCCGAGTCCGGCACCCCGAACGAGCTGATCGCCTACCGCGCGGTGATGGCCCTCGGCGCCGCCTTCGTGATGCCCGCCACCCTGGCCGTCCTGATGAACGTCTTCGAGCGGCACGAGCAGCCCAAGGCCATCGGCATCTGGGCCGGCGGCGTCGGCCTCGCCATCGCCATCGGCCCGATCACCGGCGGCGCGCTGCTCGACCACTTCTGGTGGGGCTCGGTCTTCCTGATCAACGTGCCCATCGTGGTCATCGCGCTGGTCCTGATGGCCTGGCTGGTGCCCGACTCCCGCGACCCCCGGCCCGGCCGCCTCGACCCCATCGGCGTCGTCCTGTCCGTCGTCGGCCTCGTCCTGCTGGTCTACGGCATCATCGAGGGCGGCGAGCTGGCCGACTTCACCGAACCCAAGGTGCTCGCGGCCATCATCGGCGGCATCGTCGTCCTGGCCGCCTTCGTCGTCTTCGAGAAGCGCACCGCGCACCCCTCGCTGGACGTCTCCTACTTCCGGAACAAGGTCTTCTCGGCCGCCATGAGCGCCATCGCGCTGGTCTTCTTCGCGCTGATGGGCGTCACGTTCTTCGGCGTCTTCTACACCCAGAGCGTGCGCGGCTACTCGCCGCTGGAGTCCGGCCTGCTGATGCTGCCGCTCGCCGTCGCCCAGCTGCTCTTCGCGCCGCGCGCCCGGCTGGTCGTCGACCGCTTCGGCAACCGGGCCACCACCACCGGCGGCCTGCTGCTGATCGCCGCGACGCTGGCCGCGTTCACCGCCTTCGAGGCCGACACCCCGATCTGGCTGCTGGAGGTCGTCTTCTTCCTGATGGGCACCGGCATGGCGCACATCATGACCCCGACCTCGGTCGTGATCATGCAGGCGCTGCCCCGGGAGAAGGCCGGCTCCGCCTCCGCGCTCAGCAACACCTTCCGCCAGGTCGGCGGCGCCCTCGGCATCGCCGTCCTCGGCTCGGTCCTCGCCACGTCCTACCGCAACGGCATCGAGGGCAAGCTCGGCGCGCTGCCGCCGAACCTGCGCGACACCGCCGCGGAGTCCATCGAGGCCACCCTGGGCGTCGCCGAGAAGCTCGGCCCGCGGGGCGAGGCCCTGGTCACCCCGGCCAACGACGCGTTCCTGCACGCCATGCACGTCACCGCGCTGTGCGGCACCGGCGTGGCACTGGTCGGCGCCGTGGTGACGGCCCTGTTCCTGCCGGGCCGGACACCCGCCGCGCCGCAGGGCGAGAAGGAGCAGGAGAGGGTCGCCGCGCTGGACTGAGGCCCGGGCGCGGCACCACGGGGAGCCGGACCGGAGTACGGCACCACGGGGGAACCGGACCGGCTACGGCACCACGGGGAGCCGGACCGGGTACGGAACCACGGGACCGCGTAGGACGCCGTGGCCCGCGCGGGACACCGTGGCCCGGGCGCGGCGCAGGGGACCGCGCAGGACACTGGACCCGGGCGTGGTCCGACGGGGGAGGGAGGCCGCTGCGGGACAATCACCGCAGCACACCGAGAGGACGGAACGACGTGAGCCTTGCCGGCAGCCGGCCGCGACCGGACGCACCTGTGCGGGGCCGCCCGCGCAGCGAAGCCGCGGAGCGCGCCATCCTGGACGGGGTGATGAGACTCCTGGAGGAGGGCGTGCCCCTCGCGGAGCTGTCCATCGAGCGGATCGCCCGCACCGCCGGGGTCGGCAAGGCCACCATCTACCGCCGCTGGAGCGGCAAGGAGGAACTGTTCATCGAGGTGGTCCGCGCGGCCGAGCCGCCCGAGCCGGAACTCCCCGGCACCTCCATGCGCGACGATCTCCTCGTCCTGCTGGAGAACCTGCGCCGGCGCGGACTGGCCAGCCGCTCCTCGGTCCTGCTGCACAACGTGCACGTCCAGATGAAGAGCAACCCGCGGATCTGGGCCGCGTACCACGAGAACGTCATAGAGCCCCGGCGCCGGCTCGTCCTGGACGTGCTGCGCCGCGGGCAGCTCAACGGCGAGCTGCGCGCGGACGTCGACGTGAACCTGGCGAACGACCTGTTCGTCGGGCCGATGCTGGTCCGCTCCGTCATGCGCCCCGAAGCCGACCTGGGCGAGGACCTCGCGGAACAGATCGTCGACTCGGTCCTGGCCGGCCTACGACCCGTCAGCTCCACAGCCTCGTAGCACTCGTGTGCGCGTTTCGTCACAGACCGGACCCGCCCGGGGCCCGGCCGGAACTCCCGCCACCGCATCGCACGTCCTGGTCTTCCGTACGGCCGTCACGGGACGGCGGAACGGAGCCGATCATCCCCTAGGGTCGGGGACTACGGGGGATGAACGGTGTGCACGGCAGGCAGTGAGGCAGACGGTATGGCGCAGCAGGCGTACATGACGGAGACGGCGGACGGCGGCTCGGGGCCCGAGCGACCGGGGTCCCGGCTCCGACGCCTGGCGCACCGGCTGTCCACCGGCTGGCGGGGCGATCCGCGTATCTGGCGCCGCGGCGCCGTGCTCACCGCGCTGGCCCTGCTGCTCGCCCTGGTGATGCTGGTGCACGCCCACATCCCCAACGCGGTGGGCAATCTCGGCAGCCTCACCGAGACCTTCCTGCCCTGGCTGGGCCTGGCCATCCCGGTGCTGCTGGTGCTCGGCGTGGTGCGCAAATCGGCGATCGCGCTCATCGCCGTACTGCTGCCGGCGATCGTGTGGCTGAATCTCTTCGGCGGGCTGCTGACCGACAAGGCGGGCAGCGGCGGCGACCTCACGGTGGCCACCCACAACGTCAACGCCGACAACCCCGACCCGGCCGCCACCGCCACCGGCGTGGCCGCGTCCGGCGCCGACGTGCTGGCCCTGGAGGAGCTGCCCGCCTCCGCCGTCCCCGTCTACGAGAAGGCGCTGGCGCCGGCGTACCGGCACCACGCGGTGGTGGGCACGGTCGGGCTGTGGAGCAAGTACCCGATGACCGACGTACGCGCCGTCGACATCAAACTCGGCTGGAAGCGGGCGATGCGCGCCACCGTGGCGACCCCCGAGGGCCCGGTCGCGGTCTACGTCGCCCACCTGCCGTCCGTCCGGGTGAAGATCGAGGCCGGGTTCACCGCGCGACAGCGGGACAAGAGCGCCGACGCGCTCGGCGAGGCCATCGCCGACGAGCCCCTGCGCCGGGTGGTGCTGCTGGGCGACCTCAACGGCACCATGAACGACCGCTCGCTGAACGCCGTCACCTCCCAGCTGCGCTCCACGCAGGGCGCGGCGGGCAGCGGCTTCGGGTTCAGCTGGCCGGCATCGTTCCCGATGGCCCGCATCGACCAGATCATGGTCCGGGGCGCGGAGCCGGAGAGCAGCTGGACGCTGCCGCGCACCGACAGCGACCACTTGCCGGTGGCGGCCCGTGTGAAGCTGGACACAGGCTCGTAACCTGCTGGAATACCGACCCTGAGAGCGTTTGTTCGGCACGGGAACATACTGCGAGACTTTCCGTCCCCCTCCTCCGCTCTGAAAGGTCCCTCATGCCCCTGGCCCTGCTCGCCCTAGCCGTGGGCGCCTTCGGCATCGGTACGACCGAGTTCGTGATGATGGGCCTGCTGCCCGACGTCGCGGACGACCTGCACATCTCGATCCCCTCCGCCGGGCACCTGGTCTCGGCGTACGCGCTGGGCGTCGTCATCGGCGCCCCGCTGCTGGCCGCGCTCACGGCCCGCATGTCCCGCCGTACGGTGCTGATCGCGCTGATGGCCCTGTTCGTGGCGGGCAACGCGCTGTCGGCGTTCGCGCCCGGCAACGCCTCGCTGCTCGCGGCCCGCTTCCTCAGCGGCCTGCCGCACGGCGCCTTCTTCGGGGTGGGCGCGGTGGTCGCCACGGCGATGGTCCCGCCGGAGCGCAAGGCCCGCTCGGTCTCCCTGATGTTCCTCGGCCTGACCGTCGCCAACATCGCGGGCGTCCCCGCCGCGACGCTCATGGGCCAGCACCTGGGCTGGCGGGCGACGTTCCTCGCGGTGAGCGCGATCGGCGTGGCCGCGATAGCGGCCCTGGCGCTGCTGATCCCCCGCGACCACGCCCCCGCTCCCGCGACGGGCCTGCGCGGCGAACTGGCGGCACTGCGCTCGCTGCCGGTCTGGCTGGCCCTCGGTACGACGGTGGCGGGCTTCGGCGCGCTGTTCGCGGCGTACAGCTACGTCACCCCGATGCTGACGGACACGGCGGGCTACGCGGAGACGAGCGTGACCCTGCTGCTGGCCCTGTTCGGCGTCGGCGCGACGGCGGGCAACCTGCTGGGCGGACGCCTGGCGGACCACTCCCTGCGGGCCACCCTGTTCGGCGGTCTTGCCTCCCTGATACTGGTCCTGCTCCTGTTCCCCCTGATGATGCGGGCGGAGTGGAGCGCGGCCCTGGCGGTCGCCCTGCTGGGCATGGCGGCGTTCATCACGGGCTCCCCGCTCCAGCTGATGGTGATGGAGAAGGCGTCGGCGGCCCCCTCCCTCGCCTCCTCGGCCAACCAGGCGGCGTTCAACCTGGCCAACGCCGGCGGCGCGTGGCTCGGCGGCCTGGCCCTCTCGGCGGGCTTCGGTACGACGTCCCCCGCGCTGGCGGGCGCGCTGCTGGCCGTGCTGGGGCTGGGCGTGGCGGGCGTGTCGTACGGGGTGGACCGCCGGCGCGCCGTGGCACACGCGGGGCGGGTGGTGGCGGCGCACGTGCCGTCGACCACGGAGACGACCGGGGCGCGCAACGGATAGTGATCCGCGGGATTCGCCCCTCCTCCGGCTATTCAAATTTGATTAGGCTGCGGGCATGGGTGAAAAGACCGTTCCGATCCTGCCGTGCCGCACCATCCAGCCCGTCCTCGACTTCTACGGCGCCCTCGGCTTCGAGGTCACCTTCCAGCAGAAGAGCCCCAACCCGTACGCGGTCGTGGGGCGCGGGGGCATCCAGCTCCACTTCTTCGGGATGAAGGGGTACGAGCCGGCGGAGTCGTACAGCACGTGCTACATCGAGACCGATGACGTGGACGGCCTGCACGAGACCTTCCGGGCCGGCCTCAAGGCGGCGTACGGCAGAGTCCCGACGCGCGGGCTGCCGCGCTTAGGGGCGCTGAAGGACACGTCGCACGGTGTGCGGCAGTTCCTCATGACCGATCCGGGCGGCAACTGCCTGCGGATCGGGCAGCGGACGAGCCAGGACCCCCACCACCGGCCCGCGCCGAAGGAGACCTTCCTCCGCGCCCTGCATCATGCCGCCCTCCTCGCGGACTCCAGGGACGACCCGGAGGGCGCGGCGAAGGTCATCGACCGGGTGCTGCGCATCGAGGACGAGCGACCCACTCCCGTGCAGTTGCTCCGTCTTCTCGTGCTGCGCGCGGATGTCGCCGGGCGCCTCGGCGACGAGGAGACGGCGACGTCCGCGTGCGCCAGGGCTGCCGCGGTCCGCCTGACGGCGGGGGAGCGCGAGTCGGTACGCGACGACCTCGAACGTCTTGAGGAGCTACGGGACTGACCTGGGCCGTGGGCTTGGTCTGTGTCCCCTGGGGACGAAGTGGCCGTGGGGCCGCTCGCTTCTTGGCCAGTGTCGGGCTTCCGCGAGGTGAGTCAAGGGCGCTGCGCGTCGCCTTCGGCGATGGCCCTTCGGGCCACCCTTGACACACCTCGCTCCAGCCTGGGGTAGAAGCGAGCGAGCGGCCCGAAGGAACAGTGGCCCAGCCCGGTACCGGACCCATGGGCGGGCTACGACGCCCCGTCGGCAGGGTCACGCGCTCGCGCCTCGCCAGCACGCCGGGCAGGCTTGGCGGCTACCGGCCCGGTGGCGGGTGCGCGCGTCCTCGCCTCGCCTGCACGCCGGGTCGGCTTGGCGGCTGTCCGTGAGTGGGGCGGGCGGGGGCTGTCCCGTGGGGATCGGCGGGTGGTGGCGGGCAGGGACCCTGTCTCTGGACCAGTCATTCCAAAACAACCCATCGGCCGCACTCGCTGTCAGTGCTCTGTGTCATGATGCGCACGCGTTCCAGGGGAGTGGGCGCGGGTCTGCTGATTGTCAGGGGGTTGGGGGATGGGCGTGGGTACGGGGCCGGACGGCTCGTCCAGGTCCGACGGGGAGTGGGAACGGTTTCTGCGCGAGTCGGTGGCGGGCACCGCCGACGCGCCCAAGGAGCCGTCGGCGCGGGCCCGCGACGTGGCAAAACGGTTGCGCACGGACCCCGCCCGGGGCCCGGAGGGCTGGCGCGGCTACACGCCCGCGCGACCCAAGCGGCGCACGGGCTGGTACGTGGTCGGCCTGCTGGCCTTGCTGACACTGCTTGTGGTGGCGCTCGCGCCGGGGCGGACGGTGGGCCTGTTCGCCGGCGACGACCGTGACTCGGCGCCGTTGGCAGCCGAGACCGCCCGCCCGACCCAGGCTCCCCCGGCGGAAGCGGACCAACGCCCCACCGTGCAGGAGCCGTTCCGCGGTTCGCCGGCGGCGCGCTGGGCGAGTGGGGCGGCGGGGATCACCGTGCCGAAGGCCAGGGCGGTCGGCTGGATGAGCGCGGCACAGGTCGAGCGGGCCCTCACCCGCAGCCGGGACTTCCTCGTCGCGTCGAGCCTGGACCGCGGGGTGCTGCGGGGCGAGCGCCCGGAGAAGGCGATCGCGCTGATCAATCCGCACCAGCGGGACGTCCAAGACCTCCTGAAGACCGCTTTCCGGACCCCGGGTGAGAAGAGCGACCCGCTGCTCCTCTTCAGCCGCTTCAGGCCCTCCCAGGCCCGTCTGGTCGGCAGCGTCGTGAAGACCCGGGGCCGGCTCACTTTCCAGGAGGGCGAACGCGGCGCGCTCCAGGTGACCGCCGACGTGACCTTCGTCTACCCGGTCACCCGCGCGGACGCGGGCGGCGACGACGAGATCGTGCGCACGATCATCCGGCGCGAGCTGGTCATGAGTTGGGACGACCCGGACAAGGTGATCACCGAGCCGGGCACGTTCTCGATCGTCTCGTACAAATACACCATGACCAACGGCGGCTGCGGCGCCCCCACGGGCTACTTCACCCCGCCCTTCGGCGCGGACCGCCGGGCGGACGAGGCCGACAGGGAGATAGACCCGTACGACCGCAGCGGGCCGGTCGGACGGGGCGGGTCCGCCGCGGACGAGTGCGCGAGGGCGACACGATCGTAGAGCGGTCCCGGCTTGGTGGCCTGCATGGTGAGGCGTCCCCGCTGCTGCCGTGACGGAGAGAGGGATGGGCGGGTGGGTTATGGACAGCTATTCCAAAACTACCCACCTGGTGCAGTGGGCGGCACCCCGGTTGCCTCGGCCGCCAACGGAGTCCGAAGGCGCCCCTGAGGCCCGTACGCCCGGCCGTCAGACGCCGAACCGACCCGACGTCCATGCGAGGCGAGGACGCGCACCCGCCACCGGGCCGGAAGCCGCTGAGCCCGCCCGGCGTGCTGGCGAGGTGCGGGCGCGCATCCCCGACCCACGATGCGAACGCAGCCGACGGCAGGGGTCAAAGGACCTGAGTCGGCCACTTTCCCCGGGCTGCCCGCTCGCTTCTTCCCCGTGCTGGAGTGAGGTGTGTCAAGGGTGGGCCGCAGGCCCATCGCCGAAGGCGACGCGGAACGCGCCCTTGACTCACCTCGCGGAGGCACGACACTGACCAAGAAGCGGGCGGCCCCACGGCAACCTCTTCAACTCCTCAGCTCACACCACACCGTCTTGCAGTCGGTCCCCTGCACCACGCCCCAGCACTCGGCCAACGCATCCACGAGCGCCAGACCCCGCCCCGACTCCTCCGACTCCGTCGCGGAGAGAAGCACGGGCAACGCGCGCGGATCGGGATCGGTCACCTCGATGCGGGTACGACCCTGACGCGCCGCGCGGCTTTGGCGTCGCCGGTAGATGGAACTCCAGCGACGTCATCACCCGGCCGCCGCCTTCCGCAGTACGGCGGTGAGGGTACGCGCGGTCGCCGTGTTGCAGTTGCCGAGCGTGACGAGTCCGGCGGGCGGGCTGTACGTACCCGCGAAACTCGGCAGATCGACCCGCAGCGACGGCAGCGTGATGCCGTGCAGGGCGAGGGCGGTGCGGAGTTCTTCCACGGCGAGGGTGATGTCGTGGGCGGTGGGGGAGCGGTCGGGCATGGGTGACGGAAGCCTTCTGTGCGTTCTGTGATGAGTCCGGTACAGAATGTCGACGTGCTCGCTACCGTGGAAGGCATCTTGGGTACGCACCGCCAAGAGTGGAAACGGCACCGTGAGTTGTGGGGTGGGAGTGGCACGGCGTAAGGAAATCGACGGTTCGGCCGGCGTCCTCAACCTGTACGGCAAGGAACTGCGGTGGAAGCGGGAGGCGGCCGGGCTGTCCCTGGAGGGGCTGCTCGAGGGCAGCTTCTACGGCAAGTCGCTGCTGAGCGACATCGAACGTGGGCAGCGCCGGATGCCGTTGGACCTCGCCCGGCATGTGGACCGCGTACTGGGTACGGACGGGTTCTTCGAGCGGCATTGCGAGGATGTGCGCAGAGCGAGGAAGGACGGCCACGCCGAGTACTTCAGCGACGTACTCGAACTGGAGGAGCAGGCGCTGGAGATCGAGGAGTGGAACCCGAGACTGATCCCGGGACCGCTTCAACTGGAGCCGTACATCAGGGCCATCGTCCTGGCCGCCTATCCCACGGAATCCGAGGAGTCGCTGGCGGCGAAGGTAGCCGGCCGACGAAGCCGCGCCTGGCTCTTCGAGGACGAGGACTCCCCCGAGAACTGGGTCATCCTGCACGAGTCCGTCTTGTGGGAACCGATCCTTCCGCCCGATGAGATGGCGGAACAGCTCGCCCACCTCGTAGAGGTGCTGCGCAGGCGCCGGACTTTCACGCAACTGGTACCGCGGAACGCGGGCGCGCATCCCTTCATGACGAGTCCGGCACGATTCATGTCCTTCGCCGACGCCCCGCCGCTCATGTACACGGAGGACATGTACAGCGGCCAGTTGATCGATGACCCCCTGCTCGTGAAGCAGTACTCGAAGGCTTACGGCCGGCTGAGAGCCACGGCGCTGGACACCGAGACCTCGCTGAGGCTCATCGAACGGACAGCCGAGTCCTACAGAAACGGCAAGCACCCCGCCGAAGCCGCCGGCCACTCCCCCGGCGCCACCTGGGCCCCCTACATCACCGCACTCAAGCCCCAATAACAGCGGAAAGCGTCACCACCGTGTCCGAGTGGAGCTTCACCCTCCTGGTCAACCAGCCCCTCACCCCCGCACAGGCCGATGCCTTCGACCACTGCGACGCCTTCGGCGTGCGCTGTGACGGCAAGGGGGCGTGAGGCAGTGCACCTCATGCCCCCAAGCAGCGCAGTGTTGCCGGGGGAACGGGGGAGTCAAGAGACGATCAAGTGGGGAGACTTCGTGCCGCGCGTCACGAACGCGCGCGTGCGTCCCGCTCCTTGAGCATCCCCGCCATCAGCTCGATCTCCGACTGCTGCGCGTCCACCATGCCCTGTGCGAGCCGCTTCTCCGCCCCGACCGCGCACTTGTCCGCACAGCCCTCGGCCATGTGGATGCCGCCCTTGTGATGTTCCGTCATCAGCTGGAGGTAGAGGACCTCCGCCTGCTTCCCGTCGAGCGACTGGAGCTTCTTCAGCTCGGTGTTGGTGGCCATCCCCGGCATCAGCGCGCCGTCCTCGCCGGGAGGCATGCCGCGCATGCCCATCCACGTCATCGGCGGGTCGGCCGACACCTTCGGCAGCCCCCACAGGTCCAGCCAGCCCAGCAGCATCCCGCGCTGGTTGGCCTGCGTCTGCGCGATGTCGTACGCGAGCCGCCGCACCTCCTCGTCCTTGGTGCGGTCCCGCACGATGTACGACATCTCCACGGCCTGCTGGTGGTGGACGGCCATGTCCCGCGCGAAGCCCGCGTCGGCCGACTTCGCGTCCGGCGTCCGCGCCGGAGGGTCGCCGCCGTCCTGGGCGACCGCGTAGGTGATCGCGCCGGCCGCGACGAGTACCGCCGCCGCGGTCCCGGCGACCCAGCCGAGGGAACGCCCGCTCACTTCGTGACCCCGCCGGTGCACGAGGCACCCGGCTCGGGCGTCTGGTCGCCCTGCACGTACGTCTCGAAGAACTTGCCCACTTCCGGGTCCTTCGCGCTCTTGACCGCCACCTGGTGGCCCCACGCCGACAGCAGCAGCGGGGCGTCCTGCTTCTCGTACGGGCTGATCATCGAGTACGGCGTGCTCTTCACCTTCGCCGCGAGCGCGTCGACGTCCGCCTTGGGCGCCTTGGCGGTGTACGTCACCCAGACCGCGCCGTGCTCCAGCGAGTGCACGGCGTTCTCCTCCGGCACCGGCGCGGTGTACACGTCACCGTTGCAGTTCAGCCAGACCGGGTTGTGGTCTCCGCCGACCGGCGGGTGCATCGGGTACGACACCTTGGTCGTCACGTGGTTGCGGCCCAGCTTGCCCGACCAGGTCCGCACCCCGTCCTTGCCGGTGGTGAAGCTCCCGGAGTCGCCGGAGCCCTTGGCGTCACCGCTCGCGGTGGAGTCCTTGTCGTCCGACTGCGAGTTCACGAGCACCACGCCGCCGACGACGAGACCGGCGACGACCACCACGCTCGCGGCGATGGCGAGGACCCGGTTGCGGCGGTCCCGGGCACGCTCGGCGCGCCGCATCTCGTCTATGCGCGCCTTGCGCGCGGCGGTGCTGCTGTTCTTGCCGGAGCCCATGAGACGTGTCCTTCGCGAGAGGAATGGGTGGGGACGGTGGGGCTCGCTGATCGTAATGCGGGAAGGGCCGTCTTCCGTAGGGATCTCGCAGCGGTACGGATGATTTGGCGCCACGATGCGCAGTACCTACGCTCGCGGTATGCGGCTGCTGCGCTCCACCGATCTGGCCCTGCGCGTCCTGATGCGACTCGCGGTCGCCGCCGACGCCACCCCCACGACCCGCCAGGTCGCCGCCGACATGGAGGTGCCGTACACGCATGCCACGAAGGTGGTCGCCGAGCTCCAGCACCTCGGCCTGGTCGACGCCCGCCGGGGCCGGGGCGGCGGGCTGGCGCTGACGGAGAAGGGCCGCACGGCGTCCGTGGGCGCGGTGGTGCGCACCTTCGAGGGCGAGGGCGACGTGGTGGACTGCGAGGGCACCCCGGGCTGCCCGCTGCGCTCCGGCTGCCGGCTGCGGGGCGCGTTGCGACGGGCCCAGGAGGCGTTCTTCGCCACCCTGGACCCGGTCACCGTCACCGACATCGTCACCGACCCCACCGGTCCCCTGCTGCTCGGTATCTCGCGGGGGCCGGCGGAACGGGACTGAGGGGCCGCTAGGCCCGCGCCAGCCACAGGTCGGGGCCGAACACCTCGTAGTGGATGTCGGCCGGGGCCACGCCCTTGTCGATCAGCTGGGCGCGGACGGCGCGCATGAACGGCAGCGGGCCGCACAGGTACGCGCGCGTGCCGGGCCGTACGGTGATGTCCGCCAGGTCGACCAGGCCGGTGCGGGTGCCCGGCCCGGCGTCCCGCTCGTAGAAGAAGTGCACCTCGGCGTCGGACAGCTTGCCGGCGTAGGAGGTGTGGTCGGCGCGCAGGGCGTGGTCGGCGGGGGAGCGGTCGCCGTGGACCACGGTGACCGGGCCGCGGTGGCCGCCGGCGGCGAGGCCGGCCAGCATCGCGATCATCGGGGTGACGCCGATGCCCGCCGAGGCGAGCAGCACCGGGGTGTCGTCGCCGGCGTCCAGGACCAGGTCGCCGTAGGGCTCGGACAGCTCCAGGACGTCACCGGGCTTGACGTGTGCGTGCAGGTGGGTGGAGACCTCGCCGTCGGGCGTGGCGCCGCCGTGCACCCGCTTGACGCTGAACTGGCGCACCGAGTCGGCCGGCGCCCCGGTCAGGCTGTACTGCCGTATCTGCCGGGCGCCGTCGGGCAGGGTCACGCCGACGGAGACGTACTGACCGGCGCGGAAGGCCCTGACCGGGCCGCCGTCCGCCGGGCGCAGCCGGAAGGTGACGACGTCGGGGGTCTCCTCGACCCGCTCGACCACTTCCCAGCGGCGCGGGCCGGGGCCGCCGCTCTCCTCGTAGAGCCGCTTCTCGGTCGCGATGAGCGCGTTGGCCATCAGCCAGTAGACCTCGTCCCAGGCGGCGGCCACCTCGGGGGTGACGGCCTCGCCGAGGATCTCGGCGATGGCGGCGAAGAGGTGTTCGTGGACGACCCGGTACTGCTCCGGCGCCACGCCCAGGGAGGCGTGCTTGTGGGCGATGCGGGCGAGCATCGCGTCCGGCCGCCGGTCGGGGTGGTCCAGCAGGTGCGTGGCGAAGGCGGCGATGGAGCCGGCGAGGGCCTGCCGCTGGGTGCCGGCGGCCTGGTTGCCGCGGTTGAACAGGTCTCGCAGCAGTTCGGGGTGGGCGGCGAAGAGGCGGTCGTAGAACCGCTCGGTGATCTCGCCGATGGCCGCGCCGACGGCGGGCAGGGTGGCGCGGACGGTGGCTGCGGACTGCTCGGTCAGCATCACGACTCCTCGTGAGATGTCGGGGCACCACCACGCTATGAAAAGTTGCATCTGAGATGCAAATTAAGCGGGCGTGGAGTCGCTCACCCCCTGGCGGCCGGGGCCGCCCGGGCGCCCGTTACGGATGGCCGTGCGAACGGGCAAGATGGGCGGGAGCGCGGTACACGTGCCGTACAGCAGGCCTTCGGCGCGGGGACGCTCGGGCGATCACGCTCCGCAACGCGCGTGAAATGCTGTTGTGGTGGGATGCTCAGGTGCCCGACCGCCTCCCGCAGTACCGGGGCAGGCGGCCTGACCAGCAAGGATGGGGAAGCGGAAGATGGACAAGCAGCAGGAGTTCGTGCTCCGGACCTTGGAGGAGCGCGACATCCGGTTCGTACGCCTGTGGTTCACGGACGTGCTGGGCTTCCTCAAGTCCGTCGCCGTGGCCCCCGCCGAACTGGAACAGGCCTTCGACGAGGGCATCGGCTTCGACGGCTCCGCCATCGAGGGCTTCGCCCGGGTCTACGAGTCCGACATGATCGCCAAGCCGGACCCGGCCACCTTCCAGGTCCTGCCGTGGCGCGCGGAGACCCCCGGCACGGCCCGCATGTTCTGCGACATCCTCATGCCGGACGGCTCCCCGTCCTTCGCCGACCCGCGCTACGTCCTCAAGCGGGCCCTCGCCCGCACCTCCGACCTGGGCTTCACCTTCTACACCCACCCCGAGATCGAGTTCTTCCTGCTGAAGGACCGCCCGCTGGACGGCTCCCGCCCCACCCCGGCCGACAACTCGGGCTACTTCGACCACACCCCGACCAACGTCGGCATGGACTTCCGCCGCCAGGCGATCACCATGCTGGAGTCGATGGGCATCTCGGTGGAGTTCTCCCACCACGAGGGCGCGCCCGGCCAGCAGGAGATCGACCTGCGCTACGCCGACGCGCTGTCCACGGCCGACAACATCATGACCTTCCGCCTGGTCATGAAGCAGGTGGCGCTGGAGCAGGGGGTCCACGCCACGTTCATGCCGAAGCCGTTCTCCGAGCACCCCGGCTCCGGCATGCACACCCACCTGTCGCTCTTCGAGGGCGACCGCAACGCGTTCTACGAGTCCGGCGCCGAGTACCAGCTCTCCAAGGTCGGCCGCTCCTTCATCGCGGGCCTGCTCAGGCACGCCGCCGAGATCTCCGCCGTCACCAACCAGTGGGTGAACTCCTACAAGCGCATCTGGGGCGGCTCCGAGCGCACGGCGGGCGCCGGCGGCGAGGCCCCGTCGTACATCTGCTGGGGCCACAACAACCGCAGCGCCCTGGTCCGCGTCCCGATGTACAAGCCCGGCAAGACCGGCTCGGCGCGCGTGGAGGTCCGCTCCCTGGACTCCGGCGCGAACCCCTACCTGGCCTACGCCGTCCTCCTCGCCGCCGGCCTGAAGGGCATCGAGGAGGGCTACGAGCTCCCGCCGGGCGCCGAGGACGACGTCTGGGCCCTGTCCAACGCCGAGCGCCGCGCGATGGGCATCGAGCCCCTCCCGCAGAACCTCGGCGAGGCCCTGACCCTCATGGAGGGCAGCGACCTGGTCGCCGAGACCCTCGGCGAGCACGTCTTCGACTTCTTTCTGCGCAACAAGCGCCAGGAGTGGGAGGAGTACCGCAGCGAGGTCACGGCGTTCGAGCTGCGCAAGAACCTGCCGGTGTTGTAAGGCTGTGCACGTCCCGGGGCCGGCGGGGAGGAACGCCGGTCCCTCACGTACCGCGCGGGGCAGGGAGCGATGGCGGCCCGCCCTGTCCGCGAAAGGGTGGAGGTCGAGCGCGTGGTCCAGGAAGAACCCGGCGGTACCGGGGACGGCGGTCCGGAGGACGATTTCTCCGCCCCTTTGTCGCGCCGTGCGCAGATCGGGGCCGGGGTGGTCGGCGTCCTTCTCACCGGCGGCGGTGGCGTGGCGGTCTTCGTGGCCGACAACCAGGCCGGCACCGTGGCGCTGATCCTGGCCGGTGCGATCTTCCTGCTCATGATGTTCGGGGGCTCGCCCCTGCACAGCCTGGGCTTCGGCGAGGCGAACCTGCGCTTCGCCAGGAGACGCGCGGCGGTGGTCAACGAAGCCATCGACTCGCCCCCGGACCAGGCGCCGCGCGTGCTGCGGGACCTGGAGGCGGTCAACACCCCCGGCAGGCCGGACCGGACCGTGAACGCCCTCAGCGAGCGGGTCTACGAGGACGCGGTGGCCCACTTCCTGGCGAGCAACTTCCCCGGCTACCGCACGATCCGTGAGAAGCCCGTCCGCCCCGGCCGGCGGGTCGACTTCGCGGTCGAGTCCCCCTCCGGCGCGGCGCTCGTGCTCGAAACGCGTTACTACCGGAGCGGGAACCCCGTCGGACCGCAGATGATCGACATGGCGGCCGGATACCACACGGTCACCGGTTCCCCGGTGCTGCTGGTGAGCAACTCCCCGCTGTCCCGCACGGGCGCGGAGCACCTGCACGCGCTGCGGGAGGGCGGGGCGGACGTGCACCATGTGCAATGGGTTCCCGACGGCGACGACGAGCCCTTCAGGAACATGGTGCGGCGCCTCGCACCGTGAGCGGGCCGGGCGGCCGGCAGGCCGCCCGCCCCCGCCCCGTCACCGGCGGTCACTCCTGCCGCAGGCACTCGATCTCGTAGTCCCCCGTGTCCTCGTCGATCGTCACGCCGTGGGTCTCGCTGCGGAAGCCGGGGAAGCGGCGGTCGAAGGTCTCCAGGGCGGTCAGGTAGCGCAGGAGGGGGCCGTCGGGGGCGCCGGTGGACTCGCCGGGCATGAGGACCGGGATGCCGGGCGGGGTCACCGTGACCATCGCCGCCGCCACCCGGTGCGCCGCGTCGGCGATACGGACGCGTTCCGTGCCGCCGCGCACCAGCCGCTGGTAGCAGTACTGCGGCGGGTGGACCGGCTCCGGGAGCTCCTGGAACGCGGTGTCCAGCAGCTCCACCAGGCGGGCCGAGCGGAGCTGGTCGTGCATCTCCTGGCACAGCTGCCGCAGGGTCATTCCCGCGTACCGGCGCGGGTGCGCGGCCACCGCCTCGGGCAGGACGCGGTCCAGCGGGGCGTCGCCGTCGTAGAGGGCCTTGAAGTCCATCAGGGCGTCCAGCAGCGTGCCCCACTTGCCCTTCGTGATGCCCATCGAGAACAGGATCAGCGTGGTGTAGCTGTCGGTCTTCTCGACCACGATGCTCCGGGTCGCCAGGTACGCCGTCAGCACCCGCGCCGGGATGCCCTCCTCGGCCATCTCACCGGTCGCCGTGATCCCGGGGCAGGTCAGCGTGACCTTGACCGGGTCCAGCATGCAGTGGCCCTCGGTCAGCCCTGGGAAGCCGTGCCAGGCCGCGCCGGGCTCCAGCAGCCAGCAGGACTGCTCCCGGCCCAGCAGCTCCGGCGGGGCCTCGTCGAAGGCCAGCCGCTTGCCGGTCGCCGGGTCGGTGACCTCCTCCGGCTGCCAGACGCCGAAGAACCACGGCGGCCGGTCCCCGGCGCTCGCCACCCGCCGCCCCAGCCGCACCATCTCCTGCCGGAACCGGACGGCCTCGGTGACCGCCTCGTCCACCAGCCACTCGCCCTGCGGCCCGTCCATCATCGCCGTCGCCACGTCCAGGGAGGCGATCATCGGGTACAGCGGGGAGGTGGTGCCGTGCATCATCAGGGCCTCGTTGAACCGGTCGTGCTCCACCGGGGCCCGGGGGGCCGGCCGTACGTGCACCATCGCCGACTGCGACAGCGCGGCCAGCAGCTTGTGCGTGGACTGGGTGGCGAACACCGTCGGCCGCTCCGGGCCGGGGAAGGCCGCCTCGTCCACCGACATGCCGTACCGGCCCGCGTACAGCGGGTGGAAGCGGGCGTAGGCGAACCACGCCTCGTCGAAGTGCACCCGGGGAGTGCTGGCCGCGAGCGCCTTCGCGGCCGGTACGGCGTCGTAACTCAGGCCGTCGTACGTGGAGTTGGTGAACACCGCGTACTGGGGGTCGCGGGTGGCGGCGCCCTCGGCGAGCGGGTGCGCGGCGATCCGGGCCGCGATCGACTCCGCCGCCAGCTCGGCCGGGGGCAGCGGGCCGGCCAGGCCGTAGCCGTTGCGGGTCGGGATGAGGTAGACCGGCCGGGCGCCGGAGACCACCAGGCCGTGCAGCACCGACTTGTGGCAGTTGCGGTCCACCAGTGCCAGCTCGTCCCGGGTGACGCTGAAGTGGCCCACCAGGCGGTTGCAGGTGGAGTCGCCGTGCAGCACGAAGTAGGTCAGGTCGGCGCCGAAGACCCGGGCCGCGTTGCGCTCGGCCTCGCCGATGGGCCCGGTGTGCTCGAACAGCGAGCCCAGCTCCTCCACCGAGATCGACAGGTCCGAGCGGAGCAGCCGCTCGCCGAAGTACTCGTGGAAGGCGCGCCCGGCGGGCGACTTCAGGAAGGCGACGCCGCCGGAGTGGGCCGGGGTGTGCCAGGAGTACTCGTGCGCGTCGTGGAAGTGGCGCAGCGCCCGGAAGAACGGCGGCAGCACGTCCTCCCGGTAGTTGCGGGCGGCGCTGGTGATCCGGCCGGCGATGAACCCGGGGGTGTCCTCCAGCGGCCAGACGTACCCGACGACCGTCTCCGACACCCACAGCGGCAGTTCCCGCACGCCCTCCTCGGCCATGACCAGGAACACCGGCAGATTCCGGTAGCGCCGCCCGATCCGGCGCAGTACGGCGGCCCCGCCCGCGCCCGCCTCCAGGGTGCCGGCCGGCCCGGCGAGCGCCGCCCCCGGACCGTCGCCGGCCCGGGCGCCGCCGGGCAGGTCCCACGCCACCAGGGCCGCCGCCAGGCCCGCCTCGGTGCGCAGCACCGCGTCGGCGTCCTCGGCGGTGACGGCCCAGCGCACCCCGAAGCCGTCCGCCTCCACCGCCTCCCGGATCTTCCGCAACTGCTCGGCGCCGGCACCCTCCGCACGCGGGTGTTCCGGCACCGCCACCAGGATCCTGCTCTCGCTCATCCGCCGCCCTGCCCTCTCCCGGCGACCGCCCGGCCGCCGCCGCGGAAAGTGTCCGGCGCGGCCCTCCGGGCGGGCGGGCGGCGGCGACGGCAGAACACCCGGATAGCGCATCATCCGACCACCGCATTGACGCAAAGGGCGGCTAACCGAGGTACGCCGGTGACACCGCGGCCGGGCTGATCCGCCGTGCCCGGCCCGTTCCGTCCGCCGGGACCTGGTACAGGTCGGCGCCGTAGTCCCCGGGGAGCGTGTAGACGATCGTGCGCGCGTCCCGCCACACCGCCTGGTCGTCCACGCTGCGCGGCTCGGCGAGCGGGGTCTCCCGCATCGTCCGCAGGTCGAGGACGTACAGCCGCCAGGGCGCGTCCTTCGGCAGCCCCGCGACCCGCTTCTTGTACGCGACCCGGGTGCCGTCCGGCGACAGCGACGGGCACTCCACGTTGGCGTGCAGGGTGGTGACCGTACGCGCGCGCAGGTCGCCGCGGACCAGGTACGTGCGGCCCTTCGTGGCCAGCGTCGCGTAGAACGTACGGTCGTCGTCCGTGAACGTCACGCCCCAGAAGTTGACGTCCGCCGACCGGTAGGGACGCCCGTCCTTGACGATCCGGAACGCCTCCAGGGAGGGGATCAGCTCCCCGCCGCGGGTGTCCACGACCGCCGTCCGCGTGGAGAAGTTCGTCCCCGCGTACGAGTCGCCGCCCACGAACGCCGTCCAGGCGGCGAAGTGCCCGGTGGGGGAGACCCGGGCGCGGGAGGGGATGCCCGGCACGTCGTAGCGGCCCCGGATGCGCAGGGAGGCGTCCAGGACCAGCGCGCGGTAGGTGTCCGACACCGGCCCGCGCACCGCCTGCAAACACACTCCGGTGCCCGCGGCGGCGTAGAACCTGAGGCACTTCAGCCCGGCGGCGGTGCGCGGCCCGTCCGGGTCGTCCGCCGGGACGCTCGTCAGCTCGTCCCGGTGCGGCCCCCACGCCAGGTTCCGGAACACCAGCCGCCCGGACCCGCGCAGCGACACCGCGCCGGAGGTGACGCGCGGCCCGCCCGCCTGCGTGTGGTCACGGCGCTCCGCCCGTGCGGAGGCGTGCAGGACGGCGGCCAGCCCGACCGCCGCGAGCACGGCGAGGGCCGACACGAGGATCACCAGCCGGTTGCGTACGCTCACGCGCCCACCACTCCCTTCGGACGCAGCGTCAGCGCGAACGCCACGCATCCCACGAGCGCCACCGCCGCCCCGGCCAGCGCCGCCCGGTCGCCCCACACCGTCCAGGCCGCGCCGAACAGCAGCGAGCAGGCGAACCGGGTCAGCGCCTGCCCGGTCTGCACGACGGCCAGCCCCGAGGAGCGCAGCCCCTCCGGCACGCTGTCGGAGGCGGCGGCCATCAGCACCCCGTCGGTGGCCGCGTAGAAGCAGCCGTGCAGGGCGAGCACCAGCCAGGGCAGCGCGGTGCCGCGCCAGGAGCCGAGCAGCAGCCCGTACCCGGCGAGCAGGGCGCCGTGACCGGCGAGGAAGACCGTCCAGCGGCCCACCCGGTCCGCGAGCCGGCCGAGCGGCACCGCCAGCAGCAGGAACGCGGCGGCCGTGCCGAGCGGCAGCAGCGCGAACCAGCGGTCCGGGACCCCGAGCCGGCGCTGGAGCAACAGGTACACGAAGGAGTCGCTGACCGTGGCCAGCCCCAGCAGCAGCGCGCACACGGTGATCCGGCGCAGATCGCGGCGGCGCAGCAGGGCGAAAGCGGCCCGCAGCGTGGGCTGTTGCGCCGCCGCCGGCGCTCCCCGACCGCCCGGCACGAACAGCACCAGCACCAGCACGCCGGCCGCGGCGACGCAGAAGCTGACGGTGAACACCGCGTCGTAGCCGTCCACGGTGGCCCGCAGGATCCAGAAGGCCACCAGCGGCCCGAGCAGCGCCCCGGCGGTGTCCATCGCCCGGTGCACGCCGAAGGCCCGGCCGCGCGTCTCCGGCGTGCTGGACAGCGAGATCAGCGCGTCCCTGGGCGCGGTCCGCAGCCCCTTGCCGGTCCGGTCGGCGGCGAGCACCACCCCGATCGGCGTCAGCGAGTGCGCCACCAGCAGCAGCGGCTTGCACACGGCCGAGATGCCGTAGCCCAGCCCGGCGATCCACTTGTGCCGCCCGCCGCCCCGGTCGGCGAAGTGCCCGCCGACCAGCCGGACGAGCGCGGAGAAACCGTTGTAGACGCCGTCCAGGAGCCCGAACCCCAACGGCGACAGACCCAGACCGCTCACCAGGTACAACGGCAGCACCGCCGTCACCATCTCCGAGGAGACGTCGGTGACCAGGCTCACCGTCCCCAGCGCGAGCACGGTCGGCGCGACCGCCGCACGGCGCCGCCCGGCCGGGGGCCGGACGGCGTCATGAGCGGACGTACTGGCACGACTGTCCGCTACGTACACGTCAGGACGCCCAGATCCCGGTGATGTCCTCGGCGGCGGCCGCGTTGCCCGCGTGCGTGGTCAGCCCCTGGGTGTCCTCCAGGGTGCGCAGCAGGTCGTAGTGGTTGTAGGTGGTGCTCGAAGAGGACCCGGCGAGGACGGGCTGCCCGTAGAACACCGTGGGGATGCGGTTCCCGCTCAGCCGGTTGTCCTCGTCGAAGGTGACGACGAGCAGGCTGTTGTGGGTCTTGGCCCAGGTGGCGTAGGCGCCCAGGTTGTTCTTCAGCCAGGTGTCACCGGTGGACACCGAGCAGTCGTGCATGTCGCTGCACAGGTTGGGCACCACGAACGACAGCTGGGGCAGCGTCGAGTAGTCGGTGGGGAACTGCGCGAACGTCTTGGCGCTGGACGTGGGCACATTGCTGAACCCGAACCAGGGGTTGTGCTTGCGCGCGTACTTGCCGCTGCTGCACGTCGTGGACCCCTGGCTAGGCAGGGTCTCGTTGTAGCTGGCCCAGCTGCGCCCGGCGGCGATCATCTCGGACGCCAGATTGGGCGCCGAGGAGAAGCCCGGGGTGTAGCAGCTGTCGTCGGTGATCCCCTGCGTGGAGCCGGAGAACATCGCGAAGTAGTTCGGCTGGCTCGGATGGGTCTCGGCGTACGACTGGGTCAGGTTGGCGCCTCCCGCCTTCAGCGAGTTGAGGTACGGCGCGCTGGACGACCCGATGACCTGGCTGTACGCGTGGTTCTCGAAGACCACGACGACCACGTGGTCCGGGCGGGGCACGGTGCCCGCGGCGTGCGCGGACTCCTGGCCGAGCCCGGTCCACAGCCCGACCGCGGCCGCGGCGAGGGCCGCCGTACCGGCCACGAGGGCCCGGGCGCGGCGGTACACGGAACTGCCGGACACTTCAACCTCCGGAAATGGGTGGACGGCTGGCGGTGCGGACAGAGCATGCACACGCCAAAATTCCCGCGCCTCACGCGAGCCAACCCCACGGGTGAAGACCGGATGAACGCCGGGTACCCCCGCCCCCATGGCGGACATCCTCATCGGCACCTGCGGCTGGACCGACCCGAACCTGCTCAAGAGCGACTGGTACCCACCCGGCACCGGCACCCCCGAGAAACGCCTGCGCCACTACGCCACCCGCTTCCCCCTGGTGGAGGCGGACTCCCCGTACTACGCCCTGCCCACCCCCCGCACCACCACCCACTGGGCGGAGCGCACACCCCCCGGCTTCCGCTTCGACGTCAAGGCGTTCTCCCTCCTCACCGGCCACCCCACCCGCCCCGCGGCCCTCCCCCCGGACCTGCGCACCCACCCCCGGAACGAGGCCCTGCGCACGGAGGTCTGGACCCGCTACGCCGAAGCCCTGACCCCCCTCCTCCACTCCGGCCGCCTCGGCACCCTCCTCTTCCAGTACCCGGCCTCCCTCCACCCCGGCCCCGAGGCCGAGACCTTCATCCGCACCGCCCGCGAACGCGCCCACGGCTGGCCGTTCGCCGTGGAGTTCCGCGACCCCGCCTGGTGGCACCCGGCGAACGCCTCCCGCACGACCTCCTTCCTCGAGGACCTGGACGCCACGGCGGTGGCCACGGACACCCCCGACCCCCGGCACCCCGTCCCCGTCACCACCCCCCACCTCACCCTCGTCCGCTTCCACGGCCGCAGCCCCCACTGGCGCACCGGCACCAAGGAAGACCGCTTCCGCCACACCTACACCGAGCAAGAACTCGAAGAGTGGCTCCCCCACATCCACACCGCGGCGACGACCGCCACCGAGATCCACCTCCTCTTCAACAACTGCTGCGGAGACGCGGCCCCGAGGGCGGCCGAGACGATGCGAGACCTACTGAGCAGCAGGGGAATCCCGCACCAGAGGACAGCACCGGAGGAAACGCCGACGGGCCCGTAGAGGAAGCACCACGGCCCCGCACCCGCACACGGCGGGAAGGGGACGTGGCGGGTTGTGTCCGCCCGCAGCGGCCGGCGAGAAGTCCGGCGACGCACGAGAGACAGGGCGCCGGACCGAGGACGGACACTGCCCGCCGCGGCCCCGACTCCCACACGCCAGTGGGCGCGACCGCGACCACGACGAGCCCGCACGGGCCGCCGCAGGCACAAGACCCACGCACCCGCACCCGACGAAGCACAGCCCCACAACCCGAGCCCCCCGCCCCCCGCCGGTTACGCTCGGGCCAGGACGCCGCACCACACCAGAGGAGACCACGGACATGACGCCGGGGCGCAGAAGCAGCACCTTCACCCGTCTGCTCCGACACGGCTTCACCGACCCCTCCGCAGCCGAACGCCTCCTGGACGGCCCCGAACTGGCCACCGTCCGCGACGACCCGGTCCTCCTGGAGGCCCTCGGCGCCACCGCCGACCCCGACCTCGCCCTGCACGGCCTGGTCCGCCTCCTGGAGGCCCAGCCCACCCCCACCGCCCACCGCGAACTGCTGGACACCCTCGTCGCGGCCAAACCCCTCCGCGACCGCCTCCTCGGCGTCCTCGGCGCCTCCACCGCCCTCGCCGACCACCTCACCCGCCACCCCACCGACTGGCACGCCCTGGTCACCTACGAACCGCACGACCTCCACCCGGGCGTCACGGAGTTCGAACGCGGCCTGGCCGAGGCCACCGACCCGGTCTCCCTCCGCGTCGCCTACCGCCGCTGCCTGCTCTCCCTCGCCGCCCGCGACGTCTGCGGCACCACGGACGTCGCCGAGACCGCCGGCGAACTCGCCGACCTGGCCACCGCCACCCTCCGCACGGCCCTGGCCCTCGCGGCCGCCGCCGCCCCCGAGGACGCCGCCGCCTGCCGCCTCGCGGTGATCGCGATGGGCAAGTGCGGCGGCCACGAACTGAACTACGTCTCCGACGTCGACGTGATCTTCGTGGCGGAACCGACGGAGAGCACCCCGGAGCAACAGGCCCTGCGGTCCGCCACGAAACTCGCCTCCCACCTGATGCGGATCTGCTCCGAGACGACCGTGGAGGGCTCCATCTGGCCGGTGGACGCCAACCTCCGCCCCGAGGGCCGCAACGGCCCCCTCGTGCGCACCCTCAGCAGCCACGTCGCCTACTACCAGCGCTGGGCCAAGACCTGGGAGTTCCAGGCCCTCCTCAAGGCCCGCCCGGTGGCCGGAGACCCGGCGCTCGGCCAGGCGTACCTGGACGCGCTGCACCCCCTCGTCTGGAAGGCGGCCGAGCGGGAGAACTTCGTACCGGACGTGCAGAAGATGCGCCGCCGCGTGGTGGAGAACATCCCCGCGGCCGAGATCGACCGGGAACTCAAACTCGGCCCGGGCGGCCTGCGCGACGTGGAGTTCGCCGTCCAGCTCCTCCAGCTGGTGCACGGCCGCACCGACCCCGCCCTGCGCAGCGGCACCACCCTGGACGCCCTCAAGGCCCTGGCCGCCGGCGGCTACGTGGGCCGCGAGGACGCGGCCCGGCTGGACGAGGCGTACCGCTTCCTGCGCTCCATGGAGCACCGCATCCAGCTCTACCGCCTGCGCCGCACCCACCTCGTCCCCGAGGCGGAGGCCGACCTGCGCCGCCTCGGCCGTTCGCTGGGCCTGCGCACCGACCCGGTGGGCGGGCTGACCCGCGAGTGGAAGCGGCACAGCACGGTCGTACGCCGCCTGCACGAGAAGCTGTTCTACCGCCCGCTGCTCGACGCGGTCGCCCAACTCGCGCCGGGCGAAGCCAGGTTGAGCGCGGAGGCGGCCCGGGAACGCCTCATCGCCCTCGGCTACGCCGACCCGGCCGCCGCCCTGCGCCACCTGGAGGCCCTGGCCTCCGGCGTGACCCGCAAGGCGGCCATCCAGCGCACCCTGCTGCCCGTGCTGCTCGGCTGGTTCGCCGACTCCGCCGACCCGGACGCCGGCCTGCTGAACTTCCGCAAGGTCTCCGACGCGCTCGGCAAGACCCCCTGGTACCTGCGGCTGCTGCGCGACGAGGGCGCCGCGGCGGAGAACCTGGCCCGCGTGCTGTCGGCGGGCCGCCTCGCCCCCGACCTGCTGATGCGCGCCCCGGAGGCGGTGGCCCTGCTCGGCGACGGCGTCGGCGGCGGCCTCGCGCCCCGGCAGCGCGCCGCGCTGGAGCAGGAGATCATGGCGGCCGTGGGCCGCGCCGAGAACGCCGCACAGGGCGTCACGGCGGCCCGCGGCGTGCGCCGCCGCGAGCTGTTCCGCACCGCCGCCGCCGACATCGTCGGCTCCTACGGCACCGAGACCAGCCCCGCCGAGGCGGACCAGGGCGCCCTGGTGGACCGGGTCGGCGCGGCCGTCTCCGACCTCACCAAGGCCACCCTGGCCGGGACCCTGCGCGCGGTGGTCCGGGAGGGCTGGGGCGACACCCTGCCCACCCGGTTCGCGGTCATCGGCATGGGCCGCTTCGGCGGGCACGAGCTGGGCTACGGCTCCGACGCCGACGTGCTGTTCGTGCACGAGCCGAGGGAGGGCGTGGCCGAGCAGGAGGCGGCGGCCGCCGCCAACCGGGTCGTCGCCGAGATGCGCCGGCTGCTCCAGCTGCCCAGCGCCGACCCGCCGCTGCTCATCGACGCCGACCTGCGCCCGGAGGGCAAGTCCGGGCCGCTGGTGCGCACCCTGAAGTCGTACGAGGCGTACTACCGCCGTTGGTCCCTGGTCTGGGAGTCGCAGGCGCTGCTGCGGGCCGAGCCGGTGGCCGGCGACGGCGACCTGGGCCGGCGCTTCGTCGAGCTGATCGACCCGCTGCGCTACCCGGCCAAGGGCCTCACCGAGGACGCGGTGCGCGAGATCCGCCGGCTGAAGGCCCGCATGGAGTCCGAGCGGCTGCCGCGCGGCGCCGACCCGAAGCTGCACACCAAGCTGGGCCCCGGCGGCCTGTCCGACGTGGAGTGGACGGTCCAGCTGCTCCAGCTCCGCCACGCCCACCACGAGCCGGGCCTGCGCACCACCCGCACCCGCGAGGCGCTGGCCGCCGCCCGCGCGGCCGGGCTGCTGTCCGCCGAGGAGGCGGAGATCCTGGACGAGGCGTGGGTGCTGGCGAGCCGGGTGCGCAACGCGGTGATGCTGGTGCGCGGCCGGGCCGGGGACACCTTCCCCACCGAGCCGCGCGAGCTGGCCGCGGTGGGCCGCTACCTCGGCTACGGCGCCGGCCACGCCGGAGACATGCTGGACGCCTACCGCCGCACCACCCGCCGGGCCCGCACGGTGGTGGAGGACCTGTTCTACGGGGACTGACGGAAGACCGGCGCCCCCGCGCTCCGCACGGACGGCGCCCCCCCGCGCTCCGCACGGACGGCGCCCCCCCGCGCTCCGCACGGACGGCGCCCCCCCGCGCTCCGCACGGACGGCGCCCCCCCGCGCTCCGCACGGACGGCGCCCCCCCGCGCTCCGCACGGACGGCGCCCCCCCGCGCTCCGCACGGACGGCGCCCCCCCCCCCCGCGCTCTACACGGTCGGCGCCGACCCCCACGCCCGCCCCGCGGGCCGGGGGACCAGCCGCGGCAGCGCGTACGGCACGCTGCCGTACCAGAGGCGGGCCGCCGCGAAGCCGAAGGCGAGGCAGACGACCCCGCCCACCGCGTCCAGCCAGAAGTGGTTGGCCGTGGCGACGATCACCACGAGGGTGAGCGCCGGATACAGCAGCCCCAGCACCCGCGCCCACGGCACCGACGCCAGCGCGCACACCGTCAGCCCGCACCACAGCGACCAGCCGATGTGCATCGACGGCATCGCCGCGTACTGGTTGGACACGTGCTTGAGGTCGCCGGAGGCCATCGAACCCCACGTGTGGTGCACCATCACGGTGTCCACGAAGTGCCCGCCGCGCATCAACCGGGGCGGCGCGAGCGGGAACAGGTAGTAACCGAGCAGGGCCGCGCCGGTGGTCGCGAACAGCACCAGCCGGGTCGCCGCGTACCGGCCGGGATGCCACCGGTACAGCCACACCAGCACCCCGAGCGTGATGACGAAGTGCAGTGTGGCGTAGTAGTAGTTCATCCCGATGATGAGCCAAGACACCGAGTTGGCGGCGTGGTTGACCGTCTGCTCCACGCCGACGCCGATCGCGTGCTCGAACCGCCAGATCCAGTCCGCGTTGCGCAGCGCGGCGGTTCGCTGCTCCGGCACGGCGTTGCGCACCAGCGAGTACGTCCAGTAACTCACCGCGACCAGAAGGATCTCGAACCACAGCCGGGGGCGGCGCGGGCGCGGGCGCCGCGGCCGGTCCGGTCTGTCCTCGCCCGTGACGGCCCGCGGAGCGGCCACCTCCTCGCGACCGTCCGGCTCTGTCACGGTCGAGTCACTCATGGTCACAGAGTCTGCCAGAAAAGGTTGTTTCCCGGCCGATCATCCCAAGCCCGGCTCCGCCGCGCACCTTCTGGACCGGACGCCGGCCCCATGGCCGGGTACGGCTCGGCGGCCCCGCGGCCTACGTCGCGCGCGAGCCGTGCGGAGCCGAGGCGGTCGAGCCGCGCACCACCAGCTCCGGCATGAACACGAACTCGCTGTGCGGTGCCGGGGTGCCGCCGATCTCCTCCAGCAGCGTGCGCACCGCCGCCTGCCCCATCGCCGGGACCGGCTTGCGGACGGTGGTCAGCGGCGGATCGGTGAAGGCGATCAGCGGGGAGTCGTCGAAGCCGACCACCGACACGTCCCGGGGCACCTCCAGGCCACGCTGCCGGGCCGTGCGTATCGCGCCCAGCGCCATCATGTCGCTGGCGCAGACCACCGCCGTACAGCCCCGCTCGATCAGCGCCGCCGCGGCGGCCTGGCCGCCCTCCAGCGTGTACAGCGAGTGCTGGATCAGCTCGCTCTCCACGGTCTGCGCGGCAAGCCCCAGCTGGTCCTGGACGGCCCGTACGAAGCCCTCGATCTTGCGCTGCACCGGCACGAACCGCTTGGGCCCGAGGGCGAGCCCGATCCGGGTGTGCCCGAGGGACACCAGGTGTGTCACCGCGAGCGTCATCGCCGCCCGGTCGTCGGGGGAGATGAACGGCGCCTGCACATGCGGGGAGAACCCGTCCACCAGCACGAACGGCACGCCCTGCGCCCGGAGCCGCTCGTAGCGCTGCATGTCGGCGGTGGTGTCGGCGTGCAGCCCGGAGACGTAGATGATCCCGGCGACCCCGCGGTCCACCAGCATTTCGGTCAGCTCGTCCTCGGTCGACCCGCCGGGGGTCTGCGTGGCGAGCACCGGGGTGTAGCCCTGGCGGGTCAGCGCCTGGCCGATGACCTGCGCCAGGGCCGGGAATATCGGGTTCTCCAGCTCGGGCGTGATCAGCCCGACCAGACCCTCGCTGCGCTGCCGCAGCCGTACCGGGCGCTCGTAGCCCAGGACGTCCAGGGCGGCGAGCACGGACTGGCGGGTGGTGGCGGCGACGCCCGGCTTTCCGTTGAGGACCCGGCTGACGGTCGCTTCGCTCACCCCCGCCTGCGCAGCGATGTCGGCAAGCCGTGTGGTCACGCCACTGGACTGTACCGGTCGGCTCCGCCCTTGCACACCGGCCGGACGCCGGGCGCGGACGGCCGGGCGGCCCGCAGGGGGTTGCTGCCTCATCGCGGCTCCCTCGAATCATGATGGCAAGAGCTTGCAGAGTCTTGCACAAGTGTCCAGCGGCCGTTGCACGGTTACGACCGGGTAACCATCGTGTTCCCTTGCACTTTTTTTCTGCAAGGTCTTTCGCAGCGCTTACATCGCTGTTACGTTCCCTGTCGCCCGGCCGCGGCAACGGCGCAGTCGGCAAGTCGCAAGGGGCGGTCGGGACCGCCCCCTGTACCACTCGGGCTTCAACCCTCAAGGAGAACTCATGCGGCGTGGCATAGCGGCCTCCGCGCTGGTGGCGTCCCTCGCCCTGACGGCGACGGCGTGCGGCGGCGACAGCGACAGCGGGAAGTCGGACGGCCCGGTCACCATCACGTGGTGGGACACCTCCAATGCCACCAACGAGGCCCCGACCTACCGGGCCCTGGTCGAGCGGTTCGAGGCCGCGCACAAGGACATCAAGGTCAAGTACGTCAACGTGCCCTTCGACCAGGCGCAGAACAAGTTCGACACCGCGGCCGGCGCCACCGGCGCCCCGGACGTGCTGCGCTCCGAGGTCGGCTGGACCCCGGCCTTCGCCAAGAAGGGCTTCTTCCTGCCGCTGGACGGCACCGAGGCCCTCGCCGACCAGGCGAAGTTCCAGCCGAGCCTGATCAAGCAGGCCCAGTACGAGGGCAAGACCTACGGCGTGCCGCTGGTCACCGACACCCTCGCGCTGGTCTACAACAAGGCCCTGTTCCAGCAGGCCGGCGTCACCGAGGCCCCCAAGACCTGGGACGAGCTGAAGGCCGCCGCCGCGAAGGTCAAGGACAAGACCGGGGCCGACGGCTACTGGGGCTCCACCCAGGCCTACTACGCCCAGCCCTTCCTCTACGGCGAGGGCACCGACACCGTCGACGCCGCCGCCAAGAAGATCACCGTGAACTCGGCCGCCGCCCGGAAGGGCTACGCCACCTGGCAGAGCCTGTTCTCCGGCAAGGGCCTGCACAAGGCCGACACCACCGCCGACGCCTACGCCCACATCCAGGACGCGTTCGTCAACGGCAAGGTCGCCGCGATCGTCCAGGGCCCCTGGGAGATCACGAACTTCTACAAGGGCAGCGCCTTCAAGGACAAGAAGAACCTGGGCATCGCCACCGTCCCGGCCGGCTCCACCGGCAAGGCGGGCGCCCCCACCGGCGGCCACAACCTGTCGGTCTACGCCGGCTCGGACAAGGCCCACCAGGCGGCGGCCCTGAAGTTCGTGAACTTCATGACCTCCGCCCAGGCGCAGGAGGCCGTCGCCCTGAAGAACTCCACCCTGCCCACCCGCTCCGACGCCTACACCGCGAAGGTCAAGGCCGACCCGGGCATCGCCGGCTACCAGGGCGTCCTGGCCGCCGCCCAGCCCCGCCCGGCACTGCCCGAGTACAGCTCCCTGTGGGTCCCGCTCGACACCGAGCTGGCCAAGGTCGCCGGCGGCAAGGAGTCGCTGGACAAGGGCCTGGACAACGCCGAGCTGGCCATCTCCGACCTGCTGGACGGCTTCGCCAAGTGAGCCCGGGTGGCCGCCGGCCGCTCCCGCCGCAGGCGGCGGAGGAACCCGGCGGCCACCGCCCAGTGCCCAGCCCGCCCCCCTGATCCATTGAAGGTGTCGAACCATGACAGTCGCCATCGACCGCGCCACCGGCGAGCGCCGCGGTGACCGCGCGCCTCGTCCCGGGCTGGGGCAGCGCGTCAAGAACGGCCTCCAGAAGTACTGGTACGCCTACGCGATGATCGCCCCGGTGGTCATCGTGCTCGGCGTCCTCGTCGGCTACCCGCTGGCACGCGGCTTCTACCTCACCCTCACCGACGCCAACAGCCTCAACTCGGCGCGGACGATCGGCGTCAACCACATCGACGCCACCTACGAGTTCATCGGCCTGGACAACTACCAGGACATCCTGTTCGGCCCGACGGCCTACGACCGGTTCTGGTCGCACTTCCTGTGGACCGTCTTCTGGACGGCCGCCTGCGTCGCCCTGCACTACGCCCTCGGGCTCGGCCTCGCGCTCATGCTGCACCAGAAGCTGCGCGGCCGCACCGTCTACCGGCTGCTGCTCGTCCTGCCCTGGGCCGTGCCGACCTTCGTCACCGTCTTCTCCTGGCGGATCATGCTCGCCGACTCCGGCGCGCTCAACCAGCTCCTCGGCGCCCTGCACCTGCCCCAGCCGGCCTGGCTGGAGGACACCTTCTGGCAGCGGTTCGCCGCGATCATGGTGAACACCTGGTGCGGTGTGCCGTTCATGATGCTCTCGCTGCTCGGCGGGCTGCAGTCCATCGACTCCACGCTCTACGAGGCCGCCGAGATGGACGGCGCCAGTGCCTGGCAGCGCTTCCGCCACGTCACCCTGCCCGGGCTGCGCGCGGTCAGCTCCACCGTGGTCCTGCTCGGCGTCATCTGGACCTTCAACCAGTTCGTCATCATCTTCCTGCTGTTCGGCAAGAACTCCGCCCCGGACGCCCAGATCCTCGTCACCTGGGCCTACCAGCTGGGCTTCGGCCAGCAGCCGCGCGACTTCGCCCAGTCCGCCGCCTACGGGGTGCTGCTGCTGTCGATCCTCACCGTCTTCACCTCCTTCTACTTCCGCTGGCTGAAGCGCAATGACCAGCTCGCCGTCTGACGCCGCAGGAGCCGCCGCCATGAGCACCACGACCCTGGACACCACCGAGACCGCGCCGGCCCCCGCCGCCGTACCCGTCCGCCGCACCCGCCGGCGCGGCGAGCGCGGACCGCTCGGCACCGCCCTGCTGCACGGCGGCCTCGCCCTGGCGAGCCTGATCGCCCTCGCCCCGGTCGCCTGGCTGTGCTACCTCTCCCTCGGCCCGGACAAGGACGACTACCTCCACCCGGGCGCCATCGCGGGCAAGCTGACCTTCTCCAACTACGGCTTCGTGCTCCAGCACACCGGCTTCCTCGACTGGTTCAAGTCGACGCTGATCGTGGCCCTCGGCACCACCGTGATCGGTGTCCTCGTCGCCGCCACCACCGGCTACGCCGTCTCCCGGATGCGTTTTCCCGGCTACAAGCCGCTGATGTGGGTCCTGCTGCTCACCCAGGCCTTCCCGATCGCCATCCTGATCGTGCCGATGTACGAGATCTTCAGCGAGCTCGGCCTCATCGACACCTACTGGGGGCTGATCGCCATCAACTGCTCCACCGCCGTGCCGTACAGCGCCTGGCTGCTCAAGGGGTACTTCGACACCATCCCGTTCGAGATCGACGAGGCCGGGCGGGTGGACGGGCTCACCCCCTTCGGCACCTTCTTCCGGCTGATCCTGCCGCTGGCCCGCCCGGGCCTGGCCGTCGCCGCGTTCTACACCTTCATCACCGCCGTCGGCGAGGTCGCCTTCGCGACGACCTTCCTGCTGGACGACTCCAAGTACACCTTCGCCGTCGGCCTGCAGACCTTCGTCAGCGAGCACGACGCCCAGTGGAACTACATGGCCGCCACCGCGGTGCTGATCGCGATACCGGTGACGGTGTTCTTCTACCTCGTGCAGAAGAACCTGGTCACCGGCCTCACCGCCGGCGGCACCAAGGGCTGACGCCCGCACCGGCCGGGCGGGCCGCGGTGGACCGACCGACCCCGCTGCCACCGCGGCCCGCCTCGTACTCCGGCCGACCAACGACCGCCCACCATGCACCAGTTACGTATCAAGGACGCCATGAGCCAGCAGCACTCCGCCGCACCGGCCCGCCACTCCGACGCCGTCACCGTCGCCGACCGCCACGACTGGTGGCGGGACGCGGTCATCTACCAGGTCTACCCGCGCAGCTTCGCCGACAGCGACGGCGACGGCATGGGCGACCTGGAGGGCGTACGCTCCCGCCTGCCCTACCTGCGCGACCTCGGCGTGGACGCGGTGTGGCTCAGCCCCTTCTACGCCTCCCCGCAGGCCGACGCCGGCTACGACGTCGCCGACTACCGCGCCGTCGACCCGATGTTCGGCTCCCTGCTGGACGCCGACGCGCTGATCCGCGACGCCCACGCGCACGGCCTGCGCGTCATCGTGGACCTGGTCCCCAACCACTCCTCCGACCAGCACGAGTGGTTCAAGCGCGCCCTCGCCGAGGGCCCCGGCTCCCCGCTGCGCGAGCGCTACCACTTCCGGCCCGGCAAGGGCGAGAACGGCGAACTGCCGCCCAACGACTGGGAGTCCATCTTCGGCGGCCCGGCCTGGACCCGGGTGACCGAGCCGGACGGCACCCCCGGCGAGTGGTACCTGCATCTGTTCGCCCCCGAGCAGCCCGACTTCAACTGGGACCACCCGGCCGTCGGCGACGAGTTCCGTTCCATCCTGCGCTTCTGGCTGGACATGGGCGTGGACGGCTTCCGCATCGACGTCGCCCACGGCCTGGTCAAGGCCGCGGGCCTGCCCGACCTGGGCTCCCACGACCAGGTCAAACTGCTGGGCAACGACGTCATGCCGTTCTTCGACCAGGACGGCGTGCACGACATCTACCGCCAGTGGCGCCGCATCCTCGAAGAATATGCCCCCAAGCACTCCGTGCAGGGGGGACCCCCAGACCGCATCTTCGTCGCCGAGGCGTGGACCCCCACCGTCGAGCGCACCGCGAACTACGTCCGCCCCGACGAACTCCACCAGGCGTTCAACTTCCAGTACCTGGGCACGGCCTGGGACGCCAAGGAGCTGCGGACGGTCATCGACCGCACCCTGGACGCGATGCGCCCCGTCGGCGCCCCCGCCACCTGGGTGCTGTCCAACCACGACGTCACCCGGCACGCCACCCGCTTCGCCAACCCGCCCGGCCTCGGCACCCAGATCCGCACGGCCGGCGACCGCGAGCTGGGCCTGCGCCGCGCCCGCGCCGCCACCCTGCTGATGCTCGCCCTGCCCGGCTCCGCCTACCTCTACCAGGGCGAGGAACTGGGCCTGCCGGACGTCGTGGACCTGCCCGACGAGGTGCGCCAGGACCCGGCGTACTTCCGCGGCGCGGGCCAGGACGGCTTCCGGGACGGCTGCCGGGTGCCGATCCCCTGGACCCGTACGGGCTCCTCCTACGGCTTCGGCGGCGGTGGCAGCTGGCTGCCCCAGCCGCCGGCCTGGGCCGAGCTGAGCGTGGAGGCGCAGACCGGGACCCCCGGCTCCACGCTGGAGCTGTACCGGTCGGCGCTGCGGGTCCGCCGGGAGCGGCCGGACCTGGGTGCGGGCGAGTCGGTGGAGTGGCTGCGCGCGCCGGAGGGCGTCCTGGCCTTCCGGCGGGGCGACTTCGTGTGCGTGGCCAACACCACCGGCGAGTCCGTGACGATGCCGTCCCACGGCCGGGTGCTGCTCGCCAGCGACGAGGTCACCGAGGCGGACGGCGAGACGAAGGTGCCCGCCGACACCACGGTCTGGTGGTCCGCGGAGCGCTGACGCCCGCACTGGGGCGGCCCCCTGACGCCCCGTCGGAAAACTTTCCCGCATCACCTTCACTCCGGCCCGCTGCCTTTCGGGCAGCGGGCCTTTACCATCTGCGTCACCGCAAGTTTGCTGAAAAGTTTCAGCAAGCCGCTTCAGCGGCCCCCACCCCCCCTTCACCGTCGAAGGACCCCACATGGCACGCAGCGCACTCCCCACGGCGGTCGCCCTCACCGCCGCCGCCCTGATTGGCATGACCCCGACTACCGCCGAGGCCGCCCCGCCCGGCACCAAGGACGTCACCGCCGTCCTCTTCGAGTGGAACTACGCCTCCGTGGCCAGGGAGTGCACCACCGCCCTCGGCCCCGCCGGCTACGGATACGTCCAGGTCTCCCCGCCCGCCGAGCACATACAGGGCGCCCAGTGGTGGACGTCGTACCAGCCGGTGTCGTACAAGATCGCCGGCCGGCTCGGCGACCGCACGGCCTTCCGGAACATGGTGGACACCTGCCACGCGGCCGGGGTCAAGGTCGTCGCCGACACCGTCGTCAACCACATGTCGGCCGGTTCCGGCACCGGCACCGGCGGCTCGTCGTACACCAAGTACGCCTACCCGGGCCTGTACTCGTCCTACGACTTCGACGACTGCACCGCCCAGATCTCGAACTACTCCGACCGCTGGAACGTCCAGCACTGCGAACTCCTCGGCCTGGCCGACCTGGACACCGGCGAGGAGTACGTCCGCAAGACGATCGCCGGTTATCTGAACGACCTGCTGAGCCTGGGCGTGGACGGCTTCCGGATCGACGGCGCCAAGCACATACCGGCCGCGGACCTGGCGAACATCAAGAGCCGGCTGACCAACCCGTCGGTCCACTGGAAGCAGGAGGTCATCCACGGCGCGGGCGAGGCCGTCCAGCCCTCCGAGTACACCGGCAACGGAGACGTCCAGGAGTTCCGCTACGCCTACGACCTCAAGCGGGTCTTCACCGCCGAGAAGCTCGCGTACCTGAAGAACTACGGCGAGGGCTGGGGCTACCTGAGCGGCTCGGCCGCGGGCGTCTTCGTGGACAACCACGACACCGAGCGCAACGGCAGCACGCTCAGCTACAAGAACGGCGCGAACTACACCCTGGCCAACGTCTTCATGCTGGCCTGGCCGTACGGCGCCCCCGACGTCAACTCCGGCTACGAGTGGTCGGACGCCGACGCCGGCCCGCCGAACGGCGGCCGGGTGGACGCCTGCTGGCAGAACGGCTGGAAGTGCCAGCACGCCTGGCCGGAGATCAAGTCCATGGTCGCCTTCCGCAACGCGACCCGGGGCCAGGCGGTCACCAACTGGTGGGACAACGGGGGCAACTGGATCGCCTTCGGCCGGGGCACCAAGGGGTACGTGGCCATCAACCACGAGCCGGGCAGCACGACCCGCACCTACCAGACCTCCCTGCCCGCCGGGACCTACTGCGACGTGCAGGGCAACAGGCCGGTGACCGTGAACGCCGCCGGCCAGTTCACCGCCACCCTGGCCCCCGACACCGCCCTGGCGCTGTACACCGGCAAGCCGAACTGCTGAGGAGCCACCCCAGTGACACCAAGACGGCAGGCGCCGCCCAGGCGCCGCGCGAGAGCGGCGGCCGTCACCGCCGCGGCCCTCGCCGCCACGCTGCTCCCGCCCCTGGCGGCCCACGCGGCCGGCCCGCCCGCGCCACCCTCGGACGCCCGGCTGGCCGCCGCGCCCGCCCGGCACGACGCCACCCGCGAGCAGTTCTACTTCGTCCTGCCGGACCGCTTCGCCAACGGCGACCCGTCCAACGACCGGGGCGGCCTGACCGGTTCCCGGCTGAACACCGGCTACGACCCCGCCGACAAGGGCTTCTACCAGGGCGGCGACCTCAAGGGCCTGACCGGGAAGCTGGACTACATCAAGGGACTCGGCACCACCGCCATCTGGCTGGCGCCGATCTTCAAGAACCGCCCCGTACAGGGCACCGGCGGCAACGCTTCCGCGGGCTACCACGGGTACTGGATCACCGACTTCACCCAGGTCGACCCGCACTTCGGCACCGACCAGGACCTGAAGGACCTCATCTCCAAGGCGCACGCCAAGGGCATGAAGGTCTTCTTCGACGTCATCACCAACCACACCGCCGACCTCGTCGACTACGACGAGAAGTCCTACGACTACCTCTCCAAGGGCGCCTTCCCCTACCTGACCGAGGACGGCCGGCCCTTCGACGACGCCGGCCACGCCGACGGCACGAAGGCGTTCCCGCCCGTCGGCACCGGCTCCTTCCCCTACACCCCGAGGGCGACCAGCCAGGCCAAGATCCCGGCCTGGCTCAACGACCCGGCGATGTACCACAACCGGGGCGACTCGACGTACACCGGCGAGTCCACCACCTACGGCGACTTCTCCGGCCTGGACGACCTGTGGACCGAGCGCCCCGAGGTCGTCCGCGGCATGGAGCGGATCTACCAGCGCTGGGTGCGGGACTTCGCCGTCGACGGCTTCCGGATCGACACCGTCAAGCACGTGAACATGGAGTTCTGGACCCAGTGGGCCACCGCGCTGGACCGCTACGCGGCCGAGCGCGGCCGGAAGGACTTCTTCATGTTCGGCGAGGTCTACTCCGCCGACCCCGCCGTCACCGCCCCGTACGTCACCCGGGGCCGGCTCGACGCCACCCTCGACTTCCCCTTCCAGGACGCGGCCCGCGCCTACGCCTCCCAGGGCGGCAGCGCCCGGAAGCTGGCGGCCGTCTTCGGCGCCGACCACAAGTACACGACCGACAAGGCCAACGCCTACGAACAGGTCACCTTCCTCGGCAACCACGACATGGGCCGCATCGGAACCTTCCTGAAGCAGGACAACCCGCACGCGACCGACGCCGAGATCCTGGCCAAGGACCGGCTCGCCAACGAGCTGATGTTCCTCAGCCGGGGCAACCCCGTCGTCTACTACGGCGACGAACAGGGCTTCACCGGCTCCGGCGGCGACAAAGACGCCCGCCAGACCATGTTCGCCTCCAAGGTCGCCGACTACCTGGACGACGACGAGATCGGCACCGACCGCACCCACGCGAGCGCCGCCTACGACACCGGCGCCCCGCTGTACCGGCGGATCGCGGACCTGTCCCGGCTCCGCAAGGCCGAACCGGCCCTGACGGACGGCGTGCAGACCGAGCGGTACGCGGCCGACGGCCCCGGGATCTACGCCTTCACCCGCACCGACGCCGCGTCAGGCCAGGAGTACGTCGTCGCCTTCAACAACGCCGGCTCGGAGCGGACGGCGACCTTCGCGACCGGGTCGGCGGACATGACGTACCGGGGGATCCACGGCGCCACCGGCTCGGTGCGCTCCGACGGCGACCGGCGGCTCACCGTCACCGTCCCGGCCGGGTCCGCCGTCGTCCTCAAGGCGGCCGGAAAGCTCGCCGGGCCCACCGCCGAGCCGACGATCACCCTGACCGCCCCGGCCGCCGGAGCCACGGGGACGGTCGAAGTCCAGGCCGACGTCGACGGCGGACAGCTCAACCGGGTCGTCTTCGCCGCCCAGGTCGGCAACGGGAAGTGGCAGACGCTCGGCTCCGCCGACCACGCCCCCTACAAGGTGACCCAGACCCTCGCCACCGAGGTGCCCGCCGGGACCGCGCTGCGCTACAAGGCCGTCGTCATCGACTCGACCGGGCACACCGCGAGCGCCACGGCGAGCAGCACCACCGGCACCCCGCCCGCGCCCGAGGTCCCCAGGGCCTCCTCCCGGGACCACGCGATCGTCCACTACAAGCGCGCCGACGGCGACTACGACGGCTGGGGCCTGTACGCCTGGGGCGACCTGGCCGACGGCGAGGCCACCACCTGGCCGGCCGGCCACCCCTTCATCGGCCGGGACGCCTACGGCGCCTTCGCCTACGTCAAGCTCCGGCCGGGCGCCTCGAACGTCGGGTTCCTGGTCGTCGACAAGGACGGGAACAAGGACGTGTCCGCCGACCGGTCCATCGACGTCACCCGCACCGGCGAGGTGTGGATCGAGCAGGGCAGGGCCGACGTGCGCACCGAGCGGCCGGAGTACCCCGCCCAGGACACGGCCAAGGCCGTCCTGCACTACCACCGCGCCGACGGGGACTACGACGGCTGGGGCCTGCACGTCTGGACGGGCGCCGCGCACCCCACCGACTGGTCGCGGCCGCTGGAGCCGGTGAAGACTGATGCCTATGGCGCGGTCTTCGAGGTGCCCCTCACCCAGGGTGCCACCAGTCTCGGCTACATCATCCACAAGGGCGACGAGAAGGACCTCCCGGCCGACCGGAGCCTGGACCTCAAGGCCGACGGCCACGAGGTGTGGCTGGTGAACGGCCAGGAGAAGCACCTGCTGCCGCAGCCGGCCGGCACCGCCGCCGCGCTCGACCTCACCACCGCCGAGGCCGTCTGGATCGACCGGGACACCGTCGCCTGGAACGGCGTGGCGGGCGCCGCCTCCACCCAGCTGCTGTACTCCCTCGACGGCTCCCTGACCGTCCGGGACGGGACCCTGAGCGGCGACGACGAGCGCTGGATCAGGCTGGCGAAGACGGCCCTGACCGACGCCCAGAAGGCGAGGTTCCCGCACCTGAGGGACTACACCGCCTGGTCCGTCGACCCGCGCGACCGGGACCGGGTGCGTGAAGCGGTCAAGGGTCAGCTGGTCGTCTCGCAGCGGGCGGAGAACGGGGCCGTGCTGGCCGCGACCGGTGTACAGATCGCCGGCGTGCTGGACGACCTCCACCCCGGCGCCACCAAGGCGCGCCTCGGGCCGGTGTTCCGCGACGGGAAACCCACGCTGTCCGTGTGGGCCCCGACAGCGCGGAGCGTGTCGCTGGAGCTGGACGGCACGGTCAGGAAGATGCGCCGGGACGACTCCACGGGCGTGTGGTCCGTCACGGGGCCGGCGTCCTGGAAGGGCAAGCCGTACCGGTACGTGGTGAAGGTCTGGGCGCCCAGCGCGGGCAAGGTGGTCACCAACAAGGTCACCGACCCGTACTCGCTCGCGCTCACCGCGGACTCCGAGCGCAGCCTGGTCGTGGACCTGGACGACAAGTCCCTGGCCCCGGCGGGCTGGTCGGACCTGCGCAAGCCGAAGGCCGTGCCGCCGCGGGACGCGCGGATCCAGGAGCTGCACATCCGGGACTTCTCCGTCGAGGACCGCACCGCCAGGCACCCGGGCACCTATCTGGCGTTCACCGACAAGGACAGCGACGGCTCCCGGCACCTGAGGAAGCTGGCCGAGTCGGGGACGTCGTACGTGCACCTGCTGCCCGCCTTCGACATCGCCACGATCCCCGAGCGGAAGACGGATCAGGCGGTCCCGGACTGCGACTTGACCGCCTTCCCGGCGGACTCCGAGCGGCAGCAGGAGTGCGTGGGCGAGGTCGCCGCGAAGGACGCGTACAACTGGGGGTACGACCCGTACCACTACACCGTCCCCGAGGGCTCCTACGCCACCGATCCCGACGGTACGGCCCGGACGGTGGAGTTCCGCCGGATGGTGCGGGCACTGAACGAGGACGGGCTGCGGGTGGTGCTGGACGTGGTGTACAACCACACGGCGGCGAGCGGGCAGGCGGACACCTCCGTGCTGGACCGGATCGTGCCGGGCTACTACCAGCGTCTGCTGGCGGACGGGTCGGTGGCGAACAGCACCTGTTGCGCCAACACCGCGCCGGAGAACGCCATGATGGGCAAGCTGGTGGTGGACTCGGTCGTCACCTGGGCCAGGCAGTACAAGGTCGACGGGTTCCGCTTCGACCTTATGGGCCACCACCCCAAGGCCAACATCCTGGCCGTCCGCGAGGCCCTGGACGCGCTGACCCCCGCCAAGGACGGCGTGGACGGCAAGAAGATCATCCTGTACGGGGAGGGGTGGAACTTCGGCGAGGTCGCCGACGACGCCCGGTTCGTACAGGCCACGCAGGAGAACATGGCCGGAACCGGCATCGCCACCTTCTCCGACCGGGCCCGGGACGCGGTGCGCGGCGGCGGCCCCTTCGACGCCGACCCCGGCGTACAGGGCTTCGCCTCGGGGCTGTACACCGACCCCAACACCTCCGCCGCCAACGGCACGAAGGAGGAACAGCGGGCCCGGCTGCTGCACTACCAGGACCTGATCAAGGTCGGGCTCACCGGGAATCTCGCCGGGTTCCGCTTCACGGACACCGCGGGCCGGCAGGTGACCGGCGCGCAGGTGGACTACAACGGCTCACCCGCCGGATACGCCGACGCCCCCGGGGACGCCCTGGCCTACGCGGACGCGCACGACAACGAGTCGCTGTTCGACGCGCTGGCCTACAAGCTGCCCCAGGGCACGTCCGCCGGTGACCGGGCCCGGATGCAGGTCCTGGCCATGGCCACGGCCGCCCTCTCCCAGGGGCCGGCGCTGTCGCAGGCGGGCAGCGACCTGCTGCGCTCGAAGTCCCTGGACCGCAACTCCTTCGACAGCGGCGACTGGTTCAACGCCATCCACTGGGACTGCGCCGACGGCAACGGCTTCGGCCGCGGGCTGCCCCCGGCGGCCGACAACCGGTCCAAGTGGGACTACGCCAGGCCGCTGCTCCGCACCGTCCGGGTCGGCTGCCCGGAGATCACCGGGGCCTCGGCCGCCTACCGGGACCTGCTGCGGATCCGGACCACCGAGCGGGCCTTCTCCCTGGCCACCACCGCCGAGGTCCAAGGCCGGCTCTCCTTCCCGCTGTCCGGCGGCGACGAGACCCCGGGTGTGATCACGATGAAGCTCGGCAACCTGGTCGTGGTCTTCAACGCCACCCCCGAACGGCAGGACCAGCGCGTCGGCGCCCTCGCCGGCACCCCCTACACCCTCCACCCCGTGCAGGCCACCGGCGCGGACGACACCGTGAAGTCCTCGTCCTACGCGGCCGGTTCGGGCACGTTCACCGTCCCGGCGCGGACCGTCGCGGTGTTCACCCGGGCGGGGGACTAGGGTGAGGCCGTTGCCCAGAACAGGAGTGCGCATGCCGCAGATCACCATCGACTACTCCGGCCTCATGGAGGACGCCTTCGACCGCGAGGGGTTCGCGCGGGCGCTGCACGAGGCCGTCGTGGAGATAGCGGCGGCGAAGCCGGAGGCCTGCAAGTCGCAGTTCCGGCCGAGCGCGCTCACGGCGTTCGGGTACGAGGACCCCGGGGCGCGCGGGCACGCCGTCGCCCACGTGACCATCGGGCTGCTCGCCGGGCGCCCCGACGAGACGAAGGCACGGCTGACGCGGCGGGCCGTGGAGCTGCTGCGGGAGCACGTGACGGGCGGGGCGTTCGCCCTGCACGCCTCCGCGGAGATCCGCGACCTCGATCCGTCGTACCGCAAGTCCGACGCGTAGGGCGCCCGCTCAGGAACCGAGGGCGACGAGCCGGCCGGCCAGCTCCGCGAAGGGGCCGTCGGCCGGCTCGTCCTTCATCAGCGTGCGCACCAGCTCGGCCATGCCCTCGTCGTGGGTGGCGCTGACGGCGGCCAGCGCGGCGAAGTCGTGCACGAGCTGCGCCTCCAGCTCGGCGCGCGGCACCCGTCGGCCCTCCAGCCAGATCAGGGCCGTGGACTCGGCGAGCGAGATCCAGGAGCGGACCACCAGTTCCAGCCGCGGGGACGCCTCGGTCACGCCCAGGTGCGACAGGATCTGGTCGTAGGCGGCCTGCCGTACGGAGTCGATGAGCGCGTTGGTCGCCGACGAGCCGACCGCCGGGCCGCCGCGCAGCAGCGCCGAGAAGCCGGGGCCGTGCTGGTCGACGAAGTCGAAGTAGCGGCCCATCACCCGCAGCAGCCGGGCGCCGAGCGGCCCCTCGCGCGGCTCGTCGAAACGGCTCGCCAGATCCTCCGCCGCCCGCTTCAACGCCGCCTCGTACAGGCTGAGTTTGCCCGGGAAGTAGTGGTACACCAGCGGGCGCGAGATGCCCGCCGCCGAGGCTATCTCGTCGATCGAGACCTCGTCGGGCGAGCGTTGGCTGAACAGCTCCAGGGCGACGCCGATCAGCTGCTGCCGACGCTCCTCGACGCCCATCCTGCGGCGAACCCCGGTCCTCATACGAACACCTTACCGAGCGGATTCGGCCGCCGGTGATCACATGTCGAGCACCAGCCGGTCGCCGCGGGCCCGGGACACGCAGATCAGCATCGAGTCGTGCCGCTCGGCGTCCGTCAGCAGCTCGTCCCGGTGCTCGACCTCGCCCTCCAACACCCGCTGCTGACAGGTGCCGCAGAAGCCCTGCTCGCAGGAGTAGGCGGTGCCGGGCAGCTCCCGGCGTACGGCGGCCAGCACGCTGGAGCCGGCCGGGACCGTCACCGTGCGCCCGCTGCGGCGCAGTTCCACCTCGAAGGCGGCGTCCGGGCCGGCCGCCGTACGCGGCGCGAACCGCTCCAGGTGCAGCGTGGCCCCTTCCGGCAGGGCCCGCTCCACGGCCGCCATCAGCCCCTCGGGCCCGCAGCAGTACACCGCCGTGCCCCCGGCCGTCCCCGCGAACAGCGCGGCCAGGTCCGGCCGCCCGTCCTCGTCCTCGGCGACGACCGTCAGCCGGTCGCCCGCGAGCTGTGCCACCTCGTCGAGGAACGGCATCGAGGCCCGCGTCCGCCCGCCGTACAGCAGCCGCCACTCGGCGCCGTCCGGCAGGGCCCGCAGCATCGGCAGGACGGGGGTGATGCCGATGCCGCCGGCGACGAAGACGTAGGCGGGCGCCGCGACCAGGGGGAAACGATTCCGTGGTCCGCGCACCTCCAGCTCCATGCCCTCGGTGAGTTGCTCGTGCACCTCGCGGGAGCCGCCCCGGCCGTCCGGCACCAGCCGGGTGGCGAGGGTGTAGGCGGAGGTGTCCGACGGGTCCCCGCACAGGGAGTACTGCCGCACGAGGCCGGAGGGCAGCACCAGGTCGACATGCGCCCCCGGCTCCCAGCGCGGCAGCCCGCGGCCCTCCAGACGCAGCCGTACGACCCCGTCGGCGACGGTCTCGTGCGCGGTGAGCAGCAGCCGCAGGGGCCGGGGGCGGGCCTGGCCGGAGACCGGCGGGTCCAGGGCGGGCAGCGGCCACAGCGGCGAGGCGCTCACCCGGCGGCGCAGGGCCCGCCGGGTGAGCAGGGCGGCGGCCGTGGCGCCCAGGGCGAGCGCGGCGGTGCGCGGCTTCGGCATCACGCGGCCCTCCGTTCCGCCGCCGTGGCCGCGGGGGAGACGGCCAGATAGGCGAGGGCCTGCTCGGTGTCGCCCTCCTGGGAGGGGTGGTAGGCGCGGCTCAGATAGCGGGGTATGGACCGCAGCATGTCCCCGGTGCCCGGCAGCAGACCCTGCCTGCCCCGGTCGTGGAAGTCCTTGAGCGAGGCCCTGCCGTCGGTGAGGGCCGGGTCGTTCGCCATGAAGAACCGCACCCCGCGCTGCCACAGGAACACCAGTGCCGTGAAGGCGGTGGCCCAGGTCCGCACCCGCCGGCGGTAGCTTCCGTCGAGGTGCGTGAACAGCTCGAAGGCGACCGAGCGGTGCTCGACCTCCTCCGCGCCGTGCCAGCGCAGCAGGTCCAGCATGACCGGGTCGGCGCCGCGCCGGTCCAGCTCCCCGGCGTTCAGCACCCAGTTCCCGAGGAACGCCGTGTAGTGCTCGATGGCCGCGATCAGCGCGACCCGCTCCAGCAGCCACCACCTGCGCGGCCTGCCCGGCGGCAGGGTCCGGTCGCCGAGCAGCTTCTCGAAGAACCAGTCGACCTGCGCGGTGTACGGCGTCGGGTCGAGCCCCAGCTCCTTCAGGCGGGGCAGCACCTCGTCGTGCGCCTGGGAGTGCACGGCCTCCTGCCCGATGAAGCCGATGACGTCCTCGCGGAGCCGGTCGTCCCGGATCAGCGGCAGCGCCTGCTGGTACACCCGCACGAACCAGCGCTCCCCGGCGGGCAGCAGCAGGTGCAGCACATTGATGGTGTGCGTGGTGAGGGGATCGCCCGGCACCCAGTGCAGCGGCGTGCCGTCCCAGGAGAAGGACACCTGGCGTGCCTTGAGCGGCACCCGGGCCTGCGTATTAGACATGGCGTCAATGTACTGACGGGTAGCGCGGCTGAGAACCCCCCGCGCCCCACCTTCGCGGCCGGGAACCCCCGCGTCCCTCCCTTCGCGGCCGAGCCCCCGCGCCCACCTTGTCGGCGCCGGAGCGCTACCGCAGGCCGCTGATCTCCCGGCCGTCCGCCGACACGCCCTTCAGCTCGGCCCGCGCCCCCTGCTCGGCCCGCGCCACCAGCAGCGGTCCCGGACCGGACGCGGTGACCCCGCCCGTGGCCTCGATCGACACCGTGTCCTTGCTGCCCGCCGCCAGCAGGTACCAGTTCCCGGCCGCCGACTTCCACAGCACCCCGGCCAGCACCCGGGGGTCGCGCGGCCCGCAGGCCGGCACGTCCGCGCCCTTGGCGACGACCGCCCCTGCCGCCCCGCCCGGCGCCCGGAACTGGGCCAGCGTGGTCGTGCCGTCCCCGCGCCAGGTCTCCGCCCGGGTGCACACCCAGGTGCCGGACCCTCCCGCACCCTCCGGGCGGGGGGACCCCCATCTCGCTTCGCTCGCGCCGGGCAGCGGCTGCTCGGCGAACGCCCAGGCGTTGACGCTGCGCACGCCCGCCGAGCGCATGGCCGCCAGCGAGCAGGCGAACGGCGCCCAGGTGCGCAGCCCCCGCGGACCGGAGGCGTCCTTGGCCGCGTCGGGCCGCCCGGCCGTCAGCCGGGCCGGCACCAGTTCGCCGAGGTCGGTGCCCAGGTGGGTGCCGGAGGCGTCGGTCAGCTGGAGCACGGTCCACGAGGCGCAGCCGCCGGACTGGAGGGCGGGGCCGGCCAGCGGCCCGGTCACGCCGTCGGCGAGGGGGAGCGGGACGGCGGCCGAGTCCGGCTTCGTCAGGTCCCGCTGGGCCGCCTTCGTCACCCAAGGAGCCGTCAGATAGCGGACGTTGGCGTCGGAGCGGCCCAGCACCAGCGCGCTCGCCCCGGCCCCCGTCGCGCCGTCGACCCGGGCGAAGTCCAGGGCCGCGCCCTGCGTGCCGTCCTTCGGCTCGGCGTAACGGGCGATGCGCAGGCCGTCGTGGAGGAGCACCACGCGGGCGGCGTCGACCTCGCCCGCGTACAGCAGCTGCGGCGGGCCGGCCGGGCCGCCGGTCGGGGTGCCGGGGGTCGCCGACACCCGGACGGTCCTGCCGGGGCGGGCCCACACGGCCAGGGCGCGGCGCAGCAGGGCCTGGTCATCGGTGAGCGGGCCGCGCGCGGGCCACACGGAGAAGTCGGTACGGTCCGCCGTCCGCCAGGCGTCGGGGGCGGCCCGGGTCAGCCTGCCCGGGTCGAGGGCGGCCTCGGCGGCGGGGTTCCCGGCGTACACGGGCGCGGCGGCGCCGTCCGGGCCCCAGCCGCCGCCCGGCAGGGCCACCAGCGCGCCGCAGACCGCGAGCGCCGCGGCGGCGGCGAGGGCGGCCTTGGTGTGCTGGCGGCGGCGCATCAGATCGGTGGGCCGGGCCTGGAGCGTGCACGGGTCGAACTCGGGGGAGGAGAGCAGCCCCGGGTGCGCGGGCACACCGTTCGCCGAGGCCAGCGCGCCCCCCGGGTCGGACACCCCGGCCGCCTTCAGCAGCTTGCGGATGTCCGCGTCGGGCAACTGCTCCAGGCCGCGCAGCACATAGGCGGCGCGGGCCGGGCCGGAGAGGGTGGACAGCCGCTGGTCCAGGGCGAGTTCGTCGGCGCCGCCGGAGCGCGGGAACAGCCTGAGCCCCCACACCCGCGGCAGCGGCGGCGGCAGCTGGGCGAGGCGGGGCAGGCCCCGGCGGGGGCGGGCCGCCGCCAGGGCCATGCGCAGCACCCGCTCGCGCAGATAGGCGTACCCCGGGTCGTCCGCCCGGCCGCCGCCCTGGGCCGGGATCGGGGCCGGCTGCGTGCGGCCCCGGGGCAGGGCCCGCTGGGCGAGGGCGTGTGCGGTCAGCACGCGGCGGCCGCGGCCGAGGCCCGGGGGCAGCACGAGGTAGGCGAGCCGGACCAGCCGGGGGTAGTGCTCGGCGAGCACGGCCTCGGCCTGCTCGGCGTCGACCGGGCCGGGTCCGGCGGAGGGTGCGTGGCGCTGGGAGAGATCCTGTGACTGCACGCCCGGAAGAACGAGCGAGCCGGTGGACGGTCACCGCCGCGCGGCCGGTTCAGGACTCCGGATCGACCAGGGCGCGCGCGTAGTTGGCCATCGACCGCTGGTAGCGCGGCAGATGCGGGGCGAGTGCGCCGAGCACCAGGGAAAGGCCCTCGCGGTCGCGGCCGAGGCTGGACAGGCACAGGGCGAGGGCCGCCCGGATCGCGTCGTCCAACTCGTCGGACGGAGCGTCGAGTTCGGGGGTGAGCAGCTTGACGCCCTCCTCCGGCTGCCCGATGTTCCGCAGCGAGCTGGACAGTTGGATCTTCGCCCGGCGGCCCTTGTAGCCGGTGAGGCCGAGGGCCAGCGCCTCCCGGTACAGCGGTACCGCCTTGTCGGAGTGCCCAGTTGAGTCGAAGGCGCTGGCCCGTTCGAACGGGCCGAGCGGGCTGCCGGCGGGCAGTTCGGCGACGAGGGCGTCGATCAGCGCGCGGAACTCGTGCGCCCGCTCCTGCGGATAGTCGTCGAGCGTGGCCCAGGCGGCGGCCACGCGGTCTTCCCAGTCTTGGTTCACCGCGCCAGCCTCGCACACGCGTGCGTGTCCGGTCACCGGGTTTGAGCGCGCCGGGCCCGGGAGCCGTACCCGTGGGGGCCGGGGCCCGCCCGGCACATCGGGACCGGAGGGACAGATGAGGGTGACGCGACTCGCGCCCGTCGCGGCCGTACTGCTGGCGCTGGCGGGCTGCGGCTCGGGCGAGGACACCGACCGGGTGCCGCCCGCCGCGACCGGCGGCCTGGAGGAACTGGCCGCCGAGGTGGGGTGCGAGCCGGACGTGCAGACCGACGCGGACGAGATCCGCCAGGCCGTCTGCCGTACGGCCCGGGGGCGGTTCGTCCTCGCCACCTTCGCCACCGACCGGGGCCGGCGCGAGTGGACGGAGGAGGCCAAGGACTACGGCGGACACTTCCTGGTCGGCCGCAAGTGGGTCGCCGTCGGCGACGAAGGGGTGGTCCGGGCGCTGCGCGGCACGCTGGGCGGCGAGCTGGAGACGGGCGCCGACCACCACGCGCACGGCGGCTGAACCGGCCGGGGCAGGGTGAAGGCCGGTGACGAGGGGGACGTCACCGGCCTTCGGTCAGCTGCCCGTGGTGGGGGTCACGCGCAGCTGAGACCGCGGTTGAGGCAGTCGGCGATCCTGTCGGCCAGTCCGTTCCTGGTGACGCTGATGAAGTCGTCGTGGTCCGTGGCCGGCTTGTGCAGCTGCTCGGGGAAGCCGTCCACCGCGTAGGCGTTCCGCACCTGCCCGTTCCCGATCACCGGCGGGGGAACGGCGTAGACGAGCCGCATGGTCAGCCGCGGGATCGCCGTGAACCCCTCCGGGCAGGCGCCACTGGCCGGGTCGGCGTAGGCCACGTGTGTACGGTGGTTGGCGCTGTCGGTGTTCCGCCCGTCCCAGCAGCTCTGGAAGGCGAAGGAGCGCACCACCTCGCTGCCCCGGGGACAGATCGGGTACCGGTCGGTGAGCTGCACCCTGTCCTCGAAGCCGGTGCAGCTCCAGTGCGCGTTGGCGTTGGCCGGGCCGTTGGTGGTGGCCTTGGCGTCACCGGTGATGACGCGCAGGAACCGCGGCATCGCGACGACCTTGCCCACCGGGCTGCCGACGTACGTGATCTCCGCCTGGACCGGGGTCAGGATCCGGCCGGCGTTGCCCTCCCTGCCGCCGCCGTCGGCGTTCTGGTCGAAGTCCCGGGTGCCGTCCTGGACGCGGAGCACCGGCCAGTAGTACGACGACAGGTCGCCGCGGTCGCGGCAACTGGTGCCGCCCCGCAGCAGCGTCCGATCGCTCGCGAAGGCGTCGACCCTCTGGTTGCCGACGTAGTCGTGCAGGTGGTGCGCGCCGTTGGTGACACCGGGCGCCACGATCACGTTGTCGGTGTTGTGGTTCTTGTTGGCGTTCACCCCGCAGCGGGTGGTGAACGTGCCGGTCGAGGCGTCGCCGGTCCGGCGCGGCCCGCCCCGGACGTTCGGCGCGACCTTGGTGATGTCCACGAAGTCCGCCGCGACGGGGCCGTTGCCGGCCTGCCCGCCGATGCCTCCCCGCTGCCCGCCGTCTTGCGGCCCGCCGCCCGCTTCGGTCCGGTTCGCGCTCCGGGTCGTGCAGGGGGCGAGCCGTTCCAGCGCGGTGTCGAAGGATCCGCCGGCCCGCTGGACGCCGAGCCGGATCCGGTCGATCGTCGCCGCCCGCTTCTCGCCGAGGGGGCCGACGATCGCGGTCCGCACGAAGCCGGGGTCCCTCGCCTGCGCGTCCCCGGTGGCGGCGAGCCGGGCGTACGCCTCGGTGATCTGCCGGTCCAGAGCGGCCAGTTCGCGGGCCACGCCCTGCCGGGCCGGTTCCGGCACGTTCGTCAGCCGCTGGCCGACGTCCGGGCAGGAGACGGTGGCGACCCGGGCGGTGGCGGCCTTGGTCCGGCTGTCGCCCGAGGCCCGCCGGTCCGGTTCGTGCGCCGAGGCGTGGAAGTTCGCCCAGACCAGTCCGCCCCCGCCGAGCGCCAGGGCCGCCACCGCGGCGAGGGCCCTGGCGGCCGGCGGCGTACGGCGTTTTCGTGTGTTGCGTCCCATGGAACTCCTCTGACGTCCTTGTGGGGCGGCACCGAGGCGCCCGGCAGGAGTGAAGCGGCGCCCTTCCATACGGACGCCGCCCCAGAGGTGTTCACCGGTCCCGGGAATTCCCCCGTGAATCAGTGGAGTTGGCGGTCAACGGTCCTGGTCCAGATAGGCGAGCACCGCCAGGACGCGCCGGTTGTCGTCGTCCGAGACCTCCAGGCCCAGCTTGGCGAAGATGTTGGAGGTGTGTTTGGCGACCGCCCGTTCCGTCACCACGAGCTGGGCCGCGATGCCCGCGTTGGACCGGCCCTGGGCCATCAGCTCCAGCACCTCCCGCTCCCGCGGGGTCAGCCGGGCCAGCGGCCGGTCGTCGGCCGACCGCCGGGACAGCAACTGCTGGATCACCTGCGGGTCCATGGCCGTACCGCCCGCCGCCACCCGTCGTACGGCGTCCACGAACTGCTCCGCGTCGAACACCCGGTCCTTGAGCAGATAGCCGATCGCCCCGGCGCCGTCGGCGAGCAGTTCGCGCGCGTACAGCTGCTCCACGTGCTGGGAGAGCACCAGCACCGGCAGCCCGGGCCGCGCCCGGCGGGCGGCGAGCGCGCACTGCAGGCCCTCGTCGGTGTGCGTGGGCGGCAGCCGTACGTCCACCACGGCCACGTCCGGTGCCGACTCCTCCAGCGCCCTGGCCAGTTCCGGACCGGACTCGACGGCCGCGGCGATCTCGAAGCCGTAGGCCGTCAGCATCCGCACCAGCCCGTCGCGCAGCAGGAAGAGGTCTTCGGCTAGGACAACACGCACGGGATCTCCATGGTCACCATGGTGGGGCCGCCGGCGGGGCTGCTGACGGCCAGGACGCCGTCGAATGTACCGAGCCGGCGCTCCACCCCCGCGAGCCCCGAGCCGGTCCCCACCGCCGCGCCGCCCCGGCCGTTGTCGGTGACGGTGAGCCGCAGCCGGCCGTCGGTGTGGTGCACGTCGATCCAGACCCGGTCGGCGTCGGAGTGCTTGACGGCGTTGGTCAGCACCTCGTTGACCGCGAAGTAGGCGGCCGACTCCACCGGCGCCTCCGCGCGGCCGGACAGTTCCACGCTCACCTCGGCGGGCAGCGGCAGCCGCAGCGCCAGCGCCCGTACCGCGTCGCCGAGTCCGCGCTCGGCGAGGACCGGCGGATGGATGCCGCGCACCAGGTCGCGCAGCTCCTCCAGGGCCTCGGCGGAGTTCCGGCGGGCCTGCGCGATCAGCTTCTTCGCCGCGGCCGGATCCCGTTCGACCAGCATCTCGATGGTGCCGAGGTCCATGCCCATGGCGACCAGCCGGGCCTGCGCGCCGTCGTGCAGGTCCCGTTCGATCCGGCGCAGTTCGGCGGCCGAGGTGTCCACCGCGTCCCGCCGGGTCTCGGTCAGCACCCGCACCCGCTCGGTGAGGTCGCCCCGGCCGCCGCCGAGCACGGCCCGGGTGAGCCGGAAGTGCGCGGTGAGCAGTGACGAGGTGAAGCGGTGGGCGATCACCAGCACCAGGGCGGCGAGGACGGCGGCGAGCAGCGCGGTCGCCTGCCCGGTGACCGGCACGAACGCGTACCAGTAGGTGTCGCCCGGCTCCCGCACGTACGCCCGCCACAGCCCGGCCGCCACCAGGAACCCCTGGACGGGGAAGAGCAGCAGCACAGCCGGGAGCAGCGCGGTGACCGTGCCCGCGGTCAGGTCGGTCAGCAGCCACAGCAGGTCCCGCCAGGTCTGCGGGTCCCGGAGCAGGGTGACCGTGCGCCTCCACGGGCCCGCCCCCGGCGGCACCGGCCGGTACACCACCGGTATCGCCACCCCGCCCCACTCGGCGGCCAGCTCCCGCCGGGCCGCCGTGTACCTGCGGACCGCGCCGAGCACCGGGGGCACCAGGAACAGGCCGAGGCCGAGCGGGAGGAGTTCGAGGGACATGACGGTGAAGGCGAAGCACAGCACCGTCACCGGCGGCATCGCCAGGGCCAGGACCAGGCCCCGCACGGCGGCCAGCACCGCCTGCCGGGCGCGGGCGCGGAAGTCGTCCCGCTGGACGTCGGTGTTCATGGCGCCAGTCTGGCCGGTCCGCCGGGCCCGGTCACGGGGCGGAACCCCACGTCAGGGGGTGGTGCCAGGTACACCCTGGGCCAGGGCCAGCACCTTCGCCTCCACCTCGGGGTCCAGGCCCGGACGGGAGCGGTCCGGGCGCAGCGGGCCGGTGCCGCCGAGCCCGCTCAGCCAGCGCCAGGTGTCCTCGACCGTCTCCGTCACCGGGCGGCACACCAGCCCGGTCGCCACCGCCCGTGAGACGTCCGCGCCGTGCACGGCGCCGTGCGTCTCGCCGCCCGGCGGCATCCACACCGGCAGCTCGGTCCACGGCTCGATCCCGGCGGCCAGGATCGTCTCCGGAGCGGTCCAGCGCAGCTCCGCGTCCGCGCCGGTGGCCCGCACACAGGCGGCGAGCAGCTCGCCCATGGTGGTGTGGCCGGGCGGGCTCACCAGGTTGTACGGCCCGCCCAGGCCGCGTTCCAGGGCGCCGAGCAGCCAGTCGGCGAGGTCCCGGGCGTCGACGTACTGCAGGGGCAGTTCGCGCGGGCCGGGCGCCAGGACCGGGCCGCCGCGCGCGATCCGGGTCAGCCACCAGGGCAGCCGGCCCACGTTCTCGTACGGGCCGAGGATCAGCCCGGCCCGCACCAGCAGCGCGTCCGCCACGCCGAAGGCGCCGACGGCGGCCAGTTCCCCGCCGCGCTTGTCGGCCGCGTAGTCCGTGGCCCCGGCGTCGGCGGCGCCCTCCACCAGCGGGGCGTCCTCCGCGGCGCCGGGCGGCCACGGCCACGCGTACACCGACCGGCTGGAGACGTACGCGTACCGCCCGGCCCGGTCGCGCAGCAGCCGGGCCGCCTCGTGCACGGCGCGCGGGGCGGCCGACCAGGTGTCCACCACGGCGTCCCAGCCGGCCCGCTGCGCGGCGAGCGCGGCGAGGCCGTCGGGCGCGGTGCGGTCGCCGTGCAACGACCGCGCGCCGGGCGGGGGTTCGTGCCGTCCCCGGTGGAAGACGGTCACCTCCCAGCCCCGCCCGAGCGCGGCCCGCACGACGGCGCGCCCCACGAACTCCGTACCGCCCAGCACGAGAAGTCTCATACCGGTGATCCTGCCCGGTGCGGGGCCGTGGGCGCGCGGGGCTCTGCCGAGGGCAGAACGGTCAACGGGCGATCGGCGGGGTGTACTTGTAGCCGACCCGGCGCACGGTCTGGATCGACTGGCGGTGCCGGTCGCCCAGCTTGCGGCGCAGCCGGGCGATGTGCACGTCCACGGTGCGGCCGTCGCCCACGTGTCCGTAGCCCCATACCGTGGTGACCAGCTGGTCGCGGGTGTGCACCCGGTGCGGGTGCGCCACCAGGTGGGCCAGCAGCTCGAACTCCAGGTAGGTCAGGTCGAGTTCGCGGCCCTCTACGCTGGCGGTGCGCCGCACCGGGTCGATCCGCACCAGCGGTTCGGGGCCGGTCTCCGGCTCGGCGTACCCGGCCTTGGCCTCGGGCTGGTCGGGGACGGCGACCGGAAGGAACGGGGGCCGCTGGTCGGCGGGGACCAGCACCAGGTAGCCGACCATCGGCGGCTGGCCCGGCAGGGTGGGCAGGGTGTGCTGCGGCGCGGGCAGCCAGGTGGCGCCCGGCGGCAGGAAGTCCGCCACGTGGACCGCCTCGTCCCGGTCTACGGCGCGCAGCCGGTGCCGGGAGCCGTTCGGGGCGGGGGCGGGCAGGGTGGCGGTGGAGAGGGATCGGGTGGTCGCCATGACAGGTCAGCTCTTTCGCGCGAGGAGTTCGACGGGAGGTGCGGCGGCCCCGATTCGTGGTCGGGCGTCGCCGGCGGACGTACGTCGTTTCGCGCTGGCCGAAGGCCGGGGTACGGCTTTAGAGGGCCCGCGCGTTCATCGCGGGGCGACACACACGGTCGAAGTCGTGGTGCTGACGGGAAGGCCAGAACGGCTGGAGGTCGTAGCGACCCGTCGCGGTGCTCTGCTGGATGCCGGCCATGCTCCCATTGAAGCAGAGCCGTGCGGCGGGCAGGAGTCTCCTCTCACTGCTTGGACGCTTCCCCGGTGTGTCATTGACGTGACAAACGCGCCGGGCCCGGAATTCCGGCCCTGTTCAGCGGCCTGGAGCGGGCCGGGGGAGTCCGGGAGGCCGTCTCACATTCCGGACAGCGTGGAGGGCCGGGCACATGGCGGGGAGTCAGCGGCCGCCCCCCGGGGCGGCTTCCGGATACGCGACGGGGGCGCCCGCCGTCACGGCGGACGCCCCCGGAGGGCGCGGGACGGATCAGACCTGGCCGGCCTTCTCCAGCGCGGTGCAGCAGGTGTCCACCAGCAGGCGGGTCACCACGTACGGGTCGACGTTCGCGTTCGGGCGGCGGTCCTCGATGTAGCCCTTGCCGTCCTTCTCGACCTGCCACGGGATGCGCACCGAGGCGCCCCGGTCGGAGACGCCGTAGGAGAACTTGTCCCACGGGGCCGTCTCGTGCAGGCCGGTCAGGCGCTCGTCGATGCCGGCGCCGTAGTTCTTCACGTGGTCCAGCGGCTTCGAGCCCTCGCCGAGCGACTCGCAGGCGGTGATGATGGCGTCGTAGCCCTCGCGCATGGCCTTGGTGGAGAAGTTGGTGTGCGCGCCCGCGCCGTTCCAGTCGCCCTTGACCGGCTTGGGGTCCAGGGTCGCGGAGACACCGAAGTCCTCGGCGGTGCGGTACAGCAGCCAGCGGGCCACCCACAGCTGGTCGGAGACCACCAGCGGGGACAGCGGGCCGACCTGGAACTCCCACTGGCCGGGCATGACCTCGGCGTTGATGCCGGAGATGCCGAGGCCCGCCTTCAGGCAGTTGTCGAGGTGGGCCTCGACGACGTCCCGGCCGAAGATCTCGTCGGCGCCGACACCGCAGTAGTAGCCGCCCTGCGGGGCCGGGAAGCCGCCCTCGGGGAAGCCGAGCGGGCGGGAGCCGGCGAAGAAGGTGTACTCCTGCTCGATGCCGAAGATCGGCTCCTGCGCGGCGAACCGCTCGGCCACCTCGGCCAGCGCGGCCCGGGTGTTGGTCGGGTGCGGGGTCAGGTCGGTGTCCAGCACCTCGCACAGCACCAGGATGTCGTCGCCGCCGCGGATCGGGTCCGGGCAGGTGAAGACCGGCTTGAGCACGCAGTCCGAGGAGTTGCCCGCGGCCTGGTTGGTGGAGGAGCCGTCGAAGCCCCACAGCGGCAGCGCGTCGAGACCGGCCGGGGCACCCGTGATGACCTTCGTCTTGGAACGGAGCTTGGCCGTCGGCGAGGTGCCGTCGATCCAGATGTACTCGGCCTTGAAGGTCACGGGGGCCACATCCTTCGGGGTGGGTCGGGCGCATCCGCCTGGGCGGTTGCCGCGGCGCTGCGGCACTGGGGCGCCGCTCGAACTGCGGGCAGCCTGTCAACAGGCGGTTTCCCGGCCATTGCCCGAATGTGAACGCCGTGTTACCTGACGGCTGTGTGCCGAGGCTCACGTCGTGAGGTCACGCGGTGAGAGGGAGCGGTCCCGGCCGTGCGGATCGCGTACGACCGGGGCTCCCCGCGCGACGGCAGGGGTCAGCGCTCGCTGCTGCGGGCCAGGGCCTCCCGCACGGCCTCCTCGCTGCGGGCCACCAGCGCCGTCCCGTCGTCCGCGGTGATGATCGGCCGCTGGATGAGCTTGGGGTGCCCGGCGAGCGCGGCGATCCAGCGGTCCCGGGAGCCCGCGTCGCGCGGCCACTCCTTCAGCCCCAGCTCCTTGGCCGCCGCCTCCTGGGTGCGGGTGATGTCCCACGGTTCCAGACCCAGCCGGTCCAGTACGGCCCTGATCTCGTCCTCGCCCGGCACGTCCTCCAGGTACCGCCGCACGGTGTAGTCGGCCCCCTCGGCGTCGAGCAGGGTCAGCGCGCTACGGCACTTCGAGCAGGCGGGATTGATCCAGATCTCCATGCGCGACACGGTACGCGGTACCGGCCTTGTTCGAATTCATGACGCCCCGGCAGCCCCATCCCCACCACCGGTGACGGAACGCCAATTTCCCGCGTGAGCTGGGGATTCACTCGCTTCCGTGACCGGCCGATTGTCAGTGGCCGCCGGTAGACTGGAAGCAGTGTTCGAGACCGGGCGCCGGACCGCCGGGGACCGGTCTGACCGCGACAGGAGGATGCCTGTGCCCGCTGCCGCCCTCAAGCCGAAGCCGTTGCCGACCCAGTCCACCGTCCAGCACCCCGTGCTGTTCGACTCGCCCTACCAGCCCGAGGTGAAGCGACCGCTGCCGGCCGGACGGCCGCGCCAGTGGTACGTCACGCACAACCGGCGCCTGAAGGCCATGCGCCTCGCCATAGCCCTGCTCGACTCCGGGGTCTACCTGCCGGAGCAGGCGCACGACGAGACGATCCGCGGGACGGCCGAGCGGATCGGCATGCGGCCGCCCTCCGACACCACGTGTCACATGGTGCGGACGCTGATGCGTTACTCGCGGTGAGCCGTGTGCCGGGTGCCCTCGCGCAGGGGTGAGGGCACCCGGCACCGTCACCGGCGGGGCGCCTCCGAGTGCCCGTCCGGGCCCGCCAGCAGCCGCGTCACGAACTCCCGCCGGTCCTCGGCATGGTCGCGGAACCACAGGCCCAGCATGTGCTCGGCGTCCGGGAGGTCGAAGCGGGAGAACCGGGCCCGCTCCGACAGCGCCTCCTGTACGGCCTCGGTGACCGCCGCCGGGATGATCGTGTCGTGCCCCGGCACCGCCAGCACCGCCCGGCCCGCGTACGCGCGGAACACCTCAAGGGCGGGGGAGCCCCGCCAGCTGTCCGGCGTGCGGATCAGCTCCGAGAAGCGGCTGTCGCCGTTGCCGAACGGCACGTCCCAGGCATCCTGGCCGTAGACGGCGGGCGCGCACAGTCCCACGGCCGCGACCCGGCGCCCGTAGTGCCGCATGAGATCCGCGACCGTCTGCCCGCTCATGCTGAAGCCGACGATGATCAGCGGATCGTCCGCCGGGGCGTGCGCGTCGAGCACCGAGACCGCCTGCTCGTACCGGCGGCGCAGGCTCAACTCCGCGAGTTCGCCCGTGCTTTCACCGTGCCCGGAGAAGTCGAAGGCGAGGGCGCGGCAGCCGTGGCCGGCGAAGTCGTCGAGGAACGGCAGGGACCGCTCCTTGCTGCCGTTGCCCGCGCCGTGGAGCAGCAGCGCCGTGGCCCGGCCGGCCGGCCCGGCGCCGGCCACGCTGAGCCGCTCACCGTCGTACGCGTGCGTGAAGGTGGAGAGTTGGTCCATACGGGCCATTCACTCACGGCGCCCTGGCCGACCGGGGGAGACCCCGGAAAACCCTCTCAGGGGCGTGCGGAAAACGGGATGCGCCGGTGATCGCGCCCTCCCTACGCTGTACGTACGGAGACGAAACAGACACGCTCCGCTTCCCCCCAACTCACCCCACGGAGGTCCGTCATGCGTGGCATTCTCGCGACCGGGACCGTGGTCCTGGTGATCCTCGGAATCGGAAACCATCTCTGGTGGCTCGCCGCGGTGGCGCTGCTGTACCTGTACGCGACACACGGCCGCGGCTCCCCCCGCACGACCCCGCCCGCCCCCGGCACCCACCCCGACAGTTACCGGGCGTACCGCGACCGCCGCGACCGCCAGGCCCGCTGGGAGCGCCGCTACCGCCGCGAGCGTCCTTTCGAGGCCCGTCGGCAGGAGCGGGAGAAGACGAGCTGAACGAGCGACGGTGATCGAGCGGGGCACACCGGACGACCCGCTGTCCGGTGTGCCCCCTTGGCTTCCGCGGGCCGAGGGGATCAGTAGCCGGACCGCAGCTGCGCGTACCCCAGCAGCACGATCACCGCGGCCACGCAGCCGAGCACCACGGCCGTCGACACCCAGGAGGACCGGCGCGGCCCCACCCGGTCCGGGTCGGCACGGAAGGGCGCCGGCTCCGGCGGGTTCTCCTTCCACCGCGCGGCGAGCATCCGGGCCCGCGCGGACGGCTCCTTGTGCTCCGCCGAGTTCACCCACGCGTGATCGAACTCCCGCTCCCAGTCGTCCTGTTCCGCCATCCCCGTGCAACCTCTCTCGTCCGGCACCGCGGAGTCATGATCCTCCGACAATAGGAAGCCTGAGACCCGGGAAAGGTTGCACGGTCATGAAAAAGGCCGAGGCCCCGGCACTCGCGGGGAGTGGCGGGGCCTCGGGTGTGGTGCGGGGGCTGTCACACGTCGAAGTACAGCTCGAACTCGTGCGGGTGCGGGCGGAGCTGGAGGGGGGCGATCTCGTTGGTGCGCTTGAAGTCGATCCACGTCTCGATCAGGTCGGACGTGAACACGTCGCCCTGGAGGAGGAACTCGTGGTCGGCCTCCAGCGCGTCGAGGACGGCGTTCAGCGAGGTCGGGACCTGGGCGACGTTCGCGTGCTCCTCGGGAGCCAGCTCGTACAGGTCCTTGTCGATCGGCTCGGCCGGCTCGATCTTGTTCTTGATGCCGTCCAGGCCCGCGAGGAGCAGCGCCGAGAAGGCGAGGTAGGGGTTGCCGGAGGAGTCCGGCGCGCGGAACTCGACGCGCTTGGCCTTCGGGTTGGAGCCCGTGATCGGGATGCGCATCGCGGCCGAGCGGTTGCGCTGCGAGTACACCAGGTTGATCGGCGCCTCGAAGCCCGGCACCAGGCGGTGGTACGAGTTCACCGTCGGGTTGGTGAAGGCCAGCAGCGACGGGGCGTGCTTGAGGATGCCGCCGATGTAGTAGCGGGCCATGTCCGACAGGCCCGCGTACCCGGCCTCGTCGTAGAACAGCGGGTCGCCGTTGCTCCACAGCGACTGGTGCACGTGCATGCCCGAGCCGTTGTCACCGAAGATCGGCTTCGGCATGAAGGTCGCGGTCTTGCCGTTGCGCCAGGCCACGTTCTTCACGATGTACTTGAAGAGCTGGAGGTCGTCGGCGGCGGCCAGCAGCGTGTTGAACTTGTAGTTGATCTCCGCCTGGCCGGCGGTGCCCACCTCGTGGTGCTGGCGCTCGACCTTCAGGCCCTGCTTGTCCAGCTCCAGGGAGATCTCGGCGCGCAGGTCGGCGAAGTGGTCGACCGGCGGGACCGGGAAGTAGCCGCCCTTGTAGCGGACCTTGTAGCCGCGGTTGTTCTCCAGGGCGCCGGTGTTCCAGGCACCCGCCTCGGAGTCGATGTGGTAGAAGGACTCGTTCGCCGAGGTGGCGAAACGCACGCTGTCGAAGACGTAGAACTCGGCCTCGGGACCGAAGTACGCGGTGTCGGCGATGCCCGTCGACGCCAGGTACGCCTCGGCCTTCTTCGCCACGTTGCGCGGGTCACGGGAGTACTGCTCGCCCGTGATCGGGTCGTGGATGAAGAAGTTGATGTTGAGGGTCTTGTCCCGGCGGAACGGGTCGACACGGGCCGTGGACAGGTCGGCACGCAGCGCCATGTCGGACTCGTGGATGGCCTGGAAACCGCGGATCGACGATCCGTCGAAGGCCAGCTCCTCGTCCGGGTCGAACGCCTCGACGGGCACCGTGAAGTGCTGCATGACGCCCGGCAGGTCGCAGAAGCGGACGTCGACGAACTTGACGTCCTCGTCCGCGATGAACTTCTTGGCCTCGTCGGCGTTCTGGAACATCCAGCTCCTCCTACTCCCGACCGTCCTCGCCGGGGTGGTAGATCGTTCGTGCGGCCAGTGCGGTGGCACACGGTGGTCTCGACCCTAGGGACGGGTGATTTCTCGGGCGTGACCCGTTTGTTTCGCAGACGTTAACCGGCCACGTGTCCACCGTAGCCCCCGTACACCCCTGCGCGTAGTGTCCGAAACCGGGCACAGTACCGTGGACGCGTGGACAACAGGCAGGCAATCGGATCGTGGCTCTCCGGCCCCCGCGCGGCCATGGAAGAGGCGGGCGCCGACTTCGGCTACCGGGGCGAGCAGCTCGGGCTCCCGGAGCACGGGCCGAACTCGATCGCACGGCCCGGACGGCGGCTCGGCGCGCTCGCCGTGGACTGGGCGCTGTGCGTCCTGATCGCATACGGCCTGATCACGCACGGCAATGGAGCGCTCACGAGCAACTGGGCACTGGGCGTGTTCTTCGTGCTGAGCGCGCTCACCGTCGGCACGGTCGGCTGCACCCCCGGCAAGCGGCTCTTCGGCATCCGGGTGGTCGCGCTGAGCACCGGCACGGTCAGCCCGGGCCGCGCCCTGCTGCGCACGGTGCTGCTGTGCCTGGCGATCCCCGCGCTGGTCTGGGACCGCGACGGCCGCGGCCTGCACGACCGCCTCGCCAAGACCGTCGAGGTCCGCATCTGACAGCGCTCCGGCGGATGCGCCGGAAGGATCACCCGCACCACCGGTACGGGTGATCCTTCCGGCGTGCCGTGCCGCCGACTACCCCCTGCGCAGCACCGCCCTCACCACCCGCCGCAGCTCGGCCTCCGGGTCCGCCACGGCGCCGGGCGCCCGCCAGGCCACGAAGCCGTCCGGGCGGACCAGCACCGCGCCGTCGGCCGTCGTGCCGTGCAGGGCCGCCCAGTCGGTGCCGCCGCCGGGCCCCTCGCCGTCGTAGGCGAGGTCGGCGTCCGGGCCGGTGCCGACGCGGTACGCCTCAAGCCGTACCCCGTCCGTGTCCGCGACCCGGCGCGCCGCGCTCCGCCAGGCCGCGCCCGCCGCCGAGCCGGCGTCGCTGAGGAGGACCAGCGAGCGCTCGTAGAGGTCGATCGTGGAGAGCCGTTCGCCCGCCCGGCGCAGCCACAGGTGCGGGGCCCGGCTGCCGGGGTCCGCGGTCAGCCGCACCCCGTCGGGCACGACCGGCTGGGCCGGGTCGGCGTCCAGGACGGCGCCCTCCAGATAGCGGTAGGCGAGCACCACCGGCAGGATGCCGCTGCGCGGGCCGCCGCCGACGCCCGGGGTCGGGGCGAAGCCGGGGTGGCTGTGCTCCACGGAGCGCGCCGAGGCGCGGGCGCTGGTGGCCAGGGCGACCGGCCGGCGCTCGGTGTCGTAGGTCTCCAGCAGCTCGGGCCCGGCCCAGCCGTCGAGCACGGCGGCCAGCTTCCAGGCCAGGTTGTGCGCGTCCTGGATGCCGGTGTTGGAGCCGAACGCGCCGGTCGGTGACATCTCGTGGGCCGAGTCCCCGGCGAGCAGCACCCGGCCGGCCGTGTACCGCTCGGCGACCCGTTCCGCCGCGCGCCAGGACGCCTTCCCGGTGACCTCGATGTCGAGGTCCGGCACCCCGACGGCCAGCCGGATGTGCCGCTGGAGCCGCTCCTCGGTGAACTCCTCCAGCCGCTCGCCGTGCTCCGGGTGCCAGGGCGCGTGGAAGACCCAGTGCTCCTTGTTGTCGACCGGCAGCAGCGCGCCGTCGGCCTCCGGGTTGGTGAGGTAGCAGCAGATGAAGTGCCGGTCGCCGACGGTCTCGGCGAGCAGCTTGGACCGGAAGGTGACGCTGACGTTGGCGAACAGGTCGCCGGGGCCGCTCTGCCCGATGCCGAGCCGGCGCCGCACGGGGCTGCGCGGGCCGTCGCAGGCCGCCAGGTAGTCGGCACGGACCGTGTACAGCTCGTCGCTGTCGCGGTCCCGGACGTACGCCGTCACTCCTTCGGGGTCCTGGGAGAAGGACTCCAGCTCGTGGTAGTAGCGCAGGTCGCCGCCGAGCGCCCGGGCCCCCTTCAGCAGCACCGGCTCCAGATCGTTCTGGCTGCACAGGCACCAGGTGGTGGGGCTGAACTTCGCGAGCCCGCCGCCCGGGTCGATGTGCCGGAACAGCCATTCCCCGGCGTCACCCACGAGGGTGGGCGTCTGGAGGATGCCGTGGTTGTCCGCGAGCAGCGAGGCCGCCGCCTTGATGTCCGGCTCGATGCCGGCCACCCGGAACAGCTCCATCGTGCGCAGGTTGTTGCCGCGGCCACGCGGGTGGATCGAGGTCCCGGAGTGCCGCTCGACGAGCATGTGCGGTACGCCGAGACGGCCCAGGAACAGGGAGAGGGACAGGCCCACCAGGGAGCCGCCCACGATGAGGACGGGCACCCGGTGATCGGCTTTCTGCTGCATCAGGGCTCCAGGGGCGAAGGTTCGGGATGCGGGGCGCATGGGTGTTTGTGTGCCCTCTGGGACGGCTTTCGCGTGCTCAATCACCCGCGTGGTTCACGCGAGTCGCGCGACCCGGCACGAGCGGCACAGGATCAAGAAGCGCTGACGTCGCGTCATTCGGCGGCCGGCGTTGCCTCTGCCCCCGTGAAGGAGATGTGCGCAGCATGACCACCTTGTCGGAAAAGCCCTCGGCCCCCTCGACGCACCAGGTGTCGAAGCGGGTCTCCCAGTCGGTGTTCGACGGCTCCCGCCTGCGGGTCGTCCTCCTCGTGGACGTCCACGACGGCGCCCAGCAGCAGTTCCTGGAGGCCTACGAACAGCTGTGCAACCAGGTGGCGCAGGTCCCCGGTCACGTCAGCGACCAGCTGTGCCAGTCCATCGAGAACCCCTCCCAATGGCTCATCACCAGCGAGTGGGAGAGCGCCCCGCCATTCCTCACCTGGGTGAACAGCGAGGAGCACGTGCGGATGGTGGAGCCGCTGCACAGCTGCGTGCGGGACACCCGGTCGCTGCGCTTCCACGTCGTCCGCGAGACCGGCGGACCGGCCGCCGACTCCGCCGAGCGCCGCCGGCTCCAGGCGTCCCCCCGGATCGGTGACGGGGTGATCCGGCACGCGCTCACCTTCACGGTGCGGCCCGGCAGCGAGGCGGAGGTGCGGCGGATCCTGGCGGACTACGCCTCGCCCCGGGCCCGGGTCGACGAGACCACCCGGCTGTGCCGGACCTCCCTGTTCATGCACGGCAACCGGGTGGTGCGGGCCATCGAGGTGCGCGGCGACCTCCTCGCGGCGCTGCGCCACGTCGCCCGGCAGCCCGAGGTGCGGGCCGTGGAGGAGGCCATCAACCCCTATCTGGAGCAGGAGCGGGACCTGAACGACCAGGAGTCCGCGCGGGTGTTCTTCACCCGGGCGGCACTGCCCGCCGTGCACCACGTCACCGCGGACGAGCTGACCGAGGGCGAGCGGCTGGCCCGCTACTACCCGGCCCGGCCGGGCAGCGGGATGCGGCTGGCGGAGCTGCTCGCCCAGCGGGACGAGGCGGCGGCGGACGACCCGGACAGCGCCGTGCTGCGCAGCACGATCTTCCAGCGCGACGACGTCGTCGTCCGGCTGCTCGACGTACGCCCCGGCCTCGGCGCCCGGGCCGCCCTCGCGGAGCCCGGGCACCTGGCCGGGCTGGAGGCACTGCTGGACGGCGAGCCCGTCGGCATGGACCTCGTCACCGACCGCCGTTCGCCCGACGCCTGACCCCCCACGGGCCGGCCCAACCAACGGAGGAACACCGTGATCAAACCCCTTGCGAAGATCGTGGACCTGAGCGAGATCGAGCCCAACACCCGGCGCGGCGGTGATCTGCGCGCCATGCTCACCCCCAGCACGGTGGGCGCCACCAGCGGTTTCATGGGGGTGGCCATCGTCCAGCCCGGCGACCGCATCGGCGAGCACTACCACCCCTACTCCGAGGAGTTCGTCTACGTCCTGTGCGGGCAGCTGGAGGTGGACCTGGACGGCGAGCCGCACCCGCTGCGGCCCGAGCAGGGGCTGATGATCCCCATCAACATGCGCCACCGGTTCCGCAACGTCGGCAACGTGGAGGCGCGGCTCGTCTTCCACCTGGGCCCGCTCGCCCCGAAGCCGGCCCTCGGCCACGTCGACACCGAGGAGACGGCGCAGCCCCTGGCCGCCGTCGCCGAGCCCGCCGGCCGGGAACAGGTCCGCTCATGACCCGGCGCGTGGCGGTCACCGGCATAGGCGTCGTCGCTCCGGGCGGGATCGGCGTACCGGCGTTCTGGGACCTGCTGGCCGAAGGCCGTACCGCGACGCGGGGCATCACGTTCTTCGACCCGGCCGGGCTCAGGTCCCGGATCGCCGCCGAGTGCGACTTCGACCCCGCCGCGCACGGCCTGGACGCGGAACAGGTCCAGCGGGCGGACCGGTACATACAGTTCGCCCTGGTCGCCGGGGAGGAGGCGGTCCGGGACTCCGGTCTCGACCTGGCCCGGGAGGACCCCTGGCGGGTCGGTGTCTCCCTGGGCACCGCCGTCGGCGGCACCACCCGCCTGGAGCACGACTACGTCCTGGTCAGCCACCGTGGGCAGCGCTGGGACGTCGACCACACCGAGGCGGAGCCGCAGCTGCACCGGGCGTTCTCGCCGAGCACCGTGGCCTCCGCGGTGGCGGAACGTTTCGGCGCACGGGGTCCGGTGCAGACCGTCTCCACCGGCTGCACCTCCGGCCTGGACGCCGTCGGATACGCCTTCCACACCGTCCAGGAGGGGCGGGCCGACATCTGCGTGGCCGGTGCCTCGGACTCCCCGATATCCCCGATCACCATGGCCTGCTTCGACGCGATCAAGGCCACGTCCCCGAACAACGACGACCCCGCCCACGCCTCCCGGCCCTTCGACAACAACCGTGACGGCTTCGTCATGGGCGAGGGCGGCGCGGTGCTGGTCCTGGAGGAGCTGGAGCACGCCCGGGCCCGCGGTGCCCATGTCTACTGCGAGTTCGGCGGCTACGCCACCTTCGGCAACGCCTACCACATGACCGGCCTGACCAAGGAGGGCCTGGAGATGGCGCGGGCCATCGAAACCGCCCTCGGCCAGGCGAGGCTCGACCCCACGGCGATCGACTACGTCAACGCGCACGGCTCCGGCACCCGGCAGAACGACCGCCACGAGACGGCGGCCGTGAAGCGGGCGCTCGGGCACCACGCCTACGACACCCCGATGAGCTCCATCAAGTCCATGGTGGGGCACAGCCTCGGGGCGATCGGCGCCATCGAACTGGTCGCCTGTGTGCTGGCCCTCGCCAAGCAGGTCGTACCACCGACCGCGAACTACGAGATCCCCGACCCGGAGTGCGACCTGGACTACGTCCCGCGCGTCGCCCGCGAACGCAAGCTGTCCAGCGTGCTGTCCGTGGGCAGCGGGTTCGGGGGCTTCCAGTCCGCGGTGATCCTGACCCGGCCGAGGGAGTGAGGACACACGATGAGCGAACCGAAGGACCGGCAGGCGGCCATCACCGGCATCGGGGTGGTCGCACCCAACGGCACCAGCACCGACACCTTCTGGAAGGCGACCCAGGAGGGCCTCAGCGTCCTCGACCGGGTCACCCGCGAGGGCTGCGAGCACCTTCCCCTGAAGGTGGCCGGTGAGGTCCGCGCCTTCGACCCGGCGGCCACCATCGAGGAGCGCTTCCTCGTCCAGACCGACCGGTTCACGCACTACGCCATGGCCGCGGCCGACTTCGCGCTGGACGACGCCCGGCTCGGGCCGTCCGGCATCCCGGACGCGCCGTACTCCATCGGCGTCGTCACCGCCGCCGGCTCCGGCGGCGGCGAGTTCGGCCAGCGCGAACTGCAGCGACTGTGGGGCAAGGGCAGCCGGTTCGTCGGGCCGTACCAGTCCATCGCCTGGTTCTACGCCGCCAGCACCGGCCAGGTCTCCATCCGCCGCGGCTTCAAGGGGCCCTGCTCCGTCGTCGCCTCCGACGAGGCCGGCGGACTGGACGCCCTCGCCCACGCGGCCCGGGCGGTGCGCCGCGGCACCGACGTGATCGTGGCCGGCTCCACCGAGGCGCCGCTCGCGCCGTACTCGATGGTCTGCCAGCTCGGCTACGCGGAACTGAGCCGGGAGACCGACCCGGCCCGGGCCTACCTCCCCTTCACCGAGGGGGCGCGCGGGTTCGTGCCGGCCGAGGGCGGTGCCATGCTCGTCATCGAGTCGGCGGGCACCGCCGAGGACCGCGGCGCCGCCGTCCGGGCCGTCGTCGCCGGCCACGGGGCCACCTTCACCGGCGCCTCCCGCTGGGCGGACTCCCGCGACGGCCTCGCGCACGCCGTCCGGCAGGCCCTGGCGGAGGCCCGCTGCGCCCCCGAGGAGATCGACGTCGTCTTCGCCGACGCCCTCGGGGTACCGGAGGCCGACCGGGCCGAGGCGCTGGCGCTCGCCGACGCCCTCGGCCCGCACGCCGCACGGGTCCCGGTCACCGCGCCGAAGACCGGGATCGGCCGCGGCTACTGCGCGGCCCCCGTGCTGGACACCGCCGCGGCCGTCCTGGCGATGGAGCACGGCCTGATCCCGCCGACGCCGAACGTCTTCGACGTCTGCCACGACCTCGACCTCGTGACCGGCCACGCCCGCGTCGCCGAACCGCGCACCGCCCTGGTGCTCAGCCGCGGACTCATGGGGTCGAACTCGGCGCTGGTGCTGCGAGCCGGCACCAGGCAGTGAGCACAGCAAAGGAGGAAAGCACATGCCGCAGATCACCGTGGAAGAACTCGCCGCGCTGATGAAGAAGGCCGCCGGGGTCACCGTCAGCCCGGAGCAGCTGATGGAGAAGCCGGACACCGGCTTCGACGTCCTCGGCGTCGACTCGCTCGGCCTGCTCGGCATCGTCGGCGAGCTGGAGAACACCCATGGCACCCCGATGCCGGTCGACGCCGAACGCTGCAAGACACCGCAGCAGTTCCTCAACCTCGTCAACACCACCCTGATGGCAGGAGCCTGACATGGCAGGACACACCCAGAACGAGATCACCATCGCCGCCCCGCTGGACCTGGTCTGGGACATGACCAACGACCTGGAGCGCTGGCCGCAGCTGTTCAGCGAGTACGCGTCGGTGGAGGTCCTCAAGCGGGAGGGCGCCAAGACCACGTTCCGGCTGACCATGCACCCGGACGAGAACGGCACCGTCTGGAGCTGGGTCTCCGAGCGCGAGCCGGACCGTGACGCGCGCACCGTCACGGCCCGCCGGGTGGAGACCGGCCCCTTCGCCCACATGGACATCCACTGGAGCTACGAGGAGGTCCCGGCCGGCACCCGGATGGTGTGGACCCAGGACTTCGCGATGAAGCCGGACGCGCCGGTCGACGACGACTGGATGACCGACAACATCAACAAGAACTCCAAGGTCCAGCTCGCCCTGATCCGGGACAAGATCGAGAAGGCGGCGGCCGGCCGGCGGCCCGCCCCGGCCCTGGCCGACTGAGCCGGAGAGCAGGAGACGACCGTGCACCAGGCCCTGATCGTCGCCCGCATGGCCCCGGGCTCCGCACCGGACATCGCCAAGGTGTTCGCGGAGTCCGACCGCGGAGAGCTGCCCCACCTCGTCGGGGTGGTCCGGCGCAGCCTCTTCCAGTTCGGCGATGTGTACATGCACCTCATCGAGTCCGAGCGCGAGCCCGGCCCGGCCATCGCCAAGGTCACCTCGCACCCCGAGTTCCAGGAGGTCAGCGAGCGGCTGTCGGCGTACGTCAGCGCGTACGACCCCGAGACCTGGCGGTCCCCGAAGGACGCCATGGCCCAGCGCTTCTACGTCTGGGAGCGCGACACCGGAATCTGAGGTCCCCGTCCGGAGCACCGGTGCCGGGCCCGCGTCCGACGCGGACCCGGCACCGGTGTGCCGTGGGGGAGCGGTCTCACCCGCGGACCGTGCAGTCGAACGCGTGCAGGAACGGGTTGACCGGGCGGACGTCGCCGACCTCCAGGCCCGCCGCCCGCAGCCGGCCGGTCATGCTGGCGGTGGTGTGCTTGGCCCCGCCCACGTTGAGCAGCAGCAGCAGGTCCATGGCGGTGCTGAACCGCATGGACGGGGTGTCGTCCACCAGGTTCTCGATCACCACGACCCGGGCGCCGGGGCCGCCCGCCTCGACCACGTTGCGCAGCAGCCGGGCGGTGGACTCGTCGTCCCACTCCAGGATGTTCTTGATGATGTAGACGTCGGCCCTGACCGGGACGGCCTCGCGGATGTCACCCGGCACGATCCGCGTCCGGCCGGCCAGGTCGCCGCCCGCGCGCAGCCGGGGCAGCGCGTTGTCCACCACCCGCGGCAGGTCCAGCAGATAGCCCAGCATCGCCGGGTACTTGTCGAGCAGGCTGGCCACCACGTGCCCCTGCCCGCCGCCGAGGTCGGCGACCGAGTCGCTGCCGGACAGGTCGAGCAGCGCGGCGACCTCCCGGGCCGACTGCTCGCTGGAGCGGGTCATCGCCCGGTTGAAGACGTCGGCGGACTCCGGGGCGTCCTCGTTGAGGTACTCGAAGAACTCCTTGCCGTACAGCTCCTGTACGACGTCGTGGCCGGTGCGCACCGCCCGGTCCAGCCGGGGCCAGGCGTCCCAGGTCCACGGCTCGGTGCACCACAGGGCGATGGCGCGCAGGCTGTTGGGGTCGTCCTCGCGCAGCAGCCGGGACATCTCGGTGTGCGCGAACGTGCCGTCGGGCCGCTCGGCGAAGACGCCGTAGCAGGACAGGGCGCGCAGCAGCCGGCGCAGCGGCCCGGGCTCGGAGTGCACGGCCGCCGCCAGGCTCTGGGCGGTCATGGGGGCGTCGCCGAGGGCGTCGGCGACACCGAGCCGGGCGGCGGCGCGGACGGCGGCGGCGCAGGCCGCCCCGAACACGAGCTCGCGCAGCCGCATCGACGGCGGCGGGGTGGGGGGTGCCCCGGGCTCCGGCGCGGTGGAGAGCGCGGGGGATGGTGCGGTCATGTGCCGCCTTCCTTCCTTGCGTGGGTCGGGTACGGCGGTCCGGTCAGCACAGGCCCGCGGGCCTGGAGGCGCGGCAGGAGTTGCGGCTGAAGGCGTTGCCGCTCTTCGCCGCCTCCTGGTTGACCAGGTCCGCCGGGGAGTTGGCCGACAGGTGGTTGCCGGTGATCCGGTTCCGCTCGCTGGTGACGCCGACGAAGCTCTTGAACAGGACGATGCCGCCCGACAGCGGGGACTCGCCCGAGTGTCCGGTGACGGTGTTCCGGGCGACCAGGGCCGTCTCGGTGCCGGTCAGCACGATGCCGGAGCCCTGGAGGTGGGGCAGCCGGGCGGTCTTCGGGCAGTACTTGTTGTTCCGCTCGACCAGGTTGGCGCGCACGGTCAGCGCGCCCGCCCGGGGCTTGTTCTCGTCGCCCACGACGAACACGCCGGCGCAGTTGCCGGTGACGTGGTTGCGCCGGACGGTGAGGTTGCGCAGCCGGCGGACGGTGAGGCCGATCCGGTTGCCCTCCAGCAGGGAGCGCTCGACCACCGCGCCCTTGCTGTCCTTGGCGCCCTGCTCGGCCTTCACGCTGTTGGCGAGGAACAGGCCGGCGTCGCCGTTGCGGCGGGCGGTGTCACGGCGGAAGACGCCCCGGGTGGAGTGCTCCTGGGCGATGCCCCACTGGCCGTTGTCGTCGGCGGTCACGCCGGTCACGGTCAGGTGGTCGGTGCCCATGGACCACAGGCCGACCTTGGCGAAGCCGGTCACCGTCAGATCGGCGACGGTGACGTCCCGCAGGGCCTTGTTCTTCCCGCCGACCACACAGATGCCGTTGCCGGCGCCGAGGCAGGTGGGGGTGGCGCCCTTGGCGGGCGGTCGGGTCTTGGCGCGGGCGGGCGGCCGGACGACGGTGCGCGGGCCCACGCCGCGCAGGGTCAGCGCGGCCGTCCTGACCGTGACGCTCTCGCGGTAGGTGCCGGCCAGGACCAGCACGGTGTCGCCGGGCCGGGCGGCGTTCACCGCCTTCTGGATGGATTCTCCCGGGTGCACCACGAGGGTGCGGTGGGCCGCCGACGCCGGGGCGGCGCCGGCGAACGCACCGACGAAAGCCGTGGCGCATGCGAGGTACGTAATATGGCGTTTTGTCACATTCCGAAGGCTAAAAGCGGATGAGCCGATAACCCGCCGGATGCTCCGTTCGGTGGCGTGTCAACGAAGCCCCGCACCCTGAGGGGGTGCGGGGCTTCGTCGATGGCGTACGAGTGCGGGTCAGCGCCCTCGGGGGTTGCCGCCCTTCGGGAGGCGCATCCCCTTCGGCATCGGGCCCTTCGGCAGCGGCATGTTGCTCATCAGGTCGCCGAGCGCGCGCAGCCGGTCGTTGGTGGTGGTCACCTGGGGGCCGGTGAGCACCCGCGGGAACTTCAGCAGGGTCGTGCGCAGCTTCTTCAGCTCCACCTGGCCCTCGCCGTCGCCCACGATCACATCGTGCACCGGCACGTCCGCGACGATCCGGTTCATCTTCTTCTTCTCGGCGGCCAGCAGGGTCTTCACCCGGTTCGGGTTGCCCTCGGCGACCAGCACGATGCCGGCCTTGCCGACGGCCCGGTGCACCACGTCCTGGCTGCGGTTCATCGCCACCGCCGGGGTCGTCGTCCAGCCCCGGCCGATGTTGTCCAGCACGGCCGCGGCGGCGCCCGGCTGGCCCTCCATCTGGCCGAAGGCCGCCCGCTCGGCCCGGCGGCCGAACACGATGGCCGTCGCCAGCAGGGCGATCAGCAGACCGAAGATGCCCAGGTAGACCGGGTGTCCGACCAGGAAGCCGATCGCGAGGAAGACACCGAGCGTGCCGATGCCGACGGCCGCGAGTACCAGGCCGATCGTCTTGTCGGCCTTGCGGGTCATCCGGTACGTGAGGGCGATCTGCTTCAGTCGCCCGGCATTCGCGGCGTCCGCCGCGGTTTCCTTCCTCGCCATGCCACGAAGTCTACGTGCCCCCGGGAGCGCCTACGACGGCAGTGCCCGGCGGGACCGGCCCGGGACCGGGTCAGGAGCGGCCGGTGGCGGCCCGCTCCAGGAACCGCTGGGCCTCGACGCGGTCCTTGGCCCGGCGGCGGTCCTCCAGGACGGAGGTCCAGGCGTTGCGGCGGGCGGTGCGCTGGCCGCCGCTCAGCAGCAGGGACTCGACGCGGCGCAGCGCGTCGGTGACGGACGGGATGGCGGTGGCGCGCACGGGCGGTGCCTGCATGGACGGGATCCCCCTCGAAGACGGTGGAGTCAGGGGCGTGACACCAGGGTCACTGTCTGGTGTTACCAGGGCGTGACCGGCCGGTCAAACAGTGGTGAACCCCCCCTGCCGGGGCCGCGACGAACGGCGCGGCCCCGGTGCCGCCCTCATCAGCGAGGACGGCCGGGGCCGCGTCGACCCGGCCATTACCGGCCAGTAGCAATTTGTGCGACGATTCACACGCGCGGCTCACGCCGCGCAACCGGAGCGGGACTCACACCGCCTGGGCGGCGACGAACGCGCCCCGCTTCTCGACGGCCATCTGGTACAGCCGCCCGGCGCGGTACGAGGAGCGCACCAGCGGGCCGGACATCACACCGGAGAAGCCGATCTGCTCGGCCTCCTCCTTCAGCTCCACGAACTCGTGCGGCTTCACCCAGCGCTCCACCGGGTGGTGCCGGACGGAGGGGCGCAGGTACTGGGTGATGGTGACCAGCTCGCAGCCCGCCTCGTGCAGCTGCTTCAGCGCCTCGCTGATCTCCTCGCGGGTCTCGCCCATGCCGAGGATCAGGTTGGACTTGGTGACCAGGCCGAAGTCGCGGGCCTCGGTGATGACCTTCAGGGAGCGCTCGTAGCGGAAGCCGGGGCGGATCCGCTTGAAGATCCGGGGGACCGTCTCGACGTTGTGCGCGAAGACCTCGGGACGGGACTCGAACACCTCCGCCAGCTGCTCGGGCACCGCGTTGAAGTCGGGGGCCAGCAGCTCCACCTTGGTCCGGCCGCCCTCGCGGTCCGCCGTCTGCTCGTGGATCTGGCGCACGGTCTCGGCGTACAGCCAGGCGCCGCCGTCCGCCAGGTCGTCGCGGGCCACGCCGGTGATGGTGGCGTAGTTCAGGTCCATCGTCACCACGGACTCGCCCACCCGGCGCGGCTCGTCGCGGTCGAGCGCCTCGGGCTTGCCGGTGTCGATCTGGCAGAAGTCGCAGCGCCGGGTGCACTGGTCGCCGCCGATGAGGAAGGTCGCCTCGCGGTCCTCCCAGCACTCGTAGATGTTCGGGCAGCCGGCTTCCTGGCACACCGTGTGCAGGCCCTCGCTCTTCACGAGGTTCTGCATCTTCGTGTATTCGGGGCCCATTTTCGCCCGGGTCTTGATCCACTCGGGCTTGCGCTCGATGGGGGTCTGGCTGTTGCGGACCTCCAGGCGCAGCATCTTGCGTCCGTCGGGTGAGACTGCGGACACGTCGGCTCCCTGTGACTTCGATTCTTCGGCGTACACCAGGGTACGCCCGTGCTCATTGCGCCCTGCCGGTGAGACCAACCTCCCGACCACAGGGCGCATTCCCGGTGCCGACGGTCAGGCGGACGCCTTCTCGATCTCCCGGGGCCTGAGGTCCGCGTTCTCCAGGACGTCCCTGAGGTGCCTCTCCACCACCGGCACGACCTCCTCGACCGTGATGTCCCGGCCCAGTTCGCCCGCGAGGGAGGCCACGCCCGCGTCGCGGATGCCGCACGGGATGATGCGGTCGAACCACTTCATGTCCGGGTTCACGTTGAACGAGAAGCCGTGCATCGTGACGCCCTTGGCCACCCGGATGCCGATCTGCGCGATCTTGCGGTCCTCGCGCCGCTGGCCCGCGTTGGACGGGGCGTACTCGGGGCCGTTGAGGCGGGGGTCGAACTCCTCGTCGGTCAGGCGCGGGTCGAGGTCCAGGGACAGCCCCCCGAGCGCCGGCCGCCGCTCGACCGGGTCGCCGAGCACCCATACGCCGCTGCGGCCCTCGACCCGGGTGGTCTCCAGGCCGAACTCGGCGCAGGTGCGGATGAGCGCCTCCTCCAGCCGCCGTACGTGCGCGACCACGTCCACCGGGCGGGGCAGCTTCTGGATCGGGTAGCCCACCAGCTGGCCCGGGCCGTGCCAGGTGATCTTGCCGCCGCGGTCCACGTCGACGACCGGGGTCCCGTCCAGCGGGCGCTCGCTGTCCTCGGTGCGCCGGCCGGCCGTGTACACCGGGGGGTGCTCCAGCAGCAGCACGGTGTCGGGGACCTCGTCGGCGAACCGGGCCGCGTGGATCCGGCGCTGCTCGTCCCAGGCCTCCTGGTAGTCGACGGCATCGGCACCGAATCCCCTGCGGACGAACCGCAACTCACTCACGGCAAGCGCCTCCCTCGGCGATGGGTGTGTCAGACATGTATCGCGCCCACGCCACTGTACGTCCGGGCCGCGCGCGTCAGCCCGGCGGGCATTCCTCACACGATCGGATGAAGGTGGCGCAAAGTGTGTGATCGTCTGCTCACTCTCCGCTACATTCGCGCCGTTCGTGAGGCCATAAGGGCTGCTCAAAGGCAATCCGGGCACGCCCACCGGCCCGGAAGGCAGGAGACCGCACCGCAGATGACGGACCGACCCGCGCAGCGCACCCCCAACCGCCAGCTCGCCGCGCTCATCGCAGAAGCGGGGTTCTCCAACGCGGGTCTGGCGCGTCGCGTCGATCAGCTCGGTCTGGAACACGGGCTGGACCTCAGATACGACAAGACATCGGTCACCCGCTGGCTGCGCGGGCAGCAGCCGCGCGGCACGACCCCCGCCCTCATCGCCGAGGTCTTCACCCGCCGGCTCGGGCGCCGGCTCACCGCCCAGGATCTCGGCCTGGACTCCTGTGCGCCGGTGTACGCCGGGCTGGAGTTCGCGGCCACCCCGGAGGAGGCCGTCGACATCGTCAGCGGCCTGTGGCGCAAGGACTCCGGCAGCCACGCCGAGCTGCGCAAGATCGCCTTCACCCCGGCGGGCCTGGTCGTGCCCAGCCGGGACTGGCTGATCGGCAAGCCCGACGACCGGGTGGCCCGCGAGCCGGGGCCCCGGGTGCCGCAGCAGGGCCGGCCCGGCGCGGCCAGGCCCCCGCTCCCGCCCGGGGCGGCGGCCGCGGCCCGCGCCCGCGCGAGCGCCGAACGCGCCCCCGGCCACCGGGTCACCGCCGGCGACATCGCCGCGCTGCGCTCGGTCGGCGAGCTGTTCCGCACCCTGGACGACCGGTTCGGCGGCGGCCACGCCCGGCAGGCGCTGGTGCGCTACCTGGAGCACGAGTGCGAGCCGATGCTCCGCGGCAGCTACGGCGAGCAGGTCGGCCGCCGGCTGTTCGGCGCCGCCGCCGACCTGACCCGGCTGGCGGGCTGGACGTCGTACGACATCGCCGCGCACGGGCTCGCCCAGCGCTACTTCGTCCAGGCCCTGCGGCTCGCCCAGGCCGCCGGCGACCGGGCCTACGGCTCCTACGTGCTGGTCACCATGAGCCGCCAGGCCGTCTACCTCGGGCACGGCAGGGAGGCCGTCCAGCTGACCCGGGTCGCCCAGCAGGGCGTGGGCACCGGCGCCCCGCCCGTCGTCCAGTCCCTGCTGCACGCCTCCGAGGCGCGGGCGCACGCCGTCCTCGGCGAGGTGCGGGCGTGCACCGCGGCGCTGGTGCGCGCCGAGCGCGCGCTGGAGGCGGCCCGGCCCGGGGACGAGGTGCCGCACTGGGCCCGGTTCTTCGACGAGGGGCAGCTCGCCGACGAGTTCGCGCACTGCCACCGGGACCTCCAGCAGTTCCGGGCCGCCGCGCAGCACGCCGAGCGCGCCCTCCAGCTGCGGGCGCCCGTCTTCGCCCGCAGCCGGCTGTTCTGCCGGGTCGTCCTCGCCACCGCGCGGCTCGGCCTCGGCGAGCTCGACCAGGCGTGCGCGCTCGCCGCGGAGGCCGCGGGGCAGGCCGCCGAGATGCGGTCCGCCCGCGCGGTGGAATACGTCAAGGACTTCGAGCGCCGCCTGGAGCCGTACCGGGACGCGGCGCCGGTGCGCGGTTACCGGGAGAAGGTCGCCGCGCTGGGGTAGGACCGCGCGAAGCCGGGGCTACGCCGCCCTCGGCAGCACCGGGGCCGGGTCCGCGCGGTGCATCGAGCCCGTCGCGCCCAGGTCCGCCAGGATGGCCGACGTCGCCCGGCGGGCGGAGTGCAGCGCGCCCTGGACCGTGCTGGTGTCGCGGTGGTCGCCGCAGACGTACAGGCCCGCCAGGAGGCGCACCGGGCGGCGCGGGTCGTGCGGGGGGCGCATGGCCGGGACCGCCTCGGGGGTGTGGTGCACGGCCAGCGTCTCCCAGCGGCGCGTGGAGGTGCCGTAGAGCCGGGCCAGGTGGATGCGCACGGCGGTGTCGACGCCCTCCGGCGGCGGGCCCAGCACGGTCGAGGAGATCAGCACCCGGCCGGCCGGCGCCCGGCTCGGGTCCACGGTGCTGAGCACCGCCGTGTGCGCCACCGGCCCGCCCCGGTCCGCGTCCAGCAGCAGCGAGGCGCCGGTCGGGAGGGCCTCCGCGGGTTCGTCCGTGGTGTGGTGGACCACCGTCACCGGATGGAAGTCCGGCACCCGCAGCCCGGGCAGCAGCTCCGCCGCGGCCCGCGCGCCGGTGGCCAACAGCACCGCACGGCAGCGGATCTCGCCGTGCTCGGCGGTGGCCACCGAGGTCGTGGACACCGAGGTGACCCGCACCCCGGTGTGCACCGTGCCCGGCGGCAGCGCCCGCGCCAGCAGTTCCGGCAGCGCCTCCGCGCCGCCCTCCGGCACGCACAGCCGGCCGCTGGCGAAGGCGCGCAGCGCCAGGTCGGCGCACCGGCTGGACGTGGTCAGCTCCGGGTCGCACAGCAGCGCGGCCAGCAGCGGGCGCAGGAAGCCGTCGATGGTGCGGGCCGGCACCCCGCGCCGGGCCAGCGCCTGGGCGGCGGGCAGCTCGGGGCGGGCCAGGACGCGCTCGACGGGGGTCGCCGCGAGCCGGCCGAGCGCGGCGCCCAGCCGGGCCTGGTCCACCGCGCCGCCCACCGGCGCGCCGCCGGTCCGGCCGGGCGTGACCGTCGTGCCCCGGCCGGTCGTGGCCCGGGCCGCCGTGGCCCTGGCGGCCGTACCGCCGAGGGCCGTGCTCCCGAGGACCGTGGTCCTGAGGGCCGTGCCCCGGGCGGCCGTGGCCCTGGGCGTGCCGGCGAGGGCGCGCACCGCGTGGAGTGCGCCCCGTGCGCCCCTCGCGCTTCCCCCGAGCGCCGGGGCGCCCGCGCGCTGGAGGCGCCCGTCGCGGTGCAGCAGCACGCCCGGCGCGAAGCGGCGCACGGTCAGCTCGGCCAGGCCCGGGGTCAGCCGGAGTTCGGGGTAGGACGTGGACAGCAGCTGTCCGGCGCGGTCGAGCCGGAAGCCGTCGACCTTCTCCGTCGACATGCGACCGCCGACGTACGGGGCGGCCTCCAGGACCGCGGTGGTGATTCCGGCGCTGGTCAGCCGGTGAGCGGCCGAGAGACCGGCGAGGCCGGCCCCCACGATGACGACGTCCACCTGGTACGCGGGCTCAAGCACGAGGCCCCTCCTGTGGTTACGCGGCCGGTGGAGGAGCCATGCCTCCGACTGGCGCCACGGATACCCGAGTTCGGATCGAGGTTAGGGCGGTGATCGGTCAGGAGGAGTCGCGCATCAACAGGGCACGGTCGCATGGAGGTCGCATACGGTCACTTTTGTTCGCCCGTGTTGCAATCGGCTCATCACGCCGCGCGGATCGCCTCCTCGATGCCGGGGAACGCGAACCGGAAGCCCGACTCCAGCAGCCGCTTCGGCACCACCCGCTGACTGCCCAGCACATCCCCGGCCATCTCCCCGAGGGCCACGCGCAGCACCGCGCCGGGCACCGCGCACACCGCCGGCCGGCGCAGCACCCGGCCCATCGCCGCGGTGATCTCCCGGTTCGGCAGCGGCTGCGGGGCGGTCAGGTTGAACGGGCCGGACAGGTCCTCCCGGTCGATGAGGTGCCGGATCGCGGCCACCTCGTCGTGCAGCGCGATGTACGACCAGTACTGCCGCCCGTCGCCCAGCCGGCCCCCGAGCCCCGCCCGGAACAGCGGGAACAGCCGCCCCCAGGCCCCACCGCCCCGGGCCACCACCAGCCCCGTGCGCAGGAACACCGTCCGCACCCCGGCCTCCTCGGCGGGCGCCGCCGCCTCCTCCCACTCCACGCACAGCCGGGCCAGGAAGCCGTCGCCCGGGGGCGCGTCCTCGTCCACCACCCGCGCGCCGGTGTCGCCGTAGAAACCGATCGCGCTGCCGTTCACGAACACCCGGGGCGGCTCGGGCAGCGAGGCCACCGCCTCGGCGAGCGCGGCCGTGCCCAGCACCCGGCTGTCCCGCAGCACCCGCTTGTACTCCGGGGTCCAGCGCCGGTCGCCCACCCCGGCCGCCGCCAGATTGACCACCGCGTCGCACCCGGTCAGCCCGACCGCGTCCACCCGGCCCCGCTCCGGGTCCCAGCGGACCTCGTCCGGGCCCTCGGGCGCCCGGCGCACCAGCCGCACCACCTCGTGCCCGTCGGCGGTCAGGGACCGCACCAGGGCACCGCCGATCAGACCGGACGCGCCGGCCACCGCGATACGTGACGTTCCATGGCCCCAAGCATGACCCCACCCGCACCCCGGAAACCCGTTGGAGGCCCGGACGGCGCGGCCTAGGGTGAGCGTCATGTCCGAGCTCCGCATACGTACCGCCCAGGCCCGTGACGAGGGGGAACTGGCCCTCCTCGACCGGGCCGTCTGGTCCACCCTGCACGCCGTCACGCCCCGGCCGGTGCCGCCGTACCCGCCGTTCTTCGACGACAGGCACCGCCCGGAGGACTTCCTCGTCGCCGAGGACGGCGGGCGCCTGCTCGGCTACGTCCGCCTCGCCCACCCCACCCCGCTCGCCTCCAACGCGCACGTCCTGCAGATCCAGGGGATCGCCGTCGCCGGCGAGGCGCGCGGCCGGGGCGTCGGGCGCGCGCTGATCCGGGCCGCCGTCGACCGCGCCCGCGAGCGCGGCGCCCGCCGGCTGACCCTGCGGGTGCTCGGGCACAACACCCCGGCCCGGAGGCTGTACGAGTCCGAGGGCTTCGTCGTCGAGGGCGTGCTGCCGGGGGAGTTCCACCTCGACGGCCGCTACGTCGACGACGTGTGCATGGGCCGGTCCCTGTGAACCCGGGCGCCACCGGGCCCCGGCGGCGGCGCTACGCGGCGACCAGTTCCCCGGTGTCCACCCGCGCCGTCGCCGTGGCCGCCCGCCGGGCGACGCCCGTCAGCTCGCCCGCCGTCAGCACGTACCCCGTCCCCGCGTCCGAGGCGGACCGGGCGAAGATCATCCCGAGCACCCGGCCGTCCCGGGTCAGCAGCGGGCCCCCGGAGTTGCCCGGCAGGACCTCGGAACGGATCGCGTACACGTCCCGGGTGACCGTGCGCTCGTCGTAGATGTCCGGGCCGACCGCCCGCACCCGGTCCGTGACCGTCGCCGCCCGCAGGTCCAGGCCGCCGGCCTCCGGGTAGCCCGCCACCACCGCCGGGTCCCCGCGCCCGGCGTCCGGGGCGAACCGCAGCGCCGGGGCGCGCAGCCCGGGCACGTACAGCACCGCCACGTCCCGGCCCGGGTCGAACAGCACCACCCGGGCCGGGTACGTCCGCCCGGCCCCGCCGACCCGCACGCCGGGCCGGTCGATGCCGGCCACCACGTGGGCGTTGGTCAGCACCCGCCGGGACGCGTAGACGAACCCGCTGCCCTCGCGGCCCTCGGCGCCCGCGAACCCCTCGATCTTGACCGTGCTGCGCCGGGCCGCCCGGGTCGCGGCCGGGGCGACACCGTCGCTCTCCGGCCGGGCCGCCGGGATTGCCGGCTCGGACCCGTACGGGCCGGGCACCCGGGGGAAGCCCGCCCCGGACAGCGCGGACGTGGCCCGCGCGAACCAGGCGGGCGTGGCCTCGGGCATCCGCTGCCGCACCGCGCTCAGCAGCGTCGACTCCCGTACCTCCGCCGTCAGCGCCGGGGCCGGGGCCGCGCCCAGCACGCCCGCCACCATCCCCGCCACCACCAGCACCGCGACCGAGTGCGCCGCCGCGCCCCCGACGCCGTCCGCCGCCCGCAGCGGGCCCCGGTCCATCCGCCCGCGCAGCCGCCGCGCCGCCCGGCCCGCCAGCCCGCGCCCCAGCACCGCCGGCACCAGCAGCGTCAGCGCGGCGAGCGCGGTGACCGCCGCCGAACCCCGCACCTGGCCCGTCGCCCACGGCAGCAGCCACATCCCGACGGCCGCGCCGCCCGCGAACCCGGCCAGCGAGACGCACCCGGCCACCAGCCCGCGCCGGTATCCCGACACCGCGGAGCAGACGGTCACCACAGCGAGCAGCAGGTCCAGCACGTTCACGGCAGCCGCCTTTCCCGTCCCCCGGAAGTGACCCGGACCGGGACGAAGGTTCCGCCAGGTGGCAGAGCGCGCGGCGCGGGTACGGCCCGGCGGCTTGACAGTGGGATCATGCGTGTCCTCCGAAGAGCCCCGCAGGCCCCGGCACGGGCCGCCGCGGGGAGTCCCCGCACCGCACGGCGGATACCCGGGGCGCTGCTGGTGCTGCTCGGCTGCCTGCCCGGGCTGCTCGCCGTCGGCGCGCTGGTCCTGTGCGCCCGCGGCGCCGAGCGCGCCGCCTCCCGCCCCGACCGCCCCGCCGCCGGAGCCCGGCCGCCCGCCGGGCACCGGGCCGCCCGGCCGCGCATCGTGCCGCGCTCCGCCTGGCTGGACCGCGTCACCGGGCACACCCAGCCGCCCCCGCGCTACGACGACAAGGTGGTGGCCGTCTTCCTGCACCACACCGACTCGCCCAACGACTACGCCTGCGCCGACGCGCCGCGCATCATCCGGGGCCTGTACGCCGGCCAGACCGGCGCCCGGCACTGGGACGACATCGGCTACAACTTCCTCGTCGACCGCTGCGGCACCATCTACGAGGGCCGGGCCGGAGGCGTCGACCGGCCCGTCACCGGCGCCCACTCCCAGGGCTTCAACCACCGCACCGCCGGGATCGCCGCCCTCGGCACCTTCACCGCGGGCGTCCCCGTGCCCCGGGCCATGACCGAGGCCATTGCCGCCCTCGCGGCCTGGAAGCTCGGGCTCGCCGACATCGACCCGCGCGGCCGGGCCCGGCTGGTCTCCAGCAGCGGCCAGAGCCGCTACCGGTCGGGCGCCACCGCCACCCTGCCCGCCCTCGCCGGGCACGACGCCGGATTCCACACCAGCTGCCCCGGCGCGGCCCTGACCGCCCGCCTCCCGGCCATCCGGGAACGGGCCGCCCAACTCCAGGGCCGCCCGGCCGCGACGCCCCACCGGAAGCCGGTCACCGCGCCACCCCGCGAGCCGGCCGCGACGCCGCCCCCCAAGACGCACGGCCCGCGCACCTCCCCGCGCCCCACGGTCGCGCCCAGCGCCAGCGCCAGTGCCCAAGCCGGCAGCAGCCCCGGCCCCGGGCGGGCCGAGCCGACCGGAGGCGGGACACCCGAGGAACAGCCGTGAGGCCGTCATGTCCTGAACCGCTCCCACAGCCGGGGGAACCGCTCGGCGAGCACCCGGTCGTCCTCCAGGTCCAGCGGCGTGCCCGCCGGCTCGGCCGGGGGCGGGGCGAGGCCCAGCTCGGGGGCGACGGTGCCGGTCAGCCGCTCGTACGCCTCGTCCGCCGCGTACCCCAGCTCCTCGCCGTCGCCGTCGATCTCCTCGTCGAACTCGCCCAGCAGCCCGGCCAGCGCGTCCGGGTCGTGCAGGGCCCCCTCGAACACCTCCCGGCCCTGCCCGATCAGCCAGCACCGGAAGTAGTCGAACGCGTCGTCGCTGCACCCGTCCAGCAGCAGCCAGGCGGCACCCCACAGGTCCCAGCGGTAGGCGCGGTTGTAGCGGGCCTCGAAGTGGCGGGCGAAGTCCAGCACCTGCTCCGGGTCCAGCCGCAGCAGGCGCTCCACGAGCAGGTCGGCCTGTTCCTCGGGGTCCCCCTCGGCGGCCCCGCGGCTGGAGTCGATCAGCTCCCAGAACTCCGTCTCGTCCATCACGCCACCAGCATCGGCCCTGACCCGGTGGCACGCACCCGGAGTACGGCCCGGATGCTCAGCCGTCCCCGGGGTGGTACAAGGCGGCGGCGCGGGCCGCGTCCGCCGCGAACCGCTCGCGCAGCGCGGCCGGGGCCAGCACCTCGGCCTCCGGCCCGAGCGCCGTCAGCTGCTCGTACGCGACCTCCTCCGACTCCACGGGCAGCGTCACCGTCACCCGGCCCGCCGCGTCCGGCGCGCCCGGCTCCGCGAGGGCCGTCCGCGCGGCGAGCGGGTCCACGGCGTGCGGCAGCCTGCGCAGCCCTTCCGGAGAGAGCCGTACGACGACCTCGGCCCGCAGGATCGACCGGGCGAACCGCTCGGCCTGCTCCGCCCAGAAACCCGGCAGATCGAACTCCGGATCGCGGTCGAACCGCTCGCCGAGCGGGTCCACGGCGGTGAACCGGTCGATCCGGTACGTCCGGAAGGAGCCGTTCGTGGCCACCCGCGCGCACAGGTACCAGACACCGGCCTTCAGCACGAGCCCGTACGGTTCCAGCCGCCGCTCCACCGTGTCCTCCGCGCGCCGGTAACGGGCGAGGACCCGGCCGTCGTCCCACACCGCCTCGGCGAGCACCGGCAGCGGCGCGGGCGTCTCGGGCTCCCGGAACCAGGCGGGCGCGTCCAGGTGGAAGCGCTGCGCGGCGGTGTCCGGGGCGTCCCGCAGCGAGGGCAGCAGGGCCGCGGAGACCTTCAGCCGGGCCGCCGAGGCGGTGTCCGCCAGGCCCATCTCCCGCAGCGCCCCCGGCACCCCGCTCAGGAACAGCGCCTCGGCCTCGCCGCGGGCCAGCCCGGTCAGCCGCGTCCGGTACCCCCCGACCAGCCGGTACCCCCCGGCCCGCCCCCGGTCGGCGTACACCGGCACCCCCGCCTCGGAGAGCGCCTGGGCGTCCCGCGTCACCGTCCGCTCCGACACCTCCAGCTCCCGGGCCAGCTCGGCGGCGGTCATGACGGGCCGCGACTGGAGAAGCAGAACCATCTTGATGAGCCGGGCCGCGCGCATGCGCCCATCATGCCAACAGGCCCCCGCCGAAGCGGGGGCCTGCTCATCCGACCGGTTTGTTACAGCCCGTACTTCTCCCGGGCCTCCTTGACCGCCGTCGCCTTGATCTCGCCGCGGCGGGCGAGCTGGGACAGGGCGGCCACGACGATCGACTCGGCGTCGACGCCGAAGTGGCGGCGGGCGGCCTCACGGGTGTCCGACAGGCCGAAGCCGTCGGCGCCCAGCGAGGACCAGTCCTGCTCGACCCACTGCGCGATCTGGTCCGGGACCTGGCGCATGTAGTCGGACACCGCGAGCACCGGACCCTCGGCGCCCTGGAGCGCCTGGCGGACGTACGGCACCCGGTCCTCGCCGCGCAGCAGCGCCGCGTCGGCCTCCAGCGCGTCCCGGCGCAGCTCGGTCCAGGAGGTCGCGGACCACACGTCCGAGGCCACGCCCCACTCCTCGGCCAGCAGCTTCTGCGCCTTGAGGGCCCAGTGGATCGCCGTGCCGGAGCCCAGCAGCTGGATGCGCGGGGCGCCCGCCGCCACGGTGATGCCCGCGGACTCGGCCGTGTTGAAGCGGTACAGGCCCTTGACGATGCCCTCGTCGATGCCGAGGCCCTGCGGCTTGGCCGGCTGCGGCAGCGGCTCGTTGTAGACCGTCAGGTAGTAGAAGACGTTCTGGTCCTCGCCCGGCTTGGCCTCGCCGTACATCCGGCGCAGACCCTCACGGACGATCACCGCGATCTCGTAGGCGAACGCGGGGTCGTACGTCAGCGCGGCCGGGTTGGTCGCGGCGATCACCGGGGAGTGGCCGTCGGCGTGCTGGAGGCCCTCGCCCGTCAGGGTCGTACGGCCCGCCGTCGCGCCGACCAGGAAGCCGCGGCCGAGCTGGTCGCCGAGCTGCCACATCTGGTCGGCCGTGCGCTGCCAGCCGAACATCGAGTAGAAGATGTAGAACGGGATCATCGCCTCGCCGTGCGTCGCGTACGACGACGAAGCGGCGATGAAGTCGGCCATCGAGCCGGCCTCGGTGATCCCCTCGTTGAGGATCTGGCCGTTCTTGGCCTCCTTGTAGTACATCAGCTGGTCACGGTCGACCGGCTCGTACGTCTGGCCCTTGGGCGAGTAGATGCCCAGGGACGGGAAGAGGCTCTCCATGCCGAAGGTGCGCGCCTCGTCCGGGACGATCGGCACCCAGCGCTTGCCCGTCTCCTTGTCGCGGACCAGGTCCTTGACCAGGCGGACGAACGCCATCGTGGTGGCCACGTTCTGGGAGCCGGAGCCCTTGTCGAAGGAGGCGAACGCCTTCTCCGCCGGGGCCGGCAGCGCGGGCAGCGGCTGGGTACGGCGGGCCGGGGCCGGGCCGCCGAGGGCCGCGCGGCGCTCCTGGAGGTAGCGCACCTCCGGGGAGTCGGCGCCCGGGTGGCCGTAGGGCACCACGCCGTCGACGAAGTCGCTGTCCTTGATCGGCAGGCCGAGCCGGTCGCGCATCGCCTTGAACTCGTCCACCGTCAGCTTCTTCATCTGGTGGTTGGCGTTCTTCGACGCGAAGCCCTCGCCCAGGGTGTGGCCCTTGACCGTCTGGGCCAGGATCACGGTCGGCGCGCCCTTGTGCTCGACGGCGGCCTTGTACGCGGCGTAGACCTTGCTCGCCTCGTGGCCACCGCGCGAGAGGTGGAAGCACTCGAGGATCTTGTCGTCGCTCAGCAGCTTGGCCATCTCGGCCAGCGCCGGGTCCTTGCCGAAGAAGTCCTCGCGGATGTAGGCGGCGTCGCGGGTCTGGTACGTCTGGACCTGCGCGTCCGGCACCTCGCGCAGCCGGCGGACCAGCGCGCCCGTGGTGTCCAGGGCGAACAGCTCGTCCCAGGCCGAGCCCCACAGCGTCTTGATCACGTTCCAGCCGGCGCCGCGGAACTGGGCCTCCAGCTCCTGCACGATCTTGAAGTTGGCGCGGACCGGGCCGTCCAGGCGCTGGAGGTTGCAGTTGATGACGAAGGTGAGGTTGTCCAGCTCCTCACGGGCGGCCAGCGCGAGGGCGGCCGTGGACTCCGGCTCGTCCATCTCGCCGTCGCCGAGGAAGGCCCAGACGTGGGAGGCGGAGACGTCCTTGATGCCGCGGTTGGTCAGGTAGCGGTTGAACCGCGCCTGGTAGATCGCCGACAGCGGGCCGAGGCCCATGGAGACCGTCGGGAACTCCCACAGCCAGGGCAGCCGGCGCGGGTGCGGGTAGGACGGCAGGCCGTTGCCGCCGGCCTCCTGGCGGAAGTTGTCGAGGTGCGCCTCGTTCAGGCGGCCGTCGAGGAAGGCGCGGGCGTAGATGCCGGGGGAGGCGTGGCCCTGGATGTACAGCTGGTCGCCGGAGCCGTCCCCCTCCTTGCCCTTGAAGAAGTGGTTGAAGCCGGTCTCGTACAGCCAGGCGGCGGAGGCGAAGGTCGCGATGTGGCCGCCGACGCCGTGCTTGCTGCCCCGGGTCACCATGGCCGCCGCGTTCCAGCGGTTCCACGCGGTGATCCGGGCCTCCATCTCCGGGTCACCGGGCAGGGCCGGCTCCGCGGAGGTGGGGATGGTGTTGACGTAGTCGGTCTCGAGGAGCTTCGGCAGCGCGATGCCGCCCGCCTCGGCGCGCTCCAGCGTGCGACGCATCAGGTACGCGGCGCGGTGCGGTCCGGCCTCCCTGGCCACGGCGTCCAGGGAGGCCTGCCATTCGGCGGTCTCCTCCGGGTCGCGGTCCGGGAGCTGGTCGAGCGCGCTCGGCTGGATGGCGTTGGGGTCGGTCATGTCGCCGCCTTCCTCAGTCGAAGGGGGTTCCCTCATCGTCAAGGGTTCGGGGGTGCCCTAGGTCTTTGGCAGGACAGGGCAGTGGACTTCGGTGGAAGTCCGTCGGCGACTGTAACCCTCTGATCGATGATCGATCAAAGGGTTGAGGGGGAAAAAGTCTCGAATCCGAGAAAGTAGGCACCCGGTGCCTTCGAAATGGGCACCCGGTGCCGCCTTGGAGGGGGGTTTTCGCAGGTGAGCGGGGGTATGCTCGGCTGGGTCAGGCGCGCGGCGCGCACCCCAGCACATGCGCCTTCACGAGCTCCGCGATCCGCGGATCCCGGCGCTGGAACGCCTGCACCAGCTCCTCGTGCTCCTCCGCGTACGACTGCTGGACCGTGCCCAGCCAGCGGATCGACAGCGCCGTGAACACCTCGATGCCCAGCCCTTCCCACGTGTGCAGCAGCACCGAGTTGTGCGCGGCCCGCACCAGCTCCCGGTGGAAGCCGACCGTGTGCCGCACCTGGGCCGTGCCGTCCGCCTTCCGGTCGGCCTCGTACAGGGCCGCGACGTGCGGCTCCAGCGCCGAGCAGTCCTCCGCGAGCCGCTCCGCCGCCAGCTCGGCGGCGATCGCCTCCAGGCCCGCCCGGACCGGGTAGCTCTCCTCCAGGTCGGCCGCCGTCAGATTGCGGACGCGCACGCCCTTGTTCGGGGCCGACTCGATCAGCCGCAGCGACTCCAGCTCGCGCAGCGCCTCCCGCACCGGGGTCTGGCTGACCTCCAGCTCGGTCGCGATCCGCCGCTCCACGATCCGCTCGCCCGGCTGCCAGCGCCCGCTGACGATTCCCTCCACGATGTGCTCGCGGATCTGCTCGCGCAGCGAGTGGACGACGGGCGCGGTCATGACGGCTCCTTAGGGAGGGGCCGTCCTGCGGCCCCCGGGGGCTTTGACGCTTAGACAATACGGCGGGTTCGCTGCGCGGGAAGGGCGCGCGGGGGCGCTTCGACGCAGGTGAGACGAGCCTTACACGCTGGGTACCCGGACAAACACGAACACCCCGCCCGGAACAAGCTCCGGACGGGGCGTTCGTACGCCTGATCAGGCGCGATGGGGTCAGAGCCCCAGCTCTACGTCGTTTCGGGCCTCGGCCCGAGAGCCGCTCAGAGGCCGAGCTCGACCTCGAACTCGCCCGCCTCCAGGATCGCCTTGACCGCGGTCAGGTAACGGGCCGCGTCGGCGCCGTCGACCAGACGGTGGTCGTAGGAGAGGGTCAGGTAGGTCATGTCGCGGACGCCGATGACCGTGCCCTCCTCGGTCTCGATGACGGCCGGACGCTTGACCGTGGCACCGATGCCGAGGATCGCGACCTGGCCCGGCGGCACGATGATCGTGTCGAACAGCGCGCCGCGCGAACCGGTGTTGGAGATGGTGAAGGTCGCGCCGGACAGCTCGTCCGGGGTGATCTTGCTCGCCCGGACCTTGCCGGCCAGCTCCGCCGTGGCCTTGGCGATGCCCGCGATGTTCAGGTCGCCGGCGTTCTTGATGACCGGGGTCATCAGGCCCTTCTCGGAGTCCACCGCGATACCGACGTTCTCGGTGTCGAAGTAGGTGATGGTCCCCTCGGCCTCGTTGATCTTGGCGTTGATGACCGGGTGGGCCTTCAGTGCCTGCGCGGCGGCCTTGACGAAGAACGGCATCGGGGAGAGCTTGACGCCCTCGCGGGCCGCGAAGGAGTCCTTCGCCCGGGCGCGCAGCTTCATCAGGCGGGTGACGTCGACCTCGACGACCGACGACAGCTGCGCCTGCTCGTGCAGCGCCTTGACCATGTTGTCGCCGATGACCTTGCGGATGCGGGGCATCTTGACGGTCTGGCCGCGCAGCGGGGAGGCCTCCAGCGCCGGGGCCTTCTTCGCGGCGGCGGCCGGGGCGGCCGCGGCGGGGGCCGGGGCAGCGGCGGCGGCCTTCGCGGCCTCGGCGGCGGCGAGGACGTCCTGCTTGCGGATCCGGCCGCCGACGCCCGTGCCCTTGACGGTGGCCAGGTCGACGCCGTTCTCGGCGGCGAGCTTGCGCACCAGCGGGGTCACGTACGCGCCCTCGTCGGTCGCCTGGGTGGCGGTCGGCGAGGTCGGCGCGGTGGCCGGGGTGACCGGAGCCGGAGCCGGGGCGGGCGCCGGAGCCGGGGCGGCAGCGGCGGGGGCCGGAGCGGCGGGGGCCGGAGCCGGAGCCGGAGCCGGGGCCGGGGCGGGCGCCGGGGCAGCGGCCGGAGCCGGAGCAGGAGCCGGAGCCGGAGCGGCCTCGGGGGCGGCCGGGGCGGCCTCGGCGGCGGGGGCCGGAGCGGCACCCGGGGCACCGATGACGGCGAGCTTGGCGCCGACCTCGGCCGTCTCGTCCTCGCCGACCACGATCTCCAGCAGCACACCGGAGGCGGGGGCGGGGATCTCGGTGTCGACCTTGTCCGTGGAGACCTCGAGCAGCGGCTCGTCGGCCTCGACGGTCTCGCCGACCGACTTCAGCCAGCGGGTCACGGTGCCCTCGGTGACGGACTCGCCCAGCGCGGGCAGGACCACGTCGGTGCCCTGCGCGCCACCGGCCGGAGCGGCCGGAGCGGCCTCGGCGGCGGGCGCCGGAGCCGGAGCCTCGGCGGCCGGGGCGGGGGCGGGGGCGGGCTCGGCGGCGGGGGCCTCGGCGGCCTCGGCGGCCGGGGCCGGAGCGGCGGCGGGCGCACCCGTGCCGTCGTCGATGAGGGCCAGCTCGGCGCCGACCTCGACCGTCTCGTCCTCGGCCACCTTGATGGAGGCCAGGATGCCCGAGGCGGGGGCGGGGATCTCGGTGTCGACCTTGTCGGTCGAGACCTCGAGCAGCGGCTCGTCGGCCTCGACGCGCTCGCCCTCGGCCTTCAGCCAGCGGGTGACAGTGCCCTCGGTGACGCTCTCGCCGAGCGCCGGAAGGGTTACGGAAACCGCCATGGTTTCGGTTGCTCCTAACGAATTGCGGAAGTCTGTGGTCGTCGCGCCCGAAGACGGAAGGCGTCAGTCGTGCATGTGGAGGGGCTTGCCGGCCAGGGCCAGGTGGGCCTCGCCGAGCGCCTCGTTCTGCGTCGGGTGGGCGTGGATGAGCTGGGCCACCTCGGACGGCAGCGCCTCCCAGTTGTAGATCAGCTGCGCCTCGCCGACCTGCTCGCCCATGCGGTCGCCCACCATGTGGACGCCCACCACGGCGCCGTCCTTGACCTGGACGAGCTTGATCTCGCCCGCGGTCTTCAGGATCCGGCTCTTGCCGTTGCCGCCGAGCGGGAACTTGATGGAGACGACCTTGTCCGCGCCGTAGACCTCCTTGGCCTTGGCCTCCGTGATGCCGACGGAGGCGACCTCCGGGTGGCAGTACGTCACCCGCGGAACACCGTCGTAGTCGATCGGAACGACCTTCAGACCGGCCAGGCGCTCCGCCACCAGGATGCCCTCGGCGAAGCCGACGTGCGCGAGCTGGAGGGTCGGGACAAGGTCACCGACGGCGGAGATGGTCGGGACGTTGGTGCGCATGTACTCGTCGACGAGCACGTAGCCGCGGTCCATCGCGACGCCCTGCTCCTCGTAGCCGAGGCCCTGGGAGACCGGGCCGCGGCCGACGGCGACGAGCAGCAGCTCGGCCTCGAACTCCTTGCCGTCCGCCAGCGTGACCTTCACACCGTCCTGGGTGTACTCGGCCTTCTGGAAGAACGTGCCCAGGTTGAACTTGATGCCGCGCTTGCGGAAGGCGCGCTCGAGAAGCTTGGAGGAGTTCTCGTCCTCGACCGGGACGAGGTGCTTCATGCCCTCGATGACCGTGACGTCGGCACCGAAGGACTTCCACGCCGAGGCGAACTCGACGCCGATGACACCGCCGCCCAGGATGATGGCGGACTTCGGCACGCGGTCCAGGACCAGGGCGTGGTCGGAGGAGATGATGCGGTTGCCGTCGATCTCCAGGCCCGGCAGGGACTTCGGCACGGAGCCGGTCGCCAGCAGGATGTGGCGGCCCTGGACGCGCTGGCCGTTGACGTCGACGGAGGTGGGGGAGGACAGGCGGCCCTCGCCCTCGATGTACGTCACCTTGCGGGAGGCGATCAGACCCTGCAGACCCTTGTACAGGCCCGAGATGACCTCGTCCTTGTACTTGTGGACGGCCGGGACGTCGATGCCCTCGAAGGCGGCCTTGACGCCGAACTGCTCGCTCTCGCGGGCCTGGTCGGCGACCTCGCCCGCGTGCAGCAGAGCCTTGGTGGGGATGCAACCCTTGTGCAGGCAGGTGCCGCCGACCTTGTCCTTCTCGATCAGGGCGACGTCCAGGCCCAGCTGAGCCCCGCGCAGGGCCGCGGCGTAACCACCGCTACCACCGCCGAGGATCACTAGGTCGAAAACGGTGCTGGCGTCGTTCGCCACGTCACGTCCTCCATGCATGTGCGCCGTGCGCCGGTCGGCGATGACCGGCAGGCGGCTGGTGTCCGGCCGCTTGATGCTTCGGCCCTTCGGTGGGGGCCCTGTCCTGCCGGGCTCCATCTTTGCACTTGTCGGACGGGATCGAGACGCCGGGCCGGTGTGTGAGACGTCCCACGTTCGGCGCCCGAAGGGGGCGGGGGGAGCCGCACCGCGGGCCCCCCACGCCCCACAAGCCGCCGGACGTCACACCGGACGAGCCTCTCGGACGGCCTCAGCCGAGGTCGCCCTCGGCCGTGAGCTCGGCCAGCCGGACCAGCGTGCGCACCGCCGAACCCGTGCCGCCCTTCGGGGTGTACCCGAACGGGCCGCCCTCGTTGAACGCCGGCCCGGCGATGTCCAGGTGCGCCCAGGCGATGCCCTCGCCCACGAACTCGCGCAGGAACAGGCCGGCCACCAGCCCGCCGCCCCAGCGCTCGCCCATGTTCGCGATGTCGGCCACCTGCGAGTCCATGCCCTTGCGCAGGTGCTCCGGCAGCGGCATCGGCCAGGCCGGCTCGCCGACCTCCTCGGCCGCCTCGTGCACCGCGGTGCGGAACGCGTCGTCGTTGGCCATGACCCCGAACGTCCGGGTGCCCAGCGCCAGCATCATCGCGCCGGTCAGCGTGGCGACGTCCACGATCGCGTCCGGGTTCTCCTGCGAGGCCGCCCACAGCGCGTCGGCGAGCACCAGCCGGCCCTCGGCGTCGGTGTTGAGCACCTCGACCGTCTTGCCGCTGTACATGCGCAGCACGTCGCCCGGGCGGACGGCGGACCCGGACGGCATGTTCTCGGCCAGCGCCAGCCAGCCGGTGACCTCGACCTCCAGGCCGAGCCGGGCGGCGGCGACGACCGCGGCGAACACGGCGGCGGCACCGCTCATGTCGCACTTCATCGTCTCGTTGTGCCCGGCCGGCTTCAGCGAGATGCCGCCCGAGTCGTAGGTGATGCCCTTGCCGACGAAGGCCAGGTGCTTGTCCGCCTTCGGGTGCTTGTACGACAGCTTGACCAGGCGCGGGGTGGCCGCCGAGCCGCCGCCGACGCCGAGGATGCCGCCGTAGCCGCCCTTGGCCAGCGCCTTGTCGTCGAGCACCTGCACCTTGATGCCGTGCTCCTTGGCCGCGGTCTGCGCGAGCGCGGCGAAGGCGGCGGGGGTGAGGTCGTTCGGCGGCATGTTGACCAGGTCGCGGGCGCGGTTCAGCTCCTCGGAGACCGCGACCGCGCGGGCCAGCGCGCCCTTGTGGGCGGCGTCGCGCGGCTTGCCGCCAAGCAGCGCGGCCTCGGCCAGCGGCGCCTTGCCGTTCTTGGCCCTGGCGTTCTTCGCGTCCTGGGCGCCGCCCTTGTAGACGTCGAAGGAGTAGGCGCCGAGCAGGACGCCCTCGCCGATGGCGCCGAGCGCGCCGGGGCCGTCGACGGGCAGCGCGAACGCGGCCTTCTTGGCCCCGGAGAGCGCGCGGGCGGCCACACCGGCGGCCTTGCGCAGCGCCTCGGCGTCGTAGCCGGCGTCGCCGTCCGCGGGCTCCGCGCCCAGGCCCACCGCCACCACGAGCGGGGCCTTGAAGCCGGCCGGCGCGGGCAGCTTCGTCAGCTCGCCCTCGGCACCCGAGGCGCCGAGGGTCTCCAGGACGCCGGCCAGCTTGCCGTCGTACGCCTTGTCCACGGCCTCGGCGCCCGGCGCGACGACGGGCCCCTGGGCGCCCTTGGCGACACCGATCACGATCGCGTCGGCCCGCAGGCCGGGCGCCGCGGCGGTGCTGAGAGTCAGAGCAGTCACGGTGGTGAGTTCTCGCTTCCGATGTGAAGTTGCAGTGGCCGAAATGGGGTGGGTCGACCGGGCCCGACAGCCGACCCTAGGTCCAGGCCTGGGGACAGGTGGCAACCGGGGCCTTCACCCTGCCGGCGAACACCCGGGACGAGACTACGCGCGTGGGTGCGGTCGATCATTCCTTCGGGTGTTCACCCGCGTGTGGCGTCGCGTCCGGCCGGGGCTCCCCGACGCACGCTAGCGGCCCAGCGACAGCACCACGAGCGCGGTCGTCGCCGCGGTCTCCGCGAGCGCGCCGAACACGTCGCCGGTGACCCCGCCGAACCGGCGCACACACCGCCGCAGCAGCAGCTCGGCGACGGCGAGTCCGGCGGCCGCCGCGAGGGCGGTGCGCACGCCGTCGTACCCGCCGAGGCAGGCGCCCGCCGCCCCGGCCGCCGCCGTCACCAGGGCCGCGGTGCCCAGCGCGGCGGGCCCCGGCACCACCCCGGCGACGGCCGCCCCGAGCCCCTCCGGGCGGGCGGCCGGCACCCCGGCCCGGGCGGCCAGGGTGAGCGCCAGCCGGGCCGTGACCGCCGAGACCACGGCCGCCAGGGCGCCCCGCGCCCAGGAGCCGCCGTAGAGCTGGGCCAGTACGGCCACCTGGGCCAGCAGCACCAGGACGAGGGTGAGTACTCCGAACGGCCCGATGTCCGACTGCTTCATGATGCGCAGCGCGTCCTCGGCGCCTTTGCCGCTGCCCAGCCCGTCGGCGGTGTCGGCCAGCCCGTCCAGGTGCAGCCCGCGGGTCAGCGCGGCGGGTACGGCGACCGAGGCGACGGCGGCGAGCGGCGCGCCGGCGCCGAGCAGGAGCAGCAGCAGGCCGAGCCCGGCCGCGCAGCCGCCGACGACCAGCCCGGCCACCGGCGCGCACAGCATCCCGCCGCGCGCCGCCACCCGGTCCCACCGGCGCACCCGCACGGGCAGCACGGTGAGCGTGCCGAAGGCGAACCGCAGCCCGTCGGAGGCGGAGGCCGCGGGGGAAGGGGGCGACGAGGCGGAGGACGTGACCACCGGCGCAGGGTACCGGGCGGTTCCGGGCCCCCGGCTTCCCGCCTGTCCGGCCCTCCCGCTTGTCCGGGCTTCCGGAGGGTCCGGGCTTCCGGTGGCGGGTCCGGGGCCGGTCTCAGGTGCGGACCGGCGGGGTGCCCGGGTGCCGGCCGGTCCAGCCGGGCGGGGGCCGGTGCGGGCGGGGGCGGGCCGGGGGGCGGTCCCGTAGTGCCGTCAGCAGGCACAGCAGGCCCACCGCGGTGAGCGCGGCCAGGTGCTCCTTGCCCGCCAGGTTCTCCTTCAGCAGCACCTCGGCGACCATCGCCAGGGTCACCGCGCCCGCCGTCGCGTAGGCGCCGTACCGCCAGCCCACGTACACCGCGAGTCCCACCACCGCCGCCGACGGGCCGGTGTCCACCACCTGGGCGTCGGTCCACGGCAGCCCGAACGGGGCGTGCGCGCCGAGGGTGACGCCGAGGCGCGCGTACAGGGTCCCGGCGAGCGTGGCGGCGTAGGCGATGGCCAGCGTCCGCCACCGCCCCAGGCACAGCTCCGCGATCCCGAACACCAGCAGGATCTGCGCCAGCGCCCCCCACACCGGCAGGTCCGGCGCGGGCACGAACAGCGACAGCGGGGTGCGCAGCAGGGCCGTCCCCAGCGGGTCGTCGGCCCGTACCGCACCCAGGTCCCGCACCAGCGCGTACCCCCACGGCTGGTGCTGCGCGTAGTGGAGGAACCCCGTCAGGCCCACCGCGGCCGCGGTCAGCGGCAGCGCGGCCGGCCCCCGCCGGCGCGCGGCGTCGCGCACGGCGGCGTACAGCGGGCCCCACTCGGCCCGGGCCCAGCGGGCGAGCGTTCTCCTCATGTGCTCCTCATCCCCGTACGGTCGTCGGTGCGTTCCGCAGCCGTCCCCGGCGCGGCCACCCGGGCGGCCCCGGCGCCTCCAGGAACCCCTCCGCGCGGGCGGAGGCGAGGCCGATGCGCGGCAGGTCCGCGGTCTTCTCGAAGAGCAGGAACCGCGGTTCCCAGCCGGGCCGGTACTTGGCGTTGGCGCGGTACAGCGACTCGATCTGCCACCAGCGGGAGAAGAAGCCGAGCAGCGACCGCCACAGCCTCAGCACCGGTCCGGCACCGAGGCGCGCGCCACGTTCGAAGACCGAGCGGAACATCGCGAAGTTGAGCGAGACCCGCGTGATCCCGATCTCGCGGGCGCGCCGCAGCAGCTCGATGACCATGAACTCCGTCAGCCCGTTGGCGTGGCCGTCGACGTCCCGTTCCCGCCGCATGAGGTCCAGCGACAGCCCGTGCGGGCCCCACGGCACGAAGGACAGCAGCGCCCGCAGCCGCCCCTCGGCGTCCACGCACTCCAGCATCACGCACCGGCCGTCGCGGGGGTCCCCGAGCCGCCCCAGCGCCATGCTGAAGCCGCGTTCGGTCGCGCCGTCCCGCCAGTGATCGGCGCGCTCCACGAGGTACGCCATCTCGGGCGCCGGGATGTCCTCGTGGCGCCGCACGCGCACCCGGTACCCGGCCCGCCGCACCCGGTTGTACGCCTGCCGGACGGTGCGCATGGCCCGCCCCTCCAGCGTGAACTCGGCGACCTCCACGACCGCCTCGTCGCCGAGTTCCAGCGCGTCCAGGCCGTGCCGGGCGTAGACCGTGCCGGCCTCCTCGCTCGCGCCCATCACCGCCGGGATCCACCCGTGCGATCGCGCCTCGGCCAGCCACGGCGCGATCGCCCCCGGCCAGGCCTCCGGGTCCCCGAGCGGATCACCGGACGCCAGGCTCACCCCGCCGACGACGCGGTAGGCGACGGCGGCCTTCCCGGTCGGGGACCACACCACGCTCTTCTCCCGGCGCAGCGCGAAGTAGCCGAGCGAGTCCCGGTCACCGTGCCGCTCCAGCAGTTCCCGCAGCCGCTTCTCGTCGTCCTCGGTGAGCGGGTCGACGGCGCGCCGGGAGCGGAAGGCGGCGTACAGCACGGCGAGGAGCAGGGCGGTGCTGAGCACGTTGACGGCCACGTTCGCCCAGTTGGGCGGGTCGAGTCCGGGGAAGCGGGACTCCTCGGCCGCCACCGACACCAGCCGCAGGGTGCCGTAGTACCAGCGCTCGGGGAACGTCGAGCGGGCCGCGTCCGGCGCCTGGTTGGTGACCGTCACCAGCAGTCCGGCCAGCAGGCTCGCGGCCAGGCCGCCACCGACGGCCACGGTCGCCGCGAGCCGGGGGTTGGCGCGGTCGCCCTTGGCGTAGAACTCCCGGCGGCCGATGAGCAGCGCGCCCACGAAGGCGGCCGTCAGTGCCAGGGAGACCCAGTTCTGGGCGTACCGGCGGATCTCCGGGAAGGTCATGGCGAACGCGAACAGGGCCAGGAAGAGCCCGCTCGTCACCAGGTTCAGGATCCACGCGGCCCGTTTGCGGCGGCGCATGGTGATGGCCAGGAAGGCGGTGAGGACACCGGAGGCGAAGCCGGCCGTGAGCAGGTACGGCGTGAAGAGGTCGTCCTGGTTGTGCCGGCGCACGTCCTGGCCGAGCGAGACCCACACCGCGCTGAGGAAGTTGACGAACGCGACGGTCCGCAGATACCAGACGGCGCACGCGGCGGCCCGCCGGGAGGCCCCGGCGGCCCACCGCGCCCTCAGCCGCCGCGGCACGGCAATGCGGGCATCTTTCATAAGCGAGGATCATAAGTGCGTAATTGCTGCAAATCGCACTTTTCCTCCGCCTTGTGCCATCAGTCCACGGACTGTTCCTTCTTCGCCGTCTCGTCCACCGGCTCCTCGGCGGTCTCCTCCGCCGGCTCCTTCTCGGGCAGCTCCGCGGCCAGCGCGGCGGCGGCCCGCACCAGCGGCAGCGCCAGCAGCGCGCCCACGCCCTCGCCGACCTTCACCCCGTGCTCCAGCAGCGGCTCCAGGGCCATCCGGTCCAGCGCCTTGGCCTGCCCCGGCTCCCCGCTCGCGTGCCCGGCCAGCCACCAGTCCGGCGCCCGGAAGGCGATCCGCTGGGCGACCAGCGCGCACGCGGTGGCCACGACCCCGTCGAGGATCACCGGCAGCCTGCGCACCGCGCACTGCAGCAGGAACCCGGTCATCGCCGCCAGATCCGCCCCGCCCACGGCCGCCAGCAACTGGAGCTGGTCGCCGAGCACCGGCCGGGCCCGCCGGAGCGCGTCCCGGATCGCCGCGCACTTGCGCATCCACGTCAGGTCGTCGATCGCGAGCCCGCCGCGCCCGGTCACCACGGACGCGTCCGTGCCGCACAGCGCGGCGATCAGCACCGCCGCCGGCGTGGTCCCGCCCACGCTCACATCGCCGAGCACCACTAGATCGGTGCCCGAGTCGGCCTCCTCGTCGGCGACCGCGACCCCGGCCCGCAGCGCGGCCTCCGCCTCCTCCAGGGTGAGCGCGTCCTCGATGTCGATACGGCCGCTGCCGCGCCGCACCCGGTGCCGCGCCACGTCCGGCGGGAAGGCGTCCGGCGGGCAGTCCAGCGCCATGTCCACGACCCGTACCGGCACCTCCAGCCGGCGGGCGAGCACCGAGACGGGGCTCGCGCCCTCCAGCACCGCCCGCACCAGCCGCTCCGCGCCGCCCGCCGGCCGCGCGGAGACGCCCAGCCCGGCGACGCCGTGGTCACCGGCGAAGAGCACCACCCGCGGCCGCTCGACCGGCCGCACCGGCACCTCGCCCCGCGCGGCGGCCAGCCACTCGCCCAGCTCGTCGAGGCGGCCCAGCGCCCCGGGCGGCACGATCTGGCGCTCCCGCCGGGTCTCGGCGTCACGGCGTACGCCCCCGTCCGGGCGCTCGATCAGATCGGTGAAGTCGTCCAGATTAAGGCTGCTCATTCGCCGAACAGTACCGCCCGGCCGCGCACCGCTCCGCGCCACATCGCCACCTCACCCCCACGGGGTCTTTGCACCTCGGATCGGCATCCCATACGTTCCGCTTTGCCGCGGAATGTCGCACAGGGAGCCGCCCATGCCGACCTCGCCCCTCACCCCGCAGTTCACCACCCCCCACGACCCCTTCCAGGAGCCGCGCCGCGAGGACTGCCCCTGGTGCGGCTCCCGGCGCCTGCGCACCCGGCTGCGCGCCCCCGACCCGCTGCGCCACCGGGCCGGCACGTTCACCGTCGACGCCTGCGGCGACTGCGGCCACGCCTTCCAGAACCCCCGGCTCAGCGCGGAGGGACTCGCCTTCTTCCACCGGGACTTCTACGAGCGGCAACTGGAGGAGTTCGCCGCCCGGGTGCTGTCCGCCCGCGCGGTCCGGCGCCGGCACCGGGCCACCGCCTGGCGCCTGTCGGCACTCGGCGAACCGGAGAGCTGGCTGGACGTCGGCACCGGGCACGCCCGCTTCCCCGAGGCGGCGAAGGAGTTCTTCCCGTACACGAGCTTCGACGGGCTCGACCCCACGGCGCGGGTCGAACAGGCGCTGCTGGAGGGCCGGGTGGAGGAGGCGCACCGCGGCTATCTGACGACGCCCGGGACGGCGGCCCGGCTGCGTGCCCGCTACGACGTGGTCACCATGTTCCACCACCTGGAGCACACTCCCGACCCGCGCGCCGAACTCCGCGCCGCGCTGGCCGTGCTGCGTCCCGGCGGCCATCTGGTCGTCGACGTCCCGGACCCGGCGTGCGTGTTCGCCGCGCTGCTGGGCCGGTGGTGGCTCCCCTACGGGCAGCCGCGCCATCTGCACCTGGTGCCGCGCGCCAACCTGTGCGCGGAGCTGGCCGGGCTGGGCTGCGCGATCCTCGTCGTGGACCGCGCGGCCCCGCACATCCCCTACGACCTGTCGGCGGCCGTCGCCCTGTCCCTGGCCCACGCCCACCCCTTGCTCCACCTGGCCGCCACGCCGGTGACGGCGCTGGCCTCGGCCCTGGATCACGGGGGCGCACCGCTGTTCCGGCGGACCCGGTTCTCCAACGCCTACCGGGTGGTGGTGCGGAAGGGGAGAGGGTAACCGCGGCGCGTCGCCGGCCGCGGGTGCGCCGTGGCCGCTCACCCCCGCAGCACCACCGCCTGGCCCGCCACCACCAGCACCACCTGTTCGCACTCGTTCGCGAACGCCGTGTTCACGCGGCCGAGTTCGTCGCGGTAGCGGCGGCCGGAGGGGGTCGCGGGGACGATGCCCGAGCCGACCTCGTTGGACACCGCGACCACGGTCCGCCGGGTGGCGCGCACCGCGTCGGTCAGCTCCCGTACGCGCTCCCGCAGCAGCTTCTCGCCCCCGCCCGCCCACTCCGCGTCGTCCCACGCCCCCACGGCGTCCATCGCGTCCGTCAGCCACAGCGACAGGCAGTCGATCAGCACCGGCGGCCCGTCCTCGGCCAGCAGCGGCACCAGGTCGGTCGTCTCCGCCGTACGCCACGACCCCGGCCGCCGCTCCCGGTGCGCGGCCACCCGTGCCGCCCACTCGGTGTCCCCGGCGCGCGTGCCGCCCGTCGCCACGTACAGCACGTCCGGGAACGTCTCCAGCCGCCGCTCCGCCTCCACCGACTTGCCCGAGCGGGCGCCGCCCAGCACCAGCGTCCGGCGCGGCACGTCCGGCACCTCCTCGTACGCCCCGACCACCAGCGTCGTACCGTCCGGCACCGCCCGCGCCCCGGCCGCCGCGAGCCGGCGCCGCAGCTCCGGGCCGGCCGGCACGTCGTGGTCCAGGTGGACGGCGACCACGTCCGTCGTGGGGCCCGCCGAGCCCACCGCCCGGAGCCGGGCGAGCGCGTCCGGGCGGCCCACGACGTCCGCGAGGACCATGTCGTAGGACTGCGCGGTGGCCTGTTCCAGTCCGGCCGGTGCCGCGCCCGGCGGCAGGTACAGCAGCCGCTGCCCCTCCGGCCCGGTCACCGCGTACCCGGTGCCGCCCGCGTCCATCGCCACCGCCCGCACCCGATGCCCCGTCAGCAGCGCCAGCTCCCGGCCGTCCGGGACCCGGCCGGGCTGCGGCAGCCCGGCCGGCACCTCCACCGCCGGGCCGTCGTGCGGATGCGACAGCAGCACCTGCCGTACCCCGCCCAGGGAATGCCCGGCGCGCGCCGCGGCGAACGCCGCGCCCGGCGTGAGGTCGAGCAGCAGCGCGTCGTCCACGAGCACCGCGGTCGCGGCCCGCGCGTCCGGCCCGAGCGCGGTGGCGCAGACGGCGCAGGAGCAGTCGGGGCGAGGCAGTCCCGCGGGGGCACCGGTACCGAGCAGAGTGATTTCCACGGACCGATTTTCGCCCCTCCCGGTGGGTCTTGCGCTTCCGGCTAGGCTGCCAGCAGGTGTTGGATCAAAGGAGGCCTGTATGACGGCATGGACGTGGCGGTTCGAGAAGGCCGACGGGACGGAGGTCGAGCCCGCCGTCCGGCCCGAGGAGTTCACCACGCAGGGCGATGCCGAGTCCTGGATCGGCGAGAACTGGAAGGCGCTGCTGGAGGGCGGGGCCGACCAGGTGCGGCTGTTCGAGGAGGGGACCGAGATCTACGGGCCGATGAGCCTGCACGCCGACGCCCAGGCCTGACGGACCGGCACGGGCGGTGGGGAGGGGCCCGCTCTCCTGGAAAGCCTCGCTCTCCCGGAGGGGCCCGCTCTCCTCACTGCTCGCCCAGTGTCACCTGCGCCGTGCGCTCGTCGCCGTCCCGCAGGAACGTCACCGTCGTCCGCCGGCCCGGCCGGGCCGTGGCCAGCGCCTCGGCGAGCGAGGTGACGGTGGTGATCCGCCGGCTGCCCAGCCTGGTGATGATGTCACCGGGCCCGAGCCCCGCCCGGTCGGCGGCGCCGCCCGCCCGGGCGCTGACCACCGCCACCCCGACCGGCTGGTAGCGGTCGTCGACGACGGTCCGCGCGGTGATGTCGAGGGCCGCCCGCCCGGAGTCGACGACCTTGCCCTCCTTGACGATCTGGTCGGCGACCGTCTTCACCATCGTCGCCGGGATGGCGAACCCGATGCCCGGCGCCGCGCCGCCGCCGAGGCTCTGGTCGACCGCCGCCAGCGTCGGGATGCCGATCACCCGCCCGTCCAGGTCGACCAGGGCGCCGCCGCTGTTGCCCGGGTTGATCGCGGCCGAGGTCTGCACCATGTTGGCGATGGTCGCGCCCGTGCCGCCGCCCGAGTCACCCTCGCTGACGGTCCGCCCGGTCGCCGAGACGATGCCCTGGGTCACGCTGGACGACAGCCCCAGCGGCGATCCCATGGCCAGCACGATCTGGCCCACCGCCACCTTCCCGGAGTCCCCGAACACCGCCGGCCGCAGCCCGTCCGGCACCTTCTCCAGCCGGATCACGGCGAGGTCCTGCTCGGGGTAGGAGTAGACCAGGCGCGCGGTGAGCGGCTCCTCGCTGTTGGCCGTGGTCACCTGGAACGTCGTCTCCGAGCCCACCACGTGCGCGTTGGTGACGATGTGCCCGTCGCCGTCGTACACCACCCCGGAGCCCAGGTCCCGGCTCGCCTGGATCTGCACGACCGAGGGCAGCGCCTCCTTGATGACGCGCAGGTACCGGCTCTGCAGATCGTCCGCGGCCATCGGCACGGCCGCCCCGGGGCTCGCCGGGACGTCCCGCCCGGCCGGGGCGGCGGCGGTGGTACAGCCGGTGGCGAGCGCCGCGCAGCACGCCAGCGCGGCGGCGAAGACGGCGGTACGGGGGGAACGCGCGCGGATACGGGAAGCGTCCATGTCCCGAGTGTCACCGCAGGGTGATCATCCGTCCCGCGCGCTTGCCCCGAACGGGCTCAGCCCCGTACCCCGCACAGATGCAGCAGCGCCGCCACCCCGCGGTAGGGGTCCGTGCGCCCGGCCCGCTCCTCGACCGCGAGCAGCGTCGGCAGGTCCTGGGGCAGCGCCGCGTTGTGCGCCGCCGTGTCCGTGAAGACCCGGACGCCGTACCAGGCCTGCAGGGGGGCGGCGATCCCGGCGAGCGTGGCGGTCAGCGCGGACAGCCGGTCGGCGCGCACGTCCAGGCCCAGCCGGTTGCGGTAGGTGGTGGTGTCGAAGGCGGCCAGGGCGCCCGCCCAGTCACCGCCGAGACCCGGCCGCATGGCGAGCGCGTCGCCGTTGCGGACCAGGAGGGAGAGCAGTCCGCCGGGGGCCAGCATCCGGGCCAGGCCCGCCACCAGCGGATCGGGGTCCTCCACGTACATCAGTACGGCGTGGCACAGCACCACGTCGAAGCCGCCGGGCAGGAAGTGCACCCCGGTGTCCCGGCCGTCGCCCTGCACCAGCCGCACCCGCTGCCGGATGCCCTCCGGCTCCCGGGCCAGGTTCGCGCGGGCGGCGGCGATCATCCTGGGGTCCCGTTCGACCCCGGTCACCTCGTGGCCCAGCCGGGCCAGCCGCAGCGCCTGCGCGCCCTGGCCCATCCCCACGTCGAGCACCCGCAGCCGCCGCCCGACCGGGAACCGCCCGGCTATCTGTTCGTCCAGCTGCCGGGTCACCAGCTCCTGGGACACGAGGTCGCGCAGCCCGCCCAGCTCGTGCGGCCGGGCCGGGGACGCGCCCCCGGTGAACGAGTCGGCGCTCAGGGCCGCTCTCCGCGCTTGACCCGCGGCTTCGGCAGGCGCAGCCGGCGCATCTGGAGGGACCGCATCAGCGCGTAGGCGACCGCGCCGCGGGTGTTCTCGTCCGGGAAGCGCTCCGCGAGCCGCTTCTTCAGCCGGAAGCCGCTCACCGCCGCGTCCAGCACGATCAGCACGATCACGATCAGCCACAGCAGCAGCGCCAGGCTCTGGATCGCCCCGACCCGCACCACGCTCAGCACCAGGATGATCACGGCGAGCGGCAGGAAGAACTCCGCCACGTTGAACCGCGAGTCGACCCAGTCCCGGGCGAACCGGCGGACCGGACCCTTGTCCCGGGCGGGCAGATAGCGCTCGTCCCCGTTGGCGAGCGCCTGGCGCTGCCGCTCCAGGGCCTGCCGCCGCTCCTCGCGCTGGCGCTTCGCGGCCTCCTTGCGGTTCGTCGGCGTATGGGCGACGCTGCGGCGCTGGGTACGGGCCTCACTGCGCTTGGGCGTGGGCCTGCCCTTGGGGGCCTGCGGGTCACGGGGCTGCTTGGAGTCGGTCACCGCCGCCTTGGTGGCGGGGGCCTTCTCTTCCTTGGCACGGCTACGGAACACAAATCCCAAGGGTAAGGGCTGCACCGGCATGGACCCAGCCCGGTGGGGAACGATCCGGCAACGCCGCTCGTCCGAAAAGGACAGAGGGGGACACGGAGCGGGCGGCGGTGGACCGGGGAGTGGGGTCGCCTACTCCTTGAGCGGGAGCGGAGCGGTCCGCAGTCGTTCTCGGGGAGGAGCGCATCGCCCCGCGAACAGTGCGGTAATGGAGACAGGGCCCGTACTGTGGGTCTTGTCGCAGGATCGGTGAGCTGGAGTCCGTCAGAAGGGGGCGCGCGAAGCCCATGAGCGGTGTCATGAAGCGTATGGGGATGATCTTCCGCGCGAAGGCGAACAAGGCCCTGGACCGGGCCGAGGACCCGCGCGAGACCCTCGACTACTCGTACCAGAAGCAGCTGGAGCTGCTGCAGAAGGTGCGGCGCGGCGTCGCCGACGTGGCGACCAGCCGCAAGCGCCTGGAGCTCCAGCTCGGCCAGCTCCAGCAGCAGTCCGCCAAGCTGGAGGACCAGGGCCGCAAGGCGCTCGCGCTCGGCCGGGAGGACCTGGCCCGCGAGGCGCTGTCCCGCAAGGCCGCGCTCCAGCAGCAGGTCACCGACCTGGAGTCGCAGCACGCCACCCTCCAGGGCGAGGAGGAGAAGCTGACCCTTGCGGCCCAGCGCCTCCAGGCCAAGGTGGACGCCTTCCGCACGAAGAAGGAGACCCTCAAGGCCACCTACACCGCCGCCCAGGCCCAGACCCGCATCGGCGAGGCGTTCTCCGGCATCTCCGAGGAGATGGGCGACGTCGGCCTCGCCATCCAGCGCGCCGAGGACAAGACCGCCCAGATGCAGGCCCGGGCCGGCGCCATCGACGAGCTGCTCGCCTCCGGCGCCCTGGACGACCCCTCCGGCATGCACAAGGACGACATCCAGGCCGAGCTGGACCGGCTCTCCGGTGGTACGGATGTAGAGCTGGAACTGCAGCGCATGAAGGCCGAGCTGGCCGGAGGCGCCCCGCAGCAGGCCATCGAGGGCGGCGGCGCCGGTCAGGGGCAGTCCCAGCAGCAGCCGCAGGACACCCCGCGCTTCGACAAGCAGTAGCCGGGCGCCGGGGCCCGAGCCGAGGAGGCCGACATGATCGTACGGATCATGGGGGAGGGCCAGGTGCGGGTGGACGACACCCACCTCGCCGAACTGAACAGGCTGGACGACGACCTGCTCGCCGAGATGGAGAGCGGCGACGAGGACGGCTTCCGCCGCACGCTCACCGCACTGCTGGACGCCGTCCGCCGCCTCGGCGCTCCGCTCCCGGACGCCGCGCTGGAACCGTCGGGCCTGATCCTGCCGTCGTCCGACGCGACCCTGGAAGAGGTCCGGGAGCTCCTGACCGACGAGGGCCTCATCCCGGGCTGACCGGGCCCGGCCCCCCGGACTAGGACTTGTACCGCGTCTCCAGGTGCAGGACGTACTCGCTCCTGGCGAGGTACCCGTCACCGTCGGCGTCGATCTCCGAGAACTCCGCCAGGGCCTCGTGCACGGGCTGCCCCTTGGCCTGCTGCCACGCCAGCCACTCGGCCACCGAGACCCTGCCGTCGCCGTCCTCGTCGGACATCTCCAGCACGGCGACCTCGAAGGGGATGGCGGTCCGCTCCAGGAACTCGGGGCGGCGGTAGGCGGTGACGAACTCGCGGGCCGAGACCGTGCCGTCCTGGTCGGCGTCCACCCCGGCGCGCAGTCCGTCCCAGAGCCGGTTGCTCAGGCCGGTGACCCGCCGCCAGCGCTCGCTGCCCGGGGCGGCGCCGGACCGCAGCAGCGTCGTCTGCACCAGCTGGTCGAGGTCCACCTGCGCGATCTTCCCGTCCCCGTCGGCGTCGAGCTGCCGGAACAGCGTCTGGAAGTAGTCGCGTTCGGCCTTGGTCACCATGGCTCTCACCCGTCCTCATGCGTCTCGCCGGTCACGTGTGACCTCAGAGTGCCGAAGGAGCCGAGCGCCGGAACGGGCGTTCACCCGGTGATCACCCGATCGGGCGACCCGGCGTCCTCCGGCCCGGGTCACGCGGCCCGAGGGGCGCCGTACTGTTCCTGGGTGAGCACTCTCGAACGCGCCTGGAGCGGTCTGAAGGCCCACCCCCTCGCCCTGGACGCCGCCCTGGCCGCCGGCGTCCTGGTGTGCATGGTCGCCGGCTCCTTCGTGGTGCCGAAGGACGGGCACGGCGTCACCTGGGGCGTGCGCACCCCGGACACCCTCAGCCTCCTGCTGATGCTGCTCGGCGCCGTCGCGCTGGTCTTCCGCCGCCGCCGGCCCCGCGCCGTACTCGCCGTCACCGGCACGCTCGCCGTGGTCGAGTGCGTCACCGGCGACCCGCGCGCCCCGGTCGCGATGTCCGCCGTCGTCGCCCTGTACACCGTCGCCGCGACCACCGACCGCCCCACCACCTGGCGGCTCGGCCTGCTCACCATGACCGTGCTGACGGCCGCCGCCATGCTCGCCGGCCCGCTGCCCTGGTACGCCCAGGAGAACCTGGGCGTGCTCGCCTGGACCGGCATCGGCGCCACCGCCGGGGACGCCGTGCGCAGCCGCCGCGCGGTCGTGCAGGCCATCCGCGACCGCGCCGAACGCGCCGAACGCACCCGGGAGGAGGAGGCCCGCCGAAGGGTCGCCGAGGAACGCCTGCGCATCGCCCGCGACCTGCACGACGTCGTCGCCCACCACATCGCCCTGGTGAACGTCCAGGCCGGGGTCGCCGCCCACGTCATGGACAAGCGGCCCGACCAGGCCAAGGAGGCCCTCGCCCACGTCCGCGAGGCCGGCCGCAGCGCGCTGAACGAACTGCGCGCCACCGTCGGCCTGCTGCGCCAGTCCGACGACCCCGAGGCGCCCACCGAGCCCGCCCCCGGCCTGAGCCGCCTGGCGGAGCTGGCGGCCACCTTCCGCAGCGCCGGCCTGCCGGTGGAGGTGGCCCGCACCGACCGGCCCGGCGAACTGCCCGCCGCCGTAGACCTGGCCGCCTACCGGATCGTGCAGGAGGCGCTGACCAACGTGCGCAAACACGCCGGTCCCGCGGCCCGGGCCGAGGTGAGCGTCGTCCGCGTCGGACCCCACCTGGAGGTCACCGTGCTGGACGACGGGGCGGGCGGGCCCGGCGCGCCCGAGGACGGCGGCGGGCACGGGCTGCTCGGCATGCGCGAGCGGGTCACCGCCCTCGGCGGCACCCTGACCACCGGACCCCGCCCCGGCGGCGGCTTCCGCGTCCATGCGATCCTGCCGGTCCACCCGACGACCGCCCAGGGGGAGCCCGCATGACCATCCGTGTCCTGCTCGCCGACGACCAGGCGCTGCTGCGCAGCGCGTTCCGGGTGCTGGTCGACTCCGAGCCCGGCATGGAGGTGGTGGGGGAGGCGTCCGACGGCGCGGAGGCGGTCCGGCTGGCCCGCGAGCACGCCCCCGACGTCGTCCTGATGGACATCCGGATGCCCGGCACCGACGGCCTCGCCGCCACCCGGCAGATCGGCGCCGACCCCACCCTGGACCGGGTCCGCGTGGTCATCCTGACCACCTTCGAGGTGGACGACTACGTGGTCCAGGCGCTGCGCGCCGGCGCCTCCGGCTTCCTCGGCAAGGGCAGCGAGCCGGAGGAGCTGCTGACCGCCATCCGCGTCGCGGCCGCCGGGGAGGCCCTGCTCTCACCGGCCGCCACCAAGGGCCTGATCGCCCGCTTCCTCGCCCAGGGCGACACCGGCGCCGTGCCCGACCCCGCCCGCGCCGAGCGGCTCGCCGCCCTCACCGGCCGGGAGCGGGAGGTCCTCGTCCAAGTGGCCGGCGGGCACTCCAACGACGAGATCGCCGAGCGCCTGGCGGTCAGCCCGCTGACGGTGAAGACGCACGTCAACCGGGCCATGGCCAAGCTGGGCGCGCGGGACCGGGCGCAGCTGGTGGTCATCGCCTACGAGTCGGGGCTGGTCCGTCCGAGGACGGACTGATCTCCACCCGCGTGTACCGGGCGGCGAAGCGGCGGCCGGACACGGAGCGGACGCCGGAGCCGGCCGGGGTCTGAGCCACGACAGTGAAGGGGGGCCGCACCCGAAGGCGCGGCCCCCCTTTCCGCGTACGGACGGCCGGAGGCTACGGCAGCGCCAGCATCCGCTCCAGCGCCAGCTTGGCGAACGTCTCCGTCTCCTTGTCGACCTCGATCCGGTTGACCAGGTTGCCCTCGGCCAGGGACTCCAGCGCCCAGACCAGGTGGGGCAGGTCGATGCGGTTCATGGTCGAGCAGAAGCAGACCGTGCGGTCGAGGAAGACGATCTCCTTGCCCTCGGGCGCGAACCGGTTCGCCAGCCGCCGGACCAGGTTCAGCTCGGTGCCGATGGCCCACTTGGAACCGGCCGGGGCGGCCTCCAGGGCCTTGATGATGTACTCGGTCGAGCCGACGTAGTCCGCCGCCGCCACGACCTCGTGCCGGCACTCCGGGTGGACCAGGACGTTCACCCCGGGGATGCGGGCGCGCACGTCGTTGACCGACTCCAGGCTGAACCGGCCGTGCACCGAGCAGTGGCCGCGCCACAGGATCATCTTCGCGGCCCGCAGCTCGTCGGCGGTCAGGCCGCCGTTCGGCTTGTGCGGGTTGTAGACCACGCAGTCGTCCAGGGACATCCCCATGTCCCGGACGGCGGTGTTGCGCCCCAGGTGCTGGTCCGGCAGGAAGAGCACCTTCTCCCCCTGCTCGAACGCCCAGTCCAGCGCCCGCTTGGCGTTGGACGAGGTGCAGATCGTGCCGCCGTGCTTGCCGGTGAAGGCCTTGATGTCGGCGGAGGAGTTCATGTACGAGACCGGGACGACCTGCTCGGCGATCCCGGCCTCGGTGAGCACGTCCCAGCACTCGGCGACCTGCTCGGCGGTCGCCATGTCCGCCATGGAGCAGCCGGCGGCCAGGTCGGGCAGGACCACCTTCTGGTCGTCGGACGTCAGGATGTCCGCCGACTCGGCCATGAAGTGCACACCGCAGAAGACGATGTACTCGGCCTCCGGGCGCGCGGCGGCGTCCCGGGCCAGCTTGAAGGAGTCACCCGTGACATCGGCGAACTGGATGACCTCGTCGCGCTGGTAGTGGTGGCCGAGCACGAAGACCTTGTCGCCGAGCTTCTCCTTGGCCGCGCGGGCGCGTGCGACCAGGTCGGGGTCGGACGGCGACGGCAGGTCGCCGGGACACTCGACGCCCCGCTCGCTCTTCGGGTCGGCCTCGCGGCCGAGCAGCAGCAGGGCGAGCGGACTCGGCTGCACGTCGAGCTCCGGGGTCTGGGCGGTGGTCACGACACGCACCCTTTCTACTTTTCGTCTAACTGACGCTATCTATCATAACCGGTTCATGTCACTTTGACGATGGCCATAGCGTCGATGTGACGTGAATCCCGCCGGGGCGCCTCTCCGGGCCGCTGTCCCACCGGCGGGCCATGTGCGAGCATGAGGAAGCGACAGGAAACGCGACAACGCGATTGCCCGGCCCGGAATGAATCCGCGGAAGCGCCGGTTGCACTCGTCGGCAAGCAGTCTCCGTACAACCCGGGAGAGATGTAGATGTCCGTATCGGACGAGACCACCACCGTCACCGACGGCATCATCCTGACCGACGCCGCCGCGGCCAAGGTCAAGGCCCTGCTCGACCAGGAAGGCCGCGACGACCTCGCGCTGCGCGTCGCCGTCCAGCCCGGCGGCTGCTCCGGCCTGCGCTACCAGCTCTTCTTCGACGAGCGCTCGCTCGACGGCGACGTCGTGAAGGACTTCGGCGGGGTCAAGGTCGTCACGGACCGCATGAGCGCTCCGTACCTGGGCGGCGCCACCGTCGACTTCGTGGACACGATCGAGAAGCAGGGCTTCACGATCGACAACCCGAACGCGACCGGCTCCTGCGCCTGCGGCGACTCCTTCAGCTGAGCCGAGCCGACACCGGACGGTGAAGGCGGCGGTCCCCTCCACGGGGGCCGCCGCCTTCGTCCGTCGGGAACCGGTGGACCTTCCGGGAACCGGAGGACCTTCGTCCGTCAGGAAGCCGCCTCGGGGATCTCCCGGCCGTCCGCGCCGGTCACCGTCCGCCCGTTCAGCGGTGCGTCCAGCGTCACGGTCCGCACGTGCTCCTTGGCGATCATCACGCACATCCGGTCCGGCCAAGCCCTCTCGGTGACCGTCACCGTCACCCGGTCGCCGCTCTCCCGCGCCGAGACCCGGTGGTCGGCGCACACCCCGCCCGCGAACCGCACGCTCAGCCTCCGCCCGTCCGCCGAGTACGAGGTCACCGGCCCGCTCCCGCTCTTCCCGGACGGCGCCGGCGCGGAGGAGACGGACGCGGACGCCAGGTACGCCGGGTCGACCGCCGGATACGTCACCGTGACCGCCTCGCCCCCACCGGCCCCCCGCACCCGGAACAGCCAGGACGGCACCAGAGTCTGCCGCCCGCCCACGGAGTGCGCGGCCAGCCCGAACACCGCCTCGTCCACGGTGACCGTCCCCCGCGTCCGCTTCGGCACCCCCGTGGACGCTCCGCACGGCTCCTCCAGCCGGTCCTTCAGCGGCACCGGGCTCGCGCACCCGCCGATCCCCGCCCGGTGGCCGCCCCCGGCCGTCCCGTTCATCAGCTCCAGCACGCGCGCCGCGCCCAGCACCGGATACGTGTCCCCCTTCACCGGCGCCGCCAGCACTCCGTGACCGGCGAGCAACTCGCCCCCGCGGCCGACGGTCAGGCCGGTCGTCCAGCCGTACGTGGGCAGCCCGCCCACCACCGGGTCGGCGGTCACCACCCGCCCGCCGCCCGTCACCCGGCTCGCGTCGGTCCGCGCGCCCTCCAGTCCGGCCGCCTCCAGCACCGGCTTCGCCGCCCGCTCGGCGTCGGCCACGCTCACCGGACCGCCGGCCGGGGTGCCCGGGTCCGGGGAGCAGACGGTCACCTTGCGGCAGTCGTCGGTGCCGGGCGCGTACCGGCTGTACGTCCAGCCGCCCGGGGCGTCCCGACGCACCGTCAGGGAAGGCCCGAAGCCGTCCTGGCCGCCGACCCGCCAGCTCCGTCCCCCGGCCACCGGGGTCCCGTCCATGCCGAGCGCCCGCGCCAGGCGTGCCACCCGCTCCCGGCCGACCTCGGCCCCCGGCTCGTACACCGGTGCCGAGCCGGGTCCCTCCGGCAGCTCCCCGGCGGCCACGTACCGGGCGCCGGACGGGTCGGGCTCGCCGGGCGCGATACCGCCGGAACCGGAACCGGAACCGGAACCGGAACCGGTGCCCGTGCCGGAACCGGTCCAGCCGTCCAGGACGAGCGGCGGGGGAGTACGGGCCCCCGCGGGCGCGGCCGGGTCGTCCGTGGACTCGCCCTGGCCGCCGGCCCCCAGGTAGGCCCCGGCGCCGCCGACGAGCAGCACGGCGGCGGTGGCGACGGAGACGACGAGCGCGGTGGGGCGCCGCCTCGTCCGCCCGGTCCCGTGGCGCTCCGGGGCGCTGTCAGGGTGCTCGGTGTTCACCGCATCGCTCCTCGCTGGTCGTGTCCCGCGCCCCCCGCGCGGGGGACGGCGATGGGACGCGGAACGGCGGCGCGCGGTTCCCGGGCCCTCGCCCCGGGTCAGTCGCCGTAGTCCGACATCGCGTCCAGCAGCCGGGCGGACCGCGCCGGCACGGACACCCCGTGGATGCGGGACGGGGACACCGGACGGGACTCGGCCCGCTCCGGGGCCGCCCAGTGCGGAACCATCCGGGCGCAGTCGCCCCACAGGGAGGCGAGGCCGCCGTCGGGCTCGGCCGGGGCGGAGAAGTGGACCTCGGGGTTCGTCATGAGCGCACCGTACGCACGGCACGGGCCGCGAAGAAAGATCTACTATCGGGTAGTTTCGTCAGCTTCAGCGAGGGCGGCCGAACCGGTAGCGTGAACTGTCAACCCAGCCTCCCCAGGAGAATCCCCGTCGTGCGCATCGCAGTCACCGGCTCCATCGCCACCGACCACCTCATGACCTTCCCCGGCCGCTTCGCCGACCAGTTCGTCGCGGACCAGCTGCACACGGTTTCGCTCTCCTTCCTGGTCGACAACCTCGACGTCCGCCGCGGTGGCGTCGCCGCCAACATCGCCTTCGGCATGGGCCAGCTCGGCACCCGCCCGATCCTGGTCGGCGCCGCCGGCTTCGACTTCGACGAATACCGGGCCTGGCTCGACCGGCACGGTGTGGACACCGACTCGGTCCGCATCTCCGAGACCCTGCACACCGCCCGCTTCGTGTGCACCACCGACGCCGACCACAACCAGATCGGCTCCTTCTACACCGGCGCGATGAGCGAGGCCCGCCTCATCGAGCTGAAGACCGTCGCGGACCGCGTCGGCGGCCTCGACCTGGTCCTCATCGGCGCCGACGACCCCGAGGCGATGCTCCGCCACACCGAGGAGTGCCGCTCCCGGAACATCCCGTTCGCCGCCGACTTCTCCCAGCAGATCGCCCGCATGGAGGGCGAGGAGATCCGGATACTGCTGGAGGGCGCGACCTACCTCTTCTCCAACGAGTACGAGAAGGGGCTCATCGAGTCCAAGACCGGCTGGAGCGACGCGGAGATCCTCTCCAAGGTCGGCCACCGGGTCACCACCCTCGGCTCGCGGGGCGTGCGCATCGAGCGGACCGGCGCGGACCCGATCGAGGTCGGCGTCCCCGAGGAGGACCGCAAGGCCGACCCCACGGGCGTCGGCGACGCCTTCCGCGCCGGGTTCCTGTCCGGCCTGGCCTGGGGCGTCTCGCTGGAGCGCGCGGCGCAGATCGGCTGCATGCTCGCCACGCTGGTCATCGAGACCGTGGGGACGCAGGAGTACCAGCTGCGGCGGACCCACTTCATGGAGCGGTTCGTGAAGGCGTACGGCGACGAGGCGGGGGAGGAAGTCCGGACCCACCTCGCCTGAGGTCTCCCGGGCGTTCAGCTCACCCGGCGGACCAGGTACGCCGTACCCCGCTCCGCCGGTTCCTCGCCCACGTACTCCTGCCCCCGCATCTGGCACCACGCCGAGATGTCCAGGCGGGCGGCCTCGTCGTCCGACAGGACCCGTACGAGCCCGCCCACCGGGACCCCGCCGAACACCTTCGCCAGTTCGATGACCGGGATCGGGCAGCGCTTGCCGAGGGAGTCGACGACCAGCTCCGCCGCCCGGACGGCCGTCGCCGGGGCCGGTGCGCCCAGCTTCTCCCGGACGCCCGCCACCGCCCCCGGCAGCACCTGAAGGAACCGCTCCACGTCCTCCTCCGCCGTGCCGGGCGGCAGCGACACCCGGACGTTGCCCTCGCTCAGCACCCCCATCGCCCTCAGCACATGGCTGGGCGTCAGTGTGCCGGACGTGCACGAGGAGCCGGAGGAGACCGAGAAGCCGGCCCGGTCCAGCTCGTGCAGCAGGGCCTCGCCGTCGACGTAGAGGCAGGAGAAGGTGACGATCCCGGGCAGCCGGCGCCCGGCGTCGCCGACCACCTCCACGTCCGGCACCAGCTCCGGCACCCGGGCCCGGATCCGCTCCGTCAGCTCCCGCAGCCGTACCGCCTCCCGGGCCGCCTCGGCCCGTACCGCGCGCAGCGAGGCCACGGCCGCCACGATGCCCGGGATGTTCTCGAAACCGGGCGCCCGGCCCGACTCCCGCTCGTCCACCGGCCCTTGGGCGGCGAACCGCACCCCCTTGCGGACGGCGAGCAGCCCGACCCCCGAGGGCCCGCCCCACTTGTGCGCGCTGGCCGTCAGCAGCGACCAGTCGCCCCCGACCGGCCCCCAGCCCAGCGACTGCGCCGCGTCCACCAGCAGCGGCACCCCGGCGGCCCGGCACACCTCGGCCACCTCGGCCACCGGCTGCTCGGTGCCCACCTCGTGGTTGGCCGACTGGAGGCAGGCCAGCGCGGTGTCGGCCCGGAGCGCCTCCGCGTACCCCGAAGGGTCGACGGCTCCCGCCCGGTTGACGGCCACCTGGGTGACGGTCCCGCCGTCCGCCTCCCACACCTCCGCCGAATGGAGTACGGAGGAATGTTCGACGGCTGACACGATCAGGTGGCGTCCCACCCGTCGCCGCCCGGCCAACGCCCCCGCGATACCGGTGTGTACGGCCCGCGTCCCGGACGGCGTGAACACCACCTCGTCGGCCCGGCAGCCGACGGCCTCCGCGGCCGCCTCCCGGGCCGCGTCCAGCAACATCCGAGCCTTGCGCCCCTCCCGGTACAGCCGCGCGGGATCGGCCCATCCTTCATCCAGGGAGGCCAACAGAGCTTGTCGGGCAACAGGGTGAAGAGGAACGGCGGAGGCAGCGTCAAAGTAGGCCATACGGCAACGCTAAACCGCCGGTCAGGGCAGCGCCCCGAAGGGGCGCGGGGAACGGCGCGACCAGCCACAACGCACCCGCAGCCGCCAATCAAGCGAACCACCCCACCTAGTAGGCACCCCTCCTCGCGAACCCTCGGAGAGGGTGGGCTAGGGTTTGGTCCGCATAAACATCCAAACCCCTGCCCGACGCAGGGCGGCGACCGACCAGCGAGAAGGCCGCAGCCGACCGCGCGGGCGAGACTCTCGGGAAGGCGCTACGTGAGTCCCAACGGCTCCGACCGCTCGCCGCGGCGCCCGATGCGGCGGAAGCTGCTGCAGGCACTGACCGCGGGCCTGGTCCTGGCGACCGCAACCGGTTGCACATACAAGGACTTCCCCCGCCTTGGCATGCCCACCCCGACCACGGAAGAGGCTCCGCGGATCCTCTCCCTGTGGCAGGGCTCCTGGGCTGCCGCGCTCGCCGTCGGCGTGCTGGTGTGGGGCCTGATCCTGTGGAGTGCTTTCTTCCACCGGCGCAGCCGCACCAAGGTCGAGGTTCCTCCGCAGACCCGGTACAACATGCCGATCGAGGCCCTGTACACCGTGGTCCCGATCATCATCATCTCGGTGCTCTTCTACTTCACGGCCCGGGACGAGTCGAAGCTCCTGGACACCTCCAAGAAGCCCGACGTCACGGTCAACGTGGTCGGCTTCCAGTGGAGCTGGGGCTTCAACTACATCGAGAACGTCCCCGGTTCCACCGGCGATGCCAAGACCGACAAGAACCTGGACGCCATTCCGGACCGGTTCAAGAAGGAATTCCCGGCGAACGCCGGCGGCGTCTACGACGTCGGTACGCCCGGCACGCGGAACCCGCAGACGAACAACCCCGGTCCGACGCTCTGGCTCCCCAAGGGCAAGACGGTCCGCTTCGTCCTGACCTCGCGTGACGTCATCCACTCCTTCTGGGTGGTGCCGTTCCTCATGAAGCAGGACGTCATCCCGGGCCACACCAACGCCTTCCAGGTGACCCCCAACCAGGAGGGCACCTTCCTCGGCAAGTGCGCCGAGCTCTGCGGCGTCGACCACTCCCGGATGCTGTTCAACGTGAAGGTCGTCTCCCCCGAGCGTTACGAGCAGCACCTCAAGGACCTCGCCAAGAAGGGGCAGACCGGTTACATTCCCGCCGGCATCGCGCAGACGAGCCACGAGAAGAACCGGGAGACGAACAACCTGTGAGCATCCTCAACGAACCCCAGGGTGCCGCGGCAGCTGAAGGCTCGTACGCCGACGAGCTGCCGGTCAGGCGCAAGCAACCCGGCAATGTCGTGGTGAAGTGGCTGACGACCACCGACCACAAGACGATCGGCACGCTGTATCTGGCGACGTCGTTCGCGTTCTTCCTGATCGGTGGCGTGATGGCGCTCGTCATGCGCGCCGAGCTGGCCCGTCCGGGCCTGCAGATCATGTCGAACGAGCAGTTCAACCAGGCGTTCACGATGCACGGCACGATCATGCTGCTGATGTTCGCGACGCCGCTGTTCGCCGGTTTCGCGAACTGGATCATGCCGCTCCAGATCGGCGCGCCCGACGTGGCGTTCCCGCGGCTGAACATGTTCGCCTACTGGCTGTACCTGTTCGGCTCGCTCATCGCGGTGGCCGGCTTCCTCACCCCGCAGGGTGCCGCCGACTTCGGCTGGTTCGCCTACTCCCCGCTGTCGGACGCGGTCCGCTCGCCGGGCGTCGGCGCCGACATGTGGATCATGGGTCTGGCCTTCTCCGGCTTCGGCACGATCCTCGGCTCGGTCAACTTCATCACCACGATCATCTGCATGCGTGCCCCGGGCATGACCATGTTCCGCATGCCGATCTTCGTGTGGAACGTGCTGCTGACCGGTGTGCTGGTCCTGCTGGCCTTCCCGGTGCTGGCCGCCGCGCTGTTCGCCCTGGAGGCGGACCGTAAGTTCGGCGCCCACATCTTCGACGCGGCCAACGGCGGCGCACTGCTGTGGCAACACCTCTTCTGGTTCTTCGGACACCCAGAGGTGTACATCATCGCCCTGCCGTTCTTCGGCATCATCTCCGAAGTCATCCCGGTGTTCTCCCGCAAGCCGATGTTCGGCTACATGGGCCTGATCGCCGCGACGATCGCGATCGCCGGTCTGTCCGTGACCGTGTGGGCCCACCACATGTACGTCACCGGCGGGGTGTTGCTGCCCTTCTTCTCCTTCATGACCTTCCTGATCGCCGTGCCGACCGGTGTGAAGTTCTTCAACTGGATCGGCACGATGTGGAAGGGCTCGCTGTCCTTCGAGACGCCGATGCTCTGGGCCACCGGCTTCCTGATCACCTTCACGTTCGGTGGTCTGACCGGTGTCATCCTGGCCTCGCCGCCGATGGACTTCCACGTCTCCGACTCGTACTTCGTGGTGGCCCACTTCCACTACGTGGTCTTCGGTACGGTCGTCTTCGCCATGTTCTCCGGCTTCCACTTCTGGTGGCCGAAGTGGACCGGCAAGATGCTGGACGAGCGCCTCGGCAAGATCACCTTCTGGACGCTGTTCATCGGCTTCCACGGCACCTTCCTGGTCCAGCACTGGCTGGGCGCCGAGGGCATGCCGCGCCGGTACGCCGACTACCTGAACGCCGACGGCTTCACCGCGCTGAACACGGTGTCGACCATCAGCTCCTTCCTGCTCGGCCTGTCGATCCTGCCGTTCCTCTACAACGTCTGGAAGACGGCCAAGTACGGCAAGCCGGTCGGCGTGGACGACCCGTGGGGCTACGGCCGCTCCCTGGAGTGGGCGACCTCCTGCCCGCCGCCGCGGCACAACTTCCTCACCCTGCCGCGGATCCGCAGCGAATCCCCGGCGTTCGATCTGCACCACCCCGAGATCGCCGCGCTCGAGCAGCTCGAGCACGCCGGTCACGGCACCGCCGTCGCGGGCAGCAAGGAGGCCGGCAAGTGAAGATCCAGGGTCGGATGTTCATCTGGCTGAGCGTCTTCATCCTGATCATGGCCATCGTGTATGGCGTGTGGTCGAAGGAGCCGGCCGGTACCACCGCGCTCTTCCTGGCCTTCGGCCTGGCCGTCATGATCGGCTTCTACCTGGGCTTCACCGCCCGGCGGGTCGACGCGGGCGCCCAGGACGACAAGGAGGCCGACGTCGCGGACGACGCGGGCGAGCTGGGCTTCTTCAGCCCGCACAGCTGGCAGCCGCTCATGCTGGGCTTCGGCGGCGCGATCGCCTTCCTCAGCATCGCGGTCGGCTGGTGGCTGATCTACTTCTCCGCCCCGTTCATCCTGATCGGCCTGTTCGGTTGGGTGTTCGAGTACTACCACGGTGAGAACCGGACCCAGTAGGGCGCCGGACGCACCGGGAGCCCGGACCTTCCTCACGGAGGGTCCGGGCTCTCCTCGTTTGCCGGAGCATCGTTCGCTCGGATGAATGACCCACCGTGCCGGTAATCATTTGATCTCATAACGTGATCGCATGAACCACACTGTGCGGACCCGTACCGTCGTCGGCTGCACCCTGCTGGTGATTGCCCTCGGGGCGGGCGTCACCGCCTGCGGTTCGGACGGCAACCCCCTGTCGGCCAGGCCGTACGACGCAGCGGACCTGATCTCCTTCAACGGCCCCACCGAAGCGGGCAAGCGAGCCGACCCGGACAAGCCCCTGGAGGTCACCGCCAACAGCGGTGAGGGCCGGATCACGGACGTCACCGCCCGGGACTCCACAGGGCGCTATGTGACGGGCGAACTGGCCGCCGACGGCAGCCGCTGGCACAGCACCTCCCCGCTGGCCGCCGGCGCCCACTACACGGTCACGGTGAGCACCGAGGACGAGGACGGCGCGCCCGGCCGCAAGACCCTCGCGTTCGACACCGGCGAGCCCGCCGGCAAGAAGCGCCTGAACGTCGCCTTCGGGCCGGGCGCGGGCACCTACGGCGTCGGACAGCCCATCACGGCCCAACTGGACCAGGGGGTCAAGGACAAGGCGCAGCGCGCCGTCGTGGAGCGTGCCCTGCGGGTGGAGTCCCTGCCGGCCGTGCCGGGCTCCTGGTACTGGGTGAACGACAAGGAACTCCACTACCGGCCCAAGGAGTACTGGCCGGCCCACGCGACCATCCGGGTGCACAGCAACCTGGAGGGCGTCCGCGTGGGCGACCGGCTGTGGGGCGCGAAGTCGAAGCCGCTGAAGATCACCACGGGGGACAAGGTCGAGGTCGTCGCGGACGCCGCCGCCCACCAGCTGACGTACTACAGGAACGACCAGCCCATCGAGCAGATCCCGGTCACCGCCGGCAAGGCGGGCTTCGAGACCCGCAACGGCGTCAAGGTCGTACTGGAGAAGCAGTACTTCGTACGGATGCGCGGCACCACCGTCGGCATCGCCGAGGGCACCTCGGACTCCTACGACCTGCCGGTGTACTACGCCACCCGGGTCACCTGGTCCGGCGAGTACGTCCACGCCGCGCCCTGGTCCGTCGGCTCGCAGGGCTACGAGAACGTCAGCCACGGCTGCGTCGGGATGAGCACGTCCAACGCCGAGTGGCTCTACGACAACATCCGCGAGGGCGACATCGTCAAGGTCGTCAACTCCCAGGGCCAGACCATGGAGCCCTTCGGCAACGGCTTCGGCGACTGGAACGTCGACTGGAAGAAGTGGCGCACGGGCAGCGCCCTGACGAACAAGGCCCCGGACGGCCCGCCCCCGGCAGAGGCGGTGCGCCTACAGCCGAGGGCCGCGTAAGCGCCCCGAGAGGGGCGCGGGGAACGGCGCGAGAAGGCCCCACCGGCCCGCACTCGCGCACGCTCCTCCGCGCCCCGAGCTCCCAGGCGCTACCGGCCCCCCTCCTACGCGCCCACAAGCCTCTTCTGGCGCAGCAGAGAGGCCAGTGCGGAGGCGAACTCCACGGGGTCCACCGGCAGCGTCACAGCCGCGTCCGCGCGGCTCCACGTGGCCAGCCACGCGTCCTGCGGCCGTCCCATGAGCAGCAGCACCGGCGGGCAGCCGAACACCTCGTCCTTGATCTGCCGGCACACGCCCATGCCGCCCATCGGCACGGCCTCGCCGTCCAGCACGCAGACGTCGATGCCCCCCTTGTCCAGCTCCCGCACCACCGCGTCGGGGGTGGCGCACTCCACGAACTCCACCAGGGGCACGTCGGGGGCGGGCCGGCGCCCGGCGGCCAGCCGTACTTGCTCGCGAGTGTTGGAGTCGTCGCTATAGACCAGCACCGTGGCGGTCGGCTGCATTGTTCCTCCGGGACGTCGGCGTCGTACGGACGGGACGGGCAGGGCCGTCTGGGCGGATGCTACTCCCCCGAACACCACGTCAGCACCGGTTCGGCGGGCGGCAACACTCCGAACGGCACCCCCCGGAGTGAGCGCGAGATAAGCGACCGACATAATGTCGGTCGTGGCGACAGCAACGACAGTAGAAACCGGGCACGCGCACCCGTCGGTCAATAGGCCGAACCTCACCAGCGTCGGAACCATCATCTGGCTGAGTTCCGAGCTGATGTTCTTCGCGGCCCTCTTCGCGATGTACTTCACCCTCCGGTCGGTGACCGGACCGGATCACTGGAAGGAGATGGCGCACGCGCTCAACGTGCCCTTCTCCGCGACGAACACCACGATCCTGGTGCTCTCCTCCCTCACCTGCCAGCTCGGCGTGTTCGCCGCCGAGCGCGGCGATGTGAAGAAGCTCCGTGGCTGGTTCATCATCACCTTCATCATGGGTGCGATCTTCATCGGCGGTCAGATCTACGAGTACACCGAGCTGGTGAAGAAGGACGGCATCTCGCTGTCCTCGGACCCGTACGGCTCGGTGTTCTACCTGACCACCGGCTTCCACGGCCTGCACGTGACGGGCGGCCTCATCGCCTTCCTGCTGGTCCTCGGCCGTACCTACATGGCCAAGAGGTTCACTCACGAGCAGGCGACCGCCGCCATCGTCGTGTCCTACTACTGGCACTTCGTCGATGTCGTCTGGATCGGCCTCTTCGCCACGATCTACCTGATCAAGTAGCGGGATCGCTCCCGCACATCCAGAAGCACCGACGCAGAAGATCCTGACACCGGGGTAATCCGTGAAAAAGCTCTCCGCACGACGACGCCATCCGCTGGCGGCGGTCGTCGTCCTACTCCTCGCGCTGGCGGCCACTGGGGGGCTGTACGCCGCGTTCGCGCCCGCGGGCAAGGCGCAGGCCGATGAATCCTCCCAGTCCCTGACCATCAAGGAGGGCAAGAAGCTCTACGAGGTCGGCTGCGCCAGCTGCCACGGCACCGGTGGCCAGGGCTCCTCCGACGGCCCGAGCCTCGTCGGCGTCGGCGCCGCGGCCGTCGACTTCCAGGTCGGCACCGGCCGTATGCCCGCCGCGACCTCGCAGGGCGCCCAGGTCCCGCGCAAGAAGCCCACCTACACGCAGGCCCAGATCGACCAGCTCGCCGCGTACGTCGCGTCGCTGGGTGCCGGCCCGAGCGTGCCCACCAAGCAGCAGTACGGCCCCGACGGCGCGGACATCGCCAAGGGCGGCGAGCTGTTCCGCACCAACTGCGCGCAGTGCCACAACTTCACCGGCAAGGGCGGTGCCCTGACCAAGGGCAAGTTCGCCCCGACGCTGGAGGGTGTCGCTCCGAAGCACATCTACGAGGCCATGCAGACCGGCCCGCAGAACATGCCGTCCTTCCCCGACACCACGATGTCGGAGAAGAACAAGAAGGACATCATCGCGTACCTGAACGCGGTCAACGGTGACAAGACGGAGAACCCGGGTGGTCTGGAGCTGGGCGGCCTCGGGCCGGTCAGTGAGGGTCTGTTCGGCTGGATCTTCGGCCTCGGCACGCTGATCGCGGTCGCCGTCTGGGTCGCCGCTCGGACCGCAAAGGCCAAGAAGTCATGAGTAGCCAAGACATTCCTGAAGAGAACCTGCCCGCTGAGCAGGACCACGCGCACGGCGCGGTAGCGACCGCGGACGAGGAGAACCCGTTCGCGGACCCGGGGCTGCCGCCGCACGAGCACCGGATCCAGGACATCGACGAGCGGGCCGCCAAGCGGTCCGAGCGCGCGGTGGCGTTCCTGTTCACGGTGTCGATGCTGGCCACCATCGGCTTCATCGTCTCGTACCTGGCGATCCCGAACGACAAGTCGATCTTCGTCTTCCCGATCGGGCACCTGAGCGCGATGAACTTCGCGCTGGGCCTGACGCTGGGTGTGGCGCTGTTCTGCATCGGCGCGGGCGCGGTCCACTGGGCGCGCACCCTGATGTCGGACGTGGAGGTCGCCGACGACCGGCACCCGATCGAGGCCACGCCGGAGGTGCGGGCCAAGGTCCACGCGGACTTCCGCCAGGGTGCCGCGGAGTCCGGGTTCGGCCGCCGCAAGCTGATCCGCAACACCATGTTCGGCGCGATGGCGCTGGTGCCGCTCTCCGGCGTGATGCTGCTGGGCGGCCTGGGCCCGGCGCCGAAGACGAAGCTGCGGCACACGATGTGGGCCAAGGGCAAGCGCCTGGTCAACATGAACACCGGCCAGCCGCTGCGTCCGGAGGACGTGGCCGTCGGCTCGCTGACCTTCGCCATGCCCGACGGGATGTCGGAGCACGACGAGGACTTCCAGAACGAGATCGCCAAGGCGGCGCTGATGATCGTGCGGCTCCAGCCGGACGACATCAAGGACAAGCGTGAGCTCGACTGGTCGCACCAGGGCGTCGTCGCCTACTCGAAGATCTGCACCCACGTGGGCTGCCCGATCTCGCTGTACGAGCAGCAGACGCACCACGTGCTGTGCCCGTGCCACCAGTCCACCTTCGACCTCACCGACGGCGCCCGAGTGATCTTCGGCCCCGCCGGCCACGCCCTGCCGCAGCTGCGCATCGGCGTGGACAGTGAGGGTTACCTCCAGGCGCTCGGCGACTTCGAGGAGCCCGTCGGTCCTGCTTTCTGGGAGCGCGGATGACTACTGCACCGAACGAACAGTCCCGCTCTCGCGGGAAGGCACCGGCCGGCGAGCGCGTCGCCGACTGGGCCGACGGCCGGCTCGGGATCTACTCCCTGGCCAAGGCCAACATGCGCAAGATCTTCCCCGACCACTGGTCGTTCATGTTGGGCGAAGTGTGCATGTACAGCTTCATCATCATCATCCTGACGGGTGTGTATCTGACGCTGTTCTTCCACCCGTCGATGAACGAGGTGGAGTACCACGGAAGCTACGTCCCGATGCAGGGACAGCTGATGTCCGAGGCGTTCAACTCGACCCTGCACATCTCCTTCGACGTGCGCGGTGGTCTGCTGATCCGGCAGATCCACCACTGGGGCGCGGTGGTCTTCCTCGCCGGCATGTTCGTGCACATGATGCGCGTGTTCTTCACCGGCGCGTTCCGCAAGCCGCGTGAGGTCAACTGGCTGTTCGGCTTCCTGCTGTTCGTCCTCGGCATGTTCACCGGCTTCACCGGCTACTCGCTCCCGGACGACCTGCTCTCCGGCACCGGTGTGCGCATCGCCGAGGGTCTGGTGCTGTCCGTGCCGATCGTCGGTACGTACCTGTCGTTCTTCCTCTTCGGCGGGGAGTTCCCCGGCCACGACTTCGTGGCCCGGTTCTACTCGATCCACATCCTGCTGCTGCCGGGCATCATGCTGGGCCTGATGGTGGCCCACCTGATCCTGGTCTTCTACCACAAGCACACGCAGTTCGCGGGCCCCGGCAAGACCGAGAAGAACGTCGTCGGCATGCCGCTGCTGCCGGTCTACATGGCCAAGGCCGGAGGCTTCTTCTTCCTGGTCTTCGGTGTCCTGGCGGTGCTGGCCGCGGTCGCGCAGATCAACCCGATCTGGGCGATGGGCCCCTACCGTCCGGACCAGGTGTCCACCGGCGCCCAGCCCGACTGGTACATGGGCTTCTCCGAGGGCTTCGTGCGTGTGATGCCGGGCTGGGAGATCAACGTCGCGGGCCACACGCTGGTCCTCGGTGTGCTCATCCCGCTGGCCGTCTTCGGTCTGATGCTGGTCTCGATCGCGGTCTACCCGTTCATCGAGTCCTGGATCACCGGCGACAAGCGCGAGCACCACATCCTGGACCGTCCGCGCAACGCCCCGACGCGCACCGCTCTCGGTGTCGCCTGGCTGACGTTCTTCGCGATGGCCATGGTGGGTGGCGGCAACGACCTGTGGGCGACGCACTTCCACCTGTCGGTCAACGCCGTCACGTACTTCGTCCGGATCTTCCTGTTCGCGGGCCCGGTCATCGCGTACATCGTCACCAAGCGGATCTGCCTCGGCCTCCAGCGCCGCGACCGCGAGAAGGTGCTGCACGGCCGCGAGACCGGCATCATCAAGCGCCTGCCGCACGGTGAGTTCATCGAGGTGCACGAGCCGCTCAGCCAGGAGCAGCTGCACACGCTCACCGCGCACGAGCAGTACAAGCCGGCCGAGATCGGCCCGACGGTCGACGAGAACGGTGTGGAGCGCAAGGTCCCGGCCTCGCAGAAGCTGCGGGCGAAGCTGTCCAACGCCTACTACGGCGAGCAGGCCCAGATCCCGAAGCCGAGGGCGGAGGAGTACAAGGAGATCACGAGCGGCCACGGCCACCACTGATCCGCCGTTACTGATCGCCACGCAGGCGGCCCCACGGACCCGGTCCGTGGGGCCGCCCTTTTGTGTACGGGATGTGTCGGCGGTTATCGACCCGTTATACGGCTGTCGCCGGATCGAGGCTATGATCACATTGTCGTGATCTTGAGCCGGGGCCAGAAGCCCGTACGGGCCGCCCACGGCGTGATAATGGGGGAGTCACTGATGGCAGAACCTGCCGAGCCCGAATTCTTCTTCGATCCGACCGATCCCGGCTTCCGCCGGAACCCCTACCCGGTCTACGCGAAGCTCCGGGACGAGCACCCTCTCCTCGCGGGCCCGCTCAACTCCTGGGTGGTCAGCCGCTACGAGGACGTCGAGGCCCTGCTGCGTGACCGCCGGCTCGGCAAGGACCTCGGGGGCACCCAGTTCTTCGCCCAGGTGGCCGGCGCCGGCCCCGACGAGGAGCCGCCGCCCTTCCTCGGCCTCGGCCTCGACGGCTGGGACGCCAACCTCTTCCGGCTGCTGGACCCGCCGGACCACACCAAGCTGCGCAACCTCGTCGCCGCGCCGTTCACCCCGTCCGCGGTGGAGGCGCTGATCAAGTCCGTCACCGCGGTCGTGGACGACCTGCTGGCGGACCTCCCCGAGCGGTTCGACGTCATGGAGGTGCTGGCCTCCCAGCTGCCCGTGCGCGTGCTCGGCGACATGATGGGCATCGACCGCGAGGACCAGAAGCTCCTCGCCGCCTGGTCGACGGAGATCGCGCACATCCTGGAGCTGGGCGCCGCGCCGTCGGAGGACGTGGCGATCGCCTGCCAGCGCGCGGTGGCGCAGTGCACCGAGTACTTCGTCAAGGTGCTCCAGGAGCGCGAGGGCGGCGACGGCACCGACCTGATCACCGAGCTGACCCGGGCCGGCGAGACCATCGAGGGCCTGACGATCCACCAGGTCGCCGCGGTGTGCGTGCTGCTCATCGTGCCCGGCCTGGACACCTTCGCCAACCTCATCGGCAACGCCGCGGTCATCCTGGCCGAGCACCCGGACGTGCTGGAGCGGCTCGCCGCCGACCCCTCCCTCGCCGACGACGTGCTGGACGAGGTGCTGCGCCTGGAGCCGCCCACGCACGCCTCCTGGCGCGTGGTCAACGAGCCGGTCACCCTGCACGGCCGGACCATGGAGCCCGGCGCCGTGGTGCTGCTGATGCTGGCCGCGGCCAACCGCGACGAGCGGGCCTTCGAGAACGCCGACACCCTGGCGCTCGGCAAGCACGGCCGCAGGCACCTGTCGTTCGGCCGCGGCATCCACTACTGCCTCGGCGACAACCTCTCCCGCCTGATGGCCAAGGAGGCGCTGATCGGGCTCGCCAAGCGCTGTGCCTCGATCAAGCCGGACGACGACGAGGTCGCGCTGAAGCCCGGCCTGTGGCTGCGCGGCCCGGCCCGGCTCCCCGTCACCACGACTCCGAGGGTGGGCTGATCCGATGACCACGGAAACCGCCGGCAGCCCCGCCACGGAGCCGATCCTGCTCGAACTCGTCGACGAGGAGGGCCGGACGATCGGTGTCGCCGAGAAGCTCTCGGCGCACCAGGCGCCCGGCCGTCTGCACCGCGCCTTCTCGGTGTTCCTGTTCGACACCGAGGGGCGCATGCTGCTCCAGCAGCGGGCGCTGACGAAGTACCACTCGCCGGGCGTGTGGTCCAACACCTGCTGCGGACACCCGTACCCGGACGAGCCCGCGCAGGAGGCGGCGGCCCGCCGTGTCGGCGAGGAGCTGGGCCTGCACGGCATCCCGCTGGAGCCGGCCGGCACGGTCACCTACGAGCACCCGGACGAGATCTCCGGCCTGGTCGAGAAGGAGTACAACCACCTCTTCGTCGGCCTGGTGAAGGACACCCCGGAGCCGGACCCCGCCGAGATCCACGACTACCGGTTCGTGACCCCTGATGAACTGGCCGCGCTGCGGGCCGGGACGAGCTTCTCGGCCTGGTTCCCCACCGTGCTGGAGGCGGCCCTGCCGGGCGTACGGCGCGTCGCCCCGGGTGGCGGCTGGTGACCGGCCCCTGACACCCGAAAGAGCCGCTGCCCACGGGGAGACCGTGGGCAGCGGCTCTTTCGCTCCTTCGCGCGAGCGGCTAGGCCAGGGCGCGCAGCACGCTGTCGTTGGCGTCGGTGTCGCCGACGGTGACGCGGACGCCCTCGCCGGCGTAGCAGCGGGCCTGGACGCCCTCGCCCGCCAGGGCCAGGCGGATGTCCTCGGCCCGCTCCGGTTCGTCCAGCCACAGGAAGTTGGTGTGGCTCGGCAGCACCTTCCAGCCGCCGCGGGCCAGCCCGCCGGACAGCCGCTCGCGCTCGCCGACGATGACGGCGATCCGCTCCTCCAGCTCCGGCTGGGCCCGCAGCGACGTCTCCACCGCCACCGCCGACAGGGTGCTCAGGGCGTACGGCAGCTGGTACCGGCCGATCCTCGCGGCCCACTCGGGGGACGTCACGCCGTACCCGACGCGCATATTGGCCAGCCCCCAGGCCTTGGAGAAGGTGCGCAGCACCAGCAGGTTCGGGAACTCCCGGATCCAGCCCAGCGAGTCCGTGCGGCCGGACGGGGCGACGAACTCGATGTACGCCTCGTCCAGGACCACCAGGACGTGCCCCGGGACCCGGGCGACGAACTCCTTCAGCTCGTCGCCGGGGACCAATTGGCCGGTCGGGTTGTGCGGGTTGCACACGATGACCGCGTCCGCGTCCTGGACCGCCTTCGCCAGCGCGTCGAGGTCCTGGTGCCCGCCCGGGAGCAGGGGCACCTCGACGCGGCGCGCCCCCACCATGTCGGCGAGCAGGGGATAGGCGTCGAAGTTGCGCCAGCCGTATGCCAGCCCCCCGCCGGCGGACACACTGGCCTGGAGCGCCTGGAGCGCGACGCCCACCGACCCCGCGCCGAGCACGACCTGCTCACCGGGCAGCCCCAGCCAGTCGGCGACGATCCCGCGCAGCCGCTCGGGATAGAACTCCGGGTACCGGTTGACCGCGGCGGCGTGCCGGGCGATCTCGGCGGCGACGGAGTCGAGCGGCGGCAGCGGGTGCTCGTTGAGGGTGAGCCGATGCGGCTGGGGCATCAGCCGACGCCCACCGAGGTCAGCAGGTCGCGCGCGTCCTGGAGCGTGGAGTCGGCGCCGAGCTCGTTGCCGTTCAGCGTCGGGGTGCCGAACTGCCGCTCCAGGGCCACGATGAACTCGACGACCCCCATCGAGTCCATGCCGGCGTCCTTGAACGACGCGCCCTCGAAGAGGCGGTCGGTGGACTGGGGGAACCGCTCGTCGAGGAGCGCCTTCAGGTTCTGGTCGATGGTGTTCATGACTCTCTTCTCTGTGGTCTTGGTGGAGGGTGCCGTCAGTCGGCGATCACCGTGAGGCCGCCGGGCCAGGTGAGCAGCGCCGAGCCCCAGGTCAGGCCGCCGCCGAAGCCGGTGAGGACCACCGGATCGCCCGCCCGCAGCCGCCCGTCGGCCGCACCCGCGGCGAGCGCGAGCGGGATGGAGGCGGCCACCGTGTTGCCGACCCGGTCGATGTTCTTCACGACGCGCTCGGCGGGCAGCCCGAGTTCCCGGGCGCAGGTGTCGAGGATCCTGACGTTCGCCTGGTGCGGGACCACGTGGGCGACGTCCTCGGGGGCCAGCGCGGCGGCGTCCAGGACCTTGCGCACCGACCCGGTCATGTACCGGACGGCACGGGTGAAGACCTGCGGGCCGTCCATGTGGAAATAGCCGTCGCCCGGGGCCGCCTCAGCCCCGCTCAGCCGCTGCTCGGAGCCCCCGCCGGGCACCGTGATGAGGTCCACTCCGGTGCCGTCGCTGCCCAGGTCGAAGCCGCGCAGAGCGCCCTCCTCGGCCGGGTCGCCGGCGCGCAGGACGACCGCGCCGGCGCCGTCGCCGAAGATGACCCGGGTGGTGCGGTCCCGCGGGTCGAGGATGGTGGAGAAGGTGTCCGCCCCGATCACCAGGGCGCTGTCCGCGACCTGACCGGTGATCAGCCCGGCCGCGGTGGCCAGCGCGTACACGAAGCCCGTGCACACGGCGGCCACGTCGAAGGCGCCGGTCCCGGTCAGCCCGAGCGAGGAGGCGACCACCGGGGCGGTCGCGGGGCAGGGGCGGTCCGGGGTGCTCGTGGCGACGATGACGACGTCGACGCGGTCGGTGCCGGCCGACTTCAGCGCCCGGCGCGCCGCCTCGGTGGCGAGGTGCCCGGTGCTCATGCCCGGCGACGCGATGTGCCGCTGGGCGATGCCGGTGCGGGTGCGGATCCACTCGTCGGAGGTGTCCAGCTCGGACGAGAGCATGTCGTTGGTGACCACGTGCGGCGGGAGCCAGGTGCCCAGGCCGCTCAGGATCGCCCCGCGGGTCATGCCCCGGTGCCCCGGAACGGCGGCCGGATGCGGTAACCGGCGCGGGTGGCCTGCTGGTTGGCCTTGCGGGCGCGGGCGATGGCCTTGGCCGTGCGCGGGATCATCCGGCCGGAGACGAAGTCGATGCCGCGCCGGGGGTTCTTGAAGAACGCGTAGTCGTCCTTGATCATCTCCGGGAACATGGCGTCGTGCGTCTGGATGTCGGTCTCCATGAAGATCCGCGCCGTCGGGTGCAGCGTCTGCGGCCACGAGCGGCCGGCGTCCAGGTGCCCCCGAGCGATGTCGATCTCGGACTGGATCAGCTCGCGCAGCGAGTCGCTGATGTAGCCGCTGCCGATCTGGCGGTCCAGGTCCGCCCGGGTCAGGCCGAAGCGGGCGAGGTGGTCCAGCGGGAGGTACAGCCGGCCCAGGTCCAGGTCCTCGCGCAGGTCCCAGATGAAGTCCAGCAGCTGGAAGGCCGTGATGGTGTGCCGGCACAGCTCCTCGGCGTCCTCGCTCAGCGGCTCGAAGATCTGGTTGATCCAGATCGCGGGCAGCAGCGTGACCGTCTCCAGGAAGTCGTCCAGCTCCTCCTGGTTGGCGTACTCGTACGTCGTCAGGGCCTTGCGGTGGCCGTCGACGAACTCGGGCACGCGCAGGTAGGGCAGGTCCCAGGTGCGCAGGGTGTGGACCAGGGCGCGGGCGAGGGCGGCGTCCGTCTGCTCCGACAGCGACAGCGGGTGCTCGCCGGCCAGGTCCTCGCCCTTGGCGACGGCCAGGTAGGTGCGCTGCCACTCGTCCAGCCGGCGGGCCCGGACGTCGACGCTGAGGTTGATGTCGTCGGCCAGGTCGTCGATGTAGCAGACGAAGGAGAAGAAGGTGTCGAAGTAGGGCCGCTTGGCCGGGTGCATCATGTAGCGGCCGAGGAAGCGGCCCCGCCCGATCTTGCGGAACAGCTGGGAGCTCGCGATGTAGTCGGCGCGCAGCCCGGAGTCCGTGATGCCTGCGAGGTCCAGCTCTTGCACTGTCATGTGAGTTCTTTCCGGTGGGGTCCGCGCGTCCCCGCGGCCCCGCCCGGCCGGATGCGGCGGCGGGGTGCCCCAAGGAGGGCGCGGACGAAGGCGTACGGAGGGCGACGCGTCAGAGAGCGCTGCCGGTCATCTCGTACGAGACGGCGGCCTGTCGTGGCCCGGGCACCGGCACGGTGGGGGCGTCGGCGGGCAGGAAGGAGGCGAAGGGCGGCTCCTCCTCCACGGTGAGCTTCAGTTCGAGGACCCCGGGCAGGTGCGCGTGGCGCCGGTACTCCGCCAGTCGCGCGGCCAGTTCGGCGGCGGTCCCGGCACTGCCGACCCACAGCCGGTCGGGCGAGCCCAGGCCCCGCGCCACCGTGCGCACGTCGACGGGCGTGTAGTCCACGGCGGTGATCCGGGAGTCGAAGAACCGCTGCTGGCGCGTGGCGCACATGCCGTGCATGCCGTTGTTGAAGACGACGTACAGGATGGGCAGGCCCAGCTCCACGGCGGTGTGCGCCTCCAGGCCGCTCATCAGGAACGCCCCGTCACCGCAGAACACCACGGTCCGGGTGCCCTCCGGCGAGCCGAGCTGGGCGCCGACGGCCGCCCCGACGCTGTAGCCCATGCTGCCCATGCCCAGCGCGATGGTGGAGGAGGAGCCGGCCGGCACGGACCCGTAGTGCATGGCGGCGACGGCGCAGTTCCCGGCGTCGTAGAGCAGGTGGCCGCCCTGCGGCAGGTGTTCCTGGAGCAGCCGGACGGCCTCACTCTGCAGCAGCGCGTCCCCGTCCCGCCCGCCGGTGCGCCCCGGGACGGGTACGGCGGGCCGGGCCACGAAGCGGGTCAGCTCGTAGCCGGTGACCGGCGGGGCCGTGAAGGGGCGCTCCGCGCGCAGCCGTTCCAGCAGCCGGAACACCTCGCCGATGTCCCCGCGGACGGTGGTGTCCGCCAGGCCCGAGCGCTCGATCTCACCGAGGTCGATGTTGACCGCGCCGGCCCGAGCGGGGTCCCAGTCGCCCAGCGCCCGCCGGGTCATCATGGCCAGTCCGGTGCCGACCAGGACCACGAAGTCCGACTTGGCCACGTACTCGGCGGCCGAGGGGTGGCCGCCCTCGCCGACGACGCCCAGGTACAGGTCGCTGTCGTTGGGGAACTCGCCGCGCGCGCCCATGGTGGTCACCACGGGGATCCCGGTCCGCTCGGCGAAGACGCGCACCGCCTCGGGATCGCAGGAGCGGCGGTTGCCGTGTCCGAGCAGCAGCACCGGGGCGACGGCCTCGCGCAGCCGGTCGAAGAGGGCGGACACCTCCGGCTCGGGCAGCGGTTCGGGCTCGATGAAGGCGCCGAGGTGGGCCGGCCAGTGGGCCGGGACGTCACCGACCTCCAGCTCGTAGACGTCCCGGGGCAGCAGCAGGGCCACCGGGCCCTTGCGGCCGCTCAGACAGGTGGAGACGGCGTCGCGCAGCAGGTCCCAGAAGCCCTCCGCCCCGGTGACCCGGACGGTCTTCTTGGTGATGGCCCGCAGCAGGGCCGGGCCGTCCACGGTCCGGCCGATGCCGGACGAGTCCTGGAAGGAGCCCCGGCCGTCCAGGGCGGCCGGCGGCTGCCCGACCAGCGCGAGGACCGGCACCGACTCCGCGTGGGACTCGGCCAGTCCGGCGATCAGGTTCATCATCCCGCCGCCGGAGGTGGAACAGCACACCCCCAGTGTGCGGTGCACCCGGGCGCGGGCGTCCGCCATGTTCGCCGCCCCGTCCTCCCGCTTGGCCAGCACGGACGTCAGACGGCCCTGACCGAGCCTGTCGATCGCGTCGTGGACGTGCTCGATGTTCGCGCCACTGACGCCGAATACGTATCTGGTGTCCAGATCGCGCAGTACCGTGACCAAGGCGTCGGCCAGCCGCATAAATCCCCCATGTGTGGCGTGTGCTTCGTCGTGGTGCGGTGCGGGGTGGCCGGGGCCGCCCCGCGGCGGGCTCAGGCCTTGCCGGCGCCGAAGCGGTGCTCCAGGATCCGCTTCAGGTTGCCCATCTCGATGCTGTGGCCGGCGTGGAAGACGGGCCAGATGTCACCGACCCAGACGCGGTCGGTGCGCGCCCGGCCCTCGGCGATGTAGTCCGGGACGTTCTCCGTCGTACGGTCGTAGTACGGGTGCTTGCAGTTGGTCCACAGCACCACGGTGCCCGGCTTGTTCAGCACCTTCGACGAGTCGATGATCGTCATGTAGTAGCGCATCCACAGCTCGTGGCCCTGGTCCCAGGCGCACGGGTAGACCACGAGACCGTGCTCGGGACCCTTCTGCGCCTCGGCGCGGATGTAGATGTCCGTGTTCGGCTGGATCATCTCGTCCGCGCGGTACAGACCGCCGCCGAGGTGCTTCATGTTGCGGATGCTGTACGTCCACTCCTCCAGGGAGCGGGCGTTGGCCGCGTACTCGAAGACGATGTCGTAGGGGACGTTGATGTGCTCGGCGAGGGAACAGTACTGACCGAAGATCTCCCCGTGGTCGTACGTCTCCTTCGTCCGGCTCTCCATGAGCTTCATCATGTCGTCCATGCCGGTGTTCTCGTTCCACACCAGGTCCAGGCCCTCCAGGTCGGACCGGTCCAGGACGTAGTTCTGGGCCAGACCCGACTCGTCGGGAACGCGCTGGGACATACTTCTCCTCATGCAGTGGTAAAAGAATGAACTAAATGCAGGGGAAGGGAACGGGCAGGCGGGTTGCCCCGGAAAGTCAGTTCCAGCGCCAGACCATGGAACCGACGAGTTCTCCGCCGTGCGAGAAGGTCGCGAACGCGATGAGATCGCCGGGCGAGATCATCTTCTTGTCGAGGGCGTCGGCGAACGTCACCGGAAGAGTGCCCTGGAACATGTTGCCGTAGGTGCCGAGCGTGTCGTGCGCCCGGGAATCGTCGAATCCGCAGCGCTTGCGCCACTCCGCGACGTATTTCTCGTTCGGCTGGTGGGTGATCAGGAAAGCGATGTCCTCGTTCTTCACACCGGCCTTCTCCAGCGCGATGTCGACCGCCTGGGGAAGCTGTTCCATGGTCACGGTGTACAGACGCGCCAGCATGGACTGGTCGAACTTCACGGTGAGCGCGCCGGAGCCGGCCGACCAGTAGGGGATCTCCATGCCCTCGACGGCGTACGGCTCGACCTTGAGCGCGCCCCAGTTCTCCCCGAAGGCCTGCTCGTGGACGGAGAGGATGGTCGGTTCGCCGCCGGCCGTGACGAGGGTGGCGGACGCGCCGTCACCGAGCACCCGGGACTCGGGCGCCTTCTGGAACTCGTCGAGACGGGAGACGAAGTTGGTGACCGTGACCACCGCGACCGTACGGTACTGGCCCGAGTCGATGAAGGCCCGGGCCGTGTTGATGGAGGAGATCCAGGAGCAGCAGCCGTTGTCCACCTGGAGCACGGCGGCCTTGGTGGCACCGACCGCGTACTGGATGGCCGTGCCCGTGCCGGGTGAGAAGGCGTCGTTCAACTGGGAGGCGCAGATGATGAGGTCGACGTCGGCCGCCGGTACGCCGTTGCGCTCCAGGAGCTTCTCGAGTGCCTTCGCGCCCAGCTGGGCTGACGTGTAGTCGGGCCAGGCGAAGCGCCGCTCGTGCACGCCCGCGAAGAACGCGTGGTCGCTGAGGTCGCCGCCCTCGCTCGGCAGCTCGCTGTTCCTGACCACCCGCTCCGGCATGAAATTAACCACGTCGACAATGCGAGTTTGTGACACGAATTTTTCCCCGTCTTTGTGCTGATGCTGCCCGCGGAAAATGCCGATCGGACATACCTCGGGGCCCCGTGAGAACAATGAGAAAGATCGTTGACCGGCCCCGCTTCCCCCGTCGTGTGCGCCGGCGACGGAGGGGAATTCCCTTGCGCGGTGAGAACGAAAATCACCTTATGATCACGGCGATAACGGATCGATACCGGCGAGGTAACCAGATGATAACGTTCGGTCGGCTGTTTGACCGAATCCCGCCATACCGCAGCGAGTTGATGATCCGTCGGGTACCGCCGTACGGCCGATTTACCGCAGCGGGCCGCTAAACGTGAGCTTTCTAACGCCGATTCACCGTTGGCCGGATTACGCGGTGCCGGACGGTGCCCGGCCGGACGGCGCCGGAGTCCGATCGTCCGGCTGTGCGCGGCCCCTTCCGGCCGGGGGCCGACGGGCGGTTCCGGCCCCTGTGTTCGAAACACCCCCGGCCGGAGTAATGGCCCGGCTATCCGGACAATCTGCGTAGTACGGTGTGAATACACCAAATCACGGCGGTCTGGAGCACTATGGGAAACCGGGACATGCCGGAAGGGCGCCCACGTGCCGAGCGGCCCGCCGGCGACGGTGTACACGGTGCCGTCTCCGTGGCCGATGAGGAGAATCCGTTCGCGGACCCCGGAGTGCCGCCGCACGAGCACCGGATCCAGGACATCGACGAGCGGGCCGCCAAGCGGTCCGAGCGCGCGGTGGCACTGCTGTTCACGGTGTCGATGCTGGCCACGATCGGCTTCATCGTCGCCTACCTGCTGATTCCCAACGACAAGTCGGTCTTCGTCTTCCCCCTCGGTCACGTGAGCGCGATGAACCTCGCGCTGGGCCTGACGCTGGGTGTGGCGCTGTTCTGCATCGGCGCGGGCGCGGTCCACTGGGCGCGCACCCTGATGTCGGACGTGGAGGTCGCCGACGACCGGCACCCGATCGAGGCGTCACCCGAGGTGCGGGACAAGGTCCACGCGGACTTCCGCCAGGGTGCCGCGGAGTCCGGGTTCGGCCGCCGCAAGCTGATCCGCAACACCCTGCTCGGCGCGATGGCGCTCGTGCCGCTGACCGGCCTGATGCTGCTCGGCGGCCTCGGACCGGCACCCGGCACCAAGCTGCGCCACACCCTGTGGGCCAGGGGCAAGCGCCTGGTCAACATGAACACCGGCCAGCCGCTGCGTCCCGAGGACGTGGCCGTCGGCTCGCTGACCTTCGCCAAGCCCGACGGCCTCGCGGAACACGACGAGGACTTCCAGGACGAGATCGCCAAGGCCGCCCTGATGATCGTCCGGCTCCAGCCCGACGACATCAAGGACAAGCGCGAGCTCGACTGGTCGCACCAGGGCGTCGTCGCCTACTCGAAGATCTGCACCCACGTGGGCTGCCCGATCTCGCTGTACGAACAGCAGACGCACCACGTGCTGTGCCCCTGCCACCAGTCCACCTTCGACCTCACCGACGGCGCCCGAGTGATCTTCGGCCCCGCCGGCCACGCCCTGCCGCAGCTGCGCATCGGCGTGGACAGCGAGGGTTACCTCCAGGCGCTCGGCGACTTCGAGGAGCCCGTCGGTCCTGCTTTCTGGGAGCGCGGATGACCACTGCAGCGAACGAAACCCCTCGACCCGGCGCGGCCGGCCGCTCTCGCGGGAAGGCGCCGGCCGGCGAGCGCCTCGCCGACTGGGCCGACGGACGGCTGGGGCTCTACGCCCTGGCCAAGGCCAACTTGCGCAAGATCTTCCCCGACCACTGGTCGTTCATGCTGGGCGAGATCTGCCTCTACTCGTTTCTGATCATCATCCTGACGGGTGTCTATCTGACGCTGTTCTTCCACCCGTCGATGAACGAGGTGGAGTACCACGGAAGCTACGTCCCGCTCCAGGGACAGCTGATGTCCGAGGCGTTCAACTCGACCCTGCACATCTCCTTCGACGTGCGCGGCGGCCTGCTCATGCGGCAGATCCACCACTGGGGCGCGGTCGTGTTCATCGCCGGGATGTTCGTGCACATGATGCGCGTGTTCTTCTCCGGCGCGTTCCGCAAGCCGCGCGAGCTGAACTGGCTGTTCGGCTTCCTGCTGTTCGTCCTCGGCATGTTCACCGGCTTCACCGGCTACTCGCTCCCGGACGACCTGCTCTCCGGCACCGGTGTCCGCTTCATGGAGGGCGCGATCCTGTCCGTGCCGATCGTCGGCACGTACCTGTCGTTCTTCCTCTTCGGCGGGGAGTTCCCCGGCCACGACTTCGTGGCCCGGTTCTACACCATCCACATCCTGCTGCTGCCGGGCATCATGCTGGGCCTCGTGGTGGCCCACCTGATCCTGGTCTTCTACCACAAGCACACCCAGTTCGCGGGCCCCGGCAAGACGGAGCAGAACGTCGTCGGCATGCCGCTGCTGCCCGTCTACATGGCCAAGGCCGGAGGCTTCTTCTTCCTGGTCTTCGGCGTCCTCGCGGCCCTGTCCGCCGTCGCCCAGATCAACCCGATCTGGGCCATGGGCCCCTACCGCCCCGACCACGTCTCCACCGGCGCCCAGCCCGACTGGTACATGGGCATGGCCGAGGGCCTCATCCGCGCCATGCCGGGCTGGGAGATCGACTTCTGGGGCCACACCCTCGTCCTGGGCGTGTTCATCCCGCTGGTCGTGTTCGGCCTGATCCTCGTGGCCATCGCGGTCTACCCGTTCATCGAGGCGTGGATCACCGGCGACAAGCGCGAGCACCACATCCTGGACCGCCCGCGCAACGCCGCCACCCGCACCGCGTTCGGCGTCGCCTGGCTGACCGTGTACTTCGTGATGCTGATCGGCGGCGGCAACGACATCGTCGCCACCCACTTCCACCTGTCGATCAACGCCGTGACCTGGTTCGTCCGGATCGCCTACTTCGTCGGCCCGGTCATCGCCTTCATCGTCACCAAGCGGATCTGCCTGGGCCTGCAGCGCCGGGACCGCGACAAGGTGCTGCACGGCCGCGAGACCGGCATCGTCAAGCGGCTCCCGCACGGCGAGTACATCGAGGTGCACGAGCCGCTCAGCCAGGAGCAGCTGCACACCCTCACCTCGCACAAGCAGTACACACCGGCCGAGATCGGCCCGACCGTCGACGAGAACGGCGTCGAGCGCAAGGTCCCGGCCTCGGAGAAGCTGCGCGTGAAGCTGTCCCACGCCTACTACGGCGAGGACAGCCAGATCCCCAAGCCGACCGTCGACGAGTACAAGGAGATCGCGAGCGGCCACGGCCACCACTGATCCCCGGCCGGTCCCCGGCGTGCCGAGGGGCCCCGTCCGCGACCCGGACGGGGCCCCTCGGCACGCCTCCGGCTGGATAGGGTGGTGTACGACGAGCAGGCATCTGGACAAGGAGCGGCTGATGAGCGCTGTGACCCCCGCTGGAGGCGACACCGCGGCGGGCCGCTCCTGGCCCGTCCTGCTGAACGGTCTGCTGGAGGGCCGGGACCTCGCCGCCGACGACACCGCCTGGGCGATGGACAAGATCATGCGCGGCGAGGCGACCGACGCGCAGATCGCCGGGTTCGCGGTGGCCCTGCGGGCGAAGGGGCAGACGGTCGAGGAGATCACCGGCCTGGTCCGCACCATGTACCGGCACGCGAACGTGATCGAGGTCCCCGGCCGCACCGTCGACATCGTCGGCACCGGCGGCGACGGGGCCAAGACGGTGAACATCTCCACGATGGCCTCGCTCGTCGTCGCCGGCACGGGCGCGAAGGTCGTCAAGCACGGCAACCGGGCGGCGTCCTCGGCGTCCGGCTCCTCCGACGTGCTGGAGAAGCTCGGGGTCAACCTCGACCTGACGCCCCGCCGGGTGGCCGAGGTCGCGGAGGAGGCCGGCATCACCTTCTGCTTCGCCGTGAAGTTCCACCCCGCGCTGCGCCACGTCGGCGCCGCGCGCGGCCAGTTGGGCATCCGGACGGTGTTCAACCTGCTCGGCCCGCTGACCAACCCGGCGCAGGTGAGGGCCCAGGCGATCGGCGTGGCCGTCGCCCGCGAGGCGCCGATCGTCGCGGGCGTGCTCGCCGAACGCGGCAACTCCTCGCTGGTCTTCCGCGGTGACGACGGGCTGGACGAACTGACCACGACCGCCACCTCCCGGGTGTGGGTGGTGCGCCACGGCAAGGTCACCGAGGAGTCCTTCGACCCCCGGGACGTCGGCATCGACCTGGTCCCGGTGGAGGCCCTGCGCGGCGGCGACCCGGCCCACAACGCGGAGGTGGCCCGCAGGCTGCTGGACGGCGAGCGGGGTGCCGTACGGGACGCCGTGGAGCTGAACGCGGCGGCGGCGCTGGTGGCCCTGGACCCGACGGACGAGCCGCTCGCCGACCAGATCCGCGCGGGCCTCGCAAAGGCCGCCGAGTCCATCGACTCCGGGGCGGCCCGGCGGGCGCTGGAGCGCTGGGTGGCCGCCAGCAACGCCTGACCGGCCCGGCAGGCAGGCCGTCCCGCGATCCGGACACCGGGTTGCGGGGCGGCGATCACTTCACGTACGTTCCTGTACCAGGTCATGAGTGACAGTCATGAGGCCCCGGCCGACTGTCCGGCAACCCTCCGTCCGTGGCGGGGTGCCCCGGGTGAAGACCAGGCCGTGGACAGCAAGGTCTGCGGCAAGCGCGGATCCCTCGTGCCACCAGGGATCCTGGTCGTCGAGGAGTCTTCCGTGAGCAAGCGAATGCGTTAGGGCCGCAGAGCCCCGCCTCCGCACACCCTTTCCCTTTTCCCTCGCTTTCCTTCAGCTTTCTCGTATTCCGTCACGGGAGTTCGCCATGTCTGTCTCCACCGCTGCCACCGACCAGTCGCTTTGCACCCCTCTGCCCGTTCTGGGGCGGGATGTCACCGTCCCGCTGGTCACCGGCGGGGAGGTCGCCTACGCGGCCCTCGACTACGCGGCCAGCGCCCCCGCCCTCCAGCGGGTCTGGGACGACGTCGCCGCCTACGCCCCGTACTACGGCAGCGTCCACCGCGGGGCCGGCTACCTCTCCCAGCTCTCCACCGACCTGTTCGAGAACGCCCGCAGGACGGTCGCGGAGTTCCTCGGCTGCCGAAGCGACGACCAGGTGGTCTTCACCCGCTCGACCACCGACTCCCTGAACCTGCTGGCCCGGGCGATCCCGGCCGGCTGCCAGGTCTTCGTGTTCGAGACCGAGCACCACGCCTCCCTGCTGCCCTGGCAGCACGCGGACGTCACCTACCTCGACGCCCCGCGCACCCCCGGCCAGGCCGTCCAGATCCTGGAGCGGGCCCTGGCCGGCCGCGACCCGTACGGCCCCGCCCTGGTCTGTGTCACCGGCGCCTCCAACGTCACCGGCGAGCTGTGGCCGGTGCGTGAACTGGCCGCCGCCGCGCACGCCCACGGCGCCCGGATCGTCCTGGACGCCGCCCAGCTCGCCCCGCACCACCCGGTGTCCGTCACCGACCTCGACGTCGACTGGATCGCCTTCTCCGGCCACAAGCTGTACGCCCCCTTCGGCTCCGGCGTCCTGGCCGGCCGCGCCGACTGGCTCCAGGCGGCCGAACCCTACCTCGCGGGCGGCGGCGCCAGCCGCCGGGTGACCCGGCGCGAGGACGGCGGGGTGGACGTCGAGTGGCACGAGACCGCGGCCCGCCACGAGGCCGGCTCCCCGAACGTCATCGGCGCCTACGCCATCGCCGCCGCCTGCAAGGCCCTCACCGAGGCCGGCTGGGACACCCTGGTCGCCCGCGAGCAGCACCTGATCGCCAAGGTCCGCGCGGGCCTGGCCGAGGTTCCCGAGGTGCGCGTGCTGTCCCTGTTCGGCGACGACGCCCCGCGCGTCGGCGTCCTCTCCTTCGTCGTCGACGGCTGGAACAGCTCCCACTTCGCCGCCGCGCTCTCCGCCGAGTACGGCATCGGCGTCCGCGACGGCCTCTTCTGCGCCCACCCGCTGGTGCGCACCCTGCTCGGCACCGACCCGCAGACCCAGGGCGAGTGCGGCGCCCCCGAGGCGGCCCCGGGCGAGAAGTCCCTGAACGCCATCCGCGTCAGCTTCGGCGCGGGCACCCCCGACGAGCACGTGGACCGCTTCGTGAACGCCGTCCGGGAACTGGTCCGGGACGGCGCGAAGTGGCAGTACCGCACGGAGGAGGGCCGCTGCGTACCGGCGGTGTGAGCGGCGCCCGGCGGCCGGGCGGGCGCGTAGGACGTGGCGGATGCCCCCGGGCGCGGACACGCGGGCCGTCGCCCTCGTAGGCACCACCCTGTTCGCGGCCCGGGCCGCCGACGGCTCCCGGGCCTGCGGCCCGCCGCGGCGGCACCGGCAGTGGCGGTGCGGCGGTGTGGAGCCGGTCTAGCTGTCCAGGCCGATCGCGAACGCGGCTTCCAGGTCGTGCTGGGAGTAGGTGCGGAACGCGACGTGCGTGTCCGTGCCCCGCACGCCGGGGATCTTGCTGATGCGGCCGGGGATGACCTCGGCGAGGTCCTCGTGCCGGGCCACCCGGACCATGGCGATCAGGTCGTACGTACCGGTGACCGAGAAGACCTCGCTCACGTTCTCCAGCGCGGCGATCCGTTCGGCGATCTCGGGGATCCGGTCCACGCTGGTCTTGATCAGGACGATCGCGGTGATCACGGTTGTCTCTCTCCCTCGGTGACCGGAGCCGGTGCGCCCTTCACTCTAGTCGCCCGCCCGTCGCCCACCGCCCCGCCGGCGTCGTCCTTCGGGCCCTTGCGCCGTCCGTAGCGCACCCACGCGTAACCGAAGCCCAGGCCGAAACCCACCAGGTGGGCGAGGTAGGCCACCCCGGGCCCGTCGGGGGCGCGCTCGGCCGCCAGCCACTGCAGGGCCGCCCAGCAGGGCAGCACGACCCAGGCCGGGAAGCGCAGCGGCAGGAAGAACAGGAACGGCAGCAGACTGGTCACCCGCGCGCGGGGGAACAGGTACAGGAAGGCTCCGAGGACCGCCGAGACCGCACCGGAGGCGCCGACCAGCGACTCTCCGGAAGCGGCGTTGGCCACCGCGTAGCCGAGCAGGGCGCCACAGCCGCAGCCGACGTAGAAGAGGGTGAACTCCACCCGGCCCATCCGCTCCTCGGTCATCGCTCCGAAGACGAAGAGGAAGAGCATGTTGCCGAGCAGGTGCACCCAGCTGCCGTGCACGAACAGCGCGGTGGCCGGGGTGAGCGCGGCCCCGGCGGGCCCGTCGAACAGCTCGGCCGGGACCACCCCCCAGCGCCGGAAGTACGCCCGCTGCGCGGCGAGCAGCGCGTCCCCGGTGCCGTACCCCGGCACCAGCCCGGAGGCCGGGCCGAGGGCGAAGAGCACACAGCACAGGGCGATGAGGCCGTATGTCACCGGCGCCGGGGTGTCCCGGACCGCTCCGAGGGTCCTGCCGGCCGCCGTGCTCCTGGGGCTGATCATGACTACAGAGCATGACGTAACGGGACGCAAGCTGACAGACCGCCTCGCCGCTCGGAAGGGACGGGCGGCGAGCGGCCGCCAGGCCGTAGGGTTACGAGCCACACGCGTCGGGGAGCGGCGCGGACCGACACGAGAAGGAAGCGAACCAGCGCGATGACGGTTCCCCTGCCGACCGCCACGACCCGGTGGCGCTGCACCCTCTGCGGCAACCTCACCCGTTTCGACGTGACCCGCTCGTCGAAGGTCGTCGAGTTCACGCACCTGGATCTGGCCGGTGAGCCGACGGTGGAGGAGCGCGAGGTGGTCAGTGAGACCATCGAATCGGTGCGCTGCCGCTGGTGCAACGCGGTGGACCAGGTGGAACTCGTGGACAGGCCGGGCGCCGGCTCCTGAGCGGAGCGGCCCCCAAAGGGACATTTTCGGTATTGGGGTGTGTGACGGATGGTGGAGACCGCAGGCGGGGGGCCGGGCGACGGCACCGCTGAGGTGCTTGACCGTCCGCTGCCCGACGGCGTGCGCCGGCGGGTCGTACAGATCGTGTCGGACGGCTTCGGCGGGCTGACCCTGGCGGAACTGCCCGCCCAGCTGCGGCAGTACGCGCGGTTCGCCCCGAATCGCCGGGCGAAGTTCGCCGGGAACGCGATGGCGGCGGCGCTGGAGACCGACGCGCTGTTCCGGCAGCGGATCGGCGAGCGGTTCCGGGAGGCGCAGCCGGAGCTCGCCGGCGCCCTCGACGCGGGCTCCCCGCCCCCGGCCGCCGACCCGCTCGACGTGGCGGCCGCCGCCTATGTGCTGCGCCCGGCGGGCTGGGTCAAGCTGGTCACCGCGGCCGGCGAGGAGGCCCAGCGCGCGGACGCCGAGCGGGCCGGCGAGGAGAGCCGGGCCGAGCTGGAGCGGCTGCGCGCGGAGCTGGCGCAGGCCCGCGAGCACACCCGGACCGAGACCGAACGGCTGCGTACGGAGCTGGAGTCGGCGCGGAAGGAAGCGGAGTCGCTGCACCGCAAGCTGCGCGCCGCGCTCAGCGACGTCAAGCGGGGCGAGGCGGCGCTGCGCAAGGCGCACGGCGAGATCGACGCCGTACGCGCCGAGACGCACGCGCGGGTGTCGGCCGCGGAGAGCGAGTCCCGGCGGCTCAAGGCCCGCCTCGGCGAGGCCGAGGCCGCGCTGGAGGCGACCCGCCGGGCGGCCCGGGAGGGCCGCAGCGTGGAGGACATGCGGGTACGGCTGCTGCTCGACACCCTGCTGGACGCCACCCAGGGACTCAGGCGCGAACTCGCCCTGCCACCGGTGTCGGTGCGGCCGGCCGAGACGGTCGACGCGGTGGAGCCGGGCCGGATGACCCCGAAGGACATCGCGGCGCGCGCCCTGTCGGAGAACGACCCGGCGATTCTCGACCAGTTGCTGGCGCTGCCGCAGGCGCACCTGGTCGTCGACGGCTACAACGTGACCAAGACCGGCTATCCGCAGATGCCGCTGGAGAAGCAGCGGCTGAGGCTGCTCGGCCAGCTCTCGGCGCTCGCCGCGCAGACCGGGGCCGAGGTCACCTGTGTCTTCGACGGTGCCGAACTGGCCGCGCCGGTACTGCTCGCTCCGCCGCGCGGAGTGCGGGTCCTGTTCTCGAAGCCGGGCGTGACCGCCGACGAGCTGATCCGGCAGCTGGTGCGCGCCGAGCCGCCGGGACGCCCGGTCATCGTCGCCTCCACCGACCGGGAGGTGGCCGACGGGGTCGCCAAGGCGGGAGCCCGGCCGGTGGCCTCCGCGGTGCTTCTGAAGCGGTTGGCCTGAAGGTGTCCCTAAGGTCCAATAGGCGCCGATAACGTCCGAATTGACCTTGTCATCGCGCGACGTAGGGTCAGTCGTGCCTCACTGCACGTGAGTTGTGTGCAAAGAATGCATGGCGTGACGGGTTTTTTTGCCGTGAGGATTTGAACTGATCACAACTAGGTCACTAGGGTCTGGCTCGAACCTCCGAACGGGTGATCACTCTCAAGAAGGAGTTCCCCCTCCGTGGCGTCCCATCGTCGACCCAAGCAGCCGAGTCGCACCCGCGTGACCGTGCTGACCACCGCAGCCGCCGCTGCCGTCGCGCTCAGCGCGAACGCCGCCAACGCCGCCCCCAGCGAGAAGCTGAGCAAGGACGAGGTGAAGGCGAAGGTCGACAAGCTCTACGAGCAGGCCGAGCAGGCGACCGAGAAGTACAACGGCGCCAAGGAGAAGCAGCAGAAGCTGCAGAAGGACATCTCCACCATCCAGGACAACGTCGCCCGCGGCCAGGAGGAGCTCAACAAGCTGCGCGACGGCCTGGGTTCGCTGGCCACCGCCCAGTACCGCTCCGGTGGCATCGACGCCTCGGTCCAGCTGTTCCTGTCCTCGAACCCGGACGACTACCTCGACAAGGCGTCCACGCTCGACCAGTTGAGCAGCCAGCAGGTCGACGCGCTGAAGAAGATCCAGGACAAGCAGCGCGAACTCGCCCAGGAGCGGGCCGAGGCCACCGAGAAGCTCAAGGACCTCTCCGCCACCCGCACCGAACTGGGCAACAAGAAGAAGGAAGTCCAGGCCAAGCTCGGCGAGGCCCAGCGGCTGCTGAACACCCTGACCGCCAAGGAGAAGCAGCAGCTCGCCGAACAGGAGCAGAAGCGCGCCCAGGAGAGCCAGGAGCGCGCCAGCCGCTCCACCGGCACCGGCGAGCGCCCCGACCTCGGCGGGTCCCTGCCCGGCTCCGGCCGGGCCCAGGGGGCCTTCTCCGCCGCCCAGACCAGGATCGGCTCGCCGTACGTCTACGGCGCCACCGGCCCCTCCTCCTTCGACTGCTCGGGCCTGACCTCCTGGGCCTACGCCCAGGCCGGCGTCTCCATCCCGCGCACCTCCGAGGCGCAGTCCCAGATCGGCACGCGGATCACCTCGGTCGGCGATCTGAAGGTCGGCGACCTGGTCTTCTTCTTCAACGACCTGCACCACGTCGGCCTGTACGCGGGCAACGGCCAGGTCCTGCACGCCCCGCGCACCGGCACGGTCGTCCGGTACGAGTCCATGAACACCATCGGCGGTCCGTTCATGTGGGGCGTGCGCGTCTGAGACCCCCGCGACACACGGACCCGGTGGCGCCCGAACGGGCGAATCACCGGAACCGGAACTGACCCCTCGCCCCGCCGGTGACCTGCGTCAGCGGCGGGGCGTCAGCATGTGTTGACGCCGAGGTCTTTGGTCCGGGCCCCCGCGCGCGGCTACTGTCTGCCGCGTTTCCCGGCGCCGGGGCCTCCCCGTCCCCGGCGCCGGGGCAACGGGTCAGACGTCCGCCAGCAGAAGGACTGCCGTGGGGTCCCATCGCCGCCTTGCACCGTCCGGATTCGACCGGGGCGCCGCCGCCCTGTGCGTGCTGTCGGCCGCGGCGGCACTCGGCGCCGTACCGGCACACGCGGCGCCGGGCGCCGGCGCCCGCGCCGAACTGGACCGGCTGTACGCGGAGGCCGAGAAGGCCACTCAGGACTACGACAAGGCCGACGAGCGCGCCGGTGAACTGCGCCGTCGGCTGCGCGTCACCCGGGACCACCTGGCCCGGCAGCAGCAGCGCGTCAACGACCTGCGGCAACAGCTCGGTTCGCTGGCCGGCGCGCAGTACCGGTCCGGCGGCCTCGACCCGGCCGTGGCCCTGTTCTTCTCCGCCGGGCCCGAGGACTACCTGGACAAGGCGGCCCTGCTCGACCGCCTCGGCGCCCGGCAGGCCGGCCGGCTGGGGGAGTTGCGGTCCGCGCTGCGCCAACTCGCCCAGGAGCGCGCCGAGGCCGCCGACACCCTCGCCGAACTGGAGCGCGGCCGCCGGGCCGTGGCCGCCCACAAGCGGGCCGTGGAGCGCAAGCTCGCCCGGGCCCGGCAGCTGATCGACGCCATGTCCGCCGGTGAACGCGCCGCCCTGGCCCGGGCCTCCCGCGGCAGCCGCCCGGACCTGCCCGGCCCGGCCGGGGCCGACGCCCCCGACGGCCGGGCCGCCGCCGCCCTGGCCGCCGCCCGCGCCGCCCTCGGCCGCCCCTATGTGTGGGGCGCCAACGGCCCGGCGGGCTTCGACTGTTCGGGCCTGACGCAGTGGGCGTACGCGCAGGCCGGCATCCGGCTGCCGCGCACCTCGCAGGAGCAGCGGTCCGCCGGCCGGCGGGTCCCGCTCTCCCAGGCCCGCCCCGGTGACCTGGTCGTCTACCGCTCCGACGCCAGCCATGTGGCGCTGTACGCGGGCCACGGCCAGGTCATCCACGCGCCGTACCCCGGCGCCCCGGTGCGCTACGACCCGGTCGGCATGATGCCGGTCTCCTCGGTCACCCGGCCCTGACCGGGCCGCACGCCGTACCATCGGGAAGTGGCTGGTCGCGGGCGGGCGTTGAGGATCGGAGCCGTAGGGCTCGCACTGGTGCTGCCGCTCACCGGGTGCGAGGGGCGGCCGACGGCCGATCCGGTGCGCACCGAGGTGCAGCGGATGCTGGACCGGCGCTCCGCCGCGCTGCTCGGCCACGACGAGCAGGCGTACGCCGAGACGGGCACCCGCGCCCAGTACACCCGGCTGCGCGCCCTGCCGCTGGCCTCCTTCGCCTACCGGGTCACCGCCGTGCGCCGCACCGCCTCCGGGGCCACCGCCGACGCCGAGCTGAGCTACCGCGTCGCCGGCTACGACAAGGCCCCGGTCGACGCCCGCCGCACCCTCACCCTGGCCCGCACCGCCGACGGCCACTGGTACGTCGCCACCGACCGGCCCGCCCGGGAGGCCGGGCAGCAACTGTGGGACCAGGGAACGGTGAGTGCCGTCCGGGGCACGCACAGCCTGGTGCTCGGCACCGGCGGCCCGGACGGCCTCTCCGGGTTCGCGCGGCTGGCCGACCGGGCCGTCCCGGCCGTCTCCGGGGTGTGGGGCACGGGCTGGAGCCGCCGGGTGGTCGTCCTCGTCCCCGAGTCGCTGGCGGACATGGCGGCCCTCCTCGGCGCGCCGGCCGCCGACTACAAGGGCATCGCGGCGGTCACCACGGGCGAGGCGGGCGGCGCGGGGCGGGCGCCCGCGGACCGGGTGGTGGTCAACCCGGAGGCGTACGCGATGCTCGGCGACGCCGGCAGGCAGATCGTCCTCACCCACGAGACGACCCACGTGGCCACCCGGGCGGACACCACCGCCGCCACCCCGCTGTGGCTGTCCGAGGGCTACGCCGACTGGATCGGCTACCTCGACACCGGCCGCACCCCGGCCGAGGCCGCCCCCGAACTGGCCCGCGCCGTCCGGGAGGGCGAGGTGCCCCGGGCCCTGCCCGACGACAAGGACTTCGGCTTCACCAGCGACCCCGTGAAGCTGGCGCGGGCCTACGAGAGCGGCTGGCTGGCCTGCCGGATGATCGCCGAGCAGTGGGGCGCGGCCCGGCTCGGCGCCTTCTACCGCGCGGTCGGGGCCCACGCCGAACGTCCCGGCGCGATCGAGGAGGCCCTGCGCGAGGTCCTCGGCACCACCCCGCGGGCGTTCACCGCCCGCTGGCGGTCCTACGTCACGGCCCGGTTGCGCTGAGCGGGCCCCCGCCCCAAGGAAAGCACGGCTGCCCGGGGCCGCCCCCGGGTCAGGAGGACAGCGGGGCCCGGGTGGGGCGGGTGCACCGAGGGGGCGGCGGGGCGGCCGGGCGGGGTGGGACGGTGGCGCGCCACAGGCGGCGGGCCGCGGTGAGGGTGGCCGCGACCAGCAGGCCGTTGCGCAGCACCAGCAGCGTGATGCCGTAGCCGTCGCTCAGCACCACGTGCGAGAAGCCGAGCGGGAACTCCAGGACCGTCAGGAAGGACGCCCCCGTGATCATCAGCGCGGGCCCTCCCATCCGGCTCGCCCGGTGCGTCAGGCACACCGCGGCCAGGCCGACCAGCCACACCAGGTACTGCGGGCTGATCACCCGGCTGGTCACCGTGAACAGCAGCACCGCCGTCAGGGCCGCGTCGGCGAGGACGGCGCCCGTCAGTTCCCCCGCCCGCAGCCGCCACAGCAGCAGCCAGCCGAACGCGGCCCCGGTCAGCGCCAGCGCGGCCGTGCTCACCACGCTCACCCACGGGCCCAGGAACTCGATCGAGCCGTAGTTCAGCAGCACCTCGCCGCGCCAGCCGAAGTGCCGGGCCACGTGGAAGACCAGGCCGCCCAGCGACTCCACCTCGGTGCCCCTCTCCCGCTGGAAGGTCAGGAACGCGAACGCCCCCGGCATGGACACCGCGAACAGCAGCGCGACGCCCGCCCCGGTCACCGCCGCCGACACCCACGCCCGCCGCCGGACGGCCCCGGCCAGCAGCAGCGCCGGCCACACCTTCACCAGCGCCCCGAGCGCGGCCAGCGCCCCCAGCACCCGCGGATGCCGGGCCCCGGCCAGCAGCGCCGCCACGGCCACCGCCGTCACCATCAGGTCGTAGCGGGCGTACACCGTCGGCCCGAGCAGCGGCACGCCCGCCACCCACACCCAGGCCCCGCGCCGGGACCGGCCGGGCCGGCCGCCCGCGTACGCCAGCAGCGCCAGCACCACGGCGTCGGACAGGCACGCCAGGACGAAGAAGGCGTGCGCGTACGACAGGAAGGGCAGGGCGGCGGGGGAGAGGATCGCGAGGGCCGCGGCGGGCGGGTACTGCCAGGTGACGTCGTCCAGCGGGAACGTGCCCTGGCGCAGCACCTCGTACCAGCCGCGGTAGATCACCGACACGTCCGTGGTGACGTCCGGACCCGGGAAGACGTACACCCGGAACACGCACAGCAGCAGCGCCGCGCGGGTCACCGCCCAGACCGCGAGCAGCCACAGCGGGGACCGTCCGGCGCCCTTGGTCTCCACGTGCTCCCCTGCCGTTCGAATCCGCTCGAATCCGTCGCGAGCGACCATGATGTCCCCCGATCCTGTGCGCGTGCCACGGGGACCCGGCCGCGCCCGGCCGGGGACGGCCCGTTCGGTAGGGTCGGCGGCGATGCGAAAGACCCTGATCGTCACCAACGACTTCCCGCCCCGGCCGGGCGGCATCCAGGCCTTCCTGCACAACATGGCCCTCCGTATGGACCCCGGCCGGCTGGTCGTCTACGCCTCCACCTGGAAGCGCGGCCGGGAGGGCGCCGAGGCCACCGCCGCGTTCGACGCCGAGCAGCCCTTCACCGTCGTCCGCGACCGCACCACCATGCTGCTGCCCACCCCGGCGGCCGCCCGGCGCGCGGCCGGGCTGCTGCGCGAGCACGGCTGCACCGCGGTGTGGTTCGGCGCGGCGGCCCCGCTCGGGCTCATGGCCCCCGCGCTGCGCGAGGCGGGCGCCGAGCGGCTGGTGGCCACCACCCACGGGCACGAGGCCGGCTGGGCCCAGTTGCCCGCCGCCCGGCGGCTGCTGCGCCGCATCGGGGAGTCCACGGACACGCTCACCTACCTCGGCGAGTACACCCGCTCCCGGATCGCCACCGCCCTGACCCCGGCGGCGGCCTCGCGGATGGCGCACCTGCCGCCGGGGGTCGACGAGAAGACCTTCCATCCCGGCTCCGGCGGCGACGCGGTCCGCGCGCGGCTCGGCCTCACCGACCGGCCGGTCGTCGTCTGCGTCTCCCGGCTGGTGCCGCGCAAGGGCCAGGACACCCTGATCCGGGCCATGCCCCGGATCCTGACCGCCGAACCGGACACCGTCCTGCTGATCGTCGGCGGCGGCCCCTACGAACGCGACCTGCGGCGCCTGGCCCGGGAGACCGGCGTCGCCGGCTCGGTGCGCTTCACCGGCGCCGTGCCCTGGCCGGAGCTGCCCGCGCACTACGGCGCCGGGGACGTGTTCGCCATGCCCTGCCGCACCCGGCGCGGCGGCCTGGACGTGGAGGGCCTCGGCATCGTCTACCTGGAGGCGTCCGCGACCGGCCTGCCCGTCGTCGCGGGCGACTCGGGCGGCGCCCCCGACGCGGTCCTGGACGGCGAGACCGGCTGGGTGGTCAGGGGCGGCGAGCCCGCCGAGGCCGCCGACCGCATCGTGACCCTCCTGAAGGACGCCGGACTGCGCCGCCGGATGGGCGAGCGGGGCCGCCGCTGGGTGGAGGAGAAGTGGCGCTGGGACCTGCTGGCGGAGAACTTGAAGGCTTTGCTGTAGTGCGGCGCCCCGAAAGGGGCGCGAGGAACGGCGCGAGCGACCACGCGACACGGAAAGCCGCCGACGCACCGCACCCGGCACCCCGGACGGCGCCGTCGGCTACTTGGCGTAGATCGCCTCGATCTCGTCCGCGTAGTCCTTCGCCACCACGCTCCGCTTCAGCTTCAGCGACGGCGTCAGATGCCCCGACTCCTCCGTGAACTGGGCGGACAGCACACGGAACTTGCGCACCGACTCGGCCTTCGACACCGCCGCGTTGCCGTCGTCCACCGCCGCCTGGACCGCGGCGAGCAGATCCGGGTCGTCCTTCAGCGACGCCGCCGTGGAGTGGGCCGGCTTGCCGTGCTCGGCGGCCCAACGGCCCAGGAACTCCTCGTCGATGGTGACCAGCGCGCCCACGAACGGCCGCCCGTCGCCCACCACCATGCACTCCGCGACCAGCGCGTGCGCCCGGATGCGGTCCTCGATCACCGCAGGGGCCACGTTCTTGCCGCCCGCCGTGACGATGATCTCCTTCTTCCGGCCGGTGATGCGCAGATAGCCGTCCTCGTCCAGGGTGCCGATGTCACCGGTGTGGAACCAGCCGTCGGCCAGCGCCTCCGCCGTCGCACCCGGATTGTTCCAGTACTCCTTGAACAGGTGCTCGCCGTGCAGCAGCACCTCGCCGTCGTCCGCGATGCGCACCACCGAACCGGGCAGCGGCTGCCCGACCGTGCCGATCTTCTGCCGGTCCCACGGGTTGAACGCGGTCGCCGCGCAGGACTCGGTCAGGCCGTATCCCTCCAGCACCGTGAAGCCGATGCCCCGGAAGAAGTGGCCGAGCCGCTCGCCGAGCGGGGCGCCGCCGGAGATGGCGTACTCGCCCCGGCCGCCGAGGACCGCGCGCAGCTTGCCGTAGACCAGCTTGTCGAAGAGCTTGTGCTTCAGCTTCAGCCCCAACGACGGGCCGGACGGGGTGTCCAGCGCCCTGCTGTAGGCGATCGCGGTGTCCGCCGCCTTGTCGAAGATCTTCCCCTTGCCCTCGGCCTGCGCCTTGGCGCGCGCCCCGTTGTACACCTTCTCGAAGACCCGGGGCACACCGAGGATCAGCGTCGGCCGGAACGCGGCGAGTTCGTCGGTGAGGTTCTTGATGTCCGGGACGCAGCCCAGCTTGATCGGCGCCATCATCGGCGCCACCTGCACCAGCCGCCCGAAGACATGGGCGAGGGGCAGGAAGAGCAGCACGGAGCACTCGCCGGTGCGGAACAGCGGGCGCAGCCGCTCCACCACGTTCCCGCACTCGGCGAAGAAGCTGCGGTGGGTGAGCACACAGCCCTTGGGGCGCCCGGTGGTGCCGCTGGTGTACACGATGGTCGCCGGGTCGTCGGCGCGGGCGAGCGAACCGCGCTCCTCCACCGTCTCGTCCGACACGCCCTGGCCGAGCCGGCCCAGCTCGGCGACGGCTCCGGACTCGATCTGCCAGACGTGCTTCAGCGCGGGCAGCGACTCGCGCACCGACTCCACGGCCGCCGCGTGATGGTCCAGCTCCACCACGCAGGCCGTAGCGCCCGAGTCGGACAGGATCCAGCGCACCTGCTCCGGCGAACTCGTCTCGTACACCGGCACGGTGACGGCGCCCGCGCTCCAGATCGCGAAGTCCAGCAGTGTCCACTCGTAGCGGGTCCGGGACATCAGGCCCACCCGGTCGCCCGGCTGCACCCCGGCGGCGATCAGGCCCTTGGCCGCGGCGCGCACCTCGGCCAGGAACTCCCGGGCGGTGACGTCCTGCCAGCCGCCCTCCGACTTGCGGGCGATGACGGCGACGTCGGGGTGCTGCGCGGCGTTTCTGCGGACGATATCGGTCAGATTTCCGTCCGCAGGGACCTCGTACAAAGCCGGAAGGCTGAACTCGCGCAAGACTGCTGCTCCTCATAGGGCGCCGGCGCCACGACGTTGTGCGATGCGACGGTGCGGTCCAAGGCTCGGGCAGGTGCTCGGGTCTTCGGTGGCTGAAATCCGAGCACGACTGGACTGCCCGGACGTTACCCGCCGGTATGGCGTCTACGACAGGGGGTCCCGGCGAGATGTTCGGTGCGTCACACACGCGGGCTTTCCTTCGCGCACAGTAGTCCACGGCCCAACCGACCGGCGAGTAACCGCAGGCCGGACCGGCACTGTTCACCTACACCCCACACGCCTACCCTTGATCACCATGGCATCCACACGCACCGGCAAGCGGCGGACCCGGGTCCATGTGGTCAGCGACGTGCACGGCAACGCCCGCGACCTGGCCCGGGCGGGCGACGGTGCCGACGCCCTGATCTGCCTGGGCGACCTCGTCCTCTTCCTCGACTACGCCGACCACTCGCGCGGCATCTTCCCCGACCTGTTCGGCAAGGAGAACGCGGACCGCATCGTCGAGCTGCGCACCGCCCGCCGGTTCGCCGAGGCCCGCGAGTTCGGCGCCCGGCTGTGGAGCGGCATCGGCACCGACCGGGCCGCCGCCATCGAGAAGGCGGTGCGCCGGCAGTACGAAGAGCTGTTCGCCGCGTTCCCCGATCCGACGTACGCCACCTACGGCAATGTCGACATGCCGCAGCTCTGGCAGGAGTACGCCCGGCCCGGCACCACGGTCCTCGACGGGCAGCGGGCGGAGATCGGCGGGTGGACCTTCGGCTTCGTCGGCGGCGGCCTGCGCACCCCGATGCGCACGCCGTACGAGATCGGCGACGAGGAGTACGCGGCGAAGATCGAGGCCGTCGGCGAGGTCGACGTGCTGTGCACCCACATCCCGCCCGAGGTGCCCGAACTCGTCTACGACACCGTGGCCCGCCGCTTCGAGAGGGGCAGCCGGGCCCTGCTGGACGCCATCCGCCGCACCCGGCCCCGGTACGCCCTTTTCGGCCATGTGCACCAGCCGCTCGCGCGCCGCATGCGGATCGGCGTCACCGAGTGCGTGAACGTCGGCCACTTCGCGGGCACCGGCACCCCCTGGGCACTGGAGTGGTGAGGCACCGCAGGTGGGGTGAAGGCGGCAGGTCGGCGGCGCGGTAGCCTTCACGCTGCACACACGTGCGCGGCCCGGCGCACACACGACCTCTCCCACACGGCGCGCATCCGGAGGAGCCACGGCGATGGCGGAACACACCAGTTCGAGCATCACGATCGGGGCGGCCCCCGCCGACGTCATGGCGGTGATCGCCGACTTCGCGCGCTACCCGGACTGGACCGGCGAGGTGAAGGAGGCCGAGGTCCTCTCCAGCGACGAGCACGGCCGGGCCGAGCGGGTGCGCCTCGTCATGGACGCCGGCGCCATCAAGGACGACCAGACCCTCGCCTACACCTGGCACGGCGAACACGAGGTCTCCTGGACCCTGGTCAAGTCCCAGATGCTGCGCTCCCTGGACGGCTCCTACCTGCTGAAGCCGGCCGGCCGGGACGCCACCGAGGTCACCTACCAGCTCACCGTCGACGTCAAGATCCCCATGCTGGGCATGATCAAGCGCAAGGCGGAGAAGGTCGTCATCGACCGGGCGCTGGCGGGCCTGAAGGAGCGGGTCGAGTCCCTGGGGAAGTAACTCCCCGATCCCTGGGGAAGTAACTCCCCGACGCCTCCCGCACCTTCCCGACGCCCCCGGAGCGGGGCCTGCCGGGCCCTCCCGACCGCCCCCGACGGTACGGTTCAGCCTCATGCGCACCCTCCTGATCATGGGCCCGGGCGGCAGTGGCCGTACGACCGTCGCCGCGGCCACCGCGCTCGCCTCCGCCCGTGCGGGCCACCGCACCCTCCTGCTGAGCGCCGACCGCACCGACACCCCGGGCGCGGCCCTGGGCAGCCCGACAGGACCGGCCCCCGCCGAGGCCGCGCCGCGCCTGACCGTCTGGCGCCCGGACGCCGCCGAGGGCTTCCGCCGGGACCTCACCGCCTTCCAGACCCGCGCCGAGAACGTCCTCGACCTGCTCGGCGCCGCCCGCCTGGACGCCGAGGAGGTCACCCCGCTGCCCGGCGCCGAGGAACTGTCCTTCCTGCGCGCCCTGCGCGACGCGGCCCTCTCCGAGCGCCACGACCTGGTCGTCGTCGACCTCCCGCCGCTCCCGCGGGCCCTCGCCCTGCTCGCCCTGCCCGAGGAACTGCGCCGCTATCTGCGCCGCCTGCTGCCGCCCGAGCGGCAGGCCGCCCGTGCCCTGCGCCCGGTCCTCGGCCGGCTGGCCGGCGTCCCCATGCCCGCCGAGTGGCTGTACGAGACGGCGGCCCGCTGGGACGTCGAACTGGCCGCCGTGGAGGCCGTCCTCACCGACCGGGCGACCGCCGTGCGCCTGGTCGCCGAGCCCGGCCCGGCCGGCGCCGACGCCCTGCGCACCGCCACCCTCGGCCTCGCCCTGCGCGGCCTGCGCACCGAGGCCCTGATCGCCAACCGCACCCTGCCCGAGACCGCCGGTGACGCCTGGCTCTCCGGGCTGACCGCCCAGCAGCGCAAGACGCTCGGCGAGTGGCGGGAGGCGTACGACGTCCACCCCGTCCCGCACCTCGGCCGCGACCCGCAGGGCGGCGACGACCTCACCGCGCTCGCCGTGCCCGCCGTCAATCCGGCGTCCGCCCCGGTCGAGTGGCCCGTCGCCGACCGGATCGCCGAGGACGGCGTGCTGGTCTGGCACCTCCCGCTGCCCGGGGCGATACGGGACGAACTGGACCTCGTCCGGCGCGGCGACGAACTCGTGATCACCGCGGGCCCCTTCCGCCGGATCGTTCCGCTGCCCTCCGCGCTGCGCCGCTGCACCGTCGCCGGCGCCGGACTGCGCGACGGCGAACTGCGCATCCGGTTCGCCCCGGACCCGGACCTGTGGCCCGCCGGCGGGCGGTGAACCGGGCACGCCCGTTCGGGTAACGTCGGAAGGGCGAACCGTAGTCAGGAGTCCGCCATGAGCGAAGAGCGCCCCGCACACGAGCCGCCGCCGGAGCGGGCGACCGACGCCGACGCCTGGGCCGCGGCCTGCGCCGAGGACCTCGCCGCCGAGCAGGCCCGCCGCCGCGCCGAGCACGGTCCGCCGCCGGGCTCGGCCGCCGAGGAGCTGAGGAAGCTGGTGGACGCGGTCGCCGACAAGCTGTCCGACCTGCGCTCGCCCCTGCTCGGGGGCCTCGCCGGACCGGCCGCCCAGCAGATGATGCGCCAGGCCGTTCAGCAGGCCAAGGCCGCCGTGGAACCCGTCATAGAGCGCAACCCGGACGTCTTCGACCATCTCGCCGCGGCCGGTGGCGAACTGCTCGCCGCCTACCGCTCCGCCGTCCAGGGCCAGGAGCGGCGCTGGACCGAGCGCACCTCCGACCCGGCGGGCGACCGGCCGGACCGGGGCGAGGGGGGCGCGGGCGCGGGTCCGGGGGAGCGCATCGACCTGGACTGACGCTCTGCGGGGGCGGGGCCTCGGGTACGGTTGGCCGTAGCGGGGCTCGACCGAAACTGAGGGATTCATGGGACTCACCATCGGCGTCGACATCGGCGGCACGAAGATCGCGGCCGGCGTGGTCGACGAGGAAGGCAACATCCTCTCGACCTTCAAGGTGCCGACCCCCACCACGCCCGAGGCCATCGTGGACGCCATCGCCTCGGCGGTGGAGGGCGCGCGGGCCGGGCACGAGATCGTCGGCGTGGGCATCGGCGCTGCCGGTTACGTCAACCGCCAGCGCTCCACGGTGTACTTCGCGCCCAACATCGACTGGCGCAACGAGCCGCTCAAGGAGAAGGTCGAGGCCCGCACGGGCCTCCCGGTCGTGGTCGAGAACGACGCCAACGCCGCCGCCTGGGGCGAGTACAGGTTCGGCGCGGGCAAGGGCCACCGCAACGTCATCTGCATCACGCTCGGCACCGGCCTCGGCGGCGGCATCATCATCGGCAACAAGCTGCGCCGCGGGCACTTCGGCGTGGCGGCCGAATTCGGCCACATCCGGATGGTCCCGGACGGCCTGCTGTGCGGCTGCGGCTCGCAGGGCTGCTGGGAGCAGTACGCCTCCGGCCGCGCCCTGGTCCGCTACGCCAAGCAGCGCGCCAACGCCACCCCCGAGCGCGCCGAGGTCCTCCTCGCGCTCGGCGACGGCACCCCCGACGGCATCGAGGGCAAGCACATCTCCATGGCCGCCCGCCAGGGCGACCCGGTGGCCGTCGACTCCTACCGCGAGCTGGCCCGCTGGGCCGGCGCCGGCCTCGCCGACCTGGCCTCCCTCTTCGACCCGTCCGCGTTCATCGTCGGCGGCGGCCTCTCCGACGAGGGGGACCTGGTCCTCGACCCGATCCGCAAGTCGTACAAGCGCTGGCTGGTGGGCGGCAACTGGCGCCCGGTGGCCGACGTGATCGCCGCCCAGCTCGGCAACAAGGCGGGCATGGTGGGCGCCGCGGACCTGGCCCGGGAGCCCGACCCGGTCATGTAGCACCCGCGGGGCGCGGGGGACGGCGCGACCGGGTGGTCGCCCCTGACCCCGCGCCCCGAGCCGTGGGGCGTACATTGATCCACATGGCGTTGCTCCCCGACTCCGCGACAGAGCCCGACGGTTCGGCCACGGTCCGCGTCCTGAGCTACAACATCCGCTCGATGCGCGACGACACCGCGGCCCTCGCCCGGGTGATCAGCGCCTGCGCCCCCGACCTGGTCCTGCTCCAGGAGGCCCCCCGCTTCTTCCGCTGGCGCAAGAAGCTGGCGCGGCTCGCGGCGGCCTCCGGCCAGGTCATCCTCACCGGGGGCGGCACGGCGGCGGGCCCGGCGATCCTGTGCGGCCTGCGCGCCACCGTCGAGCGCACCGAGGACGTCCTGCTGCCCCTCACCCCGGGCCTGCACCGGCGCGGCTTCGCCACGGCGGTGGTCCGCTTCGGCGGCGCCCGCCTCGGCGTGCTCAGCTGCCACCTGTCCCTCCAGCAGGAGGAGCGCTACGAGCAGGGCGGGATGCTCCTCGACCGGCTCGCCGGGCTCGGGACGGAGCACGCGGTGGCGGGCGGCGACCTCAACGAACGCCCCGACGGCCCGGCCTTCCGCCGCCTGGCCGCCGGCCTGCGGGACTGCCGTACGGCCGCGCCCTGGGGCGGCGAGTTCACCTCCACCCCCGCCGACCCGCACCAGCGCATCGACGCGATCTTCGCGACCAAGGGCATCGAGGTGCTCGGCTGCGGCGTGCCCCTGGACCAGCCGGGCGTGCGCGAGGCGGACCTGCGGGCGGCCTCGGACCACCTCCCGGTGCTGGCCGCCCTCCGCGTCCCGGCATCGTAGGGACTCCGGGTTCCGGCGTCCTGGGGACTCCGGACTGTCCCGGTGCCGCGGGGCCCCGGGACGGCCGGCTCAGACGACCGCGCCGCGTCCGGGGTCGTCGTCCTCCTCGTCGTCGGTCCGCATCCGGGCCACCAGCGTCACGAAGCCGCCGAGGAAGCCGCCGATCCCGAGGGTCGCCAGCCACCAGGTCATGTCCCAGCGCAGCAGCACCGCCACCAGCAGCAGGAGGGGCCCGCCGACCACACCGAGCCAGGCGAACCGGGCGGTGGTGTCCGCGGTCGGCAGCGGTGGCGGCTCCGGCGGCACGAAGTGGCCCTCGTCCTGCTCGTCGAAGTCGTCGTCGGAGGGCTCGGCCGGCGAGAAGTCGCGCGGGCCGACACCGGGCGCGAAGGACACCGAGCCGCCCAGCGGGCGCGGGGGCGGCTCCTCGCCCCCGGCATCCTTGCCGGTGTCCGGCGCGGCGTTCTTCTCCAGCAGCGCCAGGTCCTCCACGGTCTTGAACGGCCGGGCGCCCGGCGGGTCGGGCGGTTCCTCGCCGTACCCGGCCACGATGGCCCGCCAGGCGGCGTCCTCGTCGAAGGGCACCTCCTGCCGGTGCGGCTCGCGGGCCTGCGGGCCGTCGTGGGACTCCCGGCCCTCGCGTTCGTCCCGGCCCTCGCGGTCCTCGCGGTCCTCGCGGCCTTCACGGTCGGAGTCGTGCTCAGCCAACTGCGGCCGTCCCTTCCTTGCCGACACCGGTCGCGAGCCGGCCGATGAAAGCGAGGCTCTCCTCGAAGACCCGGTCCGCGTCCACGTCCAACGTCGCCACGTGGTAGCTGTGTTCCAGCACGATCTCCGTGACGTCCCGGGACGACACCCGGCTCAGCACCCGCGCCGGGTCGGCCGCCGGGACGACATGGTCCTCGGCGCTGCGCAGCACCAGCAACGGCTGGGTGACCTGGGGCAGCTCGCCGTCCACCCGGCGCAGGAACCGCCGCAGCGAGTGCGCCGCGTGCAGCGGCACCCGGTCGTAGCCCAGCTCCGCCGCGCCCGGCTTGGCGATGTCGCTCGCGATGCCCTTCGTCGAGCGGACCAGGTGCCGGGCCACCGGCAGGGCGTACGCCGACAGGCCGTGCACCTTGTTCGCCGGGTTGACCACCACCGCGCCCGCCACCCGGCCGCCGTGCCGGGCCGCGAGCCGCAGGGCCAGCGCCCCGCCCATCGACAGGCCCGCCACGAACACCCGGGAGCAGCGGTCGGTGAGCGCGCGCAGTTCGCGGTCCACCTCCGCGTACCAGTCCTGCCAGGTGGTGAGCTGCATGTCCGTCCAGCGGGTGCCGTGACCGGGCAGCAGCGGCAGGGACACGGTCAGCCCGTGGGCCGCGTGGTGCTCCGCCCAGGGGCGCAGCGACTGGGGTGAGCCGGTGAAGCCATGGCAGAGGAGGACACCCACCTCGCCGCCCTCGTGGCGGTACGGCTCTGCTCCGGGGAGAACTGGCATGTGCTTCACCGTACGCGACCGCACCGACACCGACCAGGGTCGTCGGGCTCATTGCCGGTCCTTGGGGTTAAGGTCTTGCCGACGGAAACGGGAGGCACACGGGTGTTGTACGGCACGATGAAGGTCGCCATCGGCGGGCCGCTGAAGGTCGCCTTCAGGCCCTGGGTGGAGGGCCTGGAGAACATCCCGGACACCGGCCCGGCCATCCTGGCCAGCAACCATCTGTCCTTCTCGGACTCCTTCTTCCTGCCGGCCGTGCTGGACCGCAAGGTCACGTTCATCGCCAAGGCCGAGTACTTCACCACCCCGGGCGTGAAGGGCCGGCTCACCGCGGCCTTCTTCAAGGGCGTCGGCCAGCTCCCGGTGGACCGCTCCGGGGCGCGCGGCGCCGGCGAGGCGGCCGTCCGCAGCGGCATCGAGGTGCTGGAGCGCGGCGAGCTGTTCGGCATCTACCCGGAGGGCACCCGCTCGCCCGACGGCCGGCTGTACCGGGGCAAGCCCGGCGGCCTGGCCCGGGTGGCGCTCGCCACCGGCGCGCCCGTCATCCCGGTCGCCATGATCGACACGGAGAAGATCCAGCCGCCCGGCCAGGTCGTGCCGAAGCTGATGCGGCCCGGCATCCGGATCGGCGAGCCCCTGGACTTCAGCCGCTACCAGGGCATGGAGCACGACCGGTTCGTGCTGCGCGCGCTGACCGACGAGGTCATGTACGAGATCATGAAGCTGTCCGGCCAGGAGTACGTCGACATGTACGCCACCGCCGCCAAACGGCAGATAGCCGAGGCCGCCAAGGCGGCGAAGGCGGCGAGGGAAGCGGAGAAGGCCGAGAAGGCGGGGAAGAAGCAGGCCGGGCAGTAGCCGGGGGAATCGGGGGAGACGGGGCATGCCCAGGCGCGAACGCGTCATGCGGATGTCGGTCGAGCTGCCGCTGTGGCGCGCGCTGGCCGGCTACCGCGTCCTGACCATGCTGTACGCCATCGGCCTGTGCGCCACCGCGTACGACCGGTTCACCCGGCCCTGGGTCGCCGTCGCCTACTACGCCGTCCTGGCCGTGTGGACCCTGGCCACCCTGCCCAAGGTGTCCGGCGCGGCGAGCTGCACCCGGCGCTTCCTGGCCGCCGACCTGGCCGTCGCCGTCGTCGGCATCCTGCTCACCCCCCTCGCCGACAATCACCAGCGGATCGCGAGCGGCGGCCCCACCCTGCCGTCGATCTGGACCGCCGGCGCGGTGCTGGCCTTCGCGGTCAAGGGCGGCTGGCGCTGGGCGGCCGTCGCCTCCACGGCCGTGGCCGCGGCCAACCTGATCGAGCGCGGCCACCCCGCCCGGGACACCGTGCACAACGTGATCCTGGTCTGGGTGGCCTCCATCGCCATCGGCTACGTCGTGGAGGTGGCCCGCGCCTCCGAGCGCACCCTCGCCCGCGCGCTGGAGATCGAGGCCGCGACCCGGGAGCGGGAGCGGCTGGCCCGGGACATCCACGACAGCGTGCTCCAGGTGCTGGCGATGGTGAAGCGCCGGGGCGCGGCCCTGGGCGGCGAGGCGGCCGAGCTGGGCCGGCTGGCCGGGGAGCAGGAGGTGGCCCTGCGCACGCTGGTCTCGGGCGGTCTGGTCCCCGTCTCCCGGGTCTCGGAGGATCTGGCGGAGGGTGCCGTCGTCCGCGCGGTGGAGGAACCGGACGACGACGGTCCGCTCGATCTGCGCGCCCTGCTCGCGCCGTACGCGGGCGCCCGGGTGAGCCTGGCCGAGCCCGGCGCCCCGGTGCCGCTGCCGCCGGACGCGGCCCGCGAGGTGGCCGCCGCGGTCGGGGCCGCGCTGGACAACGTACGGGCGCACGCCGGGGAGGGGGCCCGGGCCTGGATCCTGGTGGAGGACGAGCCGGACGAGATCGTCGTCACCGTCCGGGACGACGGCCCCGGCATCCCCGAGGGCCGGCTCGCGCAGGCCGAGGGCGAGGGCCGGCTCGGGGTGGCCCTGTCGATCCGGGGCAGACTGCGCGACCTCGGCGGCGGCGCCGAGATCCTCTCCGTGCCCGGGCAGGGCACGGAGGTCGAACTGAAGGTACCCAAGGGCGCCGTGCGGGCGCGGGGGAAGAAGGCGGAACGGTGATGACTGAGCGGCAGGACCCGATCAAGGTCATGGTGGTCGACGACCACCCCATGTGGCGGGACGCGGTCGCCCGGGACCTGGCCGAGTCCGGGTTCGAGGTCGTCGCCACCGCCGGCGACGGCGAGCAGGCGGTCCGCCGCGCCAGGGCCGCCGCCCCCGACGTGCTGGTGCTGGACCTGAACCTGCCGGCCAAGCCGGGTGTCCAGGTGTGCAAGGAACTGGTGGGCCACAACCCGGCGTTGCGGGTCCTGGTGCTGTCGGCGAGCGGCGAGCACGCGGACGTGCTGGAGGCCGTGAAGTCCGGCGCGACCGGCTATCTGCTGAAGTCGGCCTCCACCGAGGAGCTGCTGGACGCGGTGCGCCGCACCGCCGTCGGCGACCCGGTGTTCACCCCGGGCCTGGCCGGGCTGGTCCTCGGCGAGTACCGGCGGCTGGCCGCGGAACCCGCGCCCGCCGCGGACGCCGACGAGCCGGGCGCCCCCCGGCTGACCGACCGGGAGACGGAGGTGCTGCGGCTGGTGGCGAAGGGGCTGAGCTACAAGCAGATCGCCGAACGCCTCGTCATCTCCCACCGCACCGTGCAGAACCACGTCCAGAACACCCTCGGCAAGCTCCAGCTGCACAACCGGGTGGAGCTGGTCCGGTACGCCATAGAGCGCGGACTCGACGAGGAGTAGGGCGCGCACAGGGCGCATCCGCCGTACGCCCCCGAATCACCCTTCTCGCCTATCCCGGTGTGACCTGAATCACCATTAGCGTGATCAAGCGTCAGGTAACCGCGGCGAAGGGACATTTCCATGCGGGTCGGAGTACTGACCGGAGGCGGCGACTGCCCCGGGCTCAACGCCGTCATCCGGGGCGTCGTCCGCAAGGGCGTGCAGGAGTACGGCTATGACTTCGTCGGCTTCCGGGACGGCTGGCGCGGCCTTCTGGAGAACGACACCGTCCGTCTCGACATCCCCGCCGTGCGCGGCATCCTGCCCCGCGGCGGCACCATCCTCGGCTCCTCCCGGACCAACCCGCTCAAGGTGTCCGACGGCATCCGCCGGATCAAGGACAACCTGGCCAAGCAGGAGATCCGGGCGCTCGTCGCGATCGGCGGCGAGGACACCCTGGGGGTCGCGGCACGGCTGTCCGACGAGTACGGCATGCCCTGCGTCGGCGTGCCGAAGACCATCGACAACGACCTGTCCGCCACCGACTACACCTTCGGCTTCGACACCGCCGTCAACATCGCCACCGAGGCCATCGACCGGCTGCACACCACCGCCGAGTCCCACATGCGGGTGCTGGTGGTGGAGGTGATGGGCCGGCACGCCGGCTGGATCGCCCTGCACTCCGGACTGGCCGGCGGCGCCAACGTCATCCTCATCCCCGAGCAGCGCTTCGACGTCGAGCGGGTCTGCGAGTGGGTGACCTCCCGGTTCCGGTCCTCCTACGCGCCGATCGTGGTCGTCGCCGAGGGCGCCATGCCGAAGGACGGCGAGATGGTGCTCAAGGACGACTCGCGGGACTCCTTCGGGCACGTCCGGCTGTCCGGGGTGGGGGAGTGGCTGGCCAAGCAGATCGAGAAGCGCACCGGCAAGGAGGCGCGCACCACGGTCCTCGGACACGTCCAGCGCGGCGGCACCCCCAGCGCCTTCGACCGCTGGCTCGCCACCCGCTTCGGCCTGCACGCCATCGACTGCGTGCACGAGGGGGACTTCGGCCGGATGGTCGCCCTGCGCGGCACCGACATCGTCCGCGTCCCCCTCACCGAGGCCACGGCCCGCCTGAAGACCGTCGACCCGGAGCTGTACGCGGAGGCCGGGGTCTTCTTCGGCTGACCCCCCGGGACGGCTACACGGTCGTGCGGCGCAGCCCGGTCACCAGTTCCCGCACGATCGTCGCCCCGTTCAGCGTCAGCACCGACTCCGGGTGGAACTGGACGCCGGCGAAGCCGGGGCCGCGCAGGGCGTGCAGCTCGTCGTCGGGCGAGCGGCTCACCTCCACGCCCCGCGCGGCCAGTTCGCGGGCCGTCTCGTCGTCGCAGCGGGCGACGAAGCTGTTGTAGAAGCCGACGGTCTCGCTCCGCCCGAACAGGTCGATCACGGTCTGCGCCCCCTGGTACGGCACCCGCTTGCGGACGATGTCCAGGCCCAGCCCGGCCGCGATCAGCTCGTGCCCGAGGCAGACGCCGAGCACCCCGTGCCGGTGCGTCCCGGTCACCTCGGCGGCCAGCTCCCGCAGGACCCGCATCTTGGGATCGGCGAGGTCGCGGGGGTCGCCGGGGCCGGGTCCGAGGACGACCGGCCCGTCGTGGCCGAGCACCGCCGCGCGCAGCCCGGGCTCGTCGTAGCGCCGCACGGTCACCTCGAGCCCGCCCGAGCGCAGGACGTGCGCCAGCATCGCGGTGAAGGTGTCCTCGCCGTCCACCACCAGGGCGTGGCCCGCGAGGTCGGTGGACCGCTCCCGCATCCGCAGCCAGAACGGCGCGAGCCCGGCCCGCCGGGCGTCCAGCGCGGCCCGCACCCGGGGGTCGTCGGCCAGCCGGGGCCGCTCCCGCTTCGCCCGCGGCCGGGCGGGCCGCACCCCGAGGGCGGCCAGCACGCCCGCCGCCTTGGCGCGGGTCTCGGCGACCTCGCCGGCCGGGTCGGAGCCGCGTACCAGCGTCGCCCCGACCGGCACCCGCAGCCGGCCGTCGCGGCCGATGTCGGCGGTGCGGATCAGGATGGGCGAGTCGAGGGTCTGCGCGCCCCCGGTGTCCCGCCCGAGCAGGGCCAGCGCCCCCGCGTAGTACCCGCGCCCGGCGCTCTCGTACCGCTTGATGACCCGGCAGGCGTTCTGCACCGGCGACCCGGTCACCGTCGCCGCGAACATGGTCTCCCGCAGCACCTCCCGCGCGTCCAGCGAGGACTTCCCGCGCAGCTCGTACTCGGTGTGCGCGAGGTGCGCCATCTCCTTCAGCCGGGGGCCGACGACGACCCCGCCCATGTCGCCGACGGTGCACATCATCTTCAGCTCCTCGTCGACGACCATCGACAGCTCCTCGGTCTCCTTGGCGTCGGAGAGGAACGTCAGCAGGTCCTCCGGGGTGGGCCCGCCGGCCGGATAGCGGTACGTGCCGCTGATCGGGTTCATGACGACCGTGCCGCCGTTCATCCGCACGTGCACCTCGGGGCTCGCGCCCACCAGCGTCCGCTCCCCGGTGTGCACCACGAACGTCCAGTACGCGCCCCGCTCGGCCTCCAGCAGCCGCCGGAACAGCGCGAGCGCGTCGGCGCGGCCGAAGCCGGGGATCAGGCCCTCGTACGTGCGCCGGATCACGAAGTTCGCGCCCTCGCCCCGGCCGATCTCCTCGCGCAGCACCCGGCCGACGATCTCGCCGTACTCGTCGTCGTCCACGTCGAAGCCGCCGTCCTCGACCCGCACCTCGTGCGCGGGCAGCCGGTCCAGCGCCTCGGCGAGCGGGAGTTCGTACCGCTCCTCGGGGGTGAGCACCAGCAGCGGGGTGCCGTCGTCGCGGACGTCGAAGCCGCGCTCGGCCAGTTGCCGGAACGGCACCAGGGCTAGCCCCTCGTCGGGCAGGCCGGCCAGCTTCTCCCGCCGGGTCACCGGGCCGACCAGCACCTCCACCAGTTGCTCGTCGCGGCCCGGGGTGCGGCGGCGGAGCAGGGCGAAGGGGCGGTCGTCGTGTGCGAGCCGGGCCAGGTCCATGGGTTCCTCGTTCCGTCGGTGTCGGTGAGGAACGGCCCCGGAAACACCGAAGGCCGCCCCTCGGGCGGCCTTCGCGAAGTCGTCGTACGCGCGATCAGTGGGCCGCCGGAGAAGCGGTCCACCACCAGTTCTGGATCGAAGGCGCGAACATGCGGGGAACCCTACCGCACCGCGTTACGATCTTGGCTTCATTTGTCATGTACCACTCCTACTGCACGGAAGGTGTGCAATGGGACTCAGATCCAGGCTGCTGGCCTCGGTGGCGGCCACGGCGGCACTCCTGACCGGCCTCACGGCCCAGCCCGCCGCGGCGGCGGACACGCCGACGATGACGAGGCTCTCGCTCGGCGCCGACCAGTTCAGGCTGACCGACACCAGCACCGTCTCCGCCGCGGACAACCTCCACGACAACGTCCTCGCCGGCCACGCCACGCTCACCGACGTCGTCACCACGGACTACACGAAGAACTCCGCGGGCGCGACCGACCCCTGGCTGAACCTGCGCTCGATGCGCGCCTGCACCGGCGCCGAGACCAAGGCGCTGCCGCCGGTCACCACCAAGACGGCCTGGTGCTGGTCGCACGCCCACTCCGACGACACCACCCCGCACTGGTGGCCGCAGGGGCTGAGCACCACCGGCACCGCCGACGGCGGGGACGGCGCGATCCAGGGCCGGCGGGTCACGGCCGTCTCCTGGCACTACGAGGTCCTCGAAGGCGAGACGTCGCAGGGCTGCACGACGCACAACATGCTGAAGCTGACGTTCCTGGACCGGGACACCGGCAAGTACCGCCACGTCTTCCTCGCCGAGCCCACCGGCTCGGGCACGAGCTTCCGGCCGGTGACCGGCCACGGCGGCGGCATCGTCTGGTACGGGAATCACATCTACGTGACGGACACCGCCCACGGCATCCGGGTCTTCGACATCGACCGCATGGCGAAGGTCGACCGCTACGGCTCCGACGTGCACACCTACGGCGTCGACAGCGGCGGCCGCTCCAGCGCCTGCGGCTACCCGTACGTCGTGCCGCAGGTGCACTACTACAAGCAGGCGGGCACGCCCACCTCCTGCCAGGGCGAGACCATCGACCCCCAGCACCTGTGCTTCTCGTGGCTCTCGCTGGACAAGACCGGGGACGGCCCGTACAAGCTCGTCACCGGCGAGTGGTACGGCGGCGCCGACGGCGGGCGCGTGGTGCGCTACCAGCTGAACCCGTCCGGGTCGGCCTCCTATCCGGGGCTGCTCAACATGTCCGGCGGCAAGACAGTGATCCAGGACGCCTACGCGGCCGCCCGCTACCGGGGGCTCCAGGGCGGCATGACCTGGACCGACAGCCAGGGCGTGCTGAACTTCGCCTTCCACAAGGGCTGCGGCACCAAGCCCGGGGTGTACTCGCACACCTGGGCGGGCGACACCCGGGCCGCGACGAGCTGCGCGGCCGGCGGCAACTGGGCGGTGGGCCCGCCGCAGGCCCTGAGCTACTGGCCCCGGCTCGGCACCACGCAGGTGGAGGAGCTGTGGGGGCAGACCGAGGGCATCTGCGCGGGCAGCGCCCTGCGGTCCGCGCACGGCGAGGACTTCCCGGTCGTCACCGAGCCGGGCAACGCGTGCACGGGCTACGCGGGCGAGGAGACCCTCTCCCTGCGCGCGGTCTTCTCCGTGGGCTTCGACGACCCCGCGGTGCAGAACCTGCACTGACGGCCGGAGGGGCCTCCGGGCGGTCCGCCGGGCTTCGCTCGCGCGGCGGACCGCTCGTCTCACCTTTCGAACCGGGGCAGAAAACGCTTGGCGCGACCCCGTAATGTTTACGGGGTGACCGTGAACGCTAAGACCAGCCCGAGCGCTGGCAACACCTGGCGAGACCTGCCCGCGGCGCAGCAGCCCGAGTACCCCGACCCCGAGGCTCTGCGCGCAGTGATCGCGGACCTCGAGTCGTATCCGCCGCTCGTCTTCGCGGGCGAGTGCGACCAGCTGCGCGCCCGGATGGCGGCCGTCGCCAAGGGAGAGGCGTTCCTCCTCCAGGGCGGCGACTGCGCGGAGGCCTTCGACGGCGTGTCCGCCGACCAGATCCGCAACAAGCTGAAGACGCTGCTCCAGATGGGCGCCGTCCTGACCTACGCGGCCTCCGTGCCCGTGGTGAAGGTCGGCCGCATCGCGGGGCAGTACTCCAAGCCGCGCTCCAAGCCGACCGAGACCCGTGACGGCGTGACGCTGCCGGTGTACCGGGGCGACTCCGTCAACGGCTTCGACTTCACCGAGGCCAGCCGCATCCCGGACCCGGAGCGGCTCAAGCGCATGTACCACGCGTCGGCGTCCACGCTGAACCTGGTGCGCGCCTTCACCACGGGCGGCTACGCCGACCTGCGCCAGGTGCACGCCTGGAACCAGGACTTCGTGCGCACCTCGCCCTCCGGCCAGCGCTACGAGCAGCTCGCGCGGGAGATCGACAACGCGCTGAACTTCATGCACGCCTGCGGGGCGGACCCGGAGGAGTTCAAGACCGTCGAGTTCTACTCCTCGCACGAGGCACTGCTGCTGGACTACGAGTCGGCCCTGACCCGGGTGGACTCGCGCACCGGGCAGCTGTACGACGTCTCCGCGCACATGGTGTGGATCGGTGAGCGCACCCGGCAGCTGGACCACGCGCACATCGAGTTCGCCTCGCGGATCCGCAACCCGATCGGCATCAAGCTCGGCCCGACCACCACGGCCGAGGAGGCGCTGCAGTACATCGAGCGCCTCGACCCCGAGCGGGAGCCGGGCCGGCTGACCTTCATCGTCCGGATGGGCGCCGACAAGATCCGCGACAAGCTCCCCGAGCTGGTCGAGAAGGTCACGGCGTCCGGGGCGACGGTGGCCTGGGTGACCGACCCGATGCACGGCAACACCTTCGAGGCGGCCTCCGGGCACAAGACGCGCCGCTTCGACGACGTGCTCGACGAGGTCAAGGGCTTCTTCGAGGTCCACAAGGCGCTCGGCACCCACCCGGGCGGCATCCACGTGGAGCTGACCGGCGACGACGTCACCGAGTGCGTGGGCGGCGGCGACGAGATCTTCGTGGACGACCTGCACCAGCGCTACGAGACGGCCTGCGACCCCCGGCTGAACCGCAGCCAGTCGCTGGACCTGGCGTTCCTCGTGGCCGAGATGTACCGGGACCAGTGACCGGCGGCCGATGAGCCACCCTGGGGCGCGGATCACACCCGATCCGCGCCCCAGCCGCTTTCCCGGGTGCCACCGCGTGGGTAAGGTTAGGTTTGCCTCACCGGAACGGGGAGGGCATGGACCAGCGAACCCCTCGGGGAGGTGAACCCGCGTGTACGTCTGCAGTTGCTTCGGCATCACCGAGGACCAGGTGAAGCAGCACGCGGAGAACGGCGCCTGCACCCCGCGCCAGATCGCCTCCGCCTGCAAGGCCGGCACCGACTGCGGCGGCTGTGTCCGGCGCATCCAGGCCCTGCTCGGCCGCGGCGCCTGCCCGCGCCGGGAACTGATCGACCAGCGGGCCCCGGCCCTGGTACGGCTGGACGACGCGGCCTAGCCGTTCCGTCCCGGCCGTTCGCGTCCGGGGCTGCCCGCGCGGCGGCTCAGTGGGCGGAGAAGCCGCCCGTGCCCGGACCGGAGGAGTCCGGCTGGCTCTGCTCGACCACGGTCGACAGATAGAGCGCCTCGCCCAGCTTGTCCACCAGTTCCAGCTGGGTGTCCAGGTAGTCGATGTGGTGTTCCTCGTCGGCCAGGATGGCCTCGAAGACGTTGGCCGACGTGATGTCGTCCTTCTCTCGCATCAGCTGCACGCCCCGGCGCAGCCGGTCGATGGCCTCGACCTCGACCTGCCGGTCCGCCTGGAACATCTCGGTCACCGTCTGCCCGACCCGCACATGGAACAGCCGCTGGTAGTTGGGCAGGCCGTCCAGCAGCAGGATGCGGTCGGTGAGGATCTCGGCGTGCCGCATCTCGTCGAACGACTCCGCCCGGGTGTACCGGGCGAGCTTGGTCCATCCCTTGTGGTCCTGGAGCTTGGCGTGCAGGAAGTACTGGTTGATCGCGGTCAGCTCGGCGGTCAGCTGTTCGTTCAGCAGTTCGATGACCTCGGGGTCGCCTTGCATGGCTGTGGACTCCTTCCAGGTGGACCGGGCCGATAGCGCCGCATGATTGCACCGGTGGAGAAGATCGTCCAGTAAGTGCGTACTTAGTAAGTACGCACTGACTTGCGGGCAATTGTCCCATTCGGGGGTGGGTGGTCAGGGGCACTGCCCGGGGTCTGTCAGGATGGATACATGGGTCATCCGGTGGAGCGCGAGTCTGGGACGGCGGCGGGGTCCGAGCTTCCGCCGGGCCAGCGGCTCCAGCGGGGCTGGCCGGTCACGCACTACGGGCCCGTGCCGAAGTTCCGGCCCGAGCGCTGGGAGTTCCGGGTCTTCGGCGCCACCGCCGACGGCGGCAAGCACACCTGGACCCACGAGGAGTTCACGGCCCTGCCGTACACCACGGTGGTGGCCGATCTGCACTGCGTGACGAAGTACAGCATGCTCGGCGCGGAGTGGGGCGGCGTCCCGGCGAGCGCCGTCCTGGACCTCGCGCCGCCGGCGCCGGACGTCACCCATGTGATGGTCTGGGCGGAGTACGGCTTCAGCTCGAATCTGCGCCTGTCGGACTTCCGCTCCGAGCGGGCCATCTTCGCCACCCACAAGGACGGCGAGCTGCTCACCGCCGAGCACGGCTTCCCGGTCCGCCTGATCGTGCCCCACCTGTACGCCTGGAAGGGCCCGAAGTGGGTCCGGGGCGTGGAGTACATGACCGCCGACCGCCGCGGCTTCTGGGAGGAGCGCGGCTACCACAACATCGGCGACCCCTGGAAGGAACAGCGCTACTCCTACCAGGAGGAGCCCGGGGACGGCCCCGAGCTCTGAACTCCCGGCGCCGCGGTGCTCAGTGGTGGTACTGGTGCACCACGGCGTGCCCCTTGCCCCGGCCGATCGTCCACTTGTTGACCGGGGTGGTCACCAGGAAGGCGATCACCAGCGAGACGGCGAGCGAGACCCAGAACAGCGCGTCGCTCAGCATGGTGTCCATCGCCGACGGCCAGATCAGGATCACGCCGTTGTCGATCAGCTCCATCACCGCGATGGACAGGGTGTCCGCCGCCAGCGCCACCCGGAAGGCCGTACGGAAGTCGACGCCGGCCCGCAGCACCCCGCGCAGGGTGAGCGAGTAGCCGAAGAAGAAGGCCAGTGCGATCGCGAGCAGCATGGTCGGCAGGTTGCCCCAGCCGAGCGCCGTGCCCACGACCATGCCCAGCACCTCGCCGATGGCGCAGCCGGTCAGGCAGTGCAGCGTGGCCTGGGCGGCCATGGACCAGGTGGCGGCGGGGGCGTGGTGGTGTCCCTGGTGGCCGTGCCGCGCCTGGTCCGTGTGCTGGTGGGCGTGGTGGTGTCCGTGATCCGCGTGCGCTTCGTGCCGCATGACTGCCCCCATGTCAGGTAGTGGTTCCCGCACCGAGCAGGAACCGTATACCCCTTGGGGGTATTCCCAGTCAGGCGTCGCGGAGTTTCTTCAGCCGCTCCACGTCCGCCGCGTGCCCCTCCTTGCCGCCGGGCGTCTCGATCACCAGCGGCACGCCCTCGGTCGCGGGGTGGGTCATCAGGGCGCGGAACGGGTCCTCGCCGATGTGGCCGGCGCCGATGTTCGCGTGCCGGTCCTTGTGCGCGCCCACCACGTCCTTGGAGTCGTTGGCGTGGATCAGCTTCAGCCGGCCCGCGCCGACGGTCTGTACCAGCAGGTCCAGCGTCTGGTGCATGCCGCTCGGCCCGGTCAGGTCGTGCCCGGCGGCGAACACATGGCAGGTGTCCAGGCACACGCCCAGCTTCGGGTGGGCGTCCAGCGCCTCGAAGTACGGCCCCAGGTCCCAGGTGCGCGAGCACAGCGAGGCGCCCTGCCCGGCCGTCGACTCCAGCAGCAGGAACGGGTCGTCGTCGTGGGTCAGCTCGTCCAGCAGCGGCAGCATGTGCTCGCGCACCTGCTTCAGCGCCACCTCCCGGGCCCGGCCGCCGGTCGCGCTCCCGGTGTGCACCACCACGCCGAGCGCGCCGATCTCCCGCCCGCGCCGCAGCGAGTGCCGCAGCGACTCCACCGACCGCTCCACGGTCGCCTCGGTGTGCGAGCCGAAATTGATCAGGTAGGGCGCGTGCACGTACGCCGGGATCGACTCCTCGGCGCAGGCCGCGCGGAACGCCTCGTCCTGCCGGGGGTTCCCGGCGGGCGTGGCCCAGCCGCGCGGGTTGGCGACGAAGACCTGCACGGTCTCCGCCTTCAGATCGCGGGCGTAGGACAGCCCGACGGAGTGCAGACCGCCGGCCACCGGGACATGGCTGCCGACGGGGTTGCGGGGGAGGGAGGACTGAACGGGACTCACCCGTTCAGGGTGTCATGTCCGCCCCCGCGCCCGGACCGGGTCCGGCGGTGAGACCGGTCACCGGACGTGAGCGGCGGTGCGACCGGCCATCGGACGGTGATCGGCGGCGAGTCCGGTCACCGGATGGTGATCTTGATCGTGGAGCCCTCGGGTGCCTCGTCGCCGCCCTCCACCGACTGCTTCTCGACGGTGTCGCCGAACAGCCCGAGCAGCCCGCGGTCCTCCTTCACCTCGAAGCCCGCCTCCTCCAGGGCGTCGCGGGCGTCGCCCACGCTGTCGCCGACCACGTCCGGGACCTCCACCATCCTGGGGCCGTCGGACACCGTCAGCGTCACCGTGTCGCCCTCGGCGGCCTCGCTGCCGTCCTCCGGGCTCTGCGCGGCGACGGTGCCCTTGTCGTACTCGGACGAGTGGATCCGCCCGGCCGCGACCTTCACCTTCAACCCGGCCCCGGTCAGCTCCTCCCGGGCGCTGTCCAGGTCCTCGCCGGTGACGTCCGGCACCTCGACGGGGCTGCCCTTGCTGACGGTCAGCGCGATCGCCGAGCCCGCGTGCCGCTTCGTGCCCGCGTCCGGCGTCGTACGGACCACCGAGCCCGCCGGCACGTCCTCGCTGAACTCGCGGGTCACCATGCCCGGCTCCAGACCGTCCGCCTTCAGCCGCGCCCGCGCCTTCGCCAGAGTCTGCCCCTCCACGTTCGGCACGTTCACCGTCTCCGGGCCCAGCGACACGGTCAGCGTGACCTCGCCGTGGTCCCGTATCCGCGCGCCGGGCGCCGGTTCGGAGCCGATCACCGTGCCCCGTTCGACCGTGTCGCTGTAGGCCCGCTCGACCTGGCCGACGTCCAGCCCGGCCGACTCCAGCCGGTCCCGCGCCTGCGCCTCGGTCTTCGCCAGCAGCGGCGGCACCTTGGTGAACTGGCCGGAGTTGATGTACCAGACCCCGGCGCCCACGCCGAGCACCACGAGCACGGCCACGACCAGCGCCAGCACCGAGCGCGGCGGCCGGACGGAGCGCCGGCGCGGCGGCACGGGCGGGGTCTGGAGCCGGGCGGTGCGGTCGACGGCGGGGTCGTCGAGGGCGTCCTCGTCGACCGGCCGGGGCCGGGGCACGGTCAGCGCGCGCGGGATCACGCTCGTACGGTCCTCGGCGTTGTCGTGCTCCGCGGTCAGCGCCTGCGGCGGCAGCGCGTCCAGCTGCTCCTCGGTCAGCGTCAGCCGGGCCCGGCGCGCCCGGGCGAGCAGCGCCACCGCGTCCTCGGGCCGGTCCTCGGGGGCGCGCGCGGTGGCCGACGCCACCAGCTCGTCCAGCGCCCCCGGCAGCCCCGGCACCAGCGCCGAGGGCGGCGGCACGTCGGCGTGCAGGTGCTGGTAGAGCACCTGGGCCGGGGATTCCCCGGAGTACGGCTTCGCGCCCGTCAGCATCTCGTACAGCAGCACCCCGCACGCGTACACGTCGACGCGCGGGTCCGTGGTGCCGTTCTCGATCTGCTCGGGCGCGAGGTAGGAGACGGTGCCGAGCACGGCGCCCGTCGTGCTGGTCACCGTGTCCACCGAGCGCACCAGCCCGAAGTCGGCCACCTTGACCCGGCCGTCGTCGCCGATCAGCACGTTCTCGGGCTTCATGTCCCGGTGCACGAACCCGGCCCGGTGCGCGGCGCCCAGCGCGGCCAGCACCGGCTCCAGGACGTCCAGCGCGGCCCGCGGCTGCACGGCGCCGCGCTCGCGCAGCACGTCCCGCAGGGTGCAGCCGGCGATGTACTCCATCGCCAGATAGACGTACGACCCGTCGGTGCCCTGGTCGAAGACCTGCACCACGTTGGGGTGGTCCAGCCGGGCGACCGACTTGGCCTCCCGGATGAACCGCTCGACGAAGGCCCCGTCGGCGGCGAGCGCCGGGTGCATCACCTTCAGCGCGAGCACACGGTCCAGACGGGTGTCCATGGCCCGGTAGACCGTGGCCATCCCGCCCGCCGCGATCCGCGCGTCGACGCGGTACCGGCCGTCGAGCACCTGCCCGACGAGGGGGTCCTGAAGGGTCGTATCCACGCAGGCGAGTCTACGAGGACCGGCCCGATGGCCCGCCCGCCCGCCGGGCAGGGCACCGGTACTGAAGCCGACCTGTGACGCGACGCCCGGGCCCGGCCAGGTCCTGTCGTCAAACTCCCGCCGTCCGCCCGGAGGGCGGGCCGCGCGGCGTCAGGTGCGTGCTCTGGGGGCCCCCGGCCGGAGGCTGGGGGAGTGCCGGGCCCTGACCCTCGTACTGGGCGTACTTGGGTCCGGGCCCGGTGCGGCGAGTGGGGGCACCCCCTGCTCGAAGAGCTCGGGGGAGCGTGCATGGCGTCGCGCGGCAGGCGGGAGTTTGACGACAGGGCCTAGAACGCCGGCCGCTCCGGATCCAGCCGGGCCAGCCCCTCCGCCGGAGACGACGCCTCGGCGAGGTACCTGCGCGGGATCCGCCCCGCCAGCCGGGCCTGCCGGCCCCCCTCCACCGCGAGCCGCATGGCGGACGCCATCAGCTCCGGGTCCTGCGCCCGCGTCACCGCGGAGGCCAGCATCACCCCCGCGCAGCCCAGCTCCATCGCCAGCGCCGCGTCGGACGCCGTACCGGCCCCCGCGTCCAGGATCACCGGCACGCGCGCCTGCTCCACGATCAGCTGGAAGTTGTGCGGGTTGCGGATCCCGAGCCCCGACCCGATCGGCGAGCCCAGCGGCATGACGGCGGCGCACCCCACGTCCTCCAGCCGGCGCGCCAGCACCGGGTCGTCGTTGCAGTACGGCAGCACCGTGAACCCCTCGTCGACCAGCGTCTCCGCCGCCTCCAGCGTCTCCACCGGGTCCGGCAGCAGCGTCCGCTCGTCGGCGATGACCTCCAGCTTGACCAGGTCCGTGCCCAGCGCCTCCCGGGCCAGCCGGGCGGTCAGCACGGCCTCGCCCGCGGTGTAGCAGCCCGCCGTGTTCGGCAGCACCCGGATGCCGAGCCCCTCCAGCACCGACAGCACCGAGCCGTGCACCGAGGGGTCCACCCGGCGCATCGCCACCGTCGTCAGCTCCGTGCCGGAGGCGACCAGGGCCCGCTGGAGCACCTCCAGACTGGGCGCTCCGCCCGTGCCCATGATCAGCCGGGAGGAGAAGGCGAGGTCTCCGAGGACCAGAGGATCGTCGGCCATGGTTCAGCCTCCCTGTACGGCGGTGAGGACTTCTACGCGGTCGCCCTCGGCGAGCGCGGTCGTCGCCCACTGGGCGCGCGGGACGACGGTCTCGTTGACGGCGGCGGCCACCCCGCGCGGTGCCGCCGTGAGGGTCCGCACCAGCGCGTCCAGCGCGGTGCCCGGGGCGACACGGCGGGGCTCGCCGTTGACCGAGATGGTGACGGGGATGCTCATACGGGCTGCTCCAGCTGTTCCGTGCGGGCGGCGCCGAAGCGCCGGGGGGTGAACGGACGCGCCTCTTCGGGAAGCTCGCCGGTGACCAGGGCGTGCGCCAGCACGTCCCCGGTGACCGGCGTCAGCAGCACCCCGTTGCGGTAGTGCCCGGTCGCCAGCAGCAGCCCGGCCAGGTGGGTCGGGCCGAGCAGCGGGGCGTTGTCGGGGGAGCCGGGGCGCAGTCCGGCCAGGGTCTCGGTGAGCGGCAGCTCGGTGATGCCGGGCACCAGCTCGTGGGCGTCGCGCAGCAGCTCGTACACGCCCCCGGCGGTGACCGTGGTGTCCCAGCCCTGCTCCTCGCTGGTGGCGCCGACGACCAGTTCCCCGTTCTCCCGGGGCACCAGGTACAGCGGGCCGCCGCGCACCACGGCCCGTACGGTCCGGCTCAGGAACGGCGCGTACCGGGGCGGCACGGTCAGCCGCAGCACCTGGCCCTTGACCGGCCGCACCGGAGGCAGCACGTGCGGCGGCACGCCCGCGAGGCGCCCGCTCAGGCTGCCCGCGGCGAGCACCACCCGGTCCGCGCGCAGCCCGGTGCCGTCGGCCGTGGTGACACCGACGGCCCGGTCCCCGGCCACGTCCAGGCGCCCGGCCCGGACGCGGTGGAACACCACACCGGACCGCTCGCAGGCCACGACCAGGGCCGCCGCCAGCCGGCGCGGATCGATCTGGTGGTCACCGTCGACCCGCAGCCCGCCGCGCACCCCCGGCGCCAGCATCGGCTCCAGGCGGCGGCACTCCCGCCCGGACAGCCACTCCGACTCCAGGCCGTGGCGCTGCTGGAGGGCGTGCAGTTCGCGCAGGTGGGCGCGGTCGTCGGAGTCCAGCGCGACGGCGAGGGTGCCGCAGCGGCGGTAGCCGAGGTCGTGACCGGTCAGCTCGGTCAGCTCGGCCGCGAACGCCGGATAGCGGCGCGCGGACGCCAGGTTCAGGCCGAGCAGGGTCTCCTCGCCGTAGTGCAGCTCGGTGACCGCGGCCAGCATCCCGGCCGCCACCCGCGCGGCCCCGCCCCCGGGCGCGGGGTCCACGACGGCCGCGGCGAGCCCGCGCCGCGCCGCGCGCCAGGCCGTGACCAGGCCGATGATTCCGCCCCCGATGACGAGGACGTCGGACGTACGTGAGGACATGGGCGGTGAGCCCCTCCCTTCGCCGGCATGACCCGGATCAGGTTCGTACGGTCGGAGGCCGCGAGCCTCCCTCTCAGCCCGGTCGTCCGGGCTCCCGCGAGTGCTTGTACGGTGGCCACCCTAGCCCGCCGCCCTCCTCACCCGTAAGGGAGCCCCGGTCCATGGCCCGTTCGCTCGACGGACTCTTCTTCGCCCCCGTGTCGGACCAGGCCCCGGGGCAGGTGGGCACCCGCACCCGGTTCGCCTACCACGAGCGGGGCGGCACGGTCTGGGCCGAGTACGCGGGCGGTGACGTGGTACGCGGCCATCTGGTCGGCACCCGCGAGGGGGACCGGCTCGACTTCCGGTACGTGCAGCTCAGGACCGACGGGACCACCGCCTCGGGGCACTGCGTGTCCACGGTCGAGGAGCTGGCGGACGGGCGGCTGCGGCTGGCGGAGACCTGGGAGTGGGAGTCCGCGCCGGGCTCCGGCACCAGCGTTGTGGAGCAGGTCACCGAGCACGCCCGCTGACTGACGTTCCGTCATGTGTCTATGGTGATCGCGTGAGCGAGCAGACACCGCACGAAGGCACGGCACAGCGACGGCGCGTGGTCGTCGTCGGCGCGGGCATGGCCGGGGTGCAGACCGCGGTCGCCCTGCGGGAACAGGGCTTCAAGGGCCCGGTGACCGTCATCGGCGCCGAACCGCACCAGCCGTACGACCGGCCGCCGCTGTCGAAGGCGGTGCTGCTGGGCACCGCCGAGGGCTCCGCCTTCGACGTGGACTTCGAGTCCCTCGGCGTCGAACTGCGGCTCGGCTGCGAGGTGCACGGCCTCAGACCCGCCGAGCGCGAGCTGGACACCGAGCACGGCGTGCTGCCCTACGACGTCCTCGTCCTCGCCACCGGCGCCGAACCGGTCACCCTGCCCGGCGCCGAGGGCGTGCCCGGCACGCATCTGCTGCGCACCCTGGACGACGCCGCGCGGCTGCGCCCCGTCCTCGCCCGGCAGCACGACATCGTGGTGGTGGGCGCCGGCTGGATCGGCGCCGAGTTCGCCACCGCCGCCCGCGAGGCCGGCTGCGCGGTCACCGTCGTGGAGGCCGCCGGCCAGCCGCTGGCCGGCGCCCTGCCCGCCGAGGTCGCCGCCCCGATGGCCGCCTGGTACGCCGACGCGGGCATCACCCTGCGCACCCACGCGCGCGTGGACCGCGTCGAGCCCGGCGCGGTGCTGCTCGCCGACGGCACCCGGCTGCCCGCGGGCGCCGTCGTCGTCGGCATCGGCGCCCGCCCCGCCACCGCCTGGCTGGCCGGCTCCGGCGTCGAGCTGGGCGCGCACGGCGAGGTCCTCGCCGACGACCGGCTGCGCACCTCGGTACCGGACGTGTACGCCGTCGGCGACTGCGCGTCCTTCCCCTCGGCCCGCTACGGCGAACGGCTCCTCGTCCACCACTGGGACAACGCCCTCCAGGGCCCGCGCACGGTCGCCGCGGACATCCTCGGCGAGACCCCGGCGGCCTACGACCCGGTGCCCTACTTCTGGTCGGAGCAGTTCGGCCGGTTCGTGCAGTACGCCGGCCACCACGCGGCGGGCGAGCGCATGGTCTGGCGCGGCGACCCGGCGGGCCCCTCCTGGACGGTGTGCTGGCTGTGCGAGGACCGCCTGGTGGCCCTGCTGGCCGTCGGCCGCCCCCGCGACCTGGCCCAGGGCCGCCGCCTGATCGAGGCGGGCCGGACCATGGACGCCGGGGCCCTGGAGGACCCGGCCAGGCCGCTGAAGAACGCCACGGCCGACTGACCGCGCCCCCCTCGCGGCGCCCGGCTCCGGGGCCCGACCAGCCACAACGCACCCGCGGACGGCCGACGACACATCGCGGCGGGACCGGCGGAGCGCCTACCCTGGGTGCTGTGACCGAGATTGACGCAAAGATCGATGCTCTCGTCCCCGAGTGGCTCACCCTTCCCGACATCGCCGAGATGCTCGGCGTCGAGGTGACGCGAGTCCGGCAGCTGGTCAAGGAGGGCCAGCTCATCGCCGTACGCCGGGGGGAGAACAGGGCGCTGCACGTGCCCGCCGCCTTCATCGACGGGGACAAGGTGGTCAAGGGCCTGTCCGGGACCCTGACGCTGCTGCGGGACGACGGCTTCACGGTCGAAGAGATGATCGAGTGGCTCTTCACCCCCGACCCCAGCCTGCCCGGCACCCCCGCGCAGGCCCTGAGCGAGAACCGCGGCACGGAGGTGAAGCGCCGCGCCCAGGCGCTCGCCGTCTGAGCCGACCCGGTACGAGGCTCGCCGTACGAGCCGAGACGCGGTACGGGGCTCGCCGTCCGGGCCGAGTCGCGGTACGGGGCTCGCCGTCCGGGCCGAGTCGCGGTACGAGGTCGCTGTACGAGCGGCCTCGCGGTACGAGAGGGTGTGCGGGCCGTCCGCCCGCACACCCGCCGCCGGGGCCCGCGACCGGACACCACCGCTAGAAACCACCAGGGACACCGACCACGGGGGGACCCACGCATGTCCGACACCGCCCGCGCCGCGCTCGCCGGCGCCCGCCTCTACCTCTGCACGGACGCCCGCAAGCGCCAGGGCGACCTGCCCGAGTTCCTGGACGCCGTGCTGGCCGGCGGCGTCGACATCGTGCAGCTGCGCGACAAGGGCATGGAGGCCGCCGAGGAACTGGAGCACCTGGAGGTCTTCGCCGACGCCTGCGCCCGGCACGGCAAGCTGCTCGCGGTCAACGACCGGGCCGACGTCGCCCACGCCGCCCGTGCCGGCGTGCTGCACCTCGGCCAGGGCGACCTGCCGGTGCCCGCCGCCCGCGCGATCCTCGGCGACGAGGTGCTGATCGGCCGCTCCACGCACGCCGAGGAGGAGGCCGCCGCCGCGGCCGTCCAGGACGGCGTGGACTACTTCTGCACCGGCCCCTGCTGGCCCACCCCCACCAAACCCGGCCGTCACGCCCCCGGCCTCGGCCTGGTCCGCCACACCGCGGGCCTCGGCACCGACCGCCCCTGGTTCGCCATCGGCGGCATCGACCTGGGCAACCTCGACCAGGTGCTGGACGCGGGGGCCCGCCGGGTGGTCGTGGTGCGCGCGATCACCGAGGCGGACGACCCCGGCGCGGCGGCGGCGGAGTTCGCCAAGCGGCTGCGGCAGGTCTAGCCACGACGCGGCCGTTCGGCTCTGGCCACGACGCGGCCGTTCGGCTCTGGCCACGACGCGGCCGTTCGGCCCGCCGGGGCCGGAAACTGTCCAAGGGATGGACAACGGCCCGACAATTCGGGCATATTTCCGAGGCATGGTTGGGGGACCGTCCGCCCCTGGCTAACCTGCCCGTATGGCCCTCGGAACCCCGTCCACCAGGACTGATCGCGCACGCACCGTGCGCGACATGCTCGCCAGCGGCAAGACGACGTACTCGTTCGAGTTCTCCGCGCCGAAGACCCCCAAGGGCGAGCGGAACTTGTGGAGCGCGCTCCGGCGGGTCGAGGCGGTCGCCCCCGACTTCGTCTCCGTGACCTACGGCGCCGGCGGTTCCACCCGCGCGGGCACGGTCAAGGAGACCCAGCAGATCGTCGCCGACACGACGCTGACCCCGGTCGCCCACCTCACCGCGGTCGACCACTCCATCGCCGAGCTGCGCAACATCATCGGCCAGTACGCCGACGCCGGGATCCGCAACATGCTCGCCGTGCGCGGCGACCCGCCCGGCGATCCCATGGGCGAATGGGTGCCGCACCCCCGGGGCCTGACCTACGCCGCCGAACTCGTCCGGCTCATCAAGGAGTCGGGCGACTTCTGCGTGGGCGTCGCGGCCTTCCCCGAGATGCACCCGCGCTCCGCGGACTGGGACACCGACGTCGCGCACTTCGTGGACAAGTGCCGCGCGGGCGCCGACTACGCCATCACACAGATGTTCTTCCAGCCCGAGTCGTATCTGCGGCTGCGCGACCGCGTGGTGGCCGCCGGCTGTGACACCCCGGTGATCCCGGAGATCCTGCCGGTCACGAGCGTGAAGATGCTGGAACGGTTGCCGAAGCTCAGCAACGCCAGTTTCCCGGACGCGCTGAAAGAACGGATCCTGGCGGCGAAGGACGATCCGGCGGCGGTACGCTCCATCGGTATCGAGTTCGCCACGGAGTTCTGCGCCCGGCTGCTGGCCGAGGGAGTGCCCGGACTGCACTTCATCACGCTGAACAACTCCACGGCGACCCTGGAGATCTACGAGAACCTGGGCCTGCACCACCCCCCGCGGGCCTAGACCGGCCGCACCGCGATAGGCCACACTGCGTAGCGGTCACTGGCAGTAGCGGTCATTGGGAGAGGGGCGTACATGGGCTGGGCGGTCCTCTACATCGCGTTCGGCGGCGTCGCGCTGTGGTTGCTGGGCGAAGTGCTGCTGCAATACAAGGCGCGGCTGCGCTGGCGGCTCCTGGCCTTCGCCGGATTCCTCGGCGTCGTGATCGGCGTGCTGTTGCCCTCCGTGATCGTCATCGCGCTGGGCGCGATCGCCTTCGCGGTCGGTCAGACCTACGTCACGCTGTCGTTCCGCCGGGGCTTCGCCTCCGGCTGGGCGGTCCGCCGTCCCGGCCCGCAGGCCGGTGGCGGCGGCAGCAAGCGGCGCCGGGGGCGCGGGGGCCGGAAGGACCCGGCCGCGCAGGACCCCGCCCCCGCAGCCCCGGAATCCGCCCCCGCGTTCCCCGGAACCGGTGCGGAGCCCTACGCCCTCGACCTGGAGGGCTACACGCCCGACCAGGTGAGCTACGGTCCCGCTCAGGCCCCCGGCGACTTCGACGACGACCACGACGACGTCTTCACGCCCGCCGCGGCCCGTCCGGCCGAACCGGCCGCCGCCGAGACCACCGCCGTCCACGCACCCCAGCCCTCCGGGGACACCGGCGGCTACGGCGGCTACGGCGCCCCCGGCTACCCGGCCCCCGACCCGCAGGCCCCCGCCTACGGCTACACCGGCTACGGCACCCAGGACTACGGCTACGACACCGCCGACGGCCGGCAGGGATACGCCAACTACTCGGACCCCTACATCGGCAGCCGGCCCTACGCCGCCTACGACCATGACCCCGCAGGGCAGTACGGACAGCAGCCGGGCCACCCGCAGGACCCGTACGCCCCCGCCGGATACCCCGAGACGCCGCCGGGCGGGGTGTGGGTGCCGCAGCAGCGCACCGACGACAGCCCCGGCGGCGAACTCCCGCCGGAGCAGCCCTACCCGCGGCAGCCGGGCGGGGCCGGCTACGACGAGCAGTACCGCTTCTGAGCCGCCCGGCCCGCGCTCACTGCGAGCCGCGGAACTCCGGGCCCTCCACGATCAGCCCGGCCACCAGCGCGCCCGACATCCCGGCGTGCGGCAGGCCGCCGCCCGGGTGGGACCAGCCGCCGACCCGGTACAGCCCGGGCAGCCGCGTGGTGTTCGCCGGGTGCAGGAAGCGGCCCTGGCCGGCCGCCAGCGCGGGCGCGGGCACGGCCCCCGCCGGGGCGCCCGTCTCCTCCTCGGCGGCGCCCGGCGCCCGCACCTCGTGCCACAGCAGCCGGTCGCGCAGGTCCGGTATCGCCCGCCCGGCGGCCGCCAGGAGCAGGTCCGTGTACCGGGCGACCGTGCGTTCGTCGTCCCAGGCGGCCCGCGCGGGCACCACGGCGGACAGCACCGTCGACTCGTGCCCGTCGTCGGGCCGGAGCGCCGGGTCGTCGGGGCGCAGCACGGTCACCGTCGGCGTGGGCGGCACGTCACCGCCCGGCGAGGCCAGGAAGTCCCACTCCCGCTCCGGGTCCGCCGGATGCACGACCGTGCGGTGCGCGGCACCGGGCTCCGGGGCGCCGCGTAGGGCGAGCAGCACGGTGAACCGGGCGGCCGCCGCGGCTCCCGGGTCGGCCCGCACGTCCTCCTCGCCGTCCAGCGGACGCTCCGTCAGCGCCCGCAGCCGCGCCGGGTGGAGGTCCGCCACGACGTGGTCCGCCGCCACGACCGGGCCCCCGGCCGGCTCCACCCCCGCCGCCCGGCCGTCCTTCTCCACGATCCGGGTGATCTCGGCGCCGAAGACGAACTCCACCCGCCGCTCCAGGCACCGTTCGTACACCGCGCGCGCCAACTCCCGGATGCCGCCGCGCACATACCAGGTGCCGAAGGCGTGCTCCATGTACGGCAGCACCGCCGCGCTCGCCGGGGCGGTCCGGGGGTCCAGGCCGTGGGCGAGCGCGTGGCCGGCCAGCAGGGCCGCCAAGCGCTCGTCCCGCAGCTCCCAGGCGCCGATCTCGGCCGGCGTCGCGGCCCGGCGCGTGCGCAGCAGCCGCTTGTGCGGCACCGCCGGATACGGCTCCTTCTCGGCCAGCACCCGCCAGTTCGGCCACAGCGGCTCTTCCAGCAGCGGCCGGCGGGTACGGTCCCAGGCCTCGCGGGCCCGCACCAGGAAGTCACCCCAGCGCTCGCCCGCCCCCGCGCCCAGCGCCTCGTCCAGGGCCGCCACGACGCCCGCGCGCGTGGCGTTGGGCAGCGACACCTCGCCGCCGTCCGCGAAGACGTGCCGGGACGACGGGTCGACCTGGACCAGCTCGACGCGGTCCTCCAGCGGCGCCTTGCCGGTCTTGACGAACAGATCGCGGTACACCGCGGGCAGCGTGAGCAGTCCCGGGCCCGTGTCGAAGCCGAAGCCGTCCCGCTCGAACCGGCGCACCGCGCCGCCGTACGTCTGAGTACGCTCGTACACCACCACCCGGTGGCCCGCGACGGCCAGCCGGGCGGCAGCCGCCATCGCGCCCATCCCGGCGCCGATCACCGCAATCCGTGCCATGTCCGCGACTTTATCGACCGCCACCGACAATCCGGCCGCCGGGCGGCCCCGGCGCAGGTCAGCGGGGTCGTGAGGCGAGCCGCCGCGCCTCGCGCCGACGGGCCCGGCGGCGCAGGAAGCGCCGGATGCGCGAGAACAGCAGCACCAGCGCCAGCAGCCCGCCGGCCAGCAGGACGCCCGCGACGACCGCCGCCGCCACGGGATGGAACATCGCGAACGCGACCACGCCTCCGACCCCGAGGTCCTCGGCCACGCTCAGCACGATGTTGCTGAACGGCTCGGGCGAGGCGTTGACCGCCATCCGTGTCCCGGCCTTGACGGCATGGCTGGCCAGCGCCGTGGAACCGCCCAGCAGCCCGGCCGCCACGTCCGGCACCGAGCCGCTCTGCCCGGCGAGCAGCGCGCCCACCCAGGCGCCGGCGAGCGGACGGACCACCGTGTGCGCGGAGTCCCACAGCGAGTCCACGTACGGGATCTTGTCGGCGACGGCCTCGCACAGGAACAGCACACCGGCGACGATCAGCACCTCCGGGCGCTGCAAGGTCCCCGGCACGTCGTCGCTGATCCCCGTCACGCCGAACAGGCCGAGCAGCAGCACCACCGCGTAGGCGTTGACACCGCTGGCCCAGCCGCTGGTGAAGACCAGGGGAAGCACGGACACGGAGACGATCGTAGCCAGCCCGCGGGCGAGCGGCCTGGGCACGTGCGCGGAGGACTGAGTACACGTACTCAGACCGCCAGATGAGTACCCGCGCGGATGGGGCACCGGCCGCCGGGACGGGAGAGTGGAGCCACGGCAGGGGGACCGGCCCGCACCGCCGACACGGGGCGGCGGAACGGCGACCGGTCACCGGCCGCTCCTTCCGCCGACCCGTCGGCGGAAGCGAGACGGGGGGCCTCGGGGGACGACCGCCACGGGGGTCCGCACAGGGGGAACCCGTACGGGGGAGTACGGGAGGAAGTACGGGGGATCACGGGGGAAACGGGCAGGCGCCGGACCGGAACGATCGGTCCGGCGCCTGCTCCCGCGTGCCCGCGTGCCCGCACGTCCGCGCACCCGGGGGCGCGGCACCGGGCGGATCCCGTCGCATCGGGGCCGCCTCGGCCCGGCCGTCTCGGAACCGTCTCGGGTCGGCCGTCTCGGAACCGTCTCGGGTCGGCCGTCTCGGGACCGTCTCGGGTCGGCCGTCTCGGGACCGTCTCGGGTCGGCCGTCTCAGATCCGGCCGCTGACCCGTCCCTGGAGCAGCCGGGACAGGGCCGCGTGGACGTCGTCCAGGGAGCGCTCCGGCTGGAAGGACTTCCAGTCGAGCGCGGCCACCAGCACCATGCCGACCAGCGCCGCCGCCGTCAGTTGCACGTCGATCTCGTCGCTGAACTCGCCGGCCGCGACCCCCTCGCGCAGCACCCCCTCCACCACCGCCACGGCCTCCTGCCGCACCACCATCAAGGTGGACTGCCAGGCCCGGTTGGTGCGCCACAGCTCGGCGACGTACAGCTGGGTGAAGGCCGGGTAGCGGTCGATGAAGACCAGGCCCGCGCGGATCATCGCGTCCAGCGCGTCCACCTTGCCGCCCCCGGCGCGTGCCGTGCCCTCGGCCGCCTCCTTCAGGGACGCGGTGAGCAGGCCGACGCCGTGCCGCAGCAGCTCCTCGAAGAGGACGGACTTGCTCGCGAAGTTGTAGTAGACCGTGCCCTTGGCGACCCCGGCCCGCTCGGCGATCTCGTCCACCGTGGTCGCGGAGAAGCCCTGCTCGGCGATGAGCGTGACGGCAGCCTCGTAGAGCTTCTGCCGGGTGGCCTCGCGGCGCGTGCTGCCGCCGGCCCTGGCGCTGGTGCTTTCCATGGCCCCGATTCTCACAGGTGGCCCCGGCCGGGCGGCCCCGGCCCCGACGGCCGCGCCCGTCTCCTCGGCCGCGGTGAAAGCCCAGCTCAGAACGGATTGTCAGTGGCATACCTCACGATGGGCACATACGGCACGTGTGCCGTCACCCAGACGACAGGAGGTTCGTCATGGCCCACTCGTCCGCAGCCGCCGCCCGCCGGCGCCGCGCCACCGGCCCTGCCCCCTCACTGACCGGCCCCGCGAGCGACGTCCACCCCGTGCTCCGCCGGGCCACGGCCCCGCCCGCCGCGCTCGACCTGCTCGCCAAGGCCCGTGCCGGACTGGAGGAGGCCGCGCTCCTTCAGACCCCGAACGAGCGCTACGCCACGGCCCACCTCGCCGCCCTGCGCACCGCCGCCGCCGTGCTCGCCGCCCGCGGCCGGCCCGAGACCTCCGCGCGCCGCCGGGCCCGCATCCGCAGCGCCTGGGAGGTGCTGCCGGAGATCGCCCCGGAGCTGACCGAGTGGAGCGCGCTGTTCGCCTCCGGCGCCGCCCGCCGCGCCCGCGCCGAGGCCGGCATCCGGGGCGCGGCCGGCCGCCGGGACGCCGACGACCTGATACGCGACGTGGGGATGTTCCTGCGCATAGTGGAGCGGATGCTCGCCCTCCAGCCGGTCCTGCCCCAGCCCCGCCGGGACACCGACGCGCCGCAGCCGCCGGACGGCCCGGCACCCGGCGCCCCGCGCCCGCACGGCCCGCTCCCGGACGCGGGCTGACCCTGCCCCGCCACCCCGGCACCGGCCCGCCCGACGGGCACTCCGTAGCCATCCGTCGGCAGCGGACACCTTCCGCCCGTCGGCCACCACGCGCACCGAGGCCGCGGCCCGCGCGCGACGCACGGGGGCGGACGCCGACGTGATGACCTGCCGCGGCACCGGAGGCAATAGGGTGGAGGCGCCTGAAGTCCTTCAGCCCCGCCGAGGAGTCAACTGCCGTGTCGGACCCGTCGCGCCCCCGCGCCTCCCTGCGTACCGCCGTGGTCTGGGACGTCCTGCAGGACGCCCTCGACCGCCGGGTCAAGGCCACGGGCCGGGACTCGCTGGACGTCCTCGACACCGGGGGCGGCAGCGGGAACTTCGCCGTGCCCGTCGCCCGCCTCGGCCACCGCGTCACCGTGGTCGACCCCAGCCCCAACGCCCTGTTCGCCCTGGAGCGCCGCGCCGCCGAGGCCGGCGTCGCCGACCGGGTGCGGGGCGTGCAGGGCGACGCGCACGGCCTGTTCGACGTGGTCGAGCCGGGCGGCTACGACGCCGTCCTGTGCCACGGCGTCCTGGAGTACGTGGACGACCCGGCCGAGGGCGTCCGCAACGCGGTCGCCGCGCTGCGCCCCGAGGGCGTCCTCAGCCTGCTCGCCGCCGGCCTCGGCGGCGCCGTGCTCGCCCGCGCCCTGGCCGGCCACTTCACCGAGGCCCACCAGGCGCTCCAGGACCCGGACGGCCGCTGGGGCAGCGGCGACCCGATGCCCCACCGGTTCACCGCCGAGCAGCTCACCGCGCTGGTCGAGGGCGCCGGCCTGCGGGTCGGCGCGGTGCACGGCGTGCGGGTCTTCGCCGACCTGGTGCCCGGCGTCCTGGTGGACACCGAGCCCGGTGCCGTGGACGCGCTGCTGAGGCTGGAGGCCGCGGCGGCCGAACTGCCCGCCTTCCACTCCGTCGCCACCCAGCTCCACGTACTCGGCGAGACGACCGGTGCCGCCGGGGGCTGAGCGCCATGGGGGCGCCGTGTGCCCTGAGTGCACCATCGGGAACAGGCGCTGATCAGCGCCTCGGCCGCGGATGGAGTACGCCACAGGCCCCCCGAACGAGCGGTTTGCGCCGTATGATCGAGGTACACCGCTCGGCATGACGAGACGGCCGCCGGGGAATGGAAGCCTCAGCGAGCCGGACGGCCATGACGGAATCCGGTTGGCCAATTGGCGTAGAGGGGCGGGTTTCACGGGGGCGATTCCCTGCCTATCCTGAAGGGACCCCCCGGGTCGCCCCGGCGACTGCACGATGAGGAGGACTCCGTGCCGCTCTCGGAGCACGAGCAGCGCATGCTCGAGCAGATGGAGCGAGCGCTGTACGCCGAAGATCCCAAGTTCGCGTCGGCGCTTGAGGGAAACGGGCTGCGGACGTACACCCGCCGACGGGTCTACCAGGCGGTCGCGGGTTTCCTCATCGGTATCGCGCTCCTCATGACCGGAATGGTCATGCAGCTCATCTGGGTCAGCGTGGTGGGCTTCCTCGTCATGCTGGGCTGTGCCGTGCTGGCCGTCACCGGCTGGCGCAAGGCCCCCAAACCGGGCGAGCAGCCACCAGGCGTGGCCCGTCGGCAGGCGCGGCCCAAACGCTCCATGATGGACCGGATCGAGGAGCGCTGGCAGCGCCGCCGGGACGAACAGGGCCGCTGACCCCGAGACACACGTGAGGGGCGGCCACCGGAAGGTGGCCGCCCCTCAGCCGTGCCTGCGTGGGCCGTGCCTGTGGCGCCGCTCAGCCGTTCTGGCGGGACGGGCGGCGCAGGGCCGGCCGGGCCGCCGCGGCCCGGGCCCGCAGCGCCGACCAGCGGGCCGACACCGCCCACCACGCCCGGACCGACGAGCGGGGCAGGAACAGCGCCCGCAGCCGGGTCCCGGCGCTCCCCACGGCCCGCAGGCCCTCGATCGCCTCGCGCACGTCCCGCGCCGTTCCCGCCGCCGGGCGCGGCCGGGGCGCGTACAGCACCTGCTCCACCGCGTCCGCCACCCGGTGCACCGCGGCCCCGGCCGCCGCGTCCAGCCGCCCCAGCCGCACGATCCGGTCGGCGGCCTTGCGCGGGGTCAGCGACTCGTCCGGGGGGACGCCGTGGTCCCAGGCGCTGTCCGTCAGCTCCTGCCACGCGGCCAGGGTGTGCGCCGCCGCACCCTGCGGGGTCCGGTCGTGCCCGCCCAGCCGCAGCGCGCGCGTCCGCCGCCGCCACAGCAGCGGCGCCAACGGCACCACCAGGACCAGCAGCGCGCCCGCCACGATCAACGGCCACACCCACCGGTCCGTGTCGCCGGGGTCGTGGTGCGGGACAGCCGCCGCGGACGGGCTGTCGCAGGACGGGAGCCGGCGCGCCCCCTCGGCGCAGCTCTCGCTCGGCGAGGCCGGGGCCGAGGGCGCCGAGGACGCGCGGTGGGACGGCAGCGTCTCGTCCGGCAGCGAGCTGCCGGGGGTGTCCGAGAAGGTGTACGACGGCGTGGTGCCCCGGGTCGGGGTGGGCTCGAAGCGGGTCCAGCCCACGCCCTCGAAGTACAGTTCCGGCCAGGCGTGCGCGTCCCGCTGGCTCACCGCCACCGTGCCGTCGGTCTGCGGGGTGCCCGGCGCGAAGCCGACCGCGACCCGGGCCGGGATGCCGAGGGTGCGGGCCATCGCCGCCATCGAGAAGGAGAAGTGGACGCAGAAGCCCTGCTTGTCCTCCAGGAAGTTCGCGATGGCGTGCGGACCCCGGCCGGCCTCCACCTGGGTGTCGTACTGGAAGCCCCCCGTGACGGCGAAGTAGTCCTGGAGCTTGACGGCCTCCTCGTAGTGGCTGCTCGCGCCCTCGGTGACCTCCTTGGCGGTGCGGGCCACCACCTTCGGCAGCGAGGACGGCACCTTCGTGTACTGCTCCCACAGGGCGGCCGGCGGTGGCGGCGCCGCGGCCAGCTGCTCCGCGGTCGGCTCCACGTCCAGGCTCGTGACCTCGTAGCGCTCGCCCCGCGTGGTCTGGCCGCGGTCGCCGGCCAAGGTCATCCCGACCGGCTCGTACCGCCACCGGCCGTCGACCCGCACCCGGCTCGGCGGGTAGGGCATCGGCAGCGAGTCCTGGGCGTAGGTGTCCGCCGCGGTGATCGTCGTCCGTATCTCGTCGCGCCGGACGTCCTCGTCCAGACCGGCCGGAGTGGGCAGCGGGTCCGGCACGTCGGCGTAACCGCGCCGGGACGCCTTCCAGGTGGTGCCGTCGAAGTCGTCCAGGGAGACGATCCGCAGATACAGGTCGGAGAGGTCGTTGGTGCTGGTCTTCAGGGACAGCACCGTGCGGTCGTCGTTCGTGTTCAGGTAGTCGTGCAGCGACACCAGCGGGTCGACCGCCGAGACCGTGCCCATGCCGCCCGCCCCCACGCCCTCGCGGGCCCGCTCCAGCAGGCCGCCGGGCAGCGAGGGCAGCGCCAGCGGCAGGACGAGGGCCACGCCGAGCGCTGCCACGCCGATGCGGCGGCCGGTGCCGACCGGCGCCTGGGGCCCCGCCACCGGGGCGCCCGGAATCCGCGGCGCGCCGCCGAAGACCCGGCCCCACTGGGCGACCCGGTCCCGGCCCTCGGCGAGCAGCAGCATCAGGTAACCGGCCGCCGCCACCAGGAACCACAGCCAGTCCGCGCCGCCGTCGGACAGCCCCGCGGCCACCGAGTACAGCGCGAGCAGCGGCAGCCCGGCCGGGGCCGCGCTGCGGAAGGTCACCGCGAGCGTGTCCACCAGCAGCCCGACCAGCAGCACACCGCCGATCAGCATCAGCCTGATGCCGTCGGTGACCGGTGCCGGTATCGCGTACCGGCTGATGTCGTCCGCGCCCTGACCGAGCAGCTCGGCGAGGTACCGGACGGCGTCCGGGCCCGGGATCAGCCCGGCGATCGCGTGCTGCCGGGCGCACACCAGGGTCAGCAGCACCAGGGTGACCAGGAGCTGGGCCGCCAGCGTCAGCGACCGGCCCAGCGGGATCCGCCGGGCCGCCGCGCCCACCCCGGTCTGCACGGCCACCAGCGGCACCAGTTGCAGCAGCCAGGTCGGCTTGGCGACCAGCGGCAGCAGCGCGCAGGAGGCCATCAGTGTGGCCGCCGCCGCGCACAGCGCCAGTCGTGCCCGTCCGCTCATCCCCGGGCCTCCCCGCTCAGCGACGCCAGTCCCGAGCGCTCCCGGTCCGCCTGCCGCCACAGCTCCTCCACCGAGGCGCCGCGCGGCACGCTCAGCGCCGTCCAGCCCGCCTCGCGCAGCAGCCGCAGCCGCTCCTCGTGCCGGTCGCCGGCCCGGGGCACGTCGGTCGCCTCCCGCGTCCACACGTCGGGGTCCAGTACGAAGGCGACGGCGCCGCCGCCGCGCCGGCTCATCCCGGCGACCGTGGTGGCCTGCTCCTCGTCCAGGTCGCCGAGGAAGGCGACCAGCAGCCCCTCGTTCCCGGCGCGCAGCACGTCGTAGGCGCGGGACAGGCCGGGGCCGTCGGAGTAGTCGATCACCGCGAGGGTGTCCAGCAGCAGCCCGGCCGTCTCCGCCGTCTCCTGGCCGGTGCCCCCGAAGCCGTCGCCGCCCTCGCCGGGCACCGTGCTGCCGCCGTCGGTCAGCAGCCGCACCGAGAAGCCGCGCTCCAGCATGTGCGCCAGCACCGAGGCGGCGGCCGAGACGGCCCACTCGAAGGCCGAGTCCGGTCCCGCGCCCTCGTAGGCACCGCCGCGGGTGTCCAGCAGGACGGTGCACCGGGAGCGCCGGGGCTGCTCCTCGCGGCGCACCATCAGCTCGCCGTAGCGCGCGGTGGAGCGCCAGTGCACCCGGCGCAGGTCGTCGCCGTAGCGGTAGCCGCGCGGGATGACGTCGTCGTCGCCCGCGAGGGCCGGCGAGCGCTGCCGGCCCTCGCCGTAGCCCTTGGCCTCGCCGGCGAAGCGGACCGGGGGCAGCGGGGTCACGCGCGGGATGACCGTGAGCATGTCCTGCGTCGCGAAGGAGCGGGTCAGCTCGCACATCCCGAAGGGGTCCGTCAGCCGCAGCTGGAGCGGGCCCAGCGGGTAGCGGCCGCGCAGATCGGAGCGGACCCGGTAGGACACCTCGCGGTGGCCGCCCGGCTCCATCCGGTCCAGCACGAACCGGGGGCGCGGCCCGAGGACGTAGGGCACCCGGTCCTGGAGCATCAGCAGGCCGGTGGGCAGCCGGGAGACGTTGTCCATGCGCAGGTGCACCCGGGCCTCGCCGCCGGCCGGCACCCGCGCGGGGGCGAGCAGGCGGCTCGCGGCCACCCGGTAGCGGGTGCGGTACAGCACGGTGGCGCAGATCAGGGGCAGCACGGCGAGCAGCAGGCCGACCCGCAGCAGATCGCTGTGGCCCAGCACGAACGCGCAGATCGCGGCGGCGATCCCGGCCGCGAGGAAGGAACGGCCGCGGGTGGTCAGACCCGACAGGGCCGTGCGGACCCCGCCCGCCCGCCCGTGTCCGGGCTCGGCCGGTCCGGTCCCCCCGGGGCCCATCACAGACTCCGCGGAGGCTGCTGCGGATAGGCCGGGACGGTCCGGCCCAGAGCACCGGGCCCGCCCGGCCGGCCGGGGGCCGCGGGCACCGGGGTGTGCTGGAGGATCTCCAGCACCACCTGTTCGGCCGTGCGGCGGTTGAGCTGGGCCTGCGCGGTGGGCAGCAGGCGGTGGGCGAGGACGGCGACGGCGAGCGACTGCACGTCGTCCGGCAGCGCGTACTCCCGGCCGGCCAGGGCCGCGGTGGCCTTGGCCGCGCGCAGCAGGTGCAGCGTCGCGCGCGGGGACGCGCCGAGTCTGAGGTCGGGGTGGGTACGGGTGGCGGCGACCAGTTCGACCGCGTACCGCCGGACCGGCTCGGCGACGTGCACGTCGCGCACCGCCTCGACCAGCTTCACGATCTCGTGCGCGTGCGCCACCGGCTGGAGGTCCTCCAGGGGGCTGACCCCGCCGTGCACGTCGAGCATCCGCAGCTCGGCCTCCACGCTCGGATAGCCGACGGAGACGCGGGCCATGAAGCGGTCGCGCTGGGCCTCGGGCAGCGGATAGGTGCCCTCCATCTCCACCGGGTTCTGGGTGGCCACCACCATGAAGGGGCTGGGCAGTTCGTACGTCTGCCCGTCGATGGTGACCTGCCGCTCCTCCATGGACTCCAGCAGCGCGGACTGGGTCTTGGGCGAGGCGCGGTTGATCTCGTCGCCGATCACGATCTGGGCGAAGATGGCGCCCGGCTTGAACTCGAAGTCCCGGCGCTGCTGGTCCCAGATCGACACACCCGTGATGTCCGAGGGCAGCAGGTCGGGAGTGAACTGGATGCGCCGCACCGAGCAGTCGATGGACCGCGCCAGCGCCTTGGCGAGCATCGTCTTGCCCACTCCGGGGACGTCCTCGATCAGCAGATGGCCCTCGGCGAGCAGCACGGTCAGCGCGAGCCGTACGACCTCGGGCTTGCCCTCGATCACGCCCTCCACCGAACCGCGCACCCGTTCCACCGTGGCGGTCACATCAGTGAGGCTCGCTCGATCGTCATAGGTCGTCACCCGGCCCTCCTCGGCCCGTTCTTCGCCGGGCCGACGCTGTCATCGCGCGACCGGCCCACCCCGAAACACGGACACCACGCGGAAAAGGTTCCGCATGGTGCCACCCCCGCATTCTCCCTGCCGTTACCGATTCGTGTCACCGCCTGTGGACAACTGCCCCCGGCCATGCCGCTCATACGACTTGTCCGACCGCGTTGTCGGTGCTGTCGGCGCTCTCGGCGTCGTCGGCACGGAGGACGGGGCACGTCCCGGGGCGGTCGGCCGGTACGTTCCGGGTCAGGCCGGGTCGACCTCGCGCAGCAGACCGGTGCGCACGTCGAAGACGAAGCCGCGGACGTCGTCGGTGTGCTGGAGGAAGGGCGAGGTGCGCACCCGCTGCATGGACTGGCGCACGTCCTGGTCCACGTCCCGGAAGGACTCCACCGCCCAGGCCGGCCGCTGCCCGACCTCCATCTCCAGCTCGGAACGGAAGTCCTCGGTCAGGGACTCCAGGCCGCAGTTGGTGTGGTGGATCAGCACGACGCTGCGGGTGCCGAGCTTGCGCTGGCTGATGGTCAGCGACCGGATCACGTCGTCGGTGACCACACCGCCCGCGTTGCGGATGGTGTGACAGTCGCCGAGTTCCAGGCCGAGGGCCTCGTGCAGGTCGAGCCGCGCGTCCATGCAGGCGACGACGGCGACACGCAGGACGGGGCGGGCGTCCATGCCCGGGTCCTCGAAGGCCTCGGCGTAGCGCCGGTTGGCCGCCAGGAGGCGGTCGGTCACGTTGTCGCCGGGCTCTATGGCGCCTTCGGACCCAGTGTGTGCTGATGCGGAAGTCGTCATACCCCGACGTTACTGGTCACGTGGCGGTCCGGCCCGCTGTGAGAGAGGACGAAGATCGCCCTCGCGGCTTGGTGTGAGCGAATCCACACGGCGGGGGAGATGCCCCGTTCGGGTGGACCGGTGCCGGTCCGGGTGCTCGCGGCGCCGCCGTGCGCGACGCGCAGGCCGGTTGATTGACCCGGGGACGGCGTGGACTAAAGTGACGCGAAAGCGGGAGACGAGTCTCTCCCCGCTGGTGAAACCCCCGGAGACCCCGGCGCCGCCCGGACCCGTCTCCCCGCACGCGCGGCGCGTACGTACGGCTCGGGGGACCGACGGTGCGTACGGCCCGCCGGAACTGAGAGGCCCCCTTGAGCCAGAGTCGACACGTCCCGGTGATGCTCCAGCGGTGCCTGGACCTGCTGGCGCCCGCCCTGGAGCGCCCCGGAGCCGTGGTCGTCGACTGCACCCTCGGCCTCGGCGGGCACAGCGAGGCGCTGCTGACCCGGTTCCCCGACGCACGGCTGATCGGCCTGGACCGGGACAAGGAGGCGCTGCGGCTGTCCGGCGAACGGCTGGCACCCTTCGGCGAGCGCGCCACCCTGGTGCACGCCGTGTACGACGAGCTGCCCGACGTCCTCGCCCGGCTCGGCATCCCCCGCGCGCAGGGCGTGCTGTTCGACCTCGGGGTCTCCTCCATGCAGCTCGACGAGGCCGACCGCGGCTTCGCCTACGCGCAGGACGCGCCGCTGGACATGCGCATGGACCAGACGACCGGCATCAGCGCCGCCGAGGTCCTCAACACCTACCCGGCCGGCGAACTCGTGCGCATCCTGCGCGCGTACGGCGAGGAGAAGCAGGCCAAGCGGATCGTCGCCGCGATCGTGCGGGAGCGGGAGAAGGAGCCGTTCAGCAGCAGCGCGCGGCTCGTGGAACTCATCCGGGACGCCCTGCCGCAGGCCGCCAAGCGGACCGGCGGCAACCCCGCCAAGCGCACCTTCCAGGCGCTGCGGATCGAGGTCAACGGCGAGCTGTCCGTGCTGGAGCGGGCGATCCCGGCGGCCGTGAAGGCCCTGGACGTCGGCGGGCGCATCGCCGTGCTGTCGTACCAGTCGCTCGAAGACCGGCTCGTCAAGCAGGTGTTCGCGGCCGGGGCGGCCTCCACCGCGCCGGCCGGGCTGCCGGTCGTGCCCGAGCGGTACCAGCCGCGGCTCAAGCTGCTCACCCGTGGTGCCGAACTTCCCACCGAGGAGGAGATCGCGGAGAACCGCCGGGCGGCACCGGCCAGGCTGCGGGGCGCCGAGCGCATCAGGGAGGACGTGGAGTGAGCGAGACGGGTCGGAGGGTCTCCTTCGCGCACCGGGGGAGCGGCATCCCCGTACCGGGGGAGCGGTGAGCAGGAAACCCGAGCTGAGGGGGAGGGCCGCGCGGCTGGCCCGGCTCTTCCCGGCCGGCCGCGCGCGGGCGGCCCGCACCCCGTTCGTGCTCCTCGTCGTCCTGCTGCTCGGCGGCGGACTCATCGGGCTGCTGGTGCTGAACTCCGCGCTCAGCGAAGGCTCGTTCGAACTGGCCGACCTGCGGAAGCGGACCAAGACGCTCACCGACGAGGAGCAGGCCCTCCAGCGGGACATCGACGCCTACTCGGCCCCCGACGCCCTCCAGCGGCGCGCCCGCGAACTCGGCATGGTCCCCGGCGGCGACCCGGCCTTCCTCGCCCCCGACGGCACCGTCAAGGGCGTCCCCAGCGCCGCCCCCGGACCGGCGGCCCTCTCCGCCCCGGCAGCCGCCCCCGGCACCACGACGGTCCCGGCCCAGGCCACCGCCCCCGGCACCACGGTCCTCTCCGGCCAGACCGCCCCCGGCGCACCGCTCCCGCCCGGCCCCCCGGCCACCGCCCCGGTCGCCACGACGGCCCCCACCGCCCCGCCGGCCGACCCCGCGGCCCCGGCCGCCGTCCCCCCGTCCGTGTCCACCCCGACCCCCGGCAGGTGACGGAAGTGTCCGACAGGCAAGCGCCGCGTCGTCGTGTGCCCGGGCCCGCCAAGCCGCCGCGGCCCCGGGAGGCCGTCCGGCGGCAGCCCGGGCCCGGGGCGCGGCCGGCGCGCCGGCCCGGCGGGGCCCGGCCCATGCCGCCCGCCCCGCTCCGGCTCGGCAGCCCCCGGCCCCGGCTGCGCCTGGTCGGCCTCGCCCTGACGCTGGTGCTGCTCGTCTTCGTCGTTCGGCTGCTCCAGGTGCAGGCCGTCGACGCGAGCGCCTACGCGGCGCGGGCCGAGCAGAACCGGTACGTGGTGCACACCCTGGCCGCCGAGCGCGGCGAGATCACCGACCGCAACGGCGTCGCCCTCGCCGTCAGCGAGGACGCGTACGACATCACGGCCGACCCGACCATGTTCGGCGTCGAGCAGCTGAAGATCACCGACGGGCCGGAGCGGGCCGCCGCGCTGCTCGCCCCGATCCTCGGCCAGGACCAGTCCGCCCTCGTCAAGAAGCTGCGGCCCGCGAACAAGAACTCCCGCTACACCCGCCTCGCCGCCCGGCAGACCCCGCAGGTCTGGAAGCAGATCAAGGACCTGAAGACCGCGCTCGCCCACAAGTCCGGCACCGACCGCACCACCGTCAACGTGCTGGCCGGCGTCTTCGCGGACCCCAGCAGCCAGCGCGTGTACCCCAACGGCGACCTGGCCGCCGGGATACTGGGCTGGGTCAACGCCGACGGCAAGGGCGGCGGCGGCATCGAGCAGCAGCTCGACAAGCAGCTCACCGGCAAGGACGGCAAGGTCCGCTACGCCCAGGCCGGCGGCCGCGAGGTGCCCACGGTCGGGTCGACGCAGACGCCCGCCGTGCCCGGCGCCGACGTCGAGCTGACCATCGACCGGGACATCCAGTGGGCCGCGCAGAACGCCATCAGCGAGCAGGTGGCGAAGTCCAAGGCGGACCGCGGCTACGTCATCGTCCAGGACACCCGCACCGGCCAGATCCTGGCCATGGCCAACTCGCCCGGCTTCGACCCCAACGACCTGTCGAAGGCCGACGGCGACGCCATGGGCAACGCGGCCCTCCAGGACGCCTACGAGCCCGGCTCCACCGCCAAGGTGATGTCGATGGCGGCCGTGCTGGAGCGGAACGCGGCCACCCCGCTCACCCACGTCGTCGTACCCAACCGGCTGCACCGCGGCGACCGGCTGTTCCAGGACGACATCGACCACCCCACCTGGTACCTCACGCTCAACGGCGTGCTCGCCAAGTCCAGCAACATCGGCACCATCCTGGCCACCGGCGAACTCGCCCGGAGCCAGTCCGAGGCCAACAGGGTCCTCCACTCCTATCTGCGCAAGTTCGGCATCGGCGGCTACACCGGACTCGGCTTCCCCGGCGAGACCCCCGGCATCCTCGCGCCGCCGCAGAAGTGGTCCACCTCGCAGCAGTACACGATCCCTTTCGGCCAGGGCTTCTCCATCAACGCCATGCAGGCCGCCTCCGTGTACTCGACGATCGCCAACGGCGGCGTCCGCGTCGAGCCCACCCTGGTGCGCGGCACCAAGGGCGCCGACGGACGGTTCACCCCGGCGCCGCAGCCCGAGAAGACAAGGGTGGTCAGCGCCAAGACCGCCAAGAGCCTCGCCCGGATGCTGGAGTCCGTGGTCGACGACGAGCAGGGCACCGGCATCAAGGCCCGCATCCCCGGGTACCGGGTGGCGGGCAAGACCGGTACGGCCAACCGAGTGGATCCGGCCACCGGCCGCTATCGCGGCTACACCTCTTCGTTCGCCGGTTTCGCCCCCGCCGACAACCCGAGGATCACCGTCTACTGCGCCATCCAGAACGCCACTTCCGGCAGCTATTTCGGCGGCCAGATCTGCGGTCCCATTTACAAGCAGGTGATGGAGTTCGCCCTGAAGACCCTCCAGGTCCCCCCCACCGGCGCGAAGCCCGCCAGCCTGCCCGTCGAGTACAAGCCCTGATCAGCACCCCCACTGGTCAGCACGGAAACACCAGGAACGAACCCGTGACAACGATCACCCCCGATCCCGGGAACCAAGGGCCCCACGGCCCCTCACTTAGCTCCGGAGCCGGTACGCCCGGTACGCTCACCGCCGTGCCACACGCTGATCAGTCCCAAACCACCCAGAAAGGCGCTCCCGTGACCTGTCCGGGGCCGCCGCGACCGGTCCAGGTCTCCGCCACCCCCCTCGCGGAACTGGCCGATCAGCTGGGTACCGCCGCTCCGGACACCGCCGCCGAGGTCACGGGCATCACCCACGACTCGCGCGCCGTCCGCCCCGGCGACCTGTACGCCGCCCTGCCGGGCGCCCGCCTGCACGGCGCCGACTTCGTCACCCAGGCCGCCGGCCTCGGCGCGGCCGCCGTGCTCACCGACGCCGACGGCGCCGAGCGCGCCGCCGCCACCGGCCTGCCCGTCCTGGTCGTGGCCGACCCGCGCGGCCGGATGGGCGAGCTGGCGGCCCGGATCTACGGCCACCCCGGCCGCGATCTGCTCCAGATCGGCATCACCGGCACCTCCGGCAAGACCACCACCGCCTACCTGGTGGAGGGCGGCCTGCGGACCGCCCGCGCCACCGGGCTGGTCGGCACCGTCGAGACGCGCATCGGCGACGAGCGGATCAAGTCCGAGCGCACCACCCCCGAGGCCACCGACCTCCAGGCCCTGTTCGCCGTCATGCGCGAACGCGGCGTCGAGGCGGTCGCCATGGAGGTCTCCAGCCACGCCCTGGTCCTCGGCCGGGTCGACGGCTGCGTCTTCGACATCGCCGTCTTCACCAACCTCAGCCCGGAACACATGGAGTTCCACTCCGACATGGAGGACTACTTCCGGGCCAAGGCGCAGCTGTTCACCCCCGAGCGCAGCAGGCTCGGCGTGGTCAACGCCGACGACGAGTACGGCCGCCGGCTCGCCAAGGAGGCGACCGTCCCGGTCGTCACCTACTCCGCCGAGGGCCACCCCGACGCCGACTGGCGCGCCGAGGACGTGCAGATCGGCCCGATGGACTCGACGTTCACCGTGCTCGGCCCGGACGGCGAGCGGGTGCACGCCAGGTCGCCGATCGCCGGTCCCTTCAACGTGGCGAACACCCTCGCCGCCATCGTCGCCCTCGCCGCCGCCGGCCTCGACCCGCAGGCCGCCGCCGACGGCATCGCCGCCGTACCGGGTGTGCCGGGCCGCCTGGAGCGCGTCGACGCCGGGCAGCCCTACCTCGCGGTCGTCGACTACGCCCACAAGACGGACGCGGTCGAGTCGGTGCTCAGGGCGCTGCGCAAGGTCACCAAGGGCCGGCTGCACGTCGTCCTCGGCTGCGGCGGCGACCGTGACCGGACCAAGCGCGCCCCGATGGGCGCCGCCGCCGCCCGGCTCGCCGACACGGCGGTACTGACCTCCGACAACCCCCGTTCCGAGGACCCCCTCGCGATCCTCGCGACCATGCTCCAGGGCGCCGCCTCGGTGCCCGCGCACGAGCGCGGCGAGGTGCTCCTCTTCGAGGACCGGGCCGCCGCCGTCGCCGCCGCCGTGGGCCGCGCCCAGGCCGGCGACACGGTGCTGGTCGCGGGCAAGGGTCACGAGCAGGGCCAGGACATCGCCGGCGTGATCCGTCCCTTCGACGACCGCCAGGTGCTTCGCGAAGCTATCCAGAAGACCCAGGGATGAACTTGTGATCGCCCTCTCCCTCGCCGAGATCGCAGCAGTCGTCGGCGGGCAGACGCACGACATACCGGATCCGTCCGTGCAGGTCACGGGACCGGTCGTCCGGGACTCCCGGGAGGTGGTGCCCGGCAGCCTGTTCGCCGCCTTCGTCGGCGAGCGGGTGGACGGCCACGACTACGCCCGGCAGGTCGTCGAGGCCGGCGCGGTCGCCGTGCTGGCCGCCCGGCCGGTCGGCGTCCCCGCCATCGTGGTGGACGACGTCCAGACCGCCCTCGGCGCCCTCGCCCGGCACGTCGTGGGCCGGCTCGGCACGACCCTCGTGGCGCTGACCGGCTCGGCCGGCAAGACCAGCACCAAGGACCTGATCGCCCAGGTGCTCGGGCGCAAGGCGCCGACCGTGTTCACGCCCGGCTCGCTCAACAACGAGATCGGGCTGCCGCTGACCGCCCTGTCCGCCACCGAGGAGACGCGATTCCTCGTGCTGGAGATGGGCGCCCGCGGCATCGGGCACATCCGCTACCTCGCCGGGCTCACCCCGCCGAGGATCGGCCTGGTGCTCAACGTCGGCTCCGCGCACATCGGCGAGTTCGGCGGGCGCGAGCAGATCGCCCAGGCCAAGGGCGAGCTGGTGGAGGCGCTGCCCCCGGCGAGCGAGGGCGGCGCGGCGATCCTCAACGCCGACGACCCGCTGGTGAAGGCCATGGCCTCCCGTACCACGGCGAAGGTGGTCCTTTTCGGAGAGTCGGCCGAAGCGGACGTACGCGCCGAGAACGTACGACTCACGGACAGCGGACAGCCCTCCTTCAGGCTTCACACACCCTCCGGTGCAAGCGATGTGACGATGCGCCTGTACGGTGAGCACCACGTGTCGAACGCGCTCGCCGCGGCCGCCGTCGCCCATGAGCTGGGCATGTCCGCGGAAGAGATCGCCCTCGCGCTCTCCGAGGCGGGCTCCCTCTCCCGGTGGCGCATGGAGGTCACCGAGCGCCCGGACGGCGTGACCATCGTCAACGACGCCTACAACGCCAACCCCGAGTCCATGCGGGCCGCCCTCAGGGCGCTCGCGGCCATGGGCAAGGGGCGCCGCACGTGGGCCGTGCTCGGCAAGATGGCCGAGCTGGGGGACGAGGCGCTCGCCGAGCACGACGCCGTCGGACGGCTCGCCGTCCGGCTCAACGTCAGCAAGCTCGTCGCCGTCGGGGGGATTGAGGCCTCCTGGCTGCAATTGGGCGCATATAACGAGGGTTCGTGGGGTGAGGAGTCGGTGCACGTGTCCGACGCACAGGCGGCGGTCGACCTGTTGCGCAGCGAGTTGCGCCCGGGGGACGTCGTGCTCGTGAAGGCGTCCCGGTCGGTGGGGCTGGAGAGCGTCGCCCAGGCGCTCGTCGAGGCCGGTGCCGAGGGTGAGGTCGCCGCCCGATGATGAAGCAGATCCTGTTCTCGGGAGTCATTGGCCTCTTCCTGACGCTGGTCGGCACCCCGTTGCTGATCAAGCTGCTGGCCCGCAAGGGCTACGGCCAGTACATCCGCGACGACGGTCCGCGCGAGCACGCCAGCAAGCGCGGTACGCCGACCATGGGCGGTATCGCCTTCATCCTGGCGACCATCGCCGCGTACTTCCTGAGCAAGCTCATCACCGGCTACGCGCCGACCTACTCCGGTCTGCTGGTCCTCGGCCTGATGTTCGGCATGGGCCTGGTCGGCTTCCTCGACGACTACATCAAGATCGTCAAGCGGCGTTCGCTGGGTCTGCGGGCCAAGGCGAAGATGGCCGGCCAGCTGATCGTCGGCATCGCCTTCGCCGTGCTGTCGCTGCAGTTCTCCGACTCCCGCGGCAACACCCCGGCCTCCACGAAGCTGTCGTTCATCACCGACTTCGGCTGGTCGATCGGCCCGGTGCTGTTCGTCGTCTGGGCGCTGTTCATGATCCTCGCGATGTCGAACGGCGTGAACCTCACCGACGGTCTGGACGGTCTGGCCACCGGCGCCTCCGTGCTCGTCTTCGGCGCCTACACGTTCATCGGCGTCTGGCAGTTCCAGGAGTCCTGCGCCAACGCGCAGACCCTGACCAACCCCGGCGCCTGCTACGAGGTGCGTGACCCGCTCGACCTCGCGGTGGTCGCCTCCGCGCTGATGGGCGCCTGCCTCGGCTTCCTGTGGTGGAACACCTCGCCGGCGAAGATCTTCATGGGCGACACCGGCTCGCTCGCCCTCGGCGGTGTCCTCACCGGCCTGGCCATCCTCTCCCGCACGGAGCTGCTGGTGGCCATCATGGGCGGCCTGTTCGTCCTCATCACCATGTCGGTCGTCATCCAGGTCGGCTCCTTCCGGCTCACCGGCAAGCGCGTCTTCCGGATGGCGCCACTCCAGCACCACTTCGAACTCAAGGGCTGGTCCGAGGTCCTGGTGGTGGTCCGCTTCTGGATCATCCAGGGCATCTGCGTGATCGTCGGACTGGGCCTCTTCTACGCGGGATGGGCAGCGGACAAGTGACCTCCACCTCGGGGCCCTTCGACTTCCAGGGCAAGCACGTCACCGTCGCCGGGCTCGGTGTCTCCGGCGTCCCGGCGGCCAAGGCGCTGCACGCGCGCGGCGCGGTCGTCACGGTCGTCAACGACGGCGACGACGCACGCGCGCGGGAACAGGCCGCGGAACTGGAGGCGCTCGGCATCACCGTGCGCCTCGGTGACGGCTCCTCCCTGCCGGAGGGCACCGAGCTGGTCGTCACCGCGCCCGGCTGGCAGCCCGACAAGCCGCTGTTCCGCGCCGCCGAGCAGGCCGGCGTGCCGGTCTGGGGCGACGTGGAACTGGCCTGGCGGCTGCGCGGCCCGGACGCGGCCCCCTGGCTGGCCGTCACGGGCACCAACGGCAAGACCACCACCGTGCAGATGCTCGCCTCCATCCTCAAGGCGGCGGGCCTGCGCACGGCCGCGGTCGGCAACATCGGCGTCTCCCTGCTGGACGCGGTCCTCGGCGAGCAGGAGTACGACGTGCTCGCCGTGGAGCTGTCCAGCTACCAGCTGCACTGGGCGCCCTCGCTGCGCGCCCACTCGGCCGCCGTCCTCAACCTCGCGCCGGACCACCTGGACTGGCACGGCTCCATGGAGGCGTACGCGCGCGACAAGGGCCGTATCTACGAGGGCAACAAGGTCGCCTGCGTGTACAACGTCGCCGACCGGGCCACCGAGGACCTGGTGCGCGAGGCCGACGTCGAGGAGGGCTGCCGGGCGATCGGGTTCACCCTCGGCGCCCCGGGGCCGTCCCAACTCGGCGTCGTGGACGGCATCCTGGTCGACCGCGCCTTCGTCGAGAACCGGCAGAAGAACGCGCAGGAGCTGGCCGAGGTCTCCGACATCCACCCGCCGGCCCCGCACAACATCGCCAACGCCCTCGCGGCGGCGGCCCTCGCGCGCGCCTTCGGGGTGCCCGCCGCCGCCGTACGCGACGGCCTGCGGGCCTTCCGCCCGGACGCCCACCGCATCGCGCACGTCGCCGACCTCGACGGGGTCGCGTACGTGGACGACTCCAAGGCCACCAACACCCATGCCGCCGAAGCGTCGTTGGCGGCATACGAGCCGATCGTGTGGATCGCGGGCGGACTGGCGAAGGGCGCCACCTTCGACGAACTGGTCGCCAAGTCGGCGAAGCGGCTGCGCGGCGCGGTCCTGATCGGTGCCGATCGGGCCCTGATCCGCGACGCCCTCGCGCGACACGCCCCGGAAGTACCCGTGGTCGACCTCGACCGGACCGACACTGGGGCGATGCTCCAGGCGGTGACGGAGGCCAAGCGGCTGGCCCGGCCCGGCGACACGGTGCTGCTGGCCCCGGCCTGCGCCTCCATGGACATGTTCACCAACTACAACCAGCGCGGCGACGCGTTCGCGGCGGCGGTCCGCGAACTCGGCGCCTGAACCCGGCCGCCTGCCGGGCGGATCTTGGGAGGGACGCGTGGGACGGTCGACGTTCAGCGGAGGCACCGATGCCCGGTAGCCGTACCGGCCGGCCGCCCGTACAGCGGGCGTCCCGCCGTCCCGCCGTCCCCCGCATCGCGCGCGAGAACCCCGTACAGCGGTTCTACACCCGCGCCCGCAAGGCCTGGGACCGGCCGCTGACCGCCTATTACCTGATCCTCGGCGGCAGCGTGCTGATCACCGTGCTGGGCCTGGTGATGGTCTACTCGGCCTCCCAGATCACCGCGCTCCAACTGTCGCTGCCCGGGTCGTACTTCTTCCGCAAGCAGTTCCTCGCCGCGCTCATCGGCGGCGCACTGCTGTTCGCCGCCTCCCGCATGCCGGTGAAACTGCACCGGGCGCTGGCCTACCCGATCCTCGCCGCCGCCGTCTTCCTGATGGCCCTGGTGCAGGTGCCGGGGATAGGGATGTCGGTCAACGGCAACCAGAACTGGATCTCCCTCGGCGGCTCCTTCCAGATCCAGCCCAGCGAGTTCGGCAAGCTCGCCCTGGTGCTGTGGGGCGCCGACCTGATCGCCCGCAAGCAGGAGAGAAGGCTGCTGGCCCAGTGGAAGCACATGCTGGTGCCGCTGGTCCCGGTCACCTTCCTGCTGCTCGGACTGATCATGCTGGGCGGCGACATGGGCACCGCGATCATTCTCACGGCGATCCTCTTCGGCCTGCTGTGGCTCGCGGGCGCGCCGACCCGGCTGTTCGCCGGGGTACTGTCGGTGGCCGGTCTGATCGGGGTGCTCCTGATCAAGACCAGCGACAACCGGATGGCCCGGCTCGCCTGCATCGGCGCCACCGAGCCCAAAAGCGGGGTCGCCGACTGCTGGCAGGCCGTGCACGGCATCTACGCCCTCGCCTCCGGCGGATTCTTCGGCTCCGGACTCGGTGCGAGTGTGGAAAAATGGGGCCAACTCCCCGAAGCCCACACCGACTTCATCTTCGCCGTCACCGGTGAGGAACTGGGCCTGGCGGGGACGCTGTCGGTGCTCGCCCTGTTCGCGGCTCTAGGCTATGCGGGTATCCGCGTGGCCGGACGCACGGAGGACCCCTTCGTGAGGTACGCCGCGGGAGGCGTGACCACCTGGATCACCGCCCAGGCGGTGATCAACATCGGTGCGGTGCTCGGCCTGCTGCCGATCGCCGGTGTCCCGCTCCCGCTGTTCTCCTACGGAGGGTCCGCCCTGCTGCCGACCATGTTCGCCATCGGGCTGCTGATCGCCTTCGCGCGCGACGAGCCCGCTGCGCGGGCAGCGCTTGCGATGCGGCAACCCCGCTTTGGTAAAAAGCGGGCGGGAGGCTCCGGTGCCGAGCGGGGGCCTCGGAGATGGAACACGATGCGACGGCGTGCCTCGGCGGCGCGTTCGTCCGGAGAGCGGTGAATTTCGGTGCATGTCGTACTCGCCGGTGGGGGGACCGCCGGCCACATCGAGCCCGCGCTCGCCCTCGCGGACGCCCTGCGCAGGCAGGACCCGACCGTGGGGATCACGGCCCTGGGCACGGAGCGCGGCCTGGAGACCCGGCTCGTCCCGGAGCGCGGCTATGAGCTGGCGCTGATCCCCGCGGTGCCGCTGCCCCGCAAGCCCACCCCCGAGCTGATCACCGTCCCGGGCCGGCTGCGCGGCACGATCAAGGCCGCGGAGCAGATCCTGGAGCGCACCAAGGCGGACGTCGTGGTCGGCTTCGGCGGCTATGTCGCGCTGCCCGGCTACCTGGCCGCCAAGCGCCTCGGGGTGCCCATCGTGATCCACGAGGCCAACGCCCGCCCCGGCCTGGCCAACAAGATCGGCTCGCGCTACGCGGCCCGGGTCGCCGTCTCCACCCCGGACAGCAAGCTGCGTGACGCCCGTTACATCGGTATCCCGCTGCGCCGCTCCATCGCCACGCTGGACCGCGCCGCCGTCCGTCCCGAGGCCCGCCACCGCTTCGGCCTCGACCCGAACCTGCCCACGCTGCTCGTCTCCGGCGGCTCGCAGGGCGCCCGGCGGCTGAACGAGGTGACGCAGACCGTCGCCCCCTGGCTCCAGCAGGCCGGCATCCAGATCCTGCACGCGGTCGGCCCGAAGAACGAACTGCCGCAGGTACAGCAGATGCCGGGAATGCCCCCCTATATCCCGGTAAGTTACCTGGACCGGATGGACCTCGCGTACGCCGCGGCCGACATGATGCTCTGCCGCGCGGGCGCGATGACCGTCGCCGAACTCTCCGCCGTGGGCCTGCCGGCCGCGTACGTCCCGCTGCCCATCGGCAACGGCGAACAGCGGCTGAACGCCCAGCCGGTGGTCAAGGCCGGCGGCGGACTCCTCGTCGACGACGCGGAACTGACGCCGGAGTGGGTGCAGCAGAACGTGCTCCCCGTGCTGGCCGACCCGCACCGGCTGTACGAGATGTCCCGCTCGGCAAGCGAGTTCGGCCGCCGGGACGCCGACGAACTGCTCGTCGGCATGGTGTACGAGGCGATCGCCTCGCGCCGTTAGGACCGTATGACGAAAGGGCAGTGACGGTGGCCGGACCGACAACCGCCGAGCGCGGGGAACGCCAGCAGGGGTCGTCCGGTCCGCCGCCCGCCCCCGGCGCCGGACGGCGCCTTCGTACGATCGTCATCCTGGCCGTGGCCCTCGCCCTGCTTGGAGGCGGTGGCGCCTGGGTGTTGTACGGCTCGCAGTGGCTGCGGGTGCGGCACGTCTCGGTGTCGGGCACGCTCGTGCTGACCACCGCGGAGGTCCGCGAGGCGGCGGACGTGCCCGTCGGGGCGCCCATGGCGTCCGTCGAGACGGCGGCGATCGAGACCCGGCTCCGCCGGAAACTGCCCCGGATCGACACCGTGGACGTGGTGCGTTCCTGGCCCCGGGGAATCGCCCTGAATGTGAGGGAACGCACTCCGGTTCTGCTGATCCGAAAAGGCGGCGGCTTCGTCGAAGTCGATGACGAAGGTGTCCGTTTCGCCACGGTTTCGCAGGCGCCGAAAGGCGTTCCGAGTCTGGAATTGACCGCCTCCCGCAAGGGGCCCGGCGCCGCGAGCCTGCGGCGCTTCGGCGCCGGCCGGCTGGTGCGCGCGGCCGTCGGGGTCGCCGGCGACCTGCCCGCCCCCGTGGCGCGCGCCGCCCGGACCGTCCGGGTGCGCTCCTACGACGCCATCTCGGTCGAGTTGGGCGACGGGCGCACGGTGGTGTGGGGCAGTGACGAGCAGGGCCCCGCCAAGGCACGGGCCCTCACGGCTCTCATGAAAGCATCCCCCGGCGCACGGCACTTCGACGTCACCGTCCCCACCGCCCCTGCGTCATCGGTGAGTTGACGCACATCAGCGCAGGCCAGCCCCCTGGTTGGGCAGGGCTACGGCTGATCACATAGGGTGAAAAGAAAAACGGGAGGTTCGGCGTGTTCGTTGAACGGGCGCCACTTGTCGACTTAGTGTCCTGTTCGGAAGACTCCAGGGAACAGACACACTGGTAACCCTAAACTTCAGGGTTAGGGTTCGGGTCGGCGCTACGGACCGTCCCATTCGGCATCCGTCGTCCCGGCGCGGGGCACCGCACGGCGGCGACAACGTAATTCGAGGCGAGAGGCCTTCGACGTGGCAGCACCGCAGAACTACCTCGCAGTCATCAAGGTCATCGGTGTCGGCGGCGGTGGTGTCAATGCCATCAACCGGATGATCGAGGTCGGTCTCAAGGGCGTCGAGTTCATCGCCATCAACACCGACGCACAGGCGCTGTTGATGAGCGACGCCGACGTCAAGCTCGACGTCGGCCGCGAACTCACCCGCGGACTCGGCGCCGGAGCCAACCCGGCCGTCGGCCGCAAGGCCGCCGAGGACCACCGCGAGGAGATCGAGGAGGTCCTCAAGGGGGCCGACATGGTCTTCGTGACGGCCGGTGAAGGCGGCGGCACCGGCACCGGCGGGGCGCCCGTCGTGGCCAACATCGCGCGCTCGCTCGGCGCCCTGACCATCGGCGTGGTCACGCGCCCGTTCACCTTCGAGGGACGGCGCCGCGCGAACCAGGCCGAGGACGGCATCGCCGAACTCCGCGAAGAGGTCGACACCCTCATCGTCATCCCGAACGACCGGCTGCTGTCCATCTCGGACCGCCAGGTCTCGGTCCTGGACGCCTTCAAGTCCGCGGACCAGGTCCTGCTCTCCGGTGTGCAGGGCATCACCGACCTCATCACCACCCCCGGCCTGATCAACCTGGACTTCGCCGACGTGAAGTCGGTCATGTCCGAGGCCGGTTCGGCCCTCATGGGCATCGGCTCGGCCCGCGGCGACGACCGTGCGGTGGCCGCGGCCGAGATGGCGATCTCCTCGCCGCTGCTGGAAGCGTCCATCGACGGCGCCCGGGGCGTCCTGCTCTCCATCTCCGGCGGCTCCGACCTCGGCCTGTTCGAGATCAACGAGGCCGCCCAGCTGGTCAGCGAGGCCGCCCACCCCGAGGCCAACATCATCTTCGGCGCGGTCATCGACGACGCCCTCGGCGACGAGGTGCGGGTCACCGTGATCGCGGCCGGCTTCGACGGCGGCCAGCCGCCGGCCCGCCGGGACAACGTCCTGGGCTCGGCCTCCGGTTCGGCCCCCGCCCGCCGCGAGGAGCCCGCCCCGGCGGCCCGGCCGAGCGAGCCCAGCCGCCCGTCCTTCGGCTCGCTGGGCAGCGTCAAGCCCAAGGAGGAGCCGGAGCCGGCGCCCGAGCCGGTGCCGGACATCCCGGTCGCCCCGCCGGTCCCGCCGGCGCCCCGGACCTACTCGGACAGCGCGGCCGAGGAGCTGGACGTCCCGGACTTCCTCAAGTGATAGGACAGCGCGAGAGCGTGAGCGGCGCGCACTTCGCCTTCACCGACCGGTGGGGCGGGGTGAGCGCCGCTCCGTATGAGGAGCTGAACCTCGGCGGCGCGGTCGGCGACGCGCCCGAGGCGGTGCGGAGCAACCGCGAACTGGCGGCGAAGTCGCTCGGCCTGGACCCGGACCTGGTGGTGTGGATGAACCAGGTGCACGGCGCCGACGTCGCCGTGGTGGACGAGCCGTGGGGGGAGGGCCCGGTGCCGGAGGCCGACGCGGTCGTCACCACGCGGCGCGGACTGGCCCTCGCCGTCCTGACCGCCGACTGCGTGCCGGTGCTGCTGGTCGACCCCGTCGCCGGGGTCGTCGCCGCGGCGCACGCCGGCCGGCCCGGCATGGTCAAGGGCGTCGTCCCCGCCGCCGTACGGACCATGGTCCGGCTCGGCGCCGAGCCGGACCGGATCATCGCCCGCACCGGACCGGCCGTGTGCGGCCGGTGCTACGAGGTGCCGGAGGCGATGCGCGCCGAGGTGGCCGCCGTCGAGCCGGCGGCGCACGCCGAGACGAGCTGGGGCACGCCGGCGGTGGACGTGAACGCCGGGGTGCACGCGCAGCTCGACCGGCTCGGGGTGTGCGACCGGGCGCGAACGCCGGTGTGCACGCTGGAGTCACAGGATCATTTCTCGTACCGGCGCGACCGCACCACCGGGCGGCTCGCCGGCTATGTCTGGCTGGACTGATGGGGCATGACGGACCGTAAGACCGAACTCGCCGCGAATCTGGCGAAGGTGGAGGAGCGCATCACCGCCGCGTGTGCGGCGGCGGGGCGCAAGCGGGAGGAGGTGACCCTGATCGTGGTCACCAAGACCCACCCGGCGAGCGATGTGCGGATCCTGTCGGAGCTCGGTGTGCGCCATGTCGCCGAGAACCGCGACCAGGAGGCGGCCCCGAAGGCCGCCGCCTGTGCGGATCTGCCACTGAAGTGGCACTTTGTCGGACAGTTGCAGACCAACAAGGTGCGTTCCGTGGTCGGTTACGCCGATGTCGTGCAGTCGGTCGACCGTTCACGGCTCGTCACCGCGCTGTCGAAGGAGGCGGTGCGGGCGGAGCGCGAGGTGGGCTGTCTGCTCCAGGTCGCGCTCGACGCCGGGGCGAGCGGCCGGGGCGAGCGCGGTGGCGTGGGCCCCGGCGGAATCGAAGAGTTGGCCGACCTCGTCGCCGACGCGCCCGGGCTGCGGCTCGACGGACTGATGACCGTCGCCCCGCTCACCGGGGAGTACGCGGGACGCGAACAGGCGGCGTTCGAGCGGCTCATGGATTTGTCGACCGACCTGCGCCGGGCTCATCCGGCTGCGACCATGGTCTCGGCAGGGATGAGCGCGGACCTCGAACAGGCCGTGGCCGCCGGGGCGACACATGTGCGCATTGGCAGCGCGGTACTCGGAGTCCGACCCAGGCTCGGGTAACGTCGCCAAGAAGTCGGACCACAGCAGAAAATATGGTCAATGCCCGTGAAGTTGGGCACAACGACCACGTGGATCGCGGGCACTTGGCAGTCGTCAGCCGATCCACCACAGAGCGGAGGACTCAGAGCATGGCCGGCGCGATGCGCAAGATGGCGGTCTACCTCGGCCTCGTGGAGGACGATGGGTACGACGGCCGTGGATTCGACCCCGACGACGACTTCGAGCCGGAGCTGGACCCGGAGCCCGAGCGGGACCACCGGCGGCACGAACCGTCACATCAGCCGCATGGTGCGCATTCGCCCCAAAGGGACGAAGAGGTGCGGATCGTGCAGCCTCCCGCGCCTCGCGAACCGGTTGCCCGTCCGACTTCGCTCGCCGCGGAATCCGGACGTCCGGCGCGCATCGCGCCCGTGGCATCCATCACACAAGAACGTCAGTCCCTGGAGAAGAACGCGCCGGTGATCATGCCCAAGGTTGTGTCGGAACGAGAGCCTTACCGAATCACCACGCTTCACCCGCGGACCTACAACGAGGCCCGTACCATCGGGGAACACTTCCGTGAGGGCACCCCGGTGATCATGAATCTGACTGAGATGGATGACACAGACGCGAAGCGACTTGTCGACTTTGCGGCCGGTTTGGTGTTTGGTCTTCACGGCAGCATCGAACGGGTGACGCAGAAGGTGTTCCTGTTGTCTCCTGCTAACGTCGATGTCACGGCGGAGGACAAGGCCCGCATCGCAGAGGGCGGGTTCTTCAACCAGAGCTGAGACGCAACGCAGGACCGAAGCACGGAAAAGCATGGACAGGGGAGAGGGAACCACAGGCCATGAGCGTGTTCGCGCAGGTGATCTACATCGCGCTGATGGTGTTCCTCGTCATCCTCATCTTCCGGCTGGTCATGGACTACGTCTTCCAGTTCGCCCGCTCGTGGCAACCCGGCAAGGCGATGGTGGTCGTTCTGGAGGCCACCTACACTGTCACCGATCCACCGCTGAAGCTTCTGCGGCGGTTCATCCCGCCGCTGCGTCTCGGGGGCGTGGCGCTCGACCTGTCCTTCTTCGTACTGATGATCATCGTCTACATTCTCATCTCCATCGTGCAGGGTTTCGTGAGATGAGGGTGGACGATCCGGTCTTGCCGACTGCCGATGACAACGTTGAGGTGAAGAGATGCCGTTGACCCCCGAGGACGTGCGGAACAAGCAGTTCACGACCGTCCGCCTCCGAGAAGGCTATGACGAGGACGAGGTCGATGCCTTCCTCGACGAGGTCGAAGCCGAACTGACCCGTCTGCTCCGGGAGAACGAGGACCTGCGCGCCAAGCTGGCCGCCGCGACGCGTGCCGCCGCGCAGAACCAGCAGAACGCGCGCAAGCCTCCGGAGCAGGACCAGCAGCAGCAACACCCGCAGCAGCAACATCCCCAGCAGCAGCAGGGCATGCGAGGTCCCGGCCAGCCGGTGCCCGCCGGGATATCGGGTCCGCCGCAGCAGCAGATGGGCGGCCCCATGGGTGGTCCGCCCCAGCTGCCGAGCGGTGCCCCGCAGCTGCCCGCCGGCCCCGGCGGTCAGGGCGGCCCGCAGGGTCCCGGCCCGATGGGCCAGGGTCCGATGGGTCAGGGCCCGATGGGCGGCCAGCCGCCCATGCAGCAGCAGATGGGCGGCCCGATGGGCGGTCCCATGGGTGGTCCCATGGGCGGTCCGATGGGTGGCCCCGGTCAGGGCCCCGGCGGCGACAGCGCCGCCCGTGTCCTCTCGCTGGCCCAGCAGACCGCCGACCAGGCGATCGCCGAGGCCCGCTCCGAGGCCAACAAGATCGTCGGCGAGGCCCGCAGCCGCGCCGAGGGTCTGGAGCGTGACGCCCGTGCCAAGGCCGACGCCCTGGAGCGGGACGCGCAGGAGAAGCACCGCGTCGCCATGGGCTCCCTGGAGTCCGCGCGCGCCACGCTGGAGCGCAAGGTCGAGGACCTGCGCGGCTTCGAGCGCGAGTACCGCACGCGGCTGAAGTCGTACCTGGAGTCGCAGCTGCGTCAGCTGGAGACCCAGGCCGACGACTCGCTGGCCCCGCCGCGCACCCCGGCCGCCGCCTCGCTGCCGCCGTCCCCGACGCCCTCCATGGCGCCGGCCGGCGCCGGTGCCCCGTCCTACGGCGGCAACCAGTCGATGGGCGGTTCGCAGGCCCCGTCGGGTCCGTCCTACGGCGGCCAGCAGCAGATGACCCCGGCCATGACGCAGCCCATGGCCCCGGTCCGTCCGCAGGGCCCGTCCCCGATGGGCCAGGCTCCCTCGCCGATGCGCGGGTTCCTGATCGACGAGGACGACAACTGAGCACCGGACACGGTGCGTAGGACGCCTTGAGCGTCGGCGGCATTCAGGGCGCGGCCCCGGGTTACGATCCGGGGCCGCGCCCTTTCGCGCGGAACCCGCCCCGGCGCCGATCGAGGTGCCCGCGGCTGTGATCGCGCTCTCTCCGCGCGGCCGTGATCCCGTGCGCGGGGCGCGTGGGAGCTCTTCCGGCGCGCGGTGCCGTTCGGGGTGCGCGGGCGGACGGGAGCCGGCGACCGGCTCCCGGCGCACGCGCCGCACCGACCGGGCTTCCCCGAGCCGTGGACGCCGTGATGATCGTTTCGGGTAGCCTGGCCCGTGCGCCGGGGTGCGTAGCGCAGTTGGTCGTCGCGCCTCGATGGCATCTAGGAGGACGCCGGTTCGAATCCGGCCCGCCCCGGCGCACTCGGTCGCTCGTGCGTGACACCGAAGGCCCGGCCCCCGGAGGGGGACCGGGCCTTCGGGCTGTCCGGTGCCTACGCCTTGCGCAGGCGGAACGTCAGCGACAGACCCTCGTCGGTGAACGGCTCACCGTAGCCGCCGTCGGCCTCGCCCTGGGCGAAGTCGGTCGCGAGGACTTCGTCGGCGATCAGGCCGGCGTGCTCGGAGAGGGCCGCGACGACCGCCGGGTCCGTGGAGGTCCAGCGCAGCGCGATCCGGTCGGCGACGTCCAGGCCGCTGTTCTTGCGGGCCTCCTGGATCAGCCGGATCGCGTCCCGGGCCAGGCCCGCCTGCCGCAGCTCCTCGGTGATCTCCAGGTCCAGCGCCACCGTGGCACCGGAGTCGGAGGCCACCGACCAGCCCTCGCGCGGGGTCTCCGTGACGATCACCTCGTCCGGGGCGAGGGTGACGGTCTCACCGTCGACCTCCACGGACGCCGTGCCCTGCCGCAGCGCGAGGGACAGCGCGGCGGCGTCGGCGGCCGCGATGGCCTTCGCCACGTCCTGCACCCGCTTGCCGAACCGCTTGCCCAGCGCCCGGAAGTTGGCCTTGGCGGTCGTGTCGACCAGGCTGCCGCCGACCTCCGACAGGGACGCCAGGGAGGAGACGTTCAGCTCCTCGGTGATCTGCGCGTGCAGCTCCGGGTCCAGGGACTCGAACCCGGTGGCCGCGATCAGCGCGCGGGACAGCGGCTGACGGGTCTTGACGCCCGACTCCGCGCGGGTGGCGCGGCCCAGCTCCACCAGCCGGCGCACCAGCGCCATCCGCTGGGACAGCTCCGGGTCGATCGCCGACAGGTCGGCCTCCGGCCAGGCGGCCAGGTGCACGGACTCCGGCGCGCCCGGGGTGACCGGGACGACCAGGTCCTGCCACACCCGCTCGGTGATGAACGGGGTGATCGGCGCCATCAGCTTGGTGACCGTCTCCAGCACCTCGTGCAGCGTGCGCAGCGCGGCCTTGTCGCCCTGCCAGAAGCGGCGGCGGGAGCGGCGGACGTACCAGTTGGACAGGTCGTCGACGAACGCGGACAGCAGCTTGCCGGCGCGCTGGGTGTCGTACGCCTCCAGTGCCTGGGTCACCTGGTCGGTCAGCGCGTGCAGTTCGGACAGCAGCCAGCGGTCCAGCACCGGGCGGTCGGCCGGCGCCGGGTCGGCCGCGGACGGCGCCCATTCCGACGTGCGCGCGTACAGGGCCTGGAAGGCGACCGTGTTCCAGTAGGTCAGCAGCGTCTTGCGGACGACCTCCTGGATGGTGCCGTGGCCGACCCGGCGCGCGGCCCACGGGGAGCCGCCGGCCGCCATGAACCAGCGCACCGCGTCCGCGCCGTGCTGTTCCATCAGCGGGATCGGCTGGAGGATGTTGCCCAGGTGCTTGGACATCTTCCGGCCGTCCTCGGCCAGGATGTGGCCGAGGCAGACCACGTTCTCGAACGACGACTTGTCGAAGACGAGGGTGCCGACGGCCATCATCGTGTAGAACCAGCCGCGGGTCTGGTCGATGGCCTCGGAGATGAACTGCGCCGGGTACCGGCTCTCGAACAGCTCCTTGTTCTTGTACGGGTAGCCCCACTGCGCGAACGGCATCGAGCCCGAGTCGTACCAGGCGTCGATCACCTCGGGCACGCGCACCGCTTCGAGGGAGCAGCCCTCATGCGGGCAGGTGAAGGTGACCTCGTCGATGTACGGGCGGTGCGGGTCCAGGTCCGACTGGTCGGTGCCGGTCAGCTCGGTCAGCTCCGCGCGGGAGCCGACGCAGGTGAGGTGGTCCTCCGCGCAGCGCCAGATCGGCAGCGGGGTGCCCCAGTAGCGGTTGCGGGACAGCGCCCAGTCGATGTTGTTGTTCAGCCAGTCCCCGTACCGGCCGTGCTTGACCGTCTCCGGGAACCAGTTGGTCTTCTCGTTCTCCTGGATGAGCCGGTCCTTGATGGCCGTCGTGCGGATGTACCAGGAGGGCTGCGCGTAGTAGAGCAGCGCGGTGTGGCAGCGCCAGCAGTGCGGGTAGCTGTGTTCGTACGGCAGGTGCTTGAAGAGGAGGCCGCGCTGCGAGAGGTCCTCGGTGAGCTTTTCGTCCGCCTTCTTGAAGAAGACGCCGCCGACCAGCGGGACGTCCTCGGCGAAGGTGCCGTCGGGGCGGACCGGGTTCACGACCGGCAGGCCGTAGGAGCGGCAGACCTTGAGGTCGTCCTCACCGAAGGCCGGGGACTGGTGGACCAGACCCGTGCCGTCCTCGGTGGTGACGTAGTCGGCGTTCACCACGAAGTGCGCCGGCTCGGGGAACTCCACCAGCTCGAAGGGACGCTGGTACGTCCAGCGCTCCATCTCGGCGCCGGTGAAGGTCTGGCCCGTGCTCTCCCAGCCCTCGCCGAGCGCCTTGGCGAGCAGCGGCTCGGCGACGACGAGCTTCTCCTCGCCGTCGGTCGCGACGACGTAGGTGACCTCCGGGTGCGCGGCGACCGCCGTGTTGGACACCAGCGTCCAGGGGGTCGTCGTCCACACCAGGAGCGCGGCCTGGCCGGCGAGCGGACCGGAGGTGAGCGGGAAGCGGACGTACACGGACGGGTCGACGACCGTCTCGTAGCCCTGCGCCAGCTCGTGGTCGGACAGGCCGGTGCCGCAGCGCGGGCACCAGGGGGCGACGCGGTGGTCCTGGACCAGCAGGCCCTTGCCGAAGATCCGCTTCAGCGACCACCACACGGACTCCACGTACTCGGGGTCCATCGTGCGGTAGGCGTCGTCCAGGTCGACCCAGTAGCCCATGCGGGTGGTCAGCTCGGCGAACGCGTCGGTGTGCCGGGTCACGGACTCGCGGCACTTGGCGTTGAACTCGGCGATGCCGTACGCCTCGATGTCCTGCTTGCCGGAGAAGCCCAGCTCCTTCTCGACGGCCAGCTCCACGGGCAGGCCGTGGCAGTCCCAGCCGGCCTTGCGGCCCACGTGGTAGCCGCGCATGGTGCGGAAGCGGGGGAAGACGTCCTTGAAGACGCGCGCCTCGATGTGATGGGCACCGGGCATGCCGTTGGCGGTGGGCGGGCCCTCGAAGAACACCCACTCCGGGCGGCCCTCGGACTGCTCCAGGCTCTTGGCGAAGATCTTCTGCTCGCGCCAGAAGTCGAGCACGGTGTGCTCAAGAGCGGGCAGGTCGACCTGTGCGGGCACCTGGCGGTACGTCGGCGCTGTCATCTGCGAGCATCCTCCAACGGACTTGCTGCCTTCCGTCGGAGGGACGAGAGCCTTCGATCCTGTGGACGCCGTGTGCGGCGCGCTCCCGCGGTACCACCCTCCTTGGCCCCCGGCACGCCGTACGCGCCGGTGAGCCCCCTCATTGGGCTCGCGAAGCCGGTTCTACTCGCCGTGGCCCTGCGGCTGCGGCTTTCTTCCGGCGGCTCCGGGGTGATCTTCACGTCGCGCTCGCCCCCGGGCTCCCACCGTCCCCGGGTCGCTCTGGGCTGCGTACGCCGCTACTCGTCCCCATCCACGCTTCTCGCTCCGCCCAGTGTACGGCGCCGCGCGGACAGCGGCGGACCGGTTTTCCCCGGGGCGGGGCGGAGGGCCGGTGAACGGGCCGGGTGACCCGAATGGCGAGGGGGTGCCGGTGCCGGTCCGGGGCCGGCCGGGCGGGCGGATTACCCGGCGGGGAGCTGGGCACAACGGATTCAGGCCCGTGGCGCGGGGGGTGCGGGCGGGCGAATCGGGCGGTGTGCCCCGTTGCCGCGGGACTCAAGTCGATTTATCGTCCCAGCACGATTCGCGAGCAAGATCACAATATGTGAAGGGGTCGCGGCCATGGTGGCGAAGAAGACCGCCGTAGAGCAGCCGGCGACCGGGCGGACCGGCGCGCGGCCTGCCGCCAGGAAGGCGGCCCCCGACAGGACCGCCCCGGACCGGACGGCCGCCACGAAGACGGCCGGGAAGGCCGCGAAGGACGCGAAGGAGCCGGCCGCCGGGGCGAAGGCGGCCGTCGCCAAGAGGACGGCCGTCACCAAGAAGGCGGCCGTCACCAAGAAGGCGGCCGTCACCAAGAAGGCGGCCGTCACCAAGAAGGCGGCGGTCGCCAAGAAGACGACCATCGGCAAGAAGGCGGCGATCACCGAGGAGACGCCGAACGGCAAGGAGAAGCCCGGCGGCAAGAAGACGGCGATCGCCAAGAAGACGGCGGTTGGCAAGAAGGCGGCGGCTGGGAAGAAGGCGGTGGGGAAGAAGACAGCGGGCGCGGACGCGGTCGGGAAGAAGTCCGCGGCGACGAAGAAGGGGGCCACGAAGAAGGCGGTCGTCTCGGTGGCGGCCGCCCGGAAGAGCGTCACCGGGAAGAGCGTCGTGGAGAAGCCCCCCACCGGGAAGAACGCCACCGGGAAGAGCGCCGCGGAGAAGACCGCCGCGGAGAAGGCCGCCGTCCCCGAGGAGGCCGCCGCAGGGGAGGCCGCGGCGCGGGCGGCGGCGCACGAGAGCACGGCCAAGAAAGCGGGCGCGGCGCGGGCCGCCAAGCAGACGGGAGCCACGACGGTGGTTGCGAAGAAGACTCCTGGCACGGCCACGGCGGAACAGACCGCCGTTCCCAAGGCGCGGGCGGGCGCGGCGGAGCCCGGCGAGCTGGCGGTGCGCCCCGGCGAGGACCCCTGGAGCCCGGAGGAGGCCGACGAGGCGCGCGCGGAGCTGCAGTCCGAGCTGGAACGGCTGCGGGCGGAGATCAGCTCCTCGGAAGCGTCCCTGGTCGGCCTCATGCGGGACTCCGGGGACGGCGCCGGCGACGACCAGGCGGACACCGGCACCAAGAACATCACGCGCGAGCACGAGCTGGCGCTGGCCGCCAACGCGCGCGAGATGCTCACCCAGACCGAGCGCGCCCTGGAGCGGCTGGACGCGGGCACCTACGGCCTGTGCGAGAACTGCGGCAATCCCATCGGCAAGGCCCGGATGCAGGCGTTCCCGAGGGCGACGCTGTGCGTGGAGTGCAAACAGAAGCAGGAACGCCGCTCCTGAGGGCGCCCCGCCGTGCCGTAGTCTCGTGCCCAGTCAGGTACCTAGGCTGAGGGACTCACGTGGCAGAGGCGGAGCGCATCATCGGTACGCCGGACACCCCGGACGACGATCACCAGCAGCCGGCGGCGGCCGGTACGGCCGCCGGCGCCCGGGCCGCCGGTGCGTCCGGGGAGCCGGGCGCGGACGGCGCGACCGGGCGGCAGAGGGCGCACAAGCCCGGCCGCGGGCGCCGGATCGCCGTGCTGTTCTCGGTGGCCGCCTTCGCGTACGCCCTCGATCTGATCAGCAAGATGCTCGTCGTCGCCCGGCTGGAGGGCCGCGCGCCGATCCGGGTCGTCGGGGACCTGCTGGAACTGCACGTCATCCGCAACCCCGGCGCCGCCTTCAGCTTCGGCGCGGCCTTCACGGTGATCTTCTCGCTGATCGCCGCGATCGTGATCGTGGTGATCATCCGGCTGGCCCGCAAGCTGTACAGCTTCCCCTGGGCGGTCGCGCTCGGCCTGCTGCTCGGCGGCGCGCTCGGCAACCTCACCGACCGGATCTTCCGGTCGCCGGGCGTCTTCGAGGGCGCGGTGGTGGACTTCATCGCGCCCAAGGGGTTCGCGGTGTTCAACCTCGCCGACTCGGCGATCGTGTGCGGCGGCATCCTGATCGTGGTGCTGTCCTTCTACGGCCTGGACCCGGACGGCAAGGTCCACAAGGACTGAGGCCGGGGCCGGAGCCGGGGCGTTGTCCACAGGCTCGTTCGGTGGCTCGCGGCCCGTCCGGCATACTCGACGGGTGAGCACGATTCCCGAGATCCGTACCCTGCCCGTGCCCGACGGCCTGGAGGGCGAGCGCGTCGACGCCGCCATCTCCCGCATGTTCGGCTTCTCCCGCACGAAGGCGGCGGAGCTGGCCGCGGCCGGCAAGGTCCAGGTCGACGGCGCGGTGGTCGGCAAGTCCGAGCGGGTGCGCGGCGGCGCCTGGCTGGAGGTCGAGATGCCGCAGGCGCCCGCGCCGGTCCAGGTGGTCGCGGAGCCGGTCGAGGGCATGGAGATCGTGCACGACGACGACGACGTGGTGGTGATCGTCAAGCCGGTCGGCGTGGCCGCGCACCCGTCGCCGGGCTGGTCCGGCCCGACCGTCATCGGCGGTCTCGCCGCCGCCGGGTACCGGATCTCCACCTCCGGCGCCGCCGAGCGCCAGGGCATCGTGCACCGCCTGGACGTGGGCACCTCGGGCCTGATGGTGGTCGCCAAGTCCGAGTACGCGTACACGTCGCTCAAGCGCCAGTTCAAGGAGCGCACGGTCGACAAGCGCTACCACACGCTGGTCCAGGGCCACCCGGACCCGACGAGCGGCACCATCGACGCCCCCATCGGCCGCCACCCGAACCACGACTACAAGTGGGCGGTCACCGCCGACGGCAAGCCGTCGGTGACCCACTACGACCTCATCGAGGCATTCCGCGCCGCCTCCCTGCTGGACGTGAAGCTGGAGACGGGCCGCACCCACCAGATCCGCGTCCACATGGCCGCCCACCGCCACCCGTGCGTCGGCGACCTCACCTACGGCGCCGACCCCACCCTCGCCAAGCGGCTGCGCCTGACCCGCCAGTGGCTGCACGCCGTCCGCCTCGGCTTCGAGCACCCCGGCGACGGCCGCTGGGTCGAGTTCGGGAGCGACTACCCCGAAGACCTCCAGCAGGCCCTCGACCAGGTCCGGGAGGAGACGTGGGCGTGAGCCCGCGCCCCACCGTCCGGGTCGCCGAGGACCCCGCCGACCGCGAGGCATGCTTCGCGGTCCGCAAGGAGGTCTTCGTGGCCGAACAGGGCGTCCCGGAGGACATCGAGTACGACGCCTACGACGCCGTGGCGGTGCACGTGCTGGCGGTCCACGAGGACGGCCGGCCGCTGGGCACCGGGCGGCTGCTGTACGGCGCGGCGGCGGCGGAGCGGACCGGCGGGGACGCCTCGGTCGGCGCGCTGGGCCGGCTCGCCGTCCTGCGGGCGGCGCGCGGGCTCGGCGTCGGCGCGGCCCTGGTGCGCGCCATCGAGGAGGCGGCACGCGCGCGTGGCCTCACGGCGGTGGACCTGCACGCGCAGACCCAGGCCCTCGGCTTCTACGAACGCCTGGGCTACACGGCGTACGGCCCGGAGTTCCAGGACGCCGGCATACCGCACCGGGCGATGCGCCGGGCTCTCTAGGAGCCGGCGGTTCCCGGCCGGCCGGGCGCCGACGGGACCGCACCGGCGCCGGACGCCGTGACGGGGCCCCACCCGGCCGGAGAACGGGACGGGATCGCGCCCGGTCGGACTGTCGTGCGGAATCCGCAGGTCGCGATGGCAGACTGGAACGCGGCCGTGTGATCGTCGACCCCCGGAGCGCCGTCCGTGGACCAGCTGGCTCTGTTGTTCGTACTGCTGCTCGGGGCCCTGGTGAGCGTCCCGGTCGGGGACCGGCTGGGGGTGCCGGCGCCGGTGCTGATGACCCTGTTCGGCGGGGTCCTGGCAGTGGTGGACTTCGTACCCAACGTGGACATCCCGCCCGAGCTGATCCTGCCGGGGCTGCTGCCGCCCCTGCTCTACGCAGCCGTCCGCCGCACCTCCTGGCGGCAGTTCGCGGCCAACGTCCGGCCGATCTTTCTGCTGGCCGTCGCCCTGGTGTTCGTGACGATGGTCTGCGTGGCGTTCGTCGCCCACCGGATCGTGCCCGGACTGCCGTTCGCCGCCGCCTTCGCGCTCGGCGCCCTGATCGCCCCGCCCGACCCGGTCGCCGCGACCAGCGTCGCCGGACAGCTCGGGCTGCCGCGCCGGCTGGTGTCGATCCTGGAGGGCGAGGGGCTGTTCAACGACGTCACGGCCATCGTCCTGTACCACGTGGCGATCGCCGCCGCCGTCAGCGGCACCTTCTCGGCCTGGCAGGCCGGGCTGGACCTGGTGCTGTCCGCCGTCGTCGCGGTCCTCGTGGGACTGGCGCTGGGCTGGGGCGCGAACAAGCTGATGGGCCTGCTGGGCGACCCGACGCTCCAGATCGGCATGACCCTGCTGGTGCCCTACGCCTCCTACGTGCTCGCGGAGAGGCTGCACGGCTCCGGGGTGCTCGCCGTGCTCACCACCGCCCTCTTCCTCGCCGAGTACGCCACCGACGCCGACGACGTGCTGACCCGGCTCGCCGGGCACACCTTCTGGGACATCATCGACACCCTCGTCACCGGGGTCGCCTTCGGGCTCATCGGACTGGAGCTGCACAACGCCATCCACACGGCCCAGGGCCGGTGGGGCGAGATGCTCGGCTGGGCGGCGGCCGTCGTGGGCGTGGTGGTCGTCGTACGGCTGCTGTGGCTGCTGCCGGCGACCTGGCTGACCAAACGGCTGCACGCCCGCCGGGACTACGACGAGGAGATCCCGGTCAGCTGGCGGGAGACCGTCGTGATGTGGTGGGCCGGGATGCGCGGGGTGGCCTCGGTGGCGCTGGCGCTGGCCGTGCCGCTGCGGACCGAGGACGGCTCCCCCTTCCCCGACCGGGACGAGATCATCTTCATCGCGTTCGGGGTGATCGTCGCCACGCTGGTGGTGCAGGGGCTCACGCTGCCCTGGCTGGTGCGGCGGCTCGGGGTACGGGCCGACGCCGCGCGGGAGAAGGAGTTCGAGAAGGAGCTGGCGGTGCGGGCGGCGAAGGCCGCCAAGCGCCGGCTGCGGGAGATCGAGCAGGTCGAGGAGCTGCCCGAGGAGCTGTCCGAGCAGATGCTGCGGCGCGCCTTCGAGATCGGGATCCGGATCAGCCCGGACATGGGGGAGGACGAGCGGCGCGAGGCCCAGGTCCAGCGGGTCAAGCGGATCAAACGGGTGCGGCGCATCCAGAACGAGATGCTCAGCGCCGCGCGGCACGAGGTGCTGGCCGCGCGGAGCGAGCCCGGCGCGGACCCGGAGATCGTGGACCGGGTGCTGCGCCATCTCGACGTGCGGAGCCTGCGGTGACGCCCGGTCAGCCGCGGCCGGAGCGCGGGAACTCGTAGGCCCTGCGGAAGGACGTGCCGTCGGGGGAGGGGGCCTGGTGCGGCGGGAGGAACGCGTCGGCGGTGTTCACCCGGGGCAGCGCGTAGGGGTGCTCCGCGGCCAGCCAGGTGATCATCTGCTCGCGGACCGTGACCCGGACCGTCCAGATGTCGTCCGCGTCCTTGGCCGTCACCAGGGCCCGCACCTGGATGGTGCTGGGCGTGCTGTCCGTCACCTGGAGGCCGTAGGCGCGGCCGTCCCAGGCCGGGCAGGCGCGCAGGATGTCCCGCAGCTTCTCGCGCATCGCCTCCACCGGCGCGTTGTGGTCGAGGTGCCAGTAGACGATCCCGGTCATCTGCGGGGTGCCCCGCGACCAGTTCTCGAACGGCCGGGAGGTGAAGTACGACACCGGCATGGTGATCCGGCGCTCGTCCCAGGTCCGGACCGTCAGGAAGGTCAGGGTGATCTCCTCGACCGTGCCCCACTCGCCGTCCACCACGACCGTGTCGCCGATCCGGACCATGTCGCCGAAGGCGATCTGCAGCCCGGCGAACATGTTGGACAGCGTGGACTGGGCGGCGACACCGGCCACGATGCCGAGGACACCGGCCGAGGCCAGCAGGGAGGCGCCGGCCGCGCGCATCGCCGGGAACGTCAGCAGCATCGCCGCCACGGCGACCACCCCGACGATCGCCGACACCACCCGCATGATCAGCGTCACCTGGGTGCGCACCCGGCGGACCCGGGCCGGGTCGTGGTGGGCGCGCGCGTAACGGGTGTACGTCGACTCGACTATGGCCGCCGCGATCCGGATCACCAGCCAGGCCGCCGCGCCGATCAGCACCAGGGTCAGCGTCCGGCCGACGCCGGTGCGGTGCTCCGGGAACAGCCGGGCCTCGTCGTAGGAGCCTCTGAGCAGGGCCGCGCACAACACGAGTTGATAGGGCACGCGGGCGCGCCGCAGCAGGTCCCACAGCGGGGTGTCGCCACGGCTCTCGTCGGCCTTGCGCAGCAGCAGGTCCGTGGCCCAGCCGACCAGCACGGTCAGCAGCACGGCACCGCCGGCGACGATCAGGGGGCGGAGTACGGTCTCCATGCCTCCGAACGTAACCGGCTCGGGCAGGTCATGAACATGTGTCTTCGTCACACGCCTGGGTAGGGCCGCGCTGCGCCCCCGGCATGCCCGGCTGGCACCATGGCCTCATGAACATCATGCTCTTTCACTCGACCTACGGGCTCAGGCCCGCGGTGCGCGAGGCCGCGGACCGGCTGCGCGCGGCGGGCCACGAGGTGTGGACGCCGGACCTCTTCGAGGGCCGCACGTTCGACACCGTCGAGGCGGGCATGGAGTTCAACGAGGGGATCGGCAAGGAGGAGCTGCTGAAGCGGGCCGTGCTGGCGGCGGCGCCGTACTCCGACCGCGGGCTGGTGTACGCCGGGTTCTCGCTCGGCGCCTCCGTCGCCCAGACCCTCGCCCTCGGCGACGACAAGGCGCGCGGGCTGCTGCTCCTGCACGGCACCTCGGACATCGCGCCGAACGCGCAGGTGGACGATCTGCCGGTGCAGCTGCACGTGGCCGAGCCCGACCCGTTCGAGTCGGACGACTGGCTGAGCGCCTGGTATCTGCGGATGGGCCGCATCGGCGCCGACGTGGAGGTCTACCGGTACGCCGGGGCCGGCCACCTCTACACCGACCCCGGGCTGCCGGACTACGACGCGGAGGCCGCCGAGGCCACCTGGCGGGTGGCGCTCGGCTTCCTCGGAACGCTCGGGTGAGGGATCACACCGGGTCGTAGGTCCGCTCGACCTTCTGGGTGCCGCTCAGGGTGCGGTAGGAGCGCGCCCAGGTGGTGCGGGCGTCCGGGTCGGTGCGGTCGGACAGGACGTAGTAGTCCATCTGCGCCCGCTCGGCGGTGATGTCCAGCACGCCGTAGCCGTGCCGGTCCGTGTCGACCCAGTGGACGTGCCGGTTGGCGGCCCTGATGACCGGGGCGGCGACCGCGGAGACCGTGCCCTCGGGCACCTTGACGATGTCGTCGAGGTTGTCGGAGGTCACCGAGGTCACCACGAACTCGGTGGCCGCCGACGGCGAGAGCGGGTAGGTGCCCGCGTCCACCGGCACGTCGTTGGCCCACGCCATGTGGATGTCACCGGTGAGGAAGACGGTGTTCCGGATGGCGTTGGACCGCAGGTGGGCCAGGAGTTCGCGGCGGTCGTCGGTGTAGCCGTCCCACTGGTCGGTGTTGAGGGCGATGCCCTCCTGCGGCAGGCCGAGCAGCTTGGCGAGCGGCTTCAGCAGGTCGGCGGAGAGCGAGCCGACGGCGAACGGCGAGATCATCACCGAGTTGCCGACCAGCCGCCACTTCGTGTCGGAGGCGCGCAGACCGGCCTTGAGCCAGTCGAGCTGGGCTCGGCCGGTGAGTGTGCGGTCCGGGTCGTCCACCGAGCCGCTCGCCGTGGCCGCCTGCTGCGAGCGGAAGGAACGCAGGTCCAGCAGGGACAGGTCGGCGAGCCTGCCGAAGCGCAGCCGCCGGTAGGTGGTGCCGGCGAGGGCCGGGCGGACCGGCATCCACTCGAAGTAGGCCTGCTTGGCGGCGGCCTGGCGGGCCGCCCAGCCGCCCTCGGCGCCCTCGGTGTGGTTGGTCGCGCCGCCGGGCCAGGCGTTGTCGGCGAACTCGTGGTCGTCCCAGATCGCGACGACCGGTGCCGCCAGGTGCAGGGCCTGTAGGTCGGGGTCGGTCTTGTACTTCGCGTGCCGGGTCCGGTAGTCGGCGAGGGTGAGGATCTCGTGCGCCGGCGCGTGCGGGCGGACGACCTTGCCCCGGGTGCCGTACTCGCCGGACTGGTACTCGTAGATGTAGTCGCCGAGGTGCAGCCAGGCGTCCAGGTCGCCCCGGGCCGCGAGATGGCGGTAGGCGGCGAAGTACCCGGCCTCCCAGTTGGCGCAGGAGACCACGCCGAAGCGCAGGGAGGAGACGTCCGCGTCCGCCGCCGGCGCGGTGCGGGTGCGCGCCACCGGGGAGTCGGTGCCGCCGGCGGAGAAGCGGAACCAGTAGTCCGTTGCCGGGGCGAGGCCCCGTACGTCGGCCTTGACGGTGTGGTCGGAGGCGGCCGTGGCGGTGACGGAGCCCCGGGCGACGACGTCCGTCAGCGCCCGGTCGCGGGCGACGACCCAGCCGACCTCGGTGTCCGGGCCGAGCCCGGAGCCGGGTATGGCCTCGGGGACGGGGGTCACCCGGGTCCACAGCAGCACGCCGTCGGGCAGCGGGTCGCCGGAGGCGACGCCGTGCAGGAAGGCGGGGGCGCCGGTGGCGGCGCGGGCCGGCGGCGCGGCGGCCAGCGGGCCGGCCAGCACGGCGGACGCCGCCGCGGCCTTGACGACCGTACGGCGGCGGGGCGGAAGCGAGCCGGGGTCCTGTGCGGCCCCGGCTGATCTGTATCGACTGGTCACGACCGATCAGGTTACTGATCGGTATGCGCGAAGGCGGGCGAACTCCCGAAAGTTCGCCCGCAGTTCGGCGTGTCGTCGGGTCAGCCCTTGAGGGCCGCCTCCAGCGCGGTGTTGAACTCCTCGACGGTCATCGGCGCGTTCTTGCCGCCGGCGTCCGTCAGGGCCTTGCCGTCCATCTTCAGGGTCGGGGTGCCCTCGATGCCGTCCTTGTCGAAGACCTTGGACTCCTCCAGCGCCCACCGGTCGAAGGTGCCGTCCTTGACGGCCTTCTGGAACTTGGCGTTGCCCTTCAGGGCGGGAACCGTGTCGGCGATCTCGATCAGGTAGGAGTCGTCCTTGAACTTGTCGTCCCGCTCCTCCGGGTGCCACTTCTTGGCGTAGAGCGCGGACTTGTACTCCAGGAACGCCTCCGGGCTGACGTTCAGCGCGGCGCCCAGCGCGCTCAGCGCGTTCTTCGAGCCCTCGCCGCCGAAGCCGTTGTCGAGGAAGGTGGCGCCGACGAACTGGACCTTGTACTTGCCGGCGTCGAGGTCCTTCTTGATGGTCGGGCCGACCACCTGCTCGAAGGAGGCGCAGACCGGGCAGCGCGGGTCCTCGTACATCACCAGCGTCTTCTTGGCGGTGCTCTTGCCGACCAGGACCGTCGTGCCGTCCGTGCCCGTGGCGTTGGCCGGCTTGACCAGCTTGGCGTCCTTCGCGGTCTCCCAGTAGGCGGGCTTGTTGGCCTGGACGACGGCGTAGCCGATGCCGCCGGCCGCGGCCAGCACGGCGACGACCGAGCCGGCCACGATCAGCTGCCGCCTGGCCTTGTCGCGCTTGGCCTGCCGCTCGCGCTCCTGGCGCAGCCGCTCCCGGGCCGCCGTCTTCGCGGCCTGGCTGTTCCGCTTGCTCATGGTGGTGATCTCCCTGGGGGACGCGCACATGTCGTACGCGGTTGGTATGGGGGGACTGACGTGCTCGGGTGCCGTCCGCCGCGCGGGAGCCGGGGCTCAGGCGAGGGCGGTCCGGCCGGTGCGGGAGCACGGCGGTCCCCGCCGTCCCAGGGAGTGCGCGAGGAGCCGGTCCCGGGCGGTGGCGCGGCGCGGGGCCGGGCGGTGCGGCCCGCGGACCGGAAGCGGCCGTACGACGACCGCGGCGACCGCCAGCAGCAGCGGCCGGAAGGTGGTGGCGGCGACCGCGCGCACCAGCCGGGTCAGCGCCCGCTCGCCCCGGCGCAGCCAGGCCGCGGCCAGCAGGCCCACCCCGACGTGCGCGGCCAGCAGCAGCCAGGCGGCGGCCGGGCCGGCGTGCGCGAACAGCTCTCCCGCCCGGTCGGAGCCGCCGGCCATCCGGGCCAGCGGAGAGCCCACCCGGCCCTCGCACAGCACGTCCAGGCCGACCGCGCGCAGCGGGCCCGCGACCGGGCCGCCCGCCCGGCCGTAGCAGGCGTGCTGGCCGGTGGTGAACACCGTGTCGGCGGCCAGCTCCAGCGGGACCAGCAGGGCCGCGATCCGACCGAAGCCGCGCTCGCGGCCCGCCAGCGCGTACGCGGTGACGAACACCCCGGCGGCGACCGCGGCCACGGTCGTCCCCGGCAGCGGGGCACGGGACAGCAGCACGTGCGACGCGGTGCCGAGGGTCACGACGAAGGCCGTGAACAGCGCCGCGCGCACGGCTCTGAGCTGGGTCCCGGATATGTCCATAGCGATTGGAGAGTGTGTCACGTCCGCGGGTAAGGGACCCCTAAAGGGTGCCTGTGAATCCGCGAAGGTTACAGCCCCGGAATCCGGCCGTTGCGGAACAGGTCCACGAAGATCTGGTGATCGGCACGCGCGCGTGCGCCGTAGCCGTGCGCGAAGTCCACCAGCACGGGCGCGAAGCCCTCCTCGTCGGCCGCGATCGCCGCGTCGATGGCCCGCTCGGTGGAGAACGGCACCAGGGACTCGCCGGAGGTGTCGTCCGCCGCCGCGTGCATGGTCGCGGTGGCCCGGCCCAGGTCGGCGACCACGGCCGCGATCTCCTCCGGGTCGTCGATGTCGCCCCAGTCCAGGTCCACCGCGTACGGCGAGATCTCGGCGACCAGCTGGCCCGCGCCGTCCAGCTCGGTCCAGCCCAGCCACGGGTCGGCATGCGCCTGGAGGGCACGCTGGGAGATCACCGTGCGGTGGCCCTCGTGCAGGAAGTACTCCGCGATGGCCGGATCCGTGATGTGCCGGGAGACGGCCGGGGTCTGCGCCTGCTTGATGTAGATCACCACATCGTTCTCCAGGGCGTCGCTGTGGCCCTCCAGCAGGATGTTGTACGACGGCAGGCCCGCCGAGCCGATGCCGATGCCCCGCCGCCCCACGACGTCCTTCACCCGGTAGGAGTCCGGGCGGGCCAGGGAGGAGTCCGGCAGGGTCTCCAGATAGCCGTCGAAGGCCGCCAGGACCTTGTAGCGGGTGGCCGCGTCCAGCTCGACGGAGCCGCCGCCCGGGGCGAAGCGGCGCTCGAAGTCGCGGATCTCCGTCATCGACTCCAGCAGCCCGAACCGGGTCATCGCACGGGCGTCACGCAGCGCGTCCAGCAGCGGACCCTGCGCGGTCTCCAGCGTGAACGGCGGCACCTCGTCCCGCTTGGCGCCCGTGGCCAGGGCGTGGATCCGCTCCCGGTACGCGTGCGCGTAGACCGTCACCAGCTCGGTGATCTGCGCGTCGCTGAGCGCCTTCGCGTACCCGATCAGCGCGACGGACGCCGCGAAGCGCTTGAGGTCCCAGGTGAAGGGGCCGACGTACGCCTCGTCGAAGTCGTTGACGTTGAAGACCAGCCGGCCGTTCGAATCCATGTACGTGCCGAAGTTCTCCGCGTGCAGGTCGCCGTGGATCCACACGCGCGAGGTGCGCTCGTCCAGGTACGGACCGCCGCGCCTGTCGGTGTCCAGGTCGTGGTAGAAGAGGCACGCAGTGCCCCGGTAGAACGCGAAGGCCGAGGCCGCCATCTTCCGGAACTTCACCCGGAACGCGGCCGGGTCGGCGGCCAGGAGCCGGCCGAAGGCGGTGTCGAAGACGGCGAGGATCTCCTCGCCGCGCTGCTCCTCGTCGAGCTGGGGGACCGACATCGCGGGGTGCCTCCTGGTGCATGCGTGCGACAGCGTTTCTGCCGTCTCCAACGCACGAAGGTACGCCCAGGTGCCCGCCCGTCACCCGACCGCCACCCCTCATGGAGGCGCTTCGCGCCACAGTGTTTGCCATATCCGTCACCCGACCGCCACCCCTCATGGAGGCGCTTCGCGCCACTGTGCTTGTCATATCCGTCACCCGACCGCCACCCCCCCATGGAGCCACTTCGCGCCACCGGCCCATGTCACAACCGTCACCCCTTACGGAGCAGCTTCCCGCCACCCGCTGTCGGTGGCGAGGCATAGACTTCGACGCTGACCCCAGAACCGTCCGCCAGACCGTCGCCGAGTGTTTCCCCGGAGGCTCAACCGTGTCGAAGCCGCCCTTCACGCACCTGCACGTCCACACCCAGTACTCGCTGCTGGACGGTGCCGCGCGGCTGAAGGACATGTTCAACGCCTGCAATGAGATGGGCATGACGCACATCGCCATGTCCGACCACGGCAACCTGCACGGCGCGTACGACTTCTTCCACTCCGCGAAAAAGGCCGGAATCACCCCGATCATCGGGATCGAGGCCTATGTCGCCCCCGAGTCCCGGCGCAACAAGCGCAAGATCCTCTGGGGCCAGCCGCACCAGAAGCGGGACGACATCTCCGGTTCCGGCGGTTACACCCACAAGACGATGTGGGCGGTGAACAAGACCGGCCTGCACAACCTCTTCCGGCTCTCCTCCGACGCCTACGCCGAGGGCTGGCTGCAGAAGTGGCCCCGGATGGACAAGGAGACCATCGCCCAGTGGTCCGAGGGCATCGTCGCCTCCACCGGCTGCCCCTCCGGCGAGGTGCAGACCCGGCTGCGCCTCGGCCACTTCGACGAGGCCCTGAAGGCCGCCGCCGAGTACCAGGACATCTTCGGCAAGGACAAGTACTTCCTGGAGCTGATGGACCACGGCATCGAGATCGAGCGCCGGGTCCGCGACGGCCTGCTGGAGATCGGCAAGAAGCTCGGCATCCCCCCGCTGGTCACCAACGACTCGCACTACACCTACGCGCACGAGGCCGGGGCCCACGACGCCCTGCTGTGCATCCAGACCGGCAAGAACCTCTCCGACCCCGACCGCTTCAAGTTCGACGGCACCGGCTACTACCTGAAGTCCACGGACGAGATGTATGCCATCGACTCCTCGGACGCCTGGCAGGAGGGCTGCGCCAACACGCTCCTCGTCGCCGAGATGGTGGACACCGCCGGCATGTTCGAGAAGCGCGACCTCATGCCCAAGTTCGACATCCCCGAGGGCTACACCGAGGTCACCTGGTTCAAGGAGGAGGTCCGCCGCGGCATGGAGCGCCGCTTCCCGGGCGGCATCCCCGAGGACCGCCAGAAGCAGGCCGAGTACGAGATGGACACGATCATCTCGATGGGCTTCCCGGGCTACTTCCTCGTGGTCGCCGACTTCATCATGTGGGCCAAGAAGCAGGGCATCGCGGTCGGCCCCGGCCGAGGCTCCGCGGCGGGCTCGATCGTCGCCTACGCCCTCGGCATCACCGACCTCGACCCGATCCCGCACGGCCTGATCTTCGAGCGGTTCCTCAACCCCGAGCGCATCTCGATGCCCGATGTCGACATCGACTTCGACGAGCGCCGGCGCGTCGAGGTGATCCGGTACGTGACCGAGAAGTACGGCGCCGACAAGGTCGCCATGATCGGCACCTACGGCACCATCAAGGCCAAGAACGCGATCAAGGACTCCGCGCGCGTGCTGGGCTACCCGTACGCGATGGGCGACCGCATCACCAAGGCCATGCCCGCCGACGTCCTCGGCAAGGGCATCCCGCTGTCCGGCATCACCGACCCCAGCCACCCGCGCTACAGCGAGGCCGGCGAGGTCCGCTCGATGTACGAGAACGAGCCGGACGTGAAGAAGGTCATCGACACCGCGCGCGGTGTGGAGGGCCTGGTGCGGCAGATGGGCGTGCACGCCGCCGGCGTGATCATGTCCAGCGAGACCATCACCGAGCACGTCCCGGTGTGGGTGAGGCACACCGACGGCGTGACCATCACCCAGTGGGACTACCCGAGCTGTGAGTCGCTCGGCCTGCTGAAGATGGACTTCCTGGGCCTGCGCAACCTCACGATCATGGACGACGCGGTCAAGATGGTGAAGGCCAACAAGGGCCTCGACATCGACCTGCTCTCCCTGCCGCTGGACGACCCCACGACCTTCGAGCTGCTCCAGCGCGGCGACACCCTCGGCGTCTTCCAGTTCGACGGCGGCCCCATGAGGTCCCTGCTCCGGCTGATGAAGCCGGACAACTTCGAGGACATCTCCGCCGTCTCGGCCCTGTACCGGCCGGGCCCGATGGGCATGAACTCGCACACGAACTACGCGCTGCGCAAGAACGGGCAGCAGGAGATCACGCCGATCCACCCGGAGCTGGAGGAGCCGCTCAAGGAGGTCCTGGACGTCACCTACGGCCTGATCGTCTACCAGGAGCAGGTGCAGAAGGCCGCCCAGATCATCGCCGGCTACTCGCTCGGCGAGGCCGACATCCTCCGCCGTGTGATGGGCAAGAAGAAGCCGGAGGAGCTGGAGAAGAACTTCGTCATCTTCCAGGCCGGCGCCCGCAAGAACGGCTACAGCGACGAGGCCATCCAGGCGCTGTGGGACGTGCTGGTCCCGTTCGCCGGCTACGCGTTCAACAAGGCCCACTCGGCCGCGTACGGCCTGGTGTCGTACTGGACGGCGTACCTGAAGGCGAACCACCCCGCCGAGTACATGGCCGCCCTGCTCACCTCCGTCAAGGACGACAAGGACAAGTCGGCGGTCTATCTGAACGAGTGCCGCCGCATGGGCATCCGGGTGCTCCCGCCGAACGTCAACGAGTCGGAGGCGAACTTCGCGGCCCAGGGCGACGACGTGATCCTCTTTGGCCTGTCCGCCGTCCGCAACGTCGGCACCAACGTGGTCGAGTCGATCATCAAGTGCCGCAAGGCGAAGGGGAAGTACACCTCCTTCCCCGACTACCTGGACAAGGTCGAGGCGGTGGTCTGCAACAAGCGCACCACCGAATCGCTGATCAAGGCCGGCGCCTTCGACTCCATGGGCCACACCCGCAAGGGGCTCACGGCCCAGTACGAGCCGATGATCGACAACGTGGTCGCGGTCAAGCGCAAGGAGGCCGAGGGCCAGTTCGACCTCTTCGGCGGCATGGGCGAGGAGACCAGCAGCGAGCCCGGCTTCGGACTCGACGTGGAGTTCTCCACCGACGAGTGGGACAAGACCTATCTCCTCGCCCAGGAGCGGGAGATGCTCGGTCTCTACGTCTCCGACCACCCCCTCTTCGGCCTGGAGCACGTCCTCGCCGACAAGGCCGACGCGGGCATCTCCCAGCTCACCGGCGGCGAGCACGCCGACGGCGCGGTGGTCACCATCGGCGGCATCATCTCGGGCCTCCAGCGCAAGATGACCAAGCAGGGCAACGCCTGGGCCATCGCCACCGTGGAGGACCTCGCGGGCTCCATCGAGTGCATGTTCTTCCCGGCCACCTACCAGCTCGTGTCGACCCAACTGGTCGAGGACGCCGTGGTGTTCGTCAAGGGCCGGCTCGACAAGCGGGAGGACGTGCCGCGGCTGGTCGCGATGGAGCTCCAGGTCCCGGACCTGTCCAACGCGGGCACCAACGCGCCCGTGATCCTCACCATCCCGGCCACCCGGGTCACCCCGCCCATGGTCAGCCGCCTCGGCGAGATCCTCAGCCACCACAAGGGCGACAGCGAGGTGCGCATCAAGCTCCAGGGCCCGCGCAAGACCACCGTGCTGCGCCTGGACCGGCACCGGGTCAAGCCCGACCCGGCCCTGTTCGGCGACCTGAAGGTGCTGCTCGGCCCGTCCTGCCTGGCCGGCTGAGACCGGCGCCGCACGAGGGGCGGGCGAGCGGCGGAAGAAGAGGCAGGAAAAGGGGCGCACCCGGCACGGGTGCGCCCCTCATATGTGCCCGGGCTTCAACTGCCCTTTTAGTTGTGGCCGAAGCTCTTCTGCTTCTTGGGCGCGCCCTCCGCCGGGCCGCCCTGTATGCGGGACACCGGCGACTCGTGTTCCTCCGCCGGGGGCCGTTGCGCGTGCTCACCCTGCTGCGCGCGGTTCTTCGGGCCGGCCTGCTTGCGGTTCTTGTTCTTGGCCATGGTGATGCCTCCTGTGGGGGATCTAGGGGCCAGGGCCGGGACCAGATTCACATACGCTGACATCAGGCGCATGTCGGATAATTACCGTGTGTGACAGGGCAGCTGAGCGGACCAGAACCGGAAACGCCACGCCGAAGATCGAGTTCGGGCCGTTAAGCTCCGCGCGGTCGGGCAGACTCGAAGCAAGTCCGAAGCAAAGCCTCCCGGGAAGAGGGTGAGTCGCGTGGACCGGTGCATCGTCCTGGTGGACGCCGGGTACCTGCTGGGCGCCGCCGCCAGCCTCCTCGCGGGTGAGCCCTCGCGGTCCCGGATCACCGTCGACCACGCCGCGCTGATCCAGGCCCTGCGCGAACGCGCGGAGTCTGACACCGAGCGCCCGCTGCTGCGCATCTACTGGTTCGACGGCGCCCCCGACCGGGTCCCGCAGCCCGAGCACCGCCGGCTGCGCGTGATGCCCCGGGTCACCGTCCGGCTGGGCGCCCTGACCCGCAGCGACGGACGCTGGGCCCAGAAGGGCGTGGACGCCGCCATGCACGCCGAACTGACCGAACTGGCCCGCAACCGCGCCTGTTCCGACGTCGTCCTGGTCACCGGCGACGGCGATCTGCTGCCCGGCATGATGGCCGCCAAGGAGCACGGCGTCGCCGTCCACCTGTGGGCCGTGCAGGCCGCCGACGGCGACTACAACCAGTCCGAGGACCTGGTCGCCGAGGCCGACGAGCGGCGGGTGCTGGACCGCGCCTGGATCACCCAGGCCGTCCGCGCCAAGGAGCTGACCGGCGTCTGTCCCCCGTCGCCCGCGCCCCGCCCCGAGATCGCCGCGATCCTCTCCGCCCCCCTGCCCGAGTCCGCGCTCGGCACGGCCGAACGGCCCGCCGAACAGCCCGCGCACCCCCCGGCCGCCACGGCGGCGCAGAACGGCGCGCCCGAGCGGGTCCCCGCCGCCAAGGGCGTCCCCACCCCCAAGGACCTGGCCGCGCTGCGCGCACCCGGCACCCAGACCGTGCAGCACCCCACCACCGCGACCCTGCGCTGGTCCTCCGACAAGGGCTGGGTCGACCGGCCGGGCGTGGCCGCCGAGCCCCCCGAGGCCGCCTCCCTGCCGACGCTGGCCCAGCTGACCACCGCCGAACAGCGCTGGGCCGACCGGGAGGAGGACATCACCACCGTCGGCGGCGACCCGTACGAGGTGGGGCAGGTCTTCGCCCGCCGCTGGATCTCCCGGCTCGGCGACCAGGGCCACTTGCAGCGGCTGTCGCAGATGTACCCGCGCATCCCGCACCGCATCGACGGCGAGCTGCTGCGCTACGCGGCCCGCTTCGGGCTGCTCGCGCACAAGGACGACCAGATCGACGAGCACGACCGTTACGCCATCCGGGCGGGGTTCTGGCGGGAGTTCGACATCCCGGCGGCGGCCGAACCGCACGCGCCCGCCGCCGACTGAATCCCCGTAGCCGCCCCCAAAGGCGAGTAAAGCGCCCCGACCCCGTAGGCTCGTCCCTTGTGATGACGCGCGCGGGACAGGCACTCGGCTACGACGAGGTCGTACGCGTGCGCGGACTCAACAAGACCTACCCGGCGATCCGGGGCCGGCGGGGCACGCCGGGCACCCCTGAGGTGCGGGCCACCGACGGAGTGGAACTGGACGTGCGGCGCGGCGAGGTGTTCGGGCTGCTCGGCCCGAACGGCGCCGGCAAGTCCACCCTCGTGCGCCAGCTCACCGGGCTGCTGCGGCCGGACACGGGCAGCGTCGAGATCCTCGGCCACGACATCGTCCGGCACCCCGAGCGGGCGGCCCGGATCCTCGCCTACCTCGGCCAGGAGTCCAGCGCCCTGGACGAGCTGACCGTCTCCCTCGCCGTCGAGACCACCGGACGCCTGCGCGGCCTGGACGTACGGCGGGCCCGGGCCGAACGGGACGCGGTGCTGGAGGAACTGGCGCTGACCCCGATCGCCGGCCGGGCGCTGAAGAAGCTGTCCGGCGGGCAGCGGCGGCTCGCCTGCTTCGCCACCGCGCTGGTGGGCCGGCGCCCGCTGCTCGTGCTGGACGAGCCGACCACCGGCATGGACCCGGTGGCCCGGCGCGCGGTGTGGGCGGCCGTGGACCGGCGGCGGGCCGAGCACGGCACGACCGTGGTGCTGGTCACCCACAACGTGATCGAGGCCGAGACGGTGCTGGACCGGGTCGCCGTGCTCGACCAGGGCCGGGTCATCGCCTGCGACACCCCCGCCGGGCTCAAGGCGCGGGTGGCCGGCGAGGTGCGGGTGGAGCTGGTGTGGCGGGAGCGGGCGCCGCTGGAGGTGCCCGAGGTGGCGGTGCTGCGCGAGCGGGCGGCGCGCTCCGGCCGGCGCTGGACGCTGCGGCTCGCGCCCGAGGAGGCCCGCGCCGTCGTCGCCACGGTGACCGGCGGGGCCGCCTTCGCCGCCCTGGACGACTTCACGCTCGCCACGCCCAGCCTGGAGGACGTCTATCTGGCGCTGGGCGGCGAGGCCCGGCAGGGACTGGTGAGGGCATGAGCGGGCGGACCCCGCGGCACGTGAGGGTCTGTGCCGCCGCCGAAGCGAAGAGGAGCAGCTCGTCGTGAGTGTCGTACCCGCCGAGGTCCTGCCCGGCGGCTCCCGGGCCGTGCCGGAGACGGTGTCCGGCCCGGCCGAACTCGGGCCGCGTGCGCGGCTGTGGCCGTCACTGGTGGCCGTCTACCGGGCGCAGCTGTCCCGGGCCCGGGTGGCACGGATCCCGCTGCTGTTCGTGGCGACCTTCCAGTCCATCGGCATCGCCGTGATGATGCGCGGGGTGGTCGAGGGCGGCGACGAGGCGCAGTCCGTGGTCGCAGGCTCCTCGGTGCTGGTCGTCGCCTACGTGGCGCTGAACCTGCTCTCGCAGTACTTCGGGCAGCTGCGGGCCAGCGGCGGGCTCGACCACTACGCCACCCTGCCGGTGCCGCCGGCCGCCGTGGTGCTGGGCGCGGCGGCGGCCTACGCCTCCTTCACCGTGCCGGGCACCCTGGTCACCGCCGTCTTCGGCTGTGTGCTCTTCGGGCTGCCGCTGACCAACCTGTGGGTCCTGCTCGCCGTCATCCCGCTCGCCGGGGCCGCGCTCGCCGGGCTCGGCGCCGCGTGCGGTCTGCTCGCGCCCCGGCCCGAGCTGGCCACGCTGCTCGGCCAGCTGGGCATGTCGGCGGCGCTGCTGCTGGGCGTGCTGCCGGCCGGCCGGATGCCGGAGGTGATCCGGCTGGCCCGCGATCTGCTGCCCTCCACCTACGGCGTGGAGGCGTACGCCCGGACCTTCGGACCGGACCCGGACTGGGCGCTCGTCCTCGTTGACCTGGGTGTGTGCGCGGGCGTCGGCGTCGTCTCGCTGGCCGTGGCGACCCGGGCCTACCGCAGGGCCGCCGTCCGGTGACGCGGCGCACAGCGCGACCTGGCACGATGGCAGGGTGACCGCACCGTTGACTCCACCACCGCACGACGACTCCGCGCACCAGGTCTGGCAGGGGGCGCCGCCCGCCGGGGCGCTCGCCGGGCACGGGCCGGAACAGGACGGTCCCGGGCTGCGGACGGAGCTGCGGGAGGCCGCCGTGGTCACGGTGGTGCTGGTGCTCGGCGGGGTGCTGCTGGGGCTGCTGTGGTGGTGGCTGGCGCCGCGCGTGCCGCTGGTCGGCGACGTGCTGGACAAGAGCTGGGTCGTGTACCTGAAGGACAGCGAGGGGGAGCAGGCCGTCGGGGTCGACGGAACGTTCACTCTGCTGGGGCTCGGCTTCGGAGCCGTCAGCGCGCTCGCCGTCTTCCTGCTGCGCCGGCACGGCGGGGCGCCCCTGGTGGTCGCGCTCGGGCTCGGCGGCCTGCTCGCGTCCCTGCTGGCCTGGCGCCTCGGGATCTGGCTGGGCCCCGACTCCGACGTGCTCGCGCACGCCCAGGCCGCGGGCAAGGGCGTCGTCTTCTCCGCGCCGCTGAAGCTCTCGGCCAAGGGCGCGCTGCTGGCCTGGCCGCTCGCCGCGCTCCTGGCCCACCTCGGTCTGACGGCCCTGTTCGGCCCCCGGGACCCGGAGACGCCGTAGTCCGGGAGGCGCGGGCCGGGCTGCCGTGATCCGCCCGATCGCCCTTCCTGGGGCCGGGGACGCCCTCACCTACGGGGCCCGGCACGCCGTAGCCGGTCAGCTCTTCCCGATGGGGGCCAGGACCGCGTCCGTCAGGTCGGTCAGGTCCTTCGGGGACAGTTCGACCTCCAGGCCGCGGCGGCCGGCCGAGACGCAGATCGTGGGTTGGGCCCCGGCCGAGGCGTCGAGGACCGTGGGGAGCTTCTTGCGCTGGCCGAGCGGGGAGATGCCGCCGCGGACATAGCCCGTGGTGCGCTCGGCGAGCGCCGGGTCGGCCATCGCCGCCCGCTTGCCGCCCACCGCCGCCGCCAGGGCCTTCAGGTCCAGCGAGCCGGCCACCGGGACCACGCCGACCACCAGGGAGCCGTCCACCTCGGCCACCAGGGTCTTGAAGACCCGGTCGGGGGAGACGCCCATCGCCTCGGCCGCCTCCTCGCCGTAGGAGGGGTGGGACGGGTCGTGGTCGTAGGCGTGGACGGTGAAGTCCACGCCCGCCGCCGTCAGGGCCACCGTCGCGGGCGTGCCCCCGGACTGGGTCTTCTTCTGCTTCTTCGCCATCCTCGGTTTCCTCGTGGTCCCTCAGTTCAGGCTCGTCGGCGTCCGCGTCAGCTCGAACGCGGGCAGCGACGGCAGGCTGCGGATGATCGACGTCTCCGCGCGCAGCAGTCTCAGCTCGTCCCGCAGCCGCGAGGCGGTGTCCGGCGCCTGGAGCAGCCGCTGCTTGGTCGGCGTGTCGTGCACCACCGCCGCGGCCACCAGGTACGACACCACGCCCGGGTCGTCCGGCAGCTCCGCGCCCGACGACAGGGAGCGCTCCCTGGCGCCCGCCAGCCGCTTCTGGTAGCGGCGGAAGGAGCGCAGGACGTCCTCGGCCAGCGCGCCGGCGTCGTCCCCGGGCTCCTCCGTCAGCTCCTCCAGCTCCGCGGTCAGGTACGGGCCCGACGCGTCCACGGACAGCAGCCGCACCCGGGTCGTCCCGGTCGCCAGCACCTCGAACGTGCCGTCGGACCGTTCCCGGATGGTCGCCGCGTCGGCCACACAGCCCACCCCGTGGAAGGCGCGGAGCGGGTCCGGACCGAAGCCGGCGGCCGGCCCCCGCTCGGGCCGCGCGGTGGGATCGGGCATGCCGGGGGCGCTCGGCGCGACCTCGTGGCCGTCCCGGATGGCGACGACGGCGAACCGGCGCGGCTCGTCCTCGGGGGTCTTCAGCAGGTCGCGCAGCATGGCGCGATACCGCTCCTCGAAGACGTTCAGCGGCAGCACGAGACCCGGGAACAGCACCGAGTTCAGCGGAAAGAGCGGCAGGCGGACGGTGGTCACGGCGCCCCAGCCTAGTGGCCTGCGGGGCGGGCGTGGCCGCCGTGTCCGTCTCCGGGCTCCGGCGGCGCCGAGAGCAGCCCGGCCAGGGCGGCCCCGGGGAGCGCCGTCTGAAGGTGCTCGCGCAGCTTCAGGAAGTGGCCGAGCGGGTCCTCGGAGAACCGGTCCCAGGGGAACGACGTGGCGTACGGGCCGATCAGCCGCAACTGGGCCCGGGCGTCCCGCCAGCGCTCCAGCCGCAGCAGCAGGTACAGCAGCTTGTTGCGGACCTCGGCCGGGTACGGGTCGGCCGCCGGCAGCCGCGCGGACAGGGCGATCGCCCGGTCCGCCGCCGCCTCCAGCCGGCCCCGGGGCACCGCCGCGCCGCAGCCGTCGGTCAGATAGCCGAAGGCCGCCCGGGCGGGCAGCGCCTGGACCAGCGAGTCGGCCGGGGCGTCCTGCGCGGCCCGGTCGGCGAAGTCGAAGCACTCGCGGTGGGAGCCGTGCCAGGAGGCTGCCAGATAGCGCAGGGCGGCCACATGGCAGCCGTAGTGGTGCGGGGCGCGCCGGACGGCCGCCTCCCACAGCTCCTCGAAATAGCGGTGCCCGGCCCGGGTGCCGCGCGCGTGGTCGAGCGCGATGCGCCAGGGCACCGGGTCTCGGTCGTCGGCGCGGGCGGCGGCGGTGATCAGCGGACTCACCTCGCGCAGCAGCTCGGCCCGGGCCGGCGAGGGCCAGGCGCGGTCCACCGCCAGCTGGGCCCCGACCAGCAGCGCTCCGGCGTCGTGGGGGTCGGCGGCGCGCCACTCCTCGTACCACTCCGGGCGGGAGCGGGCGAAGGCGGCCAGGCGCCGGGCGTAGCGGTCCCGGTGCTCCCAGTCGGCCGTGGCGCGGGTGTCGGCGAGCAGGCCGGCCGCGGTGCCGTATTCGCCCCGGCCGGCCGCGACGAGCGCGGGCGAGAGGCGGTCGTCGGGCGCGTCGAGCACGGCCTCGTCCCCGGCCGGTGGCCGGTGGGCCGGGCGCGCGGGTCGTCGGGGCATCCGGCGGTGGGGGCGGATGAACGAGGGCAGCAGAGCCATGGTGCCGACCATTGAAAGTCCGCAGGTCGGGGCGGCGCCAGAGGGACAAGGCAAGTCGTGGAAGGTTGTACGGCCGACGGTGAAGGTCCTGTAAAGGGTGCATGCGCGTCCCGCGCGAATGCGGAGGGCTCGCGCGGGTGCGGAGGGCTCGCGCGGGTGCCGAGAGGACCGGCTCCGCCGTGGCGGCCGGGGGGGGCGAGGGTCGGCTCCGCCGTGGTGGCCGGGGGTGGCGTGGGTCGGCTCCGCCGTGGTGGCCGGGGGTGGCGTGGGTCGGCTTCGCCCGTGGTGGCCGGGGGTGGCGTGGGTCGGTTCCGCTCGCAGTGGCGGGTGTGGTGTGGGTCGGTTCCGCTCGCAGTGGCGGGTGTGGTGTGGGTCGGTTCCGTCCGTAGCGGTCGGGTGCGGCGTGGGCAGGGTCCGCTCGCGGCGGCCGGGGCGGGCGAGGATCGGCTCCGCCGTAGCGGCCGGGCGTGGCGTGGTCCGGCTCCGCTCGTAGCGGTCGGGTGCGGCGTGGGCAGAGTCCGCTCGCAGCGGTCGGGGGCGGCGAGAGTCGGCTCGCGGGGCAGCCGGGTGCTGCGTGGGTCAGCTTCGGCGCAGTAGGCGGGTCGCGCCCGCCGCCACCGTGGTGGCCAGGACCCAGCCGGCGAGGATCATCACCGTCGCCAGCCACTGCCAGCCGCCGCGCAGCTGCCACTCGCCCGCCTGGCCGAGGTCGATCACCGGCAGCAGCAGGTCCAGGGTGAACAGCGCCGGACTCCAGGCCGGATGGCCGCCGGAGTTCATCGGCGGATGGTGGGCGTGCGCGAACGCCAGCGTGCCCGCCGCCCACAGCACCGCCATCCACACCGCGGCCCGGCCCGGCCGGTAGCCGTAGGCCACGATCCAGTCCTGCGCGAACCCCCAGACCTTGGCGGCCGGCGGCAGCGTCTCGCGCCGCCGGCGCTGCTTGGCGAGCAGCACCTCGCGCGCGTCCTCGTCCTCCCCGGCGGAGCGCAGCACCGAGGCCAGCCGCTCGTACGGCTCCGGGGCGTACTCGGCGGTGGCCGCCGCCACCCAGTCCAGGCGCCGGGTCAGCGGGAACGGGCCCTGCGGCACCAGGTTCTCGTAGGTGAACCCGCCCATGTGCAGATTGCCCGCCTCCGGCCAGCTGCTCGCGCGGTCCACCAGGTTCACCACCCGCGCGCCCGACAGCACCACCTTCCCGCGCTGCGGCTTGTCCCCGAGGAAGCGCAGCTCCGGCGTCTGCACCCGGCGCAGCGACAGCTCCTGGTCGTCGGTGAGGGCGAACCGGGCCCGCTCCAGGTCGACGGCGTCCCCGAACCGGCCGTCGTCCAGCCGCACCCCGCCCCGGCACTCGAAGCGCTGGATGCGCGTCCCGTGCGCGGGCGTGGTGCCGCTGAGCGCCGGACCGCCCACGCCGGCCGGGGTCAGATACAGGGTGCGCTCGACCGTGAGCTGCGGGGCGTTAAGGGCGAGCCGGGCATGGGGGTTGGCGAGTTTCGCGCCGCGCAGGCTGAGCGAGACGCCGATCTGGGCGCCGCGCAGGCTCAGCTCGCCGTGCGACTCCAGCATCTCCGCCTGGAGGTCCTGGCCGACGGTCATGCCGTCCGCCGCGATCGACCGGCCGCTGCGGTCGCGGTACGCGATCGCCTGGTTGAGCAGCAGGTCGGTGCCGATCTGCGCGTCCGTCAGCCGGACCCCGCTCTGGAACCGGCAGCGCGGCAGATGCAGATCGCCCTCCGTGTGCACCCGGGCCGCCTCCAGCCGCGGCACCGCGCAGTCCACCATCCGCACGGTCGTGAACCGGGCCTCCGGCAGCCGTATCTCCTGGTCGAAGCGGCACCTCGTCAGCTCCATGTACGGCGTCACCTGGCCGCCGGCGAGATCCAGCACGCCGGTGATCCGTACGCCGACGAGCTTCAGCGAGGACACCCGGCCGGCCAGCGCCGGCGGGCCGTCCAGCAGCAGCCAGCACACGATGCGGGCCCGCACGGTCCGCTCCGGGCCCCACGGATGGCCGCCGTGCGGGTCGTCCGCAGCGAGGTCCCCGCTGCTCAGGTCGTACACGCTGCCGTTGCGGAAGGCCTGCCACATGCCCGCCTCGCTCGCGGTCAGGTCGTCCGGCAGGTCCCCGGTGGCGATGCGGACGCCGGCTCCCTCGGTCACCGCTCTCCTCTCGTCGTGCGATGCCTTTCGTACAGCCGTTCATGCCCGTTGGGTGACCCGTCGAACACTCCACGTGAAGGCGATCGTCCGGTTTCCGGCCACCGTCTGTACCGGGCATTGGCCCGCGGAGAAGCGGCTGACGGGCGGTGTCGCGTCCGCCCGCGCGACGTCAAGTACCGGCTTTCGGCCCACGGCGGTCCCGGTCATTGGCCCACGCTCTGTATCAGCCACTGATACGCGCGAACGGCTCCCGACGGCGGTCTGCGAGAATTGACCCCGTGATTTCCCGAATCGATCTGCGCGGCGACGCCCTTCCCGAGGGCCCCGCCCTGCGCGACCTGCTGCCCCGAGCCGACTTCGACGTTCAGGCCGCCCTGGAGAAGGTGCGCCCGATCTGCGAGGCCGTGCATCATCGCGGCGACGCGGCGCTGATCGACTTCGCGGAGAAGTTCGACGGAGTACGGCTGGAAAACGTCCGTGTCCCGGCGCAGGCGCTCACCGACGCGCTCGCCGGTCTCGACCCGGCCGTGCGCGCCGCCCTCGAGGAGTCCATCCGCCGCGCCCGGCTGGTCCACCGCGCGCAGCGCCGCACGACCCACACCACCCAGGTGGTGCCGGGCGGCTCGGTCACCGAGAAGTGGGTGCCGGTCGAGCGGGTCGGGCTGTACGCGCCCGGCGGGCGGTCGGTGTACCCGTCCTCCGTGGTGATGAACGTGGTGCCCGCGCAGGAGGCCGGCGTCGAGTCCATCGCGCTCGCCTCCCCGGCCCAGGCCGAGTACGGCGGCCTGCCGCACCCGACGATCCTGGCCGCCTGCGCCCTGCTCGGCGTGGACGAGGTGTACGCCGCGGGCGGCGCCACCGCCGTCGCGATGTTCGCGTACGGCACCGAGTCCTGCCCGCCCGCCAACATGGTCACCGGCCCCGGCAACATCTGGGTCGCCGCCGCCAAGCGCTACTTCACCGGCAGGATCGGCATCGACGCCGAGGCCGGCCCGACCGAGATCGCGATCCTCGCCGACGACACCGCCGACCCAGTGCACGTGGCCGCCGACCTGATCAGCCAGGCCGAGCACGACCCGCTCGCGGCGGCCGTCCTGGTCACCGACTCCGCCGCCCTGGCGGACGCGGTGGAGAAGGAGCTGGCACCGCAGGTCGCGGCCACCCGGCACGTGGACGACCGGATCGTGCCCGCCCTGGGGGGCAGGCAGTCCGCGATCGTCCTGGTGGACGGCATCGAGGAGGGCCTGAAGGTGGTCGACGCCTACGGCGCCGAGCACCTGGAGATCCAGACCGCCGACGCCACCGCGGTCGCCGGCCGGGTCCGCAACGCGGGCGCGATCTTCATCGGCCCCTGGGCCCCCGTCTCCCTCGGCGACTACGCGGCCGGGTCCAACCACGTCCTGCCCACCGGGGGCTGCGCCTGCCACTCCTCGGGCCTGTCGGTCCAGTCCTTCCTGCGCGGCATCCACATCGTGGACTACACCAGGGACGCGCTCGCCGAGGTCGCCCACCACGTGGTGACGCTGGCGGAGGCGGAGGACCTGCCCGCGCACGGCGCGGCGATCAAGGCGAGGTTCGGCTGGAAGGTACCCGAGAGCAAGTGACCGGCATCGACGATCTCCCCATCCGTGACGAGCTGCGCGGCAAGTCCCCCTACGGCGCGCCCCAGCTGGACGTGCCCGTACGGCTGAACACCAACGAGAACCCGTACCCGCTGCCCGAGCCGCTGGTCGAGCGGATCGCGGAGCGGGTGCGCGAGGCCGCCCGCGACCTGAACCGCTACCCGGACCGGGACGCGGTCCGCCTGCGCACCGGGCTGGCCGAGTACCTGACGAAGAGCGGCGGGTACCCCCTCGGCATCGAGAACGTCTGGGCCGCCAACGGCTCCAACGAGGTCATCCAGCAGCTGCTGCAGACCTTCGGCGGGCCGGGCCGCACGGCCATCGGCTTCGAGCCGTCGTACTCCATGCACGCGCTCATCGCGCGCGGCACCGGCACCGGCTGGATCTCCGGTCCCCGCGGCGAGGACTTCACGATCGACCTCGCCGCCGCCGAGCGCGCCATCGCCGAGCACAAGCCGGACGTCGTCTTCGTCACCACCCCCAACAACCCCACCGGCAACGCGGTCCCGCCCGAGACCGTTCTCGCGCTGTACGAGGCGGCCCAGGCTGCCAAGCCGTCCATGGTGATCGTGGACGAGGCGTACGTCGAGTTCAGCCACGGCGCCTCGCTGCTGCCGCTGCTGGACGGCCGCCCGCACCTGGTGGTCTCCCGCACGATGTCCAAGGCGTTCGGCGCCGCCGGCCTGCGCCTCGGCTACCTGGCCGCGCACCCGGCCGTCGTGGACGCCGTGCAGCTGGTCCGGCTGCCGTACCACCTGTCGGCCGTCACCCAGGCGACCGCGCTGGCCGCGCTGGAGCACACCGACACGCTGCTCGGGTACGTCGAGCAGCTCAAGGCCGAGCGGGACCGGCTGGTCGCCGAGCTGCGCGCGATCGGCTACGAAGTCACCGAGTCCGACGCGAACTTCGTGCAGTTCGGCCGGTTCGCCGACGCCCACGCGGCCTGGCGGAAGATCCTCGACCGGGGCGTGCTGGTCCGGGACAACGGCGTACCGGGGTGGCTGCGGGTGTCCGCGGGCACCCCGCAGGAGAACGACGCGTTCCTCGACGCGGTACGGGAAGTCAAGAAGGAGCTGGGTTCATGAGCCGCGTTGGACGCGTGGAGCGCACCACCAAGGAGACGTCGGTGCTGGTCGAGATAGACCTCGACGGCACCGGCCGCACCGACATCGCCACCGGTGTCGGCTTCTACGACCACATGCTCGACCAGCTCGGCCGGCACGGTCTGTTCGACCTGACCGTGAAGACCGACGGCGACCTGCACATCGACTCCCACCACACCATCGAGGACACCGCCCTCGCGCTGGGCGCCGCCTTCAAGCAGGCCCTCGGCGACAAGGTGGGCATCTACCGCTTCGGCAACTGCACGGTCCCGCTGGACGAGTCCCTCGCCCAGGTCACCGTCGACCTGTCCGGCCGCCCCTACCTCGTGCACACCGAGCCCGAGAACATGGCGCCGATGATCGGCGCGTACGACACCACGATGACCCGGCACATCCTGGAGTCCTTCGTCGCCCAGGCGCAGATCGCGCTGCACGTGCACGTGCCCTACGGCCGCAACGCCCACCACATCGTGGAGTGCCAGTTCAAGGCGCTGGCCCGGGCCCTCAGGTACGCCTCCGAGCGCGACCCGCGCGCGGCCGGCATCCTCCCGTCGACGAAGGGCGCGCTGTAACCCATGACCGGTCTGTCGACCCTGCTGATCGTCGTCGGCCTCTTCCTGGTCGGCGGGATCATCTCCTTCGTCAAGCAGAAGATGCCCACCAGCCTCATCGTGCTGCTCTCCATCGGCGCGGCCCTGTGCCTGGTGGCGGGCGTCATGCGGCTGGAGGTGTGGAATTGAGCACCCCGTCGGGCAAGAAGAAGGTCGTCGTCTTCGACTACGGCTTCGGCAACGTCCGCTCCGCCGAACGCGCCCTCGCGCGCGTGGGCGCCGACGTCGAGATCACCCGTGACTTCGACAAGGCGATGAACGCCGACGGGCTGCTCGTGCCGGGCGTCGGCGCGTTCGCCGCCTGCATGAAGGGCCTGCGCGACGCGCGCGGCGACTGGGTCGTGGACCGCCGGCTGTCCGGCGGGCGCCCGGTCATGGGCATCTGCGTCGGCATGCAGATCCTCTTCGCGCGCGGCATCGAGCACGGCGTGGAGGCCGAGGGCCTGGACGAGTGGCCCGGCACGGTCGCGCCGCTCCAGGCCGACGTGGTGCCCCACATGGGCTGGAACACCGTCGAGGCTCCGGCCGGCTCGCGGCTGTTCGCGGGCCTGGACACCGACGCCCGCTTCTACTTCGTGCACTCCTACGCCGTCCACGAGTGGTCCCTGGAAACCCACAACCCGGTGATCGAGGCCCCCAAGGTCACCTGGTCGACGCACGGCGAGCCGTTCGTGGCCGCCGTGGAGAACGGCGCCCTGTGGGCCACCCAGTTCCACCCCGAGAAGTCCGGCGACGCCGGCGCCCAGCTCCTCACCAACTGGATCGGAACCCTGTAGACCATGGCCAAGCTCGAACTGCTCCCCGCCGTCGACGTCCGCGACGGCCAGGCCGTCCGCCTCGTGCACGGCGAGTCCGGCACCGAGACCTCCTACGGCTCCCCGCTGGAGGCCGCCCTCGCCTGGCAGCGCGCCGGCGCGGAGTGGCTGCACCTGGTCGACCTGGACGCCGCGTTCGGCACCGGCGACAACCGCGACCTGATCGCCGAGGTCGCCGGGGCCATGGACATCAAGGTGGAGCTGTCCGGCGGCATCCGCGACGACGACACCCTCGCCGCCGCCCTCGCCACCGGCTGCACCCGGGTGAACCTCGGCACCGCCGCCCTGGAGACCCCCGAGTGGGTGGCCCGGGTGATCGCCGAGCACGGCGACAAGATCGCCGTCGGCCTGGACGTCCGCGGCACCACCCTGCGCGGCCGGGGCTGGACCCGCGACGGCGGCGACCTGTACGAGACGCTGGACCGCCTGAACAAGGAGGGCTGCGCCCGCTACGTCGTCACCGACATCGCCAAGGACGGCACGCTCCAGGGCCCCAACCTGGAGCTGCTGCGCAACGTGTGCGCGGCGACCGACCGCCCGGTGGTCGCCTCCGGCGGCGTGTCCTCCCTGGACGACCTGCGGGCCCTGGCCGGCCTGGTGCCGCTCGGTGTCGAAGGCGCCATCGTAGGGAAGGCGCTGTACGCGAAGGCGTTCACCCTGGAAGAGGCCTTGGAGGCTGTGTCGTCATGACGTCCGAAGCCGTACGGCGCGTGCAGAGCGGAAGTCCCTGGGAAGAGCCCTTCGGTTTCGCACGCGCCGTGGCGGCGGGCGACCGGGTGCTGGTGGGCGGCACGACGTCCTTCAAGGGCACCGTGCTGTACGGCGAGGGCGACCCCTACGAACAGGCCAAGGTGGCCTTCACCAGCGCCGTCGAGGCGATCGCGGAGTTCGGCCTCGGCGTCGAGTCCGTGATCCGCACCCGGATGTACCTGACCCACGCGCGGGACGTGGACGCCGTCGGCCGGGCCCACCAGGAGCTGTTCGGCTCCGTGCGCCCGGTCTCGACCCTGCTGGTCGTCGAGGGCTTCGTCGACCCGCGCATCCTGGTCGAAGTGGAACTAGAAGCATTCAGAGGAGCCTGAGCAGTCATGACCCTGGCGGTCCGAGTCATCCCCTGCCTGGACGTGGACAACGGCCGGGTCGTCAAGGGCGTGAACTTCCAGAACCTGCGCGACGCGGGTGATCCCGTCGAGATGGCCAAGGTGTACGACGCCGAGGGCGCCGACGAACTGACGTTCCTGGACATCACCGCGTCCTCCGGCGACCGGGAGACGACCTACGACGTGGTGCGCCGCACCGCCGAGCAGGTGTTCATCCCGCTGACCGTCGGCGGGGGCGTGCGCACCGCCGACGACGTGGACAAGCTGCTGCGGGCGGGCGCCGACAAGGTGGGCGTGAACACCGCCGCGATCGCCCGCCCCGACCTGATCCGCGAGATCGCCGAGCGGTTCGGCCGCCAGGTGCTCGTCCTGTCGGTGGACGCCCGCCGCACCCCCGAGGGCACCTTCGAGGTCACCACCCACGGCGGCCGGCGCGGCACCGGCCTCGACGCGGTGGAGTGGGCACACCGGGCGGCGGAGTTGGGCGCGGGCGAGATCCTGCTGAACTCCATGGACGCCGACGGCACCAAGGACGGCTACGACCTGGAGATGATCGCCGCCGTCCGCAAGCACGTCACGGTCCCCGTGATCGCCTCCGGCGGCGCCGGCAGGCTCGCCGACTTCCCGCCGGCCGTCGCGGCGGGCGCCGACGCGGTCCTGGCCGCCTCGGTCTTCCACTTCGGCGACCTGCGCATCGGCCAGGTGAAGGAGACCCTGCGGGGCGCCGGGCACCCCGTCAGGTAGCGAGCCACAGCAGCAGGCCCCGGCCGGACGGCCGGGGCCTTCGCACGGGCGGCTACGATCCCGGCCCGCCGTCACCGTCCCCGTGCCCGAGAGGACACCCCCCCCGCGTGACCACCACGCTCCTACCGCCCGCCTCCGTGCGCGCCCACCGTGACCCCAACGTGCTGCGCTGGCTCGGGGCCTACACCTCCTCGATGCTCGGTGACAACATCTACTACCTCGCGTTGTCCTGGGCCGCCGTCCAGGCCGGGACGCCCGCGCAGGCGGGGCTGGTGATGTCCGCGAGCGCGCTGCCCCGGGCCGTGCTGATGCTCGGCGGAGGGGTGATCGCCGACCGGCTGGGGCCGAGGAGGGTCGTGATCGGCAGCGACGCCGTGCGCTGCGCGGCCGTCCTCGCCGTGGCCGCCCTGCTGTTCCTCACCAGCCCCGGGCTGTGGCCGCTCGCCCTGCTCGCGTGCGTCTTCGGCACCGTCGACGCCGTGTTCATGCCGGCCGTGGGCGCCTTGCCGGCCCGGATCACCGGCAAGGACCAGCTCGCCCGCGTCCAGGGCCTGCGCGGCCTCGCCATCCGCGGCGCGAGCGTCGTCGGCGCCCCGCTCGGCGGCCTCGGCGTGGCCCTCGGCGGCGCCCCGGCGGCCTTCGCCCTCGCCGGAGCGCTCATCGCGCTGTCGATACCGCTGCTGCTGTCCGTCCGCGTCCGGGACCTGCCCGCCGGCACCGAGCGCGGCGCCACCGCCTGGGCCGACCTCAAGGCCGGACTGCGCCACGTCCGCCGGCACCGGGTCCTCGGCCCCCTCATGATCGCGATCGCGCTCGGCGACCTCGGCTTCGTCGGCCCGCTGAACGTCGGCCTGACCCTGCTCGCCGACCACCGCGGCTGGGGCGCCGCGGGCATGGGCTGGATACTGGCCGGGTTCGGCACCGGCGCGGGCGCCGCCTCCCTGCTGCTCGCGGCCCGCGGCCGGCTGCCCCGCGCCGGACTGGTCACCGGGTGCGCGTGCACGGCCGGCTCCGTGGCCGTCGGCGCCCTCGGCTTCGTCCCCGGCCTCGCCGCCGCCGTCGGCACCGCCCTGCTCGTCGGCCTGCTCACCGGACTCAGCGGCGCGTTGTGCGGCGCCCTGCTCCAGACCCAGGCCGACCCCGCCTACCTGGGCCGCGTCACCGCCGTCTCCAGCCTCGTCAGCCTCGGCCTCACCCCGTTGAGCATGCCCTTCGCCGCCGCCGCGGCCGGCGCCTTCGGACTCGGCCCGGTCTACGCCGTCAGCGCCGCCGTCTGCGGACTCGGCGGCCTCGTCTTCCTCGTCGTACCGGCCCTGCGCCGCGCGGAACTCCCCGGCTGACGGACCTGTTCAGAGGCCCAGCTGCCTCGACTCGTGCAGCTTGTCGATCGCGTCCGCGTCCCCGACCAGCTCCACCCCGGCCACGCCCTGCCGTCCGTACGCGAACATCAGCAGCTCAGACGGCGCACCGGTCACCGTGACCACCGGCGTCCCCCGGTGCGCCACCACCGTCTGCCCGTCCGGGCGGCGCAGCACCAGCCCCGTCGGCGCGCCCTTGCCCAGCAGCCGCGCGGCGCGCTCCAGCCGGGACCACAGCGCGTCCTGGAACACCGGGTCCAGCTCGCGCGGGGTCCACTCCGGCTGGGCGCGGCGCACGTCCTCCGTGTGGACGTAGAACTCGATGATGTTGGCCGCTTCGTCGACCTGCTTGAGCTGGAACGGCGACAGGCGCGGCGGGCCGGTGCGGATCAGCCGGATCAGCTCCCCGTACGGCTTCGCGGTGTACTCGGCCATCACCTTCTCCAGGCGCGGCGCGAGCCGCCTGACCAGGGTGCCGCCCGCCGCGTCCGGGCGGCGCTCGCGCACGACGACGTGCGCGGCCAGGTCCCGGGTCCGCCAGCCCGCGCAGAGGGTCTCGGCGTCCGGACCGACGGTGTCCAACAAGTCGGCGAGCAGCAGCCGTTCACGCTTGGCGAAGGTCGACATGAAGCCAGCCTACGACCAGGTGATCGCTTCGCCCACCCGTCGCCCTCCCGGCGCGGCCCCGTCGCCGCCGTGACCGTTCCGTGGACGCGCGGGGTCCGCCGCCGGTGCCGCGCGGCACAATGGCACCCATGACCAGTACGACCGGAAACCCCCGGCCCAGCAGCCTCGACCCGGAGATCGCCGCGCGGCTCAAGCGCAGCGCCGACGGGCTCGTCCCCGCCATCGCCCAGCAGTACGACACCGGCGAGGTGCTCATGCTCGGCTGGATGGACGACGAGGCACTGCACCGCACGCTGACCACCGGCCGTTGCACCTACTGGTCGCGCAGCCGCCGGGAGTACTGGGTCAAGGGCGACACCTCCGGGCACGTCCAACGGGTGAAGTCGGTCGCGCTGGACTGCGACGGCGACACCCTGCTGGTCCGGGTCGACCAGGTGGGGGCCGCCTGCCACACCGGCGCGCGCACCTGCTTCGACGAGGACGTGCTCCTGAAGGACGCGGACGCCGCCGCTCCGGCGTCCGCGTCGTAGGGTCGGCCGCCATGGATCTAGAGACCTTCCGCAAGCTGGCCGGCGACCGGCGCGTCATCCCGGTCACCCGCAAGCTCCTGGCCGACGGTGACACACCGGTCGCGCTCTACCGCAAGCTCGCCGCCGAACGCCCCGGCACCTTCCTGCTGGAATCGGCGGAGAACGGCCGCTCCTGGTCCCGGTACTCCTTCGTCGGGGTCCGCAGCGCCGCCACGCTCACCACCCGGGACGGGCAGGCCCACTGGATCGGCACCCCGCCGGTCGGCGTCCCCACGGACGGCGACCCCCTCGCGGTCCTGCGCGCCAGCCTCCAGACCCTGCACACCCCGCACCAGGAGGGCCTGCCGCCCTTCACCGGCGGCATGGTCGGCTATCTGGGCTACGACATCGTCCGCCGCCTGGAGAAGATCGGCCCCGGCGAGCACGACGAACTGCGGCTGCCCGAGCTGACCATGCTGCTGACCAGCGACCTCGCGGTGATGGACCACTGGGAGGGCTCGGTCCTGCTGATCGCCAACGCGATCAACCACAACGACCTGGACACCGGCGTCGACGAGGCGTACGCGGACGCCGTGGCCCGCCTGGACGCCATGGAGGCAGACCTCTCCCGCCCGGTCTCCCAGCCCCCGGCCCACCTGCCGCCCTCCCGGCTGCCCGAGTACACCGCCCGCTGGGGCGGCGCCGACTACCAGCGGGCCGTGGAGGACATCAAGGAGCGCATCCGCGCGGGCGAGGCCTTCCAGGTCGTGCCCTCCCAGCGCTTCGAGACCCCCTGCACGGCGAGCGCCCTGGACGTCTACCGGGTGCTGCGGGCCACCAACCCCTCGCCGTACATGTACCTGTTCCGCTTCGACGGCTTCGACATCGTCGGCTCCTCCCCGGAGGCGCTGGTGAAGGTCGAGGACGGGCGCGCGATGGTCCACCCCATCGCCGGCACCCGGCACCGCGGGGCCACCCCGCAGGAGGACCAGGCGCTCGCCGAGGAACTGCTCGCCGACCCCAAGGAGCGCGCCGAGCACCTGATGCTGGTCGACCTCGGCCGCAACGACCTCGGCCGGGTCTGCGAGCCCGGCTCGGTCGAGGTGGTCGACTTCATGTCCATCGAGCGCTACTCGCACGTGATGCACATCGTCTCCACCGTCACCGGCAAGGTGGCCCCCGGCCGCACCGCCTTCGACGTGCTCACCGCGTGCTTCCCGGCCGGCACCCTCTCCGGCGCCCCGAAGCCCCGCGCCATGCAGATCATCGACGAGCTGGAGCCGTCCCGGCGCGGCCTGTACGGCGGCTGCGTCGGCTATCTGGACTTCGCCGGCGACTCCGACACCGCGATCGCCATCCGCACCGCCCTGCTCCGCGACGGCGTCGCGTACGTCCAGGCCGGCGCGGGTGTCGTCGCCGACTCCGACCCGGCCGCGGAGGACCAGGAGTGCCGCAACAAGGCGGCGGCCGTGCTGCGGGCGGTGCACACGGCGAACCGCCTCGGGCAATAGGGCGCTTGTCATAGCAACCCCGGGTGACGGTCCGCGGGGGGTTCAGGCGATAGTGGAGTACGTGACTGCCGTACCTCACCTTCGTTCCGAAGCCCCCGCACCCGCCCGGTCCGGCCGGCGGAGCCTCGCCGTGGCCCTGCTGTTCGGCGCGCTCGGCGCGGCCGTGGCGCTGCTCGCGACCCGGCAGCGCTGGGCGGAGGGCACCGCGGCGGTGGCCGGCGGCGCGTTCCCGCTGACGGCCAAGGGCAGCGACGTCACGGGCGTCCCCGCGGCGCTCGCCATAGTGGGCCTCGCCGCGCTCGTCGCGGTCTTCGCCGTCCGTCGGGCCGGGCGCCTCGCGGTCGCCGGGCTGCTCGCGCTGTCCGGCGCCGGCATCGCCGTCGCGGCCCTGGCGGCCGTCTCCGACGGCTCCGCGCTGGACGAGCGGGCCGCCAAGGTGAGCGGCGACAGCTCCGCCACCGTCCACGCGCTCACCCACACCGGCTGGCCGTACGTCGCGGCCGCCGGGGGGCTGCTGATCCTGCTCGCCGGGCTGCTCGCCCTGCGCTACGGCCGGCTGTGGCCCGCGATGTCCGGCCGCTACGAACGCGGCACCGCCCGCCCCCGGCGCACCGCCCGCCCGGCCGACCCGGAGCGGCCCGAGGAGATCTGGAAGGCCCTGGACCGGGGCGAGGACCCGACGGGCGCCTGAACCGGCACGGCCCGAAGCGGTGTGGCGAACCAGACGCCACCCCCGCGTCCGGCGCGCGCACGCCTACGGGACAATGGACGCGGCGAGCGTACGACGCCTCATCCGACACGTAGATCAGCAACAACGAGGAGCAAGTCATGGCGGGCAGCAGCCACGGCCACGGTCACACCCCGGCCGCATGGACCGGTGTCATCATCGCCTTCATCGGTTTCTGCGTCGCGGGCGCCTTCATGGTGATGGCCCAGCCCGTCGGCTTCTGGGCCGGTATGGCGCTCACGCTCCTCGGCGGCGTGGTCGGCGCCATCATGCGGGCCATGGGCCTCGGCCAGCCGAAGCAGACCGCCGTCGTGACGCGCGCGTCCGCGAACCCGGAGCCGGCCGCCGCGGGCCGCTGAGCCCGGCCTTTCCCCGAGAGGCGGCCCGGCACCCGGCAGGGATGCGGACCGCCTCTCGCGTTCTTTGGACCTCAGGGCCGCGACCGCTCCCGGGCCTGCCCGGCGGGCGGAGCCGCGGCGTCCGGGGCAGAATGCCCGCGTGAACGCCGACAGCCGTACGGTCCCGCCTCAGGCCCCCGATGGCGCCCCGCACCCCGTGCCCGGCGCCGCCCCGCGGCCGGTGCCGCCCGCCGTGCCCGTCCGGCGCCGGCTCGCCGCCCCCCTGGGGCTGTTCGCGGCCGTGGTCGGGGCCTTCGCCTACGTCGGCGCGGTCGACCCCAACGAGAGCGGCCACTACCCCGCCTGCCCCCTGTACCTGCTCACCGGCCTGTACTGCCCGGGCTGCGGCGGACTGCGCAGCGCGCACGCGTTCGTCCACGGCGACCTGCTCACCGCGCTGCACGCCAACGCGCCGGCCGTGGCCGCCTACCTGGGCTTCGCCGTCCTGTGGACCGTCTGGACGGCCCGCGCCGCCTGCGGCCGTCCGCTGCGGGCCGGTCTCGGCCCCGTGTGGCTGTGGACCGTCGTCGCCCTGCTGCTGGCCTTCACCGTCCTGCGGAACCTGCCGTTCGGCGGCTGGCTCCGCCCCTGACCGCACCGGCGAACGGATGTCCACGGAGTGGGACCGCCGTCAACCGGATGCGAAGCCACCGCACCGCTGCGGATACCATCGCATTGACCACGGGCTTCGAAGAGCCTGAAGGAACCCACCGTCTGGAAGGGGGCCGCTCGCGTGAGTGTGCTCGACGAGATCATCGACGGAGTCCGTGCCGACCTCGCCGAGCGGCAGGCCCGTGTCAGCCTCGACGAGCTCAAGGAGCGCGCGGCCAAGGCCCCCGCCGCCAAGGACGGGGTGGCCGCGCTCAAGGGCGACGGCGTCAAGGTCATCTGCGAGGTCAAGCGGTCCAGCCCCTCCAAGGGCGCGCTGGCCGCCATCGCCGACCCGGCCGGCCTCGCCGCGGACTACGAGGCGGGCGGCGCCTCCGTCATCTCCGTCCTCACCGAACAGCGCCGCTTCGGCGGCTCGCTCGCCGACCTGGAGGCCGTCCGCGCCCGCGTCGACATCCCGGTGCTGCGCAAGGACTTCATCGTCACGTCGTACCAGCTGTGGGAGGCCCGCGCGTACGGCGCCGACCTCGCGCTGCTGATCGTGGCCGCCCTGGACCAGCCGGCCCTGGAGTCGCTGATCGAGCGCGCGGTGTCCATCGGGCTGACCCCGCTGGTCGAGGTGCACGACGAGGAGGAGGTCGAGCGGGCGGTGGACGCGGGCGCCAGGATCATCGGCGTCAACGCGCGCAACCTCAAGACGCTGGAGGTCGACCGCGGCACCTTCGAGCGGGTCGCCCCGGAGATCCCCGACCACCTCGTGAAGGTCGCCGAGTCCGGGGTGCGCGGCCCGCACGACCTGATCGCCTACGCCAACGCCGGCGCCGACGCGGTCCTGGTCGGCGAGTCCCTGGTCACCGGCCGTGACCCGAAGGCGGCCGTCGCCGACCTGGTCGCCGCGGGCGAGCACCCCGCACTGCGGCACGGCCGGAGCTGACTCCCGCTAGGCTGGTGCCGATGACTCCCACCCTGACGACCGTGGACCGGCACGCGCGCCTGGCGCGCGGCTGCCGTCCGCGTGGCTGCCGCGCGCCCGCGCGGCGCGTGCACGGCCGCCGCGTCCGGTACGTCATCGGTGACGAACCCGGGCAGGTCAACGGGCGTCGATGGCAGCGCGCCCTCTAGGGGCGCGGGACTCCATCTGATACGCGGCTACCGCCGCGCGGGCTCGACAAGCCACCTACGGCCCGCAACCGACAGACGACCCGAGCCCCACGGCGATCCGTTTTTTCCCAGAAACTCACCGTGAGGTTTCCGCATGCCCAGCGAATTCTTCATCCCCGACCCGGAGGGCCGGGTCCCCGACGCCGGAGGCTACTTCGGCGCGTTCGGCGGCAAGTTCATCCCGGAGGCCCTCGTCGCCGCCGTGGACGAGGTCGCCGTCGAGTACGACAAGGCCAAGAACGACCCGGAGTTCGCCCGCGAACTCGACGACCTGCTGGTGAACTACACCGGCCGCCCGTCGGCGCTCACCGAGGTCCCCCGCTTCGCCGAGCACGCCGGCGGCGCCCGCGTCTTCCTCAAGCGCGAGGACCTCAACCACACCGGCTCCCACAAGATCAACAACGTGCTCGGCCAGGCACTGCTCACCAAGCGCATGGGCAAGACCCGGGTCATCGCCGAGACCGGAGCCGGCCAGCACGGCGTCGCCACGGCCACCGCCTGCGCGCTGTTCGGCCTGGACTGCACCATCTACATGGGCGAGGTCGACACCCAGCGCCAGGCCCTCAACGTCGCCCGGATGCGCATGCTCGGCGCCGAGGTCGTCGCCGTGAAGTCCGGCAGCCGCACCCTGAAGGACGCCATCAACGAGGCGTTCCGGGACTGGGTCGCCAACGTCGACCACACCCACTACCTGTTCGGCACGGTCGCCGGCCCGCACCCCTTCCCGGCCATGGTCCGCGACTTCCACCGGGTCATCGGCGTCGAGGCCCGCCGCCAGCTCCTGGAGCGCGCCGGCCGACTGCCGGACGCGGCCGTCGCCTGCGTCGGCGGCGGCTCCAACGCCATCGGCCTCTTCCACGCCTTCATCCCCGACGAGGGCGTCCGCCTGATCGGCTGCGAGCCGGCCGGCCACGGCGTCGAGACCGGCGAGCACGCGGCCACCCTCACCGCCGGCGAGCCCGGCGTCCTGCACGGCTCCCGCTCCTACGTCCTCCAGGACGACGAGGGCCAGATCACCGAGCCCTACTCCATCTCGGCCGGTCTGGACTACCCGGGCATCGGCCCCGAGCACTCCTACCTGAAGGACTCCGGCCGCGGCGAGTACCGCGCGGTCACCGACGACGCGGCCATGCGGGCCCTGCGCCTGCTGTCGCGCACCGAGGGCATCATCCCGGCCATCGAGAGCGCCCACGCGCTGGCCGGCGCCCTGGAGGTCGGCCGCGAGCTGGGCCCGGACGGCCTGATCGTCGTCAACCTGTCCGGCCGCGGCGACAAGGACATGGACACCGCCGCGCGCTACTTCGGCCTGTACGACACCGACGCCGAGGTCGCGGCCGACGCCGCCGACACGGCCGAGATCGAGGGGGACGCCAAGTGAGCGGGAACATCCAGCTGCTGTCGGACACCCTCGCGGGCGCCAGGGCCGAGGGCCGTTCCGCGCTCATCGCCTACCTCCCGGCCGGGTTCCCGACCGTGGACGGCGGCATCGAGGCGATCAAGGCCGTCCTGGAGAGCGGCGCGGACGTGGTCGAGGTCGGCCTGCCGCACAGCGACCCGGTGCTGGACGGCCCGGTCATCCAGACCGCCGACGACATCGCCCTGCGCGGCGGGGTGCGGATCGCCGACGTCATGCGCACGGTCCGGGAGGCCCACCGGGCCACCGGGAAGCCGATCCTGGTCATGACGTACTGGAACCCCATCGACCGCTACGGCGTCGAGCGCTTCACCGCCGAGCTGGCCGAGGCGGGCGGCGCCGGCTGCATCCTGCCCGACCTGCCGGTGCAGGAGTCGGCGCTGTGGCGCGAGCACGCCGAGAAGCACGGCCTCGCCACGGTCTTCGTGGTGGCGCCGAGCAGCAAGGACGAGCGGCTCGCCGAGATCACCGCGGCGGGCAGCGGCTTCGTCTACGCCGCCTCGCTCATGGGCGTCACCGGCACCCGCGAGTCCGTCGGCGCACAGGCCCAGGACCTGGTCCGGCGCACCCGCGCCACCGGCACCGGCCTGCCCGTCTGCGTCGGCCTCGGCGTCTCCAACCAGGCCCAGGCCGCCGAGGTGGCCGGCTTCGCGGACGGCGTGATCGTCGGCTCGGCGTTCGTGAAGCGGATGCTGGACGCGCCGGACGAGGCATCCGGCCTCGCCGCGGTCCGCGAGCTGGCCGGGGACCTGGCGAAGGGCGTCCGCGGCCAGGCGTGAACGCGCGGCGGTGACGGGCCGATGTCCCGTACCGGATGATTCGGTCACTCGAACGGGTGGACCTCGGACCGGGGAGGCGCGCTGCGCCTCCCCGGTTCGTTCTGGGGGTGTGAGCGAGAAGAACCGTGACGGAAAGCGCACCGCCCGGGAGCGGCTGGCGGTCGAGCGCGAGAAGCAGAAGGCCGCGGACAAGCGACGGCGGGCGCTGATCGTGGGCGCGAGCGTCGTCTGCGTCCTGGGCCTGGCGGCGGTGATCGGCGTCGTCGCCGCGAACGCCGGCAAGGACGAGAGCACCAAGGCGGGCCCGGCCGTGGCCCCCTCGGGCGCGCAGGGCAAGGACAGCCTCGCGATCCCGGTCGGCAAGGACGGTGCCAAGTCGACGCTCACCGTCTGGGAGGACTTCCGCTGCCCGGCCTGCCAGGCATTCGAGGCGGCGTACCGGCCGACGCTCCACGAACTGGCCGACGCCGGCAAGCTCCGGGTGGAGTACCACCTGGTCCGGCTGATCGACGGCAACCTCGGCGGCACCGGTTCGCTGCGCGCCGCCAACGCCGCGGCCTGCGCCCAGGACGCCGGAAAGTTCCGTGACTACCACGACGTGCTGTTCGCGAACCAGCCCAAGGAGACCGACGACGCCTTCGCGGACAACGACAAGCTGCTCGAACTGGCCGGCAAGGTGAAGGGCCTGGACACCCAGGCGTTCCGCACATGCGTCCGGAACGGCACCCACGACAGCTGGGTGGAGAAGGCCCACCAGGCGTTCAAGTCCGGCGGCTTCGGCGGCACCCCGACCGTGCTGCTGGACGGCAAGAACATCTACGAGGACCGGACGATGACCCCGGCCAAGCTGAAGCAGCTGGTGGAGGCGGCCGACCGGGGGTGAGCGTCGCCCACGCCCCGTTATGGACCCGTAGCCGGGCTGCTTGCCCTCCCCATGGCCCGGCACGGTAGCGTCGGACCTGCCATGAACCTTGCCTACATCCCCAGCCCGTCGCACGGGGTGCTGTACCTCGGCCCCATCCCGCTGCGCGGCTACGCCATCTGCATCATCATCGGCGTCTTCGTTGCCGTCTGGTTCGGCAACAAGCGCTGGATCGCCCGCGGCGGGCAGTCCGGCACGGTCGCCGACATCGCCGTCTGGGCCGTGCCGTTCGGCCTGGTCGGCGGCCGGCTCTACCACGTGATCACGGACTACGAGCTGTACTTCAGCGAGGGCCGTGACTGGGTGGACGCCTTCAAGGTGTGGGAGGGCGGCCTGGGCATCTGGGGCGCGATCGCGCTCGGCGCGCTCGGCGCCTGGATCGGCGCGCGCCGCCGGGGCATCCCGATGCCCGCGTACGCCGACGCTGTCGCGCCCGGCATCGCGTTCGCACAGGCCATCGGCCGCTGGGGCAACTGGTTCAACCAGGAGCTGTACGGCCGGGAGACCCACGTCCCCTGGGCGCTGCACATCACCTCCGCCGAGGGCGGCCGGGTGCCGGGGTACTACCACCCGACGTTCCTCTACGAGTCCCTGTGGTGCGTCGGCGTGGGCCTGCTGGTGATCTGGGCGGACCGCCGCTTCAAGCTGGGGCATGGCCGGGCGTTCGCCCTGTACGTCGCCGCGTACTGCGCGGGCCGCGGCTGGATCGAGTACCTGCGGGTGGACGACGCCCACCACATCCTGGGCCTGCGCCTCAACGTCTGGACCGCGCTGATCGTCTTCCTGCTGGCGGTGGCGTACATCGTGGTGGTGGGCAAGAAGCGGCCGGGCCGGGAGGCCGTGGTCGAGCCCGCGGTCGCCTCCGGCGGTCCGGCCGGGGGTACGGAGGCCGTCGCCGGCGGTGCGGAGAAGAACCCCGGGACCACCGAGGCCGTCGCCGACGCCGAGGAGAAGCGGTCCGGGGAACCGGGCGAGGAATCACCGGAGGACGAGGCGAAGCCGGCGAAGAAGGTCTGACCGCCGGTTCCCCGACGACGGTCCGGCCGTCGGTCCTACGACGCCGAGGGCGCCCGGAGTGTTCCGGGCGCCCTCGGCGTGTGCGGGCGGTGGTGTGCGGTGGGAGGGGGCTCCCGTCGGGGCCAGGGGCGGCGTCCGAGCCCGGGGCCGGTTCGCTCACGTGCCGTACCGCGCCTCGATCTCCGGGCGGTACGGCATCGAGGCCGACGCCCCTTCCCGCTGGACGGAGATCGCCGCTGCGGCGGCCGCCCAGGTCAGGGCCTCGCGTACCGGTTTCTCCTCGGCGAGGGCCACCGCGAGCGCGCCGGCGAAGGTGTCGCCCGCGCCGGTGGAGTCGACGGCCGTCACCCGGGGCGCGGGCACCACGAGCGGCCCGGCGCCCCGGGTCAGATACAGGCAGCCGGTCGCGCCCAGGGTGACGACCACCTCCGGCACCAGCTCCAGCAGGGCCGCCGCCGCCTCGCGCGGGTCGGTGCGGCCGGTGAGGGTGACCGCCTCGTACTCGTTCGGCACCAGCAGGTCCACGGCGTCCAGCAGTTCGGGCGGCAGGGGCTGGACCGGGGACGGGGTGAGGACCGTACGGACCCCGTGCCGGCGGGCCGCCTGGGCGCCCGCGACGACCGCCGCGAGCGGGATCTCCAGTTGCAGCAGCAGGGCGTCGGCGGTGGCGATCACCCCCTCGTCGCCGGGGGAGAGGTGGTCCACGGTGCCGTTGGCTCCGGGGATGACGACGATCGCGTTGCCGCCCTCGGCGTCCACCACGATGTGCGCGGTGCCGGACGGGCCCTGGACCGTGCACAGGAAGTCGGTGTCCACGCCGGAGTGTTCGAGGGTGTCGCGCAGCCGCGCGCCGTAGCCGTCGGTGCCGACCGCGCCGATCATCGAGACGGTCGCGCCGGCCCGGGCCGCGGCGATCGCCTGGTTGGCGCCCTTGCCGCCGGGCACCGTACGGAACTCCCGCCCCGTCACGGTCTCCCCGCGCCGGGGCGCCTTGTCGACATAGGTGACCAGGTCCATGTTGGTGCTGCCGAGGACGACGATGTGGGTCATGGTCGGGTCGCCTCCAGGTGCGTGAGGTGGGCGAGGGTGTCGAAGCCGCAGCCGTCGAACTCGGCGAGGGCGCTGGCGAGCCGGTTCTTCAGCGGTGCCCGCCAGCGTTCGGGCAGCGCGCCGGGGGTTCCGGCGAGCAGCCCGGCGATGCCGCCGGCGGCGGCGCCGGCGGGGGCGGTGGCCCAGCCGCCGGACACGGCACGGCAGATGGAGCCGGTGAAGTCGCCGTCGGCGTGGGTGAGGGCGGCGGCGATCAGCGCGGTGTTGGGGACGGCGTGGGCCCGGTGGTGGGTGGCGGCGTAGCGGGCGTGGAGTTCGTCCACGACGTCCTCGAAGTCCTCGGTGGTCCGGGCCAGTCGGACGGCGTGGTCGACGGCCGCCGCCAGCCGGGAGCCGGGCGGGACCACCGCGCGGCCGGCCCGCAGGCAGGCGTGGACGTCGTGGGTGCCCGGGACTGCGGCGGCGATGACGGCGGCGGTGAACATCGCCGCGTAGACGCCGTTGGCGGTGTGGGTGAGGACGGCGTCGCGGTACGCCTGTCCGGCGGCGCCGGCCGGGTCGCCGGGGTTGGTCCAGCCGTGCACGTCGGCGCGGACCAGCGCGCCCGTCCACTCGCGGAACGGGTTGCGGTGGCGGGCGGTGTGCGGGGGCTCGATGCCGCAGAGCAGATTGCGGTAGGCGACGCGCTCGGCGGTGGCGGTGCGGCCGGGCGGCAGTTCGTCGAGCCAGAGCCGGGCGACGTCGTCGGTGCCGAAGTGCCGCCCGTGGCGCCGGAGCAGCAGCAGGTTGAGGAGCGAGTGGTCCAGGCCGTCGTCCGCGGGCATGCCGTCGATGTTCTCGGCCAGGCAGGTGGCGGCGCGGCGGCGGTCCCAGGGATGGGCGGCGAGGAGGTCTCCGGGCACGCCCCTGGCGGTGAAGTAGCCGGTGAGAGGCCGGTTTCCGGCCGCCGCGGCGAGGGCGCGGATGCCGTCGAGGGGAAGGTCTCCGACGGGTTTGCCGAGGAGACAGCCGATGGCCCGGCCGAGCCAGGCGGCTTCGAGGGCGCGGGGGCCGGGCGCGGTGGCGGACCGCCCGGCGGGCCAGTCGGGGCACAGGGACTCGATGCGGGCCAGGTCGGTCGGCTCGTCCTCGGCGAAGCGGCCGGGCAGGTCGGCGAGTTCGTCCAGCAGGTCCTCCGCCAGCAGGCGGAGGTAGCGGGAGACGCCGTGCGCGGAGGCGCCGGTCCGCTCCGGCCCGACGGGGCCGCCGGCCGCCCGCCAGCGCGCCTCGACCGCCTTCGGCTCGCGTCCGTCCAGGCGGGCCTGGCGCAGCTCGTGACCGAGCAGGTCCTCCGGCTGGACCCAGGTCAGACGGAGCACGGGCGGCCTCCCGGCGTGGCGGACGCCCCCTCGCGGGTCCGGCCGGCGCCCCGGGCGGAGGTCCCGTGGGCGATCCCGGCGGGCGTCCGGGCGGGGAGTTCCCCGGCGGAGCGCGGCCGGGAGGGACGACGGGTGGCTACGGCCTGGGCACCGGTGAGGGGATCGGCGAGCGGGTGCGGAGCCGGGGCGCTGCTTTGCTGTGCTGTGGGCGTCATGCCCCGAATCATCCTCCTGGGCGGCCCTGTCGCGTGGCTTGGCGGGGGTCCGGCGCGTTCCGCCGTCCGGGTCCGGGTGCGGGTGCGGGTGCGGGTGCGGGTGCCGGGGCGTGCGGAGGTGCCCCACAGGCGGGCGGCCGGAAGCGAAAACCGCAGGTTAGCGCAGCCTTTCCTTGCTGGCGAAGGGTGAGCCGGCGGCGTAGATTTGGGCTTGTCGAAAAGTAGAACCAGTCCAAAGTTAGCTTTGGCTAAGCTCTCCTGGGGGGCCCGCATGGCCATCATCGAAACCGAGGCGGCGCTGCACGAAGCGCACCGCGACAACCACACCCACCGCGATGTCAACGGGGGATGGTTGCGGCCCGCGGTCTTCGGCGCCATGGACGGCCTGGTCTCCAACCTCGCCCTGATGACGGGCGTGGCCGGCGGTTCCGTCAGCCAGCACACCATTGTCGTCACCGGTCTCGCCGGCCTCGCGGCCGGTGCCTTCTCCATGGCGGCCGGGGAGTACACCTCCGTCGCCTCACAGTGCGAACTGGTCGAGGCGGAACTCGACATCGAGCGCCGTGAGCTGCGCAAGCACCCGCAGGACGAGGAGGCGGAGCTGGCCGCGCTGTACATGGCCCGCGGGGTGGAGCCCGAGCTGGCCCGGCAGGTCGCCCGGCAGCTGTCCAGCGATCCCGAACAGGCCCTGGAGATCCACGCCCGCGAGGAGCTGGGCATCGACCCCGGCGACCTGCCCTCCCCGCTGGTCGCCGCCGTGTCGTCGTTCGGGTCGTTCGCCCTCGGTGCCCTGCTGCCCGTCCTGCCGTACCTGCTCGGCGCGACCGCGCTGTGGCCCGCCGTGCTGCTCGCCCTCGCCGGGCTCTTCGCCTGCGGTGCCGTGGTGGCCAAGGTGACCGCGCGGACCTGGTGGTTCAGCGGGCTGCGGCAGCTCGCGCTGGGCGGTGCGGCGGCCGGTGTGACGTACGCCCTGGGCAGTCTGTTCGGAACGGCCGTAGGATAGCCCGGCCGGTACTTATGCGATGGGCCGCATAAGTACCCGTTACTCGCTGGTTTCGATTGCTTTGCGACGGGGCATGAGCCGTAAGCGCTGTGGGCAATGACGCCTGCCGCGCCCCCTCGGGGCGGGTGATGACGCCCGCTCCGGCCCCCGTCGGGCCGCCGGACACCGATCCGACCGATCGCGTCCGTCACGGTCCCCATGATGTCGCCGTCCTCGCGCGGCACCCGCCGTACCGCACGGCACCCGCCGTACCGCACGGCACCCCGCCGTCCGGTACGGCACCGAGCCGTCACCGCACGGCATGCGTCGCGTTCGCGCGGCACCTCCGCCGCGACCGCGGTGTCCGCATGCTGGAATGAACTATCCGGTTCCCGGGAACCGCTCCATCATGTAACCTGCACGAAATTTTGATCTCATCGCAGATCTCACGCAGAGGGCCAACGTCGTCCCTCGGCACCTGCCACATGCCACATGACGACGACGGGAGAGCCGATGCGTACGCCGCGCCAGCCGTCCCAGCACTCCACGAACGGCCGGAACTGGTCGTTCATGGATGCTCGCCCTGCTGCGCAGGGTATGTACGACCCCCGCAACGAACACGACGCGTGCGGCGTCGGTTTCGTCGCCACCCTCACCGGCGAGGCCTCCCACACCCTGGTCGAGCAGGCGCTCACCGTCCTGCGCAACCTGGAGCACCGCGGCGCCACCGGCTCCGAGCCGGACTCCGGGGACGGCGCGGGCATCCTCTCCCAGGTGCCCGACGCCTTCCTCCGTGACGTGGCCGGTTTCGACCTTCCCCCGGCCGGTTCCTATGCGGTAGGCATCGCCTTCCTGCCGGAGGAGGGGACCGAGGACGCCGTCTCACGTATCGAGACGATCGCCGCCGAGGAGGGCCTGACGGTCCTCGGCTGGCGCGCCGTCCCGGTCGCCCCGGAGCTGCTGGGCGCCACCGCCCGCTCCACCATGCCGGCGTTCCGGCAGATCTTCGTCACCGACGGTGCCAGCGAGGGCATCGCCCTGGACCGCAAGGCGTTCGTGCTGCGCAAGCGCGCCGAGCGCGAGGCCGGGGTCTACTTCCCCTCCCTGTCCGCCCGGACCATCGTCTACAAGGGCATGCTGACCACCGGCCAGCTCGAGCCCTTCTTCCCGGACCTGTCCGACCGCCGGTTCGCCTCCGCGATCGCGCTGGTGCACTCCCGGTTCTCCACCAACACCTTCCCGTCGTGGCCGCTGGCGCACCCGTACCGGTTCATCGCGCACAACGGTGAGATCAACACCGTCAAGGGCAACCGCAACTGGATGGTCGCCCGCGAGTCCCAGCTGGCCTCCGGCCTGTTCGGGCCGCAGGAGAACCTGGACCGCCTCTTCCCGGTCTGTACCCCGGACGCCTCCGACTCCGCCTCCTTCGACGAGGTCCTGGAGCTGCTGCACCTGGGCGGCCGTTCGCTGCCGCACTCCGTGCTGATGATGATCCCGGAGGCGTGGGAGAACCACGTCTCCATGGACCCGGCCCGGCGCGCCTTCTACCAGTACCACTCCACGATGATGGAGCCCTGGGACGGCCCCGCCTGCGTCACCTTCACCGACGGCACCCAGGTCGGCGCCGTGCTCGACCGCAACGGCCTGCGCCCCGGCCGCTACTGGGTCACCGACGACGGCCTCGTCGTCCTCGGCTCCGAGGTCGGCGTCCTCGACATCGACCCGGCCAGGGTCGTCCGCAAGGGCCGCCTGCAGCCCGGCCGGATGTTCCTCGTCGACACCGCCGAGCACCGCATCATCGAGGACGACGAGATCAAGGCGTCCCTCGCCGCCGAGAAGCCCTACGCCGAGTGGCTGGAGGCAGGCGAGATCGAGCTGGGCGACCTGCCCGAGCGCGAGCACATCGTGCACACCCACGCCTCGGTCACCCGCCGCCAGCAGACCTTCGGCTACACCGAGGAAGAGCTGCGCGTCATCCTCGCCCCGATGGCCCGCACCGCCGCCGAGCCGATCGGCTCCATGGGCACGGACTCCCCGATCGCGGCCCTGTCCGAGCGCCCGCGGCTGCTGTTCGACTACTTCACCCAGCTGTTCGCGCAGGTCACCAACCCGCCGCTGGACGCGATCCGCGAGGAGCTGGTCACCTCCCTGCGCAGCTCGCTCGGCCCGCAGGGCAACCTGCTGGAGCCGACCGCCGCCTCCTGCCGGTCCGTCGTGCTGCCCTTCCCGGTGATCGACAACGACGAGCTGGCCAAGCTCATCCACATCAACGCCGACGGCGACATGCCCGGCTTCAAGGCCGCCACGCTCTCCGGCCTGTACCGGGTCTCCGGTGGTGGCGACGCCCTCGCCGCGCGCATCGAGGAGATCTGCGCCGAGGCCGACGCCGCCATCGACAACGGCGCCCGGCTGATCGTCCTGTCCGACCGGCACTCCGACGCCGAGCACGCGCCGATCCCGTCGCTGCTGCTCACCGCGGCCGTCCACCACCACCTCATCCGCACCAAGCAGCGCACCCACGTGGGCCTGCTGGTCGAGGCCGGCGACGTCCGCGAGGTCCACCACGTCGCCCTGCTCATCGGCTACGGCGCCGCCGCGGTCAACCCCTACCTGGCCATGGAGTCGGTGGAGGACCTGCTGCGCGCGGGCACCTTCCTGAACGGCCTCGAGCCCGAGCAGGCCATCAAGAACCTGATCTACGCCCTCGGCAAGGGCGTGCTGAAGGTCATGTCCAAGATGGGCATCTCCACCGTCGCCTCCTACCGCGGCGCCCAGGTCTTCGAGGCCGTCGGCCTGGACGAGGGCTTCGTGGAGAAGTACTTCAACGGCACCGCCACCAAGATCGGCGGCGTCGGCATCGACGTCATCGCCGAGGAGGTCGCCGCCCGGCACGCCAAGGCCTACCCGGCCTCCGGCATCGCCCCGGCGCACCGCGCGCTGGAGATCGGCGGCGAGTACCAGTGGCGCCGCGAGGGCGAACCGCACCTGTTCGACCCGGAGACGGTCTTCCGCCTCCAGCACTCCACCCGGGCCGGCCGCTACGACATCTTCAAGAAGTACACCTCCCGGGTGAACGAGCAGTCCGAGCGCCTGATGACGCTGCGCGGCCTGTTCGGCTTCAAGTCCGGCCGCGCGCCGATCCCGCTCGACGAGGTCGAGCCGGCGAGCGAGATCGTCAAGCGCTTCTCCACCGGCGCCATGTCGTACGGCTCCATCTCCAAGGAGGCGCACGAGACCCTCGCCATCGCCATGAACCAGCTGGGCGGCAAGTCCAACACCGGTGAGGGCGGCGAGGACCCGGAGCGCCTGTACGACCCCGCGCGGCGCAGCGCCATCAAGCAGGTCGCCTCCGGCCGCTTCGGCGTGACGAGCGAGTACCTGGTCAACGCGGACGACATCCAGATCAAGATGGCCCAGGGCGCCAAGCCCGGCGAGGGCGGCCAGCTGCCCGGCCACAAGGTCTACCCGTGGGTCGCCAGGACCCGGCACTCCACGCCGGGCGTCGGCCTGATCTCCCCGCCGCCGCACCACGACATCTACTCCATCGAGGACCTGGCCCAGCTGATCCACGACCTGAAGAACGCGAACCCGCGGGCGCGGATCCACGTGAAGCTGGTCTCCGAGGTCGGCGTCGGCACGGTCGCGGCCGGTGTGTCCAAGGCCCACGCGGACGTCGTGCTGATCTCCGGCCACGACGGCGGCACCGGCGCCTCCCCGCTCACCTCGCTGAAGCACGCGGGCGGCCCCTGGGAGCTGGGCCTCGCCGAGACCCAGCAGACCCTGCTGCTCAACGGGCTGCGGGACCGGATCGTGGTGCAGACCGACGGTCAGCTGAAGACCGGCCGGGACGTGGTCATCGCCGCGCTGCTCGGCGCCGAGGAGTTCGGTTTCGCGACCGCCCCGCTGGTCGTCTCGGGCTGCGTGATGATGCGCGTGTGCCACCTGGACACCTGCCCGGTCGGCATCGCCACCCAGAACCCGGTGCTGCGCGACCGCTTCGCCGGCAAGGCCGAGTACGTGGTGAACTTCTTCCGGTTCATCGCCGAGGAGGTCCGCGAGCTGCTGGCCGAGCTGGGCTTCCGCTCCATCGAGGAGGCCGTCGGCCACGCCGAGGTGCTGGACGTCGAGCGCGCGGTGGACCACTGGAAGGCGCAGGGCCTGGACCTGGAGCCGCTGTTCCACGTGCCGGCCCTGCCCGACGGCGCTGTCCGCCACCAGGTGGCCGCCCAGGACCACGGCCTGGAGAAGGCCCTGGACAACGAGCTGATCAAGCTCGCCGCCGACGCCCTGGCCGCCGCCGACGCGACCGAGGCCCAGCCGGTGCGCGCCCAGGTCGCCATCCGCAACATCAACCGCACGGTCGGCACCATGCTCGGCCACGAGGTGACGAAGAAGTTCGGCGGCGCGGGCCTGCCCGACGACACCATCGACATCACCTTCACCGGCTCCGCCGGCCAGTCCTTCGGCGCGTTCCTGCCGCGCGGCGTCACGCTGCGCCTGGAGGGCGACGCCAACGACTACGTCGGCAAGGGCCTGTCCGGCGGCCGGATCGTCGTCCGCCCGGACCGGGCCGCCGACCACCTCGCCGAGTACTCGACCATCGCGGGCAACACCATCGCCTACGGCGCCACCGGCGGCGAGCTGTTCCTGCGCGGCCGCACCGGTGAGCGGTTCTGCGTCCGCAACTCCGGCGCGCTGGTCGTCTCCGAGGGCGTGGGCGACCACGGCTGCGAGTACATGACCGGCGGTCACGCGGTCGTCCTCGGCCCGACCGGCCGCAACTTCGCGGCGGGCATGTCCGGCGGCGTCGCCTACGTCGTCGACCTGGACCGCGACAACGTCAACGCCGGCAACGCCGGTGCGGTCGAGGCGCTGGACGAGACGGACAAGCAGTGGCTGCACGACGTGGTGCGCCGCCACGCCGAGGAGACCGGCTCGACCGTCGCCGCCAAGCTGCTGGCCGACTGGGACACGGCCGTGGAGCGCTTCAGCAAGATCATCCCCAGCACGTACAAGGCAGTGCTCGCCGCCAAGGACGCCGCCGAGCGAGCCGGTCTCTCCGAGACCGAGGTCACCGAGAAGATGATGGAGGCGGCGAGCAATGGCTGACCCGAAGGGCTTCCTGAACCACGGCCGCGAGGTCGCCGAGACCCGCCCCGTCGCCGAGCGGGTCAAGGACTGGAACGAGGTCTACGTCCCCGGCTCCCTGCTGCCGATCATCAGCAAGCAGGCCAGCCGCTGCATGGACTGCGGCATCCCGTTCTGCCACAACGGCTGTCCGCTGGGGAACCTGATCCCTGAGTGGAACGACTACGCCTACCGCGAGGACTGGGCCGCCGCCTCCGAGCGGCTGCACGCCACCAACAACTTCCCGGAGTTCACCGGCCGGCTCTGCCCGGCCCCGTGCGAGTCGGCGTGCGTGCTGGGCATCAACCAGCCGCCGGTCACCATCAAGAACGTCGAGGTCTCGATCATCGACAAGGCGTGGGAGACCGGGGACGTCGCCCCGCAGGTCCCCGAGCGCCTGTCCGGCAAGACCGTCGCGGTCATCGGCTCGGGCCCGGCGGGCCTCGCCGCCGCCCAGCAGCTCACCCGGGCCGGCCACACGGTCGCCGTCTACGAGCGCGCGGACCGCGTCGGGGGCCTCCTGCGGTACGGCATCCCCGAGTTCAAGATGGAGAAGCGGCACATCAACCGCCGTATCGAGCAGATGCGCGCGGAGGGCACCCGGTTCCGCACCGGCGTGGAGATCGGCCGCGACATCAAGGCGACCGACCTGAAGAAGCGCTACGACGCGATCGTGATCGCCGCCGGTGCCACGACCGCCCGCGACCTTCCCGTTCCCGGCCGGGAGCTGAAGGGCGTCTACCAGGCCATGGAGTACCTGCCCCTGGCCAACAAGGTGCAGGAGGGCGACTACGTGGCGCCGCCCGTCTCCGCCGAGGGCAAGCACGTCGTCGTCATCGGCGGCGGCGACACCGGCGCGGACTGCGTCGGCACCGCCCACCGGCAGGGCGCGGCCTCCGTCACCCAGCTGGAGATCATGCCCCGCCCGAACGACGAGCGGCACCCGGTCGCCCAGCCCTGGCCGACCTTCCCGATGCTCTACAAGGTCACCTCGGCCCACGAGGAGGGCGGCGAGCGGATCTACTCCGTCTCCACCACCCACTTCGAGGGCGACGAGGACGGCAACGTCCAGTGGCTGCACCTCACCGAGGTGGAGTTCATCGACGGCAAGCTGACCCCGAAGCCCGGCACCGAGCGGAGGATCCCGGCCCAGCTGGTCACCCTCGCCATGGGCTTCACCGGCACCGACCGGGAGAACGGCCTGGTCGAGCAGTTTGGTCTAGACCTCGACGAACGGGGTAACATCGCCCGCGACGCCGACTTCCAGACCAACGTGCCGGGTGTGTTCGTCGCCGGTGACGCCGGCCGCGGCCAGTCCCTCATCGTCTGGGCGATCGCGGAGGGCCGCTCGGCCGCCCGCGGAGTCGACCGCTACCTGACCGGGGCCAGCGACCTGCCGGCCCCGATCCGCCCGACGGACCGCGCCCTGGCGGTCTGACGCGCGACCCACCGGACCTCCGGGTCCGCACACACGTGACGTACAAAGGCGTACGGAACACAGACGGCGCCTGCCCGCCTGTCCCCGACCGGACACTGGGCAGGCGTCGTTGCATGTCCCCGCCCGGGCGTCACGCGCCCGCGTCGATCCGCCGGAACTGCTCCTCGGTGAGGGTGAGCCCGAGCGCGGCGACGTTCTCCGCCAGGTGGGCGGGGGAGGAGGTGCCGGGGATCGGGACGATGTTCGGCGCGCGGTGCACCAGCCAGGCCAGGGCGGTCTGCGCGCGGGTGACGCCGAGTTCGGCGGCGACGGCGGCGAGCGGCCCGCCGTCGGCCGCGTGCGCGCCCATGGCGACCGGGAAGTACGGCAGGAAGGCGATGCCCGCCTGTGCGGTGTGGTCGATCACCGGGTCGTGGCCGCGGGCGGCCAGGTTGTACACGTTCTGCACACTGGCGACCGGCGCGACGGCCGAGGCGGCGGTCAGCTCCGCCACCGACACCTCCGACAGCCCGATGTGCCGTACCTTCCCCTCCTCCTGGAGCTGCTTGAGGGCGCCGATCTGGTCCGCGAGCGGATAGTCGGGGTCGATGCGGTGCAGCTGGAACAGGTCGATGCGGTCGGTGCGCAGCCGGCGCAGGCTCAGCTCGGCCTGCTGCCGCAGGTACGCCGGGTGCCCGTGGGTGATCCACTCCGTCGGGCTCGGCCGCAGCACACCCGCCTTGGTGGCGATCACGACGCCGTCGCGGTACGGGTGCAGCGCCTCGGCCAGCAACTCCTCGTTGGCGCCCAGCGCGTAGGCGTCGGCGGTGTCGAACAGGGTCACGCCCAGCTCGGCGGCCCGGCGCAGCAGCCGTACGGCGTCGGCGCGGTCGGTGGGGGCGGTCCAGATGGGCGCGGTCATGCCGGACCGCTCGTGCGGGGCGTTCGCCAGGCGCATCGCGCCGTAGCCGATCCGCCGGACCTCCAGGTCGCCACCGATACGGAATACAGTCGGGTTCGTCATGGCTGTGACGCTAGGAGCTGACATGGATGTGAGCTTCAAGCGGATGTGAGGGGGTTCACAGTGAGGATCGGGGAGCTGGCCCGTACGACCGGCGTGAGCGTCCGGCTGCTGCGGTACTACGAGGAGCAGGGCCTGCTCGTCGCCGGCCGCACCCCCGGCGGGCAGCGCGTGTACGACGACGGCGCCCCCCGGACCGTACGCCGGATCCGCGCCCTCCTCGACGCCGGACTGCCCACCCGGGTCATCCGCGAGGTCCTGGACTGCGTGTGCGGCAGCGAGGCCGAGGTCGAGCCGTGCCTGACCCCGGTGCTGGTCGAGCAGTTGCAGGGCATCGAGGAGCGCATCGCCCGCCTGGAGGGCTCCCGCGCCTCGCTGACCCGGCTGCTGACCAGCGCCTAGAGCCCCTGGGTGAGCACCAGGTCCCGGCACTCCTCGGGCGTGCCCCACGCCGAGCGCAGTGCCCGGGCCTTGGTCAGCCACAGGGACAGGTCGTACTCCGCCGTGTACCCGATCGCGCCGTGCAGGTGCAGCGCCGTCCGCGCCGTCGTGTACGCCGCCTCGCCCGCGGCCAGTTTGGCGGCGGCCACCTCCGCCGGGCACAGGGATATCGCCGCGCCGAACACCAGGGGGCGGGCGAACTCCAGGGCGGTCCGCGCGTCGGCCAGGCGGTGCTTGACGGCCTGGAAGGAGCCGACGGGCACGCCGAACTGGGTGCGTGCGCGCACGTGGTCCACCGTCCGGTCGAGCAGCGCCAGCCCCACGCCGAGGGCCTGCGCGGCGGTGGCCAGCCGGGTCCACAGCAGTGCCCGGTCGTACGGCGGGTCGGCGCGCAGGAGTTCACCGGCGGGCGCGAGCCGGGTCAGCCGGCGGGCCGGGTCCAGTGAACGGCGCACCGGGCCGGGCGGCGCCGTGGACAGATACAGCCCCTCGGGCGCCGGGCGCAGCCGCACCGAGGCCGCGTCGCCGTCGACGGCCCAGCCGCCGGGCGCCGCCACCGTCGCCAGATCCGTCCCGGCCGCCAGCCCGGGCAGGAAGCGCCGGGCCGGCGCGGAACCGGCGAGGAGCACGGCCGCCCCGACCGTCTCCGCCAGCGGACCGGGCACCGCGTGCCGCCCCAGCTCCACGAAGGCCAGCGCCAGTTCCACCGGATGCGGCCCCGCCCCGCCGTACTCCTCCGCCACCGCGAGCCCGAACACCCCCGCCCCGGCGATCCGCGACCACAGCGCGCGCCCGCGCGCGTGGTCGCCGCGGGCCCAGTCCCGGGCCACCGCCGGGGTACCGGCGGCGGACAGCAGCGCGTGCAGCGAACCGGCGAACGCCCGCTGCCCCGCGTCAGGGAGGAAGCGCATCAGCGGCGTCCCTTCGGCAGGCCGAGCAGCCGCTCGGCGACGATGTCCCGCTGGATCTCGTTCGTGCCCGCGTAGACCGGCCCGGCCAGGGCGAAGACATACCCCTCCGCCCAGGCGCCGTCGGCGAGTTCGCCCTCCGGGCCCAGCAGGTCCAGCGCCGTCTCGTGCAGCGCCAGGTCCAGCTCGGACCAGAACAGCTTGTTCATGCTGGACTCCGGCCCGAGCCGGGCGCCCTCCAGCAGGCGGGAGACGGCGGCGTAGGCGAACAGCTGGTAGGCGCGCGCCCCGGTCAGGGCACCGGCCACCCGGGCCCGGGCGTGCGCGGGCGAGCCCTGGGCCTGCCACAGCTCCCGCAGCCGCGCGGCGGCGGCCAGGAAGCGGCCCGGGGAACGCAGGGTCAGCCCGCGCTCGTCGCCCGCCGTGGACATCGCGATCCGCCAGCCCTGCCCCGGCTCGCCGATCACGTCCCCGTCCGGGACGAACACCTCGTCCAGGAACACCTCCGCGAACGCCGGTCTGCCGTCCAGCCGGCCGATCGGACGGACCGTCACCCCGGGGGCCCCGAGGTCGAACATCAGATACGTGAGCCCCTGGTGCGGCTCCGGCGTTGCCGGGTCGCTGCGGAACAGGCCAAAGGCCCGGTCGGCGAACGCGGCCCGCGAGGACCAGGTCTTCTGCCCGGTCAGCAGCCAGCCGCCGTCCGTCCGCACCGCCCGGGAGGCCAGCGCGGCCAGGTCCGAGCCCGCCTCCGGCTCGGACCAGGCCTGCGCCCACACCACCTCGCCGGTGGCCATCGGCGGCAGCACCCGCGCGCGCTGCTCCTCGCTGCCGTACGCGAACAGCGTCGGCGCCAGCAGGCTGATCCCGTTCTGCCCCACCCGGCCCGGCGCGCCCGCCGCCCAGTACTCCTCCTCGAACACCAGCCACCGCAGCAGCCCGGCGTCCCGCCCGCCGTACCGCTCCGGCCACGACACCACCGACCAGCGGTCCGCGGCCAGTTCGGCCTCCCAGGCGCGGTGGGCCGCGAAGCCCTCCGCCGTCTCCAGGGACGGCAACGGGGTGCGCGGCACATGCGCCGCCAGCCATGCCCGGGCCTCGGCGCGGAACTCCTCGTCCGCCGTGGAGAACGACAGGTCCACCGCCCGTCACCACCCTTCCCTAACAAGTGTTTGGTAGGTTAGCGTGGCCCTATGACAGGCGTCGAGAGCCCGGCCTACGTCCCCGGGCACGGACTGCTCCGCGGCCGCACCGCCGTCGTCACCGCCGCGGCCGGCACCGGCATCGGCGCGGCCACCGCCCGCCGTCTGCTGGAGGAGGGCGCACGGGTGCTGATCAGCGACGCCCACCCGCGCCGCCTCGAGGAGCACGAGCGGGAACTGGGCCGGGAGTTCCCCGGCGCGGTCACCGCGACGCCCTGCGACGTCACCGACGACGCCCAGGTGCGGGCGCTGTTCGAGACGGCCGCGGCCGCGCACGGCCGGCTGGACGTCGTCGTGAACAACGCCGGGCTCGGCGGCACCTCGGACCTCGCCGACATGACCGACGAGGAGTGGTCCCGCGTCCTGGACGTCACCCTCGGCGGCACCTTCCGCTGCACCCGCGCCGCCCTGCGCGCGATGCGCGCGACCGGCGGCGGAGTCATCGTCAACAACGCCTCCGTCCTCGGCTGGCGCGCCCAGGCCGGACAGGCCCACTACGCCGCCGCCAAGGCCGGGGTGATGGCGCTGACCCGGTGCGCCGCCGTCGAGGCCGCCGCGTTCGGCGTCCGCGTCAACGCGGTCGCGCCCAGCCTCGCCCTCCACCCCCACCTGGAGAAGGTCACCACCCCCGGCCTGCTCGCCGAGCTGACCGAACGGGAGGCATTCGGCCGGCCCGCCCGGACCTGGGAGGTGGCCAACGTGATCGTCTTCCTCGCCTCCGGCTACTCCTCCTACATGACCGGCGAGGTCGTCGCCGTCAGCAGCCAGCACGCCTGACGGCCGGAGCAGATCACAATGGGTGCGTGCCGACCAAGAAAAAACCCCAGGTGACCGCGGCAGCGGCCCGGCGCGGCGAGCTCCTCAGCACCGCTGCCGAGGTCTTCGCCGAGCACGGCTACAACGCCACCACCGTCCGCCGGATCGCCGACCACGCCGGAATCCTCGCGGGCAGCCTCTACTACCACTTCGACTCCAAGGAGTCGATGCTCGAGGAGATCCTGCGGACCTTCCTCGACGAGCTGTGGGACGGCTACGACACCGTCCTCGCCTCCCGGCTGGGGCCCCGCGAGACCCTCGAGGCCCTGGTCACCGAATCCTTCCGGGAGATCGACCGGCACCGCGCCGCCGTCGCGATCTACCAGAAGGAGAGCCGGCAGCTCGTCACCCAGGACCGGTTCGCCTTCCTCGCCGAGTCCCAGCGCCGGTTCGAGAAGGCGTGGCTCAGCACGCTCGAACGCGGGGTCGCCGAGCGGGTCTTCCGCGCGGACCTGGACATCCGGCTCACCTACCGGTTCGTACGGGACACCGTGTGGGTCGCCGCCTCCTGGTACCGGCCCGGCGGCAAGCACAGCCCCGAGGAGATCGCCCGCCAGTACCTGTCGATGGTGCTGGACGGGATCGCCGTACGCGAATAGCCCCTTTCCAGCAGGGAGTTGCCATGGCAGAGGCCTACATCGTCGAAGCGGTCCGCGCGCCCGTCGGACGGCGCGGGGGAGGACTCAGCGCGGTCCACCCGGCCGACCTGGGCGCCGGGGTGCTGACCGCGCTGATGGAACGCTCCGGGATCGACCCGGCCGCCGTGGACGACGTGGTCTTCGGCTGCCTGGACACGGTGGGCCCGCAGGCCGGGGACATAGCCCGCACCTGCTGGCTGGCCGCCGGACTGCCCGAGGAGGTGCCCGGCGTGACCGTCGACCGGCAGTGCGGCTCCTCCCAGCAGGCGGTGCACTTCGCCGCGCAGGCCGTGCTCTCCGGCACCCAGGACCTGGTGGTCGCGGGCGGAGTGCAGAACATGTCCCAGGTCCCCATCGCCTACGCCTCCCGGCAGGCGGCCGTCCCGCTCGGCCTGACCGACGGCCCCTTCCACGGCAGCACCGGCTGGCGCGCCCGCTACGGCGACCGGCCCGTCAACCAGTTCGCCGGCGCCGAGACGATCGCCGCCCAGTGGGGCATCTCCCGCGCGGAACAGGAGGAGTGGGCCCTGCGCTCGCACCGGCGGGCGCTGCGCGCCATCGACACCGGCCGCTTCGTCCGCGAGACCGTCCCCCACGGCCGGGTCACCGTGGACGAGGGACCGCGCCGGGACACCTCCCTGGAGAAAATGGCCGCGCTCCGGCCCGTCCTCGACGGCGGCACCATCACCGCGGCCTGCTCCTCCCAGGTCTCCGACGGGGCCGCGGCCCTGCTGATCGCCTCCGAGCGCGCCGTACGCGACCACGGGCTGCGCCCGCGCGCCCGCGTCCACCACCTCTCCGCGCGCGGCGAGGACCCCATCCGCATGCTCACCGCGCCCATCCCGGCCACCGCGCACGCCCTGAAGAAGACCGGCCTGACCATCGACGCCATCGACCTCGTGGAGATCAACGAGGCATTCGCCCCGGTCGTCCTCGCCTGGCTGAAGGAGACCGGCGCCGACCCCGACAAGGTCAACGTCAACGGGGGCGCGATCGCCCTCGGCCACCCGCTCGGCGCGACCGGCGCCCGCCTGATGACGACCCTGCTGCACGAACTGGAGCGCACCGGCGGCCGGTACGGCCTCCAGACCATGTGCGAGGGCGGCGGCCAGGCCAACGTGACGATCATCGAACGGCTGTGACCGGGCGCCCGGAGCCCGTCCGCGCCCGGATCACCGAGCGCCCCTCAGCTTCTCCAGTCCGGTCAGCACCTCCTCCGCCTCCCTCATGATCCGCTCCACCAGCTCCGCGCACGACGGCAGGTCGCCGATCACCCCGGCGACCTGCCCGGCCGCCATCACCCCCAGATCCGTACGGCCGTCCACCATCGCCGACTTCAACAGCATCGGCGTGTTGGCCGCCAGCAGCGTCTGACTCCAGGACAGGTCCTTGCCGCGCCGGAGGGCGAGGCCGTCCCGGAGCAGCTGCCGCCAGGTGAGCCCCGACAGCCGCCGGAAGCCGGCCGCCCGCCGCACCGCGTGGGCGAGGGCGCGGATCCGGCCCGACCGCTCCAGCGCCGCCACCAGGTCCGAGCGCAGCATCCGGTGCGGCAGGCCGTCCACCGCGCGGGTCACCGTGACATCCCGGACCGTCGCCGCCAGATACCGGGCCTTCACCGCGTCCGGCACCGTGGAGTCGGAGGTGAGCAGGAACCGCGTGCCCATCGCCACCCCGGCCGCCCCGTACGCCAGCGCCGCCACCAGGCCCCGCCCGTCGAAGAAGCCGCCCGCCGCCACGACCGGGATCCGCACCGCGTCCACCACCTGCGGCAGCAGCACGCTCGTCGCCACCTCGCCGGTGTGCCCGCCGCCCTCGCCGCCCTGCACCAGCACCGCGTCCGCGCCCCAGGCCGCCACCTTCTCGGCGTGCCGCAGAGCCCCGACGGACGGGATCACCACCACTCCCGCCGCCTTCAGCTCCGCGATCAGCCCGGGGGAGGGGGCCAGGGCGAAGGAGGCCACCCGGACCCCCTCCTCCAGCAGGATCCGGACCCGGTCGGCCGCGTCGCCCGCGTCGGCCCGCAAGTTCACCCCGAACGGCGCCCCGGTGCGGGACCTGACCTCCCGTATCGCCTCCCGGAGCCGGTCGAGCGGCATCGTCGCGGACGCCAGGACGCCGAGGGCACCGGCGTTCGCCGCCGCCGACACCAGGCGCGGTCCGGCCACCCACCCCATCCCGGTCTGCACGATCGGATACCGGACCCCGACCAGCCGGGTCAGCGCCGTCTCCATCAGCTCCGCCCCCCGGCCCGGTGCCGGTCCGCGTCAGCCGCCGTGCCCTCCGGTACCTCGCGGGACCGGGCGCCCGCCGGGTCCAGTACCTCGCGGATCAGGCGTAGTTCCGCCGCCTCGGGGTCGCGGGTGGGCGGGACGCCGGCCGGGACGGTCAGGGGGAAACCCGTCGCCTCCCGGACCTGCCGGACGGTCACCCCCGGATGCACCGAGACCAGCCGCATGGAGTGGTCGGGGGTGGCGAAGTCCAGGACGGCGAGGTCGGTGACCACCCGGGCGACGCGGTGGTACCGGGCCGTGCCGCCCAGGCCGGCCGCCCGGTCGTACCCGACCCCGCACACCATGTCCACCCGCTCCACGAACACCCGCCGGGAATGTCTCGGCACCCAGTAACTCGTCGGATTGTTCAGCGTGTTGAGCGGAGCCCCGCGCACCCCGAGCAATTGTCTGCGCGGGCGGGCCCAGTCGCCGACGCAGGAGATGTTCTGGTTGCCGTACCGGTCGAGCTGGCTCGCGCCCATCATCACGTGCCGCCGGCCGCCCGCCACCAGCTCCAGGTGCTGCCGGTAGGGCAGCCAGCCCTCCGGGGTGCCGTCCGGCCGGACCAGCAGCGCCTCGCCGTCGGTCAGCAGCAGGTCCGGCGCGAAGGTCAGCCGGGCCAGCCGCGCGCCCAGCGACGGGATCAGGCCCATCGGGGAGGCCAGCACCTCGCCCGCGCCGCGCCAGGCCTCGGCGCAGGCGATCACGCAGTACTCGGCGCGGGTGGCCCTCATCGCTCCTGCTCCGTCCGCCACGTGCCGACCGCCGCCCGGTACGCCGCCTCGTCGGCGCCGAGGAAGCGGCCGGCGAAGTCCGGCCAGGGCGTGGCCGCGTACCACCGCTGGAACTCCTCGTCCCTGCCGTACTCCGGTGCGCAGGACGTGAAGTGGGCTCCCTCGGGTGCCTCCACCACACCGGTCACCGCGAGCCGTTTGAGCAGCAGCGACCGCGGCCCGGCCGCCTTCGTCAACTCCGCGGTGTCCACGATCCGTTCGCAGGAGACGTAGGCCGCGTCCGCCGCCTCGCAGAACAGGTCGTCGAAGTACGGGTCCGGGCCCAGGTACTGCCCGTTGCCCAGCCGGTCGGCGCGGTTGACGTGCACCAGGGCCGCGTCCAGCCGCAGCGCCGGCATCGCCACCAGCGTCTCCCCGTCCGCGTACGGCGACGTCACCGTTCTCAGGCCCGGGTTGACCCGCATGACGTCCGAGCCGATGCCCGCCCGCACCGGCAGGAACGGCAGCCGCTGCGCCGCCGCCCGCAGCCCGGACAGGAACATCCCCTCGTCGATCTCGGTCAGCTCCAGGCCCCCGTGCTCGCGAGCCGCCCGGTAGTGCGGTTCCAGCGCGATGGAGTCCAGGGTGACGAAGGCCGTGACCAGCTTGCGGATCCGGCCGGCGGCGGCCAGCATGCCGACGTCCGGGCCGCCGTAGGAGACGACCGTGAGATCGCCGATGCCGGACCGCAGCAGCGCCCGGACCAGCGCCATCGGCTTGCGCCGGGAGCCCCAGCCGCCGATGCCGAGGGTCATGCCGCTCGCCAGCCGGGACACCGCCTCCTCGGCGGTCATCGTCTTGTCGCCCATCTACGCCCCCTCCTTTCCCTGCTTCCCGAACGTGTCGCGGATCCGGCCGGCCAGGCCGCTGAGGCCGGCCTCGAAGGTGAAGCCCTGCTCGAAGCGGTAACTGCGGCGCACGTCGACCGGGTCGATGCCGTTGATCGCGGCCTTGGCCATGCGCAGCAGCCCGCCGTCCTTCGCGGCGATCTCCCGCGCCAGCCCCAGCGCCGCCCCCGGCAACTCCGCGCGCGGCACCACCCGCCACACCGAGCCGTGCCCGTGCAGTTCGGCGGCGCTCACCGTGCGCCCGGTGAAATACAGCGTGCGCATCAGGTGCTGCGGGACCAGCCGGGCCAGATGGGTCGCCGCGCCCAGCGCGCCCCGGTCCAGCTCGGGCAGCCCGAAGAAGGCGTCCTCGCTCGCCACCACCGCGTCCGCGTTGCCCACCAGGCCGATCCCGCCGCCCAGGCAGAAGCCCTGGACGGCCGCGACGACCGGTGTCCCGCATTCGTAGACCGCCGCGAACGCCTCCGCGCAGCCCTGGTTGGCGCCGATCAGGGCCTGCTGCCCGGCCGCCTGTATCTCCTTGATGTCCACGCCCGCGTTGAACCCGCGGCCCTCGGCGGCCAGCAGCACACAGCGGGTCCCCGGGTCCCGGCCGGCCTCGCGCACGGCGTCGGCCAGGGCGAACCAGCCTCGCACCGGCAGGGCGTTGACCGGCGGGAAGTCGACGGTGACTACGGAAATCCCCTTTTCCGGGGACGAACAGGAGACACCCATGGACGCATCAGCTACCTTTCCACCAAACATTTGTTAGGTGCGATGGCTTCGAAGCTAGCAGCCGACGCGGACCAGCGGGAGGCCCTGTGGATAACCCCCCTGTGGACAACCGGCCTGCGGACCAGGGCCCTGCGGACCAGGGCCCTGCGGACCAGCGGCCCGCGGGCGACTGTCCTGCGGGCAACCGCCCTGCGGACGGCTCGCCGCGCGGCGGCCCGGTCGTCGCCACCGGCGGCACGGTCGCGGTCACCGGCGGCACGGTCGTGGTCACCGGCGGCACCCGCGGCGTGGGCGCCGGAATCGCGCGGGCCTTCGCCGAGGCGGGCGCCCACGTCCTGGCCTGCGCCCGCCGGCCCCCCGACCGGCCCGTGCCCGGCGTCGGCTTCGTCCCGCTGGACCTGCGCGACCCGCCCGCCGTCCGCGCCTTCTTCGCCGGACTGCCCCGCCTCGACGTACTGGTCAACAACGCCGGCGGCACGCCCCACCGGCGCCTCGCCGACGCCGGCGCCGAACGGCACGCCAAGGTCGTCGAGCTGAACCTGATCACCCCGCTGACCGCGTCCCTCGCCGCCTACGACCACCTCCGGCGCAGCAGGGGCTCGGTTCTGATGATCGGCAGCGTCAGCGGGACCCGTCCCTCGCCCGGCTCGGCCGCCTACGGCGCGGCCAAGGCGGGACTCGCCAGCCTGGCCGCGTCCATGGCCGTGGAGTGGGCGCCGGAGGTCCGGGTCAACACGCTCGTGGTCGGCATGGTCCACACCGAGCTCGCCCACCTTCACTACGGCGGCCCCGACGGGACGGCCGCCGTCGCCCGCACCGTCCCGCTGGGCCGGCTCGCGCTCCCCGCCGACGTCGGCGCCGCCGCCGTGTTCCTCGCCTCCGACGCCGCCGCGTACATCAGCGGGGCCAGCCTGCACGTGCACGGCGGCGGGGAACGGCCCGCGTTCCTGGACGCCGCCGCGCCCCACGTACCCGTACCGACTCCCCGGAAGGACGGCTGAGATGAGCGGTATCTGCGCGGGCCGGGTCGTCGCTGTCACCGGGGCCGGCCGGGGGCTCGGCCGGGCCCATGCCCTCGCCTTCGCCGCCGAGGGCGCCCGGGTCGTCGTCAACGACCTCGGTGTGGCGCTGGACGGCGCGCCGGACACCCGGAACCCGGCGGACGCCGTCGTGGCCGAGATCCGGGCGGCGGGCGGCGAGGCGGTGGCGCACGCCGCCGACATCGCCACCGGCGCGGGCGCGGCCGGTTTGGTCCGTACCGCCGTCGAGACCTACGGCCGGCTCGACACCCTGGTCAGCAACGCCGGGTTCCTGCGCGACCGCATGCTGGTCAACCTCGCCGAGGACGACTGGGACGCCGTGCTCCGCGTCCACCTCAAGGGTCACTTCCTGCCGCTCCGGCACGCCGCCGGCCACTGGCGGGCCGAGGCCCGGGCCGGGCGCACCCCCGTCGCCCGGGTCGTCCACACCAGCAGCGGGGCCGGTCTGCTGGGCTCGGTCGGGCAGGCCAACTACAGCGCCGCCAAGGCCGGGATCATCGGCCTCACGCTCGTCGCGGCGGCCGAACTGGCCCGCTACGGCGTCCAGGTCAACGCCGTCGCCCCGGCCGCCCGGACCCGCATGACGGAACGTGTCTTCGCCGCGGCCATGGCGGCGCCGGCCGGCGGTTTCGACGCCATGGCACCCGAGAACGTCTCCCCGCTCGTGGTCTGGCTCGGCTCGGCCGGGAGCGCCGGGGTGACCGGCCGGGTGTTCGAGGCGGAGGGCGGCCGGATCACCGTCATGGAGGGCTGGCGCCCCGGCCCCACCGCCGACAGGGGCGCCCGCTGGACACCGGCCGGGGCGGGGGAGGCGGCCCGGAGACTGCTGGCCCAGGCGGAGCCGCCGGGACGGGTGTACGGGACGTAGCCGATCCCGCTCGTAGCACTTCGGACCTGCGAGGAGGGCTACGTATCGCACTCCAGCACCGTCCGGCACAACCCGCACCGCGCCCGTACCCGCCCCTGTACCGGCACCCTGATCCGCTGGTGGCAGGTGGGGCAGGGGAAGGAGACCCGGAGCCGGCCGGCGGGGTCGGCGGCGAAGGCGTACGGCGTGCCCGGCGGGCCGGCGCCGGCGTGCCGGCGGTCGTGGGCGTACCTGCGGCGGCCCGCCCAGCCGGCGGCGGCCAGCGGCGGCTGCCGCCCGTCCCGGCGGGCCCGGTCCCTGCCCTTGACGTAGGCGGTGTAGGCCTGCGGGCTGGTGAACCACGGGGACGGGTCCTCGCCGAACAGCAGCGCCCGCTTGGCCAGGACGTAACCGAACTCCTCCGGGGTGAGATACCCCAGCTTCTGGGAGGAGACCGCGTCCTCCCGGTAGGCGTCCAGCAGCAGCCAGCCCGCGCCCAGGTAGGCCGTCGCCGTGTCCGTCAGGATCTCGTTCTCCGCCGTGGTGGGGAAGGCGAGGTCCAGGCGGTGCAGATAGACGTGCGCCACCTCGTGGGCGAGGGCCGCGCCGATGTCGGCGCGATGGGAGCGGAACCGGTCGTTCAGCTCGACGAAGTACTCGGGGCCCGCCGCCAGTTCGACGTTCGCCGCGTGGGTCATCTCCCGGAAGCCGACGATCAGCCGCGCGTCCGGCAGCCGGAAGTGCCGCACGATCTCCCGGGCCACCCGCTGCGCGCCCAGATACAGGTCGTCCGTGTCGCGGAAGGCCACGTCGGCGGGGGCCACACTGGCCGAGAACGTCTCGATGGTGTCCCGGGACAGCCGCCGGTACAGCGCGGTGACGGCGGCCCGCACCGTCTCCAGGTGCGGGTAGCCGTGCTCGACCGGTCCGCCGTCGGCCATGTCGGCACCCCCTGAAGCCGCCGGAACTCCCCTCCACTGTAGGCGGGAGGGGCCCCGGCGAAACCGTACGCGGGGCCCGGTGAACGGCCCTTTTCCCAAGGGAGCCGAAGGCTTCCGGCCGGACGGGCGGCGCCCGCGCGGCCCTCACTCCGCGACGCGGGACTGGAGCGTGGCGACCTGGGGACGGGCCGCGCCCGCGCGGCCCTCACACCGGCAGCAAACGCGGAGCCGGCGCGTCCGGCCGGCCTTCGTCCAGGTCCAGCACCCACACCTCGTTCCCGCCCTCCCGCAGCACCGGCCCGGGCACGTACAGCGACCGCTGGGGCCCCGCCGACCAGAAACGGCCCAGGTTGAAGCGGTTGATCCAGACGAACCCGCGGGTCCGGCCGGGCAGCTCCAGCCGGGCGTCCCCGGCCCCCGAGACCGTGACCGAGCCCCGGTACAGCCCCGCCGCGTGCCTGCCGGGCGGCGCGCCGAAGGGCACCGCGGCCACACCGTCGGCGAACGCGTCCAGATCGAGCCCCCGCGCCCGTACCCCGTGCAGATACTGCCGCTCGTGCAGGACGCCGCCGGTGATCCCCTTCGGCTCCCCGAGCCGGGGCCCGTAGTTCACCCGCCCCAGGGACTCCACCCACAGCTCCACGCGCGCGTGCCCCGCGACCGGCGCCGCCAGCCGCGGCTCCGCCTCCGTGAGCACCCCGGCCCGCTCCCCGTCGACGTACACCACGGCGAGGTCGCGCAGCCCGCGCACGGTCAGCGGGTACGGACGGCGCGGGCCGGGCACCTCGACCGCGTAACGGACCAGGCCCCGGGTGATCCCCAGCTCCTCGAACGACGGCGGCACCGGCGTGACCGACTCGGGCCCGCCCAGCGCCCCGAGCACCCCCGCCAGAGGCGCCCAGCCGGTGAGCACGGCCTCGGCCGGGGCGCCCAGCACGGCGGGCGGCGGCGGCAACCCGGGCAGCGGACCCGGCGCATACCCGGCCAGCACCTCGCGGAAGTACCGGAACTTCTCCGTGGGGCGGCCGTACTCGTCCACCGGCGCGTCGTAGTCGTAGGAGGTCACGTCCGGCTCCAGCGGGCCCTCGTGCAACGCGCCGCCCCGGTTGGCGCCCGCCCAGCCCCCGAAACTCGTCCCGCCGTGCGCCATGTAGAGGTTCACCGACGCCCCGCACTCCAGGATCTCCCGCAGCGCCCCGGCGGCCTCGGCCGGATCCCGTACGGCGTGCCCGCCCGCCCAGTGGTCGAACCAGCCGCACCAGAACTCCATGCACATCAGCGGACCCTCCCGGCGGTGCCGGCGCAGCGTGTCGAACGCCACGCGCGCGTGGGATCCGAAATTCACCGTGGCGAGCACCCCCGGCAGCGAACCCCCGGTCAGCATGTGGTCCTCCGGACCGTCCGACGTGCACAGCGCCGCGGTGACCCCCTCGGCGCGCAGCAGACCGGCCAGCTCCTCCAGATAGCCGGTGTCGCTGCCGTAGCTGCCGTACTCGTTCTCCACCTGGACCAGGACCACCGGGCCGCCCCGGTCGCTCTGGCGGGGCACGATCTCGCGCAGCAGCCGGGCGAACCAGGTGCGCACCCGGGCCAGATAGCGCGCGTCACGCGTACGCGCGCGCGTGCCCACCTCGCCCGTGAGCCACGCCGGAAGCCCGCCGTTCTCCCACTCGGCACAGATGTACGGACCCGGCCGCACGATCGCCCGCATCCCCGCCGCGCCGACCGCGTCCAGGAACCGGCCGACCGCCTCCACGTCCCGGAAGGACCCCGGGCGCGGCTCGTGCAGGTTCCACGGGACGTACGTCTCCACGCAGTTCAGGCCCATCGCCCGCAGCACGGCCAGCCGGTGCCCCCACTGGGCCTCCTGCACCCGGAAGTAGTGCAGCGCCCCGGACAGCAGCCGCACCGGGCGCCCGTCCACCCGGAACCCCGATTCCCCCACCGTGAACTCGCTCAAGCGCCCTCCCCGCCGCGGCCTCCTGCGTCCGCCCCAGCCTCGCCCCCTTCCGGCACCCGGCGCCATGGACGAAGATCGGCGCTGCTTGGACAAAACCGCGCCGCACAGCCCGCCGGGAGGAGCGCCGATGTACCGGACCTGGATGCGGTTCTTCAGCCCCGGCCCCGCCCACCACCGCCTCGGCCTGGTCTGCCTCGGCGTCGGCCTCCAGCACGGCGCGCTGCCCACCGTCGGCCCGCGCACCCTCGACCACCACGTGGCCGTGGTGATCAGCTCCGGCGGCGGCTGGTACCGGGGCGCCGACGGCCGCCGCACGACGGTCACCGCGCCCGCGCTGCTGTGGCTCACCCCCGGCGTGCCCCACCACTACGCGCCCGACCCGGACACCGGCTGGGACGAGGGCTTCGTGGACTTCACCGGGCCCGCCACGGCCGCCTACCGCGAACTCGGCTACATCGACCCCGACCGGCCCGTGACCCCGCTCGCCGACGCCTCCGGCCCGCGCGCCGTCATCGCCCGCATCGCCCGCGCCGCCCGCCCCGGCAACCCCCTGCTCCAGGCCGAGACCGCGGCCGCCGTGCACGAACTCCTCGTCGCCCTGCGCCGCGCCCGCGCCGACCTCGCCCGGGGCGGCGACCAGGTGCTCGCCGCCCTGGCCCGGGACGCCTGCACCCCGATGAGCGTCGCCGACCACGCCGCCCGGCACGGCATGACCACCGCCGAGCTGCGCGGCGCGGTCCGCCGGGCGGCCGGCTGCAGCCCCAAGGACTACCTGCTCGGCATCCGCCTCGGCCGCGCCAAGGAACTCCTCGCCACCACCGAGCTGCCCGTTGCCGCCGTCGCCCGCCGCGTCGGCTACGACGACCCCGCCTACTTCTCCCGGCTGTTCACCCGGCGCGTCGGCCTCGCCCCCGTACGCTTCCGCGCCCGGCAGGGCCGCACCGTGCCCGGCGGCTGGAGCGACCGCGTCCCCGACCCCGGCGATCCGCCGCTGATCCAGTCCTCGGACACCCCGTCGACGCGGCCCGCGCAGCGCATAGGGTTGGCCCTCATGACGACCAGCAACACCGGCACCGGTGCCATCGACCCCGAGGTCCGCCAGGAACTGGACCGGCTGCGTGACAGCATCGACAACATCGACGCGGCCGTCGTCCACATGCTCGCCGAGCGTTTCAAGGCCACCCAGCAGGTCGGCCGGCTCAAGGCACAGCACCAGCTGCCGCCCGCCGACCCGTCCCGCGAGGCCCGGCAGATCGCCCGGCTGCGCCTGCTCGCCGAGAACGCCAAACTCGACCCGGCCTTCGCGGAGAAGTTCCTGAACTTCATCATCGCCGAGGTCATCCGGCACCACGAGCGGATCGCCGAGAACACCCACAACGGGCAACCGGCGAACGACGCGCCGACCGGGCACTGACCGGGCGCCGCCGGGGCGTCGAGGGGAAGCGGCCGCACCGGGTGCGCAGGGGGGGGACGGGGCCGATGTACCGGTCCGCCCCTGTGCGCTGTCAGCGGCATCAGGCAGCATGGCCTTCATGTCCGTACTCACGCGCGATGAAGCGCAGCTCCGAGCAGAGATCCTCGACGTCCACCGGTACACGGTCGAACTCGACCTCACCACCGGCGACGAGACCTTCGACTCCCGTACCGCGATCCGGTTCACCACCCGGTTCGACGGGGACACGTTCGTCGAGTTGAAGCCTGCCGAGCTGCGCGGCGTCACGCTCGACGGACAGCCGCTGGACACCGGCCTCCTCACCGGGAACCGGCTGCCGCTGAAGAACCTCGCCGCCGGCGAGCACGAGCTGCGCGTCCACGCCGTCATGCGCTACTCCCGCACCGGCGAGGGCATGCACCGCTTCACCGACCCCAGCGACGGCGAGACGTACGTCTACACCCAGCTGTTCATGGACGACGTCCAGCGCGTCTTCGCCGCCTTCGACCAGCCCGACCTGAAGGCCGTCTTCGAAGTCGCCGTCAAGGCGCCCGAGGGCTGGACCGTCCTCGCCAACAGCGTCACCACCCGCCGGGGCGACGGCGTCTGGCAGGCCGCGCCCACCCCGCTGATCTCCACCTACCTGGTCGCCGTCGCCGCCGGCCCCTGGCACTCGGTGCGCACCGAGCACCGCGGGCTCCCCTTCGGCGTCCACTGCCGCCGCTCCCTCGCGCCTCACCTCGACGCCGACGAGATCCTCGACGTCACGCGCGCGTGCTTCGACCGCTACCACGAGAAGTTCGAGGAGCCCTACCCCTTCGACTCCTACGACCAGGCGTTCGTCCCCGAGTTCAACGCCGGTGCCATGGAGAACCCGGGCCTGGTCACCTTCCGCGACGAGTTCGTCTACCGCTCCGCCGTCACCGACACCGAACGGCAGTCCCGCGCCATGGTCATCGCCCACGAGATGGCCCACATGTGGTTCGGCGACCTCGTCACCCTCAAGTGGTGGGACGACATCTGGCTGAACGAGTCCTTCGCCGAGTACATGGGCTACCAGACCACCGCCGAGGCCACCCGGTTCACCGGCCCCTGGACCGAGTTCGGCGTCACCCGCAAGGCCTGGGGCTACGACGCCGACCAGCGCCCCACCACCCACCCGGTCGCCCCCGACCGCGTCGACGACACGGCCTCCGCCCTGCTCAACTTCGACGGCATCTCCTACGCCAAGGGCGCCTCCGCGCTGCGCCAGCTCGCCGCCTGGCTCGGCGAGAAGGACTTCCTCGCCGGCATCAACACCCACTTCGCCCGGCACAAGTTCGGCAACGCAACCCTCGCCGACTTCATCGACTCCCTCGCCTCGGCCACCGACCGCGACGTCTCCGCCTGGGCCGACAGCTGGCTGCGCACCACCGGCGTCGACACCCTCGTCCCGACGGTCACCGCCGCCGGCGGCACCTGCGCGCTGACCGTCGACCGCGCGGGCAGCCGCCCGCACCGCCTCGGCGCCGGACTGTACGACCACGACCTCGCCGACGAGGGCCGGCTGGTGCTGCGCGAGCGCGTCGACCTCGACCTGCCGCAGGCCGAACCGCAGCCCATCGGCAAGCGCCCCGCGCTGATCGTCCTCAACGACGGCGACATCACCTACGCCAAGATCCGCTTCGACGCCGCCTCCGCCGAGACCCTCCGCACCGGGCTGTCCGGACTGCCCGACCCGCTCACCCGCGCGGTCGTCTGGAACGCCCTCAGGGACGCCGTACGCGACGGCGACCTGGCGCCCGCCGTCTACCTGGACACCGCCCGCGCCCACCTGCCCCGCGAGACCGACCTGGCCGTCGCCCAGGGCGTCCTCGCCTTCGCCGCCGGCCAGCTCAGCGGGCAGTACCTCGCCCCGGCGGACCGGCCGGCCGCCCTGGCCACCCTCACCTCCCTCTGCCGCGACCTGCTGCGCCGCACCGAGGACGGCGACAACCCCGGCCTGCGGCTGATCGCCGTACGGCACCTGATCGACGTGGCCGCCCACCCCGAGACCATCGCCGCCTGGCTCGCCGACGGCACCGTGCCCGGCGGCCCCGAACTCGACCCCGAACTGCGCTGGCGCATCCTCGCCCGGCTCGCCGTGCTCGGCGCCACCGACGAGGACGCCATCGCCGCCGAGCTGGCGGGCGATCCGAGCGCCGCCGGCCAGGAGGGCGCCGCCCGCTGCCGCGCCGCGCTGCCCGACCCGGAGGCCAAACGCGCCGCCTGGGAGGCGATGTTCGCGGGCGACGACCTGTCCAACTACCTCTTCACCGCCACCGCCCAGGGCTTCTGGCAGCCCGAACAGGCCGAACTGGTCCGCCCGTACGTGCCGCGCTTCTACGCCGACGTGGCCGCCGTCGCCGCCCGCCGCGGCCCCGCCATCGCCACCGCCGCCGGCCGCTGGTGCTTCCCCGCCCACGCCGTCGACACCGAGAACCTGCGGCTCGGCGAGGAGTGCCTGCGCACCGACGACCTCACCCCGGCGCTGCGCCGCGCCCTCGCCGACCGCCTGGACGACCTCGCCCGCGCCCTGCGCGTCCGCGAAGCACAGCGGTCCGCACCGGAGGGCGTAGGACCGACGGCGTAGGGCGCGGCTGGTCCCTGCCGACGATGCGGCCCGCGGGCCGCGCTTCCTAGGCTCGGGCGGACAGTGATCGTCCGAGCCCTGGAGGCAGCCCCGTGATCGTAGTGACCGGCGCGACCGGCAACGTCGGCCGTGCCCTTGTCGACCGGCTCCTCGCCGCTGGACAGCCCGTCCGGGCACTGACCCGCGACCCCGGCCGGGCCGCCCTGCCCGGGCGGGCCGAGGTGGTGGCGTTCCAGCCGGACGTCCCCGCCGCCCTGTTCACCGGCGCGACGAAACTCTTCCTGTACGCCCAGGCCGCCACCGCCCCGCTGCTCGCGGCGGCCCGCGAACACGGCGTACGCCACGCCGTCCTGCTCTCCAGCGGCATCGTCCAGGAGGGCGCCGACGAGACCCACCCCATCCACGTCATGCACGCCACCGTCGAGCGGCACCTCCGCGACAGCGGGCTCGCCTGGACCTTCCTGCGGCCCAACGCCTTCGCCACCAACGCGCTCCAGTACGCCCCGCAGATCCGCGCGGGCGACGACACCGTCCGTGGCGTCCACGCCGACGCGCTCTCCGCGCCCATCCACGAGGACGACATCGCCGCCGTCGCCGAGCGCGTGCTGCTCGACGACGGGCACGAGGGCGCCGTGCACCGGCTGACCGGGCCCGCGGCGACCAGCAACGCCGAACAGGTCGCCACGATCGGCGACGCGCTCGGCAGGAAGCTGACGTTCGAGGAGGTGGACCCCGCCGACGCCGGCCCGGAACTGTTCCCGCACGTGCCGCCGCAGATGCTCGGCCGGCTGCTGGAGACCGTCGCCCAGACCATCGGCGTACCCCCGGAGATCACCGGCACCGTGGAGGAGCTCACCGGCACCCCCGCCCGCACCTTCGCCCAGTGGGCCCGCGACCACGCCGCGGACTTCAACGCCTAGCCGACCGGCCACTTCGGGGCAAGAGCAGTACACACTTTCGGGTTCCGTTCGCCGGGCTACGGGGACACAGGGCTCTCTTCCGGTACAAGCTGGCACTCCACCCACACGCCACCCACCCGGGCCAAACAGGCCCGCCCGGCGTTCCCGTGCCCCGGAGGAGAGCCCATGACCGCAGAAGCGGCCCTGAGCACGCCGCCGCTCGCCTCGGGCCCCGGCGGCCCCGAGGCCCTGCGGCCCCTCCTCGCCACCGTGCTCGACGCGCTCGCCGCCGGCGCCGCCGAGCGCGGCGGCCCGCTGCCCGCAGGCGGACCCGACGCCGTCACCGCGCGCGTCGCCGCCGCCCTCGGCGACCCCCTGCCGGACACCGGCGACCCCGACGCCCTGCACGACATCGTGCGGGCCCTCGCCGCGGGCGCCGCCGACCCCGCCGACCCGCTGTGCGCCGCCCACCTGCACTGCCCGCCGCTCGCCGTGGCCACCGCCGCCGACCTCGCCGCGAGCGCCCTCAACCCCTCCCTGGACTCCTGGGACCAGGCCCCGGCCGCCTCCGCCCTGGAAGCCGCCGTCACCCGCGCCCTCGCCCGCACGGCCGGCCTCGCCGACGCCCTCGTCACCACCGGCGGCACCGAATCCAACCAACTCGCCCTGCTGCTCGCCCGCGAGGCGCACGGCAGCGGCCTGCGCCTCGTCTGCTGCGCCGGCGCCCACCACTCGCTGCCGCGCGCCGCCTGGCTGCTCGGCCTGCCCGCCCCGGTCGTCCTCCCGGCACCCCGCAGCACCCTCGACCCGGCCGCCCTTGCCGAAGCCCTCACCGCGCTCCCCGGCCCCCTGCTGGTCGCCGCCACCGCCGGCACCACCGACGCCGGCCTCATCGACCCGCTGCCCGAGATCGCCGCCCTGTGCGCCGCCCACGGCGCCCGGCTGCACATCGACGCGGCCTACGGCGGCGGCCTGCTGTTCAGCGACCGGCACCGCGACCGGCTCGCCGGGCTCGACGCGGCCCACACCGTCACCCTCGACCTGCACAAACTCGGCTGGCAGCCGGCCGCCGCCGGCCTGCTCGCCGTGGCCCGCCCGGACGAACTGACCACCCTCCACCAGCGCGCGGACTACCTGAACGCCGCCGACGACACCGAGGCCGGCCTCCCCGACCTGCTCGGCCGCTCCCCGCGCACCACCCGCCGCCCCGACATCCTGAAGATCGCCGTCACCCTCAGAACGCTGGGCCGCGACGGCCTCGGCGCCCTGGTCGACCAGGTCTGCGCCCGCGCCCGCGAGTTCGCCGCCCTGATCGCCGAACACCCCCGCTTCGAGCTGTACGACCGGCCCGTCATCAGCACCGTCCTGTTCCGCCCCGCCGCAGCCGCCGACGACGCCGTGGCTGCCGTCCGCCGCGGCCTCCTGCACGAAGGCCGGGCCGTGCTCGGCCGGGCCCGGCTCGACGGCCGGCTCTGGCTCAAGGCCACCGTCCTCAACCCCCGAAGCCGGCCGGACGACCTGGCCCGCCTGCTCGAACTCGTCGAAGGAAACACCCCCGGATGACCCACCCCCCGCGCCACGCGCTGACCTCCCCACGCGACCTGGTCGGCATCGGCATCGGCCCCTGCAACCTCTCCCTCGCCGCCCTCGCCCACCCGCTCGCCGAACTCGACGCCGTCTTCTACGAACAGCGCCCCGGCTTCGACTGGCACCCCGGGCTGCTCATCGAGGGCGCCACCATCCAGGTGCCGTTCCTCGCCGACCTCGTCACCCTCGCCGACCCCACCAGCCCCTGGAGCTTCCTCAGCTACCTCAGGAACCACGAACGCCTCTTCCCCTTCTACTTCGCCGAGCGCTTCCACATCCAGCGCGCCGAGTACGACGCCTACTGCCGCTGGGTCGCCCAGCAGCTCCCCGGACTGCGCTTCCGCCACCAGGTCGACGCCGTCCGCTGGAACCCCGAACGGGACGTCTTCGAAGTCGACTTCACCCAGCTCGACACCGAAGGCGAGGCCGAGGCCCTGGGCCGCACGTACACCCGCAACATCGTCCTCGGCATCGGCACCGCCCCCTACGTACCCGACCCGCTCCAGCCCCTGGTCGACGCCCCCGGCGTGCCCGTCCTGCACGCCGCCGACTACCTCGGCCACCGCGACACCGTCCTCGCCGCCGGACATGTCACCGTCGTCGGCTCCGGACAGTCCGGCGCCGAGGTCTTCCTCGACCTGCTGCGGCACCGCCCGCCCGGCCGGGAACGGCTGCACTGGATCGGCCGCACCGAGGCGTTCGCCCCCATGGAGTACTCCAAACTGGGCCTGGAGCACTTCACCCCCGACTACACCCGATACTTCCACGCGCTCGCCGAACCCGTCCGCGACCGGCTGGTCGCCGCCCAGTGGCAGCTGTACAAGGGCATCGACGCCGGCACCCTCGCCGCCATCCACGACGAGCTGTACCGGCGCACCCTCGGCGGCGGCTGGCCCGACGCCGTCCTCACCCCCGGCGTCCGCGTCCGCACCGCCGGACGGATCGCCACCAGCACCGTCGAACTGCACCTGGAACACCTCCAGCAGGGCACCCGCTCCCGGCTCACCACCGACGCCGTCGTCCTCGCCACCGGTTACCGCGAACGCCCCCTCGGCCGGCTCCTCGCCGGACTCGACCCCTACATCCGCCGCGACAGCAGCGAACGCCCCCGCGTGGACGAGGAGTTCCGCCTCGTCCTCGACCCCTCGGTCACCGGCTCGGTCTACGTCCAGAACGCCGAGCTGCACACCCACGGCGTCGGCGCCCCCGACCTCGGCCTGGCCGCCTGGCGCAGCGCCACCATCCTCAACTCCCTCACCGGAAAGGAGACCTACCCGCTGCCCACCCGGACCGCCTTCACCTCCTTCGGCCTCGACGACCCGGCGGACCGCGTGCCACCGGCCCGGCAGCAGCCCAAGCGGCTCACCCCGCTGATCGACGGCCCCTGACCGCCCCGCCCACGCACAGACCCGCCGCCCCCCCGGACCGGCGGGCCGGAACAAGCCCCCCACGGCGAGGCGTTGTCGCCGATCATGACCACGACCTGGATCGCCGCCCACCGTTCCCCCGTCATCCGCCCCGACGAGTCCTTCCACATCCTCGAACCACGCGGCTTCGCCGACCAGACCCTCAGACAGTCCCTGCGCCTGCCCGGCGGCGGCGAGGCGGTACGCATCACCCTCAGCAACCGCTACGGCAAGGAGCCCGTCGAGATCGGCGGAGCGCACCTCGCCACCCGCACCACCGGCCACGGCATCGACCCCGCCACCGGCACCGCCCTCACCTTCGACGGCGCCCCGACCACCAAGATCCCGGCCGGCGGGGAACTCGTCAGCGACCCCGTCGAACGGCCCGTCACCGCCGGGCAGGAGCTCACCGTCACCCTCTACCTGCCCGGTGACACCGGCCTGACCCCCTACTCGCTGATGCCCTACGACATCGCCCACGCCGCCCCCGGCGACCAGCTCACCGCCGCACGCCTGCGGGACGCCGAGGAGGTGCCCACCGGCCACTTCGGCATCGGCGCCGACGTCCGCGCCCCCGAGGGCACCCGGATCGCCGTCGCCTTCGGTGACTCCTGGATCGAGGGCGCGGCCACCACGCCCGGCCTGGACAACAGCTTCCCCGCCCAGCTCGGCCGCCGCCTCACCCGGGGCTGGATCGTCCGCCAGGGCATCTCCGGCAACCGGCTGCTCACCGACGAGGTCGGCGCACACCTGCTCGCCCGCGTCGACCGTGACGTCCTCGCCGTGCCCGGCGTCAGCCACGTCCTGATCCACATCGGCCTCAACGACATCGGCGCCCCCGGCCAGCTCACCTATCCGGAACCGGCCGCCATCCCCACCGCCGACGACCTCATCGGCGGGTTCACCACGCTCGCCGAACGCCTGCGCGCCGCCGGCCTCACCGCCCTCGGCTCCACCATCGGCCCGTACCGGGGCACGGTCTACGAGGGCTACGACACCGAAGCCGGCCAGGCCGTACGGCGCGAGGTCAACGCCTGGCTGCGCGGCGACACCCACCCCTTCGACGCGGTGGTGGACGTCGCCGCCGCCGTCGCCGACCCCGCCGAACCCGAGCGGATCCGCCCGGAGTTCGACAGCGGCGACGGCCTGCATGTCAACGACGCCGGTGCCAAGGCGATCGCCGACGCCGTCGACCTGTCCCTGCTGGACCTGTAGGACGGCTTGGAGAACGCGGAGTTCCTAGAACACCGGCGTGCCGCCCCGCACCAGCTTCCAGTCCACCGAGGCGAAGTCCTTCGGGTCCAGCACCCCCTTCGCGGTCACCCACTCCGCGATCCGGGTGCGGATCTCCGTCGACTCCGACCACAGCTCCTTGGCGGAGGCGACGTGCGGGAAGGCACCGCCGCCGTTGGCACGGTAGTTGTTCACCGCGAGCACGAACCGCCCGTTGTCGTCCAGCGGAGCCCCGCCGAAGGTCAGGTTCCTGATCCGCGACCCGGCCGGCTGGGCGATGTCGATGTCGTACGACAGCCCCGACACATAGTCGTAGTTGTAGTCCGGACGCCCGCCGGCGTTGGTCAGCTTCTCCACGTCGACCGCGGCACCGGGGGCCGTCTGGACGTAGTACTCCGCCGAGTACTCCAGGTAGGCGCGCAGCTGGGCACCCGTCAGCAACTTGGCGACCAGCGTGTTGTCGTAGACGTACAGGCTCGACAGGTCCCGGATCGTCACATCGCCGGCCGGGATCTCCGACGTCCGGGAGAACGGCGAGGCCTGGGCGAGCACCGGCAGCGCGGCGTACTCGGTGCCCGCGAGCGCCGCCTTCACCACGTCCTCCTGGACCTTGGTGATCAGGTCGATGATCGGGGCGTCCTTGTAGCGGGCCTCGACCGTGGTCAGGGGCTCGGTCGCGCGGCCGACGACCTGGTTGACGTACGCGACGACCTTCTGGTGCTGGCCGGCGAGCAGCCTGGTGATCTCCGGGTCGTCGGCGACGGTCCGGGAGTCGCGCAGGGACGCGGAGACCGACTCGACCTCCCAGCGGCCCTTGCGGAACTCCAGCTCGATGTCGAAGAGGGTGAGCCGCTCGGCGTAGCACAGCGGCTCCGACAGCACGACGGTCCTGCCGGTCTCCTCGTTGACGACCTTCAGCTCCGGGATCTCCACGTGCGCGTGACCGACCAGGATCGCGTCGATGCCCGGCACCCGCCGGGCCACCTCGGCCGCCGCGTTCTCCACGTACGGCACCTGGTCGCCGTAGGACGAGGTGCCCGAGGTGCCCGAGTGGGCCGACACCACGACCACGTCCGCGCCCATCGACCGCAGCTTCGGCACCCACTTCGCGGCCTGCTCCTCCAGCCCTGGGAAGGCCAGCTTCCCCTGGACGTAGGCCTTGTCCCAGATCGCGATGCCCGGGTTGGTCAGGCCGAGGACGGCGACCTTGACCGGCTTGGTGCCGGGCACGTGGAAGGTCTTCATGAAGTACGGCGGGAAGGCCGGCCGCAGCGACTTGGCGTCCACCGCGTTCGCGCCGAGCAGCGGGAAGTCCAGCTGGTCCTCGAACTTCCGCAGCGTCTCGATGCCGTAGTTGAACTCGTGGTTGCCGAGGGCCGCGGCGTCGTACCCGATCGCGTTCATCGCCCGCGCCATCGGATGCACCGGCCCGCCCTTGGCGGTGATCGGGTCGACCTTGGCGTAGTAGTAGGTCAGCGGGGTGCCCTGGATGGTGTCACCGGCGTCCAGCAGCAGGGTGTTGCGGCGGCCCTTCTCCTCGCGCACCTGGTTCACCAGGGTGGCGATCCGGGCGAGCCCCATCGCGTTGCCCGCCTTGTCGGAGTACTCCGCGTCCTTGAAGTAGTCCCAGTTGAAGACGTGGCCGTGCAGGTCGGTGGTGCCCATGACGGTCAGCGAGTACCGCTTCACGGGGTGCCCGGGCCGCCCGGGCCGGTGGTGGTCCTGCGCCGCCTCGGCCGCCGGGGCCGCCGCCGCGCCGGCGATCGCCACACCCGCTCCGGTGACGGCGGACTTCTTCAGGAACTTCCGGCGGTTCAACGGCATCTCTCGGTCTCCTCGACGATGTGGACAACGCGCGTAGATTCTGACCTGGGCATGACCTACGGCAACAGGTCCGCAAGGTTGCGATCTGGTGACCCGTTCCCCGTGAGGCCCCCTCACGACCCTCCCCGGCCGCACCGCATCCGCTCATCGGAGCAGCCGCCCGCACACTTCAACACTTGTCAAAAACCCTTCGCCAAAAGGCCGTTGAGTAGTCATGCGGCGCCAATCCTCTACCCGCCGGTAAGCCATAGGCTCGACCCATGCGCCGAGCAAAAATCGTCTGCACACTGGGGCCCGCCACCGACTCGTACGACCGGATCAAGGCACTGGTCGGGGCCGGAATGGACATCGCCCGGTTCAACCTCAGCCACGGCACGCACGCCGAGCACGAGGAGCGCTACCGGCGCGTGCGCAAAGCGGCCGACGAGACCGGCCGCAGCGTCGGCATCCTCGCCGACCTTCAAGGCCCGAAGATCCGGCTCGGCCGCTTCGCCGAAGGACCGGTACTCCTTGAACGCGGCGACACCTTCACCATCACCGTGGAGGACGGCGTCGAGGGCGACCGCCACCGGTGCGGCACCACCTACGCCGGCCTCGCCGCCGACGTCACCCCCGGCGAACGCGTCCTCGTCGACGACGGCAAGGTCTGCCTGGAGGTCACCGAGGTCGACGGCCCCCGCGTACACACCCGGGTGATCGAAGGGGGCGTCGTCTCCGACCACAAGGGACTGAACCTCCCCGGCGTCGCCGTCTCCGTCCCCGCCCTGTCCAAGAAGGACGAGGACGATCTGCGCTGGGCGCTGCGCACCGGCTTCGACCTGGTCGCCCTCTCCTTCGTCCGCAGCGGCGACGACGCCGTGGACGTGCACCGGATCATGGCCGAGGAAGGCCGCCGCCTCCCGGTCATCGCCAAGATCGAGAAGCCCCAGGCGGTACGGAACCTCGACGGCATCGTGGCCGCCTTTGACGGGCTCATGGTCGCGCGCGGCGACCTGGGCGTGGAGATGCCGCTGGAGCAGGTGCCGATCGTCCAGAAGCGCGCCGTCACGCTCGCCCGGCGCAACGCCAAGCCGGTGATCGTCGCCACCCAGATGCTGGACTCCATGATCGAGAACTCCCGGCCCACCCGCGCCGAGGCCTCCGACGTGGCCAACGCGGTGCTGGACGGCACGGACGCGGTGATGCTCTCCGGCGAGACCAGCGTCGGCAAGTACCCGGTCGAGACCGTGCGCACCATGGCGAAGATCGTCGCGGCGGCCGAGGAGGACATGCTGGCCAAGGGGCTGCCGCCGCTGACCGAGCGGAACAAGCCGCGCACCCAGGGCGGCGCGGTCGCCCGGGCCGCCGCCGACATGGGCGACTTCCTCGGCGCGAAGTTCCTGGTCGCGTTCACCCAGTCCGGGGACACCGCCCGCCGGCTCTCCCGCTACCGCTCGCCGATCCCGCTGCTCGCCTTCACCCCCGAGCCGGCCACCCGCTCCCAGCTCAGCCTCACTTGGGGCACCGAGACGTACCTCGGCCCGCACGTGGACTCCACGGACGCCATGGTCGACCAGGTCGACGAACTGCTCCTGCGGTACGGCCGCTGCCAGAAGGGCGACATCGTCGTGATCACCGCGGGCTCCCCGCCCGGCGTCTCCGGCTCCACCAACATGGTCCGGGTCCACCACATCGGCGAGGACGACAGCCCGAAGTGACGGGTGGGGCCCCGGGTCAGTACTTGGGGCCTACGTGGGTGTCCATGAGTCGTACCGCTTGCGCTCACCGGCGACCACACGGGTCGTCCAGTTGGTGATGCGGCAGCCGTCGCCCTGCGATGAGCGCTGATGCAGCCGTCGCCGAGGTAGAGGCCGAGAAGGTAGGCGTAGGCGACCGGGTCCTGGGGCGGGCCGGGGACCTCCTGGCAGCGAGGGCACGGCCTGCCGACGCGTCCCAGAGGCCCGATGTGCGTCTGCCAGGAACGGATCGCGTACCGGGACACGCCCAATTCCTTGCTGACGGAGTTGAGGCTGCGGCCCTGTGCCACCAGCGCCACCGCTCGCTTGCGCGTGCTGATGTCGTACATGTGGACACCATGCGAGAGTGATCACGGCGACGCGCAGCAAAAAGCGGAAGACCACGCGAACGTGATCCTCCGCTTGTCTCCTCGGCCTTGGAATCGAAGGAAAAGTGCCCCGGGTGGGATTCGAACCCACACTGAATACCTTTTGAGGGTATCGTCTCTGCCGATTGGACTACCGGAGCTCCTGCGAATCGAAGATTTATGCCGACCCGCTGCCAGTCCACCATACCGTAGCTAGGTAGGCTCTTGTCAGCAGTACCGGCCTGCCCCGTATCAAGGAGCCTCAGTGACCGCCCCCGAGTCGCCCCAGCCCGTAGACGTGACCGACGACGACAAGTCGCACGTGCCTCCGCTGACGACCCGTGTCGTCATCGCCGAGGACGAGGCCCTGATCCGGCTCGACCTGAAGGAGATGCTCGAGGAGGAGGGGTACACCGTCGTCGGCGAGGCCGGAGACGGTGAGCAGGCCATCGAGCTGGCCCGCGAGCACAAGCCGGACCTGGTCATCCTGGACGTGAAGATGCCCAAGCTCGACGGCATCTCCGCGGCCGAGAAGATCGCCGAGGAGTCCATCGCGCCCGTCCTGATGCTCACCGCCTTCTCCCAGCGCGACCTGGTGGAGCGCGCCCGGGACGCCGGTGCCATGGCCTACCTGGTCAAGCCCTTCAGCAAGAGCGACGTCGTCCCGGCGATCGAGATGGCCGTCTCCCGGTTCGCCGAGCTGCGGCAGTTGGAGAAGGAGGTCGCCGACCTCAGCCAGCGGCTGGAGACCCGCAAGCTGGTCGACCGGGCGAAGTCGATCCTGCAGACCGAGTACGGGCTGACCGAGCCCGCCGCCTTCCGCTGGATCCAGAAGACCTCCATGGACCGCCGCATGTCGATGCAGCAGGTCGCCGAGGCGGTCATCGCGGACAACGAGGAGAAGAAGGCGGCCAAGAAGGGCTGAGCACCAGCGGTGCGACGAGGCCCGCGCCCCGGGTAAGGGGCGCGGGCCTCGTGTCGTACCCGAGGGGGTCAGTCCTCGCCCAGGTACGCCTTCCGTACCGACTCGTCGTGCAGCAGGTCCCGGCCGGTCCCGGACAGCACGATGGTGCCGATCTCCATGACGTGGCCCCGGTCGGCGAGGGAGAGCGCCGCCTGGGCGTTCTGCTCGACCAGCAGGATCGTGGTGCCCTGCGCCTTCAGCTCGGCGATCGTCGCCATGATCTTCTGCATCATGATCGGCGACAGGCCCATGGACGGCTCGTCCAGCATCAGCAGTTTCGGCCGGGACATCAGCGCCCTGCCCATGGCGAGCATCTGCTGCTCGCCGCCCGAGAGGGTGCCGGCGGCCTGTTTGCGGCGCTCTCCGAGGATGGGGAAGAGGTCGTAGGCGCGCTGGATGTCCTGCTCGATGCCCGGCTTGTCGCTGCGCAGGAACGCGCCGAGGCGCAGGTTGTCCTCGATGGTCATGCGCGGGAAGATGTGCCGGCCCTCGGGGGAGTGGGCGAGGCCGAGCGCGACCACCCGGTGGGCCGGGATCTTCTTCAGCGATCTGCCCTCGAACCGGATCTGTCCGCCGGCCGGTCTGAGCAGTCCGGACAGGGTGCGCAGGGTGGTGGTCTTGCCGGCGCCGTTGGTGCCGATGAGGGTGACCACCTGTCCGGCCTCGACGGTGAAGGAGATGCCCTTGACGGCCTCGATCTTGCCGTAGGCGACGCGGAGGTCCTCGACTTCGAGCAGTGCGGTCATCGGTCGTCCTCCTTGCCGGGCGTGTTCTCGAAGGGCTCGCCGAGGTAGGCCGCGATCACCCGTTCGTCGCCCTGGACGGTGGCGCTGTCGCCCTCGATCAGCTTCTCGCCCTGTACGAGGACGGCCACCCGGTCGCACAGGTTGAAGATGAAGCGCATGTCGTGCTCGATGACGAGGACGGCGATGCCCATGTCCCGGATGGCGAAGACGAGTTCCTCGGTGGCGCGGGTCTCCTGCGGGTTCATGCCGGCGGTCGGTTCGTCGAGCAGCAGCAGTCCGGGTTCGCTGGCGAGGGCGCGCGCGATCTCGAGTTTGCGCTGTTCGCCGTAGGGCAGGTTGCGGGCGAGGTGTTCGGCCTTGGGGGCGAGGCCGACGAACTCCAGGAGTTCCGTGGCCCGCTGCCGGGAGGCGCGTTCGGCGCGGTGGAAGCCGGGGCCGCGCAGTACGGCGGACCAGAAGCCTTCCTTGGTGCGGGTGTGCCGGCCGACGAGCACGTTCTCCAGGACGGTCATGTTGGCGAACAGCCGGATGTTCTGGAAGGTGCGCGCGATGCCGGCCGCGGTGACCTTGAAGGGCTTGGGGGGCAGGACGGTGCCCTGGTAGCGGACCTCGCCCTCGGTGGGGACGTACAGGCCGGTCAGGCAGTTGAAGAAGGTGGTCTTGCCGGCGCCGTTGGGGCCGATGAGGCCGACGATCTCGCCGGCGCCCACGGTGAGGTCGACGCCGCGTACGGCGGTCAGGCCGCCGAAGCGCATGGTGACGCCGCGGGCGTCGAGGACGGTCGCGCCGGGGACGGCGGTGTCGGGGGCGGTGCCCCGGGTGGTGTCGGTGGTCATGGTGGTCAGGCCCCCGCCTTCGTCAGGAGGGTGGGTGCTTCGGCGTCCTCGTGGAATTCGAGCTGGCGGCGCCGGTCGGGGATGAGGCCCTCGGGGCGGAACCGCATCAGCAGGATGAGCGCGACGCCGAAGGCGAAGAGCTGGTAGTTGCCGAGGAACTGGAGCTTGTTGGGGATGAGGAAGAGCAGGGCGGCGCCGATCAGCGGGCCGCTGATGGTGCCCATGCCGCCGAGGACGACCGCGGCGAGCAGGAAGGCCGAGTTGGGCGGGATGGGGCCGGCGAAGAGGTACTGCTCGGGGGTGACCGTGTAGGTGACGTGGGCCTGGACGGTGCCGGCGAGTCCGGCGAGGCAGGCGCCGACGGCGAAGGCGATGAGTTTGACCCGGAAGCCGTTGATGCCCATGGCGAGCGCGGCGGTCTCGTCCTCGCGGATGGCGACCCAGGCGCGTCCGATGCGGGAGTTCTCGCTGCGGCGGAAGACCAGCACCACGACGGCGGTGATGACCAGCATCAGGAAGAAGTAGTTGGCGAACCGGCCGATGGCGAAGCCGCCCAGGTCGTGCGGGGCGCCGAAGTCGAAGCCGAGGACGTCGAGGTTGGGGATGGAGGAGACGCCGTTGGAGCCGTTGGTGATGTCGGGTCCGGAGGTGCCGTCGAGGTTGTTGGCGGTGATGCGGAAGATCTCGCCGAAGCCGAGGGTGACGATGGCGAGGTAGTCGCCGCGCAGCCGCAGGGTCGGGGCGCCGATCAGCACGCCGAAGACGAGCGAGGCGGCGGCGCCGACGAGTACGGCGGCCCAGAACGGGAAGTGGACGCCGAACGGCGAGCTGGGGGAGCCGGAGACCAGGGCGGCCGCGTAGGCGCCGACGCCGAGGAAGGCGACGTATCCGAGGTCGAGGAGGCCGGCGAGGCCGACGACGATGTTCAGGCCGAGGGCGACGGTGGCGAAGATCAGGATGTAGACGCCGAGGGTGGCGTACTGGTCGTCGGTCTGGGTGAAGGGGAACAGCGCGGCCGCGACGAAGGCGCCGCAGACGGTGATGTTCTGGTGCCGGGCGGTGATCTGCGAGGCGTGGGTGATCAGGCCGGCCTTGTTGAGGGCGGCGAAGCCGAGGCCCGCGGTGATGAGGAAGCCGATGAACTGTTCGTCGTACTCGGTGCCGATGCCGTAGGTGAAGACGGCCAGGCCGAGCGCGAGGACGCCGACGATGATCAGGATCTCGGCGTAGGAGGGCAGTGCGGGCACGGGCCGGGGGGAGTCGGCGGCGAAGAGGGCCTTGGTGGTCGCCCACGCGCGCGCTAGGCCGTGTCCGGTCCTCGCCCAGCCGGTGTCGTCGGGGTCGGCGGGGTCGGGCTCGGGCCGCCGGAAGGGCAGGGCCAGGGCGCCGGCGAGGGCGGCGAGGCTGGTCAGGGCGACGAGGAAGCCGCCGGGTTCGAGGTTGACGAGTCCGCCGAGGTCGGCGCTGATCGCGAGGACCGTGTACCAGCTGGTGGCGAAGGCGGCCAGGGTGGCGAGCCGCAGGGCCGGGTCCGCCCCGGCGGGCACCAGTCGGCGCAGGCCCTTGACGCCGTAGGAGGCGAGGGCGAGGAGGGTGGCGAGGAGCGCGCCGACGAGGACGAGGACCTGGAGGCCGCCGGGGTAGCCGTAGACGGTGAGGTCGCCGGGGAAGTCGGCGGTCCAGGTCCAGGCGAGGAAGGTGGACAGGGCCGTGAGCACGCTGCCGCCGAGGGCGAGGGCGCGGGCGGCCTTCTCGGGCAGGGGCAGCAGGCCGGTGGGGGCGTCGGCCTCGCGGGCGCCGGGGGTGCCGGGTGCGGTGGTCTGTGTGGTCATCGAATCTCACGCCCTGTCCGCGACGCGCTCGCCGAGCAGGCCCTGCGGCCTGAACAGCAGTACGAGGATGAGGAGTACGAAGGCCCAGACGTCGGCCCAGGACTGGCTGCCGAACTTGTCCATGCCGGGGATGTCGGCGATGTAGGCGGTGGCCAGGGTCTCGGCGACGCCGAGGACCACGCCGCCGATCATGGCTCCGTAGATGTTGCCGATGCCGCCGAGGACGGCGGCGGTGAACGCCTTGAGGCCGAGGATGAAGCCCATCCGGAAGTTGATCTCGCCGTACTTCAGGCCGTAGGCGACGGCGCCGACCGCGGCGAACGCGGCGCCGAGCGCGAACGCGATCACGATGATGCGGTCGGTGTCGACGCCCATCAGCCTGGCGGTGTCGGGGTCCTGGGCGGTGGCCTGCATGCCGCGGCCGGTGCGGGTCTTCAGCACGAAGTAGCCGAGGACGGCCATGGAGATCGGGGCCGCCGCGACGAGGAAGACGTCGCCGGTCTGGATGGTGACGCTGCCGATCTCGAAGGGGCCGCCGGAGATCTGCGGGAAGGTGCGCGCGGACTTCGCCTCTGGGTACCAGGCCCACACCGCCTGCTGGAGGGCGAGGGAGAGGCCGATGGCGGTGATGAGGGGGGCGAGGCGGGGGGCGTTGCGCAGGGGCCGGTAGGCGAATCGTTCCGCCCCGACGGCGATGGCGACCGCGACGATGACGGCGCCCACGATCATCAGCGGCAGCGCGATCCACATCGTGGTGCCGCCGGGGAGCCAGAGCCAGACGGTGAGGGCGCCGAAGGCTCCGGTCATGAATATCTCGCCGTGGGCGAAGTTGATGAGCTGGACGATGCCGTAGACCATGGTGTAGCCGATGGCGACCAGCCCGTACATGGCTCCCAGTAGCAGGCCGTTGACCAGCTGCTGCGGCAGTTCGTTCACCGCATGTCCTCCGAGCGTTCGGAAAGTGCGAGGGATGGGGCCGGATGCGGGTCCGCGCGGGGCGCCAGTGGAAACAGCGCCCCGCGCGGCTCGCGAGTGGTGCGGGCGCGGGGATCAGCCGGTGTACGTACCGGACTTGACCGGAACCCAGGCGCCGTTCTTCACGGCGTACACGGTCAGCTGTTTGTTGGTGGCGTCGCCGTACTGGTCGAAGGAGACCTTGCCGGTCACGCCGTCGAAGGACACGTTCTGCATGGCCGCGGTGACCTTCTGGCGGGCGTCGGAGGGGAGTTCGCCGCCATTGGCCTCGACGACCTTCTTCACGGCTTCGACGATCGCCCAGGCGGAGTCGTAGGCGTAGCCGCCGTAGGCGGAGTAGCCCTCCTGGTAACCGGCGGCTTTGTAGTCGGCGACGAATTGCTTGGCGGAGGGCAGGTCCTCGACCGGGGCGCCGACGGAGGTGGTGAGGTCGCCGGTGCTCTCGGCGCCCGCCAGCTTCATATAGGTGTCGTCCTTGACGCCGTCGCCGCCGACGAGCGGGATCTTGGCGCCGGACGCCTTGATCTGCCTGCTGAGCGGGCCGGCCTGCGGGTATTCACCGCCGTAGTAGACGACTTCGGCGCCCGAGTTCTTCACCTTGGTGGCGACCGCGGAGAAGTCCTTGGTGTCGGGGTTGATGTGCTCGGTGCCGACCACCTGGCCGCCGAGCTTCTTGAACTCCTCGGTGAAGGTGGCGGCGAGGCCGGAGCCGTAGGTCTTCTTGTCGTCGATGACGAAGACCTTCTTCTTCTTGGCCGTGTCGACGACGTACTGGGCGGCGAACGGCCCCTGGATCGCGTCCGTGGTCGCGGTGCGGAAGTAGGCCTTGTACTGGCGCTCCTTCGTGGTCTGCCAGTTCGGCCCCTGGGTCAGGGACGGGCCGGTGTTCGCCGGGGAGACCTGGACCAGTCCGGCGTCGTCCAGGACCTTCTGCATCGACTCGGCGACCGAGCTGTTCAGTGGTCCTACGACGCCGAGGACCTCCTTCTCGGAGACGAACCGGGAGGCGTTCTGCTGGCCGGCGGACGGCTGTGCCTGGTCGTCCAGGGCCTCCGTGGTGAAGGTGACGCCCTTGACGTAGTTCTGCTTGTTGGCGTTCTTGGCGGCGAGGTCCGCCGAGTTCTTGATGCCGAGGCCCATGGCGGACAGGTCGCCGGTCAGGGGGGCGTCGACGCCGATGACGACGGCGGCGCCGCCGTCCTCGCCGGAGCCGGCGTCCTTGTCGCCGCTGTCGCGCGAGCCGCATGCGGTGAGGGTGAGCGCTCCCGCGGCCAGCGCGGCGGTGATGGCGATAAGCGAACGTTGACGCACGATCAGTCCTTTCCCCAGGCGCAACCGCCTCCCCATGGACGCGGCAGAGTCGCGCGCCGCGCTGAATTGAAAACCGAAGGCGCGGTGACTGGCGGTGACTCTAAGCGTGTGTGGGGAACGTGGAGGAGTGTCTGAACGAGGCTGTGACTCTCTTGTTATGACACGGCGTAATGCACAGCGGTACCCGGTGGGCGGGAAGGAGGAATTCAGGCTGGTTCGCACCGCCCGCATTCCGAGAACCCGCTGGACCAGCCATGATCGATTCAGGGGCGTCGGCTGTTTTGCTAATGACTGTGATCTGTCGTCACAAGCGACTTCCGACGCCCCGGAGAGATACTCCGTGTATTGCGCGCGTATTACACAGGGTTACGGCCGGGAAAGGGAGTCCGGCATTCCTGTGGGCTTTTCCGCATTTCGGCACGTGCCTCGTTACGGTGATCTTGCGGGCGGAAATCTTCATGGCACGGAACGGAATTGAGGATTCCGTCGCGGTGGCGGTCTTCCGCGCGGCCGCGTCCCACGCGTCACGGTGACGGGCGGTCCCTGGGTCACGCTCGGCAGGACGGCCAGGCGGAGGCTGCGGGACGGGGCGCCGCGACGGGCCGCCCGCCGAGGTAGGCCGGGCCCGGGCTCGGGCGGGATGGGGCGCGGGCTCCGACTGCCGCGTGCGTGTGCCCCGGGCCGCGCTGTGTACGGTCCTTGTCCGCCGCCCTGCGCGCGCGTGCGCCCTCCGGGCTCCAGCGGACCGATACCGCCCGTCTCCGAGGTCCTCCGTCCGGCCTCGTGACGGCGTCGGCGGGCCCCCGGCGTCCTCGCCGGCCCGGCCGACGGCCGTCTCACCGCTCCCTTCGCCGAAGCCGGCGAAGGGAGGGGCGGGGCAACGCTTCCGGTGGGGCGGAGGGGGCGGCGGGTGGACCCGGTCCGCCCCGCGCCGCCCCGCCGCTCGGGGTGGGGTCGGGTCAGCTCGCGGTGGACCGGGTGGCGGTGGGGGGCTCGTCGCCCGGGCGGGCGTCCCGGAGCAGGCAGGTCAGGCGGGCCGAGCAGACCCGGCGGCCCTCCTCGTCACTGATCACGATCTCGTACGTCGCCGTGGACCGGCCCCGGTGCACGGGCGTGGCCACGCCCGTCACCAGGCCCGAGCGGACCCCGCGGTGGTGGGTGCAGTTGAGGTCCACCCCGACCGCGATCTTCGAGACGCCCCCGTGCAGCATGGAGCCGACCGAGCCGAGCGTCTCCGCCAGCACCGCGGAGGCGCCCCCGTGCAGCAGGCCGTACGGCTGGGTGTTGCCCTCCACCGGCATGGTCCCGACCACCCGGTCCGCCGAGGCCTCCAGGATCTGCACGCCCATGCGGGTGCCCAGGTGCCCGGCCGAGAAGAGGGCGGGCAGGTCCACGCCGAGCGCGGCGTACTCGTCGACGACCTGCTGCGGGAACTTCACTTGCTGCTGCTCACCCATGGGGTCCGGCTCCGTCCGTCGTGCGCCACTCTGCTCGCTGAGCAAACGCTCACTCGGCCGCCGATTGTTCCAGACGGCCGTCCGCGTCCCCGGCGTGGGCTTCGAGACGCACGACGACGGACTTGCTGGCCGGGGTGTTGCTGGTGTCGGCGGTCGCGTCCAGCGGCACCAGCACGTTCGTCTCGGGGTAGTACGCCGCCGCGCATCCCCGGGCCGTCGGGTACGGCACGATCCGGAAGCCCGGCGCCCGCCGCTCCACCCCGTCCTGCCACTCGCTCACCAGGTCGACGTACGCCCCCTCGGCGAACCCGAGCGCGCGTGCGTCCTCGGGGTGCACCAGCACCACCCGGCGCCCGCCCTTGATGCCCCGGTAGCGGTCGTCCAGGCCGTAGATCGTGGTGTTGTACTGGTCGTGCGAGCGCAGGGTCTGCAACAGCAGCCGGCCCTCGGGCAGCGCCGGGTACTCCACCGGCGCCGCGGTGAAGTTGGCCTTGCCCGTGGCCGTCGGGAAACGCCGTTCGTCACGCGGCGCGTGCGGCAGCGCGAAGCCGCCGGGCCGGGCCACGCGGGCGTTGAAGTCCTCGAAACCGGGGATCACGCGCGCGATGCGGTCCCGGATCGCCCCGTAGTCCTCGGCGAACTCCTCCCACGGCACGACACTGCGCCCGCCCAGCACCCGGCGCGCCAGGCCGCAGACGATGGCCGGCTCGGAGCGCAGGTGCGGGCTCGCGGGGGCCAGGCGCCCGCGCGAGGCGTGCACCATGCCCATGGAGTCCTCGACCGTCACGAACTGCTCGCCGCCGGCCCGCACATCGCGCTCGGTGCGGCCCAGGGTGGGCAGGATCAGCGCCCGCGCGCCCGTGACCACGTGCGAGCGGTTGAGCTTGGTCGACACGTGCACGGTCAGCCGCGCCCGGCGCATCGCCGCCTCGGTGACCTCGGTGTCGGGAGAGGCGGACACGAAGTTGCCGCCCATGGCGAAGAAGACCTTCGCCCGGCCGTCGCGCAGCGCGCGGATGGCCCGTACGACGTCGAAGCCGTGCTCGCGCGGGGGCGCGAACCCGAACTCCCTCTCCAAGGCGTCCAGGAAGGCCGGGGCGGGCCGTTCGAAGATGCCCATGGTGCGGTCGCCCTGGACGTTGCTGTGGCCGCGCACCGGGCACACGCCCGCGCCCGGGCGGCCGATGTTGCCGCGCAGCAGCAGGAAGTTGACCACTTCCCGGATGGTCGGCACCGAGTGCTTGTGCTGGGTGAGGCCCATGGCCCAGCACACGATCGTCCGCTCGGAGGCCAGGACCATGCCGAGGGCTCGCTCGATCTCCGCGCGCGTGAGGCCGGTCGCGGCCAGCGTCTCGTCCCAGTCGGCGGCGCGCGCGGCCGCCGCGAACTCCTCGAAGCCGTGGGTGTGCTCGCGGACGAACTCCTCGTCGACCGCGCCCTCCGTCTCCAGGACCAGCTTGTTCAGAAGCCGGAAGAGGGCCTGGTCGCCGCCGATGCGGATCTGCAGGAACAGGTCGGTCAGGGCGGCGCCCCGGAGCATGCCCTGGGGCGTCTGCGGGTTCTTGAAGCGCTCCAGGCCCGCCTCGGGCAGCGGATTGACGCTGATGATCTTCGCGCCGTTCGCCTTGGCCTTCTCCAGCGCGGAGAGCATGCGCGGATGGTTCGTGCCGGGGTTCTGGCCCGCGACGATGATCAGATCGGCCTGGTAGAGGTCCTCCAGCAGGACGCTGCCCTTGCCGACGCCGATGGTCTCGCCGAGCGCCGACCCGGACGACTCGTGGCACATGTTCGAGCAGTCCGGCAGGTTGTTCGTGCCCAGCTCGCGCGCGAAGAGCTGGTACAGGAACGCGGCCTCGTTGCTGGTGCGGCCCGAGGTGTAGAAGACGGCCTCGTCGGGGGAGCCGAGGGCGGCGATCTCCTCGGCGATGATGTCGAAGGCCCGCTCCCAGGAGACCGGTTCGTAGTGCGTGCCGCCCTCGGGCAGGTACACGGGGTGGGTGAGCCGGCCCTGCTGGCCCAGCCAGTAGCCGCTGCGGCCGGACAGGTCGGCGACGGGGTGCGCGGCGAAGAACTCCGGGGTGACCCGGCGCAGCGTGGCCTCCTCGGCGACCGCCTTGGCGCCGTTCTCGCAGAACTCGGCCGCGTGCCGGTGGTCCGGCTCGGGCCAGGCGCAGCCCGGGCAGTCGAAGCCGTCCTTCTGGTTCACGCGCAGCAGCGTGAGCGCGGTGCGCTTCACCCCCATCTGCCGCTGGGCGACGCGCAGTGTGTGCCGGATGGCCGGCAGCCCCGCCGCCGCGTGCTTCGGCTCCGCGACCTCCGGCGCGTCCTGGACCGGATCACCCTTGGGCGGCTTCGTCGCCATCGCACGCTCCCCTTCGACTGCGTGTGAGAAGTACCGCTGCCGATCCTCCCACGGGGCACCGACACCGACACCGGTCGGGCGTGCGGAGGCCGGGACCCTTGCCCGCGGCGGGGTGAGTTCTTTCGCCGCTCTTTACCATTCGCCGCTCTTCACCAAGGGACGGCGTACCTCTTTCCCGGGGGACGGGCCACGGCTTTCCGGGGGGACGGGGCACGGCTTCCCGGGGGAGCGGGGCACGGCTTTCCGGAGGGACGGCGCACGGCGCCGCTCGCCGTGTCCGGGCCCACGCCGGTCGCGGGCGGGCGGTCCGGGTTGTCAGTGGCTCGTGGCAGGATCGGTGACGTGGCAGAGACAGCACCGAAGCAGACCGACAAGACCCCCGGCGGCACCCGTCCCCGGCTGATGCTCATGGACGGGCACTCGCTGGCCTACCGCGCGTTCTTCGCGCTGCCCGCGGAGAATTTCACCACCGCGACCGGCCAGCCGACGAACGCGATCTTCGGCTTCGCGTCGATGCTGGCCAACACCCTGCGTGACGAGGAGCCCACGCACCTCGCGGTGGCCTTCGACGTCTCCCGCAAGACCTGGCGCTCCGAGCGGTTCACCGAGTACAAGGCGAACCGCTCCAAGACCCCGGACGAGTTCAAGGGCCAGGTCGAGCTGATCGGCGAGCTGCTCGACGCCATGCACGCCCCGCGCTTCGCCGTCGAGGGGTACGAGGCGGACGACGTCATCGCCACCCTCGCCACCCAGGCCGAGGCCGAGGGCTTCGAGGTGCTGATCGTCACCGGCGACCGCGACTCCTTCCAGCTGGTCACCGAGAACATCACCGTGCTGTACCCCACGAAGGGCGTCTCGGAGCTGACCCGGTTCACCCCGGAGAAGGTTTTCGAGAAGTACGGCTTGACGCCCGCGCAGTACCCGGACTTCGCGGCTCTGCGCGGCGACCCGTCCGACAACCTCCCCGGCATCCCCGGTGTCGGCCCGAAGACCGCCGCGAAGTGGATCAACCAGTTCGGCTCCTTCGCCGAGCTGGTCGAGCGGGTCGACGAGGTCAAGGGCAAGGCGGGCCAGAACCTGCGCGACCACCTGGAGTCCGTCAAGCTCAACCGCCTCCTCACCGAGCTGGAGCGGCAGGTCGAGCTGCCCAGGACGGTCGCCGACCTGGAGCGGGCCCCGTACGACCGCAAGGCCGTGGCGATGGTCCTGGACACCCTGGAGATCCGCAACGCGTCCCTGCGCGAGCGCCTCTTCGCCGTCGACCCCGGCGCGGAGGAGACCGAGACCGCCCCGGTCACCAGCGACGGCGTCGAGATCGACGGCAGCATCCTGCGCACCGGCGAGCTGGCCCCCTGGCTCGCCGAGCACGGCACCGGGCCGCTGGGCGTCGCCACGGTCGACACCTGGGCCCTGGGCGCCGGCTCGGTCGCCGAGGTCGCGCTCGCCGCGGCCGGGGGACCGGCGGCCTGGTTCGACCCGTCCGAGCTGGACGAGGCCGACGAGAACGCGTTCGCCGCCTGGCTGGCCGACGCCGGCCGGCCCAAGGTGTTCCACGACGCCAAGCGCGCCATGCGGGTCTTCGCCGAGCACGGCTGGAGCGTCGAGGGCGTCGGCATGGACACCGCGCTCGCCGCGTACCTGGTCAAGCCCGGCCGCCGCTCCTTCGACCTGGACGCGCTGGCCCTGGAGTACCTGCACCGCGAGCTGACGCCCGCCGCCGCGGCCGACGGCCAGCTGGCCTTCGGCGCGGACGAGGGCGCCGAGGCCCAGGCGCTGATGGTCCAGGCCCGCGCGGTCCTGGACCTGGGCGAGGCGTTCGAGGACCGGCTGAGGGAGGTCGGCGCCGCCGACCTGCTCCGGGACATGGAGCTGCCCTCCTCCGCGCTGCTCGCCCGCATGGAGCGGCACGGCATCGCGGCCGACCGGGCGCACCTGGAGGCGATGGAGCAGTTGTTCGCGGGCGCGGTGCAGCAGGCCGTGAAGGAGGCGCACGCGGCGGCCGGCCGCGAGTTCAACCTGGGCTCGCCCAAGCAGCTCCAGGAGGTCCTCTTCGGCGAGCTGGCGCTGCCGACGACGAAGAAGACCAAGACCGGGTACACCACCGACGCCGACGCCCTGAAGTGGCTCGTCACCCAGACCGAGAACGAACTGCCGGTGATCATGCTCCGCCACCGTGAGCAGGCGAAGCTCCGGGTGACCGTCGAGGGCCTGATCAAGACCATCGCGGGCGACGGCCGGATCCACACCACGTTCAACCAGACGGTGGCCGCGACCGGACGGCTGTCCTCCACGGACCCGAACCTGCAGAACATCCCCGTGCGCACCGACGAGGGCCGGGCGATCCGCCGGGGCTTCGTGGTCGGCGAGGGCTTCGAGTCCCTGATGACCGCGGACTACAGTCAGATCGAGCTGCGCGTGATGGCCCACCTCTCGGAGGACGAGGGCCTGATCCGGGCGTTCACCTCCGGTGAGGACCTGCACACCACGGCCGCGTCCCAGGTGTTCGGGGTCGAGCCGCAGGCGGTGGACGCGGAGATGCGCCGCAAGATCAAGGCGATGTCGTACGGCCTCGCCTACGGGCTGTCCGCGTTCGGCCTCTCCCAGCAGCTGAACATCGACGCGGGCGAGGCCCGCGCCCTGATGGACGCCTACTTCGAACGCTTCGGCGGGGTGCGGGACTATCTGCGCCGGGCGGTCGACGAGGCGCGCGCCACGGGCTACACGGCGACGCTCTTCGGCCGTCGCCGCTACCTGCCCGACCTCAACAGCGACAACCGCCAGCGCCGCGAGGCGGCCGAGCGCATGGCCCTCAACGCCCCCATCCAGGGCACGGCGGCGGACATCGTGAAGATCGCTATGCTCAAGGTGGACGACGCGCTGCGGGCGGCGGACCTGAAGTCCCGCATGCTGCTCCAGGTCCACGACGAGATCGTCCTGGAGATCGCCCCCGGCGAGCGGGCGGTCACGGAGGAGATCGTTCGCCGGGAGATGGCGAACGCCGTCCAGCTGAGGGCCCCCCTGGACGTCTCGGTCGGCGTCGGCCCGGACTGGGAATCAGCGGCCCACTGACCCCGCCAGGCGGCGGAGAGGCACCGACCAGAGCCGTCGCGCTCCGCTCGGTGCCTCTCCGCCGCGACGGCGATCAACCACCACGGCGCGGACCGGCGGTGCCGAACCCACCGCACCCCGAAACAGCCCCGAAGCCGCACCCCGAAACACCCCGAACCCGCACCCGGAAACAGCCCCGAACCGCACCCGAAGCACCCCCCGGACCGCATCCGGAACACCCTCCGAGCCGCCACCCCGAAAGCGGCCCTCACTCCCCGCACCCCGCCCAACCCTCACAGGGCCCGTCACTCTCGTGGCCCCCGTCAAAACGCCTCCCCCCGTCCGCAGCCGCAACACTGCGGGCATGGGTATACGCATGCTTCACCGCCGGACGCCCGAGGCAGCCGCCGGGGCCTGGGCGGGTGTCGCCTCGGCGCAGGACGTGCCCGCCGCGCCGGTCCCGGCCCTCGCGGCCGACGCAAGCACCGCCCGCATCCCGGCCGACCTGGCCACGACCGTCCGCACCGTCACCAAGGGCCTCGGCCGCGGGCTCACCGCCCGCCCCGCCCGCGTCCCCGACTGGCGCCAGTGGTCCGATCTGGCCCGCGGCTACCTGGCCCTCGCGCTCGCCCTCCTCCCCAGGGCGCGCCCCCGGAACAAGCTCACCGTCTTCGTCGCGCCCCTCACCGAGCGACCGGCCGCCCCCGGCGGCCCGCACCGGCCGCCTCGCCGTGACCCCCGCGACCAGCGGCCGGACGCCAGACCCTGACCGCCACGGCGTACAGCAGCAGCCCCGGCACCAGCCCCGCGCCCACCCCGAAGCACAGGGTGGGCACCAGCTCCCACGGCCGCGCTCCCGTACCGCCCCGCTCCCGCCAGTGGGCCGTCCGCCGCACCGCCCCCGCCAGCGCGCAGCCCCCGATCACCGCGAACGCCCACCACCGGTCCCGCACGGACAGCACCGGCACGCCCACGGGCACCCCGCCGGGCAGCCGTCGTAGCGCCCGGACCACGAACACCACGATCAGCGCCGCGCCCGCCGCCGACGACCCGTACTGCAGCCAGGTGTACAGCGGCACGCCCGCCGGACCGGACCGTCCGAGGGCCGGAAACAGCCGCGTACCCCACCGGTCGTGATGGGTGAACGCGTCCCACACCACATGGGTCAGCGCGCCGAGCACCGCCGATGCGTACCACCGGCCCACCGCCTCGCCCCGCACGCGCGCGCGGGGCGCCCCGCAGCGCAGCAGGGCGGCCGGCCGCCCCTGCCACGCCCGCGGCAGCAGCGCCGGCAACGGCTCCCGGGCCGCCAGCCACAGCCCCGCGAGCGCCCAGGCAAGGAGCACATCGACCGTGACGACTCCGGCGAACGCGTGCGTCACCGAGCCGAACTGCATCCCGCCCGGCAGCACATTGGCCGCGTAATAGGGCAGATCGGGCGCACAGGAGCCCGTCACGAGCACCGTGGGTACCAGCCGGCCCCGCCCGCCGCCGTCCCGGCGGACCGCGGGCAGTACGGCCGCCGCATGGCTGAGCGTGAACGGCAACAGAGCCTCCAGAGCGTACGACGGGCCCGTACGGGACCGCCGGTGACCGGATCCGGCCGGTATCCGTGACGCCGCTCCAAGGCCGCGCCCGGCAACCGGGGTTGGCCGACCGGTGAAGTTCGGGTATCAACGCGTGCCGACTCACGGCAACTTGTCGTAGGGTCACCAGGGTCCCCCTGCCGGGCGCATGGTGACACACACGGCGCTCGGACGCGACGACGGAACAGGGGCAACCAGAGCACCGGGTCAACCGTCACACCAGAGCGAGGCAGGCAGCGACGGAGACGGACGCGCGGGCGTCCACGGGAGGGGTTCACTCTATGGCGGCGCATTTCGGCAGGCGACTGCGCAAGGGGGCGGCGAGCACCGCCGTGGCCGCGGCGGCGGTCGCGGCTCTCTCCGCGTCCCAGGCTCCGGGAGTGGCCGGCGAGGACAACAGACCCACGACGGCCGGAGCCACGGACTCCGTACCGGACGGCACCGGCGGCGCCACCGGCAACTCGCCGTACTACACGGACCTTCCGCCGCTGAAGAGCCCCGAGCCCAGCCCCTCGGCCCCGGTCGGTACGCCCGTCTCCCGCGGGGACGCGGAGGCCGGCATACCGGCGACGGTCCTCGACGCCTACAAGAAGGCCGCGGCCGAGCTGCGCACCTCCAAGCCCGGCTGCAACATTCCCTGGCAGCTGCTGGCCGCCATCGGCAACGTCGAGTCCGGGCACGCCCGCGGCGGGCAGGTGGCCGCCGACGGCACCACCCTGCACCGGATCCTGGGCCCGCAGCTCGACGGCAACGGCTTCGCCCTCATACCGGACACCGACGGCGGCGCGTACGACGGCAACAGCACGTACGACCAGGCCGTCGGGCCCATGCAGTTCATCCCGTCCACCTGGGCCTGGGCCGGCCGCGACGGCAACGGCGACGGCAAGAAGGACCCGAACAACATCTACGACGCGGCGCTCGCCGCGGGCGGCTACCTGTGCCGCAACGACTGGGACCTGTCCCGCGAGGCCGACCTGCACAGCGCGATCCTCAGCTACAACAACTCGCAGGACTACCTCGCCCTGGTCCTGAACTGGATGGAGTACTACCGCAAGGGCACCCACACCGTCCCCGACGGCACCGGCGGCGTCCCGGAGCACCGCAGCGACGAGGGCACCCAGCGCGTCCCGTCCCCGCCCCAGCGACCGACCCGTCCGCCGACGACCAAGCCGGTCCCGAAGCCCCACAAGCCCGGCGGCGAGCACGGGGGCAACGGCGGCGACGAGACGCCCGAGCCCCCGAAGCCCCCCGTCCCGCCCACGCCCCCGCCGACGACCCCGGGGACGCCCACCGACCTGGTGGACCACCTGACGGGCACGGGCACCGGGAAGCTCACCGCGATGACCGGCGACGCCTTCACCGAACGGATCGGCGTGCGGGCCGAGACCAAGGTCGGGAAGTCCGTCGCCAAGGTCAGGGTCAGGTTCACGCTCAGCGGTGACACCGACGCCACCTTCGCGGGCGGCGAGACCGTCGCGACGGTCGCCACCGACGCCAAGGGCGTCGCGCTCGCCCCGCCGCTCCAGGCCGGGGAGAAGGCGGGCGACTTCAAGGTCACCGCGGCCGTCGTGGGCCGCCAGGTCAAGGGCGTCGAGTACACGGCGACCGTCACCGAGCGCGTCGCCGACGCCCTGGCCCGCACCGGCATCGACCCGCTGATCTGCGCCGCGGGCGGCGAGTTCGCCGGCCAGGTGCAGGTGAAGGCGACGTACCGGGGCGCCGCCGCGGGCAGGGTCGCGGTCACCGCCACCCTGGTCAAGTCCCTCATCGACGCCACGGCGAACGACAAGGGCCCCTACTTCAAGGACGCCACCGGAAAGCCCGTACGCTCCCTGACCGGCCTCCGGACGGACGCGAAGGGCCTGCTCACGCTGCCCAAGCTGTACGCCGACGACACCGCCGGCACCTTCCTGCTCCGCGTCACCACCGCGGGCGGCGCGACGCTCACCGTGCCGCTGACGGTGGAGGCCGCCGGTCCCCCGGCCGTACCCACGCCGGACCCGTCCGCCTCCTCGGACAGCCCCGCCCCCGACCCGTCCGCCTCCTCCTGACGCCGCCGGGCACACCACGAGGGCGCCCTCCCCGCTCGCCGGGGAGGGCGCCCTCGTTCATGCCCGCGGCGCTGTTCTCATCTCGCCCGCGCGTTGCTACCGTGCCGGACCTGACGGGTCGTCAGCAGCAGCTGGCGGCCGGCCAGTCCAGTCAGGACACGACCGCTCCGCCGGGAGGCCCCGCATGCGCGCCCTGATCGCCGCCGCGACCGGTCTCGCCGTCGCGTTCGCCCTGGTCCTCGCGATCAGCGCGCTGGGCCGGCCCTCGGGCCGGACATCCCCCGAACCGCTGCTGACGACGGTGCCGGCCCACCCCTAGCCGCGCCCGTCCGGGAGGGAGCCGCCATGCGCCGCAAGGCAAGCCTGGTCCTGCTCGCCTGCGCCGTGTGCTGCGCCGCGCTGGCCCCGCTGCTGCGCTGGTACGCCTTCCCGCGCCTGGCCCGCGTCCCCGCCCACCAGTACCAGGAGATGGTCCTGGAGGCCCGCGACGCCACCCTCCTCGACTACGGCACCATGCGCGCGAAGAAGGTCCCCAAGGTCACCATCGTGCAGACCCTCAAGGGCGACGTGGAGGCCGCGCGGCGGATCGAGAGGACGGCGGGACGGCCGGTCGTCGTCTGGGACAGCCTGTCCTACGTCCAGGGCCCCGACGGCAAGATGGTCTCCAAGGTGCCCGAACGGTACATCTTCGACGCCCACAGCCAGGACCCCGTGCACGCCACCGGCGAGACGGTCGACGGCGACCCGGTCCGGCGCGAGGGCATCGAGTTCAAATGGCCCTTCCTGACGCGGAAACGCGACTACCAGTACTTCGACGCCCAGACCCGCACCGCCGGCCCCATCCACTACCGGGGCACCCGGTCCTTCCGCGGCCTGACGGTCTACTACTTCGAGCAGACCATCCCCTGGACCAAGGTCCGCATGCCGAAGACCATGCCGGTACGGGGCATCACCCCGGAGACCGTCGCCGGGACCGGCACCACCCGCTGGTACTCCACGGTCCGCAGGTTCTGGGTCGAACCGGTCACCGGAGCCCCCGTGTACGGCGAGGAGATCCACCGGGAGGAACTGCGCGGCGGCACCCTGCTCGGCGGCCGGGCCAAGGTCACCGCGTTCGCCGGGCACGTGAAGATGCGCGAGGACTACATCACCCACACGGTCGCCCTGGTCAAGCACAACCGCACCCTCGTCCTGGCCCTCACCTCGTACGTCCCCTGGGGCTCCCTCGGCCTCGGCGTCCCGCTCCTCGCCCTCTCCCTCTGGCTGGAGGCCCGTGCCCGGCGTCCCCGGGGCCCGGCGCCCGCCCGGCCCGAGGAGGTCGCGCCGCTCAGCGCCTGAGCCGCGCGTTCGTGTGCCGGGTGGGTTCGGCGGTCGCCGGATCCTCGGGCCACGGATGCTTGGGGTACCGGCCGCGCAGCTCCGCCCGCACGGCCCGGTAACCGTCCGCCCAGAAGGAGGCGAGATCGGCCGTGACGGCGGCGGGCCGCCCGGCGGGGGAGAGCAGGTGCACCAGCAGCGGCACGCCCGCCACGGCCGGGGTCTCCCGCAGCCCGAACAGCTCCTGGAGCTTCACGGCGAGCACCGGGCGCTCCGGATCCCGGTAGTCGATCCGGATCAGGGACCCGCTCGGCACGGTGATCCGCTCGGGCGCCAGCTCCTCCAGCCGCGCCGCCTCCCCGCTCGCCCACGGCAGCAGCCGGGCCAGCGCCCGGCCCGCGTCGATCCGGGCGAGATCGGCCCGCCGCCGGGCCCGGCCCAGCTCCGGCTCCAGCCACTCGTCCACGCGCGCGTGCAGCGCGTCGTCCGACACGTCCGGCCAGGGCTCCCCGAGGTGCGCCCGCAGGAACGCCAGCCGCTGCCGCAGCCCCCGCGCCTCCGGCGACCAGCGCAGCAGCCCGAGCCCCTCCTCCCGGAGCCCGTCGAGCAGGGCGGCGCGTACGAGGTCGGGGCCGGCGTCCTTCAGGGGGCGTACGGCCAGCTCGATCGCCCCCAGCCGCTCGACGTGCCGGGCCACGACGTCCCCGCCGGCCCAGCGCACCTCGTCCCGCGCACCGAGCAGGGCCCCGGCGGCGGCCCGCGCCACGTCCTCGTCGACGGCCGCGCCGAGCCGCACGCGCGCGTGCCCCTTCCCCGCGGGCCGGTCGGCGACGGCGACGACGATCCACGGCGCCCCCCGCAGCCCCGACCCCTCGGACAGCTCCACCCGGGTCCCGGAGGCCATGAGGTACGACCCGCCGTCGAGCCTGGCCACCCGCTCGGGGAACGCGAGAGCGGCGACCAGCCCGGCGAGCCGGTCGTCCCCGGTGCCCGGACCGACCCGGACGGCCCCGTCCCGCGCGGGCTCGGCGGACCCGGCCGAGACGGCGCGCAGCCGCCGCACCTCCGCCGCCCACCGCGCGCCGTAGGCGTCACCGCCGGCCCGGGCCCGCCGCAGCGCGCCCGCCAGGTCGTCGCCGTACTCCCGCGGCACCTCCTCGGAGAGCAGCGCCACCACCGGCGCCCCGCCCCCGCCCGTGTCCAGCAGCGCCCGCCCCAGCCGGGGGTGCACCCCCAGCCGGGCCAGCCGCGCGCCGGTCTCCGTGGCCCGCCCGGCGCGGTCCACCGCTCCGACCGCCGTCAGCGCGGAGCGGGCCGCCGCCATCGCCCCGCCCGGCGGCGGATCCAGCAGCGCCAGCCCGGAGGCGTCCGGATCGCCCCAGCAGGCCGCCTGAAGGGCGAACGCGGTCAGATCGGCCACCTTGATCTCGGGCGCCGGAAAAGCCGGCAGCCGGCCGTCCTCGGCCTCCGTCCAGCACCGGTACACCACCCCCGGGGCCTCCCGCCCGGCCCGGCCCGCCCGCTGCCACCCGGCCGCCCGCGAGGCCCGCACGGTGGTCAGCCCGCTCAGCCCGCGCGCGTGATCCACCCGGGGCTCCCGGGCCAGCCCCGAGTCGACCACCACCCGCACCCCGGGCACCGTCAGCGACGACTCGGCCACGGACGTCGCCAGCACCACCCGGCGCCGCTCCCCGGCCGACAGCACCGCGTCCTGCGCCGCCGCCGGAGCCCGCCCGTGCACCTGGAGCACCTCCACCCCGCCGAGGTCCCCGAGCAGCCCCGCCACCCGCGCGATCTCGCCCACGCCGGGCAGGAAGCACAGCACGTCCCCGTCCCGCTCGGCCAGCGCCCGCCGCACCACCGACGCCACATGCGCCGGCAGCGCCGGATCCACCCGCATCCCGTGCGGCGGCCGCAGCGGACGGGCCGGCGGCGCCCACACCACCTCCACCGGATGCGCCACCCCCGCCGCCTCCACCACCGGCGCCCCGCCGAGCAGCCGCGCCCATCCCTCGGCGTCCGTGGTCGCCGACGCGGCCACCAGCCGCAGCTCCGGCCGCAGCGCCTGCCGCACGTCCCACAGGAACGCGGCCACCGTGTCGGCGTCCAGATGCCGCTCGTGGCACTCGTCCAGGACCACCACGTCCGTCCCGGCCAGCTCCTGGTCGCGCTGGAGCCGCTGGAGCAGGACACCGGTCGTCACGACCTCCACGCGCGTGTGCCGCCCCACCGCCCGCTCGCCGCGCACCGTGAAGCCGACGCTCTCGCCGGGCCGCTCGCCCAGCAGCCACGCCATCCGCCGGGCCGCCGCACGCGCCGCGATCCGCCGCGGCTCGGCCACCACGACCCGCCGCGCCGGACCGTCGCCCACCAGCCCCGCGAGCACCAGCGGCACCAGCGTCGTCTTGCCGGTGCCGGGCGGCGCCACCAGGACGGCGGTGCCCTCGCCTTCCAGGGCGTCGGTCAGGGCGGGCAGCGCGGAGCGCACGGGCAGCGCGTCCAGAGCGTCGTAACGGATCACGCCCCCAGTGTCGTACGACGGGAAAACGGCCCCCACGCGCGCGTGCCCCCGACGACCGGAAAGGCGAGCCCCCGGGGGTGCGCCGGCCGGCGGTCTCCACGCGCGCGGGGGGGGGCCTCATGAACACGGGCGGTGATCAGATGACTCCCGTGGGCGGTTTTCGGACGGCTTCAGTCCCGCTCGCACACGAAGATCGCCGTGCCCGGGATCAGGTTCCCGCGCAGCGGCGACCAGCCGCCCCACTCGGAGGTGTTCCACGCCGGCCACTCCGGTTCCACCAGGTCCGCCAGCCGGAGGCCGGACGCCACGATGTCCCGCACCCGGTCGCCGAGCGTCCTGTGATGCTCCACGTACACCGCGCGGCCGTGCTCGTCCTGCTCCACGTAGGGCGTGCGGTCGAAGTAGGAGGCGGCCACGGACAGGCCCTCGGGGCCCGGCTCGTCCGGGAACGCCCAGCGGATCGGGTGCGTCACCGAGAACACGAACCGTCCGCCCGGCCGCAGCACCCGGCGCACCTCGCGCAGCACCAGCCGCGGGTCGGCCACGAACGGCAGCGCCCCGTACGCGGAGCACGCCAGGTCGAAGGAGCCGTCCGCGAAGGGCAGCGCGCCGGCGTCGGCGCAGACCAGCGGGAAGGCCCCGCCGATCCGCAGCGCGTGCTGGAGCTGGCGGTGCGAGAGGTCCAGGGCCACCGGCCGCGCACCCTGGGCGGCCAGCCAGCGCGCGCACTGCGCCGCGCCCGCGCCGATCTCCAGGACGTCCTTGCCCTTCAGCTCCTCCGGCGGGCCGAGCAGCCCGGCCTCCACCTCGTCCAGGCCCTCCGGACCCCACACGAAGCGGTCGTCGCCGAGGAAGGTGCCGTGCTCGGTCTGGTACTCGTCCGCGTTCCGGTCCCACCAGCCCCGGTTGGCCCGTGAGCTTTCCGTGACGTCCGCGTCACGCCGGGTGGCCTCCGGCTCGAACCCTTCGGACCACTGGGGGTCGTGCCCTTCCGGCTCTTGGATGATCGGCTCCCTCGTCGTACTCTTCCGTCCAGCCCGCCGGAGGGGCCGGCATGGGAGGGTTCCCACGGCCCCGTGCGGCCCGTTGACGCACTTTCTGTGCCGGATATGCGGCGATCCGCCCCGGGTGTCCGCCGTCGCGCATTGACCCTGTCCGGCTGCCCCCGTATGCTACAAGTTGCGCTGCGGGCCTGCGCACCTCAGACGTAGCAGGCTGCGCTCGCATCTGTTGTATGTCCCCTCGGTTGTCGAGGCGCCATCGCCAGAAATGGTGGGGCGCTTCCTTGGCTGTCCGGCTTCTGCAGAGCGAAACGGGCTCCCGGCGTAAGCAGTACCTACGACTTCAATGTCCGTACCGGAGCCCTTTCCCACATGACGAGCAGCACCGAGACCACCGCCACCACCCCGCAGGTAGCGGTCAACGACATCGGTAACGAGGAAGCATTCCTCGCAGCGATCGACGAGACGATCAAGTACTTCAACGACGGCGACATCGTCGACGGCGTCATCGTGAAGGTCGACCGGGACGAGGTCCTGCTCGACATCGGTTACAAGACCGAAGGTGTCATCCCGAGCCGCGAGCTCTCGATCAAGCACGACGTCGACCCGAACGAGGTCGTGGCCGTCGGCGACGAGATCGAGGCCCTGGTCCTCCAGAAGGAGGACAAGGAAGGCCGCCTGATCCTCTCGAAGAAGCGCGCCCAGTACGAGCGTGCCTGGGGCACCATCGAGAAGATCAAGGAAGAGGACGGCATCGTCACCGGTACCGTCATCGAGGTCGTCAAGGGTGGTCTCATCCTCGACATCGGCCTCCGTGGCTTCCTGCCGGCCTCCCTGGTCGAGATGCGCCGTGTCCGCGACCTCCAGCCGTACGTCGGCAAGGAGCTCGAGGCCAAGATCATCGAGCTGGACAAGAACCGCAACAACGTGGTCCTGTCCCGCCGTGCCTGGCTGGAGCAGACCCAGTCCGAGGTCCGCCAGACGTTCCTCACGACCCTCCAGAAGGGTCAGGTCCGCTCCGGTGTGGTCTCCTCGATCGTCAACTTCGGTGCCTTCGTGGACCTGGGTGGCGTCGACGGTCTGGTCCACGTCTCCGAGCTGTCCTGGAAGCACATCGACCACCCCTCCGAGGTCGTCGAGGTCGGCCAGGAGGTCACCGTCGAGGTCCTCGACGTCGACATGGACCGCGAGCGCGTCTCCCTGTCGCTGAAGGCGACCCAGGAAGACCCGTGGCAGCAGTTCGCCCGCACCCACCAGATCGGCCAGGTCGTGCCCGGCAAGGTCACGAAGCTGGTGCCGTTCGGTGCGTTCGTCCGCGTGGACGAGGGCATCGAGGGTCTGGTCCACATCTCCGAGCTGGCCGAGCGCCACGTGGAGATCCCGGAGCAGGTCGTCCAGGTCAACGACGAGATCTTCGTCAAGGTCATCGACATCGACCTCGAGCGCCGTCGCATCAGCCTCTCGCTGAAGCAGGCCAACGAGTCCTTCGGTGCCGACCCGACGGCGGTCGAGTTCGACCCGACCCTGTACGGCATGGCCGCGTCCTACGACGACCAGGGCAACTACATCTACCCCGAGGGCTTCGACCCGGAGACCAACGACTGGCTGCCGGGCTACGAGAAGCAGCGTGAGGAGTGGGAGCGCCAGTACGCCGAGGCGCAGTCCCGCTTCGAGCAGCACCAGCAGCAGGTCATCAAGTCCCGCGAGGCGGACGCTCAGGCCGCTGCCGAGGGTGGCGACGCCGCCGGTGCGGCTCCGGTCGCGGGTGGCGGTTCGTACTCCTCCGAGGGTGCGGACACCTCCGGTGCCCTGGCCTCGGACGAGGCGCTGGCCGCGCTGCGCGAGAAGCTGGCCGGCGGCCAGAGCTGATCGCTGCCGCTGAGGCTTAGCCGATAGTCGCTGAGGGGCCGTACCTTCCGAGGTACGGCCCTTCAGGGTTTTCTCCGGACGGGTGCGGGTCCGTCGTGGCTCGTCGCGCGGTTCCCCGCGCCCCTCAGGGCGTCACCTGGATGTTGGTCAGTCCGTTACCGCCTGTCACCGTGTTGCTGCCGTAGACCGTGGCCGGGCAGGTGGCGCTGTGGTTGGTGACGTCGATCGCCAGACGGGTGGCGCCCGTCGCGCCCGTCACAGTCGACCTGTTGCCCTTGAAGACCGTGCCGCAGCCCCAGCCCGGCTGCTGGGTGTGGGTCTGGTAGCCGTCATTGGTGGTGGCGGTGCCGGTGTTGTCCTGGACGAGGACGTCGTTGCCCTTCACGTCGACCCAGGAGTCGTCGTAGTTGGCGCCGGTCAGGCCGCTGCCGTCGAAGGTGTTGCCGATGATCCGCGCGCCGGTCGTGCCCTCCTTGATGTCGACGTTCTCGCCGCCCACGTCCGGGCCGATCGTGTTGTTCAGGATCAGCACGCGGTCGCTCCGGTCGGACAGTGTGTTCGCGGTGCCCACGTACACGCCCTCGCCCATGCCCCGGCCGTCGTTCCCGGTGTCGTAGATCCTCGAGTTCCGGATCACGCCGTCCGCGCTGGAGTCGCGGAAGTGCACGCCCTCCATGTCCAGGCCGTGCACCGTGACACCGTCCAGGACGACGCCCCTGGCCGCGTCGATCATGATGCCCTTCTGGCCGCCGGTCACGGTCAGACCGTCGACCGTCCAGTAGGAGGCGCCGTTCAGGTGCAGTCCGTAGCCGCCGCCGGCGGTGAGCACGGCGCCGGGGGAGCCGGTCAGGGTGATCCGGGCGGCGGCCGTGGCCGGGGTGGTCGCCTTGAAGTTGCCGGTGTAGGTGCCGTCCGCCAGGTGGATCGTGTCACCGGGCCGGGCGGCGGCGAGCGCGGTCTTCAACTGCGCGGCGGTCGCGACCTCGACGGTCCCGGCCGCCGAGGCCGGTCCGGTGGCGGACAGGGCCAGGCCGCCGGCGGCGAGGGCGGTGGCGGACAGGGCGGTGAGCGGCGTGCGTATGCGCATCGGATGTGCCTTCCCGTCTTTCCCCTACGTGAACGGCGATCGTCACCGTGAACTCGACGCCGGTGAAGGTACGGACCATGTGACAGGCCGTCAAGGCGTCGGCCGCGCAGGAGATCCCTGACGAGCGGCGTGTGGCGGGAATTCCGCTGTTCCGGGGCGCGTTGTGCATGACGAACACGAGGAGGAGCGGTCACAGTGCTTGATCCGCAGGGTTTGTACGCATGGGAGCCGAAGGGCCTCGCCGTGGTGGACATGGCGCTCGCCCAGGAGTCGGCCGGCCTTGTCATGCTCTACCACTTCGACGGATACATCGACGCGGGTGAGACCGGCGACCAGATCGTCGACCGGCTGCTCGACTCACTGCCCCACCAGGTCGTGGCCCGGTTCGACCACGACCGGCTCGTGGACTACCGGGCCCGGCGGCCCCTGCTGACCTTCAAGCGGGACCGCTGGACCGACTACGAGACCCCGGCCATCGAGGTCCACCTCGTCCAGGACACCACCGGTGCCCCCTTCCTGCTGCTGTCCGGTCCCGAACCGGACGTGGAGTGGGAGCGGTTCGCGGCGGCGGTGCGGCAGATCGTGGAACGGCTCGGCGTGCGCCTGTCCGTGAACTTCCACGGCATCCCCATGGGCGTTCCGCACACCCGCCCGGTGGGCCTGACGCCGCACGGCAACCGCACCGACCTCGTCCCCGGCCACCGCAGCCCCTTCGACGAGGCACAGGTGCCCGGAAGCGCCGAGTCCCTGGTCGAGTACCGCCTCATGGAGGCCGGCCACGACGTCCTGGGCGTCGCCGCGCACGTCCCGCACTACATCGCCCGCTCCCCGTACCCGGACGCCGCGCTGACCGTCCTGGAGGCCGTCACGGCCGCCACCGGGCTGGTGCTGCCCGGCGTGGCCCACGCGCTGCGCACGGACGCCCACCGCACGCAGACCGAGATCGACCGGCAGATCCGGGAGGGTGACGAGGAACTGACCGCGCTGGTCCAGGGACTTGAGCACCAGTACGACGCGGCGGCGGGCGCCGAGACCCGCGGCAACATGCTGGCCGAGCCCGTCGACATCCCGTCGGCGGACGAGATCGGGCGGGAGTTCGAGAAGTTCCTGGCGGAGCGGGAGGGCGACAACTGAGGCGGGGTGCGGGCGCCGGCGGGCACCTGCCGTAACGGCCTCCTGACCGGACGTCTAGGCTTCCGCTCATGCTGACAGTGGGCCTGACCGGCGGCATCGGCGCCGGCAAGAGCGAGGTGTCGCGGCTGCTCGTGGAGCACGGGGCCGTCCTGATCGACGCGGACCGCATCGCCCGCGAGGTCGTGGCGCCCGGCACCCCCGGCCTCGCCGCCGTGGTCGACGCCTTCGGTCCGGACATCCTCGCCGCCGACGGCGGTCTGGACCGGCCCCGGCTCGGCTCCATCGTGTTCGCCGACCCGGAGAAGCTCGCCGTCCTCAACTCGATCGTGCACCCCCTGGTGCGGGACCGTTCCCGCGAGCTGGAGAGCGCCGTGCCCGAGGACGCCGTGGTGGTCCACGACGTCCCCCTGCTCACCGAGAACGGTCTCGCACCGCTCTACGACGTCGTGATCGTCGTGGACGCGAGCCCGCGGACCCAGCTCGACCGGCTGGTACGGCTGCGCGGGATGACCGAGGAGGACGCACGCGCGCGTATGGCCGCGCAGGCGACGCGCGAGCAGCGCCGGGAGATCGCGGACATCGTCATCGACAACGACGTCCCCCTGGACGCCTTGCGCGAGCGGGTCGCCGAGGTGTGGGACGACCTCGCCCGCCGGGCCCGGCAGGGGAGCGCCGGCGCGGAATAGCCGACCGCTTCGGGGCGTTGAACCGCTGGAGCAAGGGAAGGACTCAGTCGTGCCCGAGACCAGCGGTTCCACCGGACGCACTCCGGAAACGCATGTCATCGACTTCCGTGCCGCCGAGCAACTGCTCAACGCGCGAGACCCGCGGGGCGCGGTGAAGCTGCTCGACGGAGTCATCGCCGCGTACCCCGAGAACACGGCGGCCCGGCTGCTGCGCGCGCGTGCCTTCTTCGCCGCGGCGCAACTGCGCCCCGCCGAGCTTGAGTTCACCATCGTGCTGGAGCGCGAGCCGGACAACGCGTTCGCGCACTTCGCCCTGGCCCGCACCTACGAACGCCAGGGCCGTCCCGACCAGGCCAAGCGGCACTTCCGGCTGGCCGCCGCGCTGGACCCCAACCCGCGGTACCTGGAGGCGGCACGCTTCGACGCGTGACGCCCGGCGGGGGCGGGGGAGACGCCCGTTCCGCTCGTTCGCGGACGCCGGGCTCGCCGGGTCGGAGCGGCCCCGGTCCGCCTATGGATGCGGTCCGTTCAGGGACGCCGTCTGCTCATGGACGCCAGGGGCCGGGCCGTCGCCGCCGGTACGGCCGTGCGCCCGGAGGGTGGTGCCTCGGCCGACCTGGGTAGGGCGGTCCGTCGTCCGGCGGCTGGTACGGCGGTATGTCGCGGCCCGGCTGGTAGTGCGGACCCTGCCGGAGGTGCCGCAGGACCACGGCCAGGTCGACGGTGGTCACCAGCCACAGCGCCGCGCACGCCGCCGCCCAGCCGGGCCGTCCCGCCAGCGCGAAGGCCACCGTGCCGAGGGCCGCCCAGCCCGCCCCCCACACGCTCAGCCAGAACCGCGCCCGCAGGGCACTGCGCGCGGTCGCCGGTTCACTGCCCGTACGCATCGGACCATCGCTCCTCCTTGCAACGTACTCTTCGCCGCCGGCCCGCACCACCACCCGGCCCGGCCCTACCCGGTTCGGCATCTGGGGGGCGAAGGCCGCCGGTGGATCGGGCTCGGATGGTTCCCGTTCCGGCCCGAATAGCTCGAAAGAGTGAACCGGGGGAGAGGGGGAACGGGCGTACGGGCGTGGGCCGTTGTCCGGGCATGAGGATCGAGATGCGTGAGGGATACGAGGGCACGGGGCCGGGGGCGATCACCCCGGACGGCTGCGCGGTCGAGCTGTACGCACGGGTGCCGGTGGGGGACGAGCCGGACATCATCGCCGCCGCGGTGCCGGCCGGGGCGCACATCCTGGAGCTGGGCAGCGGGGCCGGCCGGGTGACCCATGCGCTGCTGGAGCGCGGCTTCACGGTCACGGCGGTGGACGAGTCCGCCGACATGCTGGACCGGGTCCGCGGGGCGCGCACGATATGCGGTCCCATCGAGACCCTGGACCTGGGCGAGACGTTCGACGTGGTGATGCTCGCGTCGTTCCTGGTGCACGCCGGTGACGAGGAGGTGCGCAGGGGCTTGCTGCGTACCTGTGCCCGGCATGTGGCGGAGGGCGGCTGCGTGCTCATCCAGCGGGAGGGCCCGGACTACCACACCAGCGTGCCCAGGGAGCGGGTCGACCCGAGCGGGTACACCGTCCGGATCACCTCGATCGAGCCGGCCGGGGAGGGCGTGCACTCGGTCCACGCGGAGTACGTGTTCCCGGACGCGGTCTGGACCCAGACCTTCCTGTCCAGGCCCCTCACGAAGGACCAGTTCGAGTCGGCGCTGGCGGAGGCGGAACTGAGGGTCGACAGGTATCTGACCCCGGACGGGATATGGGTGAGGGCGGTGCCGGTGGGGTGACCGGGGCGGCAGACGCTTCGGCCGGGGTGGATGCGCGGGCCGGGGTAGATACGCGGGCTTGGGCGGTCACGTCGGCCGGGGTCGTCACGCCGGGGTGATCACGCTGGTTGGGCCGACAACAGAGGAGGTGTCCTCCGTCAGCCGCGGCCCTCCGGTCCGCCGTGGCCCGCCGGTCCCCCACGGCCGCCCCGTCCGCCGGTACCCCTGCGGGCGTCCGCGCCCGAGCCGCCCGTGGTCGCGCTCCCCGCGCCGCCCGGTCCGGATCGGCCGGTGGACGGGGCGGGGCCGGCGAAGCCGGTGGGGCTGCCGAGGGTCAGGGCGCGGAGGCGTTCGAGTTCGCGGCGGTCGCGCTTGGTGGGGCGGCCGGCACCCCGGTCGCGGAGGGCGACGGGGGCGACGGCCTCGCGGGGCGGGGGCGGAGGGGAGTTGTCGATGTAGCACTGCGCGGCCACCGGCGCCCCGACCCGCTTGCGGATCAGACGCTTGACGATCACGACCCGTTCCCGGCCCTCGTGCCGCAGCCGTACCTCGTCACCGACGCGCACCGAGTAGGCGGGCTTCACCCGCTCGCCGTTCACCCGCACATGCCCGCCCCTGCAGGCGGTGGCGCCGAGGGACCGGGTCTTGATCAGACGGACGGCCCAGATCCAGCTGTCGATGCGGACGGTCTCGCCGCCCGCGGGCCCGGCGGCCTCGGCCGCGGCCACCGCGGCGGCGATCTTGGGGTCGAGCGGCTGTGCGGCGGGGGCGGACCCCGCCTCGTCCGGCCCGTCCGTCGCCTCGCCGGTCCCACGGTCCACGTTCTCGTCCGCATCCTCGGAAGCCATGCCCCGACCTTAACGCGCACGGGCCACCGAACCGGAAGCGTTTTCCCGGCGCTCACCCGGGCACCCGCGCACCCCGGCGGCCCGCCCCGCTGCCTCGCCTCCGCCCCGCCACCCACCCCCGACTTACGGTGACCGCATGGACAACACCAGTGCCCTCGCCCGGCTGGACCGGCGCGTCGCCGGGTGCCGGGCCTGCCCCCGGCTGGTCGAGTGGCGGGAGGAGGTGGCCCGTACGAAACGGGCCGCGTTCGCGGACTGGACGTACTGGGGGCGGCCGGTGCCCGGCTTCGGCCCCGCCGACGCCCGGCTGGTGATCATCGGGCTCGCCCCGGCCGCGCACGGCGGCAACCGCACCGGCCGGATGTTCACCGGCGACCGTTCCGGAGACGTGCTCTACCAGGCGCTGTACGACGTGGGGCTCGCCTCCCAGCCCACCTCCGTCAGCGCGGACGACGGGCTGGAGCTGTACGGCGTGCGGGTCACGGCGCCGGTGCACTGCGCGCCGCCGGCCAACAAGCCGACCCCGGGGGAGCGCGACACCTGCCGTCCCTGGCTGGTCCAGGAGCTGACGCTGCTCCGGCCGACGCTGAGGGCCGCCGTCGTCCTCGGTGCCTTCGGCTGGCAGGCGGCGCTGCCCGCGTTCGCGGCGGCCGGCTGGACGGTGCCCCGCCCCCGCCCGGCCTTCGGCCACGGCGCCCGGGTCGCGCTGGACGGCCTGGACCTCTTCGGCTGCTTCCACGTCAGCCAGCGCAACACCTTCACCGGCCGGCTCACCACCGAGATGCTGCGGGAGGTCCTGCGTACGGCGGCGGACGCGGCCGGGCTGTAGTGAGCAGCCGCTACGGCCGCGCTCAGCCCTCCTCGCCGAACAACTGCCGTACCGTCGAGCGGTAGTCGGCGCGGACGTGCCCGAGCGCGTGGGCGCGGGCGCGGCCCGGGTCGCCGGAGGCGATGGCCTCGTACAGCTCGCGGTGTTCGGTGAGGAGTTGGGGCCACTCCTCGTTGCGGCGGGTGAGTCGGCGCAGGCGGCCGTCGACCGGTTCCCTCACGGAGATCAGCAGGCCGTTGCCGGTCATGGCGCGACGGAGGCGGGGGACGCCGAGACGATCACGGACGTCAACACCCGCCTCCGCGACCGGATCCTCGGCCTGACCACGAGCCGCTGCCCAAGCGCCGGGTACGGGGACCGCATGTCCCGGGGACACCGGGCGTGCGGGAGGCCCGGTGCCTCAGGGGCGCCAGTCGTAGCGGACGTCCGGTTCGCGCTCCTCGTTGCGGCCGCCGTCGGTGAACGCCACGGCGGTGAAGCCGTGCCGCTCGTAGAAGCGGCGGGCGGGCTCGTTGACCTGGAACGTCCACAGGGTCAGCCCGCCCGGGCAGCGCTCCTTGGCCAGCGCGACGAACCGGTCCCCGATGCCCCGGCCCCGCCACTCGGGGTCCAGGTACAGCTGGTCCAGCGTCTCCCCGTCCAGCACCATCAGGCCGACCACACCGGCGCCGGCCGCCTCCGCCACCCAGGTCTCCCGCGTCGGCACCACGACCTCGCGGAAGTAGTCCCGGACCTCGTCGTCGGTGTGCGGGCGGACGACGGTCGGCAGCGCACTGGCGAAAGACCGCAGATAGACGTCGGCGACGGCGCGGGCGTCGGCCGGCACGGCACGGCGCAGCACGACCGGGTCCGCCGCCGGCTCCGGCACCACGGCGGTGGCCGTGATCTCCACGAGCTGGCCGGGGTAGCCGAGGCAGGACACGCCGAGCAGCGTGGAGGAGTGCGGGCCCGCGCTCAGCCCCGAGGACTCCACGACCCGCCACACCGCGGCCAGCGCCGCGCTGTCGTCGCCGACCACGTACACGTCCGTCGTCAGCACGTGCTCCAGATCGCTGCCGACGGCCCGCAACTGCTCGCGCAGGTTCTCGATCACCCGCTCGGCCTGACGCACGGGATCCCCCGGCCCCACCAGCTCCCCGTCGGCGGTCAGCGGCACCGACCCGGCGAGGAACGCGAGCTTTGTGCCCGCCTCGACGACGGAGGCGTGGGAGTAAGCGGGCGGAGGGAACAGGGCGGGGGCGGTCACACGCCGGATCACTAAGCGACTCCTACGCGGGGTGGCGGACAGGTGTCCGATGATCCGACCCGCCCGGCCTCGCCCGCATCCGAATTAACGACGCCCCAGGAAGCGTCTTGACGCCGTCCAGGAGGCCGCCGGGACGTAGCGCTCATCAAGGGTCGTGCTGATGAAGGGTCGTGCTGTGAAGGATCGTGCTTATGAAGGTGAGGAGGCCCTCCGGGCATTGCGTTCATAAAGAAAACGGTCGTCCCGGCAGGTTTCACACGGGCGAAACGTGAGCGTTCCCTTCATGCGGGGAACGCGAACTACCGTGGTGCCACCTCCACCGGCCACCGTCGTCCGAAGGCCCACCCCCGCCCTCGAATGAACAGGAGCCCCGTGACCCGGCCCCCCCTGCCCGCCGTACCCCCCTGGCTCGCCCACGCCTTCCGCGCCCAGCGCGAACCCGTCCCGTGGAACGCGGTGTGCCGGGGCGCCCTCGCCGCCGGGCCGGCGCTGCTCGCCGGGATGCTCCTCGGCCGGACGGCCCTCGGGGTGCTCGCCGCCATCGGCGCCATGCTCGCCGGCATCAACGACCGGCCCGGCGGCCGACGGGCCTCCGTGCGCCGGCTCGGCGTCCCCGCGTCGGCCGGAGCGGCCGGGCTGCTCGTGGGGACGTACGCCGGGCAGGGGCTGACCGCCGTACCGCTGACCCTGGTGCTCACCGCGCTGGGCCTGGTCGCCGGAGGCATCAGCGCCGTCGGGCCCGTCGCCTCCGCCGCCGGCACCCAGCTGCTCGTCGCCGCGGCGGTCGGCGCCGGGATGCCCGCGGCCGACCCCGGCTGGCAGCGCGCCCTCGCCTTCCTCGCCGGGGCCGGCTGGCTGCTCGTACTGCGGCTCGCCCTGCCCACCCCCGGCTCGCTCGCCGGGGACTTCCGGTTCGACGGGGAGCGGGCCGCGGTCGCCGGCGTGTACGACGCGATCGCCGCGCTCGTCGAAGCCGCGGGCGGCGCGCACGCCACCGCCCGGCGGGCCGCGCTGACCGCCGCGCTCGACCACGCCCAGGACGCCCTCTCCGGACCCCGGCTGCGCGGATACGCCGCGTCCGCCGCCGAGCGCCGGCTGCACGCGCGGTTCGCCGCGGCCCTGCCCCTTGCCGAGGCCGCCACCGCCCTGTGCTGGGCCGGGGAGCCGGTGCCGGCGCGGGCGGCGCGGGGACCCCGGCGGCTGGCCGCGGCCGTCCGCGCCGACACCGGCCCCGGTCCGCTGCCCGCCCCGCACCTGCCGCGCACCGGGCTCCGCGCCCGCGAGGCAGCCCCCGTGCTTCCCGCCCTGCGCGCCCTGGACGACGCTCTGCTGGGCGCCGCCGAGGCGTTCGACCGGGGCGAGGGCGCCCACCGCAGGCTGCTCGGGCGGCGCCGGAGCCCGCGCCGGGCGCTGCGGGCCGCGTTCGGTGCCGGCGGGCGCGAGTACGGTCTGCGCGTCGCCCTCTGCTTCGGCGCCGGCGCCGCCATCGCCCAGGCCCTGCACCACGCCCGCTGGTACGGGTCGCACACGCACTGGTACTGGCTGCCCGCCACCGCCGTCTTCCTCGTCAAGCCCGACCTCGGTCCGCTCGCCTCCCGGGTGCTGTGCCGGGCCGCCGGTACCGTCCTCGGCGCCCTGGTCTTCGCCGGGCTCGCCGCGCTGCTGCCCCGCCCGGCCGGACTGATCGCGCTGGTGGCGGTGTGCGGCGCGCTCATACCGGTCGCCACCCGGCACTTCGCGGCGCTCACCGCCGTCGTGACCGTCCTTGTGCTCGCTTTGATCATGGCCGGGGGCGAACCCCAGGCCTCGGTCGGCCGGATCGGCGAGACCCTGCTGGCCTGCGTGCTGGTGCTGGTGCTGGTGGTGGGGCACCTGCCGATGCCGGGGGAACGGGGCGGCGGGGTACGCGACCGGCTCGCGGCGGCCGGGGGCGCGGCCCATGCCTACCTGCTGCACGTCCTCGGCCCGCCCGGCCACGGGCACGCCACCGGCCACGGGCACACCGCCGGGTCCGGGGACCTCGCCGGGTCCGGGGACCTCGCCGAGGGGCGGGTCCTGTCCGAGCGGCGGGCACGGGCCGGCGTGGGGTCCGGTGACCGTGCCGAGCGGTGGGCGTTGCGCCGGGAGGCCTACCGGACCCTCGCCGAGGCCCGCACCGCCATCTCGCACGCCGCCGCCGAACTGCCCTCCCTGGCCCGGCACACGGAGGGCACCGACGCCGTCGCCGAGGCGCTGGAACGGCTCGTGGACACCACCACGGCCTGCGCCGTGCACCTCGACGACACCGGCCGGCTCACCCCCCGGCACCTCCGGCGGCTGCGCGAGGCGCTGGGGGAGCTGGAGCGGCTGGAGCGACGGGGCGTACGGATACCGCTGCCCGTCGCCGCGTAGCCGTACGTACCGAGCCGCCGAGGGCGTACGAGTCTCCGTACCCGTACGAGCCGCCGTAGCCCCACGGTCTCAGCGGTACCGTCGGCCGTCGTAGTCGTACTCACAGCCGTACCGTCGGCCGTCGTAGTCGTGCTCCCAGTCGTACCGGAGAATCCCCCACCGCCCGGCGAAAGCCCGTACGTTGGTCGTATGAGTGCCGTTGGGATGGCGGGTGGCCCTCCCGCCGACCTCGTCGTCACCGGGTGTGCCGTCCTGGTGCACGACGACGCGGAACGGATCGGATTCCGCGAGGACGCCGCGATCGTCGTCCGTGACGGGGCGATCGACGCGGTCACCACGGCCGCCGCCGCCCGGGACGTACCGACGGAGACGCGGATCGAGGCGCACGGGCAGATCGCGCTGCCCGGTCTGATCAACTGCCATACGCACGCCCCGATGGTGGCCCTGCGGGGGCTGGCCGAGGACCTGCCGACGGAGGAGTGGTTCAACGACGTCGTCTGGCCCGTCGAGACCAACCTCACCGAGCGGGACGTGGCACTGGGAGCGCGGCTCGCCTGCGCCGAGATGATCCGGGGCGGGGTGACCTGCTTCGCCGACCACTACTTCCACATGGACGCGGTCGCCGACGTCGTCGCCGAGTGCGGGCTGCGCGCCCACCTCGGGCAGGTCTACTTCTCCGGCCAGGGGCCCGGGGGCCGGGAGGCGTCGCTCGAGTTCGCGCTCCGCCGGCGCGGCACCGCCGACGGCCGCGTCACCACCGCCCTCGCCCCGCACGCCCTCTACACCGTCACCGACGCCGACCTCACCGCCACCGCCGGACTCGCCCGCGCGCACGGCCTGCCCGTCCACATCCACGCCGCCGAGAACCGCGACCAGACCGAGACCAGCCTGGCCCGGCGCGGCCGCACCCCCATCGAGGTCCTGGACCGCACCGGCCTGCTGGACACCGACCTGCTCATCGCCCACGGCACCGGCATCCTGGAGCGGGACCTGCAGCTGCTGGAACGCACCGGCGGCCGTACGGCGGTGGCCACCGCGCCCCGCGGCTACCTGAAGTTCGCCTGGCCGACGACCACTCCGGTGCGGGCCCTGCGCGCGGCCGGTGTCCCCGTCGGCCTCGCCACGGACGGCGCCGCCTCCAACAACTCCCTCGACGTGTGGGAGGCGATGGCGCTGACGTCCCTGATCCAGAAGTCCGCCGAGGGCGACCCGCGCTGGCTGACCGCCCGCCAGGCCCTGCACCACGCCACCTCGCAGAGCGCCCGCGCGGTCGGCCTCGGGGACCGGATCGGTTCCCTCGCGCCCGGCCGGCGCGCCGACATCGTCCTCGTCGACCTCACCGGCCCGCACACCCAGCCGGTCCACGACCTCGCCGCCACCCTGGTGCACAGCGCCCGCGCGGCCGACGTCCGTACGACGATCGTCGACGGCCGCGTCCTGATGCGCGACCGCGTACTGCTCACCCTCGACGTGGAAGACGTCGTACGGGAGTTGACGCGGCGGCTGCCCGGGCTGACCGCGCGCGGCCACGGACGGCGCGTTCAGGAGTACGACACCTGAGCCCGCGGCCCGGTGGAACGCGGGTGGCATCGGAGCCCGCTGAGACTGGCCGAAAAACTCCCCCTTCGCGGCGATGAGTTCCGCGCGCGCCGACGGTCACCACCCCGGACGGACCGTCGGACAGGAGGGCTCATGTCGTTTCCGGAGATCGTCTCGCGTGAGCGGTGGCGCGCGGCGCGCGAGGAGTTGCGGCGCAAGGAGGAGGCGGTCAGGCGAGCGCGCGAGGCCCTGGACGCCGAGCGCCGGAGGCTGCCCATGGTCGAGGTCGACCCGGAGTACGTCTTCGAGGGCGGCGACGGCAAGGCCACCCTCCTGGACCTCTTCGAGGGCCGGGCGCAGCTCGTCGTGCACCACTTCATGTTCGCGCCGGAGTGGGAGACCGGCTGCCCGTGCTGCGCGGCCTTCCTGGACCAGGTCGGCCACCTCGCCCACCTGCGCGCCCGCAACACCTCCTTCGCGGCCGTCTCCCGGGCGCCGTTCACCCGGATCCTGCCGTTCAAGGCGCGGATGGGCTGGGCGGTGCCCTGGTACTCCTCGGCGCACAGCGACTTCAACCGCGACTTCGAGGCCACCGTCGAGGCGGACGGCGAACCGGTCGAACGCGCGGGCGTCAGTTGCTTCCTGCGCGACCACGACCGGGTCTTCCACACCTACTCGCTGTACGACGACGGGCTGGACGTGCTGGGCACCACCGCGGCCCTGCTCGACCTGACCGCGCTCGGCCGCAACCCCGCCGGCAGCGACCGGCTGCGCCTACACGACGAGTACGACTACTGACACGTGAGGTACGGCCGGCGATACGGAGCGTGCGGTTCGTGTCACCAGGTGAACGGATCCTCACGGTCCGCGCCGAGCCGATGTCGGCTAGGTCTCAGTACCGTCACCGGGCGACCCGTTTTCCTCTCCAGGGCGTTGACTCCTTACACGTACGACGCTTCTGGAGGTCGAGATGATGAACGGGCGAAGGGTGCTCGAACGCTTTCCCGCCGGTGGCCCGCGCGGCTCCTGGCCTGCGGAGCAGTTCGCGCACGCGCGACGGCTGGAGGGCCTGCCCGCCGAGGTCGTCATGGACCTCGCGACGGACGCGTTCCTGGTGATCGTCCGCGGCGCCGAGCCGTCCGAGTGAGCCGGCCGGGCAGGGCGTGACGAGGCACACGGGGGTGTGAGGAGACGGGCGGGTGGTGGGGGAGCACGGGGGTGGGGGCGGGCCGGTGAGGCGCACGCGGGCGCGGGGGCGCGCGGGGCGTACGAGGGGCTGGGCGGAGGTTACGAGGGGGTGGGCGGAGGTTACGCCGACGCGGCCCGCGACCAGTCCGGGGTCGTACCCGTCACCCGGCACAGGGCCAGGTAGAGCGGGATCGGCGGGGTGTACGGGACCGTGCCCGCCGGGCGGTGGATCAGCCGGGCGGCGCCGGTGACCAGGGCGCCCCTGGCATAGCGGGCCGGTACCGGCCAGGGCAGGGCGTAGTCGGAGTCCGACGGCACGATCCACCACCACCGGGAGCCGTCGGTGTACACGCAGCCCACCCTCGGCAGCCGGGGTACGACGAGCGGGCCCAGACGGTCGGGCACGGCCACGGCGTCCCAGCCGAGCGGCGCGGTCATGCCGTCCGGCAGCGACAGCGGCTGACTCGCGTCCTGGTCCGGGGCCGACCGCCGGCGTTGCATCCGGACGAGCGTGTCCAGGCCGAAGGCGCCCTCCGGACCGGCAGCGGCACCGACGCCGGCTGCGGCACTGGTACCGGCGGCGGTACGGGCACGGGATCCGGCGTCGACACGGGAACCGGCACCGGCGTGGGGGTCGGCACCGGCACGGGAACTGGCACCGGCATTGGGGTCGGCACCGGTACGGGACCCGGTACAGGCGGGGGAATCGGCACCTGCCTCTGTTCCGGCGCCGGTTCCGGCGTCCCCGGTCCGCCCGGCGCCGGATGCGGCGCCCGTCACGGCCGCTCCCGGTGATGACGCCGCTCGGGCGCGCGGCACGGGTGTTCCATCGATACCGTGTGCCGGTCCCGCTCGGCGTTGAGGGCACCGCCGTCGTACCGCCCCGGCTCCCGCAGCCGACGCTCCACCGCGGCCTGCTGGTCCTCCTCGGAGTCCTCCGGGCGGCCCGGCTTGGGACGGGCGCCCCAGCCGAGGTCGGCGCGCGGCTCGGACGTGCTTTGGGCGGTGCTGGTGGCGTGCGGCAGTTCGGCCCAGACCAGCAGGCCGGGGCCGTGCTCCTGGGCGCCCCAGGCCCGGCACAGCGCGTCGACGAGAAGCAACCCCCTCCCGTGCTCCTCGTCGGGTCGCTGCGGGGACGGGTGGGGCTCGCCAGGAGCACAGCCCTCGTCTCGGACGGCTATGCGCAGCATGTCGTCGTGGTCGTGCAGCTCGCACACGACCCGGCTGCTCGCGGTGTGCACGATGGCGTTGGTGACCAGCTCGGATATGACCAGGGCAGCGCTGTCACAGGTGTCCGCGCAGACCGCCCAGCCGGACAGCCGGGTCTGGGTCAGACGTCTTGCCTGGGCGACGGAACCCGGATGTGCGGCCAGCTCGAAGCGGAACCTGCGTTCGGCGGCGCCTCCCTGGAGGGCTGCCCCCTCCACCAGGCCCGAACCGGCTCGCGCGGGGGTGCCCCCCTCGGCACCGAGGCCGGTACGGCCGGCGGCGGCGTCTGTTCCTAAAGGCGCGGACGGAATCACGCCTGCCACTATCGCCCCGTCGGAGACACTTGGCAAGAGTCACTCTGAAAAATGCAGAGTGTTAGGGACTCTGTCAGGGAGCGTGGCACACTGCTCGCAACAGCACCTCGCGCGGCGCCAATTGGAGTCGTCGGAGATCGGGCCCGGTCTTCGAATGAATCTTCGAATGGCGCCGCAGGGCTGTCGGGAAACTTTCGGTGGAGGCTTTCGGTGGAGGTGGGAGCGTGAGCGAGCCGCGGTCCGCGCCGACGGTGGGCCAGGTGGTCCTCGGCCGGCGCCTGCAGGACCTGCGGGAACGCGCCGGGCTGAAGCGCGAGGAGGCCGCCCGCGTCCTCCATGTCGCGCCCGCCACCGTCCGCCGCATGGAGACGGCGGAAGTCGCCCTCAAAATCCCGTACCTGCAACTGCTGCTGAAGGCCTACGGCGTCCCCGACGACGAGTCCGAGGTCTTCGTCCAGCTGGCCGAGGAGGCGAACCGCCCCGGCTGGTGGCAGCGGTTCCATGACATCCTGCCGGGCTGGTTCTCGATGTACGTCAGCCTGGAGGGCGCGGCCAGCCTCATCCGCTCCTACGAGCCGCACTTCGTCCCCGGCCTGCTCCAGACCGAGGACTACGCGCGCGGCGTGCTGAAGTCCGGCGCCATCGGCCAGACCAGCCCGGACGACATCGAGCGCCATGTCGACCTGCGCATGCGGCGCCAGGCCCTGCTCACCCGTCCCGACGCGCCCCGCTTCTGGGCGGTGATGGACGAGACCGCGCTGCGCCGTCAGGTCGGCGGCCCCGAGGTCATGCGCGCACAGATCGACAAGTTGCTTGAGGCCACGGAGTTGGCCCATGTGACGCTCCAGGTCGCCCCGTTCGCCAACGGGCCGCACCCGGGGACGTACGGGCCCTTCGTGCTGTTCCGATTCGCCGTGTCCGAACTGCCGGACATGGTCTACAGCGAGTACCTGACCGGCGCCGTCTATCTGGACGCGCGCGCCGAGGTGGCGACCCACCTCGAGGTCATGGACCGCATGGCGGCGCAGGCCGCTACGGCACAACGCACGAAGGAGATCCTCCGGGATCTCCGCAAGGAGCTGTGAATGGATCGCATCACGCCGCGCGGACGCGTCTACAACGGCATGCCCGCGCGGGAGCTGGGCAGCGAGGGGTGGCACAAGCCCTGGAGCGGCGGCAACGGCGGTAACTGCCTGGAGGCGATGAAGCTCGCCGACGGCCGGATCGCCGTGCGCCAGTCGACCGACCCTGACGGCCCGGCGCTGATCTACACCATGGACGAGATGACCGCGTTCATAGAGGGCGCCAAGGCGGGGGTGGCCGACTTCCTGCTGTCCTGAACCCGCCGGCGGCCCGGCCCGGCGCCCCGTCGAGGCTTTTGATTCTTGGTTCAACCTCCCTGTCGTGACACCGCGTTGGCCGCTCCCGCGTCCGGCGCTCACGGAGCGCCGCATGACAGGGCCGGGTCCGACGCCGATCGGCCGGGCAGGGCGTACGGCGGCCCCGATCGCCCTGGCCCGCGAGCCGAAAGGGAGTCACCCGAACTGTCGGGCCTTCTCGGCCGCGGGCGTGCCGCGCGGGGGTACGGGAATCACGCCGCCGCCAGCACCTCGCACAGCGCCTCCAGCGCCACCCCGTAGGCGTGGTCGGCCGGGGCCGCGTACCCCACCACCAAGCCGTCACCGGCCGACGCCGGGCCGTCCGGGTGCCGGAACGCGGCGAGACCGTCGAGGGCGACGCCCCGCCGCGCGGCGGCCTCCACCACCGACTGTTCCGTGCCGGGCGGCAGTCGCAGCACCGCGTGCAGCCCCGCCGCGACGCCCGTCACCTCGATGTGCGGCGCCCGCTCGGCCAGCGCGGCGACCAGCCGGTCACGCCGGCCCCGGTACCGCTGCCGCATCCGCCGCACATGCCGGTCGTACGATCCCTGGGCCACGAAGTCCGCGAGCGCCAACTGGTCCGGCACGCTCGCCCACCCCTCCCGCTCGCCCTTGGCCGCCAGCACCGGCTCCACATACCGCTCCGGCAGGACCATCCAGCCCAGCCGCAACGCCGGTGACAGACTCTTGCTGACCGACCCGATGTGGATCACCCGCTCCGGGTCGAGCCCCTGGAGCGCGCCGACGGGCCGCCGGTCGTAGCGGAACTCGCCGTCGTAGTCGTCCTCCAGCACCACCGACCCCCGCGCGCGTGCCCAGTCGATCACCGCCGCCCGCCGCTCCGGACGCAGCGGTCCGCCGGTCGGGAACTGATGCGCGGGCGTCAGCAGCACGGCCCGCTCACGCCCGAGCGCCGCCACCCGCGCGCCGTGCTCGTCCAGCGGCAGCGGCACCGTGCGCACGCCGGCCGCCGCGAGCAGCTCCCGGTGGAAACCGAGACCGTACCCCTCCACACCCAGCGGACCGCGCAGCACCCCGCCACCGGCCGCCCCGCCCCCTGCGCCCGGCCCGCCTGTGCCGCCCGACCTGCCTGTGCCGCCCGGCCTGCCTGTGCCGCCCGGAACGCCCGGTGTGTCCCGGCCGAAGAGCAGCCGCAGCGCGTGGGCGAAGCCCGAGCAGATCACGATCCGGTCCGGCTCGGTACGCACCCCACGCGCGCGTGCCAGATACTCCGCCAGCGTCTCCCGCAGCTCCCGGCGCCCGGCCGGATCGCCCGGCCCGAACGCCTCGCTGGGCGCCGCCTGGAGCGCCCGGCGGTACGAGGCCGCCCACGCCGCGCGCGGAAAGGCCGAGGCGTCCGGCCTGCCCTGCCGCAGATCGTGCCGCGGGCCACGCGCGCGTGCCGACGCCCGGGCCGGCACGCCCACGGCCCGGCGCGACGGGCGCGCCCGCTCGGCGACCCGGGTCCCCGAACCCTGCCGGGCGGTCAGCCAGCCCTCCGCGACCAGTTCCGCGTAGGCGTCGGCCACCGTGTTGCGGGCCACGCCCAGGTCCGCCGCGAGTGACCGGTACGGCGGCAGCCGGGTGCCCGGAGCCAGCCGGCCACCGCGCACGGCCTCGCGCAGCGCCCGGGTCAGGGCGGCCCGCCGGCCACCCGGTCCGGACAGCTCCAGATGCAGGTCGACGCCGATCCGCTCCGCGTAATTGACCCACGATTCCGTCATGGAAATGCACCCTACTATCGGTCTTTCCGGCTCCTACGGTGGAGCACATGACCACGGACACGCACACCGTCACCACCTCCGGCCGCACTTCCGACAGCGCCTCTCACAGCGCCTCTGACAGCGCCTTCGAGCCCACCGCCGGGATCGCCGCCGCCGAGGCCGCCCGCACCCGCCTGGACTTCGCGAAGGCCGCGCCGGAGGTCTACCGCGCGATCATCCGCTTCGACGCCGCCGCCCGCGCGGGCCTGGACCCGGCCCTGGTCGAACTGATCCAGATCCGCGCCTCCCACCTCAACCACTGCGCCTACTGCCTGCACATGCACACCAACGACGCCCGCAAGGCCGGGGAGAGCGAGGACCGGCTCCACCTGGTCGCCGTCTGGCGGGAGGCCCGGCACTTCTTCACCCCCAAGGAACAGGCCGCGCTGGCCCTGACCGAGGCGGTCACCCTGATCGCCGACGGCGGCGTCCCCGACCCCGTCTACGCCGAGGCCGCCGCCCACTTCGAGGAACGGGAACTGGCCCAGGTCCTGTCCCTGATCCTCACCATCAACACCTGGAACCGGGTGGCCCTGGCCACGGGAAAGGTCGCGGGCACGGACGAACGCACCGGCTGAGGACGAACCGACGGCGGCATGCCGGCCCGTGAGGCGGTGAAGCCGGTACGGCCCGTGGAACGGTGAAGCCGGTGGCGCCCGGTCGTCCGGCCGACCGTGGAGGGAGCCGGTTGGTGCGGGTTGCCCATGCGGTTGAGGGCTGCCCAGGCGGTGAGGGGAAGGGGCGGTCGGTGGTACGCGTTGCCCGGGCGGCGCAGGGGAGACGGTCCGCCGTCGCCGTCGCCGTCGCCGTCGCCGTCGCCGTCGCCGTCGCTCAGACGGTCATCGGCCGGTCCGCGGGGGTGATCGGGGCCGGGAGCCGGGAACTCCCCGTCAGATAGCGGTCGACGGCCGCCGCGACCGCCCGGCCCTCCGCTATCGCCCAGACTATGAGCGACTGCCCGCGCGCCGCGTCGCCCGCGGCGAACACCCCGGGGACGTTGGTCGCGAACCCGTCGTCCCGGGCTATCGTGCCGCGCGGCCCCAGCGCCAGCCCCAACTGCTCGATCAGACCGTCTTTTTGGTCCGGCCCGGAGAACCCCAGGGCGAGCAGCACCAGGTCGGCCGGGAGCGCCCGCCCGGTGCCCGGCAGCGGAAGCCGCCGCTCGTCGACCCCCACCAGATGCAGTGACCGCACATTCCCCCTCCCGTCTCCCGTGAAGCGGAGCGTGGACGCCGCGAACAGCCGGGCGTCCGCGTCCGCCGCCGGTGCCGTCCGCAGCTCCCGTGCCTCCTCGTGCGCGGCCGACAGCCGGTAGACCTTCGGGTACGTCGGCCACGGTTCGCTGTCCTCGTCGCGCTCCGCACCCGGCTGCGCGTAGATGTCCAGCTGGGTGACGGACGCCGCCCCTTCGCGCACCGCCGTGCCCAGACAGTCCGCCCCGGTGTCCCCGCCGCCGATGATCACCACGTGCTTCCCGGCGGCCGACAGCGGCGAGACCTCCAGATCCCCTTCGCGCACCCGGTTCGCCAGCGGCAGATACTCCATCGCCTGGTGTATCCCGTTCAACTCCCGGCCCGGCACCGGAAGTTCCCGCCACGCCGTGGCGCCGGTGGCGATCACCACGGCGTCGTACCGGCCCCGCAGCTCGGCCGCCGGGACATCCCGGCCGACCGTCGTCGAGGTGCGGAACTTCGTCCCCTCGGCCAGCATCTGTCCGATCCGCCGCTCCAGATGCCGCTTCTCCATCTTGAACTCGGGGATGCCGTACCGCATCAGCCCGCCGATCCGGTCGTCCCTCTCGTACACCGCGACCGTGTGCCCGGCCCGGGTCAGCTGCTGCGCCGCGGCCAGCCCGGTGGGTCCGGAGCCGATGACGGCGACCGTCTTCCCGGACAGCCGCTCGGGCGGCCGGGCCGGCGTGAAGCCCTCCTCCCACGCGCGGTCGGCGATCGCGCACTCGACGTTCTTGATGGTGACGGCCGGCTGGTTGATCGCCAGCACACACCCCGCCTCGCACGGCGCCGGACACAACCGGCCGGTGAACTCCGGGAAGTTGTTGGTGGCGTGCAGCCGGTCGGAGGCAGCCCGCCAGTCCTCCCGCGAGACCAAGTCGTTCCACTCGGGGATGAGATTGCCCAGCGGACAGGCCTGGTGGCAGAACGGGACCCCGCAGTCCATACAGCGGTCGGCCTGCTCGCTGATGATGGGCAGCAGCGCTCCCGGGACGTACACCTCGTCCCAGTCCCGCACCCGCTCCTCGACGGGCCGCCGCGGCCACTCCTGGCGCGGCGTGGTCATGAACCCCTTGGGATCGGCCATGGCGTCTTCCTCGCATACGGGGCACCACAGGCGCCGGGTGTACGAAGGCCCGTCCGGCATCGGGCAGCACTCCTCCGGCCACGATACGTCTCCACTGGCCCCCGCGCAGAGTGGCGGACAGCGCTTTCTGCCGGGATCCACGCGGGACCTTGGGATCAGTTGACGCCCCATGCGTGGCCAAGGGACACCGACGGCGGAACGACGGCCCGCGAGCACCACCCCGGCAGGCCCGCTCGCGCCGGCGGATCGCACCCCGTATCCGCACCGCGAACCCCGCGTCACCAGGAACACCCAGCTGCCCCGCGCCCCGCCCGCCTTGCCCACGGGCCACGGCATGGTCGGCTGGCCCACGGCCCACGGCCTACGGCCCATGGCATGGTCGGCGTCGGCGCCGGTGCCCGAACCGTCCTCCTCGCTCCACCGGGCCGCCCGGCATCATGGGCTTCGTGCGACTCGAAGCGATCACCTGGGACCGGTTGGCCGAGCGGCTCGCCGACCGGCTGGCCGACGCCGACCCGGCCGACGGAGGGGCCTGGCCGCGCGTCGGCTTCGACGGTGCCCCGGCCGCCGAGCCGGGAGACCTGGCCAGGCGGGTCGGCGAGGAACTGCGTGTCCGTGGTCGTCCCTCCCTCGTCGTCGGCACGGAGGGTTTCCTGCGCCCGGCCTCGCTGCGCCTGGAGCACGGGCGGCGCGACGCGGAGTCGTACTACACCGGGTGGGTCGACACGGGCGCCCTGTGGCGGGAGGTGTTCGGCCCGCTCGATCCCGGAGGCAGTGGGCGGATCCTGCCCGACCTATGGGACCCGGTCACGGACCGGGCCACCCGCAGCCCCTATGTCCGGCTCCCGCCCGGCGGGATCCTCCTGCTCCACGGTCCTCTCCTGCTGCGTCACTGGTTCCCCTTCGATCTGACCGTGCATCTCCTCCTCTCCCCGGGCGCCCTGCGCCGCCGCACCCCCGAGGCCGAGCACTGGACCCTCCCCGCCTTCGAGCGCTACGAGGCCGAAGCCGACCCGGCCGGCACGGCGGACGTGCTGGTCCGCGCCGACGACCCGCGCCACCCCGCCTGGAGCGGTTGACCCGGTGGGCGGGCGGGTCGGCCGGGCCGCCGGGTCGGTCCGGCCGCCGGGTCGGCCGGGCGGCCGTGGAAGCCGGCGCGCACTGGATCCGCACCCGCGGCCGTACCGCTGCCGCGTGACCCCGGCGTGCCCCGCGCTCGGAGCCAGCCGTGCCCCGCGCTCAGAGCCAGCCGTTGCGCCGGAAGCCCCGGTACACCGCAAGACACGCCGCCGCCGTCACGGCTATGACCAGCGGATACCCGAACCTCCAGTGCAACTCCGGCATATGGTCGAAGTTCATGCCGTACACCCCGCACACCATCGTCGGCACGGCGATGACCGCGGCCCACGCCGTGATCCGCCGCATGTCCTCGTTCTGCGCGACGGTCACCTGCGCCAGATGCGCCTGCAGAATGGAGTTGAGCAGTTCGTCGAAGGCGGCGATCTGCTCCTTGGCCCGGATCAGATGGTCGAGCACATCCCGGAAGTACGCCTGTATTTCCGGGTCGACGACCCGGATGGGCCGGGTCGCCAGATCCTCCACCGGACGGCCCAGTGGCACCACCGCCCGTTTCAGCTCCAGCAGTTCACGCTTCATCTGGTAGATACGGCCGGGGTCGAGCCGCGCGCCGTTCTCCGAGAACACCTCCGTCTCGACCTGGTCGATGTCGCCCTGCACCGCGTCCGTGACGTTCAGATAGTCGTCGACCACATGGTCGGCGATCGCGTGCAGCACCGCCGCCGGCCCCTTGGCGAGCTGCCGCGGGTCCGTCTCCAACTCCTCGCGCAGCGGGCCGAGCGAGCCATGGCGTCCGTGCCGCACCGTGATCACGAAGTCCTCGCCGACGAACACCATGATCTCGCCGGTGTCCACCACTTCGCTGGTCGCCGTCAGCCGTTCGTGCTCCACGTAGCAGACGGTCTTGAACACCGCGAACAGCGTGTCCCCGTAGTGCTCCAGTTTCGGCCGCTGATGGGCCTCGACCGCGTCCTCCACCGCCAGCGGGTGCAGGTCGAACAGCTCGGCGACCCCGGCGAACTCACGCTCCGTCGGCTCGTGCAGCCCGAGCCAGACAAAACCCTCGCCGCTCTTGCGCACCAGCCGCACGGCATCCACCAGATCGGCGCCCCCCGGGACGCGCACGCCGTCCTGGTACGTCACGCAGTTGACCACCGAGGAGCCCAGGGGTGATCTGGCGGGATGGCTCAGGTCCACGCGCGGCCGACGCCGGGCCAGCCGTGCCACCTTGCGCAAGCCGCCGACGCTGCCCAGCGCCGTGACCTTCCGCAGATTCCCTGCCATGGACATCTGGATCTCCTCGTGTGGATCTCCGACCGCGACGCTTCCGCGCCTCGCCCCGCAAGTCTGCCAGTCCTGGGAAAAGTGCGTGGAAGCCTGTGGGAACAGGGAGTTCCGCTTGGTTCCCGCCTGTGGACAACCGACGGCCGAACCGGGAATCCCGGGCGATCGGGATGACCGAACCCGCTTCCGGCCCGGCCCTCCAGCCCTTCGGACATCCCGCAGGCCGCCGTGCTCCCGGCCCGCTCGGGGCGACGAGCCCGGCCCGCGACGGGGCTCAGCTCCCGCCGTCCCGGTGCGGCGGTCTGCCGCCCACCCGGCGGACCGCCTCCGCACCCGCCCGGCAGCCCCGCGCCGCCGCCTCCTGCGGGCCCGCGCCCGCCAGCAGGGCGGCGAGGAACGCGCCGGTGAAAGCGTCACCCGCACCCGTGGTGTCGCGGGACGCCACAGACAGGGCCGGAACCCGGGCGGGCAGGGCACCGCGCCGGGCCACCAATGCCCCGTCCGCCCCCGACTTGACCACCACCAACGGCACCAGACGGCTCAGCTCGGCCGCCGCGTCCGCCGGATCCGGCAGGCCGGTCAGCAGGCACGCCTCGTCCCGGCTGGGCAGCAGCACGTCCAGTGTCCGCGCGAACGCCAGGAAACGGTCCACCCCCAGCTCCGCCAGGAAGCCGACCGACGCCGGATCCAGACTGACCGGCACCCCTCGCGCCCGTGCCGCCGCGAGCGCCGTCCCGGCGAGCGCCCGGCTCGACTCCGTGAACAGCAGATAGCCCGACAGATGCAGCCGGTCCACCCCGTCGAGCAGCGCGTCCGACCAGTCGGCGGGACCCAGCCGCAGGGACGCCCCGCTGTCCGTCAGGAACGTCCGCTCGGCCGCCGCACCCGTGTCGACGAGGCAGATCACCGTCCCGGTCGCCGCCTGCGGATCCACCACCAGCCGGGGCCGCACCCCGGCCGCGGCCAGCTCCCGTTCGTGCCAGGCCGCCGCGTCCGCGCCGACCCGCCCCAGCAGCCGCACCTCCGCCACGCCCGCGTACGCCGCCCAGCAGGCCACGTTGGCGCCCGCGCCGCCCGGCAGCGTCCGGATCGCGGCGGCCGTGTCGGTGCCGGCCGCGAGCGGCCCCCGGTGCCGGGCGACCACGTCGGTGACCACGTCCCCGACGACCAGCAGGCTTCCGTTCCGGTCCGCGCTCACCCCCTGACCCATCGCGTGGCGATCCGCGCCGCCAGCCGTACGTTGCCGCGCACCGCGGCCAGGTTGGCGCGCAGCGAGGCACCATCGGTGTGCCGTACCAGGTGGTCCAGCAGGAACGGTGTCACCGCCTGCCCGGTGACGCCCTGCTCCGCGCAGGCGCGCAGCGCGTCGGCGAGCACGCGCGCGTGCAGAGCGGGATCGAGCTGCTCCGCCTCCGGGACCGGGTTGGCGACGATCAGCGCCGACTCCGGGGCGTCCAGGGCGTCCTGCGCGCGCATGACGGCGGCCACCTGCTCCGGCGTGTCCAGCGTCCAGTCGACCGGATGCCCCGAGTCCGCCAGATAGAAGCCCGGGAACCGGTCCGTGCCGTATCCGGCGACGGCCACGCCCAGCGTCTCCAGGCGTTGCAGCGTCGCCGGGACGTCCAGGATCGATTTCACGCCCGCGCACACCACCGTGATCCGGGTCCGCGCCAGCAGTCCGAGATCCGCCGACTCGTCCTGGGTGACCGTCCACTCCCGGTGCACGCCGCCCAGCCCGCCGGTGGCGAACACCCGGATGCCCGCCAGCGCGGCCAGCCGCGCCGTCGCCGAGACGGTGGTCGCCCCGCTCGCCCCCGCCGCCACGGCGAGCGGCAGATCACGGTGGCCCAGCTTGCGTATGTCCTCGTTCGCGACCCGTTCCAGCTCTTCCTTGCCCAGGCCGACCCGGGGCCGCCCGTCGAGCACGGCGACGGTCGCGGGCACGGCACCCTCCCGCCGTACCGCTTCCTCCAGTTCGAGCGCCACCTCCAGGTTGCGCGGGCGGGGCAGGCCGTGCGCGATGATCGTGGACTCCAGGGCCACCACCGGCCGCCGCGCGCCGATCGCCTGCCGGACTTCTTCCGACACCACCAGCGCCATGTGCTCGCCTCCTGTCGTCGGTCCTCCCTCATCTCTGGCGGGCCCCGGCCCCGGCTAAACGCTTGTGGGCCGCCCGAGAGGCCACCAGCCTGGTGCGTATGACGAAGAACAGCACGCGTCTCGACCACGTCGTCCTGTGGGTGGCCGACCCGGTCGCCGCGGCCGCCTTCTACGAGACGGCTGTGGGCCTGGAACCGATCGGCGTCGCCGAGTACGCGGAGGGGAAGGTGTCCTTCCCGTCCGTACGTGTCAACGAGGAGACCATCCTCGATCTCGCCCCGCACGGCTTGGCCGCCCGGATGAGGATGCTGCCCGGCTCGGCCGACAGCGCGGGCCACCCGGTCAACCACGTCTGCCTGGCCCTGCCGGCCGACGCCTTCGACGCCCTCCGCACCCGCCTGGAGGGGTACGGCGTCCCGGTGTCCGGAATCGACCCCGGCCTGTCGGGCGCCCGTGGCGAGGCCACGCGCAGCTTCTACTTCCGCGACCCCGACGGCAACGTCTTCGAGGCCCGGCACTACGACTGACCGCGTCCCCGGCAACGTCTTCGCGGCCGGTACGACGTCCAGCCGCGCCCGGAGCCGGTCAGAACAGGGGCGCCGGCAGCACGCCCTCCAGGGCGAGCAGCTTCCGCTTGGTCTCCACCCCGCCTCCGAAACCGCCGATGCCGCCGTCGCTCTCCACCACCCGGTGGCACGGCACCACGACCGGCAGCGGATTGGAGCCCATCGCCGTCCCCACCGCCTGCGCCCCGCCGGGCTGCCCGACCCGCCCCGCCAGATCGCCGTACCCGACCACGCTTCCGTACGGCACACCGGTCGCCAGCTCGCGGAGCACCTGCCGGTTGAACCCGGAGCTCAGCGACCAGTCCAGCGGCAGGTCGAAGCCGTGCCGCTCGCCCGCGAAGTACGCCCGCAGCTGGCGTATCGCCTCCGCCAGCAACGGGGAGCCCGCATCCTCCACGAGCCGGCCGCCCAGCCGGGCGGCCAGCCGCTGAAGCGCCCGGTCGCGCACCGCGTCCGAAGCGTGGAAAACCACGTTGACCAGGCCGTTCCGTGTCGCCGCCAGCATCAGCGGGCCGATGTCCGTGCCGACCACGGCCCATACGACCCGCTGCTCGTCCTGCCCAAGGCTGTCCATGCGCCCACGGTACGACCCGGCACTGACAACGCCCGCCCGGTCAGCTCGAACTCAGGGCGTCCCGCACCACGTCCGGCTTGTTGGTGATGATCCCGTCGACTCCGTAGCCGGCGACCCGGCGGGCGCCGGCCGCGGTGTCCACCGTCCAGGTGAACACTTTGAGCGGCCGGCCGTGCGGACCGCGGAGGTCGTGCACCGCCGAGACGTACTCCGCGGTGAGAGACCCGTTCTGGGGGTTGACCATATCCGTGAAGCGTGCGAAGTCCTTCAGCTCCGTCACGGCGGGCGTGCCCAGGTACGCGGTGGTGAGCGCGGGCCTCAGTCTGTGGACGGTCCGTACGCTGTCGGCGCTGAAGCTCTGGACGATCAGCCGGTTCCGGTGCCGTCCGTCCAGCCAGCCCTCGTTGCGCAGCAGCTTGAGCGTCTGCTTCTCGATGCCCGGGTACAGCTCCGGGTTCTTGATCTCCAGGAGCAGTTTCTCGTGGTTGTGCTCGACCCGGCGCATGTACTGCTTCAGCGTCGGCACGCGCGCGCCCGCGTACGTGGAGGAGAACCAGCTGCCCGCGTCCAGCCGGGCGATCTCCGCGGCGGTGAAGTCCCGCACCTTCCACGGGGCCCGTTCGGGGAAGACCTCCTCGACGTTCGTGGTGCGTGCCAGGTTGTCGTCGTGGAGGATCACCAGCTGACCGTCCTTGGTGCGCTGGACGTCGTTCTCCACCCAGGAGAAGCCCAGCTCGGCGGCCTTGTCGATGGCGGCCAGGGTGTTCTCCGGGGCGTAGGCGGAGGCGCCCCGGTGGGCGATCACGGTGGGCACGGCCCCGTCGTCCGCCCGGGCGGCGGAACCGGTGCCCAGCAGGACCGCCGCCGCTCCCAGGGCCGCGATGACCGTCCCGGCGACTGCGCGCGCGTACATGCGTACTCCTCCCGTCGAGGGATACCGACAGCACCAGATTGACAGCAAGGCGTCAACGGCACCCGGCGCAGGATGGCCATATACCGAAGGGGGCGTCCCGAGTCCGCTCACCGGTGACGCACATCTGCGGCAAGTGCGTGTTTCTTTGCCGGAAAGTCGTTCGACCATTCCGGTGGGAGTCATACTCTCTGCGACACCCCTGACCGCCCGCGCCGTCCTGGGACGGGGGCACATTCAGGTATTGAGGGACGCGAGAAGGCGGAAGGGCAGCCGCGGATGCAAGGCACGGTCGACGGATTCAGCTACGGGGCCGTCACCCCGGTGGTGGCCTATCTGATGGCCTGCCTCGGCGGCGCCCTCGGCCTGCGCTGCACCACACGGTCGCTGCTGGTCACACACTCCCGGCGCCCCGCCTGGCTGGCCCTCGGCTCCGCGGCGATCGGCTCCGGCATATGGACCATGCACTTCGTCGCCATGATGGGCTTCACCATCGAGGAGGCGCCGATCCACTACGACGCGACGCTCACCTACGCGAGCCTCGGGCTCGCCATCGTCATGGTCGGCATCGGCATCTTCATCGTCGGCTACCGGGGCGCCACCGGCGCCCCGCTGTTCACCGGCGGCACGATCACCGGCCTCGGCGTCGCCTCCATGCACTACCTCGGCATGGCGGGCGTCCGCTTCCACGGGCAGTTCACCTACAACACCTACACCGTCGCGGCCTCCGTCGTCATAGCGGTCGTGGCCGCCACCGCCGCCCTGTGGGCCGCCGGACAGGTGCGGGGTTTCGCGTGGAGCGTGGGCGCCAGCCTCGTCATGGGGCTGGCGGTCAGCGGCATGCACTACACCGGGATGGCGGCTCTCGGCGTCCACCTCGACGCCGTCCCCCACCCCGTCGATGACGGGTCCGCGGGGTCCTCGCTCGCGCTCATGCTGATCGGTCCGCTCGCCTTCCTGCTCATCGCCGGTGTTGTCGTGGTCTTCGATCCGCTGATGGTCGTGGGCCGGCCCGACTGGATGCCCGTCGAGCACAAACCGGGCGTCCCGGCCGCCGCCGTCGCCTCCCACGCGGTCCATGGCCCCGCCGTCCACCAGGAGCACGCGCCGGTCCGCCGAGCCGCGCAGCACCGCCCCCGGACCCCGCAGAACCGCTGATCGGGACCGGTTGTCAGTGCGGGGTCGTACGGTGGATGACATGCGGCCCGTTTCCCACATCGAACGCACGGTGGCGCCCTTCGAGGTCGTCAGCCCCTACCAGCCCAACGGCGACCAGCCGGCGGCCATCGCCGACCTGGCCCGGCGCGTCCAGGCCGGTGAGAAGGACGTCGTCCTCCTGGGCGCGACCGGCACCGGCAAGTCCGCCACCACGGCGTGGATGATCGAGAAGCTCCAGCGCCCCACCCTGGTGATGGCGCCGAACAAGACACTGGCCGCCCAGCTGGCCAACGAGTTCCGCGAGCTGCTCCCGAACAACGCGGTCGAGTACTTCGTGTCGTACTACGACTACTACCAGCCCGAGGCGTACGTCCCCCAGTCGGACACCTACATCGAGAAGGACTCCTCGATCAACGAGGAGGTCGAGCGCCTGCGCCATTCCGCCACCAACTCGCTGCTCACCCGCCGCGACGTCGTCGTGGTCGCCTCGGTGTCCTGCATCTACGGCCTGGGTACGCCGCAGGAGTACGTGGACCGCATGGTCCCCCTCAGGGTCGGCGACGAGGTCGACCGGGACGAGCTGCTGCGCCGCTTCGTGGACATCCAGTACACGCGCAACGACCTGGCGTTCACCCGTGGCACCTTCCGCGTCCGCGGCGACACCATCGAGATCTTCCCGGTCTACGAGGAGCTGGCCGTCCGCATCGAGATGTTCGGCGACGAGATCGAGGCGCTGTCCACGCTCCACCCGCTCACCGGCGAGATCATCAGCGACGACCAGCAGCTCTACGTCTTCCCCGCCTCCCACTACGTCGCCGGCCCCGAGCGCTTGGAGCGGGCCGTCAACGACATCGAGAAGGAACTGGGGGAGCGTCTGGCCGAGCTGGAGAAGCAGGGCAAGCTGCTGGAGGCCCAGCGGCTGCGGATGCGCACCACGTACGACATCGAGATGCTCCGCCAGATCGGCAGCTGCTCCGGCGTGGAGAACTACTCGATGCACTTCGACGGCCGTTCCCCCGGCTCCCCGCCCAACACCCTGCTGGACTACTTCCCGGACGACTTCCTGCTCGTCATCGACGAGTCGCACGTCACCGTCCCGCAGATCGGCGCGATGTACGAGGGCGACGCCTCCCGCAAGCGCACCCTGGTCGACCACGGCTTTCGCCTGCCCTCCGCCCTGGACAACCGCCCCCTGAAGTGGGAGGAGTTCCAGGAGCGCATCGGGCAGACCGTCTATCTGTCGGCCACCCCGGGTGCCTACGAGCTGTCCCGCTCGGACGGCGTCGTGGAGCAGATCATCCGCCCGACCGGCCTGGTCGACCCGCAGGTCGTCGTCAAGCCCACCGAGGGCCAGATCGACGACCTGGTGCACGAGATCCGCAAGCGCACCGAGAAGGACGAGCGCGTCCTCGTCACCACGCTGACCAAGAAGATGGCCGAGGACCTCACGGACTACTTCCTGGAACTCGGCATCCAGGTGCGTTATCTGCACAGCGACGTCGACACCCTGCGCCGCGTCGAGCTGCTGCGCGAGCTGCGCGCCGGTGAGTACGACGTCCTGGTCGGCATCAACCTCCTCCGTGAGGGCCTGGACCTGCCCGAGGTGTCGCTGGTGGCGATCCTGGACGCCGACAAGGAGGGCTTCCTGCGCTCCGGCACCTCGCTGATCCAGACCATCGGCCGCGCGGCGCGCAACGTCTCCGGCGAGGTCCACATGTACGCCGACAAGATCACCCCGGCGATGGAGAGGGCCATCGAGGAGACCAACCGCCGCCGGGAGAAGCAGATCGCCTACAACAAGGCCAACGGCATCGATCCACAGCCGCTGCGCAAGAAGATCAACGACATCGTCGCGCAGATCGCCCGCGAGGAGGTCGACACCGAACAGCTCCTCGGCTCCGGGTACCGCAAGACGAAGGACGGCAAGGGGGCGAAGGCGCCCGTTCCGTCGCTCGGCGACAAGGCGGCCAAGGGCGCGAAGGCAGGCAAGGCCGCCAAGGGCAAGGCGGTGCCCACGGACCGTCCGGCGGCCGAGCTGGCCGAGCAGATCGAGGAGATGACCGAGCGGATGCGCGCCGCCGCCGCGGAGCTTCAGTTCGAGATCGCGGCCCGGCTGCGCGACGAGGTCTCCGAGATGAAGAAGGAGCTGCGTCAGATGCGCGAGGCCGGCCTCGCCTGACCACCACCCGGCCCGGCCCCGCCGACCTCGGCATTTGTGTGCCAAGTGTTGCAACACCGACACAAAGCGCGGGCCGGGGCCGGTACCGGCGGTCGCCCTGCGTAGGGTTCTTGACAACCGCGCCGCGCGACGGCCCGGCGCGGCAGCAGGGACTGTCGAGAGGGGATTCAGCCGTGTCCGTCAACTTGTCCAAGGGCCAGGCCATCAGCCTGGAGAAGAACGACGGGGCCACCCTGACCGCGGTCCGCATGGGGCTCGGCTGGCAGGCGGCCAAGCGGCGCGGCCTGTTCGGCACCCGCACCCGCGAGGTGGACCTGGACGCCTCGGCGGTCCTCTTCGCGGGCCAGGAACCGCAGGACGTCGTCTTCTTCCGCCACCTGGTGAGCGACGACGGTTCGGTGCGCCACACCGGTGACAACCTCGTCGGCGGCGCCGGCCAGGGCGACGACGAGGTGATCCTGGTGGACCTGCAGCGCGTCCCGGCCCACATCGACCAGATCGTCTTCACGGTGAACTCCTTCACCGGCCAGACGTTCCAGGAGGTGCAGAACGCGTTCTGCCGGCTCGTGGACGAGACCAGCGGCCAGGAACTCGCCCGCTACACCCTGGCCGGAGGGGGCGACTACACCGCCCAGATCATGGCCAAGGTGCACCGGGCGGGCTCCGGCTGGACGATGACCGCCCTCGGCGCCCCGGCCGACGGTCGTACGTTCCAGGACCTCATGCCGGCGATCCGCCGGCACCTCTGAGCGCGGGAGCCCGCCGCGGGGCGCGGCACCGTGAGAGAAGCGGAACCCGCACCAAGCATTGGTAAAGAGCCTCTGACCTGCCGACTTGGTATTTACTTTACTAAACTCTTTACCTTTCCTTGGTGCTTGGGGTACTGTCTTCCGTACGGAGGGGAGTACTCCTTACTGCGGCGCACCCGTCAATACGGACCGGTTCCGGTCCCGGGGCGTCGGCCCGCACCGGGCGGAAGAGACCTCCGGCAGCGACAACGCTGATGTGTTTGCCGTCACGCAATGCCGGAGGTGCAGTGGAAGTCTCCATGGGCCTGTGGGTCCTCACCATCGTGGGTCTCGCCGCTCTGATCGCGGTCGACTTCTTCATCGGCCGCAAGCCGCATGAGGTCTCGATCAAGGAAGCGGGTGTCTGGACGGTCGTCTGGATCACCCTGGCCGGCCTCTTCGGCCTCGGCCTCCTCGTCTTCGGCGGCGGACAGCCGGCCGGCGAGTTCTTCGCGGGCTTCATCACCGAGAAGTCCCTGAGCGTCGACAACCTCTTCGTCTTCGTCCTCATCATGGCGAAGTTCGCGGTGCCCACCCAGTACCAGCAGCGGGTCCTGCTCGTCGGCGTCCTGATAGCCCTGGTCCTGCGGGCCGTCTTCATCGCCGCCGGGGCCGCGATCCTCGCCAGCTTCGCCTGGGTGTTCTACCTCTTCGGCGCCTTCCTCATCTGGACCGCCTGGAAGCTCATCCAGGAGGCCCGCGCGGAGGAGCAGGACGACGAGTACGAGGAGAACAAGCTCCTGAAGGCCGTCGAGCGCAAGTTCGGCGTGGCCGACCGGTACCACGGCACCAAGCTGTGGATCCAGGAGAACGGCAAGCGCGTCATGACCCCGATGCTGGTCGTGATGCTCGCCATCGGCACCACCGACGTGCTGTTCGCCCTGGACTCCATACCCGCGATCTTCGGCCTGACCCAGGACCCGTACATCGTCTTCACCGCCAACGCCTTCGCCCTGATGGGCCTGCGCCAGCTGTACTTCCTCATCGGTGGACTGCTGAAGAAGCTGGTCCACCTGTCGTACGGGCTGTCGGTCATCCTCGGCTTCATCGGCGTCAAGCTCGTACTGCACGCCCTGCACGAGTCGGGTGTCCACGTCCCCGAGATCAGCATCCCCGTCTCGCTCGGCGTGATCTGCGCGGTCCTCGCCGTCACCACGGTCACCAGCCTGCTCGCCACCAGGAAGCAGGCGGCGCCCGCCGAGGGCGAAGACGCCCCGAAGGAGCGCGTCGACGTGTGACGGCGCCGCCGTCCGCCGGCACCGTCGTGGAAGTCCGAGACCTCGCCCAGCCTGCTGGGCGAGGTCTCGCCATAAGGGGCTTCCGGTTCCACCGGCACCGGACCCCGCACCGGAAAGGATGAGAGGTATCCGAAAAGAACAGAATGCGAACCCTGTACACCTCTGCGACCATCGCCGCATGATCACTCGGCTACGGTCGCTCACCCGTCGATGGACGACGCTCGTGCCGGTGCTCGCCGTCGTCCTGCTGGCCCTCACCTGGGGCCGGGACCTGCCCGGCGCCCTGGTCGCCCTGGTGACCCTTGTCCTGGCCGGTTCCGTCCTGGCGGCGGTGCACCACGCCGAGGTGGTCGCGCACCGGGTCGGCGAGCCCTTCGGTTCCCTGGTGCTCGCCGTCGCCGTCACGATCATCGAGGTCGCTCTGATCGTCACCCTCATGGCCGACGGCGGTGACAAGAGTTCCACGCTGGCCAGGGACACCGTCTTCGCCGCCGTGATGATCGCCTGCAACGGCATCGTCGGGATCAGCCTCCTCGTCGCCTCCCTGCGGCACGGCACGGCGCTCTTCAACCCCGAGGGCACCGGCGCCGCGCTGGCGACCGTGGCGACGCTGGCCACGCTCAGCCTGGTGCTGCCGACCTTCACCACCAGCAAGCCCGGACCCGAGTTCTCCACCGTCCAGCTGACCTTCGCCGCGCTGTCCTCGCTGATCCTCTACGGACTGTTCGTGACCACCCAGACCGTGCGGCACCGTGACTACTTCCTGCCCGTCACCCGGCAGGGCAAGGTGATCAGCGGCGATGACCACGCATCACCCCCCTCGGCGCGCACGGCCTGGATCAGCCTGGGCCTGCTCGGGCTGGCCCTGGTGGGCGTGGTCGGCCTGGCCAAGGGGGTGTCGCCCACGATCGAGTCGGGGGTGGCGGCGGCCGGCCTGCCGCACGCGGTGGTCGGCGTGATCATCGCCCTGCTCGTCCTGCTGCCCGAGACGATCGCCGCACTGCGCGCCGCCCGCCGGGACCGGGTGCAGACCAGCCTCAACCTGGCGCTCGGCTCCGCCATGGCCAGCATCGGTCTGACCATCCCCGCCGTGGCCCTCGCCTCCGTCTGGCTGTCCGGGCCGCTCGTCCTGGGCCTGGGCCCGACCCACATGCTGATGCTCGCGCTGACCGTGGTGGTCAGCTCCCTGACCGTGGTACCCGGCCGGGCCACACCGCTCCAAGGCGGCGTCCATCTGGTGCTGTTCGCGGCCTACCTGGAGCTGGCGGTCAATCCCTAGCCGACGGCCCGCGCGCGAGCGCGTCCGGTCAGCCCGTGACCGGCTTCGGCTCCACCGCCGCCACGGGCACCGGACGCGTCTCCGGCAGCAGCGTGAAGCACACCAGGCTGATCAGCGCGATCCCCGTCAGATACGCGCCCACGCCCCACGGCACCCGCCCGCCCCGCTCCGCGAGCGCCGTGGCCACGATCGGGGTGAGGGCGCCGCCGAGGACCCCGCCCAGGTTGTAGCCCACGGCGGCGCCCGTGCAGCGCAGCCGCGGTTCGTACAGCTCCGGCAGATAGGCGGCGACCACCGCGAACGCGGTGACGAAGGTGAGCAGGGCGCCCAGGATGCTCAGGAACATCAGCAGCGGTTCCCCGGTCGCCAGCAGCGCGACCATCGGGAACATCCACAGGGCGCACGCCACGCAGCCCGCCACACACATCGTCCGGCGCCCGAACCGGTCGGCGAACAGCGCCACGACCGGCACGAGCGCGCCCTGCACCAGCACCGCGCCCATGACACACGTCAGCATGACCGTACGGCTCACCCCGAGCCGCTCCGTCGCATACGCCAGCGACCAGGTCGTCACCGCGTAGAACACCGCGTAGCCCACCGCGAGTGCCCCGGCCGTGAGCAGCACCAGCCGCCCGTGACGCCGTACGACCTCGAAGAACGGCACGCGCGCGTGGTCGTCGATCTCCAGGAAGCTGGGACTCTCCGCGAGGGACGAACGCAGCCACAGACCGGCCAGTGCCAGCGCTCCGGCCGCCCAGAACGGCACGCGCCAGCCCCAGCGCGCGAACTCCGCGTCGGACAGCGCCGTCGACAGGGCGAGCACCACCCCGTTGGCCAGCCCGAAGCCGAGCGCCGGGCCCATCTGCGGAAAGCTCGACCACAGGGCGCGCCGTCCGGCGGGGGCGTGCTCGGCGGTCAGCAGCACCGCGCCGCCCCACTCCCCGCCGAGCCCGAGACCCTGCAGGAAGCGCAGGACGAGCAGCAGGAGCGGCGCGGCGATGCCGATGGAGTCATAGGACGGCACACAGCCGACCGCGACCGTGGCGGCGCCGGTGAGCAGCAGTGAGGCGACGAGCACCGGCCGCCGACCGCGCCGGTCCCCGAGATGCCCGAACAGCACCGAGCCCAGCGGTCTGGCGATGAACCCCACCCCGAACGTCCCGAACGCCGCCAGCGTGCCCGCCACGGGCGAGAAGGTCGGGAAGAACAGCGGTCCGAGCACCAGGGCCGCCGCGGTGCCGTAGACGAAGAAGTCGTAGAACTCGATCGCCGTCCCGGCGAGCGAGGCGGCGGCGAGCCGCGGCATGGACGGCCTGTTCACGGTCTGTACATCGTGCATGATGGGTCAACTACCCGTCGTGATCAGGGGTTACGGGGGCGTGCGGAGGTGATCACGGGACCGGTGGTGCGCGCCGTGGAAGACGGGCGTACAGGGCCGGCTGTCCGCCCGGGACGGCGTGATAGACCGGTCCGTGACGAGCGGCGGTCGCGGACGCGCCGCCCACCGACGGACCGGAGGAACCGTGCCCCGCAGCCTGGCCAACGCACCGATCATGATCCTCAACGGGCCCAACCTGAATCTGCTGGGCCAGCGCCAGCCCGAGATCTACGGCAAGGACACACTGGCCGACGTGGAGGCGCTGTGCGCCAAGGCGGCGGCCGCCCACGGCGGCACGGTGGACCTGCGGCAGTCCAACCACGAGGGGCAGCTCGTCGACTGGATCCACGAGGCGCGGCTCGGGCACTGCGGGATCGTCATCAACCCCGGCGCGTACTCGCACACGTCGGTCGCCATCCTGGACGCGCTCAACACCTGCGACGGCATGCCCGTGCTGGAGGTGCACATCTCCAACATCCACCAGCGCGAGCCGTTCCGGCACCACTCGTACGTCTCCCAGCGCGCCGACGGCGTGATCGCCGGCTGCGGGGTGCAGGGCTACGTGTTCGGTGTGGAGCGGGTCGCGGCGCTGCTCGGCGCGGCGCGGGCGGACGCGTAGCCCCGCGCGCGGGACTACAGCCGGCCCGCCTCCACGATCCGGCGCAGGAAGCGCCGGGTGCGCTCATGCCGCGGCTCGCCGAAGACCTGCTCGGCGCTGCCGCGCTCCAGCACGACCCCGGCGTCCAGGAAGCACACCTGGTCGGCGACGTCCCGCGCGAACCCCATCTCGTGCGTCGCCAGCACCATGGTCATCCCCTCCTCCTTCAGGCCGCGGACCATCTCCAGTACCTCGCCCACCAGTTCCGGGTCGAGCGCGGCCGTGATCTCGTCCAGCAGCAGCAGCCGGGGCCGCACCGCGAGGGCCCGTACGATCGCCACGCGCTGCTGCTGGCCGCCGCTGAGCCGGTCGGGGTAGGCATCCGCCTTCCCGGCCAGGCCGAGCCGCTCCAGCAGCTCCCTGGCCCGCTCCTCGGCCTCCGCGCGGGCCACCCCGTGCACCCGGCGCGGCGCGAGCGTGATGTTGTCGAGCACGCTCATGTGCGGGAACAGGTTGTACGCCTGGAAGACGACGCCGATCCGGCGCCGTACCGCGTCCTGGTCCACCCGCGGATCGGTGATCTCCTCGCCGTCCAGCCAGATCGCGCCGTCGTCGATCTCCTCCAGGAGGTTGGCGCAGCGCAGCAGCGTGGACTTGCCCGAACCGGAGGCGCCGATCAGCGCGGTCACCGTGTGCGGGGCGACCTCCAGGTGCACGTCCCGCAGGACGACCGAGCCGCCGAAGGTCTTGCGGACCGACTCCATGCGCAGAACGGGCCCGTGGTCCTCGGGCGCGTTCTCCAGCGTGCTCACAGTGATCCTCCCCGGGTGCTCACAGGGACCCTCCCTGCGCCCGCTGACGGTCCGTCCGGGCCGTCACCCAGTCGGTGAACCGGGTCATCGGGATGGTCAGCGCCACGAAGACCAGCCCCGCGACGATGTACGGCGTGTAGTTGAGGCTGCGGCCCACGATGATGTCGGCCGCGCGCACGGCGTCCACCGCACCGCCGATGGAGACCAGACCGGTGTCCTTCTGCAGCGACACCAGGTCGTTCAGCAGCGGTGGCACCTGACGGCGCACCGCCTGCGGCAGCACGACGTGGCGCAGGGCCTGCCGGCTGGTCAGGCCCAGCGAACGGGCCGCCGCGCGCTGCGAGGGGTGGACGGACTCGATGCCGGCCCGGAACACCTCCGCCACATAGGCCGAGTAGGTCAGCGTCAGCGCCGTGCCGCCGAGGAGTACCGGATCGACCGTCACCCCTTGCAGCCGCAGCGCCGGTACGCCCAGGACGACGATCATCAGGTTGATGATCAGCGGCAGGCCGCGGAAGAAGTCGGTGTACGCCGCCGCCAGCACCCGCAGCGGGAAGAAGACCGGGCCGCGCAGGGTCCGCGCGATCGCGATCAGCATGCCGAGGACCAGGACGGCGGCCCCGCAGGCCAGCAGCAGCCGGAGGTTCAGCCACAGCCCTTCGAGGACCTTCGGGAACGCCTCGCGCGCGTAGTGCGCGCTGAAGAAGGTCTCCTTGGTGCGCGGCCAGCCGGGGGCGTTGACGACGACCAGGTAGAGCAGCGCCGCGGTGACGAGGGTCGACAGGGCCGCGATCGCCGTGGCGCGACGGGCACGCGCGCGACGGTGGCGTTCGCGGGCCAGCCGCCGTTCGGAGGGCACGTAGCCGTCGCCGCCGGGGCCGCCGCGGGGCGTGTCACCGGTGGCGTCCGCCCCTTCCGGGGCCGGCTCGCCCTTGACGACCGTCACTTGAGCACCGGGGCGTCGACGGCGTCGGAGAGCCACTGCTTCTCGATGCCGGCCAGCGTGCCGTCCTCGCGCAGGGCGTCGACGGCGGCGGTCACGCACGAGGTCAGCGCGCTGCCCTTGTCCAGCACGAGCCCGAACTGCTCGGGCGCGCCGCCCTGGTTCTCGAACTGGCCGACGATCTTCGCGTCCGTCACCTCGGCAGCGGTGATGTAGAAGGCGGTCGGCAGATCGGTGACGACGGCGTCGACCTGACCGTTCTTCAGCGCGGACTTGGCTTGGTCGTTCTTGCCGAAGACGGCCGCCTGCCGGGCCGGCTTCACCAGGTCGCTGATGTAGTCGAGGCTCGTGGTGCCCACCTGGGCGCCCAACTTGAGCTCGCGCAGGTCCGCGATGCTCGTCGCCCCGGCCGCCTTGCCGCCCTTGAGCGCGATGACGGCCTGGCGCACGTCGTAGTAGCCGGAGGAGAAGTCGACGGCCTTTTTGCGCTCGTCGCTGATCGAAACCTGGTTGATGTCGAAGTCGAAGCTCTTCACCCCCGGCGCGAACGCCTTGTTGAACGGCACGCTCTGCCAGACGACCGCGCTCTTGTCGTAGCCGAGCCGCTTCGCCACGGCATAGGCGACCGCCGACTCGAAGCCCTGGCCGTTGGCGGGCTTGTCGTCCTTGAACCAGGGCTCGTACGCCGGTTCGTCCGTCGCGATCGTCAGCTTCCCGGACGTCTTCGTGGCGAGCTTGCCCTGGGCGCAGCTCTTCGCGGCCGGCCCGGACGAGGTGGCGGACGCCTTCTCCTCGGGCTGCGGCGCACAGCCGACAGCGGTGGCGAGCAGGGCTACGGTGGCGGCGGCGACCGCGCGGCGCAGGGTGCGAGGGGCAGGATGCATGGCGGGAGAGTGACAGCGAACGCGGCATCTGTCCAGGTCACAGCGGTAGTTGTCCGCATAGTGGGAACGGGTGTTGCGGCTGTGTGAACGTGGCCGCGTGCCCCGCGCGCCCGCGGGGAAAGCCTGGGCCGCCGGCCGAGGGCGGTGGGTTGGAGACCGGCGGCCCTACCGCTTCAGGAACGGGTGTCCTGTGCGGGCTGCTACCAGTTGACTGCGGAGCGCCGTTCTCCGCGAGTGCGCACGGGGGCTTCGTACGGGCGAAGGAATCACACGGGGCGCGTGCCCGGGCGGTGTGCGCCCGGAGCATGTGCGCGTATGCGGTGCGCGCCCGGCGCGCGTGCGGCGTGCCCGCGCGGCCACGTGGACGGCCGAACGCGCCCGAGCGCGGCTGTTGTCGGCATCGCGAGCCCGGCACGGGCGCGTGCGGGTCTGCGGACGGAGCCGCGTGGGCCGCCGTGAAGGGCCCGTTCCCCGCTCACCACCCGCGCGCGTGCCACTCCGGCAGATGCGGCCGCTCCGCGCCCAGCGTCGTGTCGTCGCCGTGCCCCGGGTAGACCCATGTCTCGTCCGGCAGCACGTCGAAGATCTTCGTCTCCACGTCGTGGATCAGGCTGGCGAAGGCCTTCGGGTCCTTGTTCGTGTTGCCGACACCGCCGGGGAAGAGGCAGTCGCCGGTGAAGACGTGCGGGTGGCCGTGCGGGTCGTCGTAGACCAGCGCGATCGAACCGGGCGTGTGACCGACCAGATGGCGCGCGGTCAGCTCCACCCGGCCCACCCTGATCACGTCGCCGTCGTCGACCAGGACGTCCGTGGGCACGGGGATGCCGGCGGCGTCCTCGCGGCCGGCGTACGTACGCGCGCCCGTGGCCGCGACCACCTCGGCGAGCGCCTGCCAGTGATCACCGTGCCGGTGCGTGGTGACGACGGACGCGATGCCGTCGTCACCGATCATGCCGAGGAGCGTCCGCGCCTCGTTGGCGGCATCGATCAGGAGCTGCTCGTCGGTGGCCCGGCAGCGCAGCAGGTAGGCGTTGTTGTCCATCGGGCCGACCGCGATCTTGGTGATCATCAGGTCTTTCAGCTCGTGCACATCCGCCGGTCCGCCGACCTTGACCTCTCCGGAGTACGTCATATCGGCAGCCTATAGCGGGAGGGGCCCGGCGCACGGCCGCCCGGACGGGTCGGGGGACGGCCGTGATCCGCGCGAGGTCCCCTAGTAGTGCTTCGTTACGTTGAGTGATCACGGCTGATGGTGGGCAGCTTCCTGGAGTGAGGTTGGGGGAAGTGGAACGGCTCCGGGGCGAGTTGGCGGAGTTCGTTGCCGATGTGTTCGGGTCGTTTCCGCGGCGGGATCAGCGGCGGTGGGGCGAGTGCTATCTGCGAGGCTTGATGCTCGATGGCCGGCGCAAGTCCATCCAGCCGATGGCCGAGCGTCTGCCGGACGGGAACATGCAGGCCCTGCAGCAGTTCGTGAACCAGTCGCCGTGGGATCCCTTACCGGTGAGGCGGCGGATCGCCGAGCGGTTGTGCGAGGCCATCCGCCCTGAGGTGTGGGTGATCGACGACGTGTCGTTCCCCAAGTGCGGCACCGCGTCGGTGGGTGTGGCCCGCCAGTACTGCGGAGCGGTCGGCAAACGGGCGAACTGCCAGGTCGCGGTCAGTGTCCATGCCGCCACCGACACCGCCTCATGCCCGCTGCAGTGGCAGTTGTATCTGCCGCGTGAGTGGACGGACGAGCCGGACCGGTGCCGCAGGGCAGGAGTCCCCGACGACGTGGTGCACCGGGAGAAGTGGCGTCTGGCGCTCGGCCTTTTGGACACGCTCGCCCAGTGGCAGTTGAAGGCGCCGGTCGTGGTCGCCGACGCCGGCTACGGCGTCAGTACCCCGTTCCGGCTCGGCCTCCAGGCGCGAGGGCTGTCCTATGTCCTGGCCCTGAACGGGAAGGAAGTCGCTCACTTGGAGGATGCCGAGCCGCACCAGCCTGCTTATGGCGGGCTCGGACCACCCACCCTTCCCCGCTACCGCACCCCACCGCGAGCCGTCTGCGTCCTCGCCGCGCAGGCGGGTGCCAAGCAGTTCACCGAGGTGACCTGGAGGCAGGGCAGCAAAGGCGCGATGACCTCACGGTTCGCGGTGCTGACCGTGCGGCCCGCGGGCAAGCAGTCCCTGGCCGCAGCTCAGGAGGCCGGCGGCGGCCGCAACCAGTGGGACGGCGTCCTGCCCGTCCAGACACTCCTCATCGAATGGCCGGACGGCCAGGACACCCCGACGGACTACTGGATATCGAACCTGCCCGCCACCACACCAGTCGCTGACCTGGTGCGGTGGGCCAAGATGCGCTGGCGGATCGAGCACGATTACCGCGAGCTCAAGCACGGCCTCGGACTGGACCATTTCGAGGGCCGCACCTGGCGCGGCTGGCACCATCACGTCACCCTCGTCACCGCCGCACAAGCCTTCCTCACCCTCAGGCGGCACGACCCAAAAGCCCGCATACCGGCCTGACCCTCTACCAGGTCCTCGACGCTCTTCAGGACCTGCTGAGGTGCTGGACCGGTACCTGCGCCACCTGCGGACGACCCCTGCCCAGCCCTCGGAGAAGCCGCAGACAGCCCAGAACCTAACGAAGCACTACTAGGCCCTGTCGTCAAACTCCCGCCTGCCTCGCGACGCCATGCACGCTCCCCCAAGCTCTTCGAGCAGGGGGTGCCCCCACTCGCCGCACCGGGCCCAGACCCAAGTACGCCCAGTACGAGGGTCAGGGCCCGGCACTCCCCCAGCCTCCGGCCGGGGGGACCCCCAGAGCACGCACCTGACGCCGCGCGGCCCGCCCTTCGGGCGGACGGCGGGAGTTTGACGACAGGACCTAGAGCGGGGGCAGCTTCGGCAGTTCCCCGCCGGTCACCTCCAGCGCCGTGCCGTCGCGGCGCCCGGCGAGCCAGCCCAGCAGGTCCGCCGGCCGGCCGGTGACCGTGATCCCGGGTACGTCGGCCACGCGCCCGGTGCTCCACGCGCGCGTGCCGTCCGTGAGGCGGGTCGCCGGGACACCGGAGTGCCCGGAGAACCGCTCCGCGAGGAAGCCGGTCTCCCGCTCCACGAACTCGGCCGGCAGGTCCTCCAGCTCGTACCCGATCCCGAGGTCCACGTGGTGCAGCGCCACCTCCCCCCACCGGCGGAACGGGACCCGCGACGCGGAGTCGGTGACCCCGTTGCGCAGCTCCACCGTGCGCGTCCAGTCCGCGGGCGCGTCCCCGGCCGCCTGGAAGCGGGCCGCGCTGTCCCGGACGTCGGCGACCTGAACCTCCACAGGACGCGGCGCGCCCTTCTCGATGTCGGCGTCCCGCGCCTCGGTGCTCGCGTACATGGGACGGCCCTCGAGGACGTTCACGAGCGCGTCCGCGTTCCGGGCGAGGTGGGTCAGGACGTGCCCGCGGCTCCAGCCCGGGAGCCGTGACGGCCCGGCGACCGCGGCGTTGTCCAGTGCGGCGACCGCGGTGAGTAGCCGGTCGGTCGCCTCGCGTACACAGGCCAGGTCATGAGCGTGATCCATCATGGCGCCGACCCTAGCCCGGCCACTCCTTCGGGTGAAGGTGACGAACCCCGCCCGCAAATCGAATGCACGTGCTATATCGTCGAGGGCGGCATCGGGCATGCTGGAGGGCCGGGGATTGTTATGCAACCGGGCAATCCGCCCGACGTTGTCAGTGGCTCCCCCTAGTGTGAAGAAGCACGGGGGCCCCGCCCCTGTCACTTCTCCCAAGAAAGGTGCGGACCGGCGTGGCCGACCGTCTCATCGTCCGTGGCGCGCGCGAGCACAATCTGAAGAATGTCTCGCTCGACCTGCCTCGTGACTCGCTCATCGTCTTCACGGGCCTGTCCGGGTCGGGCAAGTCCTCCCTGGCCTTCGACACGATCTTCGCGGAGGGCCAGCGCCGTTACGTGGAGTCGCTCTCCTCGTACGCGCGGCAGTTCCTCGGCCAGATGGACAAGCCCGACGTCGACTTCATCGAGGGGCTTTCCCCCGCGGTCTCCATCGACCAGAAGTCGACCTCGCGCAACCCCCGCTCGACGGTCGGCACGATCACCGAGGTCTACGACTACCTGCGTCTGCTCTTCGCGCGCATCGGCAAGCCGCACTGCCCCGAGTGCGACCGCCCGATCTCGCGCCAGTCGCCGCAGGCCATCGTGGACAGGGTCCTGGAGCTGCCCGAGGGGAGCCGCTTCCAGGTGCTCTCCCCGTTGGTGCGCGAGCGCAAGGGCGAGTTCGTCGACCTCTTCGCCGACCTCCAGACCAAGGGCTACTCCCGCGCGCGCGTGGACGGCCAGACCATCCAGTTGTCCGACCCGCCGGCCCTGAAGAAGCAGGAGAAGCACACCATCGAGGTGGTCGTGGACCGCCTCACGGTGAAGGACTCCGCCAAGCGGCGCCTGACCGACTCCGTGGAGACGGCCCTCGGCCTGTCCGGCGGCATGGTCGTGCTCGACTTCGTGGATCTCCCCGAGGACGACCCCGAGCGCGAGCGCATGTTCTCGGAGCACCTCTACTGCCCGTACGACGACCTGTCCTTCGAAGAGCTGGAGCCCCGCTCCTTCTCCTTCAACTCGCCCTTCGGCGCCTGCCCCGAGTGCACCGGCATCGGCACGCGCATGGAGGTCGACCCGGAGCTGATCGTCCCGGACGAGGACAAGTCCCTGGACGAGGGCGCCATCCACCCCTGGTCGCACGGACACACCAAGGACTACTTCGGCCGTCTGATCGGCGCCCTCGCGGACGCCCTCGGTTTCCGCACGGACATCCCCTTCGCGGGCCTGCCGCAGCGCGCCAAGAAGGCCCTGCTCCACGGCCACAAGACCCAGATCGAGGTGCGCTACCGCAACCGGTACGGCCGCGAGCGGGTCTACACCACCCCCTTCGAGGGGGCGGTGCCCTTCGTCAAGCGCCGGCACAGCGAGGCCGAGAGCGACGCCAGCCGCGAGCGCTTCGAGGGGTACATGCGCGAGGTGCCCTGCCCCTCCTGCGAGGGCACGCGCCTGAAGCCCATCGTCCTCGCGGTCACGATCATGGGGAAGTCGATCGCCGAGGTCTCCGCGATGTCGATCAGCGACTGCGCGGACTTCCTGGGCGAGCTGAAGCTGAGCGCCCGTGACAAGAAGATCGCCGAGCGGGTCCTGAAGGAGGTCAACGAGCGGCTGCGCTTCCTGGTCGACGTCGGCCTGGACTACCTCTCGCTCAACCGCGCGGCCGGCACCCTCTCCGGTGGCGAGGCCCAGCGCATCCGCCTGGCCACCCAGATCGGCTCCGGTCTCGTCGGCGTCCTGTACGTCCTGGACGAGCCGTCCATCGGCCTGCACCAGCGGGACAACCACCGGCTGATCGAGACCCTGGTCCGGCTGCGCGACATGGGCAACACGCTCATCGTCGTGGAGCACGACGAGGACACGATCAAGGTCGCCGACTGGATCGTGGACATCGGCCCCGGCGCCGGCGAGCACGGCGGCAAGGTCGTGCACAGCGGCTCCGTGAAGGAACTGCTGGACAACACCGAGTCGCAGACCGGCGCGTACCTCTCGGGCCGCAAGGCGATCCCGCTCCCGGACGTACGCCGCCCGCTCGACCCGTCCCGGCAGCTCACCGTGCACGGCGCCCGCGAGAACAACCTCCGGGACATCGACGTGTCCTTCCCGCTGGGCGTGTTCACGGCCGTCACCGGTGTCTCCGGCTCCGGCAAGTCGACCCTGGTCAACGACATCCTGTACACCCACCTGGCCCGCGAGCTGAACGGCGCCCGGACCGTCCCCGGACGGCACACCCGCGTCGACGGCGACGACCTGGTGGACAAGGTGGTGCACGTCGACCAGTCGCCGATCGGCCGGACCCCGCGGTCCAACCCGGCGACGTACACCGGTGTCTTCGACCACATCCGCAAGCTGTTCGCCGAGACCACCGAGGCGAAGGTCCGTGGCTACCTGCCCGGCCGCTTCTCCTTCAACGTCAAGGGCGGCCGCTGCGAGAACTGCGCGGGCGACGGCACGATCAAGATCGAGATGAACTTCCTCCCGGACGTCTACGTCCCGTGCGAGGTCTGCCACGGCGCCCGGTACAACCGGGAGACCCTGGAGGTCCACTACAAGGGCAAGTCCATCGCCGAGGTCCTGAACATGCCGATCGAGGAGGCCATGCACTTCTTCGAGGCGGTCCCGGCGATCTCCCGCCACCTGAAGACGCTGAACGACGTCGGTCTCGGCTACGTCCGCCTCGGCCAGTCCGCCACCACCCTCTCCGGTGGTGAGGCGCAGCGCGTCAAGCTCGCCAGCGAACTGCAGAAGCGATCCACCGGACGCACGGTCTACGTCCTGGACGAGCCGACCACCGGTCTGCACTTCGAGGACATCAGCAAGCTGCTCAAGGTCCTCGGCGGACTGGTCGACAAGGGCAACACGGTCATCGTCATCGAGCACAACCTCGACGTGATCAAGACCGCCGACTGGATCGTGGACATGGGCCCCGAGGGCGGCGCCGGAGGCGGCCTGGTCGTCGCCGAGGGCACGCCGGAGGAGGTCGCCGGGGTCCCGGCCAGCCACACGGGCAAGTTCCTGCGGGAGATCCTCGGCGCCGACCGCGTCAGCGACGCCCAGCAGGTCAAGTCAGAGCGCGGCGGCACGACCCGGAAGACGGCCGCGGCCAAGGCACCGGCGAAGAAGACGGTGACGGCCAAGGCCAACAGCACCGCCGCCAAGTCCAAGGCCAACAGCACCGCGGCCAAGAAGGCCGCCACGGCCACGAAGAAGGCGACGTCCGCGAAGAAGACCACGCGGACCCGCAGTTCCTGAGACGACAGGCCTGGCGGACGGCTTCGTCCAGCCGGTCTGACGTCTCATCAAGAAATCGGCGCCCCACGGGAACTTCCCGTGGGGCGCCGCTCGTTCCACCATCAGCAGGCCCGGTCCGGCGGCCCGGCAGGTCCCCGCACCACCACCGGCCCGGTCGTACCTTGTCAACAGCACAGGGAAGAACAGCCGCTCACAGGGAAGAACAGCCGCTCACGGCGCGGCCGGATCACCCAGCTCCGCCGCGTACGGCGGCTCGGCCCCCGCCCGCGAACAGGTGATCGCCGCCGCCCGGGCCGCGAAGCGCAACAGCCGTGTCCAGCCCTCCGTCCCGAGGGCGGCGAGCGCTTCGGCGGACAGCGCCTCACGGGCGGCCAGCCCGTGCAGCAGGGCCGCGTTCACCGTGTCGCCGGCCCCGATGGTGTCCACGACATCGACCTTCTCACCCGGCACGGAAAGCTCCCCGCCGTCCCGGGTGAACACGGTCAGACCGTCGCCGCCCCGCGTGATCACCACGGCCGCCGGTCCCGCGGCCAGCCATGCGCGCGGCGTGCCGCCGAGCCACGCCGCGTCCTCCGCGGACAGCTTCAGCAGCGTCACCGAGGGCAGCCAGCTCCGGAAACGCTCCCGGTAGGCGTCCGCGTCCGGGATCAGTCCCGCCCGGACATTGGGATCGAGCGCGGTGAACAGACCCTGCCCGGCAGCGGTCCGCAGCAGCTCCTCGTAGGCGCTCGCCCCCGGTTCCAGGACGAGCGAGCAGGTGCCGAAGGAGACCGCGCGCGTCCCGGCGGGGAGCGCGGCGGGGGCGGTGAACAGACGGTCGGCGGTGCCGTCGACGTAGAAGGAGTAGGCGGCCGAGCCGCCGGCGTCGAGCGTGGCCACGGCGAGGGTCGTCGGCTCCGGCCCCCGCTGTACGAGGGACACGTCGACCCCGGTCCGCCGCAGCCCGTCCAGCAGGGTCTCACCGAAGGCATCGGACGACACGCGCGAGCAGAAGGCGGTGGGGGAGCCGAGCCTGCCGAGGGCCACGGCGGTGTTGTACGGCCCGCCGCCCGGCGCCGGCTTCAGGTCCGCGAGGGCACCGGGGCCCTGCGGTACCAGGTCGATCAGTGCCTCACCGGCGACGACGATCACGAGGCGGTTCCCTTCTCGGACAGCGCGGACGGTGCGGTGCGTCCGGCGGCTTCGGCGCGGCCCGGCACCGGGGCGGCCGCAGGACGCGCGGTGGACGAACCTTCACCGCGCGGGTCCACCGTTCCTCACCGATCCGACCACCCGGCCCTCGGTCGTCTTCCGGCCGGGACGCTATCCCATGACCCGGCTCGGCGTAAACGCTCACGTGAGCGACCACACGCGTCGCCCCCCGCTCGAGGAGCGGCCCCTCTGTCCCGGTATCGTGCGCTCCGCACACCCCTTGACCAGTGGAGTCCAGATGCCCGCCCGCTCCTCCGCGAGCCGTCGTACCGTCCTTCGAGGGGCCGCCGCGGCCCCGGTCGCCGGGCTCGCCCTGGCCGCGTGTTCCTCCCCGGACGAAGGCGGCTCGTCATCCGCCGCCACCGAGTCCGTCGACCTCGGCAAGGAGAGCGAGGTCGCGAAGGGCGGGGCGAAGCTCTACCGGGATCACAACGTGGTGGTCAGCCGTGACCAGGACGGCGGCCTCAAGGCGTACAGCACGATCTGCACGCACGCGGGGTGCCCCATCAACAAGCTGGAGGGGACGACGCTGGTCTGCCCCTGCCACGGCAGCCGGTTCGACGCCGTCACCGGAAAGGTGGTCGCCGCGCCGGCCACCGAGCCGCTGATCGAGCTGGCGGTGAAGGCCACCGACGGCCGGATCGTCGCCGGTCCGGCGAACTGACTGCGGAGCCGCCGGGGCCAGGGCCGGGCGGCGCGGGGGCGAGGGCCGGTCACTCCCAGTCCCAGGCGATCCCCAGGATGCCCGGCCGCAGCCGTGGCTCGACCAGATGGGCGGTGTGATGCGGACCGGTCACGGGCAGCTCCTGCCGGCCGGTGCGCGGGGCCGCCACCGAGTGCTGGGCGAAGCGATGACAGCGCACCGGCAGGGCCGCCGCGTCGAAGCGCACCTGGAGGGCGTACTGGCCGCCGGGGACGCCGCACCGGTGACGGTACTCACGGGACGCCCCGGCCGTGCCGTCCTCGACGGCGTACCGGAAGAGAAAGGTGTCGCCCGAGCGTAACCGCGTGCCGAAGAGCAGCTCGGCCACCAGGACGCCGGTGTCCCGGTCCCAGCGCAGGCGCCCGGTGCGGCAGTTCTCCAGGGCGTGCACGGTGACGCGGCGGGGGTCGCAGCCGGGGTCTCCGTGATGGACGGCGACGAAGCGGTCGACGCCGTCGTGGTGGGCGCGCACGATGTGGTGGGCCTCACGGCTCGCCAGCTCCCGCCGGGCGCCGATCCGGACGCATTCGTGGTGGCTCAGGGTGCGCAGTCCGCCGTCCAGTGACCAGCCGAGGCCGGCCGTGAGCCGGTCGAGAACGTCCGACGCCTCGACCAGGGAGCGGTAGGAGTGGCCCGCCGGGTGGTCTGCGGACGCCTGCCCGCCGGACTCGGCGAGCAGCCGGATCAGCGACTCGTCGGGCAGCCGGAGGATCTCCTCCAGCGCCCGTACGGCCCGCAGCGACTCCGGGCGCTGCGGGCGGCGCGCGCCCTGCTGCCAGTAACTCAGGCTGGTGACGCCCACCTTGACCCCGTGACGCGACAGATGGTGCTGCACCCGCTGGAGCGGCAGTCCGCGTGCGGCGATAGCGGCGCGCAGCGCCACGTGGAAGGGGCCGCCCCGCAGGGCCGTGTCCAGTTCCGCGGCGGGGACGTCCGCGTGCTCTGTGGCATGCCGCATGCCGAGGGGCCTTTCTGTGAGTGTCACTACGCCCGGTCACACCGCCTGCGCCGGTGTGCGGGACCGCCTCCGTGGGCGCGGCGCACACCCGGGGCCGGGCAGGCCGAGCCCGCACACCTGGGTGCGCGGCGCCGATTCCCCCGCATTGAAGCGTGTTGACCAGGACCCGACAACACCTCGGCCCGGTCGTTCCGGACGACTGGCCGGACCTCGCCGTCGCGCGGACGGCGGAGCGGACCGGAACGTGTCGCGGTGGGCCCTCGTCCCGGGCCCCGCCGGCAAGCGGCGGGCGGGCCGCGCCCGGCGCGTCCCCGACGCCCGGCATGGCCGGATCCCGGCCGTCGGACATGCCGGGACCCCGCGCCCGCGCCCTGGCAGCGGACACCCCGGCCCACGGCACACCCCGGCTGCCCAAGGCACACCGACCCACGGCGCACCTCTCGGCCCACACGCACCCCCGGCCGCCCACGGCACACCGTCGGTCCGGGCGGGCCGCCGTACGGGTGCGAGGGTTATCCACAGGCCCGGCACAGGACCCGACGCGGTGTCGGTGCTCGCCAGTAGGGTGTGAGACATGGCCGATCCCTCCAGCTACCGCCCCAGGCCGGGTGACGTCCCGGACTCCCCGGGGGTGTACAGGTTCCGCGACGAGCACCGCCGGGTGATCTACGTCGGAAAGGCGAAGAGCCTGCGCCAGCGCCTGGCGAACTACTTCCAGGACCTGGCGAACCTGCACCCGCGCACCCGGACGATGGTGACCACCGCCGCGTCCGTGGAGTGGACCGTGGTGTCCACGGAGGTCGAGGCACTGCAGCTGGAGTACTCCTGGATCAAGGAGTACGACCCCCGGTTCAACGTCAAGTACCGCGACGACAAGAGCTACCCGTACCTCGCGGTGACGATGAACGAACAGTTCCCCCGCGTCCAGGTGATGCGCGGTCACAAGAAGAAGGGCGTGCGGTATTTCGGGCCGTACGCGCACGCGTGGGCCATCCGGGACACCGTCGACCTGCTGCTGCGGGTGTTCCCGGTGCGCACCTGCTCGGCCGGTGTCTTCAAGAACGCCGCCCGCACCGGCCGCCCCTGTCTGCTCGGCTACATCGACAAGTGCTCCGCGCCCTGCGTCGGCCGGATCACCCCCGAGGACCACCGGGAGCTGGCCGAGGAGTTCTGCGACTTCATGGCCGGCCGGACCGGCACCTACCTCCGCCGTCTGGAGAAGCAGATGATGGAGGCGGCCGAGGAGATGGAGTACGAGCGGGCGGCCCGTCTGCGCGACGACATCGGGGCGTTGAAGAAGGCCATGGAGAAGAACGCGGTCGTCCTCGCCGACGCGACCGACGCCGACCTCATCGCCGTCGCCGAGGACGAGCTGGAGGCGGCCGTGCAGATCTTCCACGTACGCGGCGGCCGGGTCCGCGGTCAGCGCGGCTGGGTCACCGACAAGGTCGAGGACGTCACCACCGGCGCCCTGGTCGAGCACGCCCTGCAGCAGCTGTACGGCGAGGAGAGCGGGGACGCCGTTCCCAAGGAGGTGCTGGTCCCGGCCCTGCCCGAGCCGGTCGAGCCGATCCAGGAGTGGCTGACCGGCCGCCGCGGGGCGAACGTGTCGCTGCGCATCCCGCAGCGCGGCGACAAGAAGGCGCTCATGGAGACCGTGCGGCGCAACGCCCAGCAGTCCCTCGCGCTGCACAAGACCAAGCGCGCCTCCGACCTGACCACCCGCTCGCGCGCGCTGGAGGAGATCGCCGAGGCCCTCGGCCTGGACAGCGCCCCGCTGCGGATCGAGTGCTACGACATCTCCCATCTCCAGGGCGACGACGTGGTGGCCTCCATGGTCGTCTTCGAGGACGGGCTCCAGCGCAAGGGCGAGTACCGCCGCTTCCAGATCAAGGGCTTCGCCGGCCAGGACGACGTGCGCTCCATGCACGAGGTGATCAGCCGCCGCTTCCGGCGTTACCTCGCCGAGAAGGAGCGGACGGGGGAGTGGGCCGACGGCACCGGCACCGGCCCCCTCGGCGACGCCACCGGCACCGACCCCCTCGGTGACGACGGCCCCGGCACCGACGGCACGCTCGCCGGCCCGGAGGTGATCACGGACTCCCTCAAGGACGACGACGGCCGGCCCCGGAAGTTCGCCTACCCGCCCCAGCTCGTGGTCGTCGACGGCGGACAGCCGCAGGTCGCCGCGGCCCAGCGCGCCCTGGACGAACTGGGCATCGACGACATCGCCGTCTGCGGTCTCGCCAAGCGCCTGGAGGAGGTCTGGGTGCCCGGCGAGGACGACCCGGTGGTGCTGCCCCGCACCAGCGAGGGCCTCTACCTCCTCCAGCGGGTGCGCGACGAGGCGCACCGCTTCGCGATCACCTACCAGCGCACCAAGCGCGCCAAGCGCTTCCGCGCCGGCCCGCTGGACGACGTCCCCGGCCTCGGGGAGACCCGCAAACAGGCCCTCATCAAGCATTTCGGCTCGGTGAAGAAGCTGCGGTCCGCCACAATCGAGCAGATCCAGGAAGTGCCCGGGATAGGCCGGAAGACGGCGGAGACCATCGCCGTGGCCCTCGCCCAGGCGGCCCCGGCAGCACCCGCCGTGAACACGGCGACCGGAGAGATCATTGAGGACGAGGAACCCGACACGACGGGGGGTTCCTCGGGGGAGCCCGTGACCGCGGGCGTCCCGGACGAACGACGGGGGCAGGAGACATGACGGAGCACGACGCACAGCCCAGGGCACAGCGGGATCGGACGCACGGCGCCACGGGCGGCGAGGCCGTCCGGCAGGACACCGGCCAGGGCCCGGCCCGGCCCGACGCCGGCCGGGAGACGGGCCAGGACAACGGAGCACAGGTGAGTACGGGCAGCGAGACAGCCGGGGTCCCCGAGGCGGCCATCCCCGAGCTGGTGATCATTTCCGGGATGTCCGGAGCCGGCCGGTCCACGGCCGCCAAGTGTCTGGAGGACCTCGGCTGGTTCGTCGTGGACAACCTGCCGCCCGCCCTCATCCCCACCATGGTGGAGCTGGGCGCCCGCTCGCAGGGCAACGTGGCGCGGATCGCGGTCGTCGTGGACGTGCGCGGCCGGCGCTTCTTCGACAACCTGCGCGAGTCCCTCGCCGACCTGGACACCCGGGGCGTCACCCGGCGCATCGTCTTCCTGGAGTCCTCCGACGAGGCCCTGGTCCGCCGCTTCGAATCGGTGCGCCGGCCGCACCCGCTCCAGGGCGACGGACGCATCGTGGACGGCATCGTCGCCGAGCGCGAGCTGCTGCGCGAGCTGCGCGGCGACGCCGACCTGGTGATCGACACCTCCAGCCTCAACGTGCATGAGCTGCGCGCCAAGATGGACGCCCAGTTCGCCGGGGAGGAAGAGCCCGAGCTGCGGGCCACGGTGATGTCCTTCGGCTTCAAGTACGGCCTCCCGGTCGACGCCGACCTGGTCGCGGACATGCGGTTCCTGCCCAACCCGCACTGGGTCCCGGAGCTGCGTCCCTACACCGGCGTCAACGAGGAGGTCGCGGCCTACGTCTTCAACCAGCCCGGTGCGAAGGAGTTCCTGGACCGGTACGCCGAACTCCTGCGGCTCATCGCCGCCGGCTACCGGCGCGAGGGCAAGCGGTATGTGACCATCGCCATCGGCTGTACCGGCGGCAAGCACCGCTCGGTCGCGATGTCGGAGAAGCTCGCCGCGCGCCTGGCGGCCGAGGGCGTGGAGACGGTGGTCGTGCACCGGGACATGGGACGGGAATGACGCAACGTACACCGCGGCTGGGCAGGCTGCGCCGGATAGTGCCCGAGGCGCGCGGCGGCCGCCCGGCCGAGGCCCGCGGCGGCCGGCCCCGTCGGCGCGGCGCCCAGCCCAAAGTGGTCGCGCTCGGCGGCGGCATGGGCTTGTCCGCGTCGCTCGCCGCGCTGCGCCGGATCACCGGTGACCTCACCGCCGTCGTCACCGTGGCCGACGACGGCGGCTCCAGCGGCCGGCTCAGAGACGAGCTGGGTGTGCTGCCGCCCGGCGATCTGCGCAAGGCGCTGGCCGCGCTGTGCGGGGACGACGAGTGGGGTCAGACCTGGGCCCGGGTCATCCAGCACCGCTTCCAGTCCCAGGGCGATCTGCACGAGCACGCGGTGGGCAATCTGCTGATCGTCGCCCTGTGGGAGCAGCTCGGCGACCATGTGCAGGCCCTGGACCTGGTCGGCAAGCTGCTCGGCGCGCACGGCCGGGTGCTGCCCATGTCCGCCGTGCCGCTGGAGTTGCAGGCCCTGGTCAAGGGCCACGACCCGGAGCGCCCGGACGACGTGGACACGGTGCGCGGACAGGCGACGGTCGCCCTGACCCCCGGCGAGGTGCAGTCGGTGCACCTGGTGCCCAACGACCCGCCCGCGGTCCCCGAGGCCGTGGCGGCGGTCCTGGACGCGGACTGGGTGGTGCTGGGCCCCGGCTCCTGGTTCTCCTCGGTCATCCCGCACCTGCTGGTGCCCGAGCTGCTGGACGCCCTCACCGAGACCAAGGCGCGCCGTGTGCTCTCGCTGAACCTGGCGCCGCAGCCGGGAGAAACCGAGGGCTTCTCACCGCAGCGTCATTTGGAGGTTTTGGGGCGACACGCCCCTAAACTCGCCCTGGACGTGGTGCTGGCCGACGAGGCCGCCGTGCCCGACCGCGATTCGCTCACCGAGGCCGCCAAGCGGCTGGGAGCCGCGGTCGAGCTGGCGCCGGTGGCCCGGACCGACGGATCGCCCCGGCACGACCCGGAGCTGTTGGCCGCCGCGTACGACCGTATTTTTCGGATGCATGGAAGGATCGGCCCATGGCGATGACGGCAGCGGTGAAGGACGAGATCTCCCGGCTCCCCGTCACCCGGACCTGCTGCAGGAAGGCGGAGGTCTCCGCCATCCTGCGGTTCGCCGGCGGCCTCCACCTGGTGAGCGGGCGCATCGTGATCGAGGCCGAGCTGGACACCGCGATGGCGGCGCGCCGGCTCAAGCGGGACATCCTGGAGATCTTCGGCCACAGCTCCGAGCTGATCGTGATGGCCCCCGGCGGGCTGCGCCGCGGCTCGCGCTACGTCGTCCGGGTCGTCGCGGGCGGTGACCAGCTGGCCCGGCAGACCGGCCTGGTCGACGGGCGGGGCCGGCCGATCCGCGGGCTGCCCCCGCAGGTGGTCTCCGGGGCCACCTGTGACGCCGAGGCGGCCTGGCGCGGGGCCTTCCTGGCGCACGGCTCGCTGACCGAACCCGGCCGCTCCTCCTCCCTGGAGGTGACCTGCCCGGGCCCGGAGGCGGCGCTCGCCCTGGTCGGCGCGGCCCGCAGGCTGTCCATCGCCGCGAAGGCCCGCGAGGTGCGCGGGGTGGACCGGGTGGTCGTCCGGGACGGCGACGCGATCGGCGCCCTGCTCACCCGGCTGGGCGCGCACGAGTCGGTGCTGGCCTGGGAGGAGCGCCGGATGCGCCGCGAGGTGCGGGCCACGGCCAACCGGCTCGCCAACTTCGACGACGCCAACCTGCGCCGCTCGGCCCGGGCCGCCGTGGCCGCCGGCGCCCGTGTCCAGCGGGCCCTGGAGATCCTCGGCGACGAGGTTCCCGAGCACCTCGCCGCCGCCGGGCGGCTGCGCATGGAGCACAAGCAGGCATCCCTGGAGGAGCTGGGAGCGCTCGCCGACCCGCCGCTGACCAAGGACGCGGTAGCGGGCCGTATCCGCCGGCTGCTGGCGATGGCCGACAAGCGGGCGGCCGATCTGGGCATCCCGGGCACGGAGGCCAACCTCACCGAGGAACTGGCCGAGAACCTGGCCGGCTGAAACCGGACGGAGCGTCAACTCGCCGGTGCCAATGCCCCCCTTTCGGGTGGCCGGCACCGGCGTTCGCGTGTCCATGAGGCGCTCTTGACTCGATCATCGAGTGCCATGAGCCTGGCAGCCTTGTTCGCCGCTGGTGCGGACCACCTGTAGGGGGGTTCATGAGACACGGAGCGAGATCGATCCTCGCTGTCGGCGCGCTGATGATCGGCGGAGCGAGCCTGGCACCCACGGCCCAGGCGCGGAGCGGAGACCCGGCACCCGCGCCGGAAGAGGTCAGGGTCTTCCACGCGGAGGTCACGGAGCAACAGGTACCCCTGCTGCTCAAGGCCGGTCAGGACGGTCACGAACTCGGTGAGCGGACGGCCGCGGGAGGCAGGACCCGGGTCGAGGTCTACCTCACCGGCACGCAGGCCGCGCGACTGCGCGAGCAGGGCGTCGCCCTCACCGAGCACACCCTCTCGGCCAAGGCCGAGGCCCGGGTCGAGGACGCGGCCCAGGGCGTGTTCCGCCCGTACGGCGGAAGCGGCGGGCTGAAGGAGGAGATCCTCCGCACCGCCGCGGCCCACCCCGGCCTCACCAAGGTCGAGTCCATCGGCAAGACCGTCAGGGGCCAGGACATCCTCGCGCTCAAACTGACCAGGAACGCGAGGACGTCCGAGGACGGCGCCAAGCCGGCCGTGCTCTACATGTCCAATCAGCACGCGCGCGAGTGGATCACGCCGGAGATGACCCGCCGGCTGATGCACCACTACCTGGACCACTACAAGACCGACCGGCGCATCAAGAAGATCGTCGACTCCACCGAGCTGTGGTTCGTCCTCTCGGCCAACCCGGACGGCTACGACTACACCTTCAAGGCCCCCGACACCCGCCTGTGGCGCAAGAACCTGCGGGACGTCGACGGCGACGGGGTCATCGGCGGCGGCGACGGCGTCGACCTCAACCGCAACTTCCCCTACAAGTGGGGCTACGACAACGAGGGTTCGTCCCCCAACCCCACCAGCCAGACCTACCGCGGCGCGAGCCCCGGGTCCGAGCCGGAGACCAGGGCCCTGGACGCCCTGGAGAAGCGGATCGGCTTCCGCTACGGCATCAACTACCACTCCGCTGCCGAACTCCTGCTCTACGGCGTGGGCTGGCAGGTGGCCACGCCGACCCCCGACGACGTCCTCTACCGGGCCCTGGCCGGCACACCGGACAACTCGGCCGTCCCCGGCTACCGTCCGCAGGTCTCCTCCGAGCTGTACACCACCAACGGCGAGGCGGACGGCCACGCGTCGAACGTCAACGGGATGGCCATGTTCACCCCGGAGATGTCGACCTGCCGGACCGTGTCGGACAGCGACCCGGACGACGCCTGGGACAGCCGGGACTGCCGGTCGGGCTTCACCTTCCCCGACGACGAGAAGCTGATCCAGCGGGAGTTCGCCAAGAACGTCCCGTTCGCGCTCTCCGTCGCGGAGACCGCGGCGCACCCCGACCGGCCGGCCTCCGCCGTCGGCCTGGACGCCGCCGACTTCACCCCGGCCGCGTTCACCACGTCGTACTCCCGGGGCGCGGACCAGGAGGTCGCGGTCGTCGCCCGCAAGTCGGTCCGGGACAAGGAGCTGAAGTACCGCGTCAACGGCGGCCGCACCCTCGACCAGGCGCTCAGGCCCTGGAAGGGCGGCGAGACCTACGGCGGCGAGGACAACCTCTACTTCGACGAGTACCGCGCCGAGGTGCGGGACGGCGAGCCGGGCGACCGGGTGGAGGTGTGGTTCACCGGCGAGACCAGGAGCGGCAAGAAGGTCTCCAGCCCCCACTTCACCTACACCGTCGCGCGGCGCCCGGCCGCCGACACCCTCGTGGTCGCCGAGGAGGGCACCCCCGCCACCCAGGCACGGGCCTACACGGACGCGCTCCGGGCCGCCGGGCACCGGGCCCTCGTGTGGGACGTGGCGACCCAGGGCGCCCCGGACGCGCTCGGCGTGCTGAAGCACTTCCGGACGGTCGTGCACTACTCCGGCGCGAGCGGCCCCGGCAACGCCACCCAGCTGCGCCTGCGCGCCTACCTCAACGAGGGCGGCAGGCTGATCGAGGCCGGCGAGCGGGCCGGCGGCAGCGTCGACCTCGGCGGCGGCACCCTCTCGGACGACTTCAGCCAGTACTACCTGGGCGCCTACAACCGGATGCCGGCCGAGGGAGCCAGAGGTTTCACCGGCTCCGGCGCGCTCGCCGGCTTCTCCGGCGCCCTCGGCGACGCGCCCGGCAACCCGCTCGACGCGGCGGGTACCTACGGCGTCACCTCCGAGGAACTGCCGGTCGCCGCGTTCCCGCAGTTCCGGAGCGCGGGCGCGGGGGCGTTCAGCGGGACCGTCAACCCGTACGGGCCGTACGCGGGCGCCTTCATGGCCGCCGCCGCGCACACCGACGACGCCTACAAGCGCCTCACCCGCACCGTCGACCTCACCGGTGTCACCGCCGCCGACAAGCCGGCCCTGAGCGCCCGGCTGCTGTGGGACACCGAACCCGGCTACGACCACGTGGTGGTCGAGGCGCACACCGTGGGCGCCGACGACTGGACCACGCTGCCGGAGGTCTCGGGGGCCACGCGGACGGCCGTGCCGGACGAGTGCGGCTCGCTGACCGGCGAGCACCCGTGGCTCAGGCACTACCTGACGCCGGCCGCCAACGCCTGCGCCGCGACCGGGACCACCGGCGCCTGGAACAGCCTCAATGGCACCTCCGCCGGCTGGCAGCGGGTGAGCTTCGACCTGAGCGCGTACGCCGGGAAGTCCGTCGAGGTCTCGATCGGGTACATCACCGACACCGGCACCGGCGGGTACGGCGTCCTGGCCGACGAGACCTCCCTGGTCGTCGGCGGCGCGGCGCGCGAGCCGGAGGGCTTCGAGTCGTCCCTGGGTGCCTGGCGGGCGTCCGGGCCGCCCGCGGGCAGCGCCCCGGTCCGCAAGGACTGGGCCCGCACCGGGGCCCTGTTCCGGACCTACGCGGCGGTCACCACGGACGACACCGTGCTGCTCGGATTCGGCCTGGAACAGGTGGTCTCGGCGGCCGACCGGACGGCCCTGCTGAGGAAGGCGTTCGCCGCGCTCGACAGGTGAGCGCGGACCCCTCTCAACGGTGCGCGGACGGCTGGTTCATCAAGTGAGCCGACCCGCTCACGAACGAGTGAAAATGGCGCCCGAGGTGCCCGGCATTCCGTAACAAATACGGGTGAATCCACTGTCGATCCGGGGCGGTCCGTACCTCTACTGGCGGGTACGGACCGCCTGCCCGTGTATGGGTCATCTCGATGTCACCCAGGGGGCCTCAGAGAGGTAGGGTCGGGGGTGGTCGGGGACATCCCAAACAGAGCTCGCCGGCACCGCATAGCCGGCGTACCAACGAGGAGATCGGTTCGTGACGATCCGCGTAGGCATCAACGGCTTCGGCCGCATCGGTCGTAACTACTTCCGCGCCCTGCTGGAGCAGGGGGCGGACATCGAGGTTGTGGCTGTCAACGACCTGGGTGACACCGCGACCACCGCCCACCTGCTCAAGTACGACACGATCCTGGGCCGCCTCAAGCAGGAGGTCACCCACACCGCCGACACGATCACCGTCGACGGCCACACCATCAAGGTGCTCTCCGAGCGCAACCCGGCCGACATCCCGTGGGGCGAGCTGGGTGTCGACATCGTCATCGAGTCCACCGGCATCTTCACCAAGAAGGAAGACGCCGAGAAGCACATCGCCGGCGGCGCCAAGAAGGTCCTCATCTCGGCTCCGGCCAAGGACGAGGACATCACCATCGTCATGGGCGTCAACCAGGACAAGTACGACCCGGCGAGCCACCACGTCATCTCCAACGCCTCCTGCACCACCAACTGTGTGGCGCCGATGGCCAAGGTCCTCGACGAGAACTTCGGCATCGTCAAGGGCCTGATGACGACGGTGCACGCGTACACCAACGACCAGCGCATCCTGGACTTCCCGCACAAGGACCTGCGCCGCGCCCGGGCCGCCGCCGAGAACATCATCCCGACCACCACCGGTGCCGCCAAGGCCACCGCCCTGGTCCTGCCGCACCTCAAGGGCAAGCTGGACGGTATGGCCATGCGCGTCCCGGTCCCGACCGGTTCGGTCACCGACCTGGTCGTGGAGCTGAGCCGCGAGGTCACCAAGGAAGAGGTCAACGCCGCCTTCCAGAAGGCCGCCGAGGGCGAGCTGAAGGGCCTCCTCGACTACACCGAGGACCCGATCGTCTCCTCCGACATCGTCAACGCCCCGGCGTCCTGCACCTTCGACTCCTCCCTGACCATGGTCCAGGAGGGCAAGAACGTGAAGGTCATCGGCTGGTACGACAACGAGTGGGGCTACTCCAACCGCCTCGTGGACCTCACGGTCTTCGTCGGCAACCAGCTCTGATCGTAAACAGCGGGACCACGAAGTGAGAGCAGGGCTCGGGCAGCGCACCGTCGCGCTGACCGGGCCCTGTCCCACGTAGCGACCACGCCCTTTTACGATCAGGTGCACACGAGCCCTCCTCAGGAGTCCACCCCATGAAGACGATCGACGAACTTCTCGCCGACGGCGTGAGCGGCAAGCGGGTCTTCGTCCGCGCCGACCTCAACGTGCCGCTCGCCGACGGCACGATCACCGACGACGGCCGCATCCGCGCCGTCCTGCCCACCGTCAAGGCCCTCGCGGACGCGGGCGCCAAGGTGGTCGTCGCCTCGCACCTGGGCCGCCCCAAGGGCGCCCCGGACCCCGCCTTCTCGCTGCTGCCCGCGGCCGAGCGCCTCGGTCAACTGCTCGGCGCCCCCGTCGCCTTCGCCGAGGACACCGTCGGCCCCGCCGCCCACGAGGCCGTCGACGGCCTCCAGCCGGGCCAGGTCGCGGTCATCGAGAACCTGCGCTTCAACCCCGGCGAGACGTCCAAGGACGACACCGAGCGAGGGGAGTTCGCCGACCGGCTCGCCGCCCTCGCGGATGTCTACGTGGGCGACGGCTTCGGCGCCGTCCACCGCAAGCACGCCTCGGTCTTCGACCTCCCGGCCCGGCTGCCGCACTACGCCGGCTACCTGATCGCCACCGAGGTCGGCGTGCTGAAGCAGCTCACCGACGACGTCAAGCGGCCGTACGCGGTCGTGCTCGGCGGCGCCAAGGTGTCCGACAAGCTGGGCGTCATCGACCACCTGCTGGAGAAGGCCGACCGCATCCTCATCGGCGGCGGCATGGCCTACACCTTCCTCAAGGCCCAGGGCCACGAGGTCGGCATCTCCCTGCTCCAGGAGGACCAGATCCCGGCGGTCAAGGAGTACATGAAGCGCGCCGAGGAGCGCGGGGTGGAGTTCGTCCTCCCCGTCGACGTCCTCGTCTCGCCCGACTTCCCGGACCTGAAGACCAAGGCCCCGGCCAACCCCACCACGGTCGCCGCGACCGCCATCCCGGCCGACCAGGAGGGCCTGGACATCGGCCCGCAGACCCGTACGCTGTACGCTTCGAAGCTCGCCGACGCCGCGACCGTCTTCTGGAACGGTCCCATGGGCGTCTTCGAGCACCCCGACTACGCCGAGGGCACCAAGGCGGTCGCCCAGGCCCTCGTCGACTCCGACGGCTTCACCGTCGTCGGCGGCGGTGACTCCGCCGCGGCCGTGCGCACGCTCGGCTTCGACGAGAAGGCATTCGGCCACATCTCGACCGGTGGCGGCGCCTCCCTCGAATACCTCGAGGGCAAGACGCTCCCCGGCCTCGCCGCACTGGAGGACTGACCTCGATGAGCACGCGCACGCCGCTGATGGCGGGCAACTGGAAGATGAACCTCAACCACCTCGAGGCCATCGCGCACGTCCAGAAGCTCGCCTTCGCCCTGGCCGACAAGGACTACGAGGCCGTGGAGGTCGCCGTCCTGCCGCCCTTCACCGACCTGCGCTCCGTGCAGACCCTGGTCGACGGCGACAAGCTCAAGATCAAGTACGGTGCCCAGGACATCTCCCGGCACGACTCCGGCGCCTACACCGGCGAGATCTCCGGCTCCATGCTGGCCAAGCTGAAGTGCACCTACGTGGCGATCGGCCACTCCGAGCGCCGCCAGTACCACAACGAGACCGACGAAGTGGTCAACGCCAAGGTCAAGGCCGCCTACAAGCACGGCCTCACCCCGATCCTGTGCGTCGGCGAGGAACTGGACGTCCGCGAGGCGGGCAACCACGTCACCCACACCCTCGCCCAGGTCGAGGGCGGTCTGAAGGACCTCCCGGCCGAGCAGGCCGAGACCGTCGTGATCGCCTACGAGCCCGTGTGGGCCATCGGCACCGGCAAGGTCTGCGGCGCCGAGGACGCCCAGGAGGTCTGCGCCGCCATCCGCGCCAAGATCGCCGAGCTGTATTCCCAGGACGTGGCCGACAAGGTCCGCATCCAGTACGGCGGCTCCGTGAAGTCGGGCAACTGCGCCGAGATCATGGCCCAGCCCGACATCGACGGCGCCCTGGTCGGCGGTGCCTCGCTGGACGCCGACGAGTTCGTCAAGATCGTGCGCTTCCGCGATCAGTGACGCCCCGACCGTGAGTAGGCGGTAGCGGCGATACGTCGTACTCTTGCGGGGGCACAGCCGAGCGCTGTGCCCCCGTCGTCCATCCGAATCCGAGGAAGTTGGTCCAGCCGTGGTTTTGGGGTTCTCGATCGCCCTGATCGTCTTCAGCCTGCTGCTGATGCTGCTGGTGCTGATGCACAAGGGGAAGGGCGGCGGCCTGTCCGACATGTTCGGCGGCGGCATGCAGTCCTCCGTCGGCGGTTCCTCGGTCGCCGAGCGCAACCTCGACCGGATCACCATCGTGATCGGCCTGCTGTGGTTCGCCTGCATCATCGTCCTCGGCCTCGTGATGAAGTCGAACAGCTGACGCCGGACCGGCGCGAACCGGCCGTACTTCCGGACCGCGCCGCGGATTTCCCACGCGAAGCCCCATGTTGGGTACGCGCCTGTGAGCGCGGCCTATCATGGGGCTTGCGTCTTGGTGTGGGGGCCGGTAACTCCAATCACTGGACGCGCGTTGGGCCTTACGTAGACTGAGGCGCTCGCGGCGAAGCGAAACGCCGACTCGCTTCGCGGCACCATCACGCAGGGAGTTACGACCGTGGCAAGTGGCAACGCGATCCGAGGAAGCCGGGTCGGGGCGGGGCCGATGGGCGAGGCCGAGCGCGGCGAGTCCGCGCCGCGTCTGCGCATCTCCTTCTGGTGCTCCAACGGGCACGAGACGCAGCCCAGCTTCGCCAGCGACGCGCAGGTTCCCGAGACCTGGGACTGCCCCCGCTGCGGCTTTCCGGCCGGCCAGGACCGGGACAATCCGCCGGCCCCGCCGCGCACCGAGCCCTACAAGACGCACCTCGCGTACGTGCGCGAGCGGCGCAGCGACGCGGACGGCGAGGCGATCCTCGCCGAGGCGCTCGCCAAACTGCGGGGCGAGATCTAGCACTTCACACCGGCCGGGTGCCCGAGGGCGCCCGGCCGGAGCCGTCTGACGGCCACTCGGCGCCGGTCGATTGTCAGTGGCGCCCTCTACGGTTCTCGTTACAGCGTGAACCGACGGGGGAGGTACGGCGATGGCCGGGACGGGCAGCGAGCGGGCTCCGGCGTGGCGCGGGGGCTTCGGACGGCTGTGGAGCGCGGCGGTGCTCTCCGGCTTCGGTGACGCGCTGCGTACGGCCGCGCTGCCGTTGCTCGCCGCCTCGCTGACCGACCGGCCCCTGCTCGTCGCCACGGTGGTCGCCTGCGGCTATCTGCCCTGGATCGTCTTCGGCCTGCTCGGCGGGGCCGTCGCCGACCGCGTGGACCAGCGGCGTGTGATGTGGACGGTGGACGCGGTGCGCGGGCTGCTCATGGCCTCCTTCGCGGTGGTCGTCGCCCTGGGGCACGCCTCGATCGCCTTGCTGATCGCGCTCGCCTTCACACTGACGACTCTTCAGACGCTGTTCGACAACGCCGCCACGGCCCTGCTGCCGGCGCTGGTGGGACCGGACGCCCTCGGCAGTGCCAACGCCCGGCTGATGACCGGTCAGAAGATCGCCGGTGGTCTGCTGGGGGCGCCCGCCGTGCCGATGCTGATGGCCGGGGGGACGTCGCTTCCCTTCGCGGTTGACGCGGCCACGTTCCTCGTGGCCGCCGCCTTGGTCGCCTCCCTGCGCACGGCCGTGCCCGAGCGCCGCCCGAGGCCGGCGGGTGGCGTCCTGCGCCGGGAGATCGCCGAGGGGTTGCGCGTCCTGTGGCGCGATCGGGCGCTGCGCGGGCTGTGTGCCGCGACGGCGCTGTGCAACGTCGGTATGGGGGCCTTGATCGCCACCTTGGTCGTCCTGGTCACCGGGTGGCTGGGCGCGGGCAGCGGCGGCTACGCGGCGGCGGCCACCGCGTACACGCTCGGGGGCCTGGCCGGAGGCGTGGCGAACCGGCGGATCACGGCCGGACTCGGCCCGTCGCGCGCGGTACTGCTCGCCGGAGCCGTGCAGACCGGCGCCCTCGTCGTCATGGGCACCGTGCGCAGCCTGGCCGCCCTGATGGCCGCCCTCGCGGTCTTCGGGTTCATGGGCATGCTGTGGAACGTCAACACCACCACTCTGATGCAGCAACGTACCCCCGCCGACCTGCTCGGCCGGGTCGGATCGGCCTTCCGCACCCTGGCCGTCGCGGGAGCCCCGCTGGGAGCGCTCCTCGGCGGTGCCGCGGCCACCGCCTGGGGTCTCAACACGCCGGCACTGCTGACAGCCGCGTTCTTCGTGCTGTCCGTCACCGCGCTGATACCGCTGCGCAAGCAGGACATCCCTGTGCCCGTGGCGGACGACGGCTCACCCCGGGCGCTGATCAATTAGGTTGGAGCCGGCAGCGGTACAGGTTGCAGGAAAGAAGGCTGAAGACGGACATGAACGCAGACGGCCGTACCAGGCTCCACCAGACGCCCGAGTGGACCGCCCTCGCCAAGCACCGGGAGGAGCTGGCGGACACCCGGCTGAGGGAACTGTTCGCCGCCGACCCCGGGCGCGGCACCGGGTACACGCTCAAGGTCGGCGACCTGTACATCGACTACAGCAAGCACCTGGTCACCGACGACACCCTGCGGCTGCTGCGCGAGCTGGCCGCGGCGACGGACGTCTTCGGACTGCGGGACGCCATGTTCCGCGGCGAGCGGATCAACGTCACGGAGGACCGGGCGGTGCTGCACACCGCGCTGCGCGCCCCGCGGGACGCCGTGATCGAGGTCGACGGCGAGAACGTCGTGCCCAAGGTGCACGCGGTGCTGGACAGGATGGCCGATTTCGCCGACCGGGTCCGCTCCGGCGAGTGGACCGGGTACACCGGCAAGCGCATCCGCAATGTGATCAACGTCGGCATCGGCGGCTCCGACCTCGGCCCCGCGATGGCCTACGAGGTGCTGCGCGCCTTCACCGACCGCGACCTCACGGTCCGCTTCGTCTCCAACGTGGACGGCGCCGACCTGCACGAGGCCACCCGGGACCTGGACCCGGCGGAGACGCTGTTCATCATCGCCTCCAAGACCTTCACCACCATCGAGACCATCACCAACGCCACCTCCGCGCGCCAGTGGCTGCTGGCCGCGCTGGGCGACGAGGCCGCGGTGGCGAAGCACTTCGTGGCGCTGTCGACGAACGCCGGGAAGGTCGCCGGGTTCGGCATCGACACGGACAACATGTTCGAGTTCTGGGACTGGGTCGGCGGGCGGTACTCCTACGACTCCGCGATCGGCCTGTCCCTGATGATCGCGATCGGCCCGGACCGGTTCCGGGAGATGCTCGACGGCTTCCACCTCATGGACGAGCACTTCCGCACCGCGCCCGCCGAGGCCAACGCCCCGCTGCTGCTGGGCCTGCTGGGCATCTGGTACGGCAACTTCCACGACGCCCAGTCGCACGCGGTGCTGCCGTACTCGCACTACCTGTCCAAGTTCACCGCCTACCTCCAGCAGCTGGACATGGAGTCCAACGGCAAGTACGTCGCCCGCGACGGCAGGCCGGTGGACTGGCAGACCGGGTCGGTGGTGTGGGGCACGCCCGGCACCAACGGGCAGCACGCCTACTACCAGTTGATCCACCAGGGCACCAAGCTGATCCCGGCGGACTTCATCGGCTTCGCCGAGCCGGTCGGCGAGCTGAGCGGGGAACTCAAGGCCCAGCACGACCTGTTGATGGCCAATTTCTTCGCCCAGACCCAGGCGCTGGCCTTGGCAAGACCGCCGAGGAGGTCCGCGCGGAGGGCGTGTCGGAGGACCTGGTCCCGCACAAGACCTTCCCGGGCGACCGGCCCACCACGACGATCCTCGCCCGCGCGCTGACCCCGTCCGTGCTCGGCCAGCTGATCGCCCTCTACGAGCACAAGGTGTTCGTCCAGGGCGCGGTGTGGAACATCGACTCCTTCGACCAGTGGGGCGTGGAGCTCGGCAAGGTCCTCGCCAAGAAGGTCGAACCCGCGCTCACCGAGGGCGCCGACGTCCCCGGCCTGGACGCGTCCACGAAGGCGCTGGTCGCCACGTACCGGGAGCTGCGCGGCCGGAGCTGAACCGGAAGCCCGCCGGCCCGGCCCGCCGCCCGCCGTACCACCCGGCGGCGGCGTGCCGGGCGCGGTGTCCGCCGTGTCCGGGCGGCACCTCGCCCAAGGGGGATGGCCGGGCCGGCGGGCCGACGGGGACGATCTTCGGCCATTCCGCGCGCCGGTGCGGGGCCCCCGGTTCGGCGGAATGATCAACGTCTGACCGGATAACGACCGTACAAAACAAGCCAGTTGGCGGAGACGGGCGGGAATAGGGCGCGATCCGCACCCGGTTGCTTCGCAACATGACTGAGTCAACCAGCGACCCCGTCCGGGGTAGTGCATACGGAACCGCCCCTGTCCCGTTGTCCGTCCTGGACCTGGTCGCCCTCGGCGAGGGGAACACCGCCCACCAGGCGCTCCAGGCGTCACAGCGGCTGGCCCGCCTGGTCGAGTCCCGCGGATTCCTGCGGTACTGGGTGGCCGAGCACCACTCCATGCCCGGCATCTCCAGCAGCAGCCCCGCGGTCATCCTCTCCCATCTGGCGGCCCACACCCGGCGGCTCCGGCTCGGTTCGGGTGGCGTGATGCTGCCCAACCATGCCCCGCTGGTCATCGCCGAGCAGTTCGGCACCCTGGAGGCCCTGGCCCCGGGGCGTATCGACCTCGGTCTCGGCCGCGCGCCCGGCACCGACGGTGCCACGGCGGCGGCGCTGCGCCGCACCGGCGGGATGCCGGGCGCCGGGGACGACTTCCCCGCGGAGGTGACGGAACTCATCGGCTTCCTGCGGGGCGACTTCCCCGACCGGCACCCCTACCGCGGCGTGCACGCCGTCCCCGGCCCGGTGCAGGGACACACGGGGCATCCGCAGGTGTGGCTGCTCGGCTCCTCCGGCTTCTCCGCCCGCCTCGCCGGGCAGCTGGGGCTGCCCTTCGCCTTCGCCCACCACTTCTCCGCGCACAACACCCTGCCCGCGCTGGAGCTGTACCGCAGCAGCTTCCGCCCCTCCGCGGCCCTCGCCGAGCCGTACGTCGTCCTCGGTGTCTTCGCGTTCGCGGGAGACGACGCCCGGGAGGCGCGGCGGCAGGCACTCACCGGTGCCCTGGCCACCGTACGGCTGCGCAGCGGACGGCCCGGACTCATCCCGACCCCGGAGGAGGCCGAGGCCCACGTCTTCACCGAGCGGGAGACGGCCGCCCTCGGCGGCTGGCTCGACAACGCGCTGTACGGGACGGCGGACGAGGTCGCCGTGGGCCTGGACGAGCTGCAGAAGAGGACCGGCGCGGACGAGCTGATGCTGGCCATGAACTCGCACAGTCTGGACTTCCGGGTGCGCTCCTACGAACTGATATCCGACGCCTACGGGCTGCCGAACGGCCTCCCGGCCACCGGCTGACGGCACGCCGGAGGCCCTGGCCCCCGCATCGCATTCCGGGGGTCATGGCAGCACGGTGATCAGCCGGCTGCGGCCAGGAGCCCGGCGAGACGCCCGGCTGGGGTTTCCCAGCCGGGCGTCCCGCACGGGCGGCCGTTCGGCGCGATGGCGACGGCGGCCAGGTCTTCGGGGGCCAGGCGCGCCCGGTCCGCGGACGGTCTGTGCCTCGCGCGGGTAGCCGGACAGCGCTGAAGGCGGCACCCGCTGGTGGATCGCGGGTGCCGCCTCCTGCCGCCGGTCGGCGCTTCGGCCCGTTCCTCCGGCGCCGCCCGGCGGTCCGGCGGGACGGGCCTGCCTCAGGAAACGGCGGCCACCGACACCCGCCAGCCGTCGTCGGCGAGCCGGCGGCGGACGGACTCGGCGGAGAGCCGTGACGCGGCCAGACTCGCCGACAGCCCCGTCGCCGCACGGGACCACGACAGCCGGATGTCCTGCTCGCCGATGCCGGATTCCCGCGCGGCGTGCAGCAGCCGGTCCACCTCGCCGGGTCGGCCGGCCAGTGGGACCGTCAGCGTCACCGCCCCGGCGGAAGCGGCGCCGCCCGGCTCGTGCACGGCCGCCCAGCCGTCCTGGCCCCGGACCAGCAGCTCCCGGAGCACGGCCACGGCGTCCTCGGCGGCGTCCTCGCCGGAACCGGCCACCTCCAGCGCGTGCAGGGCCCGGGTGAGCTCCGCCAGGTCCTTCGTCAGCGCTTCCAGGATCTCCGCGATCGCCGGCGCGTTCGACCGGACGATGTCCGTCCACAGTCCGGGGTCGCCGCCCGCCACCCGGATCACGTCCCGCACCCCGCGGCCCGCGAGCCGCAGCGCGTCCCCGGACGCGTCCGCCAGCCGCGCCGCCATCAGCGAGGCCAGCAGGTGGGGCGTGTGCGAGACCAGGGCGACGGCACGGTCGTGCGCGTGCGGGTCCATCACCCGGGGAACGGCACCGCACAGCGCCACGGCGGCCAGCACGCCGTTGAGCGCGGCCGGTGAGGTCTCCGGACCGGGCGTCAGGATCCACGGACGGCCCTCGAAGAGGTCGGCGCGGGCGGCCAGCGGGCCGGAGCGCTCGCTGCCGGCCATGGGATGGCCGCCGACGAAGTCGTTCGGACGCGGCAGACCGCACCCGATGCCCAGCGCCGCGGGGGACTTGACACTCGCCACATCGGTGTAGGCCCGGGCCAGCCCGCGGCGCTGCTGCTGTTCCAGCACCTGGGCGACCAGGCCGGGCGGTACGGCGATCACGGCGAGGTCCACCGTGCCGTCGGGCGGACCGGCCGTACCGGCCCCGCGGGCCGCGGCGACCCGCGCCGCCGACTCGTCCGCGTCGATCAGGTGGACGTGCACGCCACGGCGGCTCAGCGCGAGGCCGGCGGACGTGCCGATGAGCCCGGTTCCCACCACGGCCGCGGTGCGGATCATTGGTTCCCCTTCTCCCCGGCGACACCCCTGCGCGGGAGCCGTCCGCCCCCGCACACGCGGGCACGGCGGTCACCGCCGTACCTCCGCGCCGCCCGAGTGTGTGCGGGGGCCCGGCCCCGTACTCGCGCGGCCGCGCACGGCGAGTGTCGAATCCGCGCATGTCCCCGCGTTCGCTAACGCGACAGAGCACATGCGCGGGCACGGCACAGTGCGCCCCCCGACCGTTCGTACCTTCGTCTCGCCGGGGGCCGCCGGACGGCCGCCGGGCGCCCCGGGAGCCGCGGGGAAGGCCGGCACACGACGGAGAGGAAGAACGGTGGAACTCGATCTGCGTACGGTGATGCGGCACTTCGCCACGGGCGTCGGTGTGGTGAGCAGCTGGACCGAGGACCCGGGCGAGCCCGGCGGACGGCGCCACGACGCGGTCACGGTGAACTCGCTGATCCCGGTGTCCTACGACCCCCCGCTCGTCGCGCTCTCCCTGCGCCACGGGTCGGCCTTCCTGGCGGACCTGCTGACGGCCGGGTTCTGGGGCGTGTCGATCCTCGCCGCGGACGGGGCGGACACCGCCCGCACGCTGGCGCGGCCGCGGGAGCACCGGGCCGAGGCCCTGCGCACCCTGCCCGCCTCACCGGGCCCGCACACCGGCGCCCTGCTGCTGGACGGCCCCGGATGGATGGAGTGCGCGCTGGCCGACTCCTTCACCGTCGGCGACCACCTCATGGTGATCGGCAGCGTGCTGGCCACCGGGGTGCGTGCCCCGCAGAACCCGCTCGTGTTCCTGCACGGTGCGCTCACCCCCGCCACCGCCGCCTGACACCGACCACCGCACGACCAGGACCACACCGTCCAGGGAGATCAGCATGTCCGAACTGACCACGGCCGTCGACAGCCCCGACACCGCCCCGACCGGCCCCGGGTCCGCCGCGCTGCGCGCGGCCCTGGACGCGGCCGCCCGCGTACTGGGCGAGGACCGGGTGGCGCGCGCGGCGGACGACGCCGAGCGGAGCCGGCTGCTCGGGCCCAACACGAGCCTGTTCCGCTCCCGCAGGGTCGCCGCCGTACTGCGGCCCACCACCGCCGAGCAGGTGCGGGAGATCGTCGAACTCTTCTCCCGGGAGCCGGATTCCGGGAGCCTGCACGCCATCAGCACGGGACGCAACTGGGGCCTGGGTTCCCGCGAACCCGCCCAGGACGACGTCGTGGTGCTGGACCTCGGCGGCCTGGACCGGGTGCGCACGCTGGACCTGGACGCCGGCTGGGCCGTCGTCGAACCGGGTGTCACCCAGGGACAGCTGTCCCGGCTGCTGTCCCACACCCCCCGGCTGGTCAACGTCACCGTCTCCGCCGCCGAGACCAGCATCGTCGGCAACGCCCTCGACCGCGGCGTGGGCATGCGCGGCCAGCGCACCGAGGACCTCGTCGGCCTGGAAGTGGTCCTGCCGGGCGGGGAGACCGTCCGCGTGGGCTGGTGGCCCACCGCGGGCCGCACCGCGCCGGTCTACCCGCACGGCCTGGGCCCGTCCGCGCTGCCGCTGTTCGTCCAGTCCAACCTGGGCGTGGTGACCGCCGCCGTGATCCGGCTGGCCCCGCGCCCCGAGACGGTGCGAGTGACCCGTCTGAGCTTCCCGGCCCCCGCGCTCGCCGAGGTGACCGACGCCGTGCGCCGCTGGGTCGCCCAGGGGCTGACCCGCGGCGTCCCGCGGATCTACGACCCGGCGGCCGGGCAGGCGTACGGCGGTGCCGAGGGCGAGTACCTGGTGCACCTGCCGGTCGACGGCACCGCCGAGGCGGTCGAGGCGCTCACCGGCATCCTGACCGCGGAGGCCCGCCGTACCGGCCTGTTCACCGACATCTCCGCCACCGACGGCAGCGATCCGGCCCACCCCAACCACGAGGTGACCCGCCTGGTGGAACGCGGGTACGCCGGCGACCCGGACATCACCGACACCCTGTTCCGGGTCAAGATGGGTGTCGGCGCCGACCGGATCGACACGGCGGCCGGGTTCCTGTTCTTCCTGCCGCTGCTGCCGTTCACCGGCGAGGCGGTGGCCCACGCGGACCGGCTGCTGCGCGAAGCGGCGGCCGAGACCGGCGTACGGCTCTCGGCGACCCTGCACCTGCTCGGCCCCGACCTCATCGACTGCGTGGTGGCGATGAAGTTCCCCCACGAGGAGGAGGCGGCCGAGCGGGCCCACCGGGCGCTGGACCTGCTGTACGCGTCGTTCGCCGAGGCCGGCTTCACCCCGTACCGGCTCGACATCGACCACGCCGGGCAGCGGGACGCGCTCTCCGTGGACGCCGCGGCCGTCGCCCTCACCCGCCGGCTCAAGGCGGTGCTCGACCCCAACAACGCCATCGCTCCGGGACGTTACCGCTGACCGCGGGAGACCGCCGGACACCAGTGAGACAGGGGACTTCGCAGATGGTTACATCACAGGCGGCTGCCACCAGGCGCCCCGCCACCTTCCGGCCCGTCACGGCGGAGGAACTGCTCCGCAGGGCCGAGGACCTCGTCCCGGTGCTGCGCGCCGCCTCCGAGGACATCGAACGGGCCCGCAGACTGCCCGCCGAGGTGGTCGAACAGCTCCGCGACGCCGGGGTCTTCCGGATGGGCGTGCCCGTCGAACAAGGCGGCCCGGGCCTCGACTCCGTCCAGCAGACGGAGGTCGTGGAGACCCTCGCCCGCGGCGACGCCTCCGCCGCGTGGTGCGCCATGATCGGCATGGACACCCCGCTGTACGCCCAGTTCCTGCCCGAGTCCGTCGCCCGCGAAGAGCTCGGCGACCCGGACATCATCACCGCCGGCCTCATCCTGCCCCTGGGCCGCGCGGAGCGGGTGCCCGGCGGCTACCGGGTCACCGGGCGCTGGGGGTTCGGCAGCGGCATCACCCACGCCGACTGGGTGGTGGCCGGCTGCTTCGTGCACCGGGACGGCCGGCCCGAGCCCGGTCCGGACGGGGCCCCCGGCCACTGGCGCATCATGCTGGCCCGCCGCGAGGAGTTCGAGGTCCTCGACACCTGGCACACCACCGGGCTGGCCGGCAGCGGCAGCTGCGACTACCGGGCCGACGACCTGTTCGTACCGGAGGAACACTCCTTCAGCCTGGGCCACCCGCGCACCCCCGGACCGCACGCGACCCCCGAGGCCATCCTGCGCAACATGCCCGGGGTGCCGCTCGGCGTGGCCCGGGCCGCCCTCGACTACGTGCGCGAACTGGCCGCCGACCGCACGGACCGCGCCACCGCCACGCCCTGGGCCGACACCTACCGGGTGCAGCTGGCCGTCGCCGAGTCCGAGATGGAGCTGGGCGCGGCCCGGCACGCCGTCTACGGCAGCCTGCGCCGGCAGTCGGAGATCATCGACGCGGGCGGCGAACTCGGCCCGGACGAGCGGGTGGACACCGTCCTCGCCAGGGTCAACGCGTTCCGGGTGGCCCGCACCATCGTCAGCCGGCTGTACGACCTGGTGGCGACCACCGCCATCTACCGCCCGTCGCCGCTGGACCGCTGGCTGCGTGACCTGACGACGATGCGCCAGCACGTCATCGCCCAGGACCAGGTGCTCCAGTCGGCCGGCGCGCACCTGCTCGGCGGCACTCCGCACAACCCGTTCAGCCTGGGCATCGTGGCATGACCGGGCACCCGCGCACCGGAGCCGCCGGCCCCGCCCCGTCGACGGCACCCGCCGGTCAGGCGCTGCTGCACGGCGGCGAGCTGCCCGAGCCGCCGGTCGGCACGCTGGGCGAGGCGTTGCCGCGTGCCGCCCGCACCCCGCACGGGGTGGTCCTGGTCGACCGGGAGGGCACCGCGACACACCGGTCCTACCGCGCTCTGCACGAGGACGCGGCACGGGTGTGCGCCGGACTGGCCGCGGCCGGGGCCCGGCCCGGGGCGCGGGTGATCCTGCGGACCGCGGACACCGCCGATCTGCTCACCGCCTTCTGGGCGTGTGTGCTCGCCGGCCTGGTCCCGCTGCCCGTACCGCCCGGCACCCCGGCGGGCGGACTCGCCGAGGCCGTCGCGGCGGTGGGGGAGGCGTGGCTGATCGGCGAGGACGTTCCCGCCGGGCTGCCCCCGCTGCTGCGCCCGCTCGGGCCGGTGGGCGCGCTGCGCGCTGCGCGCCCCGGCACCGTCCCGCCGGCGGCCGCCCGCCCGGACGACCTGGCGGTGCTCACGCTCACCTCGGGCAGCGGGGGGCGGCCCAAGGCGGTGCCGCTGACCCACCGGCACGTGATCGGCCGGGCCCACGCCACGGCGGTGGCGCGGGGACTGGGCGAGCACACCCGCAGCCTGAACTGGATGCCGTTGGACCACATCAGCGGGATCGTCATGTTCCACGTGCGGGACGTCTTCCTCGGCTGCCACCAGGTGCACGCCGACACCGCCTGGGTCCGGGCCGATCCGCTGCGCTGGCTGGACCTGGCCGACTCCGGGCGGATCGACACCACCTGGGCGCCCAGTCCCGCCTTCGCGCAGGTCGTCGACCGGCTGGCGGAGGGCCCGCCCCGGTCCTGGGACCTGAGCCGGCTGCGCTACGTCATGAACGGCGGCGCGCCGGTCAAGGACCGGGTCGCCCGCCGGTTCCTCGAGGCGCTGGCCCCCTACGGGCTGCCTCCGGACGCCGTGCACCCCGGCTGGGGGATGCCGGAGACCGCCTCCGGGGTCGTCGACAGCGTCTTCCGGCCCGCCGGCGCGCCGCGGCGCTTCGTACCGGTCGGCGTGCCGCACCCCGGGGTGTCCGTGCGCGTGGTGGACGAGCGGGGCCGGGTGCTGCCGGCCGGTGCCACGGGCCGGCTCCAGGTCACCGGGGTTCCGGTGGTCCGCGCCTACCTGGAGGGCGGCACACCGCGGCCGGCCCCGCTGTCCGCCGACGGCTGGCTGGTCACCGACGACCTCGCCTTCGTGGCGGACGGCGAACTGGTGGTGACGGGCCGGGCCGACGGACTCGTGGAGCTGAACGGCGCCTCCTGGTACGGCCACGAGATCGAGGACGCGGTCGAGGAACTGTCCTGTGTCCTGCCCGCGTCCGCGGTCGCCCGCGCGTTTCCCGCCGACGGTGCCGCGGCCGGTGGCCTGGCGGTGTTCTTCCGGCCCCGGCCCGGCATCGCGCCGACCGAGGCGGAGGAGCGGGTGCGGGAGCGGGTGCGGAGCCGGTTCGGCGCCGGCCCGGCCCATGTGGAGGCGCTGGCGGAGCACGAACTTCCCCGGACGGCCACCGGCAAGCTCCGCCGGTCGGTACTGGCCTCCCGGCTGCCCGGTGCCCGGCGTGGGCACCCCGAACGAAAGGCCTGACGTGTCTTTGGACCTGAGCGCGACGATGCGTACGTTCGCCACCGGGCTCACCGTCGTGACGACCTTCGAGGAGACGGAGGGCGGGCGACGGCACGACGCGGTGGTGGTGCGTTCCTTCACCTCCGTGTCCCTCGACCCGCCGCTGGTCTCCCTGGCCGTGCGGCGCGACTCCGATGTCCTCGCCACGCTCCTCGACACCCGGGTGTGGGCGGTGTCGATCCTCGACGTGGCCGGCGTCGACCTCGCCCGGGCCCTGGAGGGCGACCAGGAGGAGCGGGCCCGGGCCCTGCTCACCTGCGCGACCTCGCCGGGCCCCCGGACCGGCGCCCTGGTGCTGGACGCCCCGGGCTGGCTGGAGTGCGGCCTGCACGACCGGCACGACACCGGGGACCACACCGTGCTCATCGGCGAGGTGCTGGCCACCGGCGGCCGGTACCGGCGTCCCCCGCTGGTGGCCGTCAACGGCACCCTGCGCGTGCTGTCCGAGGCGTGACCCCCCGTCCGACCTGATCGACCGCTGTACGAACTCGTAGGAGGCACAGTGAAATTCGGCATCTGGCTCGACTTCCGCAACCCCGAGCGCTGGCGGCAGCCCTGGGCCGAGGTGTACGAGGAGAACCTCACGCTGGCGACGGACGCCGAGGAGCTGGGATTCGAGTCGGTCTGGCTCTCCGAGCACCACCTGACCGACGACGGCTACCTGCCTTCCCTCTTCCCGGCGCTGACGGCCATCGCCGCCCGCACCAGCCGGGTCCGGCTGGGCACCGCCATGCTGCTGGCGAGCCTCACCCACCCGCTGCGGCTCGCCGAGGACGCGGCCGTCGCCGACCTGCTCTCCGGCGGCCGGCTGGAACTCGGCCTGGCGCCCGGCTACCGCGAGAAGGAGTTCGAGGCCCTCGGCGTGCGGCGGGCCCAGCGCGGGGCGCGCACCGAGGAGACGGTGGAGATCCTGCGCCGGGCCTGGGACGGCGAGCCGTTCTCCTACGCGGGCCGGCACTTCACCGTGGACGACGTCGTGGTCACCCCCGTGCCCGACCGGCATCCGCCGGTGTGGGTCGGCGGCGGCGGCAAGGCCGCCGCGCTCCGGGCCGGCCGCCACGGTCTGCGGTTCCTGCCCGACCTCGGCACCTCGCCGGAGATCCTCGACCTGTACCGGCGGACCCTCGCCGAGAACGGCCACGACCCCGCGCGGTTCGGTGTCACCGCCATCGTCACCCCCGGCGTCTACGTCTGCGAGGACGCCGAGGAGGGCTGGCAGGAGATACGGGAGCACTACTGGTACCTGCTCAACAAGTTCCAGGAGTGGTTCGGCAACCCCGGTCTGCCGTCCGTCGACGACCTGCCCCGCGACCTGTTCCTCGTGGGCCCGCCCGACGTGATCGCCGAGGGCCTGCGCGACCGCGTCAAGCCGCTGGGCGACGTGGAGCGGGTCATCTTCTTCGGCCGGGCGCCCGGCCTGCCCGCCGACCGGGCCCGCCGCTCGCTGCGGCTCTTCGCCGAGCACGTGATCCCGCAGTTCCGCTGAGCCGGCGGCTCCCGCGCCGCGGCCCCGACCTTTCCCGTACGACGTCCCACCACGGAGGAGCACCATGCCAGACATCGCCATCGTCGGAGCCGGCGTATCCGGTCTGCACCTGGCGCTGCGGTTGCAGCAGGCCGGAGTGAACACCACGGTCTACGCCGAGCGCAGCCCCGAGGAGGTGGCCAAGGGCCGCCCGCTCAGCCTCCCGGTCCGCTTCGGCCGCACCGTCCGGCGCGAGCGGGAGCTGGGGGTCGCGCACTGGGACCAGCCGGAGAACCACACCCTCGGCGTGCGTCTCGTCGCGGCCGGCGACCCGCGGATCGACTTCCTCGGCCACCTCGACGCGCCCGCGAGCGGCATCGACCTGCGGCTCTACCTGCCCCGGCTGACCAGCGACTACCTGGAGCGCGGGGGCCGGCTGGAGGTGCTCTCGCCGGACGCCGCCGAGATCGACCGGATCTCCCTCGACCACGACCTGGTCGTCGTGGCGAGCGGCCGCAGCGCGCGTACCGGACTCTTCCCGCGCGACCCGGAGCGCTCGCCGTACACCGAGCCGCAGCGGATCCTGACCGCCGGCCTCTTCCACGGCATAGCGCCCGTGGAGCCGAGCCACATCCACTTCCAGGTCTCCGAGGCCGGGGAGATCTTCTCCACCCGGATCCTCACCGCCGACGGCCCCGTGCACGGCATGGTGGTGGAGGCGCTGCCCGGCGGTCCGCTGGAGCAGCTCGCCTCCTACGACCACGCCGGGGACCTGGCCGGCTTCGAGAAGACCCTGCTCTCCCTGGTCGGCGAGTTCGCGCCGGACCTGCGGGAACGCATCGACGACAGCGAGTTCGGGGTCATCCGTCCCGGCGATGTGATCCAGGGCGGTCTCACCCCGACGGTGCGCCGCGGCTGGACCACGCTGCCCTCGGGCCGGGTGGCCGTCGCCCTCGGCGACGCCTGGGTGCTCAACGACCCGCTGACCGGGCAGGGCGCCAACCTCGGCTCCCGCTGCGCGTTCGAGCTGGCCGAGCTGATCGTGGCCGCCGGGCCGTTCGACGCCGCCTTCGCCGAGCGGGCGAGCGCGGAGCTGTGGCGGATCGCGGAGCCGGTCGTCGCCTGGTCCAACCTCAACATCGGCCCCCCGCCGGAGCACCTGGGCGCGGTGTTCGTCACCGCCACCGGCGACCAGCGGGTGGCGGACGCGTTCGTCACCAACTTCAACCACCCGGCGGCCATGTGGGAGGCCATCAAGTCCTCCGAGGCCACCGAGTCCTGGCTGCGGAACGTGACCGCCGCCGGCTGACCGCTGTTCCCTCAGGCGGCCGGCGGCGCGCCGACGAGGGGACCGGCCGGGGCGTCCCACGCGGACATCGCCATGTCCACCAGGCCGTGCAGCAGCGCGCGATCCGCCCCGTCGCGCGCCTGGATCGACAGACCGTTGAGGAAGGTGGTGTAGAAGGCGGCGAGCCGGTCCGTGTCCGTGCCCGGGGCCAGTTCCCCCGCGGCCCCGGCGCTGTCCAGCCGGGCCTTGATCACCTCCTTGGTGCGGGCCCGGCAGCGCAGCGCGAAGTCGCGCACCGACTCGTGGTCCTCGGTGCAGTTGGTGGCGGCGAGCACGATCATGCAGCCGCGTGGCTTGTCCTCCGCGGTGAACCGGTCGACGCTCGCGTGCAGCAGCGCGGCGATGGCTCCCCGTGCGGTGGTCGCGGCTTCCATCTCGCGGCGCGAGGCCTCGGCCTCGGTGCGTTCGTAGAGGCCGATGGCCTCCCGGAACAACTGTTCCTTGTTCTTGAAGGCGGCGTACAGGCTGGGCGGGTTGATGCCCATGGCGGCACTGAGGTCGGTGGTCGACGTGGTCGCGTAACCACGCTCCCAGAAGACCAGCATGGCCGTGTGCAGTGCCGCGTCGCGATCGAAGGCGCGGGGGCGTCCGGTGCGGGCCACTTGACCTCCTTGACGGCGGATCAGCCGATCGTTAGCTTCATGTGTAGAGGTTAGTACAGAAGTCGCGCGACCCAAAGCACCCCAGGTGGTGACGGGCGTGCGGCCACTTCGTCCTGCGTCGAACCCTATGGTCCACCCGCCTCTCGCCCACCCGCCGGGCGGGCCCTCCGGGTACGGCGTTCAATCCCGAAGGAGATCCGGTTCATGGCTATCGCGGACGACGTCCCGGCGGACGGCGCCTCACCCGATGCGGGCAAAGAGGCCCCCGTGCGCTGGGGCCTGCGCGAATGGCTGATGCTCGTGGTGGTGTGCGGCGCCTTCTCGCTGGACGCCCTCGACAACATCATGGTGGGCATCGCCACGCCCCAGATCAAGGACGAGTTCGACATGAGCACGTCCGCCGCGCAATGGGTCGTGAGCGCCTACGTCCTGGGCTTCGGCGGCTTCCTGCTGCTCGGTGGCCGCATGGCGGACCTGCTCGGCAAGCGGCGGGTGTTCCTCACCGGCCTCACCGTCCTCGCGGTCGGCTCACTCGCCGGCGGCCTGGCCACCAGCGGCGTCATGGTGGTCGTCGGCCGCCTGGTGATGGGCATCGGCGCGGCGCTGACCGCTCCCTCCGCCCTCTCCATCATCGTCGGCAACTTCCCCGAGGGCCCCCAGCGCAACCGTGCCGTCGGCATCTACACCGCCTGCGGCGCCGTCGGGTACTCCATCGGCGTGGTGGTCGGCGGCGCCCTCACCGAGGCGAGCTGGCGCTGGACCTTCATGCTCTCCGTGCCGGTCGCCGTGGCGGCCCTCGTCGGCGCCCTCGTCCTCGTTCCCAAGGACCCCGCGCACGACGGCGGCAAGCGCCACTACGACGCCGCCGGTGCCGTCACCGTGACCGCCGCCATGCTGCTGCTCGTCTACGGCATCGTGCAGGCCCCCACCGAGGGCTGGCTCTCCGCCCCCACCCTCGGCGTCCTCGCGGTCGCGGTCCTGCTGCTCGCCGTCTTCGCGGTCATCGAGTCGCGCTCCCCGCAGCCGCTGCTCCGCCTCGGCCTGCTGCGCAACAAGTCGCTGGTCGGCGCCAGCCTGATCGCCGCGGCCATCCTCGGCACCTACATGAGCTACCAGTTCATCGGCAGCCTCTACCTGCAGACCTACCGGGGCTGGTCCCCGCTGGAGATGGCGTTCGCCTTCCTGCCGATCGGCCTGATGATCCTCACCTTCGCGCCGCGCGCCGGAAAGTGGCTCGGCCGGACCGGACTGCGCTGGCCGATCTTCGGCGGCATGTTCGCCTACGCCGTCGCCTTCCTGCTCTTCCTCCAGGTCGGTGAGGGCTCCTCGTACTGGCTGATGGTGCTGCCCAGCATGCTGCTCATCGGCATCGGCTTCCCCTTCGCCTTCACCGCGGCCAACGTGCAGGCCACCAACGGCGTCGACGAGTCCGAGCAGGGCCTCGCCGCGGGCATCCTGCAGACCGGCTACCAGGTGGGTGCCGCGGTCGTGCTCGCCGTGGTGACCGTGCGCATGGGCAACGAGGACGACACCGCCGACCGGCCCGCCCTGCTCGACGGCTACCACCAGGGCACCTGGGTGATCATCGCCATCGCCGCCGTGTCGGCGCTCGCGGTGCCGCTCGCCGCGCTGGCCGCCCGCCGCCGGACCGCCACCGCCACCGCCCCGGCCGCGCGGCGCGCCGTGGCCGTGGACGAGCGGCCGGCCGAGTCGGCCGGGCACTCCGCGGGCTGACCGACGGTGCCGAGCCCCGACGGCGGGGCTCGGCACACCAGGAGGCCGGCCCCCCTGCGCGGGGGGCCGGCCTCTTGTCGTGGGTGCGGCCCGGCGAGGAGCCGCCCGGTCACTCCTCCAGCAGGTCGGGCTGCTCGTGCACGATCTCGTCCCACAGCAGCTGGAAGCTGAACCAGCCGAGGTGCCGGTCCCCGAAGCCGTCGCGGGCCGCCGTCGCCTGCTCGTGGCTCATCGGCTTCGGCTGCCCGGCCGCCGCGGCCAGCAGCTGCACCTGGGCGGCGGCCTCGTAGGTGAAGAACCAGTGCACCGCCTCGTCCACCGAGCCGCCGACGGTGATCAGCCCGTGGTGGCGCAGCAGGATCGCCCGGTGGTCGCCCAGCTTGTCGGCGATGTCCTCGCCCTGGGCCAGGCTGATGGACGGGCCCTCGTAGTCGCTGTAGAGGACCTGGTCCTGGTAGAAGGCGGCGGACTCCTGGTCGAGGGGCTCCAGCAGCCTGCCGAGCGCGCCGAGGGCCCGCGAGTACGGCGTGTGCCCGTGGGCCGCCGCGGTGGCGCCCGGGTTGGCCCGGTGGATGGCGGAGTGGATGACGAACGCGCTGGGGTTCACCCGGTGCCGGCCCTCGACGACCCGGCCCTGCGCGTCCACCAGGATCAGGTCACGGACCTTCACCCGGCTGAAGGAGACCCCGAACGGGTTCACCCAGAAGCGGTCCTCGTCCTCGGGGTCGCGCACCGAGATGTGCCCGGAGATGCCCTCCCCGTAGCCGTACTTGCCGAACAGCCGCAGTGCGGCGGTCAGGCGCTGCTTGCGGTGTCTGCGGTCGTCCTCGACGGAGTCGAAGACCGGCTCCGTGGGCAGCGGGAGCCCGGTGTGGGTGTCCGCGAGGTAACTGGGACGTTCGCGTGTTGCGGTGTCGCTCATCTGTCGACTCCTCGGTCGTCGGTGATCGTCCGGCCCAAAGGGGCCGGTCCGCGGGCCCGGCGGCCCTGTGCCGCCGGACCGTGTGGTCACGCGGGTTGCATGGAGTCCGCGAACCCGACCGTGCTGCGGGCCGCGTCCCGGCGGATGGCGTCGGCGATGTCGACGGCGCGGTCCACCAGGGAGGGAACCCCGAAGGTGAAGAACAGCGAACCGGCGGCCAGGTCGCCCAGGGCGTACACCCGGCGGTCGGTCCCGCCGTCGGTGAGCAGGCCACTGGTGGCCCGGGCGACGGAGACCCCGCCCCGCGGGTGCCGGGACGCCAGTCCCCGTCCGGTGAGCGCGTCGACCAGTGCCGCGGCGGCCGGCGGGACGCGGTGTGCGGGCGGGCTCACCGCGTTCACGACGACATCGGCGTGCCGGACGCCGTCGGTGCCGTGCACCCGGAAACCACCGGCGGGGTCGGGGCTGATCCGCTCCACCCCGCGCAGCACACCGAGCCGGCCGCTGTCGGCCTGCTCCAGCAGCGTCGCGGCGCTGGCCGGCGGCATGGGGCAGCACAGGCTCATGATCGTCCGGTAGTGGTCGCGCAGCAGCCGGGACTTGTCCTGCTCGGGCAGCAGCGGCCACACATCGGGACCGGTGTCCGGAACGGCGCGTTGCAGGATGCGCAGCCCCGGATCGGGGTCGTTCACCAGGTCCAGCTGCCGGCGCAGACGGGCCAGGGGTTCCTCGGTGCCGCTTCCGCCGATCTCCCGCACGACCGCGTCGAAGCGGGAGCCGGCGGCGGACAGCTCGGTCCGCATGAGGGCGACGGCGTCGTCCAGGGGCAGCCGCTCGCCCCGGGCGGCCATGGCCCGGAAGCGTTCCGCGGTGAAGTGCCGCGGCTCGTGCTCGACCGGCCGCTGCCGGACACCGGGCAGCACACCGCGCCGGGAGGCCAGCACGACCTCCCCGGTGTGCCCGGCCGCGGTGAGCGACAGGACGACGTCCACGGCGGTCAGCCCGCTGCCCAGCACGACCACCCGGTCCCGCTCACCGATACCGGCCAGCTGTCGGACCACCGGGTAGGGATCCGCGACGAAGCCCGGCGCACCGGACAGGCCGTGCGGGTCGGCCGGCGTCCCGGTGCCGACGCACAGGACGACATGGTCCAGCGCGAAGGCGTCCCGGCCGGCGGTGCGGGCCACCAGGGCGCCGTCCTCCCGGACCAGGTCGGTGACGGCCTCCCGCACCAGCCGGATCCGGCCGCCCAGCGCGGCGAGCCGGCTGAGCGAGCTGCGGGCGCACTGCTCGAGATAGTCGCCGTAGACGGCGCGTGGCGGGAAGGAGATGCCCGACCTGACGTCCACGTGGTCCGTCCGCACCCCGAGCATCTTCGTGCGCGTCCGGAGCCAGCGGGTGAAGTGGGCCGGATCGCCGGCGCGCACGGTCATGTCCTCGGGCGGGGCGTTCACCCGCAGGACCGTCGCGTCGGGCTGGTAGGCGCGGCCCCGCCACAGGTGTGGAGAGGGATCGAATACGGTCACCGACCGCGGGACCTCGTCATGCCGGCTCAGTGCGTCGAGCAGGCATACCGCGGAGGCACCTCCTCCGATTATCCCAATTCTCGTGGGAATTGGCATATGTGAAACCCCCGTTCCATGATGCGGGCGACTTCTGCCCTTCTTCCGGCAGTAGTCGATGGAATCGGCCGGGTGGAAATGGCCGCACTGCGTGCAGAACCGGAATGAAAACCGCGCGGAAGTACGGAATCATTCTTCTGTCTTCCGGACACCGCCCCTGGTGCATGCGCGCATACGGGATAACGGATTCGCGCACGAACGGGCGCGGCGGCCACGTCGGCTTGCCGCGCCCGATGTCCGGGGCGGAGCGGTGGGAAAGGCCCGGGGGAGCTACCCGCGGGCGGACAGGGCCTGCCTGCGCCACTCGCGGGGCGTCAGGCCGTAGCGCTCCCGGAAGAGCTTGCTGAAGTGGGACGCGCTGTCCAGTCCCCAGCGCTCGGCGATGTTGGCGACCGTCAGATGGGCGGCACGCGGATCGGCCAGGTCGTCCCGGCAGCGCCCCAGCCGCTCGTTGCGGATCCACAGGGCGGGGCTGGTGTTCTCCTCCTGGAAGAGCAACTGGAGATACCGCAGCGAGATGTTGTGGCTGCGGGCCAGCAGGCCGGGGCTCAGTTCGGCGCGGTTCAGACGGGCACGCGCGAACGTCTTGATGCGGTGCAGCAGTGCCAGGCGGGCCGCGGTGGGATCACTGCCCATCGCGCCCAGCTTCTCCGCGCACACGGCCGTGACCAGGCTGGCGACGCTGTTGCCCAACTGGTCCGCGACCGACGTGTCGAACTCGGTCATGCGCGGGGCCGCGCTGCGCAGCAGGCCCGCGAGCAGCGCGCTCGCTCCCTTGGCGCCACACCAGGTGGCCGCGCCCAGCGGGTGTTCCAGTCCGGCCCTGAGATCGACCAGACGGTGGTCGAACTTCACGCTCACCATGTGGATGGGGCGCCGCATCGACATGCGGAACGGGCGGGAGCTGTCGTGTGAGAAGAGGTTGCCGGTCCGGGCGACCGCCGTGCGCTCGCCCTGGCTGACCTGTACCTCGCCGTCGAGGACGAAGGTCAGGTAGAGCGGCGCGAAGGCGGCCTTGCCGGCCAGTCGTTCGGTGCGCTCGACGGAGTGCGGCCCGGCCTTGACCGCGGCGAGCTGTACGGTACCGAAGGTGCCGGAGGCAATGGCTCCGCGAAAGTCACCAGGCTCGGTCCGGTAGACATGCAATGGGCCGCACGTGTCGGCCACCATTTCCCCCCAGGTATGAAAGCTGTGTCGCAGGCGCGACTCCTCCGTGCGCAGCACCTGCACCGGTCTCCGCGCGTCGACCTGCTCGGTCTTCATGACCGATGCTCTGAGGTCGTTCCGGGTATGCCTATGCCTCGTCGTAGGCGGGGCATCAAAACTCCTTTCCCGTTTTCCTGATAAAAGCCGAGGTCAGTTCCGCGTGACATTCTGTGCCAGGGCCCCGCCGGCCTGGCAGTAAGGTTCACGCCATTGGCTGTCGCCGCGACTGTCGACGCTCCGTGTCCCTCCCTGGTGAGAGGGGGTGTCGACCTGCACGCAGGGTAGTTAACGAAAAGTTTGCGACGAGAAACGGGACGACCGGTCGGCCCGTGCGGGCGCCCGGAATCCCGACCCCTCCCGGTGGCTGATCCGAGACGGTGGTGGCACGCTGTGCCAGGACGGCCGGAAAGGCCCCTTGACGTCGCGGGTGTTCGTAGGGTCCGGCCGCTACGCGCCCGGCACCGGGCCGTGCACGACCTCGTGCTCCCATGCCTCACGGGGCTGGGTGTGCAGACGCCAGTACCGCTCGGCGATGTCGTCGGGGTCGTAGGCGCCACCGGGGGAGACCGCGCCCGGCACGGTCACCGAGGCCACGTGGACACCCGCCGGACCGTACTCCGCATCGAGCAGGCTGACCAGGGTCCGGATACCGTATTTGCCCAGTCCCAAACTCACGTACCGGCGGTCGGGACGCGGCATACCGCCGGTGAACAGGATGGACCCCCGTCCCCGCGCCGCCATGCCCGGAGCCACGCGGACGGCGGTGCTGAGCGCGCCGACCACGTTGACCGCCCAGGCGTCCAACTGCCCCCGCGCGTCGAGTTCGCCCGGGGAGTCCTGGCGGATCAGGGCCGCGTTGTACACGGCCGCCTCGATCGGCCCGAGCTCCTCGGCGGCCCGGTCCAGCGCGGCGTGCAGCGCGGCCTCGTCCGTGCTGTCGGCGGTGAGGGGCAGCACCTTCCGGCCGCTCCGCCCGATCTCCTCGGCCACCCGCGCCACGGTCTCCGACCGCCGCGCGATCACGGCGACGGAGAGGCCCTCCCGTGCGAACCGGGCGGCGACGGCCTTGCCGATTCCGGGTCCCGCACCGACCACGACTGCTGTGGACACCATCAACTCCCTTGTATGTGGGGACGATTACGAGCGGAGCGTACGTCCCGGGAGCGGTGCGGCACATTCCGCTTCGTGCCCGGATCTGCCACGGGAGCCGACCCCGGTGACACAGCGTCACGGTGGACCGGACCCCGTCCGGAGGCCGGAGGGCGTGCGGCGCGCGCGGGGGCCGGAACGGCGACGGGGCGGCAGGTGGACACCTGCCGCCCCGTCGCCGCGTCACTGCCTCACGGCGATGCCGGCGGATACAGCGACCGCGGCAGCTGCGAGGCCGCGGCGGAGTCCAGCAGCCACAGGGTGCGCCGGGTGCCGTACGCGCCCGCCGCCGGGGCCTGGATCTCGCCCGCGCCCGACAGGGCGATGGCCGCGGCCTCCGCCTTGTCCTCGCCGGCCGCGAGGAGCCAGACCTCGCGGGCCGCCCGGATCGCCGGGAGGGTGAGGGTGACCCGGGTGGGCGGGGGCTTGGGCGCGCCGTGCACGCCGACCACCGTGCGCTCGGTCTCCCGTACGGCCGGCAGCTCCGGGAAGAGCGAGGCCACATGGGTGTCCGGGCCGACGCCCAGCATGAGCACGTCGAAGGCGGGCACCGGGCCGTGGTTCTCCGGTCCGGCCGCCTTGGCCAGCTCCGCCGCGTACGCCTCGGCCGCCGCCTCGACGTCCGAGCCGTACGGGCCGTCGGAGGCGGGCATGGCGTGCACCCGCTCCGGGTCCAGCGGGACGGAGTCCAGCAGCGCCTCGCGGGCCTGCGTGACATTGCGCTCGGGGTCGCCCTCGGGGAGGTAGCGCTCGTCACCCCACCACAGGTCGAGCCTGCCCCAGTCGATGGCGTCCCGGGCGGGCGCCGCCGCCAGCGCGGCCAGCAGCCCGTTGCCGTTGCGGCCGCCGGTGAGGACCACGGACGCGGTGCCCCGGGAGGCCTGCGCGTCCACGATCTTCGTGATCAGGCGGGCCGCGGCGGCCTGCGCCATCAGCTCCTTGTCGTGGTGGACGACCAGCTGGGGTGTGTTCACTTCGCCGCCGCCTTCCTCGCCGGTGCCTTCTTGGCGCTCTTGGCCGCCGCCTTCTTCGCGGGGGCCTTGGCCGCCTCCTCCACCGGCTCCGGCTCGGCGGTCGGCTCGGCGGCCGGTTCGGCGGCCTCCGCCGTGGTGACCGGCTCGGCGGCCGGTCCGGCCGGGGCCTCGGCGGACTGCTTCGGCACCGTGTCCAGCCGCTCCACGCCGTAGCGCAGCGCCGACGCGTAGGTGTCGTCCGGGTCCAGCCGGCGCAGCTCCTCCGCGATCAGCTCGGCGGTGTCCCGCCGCTTCAGCGCCACCGCGCGGGCCGGCTGGCCCTCGATGGCGAGCGTGGCCAGCGAGCCGTCCGCGCGGTCCAGGGTGATCGGCCCCCGGCTGGTGTCCAGCCGGACGGCGGTGAGCCCCGGGCCGGCGGACGGGGAGCGCCGGACGGGCACGTCCAGCCGGTCCGCGAGCCACATCGCCAGCAGCTCACAGCTCGGGTTGAACTCCTCGCCCTCCACCTCCACGGCCCGCACCTCGCACGCGACCTGGTCCAGGGCCGCCGCCAGCATTGAACGCCACGGCGTGATCCGGGTCCAGGACAGGTCGGTGTCGCCGGGGGTGTAGGCCACGGCGCGGGCGGCCAGCTCGCGCACCGGCTGCTCGGCGGTGTAGCTGTCGGTGACCCGGCGCTGGGCGAGCGCGCCCAGCGGGTCCTTAGCCGGGTCGAGCGGCGCGTTCACCGGCCACCACACGACGACCGGGGCGTCCGGCAGCAGCAGCGGCAGGACCACCGAGTCGGCGTGCTCGACGACCTCGCCGTACAGCCGCAGGACCACCGTCTCGCCGGTGCCCGCGTCCGCGCCCACCCGCACCTCGGCGTCCAGCCGCGAGGCGGTGCGGTCGCGCGGGCCGCGCGATACCCGCTTGATGACGACGAGCGTGCGCGAGGGGTGCTCGCGCGAGGCGTCGTTGGCGGCCTTCAGGGCGTCGTAGGCGTTCTCCTCGTCGGTGACGATGACGAGGGTCAGGACCATGCCGACGGCGGGGGTGCCGATGGCGCGGCGGCCCCGCACGAGCGCCTTGTTGATCTCTCCGGCGGTGGTGTCGGTCAGATCTATCTTCATGGCCGGCGCCAGCTCCGTCCGTCTCGTGCGAGCATCTCGTCCGCTTCCACCGGACCCCAGGTGCCCGACTTGTACTGCGCGGGCCTGCCGTGCGTGTCCCAGTACTCCTCGATCGGGTCGAGGATCTTCCAGGACAGCTCGACCTCCTCCGTGCGCGGGAAGAGGTTGGCGTCGCCGAGCAGCACGTCCAGGATCAGCCGCTCGTACGCCTCCGGGCTGGACTCCGTGAACGACTCGCCGTAGGCGAAGTCCATGGACACGTCCCGGATCTCCATCGAGGTGCCCGGCACCTTGGAGCCGAAGCGGACCGTGACGCCCTCGTCGGGCTGGACGCGGATGACGATCGCGTTCTGGCCCAGCTCCTCCGTCGCCGTGGTGTCGAACGGGGAGTGCGGGGCCCGCTGGAAGACCACCGCGATCTCGGTGACCCGGCGGCCCAGCCGCTTGCCGGTGCGCAGGTAGAAGGGGACGCCCGCCCAGCGGCGGTTGTCTATCTCCAGCTTGATCGCGGCGTAGGTGTCGGTCTTCGACTTCGGGTCGATGCCCTCCTCTTCGAGGTAGCCGATGACCTTCTCGCCGCCCTGCCAGCCCGCCGCGTACTGACCGCGCACGGTGTCCGCGCCCAGGTCCTTCGGCAGCCGGACCGCGCCGAGCACCTTCTCCTTCTCCGCGGCCAGCGCGTCCGCGCCGAAGGAGGCAGGCTCCTCCATCGCGGTGAGCGCCATCAGCTGGAGCAGGTGGTTCTGGATGACGTCGCGGGCGGCGCCGATGCCGTCGTAGTAGCCGGCCCGGCCGCCGATGCCGATGTCCTCGGCCATGGTGATCTGCACGTGGTCCACGAAGGACCGGTTCCAGATCGGTTCGAACATCTGGTTGGCGAAGCGCAGCGCCAGGATGTTCTGGACGGTCTCCTTGCCGAGGTAGTGGTCGATCCGGAACACCTGGTCCGGCTCGAACACCTCGTGCACGACCTTGTTGAGCTCCTCGGCCGACGCCAGGTCGTGGCCGAACGGCTTCTCGATGACCGCGCGCCGCCAGGAACCGCCGCTCTGATCGGCCAGGCCGTGCTTCTTCAGCTGCTGGATGACCACCGGGAAGGAGCGCGGGGGCACCGACAGGTAGAAGGCGAAGTTGCCGCCCGTGCCCTGGGCCTTGTCCAGCTCGTCGATGGTGGCGCGCAGCCGCTCGAAGGCATCGTCGTCGTCGAAGGTGCCCTGGACGAAGCGCATCCCCTGGAGGAGCTGCTGCCAGACCTCCTCGCGGAACGGGGTGCGCGAGTGCTCCTTGACGGCGTCGTGGACGACCTGCGCGAAGTCCTCGTGCTCCCAGTCGCGGCGGGCGAAGCCCACCAGGGAGAAGCCCGGCGGCAGCAGACCCCGGTTGGCGAGGTCGTACACCGCGGGCATCAGCTTCTTGCGGGACAGGTCGCCCGTGACGCCGAAGATGACCAGGCCCGACGGCCCCGCGATGCGCGGGAGCCGTCGGTCGGCCGGGTCACGAAGCGGGTTCGCTCCGGAACCGGAAACGGGTGACAACTCAGCCCTCCGAGGGGGCAAGGCGCTCGAGCTCCGCCTGGGTCGACTTCAGCAGGTCGTTCCAGGACGCCTCGAACTTGTCGACGCCCTCGTCCTCCAGCACCTGCACGACGTCGTCGTACGAGATGCCGAGCCGCTCCAGCGCGTCGAGGTCGGCGCGCGCCTGCTCGTAGGTGCCGGAGATGGTGTCGCCGGTGATCTCGCCGTGGTCGTCGGTGGCCTCCAGGGTGGCCTCCGGCATGGTGTTGACCGTGTTCGGCGCGACCAGCTCGGTGACGTACAGGGTGTCCGGGTACGCCGGGTCCTTCACACCGGTCGACGCCCACAGCGGACGCTGCTTGTTGGCGCCCGCCTTCTCGAGGGCCGCCCAGCGGTCGGAGGAGAAGACCTCCTCGTACGCCTGGTAGGCGAGACGGGCGTTGGCGAGGGCGGCCTTGCCGCGCAGCGCCGCGGCCTCGTCGGTGCCGATGTCCGACAGGCGCTTGTCGATCTCCGTGTCCACACGGGAGACGAAGAAGGACGCCACGGAGTGGATCCCGGACAGGTCCAGGCCCCGCTCCTTGGCCTTCTCCAGACCGGTCAGGTACGCGTCCATGACGGCCCGGTAGCGCTCCAGCGAGAAGATCAGCGTGACGTTGACGCTGATGCCGAGGCCGATCACCTCGGCGATCGCCGGCAGACCCGCCTGGGTGGCCGGGATCTTGATCAGGGTGTTGGGGCGGTCGACGAGCCAGGCGAGCTGCTTGGCCTCGGCGACGGTCGCCTTGGTGTGGTGGGCCAGGCGCGGGTCGACCTCGATGGAGACCCGGCCGTCCTGGCCGCCGGTGGCGTCGAAGACCGGGCGCAGGATGTCGGCGGCGTCGCGGACGTCCGCCGTCGTGATCATGCGGATGGCCTCTTCGACGGTGACCTTGCGGGCGGCCAGGTCCGACAGCTGCTGGTCGTAGCCGTCGCCCTGGGAGATCGCCTTCTGGAAGATCGTCGGGTTGGTGGTGACGCCCACGACGTGCTGCTGGTCGATCAGCTCCGCGAGGTTGCCGGACGTGATCCGCTTGCGCGACAGGTCGTCCAGCCAGATCGCGACGCCTTCTTCGGAGAGGCGCTTGAGTGCGTCTGTCATGGAATTACATCTCCTACGTGTCGTATATGGGCGTCAGCGCTGGGCGTCGGCGAGGGATTCCCGCGCCTTGGCGGCCACGTTCTCCGCGGTGAAGCCGAATTCGCGGAAGAGCAGCTTGCCGTCGGCGGAAGCGCCGAAGTGCTCCAGGGAAACGATGCGGCCGGCGTCCCCCACGTACTTGTGCCAGGTCAGGCCGATGCCCGCCTCCACGGCGACGCGGGCCTTGACGGACGGCGGCAGCACGGAGTCCCGGTACCCCTGGTCCTGCTGCTCGAACCACTCCACGGACGGCATCGACACCACGCGGGTGGGCACGCCCTCGGCCTGGAGCCGCTCGCGCGCCTCGACGGCCACGTGCACCTCGGAACCGGTGGCGATCAGGATGACCTGCGCCTCGCCGCCCTCGGCCTCGAACAGGACGTAGCCGCCCTTGGCCGCGTCGTCGTTGGGCTCGTACGTCGGCACGCCCTGGCGGGTGAGCGCGAGGCCGTGCGGCTGGCCCTTGCCGAACTCCTTGGTCCAGCGCTTGAGGATCTCCCGCCAGGCGATCGCGGTCTCGTTGGCGTCGGCCGGGCGGACGATGTTCAGGCCCGGGATGGCGCGCAGCGAGGCCAGGTGCTCGACCGGCTGGTGGGTGGGGCCGTCCTCGCCGAGGCCGATGGAGTCGTGCGTCCACACGTACGTCACCGGCAGGTGCATCAGGGCCGACAGGCGCACGGCGTTGCGCATGTAGTCGGAGAAGACGAGGAACGTGCCGCCGTAGATCCGGGTGTTGCCGTGCAGGGCGATGCCGTTCATCTCGGCGCCCATGGAGTGCTCGCGGATGCCGAAGTGGATCGTGCGGCCGTACGGGTTGGCCTCGGGCAGCGGGTTGCCCGCGGGCAGGAACGAGCTGTCCTTGTCGATGGTGGTGTTGTTCGAGCCGGCCAGGTCGGCGGAGCCGCCCCACAGCTCGGGGATCACCGCGCCGAGCGCCTGGAGCACCTTGCCGGACGCGGCACGGGTGGCCACGGCCTTGCCGGGCTCGAAGACCGGGAGCTTCTCCTCCCAGCCGGTGGGCAGCTCGCCGGCCGCGATCCGGTCGAACTCGGCGGCCCGCTCCGGGTTGGCCTCGCGCCACTTCTGGAGGGACTTCTCCCACTCGGCCTTCGCCTGGGCGCCGCGCTCCAGCGCCTTGCGGGTGTGGGCGATGACCTCGTCGGCGACCTCGAACGACTGCTCCGGGTCGAAGCCGAGGACGCGCTTGGTGGCCGCGACCTCCTCGTCGCCCAGCGCCGAGCCGTGCGCGGCCTCGGTGTTCTGCGCGTTCGGGGCCGGCCAGGCGATGATCGAGCGCATCGCGATGAAGGAGGGCCGGTCGGTGACCCGCTTGGCCTCCTGGATCGCGGCGTGGATCGCCGCCGGGTCCAGGTCGCCGTTCTCCTGGGCCTCGACCCGCTGCACGTGCCAGCCGTAGGCCTCGTACCGCTTGACGGTGTCCTCGGAGACGGCCGTCTCGGTGTCGCCCTCGATCGAGATGTGGTTGTCGTCCCACAGCAGGACCAGGTTGCCCAGCTTCTGGTGGCCGGCCATCGAGGACGCCTCGGCGGCGATGCCCTCCTGGAGGCAGCCGTCACCGGCGATGCAGTAGACGAAGTGGTCGAAGGGGGACTCGCCGGCCGGCGCCTCCGGGTCGAACAGGCCGCGCTCGTAGCGGGCGGCCATCGCCATGCCCACCGCGTTGGCCACACCCTGGCCCAGCGGGCCGGTGGTGGTCTCCACGCCCTTGGTGTGCCCGTACTCCGGGTGACCCGGGGTCTTGGAACCCCACGTCCGGAAGGACTTCAGGTCGTCCAGCTCCAGGCCGAAGCCGGCCAGGTAGAGCTGGGTGTAGAGGGTCAGGGACGAGTGGCCGGCGGACAGCACGAAGCGGTCGCGTCCGACCCACTCCGGGTCGGCCGGGTCGTGCCGCATCACCTTCTGGAAGAGGGTGTAGGCGGCGGGGGCCAGGCTCATCGCCGTACCGGGATGGCCGTTGCCGACCTTCTGTACGGCGTCTGCGGCCAGGACACGGGCGGTGTCCACGGCCCGCTGGTCCAGCTCGGTCCACTCAAGGTCTGTGGTGGTCGGCTTGGTGCTCACCCTGGGTCAGGGCTCCTCTCCACATGTCGGTCGCCGGTCGTCGGGCATATGCCAGAACCGGCCGCCGAGGGGCTTGTCGCCCGCCGGTCGCTGTCGAGCCTACCCCCGTGAGGACGTGCGTTTTTTCGAGTGTTTCAAGACTGCCGGGAGTCATCGGGATCCGCCTCCCGACTGGGCGGAACGGCATTCGGCACATGAATACGGACCCGCTCATCTGACCGCTCAGGAGAGCTTTCCCGCGCACGGAGGATCACCCTTTGGATCACCCCTTTTACGACGCATCCGAGCGAGGGCGCGCACGTGTGTACGGAGGGCCCCGCCAACACGAACCCACCCCCGCGAAGGCCGGGGTATGGGCAACGTCTAAAGTGGCGTGGTACGCGCGAGCCGTCACCCGGTGTGTCCGGCGGGGAGGCTCGCTGGGATGTCTCTGTCAGGGGTGTGCGTGACGGCCGTCGAATCCCGTCCTGTGGGTCCCTCCCAGGCCCTCAAGGCCCTGGGGGAGGGTGAGCTCGGTGGTGCGAGCCAGGGCCCGGTTCACCGGCCGTTGGGGGCCCGTGTCAAGGCGTTCGTGGCGCTGACCAAGCCACGGATCATCGAGCTGCTGCTCATCACCACCGTTCCGGTGATGTTCCTGGCGCAGCAGGGTGTGCCCGACCTGAAGCTGGTCCTGCTCACCTGTCTCGGCGGCTATCTGTCGGCGGGCGGCGCCAACGCGCTCAACATGTACATCGACCGGGACATCGACGCCCTGATGGACCGCACCTCCCAGCGTCCGCTGGTGACCGGGATGGTCAGTCCGCGCGAGTGCATGGCGTTCGGCATCAGCCTGGCGGTCGTCTCGACGCTGCTGTTCGGGTTCACCGTCAACTGGCTGAGCGCCTGGCTGTCACTCGGGGCGCTCCTCTTCTACGTCGTCGTCTACACGATGATCCTCAAGCGGCGCACGTCGCAGAACATCGTGTGGGGCGGCATCGCGGGCTGCATGCCGGTGCTCATCGGCTGGTCCTCCGTGACGAACTCGCTGTCGTGGGCGCCGGTCATCCTCTTCCTCGTCATGTTCTTCTGGACGCCGCCGCACTACTGGCCGCTGTCCATGAAGGTCAAGGAGGACTACGCGCGCGTGGGCGTGCCGATGCTGCCGGTCATCGCCTCCAACAAGGTGGTCGCCAAGCAGATCGTCATCTACAGCTGGGTGATGGTCGTCGTCTCCCTGCTGCTGACCCCCCTCGGCTACACCGGCTGGTTCTACACGGCCGTCGCCCTCGCCGCGGGCGGCTGGTGGCTGTGGGAGGCGCACGCGCTGCAGAACCGGGCCAAGGCCGAGGCGACGGGTACGAAGCTGAAGGAGATGCGGCTCTTCCACTGGTCGATCACCTATGTGTCGCTGCTGTTCGTGGCGGTCGCGGTGGACCCGTTCCTGCGCTGAGCCGCACCGGGCGTACGTCACAGCGCCCTGCCCTCGCCAGTCGATCTACCGGTGAGTAGCATCCTGGGCATGGCAGACACGCAGCAGGTTGACGCGAGGGCCGAGCGCACGGTGTCCCGGCTCGCCCACCGGATCGGCGCCTTCGCCAAGGCGCACGGCGGCGCGGAGGGCCAGGTGGCGCACCTCGGCGAACGCGGCGCCCGCATCGTCCTCGTCGGCGAGGACGGCGCCTGGGGCGACCTGGTGGCCCCTACGTACGCCCTCGCCGAGCAGGCGGTGACCAAGTCCGGCATCACGGTCCACGAGTCCTTCGACGGCGAGTTCGCCGCCAAGGTGACCACGGGGCCGTACGAGTGGAAGCGGATGGCCGGCATCCAGATCGGCGGCTGACCCCCACCCCGACGCCCCGCGGCTCCGCCGCGGGGCGCGCTTCGGTAAGAGACTCTTCTGCCACCGGCGCCCAGGACCTGCCCGAGCCGCACGTCCTCGGCGCCCGTTCGCGTACGTCCGTATCCGCCCGTGTCCGGAGGGCATCCGGCCGCTCCCGCGGCGGGCGGCGCGCGCCGGGATGTAGAGACTCCGGCGGGAGGCGTGGGTGGTGCCGAGCCGGGTGCAGAGACTTCGGCGGGTGGTCCGGCCGGTTGTGGTGGGTGGCGCCCGGGCCGGATGTAGAGGCTCCGGTGGGTGGCGCGAGTGGTGCCGAGCCGGGTGCAGAGACTCCGGCGGGTGGTCCGGCCGGTCGCGGCGGGCGACGCGCGCGGGACGTGCACGCTCCGGTGGGCCGCCGAGACCGGGCGGATGACGAGCGCTTCCCCGCTCGACGGGTTCCTGGACACCCTGCGGCCAGGGAACACCGCGCCGTCTGGGCGCACGGTTCCCTGGCCGGCGGCGACTACCAGGAGGGGCGCGGCGACCTGGACCTCATCGCCGTACTGCCTGACTCAGGCCCGTGAGCCGACCGGCACCTCGGCCGGGGTCACCGGCAGGTCCCGCGGGGCCTCGGGGCGCTCGCGCAGCGCCAGCAGCACCCGCAGCACCCAGATCCACATCACCGTGGAGCCGAGCATGTGGGCGGCCACCAGGACCTCCGGGAGATGGGTGAAGTACTGGACGTAGCCGATGGCCCCCTGGCACAGCAGGATGACGAACAGCTCCCGGGTGCGCGCCAGCGGCACCTTCGGCGCGTCGACCGCCTTCAGCACGAACCACAGCGCGAACGTCAGCGTGACCACGATCCAGGCGAGCACCGCGTGCAGCTTGGAGACCGTCTCCCAGTCGATGGGGATGCGCTCGACCTCGCTGGAGTCGCCGGCGTGCGGCCCGGCCCCGGTCACCACCGTGCCGACGGCGATGAGCAGCGCGGACGCGGCCACCAGGAACCACACCAGCTGCGCCACCGCCTTGCCGACCAGCGGGCGCGGGGCCTCGTCGCCCTCCCGGGTGCGCTGCCACATGACCGTCGCGATGGCGATCAGGGCCGTGGAGAGCAGGAAGTGCGCGGCGACCGTGTACGGGTTCAGGCCGACCAGGACGACGATGCCGCCGAGCACGGCGTTGCCCATGACGACCCAGAACTGCGCCCAGCCCAGCCGGGTCAGGCCGCGCCGCCACGGCTTCTCGGAGCGTGCCGCGATGATCGCCCAGCCGACGGCGGCGCACAGCACGTACGTCAGCATGCGGTTGCCGAACTCGATGATCCCGTGGAAGCCCATGGCCCGGGTGGTGGTCAGCGAGTCGTCGGTGCACGTGGGCCAGGTCGGGCAGCCGAGGCCCGAGCCGGTCAGGCGGACGGCGCCGCCGGTGACCACGATGACCACCGACATGACGAGCGCGGTGAGGGCCGCCCGCCGGACGGTCCGGGGGTCCGGGGTCCAGCGGTCGGCGATGAAGGCGAGCGGATTGCGCAGGGCGGCTTCGGCGTCGGCGCGGTTCAGCTTAGGCACGCGCACCATCGTAGGCCGCCGCTTGTGCACGCGTTCACGAGGGTCACTCCGACGGGGGTGTTCCTGGTCACGGGAGGGGCACATGCCGGCCGGGGTCCCGCGCGCGGGGAGGGTCACTCCCAGCGGAAGAACCGTCCGGCCGCGGCCAGGCCGACGACCGCCCAGGCGGCGAGGACGCCCAGGTCGCCCCAGGGCATGCCGGCGCCGTGCTGGAGCACGTCCCGCAGGCCGTCGGAGAGGGCGGAGATGGGCAGCAGGCCCAGGATCCGCTCGCCCGTCGGGCCGAACTTCTCCAGTGGCACTATCACCCCGCCGCCCACCAGCAGCAGCAGGAAGACCAGGTTGGCGGCGGCGAGTGTCGCCTCCGCCTTCAGGGTGCCCGCCATCAGCAGGCCGAGCCCGGAGAAGGCGGCGGTGCCGACGACGAGCAGCAACACGACGGCGGCCGGGTTGCCGTGCGGGGACCAGCCCAGCGCGAAGGCGATCACGGTCAGCAGGACCACCTGGAGGACCTCCGTGACCAGCACGGACGCCGTCTTCGCGGTCATCAGGCCCCAGCGCGGCAGCGGCGAGGAGGCGAGCCGCTTGAGCACGCCGTAGCGGCGCTCGAAGCCCGTGGCGATGGCCTGCCCGGTGAACGCCGTCGACATCACGGCCAGCGCCAGCACACCGGGGGCGAGGAAGTCGACCGCCTCGCCCTCGCCGGTGTCCACGATGTCGACGGAGCCGAAGAGCACCAGCAGCAGGGTCGGGATCACGACCGTCAGCAGCAGCTGCTCGCCGTTGCGCAGCAGCATCTTCGTCTCCAGCGCCGCCTGCGCCGCGATCATGCGGGGGAGCGGGGCGGCTCCGGGCTTCGGGGTGTACGTACCCGTGGTCACGAGCGCAGCTCCTTGCCGGTCAGCTCGAGAAAGACGTCCTCCAGGGTGTGCCGCTCGACCGAGATCCGGTCGGGCATCACCCCGTGCTGGGCGCACCAGGAGGTCACGGTGGCCAGCAGCTGGGGGTCGACCTTGCCGACCACCCGGTAGCCGCCCGGGGTCAGCTCGGCGGCCGCGCAGTCGGCCGGGAGCGCCTTGAGCAGCGAGCCGACGTCAAGGCCGGGGCGGCCGGTGAAGCGCAGGGTGTTCTCGGCGCCGCCCTTGCACAGCTCCTCCGGGGAGCCCTGGGCGATGACCCGGCCGCCGTCGATGATCGCCACGTCGTCGGCGAGCTGTTCGGCCTCGTCCATGTGGTGCGTGGTGAGGATCACCGACACGCCGTCGGCGCGCAGGTCCCGCACCAGGTCCCAGGTGGCCCGGCGGGCCTGCGGGTCGAGGCCGGCGGTGGGCTCGTCCAGGAACACCAGTTCCGGGCGGCCCACGACGGCCATGGCGAGCGCGAGCCGCTGCTGCTGGCCGCCGGAGAGCCGGCGGTAGCTCGTCCGGCCGCAGGAGCCGAGGCCGAGGCGTTCGACGAGGGCGTCGACGTCGAGCGGGTGCGCGTGCAGCTTCGCCACGTGCCGGAGCATCTCCTCGGCGCGGGCGCCGGAGTACACGCCGCCGGACTGGAGCATCACGCCGATGCGGGGCCGCAGCTCGGCGGCCTGCCGGACCGGGTCGAGGCCCAGGACGCGCACCGTGCCGGAATCCGGCTTCCGGTACCCCTCGCAGGTCTCGACCGTGGTCGTCTTCCCGGCGCCGTTCGGGCCGAGCACGGCGGTCACGCCCGGCCGGGCCACCAGGTCGAGGCCGTCCACCGCGGTCTTCGTGCCGTACCGCTTGACCAGGGCCGCCACCTGGACCACAGGCTCACTTCGCATGGGGCCGAGTGTAGGGAGACCGCGCGCGGATCAGACGGGCGGGTACGGGAAGTCCCCCTCCCGTGGCCGGTGCGCCGCGAGCCACCGTCCGGCGTAGGCCACGGCGTCCGCCACCGGGAACAGCCGGGCGTCCGCGCCGCCGACCCGGCCGCGGACGACGGGCCGGTCCCGTTCGAAGTCGCGCCCGAGTTCGCCGAACCGGTCGGAGGTGACCGACACCTCGACCACGGTCTCCCAGCCGCCGCCGGGAGCGGGCCGCCCGACCTCCACGCGCGGGGCGGGGATCCGGTACTCGGCCAGGTGGAAGGCGGTGCAGGAGTCGTAGCCCGCGCCCAGCAGCAGCACCCGGGCGCCGAGTTCCTCCAGCCGGGCCAGCGGGCTGTCCTCGCCGAGCCGGCAGTCCGGGGCGTGGCCCTCGGTGATCTCCCGCGCGCGGGGGCCGAGGGCGGCGAAGGAGGTCTGCGGGTGGGCGCTGCGCAGGGCGCCGGGCCAGGTCCGCACGGTCTCGGGGATCACGCCGACTCCGCGCGAGGGGGTGATCAGCGGGTCGTACGGGGGCATGGTGGCGCGGATCCGGTCCCACCATTCCCGGGGCACCGGTGGGCTCTCCCACAGGGCCGGGTCGGACTGGTCGCCGGTCTGGGTGGGGACGACGAGGGTGCCGGCGGGGCCGAGCGCGTCGAGGAGCCCCTGGACGACCGCGACCGCGCCCCCGTTCACCCAGCCGAGGGAGCTGAGCGAGGAGTGCACGAGCAGGGTCTCGCCGCTCTCGACGCCCAGCAGGCGCAGACCTGCGGCGAGGGAGTAACGAGTGACAAGTGGGCCGGTCGGAGGGGGTGCGGGCATGGTCAGGGAGTCTTCCGGACGGGGCCTCGGGGCGCCACCGTTTCGACCGCGGAAACGATGCGGAATGATCAGCAGAAGATCGTTTCCGCAGGTCAGATTAGGTATGCCTAAGTGACGCAGGGCACCGCCTGATGATCCGGACGTCGCTTGTCAGGCTCCGCGGAATTACGCAACAATGGCGTTGTGAAAAACGTCGGCGAGGCTCGGGAGACCCCCACGGGGGCCCCTCAGGAGGAGCTAGCGACCGGTGAGCGCTCCACGCGCAACCGGGTCGCGCGCTCCATCCTGGACCACGGGCCGTCGACCGTCGCCGAACTCGCCGGCCGGCTGGGACTGACCCAGGCGGCCGTCCGGCGCCATCTGGACGCGCTCGTCGCCGACGACGTCGTGGAGCCCCGCGAACAGCGGGTGTACGGCACGCGCACGCGTGGCCGCCCCGCCAAGGTCTTCGCGCTCACCGACTGCGGCCGGGACGCCTTCGACCAGTCCTACGACAAGCTCGCGGCGGACGCGCTCCGCTGGATCGCCGAGCGGGAGGGCGGCCCCCAGGCGGTCGCCGCCTTCGCCCGCGCCCGGGTCGCCGCCCAGGCGCGTGCCTACCGCGAGGCGATCGAGGCGGTGGCCCCGGACAAGCGCGCCGAAGCACTGGCCAAGGCCCTGAGCGCGGACGGGTACGCTGCTACGGCGCGCAGCGCACCGGTCGGCGAGCAGCTCTGCCAGCACCACTGCCCGGTCGCCCATGTCGCGGAACAGTTCCCGCAGCTGTGCGAGGCGGAGACGGAGATCTTCGCGGAGCTGCTGGGCACCCACGTCCAGCGACTGGCGACCATCGCGCACGGCGACGGCGTCTGCACGACGTTCATCCCCAAGATTTCCACTGACGCACCTGCAAGCACGGCCGGGAGGAACCCCGCATGACTCTCCCCACGGAGACTGCCCACCCTGAGCTCGAGGGCCTGGGCAAGTACGAATACGGCTGGGCCGACTCGGACGTGGCCGGTGCCTCCGCCAGGCGCGGCCTGAGCGAGGAGGTCGTCCGTGACATCTCCGGCAAGAAGTCGGAGCCGGAGTGGATGACCAAGCTGCGCCTGAAGGGCCTGAAGCTCTTCGAGAAGAAGCCGATGCCGAACTGGGGCTCCGACCTCTCGGGCATCGACTTCGACAACATCAAGTACTTCGTGCGCTCCACGGAGAAGCAGGCGGAGTCCTGGGAGGACCTGCCCGAGGACATCAAGAACACCTACGACAAGCTGGGCATCCCGGAGGCCGAGAAGCAGCGCCTGGTCGCCGGTGTCGCCGCCCAGTACGAGTCCGAGGTCGTCTACCACCAGATCCGCGAGGACCTGGAGGAGCAGGGTGTCATCTTCCTGGACACCGACACGGCGCTGAAGGAGCACCCGGAGCTCTTCAAGGAGTACTTCGGCACGGTCATCCCGGCCGGTGACAACAAGTTCGCCGCGCTGAACACCGCCGTGTGGTCCGGCGGCTCCTTCATCTACGTGCCGAAGGGCGTGCACGTCGAGATCCCGCTCCAGGCCTACTTCCGCATCAACACGGAGAACATGGGCCAGTTCGAGCGGACCCTGATCATCGTCGACGAGGGTGCCTACGTGCACTACGTCGAGGGCTGCACGGCGCCGATCTACAAGTCCGACTCGCTGCACTCCGCGGTCGTCGAGATCATCGTCAAGAAGAACGCCCGCTGCCGTTACACGACCATCCAGAACTGGTCGAACAACGTCTACAACCTGGTCACCAAGCGCGCCGTCGCCTACGAGGGCGCGACCATGGAGTGGATCGACGGCAACATCGGCTCCAAGGTGACGATGAAGTACCCGGCCGTCTACCTGATGGGCGAGCACGCCAAGGGCGAGACCCTGTCCATCGCCTTCGCGGGCGAGGGCCAGCACCAGGACGCGGGCGCCAAGATGGTCCACATGGCGCCGAACACGTCGTCCAACATCGTCTCCAAGTCCGTGGCGCGCGGCGGCGGCCGTACCTCCTACCGCGGTCTGATCGAGATCGGCGAGGGCGCCGCCGGCTCCAAGTCCAGCGTGCTGTGCGACGCGCTGCTGGTCGACACCATCTCCCGGTCGGACACGTACCCGTACGTCGACGTCCGCGAGGACGACGTGTCCATGGGCCACGAGGCCACCGTCTCCAAGGTCTCCGAGGACCAGCTCTTCTACCTGATGAGCCGCGGTCTGTCCGAGGACGAGGCGATGGCGATGATCGTGCGCGGCTTCGTCGAGCCGATCGCCAAGGAACTGCCCATGGAGTACGCGCTGGAGCTCAACCGGCTGATCGAGCTGCAGATGGAGGGCGCGGTCGGCTGACCGCCGCCCTCGCCAGCAGACGTCTTACTCAGGAAAGAGAGCACTACGACAGCCATGGCTGAGGCCCAGAACATCCCGGTGGGCTCCACCACCGCCGGCTCCATCGCGGTCGCCGCGGAGTCGACCGTCGTCTCGCGCATGAGCGCGCCCCCGTCCTTCGACGTGGCGGACTTCCCGGTCCCGCACGGCCGTGAGGAGGAGTGGCGGTTCACCCCGCTGGAGCGGCTGCGCGGGCTGCACGACGGCACCGCGGTCGCCGGAGGCTCGATCAAGGCCGACCTCTCCGCCCCCGACGGCGTCACCGTGGAGACCGTCGGCCGCGACGACGCCCGGCTCGGCCGGGCCGGCAAGCCGGTGGACCGGATCGCGGCCCAGGCGTACTCCTCCTTCGAGGAGGCCACGATCGTCACCGTGCCGAAGGAGACCGTGCTGACCGAGCCGGTGCGCCTCACGCTGCACGGCGAGGGCGGCGTGACCTACGGGCACACCGTGTTCGAGCTCGGCGCCTTCGCCGAGGCGACGGTCGTCATCGACCACACCGGTGACACCATCCGCGCCGCGAACGTGGAGTACGTCCTCGGTGACGGCGCGAAGCTGACCGTGGTCACCATCGTGGACTGGGCCGACACCGCCGTGCACGTCGCCCAGCAGAACGCCCTGGTCGGCCGGGACGCGAGCTTCAAGCACGTCGTCGTCACCTTCGGCGGCGACCTGGTGCGCATCCACCCGCGCGTGGAGTACGCCGGCCCCGGCGGCGAGGCGGAGCTGTTCGGCCTGTACTTCACCGACGCCGGCCAGCACCACGAGCACCGCCTGCTGGTCACGCACAACACCCCGCACTGCAAGTCGAACGTCGTCTACAAGGGCGCGCTCCAGGGCGACGACGCGCACGCGGTCTGGATCGGCGACGTGCTCATCGAGGCCGCGGCCGAGGGCACGGACACCTACGAGATGAACCGCAACCTGGTCCTCACGGACGGCGCGCGCGTCGACTCGGTGCCGAACCTGGAGATCGAGACCGGCGAGATCGTCGGCGCCGGCCACGCCTCCGCCACCGGCCGCTTCGACGACGAGCAGCTCTTCTACCTGATGGCCCGCGGCATCCCGGAGCACGAGGCCCGCCGCCTGGTGGTCCGCGGCTTCTTCGCCGAGCTGGTCCAGCAGATCGGCGTCGCCGACATCGAGGAGCGGCTGCTCGCCAAGATCGAGACGGAGCTGGAGGCCTCGGTCGCATGACGACCTTCGTACGCGTCTGTGGACTGGGCGAGCTGTCGGAGGACACCCCGAAGCGGGTGGAGATCGACGGCACGCCGGTCTCGGTCGTACGGACCGAGGGCGAGGTGTTCGCGATCCACGACATCTGCTCGCACGCGAACGTCTCGCTGTCGGAGGGCGAGGTCGACGACTGCCACATCGAGTGCTGGCTGCACGGCTCGCGCTTCGACCTGCGGTCCGGCAAGCCCGACAGTCTTCCGGCGACGCGCCCCGTCCCCGTATACCCCGTAAAGATCGAAGGGGACGACGTTCTCGTCTCCCTCACCCAGGAGTCCTGAGGCACCCATGGCAACGCTTGAAATCCGAGACCTGCACGTCACCGTCGAGGCCGACAACGCCACGAAGGAGATCCTCAAGGGCGTCGACCTCACCGTGAAGCAGGGCGAGACGCACGCCATCATGGGCCCCAACGGCTCCGGCAAGTCGACCCTCGCCTACTCCCTCGCGGGTCACCCGAAGTACACCATCACCGGCGGCACCGTCACCCTGGACGGCGAGGACGTCCTGGAGATGTCCGTCGACGAGCGGGCCCGCGCCGGCCTGTTCCTGGCGATGCAGTACCCGGTCGAGGTCCCCGGCGTCTCCGTCTCCAACTTCCTGCGCACCTCCGCCACCGCCATCCGCGGCGAGGCCCCGAAGCTGCGCACCTGGGTGAAGGAGGTCAAGGAGGCCATGGAGCGCCTCAACATGGACCCGTCCTTCGCCGAGCGCAACGTCAACGAGGGCTTCTCCGGCGGTGAGAAGAAGCGCCACGAGATCCTCCAGCTGGAGCTGCTCCGGCCGAAGGTCGCGATCCTCGACGAGACCGACTCCGGCCTGGACGTCGACGCGCTCCGCATCGTCTCCGAGGGCGTCAACCGCGTCCGCGAGACCGGCGAGGTCGGCACCCTGCTGATCACGCACTACACGCGCATCCTGCGCTACATCAAGCCCGACCACGTCCACGTGTTCGCCGGCGGCCGCATCGTCGAGTCCGGCGGCCCCGAGCTCGCGGACAAGCTGGAGAACGAGGGCTACGAGGCATACGTGAAGGGTGGCGCATCCGCGTGACACAGCTGCCGGGCCTCCTCGACACCGAGGCGATCCGCAAGGACTTCCCCGTTCTGGACCGAGTCGTCCACGACGGCAGGAAGCTCGTGTACCTGGACAACGCGGCGACCAGTCAGAAGCCGCGCCAGGTGCTGGACGCCCTGAGCGAGTACTACGAGCGCTACAACGCCAACGTCCACCGCGGTGTGCATGTGCTCGCCGAGGAGGCCACGGCGCTGTACGAGGGCGCGCGCGACAAGGTCGCCGAGTTCGTCAACGCGCCCAGCCGCGACGAGGTGATCTTCACCAAGAACGCCTCCGAGTCGCTCAACCTCGTGGCGAACATGCTCGGCTGGGCCGACGAGCCCTACCGGGTGGACCAGGACACCGAGATCGTCATCACGGAGATGGAGCACCACTCCAACATCGTGCCGTGGCAGCTGCTGGCGCAGCGCACGGGCGCGAAGCTGAAGTGGTTCGGCCTCACCGACGACGGCCGGCTGGACCTGTCGAACATCGAAGAGATCATCACGGAGAAGACGAAGATCGTCTCCTTCGTGCTGGTGTCGAACATCCTGGGCACGGTCAACCCGGTCGAGACGATCATCCGGCGCGCCCAGGAGGTCGGCGCGCTGGTGTGCATCGACGCCTCCCAGGCCGCCCCGCACATGCCCCTGGACGTGCAGGCGCTCCAGGCCGACTTCGTGGCCTTCACCGGCCACAAGATGTGCGGCCCGACCGGCATCGGCGTGCTGTGGGGCCGCCAGGAGCTGCTGGAGGACCTGCCCCCCTTCTTGGGCGGCGGCGAGATGATCGAGACCGTCTCGATGCACTCCTCCACCTACGCCCCGGCACCGCACAAGTTCGAGGCGGGCACGCCCCCGATCGCCCAGGCGGTCGGGCTCGGCGCGGCGATCGACTACCTGAACTCGATCGGCATGGACAAGATCCTCGCCCATGAGCACGCGCTCACCGAGTACGCGGTGCGGCGCCTGGCGGAGGTCCCGGACCTCAGGATCATCGGTCCGACGACGGCCGAGGACCGGGGCGCGGCGATCTCCTTCACGCTCGGCGACATCCACCCGCACGACGTGGGCCAGGTGCTGGACGAGCAGGGCATCGCGGTCCGGGTCGGCCACCACTGCGCGCGTCCGGTCTGCCTCCGCTACGGAATTCCCGCGACCACGCGAGCGTCGTTCTATCTGTACTCCTCGCCGGCCGAGATCGACGCCCTGGTCGACGGCCTGGAGCACGTACGGAACTTCTTCGGCTGAGAGGCGTGCTGACAAGGTGAAGCTGGACTCGATGTACCAGGACGTCATCCTGGACCACTACAAGAACCCGCACGGGCGTGGTCTGAGGGACGGCGACGCCGAGGTGCACCATGTGAACCCGACGTGCGGCGACGAGATCACCCTGCGCGTGAAGTACGACGGCACGAAGATCGAGGACGTGTCGTACGAGGGCCAGGGCTGCTCGATCAGCCAGGCCAGCGCGTCGGTCCTCAACGACCTGCTGGTCGGCAAGGACCTGGACCAGGCGCAGAAGATCCAGGAGACCTTCCTGGAGCTGATGCAGTCCAAGGGCAGGATCGAGCCCGACGACGCGATGGAGGAGGTCCTGGAGGACGCGGTCGCGTTCGCCGGGGTCTCCAAGTACCCCGCGCGGGTCAAGTGCGCCCTCCTGAGCTGGATGGCGTGGAAGGACGCGACGGCCCAGGCGCTGGGTGGCGCCGACGCCGAAAGGAAGACGGCATGACCGACACCGCTGAGATGAAGCCGGCCTCGGAGGAAGAACTCCGCGAGGCCCTGATGGACGTGGTCGACCCCGAGCTGGGCATCGACGTCGTCAACCTGGGCCTGATCTACGGCATCCACGTCGACGACGCCAACATCGCGACCGTCGACATGACCCTCACCTCGGCGGCCTGCCCGCTGACGGACGTCATCGAGGACCAGGCCAAGTCCGCCACCGACGGCCTGGTCAACGAGCTGCGCATCAACTGGGTCTGGATGCCGCCGTGGGGTCCCGACAAGATCACCGACGAGGGCCGCGACCAGCTCCGCGCGCTGGGCTTCAACGTCTGACCGCACCCGCGGGTGCGAAGCGGCGGTACCCCTCGGGGGACCGCCGCTTTCGCATGCCGGTCCGCGGACCCGTTGTGTACGCTCGTACACATGGGATATCTGCTGCTCGCGGGCGCCATCGCGGCCGAGGTCACCGCCACGACGGCGATGAAGTACAGCGAGGGATTCAGCCGGCTCGGACCCTCGCTGGTGACGGCGGTGGGGTACGTCGTGTCCTTCGCGCTGCTCGCCCAGACGCTGAAGACCGTGCAGATCGGCACCGCCTACGCCATCTGGTCCGGGGTCGGCACCGCGGCCATCGCCGTCCTCGGGCTGCTGCTGTTCGGGGAGGGGCTGACGGCGGCCAAGGTCGGCGGGATCCTGCTGATCATCGGGGGCGTGGTGGTGCTGAACACGGGCGGGGCGACGCACTGATGCCCCGCCGCCACGACCCCGGGCGCCGGCAGCGGATCATCGACGCGGCGATCCGCGTGGTGGGGCGGGACGGCATCGCCGGGCTGAGCCACCGCGGCGTCGCCGCCGAGGCGGACGTGCCGCTCGGCTCCACCACGTACCACTTCGCCACCCTGGAAGAGCTGCTGGTGGCCGCGTTGCGGCAGGCCGGCGAGGGGTTCTCCGGGGTGCTCGCCGAGCTGGTCCCGGACCACGGCGGCCCGGACGGCCTCGCCGCGCAGCTGGCCCGGGCCCTGGGGGTGTGGCTGGGCGGCGAGCGCACCGGCGTGGAGCTGGAGTACGAGCTGTACCTGGCCGCGCTGCGCCGCCCCGCGCTGCGTCCCGTCGCCGCCGAGTGGACCGAGCGCGCGGCGGCCCCGCTGGCCCGGCGCACCGACCCGGAAACGGCCCGGGCCCTGCTCGCGCTGATGGACGGCCTGTGCCTCCAGGTGCTGCTGACGGGCGGTTCGTACGACGAGGACCACGCGCGCACCCTGCTGGCTCGGCTGATCCCCTGAACCCCCGCCCGGCACGTGAGACGCGGTTCGCCCTCACCACCCCGCCCACGTTAGGTTTTCCTCCATGACCGAGTCTGCAACCCGTACCACCGGCGCCGTCGCCGCCGGCCTCGCCACGATCGCCTCCGACGGCACCGTTCTCGACACCTGGTTCCCGGCCCCCGAGCTGGTCGAGGAGCCGGGCCCGGCCGGCACCGAGCGGCTGACCGCCGAACAGGCGGCTCAGCTGCTGGGCGGCGGCGCCACCGCGGCGACCGGCCCGGACGCCCGCCGGGGCGTCGAGGTGGTCGCGGTCCGCACGGTCATCGCGTCGCTGGACGACAAGCCGGTGGACGCGCACGACGTCTATCTGCGCCTGCACCTGCTCAGCCACCGGCTCGTGAAGCCGCACGGCCTGAGCCTGGAGGGCCAGTTCGGCTTCCTCGCCAACGTCGCCTGGACCTCGCTCGGCCCGGTCGCGGTGGACGACATCGAGAAGGTGCGGCTGAACGCCCGCGCCGAGGGCCTGCACCTCCAGGTGACCTCGGTCGACAAGTTCCCGCGCATGACGGACTACGTCGTCCCCAAGGGCGTGCGCATCGCCGACGCCGACCGGGTCCGCCTCGGCGCCCACCTCGCCGCCGGCACCACGGTCATGCACGAGGGCTTCGTCAACTTCAACGCCGGCACGCTCGGCACCTCCATGGTCGAGGGCCGGATCTCCGCGGGCGTCGTGGTCGGCGACGGCTCGGACATCGGCGGCGGCGCCTCCACCATGGGCACCCTGTCCGGCGGCGGCAACGTGGTCATCTCCATCGGCGAGCGCTGCCTGATCGGCGCCGAGGCGGGCATCGGCATCGCCCTCGGCGACGAGTGCGTGGTCGAGGCCGGCCTCTACATCACCGCGGGCACCCGCGTCACCATGCCCGACGGCCAGATCGTCAAGGCCCGCGAGCTGAACGGCGCCTCCAACATCCTCTTCCGCCGCAACTCGGTCACCGGCGCGGTCGAGGCCCGCCCGAACAACGCGGTCTGGGGCGGCCTGAACGACATCCTGCACAGCCACAACTGACACCCCGCCGCACCCGGCGCGGCGCCCGCCACCGTGGGGTGGCGGGCGCCGCGTCATGCGGCGGACCGGGCCGCCCGCAGCGCCTCGTAGCGGGACAGCAGGTCGTCGGTCGTGTGACGGTCTGCGGGCAGCAGAGGAGCGCGGACCGGGCCCGCCGGAAGGCCGAGCCGGGCCAGCAGGGCCTTCGCGGTGACCGTGCCGGGCAGGCCCGCGCCCATCATCGCCTCGATCAACGGCGTGGCCGCCAGCTGGAGTCGCCGCGCCCGCGCGGTGTCGCCGGCGTCGAACGCGGCCGGGATCGCGGCGATGTGCGCCGGTACGGCGTTCGCGACCGTGCTGACACAGCCCGCCGCGCCGACCGCGTACAGCGCCAGCACATGCTCGTCGCAGCCCGCGTAGTACGCCAACTCGGTCTGTGCCAGCACCTTCTGGGCGCCGAGGAAGTCGTAGGAGCAGTCCTTGACGGCCACGATCCGCGGGTGCTCCGCGAGCTGGATCAGCGTCTCGGGCTCGATCCGGGTGCCGGTGCGGCCCGGGATGTCGTACAGCATCACCGGCAGCTCGCTCGCGTCGGCGACCTGCCGGAAGTGGGCCGCCACGGCCTCCTGCGGGGGCCGGCTGTAGTACGGCGTCACCACCAGGACGCCGTCCGCGCCCGCCTTCCCCGCGGCGAGGGCCAGCTCCGCCGTGTGCCGGGTGTCCGCCGAGCCCACGCCCGCGACCAGCGCCGCCCGGTCGCCGACCGCCTCCCGCACGGCCCGGACCAGCCGGGTCTTCTCCTCGTCGGTGGTGGTGGGCGACTCGCCCGTGGTGCCGTTCAGCACCAGGCCGTCGCAGCCCTCGGCCACCAGGTGCGCGGCCAGCCGCCGGGCGCCGTCCAGATCGAGCGCCCCGTCCTCGGTGAACGGCGTGATCATCGCGCAGAGGGTACGGCCGAAGGGCGGGGGCGTGCGGGTGCTCGTCATGGGGGTAGTCTCGACGGCACCTCCGTGAAGCTCTACTTAATTCTCCTACGATATATGGGTAAGCATTGCTGAGAGGTTCCGGGTGTCCGACGAGACTGCCGGGACGGCACCCGCGCAGAGTTCGCCCGGCTGGCCGGACACAGGGCTGGGTGGGCACCGGGCGCCCCGGCTCCGCCGAGTTGGCCTCCGATGCCGGGCCGGGTGTGACCGAACTCGTCGCAGGCGCCTCCCTGTTGGAGGCCCGCCTCGACTGGTTCCAGCCCCAACTCGCCCGGCGCGGCGAGCGCGGGGCGGGCGACGGCGCACAGGGGTGAGCGCCCCCGGGCCGGGTACCCGGACGATCCGCACGGAACCGATCGCGGCGGATCCTGGCGGACGCCGCCGCGACCGGGGACGCGATCAGGGAAAGGGCACACCGATGAGGCACAGGAACCCGCGCGGCTCGGGCGCCAAGGGCCCCGACGAGCTGCTGCGGCAGATGGAACAGACCCGGAGCCGGCTCGGTGGCACCGTCGGCCGGCTGACGGGCCGCGCCGATGTCACGGGCCGGGCCCGGACGCGCGCCGCGGACCTCAGGGACAAGGCCGGCGCCATGACCGTGCAGCTGCGTTCCGGCGCCGCCCACGCGGGGCACGGCGCCCAGGGCCGGGCGGCCCGGGCGGGACAGCTGGTGCAGGACCGGGCGGCCAAGGCGGGACACCTCGTGCAGGGCCGGGCCGCCGGGGCGGGCGCCCGGATGCAGGACCGGGCGGCCAAGGCCGGGCATCTGCTCCAGGACCGGGCCGTGCGGGCCGGGCACGACGCACAGGAGCGGATGACCAGGGCCGGCCACCTGATGCAGGAGCGGGCCGGACACAGTCGGCACGTGCTGCGGGACCGGGCGGTGCACGCCGGACACACCGCGCAGCACGACCTGCGGCTGCCCAGGCCGGTGCGCAAGGCCGTGCGCACCGCGCTGCGCCACCCCCGGCCGGCGATGCTCGCGGGCGCGGCGGGCGCCGCGCTGGTCGGCGTGGCCGTGGTCTGGCGCCGCGTCGACCGCGGCGGACAGTGAGCCGCTGACACGCGAAACGGCGGGACCGGCCGGGCGCGCCGCCCGGCCGGTCCCGCCGTCGTTTCCCGGGGTCAGGGACGCAGCCGCAGCACCTGCGGGTCGTGGTCGCTGATCTGGTCGTGGAACTCCGCGTTGATGTGCACGCTGTCGTACTCGAAGCCGCCGCGGCGGATCGCCGGGCTGATCAGGATCTGGTCCAGGACCTGCTGGTTGCCCTGGTAGTCATAGGTGTAACGCTCGCTCCTCGGCAGGGACTTGATCGCCGACCACAGCGCGCCGTCGCCCTCCAGGATCTTCGTGGTGCCGGAGAACTCGAAGTCGTTCATGTCGCCGAGCGCGATCACGTCCGCGTTCTTCTGCGCCGCCAGGATGTCCTTGACGAACGCGTTCACCGCCGTCGCCTGGGCGTGCCGCTGGATCTCCGAGCCGCGCACCGGGGGCTGGTACTGCGCGGTCAGCGCCTGGTCGCCGCCCTTGGAGTTGAAGTGGTTGGCGATCACGAAGACGGTCTTGCCGCGGAAGACGAACTCGCCCGCGAGCGGCTTGCGGCTGTTGCTCCAGGCCGCGTTCGCCGGGTCGATCCGGCCCGGCGAGACCGTCAGCCGGGCCTTGCCGCGCACCTTGGTGACACCGGTGGCGGTGGTCGGGCCGCCGCCCGGGCGGTCCGTGAAGGAGACCCGCTCGGGGTTGAACAGGAACACCTGGCGGATGTTGCCGCCGGGCTCGCCGCCGTCCTGGCCGTCGACCGGATCGACCGAGCGCCAGTCGTAGACCGGGCCGCCCGCCGCGGCGATGGCGTCGATCAGCTTGGTGACGGTCCGGTCCGCGGCGACCGTGCCGTCGTTCTTCGCGCCGTTGTTGTCCTGGATCTCCTCCAGGGACACGATGTCCGGCGACTTCAGGTGGCGCACGATCGCGGCGGCGTGCTGCTCGAAGGTGGCGTCCGACGGGTCGAGGTTCTCGACGTTGTACGTGGCCACCGCCAGCTCGCGCCCCGACTGCGCGCGGGTGGTCTCGCGCTCCAGGCCGCCCTTCTCCAGCGTGCCGAGGCCGCTCGCGACCAGCGTGTAACCGCCGTACTGGTTGAAGTCCAGCGGGCCGGTCGTCGTACCGGAGAGGCGGTCGCCGACGTCCGCCTTGGGGAAGTCGGCGGCGGAACCCAGCGACTGGATCTGGAGCCGGCCGGTGTTCTGGGAGTCGTAGGAGCCGTAGACCGTGCCGCCCCGGCGGCTGCGGTGCTCCCACGGCTTGACCGTGACCCACAGTTCGCTGTGCGCGTCGGTCGCGGTGACCACGCGGGCGTCGGCGACCTGGACGTTCATGCCCTCCAGGGACTCGTAGCGGTCCAGGGCGTATGCCGACGGGTCCAGGGCGAGCCCGTTGATCGAGCCCGCCGCGGCGGGGTCGCCCTCGGGCGTGTAGGCGTCCGGCACCGTGTCCTCGTCGATCACGACCGGCGCCGGGACCGGGTTGCCGGTGGAGACGGTGGTGACCTGCGGCTTGGTGATCTCCGTCAGCGACTGGTTGCCGGACGAGGCACCGCCCGGGACGTACTCGGTGACCGTGCCGGTCACCGTCACCGCGTCGCCGACCGCGACCTTCGGCGTGGAGCTGGTGAAGACGAAGACGCCCTCGCTGGTGGCCGGGTCGGCGTCCGGGGCCGCGTCCTGGAGCCAGAAGCCCCGGGAGGAGCCGTAGGTCCGCGTGGCCGTGACGATGCCGGGCACGTCCGTCACCTTCTGCCCGGCGTACGGCGATATCCGGGTCGTGCCCTGGATGTCGTGGACGCGCACCGCGTCGGCGTGCGCGGGGGAGGTGAGGACGACGGCGGACGCCGCGCCGCAGACGGCGGCGACGGTGAGCGCGGCGAGGCGCGCGGAAGACCTGCTCGGCAAGGGATTCCCTCCGGGACGTGCGTGAGCGCCGGGACGAGGACGGAACGGAGACCGCGGGGGACGCGTGTGCCCCCTGTGACACGCGTAGCGCCGAGTGAACAGTTGTCCCCCGAACTTCTACGCGCGTCAATCTCCTGCCTGTTCCGGGGAGTTGTCAAGGTTTCGGCCATGGCCGGCCGCTTACGGAGAGATGAACCGGGCGGCATGGGTGGAAATCCGTCTAGGCTGAGCGGCTGAGCCCGTTTCTCGGTCCGAGGAGAACCAGCCGATGTCAGACAGCTCCCCCCTGCCGCCCGCGCGGCTGCACCCCGAAGCGGAGCTGGCGCGTGCCGCGCTGTCCACGCCGTTGCTGTCCCGGGCCGCCCGCCTCGCCCGCTGGGCCGGGCCGGACACCCGGGTGGACGCGGGCGGCACCCTGGTCGAGGAGCAGCTGCCGGCCGCCGCCGCCCTGCTCGGCCTGACCGGGGACGACGCCGCCGCCTACGCCAGCGAGGCCTGGCGGGTCGCCGTGGACGCGGGCCTGGTCGAGATCGTGGACGAGGAGGTCGGCACGGTCCGGGCGGGGGAGAACCTGGCCCTGCTCACCGGCTCCCCGCGCGATGTGCTCGCGGTGTGGCTCACCGCGCTGGAGACCGTCCTCGCCGACGCGGCCGTGCCCGACCTGGATGACCTGGCCGACGCCGTGGACGACAGCGGCAGGGTCGATTTCGCGTCGCTCGACTGGGATCCGCAGGCGGACGCCGACTTCCTCGACGGCGTCCTCGGCAACCTCTATCTGCTCACCGTCGGTGAGGACGGCGCCGGCGAGGGCGCCGTACCGCTGCCCGCCCTCGCCGCTTCCATGCTGGTGCCCGACGACCCCGACGACATGGACGAGCCCACCGACGACCTACTGGAGCAGGTCTCCGACGCGATGATGCGGCTGGACGACCAGTTCCGCGCGCTGGAGCCGGCCGGGCTCGTGGCGTACCGGCCGGTGGACGAGGCGCTGATGGCCGACGCCGACGAGGAGCCCGCGGCGCCCGTGGACGACACCGACGTCTCCCGCTACGGCATGGTCCGGCTCACCCCGCTCGGCGTGTACGGGCTGCGGGCGCGGCTGCTGGAGGCCGGGTTCGAGGCGCCCGTCGTCGGCGAGCTGGCCGACAAGGGCGCGGACGCGCTGCTCGACGGCACCGCCCGGTTCGGGCAGTCGGCCGCCCGCGCCGAGACCGAGCTGTGGCTCGCCCGCCGCGAACCGCTCGCGGCGGCGCGGGAGTTGCTGGCGGCGGCCCGCGGCGCGGACGCCGGGGGCCCCTTGCGCCGGCTGCACTGCCAGCAGGCGCTGTCGCTGGTGGGCGCCGAGGCCGAACCCGCGCTGCGGGAGGTGCTGGACGACCCCGAGCTGGGCGGGCTGGCCCGGGTGTGGCTGAGCGAGCGGGGGGCCGCCGGGGTGCCGGCGCCCTCCCAGGAGCTGGTGTTCTGGCTGACCGTCGACACGCTGGCCGCGCAACTGGCGGCCGAGGGCAACTCCGAGGAGCTGCGCGCCCTGGTGGAGGGGCTGGCCGCCCAGCACAGCGGGTTCTTCGCGGCGGCCTGGCGGGTGGACCATCCCGCCACCGCCGAGGTGCTGGACGCGATGGGCCGGCTGCACCCGGACAAGAAGGTGGCCAAGGAGGCCCGGAAGGCGGCGTTCAAGGCGCGCTCCCAGCACGGGGGGTGAACGCCGGGGGGTGGTGACGGGGCGGGCGTGGGCCCGGTCCCCGGGCCCGGGGCCGCGGGCCGGTGTTCGGCCGCGGGTTGTGGTGGGCTGGTCGCGCAGTTCCCCGCGCCCCTTCGGGGCGCTGTTCGTCGCACCGGTTCCGACCTGGGGCGTCGTGCTGTACGCGGTCTTGGTCTGTGGCATACGGATTCATGGAACAGGCGCCACGGTGGTGGTCCGGTGTTCAACTTCCGTTCACGGGTGGCCGGGAGCGTGAGCGCCGTACCGAGGCCCCCCACCCTCCACGACACCGCAACCGTCGTCACAGGAGACACCATGTCGCTCACCCGCAGGGACTTCACCAGGACATCCGCGCTCACCGGAGCCGGGGTCGCCCTGGCGGGCAGCGTCGGCGCCCTCGCCACCGCGCCGAACGCCCTTGCCGCCACGGAGACCGAGAGCGCCGGGGCCGCCCCGGCGCACGGGGGCCACCACCACGGCGTCGGCTACGGCCCGCTGATCCCCGACCCGGACGGCATCCTGGCCCTGCCCGTCGGCTTCCGCTACGAGGTCATCACCTACAGCGGCCGTACCCGGCTGGAGTCCGGCGAGTTCACCCCGTCCAACCACGACGGCACCGCCACCTTCGAGGGCCGGCGCGGCACCACCCTGCTCGTCAACAACCACGAGCTGGCCGGCGCCCGAGCCCAGTGGCCGCACCCGGTGCCGCTCGCCGAGGGCCTGGTCTACGACCCGGCGGCGGCCGGCGGCTGCACGGTGGTCGAGGTCCGCCGGGGCGGCGAGGTCGCCGAGTGGGTGGGCATCGCCGGCACCGCCACCAACTGCGCGGGCGGCAGCACCCCTTGGGGCACCTGGCTGACCTGCGAGGAGACCGAGGACAAGGCCGGGAAGAACGGCTTCACCAAGGACCACGGCTATGTATTCGAGGTCGACCCCGAGGACCGCCGGGCCAACCGCGACCCCAAGCCGGTCAAGGCGTTCGGCCGCTACGCCCACGAGGCCGTCGTCATCGACCCCAAGCGCGGCCACGCCTACCTCACCGAGGACGCCTCCGGCCCCAACGGCCTGTTCTACCGCTGGGTCCCGCCGACCGGCTTCCGGCACGGCCGCGGCAAGCTGCGCACCCTCGCCGACGACGCGGGTGTGCTCCAGGCCTTCAAGTGCTTCGACTCCGGCGGCCGGTACGTGGACGACCTGGCCCGTGCCACCAAGACCGGCACCGTGTACGGCGTGGACTGGGTGGACGTGCCCGACCGGGACGCCCGGACCGTCTCGGTGCGCAAGCAGTTCACCGACGGCCAGGTCACCCGCGCCCGCAAGCTGGAGGGCATGTGGTGGGCCGACGGCGGCGTCTACGTCGTCTCCTCCTACGCCCGCCAGGAGAGCCCGGCCCAGCACGACGGCCAGGTGTGGTTCTACGACCCCAAGCGCCGCACTCTGACCCTGAAGGTGCTGCTCGGGGTGAACCAGGACCCGGCCGCGGACGGCGCCTTCGACGGCCCCGACAACATCACCGTCTCCCCCTACGGGGGCCTGGTCATCGCCGAGGACGGCGAGGGCGTCCAGCACCTGTTCGGCGCCACCGAGAGCGGCCGGACCTACCCGATCGCCCGCAACGAGCTGAACATCGGCACCCCGGAGGAGCCGGAGTACAGCGAGTTCACCGGTGTCACCTTCTCGCCCGACGGCCGGACCCTGTTCGCCAACATCCAGACGCCCGGCATCATGCTCGCCATCACCGGGCCCTGGAAGCGGCAGCGGCGCTGACCTCGCCCGGCCGGTCCGTGACCGGGACCGGCGACCGGGGACCCTCTCCTTTTGTGCTCGATAAGATGCGGAGAGGGTCCCCGGTCGGCGAGGAGTGGGTGGATGACGCAGGGCAGGCCCATGCGCGCGGACGCTCGGCGCAACTACGAGCGGTTGCTGAAGGTGGCGGCGGAGGCTTTCGCCGAGCACGGGGAGAACGCGTCGCTCGACGACATCGCCAAGCGCGCGGGGGTCGGTTCGGGCACGCTGTACCGGCATTTCCCGACGCGGCAGGCACTGCTGGAGGCGGCGTACGTGGACCGCGTCGAGGCGCTGGGGGCGCGCGCCGACGAGCTGGCGAGGGAGCTGGCGCCGGGGGAGGCGCTGGCGGAGTGGCTGTACGAGCTGGCGGTCGGCACGATCCAGGTGCGCGGGATGAAGGCGCTGCTGGGTTCGGCGGTGACCGACGGCGGTCCGGCCGCGCTGACCGTGTGCGGGGCCGTGGTGAAGGGGGCCGGAACGCGGTTGGTGGCGGCGGCGCGGGAGGCCGGGGCACTGCGGAGGGACGTCGAGCCGATCGAGGTGCTGCGGCTGGTCCACGGAGTGGCCTCGGCGGTGGAGCTGGCGGGGGCGGGGGAGAAGGAGATCCGCCGTTATCTGCGCCTGCTGGGGGAGGGGCTGGGGCCGGTGCGCCGCTGACCGGGCGGGGGCGCGGGCCGGCTGCCGCCCTGGGGCCCTCCCCACCCCGTACAGGCCCGCTGGCCGGATGGATCACTGGCTCTCGTTCGCGGAGGCTGGGCGCATCGCTCATGCTCGTCCGATCGGAGAACCAGTGTTCAGCCTGAAGTCCTCGCGCCGCACGGTGGCGCGCACCCTCGCGGTGGTCCTGGCGGGAGCGGCGTGCGCCGCCGTGCTGACCAGCAACGCCGAAGCCGTCGTCAACGGGGAGGATTCCACCCAGCGTTACCCGTTCATGGTGTCGATCCCGGTGACGGGTGCGGACGACCCCGCTTTCAAGGGTGTCTGCGGGGGATCGTTGATCGACTCGGAGTGGGTGCTCACGGCCGCCCACTGCGTGGACCCGAGGCTCGTCACCCTGGACGGCACCGTCCGGATCGGCAGTGCGTGGAAGAACTCCGGGGGCACGGTCCGGTCCGTCACGCAGAAGGTGACCCACCCGGGCTACCGGAACGGCGAGGGCACCGCCCCCAACCGCGACGACATCGCCCTGATCCGCCTGAACCGCCCGGTCGCGGAGCGGCCCGTCCGCGTCGCCGACGAGCCGGGACGGCCCGGCACCCCGACCCGGCTCCTGGGATTCGGCACCGTCGACGACACACCCGACCCCGCCCGGTGGGTCTTCCCCGACCGGCTCCAGGAACTCGACACGCGCAGGGGCGCGGTCTCCGAGTGCGCGCCGGGCTACGCGGACCGGACCCGCCTGTGCACGGTCAGCCAGGTGCCCGGGGCCATGGCGTGCAACGGCGACTCGGGCGGCCCCCAGCTCCGGCGGGACCGGAGGGGGCGCTGGGAACTCATCGGTGTCACCTCGGGTCCGGGCGCCCCGGGCGTGCGCTGTAGCGAGGGTCCGGGGCTCTACACCAGCGCGCCCGCCTACGCGGGCTGGATCCGCGAGGTGGCGGGCCGCAAGGGCTGATCCGGGACGCGGCGGGGGCCGGCCGGGGCGGCGGGGGTGCCGCCCCGGGGCGGGCCGGAACTACAGCGCCTTCGCCGCCGGGTCCACCATGTTGCGCACCGTGCGGGCCTTGACGAAGTCGCCCATCGCCGTCATGTCCCATTCGCCGGAGAACTGGCGGATGAGCTTGGCCATCATGACGCCCGTGCGGGGCTCCGCCGCGGTGAGGTCGAAGCGGACCAGCTCCTCGCCCGTCGCCGCGTCGACCAGACGGCAGTACGCCTTGGCGACCTCCGTGAACTTCTGGCCGGAGAAGGAGTTCACCGTGAAGACCAGGCCGGTGACCTCCTGGGGCAGCCGGCCGAGGTCGACCGTGATGACCTCGTCGTCGCCCCCTCCCTCGCCGGTCAGATTGTCACCGGAGTGCCGGATCGCGCCGTTCAGGATCACCAGGTTGCCGAAGTAGCAGCTGTCGATGTGGTTGCGCTGCGGACCGTAGGCGATGACCGAGGCGTCCAGGTCGATGTCCCTGCCCCGGAACGCCGGTTCCCAGCCGAGGCCCATCCGCACCTGGGACAGCACCGGCCGGCCGCCCTTGACCAGGGACACCGTCTGGTTCTTCTGGAGGCTGACCCGGCCCTTGTCCAGGTTGATCTTCCCGGCGCCCGGCACCGGTGCGGGCGGCGGGGCCACCGGCTGCGGCGGGGCGGCCGGTGCGGGCGGTGCGGTCACCGGCTGCGGCGGGGCCACGGGGGCCGCCGGAGCGGGCGCTGCCGCCGGTTCCTCCACCGTCACGCCGAAGTCGGTCGCGATGCCCGCGAGTCCGTCGGCGTACCCCTGGCCGACGGCCCGCGCCTTCCACTGGCCGCCCCGGCGGTAGATCTCCACGATCACCAGCGCGGTCTCGGTGCCGAGCCGCGGCGGGGTGAACGTCGCCAGCACAGTGCCGCCGTCCGCGTCCCGGACCGTGGCCGTCGGCTCGATGCCCTGGAAGGTCTGGCCGGCCGCGTCCGGGCTGGCCGTGACGACGATCTTCTCGATCTCCGGCGGGACGGCGGCGGTGTCCACCGTGACCGCGTCCGGTGCCGTACCGCCGCCCGAGCGGTAGGTCACGCCCGGGCCGCTCGGCTGGTTGTAGAAGATGAAGTCGTCGTCGGATCGCACCTTGCCGTCGCCGGTGAGCAGCAGGCCCGACACGTCGAGCCGCACCGGGGCGGAGACGTCCACCGTCACGCGCGCGGTCGGCAGAGGGATGTTCGAGCCTGGGGTCATAGCTGTCATGCCGGGTAGAACGAACGACACCGCTTTACCGTTCCCTTACCGGCCGGAACCCGCCGAACGGCCCACCCGGCCCGACCGACGACAGGGCCTACGGCACCACCACGATCTTCCGCCCCACGCCCGCCGCGAACTGCTCCAGCGCCTGCGGGTAGCGCTCCAGCGGGACCCGGTCGCTGATGAAGACCTCCGGGTCCAGCACCCCGTTCGCGAACAGTTCCGCCGCCCGCTCGAAGCTGTGCAGCACGGCCATGGAACCGGTGATCGTGATCTCCTGGTTGTAGATCCGGTACGGGTCGATGGACACGCGGGTCGCGTAGTCCGCCACGCCGAACTGGAGGAAGGTGCCCGCCTTCGCCACCCGGCCCAGGCCGTCCTGGATCGCCGCCGCGTTGCCGGTCGCGTCCACGACCACGTCCCAGCCCTGCGGCCGGTCCAGCTCGTCCGCGCTGTCCGCCGCGCCGGTGACGCCGAGCCGGCGGGCGGTCTCCAGCCGGGCGGGGTTCACGTCGACCACGTCCACGCTCGCCGCGCCGGTCCGCTTGGCCAGCTCCAGCATCATCAGGCCCATCGTCCCGGAGCCGTAGATCAGCACATGCGCGCCGAGGCGGGAGCGCAGGACGTCGTAGCCGCGGACCGCGCAGGACAGGGGCTCCACCAGGGCCGCGTCCTCGGTGCGCACGTGCTCGGGCAGCCGTACGCAGTTCGCCACGGGGGCGACGGCGTACCGGGCCGCGCCGCCGGCCGTGGTCACGCCGATCGCCGCCCAGCGTTCGCAGAGGTTGTTGTGGCCCGTACGGCAGTAGCGGCACTCGTGGCAGTACAGGGAGGGGTCGACGGCGACCCGGTCGCCGGCCGACAGCTCCGTGACCCCGGTGCCCACCGCGACCACCTCGCCGGCGAACTCGTGCCCCGGCACGATCGGCAGCTCGGGCGCGAACTCGCCCTGGAGGATGTGCAGGTCCGTGCCGCACAGGCCGCAGGCGGCCACCTCGACGACGACCTCGCGGGGTCCCGGCACCGGATCGGGGACCTCGGTGACGACGGCGCGGCCCACGGACTCGATGACGGCGGCCTTCATTTCACGGCTCCCAACGACAGGCCCTGGACCAGCTTGTCCTGGGCGGCGAACCCCGCGGCGAGCACCGGCAGGGAGATGACGAGCGACGCGGCGCACACCTTCGCCAGGAACAGGCCCTGGCTGGTGATGAAGCCGGTCAGGAAGACGGGGGCGGTCTCGGCGACCACGCCCGTCAGGACCCGGGCGAAGAGCAGTTCGTTCCAGCTGAAGATGAAGCAGATCAGGGCCGTGGCGGCGATGCCGGGCAGGGCGATCGGGGCCACCACGCGGGTGAGGACGACCGGGAGCCGGGCGCCGTCGACCCGGGCCGCCTCGATGACCGCGACCGGCACCTCGGCGAGGAAGGACTGCATCATCCACACCGCGATCGGCAGGTTCATGGAGGTGTACAGGACGACCAGCAGCCAGATGTTGTCGAGCAGCCCGGCGTTCTTCGCGAAGAGGTAGACGGGCAGCAGGCCCGCCACGGCCGGCAGCATCTTCGTCGACAGGAAGAAGAACAGCACGTCCGTCCACTTGCGCACCGGCCGGATCGACAGCGCGTAGGCGGCCGGGAGGGCCAGCAGCAGCACGAGGAGGGTCGAGGCGACCGAGGCCACCGCGGAGTTGGCCAGCGCGGGCCACGGGCTCGCGCCGCCGTCGCTGCCGAAGAACTCGCGGTAGCCGTCGAGGGTCAGGGCGGCGGTGAAGGACGGCGGGTTGGCCGCCGCGTCCGCCTCGGAGTGCAAGGACGTCAGCGCCATCCAGGCGATGGGCAGGAAGAACACGATCCCGGCGAACCAGGCCAGCAGGCCCGGCCCGTGGCGGCGTAGGGCCCTCATGCGCGGGACACCTCCTCGCGGAACAGCGACGACACCACGCGCAGCGCGAACGTCGCGATGACGAGCGAGCCGATGACCACCAGCACCCCGGCGGCGGAGGCCAGGCCGTTCTCGTGGGCCTGGTAGAAGCTCTGGTACACGGTGTAGGGCAGGTTGGCGGTGCCCAGGCCGCCGGAGGTGATCGTGAACACCGCGTCGAAGTTCTGCACGATGTAGATCGAGCCCAGCAGGGCGCCCAGTTCGAGGTAGCGGCGCAGATGCGGCAGCGTGAGGTGGACGAAGATCTGCCAGTCGCCCGCGCCGTCCACCCGGGCCGCCTCGACCTGCTGCTGGTCCCGGCTCTGCAGCCCGGCCAGCAGGATCAGCATCATGAACGGCGTCCACTGCCACACCAGGGAGGCCTCGACGGCGAGCAGCGGGGTGCGGGAGATCCAGTCGGGCTGTGGGCCGCCCACATAGTGCGACAAGCCATTCAACAAGCCGTATTCAGGGTTGTAGAGCACATGCTTCCACAGCAGGGCCGCCGCCACCGGCACCACCAGGAACGGCGCGATGAGCAGGGTGCGCACGATGCCCCGGCCGCGGAACCGGCGGTCCAGCAGCAGCGCCAGCACAAGTCCCAGGACCAGGCTGGCCAGCACCACCGCCGCGGTGAGCAGCACGGTCGTCCACACCGAGTGGCGCAGGTCCGCGTCGGTCAGGACCTGGCGGTAGTTGTCCAGGCCGGTGAAGCGGCGGGCCTTGGGATACAGGGCGTTCCAGTCGAAGAAGGAGATCACCAGCGTGGCCACGAACGGCAGCTGGGTGACGGCGATCAGGAAGACCAGGGCGGGCAGCAGCGGGGCCCGGGTGGCCCAGGCGCGCAGCCGGGCCGGAGGCCGCCGGGCGGCCCGCTCCGGGGTGCGGGTCAGGGGCGCGGTCGTCGCGGTCATCGTCCCTCGTACTCCTCGGAGATCCGTTCGGCGAGCCGCTGGGACTCGCGCAGCGCCGAGGCGACGGACCGGCGTCCGGCGATGGCCGCGCTGATCTCCTGGGAGACCTTGGTGCCCAGATCGGTGAACTCGGGGATGCCGACGAACTGGATGCCGGGCGCGGGGCGCGGCTGGACGCCGGGGTCGTCCGGGCGGCTGCTCTCGATGGCCTTCCTGGTCATGTCCTGGAAGGCGGCGGCGGACGCCCGGTAGTCGGGGTTGGCGTACGTCGAGGCCCGTTTGCCCGCGGGGACGTTCGCCCAGCCGCTGGTCTCGCCGACCAGCCGTTCGTAGCCCTTGCCGGACGCCCAGGAGACGAACTTCCAGGCCCTGTCCGGGTTGCGGGAGGACTGCTGGATGCCCCAGGCCCAGGTGTAGAGCCAGCCGGAGGAGCCGGTGCGCTCCACGGGCGCGGGGGCGTAGCCGAGCTTGCCGCGCACCGGGGAACCCTCCGCCTCCAGCAGGCCGGCCGCGGAGGTGGCGTCGTACCACATGGCGGTCTTGCCCTGGGTCATGTTGTTCAGGCACTCGGCGAAGCCGGACTGGGCGGCGCCGGACTCGCCGTGCCGGCGGACCAGGCCGACGTAGAACTCGGTCGCCTCGCGGAAGGCGGGCGAGTTGAGCCGGGCCTTGAAGTCCTTGTCGAACCAGGTGCCCCCGAAGGTGTTCACGACGGTGGTCAGCGGTGCCGTCAGCTCGCCCCAGCCGGGCAGTCCGCGCAGGCAGATGCCCCGCATGCCGGGCCGGGCGCCGTCCGTTTTCGCGGCCAGTTCGGCGACCTGCCGCCAGGTGGGGCGGGCGGGCATCGTCAGGCCCTTCGCCGCGAACACGTCCTTGCGGTACATCAGGAAGGACGACTCGCCGTAGAAGGGCTGCCCGTAGAGCTTGCCGTCGGCGCCGGTGAGGGCCTCGCGCAGGGGCCGCAGGATGTCCGGCTGGTCGTACCCGGGGTCCTTCGCCACGTACGAGTCCATCTCGTGCAGCCAGCCGTTGCGGGCGTAGATCGGTATCTCGTAGTTGGACAGGGTGGCGACGTCGTACTGGCCGGCCTGGTTGGCGAAGTCCTGGCTGATCTTGTCGCGGACGTCGTTCTCCGGCAGGACCGTGAAGTTGACCTTGATGCCGGTGTCCCGGGTGAAGTGGGCGGCGGTCAGCTTCCGCAACTCGGTCATCTGCGGGTTGTTGACCATCAGGACGTTGATGGCGTCGCCGCCGGAACCGGACCCGCCCGCACCGGCCCAGCAGCCGGACAGCAGCGGGGCGAGCAGCGTCCCGGCGGCCACGGCGAGCGCCGCTCGCGGCCTCCGTCGGCTCGGGGTGCGCATGGATCGCTCCTGGATAGAAGGGTGGAAAAGGGTGGATAAAGGGCGTACGAAGGGGTGTCGCGGCCGGGGCGGGAGGCGGGGCGGGCGGGTGGTCAGACCCGGATGACCTGGGGGCCCAGCAGGGAGTAGCGGTGGGCCTCGGGGGACGGCAGGAGGGTGCTGGTCACGATCGCCTCCAGCGCGCCGACCTCCGCGAACCGGCAGAAGCTGACCGCGCCGAACTTGCTGTGCACGCCCGCGAAGACGGTGCGGCGGGCGGCCCGGACGGCCTGTGCCTTCACCTCGCTGACCGCCGGGTCGGGGGTGGTCAGTCCGTACTCCCGGGATATGCCGTTGGCCCCGATGTAGGCGAGGTCGATCACGAAGCCGGCCAGCATCTTCGTCGTCCAGTGGTCGACGGTGGCCAGCGTGCCCGGGCGGACCCGGCCGCCGAGCAGCAGCACGGACACCTCGTCGGCCTCCGCGAGGGCGCCCGCGACCGGCAGGGAGGCGGTCACGACGGTCAGCGGCCGGTCCCGGGGCAGTGCCTCGGCGATGAGCCGCGGGGTGAAGCCCTCGTCGACGAAGACCGTCTCGGCCTCCCCGAGCAGCCCGGCCGCCGCGGCGGCGATCCGGCGCTTCTCGGGCACCCGGCTGGTGGCGCGGAAGGCGAGCGTCGTCTCGAAGCCGGCGCTCTCCACCGGATAGGCGCCGCCGTGGGTGCGGCGGACGAGGCCGTGGTCCTCCAGCGCCCGCAGGTCGCGGCGGATGGTCTCCTTGGCCACGCCGAGTTCGGCGGCGAGGACGGAGACGTCCACCGAGCCGGTGGCGCGCGCGGCCCGCACGATCTCGCGCCGGCGTGCCTCCGCGGTCCACGTGCCCATGTCGTCACCCGCCTCCGTGTGGGGTTGCCCGTTCGGGCCCATGGGGGAAGTTCTACCGTCGGTGCGCGGCGCTGACCAGGTCTGTCGCGGGCCCGATGCTGCCCGTTCGCGCCCGCCTCGCCCGGGGTGTGCCCGCGGCGGACCTGCGCGGCCGTGCGGTGCGGGGTGGATGCGGGCACCGCGGATGCCCGGACACGGCGGCGGGCGGGCCCGTTCGGTGCCCGCCCGCGCGCGTGGACGTCGGTTTCCGGCCGCCGGGGGAGTCGTCCGGCGGCCGTCCGGTTCTCAGTACGGCCAGATCGGGGGTTCGGTGACGAAGTGCCCGCCCAGGCGGCCGTGGGCCGGGTTCTCCGGGTCCAGCTCGCCCTGCTCGGCGATGAGCTTGGCCGCGTACGGCTCGGAGTCGTCCTGGGGGTCGTAGCCGAGCGCCCGGGCGCTGCTCAGGTCCCACCACAGGCGGGTGTTGGCGGAGGAGCCGTAGACCACCGTGTGGCCGACGCCCTCGGCGGTCAGGGCCGCGTGGAAGAGGCGGGCGCCGTCGGCGGGGCTCATCCACACGGAGAGCATGCGCACGCTGGAGGGCTCCGGGAAGCAGGAGCCGATGCGCACCGAGACGGTCTCCAGGCCGTGCTTGTCCCAGTAGAACTGGGCCAGGTCCTCGCCGAAGGACTTCGACAGGCCGTAGAAGGTGTCCGGGCGGCGCGGGGTGTCAACCGGGATGAGCGGCTCGCCCGCGCGCGGGGCCGGGGTGAAGCCGACGGCGTGGTTGGAGGAGGCGAAGACGATCCGCCCGACGCCTTCCTGGCGCGCGGCCTCGTACAGGTTGTAGGTGCCCTCGATGTTCGACCGGAGGATCTTCTCGAAGGGCGCCTCCAGGGAGATGCCCGCGAGGTGCAGCACCGCGTCCACGCCCCGCACCGCCTCGCGCAGCGCGTCCTTGTCGGTGAGGTCGGCGGTGACGGCGTCCGGCTCGCCCTCGATGGGGCGCACGTCGAACAGGCGCAGTGCGTAGCCGTACTCAGGGAGCAGGGACCGCATCAGGGTGCCGAGCCCGCCGGCGGCGCCGGTGAGCAGGACGGTGCGGGGAGCGGGCATCCTTCGATCTCCTTGGTCTCAGGGAACCGGTGTCCTCAACGGCCGCATGCATGGACAAGGTTCACATGCGTGGACACGCTAGGGAGGGGTGCCGTGCCCCGTCAAGTGTGCCCCGCCAGGGGGAAATCCGCTGCTCTGTTGCCCGTACTCCGGCTTGACCCGCCGCAATTGCGGCCCTTAGCGTGAGGCTGTTCAGAGATATAGACAGTGATCAGAAACATGCACCGACAGGGAGCGCCTGTGACGCCAGCCCCTCTCGCCGCCCGGCTCCGCGACCCGCGCGGGCCGCTCTTCTTCCCCGTCACGGCCTACGGCCCGGGCGGCTCGCTCGACCTGGACGCCTACCGCACCCATGTGCGCCAGGGCGTCGAGGCCGGTGCCGCCGCCGTCTTCGCGGCCTGCGGCACCGGGGAGTTCCACGCGCTGCTGCCGGAGGAGTTCGAGGCCTGCGTCCGCGCGGCCGTCGAGGCCGCCGACGGACGCGTCCCGGTCGTCGCGGGCGCCGGATACGGCACCGCCCTCGCCGTCCGCTACGCCCGGCTCGCCGAGGCCGCGGGCGCCGACGGCCTCCTGGCCATGCCGCCGTACCTGGTGCTCGCCGGCCAGGAGGGCCTGCTGCGGCACTACCGCGAGGTCGCCGCGGCCACCGCCCTGCCGGTGATCGTCTACCAGCGCGACAACGCCGTCTTCACCCCGGAGACCGTCGTCGCACTCGCCCGCACCGAGGGCGTCATCGGCCTCAAGGACGGCCTCGGCGACCTCGACCTGATGCAGCGCGTGGTCAGCGCCGTCCGCACCGAGGTCCCCGGCGACTTCCTGTACTTCAACGGTCTGCCCACCGCCGAGCAGACCCAGCTCGCCTACCGCGCGCTCGGCATCACCCTGTACTCCTCGGCGGTGTTCTGCTTCGCCCCCGAGATCGCCCTCGCCTTCCACCGCGCCCTGCGCACCGGTGACCTGCCCGTCGCGCACCGCCTCCTGGACGGCTTCTACGGCCCGTTCGCCGACCTGCGTGCCCAGGGCCGCGGCTACGCCGTCTCCTTGGTCAAGGCGGGCGTACGGCTGCGCGGACTGGACGTCGGCGAGGTCCGGCCCCCGCTGCACGAGCCGGCCGACGACCACGTCAAACAGCTCGCCCGGCTCATCGAGCGCGGCCAGGCGCTGCTGGAGGGGGACGCGTGAGGGCCTCGGCGTTCGTCTACCCCTGGGACGTCAACGGCGACCCGGAGGCGCCCGCGCGCGTCGCCGGGCTCGGCGTCGAGCAGGTCACCCTCGCCGCCGCCTACCACTCCACCCGCGCGCTGACCCCCCGCCACCCGCGGCACCGGGTCGTCACCGCCGAGTACGCGGCCGTCCTCTACCCGCCCGGCGACCGCTGGGCGGGCCGCGGCCTGCGCCCCTACCCGGCCGGCCGCTGGGCCCCTGGCGACGCCTACGCCGAAGCCGCCGAGGCCCTCGCCGCGGCCGGCCTGGAGGTGCACACCTGGGTCGTCCTCGCCCACAACTCCCGCATGGGCGCCGAGCACCCGGACACCTCCGTCGTCAACGCCTACGGCGACCGCTACCCGTGGGCGCCCTGCGTCGCCCAGCCCGGCACCCGCGCGTACCTGACCGACCTGGCCGCCGAGGCCGCCGTACGCCCCGGCGCGCGGGGCACCGAACTGGAGTCCCTGGGCTGGTACGGGTTCCAGCACCTGCACGCCCACGACAAGACCGCCGGCGTGCCCCTCGGGGAGGCCGGGCAGTACCTGATGTCCCTGTGCTTCTGCCCGTCCTGCCGGTCCGGGTACGGCGGACAGGGCCTGGACGCCGACGCGCTGGCCGCGGCCGTACGCGGGGCGCTGGAGCCGCTGTGGCGGGGCACGGCCGAGGACACCGGGTGGCCGACGGTGGAGAAGCTGCTCGGCGAGGAGACGGCGGCGGCCACGCGCGCGTGGCGGGACACCACCGCCCGCACCCTCCAGGAGGAGGCCGTCGCCGCCGTGCGCGCCGCCGCGCCGCGCGGCTTCCGGGTGCTGCTGCACGCCGACCCGGTCTCCTACCACTGCGGCGCCAACGCGGGCGTCGACCCCGCCCACATCCTGTCCGTGGCCGACGGCGTCGTGGTGCCCTGCACCGGCGGTACGGCCGCGCTGGCGCCGTTCGCCGCCGAGGCGCGCCAGGGGACGGTGCTGGCCGCCAACCTCACCGTCGTCACCGGCATGGGCGGCAGCCCCGGCACGCTCGCGGCGGACGCGGCACGCGCGCGTGCCGAGGGCGCCACCGAACTGCGGCTGTACCACGCCGGGCTGGCCTCGGACGAGGACCTGGCCGCGGTGCGCGCGGGGCTGGCGGCCCGCTGAGGGGGGCTGCCGCCGAAGTGGGCATGTGAGGCCGGCGCGCCGCCTGGGGACTGCGCCGGGGGTCAGGTGAGGTCCGTGCCGGCCGGGGACCCTGCGGAGGGGGTCAGGTGAGGTCCGCGCCGGCCGGGGACTCCGCCGGGGCGGGCGGCCGTTTCCGCAGCGGGACGGCCGTCGCCAGCAGGGCCAGGCCGCACAGCGGCAGCAGCAGCCCGGGGCCGGCCGGTCCCACCAGGCCGGCCCCGGCGGCCAGCCCGACCGCCGTGGGCGTGAACATCAGCGTGTTGGCGGTCGCCGTCGCCCGGCCCAGCAGCGGCCCCGGCGTGCGCCGCTGCACGGCGGTGAGCGCGGCGATCAGCACACAGGGCAGGCCCAGCCCGCCGGCCGCGCTCGACGCCAGGGCCACCGGGTCCCACGGCACCGCCCGCGCCGCCGCCGCGACCGCGGTCAGCGCGATCCCGGCCGCCGCGAGCCGCCGCGCGCCCAGCCGGCGCAGCGCCGGCCCGGCGAGCAGCCCGGCCGCCACCGAGCCGGCGCCCTGGGCGGCGTACAGCACGCCCAGATAGGCGGGGGAGTGGCCGAGGCGGTCGACCACGGCGTACACCGCCGTACTCGCGAGCGAGGTGAACAGTATCGTCAGGCCGCCCGCCAGGACCAGCGGGCGCAGATCCGGGTGCCCCCACAGGTGGCGGGTGCCCTCGGCGGTCTGGCGCCACCAGCCCTTGCCCGACCGCACGGGCCGCTCCTCGCGGACCCGCAGCAGGGCGCACATCCCGGCCGCGAGCACGAAGCTGACCGCGTCCAGACAGGCCACGGCGGGGCCGCCCCAGGCCGCGTACAGGCCCGCGCCGGTCAGCGGGGCGACGAGTTTCATGCCCTCGGTGACCGTCATCCGCAGTCCGTTGAAGTCACCGAGCAGGCCGGTGCCGACCACGGTGGTCACCAGCGCCGACTCGGCGGCGTCATGGACGGTGCCGGCGGCGCCGTACACCAGCAGCACGGCGTACAGCAGCCACACGCGGTCCGGGGAGTCGACGGCGAAGAGCACCGGGAGCAGCGCGGCGAGGCCCAGATTCAGGCAGATCAGCAGGGGCTTGCGGCGCATCCGGTCGGCGAGCGTACCGAGCGCGGGACCGGCGAGCGAGGGCGCCCACATCGCGAGCATGCACAGCGCGGCGAGGGCGTCGGAGCCGGTCATGTCCTTCACCCACACCCCCGAGGCCAGCCACAAGGAGGAGGTGCCGAACCCGGACACCACCACGGCCCCCAGATACAGCCCGGCGTCCCGGTCCCGCAGCACACGGAACACGGTCGGAGAAGTCGTCATGCCCGCCCATCGTGGGCCTAAGGCAGGGGCGGGGGATCGGGAGAATGCCCCGGATCGGGGGGCGCGTACAGGGAGGAGCCGGGGGCCGGACTAAGGCGGTTCCGGTGCCCCGTGGGGAGTCACCGGGCCGCCCCCGCCCCGACGAACCGGAACCCGCGCCCCCGCAACTTCCTTTGCCAGAAGCATTGACGAAACATTCGGGCCCTCCTACCTTCAACGCGTCGTACTTCGTACGTCATATATGAGACGCGATATGTGAGATCCGAGAGGGCCGCATGACCTCTGTGCCCACCCCGATCCCGTCCCGTACGCAGTACGTGCTGGACGCGATCAAACACCGCATCCTCACCGGGCTGCTGACACCCGGTCAGGCGCTGGTCGAGACGGAACTGGCCGCGCAGTTCGGGGTGTCCAAGACCCCGGTGCGCGAGGCGCTGAAGACCCTCGCCGGGACCGGCCTGGTCGTGATGAGCCAGTACAAGGGCGTCACGGTGCGCATGGTGGACGCGGACATGGCGCGCGAGGTGTACGACGTACGGCTGCTGCTGGAGCCGGAGGCCCTGCGCCGGGCCGTGACCAAGGGCGCCTCCCTCGACGCCGCCCGCGACGCGCTGACCCGCGCCGACGACGCCACCGACACCGCCGAACGCTCCCTGGCCAACCGGGAGTTCCACCGCGCCCTGTACCTGCCGTGCGGCAACCCGCTGCTCGCCCGGATGCTGGACCAGGTCCGCGACCAGGCCGCCCTCGTCTCCGCCGTGGCCTGGGCCACCGACCCCTCCTGGGAACGGGAGGCCGCCGAGCACCGCGAGATCCTGCGGCTCGCCCTGGACGGCGACGCGGACGGGGCCGCGGGCGCCCTGCACGCCCACATCGCGTCCTTCGTCGGCCGGGCGTTCCCCGAGCCCCTCCCCACGGAAGGCGAGCAATGAGCAGCGTGACCTTCGAGACCCAACGGACGGCCCTGGCCGACGTGGTGGCCATCCCGGTGACCCCCTTCGCCGCGGACGGCACCGTCGACACCGCCACCCACCGGGCGCTGCTGCGCCGTCTGCTCGACGGCGGCATCACCACCCTCACCCCCAACGGCAACACCGGCGAGTTCTACGCCCTCACCCCCGAGGAGCGCCGGCTGGTCGCCGAGCTCACCGCGGACGAGGCCGGCGACCGCGCCGTGATCCTGGCCGGCGTCGGCCACGACCTGCCCACCGCGATCGCCTCCGCCCGGCACGCCGAGAGCCTCGGCGCCCGGATGGTCATGGTCCACCAGCCGGTGCACCCCTACGTGTCGGCGGCCGGCTGGGTCGACTACCACCGCGCCATCGCCGAGGCCGTCCCCGAACTGGGCGTGGTGCCCTACATCCGCAACGAGCGGCTGCCCGGCGCCCGGCTCGCCGAACTCGCCGACCACTGCCCGAACGTCATCGGCGTGAAGTACGCCGTCCCGGACGCCGCCCGGTTCGCGGCCTTCGCCCGCGACGCCGGCCTGGACCGCTTCGTCTGGGTGGCCGGACTCGCCGAACCGTACGCGCCCTCCTACTTCTCCGCGGGCGCCACCGGCTTCACCTCCGGGCTCGTCAACGTCGCCCCGGCCGTCTCCCGGAACATGCTGGACGCGCTGCGCGCCGGCGACTACCCGGCCGCCATGAAGGTCTGGGAGCAGATCCGCCGCTTCGAGGAGCTGCGCGCCGCGCAGGGCAGCGCCAACAACGTCACCGTCGTCAAGGAGGCCCTCGCCGCGCTCGGCCTGTGCCGCCGGGACGTCCGCCCGCCCAGCAGGCCGCTGCCCGAGAACGAGCGCGCCGAGGTCGCCGCCATCGCCGCCGGATGGTCCATATGAACGCGACCCCCAAGCGGCCCGAGGAACTGCGCAGCCACCAGTGGTACGGCACCGACGGGCTGCGCTCCTTCAGCCACCGCGCCCGCACCCGCCAGCTCGGGTACCTGCCCGAGGAACACCTGGGCAAGCCGGTCATCGCCATCCTCAACACCTGGTCCGACATCAACCCCTGCCACGTCCACCTGCGCGACCGCGCCCAGGCCGTCAAGCGCGGGGTGTGGCAGGCGGGCGGCTTCCCCCTGGAGTTCCCGGTCTCCACGCTCAGCGAGACCTTCCAGAAGCCGACCCCCATGCTCTACCGCAACCTGCTCGCCATGGAGACCGAGGAGCTGCTGCGCTCCTACCCGGTCGACGGGGCCGTGCTCATGGGCGGCTGCGACAAATCCACGCCCGCGCTGCTGATGGGCGCGGCCTCCGCCGACCTGCCCGCCGTGTTCGTACCGGCCGGCCCGATGCTCCCGGGCCACTGGCGCGGCGAGGTCCTCGGCTCCGGCACCGACATGTGGAAGTACTGGGACGACAAGCGGGCCGGCCTCATCGGCGACTGCGAGATGGCCGAGCTGGAGAGCGGCCTGGCCCGCTCGCCCGGCCACTGCATGACGATGGGCACGGCGTCCACGCTCACCGCGGCGGCCGAGGCGCTGGGGGTGACCGTGCCGGGCGCGTCCAGCATCCCGGCGGTGGACTCCGGGCACGACCGGATGGCGGCGAAGGCGGGCATGACCGCCGTGGAACTCGTGCACCAGGACCGCCGGCTGTCCCGCGTCCTCACCCGGGAGGCGTTCGAGGACGCCGTCACCACCGTGCTCGGCCTCGGCGGCTCCACCAACGCGGTGATCCACCTCATCGCCATGGCCGGCCGGGCCGGGGTCCGGCTCACCCTGGACGACTTCGACCGCATCGCCCGCACGGTCCCGGTCCTCGCCAACGTCCGCCCCGGCGGGCAGAAATACCTGATGGAGGACTTCCACTTCGCCGGCGGCCTGCCCGGCTTCCTGTCCCGGATCACCGACCTGCTCCACCTGGAGCGGCCGACGGTGTCCCACGACACCCTGCGCGAGCAGCTCGCCGGCGCCCGGGTCCACGACGACGACGTCATCCGCACCCGGGACAACCCGGTCGCGCGCGAGGGCGGGGTCGCGGTGCTGCGCGGCAACCTCTGCCCGGACGGCGCGGTCATCAAGCACATCGCCGCCGAGCCGCACCTGCTCAAGCACACCGGCCCGGCCGTCGTCTTCGACGACTACAGGACCATGCAGCGCACCATCAACGACCCCGCGCTCGGCATCACCGCCGACAGCGTCCTGGTGCTGCGCAACGCCGGCCCCAAGGGCGGCCCGGGCATGCCCGAGTACGGCATGCTGCCGATCCCCGACCACCTGCTGAAGCAGGGCGTGCGCGACATGGTCCGGATCTCCGACGCCCGGATGAGCGGCACGAGTTACGGCGCGTGCGTGCTGCACGTGGCCCCCGAGTCCTACGTCGGCGGACCGCTCGCCCTGGTGCGCACCGGCGACCTGATCACGCTGGATGTCGAGGCGCGCACCCTCCGGCTCGACGTGGACGACGCCGAACTCGATCGCCGCAGGGCCGAGTGGACCCCGCCGCCCGTGCGCTACGAACGCGGCTACGGCGCGCTCTACAGCGAGCAGATCACCCAGGCGGACACCGGCTGCGACTTCGAGTTCCTCGCCCGGCCGGGCATGGTGCAGGACCCGTACGCGGGCTGAACCGCACGGGATCACGGCCCCCTGCGGTCGAGATCTCGAACACTGATCGGAAAGCGCTTCACCGAGAACGGAGAACAGTCATGGCCCAAGCCGCAGCCGTGGCGAAACCGCCCGCGCCACCCCGGCGGCGCCGTGCCTCCGCCACCCCGCGCAGGCTGCCGTATCTGCTGATCGCCCCGGCGGCCCTGCTGATGCTGGGCTTCATCGCCTACCCGGTGCTCAGCGTCTTCTACTACAGCCTGCAGAACTACAACCCCACCAAGCCCTGGCGGAACGGATTCGCCGGCCTGGACAACTTCACCCAGGCCTTCGTCCACGACCCGCAGTTCTGGGACACCCTGACCTTCAGCGCCAAGTGGGTCGTGGTGGAAGTCGCGTTGCAGCTGCTGTTCGGTCTCGCCCTGGCGCTGATCGTCAACCAGACCTTCGTGGGCCGGGCGGTGGGCCGCGCGCTCGTCTTCTCGCCCTGGGCGGTCTCCGGCGTGCTGACCTCCGCGATCTGGGTGCTGCTCTACAACTCCCAGACCGGCATCAGCCGTTACCTCGCCGACGCGGGGCTGGGCTCGTACGGCACGAGCTGGCTGTCGGACACCTCCACGGTGTTCCCGGCGGCGGTGGTCGCCGACCTGTGGCGCGGGGTGCCGTTCTTCGCGATCCTCATCCTCGCCGACCTCCAGTCCGTCTCCAAGGACCTGTACGAGGCCGCCGAGGTCGACGGGGCGAGCCGGCTCAAGCAGTTCTGGCACATCACCCTGCCCCACCTGAAGGACGCCATCGTCCTGTCCACGCTGCTGCGCGCGGTGTGGGAGTTCAACAACGTCGACCTGCTCTACACCCTGACCGGCGGCGGCCCGGCCGGCGAGACCACCACCCTGCCGCTGTACATCGCCAACACGTCCGTCGACGCCCACAACTTCGGCTACGCCTCCGCCCTCACCACGGTGGCGTTCGTGATCCTGCTCTTCTGCTCGATCGTCTATCTGCGGCTGAGCAAGTTCGGAGGTGAGTCCAGGTGATCACCGAGATCGCTCCCGCTCCCGAGCGCACGGCGGCCGAGCCCGCCCGGCCCGGCGGGAAGCGCCGCGCCTGGGACGAGGTCCCGCGCTGGCAGATCTACGTCCCGCTGACCCTCTACCTGCTGTTCACCCTGATCCCCTTCTACTGGATCCTGCTCTTCGCGCTCCGCCCGGCCGGCTCCACCTCGCTGGTGCCCTGGCCGATGACCTTCGAGCACTTCGAGAAGGTGTGGACCGAACGCAGCTTCGGCACCTACTTCACCAACAGCGTCTACGTCGGCCTGGCCACCCTGGTGCTGACCACCGTCGTCGCGCTGGCCGGCGGTTACGCGCTGGCCCGCTTCGACTTCCGGCTCAAGCGCGGCTTCATGCTGGCGCTGCTGTGCTCGCAGTTCGTCCCCGGCGCGCTGCTGCTGGTGCCGCTGTTCCAGATCTTCGCCAACCTGCGCATGATCAACTCGCTGGGCAGCGTGGTCATCGCCGAGACCGTCTTCCAGCTGCCGCTGTCGATGATCCTGATCAGCGGGTTCATCCGGAACGTGCCCTACTCCCTGGAGGAGGCCGCCTGGGTGGACGGCTGCAACCGCCTGACCGGCTTCCGGATCGTGGTGCTGCCGCTGCTGCGGCCCGGCCTGATCGCCGTCGGCTCCTTCGCCTTCGTGCACGCCTGGAACCACTTCCTGTTCGCCCTGATGTTCCTCTCCGACCAGGGCAAGCAGACCATCCCGGTCGGCCTGAACACCCTGATGAGTGCCGACAGCGTCGACCTCGGAGCCCTGGCGGCGGGCGGCATCATCGCGGCCGTGCCCGTGGTGATCGTGTTCGCCTTCATCCAGAAGTGGCTGATCACCGGCTTCAGCGCGGGGGCGGTGAAGGGATGAGAGCGCGTCACCTCCTCCCGGCGGTGGCCCTGGCCGGCCTGTTCTGCCTGCCCGCCCACGCCGGCACGGCCCGGGACATCAGCCGCGACGTCCTCGCCGCCGACGACGGCTGGGCGGCGTACGGCACCGGCACCACCGGAGGCGCGGCGGCCGACGACGCGCACGTGTACACGGTGACCGACCGCGCCGGACTCGTCCGCGCCCTCGACGGCGGCAGCGACACCCCGAAGATCATCAAGATCGCCGGCACCATCGACGCCAACACCGACGACTCCGGCCGCCGGCTGGACTGCGCCGACTACGCCACCGGCGGTTACCGCCTGAAGGACTACCTGGCCGCCTACGACCCCCGCACCTGGGGCTCCGCCAGGCCCAGCGGGCCCCAGGAGGAGGCCCGGCGGGCCTCGGCGGCCCGGCAGGCCGAGCGCGTGCGGTTCACGATCGGCTCCAACACCACGATCGTCGGCCTCGGCCGCGCGGTGCTGAAGGGGGCGAGCCTCCAGGTCCGGAACGCGGACAACGTCATCGTCCGCGACCTCGAACTCCGCGACGCCTACGACTGCTTCCCCGTCTGGCAGCCCAACACCGGCGGCCTCGGCGACTGGAAGACCGCCTACGACACCCTCTGGCTGACCGGCGCCACCCACGTCTGGGTCGACCACGTCACCGCCTCCGACCAGGGCCACCCGGACGCGGAGGAACCCGCCTACTTCGCCCGCAACTACCTGCGCCACGACGGCCTGCTGGACATCACCGACGGCTCCGACCTGATCACCGTCTCCTGGTCCCGGTTCGCCGGCCACGACAAGGCGATGCTCATCGGCAACAGTGACACGGCCGCCGGGGACCGGGGCCGGCTCCGGGTCACCCTGCACCACAACCAGTTCGAGTCGGTCGTCCAGCGCGCGCCCCGGGTCCGCTTCGGCCAGGTGCACCTGTACGACAACCGGTACGTGGTCACCGCCGACGACGACTACCGCTACTCCCTCGGCGTCTCCACCGAGTCCGCCGTCTACGCGGAGAACAACGCCTTCCACACCCCGGCCCACGTCGAGGCCGCCGACCTGGTCAAGAGCTGGAACGGCAGCGCGCTGCACGCGAGCGGCACCCTGTTCAACAGCTATCCGGTCGATCTGCTCGCCCTCCACAACGCCTACAACTCCGGCGGCGAGCGGGACCTGACGGCGGACGTCGGCTGGACACCCGTCCTGCACGGGAGGATCGACAGCGCCGCCGTGGCCGACCGGGCCGTGGCGCGCGGCGCGGGCGCGGGGAGGATCCCGTGACCGTACCCGTCGTCCTCGCGGGCGCCCGCGGTCACGGCCGCTGGCACCTGGACAACATCCGCCGGCTCCAGGCCCGGGGCGTGGTCCGCCTCGCCGGGATCTGCGAACTGACCCCGCTCACCGGCGCGGAGATCCCCGACGGCCTGGGCACACCCGAGCAGTCCGCCGACCTCGGGGCGCTCCTGGACACCACCGGCGCGCGGATCGCCGTGATCTGCACGCCCATCCCGACCCACACCCCACTCGCCCTCACCGCCGCCGCGCGGGGCGTGCACCTGCTGCTGGAGAAGCCGCCCGCGCCCTCCTACGCCGAGTTCCGCCGCCTGGCCGACGGCGTCGCCGAGGCCCGGGTGGCCTGCCAGATCGGCTTCCAGTCGCTCGGCTCGCACGCGGTGCCCGCGATCCGGCGCCTGATCGCCGAGGGCGCCATCGGCACGGTCAAAGGGGTCGGCGCCGCCGGGGCCTGGGCCCGGGACGAGGCCTACTACCGGCGGGCCCCCTGGGCGGGCCGGCGGCGGCTGGACGGCGCCGACGTGGTCGACGGGGTGCTCACCAACCCCCTCGCGCACGCCGTCGCCACCAGCCTCGCCCTGCTCGGCACCACCCGCGCCGAGGACGTCACCGGCATCGAGACCGAGCTGCTGCGCGCCAACGCCATCGAGTCCGACGACACCTCCTGCGTCCGCGTGCACACCCCGCGCGGACCGGTCACGGTCGCCGCGACCCTGTGCGCCGAGCACCCCGGGGACCCGTATGTGCTGGTGCACGGCGACCGCGGCCGGATCACCTTCTGGTACAAGCAGGACCGGGTGCTGCTCCAGCGCTCCGGGCACGGCCCCGAGGAGACCGAGCACGGCCGCACGGACCTGCTGGAGAACCTGGCCGGCCACCTGGAGCACGGCACCGCGCTGCTGGTCCCGCCCGACGACACCGGCGCCTTCATGCGGGTCGTCGAGGCGATCCGCACCGCCCCCGACCCGGCACCCCTGCCGGACACCGCCTGGCGGTCGCTGCCGGACGAACGGCGCCGGATCGTGCCCGGCGTCGAGGGCTTGGTCGCGGCGGCGGCGGACACCCTCGCCCTCTACTCCGAACTGGGCGCCTCCTGGGCCCTGCCGAACGAGGTGAGCACCTGATGACATCCCCCGACAGCCTGGTCCTGTGGGCCGCGGGCCGCCCGGTCGGCCGCTACGTCACCCGGCCCGGCCTGCCCGCCCGGCTCGCCCCGCGCCCCTACCTGCACCCCGTCACCACCCTGGCCGGCACCCCGGTCACCGAGGTGAGCCCCGCCGACCACGTACACCACCTCGGTGTCGGTGTCGCCGTTCCCGACGTCGAGGGGCACAACTTCTGGGGCGGCCGCACCTTCGTGCGCGACCAGGGGCCGACCGAACTGGACAACCACGGCGTCCAGCGGCACACCGGCTTCCAGCTGTGCGACCCCGACGGCTTCGTGGAGGAGCTGCGCTGGGCTGCCGCCGGCACCGAGCTGCTGCGCGAGCGCCGCACGGTCGCGGCCACCGGGCTCACCGAGGCCGCCTGGGCGCTGGACTTCACCTTCTCCCTCACCAACGTCACCCCCGGCCCGCTGTCCTTCGGCAGCCCCGCCACCAACGGCCGGCCCGGCGCGGCCTACGGCGGCTTCTTCTGGCGGGCCCCCAAGGAGGCCGAGCCCCCCGAGGTCTACACCGCCGACCGGGAGGGCGAGGCCGAGGCGCACGGCACCCGCGCCGACTGGCTCGCGCTGGCCGGCGCCGGCTGGACGCTGGTCTTCGCCGGGGCCACCGAGGACACCCGCCGCGACCCCTGGTTCGTCCGGGCCGCCGAATACCCCGGCGTGGGCTCCTCGCTGGCGCACACCGAGCGGCTGACCGTCGCGCCCGGCGAGACCGTCGTGCGCCGGATCGTCACCGTCGTCGCCGACGGCCGCCCGGCCCGCGACGAGGTGGCCGCCCTGGTCCGCAGGGCGGTGGCCCAGTGACCGGCACCTACCGCAACCCGGTGCTGAACGCCGACTGGTCCGACCCGGACGTGGTCCGCGTCGGCGACGACTTCTACCTCACCGCCTCCAGCTTCGGCCGCGCCCCCGGACTGCCCCTGCTGCACTCCCGGAACCTGGTCGACTGGACCCTCGTCGGACACGCCCTCGAACGCCTGGAACCGGAGGAGGAGTACGCCCTGCCCCGGCACGACCGCGGGGTCTGGGCGCCGTCCATCCGGCACCACGACGACCGCTTCTGGATCTTCTGGGGCGACCCCGACCAGGGCGTCTTCCAGGTCAACGCGCCCGAGATCAGGGGCCCCTGGACCCGGCCGCATCTGGTCAAGGCGGGCAAGGGCCTGATCGACCCGTGCCCGCTGTGGGACGACGAGACCGGCGAGGCCTACCTCGTGCACGCTTGGGCCAAGTCCCGCTCCGGCGTCAAGAACCGCCTCACCGGCCACCGGATGCACCCCGACGCCACCTCGCTGCTCGACGAGGGCAAGGTCATCATCGACGGCGACCGCATCCCCGGCTGGTTCACCCTCGAAGGGCCCAAGCTCTACCGGCACGACGGCTGGTTCTGGATCCTCGCCCCCGCCGGGGGAGTGGAGACCGGCTGGCAGGGCGCGTTCCGCTCGCGCGGGTTCTTCGGACCGTACGAGGAGCGGATCGTGCTGGAGCAGAAGGACACCGACGTCAACGGCCCCCACCAGGGCGGCTGGGTGCGCACCGCGGCCGGCGAGGACTGGTTCCTGCACTTCCAGCAGCGCGGCCCCTACGGCAGGGTGGTCCACCTCCAGCCGATGCGCTGGGGCAGGGACCACTGGCCGGTCATCGGGGACGAGGGCGCCCCCGTCGCCGTACACCGCAGGCCCGCGCTGCCGGCGCAGCCGCCCGCCGCGCCCGCCACCGACGACGACTTTCCCGGCGGCCGGTACGGCCGGCAGTGGCAGTGGACCGCCAACCCCGGCGACGGCTGGGCCACCCAGCACTCCGGGGACGGGCTGCGGCTGACCTGCGTCCGCTCGGCCGACGCCCACGACCCGCGGAAACTGCCGAACGTGCTCACCCAGCGGCTGCCCGGACTGCCGAGCGCGGTCGAGGCCGAGCTGCGGCTGGACGCCGGCGAGCCGGGTGCCCGCGCGGGACTCGTGGTGCTCGGGGACGCCTTCTGCTGGATCGGGCTGGAGCGTGGCGCCGACGGCATGGTGCGGCTCGTGCACCGGTTCGCGGAGGCGGTCGCCGAGCGGGAGCGCGACGCCGGGGTGCCGTGCGTCGCGCCCGAGGGCCGGGCGCGGCTGCGGATCGAGGCCGGACCCGGGGCGCGCTGCCGGTTCTCCTACGACGTCGGGGACGGTTTTTGCCCCTCCGGTCCGGTCTTCGCGGCCACGCCCTGGCGCTGGGTCGGCGCCCTGCTCGGCCTGTTCGCCACCGCGCCCGAGGGACCCGGGCACGCGGGCTCGGCGACCTTCGCCCGGTTCCGGATCACGCCCCTGTAGCCGCCCGAGAAGCCCTGTTGGGAGCCGCGATGACGCACATCCCCGGCAAGCGCCTGCCCCGCCCGGGCGCCGTCCTGGCCGCGACGTCGCACCGCCCCCACACCCCCTGTCCCCGCACGAACCAGCAGAAGAGAGCCGACCAATGAAGAGCAGCATCCGCAGAAGCAGGCGCGCCGCCCTGGCCGTGGCCCTGGGCTCCGCCCTCGCGCTGACCGCCACCGCCTGCGGCGACGACGGCAGCGGCAGCGCGGGCGGGAAGGGCGACGAGGGCTCCGGCACGGGCACGATCACCTTCTGGGACAACAACGGCGGTGTCCGCACCGACATCTGGAAGGAGATCATCGCCGACTTCGAGCACAAGTACCCCGACATCAAGGTCGAGTACGTCGGCGTGCCCGCCGCGAGCGCGCAGTCCAAGTACGACACCGCCATCCAGGGCGGCGGCCTGCCGGACGTCGGCGGCGTCGGCACGGCGATGCTGGCCGAGGTCGCCGCGCAGGGCGCGCTGGAGCCGCTGGACGAGCGGCTCGCCGGCAGCCCGCTCAAGGGCAGGCTCAACGCCAAGTTCCTGGAGAGCGTGAAGGCGGCCGGCGGGGACGGCAGGACGTACACCGTGCCGACGTCCGCGAACAACGGCACGCTGTGGTACCGCACCGACCTGTTCCGCGCGGCCGGGCTGGAGCCGCCGACCACCTGGACGAAGTTCTACAAGGCCGCCGACAAGCTCACCGACAAGGGCAAGAACGCCTTCGGGTACACCATCCGCGGCGGTGACGGCTCCATCGCCCAGGCCCTGGACGCGATGTACGGGCAGAGCGGGATCACGTCCTTCTGGAACGGCGACAAGACCACCGTCAACGACCCGAAGAACGTGGCCGCGCTGGAGAAGTACACCGGCCTGTACAAGAAGAACACCCCGTCCGCCGACGTCAACAACGACTTCACCAAGATGGTCGCCCAGTGGGACTCCGGCACCATCGGGATGCTCAGCCACAACCTGGGCTCCTACGCCGACCACGAGAAGGCGCTGAAGGGCAGGTTCCGGGGCATTCCCAGCCCGACCCTGGACGACGGGACACGGGTGCAGGTCTCCAACCCGGTCGACGGGCTCGCCCTGTTCAAGTCCGGCGAGAACAAGGCCGCCGCCTGGAAGTTCATCGAGTTCGCCGCCTCCCACGAGGCCAACAGCAAGTGGAACGAGTCGGCCGGGTCGGTGCCGGCCAACACGGAGGCCGCGCGTGACGCCTGGGTGCGGGCGAACGAGCCGGCGAAGCTGGCGGCCGAGGCGCTGGACGGGGCCGGCACGAAGATCGTGCAGCTGCCGTACTACCTGCCCGACTGGAACACCATCTCCAAGGCCGACAACGAGCCGAACTTCCAGAAGGTGCTGCTCGGCAAGATGAGCGCCAAGGAGTTCCTGGACCTGCTGGCCGATCAGCTCAACAAGGCCCAGCAGGACTGGAAGGAGAACCACTGAGGTTCCGGGTGGTCGCGGTGGTGGGGAGCCGCCGCCCGGTCACGGGCCGGTCGCGCGGTTCCCCGCGCCCCTTGTCGGACAACGTATGTGAAAGGCGCAGGTTGTGTCCCTTACGCGCAGACAGGTCACGTCCGCCGCTGTCGCCGCCGTCCCCTTGGCCGGGCGGTCCGGGAAAGAGGCGCGGACCCTCTACATCGCCGGTGATTCGACGGCCGCCCAGAAGTACGCCGACGCCGCTCCTGAGACCGGCTGGGGCATGGCACTGCCCTTCTTCCTCCACAAGGACCTGACGGTCGCCAACCACGCGGTCAACGGCCGGAGTTCGAAGAGCTTCGTCGACGAGGGCCGGCTGGACGCCGTCCTCGCCGTGATCCGGCCCGGGGACCTCCTGGTCGTCCAGTTCGGGCACAACGACGAGAAGGCCACCGACCCCACCCGCTACACCGAGCCGTGGACGTCGTACCAGCGGTATCTGCGGCTGTACTTGGACGGCGCCCGGTCCCGGGGCGCCCGGCCCGTCCTCGCCACCTCCGTGGAGCGCCGCCGGTTCGGCCCCGACGGCACCGCCCAGCCCACCCACGGCGACTATCCGGCGGCCATGCGGGCGCTCGCCGAGGCGGAGCGGGTCCCGCTGCTCGACCTCCAGGCGCTGTCGCTCGCGCTGTGGCAGCGGCTCGGGGCGGAGGGGACGAAGACCTACTTCAACTGGACCGCCACCGAGCAGGACAACACGCACTTCAACCCGCCGGGCGCCCTCGCCGTGGCGCGGCTCGTGGCGCGCGAGCTGCTGCGCACCCGGGTACTGGCCCGCCGCGACGTCCGCCGGCTGGACGAGGACGTCCCGGCGTCCTGGATCACCTGGCCGGACGCCCCCGCGTCCTGACGCGCCACCGAGTCACCCCTGTCACCGAGCCGTCGGGCAACCGAGCCACCGATTCATCGAGCCACCGAGCCATTGAGGAGAGCCGCACAGTGCGTACACAGAGATGTCATGGACGGGTCATGAGTGCACTGGTGGGCGCCACCGCCCTCGTCCTCGCCGTCACCGGCACCGCGTCCGCGCACCCCGCCCACCACCCCGGCCCCGACCGGCAGGTGCTCCCCGCCCGGGACGGCTGGGCCGCGTACGGCACCGGGACGACCGGCGGGGCCGCCGCCGACCCCGCGCATGTGTACACCGTCACCACCTGGGAGCAGTTCAAGGCCGCCCTCGCCGACGGCGGCAGCGCGCCGAAGATCGTCCGGGTGCAGGGCACCCTCGACGCCGACGGCCCGGGCTGCGACTCCTTCGCCGTGCCCGGCTACGACTTCGCCGCCTATCTGAAGACCTATGACCCGGCGGTGTGGGGCCGCACCAGGACCCTCGACGCCGAGCCCGACGACAGCCCCGAGGGCCTGCGCCGCGCCTCCGCCGCCCGCCAGGACGCCTCCATCAAGGCGGCCGTCCCCGCCAACACCACCATCGTCGGCGTCGGTCGCGACGCCGGGTTCAAGGGCGCCAGCCTCCAGATCAAGGGCGTCGACAACGTCATCGTGCGCAACCTCGCCTTCGAGAGCCCCCTCGACTGCTTCCCGCAGTGGGACCCGACCGACACCGCCGACGGCAACTGGAACTCCGAGTACGACAGCGCCGTGGTGCACGGCTCGACCCATGTGTGGATCGACCACGACACCTTCACCGACGGCGACCACCCGGACAGCTCCCTGCCGTCGTACTACGGCCGGACCTACCAGCGGCACGACGGCGAGCTGGACGTCGTCAAGGGCTCCGACTACGTCACCGCCTCCTGGAACGTCTTCGAGGACCACGACAAGACGATCCTCATCGGCAACAGCGACAGCGCGGCCACCGCCGCCGTCGACCGCGGGCACCTGAAGGTCACCTTCCACCACAACCTGTTCCGGAACCTGGTCGAGCGGGCCCCGCGCGTCCGCTTCGGGCAGGTGGATTCCTACAACAACCACTTCGTCGCCGGTGACGGCTACTCCTACACCTACGGCATCGGCATGGAGTCCCAACTCGTGGCCGAGCACAACGCGTTCACCCTGCCGGACGGCGTCCGGGCCGGTTCGGTGCTGAAGAAGTGGAAGGACGCGCCGGTCACCGCCGCCGACAACTACGTCAACGGCCGGCCGGTGGACCTCCTCGCCGTCCACAACGCCGAGGTGCCCGGCGAGACCCTCCGGTCGGGGGCCGGCTGGACGCCTGAGCTGCGTACCCGGGTCGACCGGCCGCGGGCCGTCCCCGGCATCGTCGGCCGCCACGCGGGCGCCGGACGCCTGCGCTGACCCGTTCCCGGCCGGGGCGCCCCCGCCCCGGCCGCCCGAGAGGGAGGACTCCCATGACCCTGACCAGAAGGGCCCTGCTCACCGCGGGCACCGGCGCCGCCGCCGCGCTCGCCCTGACCCCGGCCCCCGCACACGCCCGCACCCGCCCGTTCGGCCGTCACGGCTCCCCGGACCGCCGCCGCACCCCGGGCACCCTGTACGTCGACCCGCACGGCCGGGGCGACTTCACCTCCGTCCAGGCCGCGGTGACCGCCGCCACCGGCACCGGCCGGACCCTGGTCATCGCGCCCGGCACCTACCGCGAGACGGTCGCCGTCGACGCCGGCCGTACGGAGATGACCTGGATCGGCGCCTCCGGGGACCCGCGGGACGTGGTGATCGTCTACGACAACGCGGCCGGCACCCCCAAGCCCGGCGGCGGCACCCACGGCACCAGCGGCTCGGCCACGACCACCGTCCAGGCCGACGGGTTCACCGCCCGCTGGATCACCTTCGCCAACGACTGGCTGCGCGCCGGCCACCCCGGCACCACCGGCACCCAGGCCGTCGCCCTCAAGGCACAGGGCGACCGGAACGCCTTCTGGCACTGCCGCTTCCTCGGCCACCAAGACACCCTGTACGCCGACTCCACCGCCCTGTCCGTCTTCGCCCGGCAGTACTACGCCCACTGCCACATCGAGGGCGACGTCGACTTCGTCTTCGGGCGGGCCACCGCCGTGTACGAGCACTGCCGCTTCCGCACCCTGGACCGTACCGACCTGTCCGCCCCGCCCTACGGCTTCGTCTTCGCGCCCTCCACCGCCCGGGCCAACCCGCACGGCATGCTCGCCGTGCGCTGCCGGTTCACCTCCGGCGCGGCCGACGGGGCGTACAAGCTGGCCCGGCCGTGGGTGCCGTCGAGCGAGACCACGGCCCGGCCCGCGCTGGTCGTCCGGGACAGCGTCATCGGGCCCGGCATCGACCCGGTGGCTCCTTACGCCGACATGCGGGAGGCCTACCCCTGGCAGTCCATGCGCTTCGGCGAGTACCGCAACTCCGGTCCGGGCGCGGTGGTCACCGTTCCGGCCAACCGGCCCCAGCTCACCGACGCCGAGGCGGCGTCGCACACCCCGGCCGCCTACCTCGGCGACTGGCGCCCGAGGAAAGCGGATCGTATATCGATCGGGTAACAGGGCTCGCACTCTCGATGTGATGCGCGTAGACAGTCTCCGACCTGGTACATCACTCTCATCCACCGGATCGGAGAACCATGCGGAAGTCCCTCAGGGCCCTCGCGGCCGGCGCCGCCTGTGCCGTCGCCGGCGCGGCGCTGTACGGCGCGGGCCCGGCCACCGCCGGCCAGTCGACCGCCAACTCCACCCACGAGCCGTACAACATCGGCCAGTTGGTGAAGGACATCGACGCCTACTACGGCACCACCCTCGACGCCAAGGGCGTCTACCAGGCGTCCCCGGACAGCCCGTACGCCCGGGACCTGGCGCGGATAGACGCCGACGCCAAGAGCTACATCGACAAGGCCGCCCGCAAGGCCCACCACCGGGGCGAGAAGCCGGCCGTCGTCTTCGACATCGACGACACGCTGCTGCTCAGCCTGGACTACGAGAAGCGCACCAACTACACCTACGACGACGCCGACTGGAACGCGTACGTCGACCGGGCCGACCGCCCGGCCGTCTTCGGCAGCCCGGAACTGGTGCGCTACGCCGACGCCAAGGGCGTCGAGGTCTTCTACAACACCGGTCTGGGCGAGGCCCGCCGTGCCGCCGCGGTGGCGAACCTGAAGAAGGTCGGCGCCGACGTCAACCTCGACACCGCCCACATGTTCCTCAAGGACAAGGCCAACCCGCCGGCCTACCTGAAGGGCTGTGCCACCCCGGGCAACTGGAAGTGCACCACGGTCCAGTTCAAGTCCGCCACGCGCAAGCACATCGAGCAGGACCTCGGCTACGAGATCATCGCCAACTTCGGCGACCAGTACTCGGACTTCGGGGGCGGCTACGCCGACCGCACCTACAAGCTGCCGAACCCGACGTACTTCGTCTCCTGACGTCCGGGCCCGCGGGCCTCAGGAGCGGTCGTGCGGGGCGAAGTCGCCGGTCACCGTGTAGGTGTGCCCGGCGGCGGCCCCCGTCATGACATAGCCGTCGTCCTTGGCGTCCCGCCCCCCGCGGGCGTGGTCGTACTGCCCGGCGAACACCCACTCGCCCGCCGGTACCGTACGCCCCGGCTTGAGCGTCCAGGTGTAGACGACGAACCCGTCCCGCTCCACGACGCCCTGGGCGAAGTCCGCCTCGGGCAGCGAGCGCCAGGCGCCCGTGGAGGTCACCCCGCCGGTCTGGGCGATCCTCAGCTCGACGGTGAGCGACCTAAGCGGCACGGACGTCTTCAGGGTCAGATTGCTCTGCGCCCAGAAGTCGTTGCTGTGCGGGTCCACCGAACCGTCCGACCACAGGGGGCCGTTCCGTTCGGCGCGGGCCGGCGGCGGAACGGCCGGGGCGCTGGTCCCGGGAGTGGCGGAGGAGGGCGAGGAAGGGGAGGAGGAGGGTGTGCGGGACGGCCCGCCGCCGGTCTCGCCGGGCGCCGGGCGCGTCGGGGGAGCGGGGGCTGCCGGGGCCGTGGAGCGCTCCGGTGCCGCGCTGGGCGTCGGTGACACCGCCGCCGACCGCCGGGCCGGCGGTTCGTCCCGGACGGCGGACGCCACCGCGTAGCCCCCGACCGCGAGCACACCGGCCACCGCGGCCGTCGCGGAGGCCACCCGCAACCAGCCCGCCACCGGCGGGCGCACGGCCCGGTGGCCGGGGCCGGACGGCTCGGCCATGCCGCGCTCCACCCGGGCCAGGATGCGCGCGCGGTCCGGTTCGTGGGCGCCGGCCGCCTCGTGCAGCCGGGCGCGCAGCTCGTCGTGCACGTCCTGCCGCCTCATCGGTTCCTTCCTCCGCTCTCGCCGCCCCGGGCCGCCATCGCCGCGCGCACCCGCCGCGGGTCGCCCTGCGGGCCGAGCAGCCGCTGGAGTTCGGCCATGCCCTTGGACGTCTGGCTCTTAACCGTACCCACCGAGATCCCCAGCGCGAGCGCGGTGTCCTTCTCGGACAGGTCGAACGCGTGCCGGAGCACCACACACGCCCGTTTCCGGAACGGCAGCCCGCGCAGGGCCTCCTGGACGTCCACCACACCGGCGACGTCCGGGTTCTCGGTCCGCTCCTCGCCGCGCGGCCAGAACAGCGCGATCCGCCGCCGCTCGCGCACCGCGCCGCGGATGCGGGTACGGGCCAGGTTGGCGACCACGCCCCGCGCGTACGCCACCGGCCGGTCGGCGGCGCGCACCCGGTCCCAGCGGTGCCACAGCGCCAGCAGCGCGTCCGCCGCCAGGTCGTCCGCGGCGTCCGCCTCGCCGGTCAACAGGTGGGCGAGCCGGGACAGTTCGGCGTAGTGCCGTTCGAAGAAGGCATGGAACTCCACGGAGGCGGCGTCGTCGACGACTGTGCCCACGGGTGACCTCTTCTCGATGCGCGCTCTGGAGGCGAGTGTCATGTGAATGACATGCGAGGGTCCAGGGAGGCCCGGACGGAGATCCGGAAGCGTAGCAGTGATCGTTTACGTGTTCTCGTACGGGGGGTCGGACACCGTATGACCGACCGAACCTACTGAGGGAACACGGAAACGATCCGAAAAGGGTTCACCAAGAGGGGAGAAGGAGGGGGAATCCGCGCCGGACGAGCCGGGGGAGTGGGTGGCGCCCCGCCCCCTGCCGGGGCGCCACGGGCGGTGCTACTTCAGTGCCGCCTGCATCATGGCCCGCGCCACCGGCGCCGCCAGGCCGTTGCCGCTCACCTCGGAGCGGGCCGCGTCGGACTGCTCCACCATGACCGCGACGGCCACCTCCTTGCCGTTGGCGTCCGACTTGCCGTAGGAGGTGAACCAGGCGTACGGCGTCTTGCTGTTGTTCTCGCCGTGCTGAGCGGTACCGGTCTTGCCGCCGACGGTCACCCCGTCGATCAGCGCGTTCGTGCCCGTACCGTCCTTCACCACCGTCTCCATCGCCGACTGGAGCTGCTCGGCGGTGCCGGCGCTGATGATCTCCGAGGTGTCGGTGTCGTCGTCGTAGTCCTTCAGCACGTCACCGCCGCTGTCGGTGATCCGCGAGACCATGTGCGGCGAGACCAGCTTGCCGCCGTTGGCTATGGCCGCGGACACCATGGCCATCTGGAGCGGGGTGGCCGTGACGTCGAACTGGCCGATGCCCGACAGGGCCGTCTGCGCCTTGTCCATGCCGGAGGGGTAGACGCTCGGGTAGGCGCGCACCGGCACGTCCTGCTCGCCGTCGTTGAAGCCGAACTTCTCGGCCATCTCCTTGACCTTGTCCTGTCCCAGCTCGACGGCCATGTGACCGAAGACGTTGTTGCAGGAGTAGCGCAGGGCGACCCGGATGGAGGCGTTCTCGCACGGCGCCGACTTGTTCTCGTTCTCCAGCGGCCGCACCGTGCCCGGCATGATGTACGGGTCGGGGCTGTCGGTGGGCTGGTCCACGTTCTCGTACAGCCCGTCCTCCAGCGCCGCCGCGGCGACGACCAGCTTGAACGTCGAGCCCGGCGGCAGCGGCTGGCGCAGCGCGCGGTTGGTGAGCGGCTTGTCCTCGTCCGCGTTGAGCGCCTTCCACGCCTTGCCCGCGGTGTTCGCGTCGGTGAGCGTGGAGGGGTCGTACGACGGCGTCGAGACCGCCCCGAGGATCTTCCCGGTCTTCGGGTCGATCGCGACGGCCCCGCCCTTCTTGTCGCCCAGCGCGCGATAGCCCGCCTTCTGCACGGCCGGGTCGATCGTCGTGAGCACGTTGCCCGGTTCGGGGCGCTCGCCGGTGACGGTGTCCATCACCGTCTTGAGCTTGGTGTCCGTGCCGTTGAGCAGGTCCGTGTAGATGCCCTCCAGCTGGGTGGGGGCGTAGGCCTGCGAGGCGTAGCCCGTCACCGCCGCGTACAGCTCGCCGTCCGTGTACGTGCGCTTGTACGCGAGATCGCTTCCCTTCGTCCGCGCGGAACCGGTGATCGCCTCCCCGGCCACGATGATGTTCCCCAGGGGACGCGAGTACGTCGCGATCACGTTCCGCCGGTTGTCCTTGTCGTCCGCGAGGGCCTGGCCGTCGTAGAACTGCAGCCATGTCGCCCTGACCAGCAGGGCGAGCACGAGCAGCAGCGCGAAGACGGACGCCCGCCTGATCGTCTTGTTCATCCCGCACGGAAGACGACCGGACCGGTGCCGATCGTTCCCGTACGCCCCGCTTTTTCATCCGGCTCTCAGGAAGCGGCGGCCCGAGGGCGGCCGTCCGGCCCGCCCTCCAGCACCAGCACGACCTCCTCGATCTCCCGGCCCCGCGCGTTCGCGAACCCCCGGGCGCGGGCCGTCTCCCGGAAGCCGCACTTGGCCAGCACGCGCAGCGAGCCCGTGTTGTCGGCCGCCGCCCGGGCGTACAGCGGGCGTTCGGGGACCTCGGTGAGCAGGGCCCGCAGCGCGGCCGTCGCCACGCCCCGGCCCCAGTACGCGCGGCCGATCCAGTACGACACCTCGCGCTCGCCGGCCTCCCCGTACACCAGCGCGTTGCCCGCCACGGCCCCGTCGGCCAGGACCGTGCGCAGGACGGCGCGGCCGGCGCGCAGGCGCCGCCAGTACGCCGCGAAGGATTCCGGACCGGTGGCGCCCTCCGGCCCGAAGGCGGCCATCCGGACGGCCTCCGGGTCGGTCATCTGGCGGCGGAACACCGGCACGTCGCTGTCCCGGACGGCGCGCAACGCGATCTCCATGCGACCGAGCCTAGGCGCGCCGTCCCACGACGGCATACCTCAGCCCGGCCGGCTCACAGCCGGCGGGTCGCCAGCGTCAGCCGGTCGCGCGCGTCGAACAGCGCGTCCTTGATCATCTGCTCGTGGGCCGGGGTCAGCCGGGCCACCGGGACCGAGCAGCTGATGGCGTCCCGGGCGGGCGTGCGGTAGGGAATGGCCACGCCGAAGCAGCGCAGGCCCAGCGTGTTCTCCTCGCGGTCGACCGCGAAGCCCTGCTCCCGGACCTGGCGCAGCTCCTCGATGAGCCGCTCCCGGTCGGTGATGGTGTGCTCGGTGAGCGCGGGCAGCGTCTCCGGCAGCAGCTTGCGCACCTGCTCGTCGGTGTAGGTGGCGAGGATCGCCTTGCCGAGGGAGGTGGAGTGGGCGGGCAGCCGGCGGCCGACCCGGGTGAAGGGGCGCAGGTAGTGCTGGGACTGGCGGGTGGCCAGGTAGACCACGTTGGTGCCGTCGAGCCGGGCGAGGTGGATGGTCTCCGTGGTGTCGTCGGAGAGCCGGTCCAGGGTCGGGCGGGCGGCGGCCACCACCTCGTCGCCGTCGATGTAGGAGGTGCCCACGAGCAGCGCCCGCACCCCGATGCCGTACCGCGTGCCCGTGGCGTCCGTCTCCACCCAGCCCAGCTCCACCAGTGTGCGCAGCAGCATGTACAGGCTGGACTTGGGATAGCCCACGGCCTCCTGGACGGCCGCGAGGGAGTGCATGCCGGGCCGGCCGGCGAAGTACTCGAGCAGTTCCACGGTCCGTACCGCGGACTTGACCTGCGCCCCGCCCCCTGCGTCGCCTGCCGTCATCGCCCTTGACCCCTTCGTTCGACGAGGACCTGAGATATATAGTCTCCGAGCAGCGTTCATCATCAGAGACAGTGTTCAGTATATCGAACGCGGCTGATGGGTGACGCACAGGTTCAATCAGTGCGGCCTTTTGGAGGGACCCGCGGTGGCAGCAGCACCAGTCTGGAGTGTCGACCCGCGCACCGGGAAGCAGCGCGAACAGGTTGCGGCCGAGGCCACAGCCCAGGAGGTGGACGCGGCCGTCCGGGCGGCGCACGCGGCGCGCGAGGCGCTCGCCGACCGCGCCGTCCGCGCCGCCTTCCTGCGCTCGGCCGCCGCGGGCCTGGACGCGGCCCGGGACCCCCTGGTCGACACCGCCGACGCCGAGACCGCCCTCGGCCAGGTCCGGCTGGCCAGCGAACTCGCCCGTACCGCCTACCAGTTGCGGGCCTTCGCGGACATCGTCGACGAGGGCGCCTTCCTGGACGTCGTCATCGACCACCCCGACGCCACCGCGACCCCGCCCGTGCCGGACCTGCGGCGCTACAAGGTGCCGCTCGGCGTCGTCGCCGTCTACTCCGCCTCCAACTTCCCCTTCGCCTTCTCCGTCGCCGGCGGCGACACCGCGAGCGCGCTCGCCGCGGGCTGCCCCGTCGTGGTCAAGTCCCACCCCGACCACCCGGCGCTGTCCGAGCGGGTCGCCGAGGTGCTGCGCCGGGCCGCCACCGAGCACGGCATCCCCGAGGGCGTCGTCGGCCTGGTGCACGGCTTCCAGGCGGGCATCGAACTGATCAAGCACCCGCTGGTCGCCGCGGCCGGCTTCACCGGCTCCGTCCGCGGCGGCCGGGCGCTGTTCGACGCCGCCGCCGCGCGCCCGGTGCCGATCCCGTTCCACGGCGAACTCGGCTCGCTGAACCCGGTCCTGGTGACCGAGGCCGCCGCGGCCGAGCGGGCCGAGGAGATCGGCGGCGGACTCGCCGGGTCGATGACCCTCGGCGTCGGCCAGTTCTGCGTCAAGCCCGGCCTGGTGCTGGTGCCCTCCGGCGGGGCCGGCGACCAGCTGGTGAAGTCGCTGGCCGACGCCGTCGCCGGCACCGACGCCGGAGTCCTGCTCGACCACCGCATGCGGGACAACTTCATCGCCGGTGTGGCCGAACGCGCCGAGCTGCCCGACGTGGACGCGCCCGTCACCCCGGGCGAGGGCGGCGAGCACACCGTCAGCGCGGGCTTCCTCACCGTGCCGGCGGCCAGGCTCACCGAGGAGGGCGACCACGACCTGCTCCTGGAGGAGTGCTTCGGGCCGGTCACGGTGGTGGCCCGCTACGCCGACGAGCAGGAGGCCAAGGCCGTCCTGTCCCGGCTCCCGGGCAACCTCACGGCGACGGTCCAGCTCTCCTCGGGGGAGGCCGCGGGCCAGGGCCGGGGACCGGAGCTGCTCGCCGAACTGACCCCGCTGGCCGGGCGGGTCCTGGTCAACGGCTGGCCGACCGGGGTGGCCGTGGCACCGGCCCAGCACCACGGCGGGCCCTACCCGGCGACCACCTCCACCTCGACCTCCGTGGGCGGCACCGCCATCGAGCGGTGGCTGCGGCCGGTCGTCTACCAGAACTCGCCCGAGGCACTGCTGCCGGCCGAGCTGAAGGACGACAACCCCCTCGGCCTGCCCCGGCGGTTCAACGGACGGCTGGAGCGGTAGCCCGCCGGGCCGGGTGGTTCAGCGGGCGGGCGTAGCGGCAGCCCGGCCGCCCCGGTGGTTCAGCGGGCGGCCGGAGCGGTGACCCGGCGGCAGCCCAGCAGGAACGTCACGGCGAGCAGGGCCGCCGCCACGGTCAGGCTCGCCCGCAGTCCGGCGGCGAAACCGCCGTCCACCAGGGCACCGAACACCGCGATCCCGAGCCCGCCGGACACCTGCCGGGCCGCGTTGAGCACGCCGGCGGCCACCCCCGTCCGCTCGGCCGGCACGGCGTCCAGCAGCACGGTGGTCAGGGCCGGGATGGCCAGCGCGACGCCGACGGCCATCGGCACCAGCAGCACGGCCACCACCGCGGCCGGGGTCCCGGCGTCCACGGTGAACAGGGCCAGCAGGCCCGCCACCGCGAGCGCCTGACCGGTCAGCAGCGGCACCCGGGCGCCGTAGCGCCCCGCGAGCCGGCCCGCCACCACGTTCGTCCCCGCGATCAGCCCCGTCATCGGCAGGAACAGCAGCCCGGCGGCGAGCGCCGAACGGCCCTGCACCTGCTGGAAGAACAGCGAGAACACGAAGACCATCCCGTAGAACGCCACGCTGGACGCCGACCCGGTGGCCACGGCCAGCCGCACCGTCCGGTCGCGGAACAGGCCGAGCGGCACCACCGGGTGCGGTCGCCGCGTCTCGATCCGTACGAACGCGACGGCGGCGGCCACGGCCACGGCACCGGAGACGAGGCCCGCCGTACCGCCCTCGATCACCGCGAACGTCAGCGCGGTCAGGGCGAGCACGGCCGTCGCCTGGCCCGGCACGTCCAGCGGCGCCGGGCGGCGCGCCGAACGGGGGGCGCGCACCAGCAGGACCAGCGCGGCCACGCCCAGCGGCAGGTTGACGAAGAAGATCGCCCGCCAGTCCCACCAGGTGGTCAGCACCCCGCCCGCCACCGGACCGAGGGCCAGCGCCGTCGAGCTGCCCGCCGCCCAGGTGGCCACCGCCCGGCCGCGCCGGGCCGGATCCGGGTAGGCCTGGCGCACCAGGGCCAGCGAGGCGGGCAGCACCACGGCCGCCGCCACCCCCTGCACCGTTCGCGCGCCGATCAGCGCCGGCAGGCCCGGTGCCAGCCCGCAGGCCGCCGAGGCGAGCGTGAACACCGTGATGCCCAGGGCGTACGCGCGACTCGCCCCCGCGCGGTCCGCGAAGGCGCCCGTGGACAGCATGAGCGCGGCCAGGGCGAGGGTGTAGGAGTCCACCACCCACTGGAGGCCGGACATCCCGCCGCCGAGGGAGGAGCCGATCGCCGGGAGGGCGACGGTCACGATGGTCGAGTCCAGGGTGATCAGGGCGGTCCCGAGGATGGCCGCCACGAGGGTGAGCACCGGCGCGGCGCCCTTTTCCTCCTGTTGGCCGGTCAGTTCGGGGCTGGTCAGAGTCTTTCCGTTCGGCATGCGGCCATGGTGCTGATCATTTCCGGCCTACAGTAGTGACCTGAATGCCATGCATCCGGAGGTTCTGGCCATGCTGCGTGTCGCCGTCGTCGCGTCCCCGCCCGTGTCGATGTTCAACCTCGCCATCCCCGAGCTGCTCCTCGACAAGGTGCGGGTCGACGGCGAGCCGGGCTACGAGGTCGTGATCTGCGCGCCCGAGCCCGGCCCCATGCCCACCACCGGCACGCTGGACCTGTACGTGCCGCACGGCCTGGAGGCGCTGCGCGAGGCGCACACCGTGATCGTCGCGGGCACCGGCCGGCCCCTGTCGCCGGACCCGCGGGTGGTGGAGGCGCTGCGCGAGGCCGCGGCGGCGGGCAAGCGCATCGCCTCCATCTGCTCCGGCGCCTTCTCGCTCGCCGAGGCGGGCCTGCTCAAGGGCCGCAAGGCCACCACCTACTGGGCGCTGGCCGGGGAGCTGCGCCGCCGCCACCCCGACATCGACCTCCAGGGTGACGTCCTGTTCGTCCAGGACGGCCCGTTCCTCACCGCCTCCGGCTACGCCGCCGGGATCGACCTGTGCCTGCACATCGTCCGCACCGACTACGGCGCCGCCGTCGCCAACGAGGTCGCCCGGCTCGCCCTGGTCGCCCCGGTCCGGCCCGGCGGGCAGACCCAGTTCACCCAGACCCCGCTGCCGCCCGAGCGCGGCACCGCCTGCGCCGACACCCGCGGCTGGGCGATGCGCAACCTGGACAAGCCGCTCACCCTGACCGACCTGGCCCGGCACGCCGGTGTCTCGGTGCGCACCCTCACCCGCCGGTTCCAGGCCGAGAGCGGGGTCAGCCCGTTGCAGTGGCTGCTGCACCAGCGCATCGAGCGGGCCAAGGAGCTGCTGGAGACCACCCGGCTGCCCATGGACCAGGTGGCCGCCGCCTGCGGCCTGGGCACCGCCGACTCCCTGCGCGCCCACCTGGTCCGCCGCACCGGCCTCACCCCGAGCGCGTACCGCGCCCAGTTCAGCAGGCACGGCCACCCGACCGGGTCCGGCACGCCCGCCGTGGCCTGAGGGCGGGAAGACCCCCGGTCTGGGGCCAGGGCACCGACCTGTCCCGGCACAGCCGCGAACACCTCGCCGTCGCCGCCGAACCGACCGGCCGCCCAAGCGCGGCGCCCGACGGGGAGACCCCGGCCGAACGCCTCGTAGCAGGCCGCCGCCCGCCGGCCCCCGAAGCGGCCGGCCGGAGGGCCGCCCGCGCTGTTCTGCCAGTGGCAGAACACCGGCCGGACCGGGCTCGCCGATCACTACCGTCCGTCTCATGACGACGATGACGACGATGACGACGCGTACGGTCGAGTATCAGGCCGACGGTTTGACGATGACCGGGCACCTCGCGCTCCCGGCCGGTACCGGCCCCCGGCCCGCGGTGCTGGTCGGGCCCGAGGGGACGGGGCTCAGCGACGTCGAGCGCCGCCGGGCCGACGCGCTCGCCGAACTGGGATACGTGGCCTTGGCCTTCGACCTCCACGGCGGACGCTATCTGGACGACCCCGAGGAGATGCTGGCCCGCTGCCTGCCGCTGCTCGCCGACCCCGACCGGATGCGGGACATCGGCCACGCGGCGCTCGACGTGCTGCGCGCCGAACCGCGCACCGACCCCGACCGGATCGCCGCCGTCGGCTACGGCACCGGCGGCGCGATCGCGCTGGAACTCGGGCGTGACGGCGTCGACCTGCGCGCGATCGCGACGGTCAACGGGCTGATCACCGGCCGGCCGGGCGAGGCGGCGCGCATCCGCTGCCCGGTGTGGGCCGGGGTCGGTTCGGAGGACCCGATCATGTCGCCCGCGCAACGGGACGCGTTCACCGCCGAGATGCGGGCAGCGGGCGTCGACTGGCGTCTCACGGTCTACGGCGGCGCCCTGCACGCCTTCCACCACCCGCCGGTCGGCCACACCGTGCGCCCCGGCGTCGGCCACCACCCGCGGCACGCGCGGCGCGCCTGGCAGGACGTCGTCGGCCTGCTCGGCGAGTGCCTGCCCGTGACGGAGTGATCCGGTCGGTCCGGACTCAGGGCCGTGACCGTCGCCGATGGCGCCGGGCAGGGCCGGCCCGGCGTGGGCCGTGACCGAGGCCGGCCGGGAATGCCAGAGGCTGCTTGAACGTTCAGGTACTTGGCCCGGGGAGGTTCCCCACGGCCGTACGACCTGGAAAGAGAGCCGGAAGACATGCGCGTCGAGATCTGGAGCGACATCGCCTGCCCCTGGTGTTACGTGGGCAAGGCCCGCTTCGAGAAGGCGCTGGCTGCCTTCCCGCACCGCGCCGAGGTGGAGGTGGTGCACCGCTCCTTCGAGCTGGACCCGGGCCGTGCCAAGGGCGACGTGCAGCCGGTGATCACCATGCTGACCAGGAAGTACGGCATGAGCGAGGCCCAGGCCCAGGCCGGCGAGGACAACCTCGGCGCCCAGGCCGCCGCCGAGGGCCTGGACTACCGCACCCGGGACCGCGACCACGGCAACACCTTCGACATGCACCGCCTGCTGCACTTCGCCAAGGAGCACGGCCGGCAGGACGCGCTGATCCAGGTCCTCTACTGGGCCAACTTCGCCGAGGAGCGGTCCGTCTTCGCCGAGGGCGACGAGCGCCTGGTGGAGCTGGCCGCCGAGGCCGGACTGGACGCCGGGGCCGCCCGCGCGGTGCTCGCCGACCCGGACGCCTACGCCGACGAGGTACGCGCCGACGAGCGCGAGGCCGTCCAGCTCGGCGCGACCGGCGTGCCGTTCTTCGTCCTGGACCGCAAGTACGGCGTCTCCGGCGCCCAGCCCGCCGAGGTCTTCACCCAGGCGCTGTCCCAGGCGTGGGGCGAGCGCTCCCCGCTGCTGCCGGTCGGCCAGGGCGACGGCGACGCCTGCGGCCCGGACGGCTGCGCGGTCCCGCGACAGGACTGAGACGGGCGGGCGGCGCTGACGGAACCCGCAGGTCATGGGCCTCGTATAAGTGTTTCTGATGGTTACCACGTGAAATCGCGCAATGGACGGGCGGATGCGGGGGCCGCAGAGTGGTCCCATGCAGACCACGGAGACCTTCGACCGCCTCGTCCGCGCCGAGTTCCGGCCCCGGGGCGCCTACCTCAACACCGCGAGCAACGGCCTGCTGCCGGCCCGTACCGTCGCCGCCCTGAACGAGGCGGCGCTGCTGCGGGCCGAGGGCCGGCCGCTGACCGCGCTGCACGAGGACGTGGAGGCGAGCCGGGCCGCCTTCGCCCGGCTCGCCGGCGTCCCGGCCACCCGGGTCGCGGCCGGCGCCTCGGTCGCCGCGCACACCGGGGTGATCGCCGCCGCGCTGCCCGCGGGCGCCGAAGTCCTCACCGCCGAGGACGACTTCACCTCCGTGCTCAACCCGTTCCACGTCCGCGGCGACCTCAAGGTCCGCACGGTCCCGCTGGAGCGGATCGCCGAATCGGTCCGGCCGGGCACCGCGCTCGTGGCGGTCAGCGCCGCGCAGTCCGCCGACGGCCGGCTCGCCGACCTGCCCGCCCTGCGCGAGGCCGCCCGCGCCCACGGCGCCCGCACCTACGTCGACTTCTCGCAGTCCGCAGGCTGGCTGCCCTTCGACGCGGACGCCTACGACTTCACCGCGTGCGTCGCCTTCAAGTGGCTGCTGGGCCCGCACGGCGCCGCCTTCCTGACCGTGCCCGAGGACTTCGGCGGACTCACCCCGCTGCTCGCGGGCTGGGTCGCGGCCGAGCACCCGTGGGACAGCTGCTACGGCCCGGTGGCCGAACTCGCCCACTCTGCGCGGCGGTTCGACCTCACCCACGCCCTGTTCACCTTCGCCGGACTGCGCCGGTCCCTCGAACTCGTCGAGGAACTGGGCGTGCCGGTGATCCACGCCCACGACACCGCGCTCGCCGACCGGTTCCGTACGGGGCTCGCCGCGCTCGGCCACGAACCGGTGCCGGCCCCCGGCTCGGCGATCGTCTCGGTGCCTCAACTGGGCGCCCGGCAGCAGGAGTTGAGCGCGGCGGGCATCGAGGTATCCGACCGCGCGGGCAACCTGCGCGCGGCCTTCCACCTCTACAACACGCCCGAGGACGTGGACCGCCTGCTGGCCGCGCTGTCCGCCTGACCGTCCCGGTCCTCCCGCGCGGCCGACGCGCACAGATTGGCCTCGACCCGGCCGAGCAGCGCCAGCAGCTGCCCGCGCTCGGCGGGCGTCAGCCCGGCGAAGCTCTCCTCCTCCAGCGCGCTCCACAGTCGCGCCACCTCGTCCAGCAGCCGCGCCCCGGACTCCGTGGCCTCCACGAGCACCGCGCGCCGGTCCGCCGGGTCCGGCAGCCGCCGCACATGGCCGGCCTGCTCCAGCCGCTGGAGCATCTTCGTCACCGTGGACGGGTCCAGCCCGAGCAGCCGGATCAGCTCCGACTGCCGGGCCGGGCCGCGCTCCCACAGGTGCATCATCACCAGTTCCTGGCCCGGGTAGAGGCCGAGCCCGCGCAGCAGTCCGGCGGCGGCCGTGCGGTGCAGCCGGGCCACCCGGCTCAGCGCGTGCCCGACCGGACCGCCCCGGGCGGCGGCGGGCAGCTCGCCGCGCGAGTGCCGGGCGGCGTCCGCCGTCGCCGGGTCGTTGCTGGCGTCCATGGGTGGCTCCCGCGCTGCTCGTAGATCCCGTCCGTACGGTCCCGAAGCGTACTCACCGACATTTGATTGGTCGACCAATTAATGGGTTAAGGTGTCCATGTCGAGCTACTTGGCCGACCAACTAAAACCTCTTGGGGGCTACCGTGACCACCGCCTTCGACCCCGTGGACCTCCCCGGCCTGCGGCTGGCCAACCGCATCGCCATGGCGCCGATGACCCGCAGCCGGGCCGCCGCCGGCGGACTGCCCACCGCCCTGACCGCCGAGTACTACGCCCAGCGCGCCTCGGCCGGGCTGATCGTCACCGAGGGGATCCAGCCCTCGGCCGCCGGCCAGGGCTACCCTGACACCCCCGGCCTGCACACCGCCGGGCAGGTCGCCGCCTGGCGTGCCGTGACCGACGCCGTGCACGCCGCCGGGGGCCGGATCTTCGCCCAGCTCATGCACACCGGCCGCGTCGGCCACCCCGACCTGCTGCCCGGGGGCCTGGTCAACGTCGCCCCCTCGGCGGTGGCGGCGCGCGGCCAGGTCTACACCCACCAGGGGCCCAAGGACTTCGTCACGCCCCGGGAACTGTCCGAGGCGGAGATCCACGTCACCCTCGCGGAATTCGCGGCGGCGGCCCGGGGCGCCGTCGAGGCCGGGTTCGACGGGGTCGAACTGCACGGCGCCAACGGCTATCTGATCCACCAGTTCCTGGCGCCCGGCAGCAACCGGCGCACGGACGGCTGGGGCGGATCCGTGGCCGGCCGCGTCCGCTTCGCCGTGGCGGCCGTCCGGGCCGTCGCCGAGGCGATCGGCCCCGGCCGCACCGCCCTGCGGATCTCCCCGGGAAATCCCCTCAACGACATCGAGGAACCCGAGCCGGAGCCGGAGTACACCGCGCTGCTCGACGCGCTGGAGCCGCTGGGCCTCGCCTACCTGCACGTGATGGAGAGCGCGGACTTCCGCGCCCTGACGCCCGTGCTGCGCAAGCGCTTCGGCGGGGCCTTCGTCCTCAACCCGGCGACCGAGGGCCCCACCGGCCCGGACGCCCTCGCCCTGATCGAGGACGGCTCGGCCGACCTGATCGCCTTCGGCCGGCTGTTCCTCGCCAACCCCGACCTCCCGGCCCGCCTCCGCACCGGCGGCCCGTTCAACCCGGCGGACCCGGCGGCCTTCTACGGCGGCGGAGCCGAGGGCTACACGGACTACCCGGCGCTGTGACCACGCGCCGCGAGGGCCTCCGGGCGGTGCGCGGAGGCCCTCGCGGATGGGCTCAGCGGACCGGCGTGAAGTCCCGCGCCCCGATGAACTCCGGCCGCCGCACCGGTGCCGCGAACGGTTCCACCGCCGTGTTCTCCACGCTGTTGAACACGATGAACACGTTGCTGCGCGGGTACGGGGTGATGTTGTCGCCCGAGCCGTGCATGCAGTTGCAGTCGAACCAGGTCGCCGAGCCGGCCTTGCCGGTGAACAGGCGGATGCCGTGCTCGCTCGCCAGGGCGGTCAGCGCCTCGTCGGACGGGGTGCCCGCGTCCTGCATCTGGAGGGACTTCTTGTAGTTGTCCTTCGGCGTGGCACCGGCACAGCCCAGGAACGTCCGGTGCGAACCCGGCATGATCATCAGGCCGCCGTTGGTGTCGAGGTTCTCGGTCAGCGCGATCGAGACGGACACCGTCCGCATGTTCGGCAGGCCGTCCTCGGCGTGCCAGGTCTCGAAGTCCGAGTGCCAGTAGAAGCCGCTCGCGCCGAAGCCCGGCTTGACGTTGATCCGGGACTGGTGGACGTACACGTCCGAGCCGAGGATCTGGCGGGCGCGGCCCACCACGCGCGGGTCGCGCACCAGGTTCGCGAACACCTCGCTGATCCGGTGCACCTCGAAGACCGAGCGGATCTCCTTCGACTTCGGCTCCACGATGGAGCGTTCGTCGGCGCGCACGTCCGGGTCGGAGACCAGCCGGTCCAGCTCACGCTTGTAGACCTCGACCTCGTCCGGCGTGATCAGCTGGTCGACGGCGAGGAAGCCGTCCCGCTCGTAACGCTGGAGGTCGGCCGTCGCGATCGGCCCCGGGGTGTCCGGGGCGCCCCAGACGACTGGGTCTTGGCGGGGGACGGTCACCTCGGCGGTGCCGCGGGTCGGGTAGAGATCCTTCACGGTGGCGGTGGTCATGGGTTCTCACACCTCCTCGGGCTCGGTGAGCAGGGGGTAGACGCCGTTCTCGTCGTGGTCCTCCCGGCCGGTGACCGGCGGGTTGAACACGCAGAGGCAGTGGAAGTCCTCCTTGACGCGCAGCGTGTGCCGCTCGTGCCCGTCGAGGAGGTACATGGTGCCGGGCGTGATGGTGTGCGTCTCGCCGGTCTCGTGGTCGGTGAGTTCCGCCTCGCCCCGGGTGCAGACGACGGCCTCGATGTGGTTGGCGTACCACATCGACGTCTCCGTCCCGGCGTACAGAATCGTTTCGTGCAGGGAGAAGCCGACCCGCTCCTTCGCGAGGACGATCCGCTTGCTCTCCCAGGTGCCCGACGCCGCCTTCACATGGCGGTCGGTGCCCTCGATCTCCTTGAACGATCGGACGATCACGGTGGTGCTCTTCCTCCTTGCCCGGCCTGGCCAGGCGGTTGGCGGACGGTCCCTAGGCGTTGTCTAGGCGTTCTCTAGGCGGTCTTCACGCGGTCTTCACGCGGTTTCGCGGACGGAGCGGGCGAGGACGCTCAGGCCCTCGTCCAGTTCCTCGGGGGTCACGGTGAGCGCGGGCAGCAGCTTGACGACCTCGCCCTGGGGGCCGGACGTCTCGATCAGCAGCCCCAGTTCGAAGGCGCGCCGGGCGACCCGCGCGGCCCGGTCCTTCGCGTGGAACTCCAGGCCCCACACGAGCCCGCGCCCGCGGTACTCCTTCACGTCGGCGAGGTTCTCCTCGGTGATGGAGATCAGCGCCCGCTCGACCTGCTCACCGCGGGCGCGGGTCTGCTTCTCCATGGCCGAGCCGTCGGTCCAGTACGTCTCCAGGGCGGCGGTGGCGGTGACGAAGGCGGGGTTGTTGCCGCGGAAGGTGCCGTTGTGCTCGCCGGGCTCCCACACGTCCAGCTCGGGCCGGAACAGGGTGAGCGCCATGGGCAGGCCGTAGCCGCTGATCGACTTCGAGACGGTGACGATGTCCGGGGTGATGCCGGCCTCCTCGAAGGAGAAGAAGGCGCCGGTACGGCCGCAGCCCATCTGGATGTCGTCGACGATGAGCAGCATGTCCTGCCGCTCGCACAGTTCCTTCAGCGCGCGCAGCCACTCGGGCCGGGCGACGTTGATGCCGCCCTCGCCCTGCACGGTCTCCACGATGACGGCGGCGGGCTTGTCCAGTCCGGAGCCCTGGTCCTCGAGCAGCCGCTCGAACCACAGGAAGTCCGGGACGGTGCCGTCGAAGTAGTTGTCGAAGGGCATCGGCGTGCCGTGCACCAGCGGGATGCCGGCGCCGGCCCGTTTGAAGGCGTTGCCGGTGACGGCGAGCGAGCCCAGCGACATGCCGTGGAAGGCGTTGGTGAACGACACGACCGCCTCGCGGCCCTTCACCTTCCGCGCCAGCTTCAGCGCGGACTCCACCGCGTTGGTGCCCGTCGGCCCCGGGAACATCACCTTGTACGGCAGGTCCCGCGGGCGCAGCACCAGGTCCTGGAAGGTCCGCAGGAAGGTCCGCTTGGCCGTGGTCGACATGTCCAGGCCGTGCGTGACGCCGTCCCGTTCCAGATAGTCGAGCAGCGCCCGTTTCAGTACCGGGTTGTTGTGGCCGTAGTTGAGTGATCCGGCGCCGGCGAAGAAGTCGAGGTAGGCATGGCCGTCCTCGTCGTACATCCGGCTGCCCCGGGCCCGGTCGAAGACGGTGGGCCAGCCGCGGCAGTAGCTGCGTACCTCGGATTCGAGGGTTTCGAACACGCTCAGGTCGGGCTGGGTGATGGTCACGGTGAATCGCTCCTCAGAGGGCGGTGGACTCGGTCAACGGGCCGATGCGGTAGAGGACTTCGGGGTCGTGCGAGCCGCCCGGGAACAGGTCGGCGGGGAACAGCACCTCGCGGCTGACCCGTGCGCCGTGCCGCTCGGCGAACGAGGTGAACAGGCGCTCGGAGGCGGTGTTGCCGGGGGTGATGGTGGTCTCCAGCTCGGTGATGCCGCGCTCGGCGACGAGGCGTCCGGCCAGCCCGTCCAGCAGCCTGGCGGCGATGCCGCAGCCCCGGTGGGCGGCGTCGACGGCCACCTGCCAGACGAGCAGGGTGCGGGGACGGCCGGGCCGCAGGTAACCGGTGACGAAGCCGACCGGCTCCCCGTCCGCGCCGCGGGCCACCACCGAGGTGCCGGCGAAGTCCCGGCACCACAGCAGATAGCTGTAGGAGGAGTTCAGATCGAGGGTTTTCGATTCCTTGGCGATGCGCCAGAGCGCGGCTCCGTCGCTGGTCGCCGGACGTTCGATGAGCAGGTCTGCGGGTGCGGCGGTCATGCGGCACGAATTTAGCGAGGTGAATTCGAAAATGCACGGGAGCCGCTGGGGAGCCGTCTCGGCGGTGATGAAGTATGTCCGTAATGCACCCGGGAAAATCGGTACAAATCTCAATCGCTGTGGAGTGTGTCACAGCCCGAAATGCCGGAGAAACCTGCCGGAAAACTCGCCTGTTTAGCTCTGCAAAAAGCGGGCAGAAGAAGATGGGAAGCTATCGCCCGCCGAATCGGCGGGAATTGTGAAAACGAAATGGAGTGGGTTTCGATAACGTCCGGGCATAAAAAAGTTCCCGGGAGCGGAGCCCCCGGGAACGGCGAACGGACCTCAGTGCCAGGCGTCCTCCGCGGCCCGGCGGGCGGCGGCCGGATCGACCGTCAGGCCCTGCTCCGCGAGCGCCGCGCCCAGCGCCGCCAGGGAGCCCTGCACCGCGCCCGGCGTCGCGTCCCGGCCGTAGTGGTTGACCCGGATCATCTCCTTGGCCAGCGCCCCGCCGCCGGCCGCCAGCGGCAGCGCCGGGTCGCTCTCCAGGGCCCGTGCCACCACCCGCGACGCCACCACGCCGGACGGCACTCGCAGCGTCGTCGCGACCGGCGCCGCGTCCCGCTCCTCGTACACGTACGGTTCGAGGCCCCCGCCCAGCGCCACCGCGCCCGCCCGCGCGGCCCGCGCCGCGCTCCGGTGCCGGGCCATCACCGTCTCCAGCCCCTCCGACCCGATCCGCTCCAGGCACGCCTGGAGCGCCAGCATCTCCAGCTGGGCCGGCGCGTGCGGCAGCGCCTTGCGGCCCGCGTCGATCCAGCGCTCCTTCCAGTCCAGCAGGGACAGGTAGGAGCGGCGCGGGGCGTTCGGGTTGGCGGCCATCCGGGCCCACGCCCGCTCGCTCACCGAGATCGCCGACACCCCCGCCGGGCCGCCCATCGCCTTCTGCGCCCCGATCACGCACAGGTCCACGCCCCAGGCGTCCGGCAGCACCGGTTCCGCGCCCACGGAGGCCACCGCGTCCAGATAGAAGAGGGCACCCTGCTCCCGTACCGCCTCGCCGATCTCGGCGACCGGGTTGGTGTTGCCGGTCGCCGCCTCCGCGTGCACCAGCGACACGAAGTCGATCTCCGGGTGCTCGGCGAACGCCTCCCGGATCTGCCTTGCGGTCACCGCCGTGTGGAAGGGGACGGAGAGGTCGTGCACCGTGGCGCCGGCGTCCCGCAGCCAGTCGCCGAAGGTCTGGCCGTACGGGCCGGTGATCACGTTCAGGGCCACCGTGCCCGGACCGGCCGCCGCGCGGATCGCGCCCTCCAGCGGCAGCAGCGCCTCGCCCTGGGTGATCAGGACGTCCTGCCGGGTGTCCAGCAGCCGGGCCACGCCGTCCTCGATGGCGGCGAAGCGCTCGGCACTCAGCGGGGGCAGATCGAGGAAGGGGTGGGTCACGGCGTGCTCTCTCTTCATACGGGAAGTCGATTCTCTCGATCTTAGGTGCAACGCCTCCGTTACCGTGGGTTTGATTTGAGGGGCTCAAACTTTTCCTTATAATCGGAACCCAACGTTCCCTACCGGGAGATTCCCCCCATGACAACGCTCCTCGGGCGCCGGACCCGTGCTCTGGCAGCCATCACCGTGACGGCCGGGCTCGCGCTCGTGGCCGGCTGCTCCTCGGACGACGGCGGGGGGAGCGGCAAGACCACCGTCAAGGGCGTCCACCTGGCCAAGGCGGGACAGCTGACCACCTGCACCCACCTCCCGTACCCGCCGTTCCAGTCGGAGGTCGACGGCAAGGTGCAGGGCTTCGACGTCGCCCTGATCGACCTCGTCGCCAAGGACCTCGGCGTCGAGCAGAAGATCCTCGACACGCCCTTCGAGAACTTCAAGACCGGCGCCTTCCTCAACTCGGGGGAGTGCGACCTGGCCGCCGCCGGCATGACCATCACCGACGAGCGCAAGAAGAACGTCGACTTCTCCGCCCCGTACTTCGAGGCCACCCAGGCCGTCCTCGTCGCCAAGGACAGCGGGATCACCTCGCTCGCCGACGTCAAGGCCAAGGGGAAGAAGCTCGGCGCCCAGGCGCAGACCACCGGCGAGGACTACGTCAAGGAGAAGGGCTACGACCCGATCTCCTTCGAGTCCTCCGACGCGGTCCTCAACGGCCTGCGCACCGGCCAGGTCAAGGCCGTCGTCATCGACTACCCGGTGGTCCAGGGCTGGCTGAAGGACAAGGCCACCGCGGACAAGTTCGAGGTCGTCGACAACCTCAAGACCGGCGAGGAGTACGGCTTCACCGTCAAGAAGGGCAACACGGCGCTGCGCGACGCCATCGACAAGGCCCTCAAGCAGGCCAAGGCCGACGGCACCTACAAGAAGATCTACGAGAAGTGGATCGGCCCGTACGACGCCTCCGTCGCGTCTCCCGCCGCCTCATGACCGACACGGACACAGCTCTCCAGCCGAAGAAGAAGGGACTGACCCGGCGGCAGAAGCGCACCCTGTCGCGGGGCGCCCAGTACGCCGTCTTCGCCGCCGCCGTGATCGCCTTCGCGGTCACGGCCGACTGGGGCCGGCTGCGGAACCAGTTCGCCCAGGCCGACATCGCCGGGCAGATGTTCCCGGACGTCATCACGCTGGCGCTGAAGAACACCGTGCTCTACACGCTGTCCGGCTTCGTGGTCGGGCTGGTCCTCGGCATGGTCATCGCGCTGATGCGGCTGTCCTCCGTCGGCCCCTACCGCTGGCTGGCGGGCATCTACATCGAGATCTTCCGCGGCCTGCCCGCCCTGCTGATCTTCATCTTCGTCGGCGTGGCCGTGCCGCTCGCGTTCCCCGGCACGGAGATCCCCGGCGGCACCTACGGCAAGGTCGCCCTCGCGCTCGGCCTGGTCTCCGCCGCCTACATGGCCGAGACCATCCGCGCCGGCATCCAGGCCGTGCCCAAGGGACAGATGGAGGCGGCCCGTTCGCTCGGCTTCTCGCCGGCGAAGGCCATGGTCTCGATCATCATCCCGCAGGCGTTCCGGATCATCCTGCCGCCGCTGACCAACGAACTCGTCCTGCTGTTCAAGGACTCCTCGCTGGTGCTGTTCCTCGGCGTCACCCTGGAGGAACGCGAACTGTCCAAGTTCGGCCGGGACCTGGCCAGCACGACCGCCAACTCCACGCCGATCCTGGTCGCGGGCCTGTGCTACCTGCTGGTCACCATCCCGCTCAGCCTCGTCGTGCGCCGCATGGAGACCAAGGCCCAGGAGGCGATCCGGTGAGCCGTCCGGAGATCGAGGTCCGGGGGCTGCACAAGTCCTTCGGCGACAACGAGGTGCTGCGCGGCATCGACCTGGAGATCGGCCAGGGCGAGGTCGTCTGTGTCATCGGCCCCTCCGGGTCCGGCAAGTCGACGCTGCTGCGCTGCGTGAACCTGCTGGAGGAGCCCACCAAGGGCCAGGTGTTCGTGGGCGGCACCGAGGTGACCGACCCGGACGTCGACATCGACGCCGTACGCCGTCGCATCGGCATGGTCTTCCAGCAGTTCAACCTCTTCCCGCACCTGAGCGTCACCGAGAACCTCACGCTGCCCCAGCGCCGGGTCCTCGGGCGGGACAAGGCGACCGCCGCGCGGACCGCCGCCGAGAACCTGGCCCGGGTCGGCCTGTCCGAGAAGGCGGACGCCTACCCGTCCTCCCTCTCCGGCGGCCAGCAGCAGCGCGTCGCCATCGCCCGCGCGCTCGCCATGGGCCCCGAGGTGATGCTCTTCGACGAGCCGACCTCCGCGCTCGACCCCGAGCTGGTCGGCGACGTCCTCGCCGTGATGCGCATGCTCGCCCGGGAGGGCATGACGATGATGGTCGTCACCCACGAGATGACCTTCGCCCGCGAGGTCGCCGACCGGGTCGTCTTCATGGACGGCGGGGTGATCGTCGAGGACGGCAGCCCCGAGCGGGTCATCGGCGCCCCCCGCCACGAACGCACCCGGCACTTCCTGTCCCGGCTGCTGGACCCGGCGATGGCCGAGGTGGAGGAGGAGACCTCCGACCAGGTGGGGAAGCCGAAGCCGTAGGCCGTTAGGGTGCGGTGCATGAGCGATGGCGCTGTGCTGCACGTGAAGGGGCGCGTCCTGGCCGGTCCGGACGACGTCCGGGACGAGCTGTGGGTGGTCGGGGGCCGGATCTCCTACGACCGCCCCGCAGGCGCCCGGGACGTCAGGACCGTCACCGGCTGGGCCCTGCCCGGCCTGGTCGACGCGCACTGCCACGTGGGCCTGGACGCGCACGGCCCGGTCGACGCCGAGACCGCCGAGAAGCAGGCGCTCACCGACCGGGACGCGGGCACCCTGCTGGTCCGGGACGCGGGCTCGCCCTCCGACACCCGCTGGATCGACGACCGCGCCGACCTGCCGAAGATCATCCGGGCGGGCCGGCACATCGCCCGCACCCGCCGCTACATCCGCAACTACGCCTGGGAGATCGAACCGGACGACCTCGTCGCCTACGTCGTCCAGGAGGCCCGGCGCGGCGACGGCTGGGTCAAGCTGGTCGGCGACTGGATCGACCGGGACCTCGGCGACCTCGCCCCCTGCTGGCCGCGCGAGGCGGTGGCGGCGGCCATCGCCGAGGCCCACCGGCTCGGCGCCCGCGTCACCGCGCACTGCTTCGCGGAGAGCTCGCTGCGCGACCTGGTCGAGTCGGGCATCGACTGTATCGAGCACGCGACCGGGCTCAGCGAGGACCTGATCCCGCTGTTCGCCGAGCGGGGCGTCGCCATCGTGCCCACCCTCGTCAACATCGCCACCTTCCCGAGGCTCGCCGAGGGCGGCGAGCGGAAGTTCCCCCGCTGGTCCGCCCACATGCGCCGGCTGCACGAACGGCGCTACGACACCGTGCGCGGCGCCTACGACGCCGGCATCCCGGTCTATGTCGGCACGGACGCCGGGGGCTCGCTGGCCCACGGCCTGGTCGCCGAGGAGGTCGCCGAGCTGGTCGCCGCCGGCATCCCGCCCCTCGCGGCCCTGTCGGCGACCACCTGGGGGGCCCGCGCCTGGCTCGGCCGCCCCGGACTGGAGGAGGGCGCCCCCGCCGACCTGGTGGTGTACGAGGCCGATCCCCGGGCCGACGTACGGGTGCTGGCGGCGCCGCGCCGGGTGGTGCTGAACGGGCGGATCATCGAGTGATCGAGTAGCCGCGCCCCTGATTCGAATCACCGTGCGGGGTATTCACGTTCGGGTGAAGTAGCCCCGGAACGCTGACCGTTCACCCACACCGGGGACAAGGTTGACGGGTCCCAAGCACGTTTCCTCTGGGGGTCCCACCGCCTTGAACAGCAACAACTTCCGCATGCCCGCACGCCGTTCGGCCGCCCTCGCGACCGCCGCCGCCCTCACCGCGGCACCCCTGGCCCTGGGCACGGGCACCGCGCACGCGGCCACCGGCGACGGCCGCGCCTCCGCCACCGTACTGCGCACCGCGCTCGACGTGTCCCTGCTGAACAGGACCGTGAACGTCCCGCTCGCGGTCTCCTTCAACGAGGTCCGGGCACCGCGCAGCGCGGACCGGACGGCGCTCTCCGTCCGGCTCGACGGCGTCGACGGCGGCAAACCGTTCACCGTGGTCGGCGCCGACGTCGCCGAGTCGAAGGCCACGGCCACCGCCCGGCGCGCCGAGGGCTCGGTCCGCATCGCCCACGCCCGGCTGCACCTCCCCGGGCTGCCCCTGCTGTCCCTCATCGAGGCGGAGGCGATCACCGCCCGGGCCACCTGCGCGGCCGGCCAGGCACCCACCGCCGAGGCGAACGTCCTCGGCACCGTCACCGTCCTCGGCAAGCGCGTCACCCTGACCGCCGGCGGCCCCGTCGAGGTGAAGGTGCCCGGCGTCGGCGAGGTCCGCCTCGACCTGTCCCGGCACACCACGACGACCCGCACGGCCGCCGCGACCGCCCTCGGCCTCAAGGTCTCCGTCAACCCCCTGAAGCTCAACGTCGCCGAGGTCGAGGGCACGGTCACCCTGGCCGAGGCCACCTGCGAGTCCCCGACGACCCCGCCCACCGCGAAGCCGGCCCCCGGCCACGACCCGGCCGCCGGCCCCCGCCCCCAGGGCGCCCCGTCGGAAGCCAGCCTCGCGGAGACCGGCGGCGACTCGACCACCCCGTACATCGCCGGCGGCGCCCTCGCCCTGCTGCTGGCGGGCGGGGGAGCGCTGACCCTGGCCCGGCGCCGGAAGCACTGACGGCCCGGGCGGCCCGGCCGGCCGCCGGGACGCCCGACGGCCTCCGCGCCGCTCCCCGCCCGGTGCGCCGCCCCCGGTCAGGGAGCGGCCTCGCGGGCCGGGGAGTCCGGCGCGCCGAGCACGGCCGACAGCGCCTCCAGGAACCCGTCCACCGTCGCCCGGTCCCGTACGGCGATCCGCACCCAGTCCGCCCCGAGCCCGGGGAACGTGTCCCCGCGCCGCACCGCGTAGCCGAGGTCGCGCAACCGTCGCCGTACCCCGGCCGCCCCCGCCATCCGCACCAGCACGAACGGCCCCGCCGCGGGCTCCGCCACCCGCACACCGCGGGAGGCGAGGGAGCGCAGTCCGGCCACCAGGTGCGCCCGGTCCGCCGCGATGCGGTGCGCCGCGTGCCCTGCCTCGGCCAGCGCCCGCGGCGTCACGCAGGACCGCGCCGCGGCCAGCGCCGGGGTGGAGACCGGCCACAGGGGCTGCGCCCGCTCCAGATCGGCGACGGTCTCCGGGGCGGCGAGCACGTAGCCGATGCGCAGCCCGGCCAGGCCCCAGGTCTTGGTCAGGCTGCGCAGCACGACGAGCCCGGGCACGTCCGTGCGCCCGGCCAGCGCCTCCCGCTCGCCCGGTACCGCGTCCATGAACGCCTCGTCCACCACCAGCGTCCGGCCGGGGCGGGCGAGCCCGGCGACCGTCCCCGCCGGGTGCAGCACCGACGTCGGGTTGGTGGGGTTGCCGATCACCACCAGGTCGGCGTCCTCCGGGACCGCCGACGGGTCCAGCCGGAACCCGTCCCGCTCCCGCAGCAGCACCCGGTCCACGCTGTGCCCGGCGTCCCGCAGCGCCGCCTCCGGCTCCGTGAACTGCGGATGCACGACCACCGGCCGGCGCACCTTCAACGCACGGGCCAGCAGCACGAACGCCTCCGCGGCCCCCGCCGTCAGCAGCACCCGCTCCACCGGCAGCCCGTGCCGCGCGGCCACCGCCGCCCGCGCGGCCCGCCCGTCCGGATAGGCCGCGAGGGACGACAGCGAACCGGCGATCTCCTCCCGCAGCCACGGCGGCGGGGTGTCCGCCCGGACGTTGACGGCGAGATCCACCACATCCGCCCCGTCGTCCCGGACCTCGGCGTCCCCGTGGTGCCGCAGGTCGGGCTCCGGGGCGCCGCCCGGCTCAGTGCGCATGGCTGTGCGAGTGGCCCCCGTGGTGGTGCCCGTGCCCGTGGTGGTGACCGTCGTCGTCCGGGTGGAAGTGCGGCTGCTGCGGCAGCCCCACCTTGTCCTCGAACCCCGGCAGCGCGATCCGGTACACGCACGAGTCGCAGTTCATCCGCAGATCGCCCTTGACGGCCTCCTCGTACCGCTCCATCACCAGGTCCAGCAGCTCCGGCTCGGGCCCGATGACATCGGCCGACCGCACGTCCAGCTCCGGGTGCGCCGCCGCCCAGTCCTCGGTCTGCCGCCGCACCCGGTCCGGCAGGATGCCGGTGAACAGGAAGTACGGCAGGACCACGATCCGCCGCGCGCCCAGCGCCGCACACCGCTCCAGGCCGCTCGGCACGTCCGGCGCCGCCAGCGACACGAACGCCGTCTCCACCCCGGCGTACCCGCGGCCCTCCCACAGCAGCCGCGCCGCCTTGAACACCTCGGCGTTGGCGTCCGGATCGGTGGAACCACGCCCCACCAGCAGCACCGTCACCTCCGCGGGGTCCACGCCGTCCAGCACCTCGGCCAGCCGCCGCTCCAGCACGCTCAGCAGCGCCGGGTGCGGGCCCAGCGGACGGCCGTAGGTGTAGGAGATGCCCGGGTGCCGCTCCTTCTCGCGGGCCAGCGCGGCCGGGATGTCCCCCTTGGCGTGCCCGGCGGACACCAGCATCAGCGGCACCGCGGCGAACCGGCGCACGCCCCGCCCGACCAGGTCGGCGACGGCCTCGCCGAGCGGCGGCGGGGACAGCTCGATGAAGCCGCCCGCGACGGGCAGACCGGGGTGGCGGCGCCCCAGTTCCCGGACGAAGTCGCGGAACGCCTCGGCACCGGCGTCGTCACGGGTGCCGTGTCCGGCGATGAGCAGGGCGGGCGGGGTGGTCACGAAGTCTCCTCGGAGTGTGAAACGGGGTGGTACAGCAGGGCGTTGAGCGCGGCGGACGCGACCGCCGACCCGCCCTTCTCGGACACGTTGCTCACGGCGGGCAGTCCGCTCTCCCGCAGCGCGGCCTTGGACTCCACCGCGCCGACGAAACCGACGGGCAGCCCGATGACCAGGGCCGGATCGGCGTCCAGGGTCAGCAGCTCCTCCAGCGCGGTCGGCGCGTTGCCGATCACCCAGAGGGCACCGGGACCCACCTGCTCGTACGCGAGCCGGATCGCGTGCGCCGAACGGGTCAGCCCCGGCCCGGCCACGGCGTCCCTGAGCCGGCAGACGGTCTCCCGCCGGGTGATCCCGGCGGCCACCATCTCCACGTCCACGACCACCGGCGCCCCGGCGTGCAGCGCGGCGTGCGCCCTCACCAACTCGCCCTCGTCCATGACGAGATCGGTCGCGTACTCCAGGTCGGCGGCGGAGTGGATGACCCGCTCCACCACCGCCCGGGTCAGCGGCGGGAAGTGCGAGGTGTCCAGGCGGGCGCGCAGCCGCCGGTAGGACTCCTGCTCGATCGGGTGGACGACACGGTTCACTTCGGCTCCTCCCGCGACGCCTGCCAGCGGTAGCCGCGCGGGGTCACCATCCGCCCCGCGACGATCCGGGTGGCCGTGTTCCCGACGGTGACGACCGTCATCATGTCGACGGTCGCCGGATCCAGCGCGGCCAGCGTGGTGACCCGGCTCGACTCGTCCGGCCGGGACGCGTTGCGCACGACCCCCACCGGCGTCCCCGGCTCCCGGTGCCCGGCGAGGATCGCCAGCGCCTTGGGCAGCTGCCAGTCCCGGCCCCGGGAACGCGGGTTGTAGAAGGTGACGACCAGATCCGCCTCGGCCGCCGCCCGCACCCGCCGCTCGATGACCTCCCACGGCGTGTGCAGGTCCGACAGGCTGATCGACACATGGTCGTGGCCCAGCGGCGCGCCCAGGATCGCCCCGGCGGCCAGCGCCGCCGTCACCCCGGGCACCCCGACCACGTCGATGTCGTCCGACGCCTCCGCGAGCGCCGGGGACGCCATGGCGTACACCCCCGCGTCCCCGCTGCCGATCAGCGCCACCGCGTGCCCCGCGCGGGCCTGGGCGACCGCCGTCCGCGCCCGCTCCTCCTCCGCGCCGAGACCGGACTCGAGCACCCGGGTCCCCGGCCGCAGCAGATCGCGGACCTGGTCCACGTACTGGTCCAGACCCACCACCACCGAGGCCCGCCGCAGCTCCGCCGCCGCCCGCGGGGTGAGCAGGTCCCGGGCGCCCGGCCCGAGCCCGACCACCGCGAGCCGCCCGCGCGCCGGCCGCCGTACCACCGCACAGGTCGCCATCGCCGACTTCCGCTTCGGCACCAGGAGTTCACCGCCCCGCAGCAGGGCGGCGGCCTCGGCGACCGACGGCGTACCCACCGCGGCCAGCGGCGCGGCGGACGGATTCGGCACCTCCACCCGCGCCAACTCCTCGGCGGAGTACGTCACCAGGGGCACCCCGAGCCGCTCGGCGGCGGCCACGATGCCCGGCTCCGCCGCCTTGGCGTCCACGGTGGCCAGCTCGGCGACCGACCGCGCCGAGAGGCCCGCCTCCCGCAGCGACCCCTCCACCAGAGCGAGGACCTCCCCGGCCGGCGCGCCCTTGGACGCCCCGACCCCGACCACCAGCGACGGCGGACGCAGCAGCACCTCCCGCTCGCCCGGCACGGCGTCCCGGTCGGTGACCCGCACCGTGTACGCCCCCTCGTCCGCGACCGGCAGCGGCGGCAGCGGCCACGCCACCTCCGCCGCCAGCGCCACCGGCTCCCCGTCCAGCAGCGCCCGGGACACCGCCGCCACCGCACCCTCGTACGGCAGCCCCAGCGTGTCCAGACCCGGCAGCCCCACCGCGTCCGTCGCGGTCGTCACCACCGGCTCCGCGCCCAGTACCGCGCCCACCTCGCGGGCCAGTTCATTGGCGCCGCCGCCGTGCCCGCCGAGCAGCGACACCGCGAACCGGCCGCCCTCGTCCACACACACCACACCCGGGTCGGCCGCCTTGCCGGCCAGCAGCGGCGCCAGCAGCCGCACCACCGCGCCCGTCGCCAGGAAGCACACCAGCTGCTCGCACTCGGCGAACGCGGCCCGCACCGCCTCCTTGACCGGGCCCTCGTACACCCGCGTGCGGTCCGGCCAGGCCGCGGCCAGCCGGTCCCGCGCCGCCGCCCCCGCCGCGGTGGCGGAAATCAGGCCGATCACTGGTCAACTCCTTCACTAGACACCGGGGTTCTCACGCCCCACAGCAAAAACACCGGATTGGTGGCCGCCAGCCGGGTCACGTCCCCCGGCAACGGCGCCAGCCGCGACGACTGCAACAGCACCCCGTCGCAGACCAGCCCGGCCTCCGTCAGCGCCGCGCGCGCCGCCGGCACCCGGTCCAGCGCGGCCATCGCCACGACGACCGTCCGCCGCGCCCGCCGCGCGCACGCGGCGACCACGTCCGGCAGCTCCCGGCCCCCGCCGCCGACGAACACCGCGTCCGGATCGTCCGCCAGCCCCGCCAGGGCCGCCGGAGCCGCACCGTGCACCACGTCCACCGCGACACCGTGGGCGCGCGCGTTGGCCCGGATCCGCCCGACCCCGTCGGCCGCCTTCTCCACGGCGACGACGGCCGCGCCGAGCCGCGCGCACTCCACCGCGACCGACCCCGACCCGGCACCCACGTCCCACACCAGGTCGCCCAGGCGCGGCCCCAGCCGGGCCAGCGCCAGCGCCCGCACCTCGAACTTGGTGATCATCGAGTCCCGGTGCGCGAACGCGTCCTCCGGAAGCGCCCACCGCTCCGGCGATCCGGGCACCCCCGCGACCGTCCGCACCGCACCGAGCGCCCGCGCCTCGTCCAGGCACAGCACCACGCTCACCGCCGCACCCCAGTCCCGCGCCGCCGCCTCGGCCGCCGTCACCCGCTCCACGCGCTCCCGCTCCGGATCACCGAGGGCGCTCGCCACCACCAGCACCCGGTCCCCGGGCAGCGCCGCCCCCAGCTCGGCCGGCCCGGCCCCCGGACCGGTCAGCACCGCCACCTTCGGCCGCGCCCGGCACACGTTCACCGCCGTCCGCAACTCCCGCCCGTGCGCGCTCACCACCACCGCGTCGTCCCAGGGCAGCCCGATCCGCGCGAACGCCGTCGCCACCGAGGACACCCCCGGCCGCACATCCAGCAGCCCGGCGCCGAACCGCTCCGCCAGCGCCCGCACGATCCCGAAGAACCCCGGGTCCCCGGACGCCAGCACCACCACCGGCAGCTCCTTGCCGACGTACTCCGCGACGGCGTCCAGCGCGGGCGCCAGCGGCCCGAGCACCACGCGCTCCGCCCCCTCGGGCAGCGCTGCGGCCTCCAGGTGCCGCCGCCCGCCGACCACCAGCGCGGCCCCGGCGAGCAGGCCGGGGTCGACCGGCGCCCCGGTCCCCGTACCGACGACCGTGATCAACTCTGCGTCCTCTGCGTCCTCTGTGTCCTCTGCTCCCGCAGCGCCCGCCGCGCCTCGGGGTCGGCCTTGCGGTAGCCGTGGAAGTGCCCCGGGTGGTACAGGTGCGAGCGGGTGCCGTGCGCGTCCAGCGCCGGACCGACCAGGAACAGCGTGTGCTTCCAGAGCTTGTGCTCCTTGACCGTCTCCTCCAGCGTGCCGATCGTGCACTTCACGACCAGCTCCTCCGGCCAGGTCGCCTGATACGCGACCACCACCGGCGTCGAGGTCGGGTAGCCGCCCTCCAGCAGCTCCCGCACCAGCTGCCCGCTGCGCGCCGCCGACAGGAAGACGGCCATGGTGGTGCCGTGCCGGGCGAACTCGCGCACCTCCTCGCCGGGCGGCATCGGCGTCTTGCCGCCGCCCAGCCGGGTCAGCACCACGGACTGTGCGACCTCCGGGATCGTCAGCTCCCGCTGCGCCAGCGCGGCCACCGCGGAGAACGCCGACACGCCCGGCACGACCTCGGTCGCGATCCCGATCTCCCGGCAGCGGTCCAGCTGCTCCTGCGTGCCGCCCCACAGCGCCGGGTCACCGGAGTGGATCCGGGCGACCTTCAGCCCCTCCTCGAACGCACGTCGGTACACCGCGACGACGTCCTCCAGCGACATGGCCGCCGAGTCCAGGATCTCGGCCCCCTCGCGGGCGTGGTCGAGGACCTCCGCCTGGACCAGGCTCGCGGCCCAGATCACGACGTCGGCCTCGGCGATGGCCCGCGCGGCCCGGAACGTCAGCAGGTCGGCGGCGCCGGGGCCGGCACCGACGAAGGTCACCTTGCCGGTGGTGGCATCGGCCATGGAAATCTGTCCTCTCCTACGAGTCCTACGAGAACTGCGGTGACTGCCGTCGGACGTGCGGGAACCCGGGTCGATCCGATAGCAAGGGCGTATGGCGGTCTTCGTCGCGCTCGGCGCGTTCCTGATGACGCTGGCCGGCGGCTGGACGGCACAGCGCGTGACCGACCGCCGCCATCTGGTGCTGGGCCTGGCCGGCGGGCTGATGCTGGGCGTGGTCGGCCTGGACCTGCTGCCCGAGGCCCTGAGGGCGGCGGACGACGAGATCCACGGCGTCCCGGCCGCACTGCTGCTGTTCGTGGCCGGCTTCCTCCTCGCCCATCTGGTGGAACGCCTGCTGGCGACCCGCCGCGCCGCGCACGGAGCGGTCGAACACGCGACGGTCCGACACGAAGCGGCCGAATGCGGGGCGGCTGAGCACGGGCCGGTCCAGCACGGGGCAGCCGCATGCGAGGCGGCCGAGCACGGGTCGATCCAACGCGAGGCGGCCGAGCACGGGCCGGTCCAGCACGCGGCGGCCGAACACACGGCGGTCCAGCACGAAGCGGCCGAACACACGGCGGTCCCGCACGACACGGCCGAGCACCGCCACCGCAGCCCCGAGGTGGGGCTGACCGCGGCGGCCGCCATGGTGGGGCACAGCCTCATGGACGGCGTGGCGATCGGCGCGTCCTTCCAGGTGGGCGGCGGCATGGGCACCGCGGTCGCGCTCGCCGTCATCGCCCACGACTTCGCGGACGGCTTCAACACCTTCACCCTCACCCGCCTGTACGGCAACGCCCGCCGCAAGGCCCTCGCCATGCTCTTCGCGGACGCCGTCGCCCCCGTCGCCGGAGCCGCCGCCTCCGCGTTCCTCGCCATCCCGGAGGACGTCCTCGGCGGCTATCTCGGCCTGTTCGGCGGCGCCCTGCTCTACCTCGCCGCCGCCGAGATCCTCCCCGAGGCCCACCACGCCCACCCCGCCCGCTCCACCCTGCTGTGCACGGTCGCGGGCGTCGCGTTCATCTGGCTGGTGGTGGGCGTCACCGGGTGACGGGCACGGTCTCACAGCTTCCCGCCCCGGCCGCCGTCCCGCCGCGGCGGCGCGATCAGCGTCGACAGATACGGCAGCGGCGACCCGTCCAGCTCGGCGGCCGGCCGCACCGACTCCTCCGGCAGCCCCAGCGCCGACCCCCACACCGCGTCCGCGAGCCGCCCGGTCTCCGCCAGCGCCTCGGCGACCTCGGCGGCCTGCCGCCCGAACTTGTACGCCACCACCGTGCCCGGCCCGGCCAGCGCCTCCTTCAGCACCGCCGCCCCGGCCGTCACCGGCACCAGCGTCAGCGGCTCGGTGCCCTCCGTCAGCACCGCACCCGACCGCGCCGCGAGATCCTGCATCGCGGTGATCCCCGGCACCGTCTCCACGACCACACCGGGCACCAGCTCCACGAGGGTCTGCGCCAGATAGGTGAACGTCGAGTACACGTTCGGGTCACCGATGGTGGCGAACGCGACGCACGCGTGCGCCTCCAGCAGCCCGGCGACCCGCCGCCCCGCCGCGTCCCACGCCGCCTCCCGGCGCGCCCGGTCGGTCCGCTCGTTCAGCGCGAACACCACCCGCACGATCTTCTCCGCGGGCACGTAGTGCGCCACCGTCGCCTCGGCCCGCCCCCGCTCCCCGGTGTCCATCACGGGCACCACGACGACATCGGCCGCGCGCAGGGCGTTGACCCCCTTGACGGTCACCAGCTCCGGATCACCGGGACCGACCCCGACTCCGACCAGCCTGCTGCTCATGACGTCCGGCACCTCTCCACGAACCGACGGGCGACACCGGGCTCGGACGCCCAGTGCGTGTGCAGATAACTCGCGTGCACGCCCTGCTGTACGAAACCTTCGACCCGCCGCACCGGAGCCGTGACCCCCCACGCGGGAGCGGCACCCGCGCCCGGCTCCACGACCGTGCGGTGGAACTCGTGCCCCCGCATCCGCGTCCCGGCCGCCGCCAGCGCGCTGTCACCCACCGCCACGGCGTCCCGGTAGCCGAGCGTCAGCCGCTCGCTCATCCGCGCGCCGGCGTCCAGCACACCGCACATCGGCCTGCCGTCCAACTCGCGGCACAGGTACAGCAGTCCGGCGCACTCGGCGGCCACGGGGGCGCCGGAGCGGGCCAGTTCGGCGACAGCCTCGCGCAGCGGCTCGTTCGCCGACAGCTCGGCGGCGTACACCTCGGGGAAACCACCGCCGATGACCAGCCCCGCCGTGCCCTCGGGCAGCCGCTCGTCCCGCAGCGGGTCGAAGGCGACGACCTCGGCCCCGGCCGCGGTGAGCAGCTCGGTGTGCTCGGCGTAGGAGAAGGTGAAGGCGGGACCACCGGCCACGGCGACCACCGCACGCCTCCCCGCCGCGCCCACGGGCGCCTCCCAGGGAGCGTCCGGCAGCGGCCCCGCACCGCTCGCCAGCCGCGCCAGGGCGTCGAGATCGCATCCCCGCTCGACCTGCGCGGCCATCGCCGCGACCGCGTCCAGCGCCGCGGCCCGCCGCTCGGCGACCGGGACCAGCCCCAGGTGCCGGGACGGCGTGTCCACCTGCGGAACCCGCCGCAGCACACCCAGGACAGGCACCCCGGCCGAATCCAGCGCCTCCCGCAGCAGCTCCTCGTGCCGGTCCGAACCCACCTTGTTCAGGATCACGCCCCCGAGGCGCACCTGCGGATCCCACGAGGCGAACCCGTGCACCAGCGCCGCCACCGACCGCGACTGCGAGGACGCGTCGACCACCAGCACCACCGGCGCCCGCAGCAGCTTCGCCACGTGCGCGGTGGACGCCAGCTCACCCTGCCCGGCCGCCCCGTCGTACAGCCCCATCACACCCTCGACAACGGCCAGGTCGCACCCCCGCGCCCCGTGCAGGAACAGCGGAGCGATCAGCTCCGGCCCGCACAGATACGCGTCCAGGTTGCGCCCCGTACGCCCGGTCGCCAGGGCGTGGTACCCCGGGTCGATGTAGTCCGGCCCGACCTTGTGCGGGGACACGGCGAGCCCCCGCGCGGCGAACGCGGCCATCAGCCCCGTGGCGACGGTGGTCTTGCCGCTGCCCGACGAGGGCGCGGCGACGACCAGCCGGGGCACCGGCGATCTCACCACTCGATGCCCTTCTGGCCCTTCTGCCCCACGTCCATGGGGTGCTTGACCTTGGACATGTCGGTGACGAGATCGGCGAAGTCCACCAGCTCCGGCGGCGCGTTCCGCCCGGTGATCACCACGTGCTGGGTACCGGGCCGGTTCCGCAGCACCTCGATCACCTCGCCGGTGTCCACCCACCCCCAGTGCATCGGGTACGCGAACTCGTCCAGCACGTACAGCCGGTACGTCTCGGCGGCCAGGTCGCGCTTGACCTGCTCCCAGCCCTCCCGGGCCTTCTCCTCGTTGTCCATCTGGGCATCGCGCTGGACCCACGACCAGCCCTCGCCCATCTTGTGCCAGGCGACCGTGCCGCCCTCACCGGAGGCACCGAGCACCCGCAGCGCGTTCTCCTCGCCGACCTTCCACTTCGCCGACTTGACGAACTGGAACACCCCGATGGGCCACCCCTGGTTCCAGGCCCGCAGCGCGAGCCCGAACGCGGCCGTCGACTTGCCCTTGCCCACGCCCGTGTGCACCACGACCAGCGGACGATTCCGCCGCTGACGCGTCGTCAGTCCGTCGTCCGGTACGACACTCGGCTGTCCCTGCGGCACTACGCGGCCCTCCTGCCCTGAATCCCCTTCACCAGCCCGGCGATCGCGTCCGCCCGCAGCTCGTCCAGCGTCACGGCGGTACCGCCGAGATCGGCGGCGAGCCGCCCGGCGAGCCCGAGCCGCACCGGCCCCGACTCACAGTCCACGACCACCGAGGCGACACCCTCGGCCGCGAACAGCCCGGCGGCCCTGGACGCGAGCAGCACGGGCTCCGGACCGCCCGTGGCCCGCCCGTCCGTCACCACGACCACCAGCGGCCGCCGCGCCGGGTCCCGCAGCCGCTCCACGCGCAGCACCTCGTGCGCCTTCAGCAGCCCGGCCGCCAGCGGCGTACGGCCACCGGTCGGCAGCGTCTCCAGCCGCGCGGCGGCGGCGTCCACGGACGAGGTGGGCGGCAGCGCGACCTCCGCCGAGCCGCCCCGGAAGGTCACCAGCCCCACCTTGTCCCGCCGCTGGTAGGCGTCCAGCAGCAACGACAGCACGGCACCCTTCACGGCACTCATCCGCTGCCGCGCGGCCATCGACCCGGAGGCGTCCACGACGAACAGCACGAGGTTTCCCTCACGCCCTTCCCGGGTCGCCTGCCGCAGATCGTCCCGGCGCACCACAAGGCCCGGCCCGGACCGCCCCCGCGCCCGCTGATACGGCGCGGCGGCCTGCACGGTGGCCGCCAGGTGCAGCTTGGTCAGCGTCCCCCGCGGCCGGCGGGCCCCCGTGGTCCGGCCGTGTTCCGTCCGCGCCCGGGACCGCCGCCCGGCGGCACCCTCCCCGATACCCGGGACGCTCAGCACCTTGGTGCGGAAGGGCTCGGCGGCCCGTACCGCCGACTGCTCGCCCGCGCCGGACGCCTGCGGCTGCCCGCCCTCACCGGCCTCCGGCCGCGCGGCCTCACCGCCGTCGCCCTGCGGACCGCTGTCCGGCGCCGGCTGCCCACCGCCGCCGGGACCGTCGGGGTCCGGCTCGTCGTCGCCGTCGTCCCCGGAGTACTGCTCCAGCGTCTCGTCCAGCTTGTCCTCGTCCAGGCCCGGCGCGTCGAACGGGTTCCGCCGCCGCCGGTGCGGCAGCGCGAGCAGCGCCGCCTGCCGCACGTCCTCGGCGAGGACGTCGGTCCGCCCGGCCCACGCGGCCAGCGCGGTCGCGGTGCGCGCCATCACGATGTCGGCGCGCATGCCGTCCACCTCGAACGCGGCACAAGTCGCCGCGATCTGCCGCAGCGCCGCGTCACCCAGCCGCACCTGCGGCAGCAACTCCCGCGCGGCGACGATCCGTTGCCGTACGGCGGCCTCTTCCTCCGCCCACTTCGCGGCGAACCCGGCGGGATCGTCGTCGTAGGCGAGGCGGCGCCGGACGACCTCCACCCGCTGGTCCGGCTCCCGCGAGGCGGCGACCTCCACGGTGAGCCCGAACCGGTCGAGCAACTGCGGCCTCAGCTCGCCCTCTTCCGGGTTCATCGTCCCGACGAGCAGGAACTTCGCGGCGTGCCGCACGGAGACGCCTTCGCGCTCGACGTACGAGGCACCCATCGCGGCCGCGTCCAGCAGCAGGTCGACCAGGTGGTCGTGGAGCAGGTTCACTTCGTCGACGTAGAGGATGCCCCGATGGGCGTCGGCCAGCAGACCGGGCTCGAAAGCCTTGACGCCCTCCGCGAGCGCCCGCTCGATGTCCAGCGCGCCCACCAGCCGGTCCTCGGAGGCACCGACGGGCAGCTCGACCATCCGCGCGGCCCGCTCGGTGCCGTTGCCCGCCTCGTGCGGCCCGTCCGGGCACGAGGGGTCGGGCGCGGCCGGGTCGCACGAGAACCGGCACCCGGGCACGACGGCCACCGCGGGCAGCAGCGCCGAGAGCGCCCGCACCGCCGTCGACTTGGCGGTGCCTTTCTCGCCGCGCACGAGAACACCACCGACCGCGGGGCTCACCGCGTTGAGGAGCAGCGCCAAGCGGAGATCGTCCTGTCCGACGATGGCGCTGAACGGGTAGGGCGTGCTCACGCGGCGATCACTCCTTCAGGTGAGGTGGGGCGCAGAAGCACGGACGCCGCGCGCCGCGCTGTCATCGTTGGTGCGTGCTCCCCGCCGACGCGGGGATGGTCCTGGGTTACGCCGTCGGCGATGCGGCAGCGCCAGGTGCTCCCCGCCGACGCGGGGATTCTCAGGGACATCAAGCGTCCCCCTCCAGATCTCCCTCAAGCTCGAGGTAGGTCGCCCGGAGCCGGTCCAGGGTCTCCTGGTCCGGCTCCGCCCACAGCCCCCGGTCCGCCGCCTCCAGCAAGCGTTCGGTGATGCCGCGCAGGGCCCACGGGTTGGACTTCTTCATGAAGTCCCGGTTCTCCGGGTCGAAGACGTACTCGGCGCTGAGCTTCTCGTACATCCAGTCGTCGACCACGCCCGCCGTGGCGTCGTAGCCGAACAGGTAGTCCACGGTCGCCGCCATCTCGAAGGCGCCCTTGTAGCCGTGCCGACGCATGGCCGCCATCCACCGGGGGTTGACCACCCGCGCCCGGAACACGCGGTGTGTCTCCTCGCCCAGCGTGCGCGTCTTCACCTGGTCCGGCGTCGCCGAATCGCCCACGTACGCCTCGGGGTTGGCGCCCGTCAGGTGCCGCACCATCGCGACCATGCCGCCGTGGTACTGGAAGTAGTCGTCCGCGTCGACCAAGTCATGCTCTCGCGTGTCGACGTTCTTCGCCGCCACCGCGATCCGCCGGAACGCCGTCTCCATGTCGCCGCGCGCCGCCCGCCCGTCGAGCCCGCGGCCGTAGGCGTAGCCGCCCCACACCGCGTACACCTCGGCGAGGTCGGCGTCGGAGCGCCAGTTCCGCGCGTCGATGAGCGGCAGCAGGCCCGCGCCGTAGGCACCCGGCTTGGAGCCGAAGACGCGGGCGGTGGCGCGGCGCCGGTCGCCGTGCTCGGCCGCGTCCTCGTCCACGTGCGCCCGCACGTAGTTGGACTCGGCCGGTTCGTCCAGCTCCGCCACCGCCCGGACCGCGTCGTCGATCAGCCCGACCACATGCGGGAACGCGTCCCGGAAGAACCCGGAGATGCGGACCGTGACGTCGATGCGGGGCCGCCCCAGTTCCGCCAGGGGGACCACCTCGAAGCCGGTCACCCGGCGCGAGGCCTCGTCCCACACCGGGCGGCAGCCGAGCAGGGCCAGGATCTCGGCGATGTCGTCACCCTGGGTGCGCATCGCGGAGGTGCCCCACACGGTGAGGCCCACGGACTTCGGGTACTCCCCGGTGTCGCTCAGATACCGCTGCACCAGCGAGTCCGCCAGCGACTGCCCGACCTCCCAGCTCAGCCGGGACGGGATGGCCTTGGGGTCGACGGAGTAGAAGTTGCGGCCCGTCGGCAGGACGTTCACCAGGCCGCGGGTCGGGGAGCCCGACGGCCCCGCCGGTACGTAACCGCCGTACAGGGCGCGCAGGATGTGCCCGATCTCGTCGGTGGTCCGCGCCAGCCGCGGCACGACCTCGTCGCAGGCGAACTCCAGCACCGCGACCGCGTCGGGCAGTTCGGCGCCGAGCACGCCCCGCAGGACGGCCGGGACCACCGTACGGTCCCACGCCCGGGCCTCCATGCCCTCCGCGATCCGCCGGCACAGCTGCTCCAGCAGGTCGATGGCGTCGGCGGCGGACCGGGCCGGGCCCTCCACCAGGTCCGTCAGCTCCACCGGGACCTTCACCGGGGCGCCCGGCTCGGCCAGCAACTCCTTCTCCACCAGCCCGAAGTGGGCCGCGAGCGAGGCCCGCAGGCCGGGCAGGGCGTTGGCCTGGCCGCCCCACACCTGGGAGGCGCGCAGCACCGCGAGGACGAGGTTGACGCGTGCCTCGTCGACCGGGCCGCCGCCCAGGATGTGCAGGCCGTCGCGGATCTGGACGTCCTTGATCTCGCACAGGTAGCCGTCGATGTGCATGACGAACTCGTCGAACTCGTCGTCGTCCGGCTGTTCGTCCACGTGCAGGTCGTGGTGCAGCTCCGCCGCCTTGACGAGCGTCCAGATCTGCGCGCGCACGGCCGGTGCCTTCGCCGGGTCGAGGTCGCTGACCAGCGCGTACTCGTCGAGGAGCTGTTCCAGCTTGGCGAGGTCGCCGTAGGTGTCCGCGCGGGCCATCGGCGGCACCAGGTGGTCGACCACGGTGGCGTGCCCGCGCCGCTTGGCCTGGGTGCCCTCGCCGGGGTCGTTGACGATGAACGGGTAGATCAGCGGCAGTTCGCCGAGGACCGCGTCCGGGGCGCAGCCGCGCGAGAGCCCGAGGCCCTTGCCCGGCAGCCATTCCATGGTGCCGTGCTTGCCCATGTGCACGATCGCGTCGGCGCCGAAGCTGTTCTCCAGCCAGCGGTAGGCCGCCATGTAGTGGTGGGAGGGCGGCATGTCGGGGTCGTGGTAGATCGCGATCGGGTTCTCGCCGAAGCCGCGCGGCGGCTGGATCATGACGACGACGTTGCCGTACTGGAGGGAGGCGAGTACGACGTCGTCGCCGTCCACGTAGAGGCTGCCCGGGGGTTCGCCCCACGCCTCGGTCATCGCGTCCCGCAGCTCGGGGTCCAGCTTCTCGAACCAGGCCCGGTAGTCGGCGAGCGGCACCCGCGCGGGCGCGGCGGCCAGTTGCTCCTCGGTCAGCCACTCCACGTCGTGGCCGCCGGCCTCGATGAGCCGGTGGATCAACTCGTCGCCGCTGTCAGGGTATTCGGTCAGCGAGTAGCCGGCGTCGCGGAGCGCGTCGAGCACCCGGACGGCCGACGCGGGGGTGTCCAGGCCGACGGCGTTGCCGACCCGGGAGTGCTTGGTCGGGTAGGCGGTGAAGACGAGGGCGATCTTCTTCTCGGCGTTCGGCTTGTGCTTGAGCCGGGCGTGCCGGACGGCGATCCCGGCGACCCGGGCGGCCCGTTCGGGGTCGGCGACGTACACCGGGACGTCGTCGGGGCCCTGTTCCTTGAAGGAGAAGGGGACGGTGATCAGCCGGCCGTCGAATTCGGGGATGGCGACCTGCATCGCCGCGTCCATGGGGGACAGGGCGGCGTCGGACTCCTGCCACGCGGCGCGCGAGGAGGTGAGGCACAGCCCTTGCAGGACGGGGACGTCCAGGTCGGCGAGCGCGCCGATGTCCCAGGACTCCTCGTCGCCGCCCGCGGAGGCCTGGGAGGCGTGGGTGCCGCCGGCCGCGAGGACGGTGGCGACCAGTGCGTCGGCCCGGCCGAGCAGTTCGTACAGGGCGGGGTCCGCGCCGCGCAGCGAACCGCAGTACACGGGGAGGGCGTTGGCGCCGGCCGCCTCGATCGCCTGGCACAGGGTGTCCACGAAGGCGGTGTTGCCGCTCAGTTCGTGCGCCCGGTAGAACAGCACGCCGACGGTCGGGCGGCCGTCCTGGACGGCGTAGTCGCCGTGCACGCCGAACTCGGGCATGCGGCGCGGCTCCTCGAAGCCCTCGCCGGTCAGCAGCACGGTGTCCGACAGGAACCGGGACAGCTCCAGCAGGTTGGCGGGGCCGCCTTCGACCAGGTACTTCAGGGCTTCCGCGACCACGCCGGCGGGCACCGAGGACTCGGCCATCAGTTCGGCGTCGGGTACGGTCTCGCCGCCCAGCAGTACGGTCGGGATGCCGGACGCCTTCAGCGCGGCCAGCCCGTCCTCCCAGGCCCGCTTGCCGCCCAGCAGCCGTACGACGGCGAGGTCCGCGCCCTCGATGAGGGCGGGCAGTTCCCCGGCGACGTCGACCCGGGTGGGGTTGCCGATGCGGTAGCCGGCGCCCGAGGCCCGGGCCGCCAGCAGATCCGTGTCGGCGGTCGACAACAACAACACTGTGCTCATGCGGGCGCTCCCGGTGGGATGAAAGGCAGTCCTTGCGGCGCGCCGGACTCGATGAGCCGCCACAGCGCGTCCGTGTCCGCGTGCTGTTCGATGAGGTCGCCGAGCCGGTCGAGCTGCTCCTCGCGCAGCGCGGCGAAGGAGGTGTCCGGCGCGGGGACGAAGCGGCGGCCCGCGGCGGCGGCCACCTCGCGCAGGAAGGCCCGCCGGAAGCCGTCCGACTCCAGGGAGCCGTGCCAGTGGGTGCCCCAGGTCTGGCCGACGCGGCAGCCGTCCAGGAAGGGTTCGCCGCCTTCGACCGTGGCCACGCCGTGGTGGATCTCGTAGCCGTCGACGGGCTCGCCGAGGGCCTGCCCGGTGGGCCGGGTGAGGGTCTTCTCGCGGGCGAAGCGCACGCGCACGGGCAGGATGCCGAGGCCGTCGACGTGTCCCTGGCGGCTTTCGACCTCGTCCTCGATGTGCTCGCCGAGGAGCTGAAAGCCGCCGCAGATGCCGAGGACGGGGCGGTGCTCGGCGGCCCGGCGTGCGAGGGCGTCCGCCAGTCCGCGTTCCCGCAGCCACTCCAGTGCCCGTACGGTGCCGCGGGTGCCCGGGACCACCACGAGGTCGGCGTCGGCCAGTTCCTCCGGCCGGTCCACGAACCGTACGACGACGCCCGGTTCGGCGGCGAGGGCGTCCACGTCGGTGAAGTTGGACATCAGCGGGATCGCGCACACGGCGACGCGGAGCACGTCCTCGCCGACCGGGGGAGCGACCGTGGATTCCCGTACGGTGCCGCGCAGGGAGACGCGCAGTCCGTCCTCCTCGTCGATGCCGAGCCCGTGCCGGAACGGCAGCACGCCGTAGGTCCGCCGTCCGGTGAGGCCGTGCAGCATGTCCAGGCCGGGTTCGAGCAGGCCGACGTCGCCGCGGAACTTGTTCACCAGGAACCCGGCGACGAGTTCCTGGTCCTCGGGGGAGAGCAGGGCGACCGTGCCGAAGAAGGACGCGAAGACGCCGCCGCGGTCGATGTCGCCCACCACCAGCACCGGCAGCCGCGCGCCCCGCGCGATGCCCATGTTGACGATGTCGGTCCGCCGCAGGTTGATCTCGGCCGGGCTGCCCGCCCCCTCGCAGATCACCGCGTCATACGTGCCCCGCAGTTCGGCCAGGCAGTCCAGCACCGTGCCCAGCAGCCGCTGCTGGCGTCCGCCGTGGTAGCCGCGCGCGCTCAGCTCGCCCACCGGCTTGCCGAGCAGCACGACCTGGCTGCTCTGCTCGCCACCGGGCTTGAGCAGCACCGGGTTCATCAGCGCGGTCGGCTCGATCCGGCAGGCCTGGGCCTGCATGGCCTGGGCGCGGCCGATCTCCGCGCCCTCGCGGGTCACGAACGAGTTCAGGGACATGTTCTGCGCCTTGAACGGCGCCACCTTCACGCCCTGGCGCGCCAGCCACCGGCAGATCCCGGCCGTCACGACGCTCTTGCCGGCGTCCGAGGTGGTGCCGGCCACGAGGAGACCACCGTTCACTTCCCACGTCCTTTCAGGAGTGCGCGCGCGGCGAGCGTGGTGCCGAGGGCGAGCAGGCCGACGCGGCGGGAGAGCCGTACCGCCCGGTCGATGTCGGTGACCCGGACCGGCCGTCCGGTGCCGCCGTTGAGCACGGGCCGGTGTTCGACCCGGCCGCCGTAGGAGAGGGTCCCGCCGAGCCGGACGCCGAGGGCGCCCGCGAAGGCGGCCTCCACGGGACCGGCGTTGGGGCTCGGGTGCTTGCGGGCGTCGGCCTTCCAGGCGCGCAGGGCGCCACGCGGGTCGGGTCCGGCGACGGTGGCGAGTACGGCGGTGAGCCGGGCGCCCGGCCAGCCGGCGACGTCGTCGAGGCGGGCGGAGGCCCAGCCGTAGCGGCGGTGCCGGGGCGACTTGTGACCCACCATCGCGTCCAGGGTGTTGACGGCGCGGAACCCGAGCAGCCCCGGCACCCCGGCCACGGCTCCCCACACCAGGGCGCCCACCACGGCGTCGGAGGTGTTCTCGGCGACCGACTCGACCACGGCCCGGGCCATTCCGTCGGCGTCCAGCGCCTGCGGGTCGCGGCCGCACAGGTGGGGCAGCCGGGCGCGGGCGGCCTCGGTGTCCCCCGCGGCCAGGGCGCGCCCGATCGCCTGGGCCTCGCGGGCGAGCGAGGTGCCGCCGACGACGGCCCAGGTGGCGGCGGCGGTCAGCGCGACGGAGGCGGTACGGGAGGGGCGTACGGCGCGTGCGGCCAGCGCCCCGAGCGCGACGGCGCCACCGGCGCATACGGCGGTGTGCACGGCGCCCCAGGCTCGGTGGTCGTGCCACAAGGCGCCTTCCACGGCCGTGGCCGCGCGGCCGAACGCGGCGACCGGGTGCCCGCGGCGGGGATCGCCGAGGAGCAGATCACCGAGGACGCCGGCGGCGGCACCGTACGCGTATGTGCGGTCGGCACCCATCGGCTCAGCCGGCCGTGGGCGCGGGGGCGTTCCTGGTACGGGTCCTTCGGCAGCCGAGCATGGCGATTCGTGTCCTCACTCAGGGTGTCCACGCCCTGGTTCGACGGATTCCGGCGGCGAGAGTTCCTGGCTCCCGGGGAGTTCTTCCCCGGTGACAGTGGCGGGACCGCGCCGGATTCGCACCGGCTTCCTCTGCTGCCGCCGTACATGGCCTGGGCAGTCCACCACGTGCCCGGAAGGGCCGTCAACTTGCCTTTGACCTGGGACGCCCGACTGTGCCGAGGCCCACATCCCCGGGGCGCCGGGCGGGCCTTGGGAGCCCCCGCACACGCGTCCGCCCCGCCGGGTCCGGCGGGTGGGCCGGTCGGCGGGGCGGAGGCGGGGATCGGGGGCCTGCGGTCAGGCCACGATCAGGTAGATGCCGTAGGCCACGGCCGCCGCGCAGGCGGCGAAGCAGGCGTAGGCGCCGGTGACGGCGAGCGTGGCGGAGCCGCCCTGGGCCGCGGCCCGTTCGCGGCGGGACATGCCGTTGATGCCGAGGGTGAACAGGGCCACCAGGCCCACCGTGAACACGACGCTGACGCCCAGTACGGAGCCGAGGGCCGCCCAGTCGATCTTCATGCGGATTGCTTCCTTCAGTAACCGTGCGGGCGGGTCAGACCGTGGCGGCCGGCGGGGCGGCGGGGGCCGGTTCGGCGGCCGGGGCGGGGATCGTGGCCGTCAGGCCGGCGGTCGTCAGGCCGGCGGTGGCCGGGACCGTCAGGCTGTCGGCCACCGGGCCGGCGGGCGGCGGGGTGACCGCGGCGATGGCGGTGGTGACGACACCGGCCGGCTCGCCGGTCTCCTCGATCACGTTGGTGTGGTCCACGACCTCGCGGCGGGAGATCTTCCAGATGGCGGCGCTCGCGGCGACCAGGAAGACGGCGACGCCGGCGGTGCCCCAGTCACCGAGGTCGGTGACTGCCTCGGCGCCCGCGCCGACCAGCGCGGCGGCCGGCAGGGTGAGCACCCAGGCGACGGCCATGCGGGTCGCGGTGGACCAGCGGACCACGCCGCCCTTGCGGCCGAGGCCCGCGCCCATCACCGAGCCGGAGACGACGTGGGTGGTGGAGAGGGAGAAGCCGAGGTGGGAGGAGGCCAGGATGGCGGTCGCGGCGCCGGTCTGGGCGGCGAAGCCCTGGCGCGGCTCCAGGTCGGTCAGGCCCTTGCCCATGGTGCGGATGATGCGCCAGCCGCCGATGTAGGTGCCGAGCGCGATGGCCAGGCCGGCGGAGAGGACCACCCAGGTGGGAGGGTTGGAGCCGGGGGCGAGGGAGCCGCCCGCGATCAGCGCGAGGGTGATGATGCCCATCGTCTTCTGGGCGTCGTTGGTGCCGTGCGCGAGCGAGACCAGGCCGGCGGAGGCGATCTGGCCGACGCGGTAGCCCTTGCGGGTCGCCTCGGTGTCGCCGGTGCCGCCGACGCGGTAGGAGAGCCGGGTGGCCAGGAACGCGGCGAGGCCCGCCACGACCGGCGCGGCGACGGCGGGGAGCAGGACCTTGGTGACCAGGACGCCGCCGTGGACGCCGTCGAAGCCGGCGGAGGCGACGGTGGCGCCGACCAGGCCGCCCATCAGGGCGTGCGAGGAGCTGGAGGGCAGGCCCACCAGCCAGGTCAGCAGGTTCCAGAGGATCGCGCCGACCAGGGCGGCGAAGATGACCTCGGGACGGATGCCGGTCTCGTCGACGAGACCCTTGGAGATCGTGTTCGCGACCTCCACGGAGAGGAAGGCGCCCGCAAGATTGAGGACGGCGGACATGGTCACCGCGATCTTGGGCTTCAGGGCGCCTGTGGAGATGGTGGTGGCCATCGCGTTCGCGGTGTCGTGGAAACCGTTCGTGAAATCGAACGCGAGAGCGGTTACCACCACAATCGCGAGGATCAGCGAGAAGCTTTCCATTTACCCAGGCAATCGTTCGAGGTCGTTGGCTGGACGAACGTAGGCAACCTGGGTGAACGGAAGATGAACTGGGACGGGCACAGTGGTGTCGGCAATCCCATACCCGGGTTCTTTTCCGCCCTGCCGGGCCGGGCCCCCCTTGGCTACCGGCCCCGCGCGAAGATCCGCAGCCGGTCCAGGGTGCCGTTGAAGAGATCCTGGTCACCCGGCAGCGTGCCCTTCGTGCGGTACTGCCAGAACGTCCAGTACCGCCAGCCGCCGGGCAGCGCCCCCGGCTTCGCGGTGCCGTGCCGGGCGATCCACAGCGGGTGGTTCTTCGAGAACGCCCGGCTGTTGCCGGTGCACAACTTCCACCACTGGGTCGTCGTGTAGATCACCGGGCGGCGGCCGGTCCTGCGCCGGGTCTCGTCGCTGAACGAACGGATCCAGGCGACCATGCGCTTCTTGCTCAGTCCGTAGCACTGGCGCGAGCCGTAGGGGTTGTACTCGATGTCGAGCGCGGGCGGCAGCGTCCAGCCGTCCCCGCGCCAGCCGCCGCCGTGCTTCACGAAGTACGCGGCCTGCTTGGCGCCGGAGGACCGGTCGGGGCGGGCGAAGTGGTACGCGCCCCGGATCAGGCCGGCCTTGCGGGCGCCGGAGTACTGCTCGGTGAAGTAGGGGTTGCGGTAGCCGGTGGACTCGGTCGCCTTGACGTAGACGAACCGCGCTCCCTTCTTCCGCGCGTCCGGCCATTTCACGTGCCGCTGGTACGACGACACGTCGTGGCCCTTGGGCGGCTTGGCGGCGGCGGTCGCGGGGCCGGTGAGGGCGAGGACCGCCGCCACGGCCGCCGCGAGGACGCTCGCGCGGCGGCGGACAAGGGTGGGTACACGGGCCATGCGGCTCCCCCGGGGGTGGCGGACGACGGGCGCGCCGGTCCTCGGTGGCGGCGGCGCTCGTGGGGTGGGCAGGAGTGAGCCATTCAAGGTCCGCCGATCACGGATTTCTGGGCGATTTCAGGCGTTTCACCCCTAAATCCCCTCGTTCGGCCCTACGGTTCCCGACCCGGCTCCGCCGGCCGCCCGCCCCCGTCCCTCAGGCTGGCAGGATCACCGCATGGCTGAACCGCGACGGAACGCGAAGGACGGACGACGGGACGGGCGGCCGGACGAGTGGCCGGTCGTGGGGGAGGACGTACGGGAGGACGTGCGGGAGGACGTGGCGCGGCTGTGGGCGGACGTGGTCGCCACGGCGCGGCGGACCGTCGCCGACGGGCTGGTGGTCGGCACCTCGGGCAACGTCTCCGCCCGCCTCGGCGACCTCGTCCTGGTCACCCCCTCGGGCGTGCCCTACGACCGGCTCACCCCCGCCGACCTCACCGGCGTCGATCTCACCGGCCGCCGGGTGCTCGGCACCCTCGTGCCGACCAGCGAGCTGCCCATGCACCTCGCCGTCTACCGCGCCACCGACGCCCGCGCGGTCGTCCACACCCACGCCGTGCACGCCACCGCGGTCTCCATGCTCGTCCCCGAGCTGCCGCCGGTCCACTACATGACCGCCGCCCTCGGCGGTCCCGTACGGGTCGCTCCCTACGCCCCCTACGGCACCGACGAGCTGGCCGGGAACATGCTCAGCGCCCTCGCCGGCCGCTCCGGCTGCCTGCTGCGCAACCACGGCACGGTCACCTACGGCGCCACCCTCGACCAGGCCTACGACCGCACCGCCCAGCTGGAGTGGATGTGCCGCCTGTGGCTGACCGCGTCGTCGGTGCCCGGCCTGACCCCGTCCCTTCTCACCGAGGCACAAGTCGCGGAGGCCGGGGAACGTTTGAAGGGGTACGGCCAACGGAGGTGACCCCTTTTGCCGAACAGCAGCCCGCCCCGCACCCCGCACACCCCCCCCGGCCGGGCCCGACCGGGCACACCGGCCCCGCCCCACGGCACCCTGCGGGCCGCGTACACCGCGTACGACAGGGTCCTGCCGGTCGCGCGCGCCGCACATAGCCGAGCTCTGCCGGTCGCGCGCGCCGTGTACGACCGAACCGTGCCGGCCGCACTGGCTTTGCTCCGCCGGGCCCGGCCGACGCCGCGCACCGCGCGCGCCCGGACCTGGCCGGCCCCGCTGGCCGCGCGGCCGGGGATCCAGCCGTCGGCCTCGCCGCAGCCCCGGAAGCCGACGGCGGTCGCGGCCACGACGACGTCCGGCACCCCGGCCACACGCGCCCGGGCCCGGTCGGCCCCGCTCGCCGTACTCCGCCGCGCCCTGGCGGACCGGCCCGCCCCGGCCCGCCGCGACGACCCCCGGCCCCGGCGCGCCGGTACATGGTCCTGGCCCTGGCGCGTGGGCACCCCACCCCGGCACGACGGCACCCCGCCCACGCCCACCCGCCCGGCCCTCCCACCCTCCCCGCCCCGCCCCTCTCCCGCCCCGGCCCCCTCACCCCGCCCCGCGCTTCGGCTGGCCGCCGCCCGTCGCCCCCGTGACACTGGATCCGTGCGCACCGTCTCAGCGACCGCCGGCGCGGTCACCGCCTTCCTGGCCGCCGGTACGGCCTCCGTGGTCGTCGGCCGGCTCGCCAGCGACGCCGCCCTGAAGGCGTCCGCAGGCCGCCCGCTGCCCACCGAGCCACGGCTCACCGTGCACGGCACGGCCGCCGGCCGGATCACGCTCACCCGCGACCTGGCCACCCTGCGCCCCGGCGTCTACGGCCTCGCCGGCGACGGCTCGCACGCGGTCGTCGGCCCCGTCCTGGAGGGCGTCCCGCACGCCGCCGACACCGTCGTACGGCGCCTGGAACGCGTCACCCACGGCACCTTCACGGCCGGCGACGCGGCCTGGCTCACCCCCAACCTGTACGTCGGCAACCCCCGCACCGCCCTCGGCCTGGACCACACCGACGTGTCCGTGCCCGGCGAACTCGGGGCCCTGCCCGCCTGGTTCGTGCCCGGCGGCCGGGACACCTGGGTGATCGCCGTACACGGCCTGGGCACCACCCGGGAGCACGCCCTGAACGTCATGGGCTTCCTGCACGCCCGCCGGCTGCCCGTCCTCGCCCTCGCCTACCGGGGCGACCCCGGCGCCCCCCGCCCGCCGGACCGGCTGAACCACCTCGGCGAGACGGAGTGGCGGGACGTCGAGGCGGCCATCCGGTACGCCGTCCGCCACGGCGCCCGCCGCGTCGTCCTCCTCGGCTGGTCCACCGGCGCCACCATGGCCCTGCGCGCCGCCGAGCACTCCCAGGTCCGCGACCGCGTCGCCGGACTCGTCCTGGACTCCCCGGTCCTCAGCTGGCCGGCCACGCTGCGCGCGCTGGCCCGGGCCCGGCACACCCCCGAGCCGCTGCTGCCGCTCGCGGTGCGGGCCGCGCAGGGCCGGGCCGGACTGCACGCCGACGGGCTCGCCGAGCCGGGCGGCCCGGACCGGCTCCAGGTGCCCACCCTGCTCGTGCACGGCCCGGACGACCGGGTCGCGCCCTGGGAGCACTCCCGCCGGCTCGCCCGGCGCCGGCCTGGCCTGGTCACCCTGCACACCGTCCCGGGCGCCCCGCACGCGGCGATGTGGAACGCGGACCCCGAGGAGTACGAGGAACGGCTGCGCAGGTTCCTCACCCCGCTGCTGTGACCCCGGGCGCGGGCGCCCGCGAGGGCCGGTGACCGACATTCCGGTTACGGCCGCGGGACCGATCCGGCCACCGGCGCACGACTGGCTCGATCCTGTCCGTCCCACCGCCCCTCGCCCCGTACTCCGCTCGGCCCCGGCGCCCGCCCTGACATTCCGTTTGGGTTTTCGGACCGTCAACCGGAAGACTGCACCCGTGACGTCCCGTATCCCGCGCGACTCCAGGCTCCGACTCGTCCGACCTCGACCCCTGGCCGCCGCCCCAAGAGCTGTGAACCAGCGGCGCCCGCGCCGCCCGGCGCCCCGGCCGCCCGAGGGCACGCCCGCCCCCGCCGAACTGGCCGGAATGGCCCGTGCCGGTCTGGCCGGCGCGGTCCGCGTCGCCCGCTGGGCCGACTCCGCCCTCGGCCCCGGCCGGCACGGTGCCACCGCGGACGGCAAGGCGACCCTCTCCGACGCCACCGCCGAACGCGCCGCCGCCGACCTGGGCCTGAGCGTCGCCCGGATCCGCGCCGACTGGGACACCGCCCGCCTCGCCGGACTCGTCGAGGTGCACGGCGACAGCGCCCGGCCCGGCTGGCGGCTGCGCGCCTGGGACCGCGACGACAGTGCCGTACTGCGCGGCTGGGTCGCCCTCTTCGACGCCTGGTCGCTCGCCTCGCCCGAGCCCGCGGGACACGAGCCGGCCGCCGTCGCCGAGGTCGTCTCGGCCATGCCCCAGGTGCTCTCCTTCCTCCAGCTCTCGGCCGGCCCGGTCCCGGTGGAGCAGCTGCTCGACCTGCTCCAGCAGCGGGTCACCGAACTGCGCACCGAACGCTGCGAGGTCGCCTACGAACCCGGCACCGGACGGCCCGCCGGAGCGCCCGCCCCGGCCGACGCCACGCCCGCCGCCGACGCCGCGCTCGCCCCGCTGCTCGACTGGGCGCTGCGGGCCCTCGCCTCGGTCGGCGCCCTCACCTACGGCGGCGGCCAGGCCACCCTCACCCCGCTGGGCAGCTGGGCGGTGTGGGTCAAGCTGGAGCAGATCTGCGTGGCCGCGCAGAGCCCCGCAGGCAACATCGAGCAGGCCGCCGAGGACATGCTGCGCGGCTGTGCCCAGCTGCGCCCCAACGCGGCCCGCGCCGAGTACCGCGCCTGGCTCGCCGCCCGCCCCGTCGGCAGCGCCGTCACCGAACTGATCGACGCCGCCCGCGGCGACGACGCGCTGCTGCGCGGGCTGGCCTTCGAGGCGCTGCGCGTCGTCGGCGCGCCCGCCGAGCCCGACGTACGGGCCGTGGTGCGGGAGCCGGCGCTGCGGCCGTACGCCCTGCTGTGGCTCGCCGAGCACGACGGGGTCGACCCGGAGGACGCCCACGAGGTGCTCACCCGGGAGGAGGCGACCTGGCTGTGGGTGGACACCGCCGCCGCGGTCGCCGACCACGGTGAGGCGCCGATGCTGGTGCGGCACCTGGAGGCCGCCGTGCAGCCCACCGTGCCCCAGCTGCTCGAAGAGGTCCGCGCGGTCGGCCATCCGCGCACCGTGCAGGTGCTGGTCGCGCTCGCCGCCGCGCACCCCGACCCGGCGCTGGCCAAGGCCGTGCGCCGGGCCGCGTTCCAGGTGCACACCGGGGGCTGAGTCCCCGCCGGGGCGGCTCAGACCCCGGTCTCCGGGGCGTACGTCCCGAAGCTCCAGATGTTCCCCCCGGCGTCCCGGGCCAGGTACTCCCGGGCCCCGTAGTCCTGGTCCGCCGGGGGCATCAGGATCTCCACCCCGTGCGCCGCGGCCCGCTCGTGGTGGGTGTCCACGTCGTCCACCACGACGTACACCCCGGCGGGCCCCGCGTGCTCCAGGGCGGAGTCGAGGGGGCCGCCGCGGCCCTTGGAACCGACCATCACCACGCCGCCGGCCTGGACCAGCTCGGCGTGCAGGACCGTGCCGTCCGCCGTCTCGTACACCGACAGCTCGGTGAAGCCCAGGCCCTCGGTGAGCTGCCTGATCGCCGCCTTCGCGTCCGTGTACAGCAGCGTGGGGCAGATGCCCGGCCGTCCGCCGCCCGTGCCCGCCATGCCGACCACTCCTTCGCGTCCGTCGCGCACCGATTCCGTCGTCCTCCGGCGGCCGTCGCACCGCACGCGTCTTCGCTTCCCACCGCACACAACACCCGAAACCGCCACATCCCGCCGAGTACGGGCATGACCCGACCGAGTGACTCTCCCGGCCCGCGCGCCCCACCGCCCCGCCCCGCCGACCGGCTCCCGGCGGGCACCCGATGCGCCCCTCGCACCCCTCACGCCCCTCCGGCACCACCCCCGCGCCCTGGCCGCGCCCCTCCGCCGGCCGCTCGGCGGCATGTCACTCCCGGCCGCACCCCCTGGGGGGACTCCCGCCCCGCGCCCCCCTCACCGGGACGCAGGAAAACTGCTTGCACCGCCCCGTTAGACTGGGCCCCATGGCCATTCTCCTCGCGCATTAGACGGCGGGAACGTCCTCAGCCGCCCACCCGCCAATCCCTGTACGCCCTGGAGTCTGTCCGTGATCTCCGCCTCCGGTATCGAGCTGCGCGCCGGTGCGCGCGTCCTCATCGAGAACGCCACCTTCCGTGTCGCCAAGGGCGACCGCATCGGCCTCGTCGGCCGCAACGGCGCAGGCAAGACCACCCTCACCAAGTGCCTGGCCGGCGAGGGCATCCCGGCCGCCGGCACGATCACCCGCTCCGGCGAGGTCGGCTACCTCCCGCAGGACCCCCGCACCGGCGACCTCGACGTCCTCGCCCGCGACCGCATCCTGTCCGCGCGCGGCCTCGACGTGCTGATCCGCAAGATGCGGGAGAACGAGGAGCGCATCGCCAACGGCAAGGGCTCCACCCGCGAGAAGGCCCTGAAGCAGTACGAGCGCCAGGAGACGGAGTTCCTCACCAAGGGCGGGTACGCCGCCGAGGCCGAGGCCGCCACCATCGCCGCCGCGCTGAACCTGCCCGACCGGGTGCTCGGCCAGCCGCTGCACACCCTCTCCGGCGGTCAGCGCCGCCGTATCGAGCTGGCCCGGATCCTGTTCTCCGACGCCGACACCCTGCTGCTGGACGAGCCCACCAACCACCTCGACGCGGACTCGATCATCTGGCTGCGGGACTACCTGAAGTCCTACCGCGGCGGCTTCATCGTCATCTCCCACGACGTCGACCTCGTGGACACGGTCGTGAACAAGGTGTTCTACCTGGACGCCAACCGCTCCGCGATCGACATCTACAACATGGGCTGGCGGCTGTACCAGCAGCAGCGCGAGGCCGACGAGAAGCGCCGCAAGCGCGAGCGCGCCAACGCCGAGAAGAAGGCCGCCGCGCTCAACGCCCAGGCCGACAAGATGCGCGCCAAGGCCACCAAGACGGTCGCCGCGCAGAACATGGCCCGCCGCGCCGAGAAGCTGCTCTCCGGCCTCGAGGACATCCGGATGTCCGACAAGGTCGCCAAGCTCCGCTTCCCGGAGCCCGCGCCCTGCGGCAAGACCCCGCTGATGGCCGAGGGCCTGTCGAAGTCGTACGGCTCGCTGGAGATCTTCACCGACGTCGACCTGGCCATCGACAAGGGCTCCCGGGTCGTCATCCTCGGCCTCAACGGCGCCGGCAAGACCACGCTGCTGCGCCTCCTGGCGGGCGTGGAGACGCCGGACACCGGCCGGGTCGTCCCCGGCCACGGCCTGAAGCTCGGCTACTACGCCCAGGAGCACGAGACCCTGGACCCGGACCGCACGGTCCTGGAGAACATGCGCTCGGCCGCCCCCGACATGGACCTGGTCGAGGTCCGCAAGGTGCTCGGCTCGTTCCTGTTCTCCGGTGACGACGTCGACAAGCCGGCCGGGGTCCTCTCCGGCGGCGAGAAGACCCGGCTCGCCCTCGCCACGCTGGTCGTCTCCTCGGCGAACGTGCTGCTCCTGGACGAGCCGACGAACAACCTGGACCCGGCCAGCCGCGAGGAGATCCTCGGCGCCCTGCGCACCTACAAGGGCGCCGTCGTCCTCGTCACCCACGACGAGGGCGCCGTCGAGGCGCTCCAGCCGGAGCGGATCATCCTGCTCCCGGACGGCGTCGAGGACCTGTGGGGTTCCGACTACGCGGACCTCGTCACCCTGGCGTGATCGACGGGCCGGATCCGTCGCGCATGGATCATTCGGCCGATCCGTGATCCATCATCTGTGTGAGATCTCCTCGTATCGAGGTGTGTCATACACGGATTTCGCGGGCCGACCCCCCAGTAGCCGGGGGTCGGCCGCTCGGCGTTCCTGACCTGGTACTTCGCGAATCCACCCGTACGGACCCCTGGACCCCACCCGCTGGAATCACGTATTCCGGTTGTGGGGAACCCCTCCTGTCGTCACAACGATGTCCCACCGACCTTGCCGAATGGGTGGCCATCACGCCCAGGAGGGGTGATCATGAGGAGACCAGAGCGCACTTCCCATGAGGAGGCACGGGTGGCCGAGACTCTGAAGAAGGGCAGCCGGGTGACCGGCGCCGCGCGCGACAAGCTCGCGGCAGACCTGAAGAAGAAGTACGACTCCGGTGCGAGCATCCGGGCGCTGGCCGAGGAGACCGGCCGCTCGTATGGCTTCGTGCACCGGATGCTCAGCGAGTCGGGCGTCACGCTCCGTGGGCGTGGCGGAGCGACCCGGGGTAAGAAGGCCGCTTCGTCCTGACTCCGGGCGGCCCATCGGCTTCGATGGTGGCCACCCGGTCGGCGGTCCGACCGGCCGGGTGGTTACTGTGCAGTCACTTAGCTCAGCTCTGCTGACCGCACCCATCGGAGGCACCCCATGGCTTCGCCCGACCAGGACCTCGCTCCCGCACTCGACAAGGACGGCGTACGGCTCACCGTCGAGGACGCCCTCGCCACGGTGACGCTGACCAACCCGGCCAAGCGGAACGCGCAGACCCCCGCCCTGTGGCGGGCGCTCGCCGAGGCCGGGCGGCTGCTGCCGGGCTCCGTCCGGGTGGTCGTGCTGCGCGGCGAGGGCCAGTCCTTCTCCGCCGGGCTGGACCGCCGCATGTTCACCCCGGAGGGGATCCCGGGCGAGCCGACCTTCGTCGACCTCGCGCGCCGCGACGACGCCGGGATCGACGCGACCATCGCCGAATACCAGGAGGCGTTCACCTGGTGGCGGCGCACCGACCTCGTGTCCATCGCCGCCGTCCAGGGCCATGCCATCGGGGCCGGGTTCCAGCTCGCGCTGGGCTGCGACCTCAGGGTCGTCGCCGACGACGTCCAGTTCGCCATGCGCGAGACCAGCCTCGGCCTCGTGCCCGACCTGACCGGCACCCACCCGCTGGTCGGCCTCGTCGGGTACGCCCGGGCGCTGGAGATCTGCGTGACCGGGCGGTTCGTCGGGGCCGAGGAGGCGGTGGCGAGCGGGCTGGCCAACCTCGCCGTGCCCGCGGCCGACCTGGACGCGACGGTACGGGACCTGGCGGCGGCGCTGCTGGCCGCGCCGCGCGACGCCGTCGTGGAGACCAAGGCGCTGCTGCGCGGCGCCCTGGACCGCACCTACGAGGAGCAGCGTACGGCCGAACGCGCCGCCCAGGCCCGCCGCCTGCGCGACCTGGCCGGCCTCGGCGAGTAGAGCCCGGCGTGCGTGTCCGGCGTGAGCGGGTCCGCCTCGGCCGTCGCCTCACGGCGGGACGGCACGGCGCGTACCGGTCCCGCCGAGGCGGGCGTCGCCGTCAGAATCCGTGCCGCATGCCGCCGTCGACCGGCACCATGACGCCGGTCAGGTACGACGCGGCCGGGGACAGCAGGAACGCGGCGGTCCGGCCGAACTCGTCGGGCCGGCCGTAGCGGCGCAGCGGGATCCGGGACGCGTTCGCCGTCCGGGTGGCCTCGGGGTCGGCGGACCGCGCGTCCAGCTCGCGCACCCGATCGGTGTCGATCCGGCCCGGCAGCAGCCCCACCACCCGGATGCCGCGCGGCCCCAGCTCGTCGGCGATCGACTTCGCGAACCCGGCGAGCCCCGGCCGCAGCCCGTTGGACACCGTCAGCCCCGGGATCGGCTCGTGCACGGAGCCGGACAGCACGAACCCGATGACCCCGCCCTCCGGCAGCTCGGCCGCCGCCGCCCGGGCCAGCCGCACCGCGCCGAGGAAGACCGACTCGAACGCGTCCCGCCACTGCTCGTCGGTGTTGTCGGCGACGAACCCGGGCGCCGGCCCGCCCACGCTCACCAGCACCCCGTGGAAGCCCCCGAAGTTCTCCCGGGCCGCCGCGATCAGCCGCTCCGGGGCGCTCGGGTCGGCGTTGTCCACGGCCACGCCCACCGCGTTCGGGCCCAGGGCGGCGGCGGCCTCGGCGACCCGCTCCTCGTCCCGGCCGCTGACGACCACCTTCGCCCCGTCCGCGACGAGTTCCCGCGCGGTGGCGTTGCCCAGTCCCCGGGTGGCTCCGGTGACGACGTACACCCGGTCCTTCAGTCCAAGATCCATGGCACTATCCTGCCCCGTCCTCCCCGAAGAGCGTGAGTGCCGTGTTCACCAGGCCGACATGGCTGAACGCCTGCGGGAAGTTGCCCAGCTGGCAGCCGGCGAGGGGGTCGTACTCCTCGGCCAGCAGACCCACGTCGTTGCACAGGCCCACCAGCCGGTCGAACAGGGCGCGGGCCTCCTGGGTGCGGCCCGTCATGTGCAGGGCGTCGGCCAGCCAGAAGGAGCAGGCGAGGAAGGCGCCCTCGCCGCCCGGCAGCCCGTCGATCACCGAGTCCTCGGTGTCGTAGCGGCGCAGGAAGCCGCAGTGCCCGAGGTCGTCACGGATGGCGTCGACCGTGCCGACCACCCGGGGGTCGTCCGGCGGCAGGAAGCCCACGCGCGGGATGAGCAGCAGCGCGGCGTCCAGTTCCCGGGAGCCGTAGTACTGGGTGAAGGTGTTGCGCTCCTTGTCGTAGCCCTTCTCGCACACCTCCCGGTGGACCTCGTCGCGCAGCCGGCGCCAGCCCGCCAGGTCGCCGCTCAGCTCGTGGTGCCGCTCCAGCGTCTTGACGGCCCGGTCGGCGGCCACCCACACCATCACCTTGGAGTGCACGAACTGCCGCCGGCCGCCGCGCACCTCCCACAGGCCCTCGTCCGGCCGCCGCCACGCCGACTCCAGGAACCTCATCAGCGAGCGCTGCATGGCCCACATGTGCGGCTTGGTGGGCAGGCCCGAGGCGCGGGCCAGCGACAGGGAGTCCATCACCTCGCCGTACACGTCCAGCTGGAGCTGGTCGACGGCGTCGTTGCCGGTGCGTACGGGGGCGGAGCCGGCGAAGCCGGGCAGCCAGGGCAGTTCCGTCTCGCGCAGCCGCCGCTCGCCCGCCACGCCGTACATGATCTGCAGATCGGCCGGGTTGCCGGCCACCGCGCGCAGCAGCCAGTCCCGCCAGGCCTCGGCCTCCTCCTGGTAGCCGGCGGTGAGCAGCGCGCCGAGGGTGAGGGTGGAGTCGCGCAGCCAGCAGTAGCGGTAGTCCCAGTTGCGCACGCCGCCCGGCTTCTCGGGCAGCGAGGTGGTCGGCGCGGCCACGATCCCGCCGGTCGGGGCGTAGGTGAGGGCCTTGAGGGTGATGAGGGAGCGCACCACCGCATCCCGGTACGGCCCGTCGTAACGGCACCGCCCGGCCCAGCACCGCCAGTCGGCGACGCTGCTCTCCAGCGCCTCGTACGGGTCGATGAGCGGTGGGCGCCTCTCGTGCGAGGGGTGCCAGGTGAGCACGAACGCGACCCGCTCGCCCGCGGCGACGGTGAACTCCGAGTGGGTGCCGTACCCCTCGCCCCAGGTGGGTACGGCCGGCTCGGCGCGCAGCCAGGCGGAGTCCGGCCCGGCGATGGCCACCCGGTGGCCGTCCGCGCGCCGCACCCACGGCATGATCGAGCCGTAGTCGAAGCGCAGGCGCAGCGTGCTGCGGACGGTGACCCGGCCGCTGAGGCCCTCCACGATCCGTACGACATCGGGGGCGCGCTCGCGCTGCGGCATCAGGTCGGTGACGCGGACCGCTCCGTCCGCCGTCTCCCACTCGGTGTCCAGGACGAGGGTGTCGGGCCGGTAGGCGCGGCGGGCGCAGACGTCCGCCCCCTCGGGCGCGATCCGCCAGTGGCCGTGGTCCTCGTCGCCCAGCAGCCGGGCGAAGCAGGCGCCGGAGTCGAAGCGCGGCAGGCACAGCCAGTCGATCGAGCCGTCCTTGCCGACCAGGGCCGCGGTCTGCTCGTCCCCGATGAGGGCGTAGTCCTCGATGCGCGCGTTCACGGGATGCGGTTTCCCGGCGGACCAGAGGGCCAACCAGGTGGTCCGCCGGGGGAGTGAGCCGACCACCGGGACGCGGACGGAGACGGACGGCCGCCGATCAGGGCCGCGGAGGGGGGTGTGCCGCTGCGGGTGCCGGGTGCCGGGTGCCGGGTGCCGGGAGCCGGGTTCGGGACGGGGGTCGGGGTCAGACCGACGCCGGTTCCGCCTCCGCCTCCTCGGTGCGCCGTTCCGCCGCGGCCTCCTCCCGGTCCCGCAGCTCGCGCCGGACCAGGAACCACCAGCCGACCGGAACGGCCGCCGCGAACAGCCACCACTGGATCATGTACGCGTAGTTCAGCGGGGCGTCCTCGTTGCCCGGGTCGGAGATCTGCTCCGGGGAGCCGTCCTTCGGCTGCGGCGCGGTCTGCTGGATGTAGCCGCCGAGCACCCGGGCGTCCAGCCGCCGCGCCTCCTCCGCGCTGTTGATCAGCATGATCTGCCGGTCGGGCAGGCCCTTGACGTTCTTGATGCCGCTCGCGGCGGTCGTCTCGTCGGACATCAGCCGCCCGGTGACGGTGGTCCGCCCGGCCGGCGGCGCGGGCACCTTGGGGAAGTCGGTCTGCGCGCCGTTCGCGGGGATCCAGCCCCGGTTGACCAGCAGCACCTTTCCGTCGTCGAGGACGAGGGGCGTGAGGACGTGGAAGCCGATCTTGCCGTCCGCGTTGGTACGGCGGCGGACCACGACCTCCTCGGCGGTGTCGAAGGTGCCGGTCGCGGTGACCGTGCGGTACTTCTCGGCGCGGGTCACCGTGTGCCCGGGGGAGGTGAGCCGCTCCACGGGGACCGGGTCGGCATGCAGCGCGGTGGAGACCAGGTCGTTGCGCGCGGTGCGCTCCTCGTAGCGGTGCTGCTGCCAGAAGCCCAGCCGGATCATCGTAGGGATCAGCGCGATCGCGACGAGCGTGAGGATCACCCACTGGCGGGACAGCAGGAAGCGGTAGCGGTGCACCCCACGACGGTACCTCCGCGCCGTGGGGTGCGTTCAGGCGGGTACCGGGTCAGACCCGGTCGACGATGCCGATCCTCCCCTCGGCCCGGGCGCAGTGCGCGCCGCAGAACCAGTGGCCCTCCACCTCCACGCCCTGGCCGATGATCTGCACCCGGCAGTGCTCGCAGATCGGGGCCATGCGGTGGATCGCGCAGGAGAAGCAGTCGAAGACATGCACGGCGCCCTGCGCGTGCACCTCGAAGGTCATTCCGTATTCATTGCCGCAAACTTCGCATGTCGCCATGCGCCACAGGGTGAGCCGTCGCCGACCCCCCGGCGAGCCGGAGCCGGGTGAGTCGTGGGGCAATCACTCGTTCGTACGATGATCCGCGCGGGGTCGGCCGTGGCTACTCGTCGGCGGGCTCCACGTCCCGCAGCAGCTGGCCGAACGCGGCCTCGTCCACGATCGGCGTGCCGAACTGCCGGGCCTTGACCGTCTTGGACGTGCCCGAGTCGGGGTCGTTCGTCACCAGCAGGCTGGTCAGCCGGGAGATGCTGGTGGCCACGTGCAGCCCGGCCTCGGTGGCCCGGTCCTCCAGCAGCTCGCGCTCCGTCGACGTGTCACCCGAGAAGGCGACCCGCATGCCCTGTTTGAGCCTTTTGCCGTCTTCGTAGCGACCCGGGTTGGGATACGGGCATGCGGGCCTTTTGCGGGAGGGTCGCCAACTGGCCGCGCGATAGCCGCCGTAGCCGCCCGTCGCCTGCCGGGGCACCGGCCGGTCCGACCACTCCGTCAGCGGCCGGCACTCCAGCAGCGGCAGCCGGACCCCGCCCGCCGCCGCGGCCCGCAGGCTGGGCCGGAACGCCTCCGCCAGCACGCGCGCGTCGTCCAGCGCGTGGTGCGCCCGCTGCTGTACCACACCGAAGTGCGCCGCCAGCGACTCCAGCTTGAAGTTGGGCAGCGGCAGCCCCAGCTCCTTCGACAGCGCGATGGTGCACAGCCGTTGCCGCACCGGCGCCTCGCGCCGCACGCGCGCGTACTCCCGGGCGATCATCTGCCAGTCGAAGACCGCGTTGTGCGCGACCAGCACCCGGCCGTCCAGCCGGGCCGCGAACTCCTCGGCGACCTCGGCGAACAGCGGCGCGCCGTCGAGCACCTCGCTCGTCAGACCGTGTATCCACACGGGACCCGGATCGCGCTCGGGGTTGACCAGCGTGTACCAGTGGTCCTCGACCTCGCCGCGCGCGTCCAGCCGGTACACGGCCGCCGAGATGATCCGGTCGTCCCGGGCCAGTCCGGTGGTCTCCACGTCAACGACCGCGTATCCCTTCGGATACGCGGCCGGCCACGGGGTGGCGGAGGGCGCTGCGGTCGCACGGTCTTCGAGCATGGTCACTGAGGATACGGGCCGCCACTGACAACACCGTCCCCCAGGTCCGGCACCGCGCCCCCGGCCCGGCCACCCGCTCGCTCCCCGCACACACGCGCGCGTGCCGGCACCGACCCCGCCCCGCGCCCGCTCCCCGCACGCGCGCGTGCCCCTGCCCGGCTCGCCGCGACGGCCGACTCCCTCTGGCCGCACGCCTGTTTACCGCGCCCCCGGACTGCTGTAACTGTGTTACAGGTGACGTCCCGTCAGGTGTCCCGACGAAGGGCGGTACGGTATGGCACGCGTACGGTACGGCGCGCGGACCGAGCGGGAGACCGCCGCCACGCGCACCGCGGGCGCACAGCTCTCCGACCTGTGGTCCACCGGGGTGGTGGCCGTCTGGGAGACCGACCCGGACGCGGTCGCGGCGGTGCTGCCGCGCCCGCTGAAGCCCACCGCACGGCCGCTGGTGCGGGCCGCCATCAGCAGGGTCGACCTGCGCGGACAGCCGCTCGGCGCGGGCTCCTTCGCGGTCGCGGCGGCCCACGGCCCGGTCCACGGCTGGTACCCGCTGGTGATGCCGATGACCCAGGAGCGGGCCCTGGCCGTCGAGCGCGAGGTGTTCGGGGAGCCCAAGAAGCTCGGCGAGGTCACCGTCGAGCGGGACGGGCTCGTCGTCCGCGCGTCGATGGCCCGGCACGGCATCGCCTTCGTGGAGGTGCGCGGCGCGGTGAGCGGCCCGCTGCCGCTGCCCGGCCCCGTCCGCCGGACCGACTTCTGCTTCAAGTTCCTGCCCGCGGTGAACGGCCGGGGCTTCGACGGCGACCCCCTGCTCGTGCACTGCGAACGCGACGAGAGGGTGCGCCGGCTGGAACGGGTCACCGGAGACGTCGTCCTGCGCGAGTCGGTGTACGACCCCGTCGCCGACTTCCCGGTGCTGCGTCTGGTGGAGATCACCATCGGGGAGAGGACCGGCGGCCGGCGCGGCCGGGTGGTCGAACGCGTCGACCCGCGCGCCCTGCTGCCCTTCCTGCACCAGCGCTACGACGACCCGTTCCACGCCCTCGACGCGCCGCCCGCCGCGACCGGGAGCCGCTGACGGACCTCCGGGCGGGACAGGGGGGCGGGGGGAGCGTCGGTGCGGTGGGCCGGAGCCTCGCGGTGGGATCCTCCCTGCTGTGACGGAACCCACCCACGACGAGGCCCACGGCGGCGCCCTCGGCTCCCGGCTGAACTGGCTGCGGGCCGCCGTGCTGGGCGCGAACGACGGCATCGTCTCCACCGCCGGCCTGGTCGTCGGCGTGGCCGGCGCCACCGAGAGCCGCTCCGCCCTGCTCACCGCCGGACTGGCCGGCCTGCTCGCCGGCTCGATGTCCATGGCGGCCGGCGAATACGTCTCCGTCTCCACCCAGCGCGACTCCGAGATGGCCGCGCTGGCCCTGGAGCGACGGGAGCTGCGTGACCAACCGGAGGCCGAACTGCGGGAGCTGACCGACCTGCTGGCCTCGCGCGGCCTGTCCCGGGAGGTGGCTCGCGAGGCCGCCGAACAGCTCACCGCGCGGGACGCGCTGAGGGCCCACGCGCGCGTGGAGCTGGGCATCGACCCCGACGAGCTGACCAACCCCTGGCACGCGGCCTGGGCGAGCTTCCTGGCCTTCACCGTCGGCGCGCTGCTGCCGCTGCTGGCCATCGTGCTGCCCCCGGCCGGCGCGCGGCTCCCCGTCACCGTGTGCTGCGTCCTCGCCGCCCTGGTCCTCACCGGCTGGAGCAGTGCCCGCCTCGGCGCGGCCGCCCCCCGGCGCGCGATCTCGCGCAACGTGGCCGGCGGGGCACTGGCGATGGCGGTGACCTACGCGGCGGGCAGCCTGCTGGGGGCGGCCGGGGTGTGAGCGCGACGGGGCCCGTCCGCGCGCCCGTGCTCACGACGTACCGGGAAGCGGCGCGTCCGTCACCCGCGGGCGACCGGGGCGGCGGCCCAGCGGGCCGGGGACGAACCCCACGGCACCGGGGGCCGGGCCCAGCCGGCGGGGCCGCCCGTGAAGGACACGGCCGGACGGGCGTACCGCAGCCGGCCGAGCGCGCCGCCGGTCTCCGCCAGCCAGGCGTCCGGGCCCGGGTACGGCTCCCCGCCGGCCGGTTCCGGGCGGATGCCGGAGGTCAGCCAGTGCGCGGTCCGGGCCAGCGCGAGCCGCACCAGCCGGCTCCCGCCGTCGTACGACTGCTCGGTCAGCGCCCGCAGCACGGCCGCCGCCAGCAGATAGCCGGTGCCGTGGTCCAGGGCCTGCGCGGGCAGCGCGCCGGGTTCCCCGGCCGTCCCCTCGGTGGCCGCGATGCCGGTGGCGACCTGCACCAGGCTGTCGAAGCCGCGCCGCCCGCGCCAGGGGCCGTACGCGCCCCACGCCGACACCTGCGCCACGACCAGGCCGGGGTGGCGCGCGCTCAGCACCTCGGGGGAGAGCCCGAACCGGTCCAGGGCGCCCGGCCGGTAGCCGGTCACCACGACGTCCGCCGTGCTCAGCAGGTCCTCCAGGACGTCCCGGCCGGTGCCGAGGTCCAGCGTGGCGGACCGCTTGCCGAAGCCCGTGTCGGCGTGCTGGTCCGGCAGTTCCGGCAGCCAGGGGGCGTCCACGCGCAGCACGTCCGCGCCGAGCAGGGCGAGGGTGCGGGTGGCGACCGGGCCGGCCAGGACCCGGGTCAGGTCCAGGACGCGCAGCCCGGCGGCAGGCAGCCCGGCGGCCCCCGGGCCGAGTGGCGGGAACTTCCGCGCGGGCGCCGTGTCCAGCCGCTCGCGCTCGACCAGCGGGCGCGCGGCTACTTCGGCCGCCTGCTCGTGGGCCCGCCACCGCTCCGGTGTGCGCAGGGCCACGGCGAGACCGCCCGCGCCGCCGACGGTCTCCTCCACCTCCACGGCCCCGCGCCCGGCGAGCAGCCCGGCGACCCGCTCCGCCGGGGCGTCGTCGGGCAGCCCCAGCGCGCCGAGCAGCCGGGCCCGGTGGTGCGGGTAGTTGGCGTGCGTGCGCACCCAGCCGTCGGCCGTCCGCCAGAACCGGGACAGGGGCGCGAAGGAGACCGGCGCCCGGCCGTCCACCCGCAGCAACCGCTCGCTGTGGAAGGCCGCCGCCACCGCGCCGTCGTCGACCCGGACGTCCGGGACCTCGGCGAGCCCGGCCCGGCGGGCCGTCAGCTCCGCCGCGGCCAGCCCGCAGGCGCCGACGCACGCCCGGGCCAGCTCCCGCACGGGAAGGCGCGCCGTGAGCACGCCCTCCCGCGGGACGACGGTGAGCCGGGAGAGCCGGGCGGGATCGCCGCCCAGCGCGGACCACGCGTACATGAGTGCAGTCATGACTGCACTATGCATTATTGATTCGATCAATATATTGCGTGGACGCCTCCGGGGCGCGCCGGGCGGCGTCTACCTGGTCACCGCGGCCAGCGCGTCCGCCACGCCCCACCCGTAGAAGCCGTTGCGGTTCTTCGTCCCCTCGCACACCGCGTCCACCTTGCCGTCGCCGTTGATGTCGTACGGGTCCGTGCAGGGCGTGGCGGTGGCCTCCGCGTACAGCAGCGCCTTCACGGCCGCCGCCGGGGCGTGCGGATGGGTTGACTTGATCAATGCGGCGACACCGGCGACGTGCGGGGTCGCCATGGACGTCCCGGCCATGTAGCCCCACTTGCCGCCCGGCAGCGTGCCCAGGATGAGGCCGCTGGTCGCCGGGGCCTGCGGCGGCTGGTAGTAGTCGCCGCCGGGCGCGGCGATGTCGGCCACGCCGAGACCGTAGTTGGAGAAGGACGACTTCAGTCCCTTGGCGCCGGTCGCCGCGGTGGTGACGACCCCGGGCAGCTGGGTCGGTATGTCGAAGCACTCGTGCGGGTCGATCACCCGGTCCGACGGGGTGCCGTCGTTCGGCGAGTCCTCGTCGGTGATCGCGTGGGACGCGAGGTCGTAGTTCTCGTTGCCCGCCGCCGCGACGTTGACCGTGCCCTTCCGCTCCGCGTAGCGCGAGGCCCGGGTGATGGCGTCCACGAGCGCCTTCTGGTCGGGGTCGGTGGTGCAGTTGAAGTACCACGGGTCGGTGTAATAGCTGTTGTTGGTCACGTCGACGTGGTGTTCGGCCGCCCACACGAAGCCGCAGACCACGGCCTCGGTGTAGAAGTAGCCGCCCGGGTTGGACACCTTGATGCCGGCGACCTTCACCCCCGGCGCCACGCCCGTCATCCCCACGCCGTTCTTCGCCGCCGCGATCTCCCCGGCCACGTGCGTGCCGTGCGGGCTCTCCGAGGCGCCCGGGCGCCAGGCGCCGTCCGTCGTGTCCGGCTTGCCCGACACGCAGTTGACGGAGGCCGCCCGGTCGAAGTTGGGCGCGATGTCCGGGTGGGTGTCGTCGACGCCCGTGTCGATGACGGCGACCGTGACGTCCGGGCTGCCCAGGGTCTTCTCGTGCGCCTTGTCCGCCTTGATGGCCGGCAGGTCCCACTGGAGCGGCTCCAGCGGGTCCTGGCCGACGGCGGCCCGGACACCGGCGGCCTCCGCCGCGCTCAGCGCCTTCGGCGTGCCCACGTCGGTGGTGGACTGGGCGGGCAGCGGCGCGTTGCGCGTGGCACCCGCCGAGGCGACACCGCGCACGGCGCGGACCGCCTGGGCGAACCCGGGGTTCGCGGAGTGCGCCACGATCACCCCGATCCGGTCGTAACTCGTCACGACCGTACCGCCGTTGCGGGCTATCTCCCGCCGCACCGACGCGATCGTGGAACGGTCCGTCCGGGTGTTCACCACGTACGACAGGGTGGGGCCGTCCGCCGCCCGCGCCGCCGTCGCCGCCGGGGCCGTCGAGGCCGCCGCGGAGGCCGCCGACGGCAGGAAGCCGAGCGAGGCGGTCAGCGACAGCGCGGCCGGTACGGCGAGCGCCAGCCGGCGCCTGGAGCGCAGATGAGCCATGGGATCTCCACATCATCCGGATAAGGAACCGCCCGGAACACGGTGACGGTCCGGGCAGGTACATGACGAGGCGGTGCTGGGCCGAAGCTATCTCCCGGCGCTGATCTCCGAAAGGCCCAGGCGGACTTGAACCACTCCCCGGGCGGCGCCGTGACCGTGGACGGGAGGCCCGAAAGACCGGGCCCCCTACGGGAATCACCCGATGGAGTCGAGTGATGACTTTCTGTAATGTGGTCCCGTCCCTGTGAGATGAGCAAGCGCACGTCCGTGACGCGAGGAGACTCCGTGGCTACCGAGACACCGCCACCCGCGCAGACCCCGACCCGCCTTCCCTCAGCCGAGGAGTTCACCGAGGTGCAGCAGAGCGCGGAGTTCGGTGAACTGCGCCGCGCCCACCGCTCCTTCGCCTTCCCCCTGACGATCGCCTTCGCCGCCTGGTACCTGCTGTACGTCCTGCTGTCCAACTACGCGGGCGACTTCATGGGCATCAAGGTGGCCGGCCACATCAACGTCGCCCTCGTCCTGGGCCTCGCCCAATTCCTCACCACGTTCCTGATCGCCTGGTGGTACGCCCGCCGCGCCGCCACCCGGCTCGACCCCCGGGCCGAGGCCATCAAGTCCCGGATGGAGAGCGGAGCATGAACGCCGTACCCCACACGCTGCTGGCCGCCGGCGAGGCGAGCGAGCACCGGACACTGATCATCACCCTGTTCGCGGTGTTCGTCGCCGCGACCCTCGTCATCACCGTCTGGGCGGGCCGGCAGACCAAGGACGCCGCCGACTTCTACGCGGGCGGACGGCAGTTCACCGGCTTCCAGAACGGCCTCGCCGTCTCCGGTGACTACATGTCCGCCGCGTCCTTCCTCGGCATCGCGGGCGCCATCGCCCTCTTCGGCTACGACGGCTTCCTGTACTCCATCGGCTTCCTCGTCGCCTGGCTCGTCGCGCTCCTGCTGGTCGCCGAACCACTGCGCAACTCGGGCCGCTACACGATGGGCGACGTGCTCGCCTACCGCATGCGCCAGCGCCCCGTGCGCACCGCGGCCGGCACCTCCACCATCGTCGTGTCGATCTTCTACCTGCTGGCCCAGATGGCCGGGGCCGGCGTGCTGGTCTCCCTGCTCCTCGGCATCACCAGCGACGGCGGCAAGATCGGCATCGTCGCCCTGGTCGGCCTGCTGATGATCGTGTACGTCACCATCGGCGGCATGAAGGGCACCACCTGGGTCCAGATGGTCAAGGCGGTGCTGCTCATCGCCGGCGCCGTGCTGCTGACCTTCCTCGTCCTGCTGAAGTTCGACTTCAACATCTCCGAACTGCTCGGCAGGGCCGCCGACAACAGCGGCCAGGGCAGCGCCTTCCTGGAGCCCGGCCTGCGGTACGGCGCCACCGGCACCAGCAAGCTGGACTTCCTCTCCCTCGGCATCGCCCTGGTCCTGGGCACGGCCGGACTGCCGCACATCCTGATCCGCTTTTACACCGTCCCCACCGCCAAGGCCGCCCGCAAGTCCGTCCTGTGGGCCATCGGCCTGATCGGTGTCTTCTACCTGATGACCCTCGCCCTCGGCTTCGGCGCCGCCGCGCTGATCAAACCGGGCGAGATCATCGCCTCCAACAAGGCGGGCAACACGGCCGCCCCGCTGCTGGCGCTGCACCTGGGCGGCGTGGACTCCAACTGGGGGGCCATCCTGCTCGCCACCATCTCCGCGGTCGCCTTCGCCACGATCCTCGCGGTCGTCGCCGGCCTCACCCTGGCCTCGTCGTCCTCGTTCGCGCACGACATCTACGCCAACGTCCTCAAGAAGGGCCAGGCCACCGAGCAGCAGGAGGTGCGCGCGGCCCGCTGGGCGACCGTCGGCATCGGCGCGGTCTCCATCGTCCTCGGCGCCCTGGCCCGCGATCTGAACGTGGCCGGACTGGTCGCCCTCGCCTTCGCGGTCGCCGCCTCCGCCAACCTGCCGACCATCCTCTACAGCCTGTTCTGGAAGCGGTTCACCACCGCGGGCGCCCTGTGGTCGATCTACGGCGGCCTGGTCACCGCGGTCGGCCTGGTGCTGTTCTCCCCGGTGGTCTCCGGCAAGCCGACCTCGATGTTCCCCGGCGTCGACTTCCACTGGTTCCCGCTGGAGAACCCCGGCCTCATCTCCATCCCGGTCGGCTTCCTGCTCGGCGTGGTGGGCACCCTGCTGTCCAAGGAGGCCCCGGACGCCGCGAAGTACGCGGAGCTGGAGGTGCGGTTCCTGACCGGCACCGGAGCCCACTGAGGCGGCACACGGGACGACCGCGTCGGCCGGGACTGTACGGTCCTACGACGCGGTCGCGCCGTACCTCGTGGGATCGGGCCGCTGTCGATGTCGGCGGGGTCACGTACGCTCGCAGGTGACGGACGGGGCATCCGCGACCGAGAATGGGTGACCGGGAGAGGGAGGGGCCCACGTGCTCATCGACACCTACGGCCGGGTCGCCACCGACCTGCGCGTCTCGCTGACCGACCGGTGCAATCTGCGCTGCACCTACTGCATGCCCGAGGAGGGCCTGCAGTGGCTGGCCAAGCCCGACCTGCTCACGGACGACGAGATCGTCCGCCTCATCGACATCGCGGTCCGCACCCTCGGCATCGAGGAAGTCCGCTTCACCGGCGGCGAGCCCCTGCTCCGCCCCGGCCTGGTCGGCATCGTGGAGCGCGTCGCCGCCCTCGCCCCGCGCCCCCGGATGTCCCTGACCACCAACGGCATCGGCCTGGTCCGCACCGCGACCGCCCTGAAGGCGGCCGGCCTGGACCGGGTCAACGTCTCCCTGGACACCCTCCGTCCGGACGTCTTCAAGACCCTCACCCGCCGCGACCGCCACCAGGACGTCCTGGACGGCCTGGCCGCCGCCCGCGAGGCCGGCCTGACCCCGGTCAAGGTCAACTCGGTCCTGATGCCGGGCCTGAACGACGACGAGGCCCCGGACCTGCTCGCCTGGGCGATCGAGCACGACTACGAACTGCGGTTCATCGAGCAGATGCCGCTGGACGCCCAGCACGGCTGGAAGCGCGAGGGCATGGTCACCGCCGGGGACATCCTCGCCTCCCTGCGCACCCGTTTCGACCTCGCCCCCGAGGGCGCCGACGCGCGCGGCTCCGCCCCCGCGGAGCGCTGGCTGGTGGACGGCGGTCCGCACCGGGTCGGCGTGATCGCCTCGGTGACCCGGCCGTTCTGCGCGGCCTGCGACCGTACCCGCCTCACCGCCGACGGCCAGATACGCACCTGCCTGTTCGCCACCGAGGAGACCGACCTGCGGGCGGCCCTGCGCTCGGGCGCCCCGGACGAGGAGATCGCCCGCGTCTGGAAGCTGGCGATGTGGGGCAAGAAGGCCGGAGCGGGCCTGGACGACCCGTCGTTCGTCCAGCCGGACCGCCCTATGTCGGCGATCGGCGGCTGAACCGGGGCGCGGTGCCCCGGACTTACGCCCCGGCCTCTTCGGCGGCCCGCCACTCCTCGAACCGTACGACGTCCTTCAAGAACCCCCGCACCCCGAGGAACTGCGACAGATGCTCGCGGTGCTCCTCGCAGGCCAGCCACGTCTTGCGCCGCTCCGGGGTGTGGACCTTGGGGTTGTTCCACGCCAGCACCCACACGGCGGCCGTGCGGCAGCCCTTGGCCGAGCAGATCGGGGTTACGTCACTCACGGTTTCGTCTCGGTTCGTCTCGTCGAGGGGCGGAAAACGAAAGGGCGGAAAACAAGGCGACGCCGGGCAGCCACGGGGGGAGCTGCCCGGCGTCGGTCCGTCGCTCCGACGGGGGATGCGGAGCGCCTACGCAGTATGTCACGGACACCCCGTCGCCCGGGACCGGAACAGCTAGATTGATCTGAGGTTTTCTTGAGCTCCCAGGTGGCCGCCCCGGCGGTCCCCGCGTCCGCCGTGCTCAGACCGGTTCCGGGCGTTCGCCGCCCGCCCCGGCCGCCTGGTTCGTCGGCACGTCGTGCGGCGCGGAGTCCCGTACGGATTCCGCCCGTTGGCCCTCGGCCGGCGGGGCCGCGATCATCGGACGCGGCGGCGTGGCGACGAACGTCGACGGGAGTGACGGAGGCCGTTCGCGGCCCGCGTTGGCGACCACCACGGCGACATACGGCAGCACCGCGCCGAGCACGAGCGCCACGATCGCGACGTACCGCTCGACGTTCCACAACGAGGCCGCGAGGATCACCGACACGGTGCGGACGGACATCGAGATCACGTACCGCCGCTGCCGGCCCCGGACGTCCTCGGCGAGTCCGGTCCGCGCGCCGGTGATCCGGAACACCTGGACGCCGCCGCCGTGCTGTTTCCGCATCACCATTCACCATCCGCCCGTATCGGACCCGTTCCGGCCCGCGCCCTCGTCCGCGTCCGGCGGGAGTCCCGGCCGGGCCACCCCCCACGTTACGCCGCCCCCACGCCGCGATCGAGGCCGGGTCGCCCCCTGCCTGCGACGACGCCGTGGGCTTCGGCGCGTACGGGGCAATCCGACATGCGCCGTACGGCGTACCGCCCCACACTGGCCGTAATGCTCACGTCGAGCCGTACGAGGAGGCAGCCATGGGCTGGTTGTGGGCGATCATCTTGGGATTCGTGCTGGGCCTCATCGCCAAGGCGGTCATTCCGGGCAAGCAGCACAGTCCGCTCTGGCTGACCACCATCTGCGGCATCCTCGGTGCCATCGTGGGCAACGCGGTCGCCCGCGCCGTCGGCGTGGCGGAGACCAAGGGCATCGACTGGAGCCGGCACATCTTCCAGCTGGTGGCGGCGATCATCATCGTCGCGGCCGTCGACGCCCTCTACATGGCGACGTTGGGCAAGCGGAAGCACCGGGCCCGGGTGTAGGGGCGCGGGCGTCCCGCGCCCCCACACCGCACGGCGTCACGCGGTGACGACCTCCACCGCGGCCAGGTTCTTCTTCCCGCGCCGCAGCACCAGCCACCGCCCGTGGAGCAGGTCCTCCCGGGCGGGCACCGCGTCCTCCGCGGTGACCTTGACGTTGTTCACGTAGGCCCCGCCCTCCTTCACCGTCCGCCGGGCGGCGGACTTGCTGGGCACCAGGCCGACCTCGGCGAGCAGGTCGACCACCGGGGCCAGCTCGGTGACCCGGGCGTGCGGCACCTCCGACAGCGCCGCGGCCAGCGTCCGCTCGTCCAGCTCCGCCAGCTCGCCCTGGCCGAACAGCGCCTTGGACGCGGCGATCACCGCGGCCGTCTGGCCGGCGCCGTGCACCAGCGTGGTCAGCTCCTCGGCGAGCGCCCGCTGCGCGGCCCGGGCCTGCGGACGCTCCTCGGTCTGCCGCTCCAGCTCCTCCAGTTCCTCGCGGGACTTGAAGGACAGGATGCGCATGTACCGGGAGATGTCCCGGTCGTCCACGTTCAGCCAGAACTGGTAGAACGCGTACGGGGTCGTCAGCTCCGGGTCGAGCCAGACGGCGCCGCCCTCGGTCTTGCCGAACTTGGTGCCGTCCGCCTTGGTCATCAGCGGGGTGGCCAGGGCGTGCACCGAGGCGTCCGGCTCCAGCCGGTGGATCAGGTCGAGCCCGGCCGTGAGGTTGCCCCACTGGTCGCTGCCGCCCTGCTGGAGCGTGCAGCCGTAGCGCCGGTAGAGCTGGAGGAAGTCCATGCCCTGGAGGATCTGGTAGCTGAACTCGGTGTAGCTGATGCCCTGGTCGGACTCCAGGCGGCGGGCCACGGAGTCCTTCGTCAGCATCTTGTTGACGCGGAAGTGCTTGCCGATGTCCCGCAGGAACTCGATCGCGGACAGGCCCGCGGTCCAGTCCAGGTTGTTGACCATGATCGCCGCGTTCTCGCCCTCGAAGGACAGGAACGGTTCGATCTGGGCGCGCAGCCGGTCCACCCAGCCGGCCACCGTCTCCGGGTCGTTCAGCGTGCGCTCGGCCGTCGGACGCGGGTCGCCGATCAGGCCCGTGGCACCGCCGACGAGCGCCAGCGGACGGTGCCCGGCCTGCTGGAGCCGGCGCACGGTCAGCACCTGCACCAGGTGCCCCACGTGCAGGGAGGGCGCCGTCGGGTCGAAACCGCAATAGAACGTGACGGGACCGTCCGCGAGCGCCTTGCGCAATGCGTCCTCGTCGGTGGACAGGGCGAACAGCCCGCGCCACTTCAGCTCGTCGACGATGTCCGTCACGGTTCTCGTGTCTCCTCGATGATCTTCCGGCGGCCGGGTGACACCCGGCCACGAACGCCTACGAGGTTATACGCCCCGGCTGACAGAGCTCATGTTGAAATCCGGGATGCGCAGCGCGGGCATCGCGGCGCGGGTGAACCAGTCGCTCCACTCGCGCGGCAGCGTCTTCTCCGTCCGCCCGGCCTCGATGGCCCGGCCCAGCAGGTCCACCGGCGACTCGTTGAACCGGAAGTTGTTCACCTGCCCGGTCACCTCGCCGTTCTCCACCAGGTAGACGCCGTCCCGGGTCAGGCCCGTGAGCAGCAGGGTCGCCGGATCGACCTCGCGGATGTACCACAGGCAGGTCAGCAGCAGCCCGCGCTCGGTGTCCTCGACCATCTCCTCCAGCGAGCGCTCGCCGCCGTCAAGGATCAGGTTGCCGAGCACGGGGGCGACCGGGAGCCCGGTCAGGGCCGCGCTGTGCCGGGTCGTCGTCAGGTGCTTCAGCACGCCCTGGCCGATCCACTCCGTGGCGTGCGTGGGCAGCCCGTTGTCGAACACGGACTCGTCGCCGCCGGAGGAGTGGGTGATCACGAAGGGCGGGCACTCCAGCCCCGGCTCGTCCGGGTCGCTGCGCAGGGTGAGCGGCAGCTCCGAGAGCCGCTCCCCGATCCGGGTGCCGCCGCCCGGCTTGGAGAACACCGTCCGCCCCTCGGCGGCGTCCCGGCCGGAGGCCGACCACAGCTGGTAGATCAGCAGGTCCGCGACCGCGGTCGGCGGCAGCAGCGTCTCGTAGCGGCCCGCGGGCAGTTCTATGCGCCGCTCGGCCCAGCCGAGCCGTACGGCCAGCTCGGCGTCGAGCGCGCCGGGGTCGACGTCCTTGAAGTCCCGGGTGGAGCGGCCGGTCCAGGCCGAGCGGGTGCGGTCCGGGGACTTGGCGTTCAGTTCCAGCGTGCCGGTGGGCTGGTCGTGCCGCAGGCGCAGCCCGGTGGACGTGCCCACATAGGTCGACACCAGCTCGTGGTTGGCGAAACCGTACAGTTCCCGGCCGCCCGCACGCGCGCGGGCGAACGCCTCGCCGAGCGCCGGCGCGAAGTCGGCGAACACCGCGGAGGAGGTCTCGGCGGGCGCGTCCGTGAAGTCGGGGGACTGGGGCACCCCGCCGACCAGCGGCTGCGCGTCCTCGGCGGGACCGGCACCGCGCGCGGCGGCCTCGGCGGCCCGCACCAGCGGCTCCAGCTCCTCCGCGGTGACCGCCGACCGGGACACCACACCGGAGGCGGTGCCCTCGGCGCCGTCCACGGTCGCGATCACGGTGAGCGTACGGCCGCGGGTCACCCCGTTGGTGGTGAGCGCGTTGCCCGCCCAGCGCAGGTTGGCGGTGGAGTGCTCGTCGGCGATGACGACACAGCCGTCCGCCCGGGACAGCGCCAGCGCCTGCTCGACGACCTCGTGCGGCTTGTGGGTACGGACGCTCATCGGCCGGCCTCCTGCGTGGTGTTCAGAATGGTGACGCCCTTGAAGAGGGCCGAGGGGCAGCCGTGCGACACGGCGGCGACCTGGCCCGGCTGGGCCTTGCCGCAGTTGAAGGCGCCGCCTAGGACGTAGGTCCCCGGCCCGCCGACGGCCGCCATGGACCCCCAGAAGTCGGTCGTCGTGGCCTGGTAGGCGACGTCCTTCAGCTGCCCGGTGATCCGCCCGTTCTCGATCTTGAAGAAGCGCTGGCCGGTGAACTGGAAGTTGTAGCGCTGCATGTCGATCGACCAGGACCGGTCGCCGACGACATAGATGCCCCGGTCCACGCCCCCGATCAGATCCTCCGTGGACAGCCCGGCGGGGTCCGGGCGCAGCGACACGTTGGCCATGCGCTGCACCGGCACGTGCGCGGGGGAGTCGGCGTACGCGCAGCCGTTGGACCGCTCGAACCCGGTCAGTCGCGCTATCCGCCGGTCCAGCTGGTAGCCGACCAGCGTGCCGTCCTTCACCAGGTCCCAGGACTGGGCCTGGACGCCCTCGTCGTCGTAGCCGATGGTGGCCAGGCCGTGCTCGGCGGTGCGGTCACCGGTGACGTTCATCAGCTCGGAGCCGTACCGCAACGTGCCGAGCTGGTCGAAGGTGGCGAAGGAGGTGCCGGCGTAGGCGGCCTCGTAGCCGAGGGCGCGGTCCAGCTCGGTGGCGTGGCCGATGGACTCGTGGATGGTCAGCCACAGGTTGGAGGGGTCCACCACCAGGTCGTACACGCCCGGTTCCACGCTCGGCGCCCGCATCTTCTCGGCGAGCAGCTCCGGGATCCGGGCCAGCTCGTCGTCCCAGTCCCAGCCGGTCCCGGTCAGGTACTCCCAGCCGCGCCCCACCGGCGGGGCGAGGGTGCGCATGGAGTCGAACTCGCCGCTCGCCTCGTCGACCGAGACGGCCGTCAGCTGCGGGTGCAGCCGTACGCGCTGCTGGGTGGTCACCGTCCCGGCGGTGTCCGCGTAGAACTTGTTCTCGTGGACGGTGAGCAGCGAGGCGTCGACATGATTGACGCCGTCCGCGCCCAGCAGCCGGTCGCTCCACTCCGCCAGCAGCGCCGACTTCTCCTCGTCCGGCACCGAGAACGGATCGATCTCGTACGACGAGATCCACGTCCTGTCCGCGTGCACCGGCTCGTCGGCCAGCTCCACGTGCTCGTCCGACCCGGCGGCCCTGATCACCCGCGCGGACAGCTTGGCCATGGCCACCGCCTGCGAGGCGACCCGGGCGGCGGCGTCCATGGTCAGGTCCACCCCGGAGGCGAAGCCCCAGGTGCCGCCGTGCACCACCCGGACCGCGTACCCGAGGTCGGTGGTGTCCGACGATCCGGCGAGCCGCGCGTCCCGCAGCCGCCAGGAGGCGCTGCGCACCCGCTCGAACCGGAAGTCCGCGTGCTCGGCCCCCAGCGCACGCGCGCGTGCCAGCGCGGCGTCGGCGAGGGCGCGTAGGGGGAGCGCCAGGAAAGAACGATCGATCTCGTGGGGCATCGGCGGGATCCCTTCGGGCGCTTGCCTGTGGTGACCTTCGCAGGCAGTGAATCATGTCCCGCCGGTGACACTCCCGGGAAAATCCCCGCCGCGACGGCACGGACCGGCGGGCGGGCACGAGACCGGCACACCCGGCCCGGGCGGCCCGAGCCTCCCGGGCCGGGCAGGACGGTGTGGGCGGAGTGCGACGTGCTGTCGGCGGGGCCGGGACAGTGGCACGTCCCGTCGGGCTTGAGGCGCTCCGGCGGCACGCCGACTGTAGGGACTCCACAGTGTGCGACATGAGCCACTGTCGGTGCCCGATTGCCCTTGGGCGCGGTGATACCGATAGGTTTCCGATGAAGCCGCCTGCCGCCCAGGAGTCCGGGCGGATAAGTAAGACCGCTATCGAAAGGGTGATCCGTTGAGCCGCTCGGTTCTCGTCACCGGAGGCAACCGGGGCATCGGCCTCGCCATCGCCCGCGCTTTCGCCGACGCCGGCGACAAGGTCGCGATCACGTACCGCTCGGGTGAGCCGCCGGCCGGCTTCCTGGCCGTCAAGTGCGACATCACCGACCCGGAGCAGGTGGAGCAGGCCTACAAGGAGATCGAGGACCGGCACGGTCCGGTCGAGGTCCTGGTCGCCAACGCCGGCGTCACCAAGGACCAGCTCCTGATGCGCATGTCCGAGGACGACTTCACCTCGGTCATCGACACCAACCTCACCGGCACCTTCCGGGTCGTCAAGCGCGCCAACCGCGGCATGCTGCGGGCCAAGAAGGGCCGCGTCGTCCTCATCTCGTCCGTGGTCGGTCTGCTCGGCTCGGCGGGACAGGCGAACTACGCCGCCTCCAAGGCCGCGCTGGTCGGCTTCGCGCGTTCCCTCGCCCGGGAGCTGGGCTCGCGCAACATCACGTTCAACGTCGTCGCGCCCGGTTTCGTCGACACCGACATGACCAAGGTGCTCAGCGACGAGCAGCGCCAGAACATCGTCGCCCAGGTGCCGCTCGGCCGGTACGCGCGGCCGGAGGAGATCGCCGCCGCCGTGCGCTTCCTCGCGTCCGACGACGCCTCGTACATCACTGGAGCCGTCATCCCGGTTGACGGCGGACTGGGAATGGGTCACTGATCACCATGAGCGGAATCCTCGAGGGCAAGCGCGTCCTGATCACCGGTGTGCTGATGGAGTCCTCCATCGCCTTCCACGCCGCCAAGCTGGCCCAGGAGCAGGGCGCCGAGATCATCCTGACCGCGTTCCCGCGCCCCACGCTGACCGAGCGCATCGCCAAGAAGCTGCCGAAGCCGACCAAGGTCATCGAGCTGGACGTCACCAACGACGAGCACCTCGGGCGGCTCGCGGACGTCGTCGGCGAGGAGCTGGGCGGCCTGGACGGCGTCGTGCACTCCATCGGCTTCGCGCCGCAGGACGCGCTCGGCGGCAACTTCCTCAACACGCCGTTCGAGTCCGTCTCCACCGCCATGCACGTCTCGGCGTTCTCCCTGAAGTCGCTGACCATGGCCTGCCTGCCGCTGATGCAGAACGGCGGCTCGGTCGTCGGCCTCACCTTCGACGCGCAGTACGCCTGGCCGCAGTACGACTGGATGGGCCCGGCCAAGGCCGCCCTGGAGGCCGTCAACCGCTACATGGCGCGCGACCTGGGCAAGCAGAACATCCGCTGCAACCTGATCTCGGCGGGCCCGATCGGCTCCATGGCCGCCAAGTCCATCCCGGGCTTCAGCGACCTGGCCTCCGTGTGGGACACCCGCTCCCCGCTGGAGTGGGACCTGAAGGACCCGGAGCCGGCCGGCCGCGGCATCGTCGCCCTGCTGAGCGACTGGTTCCCGAAGACCACGGGCGAGATCATCCACGTCGACGGCGGCCTGCACGCCATCGGCGCCTGACCCGATGACCCACTAGGTCCTGCCGAGCCCTGGTGCTCGCGCGGCCCTGCCGACGCCCCGTTTCCCGCCGCGCGCGGGGAGCGGGGCGTCGCCGTAGGGCCGGGCGCGCGTGCCGGGGTGTCACCCGTACGGCCCACCGGCCGGGCCGCCGCCGGGCCGTCGGCGCACCCTGGCAGTACGCCCCCGGACGACGCGTTCGCTCGCACGCCCCTCCGCAGCCCGGCCGAGGAGGTCCCGCTCGTGCGCCTGTCCCGCAGCCTGGGCCCGCTGTCGGTGGCCCTGGTCCTCGTGCTGTCGCTGCCGTACGACGCGGCTCCGTACGACGCGCTGCCGCACGCGCGCGTGGAGGCCGGCGCGGCACCCTCACCGGTCCGGTTCGGCGCCTCCTGCCGTACGGCCGTACGCGGCTCCCAGGTGGTGGCCCACTGCCACAACCCCTATGTGGACATCGACCGCGTACGGCTGCACATCGAGTGCGCCCGCTGGTGGGACATCGACACCGACAGCGCCCCGGCGGACGCCTGGCCGGCCATGACCGTACGGCTCGCCGGCCGGTGCTGGAAGGAGATCCGCTCGGTGTGGATCAGCCACCAGAAGGCGCGCTGAGCCGGCCCGGGTTGCACAGGAACGGATAGCTCGCGGCCTCCCCGGCCGCCGCCTCGGCGTCCCCCGCGCGGATCGCGTCCACCAGGCGCGCGTGATCCATGTGGGTCTCCGGGGTCAGCTCCGCCCCGACGTCCGCGCGCAGCCAGTCGCGCAGCACCTCGCCGAGATCGGCGTACATCGCCGTCATCACGTCGTTGTGGGACGCGGCCACCACCGCGAGGTGGAAGGTGGCGTCGGCCGCCACGAAGGACTCCGTGTCGCCCGTCTCCCACGCCTGCTCGCGCCGGACCAGCAGCGCGTCCAGCTGCTTGAGGTCCTTCTCGGTGCGCCGTTCGGCGGCCAGCTTGGCCGCGCCCGACTCCAGCGTGGAGCGCAGCTCGGCGATGTGCCGGGGGTCGGCGTCGGCGAAGCGGCGGTGCATCACGCCGGCCAGCTCGCTCGTGGCCACGACGTACGTGCCCGAGCCCTGGCGGATGTCCAGCAGCCCGTTGTGCGCGAGCGCGCGGACGGCCTCGCGGACGGTGTTGCGGGCGACACCGAGCTGCTCGACCAGCTCCGGCTCGGTCGGGATACGGGAGCCGACCGGCCACTCGCCGGAGGCGATCTGGTTGCGCAGTTCGGCGATGACCTGCTCGGACAGCGCCGAACGGCGCGGGTGGCTCAAGGGCATGGCACACCTTCGCACGAGGGGACCGGGCGCGGACGCTCCGGGGATGGACAGGTAATCATCCTATGATTCTATGATGGGTCTTATGGCTAGTGAGGAAATCCGGACAGTGGAGACCCGTACGGCGATGACACCGACCCAACGCGGTGCGGCCGCCGCGACGAACACCCCAGAGACGACCCGCGGCGCGGGCCGCACGCGCGCGTGGGCCACCCGGCTTGTCGTCGTGGGCATCATGCTCGCCGCGCTGAACCTCCGGCCGGCCATCACCAGCCTCGGCGCCCTCCTCGAAGAGGTCCGCGACGGACTCGGCATGAGCGGCAGCGTGGCCGGACTGCTCACCTCCGTGCCCCCGCTGTGCTTCGCCGTCTTCGGTGTGATGGCACCCCGCCTGGCCCGCCGCTTCGGGCCGGCCGCCGTGGTGTGCGCCGGTATGGCCGCCATCGCCGCCGGCCTCGTCATACGGCCGTACGTCGGCAACACCGCCGGGTTCCTGGCCGCCAGCGCGCTCGCCCTGATGGGCATCGCCGTCAGCAACGTCCTGATGCCGGTCATCGTCAAGCGCTGGTTCCCCGACCGGGTCGGTTCCATGACCGGCCTGTACTCGATGGCCCTCGCCGCCGGCACCTCCCTCGCCGCCGCGCTGACCGTCCCGCTCACCGACGCCATGGGCGGCAACTGGAAGTCCGGCCTCGTGGTGTGGGCGACCATCGCCGCCGCCGCCGTCCTGCCCTGGCTGCCGCTGGTCCGCGACCGCGGCCCGGCCGGCGCCCAGCCGCAGGACGCGGCGCCCGGGGCCGCGGAGCAGCAGCAGGCCCCGCTGCGCATCACCCGCAGCCGCACCGCCTGGTCGCTCGCCGTCTTCTTCGGCCTCCAGGCCACGGCCGCCTACATCACGATGGGCTGGATGCCGCAGATCTTCCGGGACGCCGGTGTCTCGGCCGGCACCGCCGGTGTGCTGCTCGCCGTCACCATGGTGATGGGCGTGCCGCTGGCCTTCATCATTCCCCGGGTCGCAAGCCGCCTGTCCCACCAGGGGCCGATCGTGCTGGTGCTGGGCGTCTGTGGACTCGTCGGATACGCCGGGCTCTACCTCGCGCCGTCCGGCGGCGCCTGGGCCTGGGCCCTGCTGCTCGGCGTCTCCAACTGCGCCTTCCCGCTCGCCCTGACCATGGTCGGCATGCGCGCCCGCAGCGGCCCGGGCGTGGCCCAGCTGTCCGCGTTCGCCCAGAGCACGGGCTATCTGATCTCCATCCCGGGCCCGCTGCTGGTCGGCGTGCTCTACCAGCAGAGCGGCGGCTGGGGGCTGCCGATCGCCCTGATGGCTGCGCTGATGGTGCCGCAGATGGTGGTGGGCTTCATCGCCGGTCGCGACCGCACAGTCGAGGACGAGGCGACGAACTGACCCGACCGGGGGTGCCCCGGCGCCGTCGCGGGGGAGACGGGGTGCGAGACTGGACGCATGCAGCCTGTGCTCGACCCGAACCCGAAGAACGGCCAGAAGAAGATGCTGCTCGTCTTCGGCTCGTTCCTCGCCATCTTCGTGATCATCGCCGTGGTGGCAACCATCGCGTCCCCGTGACGCCGGGGAGGCTCCCCGCCCCGCCGTGACGCCGGGGACCTGCCGGACTGCCTGGGTGCGGCGGGTGGCGGGGGCGCCTGGTGGTCCAGGGATCGCCCCGTTCTTCCGGGGCGCCCGCGCTTGGTCGCTGCCGGCATCGCCCGGCCCCGGCCGGATCGCTCGCCGGTTCGGAGGTGAGCGCCGCGACTTCCGGTTTCTCCGGGGGGTGTGGGCTCTGTCCGGTCCTACCGGTCCTACCGGTCCTACCGGTCCTACCGGTCCTACCGGTTCTGTGGCTTCTGTCGGCTTTCTCCGGGTGGATGGTGGTGCTGGCCCCCCGTCCCCTAGGGGGCCAGGGTCAGGGTCAACTGGGTGGGAATCCGGATGGGTTGGCGGCCCTGGATTCCGTAGCTTCGAGATGTGACCGCGCGAGGCGGTCGCGGCACCCTCGAAGACTCACTCACGGAGGCGACCATGCCGGCCCGCACCCACTCCCGGCCCCACCCGGCGACCACGGGCGGCATCGGCACCCGACTGCCCTGGTGGGCGCTCGCCCTGCCCGTCCTCGCCTTCGTCGCGCTGCTCGCGCTGATACTCAACCCGTCGGAGGCCCAGGCGGCCGGCGGCGACCAGGCGCTCGCACGGTTGCTGGAGCGCGTCCAGCAGCTCGTCGCGCGCTGACGGCAAGATCCCTCGCGTCGTGAATCCGCATGTCAACTCCCTGCGCCGGGTGGCCCGTTTCATGCGAAGCTGGATCTCATGAGCGTCGCAGAACCCCGCAGGATCGTCCTCTTCCGGCATGCGAAAGCCGACTGGCCCCAGGTTCCCGACCACGAGCGCCCACTCGCCGAGCGAGGCCGCATGGACGCCCCTGTCGCCGGCCGCAAGCTGGCCGACACCGGCATCACCTTCGACCTGGCCCTGTGCTCCACGGCGATCCGCACCCGCGAGACCTGGAAGCTCGCCGTCCAGGAGCTGCCGCACCGGCCGAAGACCGTCTACGAGGAGCGGATCTACGAGGCATCGCCGGGCGAGCTGATCGCCGTGCTCAACGAGCTGCCCGACGAGGTGCGGAGCGTGATCCTCATCGGCCACAACCCGGGCATCCACGGCCTGGCCGACATCCTTGCAGGCTCGGCCGAGGGCGACGCGCGCGCCCGGATGAACCGCCGTGGTTTCCCCGCCGCCGGCTTCGCTCTGCTCTCCTACGACGGCCACTGGAAGGGCGTGGAGCCCGGCGTGGCCACGCTCACGGACTACTGGGCCCCCTCCGAGTGACCCGGCACCGCCGCTCCGGCACGCCGTAGGCGGGAGGGCCCGGGACCCGGGCGGGGTGCCGGGCCCTCCCGACAGCGCAACCATTGGGGGGGCCGCGGTCTCCGCGACCGACTCACCGATGGCGGTCCCGCCGGGGGCGACTCACCGATGGCGACATCACGGGGGCGCCCCCCGGGTGGCCGACCCGCCGGTGGCCGACCCGCCGGTGACCGACCCGCCGGTGACCGACCCGCCGGTGACCGACCCGCCGGTGACCGACCCGCCGGTGGTCGGCCCACCCGGTGGTCGACCCTCGGTGGACGGATCGCCCACAGTCGCCCGCAGACCCGCCCGGCCCCGCACCACCCGGTCCGGCACTATCCGGAGCAGCACTTCCCGGCCCGGTCCACCCGGCCCGGACCGCCCGGCCCGGTCCCGTCCGTCTCAGTCCTCGTCGTGTGTGTCCGCCGCCTCGACCTCTTCCCGGGTGATGCCGAGGAGGTAGAGGACCGTGTCCAGGAAGGGGAAGTTCACCGCCGTGTGCGCCGCCTCCCGCACCACCGGCTTGGCGTTGAAGGCCACGCCCAGCCCCGCCGCGTTCAGCATGTCCAGGTCGTTGGCGCCGTCGCCGATCGCCACCGTCTGCGACAGCGGCACCCCGGCCTCCGCGGCGAACCGGCGCAGCAGCCGCGCCTTGCCCGCCCGGTCCACGATCTCCCCGACGACCCGGCCGGTCAGCTTGCCGTCGACGATCTCCAGCGTGTTGGCCTGCGCGAAGTCCAGACCCAGCCGCTCCTTGAGATCGTCGGTGACCTGGGTGAAGCCGCCGGAGACGACCCCCACCTGGTAGCCGAGCCGCTTCAGGGTGCGGATCAGGGTGCGCGCACCCGGCGTCAGCCGGACCTGCTGGCGCACCTTCTCCACCACCGACGCGTCCAGCCCCTTCAGCAGCGCCACGCGCGCGTGTAGCGACTGTTCGAAGTCCAGTTCCCCGCGCATCGCCGCGGCCGTCACCTCGGCGACCTGGTCCTCGCAGCCGGCGTGCGCGGCGAACAGCTCGATGACCTCGTCCTGGATCAGGGTCGAGTCCACGTCCATGACCACCAGCCGCTGGGCGCGCCGGTGCAGGCCCGCCGAGACCACGGCGATGTCGACACCCAGTGCCGCGGCGTCGGAGGCCAGGGCGGTGCGCAGCGGCCCGGTCTCCACGCCGGAGACGGCGAACTCCACCGCTGTCACGGGGTACTTGGCGAGCCGGAAGATACGGTCGATGTTGCCGCCGGCCTTGGCGATACGGGCGGCGATCGCGGCCGTCGACTCGGCGGTGAGCGGGTGGCCCAGCACGGTCACCAGGGAGCGCCCGAGGCCGCGCGGGCGGTTGTCGCCGTGACCGGAGATGATCTCGGCCTGCATCTTCATCGACTCGGCCCAGCTGTGCACGGTGGCCCGCAGGTCGCCCTCCAGACCGGCCGGCGGCTGGGTCACCAGGACGCACAGCACCAGTCGGCCCCGGGTGACGACCTGCTCGATGTCGACGACATCGACGAGGTAGGCGGCGAGGGTGTCGAAGAGACCCGCCGTGATGCCCGGCTGGTCCTTGCCGAAGATCTTGACAAGGAGGGTGGGGACCTCGGAGGTCTGCGAAGCGGAGGTCTGCGAAGCGCTCATGGTGTCACCACCGTATCCGGCACCCAGTGCCTCCCGCTGCCGAGGTCCGCCTGACGGACACGGAACAATCGCCGACGCCCCGGTGTCGGGGACCTTGCGGTTGGCCGACCGCCGCGGCGCGGGACCCGGACACCGCCCCGCCCGCCGCGCCCCGCCCCACCCCGAGCGTGCCACGCCGGCCGGCGAACGGCGATCCCCGGCCGTCCTCACCCGCACCGCCACGGGCCCCCGCACCGCCACGGGCCCCCGCACCGCCACGGGCCCCCGGCACAGGGCGTCGGCCCCGTCCGCGCCCGGTGGCGTGATCCCGACGGCCGTGCGGGTCTCGGCGCCCCTCGGCGAGCCCGCCGACTGTGCCCGAGGCGGTCCGGCTCGGCGCGGGCGCCCGACGTATCCCCACGACGCCGACGGCCCCGCTCGCCCCCTCGCGGCGATTGCCACCGTCCGGCCCGGTTCCCCCCCCGTCACCAGGGCGAAGTAGACGGCGCCCGGGACCGCTTGGCAAGGCCCGGGTTTCGGTCAGGGGGCTGCGCCTGGAATAGTTCCCCACGATGTTCGACATCCCTAGACTCCCCGCCACGGGGGCAATTCGGGGGACAACTCAGTGGGGCATGGAGTGCCGGAACTCGTACTGGAATCAAACGGACGGACCTGGACGCTCGACCCGTCCAGGCCTTACACCCTCGGCCGTGATCCGCAGGGTGACATCGTCTTCGACGACGCCAGGGTCTCCTGGCGGCACGCCACGGTCAGCTTCAACGGCCACACCTGGGTCATCGAGGACCATGGCAGCACCAACGGCACGTACGTGCGCGGTCAGCGCGTCCGGTACACGGAGATAGCCCCCGGCTCGTCGCTGCACCTCGGCAACGCCACCGACGGCCCGCGGGTGAACCTCTCGGCGACCGCCGTACCGGTCGGAGGCCCGGCCCACGAGCCGCAGCCGCAGCAGCAGTCACAGCCGCAGCAGCAGGCGCATGCGGCGGCACCGTACGCGCCCCAGAGCCCCGCCGCCCCCGACTGGTCCCAGCAGGCCATGCCCCAGCAGGCCCCCGCCCACCACGCACCCGCCCACCAGGCACCCGCTCACCACCAAGCCGTACCCCAGCAGGCCCCCGCCCACCAGCAGGCCCCGCACGCGGGCTGGCAGCAGGCCGGGCCCGCCGGGCAGTACGCGCAGCAGACGCCCGGTGACGGCGCGGGGGCGCCGCCGGTCTACGGCGACCGCAGCCCGACCACGTTCCACCAGTTCGCGCTCGGCCGCGTGATGCGCATCGGCCGTGCCCTGGAGAACGACCTGGTCGTCTCCGACCTCCAGGTCTCCCGCAACCACGCCGAGTTCCACGCCACGCCCGACGGCCGCTTCGAGATCCGCGACCTCGGTTCGCACAACGGCACCTACGTCAACGGCCAGCCGATCCCCAAGGGCGGCTCCGTACAGCTGGGACCGGCCGACATCGTCGGCGTCGGCCACTCCACCTTCCGGATCGTCGGCGACCGGCTGGAGGAGTTCGTCGACACCGGTGAGGTCTCCTTCTCGGCCCGCCACCTGACCGTCACGGTCGACGGCGGCAAGCAGATCCTCAAGGACGTCTCCTTCGGCGTCCCCGAGAAATCGCTGATCGCCGTGATCGGCCCGTCCGGCTCCGGCAAGTCCACCCTGCTCAAGGCGCTCACCGGCTACCGGCCCGCCAACCAGGGCGAGGTGCTGTACGACAACCGGAACCTGTACAAGCAGTTCGCCGAGCTGCGCCAGCGCATCGGCCTGGTGCCGCAGGACGACATCCTGCACCGCGAGCTGACCGTGAAGAAGGCCCTGAAGTACGCGGCCAAGCTGCGCTTCCCCGCCGACACCACGGCGCGGGAGCGCGACGCCCGCATCGACGAGGTGCTGCGCGAGCTGAAGCTCGACATCCACAAGGACAAGAAGGTCACCTCGCTCTCCGGCGGCCAGCGCAAGCGCGTCTCGGTCGCCCTGGAACTGCTCACCAAGCCGTCGCTGATCTTCCTGGACGAGCCCACCTCCGGCCTCGACCCGGGCATGGACCGGGACGTCATGCAGCTGCTGCGCGGCCTCGCCGACGACGGCCGCACGGTCCTCGTCGTCACCCACTCGGTGGCCGAGCTGGCGCTGTGCGACAAGCTCCTGGTGATGGCCCCGGGCGGCGCGGTCGCCTACTTCGGCCCGCCCGAGGAGGCGCTGAACTTCTTCGGCTACGACAGCTGGGCCGATGTCTTCTCCGCCTTCGAGAACTACCGCGACTACGACTGGGCGGGCCGCTGGAAGGGCTCGCAGCACTACCAGATGTACGCGGCGGAGATCGACGCCGTGGCCCCGCAGACCGGCCCCATACCCGTACCGCAGGCGCTGCGGCCGCCCAAGCCGCAGAGCTGGGGCTCACAGCTGATGACCCTGGTCCGGCGCTATGTCGCGGTCATCGCCTCCGACAAGGGCTTCCTGGCGCTGACGGTGCTGCTGCCGGCGGTCATCGGCGCGGTCAGCCTGCTGATCCAGCCCGACCGCGGACTGCTGCCGAACCCGGTCAACCCCAAGACCCACCTGCCCGCCCCGAACGGCACCGCCACCACCGTCCTGCTGATCCTCGCCGTCGGCGCGTGCTTCGCGGGCGCCGCGAACTCGGTCCGAGAGCTGATCAAGGAGCGGGTGATCTACGAGCGGGAGCGCGCGACCGGCCTGTCCCGCTCGGCGTACCTGATGTCCAAGGTGGTCGTGCTCGGCGCCGTCACCATGTTCCAGGGCCTGCTGGTCGGCGTCATCGGCTTCACCAGCCGAGAGATCCCCGGCGAGGGGCTGGTGCTCGGCGGCTCCACGCTGGTCGAGCTGTGCCTGCCGATCATGGCGCTGGGCTTCACCTCGATGATGGTCGGCCTGGTGATCTCCTCGCTGGTGAAGACCGCCGAGAAGACCATGCCGCTGCTGGTGATGTTCGCGATCGTCCAGGTCGTCTTCACCGGCTGCCTGTTCACCCTGCACGGCACGCCCGGCGTGAACGAGTTCTCGTACCTCATGCCGTCCCGCTGGGCGGTGGCCGCGGCCGGCACCACGCTGGACTTCAACGCCATCGCCCCGAACACCGACGACCCGGGCAGCACCGACCCGCTGTGGGACCACGCCGCCTCGGCCTGGGGACTGGACATGCTCGTGCTGCTCGGGCTCGGCGCGGTCTGCGGCTTCTTCGTCTCCCGCTTCCTGCGCCGCCACGAGCCGGAGGTCATGCGCAAGTAACCGCGCCCCGTACGCGCGTGCCCGCGCGACGCCGAAGGGCGGCACCCCGTGATCCGGGGTGCCGCCCTTCGGCGTTACGTGGCTGAGGTCCCGCGCCAGGCCTCAGTACGCGCTGTTGACGTTGTCGATCGAGCCGTACCGGTCGGCCGCGTAGTTGGCGGCGGCGGTGATGTTGGCGACCGGGTCGTAGATGTTCCAGGACGTGCCGGGGACGTGGTAGGCGCTGAAGGTCGGCGGGATGACCTGGAGCAGGCCCTTCGAGGGGATGCCGTTGACGGCGTTGATGTCCCAGTTGTTGATGGCGAGGGGGTTGCCGGAGGACTCCCGCATGATGTTGCGGTGCAGGCCGCTGTAGCTGCCCGGGATGCCCTTGGCCTTCATGATGGACAGGGCCTGCCGGATCCAGCCATCGAGGTTGTTGGCGTACGTCTTGGCGGCGACCGGCTGGATGTCCAGACGCTGGGTGGAGCGGGTGGCGGCCTGGGCCGCGGAGTGCTGCCGCGCGGCCTTGCGGGCGGCGGCCCGCTTCTGCTCGGCGGCCTCGGCGGCCTTGGCGGCGGCAGCGGCGTCGACGGCCTTCTTGCGCGCCGCGAGGGTGTCCAGCTTGACGTTGTCCGCGGCCTCCCGGCCGGTGACGGTGCCCTTGACATTCTCCAGCACCAGGCCGGAGGAGACCTGCGCGGACGTGGCCGGGGCACCCGTGGTGACGGTGCCGTCGTGACCGACGGTGGCCGAGAGGGCGAGGGCGGCGGTGCCGAACGCGGCGACACCCGCGACGGCGGCGATCCTGCGCTGCTTGGTCAGCGGACGACTATGAGCACGGTTGAGCATGTTCTTGGGCATGGCTGATGGACCTCTTCGATAGCGCGGAGGTCGCTCCTGCGTCCGCCGGGGGAATCGGCTCCTCCCGCACGAACGCCGCGGTGGGAACCCGCGGCGCTGAGCGACGAGGCAATTCTTAGCGGCAGCAAAATGCCCAGGCAAAGGTGTGACATACGATCCGGGATAGTGGATCAGGGAAGGGCAAAATAGGACAGACGGGACCGTCGATCCCGTTCATGCGGGCGAGTGCATCTCCTATGCTCTTTCGTACGTGATGTGGGCCCTATGCGCGGGCTCACATGGAATACCGATCGCTCTCACGGGGAGTTGCCATCGCAACGCCCAGCGTGAGTCTCCTCCTCCCCAGGTAGGAGTCGGCCGCCGTCGGCCTCGTCCCCGAGGCAGAGCCCGGCGCCTCGCGCGCGTACGCCACGTAGGCGCGCGTACGACGCGTATGTACGTACGGCGTCCACCACCGGCACCCCCGGCTCCGCCGACCGCCCTAGGACCAGGGGACCAGGCCCCGCCGTCACCGGCCCGATCCGGGCTGTCGGACCCCGCCGGTACCGTGAGGACATGAGTCAAGGCCCCCGGTCCGGCCTCGCCGCGGTCAGCTCCGCGCTGCTGGCCATGAGCAGGCATCTGGAGGTGCGCGACGTCCTCAAGACGATCGTCGCCTCCGCCCGTGAACTGCTCGACGCGCAGTACGCCGCCCTCGGTGTCCCCGACGACCACGGGGGCTTCGCCCAGTTCGTCGTCGACGGCGTCAGCGAGGAGCAGTGGCGCGCCATCGGCCCGCTCCCGCGCCAGCACGGCATCCTCGCCGCGATGCTGCGCGAGGCGAAGGCCGAGCGCCTCGCCGACGTGCGCAAGGACCCCCGCTTCGAGGGCTGGCCGGACGCCCACCCCGACCTGGCCGACTTCCTCGGCCTGCCGATCAGGGACGGCGAGGAGGTCATCGGGGCGCTCTTCCTCGCGAACAAGCGCTGCCCCAAGCCGGAGGGAAGCTGCGGCTTCACCCAGGAAGACGAGGAACTGCTCTCCATCCTCGCCCAGCACGCCGCCATCGCCCTCACCAACGCCCGGCTCTACGAGCGCAGCCGCGAACTGACCATCGCCGAGGAGCGCTCCCGCCTCGCCCACGAGCTGCACGACGCGGTCAGCCAGAAGCTGTTCTCGCTGCGTCTGACGGCCCAGGCCGCGGCGGCGCTCGTCGACCGCGACCCCGCCCGGGCCAAGGGCGAACTGCATCAGGTGGCCTCGCTCGCCGCCGAGGCCGCCGACGAACTGCGCGCCGCCGTCGTGGAGTTGCGGCCCGCCGCGCTGGAGGAGGACGGCCTCGTCGCCACCCTGCGCACCCAGATACAGGTCCTCGACCGCGCCCACACCGCCCGCGTCACCTTCACCGGCACCGGCCTGCGCGCCCTGCCCGCCGCCCAGGAGGAGGCCATCCTCCGGGTCGCCCAGGAGGCCCTGCACAACGCCCTGCGGCACTCCGGCGCGGCACACGTGGACGTGAGCGTGCGGCGGCGCGGCTGCGGCGCCGTCCTGCGCGTCACCGACGACGGCGGCGGCTTCGACCCCACGGCGGTCCGCCGCGCCGGCCGCCACCTCGGCCTGGTCTCCATGCGGGACCGGGCCGGCGGGGTCGGCGGCTCGCTGACCGTGGAATCGGCGCCCGGCAAGGGCACCACGATCGAGATGGAGGTCCCCGGTGGGTGAACCGATCAAGGTGCTGCTGGTCGACGACCACCAGGTCGTCCGCCGGGGCCTGCGCACCTTCCTGGAGGTGCAGGACGACATAGAGGTCGTCGGCGAGGCCGCCGACGGCGCCGAGGGAGTCGCCCGCGCCGAGGAACTGCGACCCGACATCGTCCTCATGGACGTCAAGATGCCGGGCATGGACGGCATCGACGCGCTGCGCAGACTGCGCGAACTCGGCAACCCCGCGCGCGTGCTGATCGTCACGAGCTTCACCGAGCAGCGCACGGTCGTCCCGGCCCTGCGCGCGGGCGCCGCCGGGTACGTCTACAAGGACGTGGACCCCGACGCCCTCGCCGGTGCCATCCGCTCCGTGCGCGCCGGGCACGTCCTGCTCCAGCCGGAGGTCGCCGACGCCCTGCTCGCCCGGGAGGAGGCCGGCGGCGGACAGGGCAGGGGCGGCTCGCTCACCGAGCGGGAGCGCGAGGTGCTCGGCCTGATCGCGGACGGCCGCTCCAACCGGGAGATAGCCCGCGCCCTCGTCCTGTCCGAGAAGACCGTCAAGACGCACGTCTCCAACATCCTGATGAAGCTCGACCTCGCCGACCGCACCCAGGCCGCGCTGTGGGCCGTACGCCACGGCGTGGCCGGCTGACCCGCCCCGGCCGTCCCCGGCCCCGGCCCGCACCACGGCAACACGGAGCGTCACGGACCGGACTGAGATTCATACCGTCGTGGGAATGTCACCCGGACGGCGCATCCTCCGGTGGTTCCCGCCGTTCTCCAGTGCGTGCCGCGGTGATCGCCGCGGTGGACATCCAGGAGGGGTAGACAGTGAAGAACCTGAAGAAGGCGGCGGCCGTGACGATGGTGGCGGGTGGCCTGGTGGCCGCCGGCGCGGGCATGGCCTCCGCCGACAGCGGTGCCGCCGGCGGGGCCGCCGGGTCCCCGGGTGCCGTCTCGGGCAACGTCGTCCAGGTGCCGGTGCACGTCCCGGTGAACGCGGTCGGCAACAGCGTGAACGTCATCGGCGTACTGAACCCGGCCTTCGGCAACCACGGCGCCAACAGCTGACCCGCACCCGGACAGCACCCCAGGCCTCCCGGCCCCACCGGGAGGCCTTGCCGCTCTCGCCCCCGGACACCGAGGCGGGCCCCGCCGCCCGAGGCCGAGCCTTCGCGGACGGTGACGGCGCGGAGCGCTCCCGCTCTGCCGTGACCGCGCCCCGGCGGCCGGGAACGAGGTGGCACGCCCGGGCTTCTTCGTAGCCGTGTCGCCGTGCTCCCGTGTCCTCGCCTCCGGCATCCGCCCGCCGCCGATGCCGCCGCGTCCGCCGGACGACCGGCCCCGCCGACCGGCCCCTCATGGGCCACCGCCGCCGCCCGCGGCCGAGCTCCTGCGGCCGGTCACGGTGCCCCGCGCCCCATTCCTCCGTAGCGGCGCCCGCGCCTGCGGCCGAGCTCCTGCGGCCGGTCACGGCGCCCTGCGCCCCATTCCTCCGTAGCGGCGCTCCCGCCCGTCACCGTCGCTCGCGGCCGGTCACCGCCCCCCGCGCTCCCGCTCCTCCACATACGCGTTGTACGCCGCCACCTGTGCCCGCCGGGCCGTTCGTTCCACCGGCCTGAGCGCCTCGGACCGCGCCCGCATCTCGGCGGAGCTGACCGCGCCCCCGTGCCCGCCGCCGTACGCCAGGGACACCAGCAGCCCCACCCGCTGTGCCAGCTCCAGCACCCGCACCGCGCGCGGCGGATAGCCCGGCGCCAGGACCTCCCGGCCCCGCTCGGCCCGCGCCCGGTACGCGTCGATCGCCGCCTCCGCCACCGGCCCCGACCCGGCGACGTCCAGCTTCGACAGCACCTCGGTCGCCTCCCGCAGCGCCTCCGCCAGCTCCCGCTCGGCCTCACCGAGCGACGGCACGTCGGCCGGCGGCGCCTCGCGCACCGGCAGCACCCGCCAGACCACCTCGGCGTGCACATCGCCCTCGGGCCCGGCCTCGTACACCTCCGGCACCAGCCCGAACGCGGCCCCGTGGCAGACCACCGCCTCCCCGGCCTCCAGCGCCCGCGTGTTGAACTCCGGCGGGCCGCTCAGCCCCAGCGGATGCCCCGGCGCCGGCAGCGCCACCCGCAGCCCGGACACCCCCAGCGCGCGCAGCCGCCCCAGCGCGAGCGTCAGCCCGGCCGGCGCCGGCTCACCGGGCAGCCCGTCCACCCGGTGCACCGCGTCCCCGCCCACGATGGCGAGGGCGGCGTCGTCCGGAGAGACAAGTCCGGCCAAAAGGGCATTGCCCCAAGCTGCGAGGCGTCCTGAACGCGGTTCCGAGAGCATGCCCCCACCCTAAGGACCGGACCGATGGAATGGAGCGGGGCACTCGTGGCGTAGATTTCATAAGGGCTGCGCCCACCGGCGCGAGACCCCGTCACAGGCGTACGCGACAGCCGAGACCGGCCACACTGCAAGGGGAGACAACGCGCTCATGAGCGATGTTCTGGAGCTTGAGGACGTATCCGTGGTCCGCGAGGGCCGGGCTCTGGTGGACCAGGTCTCCTGGTCGGTGAAGGAGGGCGAGCGCTGGGTCATCCTCGGCCCCAACGGCGCCGGCAAGACCACCCTCCTGAACGTCGCCTCCAGCTACCTCTACCCCAGCAAGGGCACCGCCACCATCCTCGGCGAGACCCTCGGCAAGCCCGGCACCGACGTCTTCGAGCTGCGCCCCCGCATCGGCATGGCCGGCATGGCCATGGCCGACAAGCTCCCCAAGCGCCAGACCGTCCTGCAGACCGTGCTCACCGCCGCCTACGGCATGACCGCCGGCTGGCAGGAGCAGTACGAGGACGTCGACGAGCAGCGCGCCCGCGCCTTCCTCGACCGCCTCGGCATGAGCGACTACCTGGACCGGAAGTTCGGCACCCTCTCCGAGGGCGAGCGCAAGCGCACCCTGATCGCCCGCGCCTTGATGACCGACCCCGAGCTGCTCCTGCTGGACGAGCCCGCCGCCGGCCTCGACCTCGGCGGGCGCGAGGACCTGGTGCGCCGCCTCGGCCGGCTCGCCCGCGACCCCATCGCGCCCTCGATGATCATGGTCACGCATCACGTCGAGGAGATCGCCCCCGGCTTCACCCACGTTCTCATGATCCGCCAGGGCAAGGTCCTCGCCGCCGGCCCCATGGAGCTGGAACTGACCTCCCGCAACCTCTCCCTGTGCTTCGGCCTCCCGCTCGTCGTGGAACAGGTCGGCGACCGCTGGACCGCCCAGGGCCTGCCCCTGTCCTGACCCCGCCGCTCCCCCCTGCGCGCCCTGTCCGCCGCCCGACCGCGGCCCTACCATGACCATGTGAACATCGACGCATGGGTGTGGTGGCTCGTCGGCGCGGCGGCACTCGGAATCCCGCTCGTGGTCACCGCCATGCCGGAGTTCGGCATGCTCGCGGTGGGAGCCGTCGCGGCGGCGGTGGTCTCCGCCCTCGGCTTCGACGCCGTCATCCAGGTCCTGGCGTTCGTCGTCGTCTCCGTCGCCCTCATCGCCGTAGTCCGGCCCATCGCCGCCCGGCACAGCAGACAGCGACCACAACTCGCCACCGGCGTCGAGGCGTTGAAGGGACGACAAGCCGTCGTCCTGGAACGGGTCGACGCGTCCGGCGGCCGGATCAAGCTCGCCGGAGAGGTCTGGTCGGCCCGCGCCCTCGACACCGGCCGGACCTACGAGGCGGGCCAGGAGGTGGACGTCGTGGACATCGAAGGGGCCACCGCGATCGTCCTGTGAGGACAACTCACCGGGAACGGCTCACGAGTTGCGCGACGGTCTGACAGACTCGACCAGCAAGATCCTCAACAGACAGAGATCTGCCGAAGGCGCCGAGGCGGAGAAGGGTACGGGGAGCGACGATGGAACCGGTCATCATCGTCCTGATCATCCTGGTGGTGTTGGTCTTCATCGCCCTGATCAAGACGATCCAAGTCATCCCACAGGCCAGCGCCGCCATCGTCGAGCGCTTCGGCCGCTACACACGCACGCTGAACGCGGGCCTCAACATCGTCGTCCCGTTCATCGACACCATCCGCAACCGCATCGACCTGCGGGAACAGGTCGTACCGTTCCCGCCGCAGCCGGTGATCACCCAGGACAACCTGGTCGTGAACATCGACACGGTCATCTACTACCAGGTCACCGACGCCCGGGCCGCCACCTACGAGGTCGCCAGCTACATCCAGGCGATCGAGCAGCTCACCGTCACCACGCTGCGCAACATCATCGGCGGCATGGACCTCGAACGGACCCTGACCTCCCGCGAGGAGATCAACGCCGCACTGCGCGGCGTCCTGGACGAGGCCACCGGCAAGTGGGGCATCCGCGTCAACCGCGTGGAGCTGAAGGCCATCGAACCGCCCACCTCCATCCAGGACTCGATGGAGAAGCAGATGCGCGCCGACCGCGACAAGCGCGCCGCGATCCTCCAGGCCGAAGGTGTCCGGCAGTCGGAGATCCTGCGCGCCGAGGGCGAGAAGCAGTCCCAGATCCTGCGCGCCGAGGGTGAGGCCAAGGCCGCGGCCCTGCGCGCCGAGGGCGAGGCCCAGGCCGTCCGCACGGTATTCGAGGCCATCCACGCCGGCGACCCGGACCAGAAGCTGCTCTCCTACCAGTACCTCCAGATGCTCCCCAAGATCGCCGAGGGCGACGCCAACAAGCTCTGGATCGTCCCCAGCGAGATCGGCGACGCCCTCAAGGGCCTCTCCGGAGCCGTCGGCAACTTCGGCTCCCTGGGCGGCGGTTCGGGCAACAGCGGCAACAACGGCGGTACGGAACGCCGGGAGAAGCCCCCGATCGACTGACCCCCGTTGCATCCCGCGCCCCTCAAGGGGCGCGGGAACCGCGTCACCCCGCCACGCCAACCCCGGCCGCACACACGGAAGAACCCGGCAGACGCCCGGGCCTCGCCTAGGCCGCTTCCCTGGCGAGCCACTCGGGAAGCGCGGCGATCTCCTCCTGCCCCAGCGAGAGCAGCATCGCGTCGGCCGGCGTGGGTTCGAACGGCTGCCGCAGCAGCGTCATCCCGGCCTCCTCCGGAGTCCGGTTCGCCTTGCGGTGATTGTCCTCCGCGCACGCGGCCACCGTGTTCAGCCACGTGTCCTGCCCGCCCTGCGCCCGCGGCACCACATGGTCCACGGTCGTGGCCCGGCGCCCGCAGTACGCGCACCGGTGCTGGTCCCGCACCAGCACCCCCCGCCGCGACCACGGGGCTCGTCTTCGGAACGGCACCCGTACGTACCGGCACAGCCGGATCACCCGGGGCACGGGGATGTCCACATCCGCACCGCGCATCCGCAGTTCGGGGTGGGCCTGTTCGACCACGGCCTTGTCCTGGAGCACCAGGACCACGGCTCGGTTCAGGGACACCGTCGACAGCGGCTCGAAACTCGCGTTCAGGACCAGCGTGTCACGCATCCAGCCCACCTCCCGTGTGCGCCTGCCCGCCCCCCGGCGGGCTTGGATCAACTCTGGACGGGCACGCCGAGATGGACAACGCAATAAAAAATGCCCGCCTCCGATCACTTCCAAGACCGGAGGCGGGCAAACGTTCAGTGAACGCTGGACTGTAACGAGTTACGGCGCTCAGCCCTGCGCGGGGTTCTCGAACTCGCCGATCAGCTGGGCGCGCGCGAGCGTGTGGAACCGGAGGTTGAAGCCCACCACGGCCGGCGAGGCGTCCGCGTCCGGACCCAGCTCCTCCTGGTCCACCGCGTACACCGTGAAGACGTACCGGTGCGGGCCGTCCCCGGGCGGCGGAGCGGCACCGCCGAAGTCCTTCGTCCCGTAGTCGTTCCGCGCGTGCACGGCACCCTCGGGCAGCCCCTCGAACTTGCCGCCGCCCGCACCGGCGGGCAACTCGGTCACCGAGGCCGGGATGTCGAACAGGACCCAGTGCCAGAACCCGCTGCCGGTCGGCGCGTCCGGGTCGTAGCACGTCACGGCGAAGCTCTTGGTCTCCGGAGGAAAGCCCTCCCAGCGCAGCTGCGGCGAGGTGTTGCCCTCCGCGTACACCTGGGCGCTTCCCAGCGTGGCACCCTCCCGGACGTCCTCGCTCGTCACCGTGAACGACGGCACGGGCGGATGGAAGTCATGGGGGAGCGGCCGCCGCTTGAGCTCGGTCACCTCGGTACCTCCTGATCGATGATCTGGAACCAGCAGCTCCGAGCCTAGAACCAGTTGCGCTTGCTGCCGACCTCGGACAGCCACTGGTTGAGGTAAGCCGCCCAGTCGGTCCCCTGCCAGTCGTTCAGACCCACCTGGAAGGACCGGTAGGTGTCCGAGCCCTCGCTGAACAGACCCGGCTTCTTGTCCATCTCCAGCACGACGTCCATCGCGTGCTCGTCCGCCACGAAGCTCAGCTCGACCTGGTTCAGACCCCGGTACTGCGCCGGCGGGAGAAACTCGATCTCCTGGTAGAACGGCAGCTTCTGCCGCGTACCCCGGATGAGGCCGCGCTCCATGTCCGCGTTCTTGAAGCGGAAGCCCAGCTGGACGAAGGCGTCCAGGATCGCCTTCTGCGCCGGCAGCGGGTGCACGTTGATCGGGTCCAGGTCGCCGGAGTCCACGGCCCGCGCGATCGCCAGCTCGGTGGTCACACCGATGTGCATCCCGTGCAGGGACTGCCCGTCGATCATGGTGACGGGCGTCTCCCACGGGATCTCCAGCCCGAACGGCACCGCGTGCAGGGCGCCCGCCTGGAGCTCGAAGGCACCGCCGAGCCGCACCTTCGTGAACTCGATGTCCTGCTTGTACTCCTGGTCGCCGCTCTCCACCTCGACCTTGGCCTGCAGACCGACGGACAGCCCCTCGATGGCCTGGTTCACGGAACCGCCCTGGATCCGCACCTCGCCCTGGACGACACCGCCCGGCACCACGTTGACCTCGGTCAGCACCGTCTCGACCGACGCGCCGCCGGCCCCCAGGCTCGCGAGCAGCTTCTTGAACGCCATGGCACTCCCTATTACGAAGAATCCTCGACCGGTACGAACGCGATCCGCCCACGACCGGTTCCGCCGGGCCGGTACGCCGTCTGGACTACCCTCGGAGGGCATGATCGCGCCCACGGACCGTACGCCACTGCCCCGCACCTTCTTCGACCGCCCGGTCCTGGAGGTCGCCCCGGACCTCCTCGGCCGCATCCTGGTCCGCAGCACTCCCGACGGCCCGATCGCCCTCCGCCTCACCGAGGTGGAGGCGTACGACGGCGAGATGGACCCCGGCTCCCACGCCTACCGCGGCCGCACCGCCCGCAACGCCGTGATGTTCGGCCCGCCCGGACACGTCTACGTCTACTTCACCTACGGCATGTGGCACTGCATGAACCTGGTCTGCGGACCCGAGGGCCGGGCGAGCGCGGTGCTGCTGCGCGCCGGCGAGGTGGTGGAGGGCGCCGAGCTGGCCCGCAAGCGACGTCTTTCGGCCCGCAACGACAAGGAACTGGCCAAGGGTCCCGCCCGGCTGGCCACCGCCCTGGGGATCGACCGGGCCCTGGACGGCACGGACGCGTGCACCTCGGACGAGACCCCACTGCGGGTACTGACCGGCACGCCGGTCCCCTCCGACCAGGTACGCAGCGGTCCCCGCACCGGTGTCGCCGGCGTGGGCGGCGACGGCGACCTCCATCCGTGGCGCTACTGGGTGGCGGACGACCCCACCGTCAGCCCTTACCGGGCGCATGTGCCCAGGCGCCGCCGAGGTTGACGCGGCCGGTCGAAGTGCGTAACGTATTCCGAGCCGCTGAACCGGGTACGGCGATCGCCTGCAGCCGGAGCGGCCAACCCACTACCTAGCACAAGCCCTTCGACAGGGTCGTTTCGAGCGCCCGCGCGTGCCCGAATTCGAACCCGCGGGACTCGATTATGAGTCCCGGAAGGATTCGGCTAACGTAGTGAATGTCGAAAGGGCGGACGGCGAAAGCCGAAAACCCTTGGACAAATCCCGCCGACCGGGAATCGGAACCGAAAGGATCTGATAGAGTCGGAACCGCCGGAAAGGGAAACGCGAGAGCGAGAACCTGGAAAGCACCGAGGAAATCGGATCGAGAAAAGATCTGATAGAGTCGGAAACGCAAGACCGAAGGGAAGCGCCCGGAGGAAAGCCCGAGAGGGTGAGTACAAAGGAAGCGACCGTTCCTTGAGAACTCAACAGCGTGCCAAAAGTCAACGCCAGATATGTTGATACCCCGTCTCCAGCATCCGCTGGGACGAGGTTCCTTTGAAAAAACACAGCGAGGACGCTGTGTGCGAGAGGACTATTCCTCCTCTCGCACCGCTCTCGTGATGTGTTCATCCCGATTACGGGAAAACATTCACGGAGAGTTTGATCCTGGCTCAGGACGAACGCTGGCGGCGTGCTTAACACATGCAAGTCGAACGATGAACCTCCTTCGGGAGGGGATTAGTGGCGAACGGGTGAGTAACACGTGGGCAATCTGCCCTGCACTCTGGGACAAGCCCTGGAAACGGGGTCTAATACCGGATACGAGTTTCATCGGCATCGGTGATTCTGGAAAGCTCCGGCGGTGCAGGATGAGCCCGCGGCCTATCAGCTTGTTGGTGAGGTAACGGCTCACCAAGGCGACGACGGGTAGCCGGCCTGAGAGGGCGACCGGCCACACTGGGACTGAGACACGGCCCAGACTCCTACGGGAGGCAGCAGTGGGGAATATTGCACAATGGGCGAAAGCCTGATGCAGCGACGCCGCGTGAGGGATGACGGCCTTCGGGTTGTAAACCTCTTTCAGCAGGGAAGAAGCGAAAGTGACGGTACCTGCAGAAGAAGCGCCGGCTAACTACGTGCCAGCAGCCGCGGTAATACGTAGGGCGCAAGCGTTGTCCGGAATTATTGGGCGTAAAGAGCTCGTAGGCGGCTTGTCACGTCGGTTGTGAAAGCCCGGGGCTTAACCCCGGGTCTGCAGTCGATACGGGCAGGCTAGAGTTCGGTAGGGGAGATCGGAATTCCTGGTGTAGCGGTGAAATGCGCAGATATCAGGAGGAACACCGGTGGCGAAGGCGGATCTCTGGGCCGATACTGACGCTGAGGAGCGAAAGCGTGGGGAGCGAACAGGATTAGATACCCTGGTAGTCCACGCCGTAAACGGTGGGCACTAGGTGTGGGCAACATTCCACGTTGTCCGTGCCGCAGCTAACGCATTAAGTGCCCCGCCTGGGGAGTACGGCCGCAAGGCTAAAACTCAAAGGAATTGACGGGGGCCCGCACAAGCGGCGGAGCATGTGGCTTAATTCGACGCAACGCGAAGAACCTTACCAAGGCTTGACATACACCGGAAAGCATTAGAGATAGTGCCCCCCTTGTGGTCGGTGTACAGGTGGTGCATGGCTGTCGTCAGCTCGTGTCGTGAGATGTTGGGTTAAGTCCCGCAACGAGCGCAACCCTTGTCCCGTGTTGCCAGCAGGCCCTTGTGGTGCTGGGGACTCACGGGAGACCGCCGGGGTCAACTCGGAGGAAGGTGGGGACGACGTCAAGTCATCATGCCCCTTATGTCTTGGGCTGCACACGTGCTACAATGGCCGGTACAAAGAGCTGCGATGCCGTAAGGTGGAGCGAATCTCAAAAAGCCGGTCTCAGTTCGGATTGGGGTCTGCAACTCGACCCCATGAAGTCGGAGTCGCTAGTAATCGCAGATCAGCATTGCTGCGGTGAATACGTTCCCGGGCCTTGTACACACCGCCCGTCACGTCACGAAAGTCGGTAACACCCGAAGCCGGTGGCCCAACCCCTTGTGGGAGGGAGCTGTCGAAGGTGGGACTGGCGATTGGGACGAAGTCGTAACAAGGTAGCCGTACCGGAAGGTGCGGCTGGATCACCTCCTTTCTAAGGAGCACTTCTAAGCCAGGCTTGCCTGGTTCAGAGGCCAGTACATCAGCGAATGTCTGATGCTGGTTGCTCATGGGTGGAACGTTGACTACTCGGTCAGGATGCCGGGCTGGTGGCTGCTAGTACTGCTCTTCGGAGCGTGGAACGCATGATCACTGGACGGAGTATGGCCGGGCACGCTGTTGGGTGTCTGGGGGAATGAACTTTCCTCAGTTGCCGGCCCCAGTGCACTCGAGCTTCTGGTTCGGGGTGATGGGTGGCTGGTCGTTGTTTGAGAACTGCACAGTGGACGCGAGCATCTGTGGCCAAGTTTTTAAGGGCGCACGGTGGATGCCTTGGCACCAGGAACCGATGAAGGACGTGGGAGGCCGCGATAGTCCCCGGGGAGTCGTCAACCAGGCTTTGATCCGGGGGTTTCCGAATGGGGAAACCCGGCAGTCGTCATGGGCTGTCACCCTTGCCTGAACACATAGGGCAAGTGGAGGGAACGCGGGGAAGTGAAACATCTCAGTACCCGCAGGAAGAGAAAACAACCGTGATTCCGGGAGTAGTGGCGAGCGAAACCGGATGAGGCCAAACCTACGACGTGTGAGACCCGGCAGGGGTTGCGTCGTGGGGGTTGTGGGATCTCTCTTCCACGGTCTGCCGGCCGTGGGACGAGTCAGAAACCGTTGATGTAGGCGAAGGACATGCGAAAGGTCCGGCGTAGAGGGTAAGACCCCCGTAGTCGAAACGTCAGCGGCTCGTTTGAGAGACACCCAAGTAGCACGGGGCCCGAGAAATCCCGTGTGAATCTGGCGGGACCACCCGCTAAGCCTAAATATTCCCTGGTGACCGATAGCGGATAGTACCGTGAGGGAATGGTGAAAAGTACCGCGGGAGCGGAGTGAAATAGTACCTGAAACCGTGTGCCTACAAGCCGTGGGAGCGTCGGACATCAGCTTGCTGGTGTCTCGTGACTGCGTGCCTTTTGAAGAATGAGCCTGCGAGTTTGCGGTGTGTTGCGAGGTTAACCCGGGTGGGGAAGCCGTAGCGAAAGCGAGTCCGAATAGGGCGATTTTAGTAGCACGCTCAAGACCCGAAGCGGAGTGATCTAGCCATGGGCAGGTTGAAGCGGAGGTAAGACTTCGTGGAGGACCGAACCCACCAGGGTTGAAAACCTGGGGGATGACCTGTGGTTAGGGGTGAAAGGCCAATCAAACTCCGTGATAGCTGGTTCTCCCCGAAATGCATTTAGGTGCAGCGTCGTGTGTTTCTTGCCGGAGGTAGAGCACTGGATAGGCGATGGGCCCTACCGGGTTACTGACCTTAGCCAAACTCCGAATGCCGGTAAGTGAGAGCGCGGCAGTGAGACTGTGGGGGATAAGCTCCATGGTCGAGAGGGAAACAGCCCAGAGCATCGACTAAGGCCCCTAAGCGTACGCTAAGTGGGAAAGGATGTGGAGTCGCAGAGACAACCAGGAGGTTGGCTTAGAAGCAGCCACCCTTGAAAGAGTGCGTAATAGCTCACTGGTCTAGTGATTCCGCGCCGACAATGTAGCGGGGCTCAAGCGTACCGCCGAAGTCGTGTCATTGCAGCACATACTCCCAACGGAGGCTGTGATGGGTAGGGGAGCGTCGTCTGCCGGGTGAAGCGGCACTGGAAGGTAGTCGTGGACGGTTGACGAGTGAGAATGCAGGCATGAGTAGCGATACAAACGTGAGAAACGTTTGCGCCGATTGACTAAGGGTTCCTGGGTCAAGCTGATCTGCCCAGGGTAAGTCGGGACCTAAGGCGAGGCCGACAGGCGTAGTCGATGGATAACCGGTTGATATTCCGGTACCCGCTGTGAAGCGTCAAACATCGAATCCAGTGATGCTAAGGCCGTGAAGCCGTTCCGGACCCTTCGGGGAATGGAAAGTGGTGGAGCCGCTGACCCAAGTTGGTAGTAGGTGAGTGATGGGGTGACGCAGGAAGGTAGTCCATCCCGGGCGGTGGTTGTCCCGGGGTAAGGGTGTAGGACGGTGTGTAGGTAAATCCGCACGCCATGTGTCTGAGACCTGATGCCGAGCCGATTGTGGTGAAGTGGATGATCCTATGCTGTCGAGAAAAGCCTCTAGCGAGTTTCATGGCGGCCCGTACCCTAAACCGACTCAGGTGGTCAGGTAGAGAATACCGAGGCGTTCGGGTGAACTATGGTTAAGGAACTCGGCAAAATGCCCCCGTAACTTCGGGAGAAGGGGGGCCACACCTGGTGAGAACACTTGCTGTTCGAGCTGGGGGTGGCCGCAGAGACCAGCGAGAAGCGACTGTTTACTAAAAACACAGGTCCGTGCGAAGCCGTAAGGCGATGTATACGGACTGACGCCTGCCCGGTGCTGGAACGTTAAGGGGACCGGTTAGCTCACTTTCGGGTGAGCGAAGCTGAGAACTTAAGCGCCAGTAAACGGCGGTGGTAACTATAACCATCCTAAGGTAGCGAAATTCCTTGTCGGGTAAGTTCCGACCTGCACGAATGGCGTAACGACTTCTCGACTGTCTCAACCATAGGCCCGGTGAAATTGCACTACGAGTAAAGATGCTCGTTTCGCGCAGCAGGACGGAAAGACCCCGGGACCTTTACTACAGTTTGATATTGGTGTTCGGTTCGGCTTGTGTAGGATAGCTGGGAGACTGTGAAGCTCGCACGCCAGTGTGGGTGGAGTCGTCGTTGAAATACCAGTCTGGTCGTGCTGGATGTCTAACCTGGGTCCGTGATCCGGATCAGGGACAGTGTCTGATGGGTAGTTTAACTGGGGCGGTTGCCTCCTAAAGGGTAACGGAGGCGCCCAAAGGTTCCCTCAGCCTGGTTGGCAATCAGGTGTTGAGTGTAAGTGCACAAGGGAGCTTGACTGTGAGACCGACGGGTCGAGCAGGGACGAAAGTCGGGACTAGTGATCCGGCGGTGGCTTGTGGAAGCGCCGTCGCTCAACGGATAAAAGGTACCCCGGGGATAACAGGCTGATCTTCCCCAAGAGTCCATATCGACGGGATGGTTTGGCACCTCGATGTCGGCTCGTCGCATCCTGGGGCTGGAGTCGGTCCCAAGGGTTGGGCTGTTCGCCCATTAAAGCGGTACGCGAGCTGGGTTTAGAACGTCGTGAGACAGTTCGGTCCCTATCCGCTGTGCGCGTAGGAGTCTTGAGAAGGGCTGTCCCTAGTACGAGAGGACCGGGACGGACGAACCTCTGGTGTGCCAGTTGTTCTGCCAAGGGCATGGCTGGTTGGCTACGTTCGGGAGGGATAACCGCTGAAAGCATCTAAGCGGGAAGCCTGCTTCGAGATGAGGACTCCCACCCACTTGATGGGGTAAGGCTCCCAGTAGACGACTGGGTTGATAGGCCGGATCTGGAAGCACGGTAACGTGTGGAGGTGACCGGTACTAATAGGCCGAGGGCTTGTCCATTGATGCTCGCGTCCACTGTGTATGTTCTGAGGCAACGAACGGTTGCCGGCTCAGAGCTGAACCGAGACACAAGTAAAAAGTGTGCTTGTTCGCTCGAAACCATTAGGGTTTCGGTGGTCATAGCGTGAGGGAAACGCCCGGTTACATTCCGAACCCGGAAGCTAAGCCTCACAGCGCCGATGGTACTGCAGGGGGGACCCTGTGGGAGAGTAGGACGCCGCCGAACAATCTTTGGAGGACCCCTGGTCCCAGCGTTCAGCTGGGACCAGGGGTCCTTTTGTTTTTACAATGCTTGCGGTACCACAGACAGGAGTCACCATGTCCACCAACTCTCCCGGCGACCGACCGGAGCGCGACCAGCGGCGACGGGACAGTGGTGACCGGGGTGACCGCGGCGGCTTCCGGCGGGACAACGACCGCCGGGACACCGAGCGTCGCGGCAACGACCGTGGCGGCAACGACCGTGGCGGCTACGGCCGGCGGGACGATCGCCGTGATGACCGTCGTGATGACCGGCGGGACGACCGTCGTGGTGGTGGGTTCCGCCGCGAGGGCGACCGGGGCGGGCGTCCGGGGTTCCAGCGGGACGACCGTGACCGTGGCGAGCGCGGTGGCTTCCGCCGTGACGACCGTCGCGACGACCGCAGGGACGACCGCCGTGACGACCGTGGAGACCGTCCGTCGTACCGCCGCGACGACCGCAGGGACGACCGCCGTGACGACCGTGGAGACCGTCCGTCGTACCGCCGCGACGACCGAGGCGACCGGGGTGACCGTCCCTCCTTCCGCCGCGACGACGACCGCGGTGGCTTCCGCAGGGACGACCGCCGCGACGACCACCGCGGTGGGTTCGTGCGCCGTGACGACCGTCGCGACGACCGGCGGGACGACCGCCGTGACGACCGTGACCGTGGCGAGCGCGGCGGTTTCCGCCGCGACGATCGCCGTGATGACCGTCGTGATGACCGGCGGGACGACCGTCGTAGTGGTGGGTTCCGCCGCGAGGGCGACCGGAGCGGGCGTCCGGGGTTCCAGCGGGACGACCGTGACCGTGGCGAGCGCGGTGGCTTCCGCCGTGACGACCGGCGCGACGACCGGCGCGACGACCGCCGTGACGACCGCCGTGACGACCGCCGTGACGACCGTGGCGACCGTCCGTCGTACCGCCGCGACGACCGCCGTGACGACCGAGGCGACCGGGGTGACCGTCCCTCCTTCCGCCGCGACGACGACCGCGGTGGCTTCCGCAGGGACGACCGGCGCGATGACCGCGATGGTTTCCGTCGGGACGACCGCCGCGACGACCGTGGTGGCTTCCGCCGTGACGACCGACGGGACGACCGCCGTGACGACCGTGGTGGCTTCCGTCGGGACGACAGCCGTGGGGAGCGCGGTGGCTTCCGGGGACGGGACGACCGTGGCGGCCGTGGGCCCCGCAGGGACGACCGCGGTGGCCGGCCGGGCGGTGGCTTCCGGGGACGTGACGGCCGCGACGACCACCGTGGCGGTGGCCGGTTCCGCGACGAGCGCGACCGGGACCGCGAGCCGATCAAGCGGCTGCCGATCCCGGAGGACGTCACCGGGGACGAGGTCGACAAGGACGTCCGGCAGGAACTCCAGAGCCTGCCCAAGACGCTCGCCGAGGACGTCGCCAGGAACCTGGTGATGGTCGCCCGGCTCATCGACGAGGACCCCGAGGCCGCCTACGGCTACTCCAAGGTCGCCCTGCGCCTGGCGTCCCGCGTGGCCGCCGTGCGCGAGGCCGCCGGGTTCGCCGCGTACGCCACCCAGAAGTACAGCGAGGCCCTCGCCGAGTTCCGGGCCGCCCGGCGGATGACCGGCACCGTCGAGCTGTGGCCGCTGATGGCCGACTGCGAGCGCGGGCTCGGCCGGCCGGAGAAGGCGCTCGACATGGCCGGCGCCCCGGAGGTGCACAAGCTGGACAAGGCCGGCCAGGTCGAGATGCGGCTCGTCGCCGCCGGTGCCCGGCGTGACATGGGCCAGCTGGACGCGGCCATCGTGACGCTCCAGAGCCCGGAGCTGGCGTCCAACTCGGTGCAGCCCTGGACCGCGCGCCTGCGCTACGCCTACGCCGACGCCCTGCTGGCCGCCGGCCGGGAGCGCGAGGCACGGGAGTGGTTCGCCAAGGCCGTCGAGGCCGACCGGGACGGCAGCACGGACGCCTCCGACCGGCTCGCCGAGCTGGACGGCGTGGAGTTCGTCGACGCCCTGGCCGAGGACTCCTCGGACGAGCCCGGGGAAGCTGCCGGTTCCCCGGACGCCTCCCCGGAGGACGGCGACAAGCACTGACGCCGGCGGTCACCTGAAAGGGGGGCGGGTTCCCATGGAGCCCGCCCCCCTTTCCGGTCATGCCCTCGGCTCAGACCTCCAGCGCGCGCAGTACCAGCCCCGATGCCGGCTTCGGGCCGAACGACGTCGACTTGCGGGGCATCGTCACCCCCTGCCGGGCCAGGTCGCGTACGACCTCCTCGCGGACCGGGTGCATCAGGACGGCCGTACCGCCGTCGCGTTCCGCCTTCTCGACCGTCGCCGCCGTGTCGTGGATGTACGCGATGTGCGCCGGGGAGTCCTCGGGGATGCGCCAGACGTGCTCCAGCAGCGTGGCGTGCAGCACCGTGGCGTCCAGCGAGCGCCAGGCGGCCGGCCGGTCCGCCGGGACGGTCCGGGCCAGCAGCCGCGGGTCCGGGCGGTCCAGCAGGTGGAAGGCGCCGTCACCGGCCAGCAGGAACGCGTTGCCGGCGCAGGACGCGTCCGCCAGGGCGGCCAGGGCGTCCGGCAGGGGCGCGTCTAGCCGTCGTACCCGGAACAGGCCCTCCACCGCCCGGAGCGCGTCCGCGACCGGCAGGCCGTGCAGCAGCCGGTGGATGGCGCGGACCCGCAGCGGATAGCGGACGGTGTCGACCAGCAGGACCAGGCCGTAGTCCCAGGGGCTGGGGGAGGGGTGTTCCAGGCGCAGCCGCCGGTAGGTGGCCCAGCGGTGGTGGCCGTCCGCGATCAGTGCCTGGCGGCCGGCCAGGTCGCCCTGGACGCGGGCCAGGTCGACGGGGTCGGTGATGGACCACAGGCGGTGCCGGAAGCCGTCCTCGGTGGTGGTGGCCAGCAGCGGCGGGCGGCTCGCCGTGCGCTCGATCACCTCGGCCGCCGTGCCCGCCTCGGCCGCCGTGCCCGCCCCGGCCGCCGTACCCGCGCCGGGCCCGTCCGCCGTACCGGGAGCCGGGGCGCCGTCACCCCGGTAGGTGAGCAGGAGGGGTTCCAGGTTCGCGCGGGTGGCGCGCATCAGCGCGGCGCGGTCGGCGACCACGGGCGGCATGACGTCCTCGTGCGGCAGCACCACGCCCTCGGCGGGCTCCGTCACCCGCAGCGTGCCGATGATCCCGCGCTGGAGCATGCCGTCGCCGTCGCGCTGCTCGTACACGTACAGGCCCGGATCCGGGTCGGCGACGAGGATGCCCTCGGCCAGCCAGCGGCGCAGGGTGTCGGCGGCCTGCTCGGTGCGGGCGCTGGGGGTGCCGGCCTGCGGCAGGATCAGCCGGACGATGTTGTGCGGGTCGGCCGACTGGAGGTGATGCAGGCCGTCGGGCCGTACGACGACGTCGTAGGGAGGGGAGGTGACGGAGGCGAGGCTGCCGACCCGGTCGGGGTCGTAACGCAGGCCACGGAACGGGGTGAGTTCCAGGCCGCGGCGCGTCGTTGCCTCCGAGTGACCTGCTGTCTTCATCCCGGCATCGTACGTGTGACGGTGGCATGCGGGATGATCGGGGGAAAGGCGAGTCTACGAGGAGCGATGCGGACATGAGCCAAGGCGTCAGGACCAGGCCCGAGGGCAGTGGGCGGCCCCTGAGCGAGGCGTACGACACGGCGCTGCTCGACCTGGACGGGGTGGTCTACGCGGGTGGCAGCGCGATCGCGCACGCGGTCGACTCGCTGGCGGTGGCCCGCTCGGGCGGCATGCGGCTGGCGTACGTCACCAACAACGCGCTGCGCACCCCGGACACGGTGGCCGGGCACCTGACGGAGCTGGGCATACCGACCGGCGCGGACGACGTCATCACCTCCGCGCAGGCCGTCGCCCGGCTGATCAGCGAGCAGGTGCCGGCCGGGGCGCGGGTGCTGGTGATCGGCGGCGAGGGGCTCCGGGTGGCGCTGCGGGAGCGCGGTCTGGTGCCGGTGGAGTCGGCGGACGACGACCCGGCCGCGGTCGTCCAGGGCTACGGCGGGCCGGACCTGCCGTGGGGCCGGTTCGCGGAGGCGTCGTACGCCGTCCGGCGGGGCGTGCCGTGGTTCGCGTCCAACACCGACCTGACCATTCCCAGCGGCCGGGGCATCGCGCCGGGCAACGGGGCGGCCGTGGAGGTCGTACGGATCGCGACCGGCGCCGAGCCGCAGGTCGCGGGCAAGCCGCTGCCCCCGATGCACCGCGAGACGATCATCCGGACCGGTGCGGAGCGCCCGCTGGTCGTGGGGGACCGGCTGGACACCGACATCGAGGGCGCGTTCAACGGCGGGGTCGACTCGCTGCTGGTGCTGACCGGGGTCACCGACGGGGCGCAGCTGCTCGCCGCGCCGCCCCACCACCGGCCGACCTATGTCGACGCGGATCTGCGCGGGCTGCTCACCGGGCAGCCGGAGGTCACCGGGGACGGGGCCGGGTTCCGCTGCGGCGGCTGGACGGCGACGGCGGGGGCCGACCGGCTGGAGCTGACGGGCGACGGCGAGGCGCTGGACGGGCTGCGGGCGCTTTGCGCGGCGGCCTGGACGGCGGCGGGCGAGGGCTCCTGCGCGCTGGACGGCGGCAAGGCGCTGGCCCGGCTGGGGCTTTGACGGGCCCGGCCGGGGTAGTCATCCCCGGCCGAAGGGCCGGCGGGCCGGAGAGCCGGAGGGGGCGCACGGGGCCGGCGGGACCGGGCGCGTACCGGGGATCGAGAAGGAGCGCAGGGTAGGCTAACCTAACCCCGTGTTGGTCGACAGTCCCCCGGAACAGCGCGCGGAGCACGCCCCCGCGCCCCCAACCCGCCATGTGGTCAGGGCCCTTGGGCTCCTGCTCGCGGCCGTGCTCCTGGTCCTCGTCGCCTTGGCGAGCATCGCGATCGGGGCGAAAGGGCTGTCACCGGCCCAGGTCTGGCACGGCCTGTTCCACGACACGGGCACGTACGGCGACGTGGTCGTGGGCGAGCGGCTCTCGCGCACGGTGCTCGGTCTGCTGGTCGGTGCCGCGCTCGGGCTCTCCGGCGCGGTGCTCCAGGCGCTGACCCGCAACCCGCTGGCCGACCCCGGGCTGCTCGGCATCAACGCGGGCGCGTCCGCCGCCGTCGTCACGGCCATGACCTATCTCGGCGTCACCAGCCTGACCGGCTATGTGTGGTTCGCGTTCCTGGGCGCGGCGGCGGTCGGCGGGCTGGTGTGGTTCCTCGGCGGCAGCCGGGGCGCCACCCCGGTGCGGCTCGCGCTCGCCGGTACGGCGATCACCGCGGCCCTGTACGGCTATCTCCAGGCCGTGATGATCACGGACGGCGCGGCCCTGGGCAAGATGCGCTTCTGGACGGTGGGTTCGCTGGTCTCGGCCACCGACGCGACCATCGTGCAGGTGCTGCCGTTCCTCGCGGTCGGCATGGTGCTGGCGCTGGCGCTGGCCCGGCCGCTGAACGCGGTGGAGATGGGTGACGACACCGCCCGCGCCCTCGGCGCCAACCTCGACCGCACCCGCGCGCTGGCCATGCTGTCCGCCGTGGTGCTGTGCGGTGCCGCGACCGCGGCCTGCGGCCCGATCATGTTCGTCGGCCTGATGGTGCCGCACGTCGTGCGCTCGTTCACCGGCCCCGACCTGCGCTGGATCCTGCCCTACGCCATGGTGCTGGCGCCCGTGCTGCTGCTCGGCGCCGATGTCCTCGGCCGGGTCGTGGCCCGGCCCGCCGAGCTCCAGGTCGGCATCGTCACCGCGATCATCGGCGGCCCGGTCTTCATCTTTCTCGTACGACGGCGGAGGACGGCCCAGCTGTGAAGACCCACCCCAGGAGCCGTGCCGTACGCACCCCCGGCGGGCTCTCCGTGCGCCTGGACCCGCGTGCCCTGACCGTCGTCGTGCTGCTGCTGGTCGCCGCCTGCGCCGCCGGTGTCGCCCTGATCGGGACCGGCGACGCGCGGATCCCGGCGACCGACGTGCTGCGCACGCTCGCCGGGAACGGCACCGCCTACCAGGACTTCATCGTCAACGAACTGCGCCTGCCCCGGGTCCTCGTCGGCCTGCTGGTCGGAGCCTGTCTCGGCCTCGGCGGCGCCCTGTTCCAGTCGATCTCCCGCAACCCGCTGGGCAGCCCCGACGTGCTGGGCCTGTCGCAGGGCTCCACGGCCGGCGCGCTGATCGTGATCGTGCTGCTGTCCGGCAGCGCCTCCCAGGTGACCCTCGGCGCGCTGGCCGGCGGCCTCGCGACCGGTCTCGCCGTCTATCTGCTCGCCTGGAAGCAGGGCGTGCACGGCTACCGGATGGTGCTGGTCGGCATCGGTGTCAACGCGGTCATGACGGCCGTCAACGGCTATCTGCTCACCAAGGCCGACCTGGTCGACGCCGCCCGCGCGGTGGTGTGGATGACGGGTTCGCTCAACGGCCGGGACTGGGCCCAGGTCTGGCCGCTGCTCGCGCTGTGCGCCGTCCTCGTCCCGCTGGTCCTCGTCAACGCCCGGGGCTTGCGGATGATGGAGATGGGCGACGACATCTCCCACGCCCTCGGTGTGCGCGTCCAGTGGGTGCGGCTGCTGCTCATGGTCAGCGCCGTCCTGCTCACCGCCGCCGCCACGGCCGCCGCCGGCCCCGTCAGCTTCGTCGCGCTGACCGCGCCGCAGCTCGCCCGCCGGCTGACCCGCTCGCCGGGGCCCAACCTGGTGCCCTCGCTGTGCATGGGCGCGACCCTGCTGGTCGCCGCCGACTGGGCCTCCCAGCGCGCCTTCGGCGCCGACCAGCTGCCCGTCGGCGTGGTCACCGGCGTGCTCGGCGGCGCCTACCTGCTGTGGCTGCTGGTCACCGAGCGCCGGGCGGGCCGGATATGACCCCCGCCGGCCCGACGAACAATCCGAGGAGCACTGTGAACCGCCTGTCCGCCGAGAACGTCACCCTCGCCTACGACCAGCGTGTCATCGCCGAGCAGCTGTCGGTGGAGATCCCCGACCACTCCTTCACGGTGATCGTCGGCCCGAACGCGTGCGGCAAGTCGACGCTGCTGCGGGCGCTGTCGCGGATGCTCAGGCCCAGCGAGGGCCGGGTGCTGCTGGACGGGCAGGCCATCCAGTCGATGCCCGCGAAGAAGGTCGCCCGCACCCTCGGCCTGCTGCCCCAGACGGCCGTCGCGCCCGACGGCATCACGGTCGCCGACCTCGTCGGCCGGGGCCGCTACCCGCACCAGGGCCTGCTGCGCCAGTGGTCGGCCGAGGACGAGCGGGTGGTGCGGGAGTCGATGCGGCAGACCGGCGTGGCCGAGCTGGCCGACCGGTACGTCGACGAGCTGTCCGGCGGCCAGCGGCAGCGGGTGTGGATCGCCATGGCGCTCGCCCAGCAGACCCCGCTGCTGCTCCTGGACGAGCCGACCACCTACCTGGACATCCAGCACCAGATCGATGTCCTCGACCTGTGCGCCGAACTCCACGAGGAGCAGGGCCGGACGCTGGTGGCGGTGCTGCACGACCTCAACCACGCCGCCCGCTACGCCACCCACCTCATCGCCCTGCGCGGCGGGAAGGTGATCGCCGAGGGCGCGCCGGGCGACATCGTCACCGCCGAACTGGTGGAAGAGGTGTTCGGGCTGCGCTGTCAGGTGATCGACGACCCGGAGACGGGCACCCCGCTGGTCGTGCCCGCCGCCCGCAAGGCACGGCTCACAGCAGCTTCCTGAGCCGGAACAGATCCAGCAGGCTCGCCTCCAGCCGGACCCGGCCCGAGCCCCAGGCGGTCGCGAAGTTCAGCTCGCCGTCCACCAGGGCCACCAGGTCGTCCCCGGCCAGGGCGAGCCTGATCTGTGCCTTCTCCCGCGGCGGGCCGGGGAGGGTGGCGTCCACCTCGATCCGCCCGCCCGTCATCCGGCCGGCGAAGGTGACGTCCAGGTCGGTGACGTGGCAGCTCACCGAGCGCTCCAGCGCGGCGGCCGCGCGGACGTCTCCCTCGGCCCCCCGCATGCTGTCCGAAAGCTTCCCCAGTGCGGCGCGGCACTCCTCGATCGTGGCCATCGCCCCCGACGGTACCGCAGCGGTTCGGGGTAGCGTCGGGGCATGAGCGAGACCGTGTCCGAGGCCGGTACGGCGGCGCCGGCCGAGCCCGACCGGGCGTCGGAGCCCGCCGCCCCGGCCCCCCTGAACATCCCGCGCGCGCCGACCGGCGACGCGGGCGTCGACGCCTGCCTGGAGCGGCTGGCCGACGCCGACCACCTCGCCACCGACGGACACGCGGAGGTGTACGAGGATGTACTCCGGGGGCTGCGTGACGCGCTCACCGCGCTCGACGCCCGCCCGGAACCTCCGGCGCCCCCGACGCCGTACCCCAGCAGACCGTAACCAGAGCAGGAGCTGAACCGAACGTGGCAGGAGTCGCACGCCGCCGTCTCGACGCGGAGCTGGTCCGCCGGAAGCTCGCCCGTTCGCGCGAGCACGCCAGCCAGCTGATCGCCGCCGGCCGGGTCACCGTCGGCAAGACCGTGGCGACCAAGCCGGCCACGCAGGTGGAGACCGCCGCCGCCATCGTCGTCCAGGCCGACGACAGCGATCCCGACTACGTCTCCCGGGGCGGGCACAAACTGGCCGGCGCGCTCGCGGCCTTCGTGCCGCAGGGGCTCGTGGTCGAGGGCCGGCGCGCGCTGGACGCCGGCGCGTCCACCGGCGGCTTCACCGATGTCCTGCTGCGCGCGGGCGCCGCCCATGTCGTCGCCGTGGACGTAGGCTACGGACAGCTCGCCTGGTCCCTGCAGCAGGATGCACGCGTCACCGTCAAGGACCGTACGAACGTACGCGAGTTGACGTTGGAGGCGATCGACGGGGAGCCGGTGGAGCTGGTCGTGGGGGATCTGTCCTTCATCCCGCTCGGACTGGTGCTGCCCGCCCTGAAGCGGTGCGCGACGCCGGACGCCGATCTGGTGATGATGGTCAAGCCGCAGTTCGAGGTGGGCAAGGAGCGGCTGGGCAGCGGCGGTGTCGTGCGCAGTCCCGAGCTCAGGGCGGAGGCCGTGCGGACCGTGGCCGAGCGGGCGTGGGAGCTGGGCCTCGGGGTGCGGTCGGTCACCGCCAGCCCGCTGCCCGGCCCCTCGGGGAACGTCGAGTACTTTCTCTGGCTGCGGGCGGGGGCACCCCGGGTGGACCCGGCCGACGTCGACCGTGCAGTGGCGGAGGGGCCGCGTTGACACAGAACCATGGGCGTACCGTTTTCCTGCTCGCCCACACCGGGCGGCCCGCGGCGATCCGCAGCGCGGAACTCGTCGTCAAGGGCCTGCTGCGCCACGGCATCGGGGTGCGGGTGCTGGAGGAGGAGGCGTGCGACCTGCCGCTCCCGGACGAGGTGCACCTCGTCAAGGAGGCCACCGCGCAGTGCCTGGACGGCTGTGAGCTGCTGATCGTGCTGGGTGGCGACGGCACGCTGCTGCGCGGGGCCGAGTTCGCGCGGGCCTCCGGGGTGCCGATGCTCGGCGTCAACCTGGGGCGCGTCGGCTTCCTCGCGGAGGCCGAGCGGGACGACCTGGACCGGGTGGTGGACCGCGTGGTGGCCCGGTCCTACGAGGTTGAGGAGCGGATGACCGTCGACGTCGTCGTGCACCGCAACGGCGACATCGTGCACACCGACTGGGCGCTGAACGAGGCGGCCGTGCAGAAGGCCGGCGCGGAGAAGCTGCTCGAGGTCGTGCTGGAGATCGATGGGCGGCCGGTGTCGGAGTTCGGCTGCGACGGGGTGATCCTGTCCACGCCCACCGGGTCCACCGCCTACGCCTTCTCCGCCGGCGGCCCGGTGGTCTGGCCGGAGGTGGAGGCGCTGCTGATGGTGCCGATCAGCGCGCACGCGCTGTTCGCCAAGCCGCTGGTCACCTCCCCGGACTCGGTGCTCGCGGTGGAGGTGCTGCCGCACATCCCGCCGGGCGTGCTGTGGTGCGACGGCCGGCGCACGGTCGAGCTGCCGCCCGGGGCGCGGGTGGAGGTGCGCCGGGGGGCGGTGCCGGTGCGGCTGGCCCGGTTGCACCACTCGTCGTTCACCGACCGGCTGGTGGCGAAGTTCGCCCTGCCGACCACGGGGTGGCGGGGGGCGCCGCACCACTCCTCGGAGTGACGCGGGCGGGCCATGTGCGCTGCCCGCCCCGGACCTCGTATGGTCTGTTCCGTGTTGGAGGAGATGCGGATACGGTCGCTCGGGGTCATCGACGATGCCGTCGTCGAGCTGTCACCGGGGTTCACCGCGGTCACCGGTGAGACGGGTGCGGGCAAGACCATGGTGGTCAGCAGCCTGGGGCTGCTGCTCGGCGGCCGGGCCGACCCGGCGCTCGTGCGGATCGGGGCGGAGCGGGCGGTCGTGGAGGGGCGGATCGCCGTACCCCCCGGAGCCGCGGCCGTCGCACGCGCCGAGGAGGCCGGGGCCGAACTGGACGACGGCGCCCTGCTGATCAGCCGTACCGTCTCCGCCGAGGGCCGCTCCCGGGCGCATCTGGGCGGGCGCAGCGTGCCCGTCGGGCTGCTCGCCGAGCTGGCCGACGACCTGGTGGCCGTGCACGGGCAGACCGACCAGCAGGGGCTGCTGAAGCTGTCCCGGCAGCGGCAGGCGCTCGACCGGTACGCGGGCGACGCCGTCGCCGTGCCGCTCGCCGAGTACACCGGGGCCTACCGGCGGCTGCGGGCCGTCTCCGCCGAGCTGGAGGAGATCACCACCCGCGCGCGGGAGCGGGCGCAGGAAGCCGACCTGCTGCGCTACGGGCTCGACGAGATCGCCGCCGTGGAGCCCCGGCCCGGCGAGGACGCCGAGCTGGCCGAGGAGGCCGGGCGGCTCGGGCACGCCGAGGCGCTGTCGTCCGCCGCGACGGTCGCGCACGCCGCTCTCGCGGGCAACCCGGAGGACCCCGAGGGGATCGACGCCTCGACCCTCGTCGCGGGCGCCCACCGCGCCCTGGAGGCCGTACGGGCGCACGACCCGGCGCTGGCCGCGCTCGCCGACCGGATCGGGGAGATCGGCATCCTGCTCACCGACGTGGCCGGTGAGCTGGCCGGATACGCCGACGATCTCGACGCCGACCCGCTGCGGCTGGCCGCCGTGGAGGAGCGCCGGGCCGCGCTGACCGCGCTGACCCGCAAGTACGGCGAGGACATCGACGCGGTCCTCGCCTGGGCCGAGCAGGGCGCCGCCCGGCTCACCGAGCTGGACGGCGACGACGAGCGGATCACCGAGCTGACCGCCGAGCGCGACGCGCTCCGGGGCGAACTGGGCGTCCTCGCGCAGCGGCTGACCGACGCGCGGACCGAGGCCGCCGAACGGTTCGCCGCGGCCGTCACCGCCGAGCTGGCCTCGCTGGCGATGCCCCACGCGCGCGTGTCCTTCGACATCCGGCAGACCGACGATCCCGAGGGCGTCGAGGTCGGCGGGCGCACGGTCGCCTACGGCCCGTCGGGCGTGGACGAGGTCGAGCTGCTGCTCGCCCCGCACCCGGGCGCCCCGGCGCGGCCCATCGCCAAGGGCGCCTCGGGCGGTGAGCTGTCCCGGGTGATGCTCGCGGTGGAGGTGGTCTTCGCGGGCACCGACCCGGTCCCGACGTACCTGTTCGACGAGGTGGACGCCGGGGTCGGCGGCAAGGCCGCGGTCGAGATCGGCCGGCGCCTGGCGAAGCTCGCCAAGACCGCGCAGGTCGTCGTGGTCACCCACCTGCCCCAGGTCGCCGCGTTCGCCGACCGTCAGCTGCTGGTGGAGAAGACCAACGACGGCTCCGTGACCCGTTCCGGTGTCAAGGTCCTGGAGGGCGAGGAACGCGTCCGCGAGCTGTCCCGCATGCTGGCGGGCCAGGAGAACTCCGAAGCGGCCCGAGCCCACGCGGAGGAACTGCTGGCCACCGCGAGGGCGGAGGTGTAGCGGGGGCGGCCGGGGAGTCCGGGGAGTCCGGGGACGTTTCCCGGGTGCGGTCCGGTCCCGGTCCGTTTTCTAAGGTGGGCGGCATGATCGACAAGCGAACGTGCCGTCCCCTGCTCCTCGCCGCCGGGCTCGCCCGGGCCGGGCAGGCCGTGTTGCGCGCCGCCCCGCCCGGTGGACGCGCGCGCTGGGAGCGGACCAACCACGCCGGGCGGGCCGTCGGGCTGTACGCCGGGCCCGCGGTCGCGGTGGGGGCCGGGATCGCCGCCGCGCGGGTGCATCCCGCGGCCGGGGCCGCGGTGCTGGCCGCCGGGGCCTGCGGGGCCTACGACGATGTCGCCGGGGACCACCGGCGCGGGTTCCGGGCCCATCTGCGGGCGCTGCGGCACGGGGAGATCACCAGCGGGGCCGTGAAACTGTTCGGGATCGCGGCGGCGGGGCTGGCCGCGGGCGCCGTGCTGAAGGAGCGGCCGGCCGACAAGCTGCTCGCCGGGGTCGTCATCGCCGGGAGCGCCCATCTCGTGAACCTGCTCGACGTACGGCCGGGCCGGGCCGCCGGTGCCGTGCTCGCGCTCGGGGCGCCCGGACTGCTGCGCGAGGGGCCCGGGGCGCGGCTGGCCGCCGGGGCGATGGGCGCCGCCGCGGCCGTGCTGCCCGACGACGCGGGGGAGCGGGTCATGCTCGGGGACACGGGGGCCCACGCGCTCGGCGCCGCGCTGGGGGCGGCCGTGGTGGCGGGAAACCGGCGCGCGGGACTGCTCGCGCACGCCGTGGCGCTGGTCGCCGCGGCCTGCTGCGGGGACCGGGTGAGCGCCCTGGCGCGTACCCTGCCCGGCTGACCTCGCCGGATGCCCGCGCGTACCGCCCGTCCAGGGCCGCCTCCCCCTCACCCATGTGGGTGATGTGCTCCGGCGCATTGCCCCGGCCCGCCGCACGATGCGCCCTCCCGGATCTTCCCTGAACGCCCGTGTGCCCTGGCATGCTTGGCGGGGAACGCGGGCGGACAGCGGGCCCGGACGGTCCGCGGGGGAGGCGCGCGGGCTGAGCTCTTCCGCCCCCCTGAGCCCCCAACCTTCTGTACGTTTTCCCGTGACCGCCCCACGCGCCTTCTCGTGACCGTCCACGAACCAGGAGCCTTGGCCCCGTGAGCCCGCTGAGCAGCAACGCACCGCACGGCCGGCCGCCGCTGCGCACCGTGCAGGTGCTCGGCGGAGGCAACGCCGCCAGCAGCGCGCACGTGCGCTCCCTGGCCGAGGGACTGGTCGCGAGGGGCGTACGGGTCACGGTGTGCGCCCCCACCGAGGCCGACCGGTCCTACGACTTCAGCGGCACCGGCGCCGACCACGTCCACGTACCGCGCAGCAGCGACCCCGTCTCCGTGGCCGCCCTCCGCACCGCCTGCGCCCACGCCGACCTGGTGCACGCCCACGGGCTGCACGCCTCCTTCCGGTCCGTGCTCGCGCTCGGCGGACGCACCACCCCGCTGGTGGTCACCTGGCACGACCGCGCCCACGCGGAGGGCCCGCGGGCCCAGCTGCTGCGCATGCTGGAGCGGCGGGTGACGCGCACCGCGGCCGTCGTCCTCGGCACCAGCCCCGACCTGGTCGACCGCGCCCGGCGGACCGGCGCGCGGGACGCCCGGCTCGCCCCGGTCGCCCTGCCCGGCCGGCGCCGGTACGACGGCCCCGACGAGCCGGCCGACCACGACGACACCGACCGGCAGCGGTCCAAGGTCCGCGCCGAACTCGGCGCCGTCGACCGCCCGTTGCTCCTCGCGGTCGGCTCCCTGGACCGCCACCGCGGCTACGACGTCCTGCTCGACGCGGCCCGCCGGTGGCGGGAGCGGGACCCGGTGCCGCTGGTGGTGATCGCGGGGGAGGGACCGCTGCGGCCGGTCCTCCAGCGGCGGATCGAGGACGAGGAGCTGCCGGTGCGGCTCGTCGGCCGCCGCGACGACGTCCCCGACCTGCTGGCCGCCGCCGACCTGGCCCTGATCACCAGCAGATGGGAATCGCGGTCCGTGCTCGCCCAGGAGGCGCTGCACGCGCGCGTGCCGCTCGTCGCGACCCGGGTCGGCGGCATCCCCGACCTCGTCGGCGACGCGGCCGAACTCGTCCCCTACGGCGATCCGGCGGCCCTCGCGGAGACGGTCCTCGGGCTGCTCGCCGACCCCGGGCGGCGCGCCCGGCTGCGCGAGCGCGCGGCCCGGCAGTGCGCGACCTGGCCGACCGAGGACGAGACCGTCGCCCAGGTCCTCAGCGTCTACGACGAGCTGACCCGGCCCACACCGCTCACCTGAACCCGGCACAGACCCGCCCGGAGCGGGCCCGGCGCCGCGGACGCCTACGGCACGTGCCGGCGGGCCCGCAGGGCCAGGCTCAGCGCCAGGACCGTCTGCGGATCGTCCAGGTCGGTGCCCAGCAACTCCCCGATGCGGGCCAGGCGGTTGTACAGCGTCTGGCGGTTGAGGTGCAGCTCGCGGGCTGTCTCCGCCTTGCGGCCCGCGTGCGCGAGATAGGTCTCCAGCGTCGGCAGCAGCGGCGGCCGGGAGCGCCGGTCGTGCTCGCGCAGCGGGCCGATCGCCCGGTCCACGAAGGCCGCGAGGTCCGGGTGGTCGCGCAGCCGCCACAGCAGCAGGTCGATGTCCAGGCGCCGGGCGTCGTACCAGGGCCGGTCGGTCAGGCCCTGCGCCGCCGTCGCCGTCTCCGCCGCGTGCCGCAGCCCCGCCGAGGCCGCCGCCCAGCCGCCCGCCACCCCGACCACCACCACCGGCGGCGGCGAGCCCGGCCGCCGCATCCCGGCCCGCTCCACCCCGGCCCGCAGCGCCGCCGCGACCCGGTCCGCGACCGCCGTCCGCTCCGCCTCCGCGCGCAGCCCCACCAGCACCAGGACCCGGCCCTCCACCGGCCGCACGCCCAGCAGCGCCGGCACCCCCACCGCGGCCAGCTCCTCGGAGACCGCCCGGGCGAGCACCGCCCAGCCGCCACCGGGCGAGAGGGTGTCCCCGATCCGCATCACCACCGGCAGCAGCGGGCTGTCACCCGGCTTGAAGCCGAGCACCCGGGCCTGCGCCGGGGCGTCCTCCGCCGCGATCCGGCCCTCGGCGAGATCGGTGAGGAAGTCCCCGCGCCCGCGCGCCGCCAGCTCCTCCTCCTGCCGGGCCTGCATCAGCACCACGGCCAGGACGCCCGCGGCCCGCTCGGCGGCGATCCGGTGCACCGGGGCCGGCGTCGCGCGGACCGGCAGCAGGACCAGCCGGGCGCGCACCGAGCCCGCCGAGCCGGGGCCGCCGCCGGGCACGTCCACCAGCACCGTGCCGGCCGGCGGCGGGGCCTCCTTGTGCGGGCCGCGCAGCCCCTCCCACACCTGGAGCGGGTCGGCGCCCTCCGGCCCGGCCCCGGCGGCGTACAGCAGCCGCCCGTCCGCCGTCTCCAGGAACACCGGGTTGCCGCTGAAGTCGGCCAGGATGCACAGCACCTGCGGCACCCCGCCGCCGCCCAGCAACGCCTCGGTGCAGCGCCGGTGCACCTCCTCGGCGCGCTGGAGCAGCGCGTAGTGGCCGTTGACGATCTCGGTGTGGATCTCCTCGGTCACCGTCACGAACGGCACCTCGCGGTGCAGCTGGACCAGCGGCAGACCGGCCGCCCGGGCCGTGTCCACCAGCGCCGCCGGCAGCCGGCCGAAGCGCGGGCCCAGCTCCACCACCAGGGCGGCGATGCCCCGCTCGGCCAGGGTCCGCACGAACGCCCGCTGCTCGGCCGGCCGGGTGCCCAGGCCGTAGCCCGTGGTGAGCAGCAGTTCGCCGCCCTTGAGCAGCGAGGCGATGTTCGGGACCTCGCCCGCGTGCACCCAGCGCACGGTGCGGCCGAGCCGGTCGGCGCCCGCCAGGATCTCCGGCAGTCCGCTGCGCAGTCCGGGCAGCTCCAGCGCCCGTTGCACGGTGATGCCGGCGCCCTGGGTGTCGAGTCGGTGGTCCGTACGGCTGTCCATGCAGCGGACGCTACCCGTGCACACGTTTCGGTGACATCTCCGCGCGATCACGGCGGCGGTCACCGGCCCCGTGCGCGCGACACTGCGTCGCCCCCGGCCCGCGATTACCCGACCGCCTGCCTGTTGTGGTGTACGTCACTGTCCCGGCACACTGTCGCGACCGTACAAGAACCGCCGTTTGACCTTCGGATTTCGTTGCGCGAGCACCACATGAGGGGCGGGAATGACAGAGAAACCCACGCGAGAGGTACAGCGCCTCAAGGCGGACTCCGTAGGGCTGGTGGGCGTGGTGTTCATGGCGGTGGCCACCGCCGCGCCGATCACCGCGATGACCGGCAACCTGCCGATCGCCGTCGGCTTCGGCAACGGCACCGGAGCGCCGGCCGGCTATCTCTTCGCGACGCTGGTCCTGGCGGTCTTCTCCGTCGGCTACGTCGCCATGGCCCGCCGCATCACCGCGGCCGGCGCCTTCTACGGCTACATCTCCCACGGCCTCGGGCGCATCGCGGGCATGGCCTCCGGCATGCTCGCCGTGCTCGCCTACGTGGTCTTCGAGGCGTCCATCGTCGGCGTCTTCTCCTACTTCGCCCGAACCACCGTCCGCGACCAGCTCGGCGCCGACCTGCCGTGGGCCGGCTACGCGGCCGCGATGCTCTTGGTGACGGCCGTGCTGTCGTACTTCGACATCAATCTGACCGCCAAGGCGCTCGGCGTGCTGCTCGTCGCCGAGATCGCGGTGCTCTTCGCGGTCGCCACCGCCGTACTGCTGCACGGCGGCGGCCCGGACGGCATCCCCGTCGCACCGGTCAACCCCAAGAACGCCTTCACCGGCGCCTCCGCGGGGCTCGGCCTGTTCTTCGCGTTCTGGTCGTGGGTCGGCTTCGAGTCGACGGCGATGTACGGCGAGGAGTCCCGCGACCCCAAGCGCGTCATCCCGCGCGCGACCCTGATCTCCGTCATCGGCGTCGGCCTGTTCTACATCTACGTGTCCTGGATGACCATCGCCGGCAACGGCCTCGACGGCGCGGTACGGGTCTCCGCCGGCGCGAGCCCCCTCGACCTGTTCTTCGACCCGGCGCGCGGCTTCATCGGCGCCTGGGCGGTGGACGCCTTCCAGTGGCTGCTGATCACCGGCTCGTTCGCCTGCGGCATGGCCTTCCACCAGTGCGCGGCCCGCTATCTGTACGCCATCGGCCGCGAGGGCTTCCTGCACCCCGCCCTCGGCCGCACCCACCCGCGCCACGGGTCGCCGTACCTCGCCTCCTTCGCCCAGTCCGTCGTCGCCGTCGTCATCGTCGGCGCGTTCTGGGCGACCGGGCAGGACCCGTACATCCACCTGTACACGCTGCTGGCGATCCTCGGCACGATGGCGATCCTCATCGTGCAGACGCTCTGCTCCTTCGCCGTCATCGGCTACTTCCGCCGCAACCACCCCGAGGACCGGCACTGGTTCCGCACCCTGACCGCGCCGCTGCTCGGCGGCCTCGGCATGGCCGCCGTCGTGGTGCTGCTGGTGGTCAACATGGACACCGCGGCCGGTACGGCGGCCGGCTCGCTCTTCTTCGAGGCCATCCCGTGGATCGTCGGGCTGGTCTTCTTCGGCGGCCTCGGGCTCGGCCTGTATCTGCGGGCCCGCCGGCCGGAACGGTACGAGGTCATCGGCCGGATCGTCCTGGAGGACGCGGCCGAGCGCACGGACGACGACACCGAGCAAGCCCCCGCCAACGCCTGAGGAGGCACCGTGTCCCGAACACGGCTCATGCACGTCCTTCGCACCCTCACCGCCGACCACGCCGCCGCCCGGCGGCTCGGTCTGCCCGTCGCCGAGGCGCGGGCCGTGCGCCGGCGCGCCGTCCTCAGGGGCGCCGCCGGCGCGGCCGCCGTGACGGCCGCCGCGACCGTCCCGACGCCGGCCGCCGCCGCGACCGGCCCGGTACCGGCCGCCGCCGCGGCCGCGCCCCGCGTCGCCGTCGTCGGCGCGGGCATCGCCGGCCTGACCGCTGCCCTCACCCTGCGCGACGCGGGATACGCCTGCACCCTCTACGAGGCCCACCCCTCCCGCGTCGGCGGCCGCATGTACACCCAGCGCGACCACTGGGCCTGGGGGCAGACCTCGGAGATCGGCGGCGAGCTGATCGACACCGGCCACAAGAAGATGCTGGAACTGTGCCGCCGCTTCTCCCTGCCGGTCGAGGACTTCCTCGGCGGCGGCCCCCGGGGCGCGGAGGAGGTCCTCTGGTTCGACGGCGCCTACTACCCGCGCGACCGGGCCGACGAGGACTTCAAGGCCGTCTACCAGGCCCTGCGCGCCGACCTCCAGGCCGCCGGGGAGGTCAGTTGGGACCGGACCACCCCGGCGGGCACCGCCCTGGACAACCTGTCCCTGTACGAGTGGATCGAGACGCGGGTGCCGGGCGGCCACGCCTCCCCGCTCGGCCGCTTCTTCGACGTCGCCTACGCCGTCGAGTACGGCGCCGACACCACCGAGCAGTCCTCGCTCGCCCTCGTCCTGCTCATGGGCTACCAGCCCAATCCGGGCCACTTCAACATCTGGGGCCTGTCCGACGAGCGCTACCACATCGTCGGCGGCAACGACCGACTCCCGCGGGCCATCGCCGGTTCCCTGCCCGACGGGACCATCCGGCACGGCTGGTCCCTCCAGGCGGTGCGGGCCGGCGCCGACGGCACCCAGACCCTCACCTTCACCGAGGCGGGCAGCACCCGGACGGTCACCGCCGACCACACCGTCCTGTGCCTGCCCCTGCCGGTCCTCCAACGGCTGGACCTGAGCGGGGCCGGCTTCGACCCCCGCATGACCGGCCTGCTGCGCGATGCCCGCATGGGCCACTGCACCAAGCTCAACATGCAGTTCACCAGCCGCCCCTGGCGCGGCACCGGCCCCTGGCCCGGGGTGTCCGCAGGCGACTGCTTCACCGACCTCGGGGTGCAGCAGACCTGGGACACCACCAAGGTCCAGCCCGGCACCGGCGGCATCCTCATCCAGTACGGCGGCGGCAGCCGCGCCAGGTCGCTGACGCCGTCGGGCCCCTTCTCGTACGAGAGCGACCCCTACGTCAAGGACCTCGCCACCCGGTACCTGAAGGACGTCGACGCCTTCTTCCCCGGCACGTCGGCCGCCTGGACCGGGCGCGCCCAGCTGTCGGCCTGGCACCTCAACCCCTATGCCCTGGGCGCCTATTCGTACTGGCCGGTGGGCTACCTGCACCGGTACGCCGGCTACGAGGGCGTGGCCCAGGGCCGCGTCCACCTCGCCGGCGAGCACTGCTCCTACGACTTCCAGGGCTTCATGGAGGGCGGCGCGCGGGAGGGCGAGCGGGCGGCGCGGGAGGTGATCGCCGCCCTGGGCTGACCGGGGGGCGGGGCCTCACACGGGCCGGATGTTGTGGTTGCAGCGGAAGACGTTGTCGGGGTCGTAGCGCCGCTTCACCTTCTCCAGCCGCAGCATGTTCCCGGCGCCCAGCCCCGCCCGGACCCGCTCCGGGCCCTCGTCGCCGATCAGGTTCAGGCACACGGCCCCGGTGCTCCACGGCGCCAGGGCGGCGCACGCCTCCCGGACCCAGCCGCACGCCCGCTCGTCGTCCGCCGGGTCCGCCCAGAAGGCGCACGGGTGCGCGGTCCACGGGGCGTCCCGCCAGGCCACCGGGTAGCCGCGCGGCCCGGCGGCGACCGCCCCGCCCTGCGGGAACAGCAGATACCGGGAGCCGGACGCCGTCGGCAGGCCCTCCCCGCCCGCGCGGAAGGCGTCCACCGCCTCCTGCGGCAGCCCGGTCAGACACCGGGCCGACCGGTGGTGGCGCAGCCCGGGCGGGGTGTCGAGCAGGCGCTGCGCCGCCGTGTACGGCAGCTCGCCGGCCGGCCCCGCCTCGTGCGGCAGCGCGCGCAGCGGCCCGGCGAGGTCGCGCAGCCCGTCCGCGCCGCCGGCGTGGGTCAGCACGGCCGCGCACCGCGGGCCGCCCGCCGGCGCGGGCGGCCCGGCCAGGTACAGCACCGCGCCGCCCAGTTCGTCCGGCGCGCTCCGGAAGACCTCCCGGAAGGCGCGGACCACCTGAGCTCCGTACCCGGGCGGGTACCGCAGCAGGGCGAGGGAGAACCGCGGCAGCTCGTGCAGCCGCAGGGTGAGCGCGGTGGCGACACCGAAGTTGCCGCCCCCGCCGTGCAGCGCCCAGAACAGCTCCGGGTGCTCGTCGGCGCTCGCGCGCACCCGCTCGGCGCCGGCGGTCACCAGTTCCACGCCGAGGAGGTTGTCGACGGCCGGTCCGAAGAGGCGGTCCAGCCAGCCGGTGCCGCCGCCGAGGACGGAGCCGGCCACACCGGTGGTGCGGGAGCGCGCGCCGGTGGTCGCCAGTCCGTGGGGCAGGGCCGCCCGGTCCAAGTCGCCCGTCGTGGCACCGCCCTCGACCCGGGCCGCCCCGGCCACCGGGTCGACGGTCACCCGGCGCATCCGGCTCAGGTCCACCATCAGCGCGCCGTCGGCCGCCGCCGTGTCGGCCGCGCCGTGGCCGCCGCCGCGCACCGCGATGCGCAGGTCCAGCTCCCGGCCGAAGCGGACGGCCCGCACCACGTCGGCCGCGTCCGCGCACCGGGCGATCACCGCCGGCCGCCGGTCGTCCCGCGCGTCGAAGACGGCGCGGGCCGCGTCGTAGCCGCGGTCCCACGGGGCGAACACCTCGCCGGTCAGCTCGCCGCGGAGGGCGGCGAGCGCCGAGTGCGCCGTGGAGCGGAAAGCCACGCTGTCAGCCTAGGCCCGCGCGCCCCCGAAGGGGCGCGACCAGGCCCGACGTCCCCGCAGCCGACCGACGGCCGCTACCCCCCGTACGCGCCGGACGCGGTCAGCCGCAGTGCCGTGTCGATCAGCGGCACGTGGCTGAACGCCTGCGGGAAGTTCCCCACCTGCCGCTTCAGCCGCGGGTCCCACTCCTCGGCGAGCAGACCGAGGTCGTTGCGCAGCGCGAGGAGCTTCTCGAACAGCTTGCGGGCCTCGTCCACCCGGCCGATCATCGCCAGGTCGTCCGCCATCCAGAACGAGCAGGCCAGGAAGGCGCCCTCGTCGCCGGGCAGGCCGTCGACGCCCGCGTCCTCGCCCTCGGTGGGGTAGCGCAGGATGAAGCCGTCCGGGGTGGACAGCTCGCGCTGGATCGCCTCGATGGTGCCGATCACCCGCTTGTCGTCCGGCGGCAGGAAGCCCATCTGCGGGATCAGCAGCAGCGAGGCGTCCAGCTCCTTCGAGCCGTAGGACTGGGTGAAGGTGTTGCGCTCCTTGTCGTAGCCCTTCTCGCACACGTCCCGGTGGATGTCGTCGCGCAGCTCCCGCCAGCGCTCCAGCGGACCGTCCGCGTCCCCGGACTCGATCAGCTTGATGGTGCGGTCCACCGCGACCCAGGCCATCACCTTGGAGTGCACGAAGTGCCGGCGCGGGCCGCGCACCTCCCAGATGCCCTCGTCCGGCTCCTGCCAGTGGTCCTCCAGGTAGCGGATCAGCTTGAGCTGGAGCAGGGAGGCGTAGTCGTTGCGGGCCAGACCGGTCATGTGGCCCAGGTGCAGGGCCTCGGTGACCTCGCCGTACACGTCCAGCTGGAGCTGGTGCGCGGCGCCGTTGCCGACCCGGACCGGGGCGGAGTTCTCGTAGCCCGGCAGCCAGTCCAGCTCGGCCTCGCCCAGCTCCCGCTCGCCGGCGATGCCGTACATGATCTGGAGGTTCTCCGGGTCGCCGGCGACCGCCCGCAGCAGCCACTCGCGCCAGGCTCGGGCCTCCTCGCGGTAGCCGGTGCGCAGCAGCGAGGACAGGGTGATCGCCGCGTCCCGCAGCCAGGTGTAGCGGTAGTCCCAGTTGCGCACGCCCCCGATGTCCTCGGGCAGGGAGGTCGTCGGGGCGGCGACGATGCCGCCGGTGGGGGCGTACGTCAGCGCCTTCAGGGTGATCAGCGAACGGATCACGGCCTCGCGGTAGGGCCCGTGGTACGTACAGTGCTCGACCCACTCGCGCCAGAAGTCCTCCGTGGCCTCCAGCGAGGTCTCCGGCTCCGGCAGCGGCGGCGGCTCCTTGTGCGAGGGCTGCCAGGAGATGGTGAAGGCGATGCGGTCGCCCGGGGCCACGGTGAAGTCGGCGTAGGTCGTCAGCGCCTTGCCGTAGGTCTCGGCCTCCGTGTCGAACCACACCGAGTCGGGTCCGGCGACGGCCACCGTGCGCCCCTCGTGCCGGTGCACCCACGGCACCACCCGGCCGTAGGAGAACCGCATCCGCAGCGCGGAGCGCATCGGCACCCGGCCGGTGACGCCCTCGACGATCCGGATCAGCTGGGGGGCGCCGTCACGCGGGGGCATGAAATCGGTCACGCGTACGGTGCCGCGCGGGGTGTCCCACTCGGTCTCAAGGATCAGCGAGTCGCCGCGGTAGCCGCGCCGGGCGGCCGTGGGCGGCTCGGCGTCCGCCGCGTGCGCCGGGCCGAGCCGCCAGAAGCCGTGCTCCTCGGTGCCCAGCAGGCCGGCGAAGATGGCATGCGAGTCGAAGCGGGGCAGGCACAGCCAGTCCACCGTGCCGTCCCGGCAGACCAGTGCGGCGGTCTGCATGTCTCCGATGAGTGCGTAGTCTTCGATGCGCCCGGCCACGTGCAACTCCAGTCGAACGGCCACGTCACACCCCCGCGCAGGGGGCTGTCGCTAGTGCGGTCAAGGGTCGTTGTTGTGTGTCGTTGAGCGGTGAAGCAAAGCAGCCCGCCGAGCCCTTAGGCAACACGACAGTCCTTGCTCAACGAACTGCCGCGCTCTCGTTGTTCCGGGTTGCTGCAGGCGGGGGTGTGCCGTCGTTACCGGCCGGGCTCGGCAGTGAGTGTCCGAGCAGGATACGACGCGTGCAGATGATCCGGGTGCCGCTCCGGGCAACCCGTATGGGCCGAACGAGTGAGCGCCGGGTGAGAACCGTGTGCCCGGACCGGTGCGAAAGTTGCCAGAGTGACTCCAGTGTTCTCGTGGTGTGCCCGGACGAGCGCGGAGCGTGGCCGGAAGCCATCTCGCTCAGGCGCTGATACGCTGGTAGCCCGTGGACCGGTGGGAGAAAACCCCCCGAACCGCAGCGACGGCACCCCCGGAACTCTCCGGGACGGAAGCCGCACCGCATCACCGCCAGCGACCACGGGAGCCCCCTCTTGGCCATGCCGCCCAAATCCACGACGACCAAGCACATCTTCGTCACCGGGGGTGTCGCCTCCTCGCTCGGCAAGGGTCTGACCGCCTCCAGCCTGGGCATGCTGCTCAAGGCCCGGGGCCTGCGTGTCGTGATGCAGAAGCTCGACCCGTACCTGAACGTCGACCCGGGCACGATGAATCCCTTCCAGCACGGTGAGGTGTTCGTCACCAACGACGGCGCCGAGACCGACCTGGACATCGGTCACTACGAGCGCTTCCTCGACCGCGACCTGGACGGCAGCGCCAACGTCACCACGGGCCAGGTGTACTCCACCGTGATCGCCAAGGAGCGGCGCGGCGAGTACCTGGGCGACACCGTGCAGGTCATCCCGCACATCACCAACGAGATCAAGCACCGTATCCGGCGCATGGCCACCGACGAGGTCGACGTGGTCATCACCGAGGTCGGCGGCACGGTCGGCGACATCGAGTCGCTGCCGTTCCTGGAGACCGTCCGCCAGGTCCGCCACGAGGTCGGCCGGGACAACGTCTTCGTGGTGCACATCTCGCTGCTGCCCTACATCGGTCCTTCCGGCGAGCTGAAGACCAAGCCCACCCAGCACTCGGTGGCCGCGCTGCGCAACATCGGCATCCAGCCCGACGCGATCGTGCTGCGCTGCGACCGGGAGGTGCCCACCGCGATCAAGCGGAAGATCTCCCTGATGTGCGACGTGGACGAGGCCGCCGTGGTGGCCTGCCCCGACGCCCGCTCGATCTACGACATCCCCAAGGTCGTGCACACCGAGGGCCTGGACGCCTACGTGGTGCGCAAGCTCGACCTGCCGTTCCGCGACGTGGACTGGACGACCTGGGACGACCTGCTCGACCGCGTCCACAACCCCGAGCACGAGGTCACCCTCGCCCTGGTCGGCAAGTACATCGACCTGCCCGACGCCTATCTGTCGGTCACCGAGGCGCTGCGCGCGGGCGGCTTCGCCAACCGCGCCCGGGTGAAGATCAAGTGGGTCACCTCCGACGACTGCAAGACCCCGGCCGGGGCCAAGGCCCAGCTGGCGGGCGTGGACGGCATCTGCATCCCCGGCGGCTTCGGCGACCGCGGTGTGCTGGGCAAGGTCGGCGCGATCCGCTACGCCCGGGAGAACAGGATCCCGCTGCTGGGGCTGTGCCTGGGTCTGCAGTGCATCGTGATCGAGGCCGCCCGCAACCTGGCCGGCATCCCCGACGCCAACTCCACCGAGTTCGACCCGGCCACCGCCCACCCGGTGATCTCCACCATGGCCGAGCAGATGGACATCGTGGCCGGTGAGGGCGACATGGGCGGCACGATGCGGCTGGGCATGTACCCGGCCAAGCTCGGCGAGGGCTCCATCGTGCGCGAGGTCTACGACGGCAAGGAGTACGTCGAGGAGCGCCACCGCCACCGCTACGAGGTGAACAACGCCTACCGCGCGGAACTGGAGAAGAAGGCCGGCATCGTCTTCTCCGGCACCTCCCCCGACGGCAAGCTCGTGGAGTACGTGGAGTACCCGCGCGACGTCCACCCGTACCTCGTCGCCACCCAGGCCCACCCGGAGCTCCGCTCCCGCCCGACCCGCCCCCACCCGCTCTTCGCCGGTCTGGTGAAGGCGGCCGTCGAGCGGAAGAACTCCAAGTAACACGCCGGTTGTACGGTGGCCGGGGTGCGTACCTTCGTAGGAAGTGGGGCACCCCGGTTTCACTGTGCGCAGGCGGAAGGAACAGGGCATGACGATCAAGGACACCCGCGAGGAGTGGGAGATCCGGGCCACGGAGACGCCTTTCAGGGGCAACAAGACCTCCGTCCGCACCGACGAGGTGGTCATGCCCGACGGCTCGGTGGTCCGCCGGGACTACCAGGTCCACCCCGGCTCGGTCGCCGTCCTCGCCCTGGACGAGGAGGACCGGGTCCTGCTGATCAACCAGTACCGCCACCCCGTGCGGCACAAGCTCTGGGAGATCCCGGCCGGCCTGCTGGACGTGCCCGGCGAGAACCCGCTGCACGCCGCCCAGCGGGAGCTGTACGAGGAGGCGCACGTCAAGGCCGAGGACTGGCGGGTGCTCACCGACGTGTACACCACCCCCGGCGGCTGCGACGAGGCCGTGCGGGTCTTCCTCGCCCGCGAGCTGTCCGAGGCCGACGGGGAGCGCTTCGCGGCGGAGCACGAGGAGACCGACATGGAGCACGCGCGCGTGCCGGTCGATGAACTCGTGCGCCGGATCCTGGCCGGGGACGTGCACAACACCTGTCTCGTGGTCGGCGTGCTCTCCCTGGTCGCCGCCCGCGGCGGGGACGGGCTGGACGCCCTGCGCCCGGCCGACGCGCCCTGGCCCGCGCGCCCCTTCGAGAGCTGACCGGACCCGTCCGGACCACTGGTGTGACCATCGCCTGATCCGATCGGGCGATGCGTTCGCCGCGCTCCTCCGGGTACGTCGCAGAGCGTGAACTAGGCTCTGCAAACGCCCGTACCGGAAGACACCGGCGGGCTTGCGCGTGCGGTGGGACGGGAGTGTGGCCCGTGACGGAACAGGCGGTGGACCCAGACGGTGCGGAGCTGTCCGCGCCCCCGGCTCCGAAGGACCGTTTCCTGGGCCGGGCCCGGGAGTTGAAGGAACTGCGCGCCGACATCGAGCGGGCCGGCCTGGACACCCTCTCCGGCCGCAAGGCGCCCCGCGCGCGCGTCCTCCTCATCGCCGGCCGCCCCGGCTCCGGCCGCACCAGCCTCGCCGAGGAACTCGTCCGCCGGGTCGCCGGCCGCTACCCGGGCGGGGTGCTGCGGGCCCGGCTCAGCGAGCCCGACGGCACCCCGGTGCCCGTCGAGCGGGCGGCCCGCGCGCTGCTGGAGGCGCTGGAACTGCCCGCCCCCGCCGGAGCCGCCGAGGACGACCTCGCCGCGGCCCTGCGGGCGGCCCTGGCCGGCCGGCGGGCGGTGCTGCTGCTGGACGACGCGGCCGGCGCCGACCAGGTCGACGCACTCCTGCCCGAGGCCCCGGACTGCCTGGTGGTCGCCGTCTCCCGGGGCCCGCTCACCGGGATCGCCGACGTCCGCCCCTGCACGCTGGGCGGCCTCGACACCAAGTCCGCGGTGGACCTGCTCACCGGCTACGCCGGCGCCGTCCGCGTCACCGTCGACCCGCGCGCCGCGGAGAGCCTGGTGGAGGCGTGCCAGGGCCACCCGGCCGCCCTGGTGCTGGCCGGCGGCTGGCTCGCGGCCCGCCCCAAGGCCACCGTCTCCGACCTCGCCAAGCGGTTGCACGCGGCCGCCGAGGACGGCCCGGAGGGCACCGAGACGACCCCGCTCTCCCGCGTCTTCCGGCTCGTCCACGACCAGTTGCCCGGGCCCGCCGCCCGGCTGCTGCGGCTGCTCTGCCTCGCCCCGGCCGGCCTCGCCGACCCGCACACCGCCTCCGCCCTGGCCGGCTGCTCGGTCGACGCCGCCCGGGCCACCCTGGACGACCTCACCGCCCTCGGTCTGCTGCGCGCGGTGGACTCCCCGCTGCCCCAGTACGAGGTCCCCGGCCGGCTGCACCCGCTGCTGCGCGCCCTGGCCGAGACCCAGGAGCGGCCCGCCGAGCTCCAGCTGGCCCGGGCCCGGATGCTGGAGCGGACGGTGCGGCTGCTCCAGTCCTGCCGGGCGATCACCGAGACGGACAGCCCGCAGGCCCGGGAGAAGCTGAACGGCATGCCGCCCGCGCTGCGCTTCCCGAACCCGCGGGCCGCCGCCGACTGGCTGCGCATCCGGCGGCCCGCGCTGCTGGCGTCGGTGCGCCTCGCGGTGGCCGACGGCGAGCTGGACACCCTCGCCCGCCGGCTGATGTCCCAGCTGGTGCGGGCCCTGGCGGCCCATGTCGGCACCCAGGCCGCCGCCGCCGACCTGTACGGGGTGCACAGCCTCGTGCTGGACGTCGCCGAGCGGCGCGGGCTGCCCCGGGAGAAGGCCGCGGCCCTGCTGAACCTGGGCGACCTGGACGCGCAGACCGGCCGCACCCGGGAGGCGCTGGCCCGCTACCGGGCCGCGCTGGACGCCGGACGGGAGGCCGGCGACCCGTACGCCACCGGCCGCGCGATGGAATCCGTAGGCGGCGCCCACCAGGAGCTGGGCGATCACGACCGGGCCGCCGACTGGTTCGGCCGGGCGCTGGCCGAGCGGCTGGCCCGCGGCGAGCTCCCGGAGGCCGCCCGGCTGTACGGCAGGATCGCCACCGCCCACACCTACGCCGGCCGCTACGGCGAGGCGCTGCGCAACTGGCGGGCCGCCCTGGCCGGCTACCGCCGGAGCGGCGATGTGGCCGCCAGCGCGCGGGCGTTGAGCGAGATCGCCCGGGTGCAGGAGTACGCGGGACGGCCCGAGGAGTCGCTGCGCACCTGCCAGGAGGCCGTCGAGTGGGCCCGGCGGGCCGAGGACGCCCGGCTCCAGGCCGCGGTGCAGCTGCGGCTGGCCGACACCCTGGACCGCCTCGGCGACCCGGCGGCGGCCCGGCTGCACCGGGCGGCGGCGGAGCGCATGCTGGCGGAGGAGCCGCCGCAGGACGACGCAAGGCCGGAACAAGACGCTAACGCCTGCGAAATCCGCACCGCATCCAGCGAAGATTGATGCAATGAAAGGCTAGACAGCTCGAACACCTTCATTAGACTGGCTCTGCCGCACTCCCCTGCGGTGTCTCCCGGTATGCCCCCGCATGTCTGGGTACGTCTGTAATGCACCCCCATACCCTCTGAGCCAAGGACCGTGATCGACGTGAAGGTCGGCATCCCCCGCGAGGTCAAGAACAACGAGTTCCGGGTGGCCATCACCCCCGCCGGTGTGCACGAGCTGGTGCGCAACGGCCACCAGGTCGTCGTCGAGCGGGGCGCCGGCCTCGGCTCCTCGATCACGGACGAGGAGTACGTCTCCGCCGGTGCCGCCATCCTGGACACCGCGGACGAGGTCTGGGCGAGCGCCGACCTGCTGCTGAAGGTCAAGGAGCCGATCGCGGAGGAGTACCACCGCCTCCGCAAGGACCAGACCCTCTTCACCTACCTGCACCTGGCCGCGTCCAAGGAGTGCACCGACGCGCTGCTGGCCTCCGGCACCACGGCCATCGCCTACGAGACCGTCGAGCTGCCGAACCGCGCGCTGCCGCTGCTCGCCCCGATGTCCGAGGTCGCGGGCCGGCTGGCCCCGCAGGTCGGCGCCTACCACCTGATGCGCGCGGTCGGCGGCCGCGGCGTGCTGCCGGGCGGCGTCCCGGGCGTGACCCCGGCCAAGGCCGTCGTCATCGGCGGCGGTGTCTCCGGCTGGAACGCCGCCCAGATCGCCATCGGCATGGGCTTCGACGTGACCCTGCTCGACCGCGACATCAACAAGCTGCGCGAGGCCGACAAGATCTTCGGGACGAAGATCAAGGCCGTCATGTCCAACTCCTTCGAGCTGGAGAAGGCCGTCCTCGACGCCGACCTCGTCATCGGCGCGGTCCTCATCCCGGGCGCCAAGGCCCCGAAGCTGGTCACCAACGAGATGGTGGCCCGGATGAAGCCCGGAAGTGTCCTTGTCGACATCGCGATCGACCAGGGCGGCTGCTTCGAGGACTCCCGCCCCACCACGCACGCCGAGCCGACCTTCAAGGTGCACAACTCGGTCTTCTACTGCGTCGCCAACATGCCGGGCGGCGTGCCCAACACCTCCACCAACGCGCTCACCAACGCGACGCTGCCGTACATCGTCTCGCTGGCCAACAACGGCTGGGTGGAGGCGCTGCGCCGCGACGCCGCGCTCGCCAAGGGTCTCAACACCCATGACGGCAAGGTCGTTTACAAGGAGGTCGCGGAGGCCCACGGCCTGCCGCACGTCGAGCTGGAGTCGCTGCTCGGCTGACCTGCGCCAGCAGGCAACGACCGGGTGAGTCGTCAAGTCACCACCCGCCAAAAGGCGATTCGTCAACACGACTCGTCAATCCCGCGCACCCGGCCGGACCTTGCCCGACAAGGTCCGGCCGGATGTGTGTATGGTCACTTTGCGGCTCTCGGTCAACTCGCCTCGAACGTAACGCTTCGACCGATTCGCACACCCTGGAAACCTGCTGTGCGACGGCCGTACGCCCTTGACAGCGACATGTTTCATTGCCGACACATCCTGCCGGGTCCGGCGGATTGTGTTGCTGCGGACCGCCGACACGCCATAGAGTCGCCAACCGTCGGCATGGTGCCACGCTGACCTTGTCTAGAAGTTTCCTGGTCACCAAGGAGGTAAGACGACTTGTGAATGAGTCGACATTTTCTCCCGGGGGTGGTCAACCAGGAATGCCGGTCCGGGGCCAGGGCCCCGCGGGATTCGAGGCTGTCGGCTCCGTAGCTGTGCGCACCTTCGCAGCCCACCAGAGTTCCGGTCCGCGGACGGCCGGGACAGCACACCAGAGCATGGATGGCCATCACGTGAACGCCATGGCCGGCGACGGAAGTGGCGCGCCCCACAACCACTTCGCCGACTACGACGAACTGCCCGAGGGGCACTTCTACGACCCCGACGCCGAGTACGAGCCGGATCCGGAGTACGCGGCCACGCTCGCGCCCGACGCGGCCCGTCAGCGCCGTGAGCGCATCGGCCCGACCGGACGCCCGCTGCCCTACTTCCCGATCCCGGGCCCGCTGACCGACCACGGCCCCGCGAAGATCATCGCGATGTGCAACCAGAAGGGCGGCGTCGGCAAGACGACGTCGACCATCAACCTGGGCGCCGCGCTCGCGGAGTACGGCCGGCGCGTGCTGCTCGTGGACTTCGACCCGCAGGGCGCGCTGTCGGTGGGCCTCGGGGTGAACCCGATGGAGCTCGACCTCACCGTCTACAACCTGCTCATGGAGCGGGGCATGTCCGCGGACGAGGTCCTGCTGAAGACCGCGGTCCCCAACATGGACCTGCTGCCCTCCAACATCGACCTGTCGGCCGCCGAGGTCCAGCTGGTCTCCGAGGTCGCGCGCGAGTCCACGCTCCAGCGGGCCCTGAAGCCGCTGCTGCCCGACTACGACTACATCGTGATCGACTGCCAGCCCTCGCTCGGCCTGCTCACCGTCAACGCCCTGACGGCCGCGCACAAGGTGATCGTGCCGCTGGAGTGCGAGTTCTTCGCGCTGCGCGGTGTGGCCCTGCTGACCGAGACCATCGAGAAGGTCCAGGAGCGGCTCAACCCGGACCTGGAGCTCGACGGCATCCTCGCCACGATGTACGACTCGCGCACCGTCCACAGCCGCGAGGTGCTGGCCCGCGTGGTCGAGGCCTTCGACGACCACGTGTACCACACGGTCATCGGCCGCACGGTCCGCTTCCCGGAGACCACGGTCGCCGGTGAGCCGATCACCACGTACGCCTCCAACTCCGTCGGTGCCGCCGCCTACCGCCAGCTCGCCAGGGAGGTGCTCGCCCGGTGTCACGCCGAGTGAGTCTGCCCGGGGCCGACGAACTCTTCCGTACGACAGGAGGGACGGCGCTCCAGCCGTCCACTCCCCGGCGCGCGGCGGGCGGCGAGGCCCGGGTGCCGGCTCCCGCCGGGGAGAGCGACGAGACGGCCGCCGGGGAGGACGTACCGCCGTCGGTACCCGTCCGAGGCGGCGACGGAGAGGGCGCGGAGCACATGGCGGCGGACGCCGAGCCCGCCGACACCGGCGAGTCCCGCAGCCGCCCGGTGCGCCGCCAGGCGGCGCAGGAGGCCCCGGCCGCGGCCCAGCCCCGCAAGCGCGGCCGGTCGGCGACCCGGCGGCCCAGCGGGCGCGAGCGGCACGACGAGAAGATCACCGTCTACGTCTCGGCCGAGGAACTGATGGACCTGGAGCACGCCCGCCTGGTGCTCCGCGGCGAGCACGGGCTCGCGGTGGACCGCGGGCGGATCGTCCGCGAGGCGGTGGCCGTGGTCCTGGCCGACCTGGAGTCCCGCGGGGACGCGAGCATCCTCGTACGCCGGCTGCGCGGCCGGTAGCGATAGCCTGCGGGGGCTATGACCTGGAACGAAGCCCCTGCCCCCGGTGCACCGGCCGGCCGTCGGCGCGCGCTGGGGCGGGGACCGGGTACCGGGCCGGCCGAGCCGGTCGCCGTACCCGCCGAGCCCGCTGAGGCGGAGCCGCCGGAACCCGGGCATGCCGAGCCGGCCGCGCCGGAACCCGAGCCGGCCGCGCCGGAACCGGGGCCTGCCTCGTCCGAGCCCGAGCCCGCCTCGCCGGAGTCCGGCCCGGCCGGGACCGAGTCGACTGCCGACGGCGTCTTCAAGGTCCGCCTCGCCAACTTCGAGGGCCCCTTCGACCTGCTGCTCCAGCTGATCTCCCGGCACAAGCTGGACGTCACCGAGGTCGCCCTGTCGCGGGTCACCGACGAGTTCATGGCGCACATCCGGGCCATGGGACCGGACTGGGACCTGGACCAGACCACGGAGTTCCTCGTCGTCGCGGCCACGCTGCTCGACCTCAAGGCCGCCCGGCTGCTGCCCGCCGCCGAGGTGGAGGACGAGGCCGACCTCGCCCTGCTGGAGGCCCGGGACCTGCTGTTCGCGCGGCTGCTGCAGTACCGCGCCTACAAACGGATCGCCGACATCTTCAACGAGCGGCTCGACGAGGAGGCCCGGCGTCACCCCCGTACCGTCGGCCTGGAGCCCGGGCACGCCGAGCTGCTGCCCGAGGTCGTCATCAGCATCGGCCCGGAGGGCTTCGCGGAGCTGGCGGTCAAGGCCATGCGGCCCAGACCCCGGCCGCAGGTCTACGTCGACCACATCCACGCCCCGCTGGTCAGCGTGCGGGAGCAGGCCCGGATCGTGGTGGCGCTCCTGCGCGAGCTGGGCGAGGCCGGGTTCCGGGAGCTGACCGAGGACGCCGGGGACACCCTCACCGTCGTGGCCCGGTTCCTGGCGCTGCTGGAGCTGTACCGGGAGAAGGCCGTCGAGTTGGAGCAGGAGACCGCGCTGGGGGAGCTGACCGTGCGCTGGACCGGCGGCCGGACGGATCCGGAGCCGCTGGTCACCGACGAGTTCGACCGCCCGCCGGAGCGGCCCGAGGAGCCCGAGGAGGAGAAGGCATGAGCGAGCCCGCCGGTCTCGACCTCAAGCCCGCCCTGGAGGCGATGCTGATGGTCGTGGACGAGCCCGCCGCCGAGGAGCACCTGGCGCGGCTGCTGGAGCGGCCCCGCCGGCAGGTCGCGGACGCCCTGCGCGAGCTGGCCGACGAGTACACCGCGCAGGGCCGCGGCTTCGAGCTGCGGTTCGTCGCGGGCGGCTGGCGCTTCTACACCCGCGCCGCCTACGCGCCCGCCGTCGAGCGCCTGGTCCTGGACGGCCAGACCGCCCGGCTCACCCAGGCGGCGCTGGAGACCCTCGCGGTGGTCGCCTACCGCCAGCCGGTCAGCCGCAGCCGGGTCTCCGCCGTACGCGGGGTGAACTGCGACGGTGTGATGCGCACCCTGCTCCAGCGCGGTCTGGTCGAGGAGGCGGGCACGGAACCCGAAACAGGTGCGATCCTGTACAGGACGACGAACTACTTCCTGGAGCGGATGGGCCTGCGCGGCCTGGACGAGCTTCCGGAGCTCGCGCCCTTCCTCCCCGAGGCGGAGGCGATCGAGGCCGAGACCCAGGAGGGAGTCCCGTCGTTCGACCCGGACGCGCCCGACGCGCCCGGCGGTCAGGACGCAGACGACTAAGACGGAAACCTTGATGCGAAGCAGCGGCAGCGGCAAGAGCGGCGGGCGCGGTAACTACCGCGGTGCCGGCAACGACAGGGACCAGAAGCAGGGGCAGGGCCGGCCCCGCAAGCCCCGCCCCGAGGAGCGCCGCTACGACGTGGGCCCCGGGGCCACCAAGGACGGCCCCAAGGCCGGACGCGGCGGTGCCGCGCGCGGCGGCTCCAAGGGCGGCCCGAAGCGGCCCCAGCAGGGCGGCCGTACGGCCCCGGCGCGCTCGCGCGAGTACGAGACGCGGGTCGAGGAGCGCAACCGGGAGCGGTACGCGGGCAAGAAGGACGTCAAGCTGCCCAAGACCTTCCCGGGCGCCGAGCAGGAGGGCGAGCGGCTGCAGAAGGTCCTCGCGCGCGCGGGCTACGGCTCCCGGCGGGCCTGCGAGGAGCTGATCGAGCAGGCCCGGGTCGAGGTGAACGGCGAGATCGTCACCGAGCAGGGCAAGCGGGTCGACCCGGAGAAGGACGAGGTCAAGGTCGACGGCCTGACCGTGGCGACCCAGTCGTACCAGTTCTTCTCGCTGAACAAGCCCGCGGGCGTGGTCTCCACCATGGAGGACCCGGAGGGCCGGCAGTGCCTCGGCGACTACGTCACCAACCGCGAGACCCGGCTCTTCCACGTCGGCCGGCTGGACACCGAGACCGAGGGCGTCATCCTGCTCACCAACCACGGCGAGCTGGCGCACCGCCTCACGCACCCGCGGTACGGCGTGAAGAAGACCTACCTCGCGGCCATCGTCGGCCCGATCCCGCGCGACCTGGGCAAGCGGCTGAAGGACGGCATCCAGCTGGAGGACGGCTACGCTCGCGCCGACCACTTCCGCGTGGTCGAGCAGACCGGCAAGAACTACCTGGTCGAGGTGACCCTGCACGAGGGCCGCAAGCACATCGTGCGCCGCATGCTGGCGGAGGCCGGCTTCCCGGTCGAGCGGCTGGTGCGCACCGCCTTCGGCCCGATCACCCTCGGCGACCAGAAGTCGGGCTGGCTGCGCCGCCTGTCGAACACCGAGGTCGGCATGCTGATGAAGGAAGTCGATCTCTAGAGCGCGCCTTGCGCTTGATCACCGTCCCCCTTTATTGTCATGGTGACGATAAAGGGGGACGGTGTCATGCCGAAACAGCCGGCGACCGGAGCACTTCTCGGACTCGCCCTCGGGGACGCCCTCGGCTTCCCGACCGAGTTCAACGACGTACCGTCGATCCTGGCCAAGTGCGGGCCCTGGCGGGGGATGGAGCTGCCGAAGCGGGCCTTCGTCTCCGACGACACGCAGATGACCCTCGCCGTCGGCCGCGCCCTGCGGACCGCCCTGGACCGCGGTGACGTGACGCCCCGGGGGCTGGAAGGGCCCCTGCGCGCGGAATTCGTGGACTGGTACCGGTCGCCGGAGAACAACCGCGCCCCCGGCGGCACCTGCCTGCGGGCCTGCGAGCTGCTCACCGACCGGGGCCGGGCCTGGCAGGACGCCAGCCAGACCGGCTCCAAGGGCTGCGGCGCCAACATGCGGGTCGCCCCGATCGGCCTCGCCCCCGGTCTCAGTGACGAACAGCGCGCCGGAGCCGCCCAGTCGCAGGCCGCGCTCACCCACGGCCACCCCACCGCGCTGGCCGCCTCCGACCTCACCGCCCACGCCGTCCACCTGCTCGCCCGGGGCACCGACCCCGCCGGACTCGTCGGGCGGCTGCGCTCGTACGCCCTGGAACGCCGCACGCACTACGACCACACCTGGCTCGGCGACCTGTGGACCCGCGCCCAGGACCCCGGCCCCGAGCACTTCATCGCGCGCGGCTGGGACGAGTGCCTGGAGATCCTCGGCCGGCTCCAGGAGGCCGTGCGGACCGTCTCCCCGGAGACCGACCCCTGCCTGGCCACCGGCGAGGGCTGGATCGCCGAGGAGGCCCTCGCCACCGGGCTGCTGTGCTTCCTGCTCTTCCCCGACGAGCCCGTCACCGCCCTGCGCCGGGCCGCCTGCACCGCCGGCGACTCCGACTCCATCGCCTGCCTCACCGGCGCCTTCGCGGGCGCCTGGCTGGGCGCCGGGGCCTGGCCCGCCGACTGGACGGAGCGGATCGAGTACCGAGGCGACCTGTTGGCCCTGGGTACGCTCTGGGACGCTTAGGCCCATGCTCGACGACCTCGACATAGACCTGGCTCCGGTGATCGGGGAACAGCCCGACCCCCTGCTGTTCGCCACCGTCTCCGGAGCACATCTGTACGGCTTCCCCTCGCAGGACTCTGACGTGGACCTCAGAGGCGTCCACCTGCTCCCCGCCGCCGACCTCGTCGGCCTGGGCGAGCCGGAGGAGACCCGCTCGCGGACCTGGGTCCGCTACGGCGTCGAGCTGGACCTCGTCACCCACGACCTGCGCAAGTTCGCCCGCCTGATGCTCCGCCGCAACGGCTATGTGCTGGAGCAGCTGCTCTCCCCGCTGGTCGTGCACACCGGCGAGGCCCACCGGGAGCTGACCGCGCTCGCCCCCGGCGTCCTCACCAGCCACCACGCCCACCACTACCGCGGGTTCGCCGCGACCCAGTGGCGGCTGTTCGAGAAGACCGGCGAACTCAAGCCGCTGCTCTACACCTTCCGGGTGCTGCTCACCGGCATCCACCTCATGCGCAGCGGCGAGGTCCAGGCGCATCTGCCCACGCTCCTGGAGCTGGCGGGCGGGCCCGGCTACCTGCCCGAGCTGATCGCCGCCAAGCGGGAGCGGGAGAACGCCCGCGCCGACGTCGACCGGGACCGCGTGGCGACGGACGTGGAGCGGCTGCACACCGCGCTGGACGAGGCGCAGGCCGGCTCAGCGCTGCCCGACACCGCCACCGCCCACGACGCCCTGCACGACCTCGTGGTCCGGCTCCGCCTGGCGGGCTGAGGCCCGGCGCACCCGGTACAGGAAGGCGGCCACGCGCGCCCGGTCCGGCTCGGCCGGCAGCGGACTGCCCCGCAGGGCCTCCTCCGTCTCGTCCGCCAGCCGGGCCATCCACGCCTCCACCCGCGCCCACGGCACCTCCCCGCGCCGGACCGCCAGCAGGGGCTCGCGCAGCTCGCCCACGCCGATCCGCAGCTCGCCGGTGCGCAGCAGGTCCCGGGCGGCCGCCAGCAGCCGCAGCAGGTGCATCGCGTGCTTCCAGCGCGGGGCGCCGGTGGTGCGCACGTCGGCCTCCAGCCGCTTGCGCTGGCCGAGGGCGTACCGGGTGAACGTGTCGTGGACCTGCCGGGACAGGAAGGCGCCGCGCAGGGACAGCAGCTCGCGGCCGGTGTCGTCCACGTGCTCCACCAGCGGGGAGTGCAGGCACTCCAGGATGTTCGGGTTGCCGCGCAGCGCCAGCTCGCAGAACCGCTCCAGCTCCCAGGAGAAGCGCTCCTCGCCCGGCCCCTCCACATGCGTCGGCGGCTTGTCGAACCGCCAGAACAGCGGGGTCGGGGCGAGGAACACCCCGCGCCGGTCGGTGTCGCTGGCGTCCGTCGCCAGGCCGAAGGCGCGGGAGCCCATGACACAGGCGTAGACGGTGTGGTCGCGTACCAGATCCAGCGGCTGCATCCCCGGAGCGTACGCGGGCGGCTCAGGTCAGGTAGACAGAGTTTTCGTGCACCATGACCTGCTCCTCGGTCAGCGGCCTGGTCGCCGGGCCGGCGGTCACCGAGCCGTCGGTGATGCGGAACCGGCTGCTGTGACACGGGCACAGGATGGTGCCGTCCGTGACCTGGGTCACCGTGCAGCCCTGGTGGGTGCAGACCGCCGAGAACGCCTTGAAGCGGCCCTTCTCCGGCTGGGTGACCACGATCTTCCGGTCCTCGAAGACCTTGCCGCCGCCCTCGGGGATGTCCGCGGTGCGGGCCAGCGGTGCGCCGGCCGGGGCGGCCTCCCGCGCGGCGGGGGACGTCTCCCCGGCGCCGCCCTCGGCGGCGGGGGAGGGCGGGGACGCCGGAGCCGTGGGCGGTTGTGGTGCCGTGGAAGCGCCGCTGTCGCCGCCGCACCCCACACAGCCCAGGGCGAGCGCGCCGGCGCTCGTGGCGAGAACGGTGCGCCGTGTCGCTGGCTGGGGCATGTCAGACCTCCGTACAGACGTACATATCCGTGGATACCGGACGTTCCGCATGGTCTCAGTGCGCGGTCGGCGCACGCCCGTACCGCGCGGCTGACTACGCTGGACGGACCAAGAACGAAACACGCACGTCAGCGAGGAGCAGCGCCGTGGCGGTACGAGCGGTCCGGGGAGCCGTCCAACTGGAACGGGACGACGCCGGTCACATGGCGGAGCGGGTCGGCGCGCTGCTCACCGCCGTCCTCGACCGGAACGGGCTGACCGCCGACGACCTGATCAGCATCTGGTTCACGGCCACCCCCGACCTGCACAGCGACTTCCCGGCCGTCGCCGCCCGCCGGCTCGGCCTCGTCGACGTCCCCCTGATCTGCGCCCAGGAACTCGACATCGAGGGCGCCATGCCCCGGGTCGTACGGATCCTCGCGCACATCGAGTCGGACAAGCCCCGCACCGACCTCACCCACGTCTACCTCGGCGCCGCCGCGGCCCTGCGCAAGGACATCGCCCAGTGAGAACCGCCCTCGTCATCGGAACCGGCCTGATCGGCACCTCCGCCGCCCTGGCCCTGGCCCGGCGCGGCGTCGCCGTCCACCTCGCCGACCACGACCCCGGACAGGCCCGCACGGCCGCCGCGCTCGGCGCCGGCACCGACGAGGCGCCCGACGGCCCGGTCGACCTGGCGATCGTAGCCGCCCCGCCCGCCCACGTCGCCAAGGTGCTCGCCGACGCCATGCACCGCGGCCTGGCCCGCGGCTACCTGGACGTGGCCAGCGTCAAGGGCGGCCCGCGCCGCGAACTGGAGGCGCTCGGCCTGGACCTCACCTCCTACATCGGCACCCACCCGATGTCCGGCCGGGAGAAGTCCGGCCCGCTGGCCGCCACCGCCGACCTCTTCGAGGGACGCCCCTGGGTGCTCACCCCCACCCGGGACACCGACACCGAGGTGCTGAACCTCGCCCTGGAGCTGGTCTCGCACTGCCGGGCCGTCCCGGTCGTCATGGACGCCGACGCCCACGACCGCGCCGTGGCCCTCGTCTCCCACATGCCCCACCTGGTGTCCAGCATGGTCGCCGCGCGCCTGGAGCACGCCGAGGAGTCCGCCGTACGGCTGTGCGGGCAGGGCATCCGGGACGTGACCCGGATCGCCGCCTCCGACCCGCGCATGTGGATCGACATCCTGTCCGCGAACCCGGGCCCGGTCGCCGACCTGCTCTCCGAGGTCGCCGCCGACCTGACGGAGACGGTCCGGGCGCTGCGCGACCTGGAGTCCGCCGACGCGGCCCGGCGCGGCGAGGGCGGCGCGGGCATCGAGAACCTGCTGCGCCGCGGGAACGCCGGCCAGGTGCGGGTACCCGGCAAGCACGGGTCCGCGCCGCGGGCCTACGAGACCGTGGTCGTCCTCATCGACGACCAGCCCGGCCAGCTCGCCCGGATCTTCGCGGACGCCGACCGGGCCGGCGTCAACATCGAGGACGTGCGCATCGAGCACGCCACCGGACAGCAGGCCGGCCTGGTCCAGCTCATGGTCGAGCCCCAGGCGCAGACGGCGCTGAAGGAGGCACTGCGGGAGCGGGGCTGGGCGCTGCGCCAGTAGCACCCGCGCGTCGCGGCCCGCCCGCCGCCGCCCGCGTGCGCTCGTCCGCCGCCGGGTCCCGCCGCCCGCGTACGTCCGGACGAGTGACCCGCACCCAGTAACCTTGTGCGGGGCGCTCTCGCTCCCCGCACCCCGCCCGCACCGCACCAGGAAGGTGTCCCCCCGTGGAAAACGGCGCCGCCCCGACCGCCAGGCCCGTGATCGTCGCGATCGACGGTCCCTCCGGCACGGGCAAGTCGAGCACGTCGAAGGCCGTCGCCGCGCAGCTCGGCCTCAGCTACCTGGACACCGGCGCCCAGTACCGGGCGATCACCTGGTGGATGGTGACCAACGGCATCGACCTGGAGGACCCGACCGCCATCGCCGCCGTCGCGGGCAAGCCGGAGATCGTCTCGGGCACCGACCCGGCCGCCCCGACCATCACGGTCGACGGCGTCGACGTGTCCGGCCCGATCCGCACCCAGGAGGTCACCTCCAAGGTCAGCGCGGTCAGCGCGGTGCCCGAGGTGCGTACCCGGATCACCGAGCTCCAGCGCTCGCTGGCCGCCGCCGCGGAGCACGGCATCGTCGTGGAGGGCCGGGACATCGGGACGACCGTCCTGCCGGACGCCGACCTGAAGATCTTCCTCACCGCCTCCCCGGAGGCCCGCGCGGCCCGCCGCAGCGGCGAGCTGAAGGGCGCCGACGTCCACGCCACCCGCGAGGCCCTGATCAAGCGGGACGCGGCCGACTCCAGCCGCAAGACCTCGCCGCTCGCCAAGGCCGGCGACGCCGTCGAGGTGGACACCACCGAGCTGACCCTCGCCCAGGTCATCGAGTGCGTCGTCACCCTGGTCGAGGAGAAGCGGGCCGGGAAGTGACGCTCGCGCCGGTGCCCTCGCAGCGGGGCGCGGAGGTCGGCCGCCGCATCGGCGTCGGCCTGATGTACGGCCTGTGGCGGCCGCGGGTGCTCGGCGCCTGGAAGGTGCCGGCCACCGGCCCGGTCATCTTCGCCGTGAACCACTCCCACAACATCGACGGACCGATGGTGATGGGCGTGGCACCCCGCCCCACGCACTTCCTGATCAAGAAGGAGGCCTTCGTCGGCCCGCTGGACCCCTTCCTGACCGGCATCGGCCAGCTGAAGGTGGACCGCGCCACGGCCGACCGGGGCGCGATCTCCCAGGCCCTCGGCGTGCTGGCGGACGGGGGAGTGCTGGGCATCTTCCCGGAGGGCACCCGGGGCGAGGGCGACTTCGCCGCGCTGCGCGCCGGACTGGCCTACTTCGCGGTCCGCAGCGGGGCGCCGATCGTCCCGGTGGCGGTCCTGGGAAGCGCGGATCGTCCCGGCCGGTTGATCAAGGCGCTGCCGCCGCTGCGGTCCCGTGTCGACGTGGTCTTCGGGGACCCCTTCGACGCGGGTGACGGCAGCGGCCGGCGGACGCGCGCGGCGCTGGACGCGGCGACCGAGCGGATCCGGAAACAGCTCACCAGCCACCTGGAAAACGCCAGGCGCCTGACCGGGCGCTAGGCGACACTTGACTTGAGTAGTGGATCAGCCCCCACCGGGCCGGCCCACCGATCACCACCGATGAACGACGAGGTACGGACTTCATGAACGACGACATCCAGCCCGACGGCTCGGCCGAGCACGAGTACGAGCACGGGGCTCTCGGCGACGCCGAGTACGCGGAGTTCATGGAGCTCGCCGCGGAAGAGGGCTTCGACATCGAGGACGTCGAGGGCGCCATCGAGGCGGCGGGCCACGGTCCGCTGCCCGTGCTCGCCGTCGTCGGCCGCCCCAATGTCGGCAAGTCGACTCTGGTGAACCGGATGATCGGCCGCCGCGAGGCGGTCGTGGAGGACCGGCCGGGCGTCACCCGCGACCGCGTCACCTACGAGGCCGAGTGGGCCGGGCGCCGCTTCAAGGTCGTCGACACCGGCGGCTGGGAGCAGGACGTCCTCGGCATCGACGCCTCCGTGGCGGCCCAGGCCGAGTACGCGATCGAGGCGGCCGACGCGGTCGTCTTCGTGGTGGACGCCAAGGTCGGCGCGACCGACACCGACGAGGCGGTCGTCCGGCTGCTGCGCAAGGCCGGCAAGCCGGTCGTGCTGTGCGCCAACAAGGTCGACGGCCCGAGCGGCGAGGCGGACGCCTCCTATCTGTGGAACCTCGGCCTCGGCGAGCCCCACCCGGTCTCGGCGCTGCACGGCCGCGGCACCGGCGACATGCTCGACGCCGTCCTGGAGGCGCTGCCGGACGCGCCCGAGCAGTCCTTCGGCACCGCCATCGGCGGCCCCCGCCGGATCGCCCTGATCGGCCGCCCGAACGTCGGCAAGTCCTCGCTGCTGAACAAGGTCGCCGGCGAGGAGCGCGTCGTCGTCAACGAGCTGGCGGGCACCACCCGCGACCCGGTGGACGAGATGATCGAACTCGGCGGCAAGACCTGGAAGTTCGTGGACACCGCCGGCATCCGCAAGCGGGTCCACCTCCAGCAGGGCGCCGACTACTACGCCTCTCTGCGCACGGCGGCCGCGGTGGAGAAGGCGGAGGTCGCGGTCATCCTGCTGGACGCCTCCGAGAACATCTCGGTGCAGGACCAGCGGATCGTCACCATGGCCGTCGAGGCGGGCCGCGCGATCGTCCTGGCCTTCAACAAGTGGGACACCCTCGACGAGGAGCGCCGCTACTACCTGGAGCGGGAGATCGAGACCGAGCTGGGCCAGGTCGCCTGGGCGCCCCGGGTGAACGTCTCGGCGCGCACCGGCCGGCACATGGAGAAGCTGGTCCCGGCGATCGAGACGGCCCTCGCGGGCTGGGAGACCCGGGTCCCCACCGGCCGCCTGAACGCCTTCCTCGGCGAGCTGGTCTCGGCCCACCCGCACCCGATCCGGGGCGGCAAGCAGCCGCGGATCCTGTTCGGCACCCAGGCCGGCACCAAGCCGCCGCGGTTCGTGCTGTTCGCCTCCGGCTTCATCGAGGCGGGCTACCGGCGCTTCATCGAGCGCCGGCTGCGCGAGGAGTTCGGCTTCGAGGGCACCCCGATCCACATCTCGGTGCGGGTGCGCGAGAAGCGCGGCGCGAAGAAGAAGTAACGGCGGTACGACACGACGGGCGGCCCCCGGTTCACCGGGGGCCGCCCGTCGTGTGCGGGGGGGTGTCTCACGCGCCGCGGCGCTGCCCCGGTGGCAGGGCGGCCGCCGGGACGTACGGCGCCGAGGAGTCCTGCTGCCGGCCGAGCGTGCCGACCCGCTGCCACTGCGACTGCTGCCGGGCGCTGTAGGCCCCCGCGCTGTAGGCGCTGTAGGAGCTGCTGAACGTCCCCGCCCGGTGGCCGCCGTATCTGCTGCTGCCGTCCGGGAAGTCCCCGAAGGCGCTGAACCTCAGCTCCTCCTCACCGCTGCGGTCCCCCGGCAGCGTGCGGAAGGTCTTGACCCACTCGGCGTAGAGCGTGTCGTAGATCGGTGTGGCCGACGGTCCACCGGAAGGCTCCTGTGCCGCCCGGGCGGGCGGCACGGAGGAGAAGGACCGACGGGGCGGTGTGTCGTATGCGTGCACGTATGTCCAAACGACCGGAATTCCAAAGGGATGCGGTCGTACGGCTCCTCAGGGGCGGCCCGCCCGGCGGGCGAGCCTCACGTGCCGGCGAGAGGCAGCGCCGCGGCGACCAGCTTCCCTTGCGCGGCGGCCTTGTCGAGCGCCTCCCGCAGCAGGTCCTCCCGCGGCTGCCGTCCGATGGACCCCACCGGCGCCGCGAACATCAGCACCTGCTGGTGCTTGTTGGCGGCGGCCCGCCAGCCGTCGGTCACCTGGAGCGGCTGATGCGCCTGCCACCAGGCCACCGGCCGGCCGCCGTCGCCGCCCGGCTGGAGCACCGCGTGCAGCTGCCCCACGGCCAGCAGCACGGACCAGCCGTGCAGCACCTCGGGGACGCCGGACAGCTCGGACACCGGCGTGAAGCCCTGTTCGAGGAGCAGCGTGAGGAACTCGTCGTCGGGTCCGTCCGTGCCCGGCCGGACGATCGCGGAGGTGGGCTCGACCACGAGCGCGGGGTGCAACTCGCCGTCGACCAGGACCAGTCCGCTGGTCACGCCGAGCACCGCCTGCTCGGGCACGGACCGCTGCGGCTCGCCGCCGGCCGGCGCCTCGTCGACGACGCCGATGGACCGGACGGCGCCCCGCAACTGCTCCTCCGTGACCCGCACGACCTGCGAGGGCAGGCAGCCGGCGTGGGCGAAGGCGAGGACGGCGGTCTCGTCGCCGACGAACAGTACGGTGCTGGTGCGCTCCTGCTCGGAGTCGCCCGGGGTGCGGCAGGACGTGCAGTCGTAACTGCCCGGGGCGTTCTCTCCGGCGAGCAGCCGTTCGGCTTCTTCGTCGCCGATCTCGGCGCGTACGGCGTCACTGACGTCGAGCATGCGCGGCACGGGTGGCTCCCTCGGGATGCGGTGCTGGTGTCGGCCGGGTGGCTCCCGGTCGCTGAGCCCCGGGGTTGCGGGCTCATGAAGAAGACAACGGGCGTGCTGTGGTGGGAGTCACGCCCCGGGGAGGACTGGTTCGCGCCTTCCCCCGCGCCCGGTCACCTTGGGTGCGGAATCCGCCACACACCGTCAACTTCTTGTATGGCGAGGGCACTTGAAAGGGTGAGGTGACTCACAGGCCGCCGCGAGGCGGTGGTGGGCATATCCGCACATCGCCGCATGTAGTGGGTGGCCGGAAAAAGGCGCTACCGCCGGTAACTGGCAACTGGCCTGGCACAACGGTGAGTTGGTTGATTCCGGCCGCTCGACCTCCCTAGATTCCTCGGCCGTGTGCAACGAGCACCGCTCGGGTACGTCCGCCGGCCGGCGTCAGGCAGAGCACGATCGCCGACACCGGCCGCGGCGGACGGGGCGGGCGCGAGGGACCCCGGTCGTGCGGGGTCCGGCGCGTTCCGCCCGGGGGAGCCCGGGTTCGTGGAGAGGGAAACGTATGTCCGAGTGTGCCGATACCACCCGTCACCCCGCCCGTTCCGAGGGCATCCGCAAGGGCCGCGCCGCGGCCACCCTGGCGGGAGCCGCCCTGCTGGCCCCCTTGGGCCTGCTGGCCGCGACCGGCAACGCCGCCGCGGCGGACAACGGGGTGTGGGACCGCATCGCCCGGTGCGAGAGCGGCGGCAACTGGCACATCAACACCGGCAACGGCTACTACGGCGGGCTCCAGTTCTCCGCCGGCACCTGGCGCGCGTACGGCGGCACCGCCTACGCCCCGACGGCCGACCAGGCCTCCAGAAGCGCGCAGATCGCCGTCGCCACCCGGGTCCAGCAGGCCCAGGGCTGGGGCGCCTGGCCGGTCTGCTCCGCGCGGGCCGGGGCCTCCGGCGCGGCCCCGACGGCCGCCCGCACCGGCTCCCCGGGCACGGCGGCCCACAGCGGCGGCGCGACGACGAAGTCCGCCCCCTCGCAGCCCGCCCCCACCCGGTCCGCCCCGGCGAAGGCCCCGGAGCGCCCGGCGGCCGGCTCCGGCCGCAGCGCCTCCCGCGGTGACTACACGGTCCGCGAGGGCGACACCCTGAGCACCATCGCCGCCCGGCACGGGACCACCTGGCAGCGGATCTACGCCGCCAACCGGGCCGTCATCGGCGCCGACCCCGACATGATCGTGCCCGGTCAGCGCCTCGCGCTCTGAGCGCCGGACACGGTGGACGGAAACGGCCGCCGCCCCAGCCGGGGGCGGCGGCCGTCCGCGTCCGGCACCCGGCCTCATGACTCCCGCGCCTGATGCCCCTTCGGCTCGGGCTGCGGGGCCTCGCCCGCGTACTCCGGGTGGTGCAGGTCGAAGGCGGGGGACTCGCTGCGGACGCGGGGCAGGGTGACGAAGTTGTGCCGGGGCGGCGGGCAGGAGGTCGCCCACTCCAGCGAGCGGCCGTAGCCCCAGGGGTCGTCGGCCTGGACCTTCTCGCCGTACATGGCGGTCTTCCAGACGTTGTACAGGAACGGCAGCGTGGACAGGCCGAGCAGGAAGGAGCCGATCGACGAGACCGTGTTCAGCGCGGTGAAGCCGTCGGCCGCCAGATAGTCGGCGTACCGGCGCGGCATGCCCTCGGCGCCCAGCCAGTGCTGCACCAGGAAAGTGGCGTGGAAGCCGATGAACAGCGTCCAGAACTGGATCTTCCCCAGCCGCTCGTCCAGCATCTTGCCGGTGAACTTCGGCCACCAGAAGAAGAAGCCGCCGAAGACCGCGAAGACGACCGTGCCGAAGACGACGTAGTGGAAGTGGGCGACGACGAAGTACGAGTCCGTGACGTGGAAGTCCAGCGGCGGCGAGGCCAGGATCACCCCCGTCAGACCGCCGAGCAGGAACGTCACCAGGAAGCCCATCGCCCACAGCATCGGCGTCTCGAAGGACAGCGAGCCCTTGATCATCGTGCCGGTCCAGTTGAAGAACTTCACCCCCGTCGGCACCGCGATCAGGAACGACATCAGCGAGAAGAACGGCAGCAGTACCGCGCCGGTGGCGAACATGTGGTGCGCCCACACCACCATCGACAGCCCGGTGATCGCCATCGTGGCGCCGACCAGCGTCAGATAGCCGAAGACCGGCTTGCGGCTGAACACCGGAATGATCTCCGTGATGATCCCGAAGAACGGCAGCGCGATGATGTAGACCTCGGGATGCCCGAAGAACCAGAACAGGTGCTGCCACAGCAGCGCCCCGCCGTTCGCCGCCTGGAACACCTGCGAGCCGAACCGCCGGTCCGACTCCAGCACCAGCAGCGCCGCCGCCAGCACCGGGAACGCCATCAGGATCAGGATCGACGTGAACAGCGTGTTCCAGGTGAAGATCGGCATCCGGAACATCGTCATGCCCGGCGCCCGCATCCCGATGATCGTGGCGACGAAGTTGACCGCGCCCAGGATCGTCCCGAAGCCGGACAGCGCCAGGCCCATGATCCACAGGTCCGGGCCGACGCCGGGGGAGTGGTGGGCGTCGTTGAGCGGCGCGTAGGCGAACCAGCCGAAGGCGGCCGGTCCGTCCGGCACCACCAGCGAACCCAGCACGATCAGCCCGCCGAAGGCGAACAGCCAGTACGACAGCATGTTCAGCCGGGGGAAGGCCACGTCCGGGGCGCCGATCTGCAACGGCATCAGCTCGTTGGCGAAGCCCGCGAAGCTCGGGGTCGCGAACAGCAGCAGCATGATCGTGCCGTGCAGCGTGAACAACTGGTTGAACTGGTTGTTGTCCATCAGCTGGAGTCCCGGCCGGGCGAGTTCCGCGCGCATCAGCAGGGCCATGACCCCGCCGGCCAGGAAGAAGCCGAACGCCGTGATCAGATACAGATGACCGATCTTCTTGTGGTCGGTGGTGGAGAGCCAGTCCACCACCACTCGGCCGGCCCGGTGGCGCTCCGCCGGACGTGCCGTCACCCCTGCGGTCTCGGTCCCCATCGCTCGCCCCTTCGCGTCGTCGCGCCCCGGGCCCGCCTGCCGGTCGCCCCCGGCCCGCGGGCGGGTACCCGGGAGCGGCCGCCGAGATGCCCGCCGGGCCGTGCGCCGGGGCGTGCACCGGGGCGGGGCGCGGCCGGCGGTCGCGCCGGATCCGTGAATTTCCCATGTGGCGTCAGATGCCGTGGCACCGCACCGGATTGCGCGGGGAATCGCGCCCCGGGTCCGCCCCGATCCCCACTGCGGCACTTTCCGCCGGGGAATTCGAAGGCGCCGTCCGACACGCGTGAATTCTGTTCGATTACCCCGGTAAGCCGAACGGAAACCCCCCGCACGTGTGACGGACTTCGGACAAAACCCGGGAGGGGAAGCTGTGACGGAGATGTGACCGGGGACGGCCGCTTCTCCTTGAGGCGGCGGCCGCTTCTCCTGCCCGGCCGGGCCCGGCTAGCGTGGCCGTATGGCACCGATTCCCACTCCGCCAGCGGAGCCCCAGGACAATCCGGACGACTACGTCGGCCTGGACGCCGCCCCCGCCGAACGGCTCGCCCGGCGACGCGGCTGGACCACGGTGCGGTCGCTGCCGCCGGGCGCGATCATCACCATGGAGTACCGGGCTGGACGGCTGAACTTCGAGGTGCGGGACGGCCGGGTGAGCCGGGCCTGGAGGGGGTGACCCGGCGCCGGTACGACGAAGGCCCCGCTCCTGTCGCAGGAGCGGGGCCTTCGTCGTACCGGCGCGGGGGAGGTGGTGCGTACCGGACCCGTCGCCCGACCCTCCGTCAGCCGCCCGTCAGGGGGCGGGCCGGCTGGCTCGTGCCGCGCGGGACGCGGTCGGCGTGCGGCGGGCGACGGCTGCCCGCCGGGGTGACCGGGGTGCGCTCCGACCGGATGGAGTGCGGTCCCGGAGCCAGGTGCGCGAGGCCCCGGGAGGCGCGGGTCGGGGCGACCGGTTCGCGGGCCGGGGCCGGCTGCTCCGCCGGGGGGCCGAGCGGCCGGAGCGCGACCGGGGCGACCGGCACGGTCGGCTCGGGCCGGCCGCGGCGGGCGCGCCAGCGGTCGCGCAGCTCGAACAGCCACAGTTCGGCCCTGGCGATCAGCGGCTCGAACCAGGGCAGGGCGAGCAGGATCAGCAGGCCGGCGGCCCAGCCCAGCAACACGTCGCTCAGCCAGTGCGTACCGAGGTAGACGGTGGTGAGGCCGACGCCGAGCGAGGTGACCGCGGAGAGGGCCGACAGCCAGCGGCGCGCTCTCGGGGTGGAGGCCAGATAGGCCAGGATGCCCCAGGTGACGACCGCGTTGGCGGTGTGGCCGCTGGGAAATATATCGCCGCCCAGGCCCATCTCGTTCGAGCCGATCGTGGTGGCGTAGTGCGGGCCGAGCCGTCCCATGCCGATCTTGGCGGCGCCGACGGTGACGTTCAGCAGCAGCAGCGAGGTGGCGAGGGTGAGCAGCGGGCGCACGGTGTGCTGCCGCCAGGAGCGCCAGCCGAGCCAGGCCGCGACCATCACGGCGGTGGGGCCGCGCTGGCCCAGCACCACGTAGTAGTCGAGGAACGCGTGGATCTCCGGCCACTGCTGGTACGGCCGGAAGAACATGACCTGCCAGTCCAGCCGGACGAGCCAGGAGGTGGTCACGACGGCCCACACGATCGCCAGGTAGAAGGCCAGGGTCGCGGAGAACAGCACGACCCGGTGCCGGCTCATCCGCGGCATATCGATGTGGGCCGGTCGTTCCGGCTCCCGGTCCAGTCTGGCGAACACCCGGTCCAGACGCCGGGTGAGGTTTCGTTCGGTACGCACCCAATCGACGTTACAGCGAGTGAGCGGTGTTCCCGGTCGAAACTGCTGCTTTGTGATGACGATGTGATGTGGGAAACCTCTCAAGGGCGGCCAGAATTCCCGCGATTCCGCAATCCGGGGAGTCCGATCGGGCCAATTCCTTTGATCACGCCGGGTGTTGTTTATATGGCGCTTATGAATGCGTTAACCCGTTCCTGGCGTGGAATTCTCCCGGACGTCACCGGGCCGACGGATTCGATCATGGCGGCCCGGAGCCGTTCAGCCAGAACGCCCCGTAGACCGCCGCCGCGCCCGCCAGACCGGCCGTGACCAGGGCCGCGACCGGCGGGCGCCGACGGGCCAGGGCACCGGCGAGCGGCAGCAGCAGGGGGAAGGCGGGCAGCAGCAGCCGTGGCTTGGAACCGAAGTAGCTGGAGGCGCACAGGGCGAGGGCGAGGACGACGCCGGTGTACACCAGCAGCGCGGCCGGCTGGCGCCGGCGCACGCAGGTGACGTACAGCCAGATCAGCAGGGCCACGCCGGCGATCAGGCCGAGGCCGGCGAGGGCGGACGGAAAGGACGTGAACCGGCCGGCCACGAAGCGGGCGAAGGCGTAGCCGCCGTCGAAGCCGTTGCGCCATCCGGCCTGGACGTCCAGATAGCCGAGCGGACCCGCGCCGGTGCGGTGGCCGACCCACAGCACGTACCCGCCGGCCCCGAGCGGGGCGAGCAGCATGCCGAGCAGGCGCCGCCGGGCGGGAGCACCGGGCACGGACGCGCCGGGGGAGGGGGCATCGGGGCCGTGCGCGCCGGGGGCGTGGGCGTCACGGTGTGCGCCCGGTGCGTCGCGCGTGCCGCGGTCCCGTACGAAGGAGATCACGCCCGCCGTCCACACCGCGGCGACCACCGCTGCCCCCACCGGCCGGGTCAGTCCCGCCAGCGCCGCTAGCACACCCGCGCTCACCCACCGCCCGGTCAGCACCGCGTAGAGGGACCAGGCCGCCAGCGCCGTGAACAGCGACTCGCTGTACGCCATCGACTGCACGATCCCGACCGGCAGCACCGCCCACAGCAGCACCGCGAAGAAGCCGGCCCGGGGGCCGTACAGCCGGTCCGCCACGGCGAAGATCCCGGCCGCGGCGGCGAGCGAGGCCAGCAGGCTCACCACGAACCCGGCGTCCGCGTACGACAGCGGGGTGAGGGCGTGCAGCAGCCGCTCCAGCCAGGGCAGCAGCGGGAAGAACGCCAGGTTGGAGTGGACGTCCCCGTTCGGCAGCCGCAGCTCGTAGCCGTAGCCCAGTTCGGCGACCCCCGTGTACCACAGCGAGTCCCAGCGCGCGGTCAGCAGCGTGTAGGCGCTCTTGCCGCGCGCGGCGCTCCAGCCGGCCAGCACCGCCAGCCCCAGGGCGCGGACCGCCGCGTAGCCCAGCAGGGCCGGGACCGCCCGGCGCGGGAGGGGGGCACGGGCCGGGACCGCGCGCGTTTCAAGATCGCTCACGGGCTCGATTATCGACCGCGCCGCGCACCGGACCGGCCGCCGGGTCGCGGTCAAGGGTCGGTGACGTGCGGTACGCCACACGGGTTGCCTCGTGCGTGTGAGAGGTCCGCCACGTGTCCGCCCGGCCGACTCGCGTACGCTGACGAGTCACTCGCGTGGGTTCGCGTGGGCCGGAGACACCGCTCGCTCCGGCCGTACGACGGTCAGTCCCCACCCCGTCGGTCCGCCCCGCGCGAGGGATCATCTGGGAGGTACGTACATGTCCGGGACGACCACGGCTGCCGTCGGGCGGCATCGTCGGGCGGCCGGGGCCGGTGCCGACCGGTGGGTCGTCCTCGTCGTCCTGTGCGTGAGCCTGCTGCTCGTCGCCCTCGACGCCACCGTGCTGCACGTCGCGGTCCCCGCCGTCACCGAGGACCTCCGGCCCGGCGCCGTGGAACTGCTGTGGATCGTCGACGTCTACCCGCTGGTCTGCGCCTCGCTGCTGATCCTCTTCGGCACCCTGGGGGACCGGGTCGGCCGCAGACGGGTGCTCCTGCTCGGCTACGGCCTCTTCGGCGTCGCCTCCGCCCTGGCCGCGTTCGCCTGGAGCGCGCCGATGCTCATCCTGGCCCGCGCGCTGCTCGGCGCCGGCGGCGCGATGATCATGCCGGCGACCCTGTCGATCCTCCGGCAGGTCTTCCCCGACCGGCGCGAGCGCGCCCTCGCCATCGGCGTCTGGAGCGCGGTGGCGGCGGTCGGCGCGGCGGTGGGACCGCTGCTCGGCGGGTTCCTGCTGGAGCACTTCCGGTGGGGCTCGGTCTTCCTGGTCAACATCCCGTTGATGCTGGTCAGCCTTCCGGTGGGCCGGATGCTGCTGCCGGAGTCGCGGGGCACGGACAGCGGCCCCTGGGACGTGACCGGCGCGCTGCTCGCGGCGGGCGGGCTCTTCGGCTGCGTCCTCGGGGTGAAACGGCTCGGCGGCGGGGAGGCGGCGGCGAGCCCGGTCACCGTGCTGCCCCTGCTGGCCGGCGCGGCCCTCCTCTTCCTCTTCGTACGGCGCCAGCGGCGGCATCCGCACCCGCTGGTGGAGCTGCGGATGTTCGCCCGGCCCGCGTTCGGCACCTCGGTGGGCTGCATCGTGCTGGCCATGCTCGCGCTGGTCGGCCTGGAACTGGTCGCCGCGCAGTACCTGCAACTGGTGCTCGGGCTGTCCCCGCTGGAGACCGGCCTGAGGCTGCTGCCGCTGACCGTCGCGGCGATGGCGGCGGGCCTGGCGGGCGCCCGCGTGCTGCGCCGCTTCGGGCCGCGCCGGATGGTGTGCGCCGGGTTCTGCCTGACGGCCGCCGCGGTGCTGGTCCTGACCGAGATGGGCGGCACCGACGACCCGCCGCTGCTGCTGGCCGGGTTCGTGCTGCTGGGCTTCGGCCTGGAGACCACCCTCTTCGGCGCCTACGAGTCGATGCTGAGCGAGGCCCCGGCCGGCCGGGCCGGCGGCGCGGCGGCGATCGGCGAGACCTCGTACCAGCTCGGCGCGGGCCTCGGCATCGCGCTGCTGGGCAGCGTGATGAACGCGGCCTACGCCCCGGGGCTCCGCGCGGTGCCCGGCGTGCCCCGGCCCGCGGCGGACGCGGCGGGCCACTCGCTCGGCGAGGCCTACGAGGTGGCCGGGCGGCTCGGCGGGGGTGCCGGGGCCGCGCTGCGCCGGGCGGCGCGCGACTCCTTCGTGCACGGGCTGCACGTCACGCTGCTGGTGAGCGCGGGGCTGTTGCTGCTGGGCGCGGTGCTGGCACTGCGGCTGCCGTGGGTCATGCAGTGCGGGGAGGAACCGGACGGCGGCGAGGTGGAGCTGCCGGCCCCCCGGGAGGCGGAGCCGGCCGCCACCACACCCCGGGTCACCGCCTGACCCCGGCCCCGCCGGGAGGCGCGGGCGAGCGTGCCCGGGCATGAGCCATCGTGCGGATCGGCTCGCGCGCGGCACCCTGCCGGTCCGCTCTGGACGTGTGGGACGCTCCACCGTAACGTCGGCCGGAGAGCCGTGACTAGCGCTGCTAGTTTTTGTCGCGTTTCCGTTCCGGAGGGTGTCCCATGTCCGCGTCCGCGAAGCTGCCCCCGTTCGATGCCGCCGACCCGCTCGGCATCGACGACCTGCTGGAACCGGAGGACCTGGCGATCCGGGACACGGTCCGCGACTGGGCGGCCGACCGTGTCCTGCCGTACGTCGCCGACTGGTACGAGAAGGGCGAGCTGCCCGGCATCCGGGACCTCGCCCGCGAACTGGGCGCGCTCGGCGCCCTCGGCATGTCGCTCACCGGGTACGGCTGCGCGGGCGCGAGCGCCGTGCAGTACGGCCTGGCCTGCCTGGAGCTGGAGGCGGCCGACTCGGGCATCCGGTCGCTGGTCTCCGTGCAGGGCTCCCTGGCGATGTACGCCATCCACCGGTTCGGCAGCGAGGAGCAGAAGCGGCAGTGGCTGCCGCGCATGGCGGCCGGCGAGGTGATCGGCTGCTTCGGGCTGACCGAGCCCGACCACGGCTCCGACCCCGCCTCGATGCGCACCCACGCCAAGCGCGACGGCGGCGACTGGGTCCTCAGCGGCCGCAAGATGTGGATCACCAACGGCTCGGTCGCCGGGGTGGCCGTGGTCTGGGCGCAGACCGAGGAGGGCATCCGCGGCTTCGTCGTGCCCACCGACAGCCCCGGCTTCTCGGCGCCGGAGATCAAGCACAAGTGGTCCCTGCGCGCCTCGGTCACCAGCGAACTGGTCCTGGACGACGTACGGCTGCCCGGCAGCGCCGTGCTGCCGGAGGTCACCGGGCTGCGCGGACCGCTCAGCTGTCTCTCGCACGCCCGCTACGGCATCGTGTGGGGCGCGATGGGCGCCGCCCGCAGCAGCTTCGAGGCGGCCCTGGACTACGCGACGTCACGGGAGCAGTTCGGGCGGCCCATCGGCGGCTTCCAGCTCACCCAGGCCAAGCTTGCCGACATGGCCGTGGAACTGCACAAGGGGATTCTGCTCGCCCACCACCTGGGGCGGCGGATGGACGCCGGGCGGCTGCGTCCGGAACAGGTCAGCTTCGGGAAACTCAACAACGTCCGCGAGGCCATCGAGATCTGCCGTACGGCGCGGACGATCCTCGGTGCCAACGGGATCTCCCTGGAGTACCCGGTGATGCGGCACGCGACCAATCTGGAGTCGGTGCTCACCTACGAGGGCACCGTCGAGATGCACCAGCTGGTGCTGGGCAAGGCGCTCACCGGGCTGGACGCCTTCCGGTGAGCCCCCTGGCAGGGCGGGGCCGGTGAGCGGCCCTGCCTCAGCTCTGGTTGAAGAAGCCGTCGGAGCGGTGCGCGGACGCCTCGCCGCTGATGATCTCCGTGTCGGCCGGGGTGAGCAGGAACACGCGGTTGGACACGCGGTCGATCGAGCCGCGCAGCCCGAAGATCAGCCCGGCCGCGAAGTCCACGACCCGCTTGGCGTCGCCGGGCTCCATGTTGGTGAGGTTCATGATGACCGGGACCCCGTCCCGGAACAGCTCGCCGATGGCGCGGGCGTCCCGGAAGCTGTCCGGGGTCACCGTGCCGATCCGGCGGCCCTTCTCCTCGGCGGTGTCCGTGGCCACCCGCACGCGCGGGTCGGTGACCCAGGCGTCCCCGGACTCGGTGCCCTCGGAGTAGTCGTCGTCGTAGTAGCGCTCGTCATCGTTGTCGTCGACGAGGCCGAGCCATGCACTCGCCTTGCGTACCGATCCCATGGACGCCTCCTCTCACAGCGGTCTTTCTTGCTTTCCGCATCCCTATGGTCATCCATGATGCGGACGGTGCGCCAAGTGGATAGACGCCGCGCGGGGGGTTTGTGACGGTACTGGTGCACAGTCGATCCGTCGAGAGTCCTTGTGCCCCAAGGGTCCTGACTCACACCGCTGCTGACTGAGAGTGAAATATGATTGTTCGCGGCGGACGGGTGAGAAGAGGTGCGTCCGGGTGATCCTGACAGACACTCAGACGGGCCCCGGCCGGTCGCCGGGGCCCGTCTGAGTGTCAGTTCCGCTGTGTGTTCCCCTGTTCAGCTCCGCTGTTCCGGCGGGCTGACGCGGGACTCCTCGATCGCCGAGCCGGTGGTCCCCCACTTCTTGAGAATCCGCTCGTAGGAGCCGTCGGAGAGCAGCTTGTTGACGGCTGCCTGGAAGGCCGGCGCCAGCTTCGAGCCCTTCTTGAAGGCGAAGCCGACGTCCAGGCGGTGGTACTCGTTGAGGAACTTCAGGCCGTCCTGGTGGGCGACGGCGTAGCGCAGGCCGTTGATCGTGGACATCACCACGTCGCTGCGGCCCTGCTGGAGCGAGGACCACACCGCGCTCGTCTCGCCGTAGGTCTGCACCCGGTACGCCTTCTTGCCCGCGTCGGCGCACACGTGCTTTTCGCGCTCCAGCGTGGCCTCGAAGGTGGTGCCGGCGCCCGTCGCCACGTTCAGGCCGCACAGCTGCCTCAGGTCGGTGATCTTCGCCAGGTCGCTGTCCGCGCGGGTGGCGAAGCCCTGGCCGTCGTTGACGTAGGTGACGAAGTCCACGGTCTTGCGGCGCTCGTCGGTGACGCCGAAGTTGCTGGCCCCGAAGTCGTACTTGCCGCTGTCCAGGGCGGGCAGGATCGCGTCGAAGCTCGCCTGCTCCACCTTCAGCCGGATGCCGAGCACCCGGGCCACCGCCTGCGTGAAGTCGACATCCTGGCCGGTCAGGGTCTTGCCGTCGCTCAGGTAGGCGGTGCCGGGCGGGGTACCGCCGACGCTGACCGCGACGGTCAGGTCCGTGGTGCCGGCGGGCAGCAGCTTCGCCGCGGCCGGGTCCTTCCGGATGGCGGAGACGACGTCGGTGGTGGGTATCCCGGCGTTCTTGGCCGCCACTCCCGAGGCGTCCGTACCGCCCGTACCACCGGAGCCGGACCCGCAGGCGGTGAGCAGCAGAACGGCCGATGTGATGGCGGTAAAGGGCATGACATACCGAAAAATGGGCGTACGCATCGGTCAGCGGTCTCCTGGGAGCAGACGGGTATGCGAAAAACGCGAGGGGAGGGGCGCGTGTGAAGGCGGGGAGGAACAAGAGAACGCGAGGAGGCCCGCCGGAGCGGCGGGCACACGCAGGGGGTCAGCTCAACAGGAAGAGGACCACACGCGACCGAAGTCGATGTGGGAGCGGGTGACCAGCCACTGCTGTGGATGCATGGGCCAAGTGGAACAGGCATCCGGTTCCGCGTCAACTGACTTGAGATGTACGGCTCACAGTATGGACAGCCTTGACAGCGGACCGAAACGGCCCCGTACTCTCGGGCATACGGTCCTGCTGAGGGGCTCGGCCGTATCCGCGCCGCGCGGCGCGCCCGTGTGAAGGCACCACCTTCGTTCCGACGATTCACGCGTCACGGAGCCTTCGCATGTCATCCGACACCCTCGCCCAAGCCCCCGCCCCGGCCAAGACCCCCGAACCCGCCGACGCCCCGCGGATCGTCCCGCGCCGCCGCCTCGGCCAGTGGACGGCGGCCGTCGCCGTCCTCGTGCTGCTCGGGCTCGCCGTCAACTCCGTCCTGAACAACAAGGCGTTCCAATGGGACGTCGTCGCCGAGCACTTCACCTCCGACGCCATCCTGCGCGGACTGTGGCTCACCCTCTGGCTGACCGCCGTGGTGATGGCCCTCGGCTTCGCCCTCGGCACCCTGCTCGCCGCGTTCCGGCTGTCCGCCAACCCCGTACTGCGGGCGGTCGCCTGGGGCTATGTATGGCTGTTCCGGTCCATCCCGATCCTGGTGCAGCTGCTGCTGTGGTTCAACATCGGGGCGCTGTACCCGCAGGTCTTCGGCGTGAAGACCGTCGACCTGCTCAGCCCGGTCGCCGTCGCGATCGTCGGCCTCACCCTGCACGAGGCCGCCTACGCCGCCGAGGTCGTGCGCGGCGGCATCCTCTCCGTCGACCGCGGGCAGATCGAGGCCGCCCAGGCGCTCGGCCTGAGCCCCGGGCGGCGCTGGTGGCGGATCGTGCTGCCGCAGGCGATGCGCTCCATCGTGCCGCCCGCCGCCAACATGCTGATCGGCACCCTCAAGGGCACCTCGATCGTCAGCATCATCGCCGTCAACGACCTGCTGTTCTCCGCCCAGTTGGTCTACCACCGCACCTACCAGGTGATCCCGCTGCTGATGGTCGCCACCCTCTGGTACGCCGTGGTCACCTCGCTGCTCGGCATCGGCCAGTACTACGTCGAGAAGCGCTACGCGCGCGGCACGGAGAAGACCCGATGAGGCAGCAACTGGTGATCGTCGGGGCCGGGCCGCGGGGGACCGGCGTCCTCGAACGCCTCGCCGCCAACGCGCCCGCCCTGTACGCCGGCGAGGGCCTGGACATCCACCTGGTCGACCCCCACCCGCCGGGCGGCGGACGCATATGGCGTCAGGAACAGTCCCCGCTGCTGTGGATGAACTCGCACGCCGAGGACGTCACCATGTTCACCGACGACACGGTGGTCATGGAGGGACCGGTGCGCCCGGGTCCCACCCTGCACGAGTGGGCCGGGCTCGACGGCCGCTTCTTCCCCGACCGGCGGCTCCAGGGCCGCTATCTGCGCTGGGTCTACGAACGGGCCCGGGCCGCCCTGCCGCCGAACGTCACCGTCCACCACCACCCCCGGCGCGCCCTCAGGATCAGCGGGCCCCGCGAGGGCCGCCAGCAGGTGTGGCTCGACGGCAGCCCGGACCCGCTCCCGGCCGACCTGGTGATCCTCGCCCTCGGCCACCTGGACGCCGAACCCGACGGCGAGCAGGCCGCGCTGGCCGCCTACGCCCGCGAGCACGGCCTGGTGCACCTGCCGCCCGACTTCACCGCCGACAGCGACCTGTCCGCGCTGCGGCCCGGCGAACCCGTCCTCGTCCGCGGCTTCGGGCTGGCCTTCGTCGACCTGATGGTGCTGCTCACCGAGGGCCGCGGCGGACGGTACGAGGGCGAAACGTATCTGCCCTCGGGGCGGGAACCGGTGCTCCACGTCGGCTCCCGGCGCGGCGTTCCGTACCACTCCAAGATCGGCTACGACCTCGCCGGCGACCGGCCGCCGCTGCCCCGCTTCCTCGGCCCCGCCGAGGTGGACGCCCTGCTGGCCCGCCCCGGCGGCCCCGACTTCCGGCGCGATGTGTGGCCGCTGGTCGAGAAGGAGCTGGGCTTCGCCCACTACCACCGGCTGTTCACCGCCCACCCCGGGCGCACGGCGATGGCCTGGCGGGACTTCGAGGAGAAGTACGCGGCGGCCGACGGCCCCGCCGAGCTGCGGGCGCTGGCCGCCGCCGCCGTGCCCGACCCCGCCGACCGGCTCGACCTGGCCGCGCTCGACCGCCCGCTGGACGGTGTGCGGTACGCCTCGCACGACGCCTTCCAGGACGGGCTGCGCGCCTACATCGAGGCGGACCTGCGCCGCCGTCACGACCCCGCCCACAGCCCCGACCTGGCCGTCTTCCTCGGGCTGCTCTCCGTCTACGGGCAACTGGTGCGTCTCGGCGGCGTCGAGCCCTGGTGGCACGGGTTCTTCAGCTACCTGGCGTCCGGGCCGCCCGGACCCCGGCTGCGGCAGATGCTCGCGCTGTCCCGGGCCGGGCTGCTCCGGTTCGTCGGGGCCGGCATGACCGTCACCGCCGAGGACGGGGTGTTCCGGGCCGCCAGCCCCACCGTGCCGGGCTTCTCCGTCACCGCCCGGGCCCTGGTGGAGGCCCGGCTGCCCGAGCCCGCCGTCGGCCGGACCCGGGACGGCCTGCTGCGCGCACTGCGCGCCGACGGCGCCGCCGAGACCCCCGACGGACTGCTCCGGACCGATCCCCGTGACGGCCGGATCCTGGACACCGCCGGGCGTCCGCACCCCCGGCGGTTCGCGCTCGGCCCGTACACCGATGTCCGCACCCCCGGCGCGTTCACCCGGCCGCGCACCGGCGGCCCCGCGTTCCGGCAGAACGACGCGACCGCCCGGGCGGTGCTCTTCTTCCTCCGTTCACAGGCAGCCCCCCACGCGGCCCCACAAGCAAAGGAACTCACGCGATGAGCGTCATGGTCGACATCAGGTCGGTGTACAAGAGCTTCGGCTCGCTCGACGTGCTCAAGGGCATCGACCTGAAGGTGCGCACCGGTGAGGTCACCGTCGTGCTCGGCCCCTCCGGCTCCGGCAAGTCCACCCTGCTGCGCACCATCAACCACCTGGAGAAGGTGGACCGGGGCGAGATCAGCGTGGACGGCGCGCTGATGGGCTACCGGCGCTCCGGGAACAAGCTGCACGAACTGCCCGAGCGCGAGGTGCTGCGGCAGCGCACCCGGATCGGGTTCGTCTTCCAGAACTTCAACCTCTTCCCCCACCTCACCGTCCTGGAGAACGTCACCGAGGCGCCGGTGTCCGCGCTGAAGCGGCCCCGGAAGGCGGCGGAGGAGACCGCGCACCGGCTGCTGGAGCGGGTCGGGCTCGGGGACAAGGCCGGTGCCTACCCGCGCCAGTTGTCCGGCGGGCAGCAGCAGCGAGTGGCCATCGCGCGGGCGCTCGCGCTGGAGCCGAGACTGCTGCTGTTCGACGAGCCGACGTCCGCGCTCGATCCCGAGCTGGTGGGGGAGGTGCTGGACGTCATCCGGGACCTGGCGGCGCAGGGCACCACGATGATCGTCGTCACCCACGAGATCGCGTTCGCCCGCGAGGTCGCCGACACGGTGGTGTTCATGGCCGACGGCCGGATCGTGGAACAGGGCACCCCGCAGCAGGTGCTGGGCGCGCCGCGCGAGGAGCGGACCCGGACGTTCCTGGCGAAGGTGCTGTGAGGGTGGAACGGCGCGTGAGAGGGAAGGGGCCGGCATGAGGGGGCTGGTGCACCTCGCCGCCGCGCTCGATCTGCCGGGGGTCGTCGACGGCGGGGCGTTCGCCGGACTGGCGAGGCTCGCCGAGCGCGGCGGGCTGGACTTCGTGACGCTGGACGACTCCTTCGCCCGGCCCGGTCCCGACGCGCTCGGCGTGCTGTGCCGGGTGGCGCCCGCGACCCGGCGGATCGGACTGGTGCCGACGGTCACCACCACCCACACCGAGCCCTTCCGGGTGCAGGCCGCCGTGGCCACCCTGGACTGGATCGGCCGGGGCCGGGCCGGCTGGCGGATCGACGTGTCCGTCACGGAGGAGGAGGCCCGGCTGTTCGGCCGCCGGCACACGGCACCCGCCGACGCCCTGTGGCGGGAGGCGGGCGAGGTCGCCGACGTGGCCGCGCGGCTGTGGGACAGCTGGGAGGACGGCGCCGAGATCCGGGACGCGGCCGACGGCCGCTTCCTGGACGGGGGCCGGGTACACCGCGTCGACTTCACCGGCACCGGCTTCTCGGTCCGGGGGCCCTCGACCGTGCCCCGGCCGCCGCAGGGCCACCCGGTCCGCGTGGTCGACGCCACCGACGCCCACGCCTGCGCGGTCGCCGCCCGCCACGCCGACGTCGCCCTGGTCCGGGCGGCCTCCCCCGCCCAGGCCGCGGGCGTACGGGACCGGCTGCGGGAGCAGGCGCGGGCCTTCGGCCGGGACCCGGAGACGCTGCGGGTGCTGGTGAGCCTGCTGGTGGACCTCGGCGACGGCGAGCATGCCGCGGAGCCCGGCCATGGAGGCGGCGGACCGCGTCCCTCCGTGCACGGGCCGCTGTACCGGGGCGGACCCGTCGACCTCGCGGAGCTGGTGGCCTCCTGGCACGCCCAGGGCGTCACCGACGGCTTCCACTTCGTCCCCGTCGAACCGCGCCGGGACCTGGAGCGGCTGGTCAACGGCACGGTGGCGCTGCTCCAGCACCGCGGCCTGTTCCGCACCTTCTACCCGGGCAGCACCCTGCGCGAGCACCTGGGCCTGGCCCGGCCCGCTGGCCGGTACGCCGCGGCCGGGGCGCCGGCGGTGTCTCGGAGGGCGTCATGACCGTACGACAGCTGCACCTGGCGGCCGCGCCGCCGGGCGCGGGCCGGCCCGACGCGGGCGGCGACGACCCGGCCGGCCTCGGACCCGACGCCGTGTGGGCCGGTACGCGCGCCGGTTCCCGGATCGCGTTCGCCGCCTACGAACGGCTCGCCGGCACCGCCGAGCGCGGCCTGTTCGACTTCCTCCTGCTGGACGAGGAGCCGCCGCTGCCCGAGCACCGGGGGCGGCCGCACGAGCCGGCCCCGGCCGGCGGGCCCGAGCCGGTCGCCGTACTGAACGCGCTCGCCGGGGTCACCACCCGGCTCGGCCTCGCCGCCACCGTGAACGCCGCCCGCGCCCAGCCGTACGAACTCGCCCGCGGGCTGGCCACCCTGGACCACCTGAGCGCGGGCCGGGCGGGCTGGCGGGTGGCGGTCTCGGCGGACCCCCGCACCGGCGCCGACCACCGCTTCGCCGGCCACCCCGACCCGTACGGCCGGGCCGCCGAACTCGTGCTGGCCGCACGGAAGTTATGGGACTCCTGGACCCCCGAGGGGGTGCCCCGGCCGGTCGCCCACCGGGGCCGGCACTTCGACATCGCGGGCGAGTTCGGGCTGCCCCGCTCGCCCCAGGGCCACCCCGTGGTGATCCGCTCCGGGGACTGCGAGCGGGCCCGGGAACCGGCCGCAGCCTGGGCCGACGTGCTCCTCGTCCGGCACGCCCCGCCGGAGCCGGCCCGCGCCCGCTACGCCGACGTCAAACGGCGGCTCGCGGCGTACGGCCGCGCCCCCGGGGACCTGAAGGTGATGTCCCGGATCACCGTCGTCCTCGGGGACACCGCGGCCGAGGCGCAGGAGCGGGCCGCCGGGATCAGACGGCGGCTGATCACCCCGCGCCACGCGCTGTGCGCGGTGGAGCGGGTCTGGGGGACGGACCTGTCCGGATACGACCCCGACGGCCCGCTGCCCCGGACCGAGCCCCGCGCCCGGGACCGCCGTACGCTCGCGCTCGCCGCGCGCTGGCGGGCGCTGGCCGAGGAGAAGGGGCTCTCCCTGCGGGAGACCGTGATCGAGGCGAGCGGCCGGCAGTCCTTCGTCGGCACGCCCGGCACGGTCGCCGCCGACCTGCACCGGTACGCCGAGGAGGGGGCCGCCGACGGCTTCCTGCTGGCCCCGCAGCTCCCGGACGGGCTGGAGGAGTTCGTGGACCGGGTGGTGCCGCTGCTCCAGGAGCGCTCCGCCTTCCGCACGGAATACCGGGGCGGCACGCTCCGCTCCCATCTCGGGGTGCCGGGAGGGACGACGGATGACGACGGATGACACGAGGAAAGGAACCGATGAGATGACGACGGACGCGTCCGACGCCTGGAAGCGGTGGCACGAGGAGCGGGTGGAGAGCGTCTCGGCGCCCTACGGCCCGCTCGCACTGACCGCGACGCACTGGATCGAGGACTATCCGGACGGTCGACTTCCGGACATTCCCGGGAAGTGGGTGGCGGAACCGGACGGGGTGGTGCTCACCGCCGCCGAGGCCGACGGCCTGACCGTGGCCGGCCGGCCCTTCGCGGGCGAGACCCGGCTGGCCGCCGACAGCGGCCCGGAGGCCGGGGCGCGGGTGGCGCTGGGGGAGAAGCGGCTGGTCGTCCTGGTGCGCGAGGGCGTATGGGGAGTACGGGTGTATGACCCCGACTCCGCCGCCCGGCGGGCCTTCCGGGGCATCGAGGCCGGCCCCTACGACCCCCGCTGGTCGGTGCCGGGCCGGTTCACGCCGTACGACTCCACCCGCACCATCCGGCTCGGCAACGCCGACGGCCGCGAGCGCGGCTTCGACCTCGCCGGTGAGCTGGTCTTCCCGCTGGCCGGCCGGGAGCGGACGCTGAAGGTCGCACGGCGGGCGGACGGCGGACTGTGGGCGGTGTTCGCCGACGCCACCAGCGGCGACACCAGCTTCCGGTTCCGCTTCCTCTTCCCGGCGGCGCCGGACGCCGAGGGACGCGTGACCGTCGACTTCAACCGCGCGCAGCTCCCGCCGTGCGCCTTCGCCGGCCACTTCATCTGCCCCCTGCCGGCCCCCGGCAACACGCTGGACGTGGCGGTGGAGGCGGGCGAGCGCCGGCTGGGCTGAGCCGCGGCGCGCCGGCCGGTCCCACGCGGAGGGCATGGGGCCGGTCCGGTGGCGTCCCGGGGGCGTTCGGGTGGTTCCGGGCCGACGGCCGAAAGGCACCCTTGTGCCGACCGGCCGTTCGGCCGAATACTCCACCCCAGCGCTTGTCAGGGGCATGTACATCGCAACCCGGTCGGGCCCCTGGCTGCGCCTCACGGGCCCCGACCCCACGCGGGCCCCCGACTTCCCTTGGAGGGAACGAAAAGTGAGGATCAAGCGCACCACTCCCCGCGCCGGCACCGCAAGACGGACCCAGATGGCGGCCGTGGCCGCCGGCCTCCTCGCCGCGGCGGCGTTCGCCGCCCCCACCGCGAACGCCAGTGACGTCCACACCTTCAGCGCCGCCCAGCTCACCCAGGCGAGCGACTCCGTCCTCAAGGCCGATGTACCCGGCACGGCCTGGGCGGTGGACGCCAAGACCAACCGCGTCGTCGTCACCGTCGACAGCACGGTGTCCGAGGCCGAGATCGCCAAGATCAAGAAGCAGGCCGGGGCCGGCGCGGACGCCCTGGTGATCAAGCACACGCCGGGCAAGTTCAACAAGCTGATCTCCGGCGGCGACGCCATCTACGCGAGCAGCTGGCGCTGCTCGCTGGGCTTCAACGTCCAGGACTCCAGCGGCAACTACTTCTTCCTCACCGCCGGGCACTGCACCGACGGCGCGACCACCTGGTGGTCGAACTCCGGGCACACCACCACGCTCGGCACCACGGCCGGGTCCAGCTTCCCGGGCAACGACTACGGCCTCGTGCGCTACACCAACAGCTCGGTGGCCAAGTCGGGCGCCGTGGGCAGCCAGGACATCGCCAGCGCGGCCACCCCGTCGGTGGGCACGACCGTCTACCGGCGCGGCTCGACGACCGGGACGCACAGCGGCCGGGTCACCGCGCTCAACGCCACGGTCAACTACGGCGGCGGCGACATCGTCTCCGGCCTGATCCAGACCACCGTGTGCGCCGAGCCCGGCGACTCCGGCGGCCCGCTGTACGGCGGCTCCACCGCCTACGGCCTGACCTCCGGCGGCAGCGGCAACTGCAGCTCCGGCGGGACGACGTTCTTCCAGCCGGTCACCGAGGCGCTGAGCGCCTACGGGGTGCACGTCTTCTGACGCCCTGCCCGTACCGGCCCGGCCCCTGCACACCCCGGTGTGCGGGGGCCTCGTCGTGGGGTCGCGGTGCGTTTGCGCAGGTCGGAGGCGGTTGAACGGGTGTCGTACACACGTTCGAGAATGGAGGTATGGTGGGGAGAGCAGTAGGGAACTGATGTTCGAGAGTCGTTTTCGGGGCTCACGTGTGCGGGAGGTGGGTGTGCCGGGCTTCGCGCATCTGCACACCGTCTCCGGGTTCTCCCTGAGGTACGGGGCGTCCCACCCGGAGCGGCTGGCCGAGCGCGCCGCGGAGCGGGGCATGGACGCCCTCGCCCTGACCGACCGCGACACCCTCGCCGGTGCCGTGCGCTTCGCCAAGGCCTGCGCCGGGGCGGGCGTCCGCCCGCTGTTCGGGGTGGACCTGGCGGTGGCGCCGAAGGAGCCCGTACGCCGTGACAAGCGCCGCAGCCCGGTGCGCGGCGGTGCCTTCGTGGACGAGTCGGACCCCCGGGTGACCTTCCTCGCCGCAGGCGGCGCCCGCGGCTGGGCCGATCTGTGCCGGCTCGTCACCGCGGCGCACGCGGGCGGCGGGCCCCCGCTGCTGCCGTGGGCCGGCAACCAGGGCGAGGGACTGGTGGTGCTGCTCGGACCCGACTCGGACGTGGGGCGGGCGCTCGCCGCCGGCCGGCCCGACCGGGCGGCTGTCCTGCTGGCCCCGTGGCGCGAGGTGTACGGCGACGCGCTGCGGCTGGAGACGGTCTGGCACGGCCGTACCGGCACCGGCCCCGGCTCGCTGCGGCTGGCGGCCCGTACCGTCGGGTTCGCCGCCGAGCAGGGGGTGCGGCCGGTGCTCAGCAACGCCGTCCGCTACGCCGACCCCGGTCAGGGCCCGGTGGCCGACGTGCTGGACGCCGCCCGGCGCCTGGTGCCCATCGACCCCCGCCGGGAGCTGGACTCCGGCGAGGCGTGACTGAAGGACGCCCCGGCCATGCTGGACGCCGCCGAGCGGATCGTGGAGGCGGCCGGGTACCGGCGGCAGGCCGCCCACCGGCTGCTGGAGCAGACCCTGGCCACCGCCGCCGAGTGCCGGGTCGACCCCGAGGACGACCTGGGCCTGGGCAGCGTGCACTTCCCCGAGCCGCACCTCGTCGGCGCCGGCCGGCGCACCGCCCAGCGGGCGCTCGCCTCCCGGGCGGCGGCGGGCATGCTCCGGCTCGGCTACGGCGGGCGGCGCGCGTACTGGGAACGCGTGCACCACGAGCTGGACATCATCGCCCACCACGGCTTCGCCTCCTACTTCCTGACGGTCGCCCAGGTGGTCGACGACGTACGGGCCATGGGCATCCGGGTGGCCGCCCGCGGTTCCGGGGCCGGGTCGCTCGTCAACCACCTGCTCGGGATCGCGCACGCCGACCCGGTCGAGCACGGGCTGCTGATGGAACGCTTCCTGTCCAAGGAGCGGGTGGTGTTGCCGGACATCGACATCGACGTGGAGTCCGCGCGGCGGCTGGAGGTCTACCGGGCGATCATCGGCCGGTTCGGCGGCGAGCGGGTCGCGACCGTCGCCATGCCGGAGACCTACCGGGTCCGGCACGCCATCCGGGACGTGGGCGCCGCGCTGTCCATGGACCCGGCCGAGACCGACCGGATCGCCAAGTCCTTCCCGCACATCCGGGCCCGCGACGCCCGCGCGGCCCTGGCGGAACTGCCCGAACTGCGGCGGCTCGCCGGGGAGAAGGAGAAGTACGGCAGGCTGTGGGAGCTGGTCGAGGCGCTCGACGCGCTGCCGCGCGGGGTCGCCATGCACCCGTGCGGGGTGCTGCTGTCCGACGCCTCCCTGCTCGCCCGTACGCCGGTGGTGCCGACCAGCGGCGAGGGGCTGCCCATGGCCCAGTTCGACAAGGCGGACGTGGAGGACCTCGGGCTGCTCAAGCTGGACGTCCTCGGGGTGCGGATGCAGTCGGCGATGGCGCACGCGGTCACCGAGGTGGAGCGGGCGACCGGGGAGCGGATCGACCTGGACGCGGTGGCGCCGGACGACCCGGAGACCTACCGGCTGATCCGGTCCGCCGAGACGCTGGGCTGCTTCCAGATCGAGTCGCCCGGCCAGCGGGACCTGGTGGGGCGGCTCCAGCCGAGCACCTTCCACGACCTGGTCGTGGACATCTCGCTGTTCCGGCCCGGCCCCGTCGCCGCCGACATGGTCCGGCCGTTCATCGAGGCCCGGCACGGACGGGCGCCGGTGCGCTGTCCGCACCCGGACCTGGCGGAGCCGCTGAAGGGGACGTACGGGGTCGTCGTCTTCCACGAGCAGGTCATCGACATCGTCGCCATCATGACCGGCTGCGGGCGGGGCGAGGCCGACCGGGTGCGGCGCGGGCTGTCCGATCCCGACTCCCAGGGCCGGATCCGGGTGTGGTTCGCCCAGCGGGCGGCGGCCCGGGGGTACGACGCGGAGACCATCGGGCGCACCTGGGAGATCGTGGAGGCCTTCGGGTCGTACGGCTTCTGCAAGGCGCACGCCGTCGCCTTCGCCGTGCCCACCTACCAGTCGGCGTGGCTGAAGACCCATCACCCGGCCGCCTTCTACGCCGGGCTGCTCACCCACGACCCGGGGATGTACCCCAAGCGGCTGCTGCTGGCCGACGCCCGGCGGCGCGGGGTGCCGGTCCTGCCGCTGGACGTGAACGTCTCCGGGGTCGCCCATCGGATCGAACTGGTGTCCGAGTCGAAGGTGTGGGGGCTGCGGCTGGCGCTCTGCGACGTCCACGGCATCAGCGAGGCCGAGGCGCGGCGGATCGCGGACGGGCAGCCGTACTCCTCGCTGGTGGACTTCTGGGAGCGGGCCCGGCCGAGCCGCCCGCTGGCCCAGCGGCTCGCCCAGGTGGGCGCGCTGGACGCCTTCGGCGCCAACCGGCGCGACCTGCAACTGCACCTGTCCGAGCTGCACCGGGGGGCCCGGGGCGGCGGCGGTGGCCAGCTCCCGCTGGCCGGCGGCCGGAAGACCGCGCCGGCCGGGCTGCCGGACCTGACCCCGGCGGAGCGGCTCAGCGCCGAACTGGGCGTGCTGTCCATGGACGCCTCGCGCAACCTCATGGACGACCACCGGGAGTTCCTCGCCGAGCTGGGCGTGGTCTCCGCGCGCCGGCTGCGCACGGCCCGGCACGGGGAGACCGTGCTGGTCGCGGGCGCCAAGGCGGCCACCCAGACCCCGCCGATCCGCTCCGGCAAGCGGGTCATCTTCTCCACCCTGGACGACGGCACGGGGCTGGTGGACCTGGCCTTCTTCGACGACTCCCACGACGCCTGCGCCCACACCGTCTTCCACTCCTGGCTGCTGCTGGTGCGCGGGGTGGTGCAGCGGCGCGGCCCGCGCAGCCTCAGCGTGGTCGGCTCCGCCGCCTGGAACCTCGCCGACCTGGTGGAGGTGCGGCGCGCGGAGGGGCTCGACGGGGTCGCCGCCCGGCTGGCCGCGCCCACCGGCGCGGACGGGACACCGGCGAAGGGCGACGACGGCCCGTTCCGGGCCCGGGTCGCCGGGTCCGAGGGGCTGCCCGCGCCGGCCGGCTCCGCGGCCCGCGACCCGATGGCGGCCCGGACGATCCGCATGCCCACGGGATACGAGCTGCACCCCTGGGCCGATCTGCGGCCCGCGGGTGAGGACGCCGCGCGAGCCCCCGCGGCGGTACGGAAGTTGTGGCACCAGAGTCCGGGGAGTGCGGGATGACCATCCTCTGCGTACGTTTCCAGCTGCCGCCGATGTACGAGGCGGCCCTGCCGGGGCTGCTCGGGCTGCTGGAGGAGTTCACCCCGGTGGTGGAGGCGCTGCCGCCGGACGGCGCGCTGGCCGATCTGCGCGGCGCCGAACGGTACTTCGGGCGCGACGCGGTGGAGCTGGCCTCGGTGATCCGGGTGCGGGCCCTCGCCCGGTACGGCGTCGACTGCGCGATCGGCGCCGGGCCGGGCCCGATGCTGGCCCGGGTGGCGCTGCGCGAGGCCCGGCCCGGGGTGACCCGCGCGGTGCCGGCGGACGCCGTCGCCGAGTTCCTCGCCGGCAAGCCCGTCACCGCGCTGCCCGGCGTCGGCGCGGCGACCGCCCGCACCCTGGACGAGTACGGCCTGGACACTCTCGGCCGGGTCGCCGCCGCGCCGCTGTCCACGCTCCAGCGGCTGATCGGCGCGCGGGCGGGCCGGGAACTGCGGGAGAAGGCGAGCGGCGTCGACCGCGGCCGGGTCGTCCCGAACGCCGTCTCGCGCTCACTGGTGACCGAACGAACCTTTTCCCTCGACGAGTTGGACCCCGGTCGGCATCGCAAGGCGCTGCTGTCGGCCGCCGAGGAGATCGGCGCCCGGCTGCGCGCGGTGGAGAAGGTCTGCCGCACCCTGACCCTCACCGTGCGCTACGCCGACCGGTCCGCCACCACCCGCAGTCGTGCGCTGAAGGAGCCGACCGCGCACTCGGCGGCCCTGACGAGGACGGCCTACGGCATGTACGAGGCGCTGGGCCTGCAACGCGCCCGGGTCCGCGCGCTCGCCCTGCGCGCCGAGGACCTGACCCCCGCCGACCAGGCCGCCCACCAGCTCACCTTCGACCCGGTGGACGACAAGGCCCGCCGCCTCGAGCAGACAGCAGACCGAGCCCGGGCCAAGTTCGGCCCCCGCGCGGTGTTCCCGGGCACCTTGGCGGCGTGACGCCGGCCCGCCGCGCGGTCCCGGCCGGTTGGCACCGCGAGTTTTTACCGACGCGTAACTTCACAGTCGGACTACTCGAACGTAACTTGACGAGTGAACAGCATCCCGTGATCCGGATCACAGGGTCAGGCCGTGCACCTCCCTCTGAGTCGCAAGGAGATCACACGATGCTGCCCTGGAAGCGAGTGCTCAGACCGCTCGCCGCGCTTCTGCTCGCCCTTGCCGTCGCCGCCGTGCCGGCCGCCACCGCCAGCGCCTCCGGCACCGCCGCGGCCGGCGGCGGCTGGAACGACTACTCGTGCGAGCCGTCCGCCGCCCATCCCCGGCCCGTCGTCCTCGTCCACGGCACCTTCGGCAACTCGGTCGACAACTGGCTCGGCCTCGCCCCGTACCTCACCGGCCGCGGGTACTGCGTCTACTCCCTCGACTACGGGCAACTCCCCGGGGTGCCCCTCTTCCACGGTCTCGGACCCATCGACAAGTCGGCAGGGCAACTGTCCGCCTTCGTCGACAAGGTGCTCGCCGCCACCGGAGCCGCCGAGGCCGACCTGGTCGGCCACTCCCAGGGCGGCATGATGCCCCGCCACTACCTGAAGTTCCTCGGCGGCGCCGCCAAGGTGCACGCCCTCGTCGGCATCGCCCCCGACAACCACGGCACCGACCTGATCGGCCTCACCCACCTGCTGCCGTACTTCCCCGGTGCCGAGGACCTGCTCAAGGCCACCACCCCCGGCCTCGCCGACCAGATCGCCGGCTCCGACTTCCTGACCAGGCTCAACACGGGCGGCGACACCGTCCCCGGCGTGCGCTACACCGTCATCGCCACCAAGTACGACGAGGTGGTCACCCCCTGGCGCACCCAGTACCTGAGCGGCCCGGGCGTCCGCAACGTCCTGCTCCAGGACCTCTGCCCGCTCGACCTGTCCGAACACCTCGCGATCGGCCTGTTCGACCGGATCGCCTTCCACGAGGTGGCCAACGCCCTCGACCCGGCCCACGCCACCCCCACCACCTGCGCCTCGGCCCTGAGCTGAGCCGCCGCCGGGGCGACGGATAGCGTGCGCCCCATGATCGACAACAGCCACAGCGGCACGGAAGAGGTCCGGCCGGCCGGCGCGCGGGACGTACCCGCCGTGCGGGCGGTGACGGACGCGGCCTACCACCACTACATCGCACGCATCGGGGTCGTGCCCCAGCCCATGGAGGCCGACCACGCGGCGGACGTGGCCGCCGGCAAGGTGTTCGTCACCGGCGAACCCGTCGTCGGGCTGGTGGTGGTCGAGGCGTTCGCCGACCATCTCTTCCTGGACAGCGTCGCCGTCCACCCCAGCGCCCACGGCACGGGCGTCGGACGCCGCCTGCTGCGCTTCGTCGACGCACACGCGCGTGCGCTCGGGCTGGGCGAGATCAGGCTCTATACGAACGCGATGATGTGGGAGAACCAGAAGATCTATCCGCGCTACGGCTACGAGGTCGTGGCCCGCCGGGTCGACGGCCCCTACGACCGCGTCCACTACCGCAAGCGGCTGGACTGAGCCGCCCTCGCGTCAGGCGTCGGGCCACCAGGTGCGCGCGATGTCCTTGCGCACCTCCGGCCGTCCCGCCGGGGTCTCTTCCGCCTCCTCGTACCTCCGGCGGCTGTCCGTCCGCTTCAGGGGCTTCTTCTGCACGGTCATGCGGCGCATCGCTGCCTCCTTCGTGGCTACCGGGTTCCGTGTTGTCACGGAGGTAGACGTTTTCCGGGAGATTTCCTCATGGGTGGGGGTTTGTCAGTGGTGGCTGTCACGTCCGTACTGTCAGTGGCGTGTGTCACCCTCTGGGCATGGAGAGCGAGAACACGCACAGGGGTGCTGGTGCCCCGGAAGCGGACTGGGATGCGCTGGCCGCCGGTTTCGACGACGAGCCGGATCACGGACTGCGCGATGCCGAGGTGCGCGCGGCCTGGGCGGACCGGCTGCGCGCCTGGCTCCCCGGCCACCCCTGCGACCTCCTCGACCTCGGCTGCGGCACCGGCAGCCTCTCGCTCCTCGCGGTCGGGCAGGGGCACCGGGTGACGGCCGTCGACCGGTCCCCGGCGATGATCGAGCGGGCCCGCGCCAAGCTCGCCGGGCACCCCGCCGAGATCCTGCGCGGGGACGCGGCGGCCCCGCCGGTGGGGGAGCGGCGCTTCGACGCGGTCCTGGTCCGCCATGTGCTGTGGGCCCTGCCGGACCCCGCCGGGGCGCTGCGCCACTGGCGGGACCTGCTGCGCCCCGGCGGCCGGATCGTGCTGATCGAGGGCGTGTGGGGAACCCTCACCCCGGTCGGCATACCCGCGGAGCGGCTCACCGCCCTGCTGGAGCCGCTGACCGCGCGCGTGCGCGTGGAGCGACTGTCCGGGCACCGCGCGCTGTGGGGCAAGGAGGTGGACGACGAGCGGTACGCGGTGGTGGCCACCGTGTGACCTCCCGCCCGTGCGCGAGCACCACCGGCCCGCGCCGAGGCCCTCCACGACCGGCTCCGCTCAGCCGACGTCACGGATGTAACGCACTTCCCGCGCGCAGAAGTCGTACCCGAGCCGCTTGTTGATCGCGATCATCGGTTCGTTCCCGGTGTCGTTGCCCGTGAACGCCTCGGTGAGACCGGCGGCACGGGCCCGGTGCAGGGAGTGGAGCTTGGCGAGCTTGGCCAGGCCACGGCCGCGGTGAGTGCGGACGGTGCCGGTCATCGCCGTCGAGTAACGGGTGCCGCCGTCGGTGTAGGCCACGGTGAAGGCGACCGGCCGGCCGCCGGCACAGACCACGACGGTCAGCTCCCGGTTCAGCAGCGGATGGTGCCAGACCTCCTCGACCCACGCGTCGTAGTCCGTGAACTCGGTGTCCACGTCGCCCGGTTCGTCGCGCACCGTCTCCGCGTCCAGCTCGAACAGCGGCCGGGGATCGGCCGCGAAGTCGGCGGCCGTGCGCAGCTCCACCCCGGCCGGGGCCTGCGGGAGCGGCGGCAGGGTGCCGTGCCCCAGGCCGAGCCGGAGGAAGTGGGCGCTGCGGCCCGGCCGGTAGCCGTGCCGCTCGGCGAAGGACCGGTTGGCCGGCTCGTCCAGGGCCCAGGCCAGCAGCCGGGTCGCGCCCAGGTCCGCCAGGTACTCCTCGGCGACCCGCGCCAGCAGCCGGCCGGCCCCGCGCCCGGTCCGGTCCGGGCGGACGTATACGTTCAGCGCGCCCTGGCCCGGCTCGGGGCTGTCATGGATCAGATGGACCTGCGCCGTGCCGATGATCTCGCCGTCCTCCTCCGCGACGAGCGGCCGGAACCGGGCGGCGGGGTGCACGTGGGCGGCCGTGTGCCGCACCGAGTCCGGGGTGAACAGGATGTACGGCAGCGCGAGGCGGCGCACCCGGGCGAAGCCCTCCGCGTCGGCCGGGACGTCGGGGCGCAGGTCACGCACGAGGACTGTCATGGCACCGCACCGTACGAGGCCGGGCCGCCGGGCTGCCTCCCATTTTCCGGCGGGTGCGGGACAATCGGCCCCGTGAGCCTGAAGATCCGCATCGATGACAGCGCGCCCCCGTACGAGCAGGTGCGGGCACAGATCTCCGAACAGGCGCGGTCCGGGGCGCTCCCGGTGGGGTACCGGCTGCCCACCGTGCGGGGGCTGGCCGAGTCGCTGGGGCTCGCGGTGAACACGGTGGCCAAGGCGTACCGGGCGCTGGAGGGCGACGGGGTGATCGAGACGCGGGGGCGCAACGGCACGTTCGTGGCCGCCGCCGGATCGGCCGCGCGGCGGGAGGCGTCCTCGGCCGCCCAGGCGTACGCCGAGCGGGTCCGGCGGCTCGGCCTCGCCGAGGACGAGGCACTGGACGCCGTACGGGACGCCCTGCGGGCGGCTTACGGGGAGGACTGAGGCCCGCCGCCGACTGCTCCGCCGCTCCGGCCCCGACCTGTCGTGCTTCGCCGCCGTGGCCGAGCGTCGTCGCGGGGACGACCGGCCGAGGCGCATGGGTGGGGGCGGTGGCATCGGCGGTTCCGGGCCGCCGGGTGCCTGACCGCCAGCGGGAATCAGCCGGGGCCGCTGCCCGCGTTCGCCCGCTCCGGTGTCCTCGTCACCGTCAGCCCCGCCCGGCGTGCCGCCCGCCCGAACACCACCGCGTCCTGTACCGCCGCGCCGCCCGGGTCGTTGTTGAAGTACGCGTACACGTCCCGGTCGTCGGACCAGGTCGTCGCGACGCGGTCCACCCAGGTCTCCAGGCTGCGCCGGCCGTAGCGCGGCCAGGGCCGGGCGCGGCCCTGGTGGAAGCGGACGTAGCCCCAGTCGGCGGTGCGCCACAGCGGGCCGGCCGGGCGGGCCAGGACGTCCGCCCAGCACAGGGCCGCGCCCCGGGACACCAGCACCTCGCGCACCTCGCCGGTCCACCAGGAGTCGTGCCGGGGTTCGACCGCCACCCTCGTACCGGTGGGGAAGCGGGCCAGGCAGTCGTCCAGCAGGGCCGGGTCGGCGCGCAGGGTGGGCGGGAGCTGGAGGAGGACGGGGCCCAGGCGGTCACCGAGCCCCGCCGCGTGGGTCAGCAGCCGGTGCACCGGCTCCCCGGGGTCCTTCAGCCGCTTGACGTGGGTGAGGAACCGGCTGGCCTTGACCGCGACCACGAAGTCCGGCGGCACCCGCTCCCGCCAGCCGGCGAAGGTGTCGTACGACGGCAGCCGGTAGAAGGCGTTGTTGATCTCCACGGTCGCGAACAGCCGGGTGTACTCCTCCAGCCACCGCCGCGCCGGCACCCCGGCCGGGTAGACGAGGTCCCGCCAGTCCTTGTACTGCCACCCCGACGTGCCGACATACAGGGTCATACCCCCATGAAAGCACTGGTCGTGAGCGCACTCACCCGAGCGGTGCTCACAGGTACAGCCCCGCGTCCGCGCCCTCCCGGGCCCCCGGCACCGACGTCGGCGTGGTGCCCCGCCGCAGCGCGTACAGCTCGGCCAGGGTCGCGCCCTCCCGGCCGATGCCCTGCTCGGTGCCGAGCCAGTCCACCGCCTCCCGGTGGGTCAGCGGGCCCACCTCGATCCGGGCCAGGCAGCGGCCGGGGCGGACCACGGCCGGGTGGAGGCGCTCCAGGTCCTCGTTGGTGGTGACGCCGACCAGTACGTTGCGGCCCTGGCCGAGCAGGCCGTCGGTGAGGTTCAGCAGCCGGGACAGAGCCTGGCCCGCGGTGTGCCGGGCCTCGCCGCGGATCAGTTCGTCGCAGTCCTCCAGCAGCAGCAGGCGCCAGCGGCCCTTGCCCGCGCCGTCGTCCTCGCCGATCGCGATGTCCATCAGATAGCCGACGTCGGAGAAGAGCCGCTCCGGGTCCAGGACGCAGTCGACCTGGCACCAGTCCCGCCAGGAACGGGCCAGCGTGCGCAGCGCGGAGGTCTTGCCGGTGCCCGGCGGGCCGTGGAGCAGCAGCAGCCGGCCGGCGATGTCGTCGGGCGTCGTCCGCATCAGCCGGTCCATGGCGTCCGCCACCGGCGCCGTGTAGTTGGCCCGGACCTCCTCCCAGGTGCCCGCCGAGATCTGCCGGGTGGTGCGGTGCGGGCCGCGCCGCGGGGAGACGTACCAGAACCCCATCGTCACGTTCTCCGGCTGCGGTTCCGGCTCGTCGGTCGCGCCGTCCGTGGCCTGGTCGAGGATCCGCTTGGCCAGGTCGGCACTGGTCGCGGTGACCGTCACGTCCGCGCCCCGGTTCCAGCGGGAGACCAGCAGGGTCCAGCCGTCCCCCTCGGCGAGGGTCGCGCTGCGGTCGTCGTCCCGGGCCACCCGCAGCACCCGGGCGCCCTCCGGCAGCAGGGTCGCTCCGGAGCGGACGCGGTCGATGTTCACCGCGTGCGAGTACGGTTGCTCGCCCGTCGCGAAGCGGCCGAGGAACAGCGCGTCGACGACGTCGGACGGGGAGTCGGAATCGTCGACGTGGAGCCGGATCGGCAGGGCGTCGTGTGGGTTCGCGGACATGTCCGCCATGATCCGGCACGGATGCCCCGCCCGCACGGCATTTCCGGTCCAACATTTCCAGTGCGGCACTTCCGGTCCGGCGCTCCACCGGAAGAGCCCGAACCGTCCTCCGGAAGCCCGGCCCCCGGGAAGCCCGGCCTTACGCCCGCGGGCCGAAGCGTCAGTCGTCCCCGACCCTCGCGGTACCGCGCCCCCGCACCAGCGCGACCAGCAGGACCAGCAGGCTGAACCCGGTCACCACGACCACCCCGCCCCCGGCCGACCAGCGGTGCGCGGCCAGCATGCACTGGGCGACCAGCAGGTCGACGGCGATCGCGCCCACGAGGGCGGTGACCGCGCGGCCGAGCGGGTCCGGCCCGCGCAGTGCCGCGGCGATCGCCCCGGCCGGCGCCGCGAGCAGGAAGAAGAGCGTGCACGGGGCACGCAGGGGTGATCCGGAGTCGATCAGCGCGAGCAGCGCGCCGGCCGCCGCGACGGCGGCCACGGCCCCGACGAGCAGCGGTGCCGGGCCCCTCCCCGGTCCCGGCCGGATGCCGTCGGTGTCCGGCCCGGTGCCGTCCGGCGAAGGTGGCTTGATACGTATGTTCTGCATTGGCGACTTTGCCCCCCGACGCGCCTGATGCCGGGTTTCAATGTGGCGCAGCCGCCGACGGGCCGTCAAGACGGCGGCAGGGGCGGAACGGACGTTCCCCGGAGTGCGCCGACGGCCGTTCTCCCGTGCGCCGCGCGGCAGTTGTCGCTGTGTCAACAGACATGGTGTGCACGCGCAATGCATCGGCGGTGAATGTCTCGGGTCGATCTTGTCAAGACCTCAACAGTTTTGGCATGAACACTTCCTGTCAACACGCGTAGCTGCTACCAACATTGAGGCAGAGATCCTGCTAAAGGGAGGTTCCATGAGACGTTCCCGACTTACCGGACTCGTTACCTCGCTCCTCCTCGCCGCCGGCCTCGGTCTCACCGGGGCCGCTTCGGCGCAGGCGACCTCGTCGGCCTCGGTCGGCGGCTACGTGGCCCTCGGCGACTCCTACTCCTCCGGAGTGGGCGCCGACAGCTACATCGGCTCCAGCGGCAACTGCAAGCGCAGCACCAAGGCGTACCCGTACCTGTGGAACGCCGCCCACAGCCCCTCGTCGTTCGCCTTCAACGCCTGCTCGGGCGCCACGACGGACGACGTGCGCGCGAACCAGCTCGGCTCCCTCGCCTCCTCCACCTCGCTGGTGTCCGTCACGGCCGGCGGCAACGACGCGGGCTTCGGCGACGTCATGACGACGTGTGTGCTCCAGTCCGACAGCTCCTGCCTCTCCCGGATCAACACCGCCAGGGCGTACGTCGCCAACACGCTCCCCGGCAAGCTGGACAGCCTCTACGGCGCGATCAGGGCCAAGGCCCCGTCCGCCCGGGTCGTCGTCATCGGCTACCCCCGCTTCTACCTGCTCGGCCAGACCTGCCTCGGCCTCTCCGAGACCAAGCGGGCCGCCATCAACGATGCCGCCGACTACCTCGACACCGCCATCAAGGCCCGCGCCACCGCCCACGGCTTCGTCTTCGGCGATGTCCGCACCACCTTCTCCGGCCACGAGATCTGCTCCGGCTCCTCCTGGCTGCACAGCGTCGACTGGCTCGACATCGGCGAGTCGTACCACCCGACCGCGGCCGGCCAGTCCGGCGGCTATCTGCCGGTGTTCACGAACAACGCGTGATCCGGCCGGGCTCGCCCTGCCGGGTGAACTTCCGGGCGTGTCCCGGCAATCCGGTCAGGGCGGGCCCGCGGTCGAGGCCCACACCGCGGGCGCCCGGGCGCCCGGAGAGGTGAGATCGCCCACGTTCCGTCCGGCGGGCGACACGCCCTCGATCGCGCACGACCTCGCCCCTCCGTGCCATCACTCGCCGTGACCACCGGGCCCGACGGCGGCTCGGCCCGCCCCGCCGGGTGGCGCTTGTCCAACTCACCCGGGAATCGGTCGGATTCGGAGCGTAGTCAAAGGGGGACGGTCAACCCCCTTACAGGGATGGTGAATCCTGTGACCGAGATACCCGGGTGCCTCAGTGGGGCGATAGGGTTAGCCTGCCCGGGCCGGGTGACTCGTACGGGTGGGGAGTGACATGGAACAGATAACGATGCGCAGCAGGGCGAGGGTCCCTGCGATCACCTGCGGGAGCAGCGCGACCAGTTCGCGCCTGGACCGCCATCTGTCGGTGCTGGCGGGACCCGCCATACCGCAGCGGGAGACGGTCGAGGCGACCTCGCTGATGCGTGAGCTGACGGCACGCGGCTCCGTGCACCCGCGCAGCGACCGGCGTGCGCGGGTCAGCCGGGTGTCCCTCTTCGCGCCGCTGCGCCGGCTGCGCCGTTCGCTGTTCGGCGGTCACTGACCGCACCGCAGGGCCCCGGCCGCCGAGCGGGGGCGCCGCGCTCAGGCCACCACGCCGTCCCGGCGCAGCGCTGCTATCTCGTCGTCCGTCATCCCCACGGCGCGCAGCAGCGCTCCGGTGTGCTGCCCGAGCGCGGGCACCTCACCCATCCGTGCCTCGCCCCCGCCCGGCAGCGTGATGGGCGGCAGCAGCGCCCGCAGCGGCCCGGCCGGCGTTCCCACCTGACGCCACCGCTCCCGGGCCGCCAGCTGCGGATGCTCCGCCAGCTCGCGCACATCCCGCAGCCGGGCGCAGGCGATGCCCGCCCGCTCCAGCCGGGCCAGCGCCTCCTCGGCGTCCAGCACCCGCAGCGCCGCCGCCACCAGCGCGTCGGTCCGCTCCCGGTGCGCCACCCGGGCGGCGTTCGTCGCGTACGCCGGGTCCGTGCCCAACTCCGGGCGATCCAGGACCTGTTCGGCCAGCCGCCGCCACTCCCGGTCGTTCTGCACCGACAGCAGCACCCGGCCGCCGTCCGCCGTAGGATACGCGTCGTACGGCGCGATCACCGCGTGCGCCAGCCCGGTGCGGGCGGGCGGCTCGCCGCCGTGCATCGTGTGGTGCAGCGGATGACCCAGCCACTCGGCGAGCGCCTCCAGCATCGACACCTCCACCGGGCCGCCCCGCCCGGTCGTGCCGCGGCGTACCAGCGCGGCCAGCACACCGGAGAACGCGTACATGGCCGCCGCGATGTCCGCCGCCGGGACGCCCGCCTTCACCGGCCGCTCCGGGGTCCCCGTCACCGACACCAGGCCCGCCTCGCACTGCACGAGCATGTCGTAGGCCCGCTTGTCCGCGTACGGTCCCGAGCCGCCGTAGCCCGAGATGTCCACGGCGATCAGCCGCGGGTGGGCCGCGCACAGCGTGGCCGCGTCCAGGCCGAGCCGGGCCGCCGCGCCGTGCGCGAGGTTCTGCACGAACACGTCCGCGTCCGCGACCAGCCGCCGTACGACGGCCAGGCCGCGCGGGTCCTTCAAGTCCAGCGCGAGGGACTCCTTGCCGCGGTTGCACCACACGAAGTGCGAGGCCAGACCGCAGGCCGCCGTGTCGTAGCCGCGCGCGAAGTCGCCGCCGTCGACCCGCTCCACCTTGATGACCCGGGCGCCCAGGTCGGCGAGCTGCCGGGTCGCGAAGGGCGCGGACACGGCCTGTTCGACGGCGACGACGGTGATGCCCTCCAAGGGGAGCGGGAGTTGATCCATGGGGTGGATGATCTCCCCTGACCGGCGGCCTTGTCAGCAGTGCGGGCGCCGCCAGCCGTGATCGACGAGGAGAGTGCCCGGCGCCGCTCGGCCCGATCGCGCGGGTGCCGTAAGCCGCCCCGCATCCCTAGAGCAGCGCGAACTGCCCCTCCGGGCCCTCCTCCTGATGGTCCAGCACCGACGCCGGACGCCGGGCGGACTCCGGGACGGGGAGTACGCCCGCCCGCCGCAGCTCGCCCGCCGTCACCGCCGACACCGGCCGCAACCGGGCACGCGGCGCCCGCGTCTCGGCCAGCAGCGCGAGGACCGTGATCAACTCCAGCAGCTCCGACGTCCAGCCCTGCGGCCAGGCCGCCGGGCGGATCGCGGCGAGCGTGCCCGGCTCGGCCGGCGCGGTACGGGCCGCGAACCAGGACTCCAGGACCCGCACCCCGGCCACCTCGAACTCCCACGCCTCGGCCGGGACGGGAGAGATCCGGCCCCCGTCCAGGTGCAGGGTCTCCTCCTCGGGGTCGTACCGGAGGGTCCCCGGACGGGCCGGCAGCGGCGCCCGGACGTACGGCCGGCGGCCACCGGGCAGCCTGGGCCGCTCCCCGTCCCGGCACATCAGCCACAGCATCCGGCGGCCCAGCTCCACCCCGGCCGTCCACAGACCGGCGTCGTCGGTGAGCGGCACGGTCAGGTCCGGGCGGACCGTCGCCACGATCCACGCCAGCACGTCCGCCGCCGAGGGGCGTGCGCCCAGGCGGACGGACAGCAGGTCCACCAGGCCCGGGGCCAGGTTCGGTTCGGCGCCGCCGGGGCGGCGGTACAGCGGGCGGATCCGGCCGGTGCGCAGCGTGGGCAGCAGCGGGGTCGCCAGCAGCGGGAGGTCCGCGTCCCCCGTCCCGGCCGTGAACACCTGCCGCGCGTCCGCGACCCGCCACAGCTCCGGGCGGGCCGTGTCGATCAGCCGGTGGTCCGGGATCAGCCACCGCTCGTCGAACGGCGCGGCCAGCACCCGCACCGGCTCCGCGCAGGGACCCTCGGCCCGGGCCAGCCGTCCGGTACCGGTGGACTGACCGGGCAACTGCGCCACGGCCGAGGTGAGCGCACGCGCCCGGGTCGGCTCGAACAGGGCCTCCCGGTCCGCCCCCTCGGCCCTCAGCAGCGTCTCCCAGCGGGCCCGCAGCGAGCCCGGATCGGGCGCCGTCGGCCAGTGGCGGCCCGGCCGCAGCGGTGCGACGGACCACGGCATGAGGTCCGCCAGCGGCGGAGCGTCGTCATGCGTCACGGTCGGCATCGTACGGCCTCACCCGCCCCCGGTTCAGGTGGCGTCGAGAGTGACCGTGAAGGAGAACCGGTCCCCCCGGTAGTGGATGACGGCCACGTCCAGCACCCGCCCCTCGCTGTCGTACGTCACCCCGGTGTAGTGCAGGATCGGGCTGAGCAGCGGCACATCGAGCAGCCGCGCCGTCTCCGGGTCGGCGAGCCGCGCCTGCACCGTGTCGGTGATCCGGCTGATGTCGGCCCGCACCACGTCCCGCAGCACCTTGGTCATCGGCCAGCGCACCAGGTCGTCCGGGTCGATCCGCTCGGCCAGGTCGGGCCGGACGTGGTTGACGGCGTGGTTGGTCGGCTCCCCGGTCTTCTCGTCGCCGCGCAGCCGGTGGTACGCCGCCACCTCCGCGAGGTCCGGGAAGTACTCGGCGAGCGCGGCCGGCACCGGCACCCGCCCGTGCGCCAGCAGCTCGGTCGTCATCCCGGACTGCTGGGCCACGATGGCGTCCACCGAGCCCAGCAGCCGCACCGGCGCCCCGCGCCGCACCCCGGGCTCGATGAACGTGCCGCGCCGCCGGTGCCTGCTGATCAGCCCCTCGTCCTCCAGTTCCTTCAGCGCCTGCCGCATGGTCAGCACGCTCACGCCGTAGTGCTCCGCCAGCCGCTCCTCGGTGGGCAGACGCAGCGGGTCCTCGGGGGAGCGGCCCAGTATCGAGGCGCGCAGCGACTGCGACACCTGGTACCACAGCGGCAGCTTGCGGTTCAGGACGATGGAGTCCGGGGCGAAGGAGGTCACCCCGCTATCCGTACCCGGCGGGGAACCTCCCGCGCAACGGCGGACGTCATCCCCGGAAGTGCCGCTGAAGTCCCTGCCACACATCGTCGTAGCCCCGCTGGAGGTGGTCCGCGCCGGCCGCGTGCGGGGTGAGGGCCACCGGCCAGCGGGTCTCGAACATGAAGGCCAGCCCGTCGTCCACCTTGTGCGGCCGCAGCTCGGCCGCGCTCGCCCGGTCGAACGTCTCCCGGTCCGGGCCGTGCGCCGACATCATGTTGTGCAGCGAGCCGCCGCCGGGCACGAAACCCTCCGCCTTGGCGTCGTAGGCGCCCTCGATCAGGCCCATGTACTCGCTCATCACGTTCCGGTGGAAGTACGGCGGCCGGAAGGTGTCCTCGCCCACCAGCCAGCGCGGCGCGAAGACCACGAAGTCCACACCGGCCAGGCCCGGGGTGTCCGACGGGGAGGTCAGCACCGTGAAGATCGACGGGTCCGGGTGGTCGTAGGAGATGGTGCCGATCACATTGAACCGGCGCAGGTCATAGACGTACGGCACATGGTTGCCGTGCCAGGCGACCACATCCAGGGGGCTGTGGTCGTAGGTGGCCGTCCACAGGTTGCCGCAGAACTTGTTCACCACCTCCACCGGGCCCTCGACGTCCTCGTACGCGGCGACCGGCGCCTGGAAGTCCCGGGGATTGGCGAGGCCGTTGGCGCCGATGGGACCGAGGTCGGGCAGCCGGAACGGCGCCCCGTAGTTCTCGCACACATAACCGCGCGCGGAGTCGTCCAGCAGCTCCACACGGAAGCGCACCCCACGGGGGACCAGCGCCACATGGGCCGGCTCCACACGCAGCCGGCCGAACTCGGTGTGCAGCAGCAGCCCGCCGCGCTCGGGCACGATCAGCAGCTCCCCGTCGGCGTCGGAGAAGACGCGCTCCATCGAGGCGTTGGCGTGATACAGGTGCACGGCCATGCCCGTGCGCTGCGTCGCGTCGCCGTTGCCGCCCAGCGTCCACAGCCCGCCGAGGAAGTCGGTGCCGGCCGGCGGCTCGGGCAGCGGGTTCCAGCGCAGCCGGTTGGGGTCGGGCACCGTCTCGGTGAAGGGGGCCGTGCGCAGCGCGCCGTTGCCGGTGCGGGTGAACGGCGGGTGGGCGGCCGAGGGGCGGATGCGGTAGAGCCACGAGCGCCGGTTGTGCGCGCGCGGCTCGGTGAACGCCGAGCCGCTCAGCTGCTCCGCGTACAGGCCGAGCGGTGCGCGCTGCGGCGAGTTGCGGCCCTCGGGCAGGGCGCCCGGCACCGCCTCCGAGGCGTGCTCATTGCCGAACCCGGTCAGATACGACAGCCCCTCGGCGGTCTTCCGCGTGTCCCCGCTCATGTTCGCTCCTCGCGCTCCCGATTCCTATGGCTCACCGTAGGAATGAGCGGGGGTCCGCGCAAGAGGGTTCCCGGTCCTCCCTCCGAGGTAGGGGGCGAACCAGACCTGAGGCGGATCCGGGCGCCGGGGCGCTGTTCTACGCTCCGGATCATGTCGTGGAAGAAGTGGACGCGCGGGCGGCTCACCGCGCTCGTGGTGTGCGTCCTGCTGCCGTGGGGAGCGGCGGCCTGCGCAACCGGTGAGGCGCACGAGGGCACGGTCTCGCCCTCGCCCGTGGGATCCGTGCTGGACAGCACCGACGAGGCGGGCCGCAACCTGCGCGAGGTGCCCGCGAAGAACGCGCCCGGCGTCGCCGTCGAGGTCGCCCCGGACTCGGCCGGCGGCTGGGACGTCCGGCTGAGGCTGCGTCACTTCCGCTGCTCGGCGCCCGGCACCCGGCCGGCCGCCGCCCTCGGGCGCGGGCTCGTCCATCTCTACGTCGACGGCCACCGGGTCGCCCGGCTGCACACCCCCTCCTACCACCTGGCCGCCGACCGCGTCCCGCACGGCACCCACCAGATCACGGCCCGGCTGTACGCCGACGACGGCACGGTGTGGGCGGTCCACGGCAAGCCGATCGAAAGCACCGCCGACATCACGGTCTCCGACGCGGAAACCCACCCGCACCGCTCCCCGAACGTCACACCGACCGCGTGAGCCTGACGGAGGGGGAGGGGCGCGCGGCGGGGAAAGGCGGTGGCGGATCCGGCGGGCGGGCCCGGCTGTACGAGGGCCTGGCCGCGCGGGGAGCGGGACCGGCCTTGTCGGCGGGCGGCCGGGCCGGATTGGCGGGCGGCTCGGCCGGCTCGGCGGGGGCGGTCGGCCCGGCGGGGTTCCGGCCGCGGCGGCGGAGTGCCGGTTGCTCCGGCGGGCCCGGCGCGGGAGGTGCCGGGGTTCGGTGGCCGAGGCCGATCGGCGGCCGGTGGTGGTCCGGTGGCCGGGGTCGACCGGCGGCCGGTGGTGGTCCGGTGGCCGGGGTCGGTCGGGGTGGTCCCTGGTCCAGGGCGTTCCGTCGGCCGGGGCGGTCCCCTGGTCCAAGGCGTCCCGTCGGCCGGGGCGGTCCCCTGGTCCAAGGCGTCCCGTCGGCCGGTGGGCGAGGTCGTCCCGTGGGGGACATGAGCGGTGTGGGCGCTGGTCGCCGTGTGCGGTGACGTGCCCGGTGTGTGTCGTCCCCGCGTGCGGTCGGGTCGGTGGATGAGTGCCTGGCCGGCCTGCTGCGTACTCTGAGGAAGGTTTACCTAACTCCGGCGGAAAGGCATCATGAAGCCCGTGCCCCACGCGACATCGCTCCGTCGCGCGCCCGTCCAGCGGCGCAGCGCCGAGCGGCTCACCCGGATCCTCGACGCCTGTGCCGGCCTCCTCGACGAGGTCGGCTACGACGCCCTGAGCACCCGCGCCGTGGCCCAGCGCGCCGGCGTCCCCATCGGCTCGGTCTACCGCTTCTTCGGCAACAAACGGGAGATGGCCGACGCCCTCGCCCAGCGCAATCTGGAGCGGTACGTCGAACGCGTCACCGAGCGGCTGGACAAGGCCCGCACGGGCGACTGGCGGGCCGCCATGGACGCCGTCCTGGACGAGTACCTCGCCATGAAGCGCACCGCGCCGGGCTTCTCGCTGGTCGACTTCGGCAATCAGATCCCGGTCGGCTGCCGCCACGACGAGCCCAACACCCGCGTCTCCGACCGGCTCACCGAGCTGCTCGCCGGCTACCTCGGCCGCACCCCCGACACGGATCTGCGGCGGGTCTTCCTGGTCGCCGTGGAGAGCGCCGACACCCTCGTGCAACTCGCCTTCCGGATCGACCCGCAGGGCGACGAGGCGGTCATCGCGGAGACCCGGGAGCTGCTGCGAGCCTACCTGGCCCGCGTACTCGACTGACCGGCCCCGCGCCTGACCTGGACTTTTGCGCTTATTGCTCGCACGTCAACATCTTGTTAACGCCGGTTGAACGGACCTAACGTCATCGCACCGCCGACCCCCAGGTGGGATGTTCAAGGGCGAACGTTAGGTATCCATTTCATGCTGACCATCCTCGGCTTCGCCATGATCGCGACCTTCCTGGTCCTGATCATGCTGAAGAAGATGTCGCCGATCGCGGCGCTCGTGCTCATCCCCGCGCTGTTCTGCGTGTTCGTGGGCAAGGGCGGCAAACTCGGTGACTACGTCATCGACGGCGTCACCAGCCTCGCCCCCACCGCGGCGATGCTCATGTTCGCGATCGTCTACTTCGGTGTGATGATCGACGTCGGCCTCTTCGACCCGGTCGTGCGGGGCATCCTGAAGTTCTGCAAGGCCGACCCGCTGCGGATCGTGGTCGGCACGGCGGTCCTCGCCGCGATCGTCTCCCTGGACGGCGACGGCTCCACCACCTTCATGATCACCGTCTCGGCGATGTACCCGCTCTACAAGCGGCTGAAGATGTCCCTGGTCGTCATGACCGGCGTCGCCGCCATGGCCAACGGCGTGATGAACACGCTCCCCTGGGGCGGCCCCACCGCCCGCGCCGCCACCGCGCTGAAGGTGGACGCGAGCGACGTCTTCGTACCGATGATCCCGGCCCTCGCCATGGGCCTGCTCTTCGTCCTCGTCCTCGCCTACGTCCTCGGCCGCCGCGAGCGCAAGCGGCTCGGCGTGCTCACGCTGGACGAGGTGCTGGTGGAGGAGACCGAGACGGTGCTGGTCGGCGCCGCCCCCGGCGCCAAGGCCGGCGGTCCCGGCGCCGGCGCGGACCTGCCCGGGGAGCCCGCCGACGACGACGGCTTCCAGGGCCTGGACCCGGACCGCCCCACCCTGCGCCCGAAGCTGTACTGGTTCAACGCGCTGCTCACGGTCGTCCTGCTCACCGCCATGATCATGGAGTGGCTGCCGATCCCGGTGCTGTTCCTGCTCGGCGCCGCCCTCGCGCTGACCGTCAACTTCCCGCACATGCCGGACCAGAAGGCCCGGATCGCCGCCCACGCGGAGAACGTCCTCAACGTCTCCGGCATGGTGTTCGCCGCCGCCGTCTTCACCGGCGTCCTGCAGGGCACCGGCATGGTCGACCACATGGCCGAGTGGCTGGTCGGCAACATCCCCGACGGCATGGGCCCGCACATGGCCCTGGTCACCGGCGTGCTGAGCATCCCGCTCACCTACTTCATGTCCAACGACGGCTTCTACTTCGGTGTCCTGCCGGTGCTCGCCGAGGCGGGCCAGGCGCACGGCGTCTCCTCGCTGGAGATCGCCCGCGCCTCGATCGCCGGCCAGCCGCTGCACATGTCCAGCCCGCTCGTCCCGGCCGTCTACGTCCTGGTCGGCATGGCCAAGGTGGAGTTCGGCGACCACACCCGGTTCGTAGTGAAGTGGGCCGCGCTCACCTCCCTGGTGGTGCTCGGCTCGGCGCTCCTGTTCGGCATCGTCTGATCACCTCGGAAAGGACCGCGCCCATGGCGCCCGGTGGAAACCGCGGCTGGCTGCTCCGCCTCGTCATCGCCTTCGGCTGCGCCCAGGGGGCGGTGTCGATGGCCCGCCCCGCCGTCTCCTACCGGGCCCTCGCGCTGGGCGCCGACGAACGGGCGGTCGGCGTCATCGCCGGTGTCTACGCGCTGCTGCCGCTGTTCGCCGCCGTACCGCTCGGCCGTCGCACCGACCACGGCCGCTGCGCGCCCCTGCTGCCCGCGGGCGTGGTCCTCATCGCGGGCGGCTGCGTCCTGAGCGGACTGGCCGGCTCCCTGTGGGCGATGGCCCTGTGGAGCGGGGTGATGGGCCTCGGCCACCTGTGCTTCGTGATCGGCGCCCAGTCGCTGGTGGCCCGCCAGTCCGCGCCGCACGAACAGGACCGCAACTTCGGCCACTTCACCATCGGCGCCTCCCTCGGCCAGCTCGTCGGCCCGCTCGCCGCGGGCGCCCTCGTCGGCGGTCCCGGCCTGGCGCACAGCAGCGCGCTCGCCCTCGTCACGGCGGGCGCGGGCGCCGCCGTCGCGTTCACCGCGCTGTGGCGGATCGAGGACCGCACGGCGGGTCCGGCGCGCGCGCCGCGCGGCGGGCGGGTGCCGGTCGCGGGCATCCTGCGCGCCCGGGGTGTGCCCGCGGGCATGCTGATCAGCCTCTCGGTGCTGTCCGCGACCGACATCCTCACCGCCTATCTGCCGGTGGTCGGCGAGCACCGGGGCATCGCCCCCGCGGTGATCGGCGTCCTGCTCGCCCTGCGGGCCGGCGCCACCATCGCCTGCCGGCTCGTCCTCACCCCGCTGCTGCGGCTGCTCGGCAGGACCGCGCTGCTCACCGGGACCTGTCTGCTGGCGGCCCTGCTGTGCGCGGGGGTCGCGCTGCCGGTGCCGGTGTGGGTGCTCGGCGTGATGCTCACCCTCCTCGGCTTCTGTCTGGGCGTGGGCCAGCCGCTGTCGATGACGACGGTGGTGCAGGCGGCGCCCGAGGAGGCCCGCTCCACCGCGCTCGCCCTGCGGCTGACCGGCAACCGGCTGGGCCAGGTCGCCGCCCCGGCCGCCGCGGGCCTGGTCGCCGGGGTGGCGGGGGTGGCGGCGCCGTTCCTGATGCTGGGCGGGCTGCTGCTGGCCTCCTCCGGGGTGGCGCTGCGCTCCTCCGGAGCGCCCCGGGAGGGGGCCGGACGGGTGACGGGGAAGCGGCGCGAGGGCCGGGGACTGCGCCGCACGAGCGATATCTGACGGCGCGCCCGGCCCCGTTGCCGGGAGCCGCGCGGTCCTTGAGGCAGTGTCCAGGCGAAAGAGCGATTTGTATGAAAATCGTCTGAACCCGGAGGATTGCGCATGCCCACCCTGACACTCCCCCGTGCAGCCGGCTCCCGCGCGGGCGCCACCGTCGTCCTCACCGCCCTGGCCGCGGCGGGCGCGTCGTGGGTGGCGGCGCCGAACGCGGCGGCCCAGGGGGAGAACGGCGACATCAGGATCCACAACGCCCGCTCCACCAACCCCCCTTCGTTCATCGGCTCGGCCAAGGACGACCCGGTGGTCTGCAAGTTCTTCCTGGAGGCCGTCAACTTCGACACCCTGACCAGCATCGCGTACACGATCACGCCCCAGCCCCCGCTGCCCACCGCCGCCACCGTGACCGGCATCATCCAGCTGGCCGGCGGCGCCGGGCACACCGACCCGCTCGGGCTGGCCGACGGACAGTACAAGATCAGCTGGACGGTGGGGGCGCCCCCGGCCCTGAAGGAGAAGGTCTTCCGCGTCAACTGCCACGACGGCAAGGTGGAGGGCGCGCCCGGCGGCCAGATCGAGGACCACCAGCAGCACGACGGGGAGCACCAGGACAACGGCTCCTGGGGCCAGAGCGACCACGACGGCCCGAGGGGCGGTGTGCACGCGGGCGGCGGCGGCCTCATCGACACGGCCGCCGCGTACTCCCCGGTGGCCGCCGCGGCGGCCGTGGGCCTGGTCGCCGTCAGCGCCGCCGTGTACGTCCGGCTGATCCGCCGCCGGCCCCATGGCGCCGCGTAGACGGCGCAGGCCCTGGTACCGGACCCGCGCCTACCGCCTCGCGCGGACGGCCGTGCTGGTGACCGTCCTGGTGGCGGTCGGCTCGCGCTGCGGGGGACCCGACGGACCGGCCACGGCCGGCCGGGCGGGCGGCGCGGCCGAGGCGGCGGCCCCGGCCGCGCCGCCCGCCCCGCCGCCCCGCCCGCTGCCCCGGTCCCGGCCGACCTCCTTCCGCGTGCCCTCCCTGGGGATCGACGCCCCGATCGTCCCGCTCCGCCTGGACGCCCACCGGGAGCTGGAGACGCCGCCGGTGGACCAGCCCCGGCTGGTCGGCTGGTACGCGGGCGGCCCCACGCCGGGCGAGGCGGGCACCGCGGTCGCCGTCGGCCACCGCGACACCCGCAGCGGAGCCGCGGTGTTCGCCGGGCTCGCCTCGGTCGAGCCCGGCAAGGCCGTCGAGGTGCGGCGGGCGGACGGGCGTACCGCCGTCTACTCCGTGGACCGGGTGAAGGTCTACGACAAGGCCGGTTTCCCCGACCGGGAGGTCTACGGCGCGACCGGGCGCCCGGAGCTGAGGATCATGACCTGCGGCGGCCTGTTCAGCCGGCGCACCGGCTACACCAGCAACGTGGTGGTCTTCGCCCATCTGACCGCGGCGAAGTGAGCGGCGGGCGCGCCCCGGAGACCGGCGGCCGGTGAACCGGCGTCCAGGGAACGGGCATCCAGCCGACCGGAGTCCAGTTGACCGGCGGCCAGTGAACCGGCGGCCCGGCCGTGCGGCGGACCCGGCGTCCGCGCCGGCCGGGCCGTTCGTGTCGGCCGGGCCGTTCGCGCAGGCCGGGCCGTCCGCGATGATGTCCCGGTGGGCCCAGGGTCCGGGAATGTCTGGCGCGGCAAAACTATCACCGCTAGTTTGTGTGCCGGACGACGTGGACCCGCCGGGAGGACACAGCATGAAGGCACATGACGCCCTGTACATCGACGGCGCCTGGCGCCCCGCCGGGAGCGGGGACGTGATCGAGGTCGTCAACCCCGCCGACGAGCAGGTCATCGGCAAGGTCCCGGCAGGCGGCGCGCTGGACGTCGACACCGCCGTAAGGGCCGCGCGCGCCGCCCTGCCCCCCTGGGCCGCCACACCCCCGGCCGAGCGCGCCGCCCGCCTCGCCGCCCTGCACCGCGCCCTGACCGAGCGCAAGGACGAGATCGTCGCGACGGTCACCGCCGAGCTGGGCTCGCCGCCGAAGTTCTCCGAGGCCGTGCACGCGGCCGTCCCCCTCGCGGTCGCCGCCTCCTTCGCCGAACTGGCCGCGCGCCACTCCTTCGAGGAGAAGGTCGGCAACTCCACCATCCTGCACGAGCCCATCGGCGTGGTCGCCGCGATCACCCCCTGGAACTACCCGCTCCACCAGATCGTCGCCAAGGTCGCCCCGGCCCTCGCCGCCGGTTGCACGATCGTCCTCAAGCCCGCCGAGGACACCCCGCTCGTCGCCCAGCTGTTCGCCGAGGCGGTGCACGAGGCGGGCGTGCCCGCGGGCGTGTTCAACCTGGTCACCGGCCTCGGCCCGGTCGCCGGGCAGGCCCTCGCCGAGCACCCCGGCGTCGACCTGGTCTCCTTCACCGGCTCCACCGCGATCGGCCGGCAGATCGGCGCGGTGGCGGGCGCCGCCGTGAAGAAGGTCGCCCTGGAACTCGGCGGCAAGTCCGCCAACGTCATCCTGCCGAGCGCCGACCTCGCCCGCGCCGTGAACGTCGGCGTCGCCAACGTGATGTCCAACTCCGGCCAGACGTGCAGCGCCTGGACCCGCATGCTGGTCCACCGCGACCAGTACGCCGAGGCCGTCGGGATGGCCGCCACCGCCGCCGCCAAGTACGGCGACCGGATCGGCCCGGTGGTCAACGCCAAGCAGCAGGCCCGGGTGCGCGGTTACATCGAGAAGGGTATCGCCGAGGGCGCCCGGCTGGTGGCGGGCGGCCCCGAAGCCCCGCGCGAGCGCGGCTACTTCGTCAGCCCGACCGTCTTCGCCGACGTCACCCCGGAGATGACGATCGCCCAGGAGGAGATCTTCGGCCCGGTCCTCACGATCCTGCGCTACGAGGACGAGGAGGACGCCCTGCGCATCGCCAACAGCACGGTGTACGGCCTCGCGGGCGCCGTCTGGGCCGCCGAGGAGGCCGAGGCGGTGGCCTTCGCCCGCCGGATGGACACCGGGCAGGTCGACATCAACGGCGGCCGGTTCAACCCCCTCGCGCCCTTCGGCGGTTACAAGCAGTCCGGCGTCGGCCGCGAACTCGGCAGCCACGGACTCGCCGAGTACCTGCAGACCAAGTCCCTCCAGTTCTAAGGAAGTCCGCGACCATGGCCGTACGAGCCGCCGTCCTGCCCGCCGTCGGCGCACCGCTGGAGATCACCGGCATCGAGCTGCCCGACCCCGGTCCCGGACAGGTCCGGGTCCGCCTCGCCGCCGCCGGCGTCTGCCACTCCGACCTGTCCCTGTCCAACGGCACCATGCGGGTGCCGGTCCCGGCCGTCCTCGGTCACGAGGGCGCCGGCACGGTGATCGCCGTCGGCGAGGGCGTCACGCATGTCGCCCCCGGCAGCCCGGTGGTGCTCAACTGGGCGCCCGCCTGCGGAAGTTGCCACGCCTGCTCGCTCGGCGAGGTCTGGCTCTGCGGCAACGCGCTGAACGGCTCCGCCGACGTCTACGCCCGCACCGCCGACGGCACCGAGCTGCACCCCGGCCTGAACGTGGCCGCGTTCGCCGAGGAGACGGTGGTCTCCGCGTCCTGTGTGCTGCCGGTGCCGGACGGGGTGGAGCCCGTCGACGCCGCCCTCCTGGGCTGCGCGGTCCTCACCGGCTACGGCGCCGTCCACTACTCGGCGGGGGTCCGGCCCGGCGAGACCGTCGCCGTGTTCGGCGTCGGCGGAGTGGGCCTCGCCGCGATCCAGTCGGCCCGGATCGCCGGCGCGTCCCGCATCGTCGCCGTCGACGTCACGCCCGCGAAGGAGGAACTGGCCCGCGCGGCCGGCGCCACCGACTACGTCCTCGCCTCCGACACCACGCCCCGCGAGATCCGCGCCCTCACCGGCAAGCAGGGCGTCGACGTGGCCGTGGAGTGCGCGGGCCGCGCCGTCTCCATCCGCGCGGCCTGGGAGTCCACCCGCCGGGGCGGCCGGACCACGGTCGTCGGCATCGGCGGCAAGGACCAGCAGGTCACCTTCAACGCCCTGGAACTCTTCCACTGGGGCCGCACCCTGTCGGGCTGCGTCTACGGCAACACGGACCCGTCCCGCGACGTGCCGGTCCTCGCGGACCACGTCAGGCAGGGCCGCCTCGACCTGTCCGCCCTGGTCACCGACCGCATCACCCTGGAGGACATCCCGGCGGCCTTCGACAACATGCTCGCGGGGAAGGGGGGCCGGGCGGTGGTGGTGTTCTGACGCCGGCCCTCACCGCAGCGCACCGGACGGGATGCCGAGCAGACCGGACAGGGCCTGCTCGCCCGCCGGAGTGATCCGCACGGCCCGCCCGCCGCCCACCCGCACGCACCACCCCGCCTCCAGCGCCCGCCGGCACAGCGCCGCGCCGGCGGCCCCCGCGAGGTGCGGCCGGCGTTCGGTCCAGTCCAGGCACGCGCGGGCCAGCGGGCGGCGCCCGGAGGGGTCGAGCGGCATGCCGGCCGCGCCGAACCACTCCAGGCCCGCGTCGGTCAGCGCGAACCCGGTGTCCCGCCGCAGCAGCCCCCGCTCGGTCAGCGCGTCGGTCACCGCGATGCCCAGCCGCCCGGCGAGATGGTCGTAACAGGTGCGCCCCCGGGCCATGGCGGCCCCGGCGCGCGCCTCGCGCAGCCCCCGGGGCGGGCGCCGCGCCTGATCCGGGGACACCCGCGCGGCGAGGTCCTCCACCAGCTGGGCCACCCGCGCGCCGGCCAGCCGTACGTACCGGTGCCGCCCCTGCCGCTCCTGGACGAGCAGCCCGCCGGCCACCAGCCGGTCCAGGTGCTCGCTCAGCGTGGAGGGGGCCACCCCGGCGTGCCGGGCCAGCTCACCGGCCGTCCACGCCCGCCCGTCCAGCAGCGCCAGCAGGCAGGCGGCCCGCGTCCGGTCGGCGATCAGTCCGGCCAGCGCGGCGAGGCCGGCGGCCCGGGGTTCCTCGGTGCTCATGTCCCCAGCATGGGGCGCCGTTGCTTCGGCGGTCGCCGAAGTGTCACACCCGTACCCGCTCGTACTGCTGCGCCAGCCCGTCCAGCAGCGCGCCGAGCCCCGCCTCGAAGGCCCGCTCGTCGATCTTCTCCTGCTGCTCGGCGAGCAGATGGGCCTGCCCGAGGTGGGGGTAGTCGGCCGGGTCGTAGGCGCTGGCGTCGTCCACGAAGCCGCCGGCGAACGACCCGAGTGCCGAGCCCATGATGAAGTACCGCATCAGCGCGCCGATGGAGGTCGCCTGGGCCGGCGGCCAGCCCGCGTCGACCATCGCGCCGTAGACCGCGTCGGCCAGCCGCAGCGCGGCCGGGCGGCGGCCGGGGCCCCGGGCGAGGACCGGGACGATGTTCGGGTGGTCGCGCAGGGCGGCCCGGTAGGAGACGGCCCAGTCGTGCAGCGCGGTCCGCCAGTCCCGGCCGTCCTCGAACATCGACAGGTCGACCTGCGCGCTCACCGAGTCCGCGACGGCCTCCAGGATCTCGTCCTTGGTGCGGAAGTGGTTGTAGAGCGAGGGCCCGCTCACCCCCAGCTCGGCGGCCAGGCGCCGGGTGGAGACGGCCGCCAGGCCCTCCCGGTCCACGAGGTCCCGGGCCGTTTCGACGATCCGGTCGGGGCTGAGGAGGGGCTTGCGCGGTCGGGCCATGGCGCACATAGTAGGGCTGCGAGCCGGAAACTAGCAGTGCTAATTTAAATGTACGGCTTTCAAGATTCAATCGACGGACGCGTTCGGTGTGGGGTGATCTCGTGGTGAACCTGGGGCTCAGCGAGGAGCAGGCGGCCGTACGGCAGCTCGCCCGGGACTTCGTGGAGCGCGAGATCGCCCCGCACGTGGTCGCCTGGGACCGCGCCGAGGAGGTGGACCGGGGCATCGTCAAGAAGCTCGGCGACGTCGGCTTCCTGGGGCTGACCGTCGACGAGGAGTACGGCGGCTCGGGCGGCGACCATCTCGCGTACTGCCTGGTCACCGAGGAACTGGGCCGCGGCGACTCCTCCGTGCGCGGCATCGTGTCCGTCTCCCTCGGGCTCGTCGCCAAGACGATCGCCGCCTGGGGCAGCGAGGAGCAGAAGCGGCGCTGGCTGCCCGGGCTCACCGCGGGCGAGTACGTCGGCTGTTTCGGCCTCACCGAGCCCGGCACCGGCTCCGACGCGGGCAGCCTCACCACCCGCGCCGTGCGCGACGGCGACGACTACGTGGTCAACGGCAGCAAGATGTTCATCACCAACGGCACCTGGGCGGACGTCGTCCTGCTCTTCGCCCGCTCCACCGACGCCCCCGGCCACAAGGGCGTGTCCGCCTTCCTGATCCCCACCGACACGCCCGGCCTGAGCCGCCGCACCATCCACGGCAAGCTCGGCCTGCGCGGCCAGGCCACCGCCGAACTGGTCCTTCAGGACGTGCGGGTGCCCGCCTCCGCCATGGTCGGCGCGGAGGGCAAGGGCTTCAACGTCGCCATGTCCGCGCTCGCCAAGGGACGGATGTCGGTGGCCGCCGGCTGCGTCGGGATAGCCCAGGCCGCGCTGGACGCGGCCGTGGCGTACGCGGGGGAGCGCGAGCAGTTCGGCACCCCCATCGCCCACCACCAGCTGGTGCAGGAACTGCTCAGCGACATCGCCGTCGACGTCGACGCGGCCCGGCTGCTGACCTGGCGGGTCGCCGATCTGATCGACCGCGGCGAGCCGTTCGCCGTGGAGTCCTCCAAGGCCAAGCTGTTCGCCTCCGAGGCCGCCGTCCGCGCCGCCAACAACGCCCTCCAGGTCTTCGGCGGCTACGGCTACATCGACGAGTACCCGGTCGGCAAGCTCCTGCGCGACGCCCGCGTGATGACGCTCTACGAGGGCACCAGCCAGATCCAGAAGCTGCTCATCGGGCGTGCCCTGACCGGCGTCTCGGCGTTCTGAGTACCCGCCTGAGTATTCCGGCGGATGTCCCCGGGCCCGCGTCCGCCGAAGCTGGGTCCATGAGCGACGCACCGGTCAGACAGCAGAGCACGGCCGCCTTCTACGGCCAGGCGGTGGCATCCTTCGCGGTCGCCATGGCGGCCACCGGCATCGGCATCCTCCGGCTGGAGGCGAGCGCCTGGGTCCGCGGCTTCCTGGCGATCGCCGTGCTGTACCTCGTCACCTCCGCCTTCACCCTCGCCAAGGTGATCCGCGACCGGCAGGAGGCCGGGCAGCTGGTCAGCCGGGTCGACCAGGCCCGGCTGGAGAAGCTGCTCGCCGAGCACGACCCCTTCGACAAGGTCTGAGCGGCCGCGCTAAGCGACCGCTCACCGTCGGCGGTATGGTGGTGCTCCTGTCACCGAGAGGGGCGAGCGAGCGATGAGTACGGCGGAGGAGACGACCGGCGGCGAAGTGGAGCCGTGGGAAGAGGTCACCCCGGACGCGGCCCGGCGGCTGCTCGTCGCCGCCGTGGAGGCCTTCGCCGAGCGCGGCTACCACGCCACGACGACCCGGGACATCGCGGGCCGCGCCGGCATGAGCCCGGCCGCGCTGTACATCCACTACAAGACCAAGGAAGAGCTGCTCCACCGGATCAGCCGGATCGGCCACGACAAGGCCCTCGGCATCCTGCGCACCGCGGCCCGCCGCGAGGGCAGTGCCAAGGAGCGGCTGGCCGACGCGGTCAGCTCCTTCGTCCGCTGGCACGCGGGACGGCGCACCACCGCCCGGGTCGTGCAGTACGAGCTGGACGCCCTCGGCCCCGAGGCCCGCGCGGAGATCGTCGCGCTGCGCCGCCAGGTGGACGCCGAGGTGCGCCGGATCATCGAGGACGGCGTGGCCGCCGGCGAGTTCGACGTCCTGGACGTGCGGGGCACCACGCTCGCCGTGCTGTCGCTGTGCATCGACGTGGCCCGCTGGTTCAACGTGGACGGCCCGCGCACCCCCGAGGAGGTCGGCGCGCTCTACGCCGACCTCGTCCTGCGGATGGTCGGGGCCCGCTAGGTCCCGAGGGGGTACGGGCGCCGCGCGGCCTACAGGTAGTACCGCGACACCGACTCCGCGACGCACACCGGCTTGTCGCCGCCCTCGCGCTCCACGGTGAACGCGACCGTCACCTGCACACCGCCGGTGACGTCCTCGACGCCGGTGATCGTCCCGGTGGCGCGCAGCCGGGAGCCCACGGGCACGGGGGAGGGGAAGCGGACCTTGTTCGTCCCGTAGTTGACGCCCATCTTCACGCCCTCCACCCGGATGAGCCGCGGCCCGAAGAGGGGCAGCAGCGACAGGGTGAGATAGCCGTGCGCGATGGTGGTCCCGAACGGCCCGGCGGCGGCCTTCTCCGGGTCCACGTGGATCCACTGGTGGTCGCCGGTCGCCTCGGCGAACAGGTCGATCCGCTTCTGGTCGATCTCCAGCCAGTCGGTGTACCCCAGCTGCTCGCCCACGGCCGCCTTCAGCTCGTCGGGGGAGGTGAAGGTCCTCGGTTCTGCCATGTTCCCGGCCTCTCGCTCGCATCTCTAAGCAACTGCTTAGCATGGTCGGGTGGCGGGGCGATGTCAACGGACGCGGGGCCGGTGCGGCCGGGGGTCTCTGTAATCTCTGAGGGGTGCCCCAGATTCCCGAGAAGATCCACGAGCTGACCGTCGGCCAGTTGTCCGCGCGCAGCGGAGCGGCGGTGTCCGCCCTGCACTTCTACGAGTCCAAAGGCCTGATCTCCAGCCGGCGCACCTCCGGCAACCAGCGCCGGTACGGCCGTGACACCCTGCGCCGGGTCGCCTTCATCCGCGCGGCCCAGCGGGTCGGCATCCCCCTCGCCACGATCCGCGAGGCCCTGGCGGAACTGCCGGAGGGGCGCACGCCGACCAGGGAGGACTGGGCGCGGCTGTCGGAGAAGTGGCGCTCGGAACTGGAGGAGCGCATCCAGCAGTTGAACCGGCTGCGCGACCAGCTCACCGACTGCATCGGGTGCGGCTGCCTGTCCCTGAAGACCTGCGCCCTGTCCAACCCGGACGACGTGTTCGGCGAGCGCCTGACGGGGTCCCGGCTCATGGCGGAGCGCCGCTGAGCGCCGCTACCGTCGCCCTCCGCCGGTGCGTCCGGCGCGGTACGGGAACCGGGCCCGCTCGGCCACCGCCTCCGCCACCAGCCGGGCGTTCGACCCGGCCCGTCGGCCGTCCGGCAGCAGCAGGGTGTCCTCCAGGCCGACCCGGGTGGCCAGACCCAGCCGGACCGCCAGCCGGAGCACCGGCCAGGTGCCGCCCTCCTCGCCGTGCAGCAGCACCGGGCGGCCGTGCGCCGTCCCCAGTTCCGCCAGGAGCGACCGTGCCGACGTCCCGGCCGTCGCCGGGTCCGGGTCGGTCACCTCGGCCAGGACCCTGAGCACCTCCGGCCCGAGCGGCGAGGCCGCGAATCGCTCCGCTCCCCGGGTGCCGGACCAGATGCCCGCCTCCACGCCCACGCCCCGGGCCAGCAGTTCCGCCGCGACCGCCTCGGCGCCCGGCTCGTGCCAGTTGACCGAGGCGAAGTCGGGCAGCACCGTCCAGGAGCGCACCCGGTCGAGCCGGGCCGCCGGGTCGGGCTCCGCCCAGGCGCCGGTGGTCACGCCGACCGGTACCGGCACCCGTGCCCGTATCGCCTCCAGCGCCGGGCCGACCACACGGGGGGAGAGACTCTCGTGCCCGCACGGCGTCCGGGGGTGGACATGCACCGAGGTGGCACCGGCCGCCACCGCCTCGGCGGCGGAACGGGCCAGATCCCGCGGGGACATCGGGACGCCCGCGTCGTCGGCGGCCGAGCGGCTTCCGTTGAGACACACCTGCACCAAGTCTTGATGGTGCCCGCGGCCACGGACGGCACCACCCGCCTCCCGGTGGGCCTCCCGCCGGAGGGGTGCGGCATCCCCTGCGCACCCCCGCACTTCGGCGGGACCGGTGGTCAGGCCGGTGTCAGCTGGCGGCCCCGGCCCGCGTGCCGGAGGGCCAGGGGGCTGAGCACGGGGCGGGGGACCAGGATGCCGCAGCCCGTGCAGACCGGGCCGGACGACGGCTCGTGGTCCAGGCCGTACTTCCAGACCAGGTGTTCCCCGCCGCACACCGGGCACGACGTGCCCGGCTCCCGCTCCAGCGCGGCGATCAGCCGGCGCAGCACCTCCGCCAGCGGCGCCCGGGGGTGCACCCGCGGATCGTCGCACCAGGCGACCCCGAACCCGCCCCAGGTGAGCCGGTGCCAGTCGTCCACGCTGCCCGGCCGGCGCAGTCCGTCGTGTTTCTCCCGCTTGCGCCGCTCGGTGAAGTCCGTCTCGTAGGCGAGCCAGACGTCACGCGCCTCCTCCAGCTCCTCCAGCGCGGCCACCAGCCGCGCCGGATCGGGCGAGCGGTCCTCGGGGCCGAACCCCGCCCGGGAGCACAGATGGTCCCAGGTCGCCCGATGCCCGTAAGGGGCGAACTTCTCAAGGCACTTGCGCAGCGAGTACCGCCGCAGTGCCAGATCGCAGTCCGGATCGCGTACCTGTCTCGCCAGACTCCGGAAACCGGCCATCGCCCTGCACCTCCGTCACACCTGTACCTGCGCTGCGGTCACTTCGGCGTCGTCGCACGGACGTCGCCGAATAGACGTATCGACAGGCGATTCGGCTCCATCTCTTCTCCGGTTCTCCTCGCGGACTCCAGAAAGTGACGCATGTTCACCTTTAAACGTGGGGATAACCGGCGGTAACGTTCGGCCACCCCAGTCGCTTGGAGCTGCCATGCCACGGCGAACCCCACGTACCGCCCCTGACGGTCTGAGAACGTTCCGCCGACTCCCCGGGTTCCTGAAGACGGCGTCCGTATGCGTCCTCGTCGCCGGTCTCCTCACACCCCTCACACGGACCGCGGCGGCGGCGACCGACGCGGCTGCCCCCAACGACCATTGCGCAGGCCGGTGTTCGGACATCCTGCCGCCCGGCGAGAACGGCACCGCGACCCTCGCGCAGATCCTGCTCAACCAGGCCTTCGGCACCCAGCCGGCGCACGCCGACGACCAGCTCGGCCCGTACGCCGGTCTGGCCACCGGCTACAAGACGCTGACCGACGCCACCGTCAACACCTTCTTCAACGACGCCTCCTTCGGCGTCCCCGCCGACCAGGTCGCCTCCACCGAGAAACCGGCCGGCCGCACGGACGTGACCATCGTCCGCGACAAGAAGACCGGCGTGCCGCACATCACGGGCACCACCCGCTACGGCACCGAGTTCGGCGCCGGATACGCGGCGGCCCAGGACCGGCTCTGGCTGATGGACGTCTTCCGGCACGTCGGACGCGGACAGCTCACCGGCTTCGCGGGCGGCGCACCCGCCAACCAGGGCCTGGAGCAGCAGTTCTACCGCAACGCGCCCTACACCGAGGCCGACCTCCAGGCGCAGATCGACAACGCGGTGGCGCACAACGGCGCCCGCGGCCAGCAGGCCCTCGCCGACGTCAGGGCCTACCTCGACGGCATCAACGCCTACATCGACGCCTCCGACAAGGGCCGTTACTTCCCCGGCGAGTACGTCCTGACCGGCCACAAGGACTCGATCACCAACGCCGGCACCATAGAACACTTCAAGGTCACCGACCTGGTGGCGCTGGCCTCCGTCATCGGCTCCCTGTTCGGCTCCGGCGGCGGCGGAGAGGTCGCCAACGCGCTGTCCCTGCTGGCCGCCCAGGAGAGGTACGGCGTGGCGGAGGGCACGAAGGTCTGGGAGTCCTTCCGCCAGCGCGACGACCCCGAGGCCGTCCTCACCGTGCACAACGGCGAGAGCTTCCCCTACGGCGCCAAACCGGCCGACCCCCAGGGCGCGGCCCTGCCCGACGCCGGCTCGGTGACCCCGGAACCGCTCGTGTACGACCGCACCGGCAGCGCCGCCACCGCGGGCGCCGCGAAGACCTCGGCCGGCGCGGCCGGCACCGCGCTCGGCTCCGCCCGGCGCGGCATGTCCAACGCCCTGGTGGTCAGCGGCAAGCACACCGCGAGCGGCCACCCGATCGCCGTCTTCGGACCGCAGACCGGCTACTTCGCCCCGCAACTGCTGCTGCTCCAGGAGATCCAGGGCCCCGGCATCAGCGCCCGCGGCGCCTCCTTCGCCGGCCTGAGCATGTACGTCGAACTCGGCCGCGGCCAGGACTACGCGTGGAGCGCCACCACCTCCGGCCAGGACATCATCGACACCTACGCGGTCGAACTGTGCCAGGACGACCACCACTACCTCTTCCACGGCACCTGCACCGCGATGGAGAAGGTCGAGCAGAAGAACGCCTGGAAGCCGACCGTGGCCGACGGCACCGCCGCGGGGTCGTACACCATGCGCGTCTGGCGCACCGAGTACGGGCCGGTGGCCTACCGGGCGACCGTCGGCGGCAAGAAGGTCGCCTACACCACCCTGCGCTCCTCCTACCTGCACGAGGCCGACTCCATCATCGGCTTCCAGATGCTGAACGACCCCGACTACGTCAAGGGCCCGCAGGACTTCCAGAACGCCGCCCGGCACATCAACTACACCTTCAACTGGTTCTACGCCGACTCCGAGCACACCGCGTACTACAACAGCGGTGACAACCCGGTCCGGGCGGACGGGGTCGACGCCGACTTCCCGGTGTGGGCGGCCCCCGCCTACGAGTGGCGGGGCTGGGACCCGGCCGGGAACACCGCCGACTACACCCCCGCCTCCGCCCACCCGAACTCCGTCGACCAGGACTACTACATCTCCTGGAACAACAAGCAGGCGAAGGACTACGCCGCCGCGCCCTGGGGCGAGGGCTCGGTGCACCGCGGCGACCTGCTCGACGACCGGGTGAAGAAGCTCGTCGCGGCCGGCGGGGTGACCCGGGCCGGGCTGACCCGGGCCATGGCCGACGCGGGCCTCGCCGACCTGCGTGCCGAGGACGTGCTGCCCAGGCTGCTCAAGGTCGTCACCGCCCAGCCGGTGACCGACCCCACGGCCGCCGCTGCCGTGGCCAAGCTCCAGGCGTGGGTGACCGCGGGCGCCAGACGCGCCGAGACCTCCGCCGGTTCCCGGACCTACGCCGACGCGGACGCCATCCGCGTCCTGGACGCCTGGTGGCCGCTGCTGGTCAAGGCCGAGTTCGAGCCCGGCCTCGGCACCGGCCTGTACACCGCGCTCACCCGCAACCTGCCCGTCGACGAGGCCCCGTCCGCCGGACACGGCCCGACCGGCTCCCACGCCGGCAGCGCCTTCCAGTACGGCTGGTGGTCCTACGTCGACAAGGACATCCGGGCGGTGCTGAAAGAGCCCGTACAGGGCCCGCTGGCGCGCACGTACTGCGGTGACGGCAGCCTCACCGCCTGCCGGGACCTGCTGCTCGGCACCCTGAAGCAGGCGGCCGGACTGACCGCCGCCCAGGTCTACCCCGGCGACGACCAGTGCGCGGCGGGCGACCAGTGGTGCGCCGACTCCATCACCCAGCGCGCCCTGGGCGGCATCAAGCACGGCCGCATCGGCTGGCAGAACCGGCCGACCTATCAGCAGGTCGTGGAGTTCACCTCGCACCGCTGAACCGGTCCGGGGCCCACGGGCGGCGGGTCAGGCGATGCGGCCCGCCGCCAGCACCAGCCGCGCCAGCTCGGGGTGCACGATGTCGCTGTGCGCCCCGGTCGGCGCGCCCCCGCGCCGGACCACGGCCGCCGCGTCCACGTTGACACAGCCCGACGCCGGCAGCCCGCCGCCGAGCGCCGCCGCCAGGTCCAGCCGGGCGGTGCCCGGCACCGCCTGCACCCCGTCGTGCCCCAGGGCGCCCCAGCGCGGGCCCAGCACGGCCGCGATCTCGTTCCCGGCGCAGGAGCGGTCGTCCCCGGCGAGCCGTGAGGCCAGCGGATAGATCGTGCCGAGGGCCGTGTCGAAACGCGAGTGGCAGCACACCAGGGGGCCGTCGACGCGCCGCCGGGCGTCCTTGAGCGCTCCCGACCGGCCCGCCGCGTGCGGCAGCCGGGCGGAGAACGCGTAGTGCGAGAACGCGCCTTGCAGCAGGGTCACCGACTTCACCGTGCGCACCTCGTCCGGCAGCCCGCGCAGCGCGAACGCCACCAGTCGGCCGCCGAAGCTGTGCCCCACCAGATGCACCCGCACCCCGGGCGCCGCCTTGGCCAACCGCCCGAGCAGCGGACCGAGTCCGTGCTCGCCGACCGTCCCGGCCCGCCGCTTCATCTGGTAGTACGTCGCCTGCCGCAGCAGCTCCTTGGCGCCGTCCCACGGGTTCGGCAGCCCGAACCCGGCCGTCCCGGCGTCCGGTCGCAGCGCGGCCAGGGCCTCGGCGAACCGCTCGCAGGCGGTCACCGGGTCCCCGGTGAACACGGCCGGTTCGCCGTCCTCGTCGGTGTCGGCCACCGCCCGCCGCCCCTCGGGCTCCAGCAGCAGCCGCACCAGCCGCCCGAACTCGGCCGGCCCCTCGGTGCCGGACGGCCGCTCGTCCAGCAGCCGGGCCAGCCGGTCCAGCACGGTCACCCGGCCCGGGAAGGTCTCCAGCAGCGCGCGCCGGGTGTCCTTGTCCAGCGCCGGGCGGGGCACCGCCTGGACCTCCTCGGCCGCCACGGACCTCGGGAAGTCGGGGATCGGCTCGTCGCTGAACCGCATCGACGGCCAGATCACCCCGACGTACCCGATCCGGGCCTTCGGCGCGAGCCGGGGGACGGGGGCGAAGAAACGCCGGTACAGGGAGGTCGCGCCCGAACGGTCGTTGTTCCAGCCGTGCGAGAAGACGACCAGGTCCCGCACACCGCGGTCGGTGACCTGGGCCAGCAGCCGGTCCCGTTCGGGGCCGTCCACGTCCCCGTCCGCGTCGAAGGTCAGCTCCCAGTAGGGAGACACGCTCATCCCAGGATCGGCCATGCCGGGCTCCCTCGTCCCCGATGAAGACGCGCTACTTGTACAGGAGATACCCCTTTCGCACCCGCCGGAACGCGGCCAGCTCCTCCTGCCAGGCGCCCGTCACCTCGTCGGTGTCCGCGCCCGCGTCGATCATCGTGCGCACCCGCTCGGAGCCGGTGAGCTTGTCGATCCAGTGGTCGGACCGCCACGCGAACCCGTCCCACGCCTTCCGCGCCGTCACCAGCAGCGCGATCCCGGTGCGCACGGGGTCGAAGGCGGCCCGGTTGGTCACATGGACCTGCACCCCGCCCACCGTCTTCCCCTGGAACTTGGAGAACGTGGGCGCGAAGTACGCCTCCCGGAACCGCACGCCGGGCAGCCCCAGCCCGTTCACGGCGGCGGCCCAGCGCCCGTCCACGCCCTCGGCGCCGAGGAGTTCGAAGGGCCGGGTCGTACCGCGCCCCTCGGAGAGGTTGGTGCCCTCGAACAGGCAGGTCCCGGAGTACACCAACGCGGTGTCCGGCGTGGGCATGTTGGGGCTCGGCGGCACCCAGGGCAGGCCCGTGCCGTCGTGGAACGCGGTCCGCCTCCAGCCCGACACGCGGACGGTCTCCAGCGCGACCGGCTTGTTCAGGAACTCCCCGTTGAACAGGCCGGCCAGCTCCCCGACCGTCATGCCGTGCGCCTGCGCGATCGGCTTGCGGCCGACGAAGCTGGCGAACTCCTCGCGCAGCACCGGGCCTTCGGCCGCCCGGCCGGTCACCGGGTTGGGGCGGTCCAGCACGACGAAGCGCTTCCCGGCGAGCGCCGCCGCCTCCATGCAGTCGTACAGGGTCCAGATGTAGGTGTAGAAGCGGGCGCCGACGTCCTGGATGTCGAAGACGACCGTGTCCACGCCGGACGCGGTGAAGATGTCGGCGAGCGGCCGGCCGCTCTTCAGGTACGTGTCGTACACCGGCAGGCCGGTCGCCGGGTCGTCGTGGCGCCCCTCGGAGCCGCCGGCCTGGGCGGTGCCGCGGAAGCCGTGCTCCGGGCCGAAGACCGCGATCAGCTCGACCCGGGGGTCCTCGTGCATCACGTCCACGATGTGTTCCGCGGTGCTGGTGATGCCGGTGGGGTTGGTGACGATGCCCACCTTCTGGCCGGAGAGGGGCGCGTAGTCGTGGGCGGCGAGGTTGTCGAACCCGGTACGGACAGGAGCGCGGTGGTGGTGTGCCATCGGAGTCGCCGCCAGTGCGGTCGAGGCGAGCAGGTTTCTTCGGGACAGGTCCATGAGTCCTCCAGTCCCCTAGAGGTTGGTGCAGCGGGCCCTTCCTTTACACATACCGACTGGTTAGTCTGGCGCTCGCCGAGCCGAGTCGCAGCGTGTCGTGTCGACGTCGCGTCGCGTCGTGTCGTGTCGAAGGAGACCGATGGTGGAAGCCGTGCGGGATGCGGGAGTGGTCGTCACCGGAGCGGGCGGGGGGATCGGGGCCGCGCTGGCCCGGCGGTTCGCCGCCGAGGGGGCCCGGGTCGTGGTGAACGACCTGGACGCCGGCAAGGCGAAGGCGGTGGCCGAGGAGATCGGGGGGACCGCCGTGCCCGGCGACGCCTCCCGCGTCGTCGACGCGGCCCGCGACGCCCTCGGCGGCACGGTGGACGTCTACTGCGCCAACGCCGGGGTCGCCTTCGAGGACGGCGACCTCACCGCCCTGGACGAGCGCACCTGGGAGACCTCCTGGGACGTCAACCTGATGGCCCACGTCCGCGCCGCCCACGCGCTGCTGCCCGGCTGGCTGGAGCGGGGCGCCGGGCGGTTCGTCTCCACCGTCTCCGCCGCCGGACTGCTCACCATGATCGGCGCGCCCTCCTACAGCGTGACCAAGCACGGCGCCTACGCCTTCGCCGAGTGGCTGTCCCTGACCTACCGCCACCGGGGCGTGAAGGTGCACGCCATCTGCCCGCAGGGCGTCCGCACCGACATGCTGGCCGCCACCGGCAGCGCAGGCGACCTGGTGCTGCGGCCCACCGCGATCGAACCCGAGGCCGTGGCCGACGCCCTGCTGAAGGGCATCGAGGAGGACCGCTTCCTGATCCTGCCGCACCCCGAGGTCGCCGGTTTCTACCGGACCCGGGCCGACGAGCCCGACCGCTGGCTCGCCACCATGAACCACATCCAGCGCAAGTGGGAGGCCGCCCGGTGACCGCCTCCCGCTACGCCGACCGCCCCTGGCTCGCGCTGCTGACCGACGACCAGCGCGCCCCGCTCGACCCCGCCGACTCCCTGGCGCACGCCCTGCGCACCGCCGCCGCCGAGCACCCCGACCGCACCTGCCTCACCTACTTCGACACCCGGCTGAGCTACCGGGAGACCGACGAGCTGACCGACTCCGTCGCCGCCCACCTCGCCGGGCGCGGACTCGGGCGCGGCGACCGGGTGGCCGTACTGCTGCAGAACTCCCCGCACTTCGTGCTGGCCGTGCTCGGCGCCTGGAAGGCGGGCGCGACCGTCGTCCCGGTCAACCCCATGTACAAGTCGGGCGAGGTCGCGCACGTCCTGCGGGACGCCGAGGTGACCGCGCTGATCTGCTCCGACCGGGCCTGGGAGGCGTACCTGCGGCCAACCGCCGCCGACTCCCCGGTACGGATCGTGCTCACCGCCTGCGAACGGGACCTCCAGACTCGCGACGACCCCCGCGTGCTGGCCTTCGAGCGGCTGCCCCAGGCCCCGGACGCCGACGACCTGACGGCGGTCGCCCGGCAGGGCGGCCGGCCCCCCGAGGGCCGCCTGCCGCGCCCGGAGGACATCGCGCTGATCAGCTACACCTCCGGCACCAGCGGCACCCCCAAGGGCGCCACCAACACCCACGCCAACATCATGTACAACGCCGAGCGGCAGAGCACCGGACTCGGCCTGCCCGAGCTGCCCGTCTACTACGCGCTCGCCCCGCTGTTCCACATCACCGGCATGGTCTGCCAGCTCGGCGCCTGCCTGAACGGCGCGGGAACCCTGGTGCTCACCTACCGCTTCGAGCCCGGTGTCGTCCTGGACGCCTTCGCCGAGCACCGCCCGCACTACACCGTCGGCCCCTCCACCGCCTACATGGCGCTCGCCGCCCACCCCGGCGTCACCCGCGAGCACTTCACCTCCTTCGTGCAGCTCTCCTCCGGCGGCGCGCCCGTGCCGCCCGCCCTCGTGGAACGGTTCCGCGAGCGCTTCGGGCCGTACATCCGGGTCGGCTACGGCCTCACCGAGTGCACCGCCCCCTGCGCCTCCGTCCCGCCCCACCTGGAGGCGCCCGTGGACCCGGTCTCCGGCACCCTGTCCGTCGGCCTGCCCGGCGCCGACACGGTCGTGCGCATCCTGGACGACCAGGGCGCGGAGGTGCCCTTCGGGGAGCACGGGGAGATCGCCGTACGCGGACCGCAGGTGGTGCCCGGCTACTGGCGGCGGCCCGACGCCACCGCCGAGACCTTCCCGGACGGCGAACTGCGCACCGGCGACATCGGGTTCATGGACGAGCGGGGCTGGCTGTACGTCGTGGACCGCAAGAAGGACATGATCAACGCTTCCGGCTTCAAGGTGTGGCCGCGCGAGGTCGAGGACGTCCTCTACACACACCCGGCGGTGCGTGAGGCGGCCGTCGTCGGGGTGCCCGACGGGTACCGGGGCGAGACCGTCAAGGCATATATCAGCCTCCGTCCGGGCGCCGAGGCGGCCCCCGGTGAACTGGCCGCGTACTGCAAGGAGAGACTGGCCGCGTACAAATACCCGCGTCAGGTGGAGATCCTGCCCGAGTTGCCCAAGACGGCCAGTGGGAAGATCCTCCGTCGGGAACTGCGTTCCCGGAACACCGACTGAAAGACCACGGAAAGGCAGGTGGCGGCAGTGCCCAGGACCACGGACGGAGACGGCACGCCCGTTCCGCAGCGGCTGCTGGCCGCCGCCACCCGGCTCTTCGCCGAGCAGGGCTACGACCGCACCTCCGTGCAGGAGATCGTGGAGGCGGCCGGCGTCACCAAGGGCGCGCTGTACCACTACTTCGGCTCCAAGGACGACCTGCTGCACGAGGTGTACGCGCGCGTGCTGCGCCTCCAGCAGGAGCGGCTGGACACCTACGCGAACGCCGACGAGCCGGTGGCCAAGCGGCTCAGGGACGCGGCGGCCGACGTGGTCGTCACCACCATCGAGAACCTCGACGACGCGTCGATCTTCTTCCGGTCCATGCACCACCTGAGCCCGGAGAAGAACAAGCAGGTCCGCGCCGAGCGCCGGCGCTACCACGAACGCTTCCGCGCGCTGGTGGAGGAGGGCCAGAAGGAGGGTGTCTTCTCCACGGCGACCCCGGCCGACCTCGTGGTGGACTACCACTTCGGCTCCGTCCACCACCTGTCGACGTGGTACCGCCCCGACGGCCCACTGACCCCCCAGCAGGTCGCCGACCACCTCGCCGACCTCCTGCTGCGGGCCCTGCGACCCTGACCCCGGGCGCCCGCGCCTAGTCGATGATCTCCTTGAAGAACAGCACCGCCGAGGCGGCCGTGCCGGCGCCCGCGCTCACCGCGACCGGCCAGGCGCTGCCGGCCAGCGCCGCCAGCACGCCCGCCCCGGCGCCGGCCAGCCCGGCCAGCAGGAAGACGATGGTGGCGCGCTGGGTCAGCAGCGGCCCGCCCCCGCCGGGCCGCCCGGAACCGGACCGGGGCACCGTGCCGCTCCTCACCGGTCTTCGCGGGCCGGGACCGGCTCCGGCACGCCGTCCCGGTCCGTCAGCAGCCACGGATCCTGCGCGGGCCGCACCGGAGTGAACTCCACCCGCCCGGCCGCGTCCGTCCGGACCCCGTGCACGGCGGGCTCGGGCAGGCTGTTGTAGTGGAACGGCGTGGAGAAGTAGTACGCGCCGGTGTCCGGCACCACCACCAGGTCGCCCGGCCCGAGCGGCGGCAGCGCCCGGCCGCGGGCCAGCAGATCGCCGGCGAAGCAGGCCGGTCCGGCGATGTCCTGCCGCACGGGCCGGGCCCGCAGGGCGGCTCCGTCCGGGCCGTACGCCTCGATCCGCAGCGGCCAGGCGTCGGGGCTGAACACCGTCCGGGTGGCGACCTGCACCCCGGCGTGCGTCACGGCGATCGGCCGGCCCCCGGCGCTCTTGGTGTACTCGACGTACGCCGCGAGGAACCCGTTCTTCGCCAGCACCGAGCGGCCGAACTCGGTGACGACCCGGTACCGGCCCTCGAACAGCCCCGGGGCGTGCGCCCGCAGTTGTCCGACGTAGTCGGCGAACGTCGGCGTGACCTCGTCGTCGGCGAAGTTCACCGGCAGTCCGCCGCCGATGTCGATGCCCTCCACCCGGCCCGGGCCGAACGCCGCCGTCACCTGGTCGGCGAACTCCACCGCCTGCGCCACCCCGCGCGCCATCAGGTCCAGCGGGCAGCCCTGCGACCCGGTGTGGGTGTGCACCCAGGTCAGCCACGGATAGGCGGCGAACGCCCGCAGCAGCCGCTCCCGGTTGCCCGGGTCCGTCAGCGGGACGCCGAACTTCGAGGTGGCCGTGGCGGTGCTCATCGCGGCGATGGCCCCGCCGCCGACCTGGCAGTTCAGCCGCACCCCGATCCGGGACGCGGACGGGCGGCCCGCCAGCAGCGCGTCGATCCGCTCCAGCTCCTGGAAGCCGTCGGCGTTGACGGCCACCCCCAGCTCCAGGGCCCGCGCCAGCTCGGCGCGCGTCTTGGCCGGGGAGTCGAAGACGATCCGGTCGGCCGGGAAACCCGCCGCCAGCGCCCGGGCCAGCTCGCCCCCGGTCGCGACCTCGCAGCCCATCCCGAGCCGCTCCAGCTCCCGCAGCACGGGCACCAGGCAGTTGGCCTTCGCGGCGAACGCGTGCGTGACGGCGGGCAGTTCCGGGGCGCCGGGAAACGCCTCGCGCAGCGCCCGGACCGTGGCCGCGACACCGTCGAGGTCCACGAAGGCGGCCAGCGGGGAGCGTTCCGGGTCGAGCAGGCCCTGCCGCACGGCCTCCCTCAGGACGTGCTCGCGGCGCGCGGCGGCACGGGACACAGCGGTCATGGTGCACCCTCCGGTGTGGGACGGCGGCCCGGGGCCGTTTCCCCGGGCACATGACCAGACTGCTCGCCGCACCCGGGGACGGTCTTCGTCGGCTGCGCACAGGCATACCCGCCCCGGCCGGGCCCGCACCGGGGGTTCCCACCCCGGCGCGCGCCCGCTTCGTGCGCGGCGACGAGGAACGGACCCTTCGGTGGTGCGGGCGCACGAACGGCGCCTCAGGGGTCCGGGGTGCCGCGCCGCTCCCCGTCCCCGAGGCCGAGGCGCAGTTGCAGCTGCGCCAGCAGCCGGGCGTCCGGACTGCCGAGGTCCAGCCCCGACACGGCCGTGATCCGGCCCAGCCGGTACCGCATGGTGTTCGGGTGCAGCGAGAGGCTGCGCGCGGCGGCCGGCACATCGCCGAAGTGGTCCAGATAGGCCCGCAGTGTCTCCACCAGCCGGCTGCCCGCGTGCCCGGCGTCGAACGCGGCCAGCCGCGCCACCGAGGTCCCCGGCGGCAGCTCCAGGTCCCGCAGCGCCTCCAGCACGTGCAGGACGCCGATGGTGTCGGCCACGTCCTCCACCCACGCCACGGCCCGCCCGTCCCCGGTCCGGACCAGAGCCTTCAGCGCCTGTTCGGCGCTGCGGCGCGACCGCGCGGCCCCCGCCAGCGCCGGCACCACCTCGCCCAGCCCGGCCCGCACCGGCGCGCCGGACGCCGCCGACAGGCGGGCGGTCAGCGAGGCGCCGAGCGCCGTCATCCGCTCCCGGGCCCGCTCCTCGTCCCGGTCCAGCGCGCCGACCAGCACCAGCGCCCGGCCGCCCGCCGGCACGACCACGATCCGGTGGCCGAGGGCCGCGCAGTGCAGGGCGAGCAGCGCGTACATCCGGGACGGCTCACCGGCCGGCCCCTGTTCCCCGGTCGCCACGCCCACCGCCAGCACCGCGCAGGGCTCCCGGGCCGGCAGCGCGGCCCGCTCGGCCAGCACCTCGGCCGAGCCGCGCTCCTCCAGCAGGGCGCGCGCCGCGTCCTCCACCAGCCGGCTGTCCGCGCCGCGGGTGCGCTGGTGGAGCAGGCGCGGGGCGGCGGCCCGGGACGCGGCACGCAGCGCCTGAGCCGCGTTCGGGGACAGCGGCCGGCCCGCGACCGCCGCCACCCAGACGGAGCCCAGCACCTCGCCGCCCGCCCGGACGGCGCACACCAGCCGCTCGGGGTTGTCGCCCTGGGCGCGCCGGTGCAGCACGTCGTCCGTGGTCCACAGGGCGCGGAAGAACCCGGCGTCGCGCATCGCGGCCACCCGCCAGGCGGGCACGCGCCGCCCGAGGATGGTCAGCCGGCGCATCTCGTCCACGTTCTCCTCCGTCGAGGAGTACGCCAGCACCCGCGACTCGGTGTCCTCGATGGTCACCGAGCCGCCGACCAGGGCGGCCACCGCGTCGGCCAGCCCGTCGAGATCGCCCAGCGCCAGGCCTCGGGCGGCGGGTAACGGCGGCACCCCCGCCGCGGCGAGCCCGGCCCGGAGCGCCGCCACCAGTTCCTCCCACCGGTACCAGGTGCGGAACAGCAGCGCCGTACCGGCCTCGTGGGCCGCCGAGCGCAGGACACCGAGGCTCCCCTCGGGGCGTTCCGGGCCGAAGACCACCCCGCAGGCGCCGGCGGCACCGGCCCGGCGCACGATGTCCACCGCCTGGGCCGACCCGGCGGCGACACCGACGGCGAGCACCAGCTCCCCGGGCCGGACCTCGGGGGCCAGCACATCGAGCAGGGTGACGCCGCCGACGGCCGCGGCCAGGCCGCCGGGCGCCGTGTCCAGCTCCAGGGCCCCCGGGCCCACGACCGACAGCAGCCGCTCCAGGGTCACCCCGGGCCCGGCGGCCGGGCCCCACTCCGCGTGCTCCCGTGACTCGGTCACGCTTCCCCCTCGACACGCCGGCGGCCGGATCCCGGCCACTCCCGGAAGAGGTACGACACCACACACCGGGCGCGCGCTCAATGGGCTACGGCGTCATGGACCGGGCATGTGCTCAGGGGGGCAGGGCTCCGGCAGACCGAGCGTTTGCTCAGGGGGCAGGGTTCGGCAGACCGGGCGCGTGCTCCACGGGGGTACGGCGGCACGCGCCCGGCGCGGGACTCAGAGGTACTTCTTCAGCTCCCGGCGCGCCAGCGACCGCTGGTGCACCTCGTCCGGGCCGTCGGCGAGCATCAGCGTGCGGGCGCTGGCGTACAGCTCGGCCAGCGGGAAGTCCTGGCTCACCCCGCCCGCGCCGTGCAGCTGGATCGCCCGGTCCAGGATGCCGACCACCGCGCGCGGTGTGGCGATCTTGATGGCCTGGATCTCGGTGTGCGCGCCCTTGTTGCCGACGGTGTCCATCAGCCAGGCCGTCTTCAGCACCAGCAGCCGCAACTGCTCCACGGTGACCCGGGCGTCGGCGATCCAGTTCCGCACGACGCCCTGCTGGGCCAGCGCCTTGCCGAACGCCGTACGGGACACCGCCCGCCGGCACATCAGCTCGATCGCCCGCTCGGCCATGCCGATCAGCCGCATGCAGTGGTGGATCCGGCCGGGGCCGAGCCGGGCCTGGGCGATGGCGAAGCCGCCGCCCTCCTCGCCGACGAGGTTGGTCACCGGGACCCGTACCCGGTCGAAGACCACTTCGGCGTGGCCGCCGTGCGAGTGGTCCTCGTAGCCGAACACCTGCATGGCCCGCTTCACGGTGACGCCCGGGGTGTCGCGGGGGACCAGGACCATCGACTGCTGGCGGCGGATGTCGGCGCCGTCCGGGTCGGTCTTGCCCATCACGATGAAGATCGCGCAGTCCGGGTTCATCGCGCCGGAGATGTACCACTTGCGGCCGGTGATGACGTACTCGTCGCCGTCCCGCTCGATGTGCGTGGTGATGTTCGTGGCGTCCGAGGAGGCCACGTCCGGCTCGGTCATCGCGAACGCCGAGCGGATCTCCCCGGCCAGCAGCGGCTCCAGCCACCGCTTCTTCTGCTCCTCGGTGCCGAACTGCGCCAGCACCTCCATGTTCCCGGTGTCGGGCGCCGCGCAGTTGGTCGCGGTGGGCGCGAGGTGCGGGGACCGGCCGGTGATCTCGGCCAGCGGCGCGTACTGGAGGTTGGTCAGACCGGCGCCGTACCCGGTGTCCGGCAGGAAGAGGTTCCACAGGCCCTGCCGGCGTGCCTCGGCCTTCAGCTCCGCCACCACGGCCGGGGTGTCCCACGGCGAGGCGAGCGCGGCCCGCTGCTCCTCGGCGACCGCCTCGGCCGGGTACACGTACTCGTCCATGAAGGCGAGCAGCCGGGCGCGCAGTTCTTCCGTACGCGCGTCGAACGCGAAGTCCATGTGCGGTCAGCCTTCCTGAAGGGTGGTCAGTCCGTGGCGGATGAAGACGGGGACGAGGTCGCCGATGCGGTCGAAGCCGTGGCCGACCGTCTGGCCGAGCGTGTACCGGTAGTGGATGCCCTCCAGGATCACGGCGAGCTTGAACCAGGCGAACGCCTCGTACCAGGAGACGGCCGACACGTCCCGCCCCGAGCGCTCGGCGTACCGCTCGACCAGCTCGCGGGGCGAGGGGTGCCCGGGGGCCTCGGCGGTGGTGGAGACGGGGGAGTCGGGCATGCCCAGCGGCCGGCTGTACATCACCAGCAGGCCGAGGTCGGTCAGCGGGTCGCCGAGCGTGGACATCTCCCAGTCGAGGATCGCCCTGATCCTGTCGTCGTCGCCGATCAGGACGTTGTCCAGGCGGTAGTCGCCGTGCACGACGGCCGGGGCGGGGGAGGCGGGCAGGGCGCGGCCGAGCGCCGCGTGCAGCTCGTCGATGCCCGCCAGGTCGCGGTTGCGGGAGGCGTCCAGCTGCTTGCCCCAGCGGCGCAGCTGCCGGTCCAGGAAGCCCTCCGGGCGGCCGAAGTCCGCGAGGCCCACCTCACCCGGGTCCACGGCGTGCAGCTCGACCAGCGTGTCCACCAGGGACAGCACCGCGTCCCGGGTGCGTTCCGGGCCGAGCGGGGCGAGCTGGCCGGCGGTGCGGTACGGGGTGCCCTCGACGAACTCCATCACGTAGAACGGGGCCCCGAGCACCTCCTCGTCCTCGCACAGCAGCACCGGGCGCGGGACCGGCACCCGGGTCGGGTGCAGGGCGCTGATGACCCGGTGTTCGCGTCTCATGTCGTGCGCGGTGGCCAGCACATGGCCGAGCGGGGGCCGGCGGACGACCCACTTCGAGTGGTCGTCGTAGAGCGCGTAGGTGAGGTTCGACCGTCCGCCCTCGATCAGCCGTCCGGTCAGCGGACCGCGCACCAGACCGGGACGCTCGCGGTCGAGCAGGGCGCGCAGCCGGTCCAGGTCCAGCCCGGGCGGGTGGTCGGCGCTCATACATCACTCCTAGGGACGGGTGAACAGGACCCGACTCATGATGCCGACCGGTCGGTATGCCGTCCAGAGCAGGAGCGAAGATCACGCCGAACGTGACACGGCCCACGATAGGCCCACGGCCTCCGCGGGCGGGGTCCGGTGCGGTCAGTGGTCGTCCCAGTGGTCCCCGTGCTCGGCGTGCCGGTGGCCGCCGTGCAGGTAGTCGACGTGGTCGCCGTGCGGCACCTGCGCGTGCCCGCACTCCTCGTGGTGCACGTGCGCGTGGTCCCGGTGGACCGAGTGCCCGGCCGGCTCGCACTCGTCCCAGTGGCCCGCGTGCTCCTGGTGCAGATGCCCGTCGTGCACGTAGTCCACGTGGTCGCCGTGCGGCACCGCGCAGTGCCCGCAGACCGGCCCGTGACGGTGCGACCCGTGGGCGGTGTGTTCGTGGTGGAGGGTGGTCATGGCGCTCACCTCCGGGGTACGGGTGCCGGCGACGGGGCGTCCCGGTTGCGTGGCGCACGAGTACCCCGGAGGGTCGAGGGCATGAAGGGCATCAGCTACCGCCGCTACGGCGGACCCGAGGTGCTGGAGTACGGCGAGCTGCGGGACCCCAAGGTCGGTCCCGACCAGGTGCTGGTCGAGGTGCGCGCGGCGGCCGTCAACCCGGTCGACTGGAAGTGCCGCGAGGGCTACCTCGATCCGGTGCTGGACGCCGTCTTCCCGGTGGTCCCCGGCTGGGACGTCAGCGGCGTGGTCGTCCGCCCCGGCGCCGCCGTCACCGAGTACGCCCCCGGGGACGAGGTCATCGGCTACGTCCGCGAGGACTTCCTCTCCCGGGGCACCTGCGCCGAGTACGTGGCCGCGCCGGTACGCACCCTGGCCCGCAAGCCGCGCACCCTGTCCTTCGAGGAGGCCGCCGGGCTCCCGCTGGCCGGCCTCACCGCCTACCAGGTGCTGGTCAAGGCACTCCAGGTCAAGCGGGGCGAAACCGTCCTGGTGCACGCCGCGGCCGGCGGCGTCGGCTCCCTCGCCGTCCAGATCGCCGCCCACCTCGGCGCCCGCGTCCTCGGCACGGCCGGCGAGGCCAACCACGACTACGTCCGCACCCTGGGCGGCGAGCCCGTGGCCTACGGCGAGGGACTGGCGGAACGGGTGCGCGGGCTCGCCCCCGAGGGGGTCGACGCGATCTTCGACACCGTCGGCGGCGACACGCTCACGGTCTCCGCGGGCCTCCTCGCCCCGGAGGGCCGGCTCGCCTCGATCACCGACCCGGAGGTACGCGAGTACGGCGGCCGGTACGTCTTCGTCCGCCCGGACCCCGAGGACCTGGCGCGCCTGTCGGAGTGGGCGGACCAGGGCGTCCTCTCCGTCCATGTCCAGCGGACCTTCCCGCTGGAGCGCACGGCGGACGCCCACCGGCTGAACCAGGAGGGCCACACCCGGGGCAAGATCGTGGTGACCGTGGACCGGGGGCCCGCGGAGGTCCGTACGTAGGACGTTCCCCACAGGGCGTCAACTGCGGTGCGATAACTACAGAGTTGTACGGGATGTTCGCTCCGTCGCGGGGACCGGGGTGACCGAGGTTCACACGAACGGGTAACTGCGCCGGGGGCGTGCGCCGGTCCAAGATCGACCCCATGCGAACTTCCTTGATCCGCCGCGCGTGCGCCGTGGCGCTCATGATGGTCACGACGATGGCGCCCGCGGCGGCGGCCCGGCCGGCCGACGACACCAAGGCGCCCGGGACCGGCGGGCACGCGCGGTTGCTGGGGGAGCGGATCGTCCCGCACAAACTCGCCTTCCGCGGCACCACCGTCGGCGGACTGTCCGGCATCGACCGCAACCCCTGCACCGGCGAGTACGTCATGATCAGCGACGACCGCTCGGTGCTCCAGCCCGCCCGTTTCTACACCGCCAGGATCGCCGTGGACGGCACCGGCGTGCGCTCCGTCGACTTCACCGGCACCCACCCGCTGCGGCAGCCGGACGGCTCGGTCCACCCGCCGGCGAGCGCCCGCGACGGCAAGGCCGTGGACCCGGAGGAACTGCGGGTCGACCCGCGCAGCTGCCGGTACTGGTGGTCGCAGGAGGGGGACCGGCCGGCGTCGGCGGGCGACCCGCTGATCCAGCAGTCCGTCGGGATCGCCGGGCCCGGAGGTGCCTACCACGGCCGGTTCCGGCTGCCGGCCAACTATCAGTACACGCGGGAGGAGCGGGGGCCGCGGCGGAACAAGGGGGTGGAGGCCATCACGTTCGGCGCCCGGGGCGCCACGTTCACCAGCGCCCTGGAGGGCCCGCTGATCCAGGACGGCCCGGAACCCGACCTGCGGCACGGCGCCCTGGTCCGGGTGACCCGGCAGAACCGCGACGGCGCGGTGCTGCGGCAGTTCGCCTACCCGCTGGAGAGGATCTTCACCGCGTCCGACCCGTCCAGCCCGTGGGCCCCGGACACCGGCGTGCCCGCGATCCTCGCCTTCCCCGACGACCCCGACCGCTACCTGGTCCTCGAACGCACCTGGGTGGCCGGAGCCGGATACAAGATCCGTGTCTTCGACGCCACCACGCGCGGCGCGACCGACGTGCGGCGCATGTCCTCCCTGTCCGGCCGGGCGGTCGTGCCGATGCGCAAGAGGCTGGTCGCCGACTTCCACGACCTGGGGCTGAGCACCGTCGTCAACACCGAGGGCCTGACCTGGGGCCCCAGGCTGCCCAGCGGCGAACGGACCCTGCTCCTGGTCAGCGACGACAACTTCGCCGAGGACGAGGCCACCCAGTTCGTCGCCCTCGCCTTCCGCGACCGCTGACACGCGGGGGAGGGGAGTCCCGGGGCCACCGACGCGCGCGGCTACAGCACCAGCACCGCCGCGCACACCGCCAGCGCGAGGGCGCACAGCACCGCCGCCGTCGCCTGGCGGGGGGCGAGCGCCGACGGGCGGGGCGTCGTGGCCAGGGCGCGGACCCGGGAGTGGGCGACCCCGAGGAAGGCCAGCCACAGCGCGCAGCACACCGCGCTCGCCAGGACCCCGGCCGCCGACGGCCCCCCGTGCAGCGCGGCCTTCAGGGCCAGCACGGTGGCCACGGCGGCCGACAGCGTCGTACGCCGCCAGGCCAGCCGGGTGCGCTCGGGCTGGAGGCCGGGGTCCCGGCCCGCGCTCTCCGCCCCGGCCGTCACCCCTCCCACCCCACCAGCACGACCACGACCATCGCGACCGCCACCACCGCCACGACCAGGCTCAGCAGCACCGGGAACCGGGAGGCGGGCAGGTCCTCGCCGCGCCGCATCGCCCGCTCGCAGCGCACCCAGTGGTTCACCGCCCGCAGCGAGCACAGCACCCCGGCCGCGAGCAGCGCGAGCGCCAGCCCGACCCGCCAGGCCCAGCGCAGATCGGGCAGGAACTGGTCCACCGCGAACCCGCCGCCGATCAGCGCCAGCGCGGTGCGCAGCCAGGCGAGGAAGGTGCGTTCGTTCGCCAGCGAGAACCGGTAGTCGGGCGTGCCGCCCTCCTCCCGCACCCGCTCCGGCGCGAACCACAGCCGGATGTTCCGTACGAATTCGCTCACCCGGCCGACCCTACCGGGCGGTCACCCGCCCGCCCGGAACGCCCGCAGCCGCTCGTAGGCCGCCAGCCCGTCCGGCACCCACTCCCAGGTGCCGAGCCGCCGCTCGACCTCCTCCTCGGGCAGGAAGGCGTGCCACTGCACCTCCTCCCCCTGCGGACGCACGGGCAGGTCGCAGCGCACCTCGTACACCGCCGACCACCAGCTGTTCCCGGCGCCGTCGTCGTAGAGGAACTTGAACAGGCGGGCGGGGCGCGGCAGTCCGCTCACGCCCAGCTCCTCCTCGGCCTCGCGCAGCGCCGCGTCGTCGTAGGACTCGCCCGCGCCGACGACCCCGCCGACGAACATGTCGTACAGGGAGGGGAACACCAGCTTGGTCGCCGTGCGCCGGTGCACGAACAGCCGGCCGGCCGCGTCCCGGGCCTGGACGAACACGCAGCGGTGGCGCAGCCCGAGGGCGTACGCCTCGCCGCGCGGGCGCCGGTCGACGACCCGGTCGTGCTCGTCGACGATGTCGAGGATCTCGTCAGCGGGATTCATGTCCTTCATCCAAGCAGGACCCGTACCGGGCGGGGCCGGGTGCCGGGTGCCGGGTGCCGGGTCAGCGGCGCTGGAGGTCCGACGCGCCCCGCTCCGTCCCGTCCGCGCCGCACGGCATCGCCGGGTGCAGCCCCAGCAGCACGATGCCCGCCACCACGGCCGCGAGCCCGGCCGCCTCCCACGCCAGCGCCCCGGTGTCGGTGCGCAGCCGGTCCCCGAGGAAGCCCACCCCGCACAGGATCCCGGCGAGCGGCTCGGCCGCGGTCAGCGCGGGCAGCGACATGCGCAGCGGCGCCGTCTCGAACGCGCTCTGCACCAGGACCAGTCCGGTGACCCCGCAGACCACCACGCCGTACGGCTGCCAGCCGGTGAGCAGTCCGGTCAGGCCGCCGTCGGAGAAGCGGGTGCCGCTCACCCGGGTCAGCGCGTCCTGGACGCCGTACAGCAGCCCGGCCGCGAGCGCCAGCAGCACCGGGCCGCCGCTCAGCCGGGAGCGCTTGGCGTACATCGTCATCAGCAGGGCCGCGCCCACCACCGCGCCGATGATCAGCCAGTGCCGCAGCGGATCGGTGACGGCCGTGCCGGCGCGCGGCTCGCCCGCCAGGATGAACGCGCTCACCCCGCCCGCGAGCAGCAGCAGTCCGGCCCAGCCCTGACGGCCGAGCGGCTGTCCGGTCTGGTGCCGGGAGAGGGCGAGGGCGAACAGCAGGTTGGTCGCGAGCAGCGGTTCCACCAGCGAGATCTCGCCCTTGCCGAGGGCGATGGCGCCCAGCACCATGCCGGCCACCATCAGCGCGAGGCCGCCCCGCCAGCGCGGGATCCGCATCAGGTCGAGCAGCAGCCGGAAGGAGAGGAAGTCGCCGAGCGGCGCCTGCCGCGCCGCGTTCTGCTGGAGGACGAATCCGAAGCCGAGGCAGCAGGCCGCGCCCACGGCGAGAAGCAGAACCAGAACGGACACGCTGTGTACCTCGATCATCCGGCCGGACCACGGGCGTGCAGTGGCCGACTGTAGCGCCACCGGAACGGCGATGCCCCGGAAGGACGCGGAACCGGACGGTCGCGGGCCATGGTCCGCGACTCAAGTGCGGCGCGCCATGGCGTGCGCCACATCCGCACCTCGGATCCCGGGGCGTACGGCCCGGTACGGCCGGGCAGGCGGGCATGGCATACGCCACAGGAATGACCCCGCGTTCACACCCGCGACGGGCCCCACCTGCGCCGCGCCGACTCAAGTACCCCTCCGGACAGGGAAGTTGAAGGGATGAACAGCATAGATCCGCTTGACGCGACCGTTGGCGGGGGGTTTGCTGTGCGTGATCGGTCGATGGCAGCCCGAGAAACAGGAAGCCCCGCGGTGCCCCCTTCCCCGCCTCTGCTCGGCCCGCGCCGGGCCGCGACGGACCCGTCCGTCGCCCCCGCCGCCGGCCCCCGCGACACCCTCGCCCCCGGTGCCCGCGACGCCCTAGCACCCGGCGCCTGCGACGTCCTCGCCCCCGGTGCCCGCGACGCCTTCGACGCCGCTCTCGACGACGCCGAACTGCGCACCGCCCGTGCGGCGCTGGCCCAGGGCCGGCGACAGACCGCCCGCTCCCTGCTGGTGCACACCGGCGACGACTGGGACCGCCGCGGCCACCGCCTCACCGTCCTCGCCCAGGACCCCCGTGCCACCGCGTGGGCGGCCGACTGGCTGGCCGCCGAGCCCGGCTCGGCCGACGCCGCCACCCTGCTGGCCCTGGCCCTCGTCCACCGGGCCGTACGCGGCGAGGAGGAGCCCGGCCGGGCCCGCGACTCCTGCGCCACGGCCGCCGCCCTCGCCCCGGCCGACCCCACGCCCTGGCTCGGCCTGCTCCTGCTGGCCCGCGCCCTCGGCCCGGAGCGCGCCCTGCTCGACGCCTTCACCGAGCTGCGCCGCCGCCACCCCGAGCACCACCACGCCCACCACCTGCTGATCGCCTGCCTCGCCGAACGGCCCGGGTGCGGCAGCGCCGAGACCCACGAGGTGTACGACGCCGCCGAGCTGGCCGCCGCCGAGGCCCCCGCCGACTCCCCGCTGGCCGTGCTGCCGGTGGTCGCCTACGCCGAGCGGTACCGGGTCCTCGCCGCCTCCGGCCTCGGCCCCGCCGACCCGGCCGCCTCCCGGCACTGGTCCGGCCCCCGGGCCCGGCGCGTGCTGGGCGCCTGTTTCGACTGGTGGCTGGAGTGGGAGCACGACGAACACCCGCGCCGCCTGATCGACCTCAACCACCTGGCGTTCGCCCTGTCCCGCGCCGGCCGCCCGGCCGAGGCGGCGGCCCTGTTCCAGCGCATCGGCGACCACGCCACCCCGGCGCCCTGGGCCTACGCCCACCACGACCCGCTCGCGGCCTTCCGCGCGGCCCGCGCCCGCGCGCTCGGGCCCGGCTGACGGCGCCCGGAACGGCGAAACCGGCCCGTCCGGCCGAGGGGAAGCCCTCGGCCGGACGGGCCGGTTTCGCCGTGGCGGAGCCGCGCGCCGCGGCCCTAGATGATCAGGGACAGCAGCAGCACCAAGGCGCCCGCGACCACCGAGATGATCGTCTCCATCAGCGACCAGGTCTTGACGGTCTGCCCGACGTTCAGCCCGAAGTACTCCTTCACCAGCCAGAAACCGGCGTCGTTGACATGGCTGAAGAAGAGCGAGCCGGCGCCGATGGCGAGGACCAGCAGGGCCGTGTGGGTGGTCGACATGTCGGCCGCGAGCGGCGCCACCAGGCCGGCCGCCGAGACCGTCGCCACCGTGGCCGAGCCGGTCGCCAGCCGGATCGCCACCGCGATCAGCCAGGCCAGCAGCAGCGCCGGGATCGACCAGTCCTCGGAGATGTCCAGGATCATCTGGCCCACGCCGGAGTCGATCAGCGTCTGCTTGAAGCCGCCGCCCGCGCCGACGATCAGCAGGATGCCGGCGATGGGCATGAGGCCCTTCTCCACGGTCTGCTGGAGCCGGTCCCGGGTGAACCCGGCGGGCCGGCCCAGCGTGAAGAAGCCGACGATCACCGCGGCGAGCAGGGCGACCAGCGGGGAGCCGACGACGTCGAAGACGCGCTGGGTGTGGTCCGCGGGGTCGTCGACGACGATGTCCACCAGCGCCTTGGCCAGCATCAGCACCACCGGCAGCAGCACGGTGGCGAGCGTCGGGCCGAAGCCCGGGCGGCGCTCGAGCTGCTCCGAGGCGCGCTGCGGCAGCATCCGGTCGGGGGCGGGCACGTCCACCCAGCGGGCCGCGACCTTGGAGAACAGCGGACCGGCGATGATCACGGTCGGGATGGCGACCACGATGCCGAGGGCCAGGGTCACGCCCAGGTTGGCCTTGACCGCGTCGATGGCGACCAGCGGGCCGGGGTGCGGCGGGATCAGACCGTGCATCACGGACAGGCCGGCCAGCGCCGGGATGCCGATGCGCATCAGGGAGTAGTTGCCGCGCTTGGCGACCATCAGCACGACCGGGATCAGCAGGACGATGCCGACCTCGAAGAACAGGGGCAGACCGACCACGGAGGCGATCAGCACCATCGCCCACGGCATCGCCCGCCCGCCGGCCTTGGCCAGGATCGTGTCGACGATCTGGTCCGCGCCGCCGGAGTCGGCGAGCAGCTTGCCCAGGATCGCCCCGAGCGCGATCAGGACGCCCACGCCGGCCACCGTGGAGCCGAGCCCGTTGGTGAAGCTGGTGATGGCCTTGTCGAGCGGCGCCCCGGCGGCCGCCCCGAGCGCCAGCGACCCGATGGTCAGCGCCAGGAAGGCATGGAGCTTGAACTTGGTGATGAGCAGGACGATGACGGCGATGCCCACCAGGACGGCGATGCCCAGCTGGGCGTGCCCGGCGGAGGTGATCGGCGGAGGGGCGTCCGCTGCCAGCATCTCGACGCTGAGTCTGGTCACGGGGGTTCCTTGCGGTTACGGGGGATTACTGGGGGCGCTGGGGAGAGCTGCCCGCGGTGTCGGGAAGCGCCGAGAGGGCCCGTACGGCACGCTCGGTGATCTCCTCGGGGCCGCCGCTGACGTCCACGGCGACTCCCGCCTCGTCCGGCTGGAGCGGCTGGAGGGTGGCGAACTGGGAGTCCAGCAGCGCGGTCGGCATGAAGTGGCCCTGCCGCCGGGACATCCGCTCCTCGATCAGCCGGCGGTCGCCGGTCAGGTGCAGGAACACGATCCCGGGCGCCACGGCCCGCAGCCGGTCGCGGTAGACCCGCTTCAGCGCGGAGCTGCTGACCACCCCGCCCAGTCCGGCCCTGCCGTGCGCCCAGTGCCCGATGGCGTCCAGCCACGGCCACCGGTCGGCGTCGTCGAGCGGGATCCCGGCCGACATCTTGTCGATGTTGGCCTGCGGGTGGAAGTCGTCGCCCTCGGCGTACGGGACGCCCAGCCGCGCGGCGAGCAAGGGACCGATCGTGGTCTTGCCCGTCCCCGCGACGCCCATCACGACGACGACCTGGGGGGTTCGCATTACTGCCTCGCTGTCTTCCTCGACATCCGACGCCACTGCGGCGTCGCCACACTGAAACCCATTAGGTACGACGAATTCAAGAGAGTGTGACGTATAAGTCTGACTTTTTATGGCTGTGATCCAGGCCGTACGCTGAGTGCATGAGCACACGGGGCCGGGGGCTGCACGGCCATGTACTGGACACCCTCGGCCCCGCCATCACGTCCGGCGAGTACCCGCCGGGCAGCGTCCTGCGGACCGACCAGCTGGCACAGCGCTTCGAGGTGTCCCGCTCGGTGATGCGCGAGGCGGTCCGCGTACTGGAGTCCATGCACCTGGTCGAGTCCCGCCGCCGGGTGGGCGTCACGGTCCGCCCCAAGGCCGAGTGGAACGTCTACGACCCGCAGGTCATCCGCTGGCGGCTGGCCGGCGCCGACCGCCCCCACCAGCTGCGCTCGCTCACCGTGCTGCGCTCCGCCGTCGAACCCGTCGCGGCGGGCCTGGCCGCCCGGCACGCCACGGCCGAGCAGTGCGCCGAACTCACCGAGTGCGCCCTCGGCATGGTGGCCCACTCACGCGGCCACCGGCTCCAGGAGTACCTGTTCCACGACGTGGCCTTCCACCGCGTCATCCTCACCGCCTCCGGCAACGAGATGTTCGCCCGACTCGGCGATGTCGTCGCGGAGGTGCTGACCGGCCGCACCCGGCACGAGGTCATGTTCGAGGACCCCGACCCGGCCGCCGTCACCCTGCACGTACGGCTCGCCGAAGCCGTCCGCGCCCGGGACGCGGCCCGCGCCGAGGAACTGACCCGCGAGATCACCGAGGGCGCCCTCCAGGAACTGGACGTCCTGGCCCCCTGAGCGACGGCGCCTCGCGGGTCCGGCTAGGTCCTGTCGTCAAACTCCTGCGGGAACTCCCCGTCCACGTACACCCACGCGCCGGCCACCCGCTCGAACCGGCTCCGCTCGCGCAGCGCGCCGCCCCGGTAGGAGGCGCGGAACTCCACCGTGCCCGTGGTGTGGAACGCCGACCCGTCGGCCGTGTCCAGGATCTCGAGCCCCGTCCACCTCATCCCCGGGTCGAGGTCCAGCCGCTGCGGCCGGGTCCGCGGATGCCAGGTGCGCAGCAGATACGCGGCGTCCCCCTTGACGAACGCGCTGTACCGCGAGCGCATCAGCAGCTCCGCGGTCGGCGCGGCGGCCCGCCCCGTGTGGAAGCGGCCGCAGCAGGCGTCGTAGGACCGGGGGAGCCCGCAGGGGCAGGTGCGCGAGGACATGGCGCCCATTGTGCCCGGGGCAGCGGAGGCGCCCGGCAGGGGCCGGGTGCACAGTGGAAGAGCCGGACCGCACACCGGCGCACAGGGAGGTGAGGTCGAGGATGACCGGACCCGTGAGCAGCCGGCCTCCCGCCGTCAAGGAATGGCGGCTGAACGTGTACCTGTCCGAGCACGACCCGGACACCACGGCCCGGATCGTCCTGGACACCGGGGACAACGTCCTGGAGAGCCACGCCGGGGCCCGCCGCAGCCCCGGCGACCGGGCGATGCCGGAGATCGGCGACGAACTGGCCGCCGGGCGCGCCCTGATCGCCATGGGCCGCATGCTGCTGCGCGCCGCCGACGGCGACATGAAGGCCACCGGGGCGGCCGACACGGACGGCCCGGCCCCGCTCTGGCTGCCCCGCGAGTGAAGGAAGGAGTGCCGCCGTGCGTTTCGCGAACCGCCCGGAAGCCGGACGGCTGCTGGGGGAGCGCCTGGAGTACCTCAGGGGCCAGGACGTGGTGGTGCTCGGACTGCCCCGGGGCGGGGTACCGGTCGCCGCGGCCGTCGCCGAGGCGCTGGACGCGCCCCTGGACGTCCTGCTGGTGCGCAAACTCGGCGTGCCCTACCAGCCCGAGCTGGGCATGGGCGCGATCGGCGAGGACGGCGTCCGGGTGATCAACCGGGAGGTGCTGCGCGCCACCGGCGTCGGACCGGACGACCTCGCGGCGGTCGAGGAACGGGAGCGCCGCGTCCTCGCCGAGCGCGGCGCGCGCTACCGGGGCGCGACCTCCCCGTCCCCGGTCGGCGGCCGGACCGCCGTGGTCGTGGACGACGGCGTCGCCACCGGCTCCACCGCCCGGGTCGCCTGCCGCGTCGCCCGTGCCCGGGGCGCGGCCCGCATCGTGCTGGCCGTCCCGGTCGCCCCCCGCGACTTCGCCCGCCGCCTCGGCGAGGACGCCGACGACCTGGTGTGCCTGGACACCCCCTGGGACTTCGCCGCCGTCGGCCAGTTCTACACCGACTTCACCCAGGTCGAGGACGAGGAGGTCACCGCCTGCCTGCGGCGGGCCGCCGAGCGCCACCGGCACACCGCGGGCGCCGCGTCCGGCGCCCGGGAGGTCACGGTGACCGCCGGAGCCGTCCGGCTCGGCGGACGGCTCACCGTGCCCGACGGCGCCACCGGCGTCGTGGTCTTCGCCCACGGCAGCGGCAGCAGCCGGCACAGCCCGCGCAACCGGTTCGTCGCCGCGGGACTGCACCGCGCCGGGCTCGGCACCCTGCTGTTCGACCTGCTCACCGACGCGGAGGAGGCCGACCGGGACAACGTCTTCGACATCGGGCTGCTGGCCGGCCGGCTGCTGGACGCCACCGCCTGGCTGCGCGAGGAACCCGACACCGAGGGCCTCGCCGTCGGCTACTTCGGCGCCAGCACCGGCGCCGCCGCCGCCCTGTGGGCCGCCGCCGACCCCGCCGCGCGGCCCGCCGCCGTGGTCTCCCGCGGCGGCCGGCCCGACCTCGCCGGGGCCCGGCTGCCCGAGGTGACGGCACCCACCCTGCTCATCGTCGGCGGCGCCGACCCGATGGTGCTCGACCTCAACCGGGACGCGCAGGCCCGGCTGCGCTGCGAGAACCGGCTGGCGGTCGTCCCCCGCGCCACCCACCTCTTCGAGGAGCCCGGCACCCTGGAGCAGGTCACCGAGCTGGCGTGCGCCTGGTTCACCGACCACATGGCACCCGCGCACGTATAGGCGGGGACCGTGCCCGAGGATCAGGAGGCGACCATGCCGGAGGGCCGGGCGGCGGCCATGCCCGAGGACGTCACCCTGTTCCTCGCCGGGGACGTCATGCTCGGCCGGGGCATCGACCAGATCCTCGCGCACCCGGGCGACCCGGCCCTGCGGGAGGAGTACGTCCACGACGCCCGGGACTACGTCGCCCTGGCCGAGGCCGTGAACGGCCCGGTGCCCCGGCCCGTGGACCCCGCCTGGCCCTGGGGCGAGGCCCTGCCCGTCCTGGAGCGCGCCGCGCCCGATGTCCGGGTGATCAACCTGGAGACCGCCGTCACCGCCGGCGGCGACTTCGTCCCCGGCAAGGCCATCCACTACCGGATGCACCCGGCCAACCTGCCCTGCCTCACCGCCGTCCGCCCCGACGTCTGCGTCCTCGCCAACAACCACGTCCTCGACTTCGGCCCCGCCGGCCTCGCCGACACCCTGCACTTCCTCACCGCCGCCGGACTGCGCACCGCCGGCGCCGGCCCGGACGCGGCCGCCGCGTGGCGGCCCGCGGCCGTGCCGCTGCGCACCGGCGGACGCGTCCTGGTCCTCGCCTTCGGCATGCCCTCCAGCTTCATCCCGCACGGCTGGGCCGCCACCGCCGAACGGCCCGGAGTCGCCTTCGCCGCCGGGCCGACCGCGGCCGTCGCCCTGGACTTCGCCGACCGCCTGCGGCGGCACAGGCGGCCCGGGGACATCGTCGTCGCCTCCGTCCACTGGGGGGCCAACTGGGGCTACCCCGTCACCCGCGACGAGGTCCGCTTCGCCCACGCGCTCGTCGACGCGGGCGCCGACATCGTCCACGGCCACTCCTCGCACCACCCGCGCGCGCCGGAGATCTACCGGGACCGGCTGGTCCTGTACGGCTGCGGCGACCTCGTCAACGACTACGAGGGCATCAGCGGCTACGAGAGCTACCGCGACGACCTGCGGCTGCTGAACCTCGTGTCGGTCGACCCCGGCACCGGCCGGCTGACCGAGGCGCGGCTGGTGCCGCTGCGGCCCCGCCGGATGCGCCTGGAGCACACCACCGCGGAAGAGACCGCCTGGCTGCGCACGGCCCTGGACACCCACGCCCGCCCCCACGCCACCCGCGTCGACCACGGCCCCGACGGCACGCTGACGGTACGGCCACTGCACTGAGACCGGCCGCCGGAGCGGACGGTGCCGGGTCAGCCGCAGATCTCCGCTTCGACGGCCGCCTGTTCCAGTGCCGGATCGCCCCAGTCGCTGTTGCGGTTGAGCGTGATGACGTGCTCGCCGTCGGCGGTGGCCGCCGTCCGGGTCAGGGAGCCGGGGATCTCGCTCGAGTGTCCCCAGACCTTCACCCCGCATGCCTTGAGCGTCTGTGACCTGATCCCGAGGCCGTACGACCGCCCGTCCCCCAGGTCGTGGCCGGTGAACATCTCCCGCTGCTGGGCCGGGGGGAGGAGCTCGCCGCGCAGGAGGGCACGGACGAAGACGTTCAGGTCGCGGGTGGTGGAGATCATCTCGCCGGAGGCTCCGGACACCGAAGGGTCGAAGTCGGTGACGTCGTGGACCCGGGCGGCGGGGTCGTCCACGTAGAGCCTGGAGTAGTGCCGCCCATGCGGGCCGGGCACCGACGACGACGTGCCGGGGACCGTGGTCCCGCGCAGGCCGAGGGGCCTGATGACGCGCCGCTCCACTTCGGAGGCGTAGCTGTTGCCCGTGGCCTTCTCGATGATCATGCCGGCCAGGATGTAGTTGGTGTTGGAGTAGGACCAGCCGTCGCCGGGGCCGAAGAGCGGCTTGTGGGCGAGGGCGGTCCGCACCAGTTCCTCCGGCGTGGCACCGTCGTACCGGTGGGAGAGGAACGCCGGCCCGGTGAACCTGGCGCGGAATCCGTCGTCGTCGATGTAGTCGTACAGCCCGCTGGTGTGCTGAAGGAGCTGGCGCAGGGTGATCCGGCGCCCGTCGTTGTCGTTTCCGCGCACCAGGCCGGGCAGCCACTCGTCCACCGTGTCGTCGATCGACAGGCCGTACCCGGGCTCGGCGGCGAGCTGGAGCACGACGGTGGCGATGAAGGGCTTGGTCAGACTGCCGATGCGGAACCGGTCCCGCGGCAGGCGCGGGCGGCCGGTGCGAAGATCCGCCACACCGGAAGCGCCGTGCCAGACCTCGCCCGCGCGGTCGGTCCGGGCCAGGACACCGGGCGTTCCCGCGCGGGTGATCGCGTCGAGGGCGTCCCGCGTCGCGGAGTGAGGGGAGCGGTGTGAGGCGGCGCGCGGTGCCGCGGAGGCCGGGGCGGCCGCGGTCGCGGCGACCGCGGCCGCCAGAGCCACGGCGATCAGAGTGCGGGGTAAGGCGTACGCGGTCATGTGAGGTTCCCATCCCTGGCCGGATCCGGTATCCAGGAGGACTCCCGACCGCCGCGGCGGGTTGATCCTCTGCCGCCGCCCGGTCCGCCGCGCGGGCCGGGCGGGAAGCCCGCCCGGCCGTCGGTCACGCGGTGGGTCACGTCACAGCCGGAGAAACAGAAAGACCCCAGATCGACTGGGGTCTTTCGCCGGTGTCCGAGGGGGGACTTGAACCCCCACGCCCGATAAAGGGCACTAGCACCTCAAGCTAGCGCGTCTGCCATTCCGCCACCCGGACAAGGTGTCTGTCGTGCGAGATCTTCCCTTTCGGCGGGGTTTCCCTCGCGGCGACGAAGGAAACATTACCAGGCTTTCGGGGGTGTCCGATCACCCCCCGGTCCCGGGGCCGGGCGCGCGTGAACGGCGTGTCACAGGCGGGGCCCGGTCTTGGGCCCGGGGCGGGAGCGGAGAGAGGATGAGGGGGACCACCAGCAGCGACAGCGGGAGGAAGCATCGTGAGCGAGACGGGCACGGCCAGGACCGTCACCGGCGAGGACGAGGTCGTGGACCTCTGCCGCGAGCTGATCCGGTTCGACACCAGCAACTACGGCGACCACTCCGGCCCCGGCGAGCGCAAGGCCGCCGAATGGGTCGCCGAGAAGCTCGCCGAGGTCGGGCTGGAGCCGAAGATCTACGAGTCGCACCCCGGCCGCGCCTCCACGGTGGCCCGGATCGAGGGCGAGGACCCGTCCCGGCCCGCGCTGCTCATCCACGGCCACCTGGACGTCGTACCGGCCAACGCCGTCGACTGGACCCACGACCCGTTCTCCGGGGAGATCGCCGACGGCTGCGTATGGGGGCGCGGCGCCGTCGACATGAAGGACATGGACGCCATGACGCTGGCGGTGGTCCGCGACCGGCTGCGCAGCGGGCGCCGCCCCCCGCGGGACATCGTGGTCGCCTTCCTCGCCGACGAGGAGGCGGGCGGCACCTACGGCGCCCGCTACCTGGTCGACCACCACCCCGAGCTGTTCGAGGGCGTCACCGAGGCCATCAGCGAGGTCGGCGGCTTCTCCTTCACCGTCGACGACGAGCGGCGGCTCTATCTGATCCAGACGGCCGAGAAGGGCATGCACTGGATGAAGCTGACCGTGGCCGGCACCGCCGGGCACGGGTCGATGATCCACCGTGACAACGCCATCACCGAGCTGTCGGAGGCCGTGGCCCGGGTCGGCCGGCACAAGTTCCCGGTGCGGGTCACCAAGACCACCCGGGCCTTCCTCGACGAGCTGGGCGACGCGCTCGGCACCGAGCTGGACCCGGAGGACATGGAGGCCACCGTCGCCAAGCTCGGCGGCATCGCCAAGCTGATCGGCGCGACCCTGAGCAACACCGCCAACCCCACCCAGCTGAACGCCGGCTACAAGGTCAACGTCATCCCGGGCGAGGCCACCGCCCACATCGACGGGCGGTTCCTGCCCGGTCACGAGGAGGAGTTCCTCGCCGACCTCGACCGGCTGCTCGGCCCGAACGTCCGCCGCGAGGACGTGCACTCCGACAAGGCGCTGGAGACCGGCTTCGACGGACCCCTGGTGGCGGCCATGCAGTCCGCGCTGCTCGCCGAGGACCCGACCGCCAAGGCGATCCCGTACATGCTCTCCGGCGGCACCGACGCCAAGTCCTTCGACGACCTCGGCATCCGCGGCTTCGGCTTCGCCCCGCTGAAGCTGCCGCCGGAGCTGGACTTCGCCGGCATGTTCCACGGCGTGGACGAGCGGGTGCCGGTCGACGGGCTCCAGTTCGGCGTGCGGGTGCTAGACCGGTTCATCGACGCCTCGTGAGGCTTCATCGGCGCGTCGCGGCGTGCGCCCCGCGCCCTCCCCGGGCCGGGGCGCACGCCGCGACAATCGGGCAGTCGTACGAGACGCGCTGAGACGGGTGAATGCGACGATCAGTTCGTAGCTTCATTAGTTCCTCCTCGTTGCATCTGATGTGATCCCGCGCCTTGGGGTCGCATTGCCAACTAGGAGGAAGAATGATCAAGAAGGTCGTCGCAGCTGCGGCCGCCACCGGTGGTCTGGTTCTCGCGGGTGCGGGCCTCGCCGTCGCCGACTCCGGTGCTCAGGGTGCCGCCCTGAACTCCCCGGGTGTCGCGTCCGGCAACGTCGTGCAGGCTCCCATCCACGTCCCGGTGAACGTGTGCGGCAACACGATCGACGTGGTCGGCGTCCTGAACCCCGCCTTCGGCAACGTCTGCATCAACAAGTGACGCAGGCTCCCTGAGGGGCGTCCTTTACGAGCCGTCGGCCCCGGAGCGCGTGCCATGCGCTCCGGGGCCGACCGGCTTTCCGGAGAACGAAAGCACGAAGGCAGGGGGGAATCCAGCATGCGTGAGGGCACGCGCAAAGGCCTCATGACCATGGCCGCCGCGACCGGCGTGATCGCCGCCGCGACCGGCCACGCACACGCCGACTCGGGCGCCGGGGGCGCCGCCGGGAACTCACCCGGCGTACTGTCCGGCAACACCGTGCAGGCACCGGTGCACGCTCCGGTGAACATCTGCGGCAACACCGTGAACGTCGTCGGGCTGCTCAACCCGTCGGTGGGCAACAAGTGCGCCCACCACGGCGGCACTTCGGGCAACCGGCCGGGCGGCTCCGCAGGCAGCGGCTCCGGCGGCTCGCGCGCGGACGGTCGCACCGGCGGCTCGCCGGGCGTCGGATCCGGCAACACCGTGCAGGTGCCGGTCGACATCCCGGTGAACGTGTGCGGCAACAGTGTCGACGTCGTCGGTGTGGGCAACACCACGACGGGCAACGACTGCGCCAATGACGGGGGGCACGGCAACCCGCCCGCGAAGCCGGAAAGGCCGGGAGGACCGGGAGAGCCGGGAGGACCGGGCCGCCCGGGAGGTCCGGGTGAGCCCGAGAAACCGAGCGACCCGGGGAAGCCGGGGAAGCCGGGCAAGCCGGGGGAGCCGGGCGACCCCGGTGAGCCCGGACGGCCGGGTGAGCCCGGTCAGCCCGGCCGCCCCGGCCCGGGCACCCCGCCGGCCGAGCACGGCTCCGGCCCCCGCGGCGGCTCCCAGGTCACGGCGGAGGCGGGCCGCCCGCTCCAGCCGCGGACCGGCGGTGAACTCGCCCACACCGGCGGTGACGTGCCGCTCGGCATCGCGCTCCCGGTCGGCGCCGGCGCGCTGCTCGCCGGTACGGTCCTCTACCGCAAGGCCCGCGCCGCGCGATGATCGCGCCGCGGTGACCGGTACAGGGTGACCGCACAGCGGCGAGCGGAGAACGGAGCGGGCCCCGCCATGCCGGCGGGGCCCGCTCCGTAGGTGCCCGGCCCCGGCGCCGGTCTCACCATGTGGCTCGCACCTGGCGGATGATCCGCCGGCGCAGCCGCACCTTGCGACTGCCGTCGCGCAACAGACTCAGTCGGTCCAACTCCCAGTGTCCGTACTCGGCATGGTCCGTCAGCAGACGCGTCGCCTCCTTGCGGGAGACCCCGCGAGGTACGTACACGTCGACAAATTCGTATTCCGGCATCGCATCTATTGTGCGGGCTGGTGCCCGGTACGGATAGCGTCTGCACTATGTCTGATGCTGCGCAGCCCACCGCTGCCGAGGTACGCGCCGCCGCCGAGGCGGTCAAGACCGCGCTCGACCGTCATCTGGCTGCGATCGAACGCAGGTCGGGGGAGGACGACCCGGCCGTCTCCGAGGCGTTCAACCAGCTGGCCGCAGCCGCCGAGGCGTACGACGAGCTGCTCTACGACCGCTACGACGAGGTCACGCCCTTCGAGATCCCCGGCGCCGAGGACACACTGCCGCCGTACGCCGGGCCCGGGGAACCCCATGCCATCAGTGTGCTGATCCGCCGCGACTACACCGTGGCGGAACCCCAGCGGCTGCTGGCCCAGGCCCAGCGGGTCGAGGCGGCGGACTACGACGACGGCGGGGACGAGGACGGGGCCGCCGCGAGCGTCCCCGGCGCGCTGGGGACCCTGTTCGGCGAGTTCGAACCGGACGAGATCGCCTCCCGGCACAAGGAGTTCGGCCTGGAGGAGGGCGACTCCACGCTCTGGGTCACGGCGGCGGAGGAACCGCCGGAGGCCGGGGAGTGGCTGGCGGCGCCGTTCGAGCACATCGATCCGCAAGCGGTGGTGTGCCGCTTCGACGTGAGCGCCGTCTTCGACGACGACGCCTCCGACGACGAGGACGAGGACGAGCTGGACTTCGTCGGGGACGACGAGGAGGAACTGGAGCCGCTCGACGCCGACAAGTGAGACGGGTCCGGCGGTGCCGTGCGGGCCGGGCCCGGTACGGCACCGCCGGATGCCCGCGAGGGCGGGGTCAGCTCGCCGGCACCTGCGTGCGCAGCAGGGTCCCCAGGCGGGTGGTGCGGGGCTTGGCCGGGACCTCCGCGACCGCCTTCGGCAGGGCCTGCTCCACGCCGTGCACCACGGACAGATGCCGTTCCGCCCGGCCGAACGCCGTGTACACCCACGGGCGGCTGAGCGCCCGCGCCGCGTCACCGGGCAGCACCACGACCGCCGCCGGCCAGCGGGCGCCCACCGCCTGGTGCGCCGTGAGCGCCCAGCCGTGCCGGACACCGCCCTCCACCCGCTCCCGCGGTACGACGACCGGGGCGCCGGCACACGACAGGTGCAGCCCGTCGGCGTCGGCCTTCACCACCACGCCCGGCACCGTACGCCCCGGCGCGGGGGAGTAGACGATCCGGTCACCGGGGTCGAAGCCGCCGAACCGGCCGGGACCGGGGTTGAGGCGCTGCTTCAGCGCGGAGTTGAGGGCGCGGGTACCCGCGGCGCCGCCGTGACCCGGCGTGATCACCACTGTCTGGTCGGCGGGGACGCCGATCGCCCGCGGCACCGAGTCCGCCACCAGCTGCACCGTCCGGTGCACCGCCTCGCCCGCGTCCCGCACCGGCACGATGACGATCTCCTTGCCGGGGGCGGCGACCTGGTTCAGCTCGCCGACGCCGATGCCGGAGACCAGCTCGCCCAGCGGGCCGGGGTCCGGGACGCGGGAGACGGCCTGCGGGCAGACCCGGGCCGCGAGCAGGTCGGCGAAGACCCGGCCCGGCCCGGCCGACCACAGCACCCCGGGGTCACCGCTGAGCACCAGCCGCGCCCCGTCGGGCAACGACTCCACCAGCATCGCGGCGCTCTCCACATCGAGCTGCGGCGCGTCCAGCACGATCAGCAGATCGACCTCCAGGGCCCCGTCGGCGTCCCGCCCGGGCCCCTCGGCCCCGGCCAGCAGCCCGGAAACGGTGACGACCCCGTGGTCACCGGGCTCCACGGCCGGCGGGCCCGGGTGCCCGCCCGGCCGTCCCGTGGCTTCGCCCTGCCGCGCCGGATCAGCCACCGGCCGTCCCGTGGCTTCGCCCGCCCGCCCGGAAGCCGCTTCCAGATGTGCCGTCAGGCGGCCGCGGCCGTTCGGGGTGTGGCAGGCGGCGTAGGCCCGCAGGCCCGCCGCGCGGGCGGCGGCGAGCAGCGCGGCCGGTTCCGCGCGGGCCGCCTCGCCGCCGGTGTGCAGTACCAGCCCGTGTCCCGCGACCGCGCGGGCCAGCTCGGCCGCGCCGCCGGACAGCCCGGCCGCGACCGTCTCCCACGCCTGCCCGGCCTCCTCGGGCCCGGAGTTGGCCAGCCGGGCCAGGCCGTCGGCGAGGCTCTCCTCCGCCAGGGCGTACCGCTCCAGACCGACCAGGACCCGGACCGGCCGCTCCTGCTCCTCGTCGGTGTCCTGGGGCGCGGGCGCGCCGGGCTCCTCCAGGGCGTCCTGGAACGCCAGCGCCTCACCCTCGGCGAGCGTGTCCTGCACCGCCGCGTCCGGGTCCGGCACGCCCTGCCGGCCGAGCGCCGCGGTGAGCGCGGGCAGCTCCAGGGCGGTGTGCCCGGCCACGGCCGCCTGCTCCAGCAGCCAGACCGTCACCGCCCGGCCGCGCCGCGCGTCGTCCGGGCCGCAGTCCGGCCCGAGCAGCGCCCGCGCGAAGCCGTCGGCCTGCTCCGGCCGTACCCCGCCGACCCGGAGCAGCTGCCAGGGGTCCTCCCGGAGCGCGGCGTCGGCGCCCTCGCCGAGCACCGCGGCCGCCTGGGGGGCCAGGGTGTCCGGCGCGCCGCCCTCGGCCAGCACCCGGCGCACGGCGTCGACGGTCTCCGGCGCGGGAGCGGCGGGCGCGACGGGGGCGGGGGCGGGCTGGGGCCGGCGCACCGGTTCCGGCGCGGGGCGGCGCGGAGCCGGGGCCGGCTCGGCGAACACCGCGGCCACCGGCTTCTCGCCGCTCTCCACCGCCCGGACCGCCGCGAGCAGGTCGGCCGCCTTGCCGCTGAGCTTGGTGCCGCCGGCGATCGGGCCCTTCCTCTCGGCCTTGCGCCGCTCGATCCGCTCCCGCTCGATCCGCTGCGCGGCCAGCTCGGCCTCCGCCTCGGACAACGCGCCCGCGTCGCCCGCGCCCTCCCCGGCGGCACCCTCGGCACCTTCCGAGGAACCGTCGCCCCCTGACGCACCGGCGTCCTCAGGGGTACGGTCCTCCTCGGAGGCACCGGTACCCTCGGCGGCACCGGCGTCCTCGACGGCGCCGACGTCCTCCGTACCCGCGTCGGCGTTCCCGTCGGCGCTCGTCCCGGCGCCTCCCTCCCGTGTTCCACGGGTGTCCGGCGTCCCCGGCCCGGCTTCCTCCGTGGTCTCCGGCTCCGTGCTCACAGCGTGCTCCAGTCGTGATCGGGATAGCGGTGCACGGGCGCCGACACATCGTCCAGCGCCCGGCAGATCTCGTCAGGAAGACTAAGGGCCTCCACTGACAACGCCGCCGTGAGCTGCTGCGCGGTGCGCGCCCCGACGATCGGCGCGGCCACCCCAGGCCGGTCCCGCACCCATGCCAGCGCCACCTGGAGCGGGGTGACCGCGAGCCCGTCGGCCGCCGTCGTCACCGCGTCCACGATGCGGGTCGCGGTGTCGTCCAGGTACGGCTCGACGAACGGCGCGAGGTCCTCGGAGGCACCGCGCGAATCCGGCGGAGTGGCGTGCCGGTACTTCCCGGTGAGCACGCCCCGGCCGAGCGGCGAGGACGGCAGCAGACCCACGCCGAGGTCGAGCGCGGCCGGCAGCACCTCGCGCTCCACACCGCGCTGGAGCAGCGAGTACTCCATCTGCGTGCTGGCCAGCCGGGTACGGGTGCCCGGCGCCGCGAGCTGCCAGGTGGCCGCCTTGGCCAGCTGCCAGCCGCAGAAGTTCGAGACACCGGCGTACCGGGCCCGGCCGCTGCTCACCGCCAGGTCGAGGGCCTGGAGCGTCTCCTCCAGCGGGGTCTCGGTGTCGTAGGCGTGGATGTGCCACAGGTCGACGTACTCCGTGCCGAGGCGGACCAGGGAGGCGTCGAGGGCGGCGAGCAGATGGCCCCGGGAGCCGTCGAAGCGGCGCTGGGGGTCGGGCACGCTGCCGGCCTTGGTGGAGATGACCAGATCCCGGCGGGGCACCAGCTCGTCCATGAGCCGCCCGAGCAGATACTCCGCCTCCCCGTCGCCGTACACGTCGGCGGTGTCGACGAGGGTGCCGCCGGCCTCCCAGAACGTCTTCAGCATGTCAGCGGCGTCGTGCTCGTCGGTGTCCCGCCCCCAGGTGAGGGTGCCGAGTCCGATCCGGGACACGCGCAGGCCGGTACGGCCGAGATGCCTCTGCTCCATGCGGGCGAGATTACTGGCCAGAACCGGTGCGATGGGTTGCCTGTGGATAACCACCCCCGAAGGGGACGACCCCCGCCCTCCCCTCCCGAAGAGGCACGGGACCCCTCCGCCCGTCCGCCACCGCCCTGCCCTCCCGCCCCCTCCCCGCGCTAAGGTCTGCCCCACAAGCACGTTACTCACGGGTAAGGGGAATCGCGCATGCAGCTCGGGATCAACCTCGGTTACTGGGGTGCCGGAATGGACGGCGACAACCTGGCCGTGGCGCAGGAGGCCGACCGGCTGGGCTACGCGGTGTGCTGGGCCGCCGAGGCGTACGGCTCCGACGCGGCCACCGTGCTCAGCTGGGTCGCCGCGCAGACCGAGCGCATCGACGTCGGCTCGGCCATCTTCCAGATCCCGGCCCGCCAGCCCGCGATGACGGCGATGACCGCGGCCACGCTCGACTCGCTCTCCGGCGGCCGGTTCCGGCTCGGTCTCGGCGTGTCCGGCCCGCAGGTCTCCGAGGGCTGGTACGGCGTGAAGTTCGACAAGCCGCTGGCCCGCACCCGCGAGTACGTGGAGATCGTCCGCAAGGCGATGACCCGGGAGCGGCTGACGTTCGAGGGCGAGCACTGGACGCTGCCGCTGCCCGGCGGCCCCGGCAAGCCGATCAAGCTGACCGTGCACCCGCAGCGCGAGCACATCCCGCTCTACATCGCCGCCATCGGCCCGAAGAACCTGGAGCAGACCGGCGAGATCGCCGACGGCGCGCTGCTGATCTTCCCCTCCGCCGAGCACCTGGAGGAGACCACGATCACGTACCTGCGCGCCGGACGGGAGAAGGCGGGGCTGACGCTGGAGGGGTTCGACGTGTGCCCGACCCTGCCGATCGCCCTCGGCGACGACAAGGACGTGGCCCGGCTCGCCGACACCTTCCGCCCGTACACCGCGCTGTACGTCGGCGGCATGGGCAGCGCCAAGCAGAACTTCTACAACCAGCTGGCCCAGCGCATGGGCTACGAGGAGGCGGCTGCCGAGATCCAGCGGAAGTACCTGTCCGGGGACAAGCAGGGCGCCGCCGCCGCGGTGCCGCAGGACCTCATCGACCGGACGACGCTGCTGGGCTCCGTCGACCGGATCGCCGACCGGATGAAGGCCTATGCCGCCGCCGGGGTCACCACCCTCAGCCTGGCCCCGGCCGGCTTCACACTCGAGGAGCGGCTCGCCTCCCTGCGGGCCGGCAGCGAGGCCCTGGAGCGTGCCGGACTGGCGTGAGCGAGGCACCGCGGAGGGGACTTTTACGGCCGTGGTGGGGGCTCGGGGGTCTTCCCCGCCACGGCCGTCACCGGGAACAACGCCCCGGACGCCACACGGTTACGACCCTCGGCGCCCTTCTTTCCCGGCTTCTTCCCCCGAGCGCCGCGCCGCCCTCGGCGTCCCCCCGCCCCCCGCACCCGAAGCCGCGTGAACCGGTCTCACAACCAGCCGCGCCGCCCGGACCCGCTCACAGCCAGCCGCGTCGCTTGAACAGCCGGTACAACAGGACCTCCAGCGCGGCCATCACCACGATCACCGCCGGGTACGACCACAGCCAGTGCAGCTCGGGCATGTGGTCGAAGTTCATGCCGTAGATCCCCGCGATCATCGTCGGCACCGCCGCCATCGCCGCCCACGACGAGATCTTCCGCATGTCGTCGTTCTGCCGGACGCTCATCTGCGCCAGGTGCGCCGACAGGATGTCCGAGACCAGCCGGTCCAGGGCCTCCACGGACTCGTTCACGCGCGTGAGGTGGTCGCCCACGTCCCGGAAGAAGGGCCGGGACTCGTCGTGCACGAACGGCACCGAGTTGCCCAGCGGGCCGCTGCCGGCCAGCCGGGCCAGCGGCAGCGCCAGCGGGCCGGTCGCCCGGCGGAACTCCAGGATCTGCCGCTTGAAGGTGTAGATCCGGGACGCGGTGTTGCGGGACCCGCCGGTGTCCGGCCGGAACACCTCCGCCTCCAGCTCGTCCAGGTCGTTCTGCAGCTCCGTCGCCACCTCCAGATAATGGTCCACGGTGGCGTCGGCGATCGCGTACAGCACGGCGGTGGGACCCTTGTCCAGCATCTCGGGCTCCTGCTCCAGCCGCTGCCGCACGGCCGCCAGCGGCGAACCCTCCCCGTGGCGCACCGTCACCACGAAACTCTCCCCGACGAAGACCATCACCTCACCGGCCGAGACCGTGTCGCTCTCGGGCTCGTACACCACCGGTTTCAGCACCATGAACAGCGAGTCGTCGTACACCTCCAGCTTCGGCCGCTGATGTGCCTTCAGGGCGTCCTCCACGGCCAGCGGATGCAGCCCGAACTCCTGGCTGACCAGGTCGAACTCCCGCTCGGAGGGCTCGTACAGGCCGATCCACACGAAGCCGCCCGCGGCCCTGGCCCCGGCGAGCGCGTCGGACAGGTCCGCGGGCCCCTCGCTGCGGTGCCCGTGCCGGTAGACGGCGCAGTCGACGATCACGGAGCGCATTCTCCCTTCGCCCGGTCAACGGCGCACTTCCCCATGCGCCTACCCTTGCCGCATGCCCACGCTGATCCTCGTAAGGCACGGACGCTCCACCGCCAACACCTCGGGCCTGCTCGCCGGGTGGACGCCCGGCGTCGCCCTGGACGAGCGCGGCGCCGCGCAGGCCGCCGCGCTGCCCGGCCGGCTCGCCGGACTGCCGATCTCCGAGGTGGTCGCGAGCCCCCTGCAGCGCTGCCAGGAAACCGTGCGCCCGCTGCTGGAGGCCCGCCCCGGCCTGCGCTCCCACACCGACGAGCGGATCGGTGAGTGCCACTACGGCGACTGGTCCGGCCGCAAGCTCGCCGAGCTGAAGGACGAGCCGCTGATGGAGGTCGTACAGTCCCACCCGTCCGCCGCCGCCTTCCCCGGCGGCGAGTCCATGCGGGCCATGCAGACCCGCGCCGCCGAGGCCGTACGCGAGTGGAACGCGCGCGTGGAGCGCGACCACGGCGCCGACGCCGTCTACCTGATGTGCTCGCACGGCGACATCATCAAGTCCCTCGTGGCCGACGCCCTCGGCCTGCACCTCGACCTCTTCCAGCGGATCTCCGTCGAACCCTGCTCCGTCACCGCGATCCGCTACACCCGGCTCCGGCCGTATCTCGTCCGTCTCGGCGACACCGGGGACTTCGCTTCGCTCGTCCCACGTGAGGAACCCGGCGAGGGTGACGCACCGGTCGGAGGCGGTGCGGGCGCACCGTGATCGTCGGCCGCAGTAGGGTGAGGCGACCCATCCCGTTCGCTTTCCCGTACGGCCAACCGCCGAACCTCTCGAAACCACGACTTTATGGAGACAGGACGTGTCCCGTCAGGTGTTCCTCTACGACCAGCCGGACCGCTTCGTGGCCGGCACGGTCGGACTGCCCGGGCGCCGTACGTTCTTCCTCCAGGCCATCGCAGGCTCCCGGGTGACCAGCGTGGCCCTGGAGAAGACCCAGGTGGCCGCGCTCGCCGAGCGCATGGACGAACTGCTGGACGAGGTCGTACGGCGTAGTGGCGGCAGCGCCGCCGTCCCCGCCGTCGCCCCCGCCGAGATCACCGACACCGCACCGCTCGACACTCCCATCGAGGAGGAGTTCCGCGTCGGCACCATGGCCCTGGCCTGGGACGGCGAGGACCAGCGCATGATCGTCGAGGCCCAGGCGCTGGTCGAGCTGGACGCCGACAACGAGGAAGACCTCGCCGAGGCCGAGGAGCGCCTGCTCCAGGACGAGGAGAACGGACCCCCGATGCTGCGGGTCCGGCTGACCGGCGCGCAGGCCCGGGCCTTCGCCAAGCGCGCCCTCGACGTCGTCAACGCCGGGCGGCCGCCGTGCCCGCTGTGCAGCCTCCCGCTCGATCCGGAAGGACACGTATGTCCGCGCCAGAACGGATACCGCCGCGGAGCGTGACGCCCGATGCGAACCCGGCCGAACTGCTCGCCCGGGGTGAGCTGACCGTACGCGGGCGGATCCGCGAGGCGTCCAACGCGGCCCTGTTCTGCACGGTCGCCCTCGACGGCCGCCAGGCCTCCTGCGTGTACAAGCCGGTCGCCGGGGAGCGCCCCCTGTGGGACTTCCCCGACGGCACCCTGGCGGGCCGCGAGGTGGCCGCCTATGAGGTGTCCGAGGCCACCGGCTGGGGCCTGGTGCCGCCCACCGTGCTGCGCGAGGGCCCGTACGGCGAGGGCATGTGCCAGCTGTGGATCGACGTCCACCCCGAGGCCGAGTTGCTCGCCCTGGTCGACGGCGAGGAACCGGAGCCGGGCTGGAAGGCGGTCGGGTTCGCCGATGTCGGCGAGGGCCGCACCGCGCTGCTGGTGCACGCCGACGACGCGCGGCTGCGCCGGCTCGCCGTCCTGGACGCGGTCATCAACAACGCCGACCGCAAGGGCGGCCACCTGCTGCCCACCGCCGACGGCCGGCTCTACGGCATCGACCACGGCGTCACCTTCAACGTGGACGGCAAGCTGCGCACCCTGCTGTGGGGCTGGGCGGGCGAACCCCTGCCGGAGGAGGCCGTCGGCGTCCTCAAGGGACTGCGGGACGCCCTGGACGGCCCGCTGGGCGCACGGCTGGCCACGCTGATCACGACGGCCGAGGTCGACGCCACGCGCGCGCGGGTCGACGCGCTGCTCACCTCCGGTCGGCACCCCGAGCCGGGCGGCGACTGGCCCGCCATCCCCTGGCCCCCGGTATGAGCATCCGCGGAGCGGCCCCCGTACGAGCGGCCGGGCCGCCCCGCTGAGCGCCCGGCCGGCCACGCGGGGTGAGCGCCGGCCGGACCCCGCACACACCGCGCCGATGTTCAAGAACACGGAACCGGTCAACCGGCCGGATCCCGTTCGTACAGGCGGGGCGGGGCCGGTTAGGCTCATGTACATGCATGCCTGGCCCGCTTCCGAGGTCCCCGCCCTGCCTGGTCAGGGCCGCGACCTGAGGATCCACGACACCGCGACCGGCGGTCTGGTCACCCTCGACCCCGGTCCCGTCGCCCGCATCTACGTCTGCGGCATCACGCCGTACGACGCGACCCACATGGGTCACGCGGCGACCTACAACGCGTTCGACCTGGTTCAGCGCGTGTGGCTCGACACCAAGCGGCAGGTCCACTACGTCCAGAACGTCACCGACGTCGACGATCCGCTGCTGGAGCGGGCCGAGCGGGACAACGTCGACTGGGTCGCCCTCGCCGAGAAGGAGACGGCCCTCTTCCGCGAGGACATGACCGCCCTGCGGATGCTCCCGCCCCGGCACTACATCGGCGCGGTCGAGGCCATACCCGGCATCGTCCCGCTCGTCGAGCGGCTGCGTGACATCGGCGCGGCCTACGAGCTGGACGGCGACATCTACTTCTCCGTCGAGTCCGACCCGCACTTCGGCAAGGTCTCGCACCTGGACGCCGCCGCCATGCGGCTGCTGTCCGCCGAACGCGGCGGCGACCCGGACCGCCCGGGCAAGAAGAACCCGCTGGACCCGATGCTGTGGATGGCGGCCCGCGAGGGCGAGCCCAGCTGGGACGGCGGCTCGCTCGGCCGGGGCCGCCCCGGCTGGCACATCGAGTGCGTGGCCATCGCCCTGGACCACCTCGGCATGGGCTTCGACGTGCAGGGCGGCGGCTCCGACCTCGCCTTCCCGCACCACGAGATGGGCGCCTCGCACGCCCAGGTGCTCACCGGCGAGTTCCCCATGGCCAAGGCGTTCGTGCACGCCGGCATGGTCGCCCTGGACGGCGAGAAGATGTCCAAGTCCAAGGGCAACCTCGTCTTCGTCTCCCGGCTGCGCCGCGACGGCGTCGACCCCGCCGCCATCCGCCTCGCCCTGCTGGCCCACCACTACCGGGCCGACTGGGAGTGGACCGACCAGGTCCTCCAGGACGCCGTGGCCCGCCTCGGCCGCTGGCGCGCGGCGGTCTCCCGCCCCGACGGCCCCTCGGCCGACGCCCTGGTGGAGGAGATCCGCGAGGCCCTCGCCGACGACCTGGACGCCCCCGCCGCCCTCGCCGCGGTGGACCGCTGGGCGGCCCGGCAGGAGGAAGCGGGCGGCACGGACACGGGCGCCCCGGGCCTGGTGACGCGCGCGGTGGACGCGCTGCTGGGCGTGGCCCTGTAGACACCGCGACGCGACGGTACGAGAAGGAGGGGCGGTTCCCCGGCCGGGGAACCGCCCCTCCTTCTCGTCGCCTCAGCCCTCCGGGCCGTCCTCGTCCGCGTCGGCCGGACCGCCGGCGGCGGGCGGCCTCGGCTTCCCGCCCGGAGGACCCACGTCCCGGCGCCGCAGATACCGCTCGAACTCCCGGGCGATCGCCTCACCGGACGCCTCCGGCAGCTCCGCGGTGTCCCGGGCCTCCTCCAGCGTCTGGACGTACTCGGCGACCTCGCTGTCCTCGGCCGCCAGCTGGTCCACGCCCACCTGCCAGGCCCGCGCGTCCTCGGGCAGCTCGCCCTGCGGGATCCGCAGGTCCAGCAGGTCCTCCAGGCGGTTGAGCAGCGCCAGTGTGGCCTTCGGGTTGGGCGGCTGGGAGACGTAGTGCGGCACGGCCGCCCACAGCGAGACCGCCGGGACGCCCGCGTGCGTGCACGCCTCCTGAAGGACGCCGACGATGCCCGTCGGACCCTCGTACTTGGTCTCCTCCAGATCCATGCGGCGGGCCAGGTCCGGGTCGGACGTGACCCCGCTGACCGGGACCGGGCGCGTGTGCGGGGTGTCACCGAGCAGGGCGCCCATGATGACCACCAGCTCCACGCCCAGCTCGTGCGCGAAGCCGAGCAGCTCGTTGCAGAACGAACGCCACCGCATGGACGGCTCGATGCCCCGGACCAGCACCAGGTCGCGCGGCTTGTCGCCGCCGACCCGGACCACCGACAACCGCGTCGTCGGCCAGGTGATCTTGCGCACACCGCCGTCCATGAACACCGTGGGACGGTTCACCTGGAAGTCGTAGTAGTCCTCGGCGTCCAACGCCGCGAACACCTCGCCCTTCCATTCGCGTTCCAGGTGCGCGACCGCCGTGGAGGCGGCGTCGCCGGCATCGTTCCAGCCCTCGAACGCGGCCACCATGACTGGGTCGATCAGCTCGGGAACCCCCTCCAGCTCGATCACCCAGTGCCTCCTTCCGACGTGCCCTCGCTTGACCCACCAACCTTACGGCGTCCCGCGGGGGCGCCCGCAGCCCCCTTGCACGGGGGAGTGAACGGATCACTGCCCCGTTCGCCACCGGGGAACACGCGGGCGCGCCGGACTCACTTGCCGTCCAGGACCTCCCGGACCTTCGCCCGGACCTCGTCCGTGGCCAGGCCCCGGATGGTCAGCGTGGTGCGGCGGCGCAGCACGTCGTCCGGGGTCTCGGCCCACTCGTGGTCGCGGGCCCAGACCACCTGCGCCCAGATCTCGGGGGCGTCGGGGTGGACGCGCTCGGCCAGCTCCGGGTTCTCGTTCGCCAGCCGGGCGATGTCGAAGGCCAGCGAACCGTAGTGGGTGGCCAGGTGCTTGGCGGTGTCGGCGGCCATGCGCGGGCCGGGCGCCGGAGCGTCGACCAGCAGCCGGTGGGCGACCGCGCGCGGGTTGGCGACACCGGGCAGCGGCAGCTTCTTCGGCAGCGAGGAGATCGGTTCGAAGTCGTCGCCGAGCGGGTGGCCGGGCAGCGCCTCCAGCTTCTTCATGATCGTGCGGCCGATGTGGCGGAACGTCGTCCACTTGCCGCCCGCGACCGACAGCATGCCGCCCCTGCCCTCGGTCACCACGGTCTCCCGCTTGGCCTTGGCGGTGTCGCCGGGGCCGCCCGGCAGCACCCGCAGCCCGGCGAACGCGTAGGTGATCAGCTCGCGCCGCAGCTGCTGGTCCCGGACGGAGAACGCGGCCTCGTCCAGGATCTGGGCTATGTCCTTGTCGTTGACCGAAACGTCCGCCGGGTCGCCCTCGTACTCCTCGTCGGTGGTGCCGAGCAGCAGCATGTCCTCCCAGGGGAGGGCGAAGGTGATGCGGTACTTGTCGATGGGCGTGGCGAGCGCGGCCTTCCAGGGGGAGGTGCGCTTCAGGACCAGGTGCGCGCCCTTGGACAGCCGGATGGACGGCGCCGCGTTCGGGTCCTCCATCCTGCGCAGGTGGTCGACCCACGGGCCGGTCGCGTTCAGCACCAGGCGGGCGTTCACACCGAACTCCTCGCCGGACAGCCGGTCCCTCAGCTCCGCCCCGGTCACCCGGCCCCGGGTGAAGCGCAGCCCGGTGACCTCGGCGTGGTTGAGGACGACCGCGCCCGCCTCCACGGCCGCGCGGACCGTCATCAGCGCCATGCGCGCGTCGTTCATCTGGTCGTCGCCGTACACGGCCACGGCCTTGAGGTTCTCGGTGCGCAGCTCGGGCACGTCCTGCGCCGCCTTGGCCGGCGAGAGCAGGTGGCCGACGCCGTCGCCGAACGCGGACAGCGCGGAGTAGGCGAAGACGCCCGCGCCGAGCTTGGCCGCGCCGTGCGGGCCGCCCTTGTACACCGGCAGGTAGAAGGTGAGCGGGTTCGCCAGGTGGGGGGCCACCTGGCGGGAGACCGCCCGGCGCTCGAAGTGGTTCTCCGCCACCAGCTTCACCGCGCCGGTCTGCAGGTAACGCAGGCCGCCGTGGAGCAGCTTGGAGGAGGCGGAGGAGGTGGCGCCGGCGAAGTCGCCGGCGTCGACCAGGGCCACCCTGAGCCCGGACTGCGCGGCGTGCCAGGCGGTGGAGATGCCCAGAATGCCGCCGCCGATCACAAGAAGGTCGTACGACGCCTTGGAGAGCTGCTCCCTGGTCTCGGCGCGGCTCGGGTTGGAGCCGGAGGCCGGGCGCGTCCCCAGGGCAGGCACGGACTGCAGGGTGGACTGACTGGTCATGTCGGGTACTTACTCCTCGTCAGAGCTGACTGAGCCGGATGAACCGCTCAGCTCTCGTCGTCGAGCCAGCCCATGGTCCGGTCGACGGCCTTGAGCCAGTTCTTGTACTCACGGGCGCGGGTCTCCGCGTCCATGCGGGGGGTCCATTCGGCGGCCCGGCGCCAGTTGGCGCGCAGGTCGTCGGTGCTGGACCAGAAGCCGACGGCGAGACCGGCGGCGTAGGCGGCGCCGAGGCAGGTGGTCTCGGCGACCATCGGCCGCACCACCGGCGCGTCCAGGACGTCGGCCAGGGTCTGCATCAGCAGGTTGTTGGCGGTCATGCCGCCGTCCACCTTGAGGGTCACCAGCTCGTCGCCGGAGTCCTTCACCATGGCGTCGGCGATCTCCCGCGTCTGCCAGGCGGTGGCTTCGAGGACGGCGCGCGCGAGGTGCGCCTTGGTCACGTACCGGGTCAGGCCGGCGATCACCCCGCGCGCGTCGGAGCGCCAGTGCGGGGCGAACAGGCCGGAGAAGGCCGGCACGAAGTAGGCGCCGCCGTTGTCCTCGACGGAGAGCGCGAGCGTCTCGATCTCGGCGGCGGTGGAGATCAGGCCCATCTGGTCGCGCATCCACTGCACCAGCGAGCCGGTGACGGCGATCGAGCCCTCCAGGGCGTACACGGTCGGCTGGTCGCCGATCTTGTAGCCGACGGTGGTGAGCAGACCGGCGTAGGAGTTGATGATCTTCTCGCCGGTGTTCATCACCATGAAGGTGCCGGTGCCGTAGGTCGACTTGGTCTCGCCCTCGGAGAAGCAGCACTGGCCGAAAAGGGCCGCCTGCTGGTCGCCGAGCGCGGAGGCGACCGGGACGCCGCCGAGCAGCTCGCCCAGCCGGCCGCCGCTGATCTCGCCGTAGACCTCGGCGGAGGAGCGGATCTCGGGCAGGATCCGCTCCGGCACGCCGATGGACTCGCAGATCTTGTCGTCCCAGCGCATCGTGTGCAGGTTCATCAGCAGGGTGCGCGAGGCGTTGGTGACGTCGGTGACGTGCCGGCCGCCGTCGACACCGCCGGTCAGGTTCCAGATGACCCAGGTGTCCATGGTGCCGAAGAGGATGTCGCCGGCCTCGGCGCGCTCGCGCAGGCCCTCGACGTTGTCGAGCAGCCAGCGGGCCTTGGGCCCGGCGAAGTACGACGCGAGCGGCAGGCCGGTCTCCCGGCGGAAGCGGTCCTGGCCGACGTTGCGGCCCAGTTCCCGGCACAGGGCGTCGGTGCGGGTGTCCTGCCAGACGATGGCGTTGTGGACGGGCTCACCGGTGTTCTTGTCCCACAGCACGGTGGTCTCGCGCTGGTTGGTGATGCCGATGGCCTTGATGTCGTCCCGGGTGATGCCGGCCTTGGCGACGGCACCGGCGACGACCTCCTGGACGTTGGTCCAGATCTCGTTGGCGTCGTGCTCGACCCAGCCGGGCTTGGGGAAGATCTGCTCGTGCTCCTTCTGGTCGACGGCGACGATGCGGCCGTCCCGGTCGAAGACGATGCAGCGGGAGGAGGTGGTGCCCTGGTCGATCGCCGCGATGAAGGGGCCTGCGGTGTGGGCGTCGGTCACTGTGTGCTCCTGGAAGTCCGTGGTGATGGGGCTGTGCGTACGGCGTGCGCGCGAAGACTCGGTGCTTTCCGCAAGCTTCCTAGGCGAAGGCGAGGTTGTAGACGCCCGCCGCGATCGCGCCGCCGGCCAGCGGACCGACCACCGGGATCCAGGCGTAGGACCAGTCGGAACCGCCCTTGTTGGGCAGCGGCAGCAGGGCGTGCACGATGCGCGGGCCGAGGTCGCGGGCCGGGTTGATCGCGTAGCCCGTCGGACCGCCCAGCGACAGGCCGATGGACACCACCACGAGCGCGGTGATCAGACCGCCGAGGACGCCGAGGCCGTTGCCCTGGTCGTTCAGGCCCTGGGTGAGGACGGCGAGGACCAGCACGAAGGTGCCGATGATCTCCGTGGCGAGGTTCTGCGCCACGTTCCGGATCTCCGGACCGGTGGAGAAGATGCCGAGGACCGGGCCGGCGCCCTTCTCCTGTGCCTCGACGGCCTTGGCCGAGGTGGCCTGCGCGCCGGGGCCGCCGACGATCTCCTTGTCCGTCAGGTGGGCGAGGAACTGGCCGTAGTAGGCGACCCACACCAGGGCGGCGCCGATGAGGGCGCCCAGCAGCTGACCGGCGAAGTAGGTCGGGACGTTGCTCCAGTCGCCGTCCTTGATGGCCAGGGCGACGGTGAGGGCCGGGTTGAGGTGCGCGCCGGACAGCGGTCCGGAGATGTACGCGGCCGTCATGACGGCGAAGCCCCACCCGAAGGCGATGGCGAGCCAACCGGCGTTGCGGGCCTTGGAGGCCTTCAGCGTGACGGCGGCACAGACACCGCCGCCGAGCAGGATGAGTATGGCGGTACCGATGGTCTCGCCGATGAAGATGTCGGAGCTGGACACCCGCGACTCCTTTGTCCTTCGTCCAGGGGTAGCCGAACCCCGGGTCCCTCCGGTGGTTCTGGCGCCCTCGTGGGTGAGAGCGATGCCGGCCCTTGGCGTTGTCACACTCTAGCGCGTATTGCCGGTAGGTGTTCGACAATGCCGACCGATGGACGGGAGTCTTGTTCCGCGTTACGCGCACGTCAAGAGTTCCGTTATCGAAAACAGGATCGTTATTGATCGCCGCGGGTTATCGATCTTCGGGTTCGGACGTACGATAGCGGGTTTTTTGTCCGTTTCGGGGTAGAACGACGGCCGGAACGTCGCCTGACGTCCCGGCTGTTCCCGTACGCGCGCGCCTCGCGCGACGGCCTGCCGCGGCCTGCCTCAGAACCGCCCGGCGCCCAGGTCCCGGGAGACCGCGCGGGCGCAGTCCCGCACCGCCGCGATCAGCTCCGGGCGCAGCTCGCCCTCCCGGCACAGCCGCTCCACCGCTCCGGTGATGCCGACCGCGCCCACCGGCATGCGGCGCCGGTCGTGGATCGGCGCGGCGATCGACGCCACGCCCTCCCAGGTCTCCTCCACGTCGGCCGCGTAGCCACGCGCGCGCGTGAGGTCGAGGATGTGCTCGAAGCCGGCGGTGTCGCACACCGTGCGGTCGGTGAAGGACTTGCGGTCCGCCTCCAGCGCCTCGCTGTGCGCCACCGGGTCGTACGCCGAGAGCACCTTGCCCAGCGCCGTGGAGTGCAGCGGCTGCATGGCCCCGATCTCCAGCACCTGCCGGCTGTCGTCGGGCCGGAAGACGTGGTGCACGATCAGCACCCCCTGCTGGTGCAGCACCCCCAGGTACACGCTCTCCCCGCTGGAGCGGGCCAGGTCGTCCGCCCACACCAGGGCCCGGGCGCGCAGCTCGTGCACGTCCAGATAGGTGGTGCCCAGGCGCAGCAGCTCCGCGCCCAGCTGGTAGCGGCCGGAGGCGTCGTCCTGCTCCACGAACCCCTCCTGCTGGAGGGTGCGCAGGATGCCGTGGGCGGTGCCCTTGGCGAGACCCAGCGACGAGGCGATGTCCGACAGCCCCAGCCGCCGTTCGCCGCCCGCGAGCAGCCGCAGCATCGCCGCCGCCCGTTCGAGCGACTGGATGTTCCGTGCCATCGCCGTCCTGCCTCCGTCCCCTTCGACTGCGTAGCACGCAGTCACCGTTCGGCAATGCCGAACACTACCGGTCCATGCCGACCTCCCGCTAATGGTCGGACGCCACCTGTTACATCACACGTGATGCCTGGGTGACATTCCGGCCACTCGCGTCCGTCTCGTGGACGTGGTGCCCATCCAAGCCGACCTCCGGTTACCCTGACGCCGTGCGGCAAGCCCCGCCCGTCCGGGGAAGCCGCATAGCCGACAGCCGTCGCATCCCAGGGAGCCCTTACATGGCCTCGTCGCCAACGTCCCCTTCCGCCGACAGCCGGGCCCGTGTGTCCGCGCTCCGCGAGGCGCTCGCCACCCGTGTGGTGGTCGCCGACGGAGCCATGGGCACGATGCTCCAGGCCCAGGAGCCCACCCTCGAGGACTTCGAGAACCTCGAAGGCTGCAACGAGATCCTCAACCTGACCCGCCCCGACATCGTCCGCTCGGTCCACGAGGCGTACTTCGCCGTCGGCGTGGACTGCGTCGAGACCAACACGTTCGGCGCCAACCACTCCGCGCTCGGCGAGTACGACATCCCGGACCGGGTCCACGAGCTGTCGCAGGCGGGAGCCCGGGTGGCCCGGGAGACCGCCGACGAGTTCACCGCGCGGGACGGCCGGCCCCGCTGGGTGCTCGGCTCGATGGGCCCCGGCACCAAGCTGCCCACCCTGGGCCACGCCCCCTACGCCACCCTGCGCGATGCCTACCAGCGCAACGCCGAGGGTCTGCTCACCGGCGGCGCCGACGCGCTGCTGGTGGAGACCACCCAGGACCTGCTCCAGACCAAGGCCGCCGTCCTCGGCGCCCGGCGCGGCATCGAGGCCCTCGGTCTGGACGTGCCGGTCATCGTGTCGGTGACGGTCGAGACCACCGGCACCATGCTGCTGGGCTCGGAGATCGGCGCGGCCCTGACCGCGCTGGAGCCGCTGGGCATCGACATGATCGGCCTGAACTGCGCCACCGGCCCCGCCGAGATGAGCGAGCACCTGCGCTACCTGGCCCGCAACGCCCGCGTCCCGCTGTCCTGCATGCCGAACGCGGGTCTGCCGGTCCTCGGCAAGGACGGCGCCCACTACCCCTTGTCGGCCCCCGAGCTGGCCGACGCGCAGGAGACCTTCGTCCGCGAGTACGGCCTGTCGCTGGTCGGCGGCTGCTGCGGCACCACGCCCGAGCACCTGCGCCAGGTCGTCGAACGCGTCCGGGGCGTGACCCCGACCGAGCGCGACCCCCGCCCCGAACCGGGTGCCGCCTCCCTCTACCAGTCCGTCCCCTTCCGGCAGGACACCTCCTACCTGGCCATCGGTGAGCGGACCAACGCCAACGGCTCGAAGAAGTTCCGCGAGGCGATGCTGGAGGGCCGCTGGGACGACTGCGTCGAGATGGCCCGGGAGCAGATCCGCGAGGGCGCGCACATGCTCGACCTGTGCGTGGACTACGTGGGCCGGGACGGTGTGGCGGACATGGAGGAGCTGGCGGGCCGTTTCGCCACCGCCTCCACGCTGCCGATCGTGCTGGACTCCACCGAGGTCGCCGTGATCCGCGCGGGCCTGGAGAAGCTCGGCGGCCGCGCCGTGATCAACTCGGTGAACTACGAGGACGGCGACGGTCCCGATTCCCGGTTCGCGCAGGTGACCCGGCTGGCGCGGGAGCACGGCGCGGCGCTGATCGCGCTGACCATCGACGAGGAGGGCCAGGCCCGCACCCCGGAGAAGAAGGTCGAGATCGCGGAGCGGCTGATCGCGGACCTGACGGGGAACTGGGGCATCCGCGAGGAGGACATCCTCATCGACACCCTGACCTTCACCATCTGCACCGGTCAGGAGGAGTCCCGCAAGGACGGCATCGCCACCATCGAGGCGATCCGGGAGCTGAAGCGGCGCCACCCGGCGGTGCAGACCACGCTGGGGCTGTCGAACATCTCCTTCGGCCTGAACCCGGCCGCCCGCATCCTGCTGAACTCGGTGTTCCTCGACGAGTGCGTCAAGGCGGGACTGGACTCGGCGATCGTGCACGCCAGCAAGATCCTGCCCATCGCCCGGTTCAGCGAGGAGGAGGTCACCACCGCCCTCGACCTGATCTACGACCGCCGGAGCGACGGCTACGACCCGCTGCAGAAGCTCATGCAGCTGTTCGAGGGCGCCACGGCGAAGTCGCTGAAGGCGGGCAAGGCCGAGGAACTGGCCGCGCTGCCGCTGGAGGAGCGGCTCAAGCGGCGGATCATCGACGGCGAGCGCAACGGCCTGGAGGCCGACCTCGACGCGGCGCTCCAGGACCGCCCTGCGCTGGATATCGTCAACGACACGCTGCTGGACGGCATGAAGGTCGTCGGCGAGCTGTTCGGCTCCGGGCAGATGCAGCTGCCGTTCGTGCTCCAGTCCGCCGAGGTGATGAAGACCGCGGTGGCCTACCTGGAACCGCACATGGAGAAGTCGGACGCCGAGGGCAAGGGCACGATCGTGCTGGCGACCGTCCGCGGCGACGTCCACGACATCGGCAAGAACCTGGTCGACATCATCCTGTCCAACAACGGCTACAACGTGGTCAACCTCGGCATCAAGCAGCCGGTCTCCGCGATCCTGGAGGCCGCCGAGGAACACCGCGCCGACGTCATCGGCATGTCCGGCCTCCTGGTCAAATCCACCGTGATCATGAAGGAGAACCTGGAGGAGCTCAACCAGCGCGGCCTGGCCACCCGCTTCCCCGTCATCCTCGGCGGCGCCGCCCTCACCCGCGCCTACGTCGAACAGGACCTGCACGAGATCTACGAGGGCGAGGTCCGCTACGCCCGCGACGCCTTCGAGGGCCTGCACCTGATGGACGCCCTGATCGGCGTCAAGCGCGGCGTCCCCGGAGCCAAACTCCCCGAACTGCGCCAGCGCCGGGTCCGCGCCACGGCCACCGCGCAGGCGGACGAGAAGCCGGAGCAGGGCGCCGTCCGCTCCGACGTCGCCACCGACAACCCCGTGCCCGCCCCGCCGTTCTGGGACACCCGGATCGTCAAGGGCATCCCGCTCAAGGACTACGCCAGCTGGCTGGACGAGGGCGCCCTGTTCAAGGGCCAGTGGGGCCTGAAGCAGGCCCGCACCGGCGAGGGCCCCACCTACGAGGAACTCGTGGAGAGCGAGGGCCGCCCCAGGCTGCGCGGCCTGCTGGACCGGCTCCAGACCGACAACCTCCTCGAAGCCGCCGTGGTCTACGGCTACTTCCCCTGCGTGTCCAAGGACGACGACCTGATCATCCTGGACGAGCACGGCAACGAACGCACCCGCTTCACCTTCCCCCGCCAGCGCCGGGGCCGGCGGCTGTGCCTGGCCGACTTCTTCCGCCCCCAGGAATCGGGCGAGACCGACGTCGTCGGCTTCCAGGTCGTCACCGTCGGCTCACGCATCGGCGAGGAGACCGCGAAGCTGTTCGAGGCCAACGCCTACCGCGACTACCTCGAACTGCACGGCCTGTCGGTCCAGCTGGCCGAGGCACTCGCCGAGTACTGGCACGCCCGGGTACGCGCCGAACTCGGCTTCGCCGGCGAGGACCCCGCCGACATCGAGGACATGTTCGCCCTGAAGTACCGGGGCGCCCGGTTCTCCCTCGGCTACGGCGCCTGCCCCGACCTGGAGGACCGCGCCAAGATCGCCGACCTGCTCCAACCGGAACGCATCGGCGTCCACCTGTCCGAGGAGTTCCAGCTCCACCCCGAACAGTCCACCGACGCCATCCTGATCCACCACCCCGAAGCCAAGTACTTCAACGCACGGTGACGCACATCTCACTCGGCACACTGATCGGATAAGTCGTACACTGGTCGGTCCACCGCAGGCCGGTTCCCCACCGGGGAACCGGCCTGGTCGTCCCTCAAGGAGGTGCGCCCGGATGACCAGCACGGTCCCCGCGCTAGGAACCCGTACGGCCGAAGGCTCCGCCCTGCAAGCGGTGCTGCTGGACATGGACGGCACCCTGGTGGACTCCGAAGGCTTCTGGTGGGACGTCGAGGTCGAGGTCTTCGCCTCCCTCGGGCACACCCTGGACGAGACCTGGCGCCATGTCGTGGTCGGCGGCCCCATGACCCGCAGCGCCGGCTTCCTCATCGAGGCCACCGGCGCCGACATCGGCCTCGCCGAACTCACCGTGCTGCTCAACGACGGCTTCGAGAACCGGATCGACGGCGGACTGCCGCTGATGCCCGGCGCCGCCCGGCTGCTCGCCGAACTGCACGCGCACGAGATCCCCACCGCCCTGGTCTCCGCCTCCCACCGGCGCATCATCGACCGCGTGCTGTCCGTACTGGGCCCGCACCACTTCGCCCTGTCCGTCGCCGGCGACGAGGTCTCCCGCACCAAGCCCTTCCCGGACCCCTATCTGCTCGCCGCCGCCGGACTCGGCGCCGACCCGGCCCGGTGCGCCGTGATCGAGGACACCGCCACCGGGGTCGCCGCGGCCGAGGCCGCCGGCTGCCGCGTGGTCGCCGTCCCCTCCATCGCCCCCATCGGCCCGGCCCTGGGACGCACCGTCGTCTCCTCCCTGGAGGAGGTCGACCTGGCGTTCCTGCGCGGCATGATGACGGAAACGCACTAGACACCACGGGGAAATCCGTCCACCGTCGCGCGGCCGGATTCAATCGGTCACCATCACGGCCCCCAGTGTGATGTTCGCCACGCGAAAAGGGTCCGACAACGTTGCCGACACCCACCGGCCGGTCCCACCGGGCCGGTTCCGGGGTGACCTTGTGTCCCGATTGATGGGAACCTGCACTAATCCTGCCACTGTCGGGTTTTCGGTGCGTCCGCGACCGGCTCCCCTGCGTGATGGCGGGTCAACTCACGCGACCGTGAACCCCCCTGCGGGTGCGGACTAATCTCATCGCGAGAACATCGCCGAGAACCCCCGTGATCCCCTCGCACCACCCCCGCACGCCGGATCCACGGACCCGAACAGCTCTGGAGAAACTCCCGCATGAACCGCAAGACTTTGGTGCTGCCGGCGGTGGCCGGCCTGCTCACCCCGGTTCTCGCCGCGTGCGGCGGATCCGACAGCGGGAGCACGAGCGGTGACGCCATCGTCGTCGGTACCACGGACCGGTTCACGGCCACCAAGGAAGCCCCCGCGCCCCTCGACCCGGCCTACGCCTACGACGTCGGCTCCTGGAACATCCTGCGCCAGTCCGTGCAGACCCTGATGGCGCAGCCCAAGGGCGAGGGCGAGCCCGTCCCGGACGCCGCCGAGAGCTGCTCCTTCACCGACAGCGGCAGCGAGCGCTACGCCTGCAAGCTGCGCGAGGGCCTGAAGTTCGCCGGCGGCGACCCGGTGACCGCCGAGGACGTCAAGTACTCCATCGAGCGTGTGCTGCGCCTCAACGCCGACAGCGGGGTGGCCGCCCTGCTGAACACCATCGACACGATCGAGACGCAGGGCGACCGCGACGTCGTCTTCCACCTGAAGACCGCCGACGCCACCTTCCCCTACAAGCTGTCCACCCCGGTCGCGGGCATCGTCAACCCGAAGGACTACCCGAAGGACAAGCTCCGCGAGGGCTTCGACATCGACGGCTCCGGCCCGTACACCTTCAAGGCCGACGTCGAGGACGACGCCATCACCACGGCCACCTTCACCAAGAACCCTTCCTACAAGGGCAATGTGACGGTGAACAACGACAAGGTCGAGCTGCGCTCCTTCACCGACGCCGACGCCATGGGCGAGGCCATCGACAAGGGCGACATCGACGTCATGACCCGCACCATGTCGCCCGCGCAGATCCAGAAGCTGGACGCCGGCGACGACGAGAAGGTCGACCTGGTCGACATGCCCGGCCTGGAGATCCGCTACCTGGCCTTCAACACCGACGCCACCAGCGTCAAGGACAAGGCCGTACGCCAGGCCATGGCCCAGGTCATCAACCGCGGCGAACTGGTCTCCAAGGTCTACGGCACCCAGGCCGAGCCCCTGTACTCGCTGGTCCCGGCCACCGTCACCGGCCACTCCAACTCGTTCTTCAACAAGTACGGCAACCCCAGCACCGACAAGGCCAAGTCCGTGCTCGCCAAGGCCGGCGTCACCACCCCGGTGAAGCTCACCCTGCACTACACGACCGACCACTACGGCTCGGCCACCAAGCAGGAGTTCGAGATCCTGCGGAAGCAGCTCAACGACAGCGGCCTGTTCGACGTCACCATCCAGGGCCACCCCTGGTCCACCTTCCGGCCCGCCGAGCAGAAGGGCGAGTACGACGTCTACGGCATGGGCTGGTTCCCCGACTTCCCCGACGCCGACAACTTCCTCGCGCCCTTCCTGGACAAGGACAACTTCCTCGGCTCGCCGTACAGCAACAGCACCGTCCAGCACACGCTGATCCCGCAGTCCCGCCGCGAGGCCGACCGGCTCGGCGCCTCCAAGAGCCTGACCGACATCCAGGACGCCGTCGCCGAGGACGTCCCCGTCCTGCCGCTGTGGCAGGGCAAGCAGTACGTCGCCGCCCGCGACGACATCACCGGCACGGCCTACGCCCTGAACTCCTCCTCCACGCTCCAGCTGTGGGAGCTCGGCCGCGGCGTGAGCGGCTGACGGCTCCCGTACCCGGGGCCGCGCAACGGCGCGGCCCCCGGTGCCCGGGTCCAGGGATGGCGGACCCGGGCTGACGACCCGACGACAAGGCACTCCGAGTGAACCTGCGTACCCAGTGGCCGGTCCTGCCCCTCGCGGCGGTGCTCGCCTCCGGCCTGTTGACCGGCTGCGGATCCGAGTCCGGCGACTCCGGGGGCACCGGCTCCTCCGTGGTGATGGGGATGTCCGACGACGTCCTCGCCACGGACCCGGCGGCCGGCTACGACCCCGGCTCCTGGCTGTTGTTCAACAACGTCTTCCAGTCGCTGCTCAGCTTCCCCAAGGGCGCGACCGAACCCCAGCCCGAACTGGCGAAGCAGTGCGGCTTCACCGACACCCGGGCCATGGTCTACAAGTGCGAACTGAAGGACGGCCTGAAGTTCAGCAACGGTGACGACCTCACCTCCGAGGACGTCAAGTTCACCTTCGACCGCATGCTGAAGATCGCCGACCCGGCCGGCCCCGCCCTGATGTTCCCGATGCTCGACAAGGTCGAGACACCGGACGCCAAGACGGCCGTCTTCCACCTGAAGGTGCCCGACGCCACCTTCCCCAGCAAGATCGCCTCCGGCGCCGGCTCCATCGTGGACCACCGCCAGTACGACGCGGGCAGCCTGCGCACCGACCACCAGGCGATCGGCTCCGGCCCCTACAAGCTGGACTCCTTCGACAAGGACCAGGCCGTCTTCTCCGTCAACGGCAACTACAAGGGCAGCGCCAAGCCGAACAACTCCGGCGTCACCCTGAAGTTCTTCCACGGCGACCGCGCGGCGCTGAAGGAAGCCCTCCTCGGCGGCGACATCGACATCGCCTACCGAGGCCTGACCGCAGCCGACATCACCCAGCTCGACCAGCAGGACGACAGCAAGGGCATCGACGTCATCGAGGGCACCAGCGCCGAGGTGCAGCACCTGGTCTTCAACATGAAGGACCCGGTGGCCGGCAAGCTCGGCGTCCGCAAGGCCATCGCCTACCTCATCGACCGCGACGCCCTGATCAAGGACGTCTACCAGGGCACCGCCACCCCGCTGTACTCGATCGTCCCGGCCGGTGTCGCGGGCCACAACACCGCCTTCTTCGACACCTACGGCGCCCGGCCCTCCCAGGCCAAGGCCGCCGCCGCGCTGCGCGCCGACGACATCACCGGCAAGGTCAAGCTCACCCTGTGGTCCACGCCGTCCCGCTACGGCCCCGCCACCGACGAGGAGCTGAAGGCCATCGCCGAACAGCTCAACGCCAGCGGCCTGTTCGACGCCGACGTCAAGTCCGTCGCCTTCGACCAGTACGAGAAGGACATCGCCGCAGGCAAGTACGGCGTCTACGTGAAAGGCTGGGTGCCGGACTACCCGGACGCCGACAACTTCACCGCCCCCTTCTTCGGCAAGGGCAACGTACTGAACAACCACTACGACAACCGCACCATCACCGGATCCCTGCTGCCCGGCACCGCCGCCCAGAGCGACCGCGCGGCCACCGACAAGGACTTCGGCAAGCTCCAGGAGATCGTCGCCGACGACCTGCCCGTGCTGCCGGTCTGGCAGGCCAAGCAGTACGCGGTCGTCCGCGACGGCGTATACGGCCTGGAGTACTGCCTGGACGCCTCCACGGTGTTCCGGTTCTGGGAACTCAGCAAGAGCAGCTGACCCCGCACACGGCGAAGGGCGCCCCGCTCCACAAGGAGCGGGGCGCCCTTCGCCGTCGTCACCCACCGTGCCGGACGGACACCTACTGGGCGCCGGGACGCACCAGCCCGCTCTCGTACGCGTACACCGCCGCCTGCACCCGGTCCCTCAGCCCCAGCTTGGTCAGCACATGACCCACATGCGTCTTCACCGTCGTCTCGCTGACGAACAGGTCCGCCGCGATCTCCGCGTTGGACAGCCCGCGCGCCACCAGCTTCAGCACCTCCACCTCACGGTCCGTGAGGGTGTGCAGGGTGTCCGGCACCGCCTCCTCACCGGACGGCAGATGCGTGGCGTACTTGTCCAGCAGCCGCCGGGTGATGCTCGGCGCGAGCATCGCCTCACCGTTCGCCACCACCCGGATCGCCTGCACCAGCTCGTTCGCGGGCGCATCCTTCAGCAGGAAGCCGCTCGCCCCGGCGCGCAGCGCCTCCACCACGTACTCGTCCAGGTCGAAGGTGGTCAGCACCAGCACCTTGGCCGGGCCGTCCCGGCCGGGACCGGTGATCTGCCGGGTGGCCTCCACACCGTCCATCCGCGGCATCCGGATGTCCATGAGCACCACATCCGGCTGCAGTGCTCGTACCTGGTCGAGGGCCTGGAGGCCGTCACCGGCCTCGCCGACGACCGCGAGATCCTGCTCGGCCTCCAGGATCATCCGGAAACCCGTACGCAGCAGGGGCTGGTCGTCGACCAGTAGGACACGGATGGCCACGTGACACTCCTTCGCTAGTCCGGGCCCATTCTGCCCTGCCCCCGCGCCCCGCCTCACCCCGCCCGGGACCCGGGCGCCCGGACCGGCAGCGGATAGGGCGGGGGAGTGCCGCCGAACTCCGGGCAGAGAGCCTGGTGGTCGCACCAGCCGCACAGCTTGGTCGGCCGGGGCCGCCAGTCCCCGCTCTCCGTGGCCTGCCTGATGGCCTCCCACAGCGCGTGCAGCCTGCGCTCCACCCGCTCCAGGTCCGCCGGGACCGGGTCGTACGTCAGCACGTCCCCGCTGCCGAGGTACACCAGCTGGAGCCTGCGCGGCACGACACCCTTCAGCCGCCAGACGACCAGGGCGTAGAACTTCATCTGGAAGAGCGCGTCCTCGGCGTACTCCGGGCGCGGGGCCTTGCCCGTCTTGTAGTCGACGATCCGCACCTCACCGGTCGGCGCCACGTCCACCCGGTCGATGATCCCGCGCAGCCGCAGCCCCGAGTCCAGCTCGGTCTCCACGAACAGCTCCCGCTCGGCCGGCTCCAGCCGCGTCGGGTCCTCCAGCGTGAACCAGCGCTCCACCAGCCGCTCCGCCTCGGCGAGCCAGCCGGCCAGCCGCTCGCCCTCCGGATCGTCGGCGAACAGCTCGGTCAGCTCCGGGCGGCTCTCCCGCAGCCGGTCCCACTGCCCCGGGATCAGCGCCTTCGCCCGGGGCGCGGTCCGCTCCCCGGCGGGCGCGTCGAACAGCCGCTCCAGCACGGCGTGCACCAGCGTGCCCCGGGTCGCCGCCTCGCTCGGCTTCTCCGGCAGCCGGTCGATCACCCGGAACCGGTACAGCAGCGGACACCGCATGAAGTCACCGGCCCGGGACGGCGACAGCGACACCGGCGCGAGGGCGCGACGCTCACCGGCGGCCCCCTCCGGGCCACCGCTCGCCGCCGGGCCGGCCCCGGACCCGCTCCCGGCCCCGTCTCCCGTGTCCGACGCCACTGCCTCGTCGATGCTGCTGTCCATGCCCCAGACCATACGGCCCGGCACTGACAGCGCCCCAGTCGCCGCCCGCGTCACCCGGCGTCCGCCAGGCGAACACCAGGGGTGCCGGGGCGGAACGCACCGCCACGGGCGCATACCATCGACCAGAGACCCTTCCGACCAGCCAGGTGCGGAAGACGCTTCGAACGAGGGGACACCGTGGACGTGAGCGGCGGGAGCGGGCAGCCCCGGTCCGGCGACGACAGGCCGGCCGAGGACGCCGCGGACCCTACGGCCCCGGCGACCGGACCCACCGACAAGCGCGGCCCCGGACCCCGGGAGAACCCGCCACCCGAGACATCCCGCACAACCACCACCCCCACCGGGAACACCCCCACGACCCCTGCCCCCGCCGGACAGCAACCCACCGCCGACGGCCCTGCGGACGCCTCTTCCGGCGGGGCTCAGCCCGCCATCGACGGTCCTGCGGGCAGCCGCTCTGGCGGGGACCAGCCCGCCGTTGACGGTCCTGCGGTCAGCTCCTCGGGCGGGGACCAGCCCGGCGCCGACGGTCCTGCGGGCGGCCCCTCGGGCGGGGCTCAGCCCGCCGCCGACGGTCCTGCGGGCAGCCGCTCCGGTGGGGCTCAGCCTGGCGCCGACAGCCCTGCGGTCGGCCCCTCGGCCGGGGGCCGACCCGCCTCCGACGGCCCTGCGGACACCCCCTCCAGCGGCGATCAGCCCGCCACCGACGGCACGGACACCCCCGACAGCCGGTCCACCGCTCACACCGCCCCACCCGCGGCCCCCGCCCCGGCCGAACCGGACCAGCGCGCCGCCACCCCCGCTCACACCCCCGGCCAGCACCACTCCTTCGCGCACACCGGCATGGCCAAGGGCCGGCCGCCCGGGCCGCGGCCCAAGGAACCCGGCCCCGGCGGCGGCATCCTCATGGGCCGCCCCTTCGGCGTGCCCGTCTACGTCGCGCCGAGCTGGTTCCTCGTCGCCGCCCTGATCACCTGGGTCTTCGGCGGACAGCTCGACCGCGTGCTGCCCGAGCTGGGCGCCGCCCGCTACCTGGTCTCCCTCTTCTTCGCGGTCGCCTTCTACGCCTCCGTCCTGGTCCACGAGCTGGCCCACACGGTCGCCGCGATCCGCTTCAAGCTCCCGGTGCGCCGCATCCAGCTCCAGTTCTTCGGCGGTGTCTCGGAGATCGAGAAGGAAGCCGAGACCCCGGGCCGGGAGTTCGTGCTCGCCTTCGTCGGCCCGCTGCTCTCCCTGGTGCTGGCCGGCCTGTTCTACCTCGCCATGAAACCGGTCGAACCCGGCACCGTACCCGGCGTCCTGCTGGCCGGCCTGATGATCTCCAACCTCATCGTGGCGATCTTCAACTTCCTCCCGGGCCTGCCCCTGGACGGCGGCCGCATGCTCCGCGCCGTCGTCTGGAAGATCACCGGCAAACCGATGAGCGGCACCGTCGCCGCCGCCTGGGTGGGCCGCGCCCTCGCCGTCTCCGTCCTGATCGGCCTGCCGCTGCTGAACTCCTCCGGCGTCCTCGGCAACGGCGGGGAGGACGTCGGCGGCATGGACACCGTCACCGACGCCCTGCTCGCCGCCATCCTCGCCGCGATCATCTGGACCGGCGCCGGCAACAGCCTGCGCGTGGCCCGGCTGCGCGAACACCTCCCCGAACTGCGCGCCCGCGCCCTCACCCGGCGGGCCGTGCCGGTCGAGAACGACACCCCGCTCTCCGAGGCGCTGCGCCGCGCCAACGCCGCCGGCGCCCGCGCCCTGGTCGTGGTCGACGCCGACGGCACCCCGGTCTCCCTCGTCCGCGAGGCCGCCATCGTCGGCGTACCCGAACACCGCCGCCCCTGGGTGGCCGTCAGCGGCCTCGCCCAGGAGCTGACCGACGGCATGCGGGTCTCCGCCGAACTGGCCGGGGAAGACCTCCTGGACGCGCTGCGCGCCACCCCCGCCACCGAATACCTGGTCGTCGAGGAGACCGGCGAGATCTACGGCGTCCTGTCGGCGGCCGACGTCGAGCGGGCCTTCGTCAGGGCGATGGCCAGGCCCGCGTCGTAGCGCCCCCGAGGCGACGGTCAAGCCCCCCACGGGAACCCGGTAGGCTGGTCACATGTCCGAACCGACCGGTGCCGCCCGCAGGCGCGGGCCCTTCAAGGTCGGGGACCAGGTACAGCTGACCGACCCCAAGGGCCGCCACTACACGTTCACGCTCGAAGCCGGAAAGAACTTCCACACCCACAAGGGTTCCTTCCCGCACGACGAACTGATCGGCGCTCCCGAGGGCAGCGTTGTCCGGACCACCGGCAACGTGGCCTACCTCGCGCTGCGCCCCCTGCTCCCCGACTACGTCCTCTCCATGCCCCGCGGGGCAGCCGTCGTCTACCCGAAGGACGCGGGGCAGATCCTCGCCTTCGCCGACATCTTCCCCGGCGCCCGCGTCGTGGAGGCCGGTGTCGGCTCCGGTTCGCTCAGCAGCTTCCTGCTGCGCGCCATCGGCGACCAGGGCATGCTGCACTCCTACGAGCGCCGCGAGGACTTCGCCGAGATCGCCCGGCAGAACGTCGAGCGCTACTTCGGCGGCCCGCACCCCGCCTGGCAGCTCACCGTCGGCGACCTCCAGGACAACCTGTCCGACACCGACGTGGACCGCGTCATCCTCGACATGCTCGCCCCCTGGGAGTGCCTGGAGGCCGTCTCCAAGGCGCTCGTCCCCGGCGGCATCCTGTGCTGCTACGTGGCCACCACCACCCAGCTCGCCCGGACCGTGGAGTCCATCCGGGAGATCGGCTGCTTCAACGAGCCGACCGCCTGGGAGACCATGATCCGCAACTGGCACATCGAGGGCCTGGCCGTCCGCCCGGACCACCGGATGATCGGCCACACCGGCTTCCTGCTCACCGCCCGCCGCCTCGCGGACGGCGTCGAGCCGCCCATGCGCCGCCGCCGCCCCGCCAAGGGCGCCTACGGCGAGGACTACGCCGGCCCCAACGCCGACGGCGGCGCCGGCCGCTGACCGGCCCCCACTCACCGCAACGCGAGGGCGCCGTGCCCGAGTTCCCCGTCCACGACGGGAACCCGGGCACGGCGCCCGTCCGTTGACCCGGTACCGGCCAAGGAGACGCCCGTGCGCGCAGCCGTCGCCGGTGTGGTGACGAGGGGCACCCGTTTCCAAGGGCCTCCCGCGCGCGGAGCCGCCGCCGGCGGGCGCCCGCGGACCCCGCCGTTCCCCCGCACTGTGACGTGTGGCACGATGCAGGCCATCCCACCGGCACCGCCCTCGCAGGAGACACTCCTCGTGCAGCAATCCGCCGCCCCGGAACTCGCGCACACCCGGACCCGGCCCATCCACTGGGTCGCCACCGCCACGGCCCTCGCGGGCGTCGTGGCCCTCTCCTCGGTCGTCCGGCCCGAACCGGCCACGGCCGTCCAGCCCGCCCCCGGCTCCCACGGCAAGCCCGCCGCCGCGGCACCGAGCACCACCGGCGTCGACTTCCCCCTGGACTGCGGGCCGGTGAAAGCCGTGGTCGTCAAGAAGGCCACCGGCGACCTGGACGGCGACGGCAGGCCGGAAACCGTCGCCGTGGTCCACTGCGACGCCCCCATGGGCACCCCGCCCGACGGGGTCTACGTCCTCACCCGCGGCGCCGGCAGCGGCACCGCGCGCGTCGTCGCCACCCTGGTGCGGCCCGAGGAACGGCTCACCGTGACCGGATTCGGCATACACGCGGGCACGGTCTCCGCCACCCTGCTCGGCTACTCCTCGGACACCGTGCCCAGTTGCTGCCCCGACACCCGGACCCCGGCCACCTGGCGGTGGAACGGGAACGTCATGGTCCGCTCCACCCCCGCCGGGGCACACAGCGTCTGAACCGGACTCAGTCCGCGTCGGGCCCGTACACCTCGACCTTGTCCGAAACCCGGCGGACGTGGATGCACTCGCCGGGACACTCCTTCGCCGAGTCCACCACGTCCGTCAGCAGCGGCAGCGGCACCGGCACGGTCGCCCCCGGGGCCTGGAGCAGTTCGTCGTCCGCGCCCTTCACATACGCGAGCCCGTCGATGTCCAGCTCGAACACCTCCGGGGCGTACTGGGCACAGATCCCGTCGCCGGTACACAGGTCCTGGTCGATCCAGACCTCCAGCGCCTCGCCGCCCGGGGCCTCCTGCTGCACGGTCATCTCTCCTGCCTTCGGTTCGCCGGACGTCCCGGCGCCCCGAGGGCCGGCCGGGTCCGCACCAGCGGTCGTTGAACACCCCCGACCCTACCTCCGGCCGCTTCTCGGCCACCGGGCGCCGTCCGGGGTTTCCGGCCCGGCCCGCCCGGGTAACAGCGCCGGACCGGGAGAGGGAAGCACCGGTGGCCGGACCGATCGTCCCCAGCCGCCACGGCAGTCACACCGTCCGCCTGAGACGTCGCTCTACGTGATGATCGTACGAGCGCATCGCGTGCTGCCCGCATCCCGGCCGAACGGTCCCCGTACGGACAACTCCGGCCAGTCACGAAGGGTTTCGACCACAGGATGCATGGAACAAGCTGCTTTCCCCTCACGTTGAGTGGGTATCCCCTCCGTGCGAGGGAGTGTGCAGCGGGTGACCGACGACACACCTTGACAGTCTTTGTGATCTAGGGGTTTCAATCGACACCCACCCAGGTAGGGTCTGGAAGCGTCCAGCTCCCCTTGGAGGAGGTGAGGACCGTGGCAGCCCACGACGACGACATGAACCGCGGCATCCGCCCGGGACGCGGGTCCGACGACCCGGCCGGGCAGATCGCCTACCTTGAGCAGGAGATCGCCGTCCTGCGCCGCAAGCTCGCCGACTCTCCGCGTCACACGAGGATTCTCGAAGAGCGGATCGTCGAGCTGCAGACCAACCTGGCCGGCGTCTCCGCCCAGAACGAGCGGCTGGCCAACACCCTGCGCGAGGCCCGCGACCAGATCGTGGCCCTCAAGGAGGAGGTCGACCGGCTCGCCCAGCCGCCGGCCGGCTTCGGTGTCTTCCTGCAAGCCAACGAGGACGGCACCGCCGACATCTTCACCGGCGGCCGCAAACTCCGGGTGAACGTCAGCCCCAGCGTCGAACTCGACGTACTGAGGCGCGGCCAGGAGGTCATGCTCAACGAAGCGCTCAACGTGGTCGAGGCCATGGAGTTCGAGCGCGTCGGCGACATCGTCACCCTCAAGGAAATCCTCGAGGACGGCGAGCGCGCCCTCGTACTCGGGCACACCGACGAGGAGCGGGTGGTCCGGCTCGCCGAGCCCCTGCTCGGCACCACCATCCGCGCCGGTGACGCCCTCCTGCTCGAACCCCGCTCCGGCTACGTCTACGAGGTCGTACCCAAGAGCGAGGTCGAGGAACTCGTCCTCGAAGAGGTCCCCGACATCGGCTACGAGCAGATCGGCGGCCTCGGCAACCAGATCGAGGCCATCCGCGACGCGGTCGAGCTGCCGTACCTCTACCCCGACCTCTTCAAGGAGCACGAGCTCCGTCCGCCCAAGGGCGTCCTGCTCTACGGCCCGCCCGGCTGCGGCAAGACCCTGATCGCCAAGGCCGTCGCGAACTCGCTCGCCAAGAAGGTCGCCGAGGTCACCGGCCAGGCCGCCGGCAAGAGCTTCTTCCTGAACATCAAGGGCCCCGAGCTGCTCAACAAGTACGTCGGCGAGACCGAGCGGCAGATCCGCCTGGTCTTCCAGCGGGCCCGCGAGAAGGCCAGCGAGGGCACCCCCGTCATCGTCTTCTTCGACGAGATGGAATCCCTCTTCCGCACCCGCGGCTCCGGCGTCAGCTCGGACGTGGAGAACACCATCGTCCCCCAGCTGCTCGCCGAGATCGACGGTGTCGAAGGTTTGCAGAACGTGGTCGTCATCGGCGCCTCCAACCGCGAGGACATGATCGACCCCGCCATCCTGCGCCCCGGCCGCCTCGACGTGAAGATCAAGATCGAGCGTCCCGACGCCGAGGCCGCCAAGGACATCTTCGGCAAGTACCTCACCGAGCGTCTCCCGCTGCACGCCGACGACCTCACCGAACACGGCGGGGACAGGGCCGCCACGGTCCAGGGCATGATCCAGACCGCGGTCGAGCAGATGTACGCCGAATCCGAGGAGAACCGCTTCCTGGAAGTCACCTACGCCAACGGCGACAAGGAAGTCCTCTACTTCAAGGACTTCAACTCCGGCGCCATGATCGAGAACATCGTGGGCCGCGCCAAGAAAATGGCGATCAAGGACTTCCTGGAAAAGAGCCAGAAGGGCCTCCGCGTCTCCCACCTCCTCCAGGCCTGCGTGGACGAGTTCAAGGAGAACGAGGACCTGCCCAACACCACCAACCCGGACGACTGGGCCCGCATCTCCGGAAAGAAGGGCGAACGGATCGTCTACATCCGTACCCTCATCACCGGAAAGCAGGGCGCGGACACCGGACGCTCCATCGACACGGTGGCGAACACCGGTCAGTACCTGTAACGGCAGGGCGGCTGCGGGTGCCCTCGACGGGTACCCGCAGCCGCCTGTTTTTCCGGCCACGACCGGAGCAGCCAATGACGCAAATGATCTCCCCACCAGCGCAAAGGCGTTCTAGGCTCGTTCCTACCGCCGAGTCGCGCCGTGCGGGGACGGGCACCGCACACGCACCGGAGCGCCAGCGCACTTGAGCGGCGCCCACGACCGAGGGTGCCGCCGGGCAAGGAGGGCCGCATGACCGTACGGCGAGTAATGGGCATCGAGACGGAGTACGGGATCTCCGTCCCCGGCCACCCCAACGCCAATGCCATGCTCACCTCGTCCCAGATCGTCAACGCCTACGCGGCGGCGATGCACCGGGCCCGCCGGGCCCGCTGGGACTTCGAGGAGGAGAACCCGCTGCGGGACGCACGAGGCTTCGACCTCGCCCGGGAGGCCGCCGACGCCAGCCAGCTCACCGACGAGGACATCGGCCTGGCCAATGTCATCCTCACCAACGGCGCGCGCCTGTACGTCGACCACGCCCACCCCGAGTACAGCGCCCCCGAGGTCACCAACCCCCGCGACGCCGTCCTGTGGGACAAGGCCGGCGAGCGGATCATGGCCGAGGCCGCCGAGCGGGCCGCACAGCTCCCCGGCGCCCAGCCGATCCACCTCTACAAGAACAACACCGACAACAAGGGCGCCTCCTACGGCACGCACGAGAACTACCTGATGAAGCGGGAGACCCCCTTCTCGGACATCGTGCGCCACCTCACGCCCTTCTTCGTCTCCCGCCAGGTCTTCGCCGGCGCCGGCCGCGTCGGCATCGGCCAGGACGGCCACGAGCACGGCTTCCAGCTCAGCCAGCGCGCGGACTACTTCGAGGTCGAGGTCGGCCTGGAGACCACGCTCAAGCGCCCCATCATCAACACCCGCGACGAGCCGCACGCGGACGCCGAGAAGTACCGCCGGCTCCACGTGATCATCGGCGACGCGAACCTCTCCGAGATCTCGACCTACCTCAAGCTGGGCACCACCGCGCTGGTCCTGTCCATGATCGAGGACGGCTTCATCGCCGTGGACCTCGCCGTGGACCAGCCCGTGCGCACCCTGCACCAGGTCTCGCACGATCCGTCGCTCAAGCGCCTGGTCACCCTGCGCAGCGGGCGCACCCTCACCGCGGTCCAGTTGCAGATGGAGTACTTCGAACTGGCCCGCAAGTACGTCGAGGAGCGCTACGGCGCCGACGCCGACGACCAGACCAAGGACGTCCTCAGCCGCTGGGAGGACACCCTGACCCGGCTGGAGAACGACCCCATGAGCCTGGCCGGCGAACTGGACTGGGTCGCCAAGCGCGAGCTGATGGAGGGCTACCGCCGCCGCGACGACCTCGACTGGGATGCCGCCCGGCTGCACCTGGTCGACCTCCAGTACGCCGACGTACGCCCCGACAAGGGCCTCTACAACCGTCTGGTGGCCCGCGGACGCATCAAGCGGCTCCTGGACGAGTCCGAGGTCGACAGGGCCCGTACGAAGCCGCCGGAGGACACGCGGGCGTACTTCCGCGGGCGCTGCCTGGAGCAGTACGCCGACGACGTCGCGGCCGCCTCCTGGGACTCGGTCATCTTCGACCTCCCGGGCCGCGACTCCCTCCAGCGCGTCCCAACCCTGGAACCACTACGCGGAACGCGAAATCACGTCAAGGAACTCCTGGACCGCTGCCGCACGGCGGATGACCTGGTCAGGGTGCTGTCCGGCGGCTGAGTACGACCAGCGGGTCCTCGGACCGCTCCGGGCGGGCGGGGTGGAAACCCCACCGCCCGGGAATCATCGAGGTGGGCCCCGCACGTTGTGGAAACTGCGGGGCCGATGTCGGACCCGGCCTATAGGGTCTGATCATCACCGATCGGCAGGCGAACTGAGCGGGGTGAGGTTATGGCGACCAAGGACACCGGCGGCGGCCAGCAGAAGGCCACCCGGTCCACCGAGGAGGTCGAGGAGCAGGCGCAGGACGCGCAGGCCTCCGAAGACCTGAAGGAACGACACGAGAAGCTGTCGGACGACGTGGACTCGGTACTGGACGAGATCGACGACGTACTCGAAGAAAATGCCGAGGACTTCGTGCGGTCCTTCGTTCAGAAGGGTGGTCAGTGATTTTCCCTTCGGTTCGAAGGTTGCGGGGGAGCTTCGGTTGGAGAGTCAAGAGCGTGTGAAGCGCTGCTCGCGGTGCAAGCAGTCGAAGCCGCGAGCAGCCTTCGCTAGTAACAAGTCCACGCGAGATGGGCTGCAGGCCTACTGTCGAGAGTGCGCAGCGATGTACTACCGACAGCGCCAAGACGCCCGTGGCAGGAAACCGCGTCCGAGGGTGGCCGCACCGGAGGGGCACAAGTACTGCCAGCGTTGCGGGAAGATCAAGCCGCACTCCGAGTGGGATCGCAACAGGACGGCGTCCGATGGTTTGTCGACAAGCTGCAAAGCGTGCCGGGCAGTCCAGGGGCGTGCGAGTCATCTGAAGCGCAACTACGGCCTGACCGAGGCCGAGCGTGACGCGATGATCGCTGCCCAGCGAGGCTTGTGTGCGATCTGTCTGGACGCCCCGCCCGTGCATGTGGATCACTGCCACAGGACGGGTAGGGTCCGTGGCGTACTGTGCTTCAACTGCAATTCGGCCATCGGCAAATTGCGGGATGATCCCGATGTTGGCCGTCGTGCTGTTGCATACCTGGAAGGAAACCTGTGGAAGCCAACACTCGTAGCACCGGGCGTCTACCAGCTGCCTTCCTGACGCCAGGATCCTCCTCGTTCATGGACTTCCTCGCCGAGCACCAGCCCGAGCTGCTGCCCGGCAACCGCCAGCTGCCGCCCACCCAGGGCGTGATCGAGGCGCCGCACGGAACGACCATCGTGGCCGTGACGTTCCCCGGCGGGGTCGTCCTCGCCGGCGACCGCCGGGCCACGATGGGCAACGTGATCGCCCAGCGGGACATCGAGAAGGTGTTCCCGGCCGACGAGTACTCGGCGGTCGGTATCGCCGGCACCGCCGGTCTGGCCGTGGAGATGGTCAAGCTCTTCCAGCTGGAGCTGGAGCACTTCGAGAAGGTCGAGGGCGCCCAGCTGTCGCTGGAGGGCAAGGCGAACCGGCTGTCGACCATGATCCGTTCCAACCTCGGCATGGCCATGCAGGGCCTGGCCGTGGTCCCGCTGTTCGCGGGGTACGACGTGGACCGCGAGAAGGGGCGCATCTTCTCCTACGACGTCACGGGCGGCCGCTCCGAGGAGCACAACTTCGCGGCGACGGGTTCGGGCTCGATCTTCGCGCGCGGCGCGATGAAGAAGCTGTTCCGTGACGACCTGACCGAGGAGCAGGCCACCACACTGGTGGTGCAGGCCCTCTATGACGCGGCTGACGACGACTCGGCGACCGGTGGTCCCGATGTCGCCCGCCGGATCTACCCGATCATCACCGTGATCACCGAGGACGGCTTCCGCCGGCTCACCGAGGAGGAGGCGTCGGAGCTGTCCCGCGCGGTGCTCCAGAAGCGCCTGGAGGAGCCGGACGGCCCCAAGGCCGCCCTGCTCTGAGCGCGGGCCCGGTTCTTATCAAGGTGATCCAGTGACCATGACAGAAAGGGACGGATAACCGGTGTCGACGCCGTTCTATGTCTCACCTCAGCAGGCCATGGCCGACCGGGCGGAGTACGCCCGCAAGGGCATCGCCCGTGGCCGCAGCCTGGTCGTGCTGCAGTATGCCGACGGCATCGTGTTCGTCGGGGAGAACCCGTCCCGCGCGCTGCACAAGTTCAGCGAGATCTACGACCGGATCGGCTTCGCCGCGGCCGGCAAGTACAACGAGTACGAGAACCTGCGCATCGGTGGCGTCCGCTACGCCGACCTGCGGGGTTACACCTACGACCGCGACGATGTCACCGCGCGCGGCCTGGCCAACGTCTACGCGCAGACGCTGGGCACGATCTTCTCCTCGGCGGCCGAGAAGCCCTACGAGGTGGAGCTGGTGGTGGCCGAGGTCGGGGAGACCCCGGAGGGCGACCAGATCTACCGGCTGCCGCACGACGGCTCCATCGTGGACGAGCACGGCTCGGTCGCGGTGGGCGGCAACGCGGAGCAGATCAGCGGTTTCCTGGACCAGCGGCACCGTGACGGCATGAGCCTGGCGGAGGCGCTGAAGCTGGCGGTGCAGGCGCTGTCCCGGGACACCAACGGCAGCGAGCGGGAGATCCCCGCCGAGCGGCTCGAGGTGGCGGTGCTGGACCGTACGCGTCCGCAGAAGCGGAAGTTCAAGCGGATCGTCGGCCGGCAGCTGGACCGGCTGCTGGCGGCGGACGGGGCGAGCACGGAGGCGGAGAGTTCCGCGGAGGACGGTTCCGAGGAGCAGTGAGCCGCCCGCGGCACACGCGGTGGGACGCCCCGGCCGGGCACGGCCGGGGCGTCGCGCGTTCCTAGGGGGTGGGTGGCGGGGCCGTGGAGCCGCGGACGACGAGTTGGACGGGGATGTCCCCGCTCGTCGGGCTGTGGCCCTCCAGGACGGCCAGCAGGGCGCGCATGCCGTGTTCGCCGAACAGTTCGGCGTCCAGTCGTACCGTGGTCAGTTCGGGGTCGATGGCGGTGGCGAGGGCCAGGTCGTCGAGGCCGGTGACGGAGACGTCGTCGGGGATGCGCAGGCCGAGGCGGCGCAGGGCCTTGTAGGCGCCGGCGGCGAGTTTGTCGTCGTCGCAGACGATGGCGGTGGGCCGGGGGCCGGGTGCGGTGAGGGCGGCCTCGGTGGCGGTGAGCGCGCCGTCGATGGAGATCGGGGCGCGGGAGGTGCGGATCTCGGTGCCGGGGACGGCGGCCATGCGGGCGGCCAGTTCCCGTGCGCGGATCTCGAAGGTCCAGGAGGGGACGTCGGCGGCGAGGTGGAGGACCCGGCGGTGGCCGAGGCCGAGGAGGTGTTCGGCGACCTGGCGGACGCCGTCGGTGATGTCGAGGTTGACGGTGGCGGCGCCGAGGCTGCCGTCGGGGTCGCTGTCCAGCATGACGAGGGGGAGCTGGTCGCCGCGGATGTCGGTGAGGGCGTCGGCGGCCATGGAGGAGGCGATGACGCCGTCCAGGGCGGCCTGTGCGGAGGCGAAGGGGTCGCGGGCGGGGCCGATGCCTTCGGGGGAGGGGTAGAGGACCACGCCGAAGCCGTGCTCGGCGGCGACGCGGGCGGCGCCGGTGTAGACGCCGGCGAAGAATTCGGTGGTCAGGGCGGGGACGACGAGGAGGACCGTGCGGGTGCGGCCGAGGCGGAGGTTGCGGGCGGCGAGGTTGGGCCGGTAGCCCAGGTCGCGGGCGGCCTGGCGGACGCGTTCGGCGGTGGCCTCGGAGACCCGGCCGCGCCATTTGTCGCCCAGCACGAGGGAGACGGCCGCCTGGGAGACCCCGGCCGCTTGGGCGACGTCCCGGCTGGTCGGGCGCGTGCTGCTGCGTGCCACGGTGGACGTGCTCCTTCGGGTGGGCGGGTAGATCACGTTGGACGTGTGAACAGCGCACATGGTACGTATGATGAGCGACGTTATACGTAACACTTGGAGGCGGGCATGGCCACGGGGTACCTGGAGATCCTGCGGGCGAGACATGCGCTCCGGCTGCTCGCCGGGACTTTGGTGGGCCGGTTGCCGAACGCGACCGCGGCCATCGCGCTGGTGCTCTTCGTCCGCGCCGACGGCGGCACCTACAGCCTGGCCGGCGCCCTCGCGGCCGTGTACGGCGTGGCCAACGCGGTCGGTCAGCCGGTGCTGGGCCGGCTCGTGGACCTCTACGGCCAGCCGCGTGTCCAGTTGCCCGCGGCCGTCCTGGCGGCTCTGGCCATGACGGTGTTCGCCTTCTGCGGCACCGATCCGCTGCCGCTGGCCTACGCGGCCGTCGCGGTGTCGGGTCTGTTCGCCCCGCCGCTGGAGGGCGGTCTGCGGGCCCTGTGGCCGTCCGTGCTGCGCCGTGAGGAGCAGGTGCACGTCGCGTATGCCATGGACGCGATCGCGCAGGAGGTGATGTTCACCGTCGGTCCGCTGCTGGTGACCGTGTGCGTGTCGGTGTGGGACGAGCGGGCGGCCCTGCTCGTGCTGAACCTGCTGGGTGTGCTCGGCGCCCTGTCCGTGGTCGTCTCGCCGCCGTCGCGTGCCTGGCGCTCGGCCCCGCGCGAGGCGCACTGGCTGGGCGCGCTGCGTTCACCCGGTCTGCTGGCGCTGCTCGCGGCGTTCCTGTTCATCGGGATCGCGCTGGGCTCGATCACGGTCGCGGCGGTGTCGTACGCCGACGGTCATGGCGGTGACGCGGTCTACGGCTGGCTGATGGCGGGGCTGGGGCTGGGCGCGCTGGCCGGCGGTACCGTCTACGGCGCCCGTCAGTGGGCGGGCTCGCCCGAGCGGCGGCTGAGGGTCCTGGTGGCCCTGCTGGCGGTGTGTTACCTGCCGCTCACGCTGACGCCGGGCGCGGTCTGGATGGTGCTGCTCAGCGTGGTCTCCGGTGTCTTCCTGGCGCCCTGTATCGCCTGCGCGTTCATCATCGTGGACCGGCACGCGCCGAGGGGCACGGTCACCGAGGCGTTCTCCTGGCTCGTGACGACGTTCACCGTGGGCGCGTCGGTGGGAACGGGCCTGGCGGGGCCGGTGGTGCAGAGTGGCGGCGCGGTGTGGGGCTTCGGTCTGCCGAGCGTGGCCGGGGCGGTGTCGTTGCTGGTGCTGCTCGCCACCGGAAGGGTCCTGATGGCTCCCGCGCGGGCCGATGTCGTCGCGGCTTCCTCGGAAAATGATCCAAATCGTGCCCTCGAACCCCGTTTCAGCTCGGGGGATCGGGCGTAATGTTCCCTCATGGACCGCCGCATTTTCGGGCTGGAGAACGAGTACGGCGTCACGTGCACGTTCAGGGGACAGCGGCGCCTGTCTCCTGACGAGGTGGCGCGGTACCTCTTCCGCCGTGTCGTGTCATGGGGCCGCAGCAGCAATGTCTTTCTGCGAAACGGCGCCCGGCTCTATCTCGACGTGGGCTCACATCCGGAATACGCGACCCCCGAATGTGACAACGTGACCGAGCTGGTCACCCACGACAAGGCCGGCGAGCGCATTCTCGAAGGACTCCTGGTGGACGCGGAACGACGCCTGCACGAGGAGGGAATCGCGGGCGACGTCTACCTCTTCAAGAACAACACCGACTCGGCGGGCAACTCCTACGGCTGCCACGAGAACTACCTGGTGGCCCGGCACGGGGAGTTCTCCCGGCTCGCGGACATTCTCATCCCCTTCCTCGTCACCCGGCAGCTGCTGTGCGGCGCCGGCAAGGTACTGCAGACCCCGCGCGGTGCCGTCTACTGCGTCAGCCAGCGCGCGGAGCACATCTGGGAGGGCGTCTCCTCGGCGACGACCCGTTCCCGGCCCATCATCAACACCCGCGACGAACCGCACGCGGACGCCGAGCGCTACCGCCGGCTGCATGTCATCGTCGGCGACTCGAACATGTCCGAGACGACGATGCTGCTGAAGGTCGGCGCCACCGACCTGGTGCTGCGCATGATCGAGGCGGGCACGGTGATGCGCGACCTCACCCTGGAGAACCCGATCCGGGCGATCCGCGAGGTCAGCCATGACATCACCGGCCGGCGCAAGGTGCGCCTGGCCAGCGGTCGGGAGGCCTCCGCGCTGGAGGTGCAGCGCGAGTACTTCGACAAGGCGCTGGACTTCTGCGACCGCCGGGGCATCCGCACCGGCACCGTCGCGCAGGTCCTGGAGCTGTGGGGTCGCACGCTGGAGGCCATCGAGACCGAGGAACTGGACCGCGTCGAGACCGAGATCGACTGGGTCATGAAGTACAAGCTCATCGAGCGGTACCGGGCCAAGCACAACATGACGATGTCGCATCCGCGCGTCGCCCAGATAGACCTCGCCTACCACGACATCCACCGCCGTCGCGGCCTGTACTACCTGCTGGAGAAGAAGGGCCAAGCCGCCCGGATCTGCAACGACTTGAAGATCTTCGAGGGCAAGTCGGTTCCCCCGCAGACCACTCGGGCCCGGCTGCGCGGCGATTTCATCCGGCGGGCGCAGGAGCAGCGCCGGGACTTCACGGTGGACTGGGTGCACCTGAAGCTCAACGACCAGGCGCAGCGCACCGTTCTGTGCAAGGACCCGTTCCGCGCGGTGGACGACCGGGTGGAGAAGCTGATCGCCGGTATGTAGCGGGGGCCGGGCGGACCGTCCGCCCGGCCGCGACATGCCGGAACGCCACACGGGCGCCGTACGTTTCCCGTACGGCGCCCGTCTCGAGTCGTAGAGTTGCGCGCACGCCATCCGCTGGACCGATCGATTACGAGGCTCTTCCGTGCGCCGACGCTCGCTTCTCCTCGCCGCCGTACCCGCAGGACTGGTCACGCTCGCCGGATGCGGTGACGATTCGTCCGACTCCGGCAACGCCGGGGCGTCGCCGTCGCCGTCGGCGTCCGCCGCGCCCCCGCCCAAGATCGTGGACGGGCCGCTGCCGGCGGTCACGGCGGGCAAGAGGTTCGGCGAGAAGCCGACGGTCGCCAAGGGGCCGGGGACCCCGTCGAAGAACCTCGCGGTCCGGACGCTGATCGCGGGCGGCGGGCGGACGGTCGCGGAGAATGAGTTCATCCGGGCGGACTACCTCGGCCAGATCTGGGACACCGGCAAGGTCTTCGACAACTCCTACGACCGGGGGCGTCCGCTGGTCATGCAGCTCGCCCAGGGCAGCATCATCGACGGCTGGCGGTACGCCCTCCAGGGCAGGAAGACCGGCAGCCGGGTCCAGATCGCCGTCCCGCCCACCTGGGGCTACGGCGAGAGCGGCAACCCGCAGGCGGGCATCGAGGGCACCGACACCCTGGTCTTCGTCATCGACCTGATCGAGTCCTTCAACTCCAAGAGCTCGGCCAAGGGCACCCCGGTCCCGCAGACGGACGCCGGTCTGCCCGAGGTGGGCACCGGCACCGACGGCAAGGCGCCGAAGGTCACCGTCCCTGGGGCGGCCCCGCCGAAGAAGCTCGTGTCGCGGTACGTCCTGGAGGGCGACGGCCCCGAGCTGAAGGCCGATCAGACGGTGCTGTGCCAGTTCCAGGGCCTGGTCTGGGACGGCGGCAAGACGTTCGAGCGGACGTACGACTCGGGGCGGCTGAGCCAGTTCTCGCTGAAGCAGATGCAGGAGGCGGTCAAGGGCCTGTCCCAGGGCCTGACCGGCAAGAAGGTGGGCAGCAGGGTCCTGATCGTCGTCCCGCCCGAGCTGGGCTACGGCGACAACCCGCCGGAGGGCGGGGCCATCAAGAAGGGCTCCACCCTCGTGTTCACGGTGGACATCCTCGCGGCGATGTAGCACGGGGCCCGATGACGGGCGGGAGGGCCGCGGGGTGAAAGACTGTCCGGGATTCGTGCCGTACACAAGCAGGAGCTTTTGACGTGAACATCGACAAGCCTGAGATCGACTTCCCCGAGGGCGCGCCCCCGGCCGACCTTGAGATCAAGGACATCTGGGAGGGCGACGGGCCGGTCGCGCAGGCGGGCCAGACGGTCACCGTCCACTACGTGGGCGTCGCCTTCAGCACCGGCGAGGAGTTCGACGCCAGCTGGAACCGCGGTACTCCGTTCAAGTTCCCGCTGGGCGGCGGCCGGGTCATCGCGGGCTGGGACCGCGGCGTGCAGGGCATGAAGGTCGGCGGCCGCCGCCAGCTGACCATCCCGGCCCACCTCGCCTACGGCAACCAGAGCCCGACCCCGGCGATCAAGCCCGGCGAGACCCTCATCTTCGTGGTGGACCTGCTCGGCGTCTGATCCCCGCCGGGGCGTCCCGGCCGCTCCGGCCGGCGCGCTCGGCGTCCGGAACGCCCCGCGCCCGGCCGGCCGGAACCGGCCCGTGCCGGGGCGCGGACCGGACCGGACGTGATCACCTGGGGCCCATGCCCGGCCGGGCATGGGCCCTCGGCTTTTGCCGACGCCCCGCGGAGCGGTACGGTCATCGGTCGGAAGCACCATAGGGAAGGCGAAGGGCGTCGATGGCCATTGCCAAGGCCGAGCGGCTGATGAACCTCGCGCTGTGTCTGCTCGGCGCACGCCGGCCGCTCAGCAAGCGCGAGCTGCGCGAGTCCATCGAGGCCTATCTGGAGGCGGGCTCCGACGACTCCTTCAACCGCATGTTCGAGCGGGACAAGGACGATCTGCGCGAGCTGGGCCTGGTCATCGAGACCGTCGAGAACCTGGACGGCGAGGTCGGCTATCTCGCCCGCCGCGACAGCAACCGCTTGCCCCCCATCACCCTGGACGCCGAGGAGGCCGCCGCCCTCGGACTGGCCGCCAAGGTCTGGCAGCAGGCCCGGCTGGCCGGCGCGGCCAGCGGGGCCCTGCAGAAGCTGCGCGCCGCCGGGCTGCCCGAGGACGTCGACCCGTACGGCGCGCACGGCGCCCTGGAGCCGCGCATCCCGGTGCACGAGGCCGCCTTCGAGCCGCTGATGCTGGCCTGCCGCGACCGTCGCCCGGTCCTCTTCGACTACCGCAAGGCCACCGCCGCCCGCCCCGAGCCCCGGCACGTCGAACCCTGGGCGCTGGAGTGCTGGCGCGGCCACTGGTACCTGGCCGGCTTCGACCGCGACCGGGGCGCCGAACGCGTCTTCCGGCTCTCCCGGATCACCGGCAAGGTCCGCTCCCGCGGCACGGGCTTCACCGCGCCGGTGCCGGACGTCGTCACCGTGCGCGAGACCGTCGCGAGCTGGGCCGGCGAGATCGCCGACCGCTCGGCGCTGATCCGGCTGCGTTCCGGCGCCGGTTACCCCCTTCGGGCGAAGGCCGTCAAGGTCCGGGAACTGGGTGACGGCTGGGACGAGTTGGAGATTCCGTACGGGCACGGCTTGGACGCCTGGCTGGTGGAGTTCGGACCGGACGTGGTGGTCCTGGAGCCGGCCGAGCTGCGGGCCGACGTGGTGGACCGGCTGCGCGCCGTGGCCAAGGGCTGAGGGGGAGCGGGACAGTGGCAGGCAAACCGGTCAGGACCGGCAACGCGATCGACCAGACCCGGCGGATGCTCTCCCTGGTGACGTATCTGCGCGAGCGCCCCGGCGCCCGGATCGCCGATGTCGCGCGCGCCTTCGGCATCAGCGAGGACGAGCTGGTCGCCGACCTCGACGTGCTGCCCATGTGCGGCACCAGCTTCCGCGGCGGCGATCTGCTGGACATCGACACCGACGGCGAGCGCATCTGGTGGCACAATCCGGCCGCGCTCGGCGAGGAGGCGGCCGAACCGCTGCGGCTGGCCGCCGACGAGGCCACCGCCCTGCTGGTCGCGGCCCGCGCGGTGGCGACGCTGCCCGGCCTGCGGGAGGGCGACCGGCAGGCCCTGCTGCGGGCGACGGCCAAGGTGGAGGCCGCGGCCGGCGAGGCGGCCGGCGCCAGCTCCCGGCTGTCGGTGACCTTCGAGTCCGAGGGCGGCGTCTTCGCCGACGTCGACCGGGCGATCTCCGAGCGCCGCCGGCTGTGGATCCGCTACTACTCACCGGCCCGCGACGAGGTCACCGAGCGCGAGATCGACCCCATCCGGCTGGTCAGCGTCGGCCACACCTATGTGGAGGCGTGGTGCCGCCGCTCCGAGGCCCGGCGGACCTTCCGGCTGGACCGGGTCGCCGAGATCAAGGTCCTCGACGCGCCCTCGGCCCCGCCCGAGATAGAACTGCGCGACCTCTCCGAGGGCCTGGTGCAGCCGGCCGCCGAGGACCCGGAGGTCGTGGTCGAGGTCGGTCCCGGCGGTCGCTGGGTCGCCGAGTACTACCCGCACGACAGCGCCGACGAGCTTCCCGACGGCGGGCTGCGCATCACCCTGCGCACCCCCGATCCGGCCTCCCTGCGCCGGCTGGCGCTGCGGCTCGGCCGGGACGGCCGGATCGTCTCACCGCCCGAGCTGGCCGAGAGCGCCCGCCGGGCGGCCCGCGAGGCCCTCGCGGCGTACGACGTTCCGGCCGGCGCGGTGCGGGTGCCGTAGAACCCGGTGCGAGTGCCGTGGGTGACCGGGCCGTACGGCGACGGCGACCGGGGCCGTACGGCCCTGCCGGTGAACGACCGGGTGTGATCAGCTGCGACCAGAGGATTCGGCTGCTACCAGAAACGACCAGGGGAAGAGGGAGCGAGTGCCTGTGAGCGAGTCTCCGGAATCCGGCAAGGGTGAGATGACGGTGGCGACCGCCTTCGCGGGGATGAGAAGGGTGACCCCCGTGGTGTTCAAGGCGGGCTGCCCGGACTGCCGGGGCCGCTTCGAGCTCGCCGCGAGCGCGCTGCGGCTCGCCATCGGCGCCAGCAGCCGGACGACGTTCTACTCCTTCACCTGCCCCGACTGCGGGGCCGCGGTCCGCAAACCGGCCGGGGAGCGGATCGTGGAACTGCTCACCGGGGGCGGGGTCAGGACCCTGCGGCTGCACTCCACGGTGTAGCGGGCGGCCCGGCCGCCCGCCGTACGGGGACCGGGACGGTGCCGGCCACCGTACGGCCGGGTGCGGGCCGGGGCGGCGGACCGTCTAGTCTCGACGTCATGTTCTGGCCGATGTTCGCCGTAGCCATGGGGTTCCTGGGTCTCGCCGTCCTGGGGGTGCTCGCCGTCCGGGTGTTCGTGGCGGCGCGGCGCCTCGGGCAGCAGGTGACGGACTCGGCGCGCCGTATCAGCCGGGCCGCCGAGGACCTGGAGCGGGCGACGGTGAGCGCGGCCCGTGCCGTCGACACGCTGTGAACAGCGCCGGACGGTGGCTGTGAGACCAGCGATACAAGGGATTTGGGTCGCTTCGCCCTGTCATGCTGCCCTGCCGGACAGGTACCCTGCTGGTCGCAGTGCGGAAAACGAGGCCCGCACTGTGGACCGGGAGTACGCACGGGGATTGCCTCACGTTTACCCCTGAGCGTTACGATCGCTGCCAGCACGACCATCGGACACATGTCCGACTGGTCGGACAGCACCCCACCCAGCCGCCTCGGTGAGAAGGTAAAGATTCATGTTCGGTGGAAAAATCGGAGCTCCCGAGATCATTCTGATCCTCGTCGTCATCATCCTGCTGTTCGGCGCGAAGAAGCTTCCGGACATGGCGCGCTCGCTCGGCAAGTCCGCCCGCATCCTCAAGAGCGAGGCGAAGGCGATGAAGGAAGAGGGCAAGAACTCCACCCAGGCGTCCGGTTCCACCGAGCAGTCCGCGGCCCAGCGCACCATCCAGGCGGCCCCCGGCGACGTGAGCAGCTCGCGGCCGGTCAACGAGCCGACGGATTCCGCCCAGCGCTGACACAAGGCCGGAAAGCCCCGGCCTGCCGCACGAGATGAGGACGTGGGTTGCTCAAGCCTGCCCGCAAGAAGGAGAAGGATCCCGAGGGGCGGATGCCCCTCGCGGATCACCTTCGTGAGCTCCGCAACCGGCTCGCGAAGGCGATGCTGGCCATCGTCATCGTGACGATCGTCGCGGCCTTCTACTACAACGACATCATCAACTTCCTGACGGAGCCGATCCTGGACTCCGTCGGTTGTCGGGAGACCTTCGCAGAGCTGGCCAAGTCCAGTGGCAAGACCCAGTGCGCGGAGATCACCATCAACGGTCTGCTCGCGCCGTTCACGCTGGCCCTCCAGGTCTCGCTGATGGCGGGCGTGGTGGCCGCCTCGCCGATCTGGCTCTTCCAGCTCTGGGCGTTCGTGGCGCCGGGTCTGCACCGGCACGAGAAGAAGTACGCCTACGCCTTCGTCTTCACCGGCGTCCCGCTGTTCCTCGGCGGTGGGTTCTTCGCGTACAAGCTGCTGCCGACCACCGCCAAGGTGCTGATCGACTTCACACCGAACGGCGAGATCAAGAACCTGCTGCCGCTCGACGACCTGCTCCAGCTGGTCACCCGCATGGTGATCGTCTTCGGTCTCTCCTTCGAGCTGCCGCTGCTGCTGATCATGCTCAACCTCACCGGGGTGCTGACGGGCAGGCGCATGCTCAGCTGGTGGCGGGCCATGATCCTCGGCATCACGGTCTTCGCGGCCGTGGCCACCCCGAGCACCGACCCGCTGTCGATGGTGGCCCTCGCCGGGCCGATCTGGGTGCTGTACTTCGCGGCGGTCCTGTTCTCGCTCCTCAACGACAAGCGCAGGCGTCTGCGCGAGGCCGAGGGCCCCGCCGACGACGAGGCCGCCGAGCTGGACCTCACGCCCGAGGACATCGGCAAGACCGAGCCGGTCTCCGCCGCCCGCGCGCTGCCCGAGCAGTCGAGCACCGACCGGGTCAACGGCTACGACGACGTGACGTAACCGGCCGGCCCCCATCTCCACCGAGGCCCGCACGCGATGCCCCCGCCCCCGGATCCGTCCCGGGGACGGGGGCATCCGTCCGTACCGGCACCTCCCGCGACCGGCCCGCCGCCCCACCCGCCGGCGGCCCCTGTCGGACCTCCGCGCGGGATCGCGATAATGATCGTCCCGTTGTCAGTGGCGCCCGGTACGCTCGAAAGTACGATGACAGAGGATCTCTCACCGGCCGAGCGGTACGCGGCAGCCCGCAGGCGGGCAGCCGAGCAGGCCACCGCGCTCGCCCCCTTCCGCGAGATGTACGACTTCGGCCTCGACCCCTTCCAGATCGAGGCTTGCCAGGCACTCGAAGCGGGGAAGGGCGTACTGGTGGCCGCCCCCACCGGCTCCGGCAAGACGATCGTGGGCGAGTTCGCCGTCCACCTGGCCCTGCGGCAGGGCAAGAAGTGCTTCTACACGACACCCATCAAGGCGCTGTCGAACCAGAAGTACGCCGACCTGTGCCGCCGCTACGGCACCGAGAAGGTGGGCCTGCTCACCGGCGACAACAGCGTGAACTCCGACGCCCCGGTGGTCGTGATGACCACCGAGGTGCTGCGGAACATGCTCTACGCCGGCTCCCAGACCCTCCTCGGCCTCGGCTATGTGGTCATGGACGAGGTGCACTACCTCTCCGACCGCTTCCGCGGCGCCGTCTGGGAGGAAGTGATCATCCACCTCCCCGAGTCGGTGACGCTGGTCTCGCTCTCCGCGACCGTCTCCAACGCCGAGGAGTTCGGCGACTGGCTGGACACCGTCCGCGGCGACACCGAGGTGATCGTCTCCGAGCACCGCCCCGTGCCGCTGTTCCAGCACGTGCTCGCCGGGCGGCGGATGTACGACCTGTTCGAGGAGGGCGAGGGCCACAAGAAGGCCGTCAACCCCGACCTGGTCCGCCTCGCCCGCATGGAGGCCACCAGACCGTCGTACCAGGACCGCAGGCGCGGCCGGGCGATGCGCGAGGCCGACCGGGAGCGAGAGCGCCGACAGCGCTCGCGGGTGTGGACGCCGGGCCGTCCCGAGGTCATCGAGCGCCTGGACTCCGAGGGCCTGCTCCCGGCCATCACCTTCATCTTCAGCCGTGCCGCCTGCGAGGCCGCCGTCCAGCAGTGCCTGTACGCGGGCCTCAGGCTCAACGACGAGGAGGCGCGGGACAAGGTCCGCGCCCTGGTCGAGGAGCGCACCGCCCACATCGCCACGGAGGACCTGCACGTCCTCGGCTACTACGAATGGCTGGAGGGCCTGGAGCGGGGCATAGCCGCCCACCACGCGGGCATGCTGCCGACCTTCAAGGAGGTCGTGGAGGAGCTGTTCGTACGCGGCCTGGTCAAGGCGGTGTTCGCCACCGAGACCCTCGCGCTCGGTATCAACATGCCCGCCCGCTCGGTGGTGCTGGAGAAGCTCGTCAAGTGGAACGGCGAGCAGCACGCCGACATCACGCCCGGCGAGTACACCCAGCTCACCGGCCGCGCGGGCCGCCGGGGCATCGACGTCGAGGGCCACGCCGTGGTGCTGTGGCAGCGCGGCATGAGCCCCGAGCACCTGGCCGGTCTCGCGGGCACGCGCACGTACCCGCTGCGCTCCAGCTTCAAGCCGTCGTACAACATGGCGGTCAACCTGGTCGAGCAGTTCGGCCGGCACCGCTCGCGCGAGCTGCTGGAGACGTCCTTCGCGCAGTTCCAGGCGGACAAGTCGGTCGTCGGGATCTCCCGCCAGGTCCAGCGCAACGAGGAGGGCCTGGCCGGTTACAAGGCCTCCATGACCTGTCACCTCGGCGACTTCGAGGAGTACGCGCGGCTGCGCCGGGAGCTGAAGGACCGGGAGACCGAGCTCGCCCGGCAGGGCGTCGCCCAGCGCCGGGCGGAGGCCACCGTCGCCCTGGAGAAGCTGAGGCCGGGCGATGTCATCCACGTGCCCACGGGCAAGTACGCGGGCCTCGCGCTGGTGCTGGACCCGGGCCTGCCCGCGGGCCGTTCCAACGGGCACCGCGGCTTCGACCACCACGACGGGCCGCGCCCGCTGGTGCTGACCGCCGAACGGCAGGTCAAGCGGCTGGCGACGATGGACTTCCCGGTGCCGGTGGAGCCGCTGGACCGGATGCGGATCCCGAAGTCCTTCAACCCGCGCTCGCCGCAGTCCCGCCGGGACCTCGCCTCCGCGCTGCGCACCAAGGCCGGGCACATCCCGCCGGAGCGGGCCCGCAAGAAGCGCTCGCAGGCCGCCGACGACCGCGAGATCGCACGGCTGCGCACGGCGCTGCGCGCGCACCCCTGCCACGGCTGCGACGAGCGCGAGGACCACGCCCGCTGGGCTGAGCGCTACCACCGGCTGCTGCGCGACACCTCGCAGCTGGAGCGACGCATCGAGGGCCGTACGAACACCATCGCGCGCACCTTCGACCGGATCGTGGCGCTGCTGACCGAGCTGGACTATCTGCGGGGTGACGAGGTCACCGAGCACGGCAGGCGGCTCGCGCGGCTGTACAGCGAACTGGACCTGCTGGCCAGCGAGTGCCTGCGGGAGCGGGTCTGGGAGGGACTGGGCCCCGCCGAACTCGCCGCCTGCGCCTCGGCGCTGGTGTACGAGGCACGGGTCGGTGACGACGCCATGGCGCCGAAGATGCCCTCGGGCAAGGCCAAGGCGGCGCTCGGCGAGATGGTCCGGATCTGGGGCCGGCTCGACGCCCTGGAGGAGGAGTTCCGGATCAGTCAGACGGAGGGCGTCGGCCAGCGCGAGCCCGACCTGGGCTTCGCCTGGGCCGCCTATATGTGGGCGTCGGGCAAGGGGCTGGACGAGGTGCTGCGCGAGGCGGAGATGCCGGCCGGTGACTTCGTGCGCTGGTGCAAGCAGGTCATCGACGTCCTCGGGCAGATCTCGGCGGCCGCGCCCACGGAGAACTCGACCGTGGCCAAGGCCGCGCGCAAGGCTGTCGACCAGTTGCTGCGGGGCGTGGTGGCCTACTCGTCCGTGGGCTGATCCGTCCCGGGTCCGCCAGGACCACTCGTCCGGGGGAACCGAGGCCGCACCTGTCCAGGTGCGGCCTCGACTGTTTTTTCACTCGTTACGGTGAGTGACAATCGCACGTGCGTACGTCGATACTGTCTGTGTGTGAGCGGCAGCGCAGTGTGCACAAGGAGTTGAGCGTACTCCTGTCGCGGGTCGTTTTCAGATGCTTGCCGAAGATGACACGGCGTTGATCCGGTCGGACTAAGCTCGCCCGCGGCGCACCGAGTTGAGGCAATTCGTGCGTCTGTTCCCACATGTGAAGTGCGTCCCGACAGTTCTCCATACCTTCCCCCGCAAGCTCCACCCGACACCCAGCCGATTCGTTACAGAAGGCATCCATGGTGAGTGTTCAGAAGCCTCCCGGTCGCCGTGAACGGCCCTATGCCCGCGTGCTGTTGCCGCCGGCCATAGTGATGGCCGCGGCGGCCGGGGCCGCCGTCGCCCTGGTACCGCCCACGGCCCGGACGGCCGTCGGCGTCTGCGGAGTGCTGGCCGTGCTGCTGGTCCTCTGCACCGCCGCGGAGGCCGCCCGGCGCGGCCGGCTGCTGCGCGAGGCACAGGCCGAACACACCCGGCACGCCGCCCAGCTGCAACAGCAGATCGCGCTGCACCACCACCTGATGGAGCACTTCGCCCAGAACGTCCTGCCCCTCGGCTTCATCCGGTTGCGCCGCGGCGAGGCGCTGCGCGACACCGTGCGCTACGTCTTCGACGAGGACCCCGAACTGCGCGGCCTGCCCGACGGCTACCGCGAACTGGTGCGCATCGCGCTGACCGGTGCCGACCACGAGATCTCGATGCGCGACGCCACCGAGCGCTCCTACGTGAGCATCGCCCGCCGCGTCCAGGCCATCGTCCACCAGCAGGCCAAGGAACTGCGCGAGATGGAGGAGGACCACGGGCGCAACCCCGAGGTCTTCGACGACCTGCTGCGCATCGACCACGGCACCTCGCTGATCGGCCGCCTCGCCGACACCATCTCCGTCCTCGGCGGCGGCCGGCCCGGCCGCCAGTGGCCGCTGCCGGTCTCCCTCTACAGCACGCTGCGCGGCGCGATGTCCCGCATCCTGGAGTACCGCCGCATCGAGCTGAGCTCCATCGTCAACATCAACATCAAGGGCACCGCTGTCGAGCCGGTCATCCACGCCGCCGCCGAACTGCTCGACAACGCCACCCGCTACTCGCCGCCGACCACCAAGGTGCACGTCACCGCCTCCGAGGTGCAGGCAGGCATCGTCATCGAGATCGAGGACGCGGGTGTCAGCCTCAGCGAGGAGTCCCGCGCCCGGATCGAGAAGGCCATCGAGGACGCCAGGAACCTCGACGACGCGGACAACCTCGGCGAGAACCCGCGCCTCGGCCTCGCCGTCGTCGGCCGGCTCTGCAAGCAGTTCGACATGGAGGTCTCGCTGCGCTCCTCGGCCTACGGCGGCGTCCGCGCGATCCTCATCGTGCCGCGCGTCATGACGACCACCGAGCCCGGTGTCGGCGTCGCCCACGGCATCGGCGCCACCGGCATCCCCAAGCCCGAACTCGGCGCCGTGGAAGGCCCCAAGCGTCCGCCCAAGACGCGCCGCCCCACCAGCCCCAAGATCCCCGCCGGAATCTCTCTGGAGGACGACATTCCGGAGGTCACCGAGTGGACCGCCACCGGGCTGCCGCAGCGCCGCAGCCGGGTGAAGACCCCGCTCAGCCAGCGGATCGCGGAACAGGCCGCCATCGAGCGCGCCGAGCGCGAGGGCAGGCCCACCATCTGGTCCCAGACCCGGTCCGAGCCGGAACCCGAGCCCGAGATCGACCCCGAGCGCAGGAAGCTCATGGACCGGCCGATCGGCTCCGGGATCGAAGCCTTCTGGAAGGGCCTCAGGGAGGGCATGCCCCCGGACGCCACCGGCCCCGAGCTGACCGACTTCACCCGCAACCCGACCAAGTACCTGCATCTGCTCAAAGATCCGGCCGAATACGCGCAGGGCGGCACCGAGGCCGACGACGAGGGGGACCTCAAGTGATCCAGCAGCGAGCGAACCTGGACTGGATGCTCAAGCAGCTCAACGACGGCGTCCCGGGTATCGAGATGATCGTGGTCCTGTCCGCCGACGGACTGCGCATCGCCCGCTACGGCGGCGAGCCCGACGCCGCCGACCGGGTGGCCGCCGCCTGCGCGGGCGTACAGAGCCTGGCCGGCGCCATCATCCAGGAGCTGCCGGGCGCCGGGGACATGAAGCTCGTGGTCTTCGAGATCGAGGGCGGCTACTTCTACCTGATGAACGCCGGCCCCAACGCCTACCTCGCCGTGCTCGCCGACGTCACCTGCGAACCGGGCCGGATGAGCGGCATGATGCGCGACCTCGTCGTCCGGATCGGCGCCCACCTCACCAGTCCGCCCCGGCGGAACGGGCAGACCGTATGACCCCTCCACGACGCAAGCGGCGCCGGCCGCAGCACCCGTCACCTCCGCCGGCGCCCGCCGCGAAACCGGCGGGCGGCGCGGAGAAACCCGGCAACCCCGAACGGCTCTACACCATCGCCGGATCGGCGGACGGCAAGCGCGCGGAACTCGATCTGGTGACGCTGATCGTGGCCCGCTCCGCACCCCCGCTGTCCGCCTCCCCGGAGGTGGCGGCCGTGCTCCGGCTGTGCACCGCCCCCCTGTCCATGGCCGAGCTCTCGGCCTATCTCCAACTGCCGTTCAGCGCGATGACCGTACTGATCACCGAGCTGATCCAGGCGGAGCTGGTGCAGGCCCGCGCCCCGATCGTCCGCCAGGCGGCTTTCGACCGTTCCCTCCTCGAAGCGGTGATGCATGGACTTCAAAGGCTCTGACACCATCCCCGGCCCGCGCACCGAGGATCATCTGCCGCACACGGCCCAGGCCGCGCTGAAGATCGTCATCGTGGGCGGGTTCGGCGTCGGCAAGACCACCATGGTCGGCTCCGTCAGCGAGATCAGGCCGCTGACCACCGAGGAGACCATGACCCAGGCCGGCATCGGCGTGGACGACGACTACGGCTCCGAGTCCAAGACGGCCACCACCGTGGCCATGGACTTCGGCCGCATCCAGATCACCGACCAACTGGTGCTCTACCTCTTCGGCACACCCGGCCAGGAGCGCTTCTGGTTCCTGTGGAACGGCCTGTTCGAGGGCGCCCTCGGCGCGGTCGTCCTGGTAGACACCCGGCGCCTGGAGGTCAGCTTCGACGTCATGGGCCGGCTGGAGGAACGGGGCGTGCCCTTCGTCGTCGCCGTCAACTCCTTCCCGGACGCGCCCCGCTACCAGGTCGAGGAACTGCGCTCGGCCCTGGACCTGGGCCCGGAGATCCCGATCATCGAGTGCGATGTGCGCCGCCGGGCCTCCAGCAAGGACGTGCTGCTCACCCTCACCCGCTTCCTGCACTCCCTCGCCCTGTCCGGCGCCCTCACCTGACACCGCCGGCCCACCCCACCATCCGTTTCCGGAGCGACACCACCGTGACGTCTGAATCCCCCTCCCTGACCGGCACAGATTCCCTCGCCCCGCCGCCGGGCTGCCCCGCGCACGGCCTCGGCGCCGGGGGGCCGCGGCGGCTCTACGGCCCCGACGCCGAGGACCTCGCCGGCCTCTACGAACGCCTGCGGGAAGAGCACGGCCCGGTGGCTCCCGTGCTGCTCCACGACGACGTACCCATGTGGGTGGTGCTCGGGCACGCCGAGAACCTGCAACTGGTGCGCAGCCCCTCGCAGTACACCCGGGACAGCCGGATCTGGACCCCGTTGAAGGACGGCCGGGTCAAGCCGGACCACCCGCTCATGCCGCACATCGCCTGGCAGCCCATCTGCTCGCACGCCGAGGGCGCCGAGCACGAGCGGCTGCGCGACGCGGTCACCGCGGCCATGGCCACCATCGACCACCGCAGTGTCCGCCGGCACATCGGACGCCACACCCAGGCCCTGGTCAACGGCTTCTGCGAACGCGGACGGGCCGACCTGGTCTCCCAGTTCGCCGAGCATCTGCCGATGGCCGTGCTGTGCGAGATCCTCGGCATGCCCGAGGAGTACAACGACCGGATGGTGCAGGCCGCGCGGGACGCCCTGAAGGGCACCGAGACCGCCATCCAGAGCCACACCTACGTCATGGACGCCCTCAGCCGGCTCACCACCCGGCGGCGCACCCGGCCCGAGGACGACTTCACCAGTCACCTCATCGGCCACCCGGCCGGGCTGACCGACGACGAGGTCCGCGAACACCTGCGGCTCGTCCTGTTCGCCGCCTACGAGGCGACGGCGAACCTCCTGGCCAACGCGCTGCGCATGGTCCTCACCGAGCCGGGTTTCCGGGCCCGGCTCAACGGCGGCCAGATGACCGTGCCCGAGGCGATCGAGCAATCCCTGTGGGACGAGCCGCCGTTCAGCACGGTCTTCGGCTACTTCGCCAAGCAGGACACCGAGCTGGGCGGCCGGCGCATCCGCAAGGGCGACGGGCTGCTGTTCGCGCCCGCCCCCGGCAACGTCGACCCGAAGGTGCGGCCCGATCCGACCGAGAGCATGCAGGGCAACCGCTCCCACCTCGCCTTCGGCGGCGGCCCGCACGAGTGCCCCGGCCAGGACATCGGCCGCGCCATCGCCGACGTCGGCGTGGACGCGCTGCTGACCCGGCTGTCCGACATCCAGCTCGACTGCGCCGAGGAGGACCTGCGCTGGCGGTCGTCCATCGCCTCCCGGCACCTGGTGGCCCTGCCGGTGCGCTTCGAACCCAAGCCGCAGCAGGACGTGGACCTGCCGCCGCGGGCCATGCCGATCCCGCCGCAGCGCTCCAACTGGCAGGTCGGCGCGCTGAGCAGCGACCCGGCCCCGGCCGCAGGATCGCAGCCGGCGGCCCACCAGCCGCCGCCCGTACCGGAACCCGCCCCCGCGGCCCCCGTACCGGAATCCGCCCCCGCGGCCCCCGAACCGGACCGTCCTGGCGGCCTGTGGCAGCGGCTCCTGCGCTGGTGGCACGGCGGCTGACACCCCCGGCCGGGCGTCAGCCGGGCGGCCGGGACTCGCCGGACCAGTCGGTGTACGACGTCCAGGCGCGCAACTCGCGGCCGCTGGTGAAGGCGTGGTGCGTGCCGGTGACCGGGTCGGTGAACTCCAGCCGCCGGGCGAGCAGTTGCAGCGGACGCCGGAAGTCGCCGGCCGGCACCGGGCCGGTCACCTCGGGATACAGCGGATCGCCGAGGATGGGCACGCCCAGCGCGGCCAGATGCACCCGCAGCTGGTGGGTCTGGCCGGTCGCCGGGAGGAGCCGGTACCGGCCCAGTCCGGCCCGGTGTCCGGCCAGTTCCACCCGGGTCTCGGCGTTCGGCTCGCCGGGGATCTCCCGGGCGGCCGGTACCCCGCGCTCCTTCACGATCCGGCTGCGCACGGTGCGGGGGAGCGCGAGCGACGGGTCGTACGGGGCGACGGCCTCGTACTCCTTGTGTACCCGCCGGTCCCGGAACAGGGTCTGGTAGGCGCCGCGTTCGTCGGGCCGCACGGTGAACAGCACCAGCCCGGCGGTGAGCCGGTCCAGGCGGTGTGCCGCCGTCAGCGCCGGAAGGCCCAGCTCGTGCCGGAGCCGGGCCAGCGCGGTCTGGGCGACATGCGAGCCGCGCGGGGTGGTGGCCAGGAAGTGCGGCTTGTCGGCCACCACGATGTGCTCGTCCCGGTACACCACCTCCACCGGGAACGGCACCGGCACCTCGGCGGGCAGCTCGCGGTGGAACCAGACGTACATTCCCGGCCGGTACGGGGCGTCCGGTGGCACGGCCCGCCCGTCGGCGCCGAACACCTGGCCGGCGGCGAACATCGCCTCGACCAGTCCGGGCCCGGCCCCGGTGAGCCGTTCCACCAGGTGCTCCCGCACGGTGGCCCACGCCCCGCCGACGGGCAGCCGTACCCGTACGGGATCGACTCCCTCGCGTTGCGGGAGCGGGGCGGGCGGGGGCGGCGTACGGCGTCTCATCGGCGTCAAGGGTACGGCGGGAGCCGGAGCCGGGCGGAGCCGAGGGGGCGGCGGAGAGGGGTGCGGGGGCGTCAAGGGGGCGGTGGCGCGGTCACCCGGGAATCAGGGGAAAAGGGTGGGGCTCCGGGCGCGGACCCGGCAGGATGTGGATCATGCCCTTTCTCATCAAGCCGGTCCTGACCGCCGGCGCCCTGGCCAGGGTTCCGCAGCCCACCCTTCCCGCCGCCGACGGCCTGGTCCTGCGCCCGTGGCGGGCCGAGGACGCGCCCGCCGTGCACGCCGCCTTCCAGGACCCGGCGATGCACCAGTGGCACATAAGGGCCTGCGACTCCGAGGAGGAGGCCGCCGGCTGGATCGCGCAGTGGCAGGCGTCGTGGGCACGGGAGAACGAGGCCCAGTGGGCCGTCGTGGACGAGCGGACGGACGAACTGCGGGGCCGGGTCGCGCTGCGGCAGATACTGCTCGGGGACGGCGTGGCCGAGGTGGCGTACTGGACGGTGGCGCGGGCGCGGGGGCAGGGTGTCGCCGCCCGGGCCGCCGCCGCGCTGTCCCGCTGGGCCTTCGAGGAGATCGGCTTCCACCGCCTCGAACTCTTCCACGCCACCGCCAACGAGGCGTCCTGCCGGGTCGCCGCCAAGGCCGGCTTCGCCCTGGAGGGCACCAAGCGCAGCGCCCTCCAGCACCAGGACGGCTGGCACGACATGCACTTCCACGCGCGGGTGCGGGGGGACTGAACCCAAGGTGGCGGGGGAGTGGGCGCGTGGTGGAGGTGCGGCCGGGCGGTCGCGCGCGGGGGCCGGGAGAGCGGCGGTTCCTCGTGGCGGGTGCCGCCGCCCGTCGCCCCGCTGTTCAGCCGCCGGCTCGCTCAGGCCCCGGCGTGCTCAGGCCGGGTTCGGCCCGGTTGATGGGGTGGGTGCCCGCCCGCTCACGCCGCCGCCGTCGCCGTGCCGCCCTCCTGCTCGGCCTCGACCCGGGCGTTCCACTCGCGCTTGGATGCCTGCCAGCCGTCCTCGTTGTGGCCGAGGCGCCAGTAGCCGGAGATCGACAGGTCCTCGCGCGGGATCTGGTGCTCGATGCGCAGCAGTCGGCGCATTTCCTTGACGAGGCCCGCCTCGCCGTGCACGAAGGCGTGCACCCGGCCCTGCGGGAACTCGAGCCCGCGCACGGCCTCCAGCAGGGCCTCGCCCACCGGCCGGTCGCCGCGGTGCAGCCAGACGACCTCCACCCCGGTGGCGATCTTCTGCTCCTCCTCGGGGCCGGAGACCTCGATGAAGGCGTGGGTGCGGGCGCCGGCGGGGAGCGTCTCCAGGGCCCGGGCGATGGCCGGCAGCGCGCTCTCGTCACCGGCGAGCAGATGCCAGTCGGCCTCCGGGTCGGGCGCGTACGCCCCGCCGGGGCCCATGAAGCGCACGGTCTCGCCGGGCCGCACGCGGGCGGCCCAGGGTCCGGCCAGGCCCGCGTCGCCGTGGATCACGAAGTCCAGCGTCAGTTCGCCCCGCTCCGCGTCCCAGTCGCGCACGGTGTACGTCCGGGTCACCGGCCACTGCTCGCGCGGGAACTCGGCGCGGATCCGCTCCAGGTCGAAGGGCTCGGGGTAGCTCACCCCGTCGGCGCCGAACAGCAGTTTGACGTAGTGGTCCGTGCAGGTGTCCGCGGCGAATCCGGCGAGACCCGCGCCGCCGAGCACCACGCGCTGCATGTGCGGGGTCAGCCGTTCGGTACGCACGACCTGGGCGGTATGGGGCTTGCGCGGCTTTCGTCCCGGGCGCTCTGCCATGACGGCCTCCTGGCGGGGTTGGTTAGGTTTACCTAAGTTAACACCTCGGTGGGGCCAACACCCCTCTCATCGACGCCGATGCGAGTCTTTTGCCGGAATCTTTCGTTCGGCGTCGCCTACCCGCCCCCTGGGTCCCATCCGCCCCCCTCGGCCCTTCGGCCCCCTCGGTCCCGGCTCAGCTCGTCAGCGTGGTCAGCAGGCGGTCCAGCGAGCCGCCCAGCCCCCACCGGCGCGCCAGCTCGGCCAGCGCCGCCGGATCGCGCGGGGCGTCCGGCAGGGCCGTGCCGACCTCCGGCAGCGGCACGTCACCGGCCACCCGCACCACCTTCGGCGCGACCGCCAGATACGGCCGGGCCTCGGTCAGCCGCTTGCGCTGCGACGGCGTCAGCTTCGCCCCCGGGTCGTCGACCGCGGCCATGATCCCGGCCAGGTCGCCGAACTCGGCGAGCAGCTTGGCGGCCGTCTTCTCGCCGATCCCGGCCACGCCCGGCAGGCCGTCGCTGGGATCGCCGCGCAGCAGTGCCAGATCCGCGTACCCGCGGCCGTCGACGCCATACTTCTCGCGCAGCACCGTCTCGTCGGTCACCTGGAGCGTGCCGACGCCCTTGAGCGGATACAGCACCCGGACCCGGCGCTCGTCGTCCACCAGCTGGTACAGGTCGCGGTCGCCGGTGACGATGTCGACCGGGCCCCGGGCCCGCGCGGTGAACGTGCCGATCACGTCGTCCGCCTCGTACTCCGCGACGCCCACCCGGGCGATGCCGATCGCGTCCAGCACCTCCTCGATCACCGGCACCTGCGGGGCCAGGGTGTCCGGCACCTCCTCCGCGTCCGGCGCGCCGGTGTGCTCCTCGGCGACCCGGTGCGCCTTGTAGGTGGGGATGAGCTCCACCCGCCACCGCGGGCGCCAGTCGGCGTCCATGCAGGCCACCAGGTGGTCCGGCCGGTGGTCCCTGACCAGCCGGTCGATGAAGTCCAGCAGTCCGCGCACCGCGTTGACGGGCGTGCCGTCCGGTGCGCGCACCGAGTCCGGGACGCCGAAGTAGGCGCGGAAGTACAGCGAGGCGGTGTCGAGAAGCATGAGTCGTCCGGTCACGCACGCATCATGCCGCACGGCACCGACAGCGCCCCGCGAGCCGGGAACGCGTTGCGTGACGCGCACTGCCGTGAGCCCGGCCACTCGCGGGTTTGCCCCGGCTTGACCTGGGGAGGCGCCGCCTCTGTCCTGTCCCCGGAGACGAGAGGTACGCGTGTCACCCAGGCTTGAGGCAGAGCACCTGTTCAAGGTGTTCGGAAGACGACCCGACGACGCGGTGGAGCGACTGCGGCGCGGCGCCGACCGGGCGGAGCTGCGCGCGGACGGCGCGACGGCCGCCGTGATCGACGCCTCCTTCCGCGTCGAGGCCGGCGAGATCTTCGTCGTGATGGGACTGTCGGGCTCCGGCAAGTCCACCCTGCTGCGCATGCTCAACGGGCTCCTGGAGCCGACCGCGGGCAGCGTGCGCTTCGACGGGCAGGACCTGACCGCGCTCGGCGACCGGGCGCTGCGCGAACTGCGCTCCAAGAAGATCAGCATGGTCTTCCAGCACTTCGCGCTGTTCCCGCACCGCAGTGTCCGCGACAACGCCGCCTACGGCCTGGAAGTGCAGGGCGTGCCCCGCGCCGAGCGCGAGCGCCGCGCCGACGAGGCGCTCGCCCTGTGCGGCCTGGCCGGCTGGGAGGCGTCCTGGCCCGACGAGCTGTCCGGCGGCATGCAGCAGCGCGTCGGCCTGGCCCGCGCCCTCGCCACCGACGCGGACCTGCTGCTGATGGACGAGTCCTTCAGCGCCCTGGACCCGCTGATCCGCCGCGACATGCAGGACCAGCTGCTGGAGCTGCAGAAGACCCTGAAGAAGACGATCGTCTTCATCACCCACGACCTCAACGAGGCCATGCGGCTCGGTGACCGGGTCGCCGTCATGCGGGACGGCCGCATCGTGCAGACCGGCACCGCCGAGGACATCCTGCTGCGCCCCGCGAACGACTACGTGGCCTCCTTCATCCAGGACGTGGACCGCTCCCGGGTGCTGACGGCGGGCGCGCTCATGGACACCTCGGTGACCTCCGACGCGCCGCTGTGCGGCTGCGAGACGGCGACCCGCGAGACGCCGTTCGCGGAGCTGTGCGCGATCAGCGCCCGGCTGACCCACCGGGTCTCGGTGGTGGACGGCGCGGGCCGGGTCGTCGGGGTGGTGCCGCGCCGGCGCCTGCTCGGCTTCCTCGGCGACGAGACGACCGCCCCCGTGGCCTGCGACAGCCCCGAGGGGAAGGTGGTCAGCCATGCCTAGGATCCCCCTCGGCGACTGGGTCGACTCCGGCGTGGACTGGCTGGTCGCCCACCTCTCCTGGCTGTTCGACGCCGTCAAGGCGGTCATGGAGGGCATGTACGACGGCATCGACGCCCTGCTCTCCGCCCCCCAGCCGCTGCTGATGGCCGGCATCCTCGCCGTCGTCGCCTGGTGGCTGCGCGGGCTGCTCGCCGGTGTCCTCGCCTTCGCCGGGTTCGCCCTGGTCGACTCGCTCGACCTGTGGGACCGGGCCATGTCCACCCTCGCGCTGGTCCTGGTGGCGACCGTGATCGCCCTGGTGATCTCCCTCCCGCTGGGCATCTGGGCCGCCCGCTCCAAGGCGGTCAGCGCCGCCGTACGGCCGGTCCTGGACCTGCTCCAGACGATGCCCTCGATGGTGCTGCTGATCCCGGCCATGCTGTTCTTCGGGCTGGGCACCGCCGCCGGTGTGGTCGCCACGCTGATCTTCGCGCTCGCCCCCGGCGTCCGCATGACCGAGCTGGGCATCCGCCAGGTCGACGCCGAACTGGTCGAGGCCGCCGAGGCGTTCGGCACGACCCCGCGGAACATCCTGTGGCGGGTGCAGCTGCCGCTCGCCCTGCCGACCATCATGGCCGGCGTCAACCAGGTGATCATGCTGGGCCTGTCCATGGTCGTCATCGCCGGCATGGTCGGCACCGGCGGTCTCGGCGGCGCCGTCAACGAGGCCATCGGCCAGCTCGACATCGGCTACGGCTTCGAGGCGGGCGTCGGCATCGTCGTCCTCGCCATCTACCTGGACCGGGTCACCGGCGCGCTCGGCACCCAGCTCTCCCCGCTGGGCCGCAGGGCCGCCGTGAAGGCACCCACGCGCGCGTGGTCGTACCGTCCGCGCCCGGCCGTCGCCCTGGCCGGCGTGGTCGTCCTGGCCCTCGTCGCGGGCGGACTCGGCGTCTTCGGTCCCTCCGCGGGCACCTCCGAGGCATCCGGCACGAACGTCGGCAAGGGCAAGGAGATCCGGATCGGCTACATCCCCTGGGACGAGGGCATCGCCTCCACGTTCCTGTGGAAGGAGATCCTCGAGGAGCGCGGCTTCAAGGTGAGCACGGCCCAGTACGCGGCCGGCCCGCTCTACACCGGTCTCGCCACCGGCCAGCTCGACTTCCAGACGGACTCCTGGCTGCCCACCACGCACGCGGAGTACTGGGCCAAGTACGGCAAGCAGCTGGACGACCTCGGCAAGTGGTACGGCCCCACGTCCCTGGAGCTGTCCGTGCCCTCCTATGTCAAGGACGTGAACTCCCTGGCAGACCTCGAGGAGCACGCCTCCGAGTTCGACGGGAAGATCATCGGCATCGAGCCCAGCGCGGGCGAGATGAGCCTGCTCAAGAGCAAGGTGCTCAAGGAGTACGGCCTTCAGGGCACGTACGAGGTGGTCGACGGCTCCACCCCGGCCATGCTCGCCGAGCTGAAGCGCGCCTACGCCCGGCACCAGCCGGTTCTCGTCACCCTGTGGTCGCCGCACTGGGCGTACAGCGACTACGACCTGAAGAAGCTCAAGGATCCGAAGGGCGCCTGGGGCAAGGGCGACGGTGTGCACACCCTCGCTCGCAAGGGCTTCGCCGCCGACAACCCGCTGGTCGGCCGGTGGCTGAAGGACTTCTCGATGACCGAGGAGCAGCTCACCGGCCTGGAGGCACGCGTCCAGCAGGCCGGCAAGGGCAAGGAGCAGGACGCCGTCCGCGACTGGCTGCGCGACCATCCCGGCCTGGTCGACAAGTGGGCCCCCGTCGCCAAGGCCGGCACCCACAGCGAGGCGGCCGGGTGACCTGACCGGCCCGGACCGCCTTGTGAGGGGCGGGTGCCGCCGGACGCGGAGCCGCGTCCGGTGCCGCCCGCCCCTCCGGCCGTTCCGGTCACGGCACACTTCAGGCCAATCACCACCCGTGACGACCCCTGGCCCGGGCCCCCGGCCGGGGGCAGGCAGGCAGCCGTCTTCATCCACCCGGAGCACGGGCTCCGGGGTCCCTCCCCACCCCGGGATACTGGCGCGAACAATGAGGGTGGAGGATCAGGGAGGTGTCGGGGATGTGACAGGCACGTGAAACGGTTTGCCGAACATGCGTAGGGTGCAGAGAAGTCATCAGAAGAGGGACGCCCCGTAAGGGGCACCCGGACAGCGGAACGACGAGTGAGGGAGGGAGCCGGAGCGATGGGCGACCACAAAGAGCAGCAGCCCGTGCGGGTGGGCGCGGCCGTCCGGCGGCGCCGCCGCGCGCTGGAACTGACCCTCGCCGTCGTGGCCGAGCGCAGCGGCCTGTCGGTGCCCTTCCTCAGCCAGGTGGAGAACGACCGGGCCCGCCCCAGCAGCACCTCCCTGGAGAAGCTGGCCGACGCCCTGCGCACCACGGCCGTCGAGCTCCTCGCCGCCGCCGACCCGGCGGCCAGCGTGGACGTGGTGCGCGCCGAGCCGCTCGCCGAGGGCGACTTCGACCCGCGCACCCGCGCCCTGGTGCGCGGCCACCACCAGCTGCACGCCTCCGAGTTCACCGGCGACCACGACGCCGGCCGCGAGCTCCAGCACCGCAACGACGAGCTGATGTACGTCGCCGACGGCGCGGTGGAGATCGAGGCGGAGGGCCGCGCCTACCGCCTCGGCCGGGGCGACACCCTGTATCTGACCGGTGGCGTCCGGCACCGCTGGCGGGCCACGGTCCCGGACACCCGGATCATCGTGGTGGCGGTCGCCGAGCACGTCGAGGCCGTCCAGAACAGGTCCCGCTGAGCGGCGGGCGGAAGGCGGTGGGCGTGACGCGGGTGGTCTCCCTGGTCCCGTCCCTGACCGAGGCCGTCGCGGTGACCCTGCCCGGCGCCCTCGTGGGCGCCACCGACTGGTGCACCCACCCGGCGGGTCTGGACGTCGCCCGGATCGGCGGCACGAAGAACCCGCGGGTGGACCGGATCGTCTCCCTCGCGCCGGACCTGGTGATCGCCAACGAGGAGGAGAACCGCGCCGCCGACCTCGACGCCCTGCGCGCGGCCGGCATCGAGGCCCTGGTCACCGAGGTGCGGGGCGTGCCGCAGGCCTTCACCGAGCTGGACCGGGTGCTCACCGCGTGCGGCGCCCCCGGCCGGCCCAGCTGGCTGGACGAGGCGGAGCGGGCCTGGGCGGCGCTGCCCGAGCCCGCGGAGCGCACGACCGCGGTGGTGCCCGTCTGGCGTCGGCCCTGGATGGTCCTCGGCCGGGACACCTTCGCGGGTGACGTCCTGGCCCGCCTCGGCGTGGACCACCTCTACGCCGGCCACCCCGACCGCTATCCGCGCGTCCCGGCGGCCGAGCTGCGCGCGGCGGCCCCGGACCTGGTCGTCCTGCCCGACGAGCCCTACCGCTTCACCGCCGACGACGGCCCCGAGGCATTTCCGGGCCTGCCCTGCGCCCTGGTCAGCGGACGGCACCTGACGTGGTACGGCCCGTCCCTGACGCGAGCACCACGGGTGCTGGCCGGGGCGCTGCGAGCAGCTCGCCGCTGAGCAGGCCGCGCGCGGTGCCGCGGGCCGCCGCGAGCCAGGCCGCCACCAGGACGACGTACAGACCGACGGCCAGCGCCTCGTACACCGCCAGGCCGGTGTCCCGGGCCAGGGCGGCCGCGCCGGTGACACAGGTGCCCACCGGGAAGGTGAACGCCCACCAGGTCAGCGCGAAGCCCATCCCGTGCCGCCGGGCCCGCACCACGTGCGCGGTCGCCAGCGCCAGCCAGAGCAGCGCGAACCCCATCACGGGCACGCCGTACAGCACGGCGAAGACCGCGAGGCCGCGGTCGTAGGGGGCCGGTACGACCCCGGGCGCGGCGTCCGCGATCACACCCGTGGCGGTGGCGGACTGCCCGAGCGGGCCGAGCACCAGGAACAGGGTCGGGGTGAGCGCGAGCGGCAGCGGGCCGGCGGTGATCAGCCGGGCGAACACCAGCGGCAGCATCAGCAGCACGGCCAGCAGGCTCGCGCCGAACAGCGCGAGGCACGCCAGCAGCAGGGTCTCCCGGGGCTGCCCCGGCGGCAGGTGCGGCACCAGAGACGGGCCGACCGCGGCCGACACCATGGGCGCGACCAGCGGCAGCAGCCACACCGGGCTGGCCTGGCCGGGTTCGGCCCGGTGCCGTACGGCCAGCAGGTACGGCACGGCGACGGCGGCACCGAGCCCGGCCGCCGTACCGGCGGTGTAGAGCACGGTGTCCAGGGCGACGGCGGCGCGGGTGCCGATCAGGAACCGGCCGGCCGTCAGGGCGCCGCCGCCCACCGACAGCAGCGCCATCGCCAGGCAGGCGTGGAAGGGGGCCATGGCCGGGTCGAGGAGGTGGGCGCGGGCCTGGTCGCGGTGGCGGGCCCAGTGCACGGCGCGGGCGGCCAGCAGGGCCACGAGCAGCAGCAGCGACAGCAGCCAGACGGCGGCGAAGACGGCGCGCGGCCCGTTCGCCGGCGCGGGCAGCGCGACCCCGGCGGAGCCGACCATGGCGGTGCCCATCACGGAGGCGTACCAGTTGGGGCCGAGGTGTCTGACCGATGGCGTACGGGGCTGGGCTGCGGTGACCATGCGCTCACGATGTCCCAGTGATTCCGCCCTGACCAGGGAGTTCCCGTCTATGAGGGCATAAGCTGGTCTTATGAGCAGGGCCGAGGGACAGCGGGAACGCACGGAATCTCTGGCGCACCGGGTGCCGGACCTGGCCGCGCTGGAGCTGCTGCTCGCGGTGGCGCGGCTGGGCAGTCTGGGCGCGGCGGCCCGCGAGGTCGGCATCACCCAGCCGGCCGCGAGCAGCCGGCTGCGCTCCATGGAACGGCAGCTGGGGGTGGCCCTCGTCGACCGCTCCCCGCGCGGCTCCCGGCTCACCGACGCGGGCGCCCTGGTCACGGACTGGGCCCGCCGGGTGGTGGAGGCGGCGGCCGCCTTCGACGCGGGCGCGCGGGCGCTGCGGGACCGGCGCGACTCCCGGCTCCGGGTCGCGGCCAGCATGACCATCGCCGAGTACCTGCTGCCCGGCTGGCTGCTCGCGCTGCACGCCGAGCGGCCCGACACGGCCGTCTCGCTGCTCGCGGGCAACTCGGCGAAGGTCGCGGAGCTGCTGCTGACCGGGGAGGCGGACCTCGGGTTCGTGGAGGGGCTGAACGTGCCGACCGGCCTGGACTCCACGGTCATCGCCCATGACCGGCTGATCGTCGTCACCGCGCCCGGTCACCCGTGGGCCCGGCGCCGGCGGCCCCTGACGGCGGAGGAGCTGGCGTCCACCCCGCTCATCCTCCGGGAGCGCGGCTCCGGCACCCGCCAGGTCCTGGACGCGGCGCTCGGCGGTCTGGCCCGCCCCCTGATCGAGCTGTCCTCGACCACGGCGGTCAAGGCCTCGGCGGTCAGCGGCGCGGGCCCCTCCGTCCTCAGCGAACTGGCGGTGGGCGAGGAACTGTCCCTGCGCCGCCTGGTCAGCATCCCCGTGGAGGGCGTCCCCCTGCGCCGCGCCCTCCGAGCGGTCTGGCCCACCGGCCACCGCCCCACAGGCCCGGCAAGAGAACTCCTGTCACTGACACGAGCGTGAGCCCCGGAAGGGGGGTGCGGGGAACGGCGCGCTCAGCCACGACGCACCCGCACCCGGCGAACAACAACACGCCCCTATGACGCGCTCCGCCCCCAACCCACCCAGCCCCAAAAAAGAGGTGGCCGAACCCCCCGGCCCCCGACACCATTGCTGTGCATGACCCTCACCGCCCCACCCGCCTCCGGTGTCCGCGCCCCCTGGGAGACCCTCCCGGCCGTCGTCCGCGACGCCGTCGGTGACGTGCTGGGCGCGCCGGTGGTACGCGCCGTGACCCAGCCCGGCGGCTTCTCCCCGGGCGTGGCGGCCCGGGTCCGCACCGCGGCCGGCCGCACCGCCTTCGTCAAGGCGGTGAGCGCTGAGACCAACCCGCACAGCCCCGGCCTGCACCGCGAGGAGGCCCGGCACGCCGCCGCGCTGCCGGCCACCGTGCCCGCGCCCCGGCTGCTCGGCTCGTACGACGACGGCACCTGGGTGGCGCTGGTCTTCGAGGAGGTGGCGGGCCGCCAGCCGCACGTGCCCTGGCGGCCGGCGGAACTGCGCCGGGTGCTCGACGCCGTGACGGCCCTCGCCCGCACCGACGCCCCGGAGGTCGACGCCCCGCCCGTCGCCGAGGCCCTGGCCGACGACTTCTCCGGCTGGCGCCGGCTGGCCGACGGCGAGGCCGGTGACGTACGGGACCGCCTCGGGGAGTGGACCGCCGGCCGGCTGCCGGAACTCGCCGCGCTGGAGGCCGGGTGGGCGAACGGCGCGTCCGGGGACACCCTGGCCCACGGCGACCTGCGCGCGGACAACATCCTGCTCGGGGACGACGGTGGCGTCGTCTTCGTGGACTGGCCGCACGCCCTGCGCGCCGCGCCCTGGTTCGACCTGCTGGTGATGCTGCCGTGCGTACGGGCCCAGGGCGGACCGGACCCCGACGAGGTGTTCACCGCGCACCCGCTCGGCCGGGCCGCTGACCCGGCCGCCGTGACCGCGGCGCTGGCCGCGCTCGCCGGCTACTTCCTGCGCGGCTCGCTGCGGCCGGACCCGCCCGGGCTGCCCACCCTGCGGGCCTTTCAGCGGGCCCAGGGCGGCGCCGCCCTGGCGTGGCTCAGGAAGCGGCTGTGACCAGGGCGCGCATGACCCGTAGGTCCTCGCTCTGTTCGGGGTGCCACTGCACGCCGAGCACCCAGCCCCGGTCCGCGGGCAGCTCCACGGCCTCCACGGTGCCGTCCGCCGCGTAGGCCGAGGGGACCAGCCCGGCGCCGAGCCGTTCCACGGCCTGGTGGTGGTACGTCGGCACGGTCAGCTCCTCCGGGACGATCCCGCCGTACAGCGTCCCCGGTACCGGTTTCACCGGGTGCCCGCCGAACACGCCGACCTTCTCCGCGTGCCCGTCCAGGTGCTGGACCAGCGTGCCGCCCAGGGCGACGTTCAGCAGCTGCATGCCCCGGCAGACGCCGAGCAGGGGCACCCCCGTCGCCAGCGCGGCCTCGATCAGCGCGAGTTCCCAGGCGTCCCGCTCGGGTGCGGGCGGCCCGGTGCGCGGGGAGCGCTCGGCGCCGTAGCGGGCCGGGTCGACGTCCGGGCCGCCCGCGACGACCAGCCCGTCCAGCGGGGCCAGTGCGGCGGCGGCCCGCTCGGGCGCGTCCGGCGGCAGCAGGAGCGCCAGCCCGCCGGCCCGCTGGACGAGCCGTGGATACGCGGCCGGCAGCAGCACCGCCTCCAGCTCCCACACCCCCCAGCGCGTGCCGGACTCCAGGTACGTGCTCACGCCGATCAGCGGCCGTGCCGTCATGCGGTCCTCCACGGGAACCCGGCGGTCCTGCTTCCACCGTGCTCGATCGGGGCGCCCGCTTCAAGAGCGCCTAGGTAAAGGTGTTCGGTCGAACCTTTGTGTGGCCGGGTCAGGTCAGGAAGCCCCGCAGCAGGGCCGCCGTGCCGGCGCAGTGCTCGCGCATCACCTCCCGGGCCCCGTCCGCGTCCCCCTCCAGCACCGCCTCCACCAGCGCGGTGTGCTGCCGCTGGGAGTGCTCCAGGTTGCGCACCAGCAGCGGGATGCAGTCCAGCAGGTCGTTCACCGTGGCCCGGACCGCCGCGTACCGCTCGGCCAGCGACGGCGAGCCGCACAGCTCGGCCAGCGTCAGGTGCAGCAGCGTGTCCGCCCGCCGGTAGTCCGCGAGCGGGGCCTCGCGGGTGCGCTCCAACGCGTCCCGCAGCCGCCGCGCGCGCTCCCCGGACAGCCCGTGCGCCGCGCACAGCCCGGCCGCGCCCACCTCCAGCACCTCGCGGAAGCGCAGCACGTCCTCGATGTCGACCCCGGCCACCCGGCGCCGCAGCTCGTCCTCGCCGCCCACGTCCGGACGCGGCAGCACGAACGTTCCGCCGTACCGCCCGCGCCGCGCCCGGACCAGCCCCTGGTCCTGGAGCACCTTCAGCACCTCGCGCAGCGTCACCCGGCTGATCCCGAGCCGCTCCGCCAGCTCCCGCTCGGCCGGCAGCCGCCCGCCGTCCGGCACCAGACCCAGCCGGACGACCTGGAGGATCTGCTCCAGCGCCTCCTCGAAGCCGTTGCCCGCCCGCACCGGCCGCAGCACCGCGGTGAGCCGGTCCTGAGGCGTGTCCGGGCCCGCCTCCCGTGCCATCCGCCGTGCCCCCTTCCCAACCAATGGTTCCCGGCAATACCTTATGGCTCCCGGCTCGGCCGGGAACAGCGCGTTGACGCCGAAGGAGGCTCTCCCGTGGCAGACCGCACACCCCCGCTCACCGTCGAGGAGCTGCACGCCCTCGTCGCGGCCGGTGAGATCGACACCGTCGTCCTGGCCTTCCCCGACATGCAAGGACGGCTCCAGGGCAAGCGGTTCGCCGCCCGCTTCTTCCTCGACGAGGTACTCCACCACGGCACCGAGGGCTGCGACTACCTCCTCGCGGTCGACCCCGAGATGAACACCGTCGACGGCTACGCGATGTCCTCCTGGGAGCGCGGCTACGGCGACTTCGCCATGCGCCCCGACCCCGCCACCCTGCGCCGCGTCCCCTGGCACCCCGGCACCGCCCTGCTCCTGGCCGACCTCGCCTGGAACGACGGCACCCCGGTCGCCGTCGCGCCCCGCCAGATCCTGCGCCGCCAGCTGGAGCGGCTCGCCGCCCTCGGCTACACCGCCCAGGCCGGCACCGAGCTGGAGTTCATCGTCTTCAAGGACAGCTACGAGGCGGCCTGGGACGCGGGCTACCGCGGCCTGACCCCCGCCAACCAGTACAACGTCGACTACTCCATCCTCGGCACCGGCCGCGTCGAACCCCTGCTGCGCCGGCTGCGCAACGACATGGCCGGCGCCGGCCTCACCGTGGAGTCCGCCAAGGGCGAGTGCAACCCCGGCCAGCACGAGATCGCCTTCCGCTACGCCGAGGCCCTGCGCACCTGCGACCAGCACGCCCTGTACAAGACCGGCGCCAAGGAGATCGCCGCCCAGGAGGGCGTCTCGATCACCTTCATGGCCAAGTACAACGAACGCGAGGGCAACTCCTGCCACATCCACCTCTCCCTCGCCGACGCCGACGGCCGCAACGCGATGGCCGGCCCCGACGGCGGCATGTCCGACGTGATGCGGCACTTCCTCGCCGGACAGCTCGCCGCCCTGCGCGACTTCTGCCTCCTGTACGCCCCCAACATCAACTCCTACAAGCGGTTCCAGCCCGGCTCCTTCGCGCCCACCGCCGTCGCCTGGGGCCACGACAACCGCACCTGCGCCCTGCGCGTGGTCGGCCACGGCCGCTCCCTGCGCTTCGAGAACCGGCTCCCCGGCGGCGACGTCAACCCCCACCTCGCCGTCGCCGGACTGGTCGCGGCCGGCCTGTACGGCGTCGAGCACGGGCTCGAACTGCCCGAGCCCTGCGCCGGGAACGCCTACACCGCCGGGTTCGAACACGTCCCGACCACCCTGAGGGAAGCCGCCGAGCTGTGGGAGAACAGCCCGATCGCCAAGGCCGCCTTCGGCGACGAAGTGGTCGCGCACTACCGCAACATGGCGCGCGTCGAGCTGGACGCCTTCGACGCCGCGGTCACCGACTGGGAGCTGCGCCGCTCCTTCGAACGCCTGTGAAAGGTCACCACGTGTCCGACCCGAACGAGCTGACCGTCCTCAACCCCGCCACCGAGGAGATCGTCGCCACCGTCCCCGCCGCGAGCGAGGAGGACGTCGCCGCCGCCGTCGCACGGGCCGTACGGGCCCAGCGGACCTGGGCCGCCCTCGCCCCCGCCGACCGGGCCCGGCTGCTGCGCCGCTTCGCGGACGTGGTCGACGCCCACACCGAGGAACTCGCCCGGCTGGAGGTCAGCGAGGCCGGCCACACCCTCGGCAACGCCCGCTGGGAGGCCGGCAACGCCCGCGACCTGCTCCTGTACGCGGCCGGCGGCGCCGAACGCCTGCTCGGCCGGCAGATCCCGGCACCCGGCGGCTGGGACGTCACCTTCCACGAACCCCTCGGCGTGGTCGGCGTCATCGCCCCCTGGAACTTTCCCATGCCGATCGCCGCCTGGGGCTCCTTCCCGGCGCTCGCCGCGGGCAACGCCGTCGTCCTCAAGCCCGCCGAGGCCACCCCGCTCACCGCGCTCCGCCTCGCCGCCCTGGCCCTGGAGGCCGGCCTGCCCGAACACCTCTTCCAGGTGCTGCCCGGCCACGGCACCACCGCCGGCCGCGCCCTGGTCGACCACCCGGACGTCGCCAAGATCGTCTTCACCGGTTCCACCCGCACCGGCCGCGAGGTCATGGAACGCTGCGCCCGGCTGGTCAAACCGGTCACCCTCGAACTCGGCGGCAAGAGCCCCAACGTCGTCTTCGCCGACGCCGACCTCACCGCCGCCCTCGACCCCTTCTCCTTCCTCGACAACTGCGGCCAGGACTGCTGCGCCCGCACCCGCCTCCTGGTCCAGGAGAGCGTGCTGGACGAGGCCCGGGCGCTGCTCGCCGACGCGCTGGCCGCCGTGGTCGTCGGCGACCCGGCCGACGAGAAGACCCAGATGGGGCCGCTGATCTCGGCACGGCAACGGGAGCGCGTACGGTCCTACGTCCCCGACGACGCCCCGGCCCTGCGCGGCAGCGCCCCCGACGGCCCCGGCTTCTGGTTCCCGCCGACCGTCCTCACCGCCGAGCGGCCCGACGGCCGGGCGGCCCGCGAGGAGATCTTCGGCCCCGTGGCCGTCCTGCTCCCCTTCACCGACGAGCAGGACGCCGTCCGCCTCGCCAACGACACCCCCTACGGCCTGTCCGGCTCGGTCTGGACCCGGGACCTGGGCCGCGCCCTGCGCGTCTCCCAGGCCGTCCGCGCGGGCAACCTGTCCGTGAACTCCCACTCCAGCGTCCGCTACTGGACCCCGTTCGGCGGCTTCAAACAGTCCGGCCTCGGCCGCGAACTCGGCCCCGACGCCCTGACCGCCTTCACCGAGACCAAGAACGTCTTCATCAGCACGGAGGGCCCCGAGAAGTGACCGCCACCACCGAGAACCATGTCTGCCGCCGCCTGACCGGCCGTACCGCCGTCGTGACCGGGGCCGGCAGCGGCATCGGCCTCGCCACCGCCCGCCGCCTCGCCTCCGAAGGGGCCCACGTGGTCTGCGCGGACATCGACGAGACCACCGGCAAGGCCGCCGCCGGGGAGGTGGGCGGACTCTTCGTCAAGACCGACGTCACCGACCCCGAACAGGTCGAGGCGCTGTTCCAGGCGGCCTACGACACCTACGGCAGCGTCGACGTCGCCTTCAACAACGCCGGCATCTCCCCGCCCGACGACGACTCCATCCTCGAGACCGGCCTGGAGGCATGGAAGCGCGTCCAGGAGGTCAACCTCACCTCCGTGTACCTGTGCTGCAAGGCCGCCATCCCCTACATGCGGCGCCAGGGCAAGGGCTCCATCATCAACACCGCGTCCTTCGTGGCCCGGATGGGCGCCGCCACCAGCCAGATCTCGTACACCGCCTCCAAGGGCGGAGTCCTCGCCATGTCCCGCGAACTCGGCGTGCAGTTCGCCCGGGAGGGCATCCGGGTCAACGCCCTGTGCCCCGGCCCGGTCAACACCCCGCTGCTGCGGGAGCTGTTCGCCAAGGACCCCGAGCGCGCCGCGCGCCGCCTGGTGCACATCCCCGCCGGGCGGTTCGCCGAGGCCGAGGAGATCGCCGCCGCCGTCGCCTTCCTGGCCAGCGACGACTCCTCCTTCGTCAACGCCACCGACTTCCTGGTGGACGGCGGCCTCACCGGCGCCTACGTCACCCCCCTGTAGGACGCCTCACAGGAAGGTGTGCCCCTCACCCCGGTAGGTCGGCACGGTCGCGGCCACCGTGTCCCCCTCGATCAGGTGCAGCGCCTCGAACCGCTCGCACAGCTCGCCCGCCTTGGCGTGCCGGAACCACACCTTGTCGCCTATGAGCAGGTCGTCGGCGGGCGAGCCGAGCAGCGGGGTCTGCACCTCCCCGGGGCCCTCCTGCGGGTCGTACCGCAGCCCCTCGGGCAGATACGGCACCGGCAGCCGGTCGGGCCCGGAGGCACCGGAGGCCGGATAGCCGCCGCCGAGCACGGTCACCACCCCCACCCCGGGCCGCCGGACCACCGGCTGCGCGAACAGGGCGGCCGGACGGCCGGTGAAGGAGGAGTAGTTGTCGAACAGACGCGGCACGTACAGCCCCGAACCGGCGGCGATCTCGGTGACCGCCTCCTCGGCGGCGGTGTGCTGCACGCTGCCGGTGCCGCCGCCGTTCACGAACTCCAGGTCCGGGGCGACGGCCCGCACCGCACGGACGACCGCGGCCCGCCGCTCGGCCAGTTCCCGCCGGGCGGCGGCCTGCATCAGCCGGACCGCCCGGGACCGCAGCGGCCGCCCCGCCACCGCGTCCCCGACCCCGGCGACATGTCCCTCGTACGCCATGATCCCCACCAGCCGGAAACCCGGCCGCCGGGCCACCGAGCGTGCCAGCTCGGCGAGTTGGGCGGGGGAGTGCAGCGGCGAGCGCCGGGCGCCGATCCGCACCCGGCCGCCCAGCAGCCGCAGCGAGGTGTCCAGCTCCAGGCAGACCCGGACGACTTCGCGCCCGCCGTCGCGGGCCGCGTCGATGAGGTCCAGGTGCGCCGGATCGTCGATCATCACGGTGACGGCACCCGCGAGCTTCGGATCGGCGGCCAGCTCGGCGTACCCCGCCCGGTCGGCGGACGGATAGGCCAGCAGCACGTCCTCGAACCCCGACCGCGCCAGCCACAGCGACTCGGCCAGGGTGAACGACATGACGCCCCGGAAGCCGTCCTTGGCCAGGACCCGCTCCAGCAGGGCCCGGCAGCGCACCGACTTGCTGGCGACCCGCACGGGCTTGCCCCCGGCCCGGCGCAGCAGGTCGTCCGCGTTGGCGTCGAACGCGTCCAGGTCCACGATCGCGAGGGGGGCGTCGAGATGGGCGGTGGCCCGGTCGTAACGGGCCCGGGCGGCGGCAGGCGCAGTCATGGCGGAAGCCTGCCAGAGAGGATTACCGCAGGGTAGGGGGACGTTCCGGGCAGATGCCCCGGGCGCGCGGACCGGTTCCGTCCGGGCCCCCGGCAAGCCGTAGAGTGACGCGCACGTACGGCGGACCGCGCCCGGCACACCAGGTGAACCGGGATGCCCGTCCGGCCGTACGGGTATGCGTGCCCGGGAGGAACCAGCGCACCGGGCGCGGCCGGACGGCGGACGGCCCGCGTACGAAGGAAACGGCCCTGGGCACGAGGAAACGGGGGGTGCATGAGCACGGAGGCGCGGCACACCCCCGTACCGCCCCGCCCCTCGGCCCCGCCCCCCGCCGCGGGCACGGCCCGCCCCGACACGGGGACCGCCGGTACGGTCCCGCGCCCGTCCACGCCTACGGCCCCCCGCCCGGCCGACGATCCCGACGACGAGCCGTCGGTCTTCACCCCGCGCGCCGTACGGCCCCCGCGTCCCGCGGCGGTACCCGAGGCCCCCGACCCGGTGAGCCCGCCTCCGCCGCCCGCGTCGGCCCGCTTCCCCGACGTACCGCCGAGCGCGGGCGGCGGGCCGGCGGGGGGCGGCGCGGTGCGCTCCGGCGGCCGTGCCGGGCAGGCGCCGGCTCCCGCCCGGACGCCCGTGGGAACGGCCGGGGCGAGCGCCTCGCGGACCGTCACCGGGCCTGCCGCCCAGGCGGCGCGGGCGGCGGGGGCCGGGCCACGGTCCGGTGCGGAGCCGCCCCGGCGGGAGGCGCCCCGGCAGGGCGCTCCGGCCGAGCCGGCGTCGGAGACGACCAGGCGGCTCCGGCCCGTCCCGCCCGCCTCCGCTGACGCACCGTCACCCGCCGCGCCCCCGACCGGAGTACGGGCGTGGGAGCCGGGACGGTCCGGCGTGCCCGGCCCGGGCCGCCCCTGGAGCGCGGCGCCGGCCGACCGGCCCCTCGTGTCGTTCGCGGAACCCGAGCTGTCCGGCGCGCGCGTCCGCCCCCGGGTCGGGCCGCGCACCGCCGCTGCCGCCGCCTGCCTCGTCCTCGGCCTCGGCCTCATCGGCGGGGCCGCCGCCGGGAGCCGGCTCGCCGGAGACGGCGACGACGACGCCGCCCGCACCGCGTACACCGCCGCCGGCACCCTGTGGCACAGCGTGCCCGTGGACCGGCTCTTCCCGCCCACCGTCCAGGGCACCGGGGCCGGCCCCGGCGGAGCCGACCGCACCTGGACCCGCATCGCCGTGGCCCCGGACGGCGACTGCGCCCACGCCTTCGACCCGCTGCTGGCCCGGGCCCTCGCCCCGGTCGGCTGCCGACGGCTGCTGCGCGCCACCTACACCGACGCCACCCAGAGCCACGTCACCACCGTCGGCCTGCTGTTCACCAAGGCCGACCCCGCCGCCATGTCCGCGCTCGCCGCCCGCTTCCGCGCCGAACGCCTGGACCGGCGCCCCGACCTGATGCCCCGGCCCTACGCCGCCCCCGGCACGGCCGCCGCCGGCTTCGGCGACCGGCAGCGGGCCTCCTGGACCCTCTCCGTCCTCACCGAAGCCCCCGTGGTGGCGTACGCCGTCTCCGGCTGGGCCGACGGCCGTACCGTCGACGAGCCCCAGCCCGCCGCCGACGCCGTCCGTACCGGCGCCGCCACCGCACCGGCCCAGGCCGGCCTCGGCAACGAGGCCAAGGGGCTGGCCGACCGCGTCGAACGGCGGCTGCGCAAGACCATCGGCACGGCCACGGAGAAGTCCGCATGACCCGACCGACCGGCCGCCGCGGGGCCCTCGCCGCCGTGGCGAGCCTGCTGCTCACCGGCTCCCTCGCCCTGCTGCCCGCCGCCCCGGCCCACGCCGACGGCCTGCGCGCCCAGCAGTGGGCCCTGACCGCGCTCCACCTGGAGCAGGCCTGGCGGACCACCGAGGGCCGGGGCGTCACCGTCGCCGTCCTTGACACAGGCGTGGAGTCCGACCACCCGGACCTCGCCGGGAACGTGCTGCCCGGCAAGGACATGATCGGCTTCGGCGCCGGGCCCGGCGAGCGCCTGTGGGCCCGGCACGGCACCGCCATGGCCGGCATCATCGCCGGGCACGGCCACGGCCCCGGCAACGCCGACGGCGTCCTCGGCGTGGCCCCGGAGGCGAAGATCCTGCCGGTCCGCGTGATCCTGGAGGACGGCGACCCGGCCCGCGCCAAGGCCCGCACCACCCGCGGCACCGCCCTGGCCGACGGCATCCGCTGGGCCGCCGACCACGGCGCCGACGTCATCAACCTCTCCCTCGGCGACGACTCGAACTCGGCCCACCCCGAACCCGGCGAGGACGAGGCCGTGCAGTACGCCCTGGGCAAGGGCGTGGTCGTCGTCGCCTCCGCGGGCAACGGCGGCGACAAGGGCGACCACGTCTCCTACCCGGCCGCCTACCCGGGCGTCATCGCCGCCACCGCCGTGGACAAGTACGGCACCCGCGCCGCCTTCTCCACCCGCCGCTGGTACGCGGCCGTCAGCGCGCCCGGCGTCGACGTCGTCATCGCCGACCCCGACCACAAGTACTACGCGGGCTGGGGCACCAGCGCGGCCTCCGCCTTCGTCTCCGGGGCGGCGGCCCTGATCCGGTCGGTGTACCCGGACCTGGCCCCGGCCCAGATCAAGAAGCTGCTGGAGGACACCGCGCGGGACGCCCCGGCCGGCGGCCGGGACGACTCCCGGGGCTTCGGCATGATCGACCCGGCGGCGGCGCTGGAGGCCGCCGCCCGCCTCGAACCGCGCCGCCTGCACGCCGCGTCGTACGGCGAGAAGTACTTCGGCTCCGGCCCGGACGCCCCCGAGGCCGCCGACACCACCGCCGACTGGGCGGCCCCGCTCGCGGCCGGCACGGGCGCGGTCCTCCTGGCGGCCGGGGCGCTCCTGTGGCGCAGCCGCGGCCGGCGGCCCTGAGATCCGCTATCCGGCGACGTACCCGATCTCCGGGTGGCGTGCCGACGCGCCCCGCAGCAGCAGTCCGGTGTCGGGCCGGCCGCGCAGCTGGAGGTCGAAGAAGGCCCGCACCGTGGCCCGTACGGCCGCCACCGCCCGGTCCGCGGGGACCGTGCCGACCGGCAACGGCAGCCCGGGCGGAAGCTGCGGCGCGAGGGCGACGATGTCGCTGAAGGACAGGTGCCCGGCGTCGGCGAGCCGCAGGCAGCGGCGCCAGCCGCGCAGGTTCCGCCAGAACTCGGGCCAGTGCGGGTCCTTGACCAGGCCGTCGTGCTCCGCCGTGTCCATCAGCAGGAACGGCCGGTCCAGGCCGCGCCCGACCACGGGGCCGAACACCGTGCCGTCCAGGTCGGCGCCGGCCCGCACCCGGTGGTCCAGGTCCATCAGGGCCGCCGCCGCGGCACCGCCCCGGGAGTGGCCGAAGGCCCCCACGCGCGTCGGATCGAGGGCGGCGCGCAGCCCGCGGGGGAGCCGCCGCCGTCCGGGGCCGGGAACACCACCCCGGGCCGGGACGGTGAGGTGGTCGAGCACGAACCGCAGGTCGGCGGCGCGCACCGCGACCGCGGCGACGACCTCCTCCTCGCTGTCCTCGCCGACGGAGAGCACCACACGGCCGTCGGGGAACTCCACCTCACCCGAGTCGTAGGGGTGGTCGACCGTGACCACGGCATACCCCCAGGACACCAGCTCCTCGACCACCAGGGTGTTGAACGTGCGGTCCGAGGCCGCGCCCGGGGAGTACAGGAGCACCGGGTACCGGCCCGGCCGGGCCGGCGCCCCCTCCGCGCCGTGCGTCAGGGGCATCGCGTAGCCGTCCAGCGCACCGCCGTACCGTGCCTTCAGCGCCCGCTCGGCGCCCGGCGGCAGCCACGGCAGCCGCGGGCGGTCCCGGACGTCCACGGCCGGATAGGCGACGGTCGCCATCAGCTCGCGCGGCAGGCCCGACCAGGGGTCGGTCCGCGACCGGTCGACCAGGTGCAGCTCGACCGCGCCCACCGCGAACGGCCCGGTCGGGCCGGCCAGCCGGAGGGGGACGGGGCCGGACGCCGAGGCGTACGCGGGCGCCGGCAGCGAGACGGCCGCGGCGGCCGCGAGGCCACCGGCGATCAGGGAACGGCGAGACGGACGTACGGGAGGCACCGCGCTCCTTCCACGACCGGACTCCCGGCACGATGAGGAGAACGCCGGCGTCCGGCCTGCTGAAGATCAACTGCCCCGGAGTCTAAAAGAGTTGACGTAAGGGCCTCGCCGCGCCCCCGGCGCCCGGCGCCTCGCGGCTGCCCGGCTCCCGTCCCGCTCCCGGGGTTCCCGGCCCCGTACCGGCCCGGCGGCCCGTACCCGCCGGGCCCCCGATAGGGTCGGTGACCGTGGCGAACAAGAACATTCCCGACCCCGGCTTCTCCGACGACGACGGCTCCGCCGACCCCCGGCTGAGCGCCGCGCTCGCCGCCTGGGCCGAGGACCGCGGCGCCGTCGGGCCCGTCCTGGAGGCGCTCAAGGGCGCCCGCCTGCTGGTCCCCGTCGTCGCCGTGCTCGGCGAGGTCGAGGAGGACGAGAACGGGCTGCGCCGCGAGAAGACCAGCGACATGGCCGTGCCCACGCTGAAGGCCGGCGACCGCACAGCGCTGCCCGCCTTCACCTCCACCGACTCCCTGGCCCGCTGGGACCCCGCCGCCCGCCCGGTCGCCGTACCCCTGCACCAGGCGCTCCAGGCCGCCGCGCACGAGAGGGCCGACACGGTCGTGCTGGACCTCGCCGGACCGGTGCCCTTCGAGCTGACCGGCCCGGCGCTGCTCGCCCTCGCCGAGGGACGCACCAGCACCGACCCGCTCGCCGACCCGGCCGTGGTGGCGGCCGTCCGCACGGCGGTGGCGGCGGAGCCCGCCGTGCTGCGCGCCCACCTCGGCCCCGGGCGGGCCGACGGCACCCTCGCCCTCGTCCTCGACCCGGCGGCGCCGCCCGCCGAGGCCGCCCGCGCGGTCGCCGGACGGCTCGCCGCCGACGAAACACTGCGGGCCCGCCTGGTGCGCGGCCTCGACCTGGCACTGCTGCCGGCCGGGACCACGCCTCCGGGCGAGCCCTTGTACGTGAGGGAATGAGGCCGTACGCGAGGTACGGGAAGGGTCAGCCGTAGACCGGGCCGGTGTACTTCTCGCCCGGGCCCTGGCCCGGCTCGTCCGGGACGAGCGACGCCTCGCGGAACGCCAGCTGGAGCGACTTCAGGCCGTCGCGCAGCGGGGCCGCGTGGAAGGAGCTGATCTCGGTCGCGCTCGCGTCCAGCAGACCGGCGAGCCCGGTGATCAGCTTGCGGGCCTCGTCCAGGTCCTTGTACTTCTCGCCCTCCTCGCTCAGCCCGAGCTTCACGGCGGCGGCGCTCATCAGGTTGACGGCGACCGTCACGATCACCTCGACGGCGGGGACCTCGGCGATGTCCCGGGTCATCGCGTCGAAGTCGGGGGACTCAGGAGGGGTGTCACTCATGCCCCACACGATAGGCCCCGCCGGGCGCGCCCCGGCCCGCGGGAGCCCGCCCCGCACGGCCCCCGCGCACGGTTTGGCACCCTCTGCGGCAACCCTGTAGTCTGGGGGAAACGACCGGCCGGACACCTGCGTGTTCGGCCCACAAGTGGAGGCTCCGATCTCCCACCTGCTCCGTCCCCCGGGACGGCGGGTCCGGTCAGGTGACCGCCATCGTTCCGTACGGGCGATGGAGTCGCCCGAAAGCGCGCCCCGCGACATCGCGGCGGTGCTCCGGATGTATTGGAGCCCCGCAGGTGATCGTCCGGGGCATTTTTGTTGCTTCGGCGCGGTTAGGTCTAACGAACACAGACGTTACGCGGCTGTCCGCCAGACCGTCGCGTGGTGCTACCGAGGAGGATCCATCAGCGCCGAGCCCCGCATCAACGACCGGATTCGCGTTCCCGAGGTGCGACTTGTCGGTCCCAGTGGCGAGCAGGTCGGCATCGTGCCGCTCGCGAAGGCACTGGAGCTTGCGCAGGAGTACGACCTGGACCTGGTCGAGGTCGCGGCGAACGCCCGTCCGCCCGTGTGCAAGCTCATGGACTACGGGAAGTTCAAGTACGAGTCGGCCATGAAGGCCCGTGAGGCGCGCAAGAACCAGGCGCACACGGTCATCAAGGAGATGAAGCTCCGGCCGAAGATCGACCCGCACGACTATGACACCAAGAAGGGTCACGTCGTCCGGTTCCTCAAGCAGGGCGACAAGGTCAAGATCACGATCATGTTCCGTGGCCGTGAGCAGTCCCGCCCCGAGCTGGGCTACCGACTGCTGCAGCGGCTCGCGGAGGACGTCCAGGACCTCGGTTTCGTCGAGTCGAACCCGAAGCAGGACGGCCGCAACATGATCATGGTCCTCGGTCCGCACAAGAAGAAGACCGAGGCGATGGCCGAGGCCCGTCAGGCGCAGGAGGCCCGCAAGGCCGAGGCGAAGGCGAACCCTGGCAAGTCGCAGAACCCTGCCGAGGCCGAGGCACCGTCCGAGGAGCCGGCCGAGGCGTGATCCCCGGGGGATGTACACCCCAGTACGTCCCCGAGGATGTAACCGAAAGAAGAGAGCGACGCTCCACCGTGCCCGGTTTTCACGACCGGGCACCGGAGCGCCACCGACGAGGAGATAACGGCGCTATGCCGAAGAACAAGTCGCACAGCGGTGCCAGCAAGCGCTTCAAGGTCACCGGCTCCGGCAAGGTGCTCCGTGAGCGCGCCGGCAAGCGCCACCTGCTCGAGCACAAGTCGTCCCGCGTCACGCGTCGCCTCACCGGCAACGCCGAGATGGCCCCGGGCGACGCCGCGAAGATCAAGAAGCTTCTCGGCAAGTGACGCGGCGGCGCCCTGTGGGCGCCGAGCGTCTGGACCGGGACCGAATCGTTTCCGGGTCGTGTGAGGACCCCCACGACCCCGCTACAAGGAGTTAACAAGTGGCACGCGTCAAGCGGGCAGTCAACGCCCACAAGAAGCGCCGGGCGATCCTGGAGCAGGCCTCCGGCTACCGCGGTCAGCGTTCGCGCCTGTACCGCAAGGCCAAGGAGCAGGTCACCCACTCGCTGGTCTACAACTACAACGACCGCAAGAAGCGCAAGGGCGACTTCCGTCAGCTGTGGATCCAGCGCATCAACGCCGCTGCCCGCGCCAACGGCATCACCTACAACCGCTTCATCCAGGGTCTGAAGGCCGCGAACGTCGAGGTCGACCGCAAGATCCTGGCCGAGCTGGCCGTGAACGACGCGAACGCCTTCGCGGCGCTCGTCGAGGTCGCGCAGAAGGCGCTGCCGTCGGACGTCAACGCGCCCAAGGCCGCGTGACGCTGCGCTGGCTCTAGCCGACGTTCACTTCGGGACCCGCAGGCTGCATAAGCTTGCGGGTCCTGCTGTTGGGGCCGCCAGGCAGTCGTTCGGCTGCCCGCCGGTGGGGGCTTGTCGCGCAGTTCCCCGCGCCCCTTACGGGGCGCCGCAGCCGCCCCGCGTGGAAACCAGCACAACTCATCCGAAGGTGAAGAACAACATGCCCCCCGTCAGCCCCGAGCTGATCTCCTCCCGGTCCGCGCGTGTTTCTGCTGCTCGGCGGCTTGCCAAGCGGAACTTCCGGGGGAAGGACCGGCTGTTTCTCGCCGAGGGGCCGCAGGCCGTGCGGGAAGGGGCCGGGCACCGGGGGGCCGACGGCAGCGCGACGCTCGTGGAGCTGTTCGCCACCGTCGAGGCCGCCGAGCGGTACCCCGACATCGTGGCGGAGGCGCGGGACGCCGGCGCCCGGGTGCACCTGGCCTCCGAGGAGGTCATCGCCGAGATCTCCACCACCGTCACCCCGCAGGGCCTGGTCGGGGTCTGCCGGTTCCTGGACACCCCCTTCGAGGAGATCCTCGCCGCTCGGCCCAAGCTGGTCGCCGTCCTCGCCCACGTACGCGACCCCGGCAACGCCGGCACCGTGCTGCGCTGCGCCGACGCCGCCGGCGCGGAGGCCGTGATCCTCACCGACGCCTCCGTGGACCTGTACAACCCCAAGGCCGTCCGGGCCTCCGTCGGCTCCCACTTCCACCTGCCCGTCGCCGTCGGCGTGCCCGTCGAGCGGGCCGTGGCAGGCCTGAAGGAGGCCGGGGTGCGGATCCTCGCCGCCGACGGCGCCGGCGACCGCGACCTCGACGAGGAGCTGGACAAGGGCACCATGGGCGGACCCACCGCCTGGGTGTTCGGCAACGAGGCGTGGGGACTGCCCGAGGAGACCCGGGCCCTCGCCGACGCCGTCGTCCGCGTCCCCATCCACGGCAGGGCGGAGAGCCTGAACCTCGCCACGGCCGCCGCCGTATGCCTCTACGCGTCGGCCCGTGCGCAGCGCGCCTCCGGAGGGTGCCGCTCGGTCACCCAGAGCTAGTAGGGTGACCAGCGCGGGGCCCTGCGCCGTCTGAGAGGTGGGGTACGGGGATGAGTGTGGCCGGCACGAGCACCGCGCCGGAGGGACGGAACGAACGGGACACACCTGTGCCCGAGCCGGGCGGACACCGGGGCCTCGACCCGGACCAGCTGCCCGACGGCCTGGTCATCGCCGACGAACAAGGCCGCGTGACCTGCTTCAACGCCGCCGCCGGACGTATCACCGGGGTACCGCCCGCAGACGCCCTCGGACAGCCGCTGGAGAAGGCGCTGCCATTAGAGGACCTGGAGGGGCGCCGCTGGTGGCAGCTCACCGACCCCTACGGCGGACTCGCCGTCCGCACCCGGCAGCCGGAGCGCAATCTGCTGCTGCCGGGCGGCCGGGAGGTCCTGGTCACCGCCCGCTACGTGCGCGACGAACCGCTGGGGCCGGTGCGGTCCGTGGTCGTCTGCCTCCGGGACACCGAGGCCCGCCGCCGCACCGAGCGCAGCCACGCCGAGCTGATCGCCACCGTCGCCCACGAACTGCGCTCTCCGCTGACCTCCGTGAAGGGCTTCACCGCCACCCTGCTCGCCAAGTGGGAGCGCTTCACCGACGACCAGAAGCGGCTCATGCTGGAGACCGTCGACGCCGACGCCGACCGGGTCACCCGGCTCATCGCCGAACTGCTGGACATCTCCCGCATCGACTCCGGGCGCCTGGAGGTCCGCCGCCAGCCCGTCGACATCAAGGCCGCCGTCTCCCGGCACATCCAGGCCTATGTGGCGGCCGGCCAGCCCGCCGAGCGGTTCCTGCTCCGCACCGAACAGCCGCTGCCCGCCCTGTGGGCCGACCCCGACAAGATCGACCAGGTGCTCAGCAACCTCATCGAAAACGCCGTGCGGCACGGCGAGGGAACCGTCACCATTGGCATCACGCCCTCGGCGTCCCCGCGCGAGGGCGAGGAAACCGGCACGTCGGTCACGGTGAGCGACGAAGGGCCCGGCATCCCGGAGGAGTCCATGAACCGCGTCTTCACCCGCTTCTGGCGGGGCAGCAAGCGCGGCGGCACCGGGCTCGGGCTGTACATCGTCAAGGGCATCGTGGAGGCCCACGGCGGCACCATCACGGTCGGCCGTGCCCCCCGCGGCGGCGCCGAGTTCCGATTCACCCTGCCCGTGGCGGCCCCGGCCTATCTCGGCTGACGGCCCACGGGCTCTTCGCATACCTCCACCCCGTTAGACTCGGCCTTTGGCACCTTTGTGTCCTTCACGCGGCCCTCGCGAGTCGGTGACGGGGACCATCCGCCAGCTAATTCGGAAGCACGGGAAGAGATGTCGGCACCCAATAAGTCGTACGACCCTGTAGAGGTCGAGGCGTTGAAACCGGAAGAGATCGAGCGCATGCGGGACGAGGCGCTCGCCGCCTTCGCCGCCGCGGACTCCCTCGACGCGCTCCACGAGGCCAAGGTCGCCCACACCGGCCCCGCCTCCCCGCTGGCCCTCGCCAACCGCGAGATCGGCGCCCTGCCCCCGCACGCCAAGGCCGAGGCCGGCAAGCGCGTCGGCATGGCCCGCGGCGCCGTCAACAAGGGCCTCGCCGCCCGCCAGGCCGAGCTCGAGGCCGAGCGCGACGCCCGGGTGCTGGTCGAGGAGGACGTCGACGTCACGCTGCCGTACGACCGCGTCCCGGCCGGCGCCCGCCACCCCCTCACCACGCTCTCGGAGCGCATCGAGGACATCTTCGTGGCCATGGGCTACGAGGTCGCCGAGGGCCCGCAGGTCGAGGCGGAGTGGTTCAACTTCGACGCGCTCAACATCGGCCCGGACCACCCGGCCCGCGGCGAGGCCGACACCTTCTTCGTCCAGGGCCCGGACGGTGGCGCCGAGTCCGGCGTGGTGCTGCGCACCCACACCTCGCCGGTGCAGATCCGCTCCCTGCTCGACCGCGAACCGCCGGTCTACGTGATCTGCCCCGGCCGCGTGTACCGCACCGACGAGCTGGACGCCACCCACACCCCGGTCTTCCACCAGGTCGAGCTGCTCGCCGTGGACGAGGGCCTGACCATGGCCGACCTCAAGGGCACCCTGGACCACATGGTCCAGTCCCTGTTCGGTGAGGGCATGAAGACCCGGCTGCGCCCGAACTTCTTCCCCTTCACCGAGCCGAGCGCCGAGATGGACATGCTCTGCTACGTCTGCAAGGGCGAGTCCGTCGGCAACGCCGACCGGCCCTGCCGCACCTGCTCGTCCGAGGGCTGGATCGAGCTGGGCGGCTGCGGCATGGTCAACCCGCGGGTGCTCACCGCCTGCGGCGTCGACCCGGAGAAGTACAGCGGCTTCGCCTTCGGGTTCGGCATCGAGCGGATGCTGATGTTCCGCCACAACGTCGAAGACATGCGAGACATGGTCGAGGGTGACGTCCGGTTCACCCGGCCGTTCGGGATGGAGATCTGATGCGGGTCCCGCTTTCTTGGCTGCGGGAGTACGTCGACCTGCCGGCGACGGAGACCGGCCGCGACGTCCAGGCCAAGCTCATTTCGGCAGGCCTGGAGGTCGAGACCGTCGAGCAGCTCGGCGCCGACCTCAAGGGCCCGCTGGTCGTCGGCCAGGTGCTGACCATCGAGGAGCTGGAGGGCTTCAAGAAGCCGATCCGCTTCTGCACCGTCGACGTCGGCCGGGCCAACGGCACCGGTGAGCCCCAGGAGATCGTCTGCGGCGCCCGCAACTTCGCGGTCGGCGACAAGGTCGTCGTGGTCCTGCCCGGGGCCACCCTGCCCGGCGGCTTCTCCATCTCCGCCCGTAAGACCTACGGCAAGGTCTCGCACGGCATGATCTGCTCCAGCGACGAGCTGGGCATGGGCGACGACGGTGCCCACGGCATCATCGTGCTGCCGCCGGAGACCGAGGTCGGCAAGGACGCCATCGAGCTGCTGGAGCTGGTCGACGAGGTCCTGGACATCGCCGTCACCGCCAACCGCGGCGACTGCCTGTCCATCCGCGGCGTGGCCCGCGAGGCCGCCATCGCCTACGGCCTGCCGCTGCGCGACCCGGCCCTGATCGACGTACCGGCCCCGAACGCCTTCGGCTACCCGGTGCAGGTCTCCGAGCCGTACGGCTGCGACCGCTTCACCGCCCGCACGGTCACCGGACTGCGCCCCGAGGCGCGCTCCCCGATCTGGCTCCAGCGCCGGCTGCAGAAGGTCGGCATGCGCCCGGTCTCGCTCGCCGTGGACATCGCGAACTACGTGATGATGGAGCTGGGCCAGCCGCTGCACACCTACGACCGGAAGCTGATCCAGGGCACCATCGGCGTGCGCCGGGCCGAGGAGGGCGAGAAGCTCGTCACCCTCGACGGCGTCGAGCGCACCCTGCACGGCGAGGACCTGGTCATCACCGACGAGCGCGGCCCGATCGGGCTCGCCGGCGTGATGGGCGGCGCCAACACCGAGATCGCCGACCACGACGACGCGGAGAACGCGACGACCGAGGTGGTCGTCGAGGCCGCCCACTTCGACGCGGTCTCCATCGCCCGTACGGCCCGCCGGCACAAGCTGCTGTCCGAGGCGTCCCGCCGCTTCGAGCGCGGCGTCGACCCGCAGGCCGCCGCCGCCGCCGCGCAGCGCACCGTGGACCTGCTGGTGCTGCTCGCGGGCGGCACGGCGGAGGCCGGCGTCACCGAGGTCATCGCGCCCTCGGCGCCGCACACCATCACCCTCCCGGCCGACCACCCGGACAAGGTCGCGGGCGTCACCTACGGCCGTGAGACGGTCGTCCGCCGCCTCCAGGAGGTCGGCTGCGACGTCTACGGGCAGGACGAGCTGATCGTCACCGTCCCGTCCTGGCGGCCCGACCTGGCCGACCCGAACGACCTCGCCGAGGAGGTCATCCGCCTGGAGGGCTACGAGAACCTGCCCTCCACGCTGCCCAAGCCGCCCTCCGGCCGCGGTCTGACCCACCGCCAGCGGCTGCACCGCCGGGCCGGCCGCGCGCTGGCCGGCGCCGGGTACGTCGAGGCGCCGAACTACCCCTTCGTCAGCGAGCAGGTCTTCGACCAGCTCCAGCTCGCGGCCGACGACCCGGCCCGCCGCGTCGTCAAGCTGGTCAACCCGCTCAGCGAGGAGGAGCCCGCGCTGCGCACCACGCTGCTGCCGGGCCTGCTCGGCGCGCTGCGGCGCAACGCGGGCCGGGGCTCGCACGACCTGGCGCTGTTCGAGACCGGGCTGGTCTTCCAGCCGCGCGAGGAGGGCCGTGCCGCCGCGCACCTGCCTGTCGACCGGCGGCCCACCGACGAGGAGATCGCCGCGCTGAACGCCGCGCTGCCCGAGCAGCCGCGGCACGCGGCCGTCGTCCTGGCGGGCGCGCGCGAGCAGGCCGGCTGGTGGGGCAAGGGCCGCCCGGCGGACTGGGCCGACGCCGTCGAGGCGGCGCGCGCCCTCGCCCGCGAGGCCGGTGCGGAGCTGGTCGTGCGCAAGGGCCAGTACGGCCCCTGGCACCCGGGCCGCTGCGCCGAGCTGGCGGTCGTCGCCGACGGTACGGAGAAGGTCGTCGGCCACGCGGGCGAACTGCACCCGCGGGTCCTGAAGGCCCTGGGCCTGCCCGAGCGCACCTGCGCGATGGAGCTGGACCTGGACGCCCTGGAGGCGGCGGGCGACGGCGTTCCGCAGGCCCCGGGCATCTCGGCGTTCCCGGTCGCCACGCAGGACGTCGCCCTCGTCGTCGACAAGCCGGTACCGGCCGCCGAGGTCGAGGCGGCGCTGCGCGAGGGCGCGGGCGAACTGCTGGAGTCCATCCGGCTGTTCGACGTCTACGAGAACGCGGAGCAGCTGGGCGAGGGCCGCAAGTCGCTCGCGTACGCGCTGCGGTTCCGGGCGGGCGACCGGACGCTGACCGTGGACGAGGCGTCGGCCGCGCGGGACGCGGCGGTCGCCCTCGCGGGCGAGCGGACGGGTGCGGTGCTGAGGGGCTGAGCGCCGCCCCATAAATGCGGGTCGACCGACGATCGGATCACTCATTTGAGTGGGAACTCTGGGTGATCCGGTCCGCTCGGGTCCTTCCCTCGACAGAATCGGACCGGCCTTTCGGGGCCGGTCCGACTGCTCTGTCAGGCCCACATGGGGGACCACCGGCATGATCCGCATCAAGGCACGGGCGCCCACCGGGCGGGCGACGGTACTGCCCGCGGTCTGGGGAGCCGTCGCGGTCGGCTACAAGCTCGGCTGCCCGCTCGCCCAGCAGACCGGCCTCGGGGCGCGCATCGTCACCAGCGCCGTGTTCTTCGCCGTCGGCACCGGCCTCGTCCTGCACGTCCGCCGCACCCTGCTCCGGGAGCTGCGGATCGCCCGGAAGGTGGCGCGTACCGCGCAGAACGTCGTGCTGCGTCCGCCGCCGCCCCGCGTGGACGGGATCGACGTGGCCGCCGCCCAGCTCTCCGCCGACCGGGGCGCGAGTGTGGGCGGCGATCTGTACGAGGCCATCGCCACCGAGCACGGCGTCCGCGTGGTGATGGGGGACGTGCGCGGGCACGGCCTGGCCGCCCTCGGTACCGTGGCCGCCCTGCTCGGCAGCTTCCGCGAGGCCGCCCACGACGAGGCCGGACTGGACCGGGTGCTGCGCCGGCTGGACCGCGCCCTCGCCCGCCACCTGCGCGAACGCGCCCGCGCCGAGCACCCGGCGCACGGCGGCCCCGAGCCGGACGCCCCGGTCGCGGAGGAGTTCGTCACCGTGCTGCTCCTGGAGATCGGCCCGGACGGCGAGGTGCGCGCCCTCAACTGCGGCCACCCCTGGCCCTATCTGCTCAGCGGTACGACGGTCGGCCCGCTCTCGCACCTCGATCCGCTGCCGCCGCTCGGGCCGTTCCCGCTGCCGGCCGAGCTGACGGCCCGGTCCTGCGGCCGGCTGCTGCCGGGGGAGTCCCTGGTGCTGTTCACCGACGGGGCGGAGGAGGCGCGGGACGCGCGGGGGCGGTTCTTCCCGCTGCCGACGGTGCTGGCGGACGCGGTGCGGGGGCGGCCCGCCGCCCCGCAGACGGTCCTGCGCACGGTCCTGAGCGCCCTCCTCGACCACACGGGCGGCACCCCCGGCGACGACGTGGCGCTCCTGGTGCTGTGCAACGCGCGCGAACCCAGGCCCCGGCCGGCGGCCGCGGAGTCCGGCGCCCGGTTCACACCCCGTGTGAAGGCCGAGCCACTACGCTGACGGGACCAGGCCACCCGGGGGGCATCCCATGCAGCCCAACACTCTGCTCGACGCGATCCTGGACGAGGCGGGGATCTCGCACGCCGGACTCGCCGCCCACGTCAACCAGGCGGGCCGCGCCCGCGGTCTCGCGCTGCGGTACGAACACACCGCCGTGGCCCGCTGGCTGAAGGGCCAGCGGCCCCGCGGCCAGGTGCCCGACCTGATCTGCGAGGTACTCGCGGCCCGGCTGCACAGACCGGTCACGCTGGACGACATCGGGCTCGGCGTGCCCGGCGGGCCGGGCAGCCCGCACGCCGGTTCGCTGGGCGGGTTCGTGGAGCGGGCCACCGCCCTGTGGCGGTCGGACGAACAGCAGCGGCCCCACGTGCTGGACGCCCCCGCGGTCACCGGCACCCCGGCCGTGATGCCGGTGTGGGAGTGGGAGAACCCGCCCGAGGACGTGGACGTCTCCCGGGGCGGCCGGCAGCAGGTCACCGCGGGAGACATCGAGGTGCTGCGGGCCGCCCGGGCGCACTACGAGCAGATGTACCGCAAGGCCGGCGGGATGGCGACCCGCACCCGGGTCGTCGGCTTCCTCAACGCCGAGGCCGCGCCGCTGCTGCGGGGCAGCTACACCGACGCCACCGGCCGCCGCTTGCACCGGGCCACGGGCGCCTTGGTGGCGATCGCGGGCATCTGCGCGTACGACTCCGACGCCCATGGCCTCGCCCAGCGCTACTTCCACCAGGCGCTGAGGCTCGCCAAGGCCAGCGGGGACCGGGGACTCGGCGCCTATGTGATCGCGCTGCTGGTCAACCAGTCGCTGTTCATGCGGGAGTACCGGCAGGCCGTCGCCTTCGCCGAGGCCGCGCTGCGCACCGCCGGCCGGCACATCACCCCGGCGCTCGCCTCCGACCTGTACGCCATGCAGGCCAAGGCGTACGCCCACCTGGGCGACAGCGGCGGCGCGCTGTCCCGCATCCGGCGCGCGGAGACGGCGGCCGAGCGGATCCGGCGCGGTCACGAGCCCGCCGAGACCGGGTACGTGCAGCCGGGGCTGGTCAATGTGCAGGTGGCCGAGGCGCTGCTCAGCCTCGGTGACCTCACCGCGGCCCGGGAGCACGCGGCGGCGGCCGTCGGCACCCCCGCCCACGACCGGGGCCGGGTGCACCGGCTGGCCATGCTCAGCACCATCGAGCTGCGCCGGGGCAACGCCGACCAGGCCGTGGCCACCGCCGTGCAGATGGCGGAGCAGGCCCGCGGCATGGAGTCCCAGCGGCTGCGCGACCGGCTGCGCGCGGTGCGCGAGCATCTGGCGCGCTGCGGCTCGGCCGGCACCGCCGAGGCCGCCGAACTGATCGACGGAGCGCTGCGCGTGCCGTTGTAGGCCCACTGTGGGGTACACGGTCCCTGCTGCGATATTGCCACTCCCCGACGGAAGGTGGCATACCGTGCAGTGGACGAAACACTGTGAGAAATCCGTGTATGAGACCCGCTGGTTCCGTGTCAACCTGGCGGATGTCGAGCTGCCGGACGGCCGGCACCTCGACCACTTCGTGATCCGGCTGCGGCCCGTGGCCGTGGCGACGATCGTCAACGAGGCGAACGAGGTGCTGCTGCTGTGGCGGCACCGCTTCATCACCGACAGCTGGGGCTGGGAGCTGGCGGCGGGCGTCGTCGAGGACGGCGAGGACATCGCGAGCGCGGCGGCCAGGGAACTGGAGGAGGAGACCGGCTGGCGGCCGGGGCCCCTGCACCACCTGATGACCGTGGAGCCGTCCAACGGCCTCACCGACGCCCGGCACCACATCTACTGGTCCGGCCGGGGCGAGTACGCCGGACATCCCGTGGACGACTTCGAGTCGGACCGGCGGGAATGGGTCCCCCTCAAACTCGTCCCCGACCTGATCGCCCGTGGGGAGGTCCCGGCCGCCAACATGGCGGCCGCGTTACTCCTGTTGCACCACCTCAGGCTCGCCGAGGGCTAGTGGGCCGACAGCGCCTGCCAGAGCGTCACCACGAGCGCGCCGAGGGCGGTCAGCGCGGCGAGCGAGGGCAGCGGCCAGCGTGCGTGTTCCAGCGAGGCCATCCGGGAGTTCAGATCGTCCAGTTCCTTGGCGGTCTCCTCGGTGCGGTGGCGCAGCAGCGCCAGTCCTCCCTCGACCCTGGCGTAGGCCACGTCGAGGCGGCGCCGTAACTCTGCGAGTTCTCCATGGACCACGGGATGCTCCGGTTCGGCGGTCACGGGTTCGTTCCTCTCGGTAGTCGAAATGAAGGTTCCGCATCCCCTGCATGCGCATGATGAGTCAACTCGCCTGGTGGGCGCGTGGGGAGCGTGTGTGGCGGGCGTATGCGTGCCCGGCGCGCACACGGTGTGTGAAACAGTCGGGCCCGGCACCGTACTCCGGTGCCGGGCCCGACGGGCGTCGCTCTTCGTAATCAGCCGTGGGTTCAGCCGTAGGTGTAGAAGCCCGATCCGGTCTTGCGGCCGAGCCGGCCCGCCTCCACCATGCGCTGGAGCAGCGGGGGAGCGGCGTACAGCGGCTCCTTGTACTCGGCGTACATCGAGTTGGCGATGGAGACGATGGTGTCCAGGCCGATCAGGTCGGACAGCTTCAGCGGGCCCATCGGGTGGGCGCAGCCCATCTCCATGCCGTTGTCGATGTCCTCGCGGCTCGCGATGCCGGACTCGAACATCCGGATCGCCGACAGCAGGTAGGGCACCAGCAGCGCGTTCACCACGAACCCGGAGCGGTCCTGGGCGCGGATGGCGTGCTTGCCGAGCACCTTCTCGGCGAAGACCTGGGCGCGGCTGAGCGTGCCCTCTGAGGTGGTGAGCGCCGGGATCAGCTCGACCAGCTGCTGCACCGGGGCCGGGTTGAAGAAGTGGATGCCGACGACGTGGTCCGGGCGGGAGGTGGCGACGGCCAGCTTCACCAGCGGGATCGAGGAGGTGTTGGAGGCCAGGATGGCGTCCGGCCGGGTCACCACCTGGTCGAGCACCTGGAAGATCTCGGTCTTGACCTGCTCGTTCTCGACCACGGCCTCGATCACCAGGTCCCGGTCGGAGAACTCGCCGAGGTCGGTGGTGAAGCTCAGCCGCGCCTGGCCGGCGTCCCGCTCCGCCTCGGTGATCTTGCCGCGCTCGGCGGCCTTGGCCAGGGAGTTGTACAGCCGGGTACGGCCGATCTCCAGGGCCTCGCCGGTGGTCTCGGCGACCTTCACGTCCAGTCCCGCACGGGCGCACACCTCGGCGATGCCCGCGCCCATCTGGCCGCAGCCCACGACTCCGACGCGCTCGATGTCGGTCACATCGTCCCCTTCGCTGGTCTTCCGGCTGGCTGGCAGGACCCCCGGGTTTCGGCGCCTGCTCCGACCGTGCACGTTACCGCCAAGTATCGATGATCGATCGCCGGGGTGGGGACATCCTGGAGCGTGAAACGATCCGTGACCGGGCGGATCCGCGGCGTATGGGAGACCCGATGGCGCGCATCTCACGACGGACCCTCGCACGGGCCGCGCTGTCCGCACTGGCCGTGCCGGTGCCCGTCCCGGGCGGGCCGGGGGGCACCGCCCCCGTCCCGGCCGCCCCGGGGGCGACCGCGGGCACCGGTATCGCCGCCCGGAGCGTTTCCGGGCCGCCGGGGCCGAACCGTGCGCCGCGGGCGACCGCGGAGATGCGGGGCGTCTGGATCGCGACCGTCGCCAACCGGGACTGGCCCTCGCGGCCCGGCCTGCCGCCGGACCGCCAGCGGGACGAGCTGCTCGCCCACCTCGACCGCGCGGTCCGCCTCCGGCTCAACACGGTGATCCTCCAGGTGCGGCCGGCCGCCGACGCGCTGTGGCCGTCGCCGTACGAGCCCTGGTCCGAGTGGCTCACCGGCACCCAGGGCCGCCATCCGGGCTGGGACCCGCTGGGCACGGCCGTGCGGGAGGCCCATGCCCGGGGCCTGGAGCTGCACGCCTGGTTCAACCCGTACCGGGTCGCGAACCACGCCGACCCCACCCGGCTGGCCGCCTCCCACCCGGCCCGCGAGCACCCCGGCTGGGTGGTGCCGTACGGCGGCCGGCTGTACTACGACCCGGGGCAGCCCGAGGTCCGCGCCTTCGTGCGGCGGGCGATGCTGGACGCGGTCGCCCGCTACCCGGTGGACGCCGTCCACTTCGACGACTACTTCTACCCCTACCCGGTCGCCGGACAGACCTTCGACGACGACGCGTCCTACGACCGTCACGGCGGGGCCTTCCCCAGCCGGGCCGCCTGGCGCCGGCACAACATCGACACGCTGGTGCGCGAGACGGCCGCCGACATCCGGCGCGTCCGTCCCGGCACCCGGTTCGGGATCAGCCCCTTCGGCGTCTGGCGCAACGCCGCCACCGACCCGCGCGGCTCGGAGACCCGGGCGGGCGTCCAGACGTACGACGACCTGTACGCGGACACCCGCACCTGGGTCCGCGAGCATTGGATCGACTACGTCGTCCCCCAGCTGTACTGGCACATCGGCAACGCCGACGCCGACTACGCGGCCCTGGCCGCCTGGTGGGCCGGGACCGCCGAGGGCACGGCGACGCGGCTGTACCTCGGGGAGGCCCTGTACAAGGCGGGCGACGCCGCGCAGCCGTCGGCCTGGCAGGACCCGGTCGAACTGTCCCGCCACCTCACCCTCGCCGCCCGGTATCCGCAGGTGCGCGGGCACGTGTTCTTCGCCGCCCGGGACGTGGCGGCCGACCCGGCCGGGGCGATGGCGCGGGTGGTCGCCGACCACTACCGGGGGCCGGCGCGACCACCGCGCTGACTACCGCTGCGGATGCTTCTCCTCGTGCTTGACCTGGCAGTCGGGCCCGGGGGACATGATCGTCTCGTGACCGTTCTCGGCGCGGACACGATAGGGCGGGTTGCCCTCGGGACCGAGTACCTCGACCACTTCCACGACATGGTCGTGCTGACCGACCACCCTGCCGTGCTGGACCAGCTTGTCGCCCTTGGACGCGTGCATCTGGGCCCTCCTTGCGCTCACGACCGCTGCGTGACGGCGATGCACACGAGCACGGCCACGGCGGTCAGCGGTGCGGCCACCGTGAAGTGTTCGCCCAGCAGCAGCGCCGACCACACCAGTGTGAGCAGGGGCTGGGCCAACTGCAACTGACTGGCCCGCGGGATGCCGATGGCGGCCATGCCCCGGTACCAGACGACCAGACCGAGGAACTGCGAGCCCAGGGCCACCCACAGCAGCCCGGCGACGCCGTGCCCGGTCAGGTGCACGGGCTCGTACGCCAGCGCCACCGCGGTGGCCGGCACGCTCAGCGGCAGACACAGCACCAGCGCCCAGCCGATGACCTGCCAGCCCGGCATGACGCGGGCCAGCCGGCCGCCCTCGGTGTAGCCGGCCGCGCACACCAGCAGCGCCCCGAAGAGATAGCCGTCGGCCGTGGTGAGCGCGCCGCCGCTCTGGGTGAGGGCGAAGGCGATGACGGCCGCCGCGCCCGCCACGGCCGCCAGCCAGAACCGGCGGGAGGGCCGGGCGCCGGTGCGCAGGGCCGAGAACACGGCGGTGGTCAGCGGCAGCAGCCCCACCACGACGGCCGCGTGGGAGGTGGTGGACGTCTCCAGCGCGAGCGTGGTCAGCATCGGGAAGCCCAGCACCACCCCGGCGGCGACCACGGCCAGCCCGGCCAGATGGCGGCGCGCCGGCAGTCGTACCCGCAGCGCCAGCAGACAGCCTCCGGCCACGACCGCGGCGAGGACCCCGCGCACCGCCACCAGCGACCACGGGCCGAAGCTCTCCAGGCCCCAGGCGGTGGACGGGAAGGTCAGCGAGAAGGCGATCACGCCGAGACCGGCCTGGACGGTGCCAAGACCACGCAGGTCCCCGGGGGCGGTGACTGCTATCGGGCTCGCGGTAGTAGCGCTACTCTGTGTTCTCATGCAACAGCGTAGCAGTGTGGGTGAATTGGCAGAACAGCTCCGACGGGAGCTCGACCGCTACTCTCCAGGTGGAAAGCTTCCGTCGAGCAGGGCTTTGGTCGAGCGGTTCCGGGTCAGCCCGGTGACCGTCTCCCGGGCCCTCGCCCAGCTCGCCGCCGAGGGCCTGGTGGTCACCCGCCCCGGCGCCGGCGCCTTCCGGGCCCGGCCGCACCGGCCGGAGGGTCCCGCCGGGGACACCTCCTGGCAGGAGGTCGCCCTCAGCGCCGACGGCGCGGCCGACCTCGTCCCGCGCACGGTGGACGCCTCGGGCGTCACCGTCTCGCTGGCCGCCCCGCCGCCCGGGGTGCTGGAGTTCAGCGGCGGCTACCCGCACCCCTCCCTGCAACCGGAGCGGGCCATGGCGGCGGCCCTGGCCCGGGCCGGCCGGCGCCCCGGTGCCTGGGAGCGGCCGCCGCTGGAGGGGCTGCCGGAGCTGCGGGAGTGGTTCGCGCGCGGGATCGGCGGCGCCGTCACCGCCGCCGAGGTGCTGATCGCCGCGGGCGGCCAGGCAGCCCTGGCCACCGCCCTGCGCGCGCTCGCCCCGCCCGGCGCCCCGGTGCTGGTGGAGTCGCCCACCTACCCGGGCATGCTGGCGCTCGCCCGCGCGGCCGGGCTGCGGCCGGTGCCGGTACCCGTGGACCCCGACGGGGTCCGCCCCGACCTGCTCGCGGACGCCTTCCACGCCACCGGCGCCCGGGTCTTCGTCTGCCAGCCGCTGTTCCAGAACCCGACCGGTGCCGTGCTGGCCCCCGCCCGGCGCGCCGAGGTGCTGCGGATCGCCCGCGAGGCCGGGGCGTTCGTCGTCGAGGACGACTTCGTGCGCCGCCTCGTGCACGCCGACGCCGGGCCGCTGCCGCGCCCGCTGGCCGCCGACGACCCGGACGGCGTGGTGGTGCACGTCGGCTCGCTCACCAAGGCGACCTCGCCCAGCTTCCGGGTGAGCGCGCTGGCCGCGCGCGGGCCGGTGCTGGAACGCCTGCGCGCGATCCAGGTCGTGGACAGCTTCTTCGTGCCCCGCCCGCTCCAGGAGGCCGCCCTCGAACTCGTCGGCTCGCCGGCCTGGCCGCGCCATCTGCGGGCGCTGTCGGCCGAGCTGAAGACCCGCCGCGACGTCATGACGGGCGCGCTCGCCCGGGAGCTCCCGGCGCTGGCCCTGCCGCACATCCCTACCGGCGGCTACCACCTGTGGCTGCGGCTGCCCGACGGGCTGGACGAGGCCGCGCTGACCGCGGCGGCGCTCCGCGCGGGCGTCGCCCTCACCCCCGGCCGCCCCTATTTCAGCGCCGAAGCGCCCGCCGGCCACCTCCGGCTGAGCTTCGCGGCGGTGGCCGGCACCGGGGAGATCACGGAGGGGGTGCGGCGGCTGCGGGCGGCGTACGAGGAGGTGCGGTGAAAACCCCTGGTCCGTACGGAGCGCGGACTGTGAGGATCATCGTATGAGCGATGCACCCGACCTCCCCGAGGCTCCCGACCTCCCCGAGCGCCCCGCCCTCCCCGAGGCTCCCGCCCTCCCCGAGGGTTACGAGTTCTCCGCCGACCCCGCCCGCGTCGACGTCGACCGCGTGCACGGCTGGCTGTCGTCCGACACGTACTGGGCGCTCGGCCGCCCCCGCGACAAGCACGAGCGGGCGATGGCCTCCTCGCTGAACTTCGGCGTCTACGCCACGGAGTCCGGGGAGCAGGTGGCGTACGCGCGCGTGGTCACCGACCGGGCGCTGTTCGCCTGGCTCGCCGACGTGTACGTGGACCCCTCGGTGCGCGGCAAGGGCGTGGGCACGGCGTTCGTCGGCCGGATCCGCGACCACCTGGCGCCCTTCGGGCTGAGCCGGCTGCTGCTCGCCACCGAGGACGCCCACGAGGTGTACGCCAGGCTGGGCTTCCGGCCGCTGGAGCGCCCGGAGCAGTACATGGCGCACTCCTTCGAGTGAGCGCCCGGCCTCCTTCACGTGAGCGTCCGGCTCAGTCCTCGCGGGTGGTGTCCCCGGTGAGCACCTCGCGGGCGTAGTCCGTGGTGAGTTCCAGGTCCTTCGCCGGGCCGCCGACCCGCCACACCGTGCGCCAGCGCCCGGCGTCCAGGACGGTGAACTCGCCCCGGTAGAGGTCGGCCGCGCAGGGGTGGTCGGCGACGTACCGGCCCCGGGTCAGGTCCAGGTCGTGGAAGGGCCGCCCGTCCGCGAAGCGCACGTCCACCCGGCCCGGCGCGGGTCCCGGCAGGAACCGCAGGGTCCGGGTGGCCGGCCGGGCCACCCCGCGCCAGGTGAAGACGCCGGACTCCTCGTGCAGCAGCCCGCCGCCGTCCAGCGGGCCGAAGACGGTGGTCCCGGTGAAGCGGCCCTCGTCCCCGCTCGCCAGATCCCGCACCGCGCGCTCGACGCGCCAGCGGCCGGACAGATAGGCCAGCGGGTCCGCCACCGGCCAGAACTCGTCCTCACGCGCATCCGTGAGGGCCCGCCCCTCTTTCCGTCGCATCCCTTGCGGCCTGCCCCTCTTTCCGTCCGGTCTCGGTCCGCCCCATTGACGTGCTCATACCCCTTCCCTATCTTGCCGTTCGAAGTGCTGACCAATGTCTGATATTTCGAACAACAAGAGCCGCGGAGTATCCATGTCACGCACCACCCGCTTCAGACTCGGCCTGGGCGCGGGCGCCGTCCTGCTCGCCACGGCCGGCCTCCCCGCCCCGGCCCACGCCGAGGAGGTCGCCGACTACGCGATCACCGTCGACCCCTCCGCCACCGGTCCCGCGATCTCCCGCACCATGTACGGGGTCTTCTTCGAGGACATCAACCGCGCCGCCGACGGCGGCCTGTACGCCGAACTCGTCCAGAACCGGTCCTTCGAGTACACGGCCGCCGACAACGCCTCCTACACCCCGCTGACCTCCTGGACGGTCTCCGGCACCGCCCGGACGGTGGACGACTCCGGCCGGCTCAACGAGCGCAACCGCACCTACCTGGCGCTGGCCGCCGGCTCGTCCGTCACCAACGCCGGCTACAACACCGGCATCGCCGTGCGGGACGGCGAGACGTACGACTTCTCGGTGTGGGCCCGCGCCGGGGCCGGAGCCGCGCTCACGGTCTCCCTCCAGGACTCCGGCGGCCCGCTCGCCACCGCCCGGCGGATCGCCGTGCGGAAGGACGGCTGGGCCCAGTACAAGGCCACCTTCACCGCCACCCGGACCAGCGCCACGGGCCGGCTCACCGTGGCCGCGGACACCGCCGCCGCCCTGGACATGGTGTCCCTCTTCCCCCGCGACACCTACAAGCACCAGCCCAACGGCCTGCGCAAGGACCTCGCCGAGAAGGTCGCCGCCCTGCGCCCGGGCTTCGTCCGCTTCCCCGGCGGCTGCCTGGTCAACACCGGTTCCATGCACGACTACAGCGAGGCGTCCGGCTGGCAGCGCAAGCGCTCCTACCAGTGGAAGGACACCGTCGGCCCGGTCGAGCAGCGCGCCACCAACGCCAACTTCTGGGGCTACAACCAGAGTTACGGCCTCGGCTACTACGAGTACTTCCGGTTCGCCGAGGACATCGGCGCCATGCCGCTGCCCGTCGTACCCGCCCTGGTGACCGGCTGCGGCGAGAACCGGGCCGTCGCCGACGACGCCCTGCTGAAGCGGCACATCCAGGACACCCTGGACCTCATCGAGTTCGCCAACGGCCCGGCGACCTCCACCTGGGGCAAGGTGCGGGCGCGGATGGGCCATCCCAAGCCCTTCCGCCTCACCCACATCGAGGTCGGCAACGAGGAGAACCTGCCCACCGAGTTCTTCGCCCGCTTCCAGCGGTTCCGCGCGGCCGTCCAGGCGAAGTACCCGCACATCAAGGTCATCTCCAACTCCGGCCCGGACGACTCCGGCACCGTCTTCGACACCGCCTGGAAGCTCAACCGCGACGCCGACGTGGACATGGTCGACGAGCACTACTACAACAGCCCTCAGTGGTTCCTGCAGAACAACGACCGCTACGACTCCTACGACCGCTCCGGCCCCAAGGTCTTCCTCGGCGAGTACGCCTCCCAGGGCAACGCCTTCAAGAACGGCCTCGCCGAGGCGGCCTTCATGACCGGCCTGGAACGCAACGCGGACGTGGTCGAACTCGCCTCCTACGCCCCGCTGTTCGCCAACGAGGACTACGTCCAGTGGCGCCCGGACCTGGTGTGGTTCAACAACCACGCCTCCTGGGGCACGGCCAACTACGAGGTGCAGAAGCTGTTCATGACCAACGTGGGCGACCGGGTGGTGCCGAGCACCGCGACCGGCACCCCGGGCGTCAGCGGTCCCCTCACCGGCGCGGTCGGGCTGTCCACCTGGAACACCAGCGCCGCCTACGACGACGTACGGGTCACCGGCGCCGACGGCACCCCGCTGTTCGGCGACGACTTCTCCGGTGACGCCTCGAAGTGGACCCACACCGGGGCCGGCAGCTGGACCGTCCAGGACGGCCGGTACGTCCAGACCGACGACACCGTCGAGAACACCATGGTCCAGGCCGGCGACCCGTCCTGGCACGACTACGACCTGCACGTGAAGGCCACCAAGAAGTCCGGCAAGGAGGGCTTCCTCGTCGCCTTCGGCGTCAAGGACACCGGGAACTACTACTGGTGGAACCTCGGCGGCTGGAACAACACCCAGTCGGCCGTCGAGCAGGCCGTGGACGGCGGCAAGTCCACGCTGATGACCAAGGCGGGCTCGATCGAGACCGGCCGCGCCTACGACATCGACGTCAAGGTGCGCGGCCGCCAGGTCACCCTCTACCTCGACGGCCAGGAGTGGGGCAGCTTCACCGACGACAAGCCGGCCGAGCCGTTCCGCCAGGTCGTGACGCGCGACGCGAAGACCGGTGAGCTGATCGTCAAGGTCGTCAACGCCCGGTCCGCCGCCGCCCGTACCGCCATCGACCTGGGCGGCGCGAAGGTCGCGTCCCGGGCCAGGGCGACCACGCTCGCCGCCGCGCCGGACGCGGTGAACACCGAGACGTCCACGGCGGTCGCCCCGCGCACGTCCACCGTCACCGGGGTCGCGGGTAAGTTCACGTACACCTTCCCGGCGAACTCCGTCACCTTCCTCAGGATCAAGCAGAGGTAGCAGCGGGTGGGCGGCTCAGACCCCGAAGTACCGCTGGGCCGCCCGCACCCCCGCCACCAGCGCGTCGACCTCCTCCGGGGTGTTGTAGACGTAGAAGCTCGCCCGGGTGGTCGCCGGTACGCCGAACCGCCGGGCGAGCGGCCGGGCGCAGTGGTGGCCGACGCGCACGGCGACGCCCCGCTCGTCCAGCACCTGCCCGACGTCGTGCGGATGGACGCCGTCCACGGTGAAGGAGACGGCCGAGCCGCGGTCGGTGAGGTCGCGCGGGCCGACGATCCGCACCCCGGGCACCTCGGCCAGCAGGCCCAGGGCGCGGGCGGTGAGCGTGTCCTCGTGGGCCGCGACCTCCGCCATGCCCAGCCGCTCCAGGTACTCCACCGCCGCCGCGAGCCCCACCGCCTGCGCGGTCATCGGCACCCCCGCCTCGAAGCGCTGCGGCGGCGGCAGGAACGTGGTGCGGTCCATCTCCACGATCTCGATCATCGAGCCGCCGGTCAGGAACGGCGGCAGAGCGGCCAGCTCCGCCGCGCGGCCCCACAGCACGCCGATGCCGTTCGGGCCGAGCATCTTGTGCCCGGAGAAGGCCAGGAAGTCCGCGCCCAGCTCCGTGACGTCCACCGGGCGGTGCGGCACCGACTGGGCGCCGTCCACCACCACCAGCGCCCCGGCCGCGTGCGCCCGGTCGGCCAGCTCCCGCACCGGGTTCAGGGTGCCGAGGACATTGGACTGGTGGGTGAGGGCGAGCACCTTGGTCCGCTCGTCCAGCAGCTCCGCCGCCCGGGTCAGGTCCAGCCGGCCGTCGTCGGTCAGGCCGAACCAGTCCAGCGTGGCGCCCGTCCGCTCGGCCAGCTGCTGCCAGGGCACCAGGTTCGCGTGGTGCTCCATCTCCGTCACCACGATCCGGTCGCCGGGCCCGATCCGGCCGGCGTTGCCGAGCGCGTACGCGACGAGGTTGACGGCCTCGGTGGTGTTCTTGGTGAAGACCACCTCGTCGTCGGCGGCGCCGATGAACCGGGCGACCGTGTGCCGCGCCCGCTCGTAGGCATCGGTCGCCTCGCCGGCCAGCTGGTGCGCCCCGCGGTGCACGGCGGCGTTGCGGGTGAGGTAGAAGTCCCGCTCCGCGTCCAGGACCTGGAGCGGTTTCTGGGTGGTGGCCCCGGAGTCCAGGTAGACCAGCGGCGCGCCGCTCTCCACCGTCCGTCCCAGGATCGGGAAGTCCTTGCGCAGCGCGTCCACGTCGAAGGCCACGACGGTCACCTCTCACGGTTTCTCGGATCGTTCTCCGTGAGGCACGCTAAGCCTTTCTCACGGGGAACCGCAAGAATTGCCGTGAGAGACGGCTAGGATGCGGGCGTGGAGCACGAGACCCCCGTCTATCTGCACCAGCTCCCGGTCCCCGGCGAGGACCGGTACGCCTCGCTGGCGCTGGTCAACACCCGGTTCACCGTCAGCCACGGCCGGGTCGACCTGCTCGACGGCGCCGAGGCCGCGCACCTGTGGCTGGTCCGGCACGCCCTGCTGCCCGACCCGGTGGAGCTGAACGGCCGCCAGTCCGGCCGGCTGCGGGCCCTGCGCGAGGCGCTGCGGGCCCTCTTCACGGCCCGGACCGCGGGGACCCGGCCGCCCGGCGACGCCCTCGACACCCTGAACGCCGCCCTCGCCGCCGCCCCCGCCACCCCCCGCCTGGCCTGGGGCGCCGACGGGCCGCGCCGCGCCGACCTCCCCGACGGCGGCAACCCGGCCGCCGCCGCGCTCTCCCTGCTCGCCGAGGACGCCACCGACCTGCTCACCGGCGCCGACGCCGCCCAGCTCACCGAGTGCGCCGCCCAGGGCTGCGCCCGCTGGTTCCTGCGCTCCCACGGCGCCCGCCGCTGGTGCACCACCAAGTGCGGCAACCGGGTCCGCGCGGCCCGGGCCTACGCGGCCCGCAAGGCCGGTTCACCCTGAGAACACCTGCCGGAAATCCAGAATTTCCCGGCAGGTCATCCAATTCACTCGGTGTTTCCCCGGTCCGGAGAAAGTCGCTCCATTTTTCGATGAGCGCACAACCAATCGGAAACGGCCTCCGTCTAAGTCCGCGAATAGACGGGGTACGCATTCTGTGAGGACACCGAAAATGCAGTGCAGCACTCCACCGGACGCGCCCGGCAATGGCGGGCGGAAGTCACGGCCGCACCCGGGCGGGAACCGCGCGTGAAAGCGACCTCCCGGCCGGGGCGGGCCGCCTGCCTGCTCGCCGCCGCCCTCACGGTCATCGCGTTCTGCGCCGGTGACGCCCTCGCCCGCAGCCACCCCTTCGGCCCGCGCACCCGCGGCGTCAACGACCTGGGCAACCAGTTCGTGCCCTTCCACGCCCACCTGTGGGACCTGCTGCACGGCAGGGCCGAGGGCGGCCTCCTCGTCAACTGGCAGTCCGGCTACGGCGCCTCCTTCCTGCCCGACCTCGGCACCTACCTCGGCAGCCCGTTCGCCCTGCTGGTCGCCCTCTTCCCGCGCGACGAGATCGACCTCGCGGTGTACGTGATCACCGTCCTGAAACTCGCCTGCGCCGCCGCGGCCATGACCGGGCTGCTCCTCGCCTGCCGGCCCGGCCGCTGGTGGGCTGCGGGCCTGCTCGGCTCCTCGTACGCGCTGTGCGGCTGGACCCTCGCCGACGCCGACTACAACCCGATGTGGCTGGACGGGCTGATCGCCCTGCCCCTGCTGTGCCTGGTCGGCGAATGGGCGCGCACCGGACGCCGGTTCCTGCCCGGAGTGCTCGTCGTCGCGCTCGCCTGGACCGCCAACTTCTACACCGCCTACATGGCCACCCTCGGCGCCGCCCTGGTGCTGCTGCTCCGGCTGGTGCTCGCCCGGCCGCCGGTCCGGCAGGCCCTCGCCACGGCCGGCCGCGCCGCCCTCACCACCGCCCTCGGCGTGGGCCTCGCCGCCCCGCTGGTGCTGACCGTGTACTTCGGCACCCGGCACGCCTACCCGGGCCGGGTGCGCGCCTTCGCCCCGGTGCCGGCCGAGGACGTGCTCGCCCGGCTGCTGCCGACGTCGTACGGCTGGGGCTCCCCGGCCCTCTACGTCGGCACCACCGCGCTGCTGCTCGCCCTCGCCCTGCCCTTCCACCGGGCCGTCCCCGGACGGGTCCGGGCCGGCTGGACCGCCCTGGTGGTGCTGGCCGTCCTGTCCCTCCAGTGGGCGCCCACCCACCTGGTCTGGCACGCCTTCGCCACCCCGCAGGGCAGCCCCTACCGGCAGACCTTCGTCGTCTGCGGCCTCCTCGTCATCGCCGCCTGGCACACCCTGTCCCACGGCCCGCCCGGCCCGCGCGCCCTCATCCCGGCCGCCGCGCTGTTCGCCCTGATCACCGCCCTCGCCGGTCACAGCAGCACGCTGCGGCCGCTCACCTGGCCGGTGCTGCTGCTCGCCGTCGCCGGCGCGCTGGGCGGCCTCGCGCTGCTGGCCCGCGCCGGGCGGCGCGGGCCGCTGGCCGGACTGGCCGTCGCCCTGCTGCTCGGCGCGCAGGCCGGGGAGAGCGCCGCCACCACGGCCGTCACCACCCGGCTGCACCTCGCGCACCTGGACGACTACGCGCCCTGGGGCGAGCGGCAGGACCGGCAGTCCGCGCTGATCGCCGAGGCCGACGACTGGCCCCGCCACCGCACCGACCCCGGCCGGGAACAGACGGTCGGCAACGACCCGCTGGTGGTGGGCGGCGAGGGCGCCCAGTACTACAGCAGCCTGACCTCCGACGTCCTCAGCCGCACCCTGACCGCGCTCGGCGGCGGCTGGACCTCCCGGGGACGCAGCGTGCAGAGCCTGGACAACGCCGTCACGGACGTGCTCTTCTCCGTCGGCGCCCGGGTGCACTCCCCGCCCGACCCGCACCAGAGGCACTCCCCGCCCGCCGCGTACCCGGCGCACCTGACCCGGCGGGACGTGCCGCCCCTGGTGACCGTGCGGCCCCGCCCGGACCACCGGCCCTTCGGCGACTCGCCCTACCGCAACCAGGAGATCCTACTCGGCAGCCGCGTCTACACCGTGCCGCCGCTCACCGTGCGGGACGACTCCGGCCGACCGCTGCCGGACCGCCGGACCGGCGCCGGCACCGCCCGGACCCGGCCGGTGATCACCGCCCGCTGCCCGGCGGGCACCCAGGTCCACCTGTGGGCCCCGCACTACTCCGGCACCGCCCGGCTCGCCGACGGCACCGCCACGCTCTTCAACGCCAAGGACACCCGCAACCGCGCCGCCATGGCCCCGCTCGGCACCGCCCCCGCCTCCGGGCGACTGACGATCCGGCTCACCCCGAACCGGCCCGGCAGCATCCCGCCCGGCGCGATCGGCTGCCTGGACACCGGCCGGCTGCGCACCGCCGCCGCGCGCCTGACGGCCGGCGGGGCGAGGGAGGTCACCGTCTCCGACGGCACCGTGCACGCCCGGCTGCCCGCCGGGAGCAGGGGCCTCGCGGTCCTCGCCGCGCCCCGCATCGCCGGCTGGCGGTGCGCCACCGGGGACGGACCGGCCCGGCCGGCGGGGGAGTACCACGGCCTGATCGCCGTCCCCGTCGACCCCGGCACCACCAGCCTGACCTGCACCTTCCATCCGCCCGGCCTGCGGCTGGGCACGGCGGTCGGGGGCGCCTCGCTGCTCGTCCTCGCCGTGCTGACCGCCGGTGCCGCCCTGCGCCGCCGACGCACGCCCATGCCGCCCACGACCACATCACCGCGCGAGCGGGTGACCACCGCTCACTGATCGCGCCAGGGGGAAACCACCATGCTGATATCCATCGTCGCGCCCTGCTACAACGAGGAGGACGTCCTCGCCCGCTTCCACGAGGAGGTCCAGAAGGTCGCCGAGGAGCTGCTGCCCCTCGGCCACGACATGGAGTTCGTCTACGTCGACGACGGCAGCCGGGACCGCACGCTCGCCGTCCTCCAGGAGCTGGCCGCGGCCGACGCCCGGGTGCGCTACGTCTCCTTCAGCCGCAACTTCGGCAAGGAGGCCGCCCTGCTCGCCGGGCTGCGGCACGCCTCGGGCGACTCGGTGATCGTCATGGACGCCGACCTCCAGCACCCGCCCGGGCTGATCAGGCACATGGTCGAGCTGCGCGAACAGGGCCACGACCAGGTCATCGCCCGGCGCACCCGCACCGGCGACCGGCTGACCCGGACCCTCACCGCGCGCCTGTACTACCGGCTCGTCAACCGCCTGGTCGACGTCGAACTCGTGGACGGAGTGGGCGACTTCCGGCTGCTGTCGCGCCGGGTGGTGGACGCGGTGCTGGACCTGACCGAGTACAACCGCTTCTCCAAGGGCCTGTTCGCCTGGGTGGGCTTCCCGAGCACCACCTTCGAATACCACAACGCCGTCCGCGAGGCCGGCCGCAGCTCCTGGAACCTGCGCGGACTGCTCAACTACGGCCTCGACGGCCTGCTGTCCTTCAACAACCGCCCGCTGCGCGCCGCCCTCTGGCTCGGGGTGACCCTGCTGCTGTGCGCGGGGGTCTACACCGCGTGGATCGTGGGCGCCGCGCTCGTCCACGGCGTCCAGACGCCCGGCTATGTGACCATCATCACCGCCGTGACCGCCCTCGCGGGCGTCCAGATGGTCATGCTGGGAGTCATCGGGGAGTACACCGGCCGCATCTACTACGAGGTGAAGAGGCGTCCGCACTTCCTGGTGAAGGCCACCAATGCGGAACGGACGAAGGATCTCATTCCCTGATGCGGCAGATACTGACCTTCGCGGCGGTCGGTGTCGTCAATACGGCGACCTACTATTGCCTTTACCTGTTGTTCCTGACCGGCCTGCCGTATCTCGCGGCACACATCCTGGCCTTCACGCTCGCCATGGTCGGCTCTTTTTTCCTCAATGCGCGCTTCACTTACCGGACCCCGCCGACCTGGCGGAAATTCCTGCTGTTCCCGCTGACGAACGTCACCAACTTCCTGATCACGACGGCCGGGGTGTACCTGATCGTGGACGTCCTGCACGCCGGGAGCCGCTTCGCCCCGCTGGTCGCGTCCGCCGCGGCGATCCCGGTCACCTACGTCGTCTCCCGCTGGGTGATGCTCCCCAAGTCCATTGCATAAACGTGCAGCGATACGTATAGTCATGCCATCCAGAGGAGGATGGACATGGCAGTACGTGCGGCGGTGGCCGGAGCGAGCGGATACGCGGGCGGAGAGGTCCTGCGGCTGCTCCTTGCGCACCCCGAGGTCGAGATCGGTGCCCTGACCGGGAACTCCAACGCCGGGCAGCGGCTCGGAGCGCTCCAGCCGCACCTGCCGCCGCTGGCCGGCCGCGTGCTCGCCGAGACCACGCCGGAGGCGCTCGCCGGGCACGACGTGGTCTTCCTCGCGCTGCCGCACGGCCAGTCCGCCGCCGTCGCCGAACAGCTCGGCCCCGATGTCCTGGTGATCGACATGGGCGCCGACTTCCGGCTGAAGGACCCGGCCGACTGGGAGCGGTTCTACGGCTCCCCGCACGCCGGCACCTGGCCCTACGGCCTCCCCGAACTCCCGGGCGCCCGCGCCGCGCTGGAGGGGTCCAAGCGCGTCGCGGTGCCCGGTTGCTACCCGACCGCCGTCTCCCTCGCCCTGTTCCCGGCCTACGCGGCCGGCCTCGTCGGGCCCGAGGCGGTGATCGTCGCCGCGTCCGGCACCTCCGGCGCGGGCAAGGCCCCCAAGCGGCACCTGCTGGGCAGCGAGGTCATGGGCTCCATGTCGCCGTACGGCGTCGGCGGCGGCCACCGGCACACCCCCGAGATGATCCAGAACCTCAGCGCCGTCGCCGGGGAACCCGTGCGGGTCTCCTTCACCCCGACCCTGGCCCCGATGCCCCGCGGGATCCTCGCCACGTGCAGCGCGTCCGCCGCCGCGGGCGTCACGGCGGACAGCGTCCGCGCCGTCTACGAGAAGGCGTACGCCGACGAGCCGTTCGTCCAGCTGCTCCCCGAGGGCCAGTGGCCCGCCACGGCGTCCGTGCACGGCTCCAACGCCGTCCAGGTGCAGGTCGCGTACGACGCCGCCGTGGGCCGTGTCATCGCGATCAGCGCCATCGACAACCTCACCAAGGGCACCGCCGGCGGTGCCGTCCAGAGCATGAACATCGCCCTGGGTCTTCCCGAGACCACGGGGCTTTCCACGATCGGAGTCGCACCGTGAGTGTCACGGCAGCCAAGGGATTCACGGCGGCGGGGGTCGCCGCCGGGATCAAGGAGAACGGCAACCCCGACCTGGCCCTGGTGGTCAACGACGGGCCCCGCCGTGCCGCCGCGGGCGTCTTCACCTCCAACCGCGTCAAGGCGGCCCCGGTGCTGTGGTCGGAGCAGGTCCTCAAGGGCGGCCAGGTCTCGGCCGTCGTCCTCAACTCCGGCGGCGCCAACGCCTGCACCGGACCGAAGGGCTTCCAGGACGCCCACGCCACCGCCGAGAAGGTCGCCGAGGTGCTCGGCCGGGGCGCCATCGAGGTCGCCGTCTGCTCCACCGGCCTGATCGGCGTGCCGCTGCCCATGGACAAGGTCCTGGCGGGCGTGGAGACGGCCGCCGCCTCCTTGAGCGAGCACGGCGGCGAGAAGGCCGCCATCGCCATCAAGACCACCGACACCGTCCACAAGACCTCCGTGGCGACGCGGTCCGGCTGGACTGTCGGCGGCATGGCCAAGGGCGCCGGCATGCTCGCCCCCGGCCTCGCCACCATGCTGGTCGTCCTCACCACCGACGCCGACCTGGAGAGCGAGGTGCTGGACAAGGCGCTGCGCGCGGCCACCCGGGTCACCTTCGACCGCGTCGACTCCGACGGCTGCATGTCCACCAACGACACCGTGCTGCTGCTCGCTTCCGGCGCCTCCGGGACCACCCCCGACTACGACGAGTTCGCCGATGCCGTGCGCCAGGTCTGCGACGACCTCGGCCGGCAGCTCATCGGCGACGCCGAGGGCGCCAGCAAGGAGATCAAGGTCGAGGTGATCAACGCGGCGACCGAGGAGGACGCCGTCGAGGTGGGCCGCTCCATCGCCCGCAACAACCTCCTCAAGTGCGCGATCCACGGCGAGGACCCCAACTGGGGCCGCGTGCTCTCCGCGATCGGCACCACCGGGGCCGCCTTCGAACCCGACCGCCTGAACGTCGCCATCAACGGCGTCTGGGTGTGCCGGAACGGCTGCGTCGGCGAGGACCGCGACCTGGTCGACATGCGCTACCGCGAGGTGCATATCGTCGCCGACCTGGCCGCGGGCTCCGAGACCGCGACCATCTGGACCAACGACCTGACCGCCGACTTCGTACACGAGAACAGCGCCTACTCCTCATGACAACCCGTAAGCACACCGCGCTGCCCAAGGCCCGCATCCTCATCGAGGCGCTGCCCTGGCTCACCCGGCACCACGGCAAGGTCGTCGTCATCAAGTTCGGCGGCAACGCCATGGTGGACGAGGAGCTGAAGGCAGCCTTCGCCCAGGACGTCGTCTTCCTGCACCACGCCGGCCTCAGGCCGGTCGTCGTGCACGGCGGCGGCCCGCAGATCAGCGCCGCCCTCGACCGGCACGGCATCGCCAGCGAGTTCAAGGCGGGCCTGCGCGTCACCACCGAGGACGCCATGGACGTCGTACGGATGGTGCTCGCCGGACAGGTCCAGCGCGAGCTGGTCGGCCTGCTCAACCGGCACGGCCCGCTCGCCGTCGGTCTCACCGGCGAGGACGCGCACACCATCAGCGCCACCCGGCACACCCCCGAGATCGACGGGGAGCCGGTCGACATCGGGCGGGTCGGCGAGATCACCGGGATCGACACCGGTGCCATAGCGGCCCTGCTGGCCGACGGCCGCATCCCGGTCGTCTCCTCCATCGCCCGCTCCGAGGACGACGGCCACGTCTACAACGTCAACGCCGACACGGCCGCCGCGGCACTCGCCGCCGCCCTCGGCGCCGAGACCCTCATGGTCCTCACCGACGTCGAGGGACTCTACGTGGACTGGCCCCACTCCGACGAGGTGATCAGCCGCCTCACCGCCTCCCAACTGGAGAAGCTGCTGCCCGACCTGAGTGCCGGCATGGTGCCCAAGATGGAGGGCTGCCTGCACGCGGTGCGCAACGGCGTGCGCACCGCCCGGGTCATCGACGGCCGGGTCCAGCACTCGATCCTGCTGGAGATCTTCACCGACGAAGGCATCGGCACCATGGTCGTGCCGGACGAACAGGGGGAGTCATGAGCAACCAGGAACTGACCGCGCGGTGGCAGGGCGCGCTCATGGACAACTACGGCACCCCCCGCCTGCCCCTCGTCCGCGGTGCGGGCACCCGGGTGTGGGACGCCGAGGGCCGGGAGTACCTGGACTTCGTCGGCGGCATCGCCACCAACGCGCTCGGCCACGCCCACCCCGCCGTCGTCGCCGCCGTCAGCGGGCAGATCGCCTCCCTCGGCCACATCTCCAACTTCTTCATGGCCGAGCCCACCGTCGCCCTCGCCGAGCGGCTCCTGCGCCTCTTCGGCCGGGACGGCCGGGTCTTCTTCTGCAACTCCGGCGCCGAGGCCAACGAGGCCGCCTTCAAGATCGGCCGGCTGACCGGGCGCACCCATGTGGTCGCCACCGAGGGCGGTTTCCACGGCCGGACCATGGGCGCCCTCGCGCTCACCGGCCAGCCCGCCAAGCAGGACCCGTTCCGGCCGCTGCCCGGCGAGGTCACCCACGTCCCCTACGGCGACGCCCAGGCGCTGGCCGCCGCGGTCACCGAGGACACCGCCCTGGTGGTCATCGAGCCGATCCAGGGCGAGAACGGCGTGATCGTGCCCCCGGCCGGCTATCTCAAGGCCGCCCGCGCGATCACCGCGGCCACCGGCGCGCTGCTGGTCCTGGACGAGGTGCAGACCGGCATCGGCCGGACCGGGACCTGGTTCGAGTACCAGGCCCACGAGGGCGTGCTGCCCGATGTCGTCACCCTCGCCAAGCAGCTCGGCGGCGGGCTGCCGCTCGGCGCGACCGTGGCCTTCGGCCGGGCCGCCGAACTGCTCCGGCCGGGCCACCACGGGACCACCTTCGGCGGCAACCCGGTCGCCTGCGCCGCCGGACTCGCCGTGCTCGACACCATCGAGGCCGAGGGCCTGCTGGACAACGTCAAGCGGCAGAGCGAGCGGCTGCGGGAGGGAATCGAGGCACTGAACCACCCGCTGGTCCACGGTGTCCGGGGTGCGGGCCTGCTCCTGGGTATCGTGCTCACCGGGCCGCGCGCGCCGCAGGCGCAGGCGGCGGCCCAGGAGGCCGGGTTCCTGGTGAACGCGCCCGCCCCCGACGTCGTACGGCTCATGCCGCCGCTGAATCTGCGCGACGACGAGGTGGACGCGCTGCTCGGGGCACTGCCCGGCATCCTCGACGCAGCGGGCCCCGTGGACGGGGACGGACGATCCGGAGAATGAGACGACGATGAGCGAGGCGCAGGACCACGAGCAGGGCGTGGGGGCCGGGCCCGCCGTACCGCAGACCCGCACCGCACGGCACCGCCGGATCGTGGACATCCTCAACCGGCAGCCGGTGCGGTCGCAGAGCCAGCTGGCGAAGCTGCTCGCCGACGACGGGCTGAGCGTCACGCAGGCGACGCTCAGCCGGGATCTCGACGAGCTGAACGCGGTCAAGATCCGCAACACCGACGGCGACCTGATCTACGCGGTGCCGAGCGAGGGCGGGTTCCGTACCCCGCGTGCTCCGCTGGGGGAGTCGGCGAAGGAGGAGCGGATGCGGCGGCTCTCCCAGGAGCTGCTGATCTCCGCGGAGGCCTCGGCGAACCTCGTGGTCCTGCGCACGCCTCCCGGCGCCGCGCAGTTCCTCGCCTCCGCCATCGACCAGGCCGAACTCCACGACATCCTGGGCACCATCGCCGGCGACGACACGCTGCTGCTGATCAGCCGGCACCCCACCGGGGGCCAGGCCCTGGCGGACCACTTGCTGCGGCTGGCCCAGAACGGCCACTGAAGGGGGCGGCGGCGCGGGAGCGCCGGGTGCCGGGACAGGAGCCGACCGCGAGGCCAGGGCGCTGGCGAGGAGCGGCGTGGGCGGGCGCGGCGCGTGCGGGGGTGTGTCAGTAGCGGGTGACGGCGGTGGGTCCGGTCTCGGTGCCCACCGCGATGTGCGGCCCGCGGTCCGGTGCCGCCCAGCGCAGGATCCGCTCCATCGCCTCCTTGGGCACCGACACACAACCGGACGTCGGCCCGCGCCCGTTGACGTGCAGGAAGATCCCGGCGCCGCGTCCGCGCACGGGCCGGTCGTAGTTGAAGCCGATGACCAGGCCGTGGGCGTACTGCTCCCGGTAGTCGGCCAGGTGCTCGGACTCGGCGGCGCGGCAGTCGGCGGGCAGCGGGTCGACCCAGCGGTTGTAGGAGCGGGAGCGGTTGTCCTGGCACCACCAGGAACTGTCCCGCACCGCCCGGTACTCCACGCTCGTCCCGGCCGGGGCCGGCTCGGTCCCGAAGCCGAACGGTAGGTCGTACAGGCCGGTCGGGGTCGTGTCGGTGCCCTGCTCCCGGGTGGTGCCCTCGACCAGCCCGTGCGCCCCGAAGCGGGCCGGCGCGGATCCGGCCCGGACCCACCGGCCGTCCCGGAGGTCCCACCAGTCGACCGTGCCCTCGGTGGCGCCGGTGTCCGGGGCTTGGGCGACGATCAGCTGGGAGCCGCCGCCGGTGTCCGCCATCCGGGCCGGCAGCGGTGCCGGGTCCCGGCCGGGGGCGGCGCCGAGCAGGGCGAGACAGGACACGGACACGAGGGCGAGGACCACACCGGGGCGCATGCCTCAGACGCTAGACGGGGGCAGCGGCAACGGCAGCCCGGGCAGTCCGTCCAGGCTGGTCGCGATGTGCTCCTTTTTGGTGAAGTACGCGCTCAGCGAGGCGTCGTCCTCGCGGGCGAAGCGCCTGCCGTGCAGGTCGCGGTCCTCCTCGTACGCCATGAAGGGGACGGCGTAGCCGCAGGAGTCGCGGACCACATCGGCGTGCACCACGATGACGGCGCGCAGTCCGTGCGCGGTGTGGTCGATGTCCGGGAAGCGGGCGAGGAGGTCCGGGAAGCGCGGGTCGTCGCGGAAGACGGGCTCGCCCCGGCCGTGTACGCGCACGATGTTGGGCGGGCCCTGGAAGGCGCACCACATCAGCGTGATCCGCCCGTTCTCCCGCAGGTGGGCGATGGTCTCGGCGGTGGACCCGGCGAAGTCCAGGTAGGCCACGGTGAGTTCGTCCAGCACGACGAAGGAGCCCTTGAGCCCCTTGGGCGAGAGGTTGACCGTGCCGTCGCCGGAGAGCGGGGCGGTCGCGGTGAAGAAGAGCGGCTGTTCCTCGATGAAGGCGCGCAGTCTGCCGTCTATGCGTTCATAAGTCTTTCCCATGGCTAACGATTATCGCGGAAGATCCTTCGCCTGTCTAAGCATCTCTCCCTCGCAAGGCTGATTGACGAATCATGCAGAGCCCTGCATACTCATGCATATCAGCGAATGCACTGTGAGGAGAAACCCGTGACCGAGCGCGTCGTACTGGCCTACTCAGGCGGTCTGGACACCTCCGTCGCCATCGGCTGGATCGCCGAGGAGACGGGCGCCGAGGTCATCGCCGTTGCGGTCGACGTCGGCCAGGGCGGCGAGGACCTGGATGTGATCCGCAAGCGCGCCCTCGCGTGCGGCGCCGTCGAGGCCGAGGTCGCGGACGCCAAGGACGAGTTCGCCGACGAGTACTGCCTCCCGGCGATCAAGGCCAACGCCCTGTACATGGACCGCTACCCGCTGGTCTCCGCCCTGTCCCGGCCGACCATCGTCAAGCACCTGGTCGCCGCCGCCAAGAAGCACGGCGCCACCACGGTCGCCCACGGCTGCACCGGCAAGGGCAACGACCAGGTCCGCTTCGAGGCCGGCATCGTCGCCCTCGCCCCCGACCTGAAGTGCATCGCCCCGGTCCGCGACTACGCCATGACCCGGGACAAGGCGATCGCCTTCTGCGAGGCCAAGCAGCTCCCGATCGCCACCACCAAGAAGTCCCCGTACTCCATCGACCAGAACGTCTTCGGACGCGCCGTCGAGACGGGCTTCCTGGAGGACATCTGGAACGCCCCGATCGAGGACATCTACGAATACACCTCCAACCCGGCCGCCCCCCGCGAGGCCGACGAGGTGGTCATCACCTTCGAGGCGGGCGTCCCGGTCGCCATCGACGGCAAGCCCGTCACCGTCCTGCAGGCCATCCAGCAGCTCAACGAGCGCGCCGGCGCCCAGGGCATCGGCCGGATCGACATGGTCGAGGACCGCCTGGTCGGCATCAAGTCCCGCGAGGTGTACGAGGCGCCGGGTGCGATCGCCCTGATCACCGCCCACCAGGAGCTGGAGAACGTCACCGTCGAGCGCGAACTCGCCCGGTTCAAGCGCCAGGTGGAGCAGCGCTGGAGCGAACTGGTCTACGACGGCCAGTGGTTCTCCCCGCTCAAGCGCGCCCTGGACGGCTTCGTCAACGAGGCCAACCAGCACGTCTCCGGCGACATCCGGATGACCCTGCACGGCGGTCGCGCGGTCGTCACCGGCCGGCGCTCCCAGGAGTCGCTGTACGACTTCGACCTCGCCACCTACGACACGGGCGACACCTTCGACCAGTCGGCGGCCAAGGGCTTCATCGACATCTACAGCCTGTCGTCGAAGATCGCCGCGCGGCGTGATCTGGCAGGCGGAGCCTGACGCAGACCTGGCGTGACCCGCGGGGCCATCTCCCCGCATCAGCCTGACAGCCGCCTCCCCGCCCGGAAACGCGGGGAGGCGGTGGCACATCACGAGCTTCGAGGAGCAACGCAAGTGAGCAGCAACAGCGGTGACGTACGGCTCTGGGGCGGCCGTTTCGCCGACGGACCCGCCGAGGCCCTGGCGAAGCTGTCCGCGTCCGTCCACTTCGACTGGCGGCTCGCGCCCTACGACATCGCCGGCTCGCGTGCCCACGCGCGCGTCCTGCACAAGGCGGGGCTGCTCACCGAGGACGAGCTGACCCGGATGCTGGCCGGCCTCGACCGGCTCGAAGCGGACGTGGCGTCGGGCGCCTTCGTCGGCACCATCGCCGACGAGGACGTGCACACCGCCCTGGAGCGCGGCCTGCTGGAGCGCCTCGGCCCGGACCTCGGCGGCAAGCTGCGCGCCGGCCGGTCCCGCAACGACCAGGTCGCCACCCTCTTCCGGATGTACCTGCGCGACCACGCCCGGATCATCGGCGGCCTGATCGCCGACCTCCAGGACGCCCTGATCGGTCTTGCCGAGGCCCACCCGGACGTGGCGATGCCCGGCCGCACCCACCTCCAGCACGCCCAGCCGGTGCTCTTCGCCCATCACGTCCTCGCCCACGTCCAGTCCCTGTCCCGGGACGCCGAGCGGCTGCGCCAGTGGGACGAGCGGACGGCCGTGTCGCCGTACGGCTCCGGCGCCCTCGCCGGCTCCTCCCTGGGCCTGGACCCGGAGGCGGTCGCCCGGGACCTCGGCTTCGAGCACGGCAGCGCCGGCAACTCCATCGACGGCACCGCCTCCCGGGACTTCGTCGCGGAGTTCGCGTTCATCACCGCGATGATCGGCGTGAACCTCTCCCGGATCGCCGAGGAGATCATCATCTGGAACACGAAGGAGTTCTCCTTCGTGACCCTGCACGACGCCTTCTCCACGGGCTCGTCGATCATGCCGCAGAAGAAGAACCCGGACATCGCCGAGCTGGCCCGCGGCAAGTCCGGCCGGCTGATCGGCAACCTGACCGGCCTGCTGGCGACCCTCAAGGCCCTGCCCCTCGCGTACAACCGCGACCTCCAGGAGGACAAGGAGCCGGTCTTCGACTCCTGCGACCAGCTGGAGGTGCTGCTCCCCGCCTTCACCGGCATGATCGCCACGCTCACCGTCCACCGCGAGCGCATGGAGGAGCTGGCCCCGGCCGGCTTCTCGCTGGCCACCGACATCGCCGAGTGGCTGGTGCGGCAGGGCGTGCCGTTCCGGGTGGCGCACGAGGTCGCGGGGGAGTGCGTCAAGGCCGCCGAGGCCGAGGGCAAGGAGCTGGACGACCTCACGGACGAGCAGTTCGCGAAGATCTCCCCGCACCTCACCCCCGAGGTCCGCACGGTCCTCAACGTCCCCGGCGCCCTCGCCTCCCGGTCCGGCCGCGGCGGCACGGCCCCGAGCGCGGTGGCGGTCCAGCTGACGGAGGTCAAGGCGGACGTGGCACGTCAGCACGAGTGGGCGGACGCGAAGAAGAAGGGCTGAGGGCGACCCGGGCCCGTACCGCCGTACGAAGGTCTTCGCGGGTTACGTTGGCCGGAGCCGTACCGGACCCGACCGAACGGACCCCGCGATGCCCTTCGCCCGCCTCGCCACAGCGACCGCCCCCACCAGCCGCATCGGCCTCGGCCTCGCCGCCGTCGGCCGCCCCGGCTACATCAACCTCCGCCGCGGCGAGGACCTCGGGGAGAACCGCGGCGTCGAAGCACTGCGCACCCGGACCCACGCGCTCCTCGACGCCGCCTACGCCCAGGGCGTCCGCTACGTCGACGCCGCCCGCTCCTACGGCCGCTCCGAGGAGTTCCTCGCGGACTGGCTGGCCGCCCACCCGGGCGCCGACGATGTGGTCGTCGGCAGCAAATGGGGCTACACCTACACCGCCGGCTGGTCGGCGGACGCCGAGACGCACGAGGTCAAGGACCACAGCACCGCCGCCTACGACCGGCAGCGCGCCGAGACCGACGCCCTGCTCGGCGACCGGCTCGACCTCTACCAGATCCACTCGGTGACCCCGGACAGCCCGGCCCTGACCGACAAGGACCTGCACGCGAGGCTCGCGGAGGCCGCCGCCCGGGGCCTCACCGTCGGCTTCTCCACCAGCGGCCCCGCCCAGGCCGACGCCATCCGCGCGGCCCTCGCCGTCACGGTCGGCGGCGAGCCCCTCTTCCGCACCGTCCAGTCGACGTACAACCTCCTGGAGACCTCGGCCGGTCCCGCCCTCGCCGAGGCGCACGACGCCGGACTCACCGTGATCGTCAAGGAGGGCATGGCGAACGGCCGGCTGGCCGGACCGCACGCCCCGGAGGCCCTCCGCGCCGTGGCCGCCGCCACCGGGCTCGGCTGCGACGCGGTCGCCCTCGGCTGGATCCTGCGCCGCCCGTGGGCGGGCGTGGTCCTCTCCGGCGCCGCGACCGTGCCCCAGCTGCTGTCCAATCTGCGGGCCCCCGCCGTCGACCCGGACCCGGACCGGCTGACCCCTCTCGCCGCGCTGCGGGAGGACCCGCACGCCTACTGGGAGCGACGCCGGCAGCTGCCCTGGCACTGACACACACCCCTTACAAGCTGGGGAAATGAGTCACGCACGCCCAGAATGAGACATCAACGTCTCATCTGGGCTACTCTTGTCTCATGGCCATCGACCGTGACCACGTGCTGCGCAGCGCAGCCGCCCTGCTGACCCGTAAATCCACCGCGACCATGGACGAGGTCGCCAAGGCCGCCGGGATCAGCCGGGCCACGCTGCATCGCCACTTCGCCGGCCGCGACGCGCTCGTCAGGGCGCTGGAACAGCTCGGCATCACCGAATGCGAGGGCGCGCTGGAGCGCGCCCGGCTGGAAGAAGGTGCCGCGGCCGAGGCCGTCCGCCGGCTGGTCCGCGAGATCCAGCCGGCCGCCGGACTGCTGTCGTTCCTCTACGGCGAGAACCAGCTGTGGGAGGGCGACGGGCTGAACGAGGGCTGGCAGCGCCTGGACACCCGGATCGGGGCCCTGTTCCAGCGCGGTCAGCGCGCCGGCGAATTCCGTATCGATCTCAGCCCGGTCTGGCTCACCGAGGCGCTGTACGGGCTCATCGCCTCCTGCGCCTGGGCCACCCTGGACGGCCGGGTGGCCTCCCGGGACTTCCCGACCATGATCGCCGAGCTGCTGCTCGGCGGCGCACTGCGAAGAGAGGAACCATGACCAGCACCCTGCGGCCGGACCGGACGACCGAGGCGGTGAAGCGCCCGGGCCGCTGGCTGGCGCTGTCCGTCCTCGTCCTGGCCGTGCTGCTGGTGGCCGTCGACGCCACCGTCCTCGGCCTGGCGACCCCCTACATCAGCGAAGACCTCCACCCCACCGGCACCCAGCTGCTGTGGATCGGCGACGTCTACTCCTTCGTCATCGCCGGTCTGCTCGTCTCCATGGGCAGCCTCGGCGACCGCATCGGCCGCAAGCGGATCCTGCTGGTCGGCGCCACCGCGTTCGGCGCGGTGTCCGTGCTCAACGCCTACGCCACCACGCCCGAGCTGATGATCCTGGCCCGGGCGCTGCTCGGCGTCGCGGGCGCGACCCTGATGCCGGCCACCCTGGCCCTGATCCGCAACATCTTCCACGACCCGCGCGAACGCAGCCTGGCCGTCGGTATCTGGGGCGCGACCGCCTCCGCCGGCATGGCCGTCGGCCCGATCGCCGGCGGATTCCTCCTGGAACACTTCTGGTGGGGCTCGGTCTTCCTGATCAACCTGCCGGTGATGGCCGTCCTGGTGCTGGTCGGCGTGCGCACCCTGCCCGAGTCCCGCAACCCGCGCCCGGGCCCGTGGGACCTGACCAGCGTGCTGCTGTCGCTGGTCGGCATGATCGGCCTCGTCTACGCGGTCAAGGAGGCGGCGGCGCACGGCTTCTCCTGGCCGGCCCTCGGCGCCGGCCTGCTGGGCGCGGCGGCGCTGTACGGCTTCGTCCGCCGTCAGCTGACCATGCCGGTGCCGCTGCTGGACATGCGGCTGTTCAGGCGGCGCGGCTTCAGCGGCGCGGTCCTCGCCGACCTGCTGACCGTCCTCGGCATGTCCGGCCTGGTGTTCTTCCTCTCCCAGTTCCTGCAACTCGTCCAGGACCGGCACCCGTTCGAGGCGGGCCTGGCCGAACTGCCCGCCGCGGTGGGCGCGGTGGCGGCCGGTCTGGTCGCGGGCCGCGCGGCCCGGCGCTTCTCGGTCCGCGCGGTGGTCGCGGGCGGCCTGGCCGCGGTCGGCGTCGCCCTGGCGGCGCTGACCACGCTCGGCCAGACCACCGGCTATCCCGTCCTCGGCGCCGCCCTGCTGGTGGTCGGCGTCGGCGCGGGCCTCTCCTTCACGGTGACCGCCGACGTCATCCTCTCCAGCGTCCCGAAGGACCAGGCGGGCGCGGCCTCGGCGGTCTCCGAGACGGCGTACGAACTGGGCGCCGCCCTCGGCATCGCCCTGCTGGGCTCCATCGTGACCGGCGTCTACCGCGGCTTCCCGGGCCCGGCCGGCACCCCGGCCGGGGCCCACGAGTCGCTGGGCGCGGCGGTGCAGGCCGCCGCCCATCTGCCGCCGCACCAGGCCGAGGGGCTGCTCGACGCGGCCCGCGAGTCCTTCGTCCACGGCCTGCACCTGGCCTCGGCGGCGGGCGCGGTGGTCCTGCTGACGGCGTCGGCGGTGGCGTGGTTCCTGCTGCGGGGCCAGAAGCTGGACGGCGCGGCGTGAGCCGACCGGGCCGGGGGAGCGGACCGGGCCCGGTCGGCTCACGCCGGGGGAGCCGGCCGCGCCTCGCTCACTTCTTGTAGCCGAGCACCGTCATCATCCCGCTCTCCGAGTGGTACTGGTTGTGGCAGTGCAGCATCCACAGCCCGGGGTTGTCGGCGTCGAAGTCGAGCACCAGCTTGCGGTGCGGCAGCACCAGCGCGGTGTCCTTGCGGGCGCCCGCGGAGTCCAGCCCGGTCACCGCGAAGGTGTGCCCGTGCAGATGCATCGGGTGCCACATGTCGGTGGCGTTGATGAGGGTGAGCCGCACTCGCTCACCGGCACGGACCGGGTGGCGCTGCTGCGGGGTGTAGGTCCTGTGGTCGAACCCCCAGTCGAACTTCGCCATCGTCCCGGTGATCCGGATGCGCACCTCGCGGTCCGGCTTCCGGTCGTCCAGGGCCACGGACTCGTGGGGCAGCAGCCGGCGCGCGGGGACGGTGTTGCCGTCGATCTCCCGCGGGCGGACCTCGCCGGAGGGCGGGGTCTTGCGCGTCTTGCCGGTGTGCAGGACGGCGAGGGCCCTGCCCTTCTTCCCCTCGGGGAGGGCGACCAGCGGGAACATGCCGTCCCGCGCGGTGATCAGCACGTCGTACCGCTCCGCCATGCCGACGAGGAGCGCGTCGGTCTCCTTGTGCCGCACCGGGTAGCCGTCGGTGTGCGTGACGGTCATCTTGTGGTCGCCCAGCGCCACCCGGAAGGCGGTCTCGGAACCGGCGTTGATGATGCGCAGCCGCACCCGTTCGCCGGGGCGGCAGCGGAACACCGACGGCGCGTCGGGCAGCCGGCCGTTGATGAGGTAGTGCGGGTAGGCGACGCTGCCGCCCTCCCCGTTCAGCATGCGGCTGTGCGACTTGTGCAGCACCCGGTTGGGGCCGGTCGGCTTCTTGGACGGCTTCGGGTGCCCCTTCGTCGGGTGGCCGGGGCCCATGGCCATGCCTCCCATGTCCATGGCGCCGCCGGGCTTGAGCTGTTCCAGGACGTTCTCGGGGGTGGAGCCCTCCACGCCGTCGAGCCAGTCGTCCAGGACCACGACCCACTCCTTGTCGTAGGAGAGGGGCTCCTTGGGGTCGTCCACGACGAGCGGCGCGTACAGGGCCCGGTCGGGCTGCATCCCGACGTGGGAGTGCAGCAGGTACGTCCCCGGGTGCGCGACGGTGAAGCGGTAGCGGAAGTCGGTGCCGGGGTGGATGGCGCGCTGGGTCAGGTCCGGGACGCCGTCCATGTCGCAGCGCAGCCGCACCCCGTGGGAGTGCAGGGTGGTGGTCTCGGGCAGCCGGTTGGCCAGTGTCAGGTCGAGCACGTCACCGGCGGTGACCCGCACCAGCGGGCCCGGCACCTCCTCGTCGTACGCCCACGTCCGCACGGAGTGCCCGCCGATGTCCAGCTCGGTCTCCGCCGCGGTGAACCGCAGGACGCGCTCGCGGCCGGCCCCGCGTCTGTGTTCGGCGGCCAGCACCTCCGGATCCGAGGGGTTGACGTAGCCTCGGGGCCCGGCCGGGACGAACCTCTCCCCGCCGCCGGGATGTTCGGGTCCGGAGCCGGACTCCGGGCCGGAACCGGTGCAGGCTGCGAGGAATCCCGCGCCGGCGGCGGCGAGGGGCGTGCGGAGCAGGGTACGCCGAGAAGGTGTGAACATGTCTAAATAAGACATGTTGGGTGGTCAGGTGGCCCGGTAATGCGGCCGAATGCCCTATGTGTCGGGGGCAGATTCCACCGGCAGGCGGAGGGCGAGGGGCACCGCGCGCTCGCCCCGGGGGCTCAGGCGGCCTTCGCCTTGGTGGCGTACATGTCCACGTACTCCTGCCCGGACAGCCGCATCACCTCGGTCATCACCGAGTCCGTCACCGCCCGCAGGACGTAGCGGTCCCGGTCCATGCCGTCGTAGCGCGAGAACTCCATGGCCTCGCCGAACCGCACGGTGACCCGGCCCGGCCGCGGGAGGCCCTTGCCGCTCGGCTGGAGCTTGTCGGTGCCGATCATGGCGAACGGCACCACCGGCGCGCCGGTCATCAGGGTCAGCCGGGCGATGCCGGTGCGGCCCCGGTACAGCCGGCCGTCGGGCGAGCGGGTGCCCTCCGGGTAGATGCCGAAGACCCGGCCCTCCTCCAGGACGCGGCGCCCGGTCATCAGCGCCGCCACACCGCCGTTCGCCCCGTCCCGGTCCACCGGGATCATGCCGACGCCGGTGAAGAACCAGGCCATCAGCCGTCCCTTGACGCCCTTGCCGGTGACGTACTCGTCCTTGCCGATGAAGTGCACCTGCCGCTTGGTGACCAGCGGCAGCACGATCGAGTCGATGAAGGTGAGGTGATTACCGGCCAGAATCACCGGGCCGTCCCCCGGAATGTGCTCCGCGCCCTCCACCTGGGGGCGGAACATCAGGCGCATGATCGGTCCGAGCACTGCCTTGATGAGCGCGAAGCGGGACAACGGGTCCTCCGATGTCAAGGGGGGCGATATGAGTCTGTGCAGGTGAGGACATTACTCGCGGGGCACGCCCGCGCGCACATCGAAGGCATCCGCTTCGCCGAGGTCTTACCAACTATTGACACGCGTTCACCTGGGGTGGTGCGGCCAGGACGGCGGGTAACAGCCTTGTGCGCATGTGACGGACATCGCGCCGGCCCGGGTCCCGCCCCCGGCCGACGCCCCGTCACCCTCCGCCGTCCGCCGGACACCCGACGGCACCCCGGTGTTCGAACGAGGGCCTCCCTTCGGTCATGTGTACGCCCCTACGATCGGCGCGCACCGGCAGCAGCGAACGGCAGGAGGGCGCTCATGGGCGGCGACCAGGACAACGGGCAGACACAGGCGACGGGGCGGCGGGCACTGCTCGGCGCCGCGGTGCTCGGCGCGGGCGGAGCGGTCCTCGGACTCCCCGGCACCGCCCGGGCCGAGGGCACCCGCCCGGCCGGACGCCCGGGCCGCGGGCTGAAGAGCCTGCCGGTGCCCACGATCATCGGCCACCGGGGAGCCAGCGGCTACCGCCCCGAGCACACCTTCGGCTCCTACGACCTGGCGCTGGACCTGGGCGCCGACGTGGTCGAGGCAGGCGACCTGGTGCCGACCAAGGACGGCCACCTGGTGTGCCGGCACGAGCCGGAGATCGGCGGCACCACGGACGTCGCCGCCCACCCGGAGTTCGCCGGCCGCAGGACCACCAAGGTGCTCGACGGCGTCCCCACGACCGGCTGGTTCACCGAGGACTTCACCCTCGCCGAGCTGAAGACGCTGCGCGCCGTCGAACGCGTCCCGGCCAACCGGCCGCACAACACCCTCTACGACGGCCGCTGGGAGATCCCCACCTTCGAAGAGGTCCTGAAGTGGCAGGACGAGCAGACCCGCAGGCGCGGCCGGCAGGTCTGGATCTACCCCGAGACCAAGCACCCCACCTACTTCCGCGAGCTCGGCCTCGGCCTGGAGGAGCGGGTGGCCAAGCTGCTGCGCAAGTACGGCAAGGACGGCCGGCACTCCCCGGTCGTCATCCAGTCCTTCGAACCGACCAGCATCCAGCGGCTGAACCGGCTGGTCGACAACCCGCTGGTCGTCCTGCTCTCCTCGGCCGGCAGCCGGCCCCACGACTTCGTGGCGGCGAACGACCCGCGCACGGTCGCCGACCTCATCACCCCCAAGGGCCTGCGGGAGATGGCCGGCTACGCGCAGGGCATCGGGCCCACCGTGGACCTGGTCATACCGAAGAAGGCGGACGGCACCCTGGCCGAGCCCACCACGCTGGTCTCCGACGCGCACCGGGTGGGCCTGGTCGTGCACCCCTACACCCTGCGCAACGAGAACCCCTTCCTGCCCGCCGAATATCGCAGGGGCGGCGCCGCCGACGGCTACGGCGATGTCCTCGGCGCCTTCCGGAAGTACTTCGCGACCGGCATCGACGGCGTCTTCACCGACAACCCCGACACCGGGCTGCTCGCCCGCGCCGACTTCCTGGCCCGCTGACCCCGTCAACCACCGCACCGGCCGTCCCCCCGTTCGGGGTGAGTGTGCGCCGCCCCGGCAACCCGCCGCCGGGGCGGCTCGTCGTTCCGCATATGACCCACGACCTGGTAGCCGCCCTGCGCCCGCTGCTGGCCGCCGAGGCATCCGCCGAGGCATATGCCTCCGGAAGCGAGCCGGGCGATCTGGAGCAGGCCGTCTGGCTCCGGCTGCTGGAGCGGCTGCGGACCGACGGGCCGCCACCGGACCCGCCCGGCTGGCTGCGCGAGGCCGTCCGCGCCGAGGCCCGCCGCTCCCGGCACGCCACCCGGCGGGAACGGCCGTACGACGGCGAACCCCCCGACCACCTCGGCCCCGGCCCCGAACAGCACGCCCTGGCCGCCGCCCGCCACCGCGCCCTGCGCCAGGCGGTCCGCCGGCTGCCCGGACGCTGCCCGCGCCTGATGGAGGCGCTGCTGTCGCCGCAGGACCTCACCTACCGGGAAATCGCGGGCGAGTTGGGTATCTCACAGGGCAGTCTCGGACCGGAACGTTCCAGATGTCTCGGTTGTCTGCGGAGATTGCTCACACCGGAGGTTGCGGCGTGCGAAGCGCGGGGATAGGAGTGGGGGACGACAGGTGATCAGGTGAGCGGGAGGCGTGCGCACATGGGCATGAGCGTGACCATCTCGGCGGCGACCGAGCCGGACGCGGAGCAGATCTTCAGGCTCCAGTACCTCTGCTTCCAGAGCGAGGCCGCGCTGTACGGCAACTACCGCATCGACCCGCTCGTGCAGACCCTGGACTCCGTCCGCCAGGAGGTCGCCACCGACTGCGTCTTCGTCGCCCGGCTCGGCGAGGAGGTCGTCGGATCGGTGCGCGGCAAGGTGACCGAGGACGGCGCGGCGGCCATCGCCAAGCTCTGCGTCCACCCCCGCCTCCAGGGCCACGGCATCGGCGCCCGGCTGCTGCGCGCGGCCGAGGCCGCACTGGCCGAGCGGCACGGCGCCACCCGGTTCCGCCTCCGGACCGGCCACCGCAGCGAGGGCAACCTCCGCCTGTACCGCAAGGTGGGCTACCAGGCGGTGGGCCGGGTCAAGGGCGACGACGGCGTGGAGCTGATCATCCTCGAAAAGGAAGCGAGCGATTTCGTCGCCACGGCGTAAGACGAAGCGCCCCGAAAGGGGCGCGGGGAGCCGCGCGAGCGACCACGACGGACCCGCACCCGCGCGACCGCCTCAGGCGCCCCTCCGCTCCCGCGCCCTCCGCAGCCAGTACATCGCGGACAAGGGCAACAGCACGGGGATGAACACGTACCCCATGCCGTACTCGGACCACACGGTCGCGTCCGGGAACGCCGACGGCTCCACCAGCGTCCAGGTGCCGACGACCAGCACCCCCGCCAGCTCGGCGGCGCAGCACACCAGCGCCGCCCTGCGCGCCGTCTCCCCGCCGCGCACCAGCGTGTACGTGATGAACGCGTACACCGCGCCCGCCACGGCCGACAGCGTGTACGCCAGCGGCGCCCGGTCGAACTCCGTGGCGATCTGGTACACGGAACGCGACAGCGCGCCGACCACCATCACGCCGTAGAACCAGACCAGCAGCATGCCCGGCCCGCTGATCAGCCGGGCCGGCTTCTCCCGCACCGCCGTCACCTCAGCCTCCCCAGATGTCGTAGAGCCGTACTTCCAGGACGGCCAGCACCACCCCGGCCGCGGCGACCGTCACCGAGCCCCAGCGGGTCCGCTCGGCCAGCGACATGAATCCCGCGGCCGGCACGCACGCGAACGAGCCCAGCAGATACGCCACGAAGATCGTCGTGCCCTGCTCCGGCTTCTCGCCCCGCGTCAGCTGCACGATCCCCGCCAGCAGCTGGACGAGCGCCAGCACCGACACCACGGCCATGCCGATGAAGTGCCAGTCCTTCGTCGGCTGGTCGCGGTAGGCGGCCCAGCCGCACCAGGCGGCGAGCAGGAGCGCGGCGACCCCGGTCACCAGCATCAGGGCGTTGAGCATGCCGTGACCTTATTACGGCCGAAACACGCCCCGGCCGCCGCCCCCGCCGGACCGCGGGCCGGCCGCGCGGCCGGCCCGGCCACCGTGGCGTTGGCCACAACCCACCGGGCCGCCGCACTGGACGCCGACCTGGTGGCCGACGACCTGCCGGCCTTGTCCGTACTGGTCACCGAGCGGGGCGTGACGACATCCCGCCACGGCGGAGAGGCCGGCCCGCCCTGTCCGCCGTTGTCCAGCATCCGGACGGCGGCGACAGCCCGGGACCGCCCGTCTGGTTTACTGAACGCATGACCACGACGAGCTGCCGCACCCTTGCGACCGAGGCGACCATGACGCCCGGTGCTCGTTGTATGTGTCGCCTGATGTGTCGAATGTGCGCCTTCTAGAGGGCCCCCGCATCAGCCAGCCTCGCGCCCCGAAGCGAGACCGTGGCATGTCCGTGCGCCGTAGGCCGTACGAGACGCACCCCCCGCTCCATGCCGCAACCGCATGCACCCGTGCCCGGGCACACCCACGCCCGCGCACTCGACAGTGACGGAAACCCACGTGATCACCACCTCGGGCCTGACCAAGGTCTACCGCTCCCGCGGCCGTGAGGTCACCGCCCTCGACGGCGTCGATCTGCACGTCCGCGAAGGAGAGGTCTACGGCGTCATCGGCCAGTCCGGCGCCGGCAAGTCCTCCCTCATCCGCTGCGTCAACCTGCTGGAGCGCCCCACCTCCGGCACCGTGACCGTCGCCGGGCAGGACCTCACCGCCCTGGCCGGGCGGGGCCCGCGGGCCGGCCGGGAGCTGCGCCGCGCCCGCAGCCGGATCGGCATGGTCTTCCAGCACTTCAACCTGCTGTCCTCGCGGACCGTCCAGGACAACGTCGAGCTGCCGCTGGAGATCCTCGGCAAGTCCGGCAAGGAGCGCTCCCGCAAGGCCCTGGAGCTGCTGGACCTCGTCGGCCTCGCCGACAAGGCCAAGGCCTACCCCGCCCAGCTCTCCGGCGGCCAGAAGCAGCGCGTCGGCATCGCCCGCGCCCTGGCCGGCGACCCCAAGGTGCTGCTCTCCGACGAGGCCACCAGCGCCCTGGACCCGGAGACCACCCGCTCCATCCTCCAGCTGCTGCGCGACCTGAACCGGCAGCTGGGCCTGACCGTCCTGCTCATCACCCACGAGATGGACGTAGTGAAGACGATCTGCGACTCCGCGGCCCTCATGGAGCGGGGCCGGATCGTGGAGTCCGGCACCGTCAGCGAGCTGCTGGCCACCCCGGGCTCCACGCTGGCCGCCGCGCTGTTCCCGGTGGGCGGCGAGGCCACCGGCGCCGACCGGACCGTCCTCGACGTCACCTTCCACGGCGAGAGCGCCACCCAGCCGGTCGTCTCCCAGCTCGCCCGCACCTACAACATCGACATCTCGATCCTCGGCGCCGCCATCGACACCGTCGGCGGCCTCCAGGTCGGCCGGATGCGCATCGAACTGCCCGGCCGTTACGAGGACAACGTGGTCCCGATCGGGTTCCTGCGCGAACAGGGCCTGCAGATCGACGTCGTGGGCCAGGACGCCCCGCTGGTGAAGGAAGGTGCCAAGTGACCTGGTCGGAGATGCAGCCGCTGCTGTCGGACGCGTGTAGCCAGACCTTCACCATGGTGGTCTGGTCCACCGTGATCGCTGTCGTCGCCGGCCTGCCGCTCGGCATCCTCCTCGTCCTCACGGACCGGGGCGGCCTGCTGCAGAACGTCCTCGCCAACAAGGTGATCGGCCAGGTCGTGAACGTCGGCCGGTCCATGCCGTTCATCATCCTGATGGTCGCGCTGATGACCTTCACCCGCTGGGTCACCGGCACCACCATCGGCACCACCGCGGCCATCGTGCCGCTCGCCATCGGCGGCATCCCCTTCTTCGCCCGCCTGGTCGAGACGGCCGTCCGCGAAGTCGACCAGGGACTCGTCGAGGCCGTGCAGTCCATGGGCGGCAACACCTGGACGATCGTCCGCAAGGTCCTCGTCCCCGAGGCCCTGCCCTCGCTGATCGCCTCCACCACCACCACGATCATCGCCCTCATCGGCTACTCCGCCATGGCCGGCACGGTCGGCGGCGGCGGCCTCGGCGACCTCGCCGTCCGCTACGGCTACCAGCGCTTCGAGACCGAACTGATGTGGATCACGGTGGCCATCCTCGCCGTCGTCATCTCCCTCATCCAGTTCGCCGGCGACTTCGCCGCCCGCTCCCTGCACCGCCGTGGCGCCCGCTCCGGCCCGGCCCCCAAGCTCCGCCTGCTGAAGGCCAAGGAGCCCGCGGCGGCCGAGATCAGCAAGGTCGCGTGACGCACCCGGCCGGCAAGGCCGCGCCGGGCACCCCAGGCTCCCCGGCCACTCGTACCCGGGGTCGCACCACCCTTAAGGAAAGGCACTTTTCGTGCGTAACACCGCCAAGCTCACCACCGCCGTCCTCGCCGCCTCAGCCCTCACCCTCGGGCTGACCGCCTGCGGCTCCGACAAGGACTCCGGCTCCCTCGACGCCGACGGCCCGCTGATCGTCGCCGCGAGCCCGACCCCGCACGCCGAGATCCTCGACTTCGTCAAGGACAAGCTGGCGAAGAAGGCGGGCCTCGACCTGGAGGTCAAGGAGTTCACCGACTACATCGCGCCGAACACGGCGACCGAGGACGGCTCGGTGGGTGCCAACTACTTCCAGAACCAGCCGTACCTCGACGACTTCAACAACAAGCGCGGCACCCACATCGTGCCCGTCGTCACGGTGCACCTGGAACCGCTCGGCCTGTACTCCCACAAGGTCAAGAAGGCCGACGCCCTCAAGAGCGGTGCGACCGTCGCCGTCCCGAACGACGCCGTCAACGAAGCCCGCGCCCTGAAGCTGCTCGCCGACAACGGGCTGATCACCCTCAAGGACGGCGCCGGCAACGAGGCCACCCCGCGGGACATCACCAAGAACCCCAAGAACCTCAAGTTCAAGGAGGTCGAGGCGGCCCAGACCCCGCGCTCCCTGGACGACGTCGACGCGGCCGTGGTGAACGGCAACTACGCCATCTCCGCCGGCCTGAAGCCCGCCAAGGACGCCCTCGTCCTGGAGTCCCCGAAGGACAACCCCTACGGCAACTTCCTCGCCGTGAAGAAGGGCAACGAGAAGGACCCGCGGGTGACCAAGCTCGCCAAGCTCCTCACCTCGCCCGAGGTCAAGAAGTTCATCGAGGACAAGTACCAGGGCTCGGTCATCCCGTCGTTCTGAGCCGCCGAGGGGGACTGACGCCATGCGCACGTCCGTCGCCGCCGTGGTGGCCCTGGCCCTCGGCCTCGGCCTCGGCCTCACCGCCTGCGGCTCCGGCACGGACTCCGGCAAGGGCGGTGGCAAGGACGACACCCTCGTCGTCGGCGCCACCGCCGTCCCGGCCGGAGAGGTGCTCACCTACATCAGGGACCACCTCGCCGCCAAGGCCGGCCTGAAGCTGGAGATCAAGGAGTTCACCGACTACGTCCTGCCCAACACCGCCCTCCAGGAGGGCGAGCTGGACGCCAACCTCTACCAGAACCAGCCCTACCTGGACGACTTCAACGAGTCCAAGGGCACCGACCTGGTCCCGGTCGTCAAGCCCTACCTGCCGCCCATGGGCGTCTACTCGCACCGGGTGAAGGACATCACCGAGCTCGCCGACGGCGCCACCGTCGCCGTACCCAACGACATCACCAACGAGGGCCGCGCCCTGAAGCTGCTCGCCGCCGGCGGTGTCATCAAGCTCAAGGCGGGCGCCGGCGCCGACGCCTCACCCCGGGACGTCACCGACAACCCCCGGCACCTGAGGTTCAGGGAGCTGGAGGCCGCCCAGCTGCCCCGCTCGCTCGACGACGTGGACGCCGCGGTCGTCAACAACAACTACGCCCAGGACGCGGGCCTGAGCCCCGCCGAGGACGCGATCCTGCTGGAGTCGGCGAAGGACAACCCGTACGCCAACCTCCTCGCCGTCAAACGCGGCCACGAGGACGACCCACGGGTGAAGAAGCTCGCCGGCCTGCTCGTCTCACCCGAGGTCCGGGCGTTCATCAAGGACAAGTACCACGGGTCCGTCCTGCCCGCGACCGGCGGCTGACGGCACGCACACCGGGTACGGCGACGCACGGGGTCCCCTCCTCACGAGGAGCGGACCCCGTCGTGCGCTCCGGTGGTTTCATGCTGCATGCTGGCAGTTCAGCGGACCTGACGGCCCTGACGGTCTTTCCGAGGAACTTCCGAAGGTTACGGAGCGGCGCATGACGAGCACCTTCCCCAACATCTCCATCAGCACGGAGCGGTTGGTGCTGCGTCCCCTCGACGAGGACGACGTGCCCGCCCTGACCGAGATGATGAACGACGAACAGGTCGTCGCCTGGACCAGCGTCCCCCACCCCTACACCGAGGCCGACGCCCGCCAGTGGATCACCCGGCTCGCCCCCGCCGAGCGCACCGAGGGCCGCGGCATCGTCCTCGCCGTCACCGAGTTCCTCACCCAGCGGCTCGTCGGCCTCGTCCATCTGAAGAACACGGACTGGCGCATCCGCTCCAGCGAACTGGCCTACGTCATCGCGCCCTGGGCCCGCGGCGAGGGCTACGCCTCCGAATCCGCCCTCGCCCTCGCCCAGTGGCTCTTCCACGACCGGGACTTCGAGCGGCTCGAACTGCGCACCGCCGCCGGCAACACCGCCTCCCAGCAGGTGGCCCAGAAGATCGGCTGCATCAGCGAGGGCGTCCTGCGCAACGCCTGGATAGCCCGCGCCCGGACCGAGGACGGCACCTGGGGCCGGGTACGCACCGACGTCATCGTCTGGAGCCTGCTGCCCGAGGACCTCGCCGGGGTCGGCGAGCAGCTCGCCGACGCGAACGGTTTCACCTCGTACTCGGACTGGAACTGAGACTTCCGGACTTCACCAGGTACGCTCACGGAGCCCGCGCACGGGCTCCCTCCCCGAAGACCCGAGCAGAACCACTGGAGACTGACGACGATGGCCGACCGGGTCACGGTGATCGGCTGGGACGGCTCGCCGCTGACCGCCGCGGCACGGGGCGCCCTCGGCGCCGCCACCCTCGTGGCCGGAGCCGCCCACCACCTGGCGCTGCCCGAGGTGCCGCCCGCCGCCGAACGCATCCGCCTCGGCAGCCTCCCGCTGGCCGCCCGCCGCATCGCCGCCCACCGCGGCACCGCCGTCGTCCTCGCCGACGGCGACCCCGGCTTCTTCGGCGTCGTACGCACCCTGCGCGCGCCCGAGTACGGCCTGGAGGTCGAGGTCGTCCCCGCCGTCTCCTCCGTCGCCACCGCCTTCGCCCGGGCCGGCATGCCCTGGGACGACGCCCAGGTGGTCGTCGCCCACCCGCGCACCCTGCGCCGCGCCGTGAACGTCTGCCGCGCCCACGCCAAGGTCGCCGTCCTCACCGCGCCGGGCGCCGGCCCCGCCGAACTCGGTCTCCTGCTGGAGGGCGTGCACCGCACCTTCGTCATCTGCGAGGAACTGGGCACCGCACGCGAACAGGTCAGCGTCGTCACCTCCGACAAGGCCGCCGACCACACCTGGCGCGACCCCAACGTGGTCATCGTCATCGGCGGACCGGCCGGTGCCGCGGAGGGCGGCGGCTGGATCGCCGGCCGCGACCCGGGCACGGGCCCGCGGGGCTGGGTACAGCCCGACGCGAGCTACGCCGTCGCCACGGCCCACGGCCCGGGCGGCGGTCCGGTCAACGGTCCGGGTGGCGGTTCGGGCGGAGGTCCGGGCCACGGTACGGCCGGGGTGCTCGGTGAGGGGGAGAAGGAGCTGCTGCGCGCCGCCCAACTCGCCCGCCTGGGGCCCCGGACCGGCGACCTCGTGTGGGACATCGGCTGCGGCGCGGGCGCGTTCGCCGCCGAGGCCGCCCGGGCCGGCGCGGCCGTCATCGCCGTCGACCACGACCCGGCCGCCTGCGCCCGCACCGAGGGGGCCGCCCGCCGCTTCGGGGTCCAGCTCCAGGTGGTCCACGGCAGCGCCCCGCACGTCCTGGAGAACCTGCCCGAGCCGGACATCGTCCGGGTCGGCGGCGGGGGCCCGGCCGTCGTCTCCGCGGTCGCCGACCGGCGCCCGCGGCGCATCGTCACCCACGCCGCCACCCGGGACGCCGCCGAACGCGTCGGCCGCGACCTGACCGAGCACGGCTACCACGTCCAGTGCGCCCTGATCCAGTCCGTCGAACTCGACACCAGGGCCTGGACCGAGACCGAGCGGAACGTCGCGTTCCTGCTCAGCGGGGTCCTGCCCGATCGCGCCCCGTGATCCGGTTGTCGTACCGCGCGCGGTAGGCTGGCCGATCGTTGTACCGCACCGGTGGCCCGGACTTCGTTCGCCAATGTCCGGATCGCACGCCCGTCTTGGGCGGGTGCGGTACTGCGGAACCGGAGGACGCGCAACGTGGCGCAGTCCACAGCGGGCTGTCGCGGATCATGCTGTCGCGACGGCGGAACGGCCGGGACAATGCCACTGAATGGCTTTGTCGCCTTTTCCGGCGGGTCGTTCGTGCCGCTGGGCACGGACGCTCGTTCTTCACTGCGGGGCGGTCGGTGCGCCGTTCCGGGTGAGCTGGTCGTAGAAGCACTAACCGATGGGCGAGGGGTACGCATGACCGACACCGGCCAGGTCCCGGGCGAGGGGCAGCCGGAGAGCGCAGGCATGGTGGAACAGCCGGGCGTCCCCGCGCACGGCGCGTACACCTACCTGTCCGAGGCGCCCGCCGAGGACGAGGACCTGCTGCTGCCGGGTGCCCAGGGCGCGTGGGGCAACGAGGTGCCGCCACCCGCTCCGGAACCGGTGGTGGAGGCCGTCCACGAGCCGGGCCCGCACGAGACGGCCGGCCGTGACACCGGCTCGGTCGACCTCAACGGCGTCCGCCTGCCCCACTCGGGTCCCGCGTCGGTGCCGCCGTCGCCCATCCTCTCGGCGCCGCACGACCCGGCGGCCGCGCCGCAGCCGCCGCGCCGCCCGCTGCACCTCGGCCCGCCGATCCCCGACGCCTTCGCGAGCCCGGTCCGCTCCCTCGCCGACCGCGGCCCCGCCGGAGCGCCGGCACGACAGCCCGGCCCGCCGTCCTCCGGCCCCGAGTACCTCGACGCCCAGCCCCAGCCGGCCCCGCAGAACGCGACACCGTGGGGGGCGCCGCCCGAGACCCAGGTTCCGGCGGAGGCCGGGGTACAGGTCCAGGGCGAGGCCCAGGTCCAGGTCCAGGGTGAGGTCGAGGTTCCCGCGCAGGCCGAGGCGCAGGCACAGGTTCCGGTCGAGGGCCAGGCTCAGCTTCCGGCCGAGGAGCGGGCCGAGACGTACGTTCAGGTCCAGCCCGGGGTCGAGGCTCAGGCCGCAGGCGAGGGGCACGTCGAGGGTCAGGACCAGGACCAGGACCAGGCTTCGGCCGAGGTTCAGGGTCATGCACAGGCGCAGGCTCCGGTTGAGGCCCCTGCTCCGGTTGAGGCCCCGGTCCCGGCCCCGGATCCGGCCGAGGCCCCCGCCCAGGCTCCGGGCGGCGCGCAGGCACCGGCTGCGGAAACGGTTGTCCCGGCCGAGGCCGTCGAGCCCGTCGCCCCCGCCGCTCCTGCCTCCGCCGAGCCGGCCGACGCGGCCCAGGCCACGATGGCCCGCCTCGCGACCCAGGCGGCGGCCCACGGCGCGCCCGGCGACACCGGCCAATTCCCCATCGCGCACGGTGACGACGGGGCGTACACCGCACCGGCCGAGGCACCGGCTGCCGAGGCTGAGGGCGTCGCGGCCGCCGTGGACACGGCGGAGCCGGGCGCTCCCGTCCAGGCGGCGCCGCAGCAGGCCGTCGCGGAGCCGGTGGCACCGGAGGAGGCCGTGCGGCTCGCGCAGGCTGCCGAGGCCGCCGCGACGCATGCCGAGGTCGCCGCCGCCGAGGCAGCCGCAGTGACCCCCGAAGCCGCCGTAACCGCCGAGACCGAGGCCGTCGAGACCATGGCCGCCGAGCCGGCTGTGACGGAACCCGGCGCGCCCGAATCCGACGCGCCCGAATCCGTGGTGGCCGAGGCCGCCGTGACCGAGGCGGTCCAGCCGGACGCGGTCACGGTCACGGACGCGGACGCGGAACCGGTCGAGGCCACGGACACGGAACCGGTCGAGGCCACGCAGCCCACCGAGGCCGCCCACCTCCCCGAGGACCCGCAGACCACCCAGGCCGCGCAGCCCGCCCAAGGCATGCAGCCGGACGTACCCGCGCAGGTCGTCGACGCGCCGCAACTGACCGACGCGCCGCAGGTCATCGACCCCGCCCAGCCCCAGCCCGCCGTCGACACCCCGGAGCCGGTCGCGCCCGCCGCCCCGGCCGCCGATCAAGACGTGACTCAGGACCCGGCACAGGGCCCGGCCCAGCCCACCGGCCAGGTTTCCGCCGAACTCCCGGCCACCGTCCAGGAGGTGGCCCCGGCCGCCGCCCAGGCGCCCGCCGAAGTCCCGCCCGCCGCCCACGAGATGGCTCAGGACCCCGCCCCGGCCGTCTCCGAAGCCCTGGCTGCTTCCGAAGCCCCGGCCGAAGAGGTCGCTCCGGTGGCCGAGCCCACCGCACAGACCGCCCCCGCCGAGCCCGCCCCCGCTGCCGTTCCGGCCCAGCCGGGTCCGGATGCCCCCGACGTCGTACCGGCCGCCCAGCCCGCCGCAGCCCAGACCCCGGAGGCACCGCAGCCCCAGGCGCCCGCGCCCGTACCGGACGCCGCCGCGCCGGACGCCGCCGTGCCCGGCCCCGAGCAGCCGCTGGGACAGTTCGTGCCCGTGCAGGGCCAGGTGCCCACCACCCCGCACCTGGCGCCCACCCCGCCGCAGCCCGTGGCGGTTCCCGCGGCCGAACCGCACGTCCCGCAGGAGCGGCCGGAGCCTTCGGAGCCGGTGGCCACGGTGCCCGCGCCCCGCGAGGGCGAGCCGGCCCAGGTACCGGACGGGACGGACCCGCGGCCCGCCGCCGATGCCGTACAGCACATGGAACGGGCGGAGGACCCGGACGCCGGGGCCGCCGAGCAGGAGGAGAGCACGGCCGCGGTGGCGGAAGCACGACAGTCCACCGGCCCGGCCGCGCCCCCCTACGCCGACGCCGAGCGCGAGGCCGTCCTGAAGGTGATGCGCGAACGCCGCGACATCCGCAACGGCTTCCGCAGCGACCCCATCCCGCACGAGGTACTGCTCCGGGTCCTGGAGGCCGCGCACACCGCGCCGTCCGTGGGCCACTCGCAGCCCTGGGACTTCGTCGTCATCAGATCCGCCGAGACCCGGCAGACGATGCACGAACTGGCGACGCGACAGCGCGAGGCGTACGCCAAGTCGCTGCCGAAGGGCCGGGCCAAGCAGTTCAAGGAACTGAAGATCGAGGCCATCCTCGACACCCCGGTCAACATCGTCGTCACCGCCGACCCCACCCGCGGCGGCCGGCACACCCTCGGCCGTCACACCCAGCCGCAGATGGCGCCCTACTCCTCGGCGCTCGCGGTGGAGAACCTCTGGCTCGCCGCCCGTGCCGAAGGCCTCGGCGTCGGCTGGGTCAGCTTCTTCGACGAGCGGGAGATGGTCCGCGCGCTCGGTCTGCCCGAGCACCTGGAAGTCGTCGCCTACCTGTGTGTCGGGTACGTCGACGAGTTCCCGGACGAGCCCGAGCTGACGCAGGCCGGCTGGTCCAAGCGACGCCCCCTGTCCTGGGTGGTGCACGAGGAGACGTACGGCCGCCGCGCCCTGCCCGGAGAGGAACCCCACGACCTGCTCGCCGAGACCGTCGCACAGATCCGCCCGCTCGACGCCAAGGCGCTCGGCGAGGCATGGGAGCGCCAGAAGCGCATGACCAAGCCGGCCGGCGCGCTCGGCATGCTGGAGATCATCTCCGCACAGCTGTGCGGGCTGTCCCGGCAGTGCCCGCCGCCGATCCCGGAACCCGCCGCCGTCGCGGTCTTCGCCGGCGACCACGGCGTGCACGCCCAGGGCGTCACCCCCTGGCCGCAGGAGGTGACGGCCCAGATGGTGGCCAACTTCCTCGGCGGGGGAGCCGTCTGCAACGCCTTCGCCGCCCAGGTCGGCGCCGAGGTGTGCGTCGTGGACGTGGGCGTGGCCGCCGACCTGCCCGCCACGCCGGGCCTGCTGCCGCGCAAGATCCGCGGTGGCACGTCCGACATGACCGCCGGCCCCGCGATGACCCGCGAGGAGGCCAAGGCGGCCATCGAGGTGGGCATCGAGACCGCCCGCGACCTGGTGGCGGCCGGCAACAAGGCGCTGCTCACCGGTGAGATGGGCATCGCCAACACCACCGCGTCCGCCGCGCTGATCTCCGTCTTCACCGGTGCCGACCCGGCCGAGGTGACCGGGCGCGGCACGGGCATCAACGACGAGACGCTGGTCCGCAAGACCGAGGTCGTCCGCCGCGCGCTGGAACTCCACCAGCCGGACCCGGCCGACCCGATCGGCGTCCTCGCGGCCGTCGGCGGGTTCGAGCACGCGGCCATGGTCGGCCTGCTGCTCGGCGGCGCGTCCCTGCGTACGCCGGTGATCCTGGACGGCGTCAGCGCCGGCGCGGCGGCCCTCGTCGCCCGCGCGATCGCCCCCGAGGTGCTCGCGGCCTGCATCGCCGGCCACCGCAGCGCCGAGCCGGGGCACGTCGCGGCGCTGAACAAGCTGGGTCTGCGCCCCCTGGTCGACCTCGACCTCCGCCTCGGCGAGGGCACGGGCGCCCTGCTGGCGCTCCCGCTGGTCCAGAGCACGGCGCGGGCCATGCACGAGGTGGCCACGTTCGACGCGGCGGGCGTCACCGAGAAGTAGGCGGCAGGCGCCCGGCACGCCCGGCACCGGGCGCCGGTCCGCCGTCCATGGGCCGGTGGGCGTCCGAGGATGCCTTCCGCCGTCCACGGGCCGGTCGCCCGGCGTCCGGCAATGCCTTCCGGCGGCTACGGACCGCTGTCGGGCACCTGTCGATGCCTCCCTTGAGTCGTCTACGGGCCGGACGCCGGGCGCCTGCCGACGCCGCACGGCGTCCGCGGGCCGCTGCCGAGCCTCTGTCGATGCCCTTCCGCGCCGCCACGGGCCCGCCCTCCGGTCCCCACCACGGCTGGTGCCCGGCGTCGCTGCCCAGCCACCGGACACCTGCCCCCACCCGCACCGTCGCCACCGTAAAATCCGCACGTCAGCGCCACCGCACAGCCACCGGAGGACGCCCTCATGGCCGAACACCCCGCCTACCCCGTAGGTCTCCGCCTCTCCGGCCGCCGCGTGGTCGTCCTGGGCGGCGGCACCGTGGCCCAGCGCCGCCTGCCCGCCCTGATCGCGGCCGGCGCGGACATCACCGTCGTATCCCCGCAGGCCACTCCCTCGGTCGAGGCGATGGCCGAGGCGGGGGAGATCACCTGGGAGCGGCGGGCCTACGCCGAGGGCGACCTCGCCGAGGCCTGGTACGCCCTCATCGCCACCAGCGACCCCGACGCCAACACCCGCGCCTCTGCCGAGGCGGAGCGGCACCGCGTCTGGTGCGTCCGCTCCGACGACGCGGACCAGGCCACGGCCTGGACCCCGGCGACCGGCCACAGCGAGGGCGTGACCGTCGCCGTGCTGACCACCCACGCGCGGGGCCGCGACCCCCGCCACACCGCCGCCATCCGGGACGCGGTCGTGGCGGGCCTGCGCGACGGCACCCTCGTCGCCCCGCACCACCGCACCCGCACCGCCGGAGTGGCCCTGGTCGGCGGCGGCCCCGGCGACCCCGACCTGATCACCGTCCGCGGCCGGCGTCTGCTCGCCGAGGCGGACGTCGTCATCGCCGACCGGCTGGGCCCGCGCGATCTGCTGGCTGAGCTGCCGCCGCACGTCGAGGTGATCGACGCGGCCAAGATCCCCTACGGCCGTTACATGGCCCAGGAGGCCATCAACAACGCGCTGATCGAGCACGCCAAGCAGGGCAAGGCGGTGGTCCGGCTCAAGGGCGGCGACCCGTTCGTCTTCGGCCGCGGCATGGAGGAGGTCCAGGCGCTCGCCGAGGCCGGCATCCCGTGCACGGTGGTTCCCGGCATCTCCAGCTCCATCTCGGTCCCGGGCGCGGCCGGCATCCCGGTCACGCACCGGGGGGTCGCCCATGAGTTCACCGTGGTCAGCGGCCATGTGGCGCCCGACGACGAGCGGTCCCTGGTCGACTGGCCCTCGCTGGCCAAGCTCACCGGCACCCTGGTGATCCTGATGGGTGTCGACAAGATCGGGAAGATCGCCGAGACGCTCGTCGCCCACGGCAAGCCGCCGACGACGCCGGTGGCCCTGGTCCAGGAGGGCACGACGGCCGCCCAGCGCCGGGTGGACGCCACCCTGGCCACGGTCGCGGAGACGGTACGGTCTCAGGAGGTGAAGCCCCCGGCGGTCATCGTCGTGGGCGAGGTCGTACGGGTCGGCCCCGAGCCGGCCGCCTGATCACACCCAGGGGGACCCCACCGGGCCCCCTCCGGGACACCCTCGGGCCACCCCGAGTAACCCCGGGTAACACAACCCTTACCCAGCCGTTGGCAGCACACCCAGGACAAGGCAGTATCACCCTGTGGCCGATCTCATCACCGTCGAGGACCCCGACGACCCGCGCCTGACCGACTACACGGGCCTGACCGACGTGGAGCTGCGCCGCCGGCGGGAGCCCGCGGAGGGCCTGTTCATCGCCGAGGGCGAGAAGGTTATCCGCAGGGCCAAGGAAGCGGGCTACGAGATGCGGTCCATGCTGCTCTCGGCCAAGTGGATCGACGTCATGCGCGACGTCATCGACGAACTCCCGGCCCCGGTGTACGCCGTGAGCCCGGAACTCGCCGAGCGGGTCACCGGCTACCACGTGCACCGCGGCGCCCTCGCGTCCATGCAGCGCAAGCCGTTGCCGACGGCCGGCGAACTGCTCCGCACCGCCCGCCGCGTGGTGATCATGGAGTCGGTGAACGACCACACCAACATCGGCGCGATCTTCCGCTCGGCAGCGGCCCTCGGCATGGACGCGGTGCTGCTGTCGCCCGACTGCGCCGACCCGCTGTACCGGCGGAGCGTCAAGGTCTCCATGGGCGCGGTGTTCTCCGTGCCGTACGCCCGCCTGGAGACCTGGCCGAAGGGGCTGGAGTCGGTCCGCGAGGCCGGTTTCAAGCTGCTCGCGCTCACCCCGGACGAGAAGGCCAGCAGCCTGGACGAGGCAGCGCCGCACCGCATGGACCGGGTGGCGCTCATGCTCGGCGCGGAGGGCGACGGCCTGTCCACGCAGGCCCTGGTCGCCGCAGACGAATGGGTCCGCATCCCGATGTCCCACGGCGTCGACTCCCTCAACGTGGGCGCGGCGGCAGCGGTGGCGTTCTACGCGGTGGCGACGGGCCGGCCGAAGGCCTGACCGTAGGGGCGGGCACGCGATGCCCGCCCTCGGCACCCGGTCACCGCCCCTCGGAGCCCGACGCACGGAGCCGCCCGCCGGTGCCCGCCTCACCCCCGCTGCCCGCCCCGGTGCTCAGCGCCCGCGCTTCCCCGAAGCCGTCAGCTTCCGCTGCCGTCGACCGGCGTCCGAGCCGACGGGTCCCACGTCGGCCTGCCGTCACCCGACGGCCCCGTGACGCTGTGGTGTGCCGGAGCGCTTGGCCGAGCGTGCCGCTCCCACCGGACCCCGCCGTCGCCGTCCAGCCCGCGCGCCGGACCCTGGCAGCCCTGGGCCACCGCGATGCCGAGCGCCACCAGCAGCGTCACCACCACGAACACGAACAGTCGCTGCCGCAGCAGCCGCGGATTGGCGGGCCGCAGACCGGTCCCCGTCGGGCGCCGCCCGGAGCCGCCGCGCGGAACCGGACGGCCGCCACCGGAGCGCGGGCCGCCGCGTGGCGCCGGGGTGGGGCGTACCGTACCCGGCCGGGCGGACGCGGTCCCGCCGCGGCCCCGCGAGGGCGCCCCCTCACGGGACGGCGCGTCGCCGCGCGCGGAGACGCCGCCCCGGGACGGCATCCCGCCCCGCGCGGAGACGCCCGGGCGCGGCGGCGTGCCGGAGGAGCTTCGCCGCTGGGCGCGCTGCGGCTCGGGGTAGGTGTCGGCGAGCCGCCCGGTGGGCCGGTCGGCCTCGGCGGCCCGCGGGTGCGGCGGCCGTACGTCGTTGAGCCCCTGCGCCTCCCGGGCGGCGATCTCCTTCAGCCGCAGCGACAGCTGGAGCGTGCTGGGCCGCTCCTCGGGGTCCTTCGCCAAGCAGGCCCGGATCAGCGGGGCCAGCGCGTCCGGCACGCCGGCCAGCTGCGGCTCCTCGTGCACCACCCGGTACAGCATCACCTCGGAACTGCCGTGCCCGAAGGGCGAGTCACCGGTCGAGGCGTACGCCAGCGTGGCGCCGAGCGAGAAGACGTCGGTGGCCGGGGTGACCGCCGCGCCGCGCACCTGCTCGGGGGCGAGGAAGCCGGGGGAGCCGACCGCGGTGCCGACGTGGGTGAGCGTGGAGGCGCCGGTGGCCCAGGCGATGCCGAAGTCGATGATCCGCGGCCCCTTGGGGGACAGCAGGATGTTGGAGGGCTTCAGGTCCCGGTGGACGACACCGGCCTCGTGCACGGCGACCAGCCCCTCGGACAGGGCCGCGCCGATCGCCGCCGTGTCCGCCGCGCCGAGCGCCCCCTCCTCGGCGACCTTGTCGTGCAGGGAGGGGCCGGGCACGTACTGCGTGGCGAACCAGGGCCGCTCGGCCTCCAGATCGGCGGCGACCAGCCGGGCCGTGCAGCCGCCGCGGATCCGCCGGGCGGCGGACACCTCGCGCGCGAACCGCGACCGGAACTCCTGGTCCTCCGCCAGGTCCGGCCGGATCACCTTCAGCGCGACCCGCTGCCCCTTCTTGTCGGAGCCGAGGTACACCACGCCCATTCCGCCCGCGCCGAGCCGTCGGTGAAGCCTGAACGAGCCGACGACGCGCGGGTCCTCGCGCCTCAGGCGCATCATCGCCATGTTCATCCCCGCTGCCCGGTCCCTGTGACGTGGCACAGCTTACGTTTCCACGGCCGCCCGCGCGCATAGGCCGCGCCCTCTCGGCGGGACGGATTGCGCGGGCCGTCCGGGGGAGGTGAAACCCGGTCAGCAGGCCACGCGGCAGCGCGACTTCGCACCGGACGGGCGCTCAACCCGCCTGCCGCTCCGGGAGGTTGAGCCCGCGCGGAGCCGGGGCACCCAGGGCGGCACCCGGGCCGGCCGCCGGTCGCGGGCCGTCCGCGGGCGGGGCCGGGCCCCGGACCGGGAGCCACCTCCGGTACCCCTTCCGGCACCGGTCCGAGTGAGCGAAGTCACTCCACCCGGTGAGCGGGACGCTTCCGAAATGACCGGACAGAGCGGACGACCCCTCCGGGAAGTCCCCGATGCCCGGGCCCGCGTCTCCACCCAGGGGAGTACTCCGTGGCCGGGGGCTCATCCTCCCGGAGGCCCGGCAATCGGTACGAGGGCATGACGTCAGTCCCGGGCGGTCCGCCTAGATTTGAGGTCGAGCGGCGGGTGCGGTACTCGGTCCCGAGGCCGGACATCCGCCGCCGCGGCAGACAACCGAACAGTAAGGAGAGGGACCATGGCCCACACGGCACCGCGACGCCCGGCGTTCGCCTCCCGCCGCACGGGCCGTCGCCACCCGTTGGTGGCGACGCTCATGGCCCTTCCCCTCGCGGCCCTGCTCCTGCTCGTCTTCGACGGCTGGGAGACGGTGGCCACACAAGCGTCGTCCGTGGGTGCGATGCTGGGGCGCTGAGCGGCGACCCCAGGCCCGGAAGAGCGGTCCGGGCGGGGACATCGATCCATGAAACCCCGTGGGGACGGGGGTACGGCGGACGGCAGAATGCCGGCGCAGCTGGGGAGCTGCGCCGGCATCGGCCGTTTCCCGCCGTGGTGCCCCGTAGGGGGGCGCGCTCCCCCTCCGGGCCCTCAGGGGCCGCGGGCGAGCGGTCCTCCCCGTGACCGGCCCCAGTACCCTCGGCCGGACATCCCCCTTCCCCGAGGCAACGGTGACCGCAGACACAGCCACCAGCACAGACACCCCCGCCGACCCCCTCATATCCGCCCTGACCGCCCGGGCCAGGGCGGCGGCCCACGGCAGCCCGGCCCCCTGCCCGTGCGCCACCACCTCCCTCGCCGTCCGCCCCGACGCCACCGTCGTCCGCCACGCCGGCGCCGTGGCCAAGGCCCACGCCCCGGACAGCGACCCGGCCGCCCTGACCCTCCGGGTCGCCACGGCCGCCCGTCTCCCGGACGTGCTGCTGCCGCCCATCACCCCCGCCCCGGCCCCGCTGCGCGACCCGCACGGCCGTCTGGTCACCCTCTGGCCGTACGGCGCCCCCGTGGACCGGGACGACCCCGACGCGGCCCCCTGGGAGGCCGTGGCCACCCTCCTGGCCCGGCTGCACCGCACCCCCGTCCCCGCCGGCCTCCCCCCGATGCGCGGCCCCGCCAAAGCCGCCCGCGCCCTCGACCGGCTCCACGCGGCCCTGCGCGCCACGCCCCACGGGCCCGCCCGCTCCGCCGCCCGCCCGGTGCTCGCCGCCTGGGCCGCGCTGCCCGCCTGGGCCGGGGCCGGAGCCCCGATGCCCGGCCCGGCGGCCCTCTGCCACGGCGACCTGCACCTCGGCCAGCTCGTCCGGCACCCCGTGCCGGACGGCCCGTGGCGGCTCATAGACGTGGACGACCTCGGCGCGGGCGTCCCCGCCTGGGACCTCGCCCGCCCCGCCGCCTGGTACGCCTGCGGACTCCTCCCGCCCGACGAGTGGACCCGCTTCCTGACCGCCTACCGGCGGGCCGGCGGCCCGGCCGTGCCCGCGGACGGCGACCCCTGGCCCGCCCTGGACGTCCCGGCCCGCGCGCTCACCGTGCAGACGGCCGCCCTGGCGATCAGCAAGGCGCTCGCCGCCGCCCGCCCGCTGGACGAGGTGGAGCAGGCCCTGGCCGACGCCTGTGCGCGCATGCCGTCCGCCCCCGCGCACCCTCCCCGCCGGGCACCCGGAATCCCGGGCTAGGCTGCAACCGCCCGGGGCCGGACGGAGTCTGTCCCCGGGGAAGCACCAAGCAGTACCGACCGGCGAGGAGTTGAGCCGAGCATGCAGTGTCCGAAGTGCCATGCGCCGATGCACACCTACAACCGCAACGGCGTCCAGATCGAGCAGTGCGGCGGCTGTCGCGGCATCTTCCTCGACTACGGCGAGCTGGAGGCGCTGACCCGTCTGGAGGCCCAGTGGTCCCAGCCGGCCCCGCCCCCGCCGCCCGCCCCGCAGGCATACCCCCCGGCGGCCCCGCCCGCGCCCGCCTGGGGCGCCCCGCACGGCGGTCACCACGGCGACCACGGTCACTACGGCCACCACCGCCACAAGAGCTTCGGCCACATGCTGTTCTCCAGCTGAGCACGAAGAAGCCCCCGGCCGTACGAGACGGCCGGGGGCTCTTGCTGTGTGGACGATACTGGGATTGAACCAGTGACCTCTTCCGTGTCAGGGAAGCGCTCTCCCGCTGAGCTAATCGTCCGCGGACCGTGACCTAAGGGGCACGGGCAGTGCGCGATACTGGGATTGAACCAGTGACCTCTTCCGTGTCAGGGAAGCGCTCTCCCGCTGAGCTAATCGCGCGGGGGACCTTCGAGAAGATCCGGGATCCGAAGATCCAGTGGACGATACTGGGATTGAACCAGTGACCTCTTCCGTGTCAGGGAAGCGCTCTCCCGCTGAGCTAATCGTCCTTGGAGGTGGAGACGGGATTTGAACCCGTGTAGACGGCTTTGCAGGCCGTTGCCTCGCCTCTCGGCCACTCCACCAGGAGTGTAGGGGATCGGGATGACCCCTTCTTCCTTCGAGCGGACGACGAGGCTCGAACTCGCGACCTCAACCTTGGCAAGGTTGCGCTCTACCAACTGAGCTACGTCCGCTTGTCGTTTCGGTCCGCTTCCGCGTCCCGGCGACGTGTTGAACTCTAGCGGATTCCTGGGCCAGCACAAAAACGCGTTTGCGCAGCGTGCTGCGGTGCGCCCCGCGTACCCCGTGGTCAGCGCCCCCCGCGGGACATCCCGAGGTCACCCGGCGGACACCCGACCTAGACTCGACCACGTGCTCCACGACCCCTGCGGACTCCCTCCCCTGGCCCGTTTCGGCGACCGTGTCGCCACGGGTCTGCTCGACGTCACCAGCGACCCGGCCGCCCTGGACTCCACCGGCTTCTGGGCCGTCTGCGCGGACTACGAGGGCCGGCTGACCTGCGCCCGCTTCGCGGACGTACGCGAGGAGCCGGTGCCCGCGCCGCGCCCCGGCCGGTGGCGGGGCCCGGAGCCGGGACAGTGGACCTCCTCCCTGGACCGCGCCGCGTACACGGCGGCCGTCCAGCGCATCCGCGAGCACATCGCGGCCGGCGAGGTCTACCAGGCCAACCTCTGCCGCGTGCTCAGCGCGCCCGCCGTCCCCGGCGCCGACGTGGACGCCCTGACCGCCGTACTGGCCCGCGGCAACCCGGCGCCGTACGCCGGAACGATCCGCCTGCCGGAGCACGGCGTGGAGATCGCCACCGCCTCTCCCGAGCTGTTCCTGCGCCGGGACGGCCGGACCGTCGAGTCGGGTCCCATCAAGGGCACCGGGCGCACCGAGGCGGACCTCCTGGAGAAGGACTACGCCGAGAACGTGATGATCGTGGACCTGGTCCGCAACGACATCGGGCGGGTCTGCGAGACCGGCAGCGTGACCGTCCCCGACCTGTGCGCGGTCGAGAAGCACCCCGGCCTCGTCCACCTCGTCTCCACCGTGCGCGGCGAGCTGCGCCCGGACGCCGGCTGGCCCGAGCTGCTGGCCGCGGCCTTCCCGCCCGGCTCGGTCACCGGTGCCCCCAAGTCGAGCGCCATGAGGATCATCGAGGAGCTGGAGACGGCACCGCGCGGCCCCTACTGCGGCGGTATCGGCTGGGTGGACGCCGACCGGGGCACCGGCGAGCTGGCCGTGGGCATACGCACCTTCTGGATCGACCGCGCCGACGGCACCCTGCGCTTCGGCGCGGGCGCCGGCATCACCTGGGGGTCCGACCCGGAGGGGGAGTGGCGGGAGACCGAGCTGAAGGCGGCCCGGCTGCTCGCGGTGGCGTCGGGCGCGTACGAGGAGACCGAGGAGGCCCTCGGATGAGGATCTGGCTGGACGGCGGCCTGCGCGAGGCGGAAGCCGCCCGGGTCTCCGTCCTCGATCGCGGTCTGACCGTCGGCGACGGCGTCTTCGAGACCGTGAAGACGGTCCACGGCCGCCCCTTCGCGCTCACCCGGCACCTCGACCGGCTGACCCGCTCGGCCCGCGTCCTCGGCCTGCCCGACCCCGACCACGACGAGATCCGCCGCGCCTGTACGGCCGTACTGGAGGCCAACCCGGTGCCGCTCGGCCGGCTGCGGATCACCTGCACCGGCGGCCCCGGCCCGCTCGGCCCCGGCCGCGGCGAGCACGGCCCGACCCTGGTGGTCGCCGTCGCCGGGGCCACCCGCCGCCCCGACTCCACCGCGGCGGTCACCGTTCCGTGGACCCGCAACGAGCGCGGCGCCCTCGCCGGCGTGAAGAGCACGTCGTACGCCGAGAACCTCGTCGCCCTGGAGCGCGCCCGCCGACTCGGCGCCTCCGAGGCGCTGTTCGGCAACACGGCCGGACTCCTCTGCGAGGGCACCGCGACGAACGTCTTCGTCGTCCTGGACGGCGAGATCCACACCCCGCCGGTCGCCTCCGGCTGTCTGCCCGGCATCACCCGCGCCCTGGTCATCGAGTGGACGGGTGCCCGGGAGACGGACCTGCCGCTGGACGTCCTCGACCGCGCCGACGAGGTCTTCCTCACCTCCTCCCTGCGGGACGTACAGGCTTTGCACCGCGTCGACGACCGTGAACTTCCCGGCGCCGAGGGGCCGTTGACCACCGAGGTGATGCGCGTCTTCGACGAGCGGTCCGGGAGGCACCTGGACCCCTGAGCCGACGGCCGGACCGGCGACGGCGATGCGGCCCACCGGTAGCGGGGCCCGGGGACGGGCCCGGAGGCGGGGGCCGGGGGCGGGCCCGAAAACGGGCTGACTCGGCCGGCCGGCGCGGGTAGAACCTCTGTAATGACGACGACCCTGCGGCCGGCCGAGCCGCTCCGGCAGAACCCCGACGGGACCCGCTCACGCCGCTACGCGGTGTGCGTGAACAGCCGTCCCGTCGGCGAGATCCACCTCGGCACCTCCCCGTCCCTCGGCGACTCCGTGGCCCGCGTCATCGACCTGCGGATCGCCGAGCCCGACCGGCGGCGCGGGCGGGCCACCGTGGCGGCGCTGGCCGCGGAGGAGGTGGCCCGCGGCTGGGGCTGCGCGCAGTTGGAGGCCGCGGTGCCCGGCGCGGCGGACGCCGCCCTCGGCCTGTTCCGCGCCCTCGGTTACACCGTGCGCAACCGCGGCATGGAGAAACGCCTGGGCGGCACCCCGCCCGCCCTGCCCGCGGGCAGCCGTGCGCGACCCATGACGGGGGAGGAGTTCGACGCCTGGCTGGAGGCGGAGCGCGAGCAGTTCGCGCGTACGTGGATCGAGCGCGGCATCCCGGAGGCCGCCGCCCGCGCCAAGTCCCGGGACGACCACGCACGGCTGCTGCCGCACGGCTCGGCGACGGAGGGCATGCTCTTCAGCGTGCTGGAGCACGAGGACAGCCCGGTGGGCACCCTGTGGGTGGCACTCCAGGAGGGCAAGGCGTTCGTGTTCGACGTGCAGGCGTACCCGGCCCACCGGGGCCGGGGGCACGGCCGTACGCTCATGCTCCTGGCGGAACACCAGGCGACCGGCTCCGGCCGCCAGGTCCTGGGCCTCAACGTCTTCGCGGGCAACACTCCGGCCGAGGCCCTGTACACGTCACTCGGCTACGAAACGGTGACGTACTTCTTGAGCAAGCCCCTGCTGTAGCCGCCGCGGCTGCTCCCGGGCCCGGTCGCACCTGGTGCGGTACTCGGGTCCGGCCGGTGTTCGGTTCCGTACCGGCGGGCGCTCAGCCCTGTTCCGGGGCGCGGTCGGCCAGCAGGCGGTCCGCGATCTGCTCGATGCGCGCACGCAGGCCCTCCTGGCTCTTGCCGCCGTCGAGACGCTCGCCCTCGATGACGTACGTCGGCGTGCCGGTCACACCGATGGCCTTGCCCTCGGCCTGGTCGGCGTCCACGGCCAGGATGTGCCGGCCGTCGATCAGCGCGGTGTCGAATTCCTCCGCGTCCAGCCCGAGTTCCCGCGCCACCTCGACCAGGAAGGGTTCCCCCTGACGGTCCAGCTCCGCCACCCGCTCCAGCACGGCCTCCGCGTACGCCCAGCCCTTGCCCTGCTCCAGCGCCTCCTCGGCGGCCTGCGCGGCGGCGAAGGAGTGCTTGTGCTTCTCCAGCGGGAAGTGCCGCAGCCGCAGCTCCAGCCGGTCGCCGTAGCGGGCACGCAGGGCGCGTACGTCGTCCAGGGCCGTACGGCAGTCGGGGCACTGCAGCTCGCACCAGACGTCGAGGACGAGGGGGGCGGTGCGGGCGGGGGAGGAGTCGCTCATGGCCACCAGTCTTCCAGGCCGGGCCCGGGCGGCCCAACCGGACCTCGCTGTGCGAGCGGGTCGAGCGCCGGGAGGGGCGGGGGAGGCGGGGACGTGCCGGGACGTGCCGGGACTCCAGTAGGAGAGAACCCGGAGATGTCCCTGATGTCCGGCTGGACCATGGCCTCGCGGGGATCCGGCGGTGCACGATGGAAGCGACGCACCGAGCCCGCCAGGAGGACCAGATGATCGCCGAGACAGTCTGCTCCGCCGTTTCCGCGGCGGGCCTGGGTATCGCGGTGGTCACGGCCTACCGCAGACGCTTCCTGGCGGCGGCCCGCATCGCGGCCTACTCGCTGGTCCCGGTCGGCCTGGTACTGACCGGGGTCGTCGGCTGGCTCGCCGACACCGCGCTGAGCCCCACCGCCTGGGCCGGCTTCGGAGTGCTCGGCGCGGCCTGGCTCCTGTTCACCGGCACCCGGGCCGTGGAGCGCCGGCGCGGAACGACCGGCGACGGGCGCAAGGCGGCGAGACGGGCGCGGCGCGAGGCGGTGGCTCCCACGGCCACGGCGCCGCCCCTCGGCGGGACGACGGCCGGTCCCTCGGCCCGCCCTTCCACCGCGCGGTCCGCCCCCCGGCCCGGCGACGCGTCGGAGGACTTCAGCGACATCGAGGCCATCCTCAAGAAGCACGGCATATGACAGTCACATGACTGGCCGAAGGGACACAGAGTGTCCCCGGGCGGCCGGAATCGTTCACCAGCCGGACGAGTCCTCACGGTATTCGGCGAACTCCCGCAAGATCTCCGAGCGCTGATCGCGGCCGGGCACCGGGTACGCCATGATCTGCGGCGAGATGCTGGACACTACACAGAGCGAGGCCGCGCCGCCCAAGGACGAGCCTCGCGGGTGCCTCTTCGCCCTTTCCCAGCCACCGCTGATGATCTTCCTGGCGGTGATCGGGTGTCTGCTGCTCACGGCTGCGCTGCACGACCTGCTGCTGCTGTGAGCCGTACACGTCCGTCCCGGCGCCACCCGCCGGGACCGACGTCGCATCGGGGCACCGTCCCGGGCATGCACATGGCCGGCCGGCCCCATCCGCCCCGCTCAGCCCGCCGCTTCCTTGCGCCGGGCCCGGTAGGCGGCGACATGCAGCCGGTTCCCGCAGGTACGGCTGTCGCAGTAGCGGCGCGAGCGATTGCGGGAGAGATCCACGAAGGCGCGCCGGCAGTCCGGTGCCTCGCAGCGCCGCAGCCGCTCCTGCTCTCCGGCCACCACGAAGAAGGCCAGCGCCATCCCGCAGTCGGCGGCGAGATGGTCGGCCACGGAGGCACCCGGAGCGAAGTAGTGCATGTGCCAGTCGTAGCCGTCGTGGTCGGTCAGCCGGGGGGTGGTGCCGGCGGCGGCGACCAGCTCGTTGATCAGCACGGCCGCCGACCGGGCGTCCGGCGCCGCGAAGACCGCCGCGAAGCGCCCCCGGAGCCTGCGCACCGCGGAGAGATCCAGCTCCGACAGCACGCCGACATCGCTGATTTTGTGGCTTCGCACGAAATCCGTGAGTGCCTGGACATCGGGCAGACCGTCCGCCGCCGCATCGTCCTCGGGCGCGGAGTTCACCAGATCCACCACGGTGTCGAGGGCACACCGGGTGTCGTGGGTGATCAGCACGTTTCGCTCCCTGGCCTGGGGGTCGGGCGGGCGCCCGCCGATGCTGGCCGATGGTAGCGACTCCCGCGCCGACCGCACCCCTGCTTCCCCGACCCCGCTTGCCGTGAGAACGCCCCCGCCCCGCACGGGGTTCCCGCCGCACCGGCCCGGCCGCGCGGCGGCCCACGGCCCGGGCCGGCCGAACGGGATGACGGCCGACCGCGCCGTACGGGGCGCTGACCCGGGCGCCGTCCACGCACACCGTCCGTCCGCTCGCGGTCCGCGGCCTGCGGCGGCAGACCGACGCCGCCCGTGAACGCTCACGGGGCGGCGTCGGTCCGTTGCCGTATGCGGTTGTCTTGGCCCGAGCCGTCTCCCCGAGTGGACGGCGCCGGGCTGCTCGGAGGGGCCGCGGCCTAGCTCTCCGCCAGGATGTGCGAGAGCTCTTGATCGAGGTCGAAGTGCCGGTGCTCCGTGCCGGGCGGCACGGCGGCGTCGGTTCGCTTCAGGAAGGACTCCAGGGCCCGCGCGGGGGCCTCGAGCAGCGCCTCTCCCTCCGGGGAGCTGAGGGCGATGCACACGACGCCCTGACCATGGCTGCGGGACGGCCAGACGCGGACGTCGCCGGTGCCGGTGGGCCGGTGCAGGCCCTCGGCGAGGAGGTCACGGGCGAACACCCACTCGACGGTCTCCTCGGCTCCGGTGTGGAAGGTGGCGTGCACGGCGTAGGGGTCGGCCGTGTCGTACCGCAGGCCTGCGGGGACAGGCAGGGAGGACTCGCTCGACACAACGAGGCGCAGGTGCAGCTCGCAGCTGACCGTGGTGTTCATAAGCGCCAGGGCCTTTCGCTCAGTGTGCGCTCGGGGATTCGCACGTCGGCGAAATCGACATGCCACCTACGGTGCCGTTGTAAACCCCTCTGAGGGTTTTGGGTGTGTTTACGTAACTCTTCCGGCCGAGAACTCGTACCGGATCTACGACCATCCCGGTGACTGGTTTCACTCGGGTAGGGTTTGTCTATATGAATACGGGGAGTGACGAACCGGGCGAGGTCGCCGTGGCATCCAACAAAGCCAACACGGACCGGCAGGAGACCGCCGAAGGAGCCGGCAGCGGGCTGGGCTCGCGGGCGCCGGAATTCATCAAGGCCCGCCGGCTCCTGCATCTGAGCTGGCAGGTCGGGGTCTTCGTGGTCGGCCTCGCGGTGGTCGTCGCGGGCATCATCATGCTGCCGCTGCCCGGGCCCGGCTGGGTCGTGATCTTCGGCGGCATGGCGATCTGGGCGACCGAGTTCGTCTGGGCCCAGCTCGTGCTGCGCTGGACCAAACGCAAGGTCACCGAGGCGGCCCAACGGGCCCTCGACCCCAAGGTGCGCCGCCGCAACATCGCCCTCACCGTGATCGGTCTGGTGATCATCGGCGTGCTCGCCGGGATCTACCTGTGGAAGTTCGGCGTCGTCATGCCCTGGAAGATCAAGGACCAGTGACGCGGCACCGGGGGTCGGCGGCGTCCGCCGCCCGGCCTCTGGTCGGAAGCACCCCCTGACATGGGGTAATGTTCTTCCTGCGCCCGGGCGATTAGCTCAGTGGGAGAGCGCTTCGTTCACACCGAAGAGGTCACTGGTTCGAACCCAGTATCGCCCACCCGGACCGACGGCCCATCTGCGACGAGCAGATGGGCCGTCGGCGTATCCGCACCGGCGCGGGCGTACGGCGGTGGGAGGGCGCGGCGGGCGGTCGGGTGCCGGGCGGGTGGCTCGCCGGAAGGCAGCCGGCCTCTTCGGGCCCCCTCGCGGGCTCAGGGCCCTATGAGGCCGGCTTGGTCGGGCCTTTGCGGGCTCAGAGCCCCTGGGGCTGCCTGGCCGGGCTTCCTGGGCGTTCCCGCCCCGTCTCCGCCCCCGTGACGGCCTCGGGCATCCTTCACCTCCGCAGGCGCCCTCTTCCGTGTACCGCCCCCCTGAGCCCATGCCCTACCGAGCCCTCTGGCGCCTTGGGCCTCCAAGCCCCCTGCCCCGCGCGGGGCCCGGCTCGACCCACCGAAGGCGGTAGCAGCCCTTGCGGCTGCGGCGTACCGACGTACGCCCTGTGCACCGGCGTACAGGGACGGCTCGGGATGCCTCCTGCACCGGGCATGCGGCCGAGCGTCGGCTCACGGACGGTGACCGGCTCGGACGCGCGGGCGTGGTCAGGGGGACACCCGCCGTGGTCGGTCTCCGCTCCACCGTCGAGCGGGCGTGTTTTGCCGAACCGGCAACAACCCTCGTTCCGGCCCGGCCACCCGCCGGATGATCGTGCTCAGGGCCCCGGGCAAGAGCCACCCACCGTCGCCGACACCCGCCCGCGCGTACCCACGCCTCCGGCGCCCCCGGAGCCGTTCCGACCGGCGCTGTCGTGGCCCGCACACCCGACACCGACCGGCCATCGGCGCGCCGACCGACCCGACCCGCTCCCGGCGCGTGCGACCGCTCCGCGTAAGCACCCAGAACCCCCCCCAGGACCACTCCCGACCCGCCCATCCAGCTCCCGCGACCCACAGGAGATCCCGTGCCACCCACCGCCGGCTCCACCCCCGCCGCCTCCACCGGCTCTTCCTCCGCCGCGCCCTCCTCCGCCCCCACCCACCGTCTTCTCCCTTCCCCGGCCGGGCGTATCCACCTGGTCGAGCAGGGCAGCGGGCCCTTGGTGCTGCTTCTGCACGGTTTCCCGGAGTCCTGGTACGCCTGGCGGCACCAGTTGGCGGCGCTCGCCTCGGCCGGGTACCGCGCGGTGGCGATCGACGTGCGGGGGTACGGCCGTTCCTCCGGGCCGGAGGCCGTGGAGGCGTACCGGATGCTCGACCTGGTCGCGGACAACGTCGCCGTGGTGGAGGGGCTGGGCGAGCGTTCCGCCGTGGTCGTCGGGCACGACTGGGGCGCGACGATCGCCGCCATGTCCACGCTGACCAGGCCGGACGTCTTCCGGGCCGTGGGGCTGCTCGGGGTGCCGTACACCCCGCCCGGCGGCCCCCGCCCCAGCGAGGTCTTCGCCCGCATGGGCGGAGCCGGCGCGGGGGACGAGCCCGGCGCCGACTCCCGTTCCCGCCCCGAGGAGTTCTACGTCTCCTACTTCCAGCAGCCCGGCCGGGCCGAAGCCGAGATCGAGCCCGATGTGCGCGGCTGGCTCGCGGGCTTCTACGCGGCCCTGTCCGCCGGCACCATGCCCGCCCCCGGCGCCCCCGACCCGCACTTCACCGGGGCCGGCGGGACGCTGCGCGAGCGTTTTCCCACCGGTGTGCTGCCGAACTGGCTGGGGGAGGGGGACCTCGACGTCTTCGCCGGTGAGTTCGAGCGGACGGGGATGACCGGGGCCCTGAACCGGTACCGGAACATGGACCGGGACTGGGCCGACTTGGCCGAGTGGGCGGGGCGGCCGATCACGCGGCCCTCGCTGTTCATCGGAGGTGAACGGGACGCCTCCCTCGCCTGGCTGGCCGACGCGGTCGAGGCGTACCCCGAGACGCTGCCCGGCCTTCTCGGTTCGCACATCCTGGACGGTTGCGGGCACTTCGTCCAGCAGGAGCGTCCGGAGGAGACGAATCGGATCCTGCTCGACTGGCTGGCCGCGCTGCCCGCCTGATTCCCCGTCCGGCTCGTTCGGCCCGTCGGCCGCGCTTCCCTCACCAGTGGGAACGGCCGACGGGCCGGTCCGTTTCCGGCGGTGGGGTCAGATGCCGGGCCGGTCGGCCGGTCCGGGCGCCCGCGAGAAAATCCTGTCCGGGTCATTGACGCACCCCGGGCCCCTTCGTACCTTGTGCCAGCAAGCGCTTACTTGAAACGATTCATGCGCGTGGCGGAGATGCTGCGGGGAGGCCCGACTGTGGGAACCAGGAATCTTGACAGGCGTACGATCCTGAAGGCGGCCGGGGCGTCGGCGGCCACGCTCGGGCTCGCCGCGACCACCGGCTGCGGCGGCGGAAGCGGCTCCGGGGACGGCACGGTGACGATCCGTTACTCCTGGTGGGGTGCCGAGGAGCGGGCCAAGAAGATCAACCAGTCCATCGCCCTCTTCGAGCGGAAATACCCCAAGATCAAGGTCAAAACAGATTTCCAGACGTACGACTCGTTCTGGGAGAAGTTCCAGACCCAGGCCGCCGGCGGAAACCCCCCGGACGTTTTCCAAAATGCCGTCACTTTCCTCAGGAAGTACGACAAGCGCGGAATTCTCCTCGATCTCAAGCCTCAGGTCGATGCCGGGAATCTGAGCCTGGATCACTTCCGCGCGGGCGTCACGAAGGTCGGCGAGGTCGACGGCAAGCAGCTCGGAGTTCCGGTCGGCTCCAACACCATGTCACTCGTCATCGACAAGAAGGTCTTCCGGAAGGCGGGCGTCGAACCCCGGCCGGGCTGGACCTGGGACGAGTACTTCAAGGCCCTGAAGACCATCCGCGACAAGACGCGGGTCCCCGGGGACACCGGCTACTTCACCATCATGTACCTGTACGACCTCTACCTGCGCCAGAACGGCAAGGCGTTCTTCAGCGACGACGGACTCGGCTTCGACCAGGCCGACCTGACGGAGTGGTGGACGGACGGCCTGGGCCGGGTCAGGGCCGGTGTGGTCACCGACCCCAAGGTCGTCCAGCAGGACAAGCCCAAGTCCTCCCTCTCCGCCGGTCACGGCGCCTCGGAGTTCACCTGGGACAACTTCACCGTCCGCTACTCGGCCGAGGGCGACAGCGAGTACGGCCTCGCGCCCATCCCCACCATGGACGGCAAGCACACCGGCCAGTACCTCGCCTCCCTGATGCTCAGCGCCTCCGCCCGCACCTCGCACCCCGAGGAGGTCGCGCGGTTCATCGACTTCATGGTCCACGACCCCCAAGTCGGCAAGATCATGGGCTACGACCGCGGCATCCTCACCAGCACCGAGCAGTTCGCGGCCTACCAGCCGGCCGACGCGGTCAACAAGGAGATCGCGCAGTACGAGGAGGACACCGCCAAGGCCGGCGTCCTCGGCGCGATCACCCCGCACCCTTCCGGCGCCGACACCATCGAGTCCGCCTTCCTGCGCATCGGCGGCGACCTCGGACAGGGCAAGTCCAAGGTCTCCGACGCGGTGAAGCAGTTCTTCACCGAGGCCGAAGCCGCCTTCCAGGCCTGATGGGAAACGCCGTGACGCTCGTCAAGGACTCCGTGCCCGCGACCCGCGGCGCGCGCCGGGCCGCCACCGCGAGGACGGGGCGGCCGGGCCGGCGGCGGGAGAACCTCGCCGGCTATCTGTTCATGTCCCCGTGGCTCGCCGGGTTCCTGCTGCTGACCGCGGGCCCGATGATCGCCTCCCTCTACTTCGCGTTCACCGACTACAACCTCTTCACCAGCCCCAAGTGGGTCGGTCTCGACAACTTCACCAAGATGTTCGACGACCCGCGCTGGCAGAAGTCGGTGGAGGTGACGGCCAAGTACGTCGTCATCGGCACCCCGCTCAAGCTGCTGCTCGCCCTGGGCGTCGCCCTGCTCCTCGCGCAGAGCCGCCGCGGCCAGGCCTTCTACCGGGCCGCCTTCTACGCCCCCTCGCTCATCGGCGCGAGCGTCTCGGTCGGCTTCGTCTGGCGCTCGCTGTTCTCCGACGGCGCCGTCGTGGACCGCACGCAGACCTTCCTCGGCTTCCACGTCGGCGGCTGGGTCGGCAACGCCGACTGGGTGATGTACTCCCTGGTCGCGCTGACCGTCTGGCAGTTCGGGGCGCCCATGGTCATCTTCCTGGCCGGGCTCAAGCAGGTGCCCAGGGAACTGTACGAGGCGGCCGAGATGGACGGCGCCGGGCCCTTGCGCAGGTTCTGGAACATCACCCTGCCGATGATCTCCCCCGTGCTGTTCTTCAACGTGCTGCTGGAGACCATCCACTCGTTCCAGATCTTCGGCTCGGCCTACGTCGTCTCCAACACCGCCTGCGGACCGGCCGACGCCACGCTCGTCTACACCTGCTACCTCTACCAGCAGGGCTTCAAGAACGCCCAGATGGGCTTCGCCTCCGCCATGGCCTGGATGCTGCTGCTCGCCGTGGCCCTGGTGACGGCCGTCCTCTTCTGGTCCCAGAAGAAGTGGGTGCACTACGAGGAGGACGCCCGATGAGCGCCACCATGACCAAGGCCCCGGTGCGCGCGGCCGGCACCCGGACCCCGGGCCCCGGCCGACGGCGGGCCGGCTCCCTCGCCTGGCACCTCGGTGCCCTGCTGATCCTGGCCGTCATTCTCTACCCGGTCGTCTGGGTGATCGGCGCCTCGTTCAAGCCCAGCAAGGACATCATCAACAGCCTCACGCTGTTCCCGTCCCACCCCATCCTGTCCAATTTCAAGGGCCTCGCCGACGGCATAGCGGACATCAGGATCTGGACGTTCTTCCAGAACTCCCTGCTCTACGCGGGCGGCGCGGTCGTCGGCGTCCTGGTCTCCTGCTCGCTGACCGCCTACGCCTTCGCGCGCGTCAAGTTCGCCGGGCGCAACCTGCTGTTCTCCCTCATGATCGGCACGCTCCTGCTGCCGTACCACGTGCTGCTGATCCCGCAGTACGTGATGTTCCAGAAGCTGGAGCTGGTCAACACCTACGTCCCGCTGCTGATCGGCAAGTACCTCGCCACCGAGGCCTTCTTCGTCTTCCTCATGGTGCAGTTCATGCGGAACCTGCCCCGGGAACTGGACGAGGCCGCCCGCCTCGACGGCTGCGGGCACCTGCGCACCTACTGGTCGATCGTGCTGCCGCTGTGCCGGCCCGCGCTCATCACCAGCGCGATCTTCACCTTCATCAACGCCTGGAACGACTTCATGGGCCCGCTGATCTACCTCAACGAGCCCGGCAAGTACACCGTCTCCCTGGGCCTGATGATGTTCCGCGACTCCGACGGCGTCGCCGCCAACTACGGCGGCATGATCGCCATGTCACTGGTCGCGCTGTTGCCGGTGCTGCTGTTCTTCCTCGCCTTCCAGCGCTATCTGATCGACGGCATGGCGACCTCCGGACTGAAGGGCTGAACCATGTCCCAAGCTCGGGTGCGGCCGCGCCGGGAGTCCGGTTTCGCGGAGCGCTACGGCGTCTTCGCCGAGTCCCTGCTGACCGGGGTGTGGATCGCGGTGGCCTGCCTCGGTGTGGTCACCTACCCGGCCGCGTTCGCCGCCGGGGCCCGGCACCTGCGCCGGCGTACCGCCCACCAGGGCGGCGGATGGCGGGAGTTCACCACCGACTTCCGCCGTGCGCTGCGCGGGGGATGGGCCGTCGGCGCCGTCGGCTGGGTCGCCGCGGCGGTCGCCTGGCTGGACGTCCGGGCCGTACGCGCCGGGCTGCCCGGCGGCCCCCTGGTCGGGGCCGTGGGACTGCTCGCGCTGCTCGGGCTCGCGGTGGCCGGGCTGCGGGCGGCGGCGGTGTGGGCGCCGGGGGAGCGCTGGCGGACCCTGCTCGCCGACGCCGGGCGGCGTACCGTACGGGATCCCGCGGGCTCCTTCCTGCTGGTCGCCGGAGCCGCCCTGACCTGCTGTTCCGCCCTGCTCATCGCCCCGCTGGCGGTCCCCGTGCTGGGAGCCGTGGCCGCGGCGGCCGTCGCCGTCGAGGAACGCCACCGCCGCCGCTGAGTCCGGCCACCGCCGAGTCCGGCCACCGCCGAGTCCGGCCACCGCCGAGCCCGGCCACCGCCGAGCCCGGCCACCGCCGAGCCCGGCCACCGCCGAGCCCGGCCGCCGTCGGGACCGACGGTGCCCCGTCCGGCGCCGGACGGGCCGGGAAGCGGCGGCCCGCGGAGTGCGGCGCCACCGGGCGACCGGCAACGCCGGAGATTCGGTAGCCGCCGGAACTCGCGGCATCCGATGACGGATGCCCCCTGGAATTCGCGTCCGCCGAGGACTGGCGCCCTGGGACCCGCGGCCCGGACCCCGGCTTCGCCGAACGGGCGGTCTGGGGGAGCCGGGCGCCGCTGAACGGGCGGTCCCCGGAGCCGGGCGCCGCCGGACCGCCGCCCCTCTCGCGACCCGCGCCCCGAGCCTCGTAACCACCGCCACCGCTGTCATGCCCCTGACCACAGCGCCTCAACGGAAGGAAAGGTCATGTCCCCCATACCCCGCAGGTCCCTCCTCAAGGCCGCCGCCGTCGCCGGAGCGGCCGCCCAGTTCAGCTGGGCCCTCGGCGCCCGGGACGCCGGGGCCGCGCCCGCTGCCGCCGCCGACGGTGCCGACCCGGTGACCCTGGACTGGCTGGAGGACGGCGGCCTCGGCGCCGCGCCCGGGACCACCGTCGGCGTGCCCTGGCCGATGGGCGCCCACCAGCCGGACCAGTCCTTCGCGGTCACCGACGCCGACGGCGGGCCCGTCCCCGTGCAGACCTGGCCGCTCGCCTACTGGCCCGACGGCTCCCTGAAATGGACCGCCCACGCCGTCGGCACCGGCACCGGCAGGCTCACGCTCACCACGGGCACCCCCGCCGAGCCCGCGCGGAAGGTCACCGTCGACAGCGGCGGCGGCACCATCGACGTCTCCACCGGCGTCATCACCGCGAAGATCGGCAAGAACGGCTCCACGCTCATCAAGTCCGTCACCCGCGGCTCCACCGAGATCGCCCGGAACGGCCGGCTCGTCCTCCTCCGCCAGCCCGAGATCGAGGACGAGGACCAGGGCACGGTCAGGACCGAACGCTTCGACGGCGCCGTCTCCGCCGTCACCGTGGAACAGGACGGACCGGTCCGGGCCGTCGTCCGCGTCGACGGCAGACACCGCAAGGGGGGCCGGGAATGGCTGCCGTTCTCCCTCCGCCTGTACTTCTACGCCGGCTCCGACTCCTTCCGCATGGTGCACACCCTCACCTACGACGGGAAGCAGGAGCCAGGCAAGGCGAGCGGCGACTTCATCCGCGGCCTCGGCGTCCGCTTCACCGTGCCGATGCGCGACCCGGCCTACGACCGGCACATCCGCATCGGCGGCGAGGGCACCGGACTGCTGCGCGAGGCCGTCCAGGGCATCACCGGACTGCGCCGCGACCCCGGCGCCGCCGTCCAGGCCGCCCAGTACGAGGGGAAGAGGCTCCCCGACCCCGCCACCTGGGACCAGCGGGTCACCACCCGCCTGCGGTACATCCCGCACTGGGGCGACTACACCCTCGCCCAGCTCTCCGCCGACGGCTTCACCGTCCGCAAGCGCACCAAGAAGGGCCACGGCTGGATCACCGCCGGCGGCGGCCGGCGCGCCTCCGGATTCGGCTACGTCGGCGGCGCGAGCGGCGGCCTCTCCTTCGGCCTGCGCGACTTCTGGGAGAAGTTCCCCGCCCAGCTCGACATCCGCGACGCCCACACCGACCAGGCCACCGTCACCCTCTGGCTCTGGTCACCCGAGGCCCAGCCCATGGACCTGCGCTTCTACCACGACGGCATGGGCCAGGACACCTACGCCGAACAGCTCGAGGGCCTCAACATCACCTACGAGGACCACGAGCCCGGCTTCGGCACCCCCTACGGCATCGCCCGTACCTCCGAACTCCTCTTCTGGGCCAACGACTCCACCCCCACCGCCGACACCCTCGCCCGGCAGGCCGAAGCCGTACGCGTCCCGCCGCAGCTCGCCGCCCCGCCCGGGCAGCTCATCAAGGCCGAGGTCTTCGGCCCCGGCCTGTACTCCGAGCCCGACCGCTCCACCCCCGCCAAGGCCAGGATCGAGGACCACCTCGACTTCCTCTTCACCTACTACAAGGACCAGGTGGAGACGCGCCGCTGGTACGGCTTCTGGGACTACGGCGACATCATGCACACCTACGACTCCGCCCGGCACGCATGGCGCTACGACATCGGCGGCTACGCCTGGGACAACTCCGAGCTCTCACCCGACCTGTGGCTCTGGTACGCCTACCTCAGGAGCGGCCGCTCCGACATCTTCCGCTTCGCCGAGGCCATGACCCGGCACACCGGCGAGGTCGACGTCTACCACCTCGGCACCTGGGCGGGCCTCGGCACCCGGCACGGCGTCCAGCACTTCGCCGACAGCGCCAAACAGCAGCGCATCGCCAACACCACCTACCGGCGCTTCTACTACTTCCTCACCGCCGACGAACGCGTCGGCGACCTCATGCACGCCAACGTCGACTCCGACGAGACCTTCCTCGCCCTCGACCCCCAGCGCAAGGTCCGCACCGACCCCTACACCCCCGACCGGCACGCCCTGTCCATCGGCTTCGGCACCGACTGGAGCGGCCTGGTGTCGGCCTGGCTCACCGAGTGGGAACGCAAGGGCCCCAAGTGGGAGAAGGCCAAGGCACGCGTGCTGTCCACGATGGCGGGCATCGCCGCCCAGCCCAACGGTTTCGTCCAGGGCAGCGGACTGTACGACCTCGACACCGGCGAGTTCGCCGTCGCCGACAAGCCGGCCGTCTCCGTCTCCCACCTCTCGGCCGTCTTCGGACTCAACGAACTGTGCGCCGAACTCATCCACCTCGTCGACATGCCGGAGTTCAAGGAGGCATACCTGGACTACTGCCGCTACTTCAACGCCACCAAGGCCGAACAGGCCGCCCGCTACGGCACCCACTTCGGCAGCCTGCTGCTCTTCCAGGGCCACTCGCGCCTCGACGCCTACGCCGCCGTACAGACCGGCGACGCGGCCCTCGCCGAACGCGCCTGGGCCAAGTTCTACGGCTCCGACGGCTACACCGAGTCCTCCCCCTGGAAGACCGAGAAGCTGACCGGACCGGCCGCCCTCGTGGAGAGCGACGAGGCGGCCTGGGTGTCCACCAACGACACCGCCCTCTACGGCCTCGCCGCCATCGAGAACCTCGCCCTGCTCGGCCACAGGATGCCGGGCTAGCCGGAAGGCGGCTGGGGGAGCGCCGCAGCACGGGCGGCGGCGCTCGCCCTCCGAGTGTGACCCGGCCCACGGCGGGGCACATGAGTACGCGTACTCAGATTCCCGCGACCACCCCGGCACACTCGCCCCATGGACCCCCACCACTACCGCTTCCACAGCACCTGGCCCCTGCCCGCACCGCCGGCCGCCGTCTACGCGGTGCTGGAGCGGGCCGACGACTACCCCCGGTGGTGGCCCCAGGTGCGGTCGGCGACCCGCCTGGCCGAGCACACCGGCCTCGTCGTCATCCGCTCCGCGCTGCCCCTCGCCCTCACCGCCACCCTGCGGCAGACCCGCCGCGACCCGGCCGCCGGCGTCATCGAGGCCACCCTCTCCGGAGACCTCCGGGGCTGGGCCCGCTGGACGATCACCGCCGACGGCCCCGGCACCCTCGCCCACTACGAACAGGACGTCCGCGTGGGCCGGCCCCTGCTCAGGCGGCTCGCCCTGCCCGGACGACCCCTCTTCCGCCTCAATCACCGCCTGATGATGCGGGCCGGGCGGCGCGGACTGCTGCGCCGCCTGGACGCGGTTTGAACGAAGGGCGCCCGGACCTGTATTGTTCAGTGCGTTCCCGGGCGATTAGCTCAGCGGGAGAGCGCTTCGTTCACACCGAAGAGGTCACTGGTTCGATCCCAGTATCGCCCACCGGGAAAGGCCGGTCCGCCACAGCGGACCGGCCTTCTTCGTATCTCCTACCGCCCTCCCGCCGGAGCCCGGATCACGCCGCCGCCGGCAGCTCCGGCCGCAGCGGCCACTCCGGGCACACCGTCTCCTCCGAACCACTGCGCGCGAACCACGCCTGCAACCCGCGCGCCTGCGCCGCGTGCCACTCCACCTGGAGCGCGTGCAACTCGGCCGGGGACAGCCGCTCCAGCCGGGTCGCGAAACGCCGCCCCAGCGCCCGTACGACATCCAGCGCGGCCAGCGCGTCCGCCGCCGCGTCATGCGCGCCCCGCAACGTCACGCCGTAGTGCCCGCACAGATCGCCCAGCGTGCGGCGGCCCTTGCGGTACCGGTCCAGCTGCCGGTCGAGCACCCGCGGATCCAGCACCTTCAGCGGCACCGAGTCGAACCAGCGCGCCAGCGACGACGCGCGGTGCCGGCGCAACTCCCGGTCCAGCAGCGTCAGATCGAACGGCGCGTTCATCACCACCAGCGGGCGGCCCAGCGTCGCGTGCTCCGCCAGCTGCTCGGCTATCTCGTACATCACCGGCGCCGGCCAGCGCCCGTTGTGCTGGAGGTGCTCCTCCGTCAGCCCGTGCACCGCCGTCGCCTCCGCCGGCACCGGCACCCCCGGATTCACCAGCCAGCGCGACACCCGGGGCCGGGTCCCCGGCGCGTCCTGGACGACGACGGCGGCCGACACGATCCGGTCGGTCTCCACGTCCACGCCCGTCGTCTCCGTGTCGAAGGCGGCCAGCGGCCCCTCGTACCAGGTCGTCATCCCAACTCCTCGCTCACCCACGGCAGCTGACGTCCCGACTTCTGCCGTTTGGTGATACCCGGCCCGTTTGCGCCGTACGCCGCCCGGAGGCAACAGGAGTACGAGTCCGCGCAGTTCAGCGGCCCACAGCGGCAACACAACGGTCATGGAAGGAACTTGGGCTTGGCCACCCTCGTCACCACCGCCCGCATGGAGACACTCCAGGTCGGCTGTCCGCACGCCGATACCGCCGCGGCCGGCTGCTCACCGACTCGCCCGCAGCCCCGTCTCCGTACCCAAGATCCTGATCGCCCTGGCCGTACCCAGCGACGAGACCCGCTGGTGGCGCGACACCCCCGGCGGCCCCGCCGGTGCTGCCCCCCGGAGCGCCGACGACCGGCCGCGCTCCGCCACCCGGCACCTGCTGCTCGCCGCCGCCCTCGCCACCCACGCCCGGGCCGGCTACCACGGCGCCCGGCGCCGCCGCCCCCTCGCCGTCCGCCTCCACCACGCCCTGCACGCGTCCCGCGAGGCCCGTCCGTGTGCGGGGCCGGCTGGAGCGCCGCGGCGGCTTCCGCGTACTCACCGGCGCCTCCGGTGTCGTCGCCGTACCCGTGGACGACGCCGAACGGGACCGGCTGCTGAGGTCCCTCCAGGAGTACCCCGGCTTCCCCGAGGAGACCGGCGGGGACGGGTGACCGGACGCGGACCGAGGGTGACCGTTTCGCGGTCGGTGCCGTCGGGTCGGTACGATCGCCTGTGCGCGCGCTCCTGGTATGGCGCCGCACCCCACCTTCAGTCAGGAGAGACCGGTGTCAGACGTCCGTGTGATCATCCAACGCGATTCCGAGCGGGAAGAACGCGTGGTGACGACGGGCACTACGGCCGCCGACCTCTTCGCGGGCGAGCGCTCGATCATCGCCGCACGCGTGGGCGGCGAGCTGAAGGACCTCACGTACGCACTGTCCGACGGCGACGAGGTCGAGGGCGTCGAGATCTCGTCCGAGGACGGCCTGAACATCCTGCGCCACTCCACCGCGCACGTCATGGCGCAGGCCGTGCAGGAGCTGTTCCCCGAGGCCAAGCTGGGCATCGGCCCGCCCGTCAAGGACGGCTTCTACTACGACTTCGACGTGGACAAGCCGTTCACGCCCGAGGATCTCAAGGCCATCGAGAAGAAGATGCAGGAGATCCAGAAGCGCGGGCAGAAGTTCGCCCGCCGTGTCGTCACCGACGAGGCGGCCCGCGAGGAGCTGGCGGACGAGCCGTACAAGCTGGAGCTGATCGGCCTCAAGGGCTCCGCCTCGCACGACGACGGCGCGGACGTCGAGGTCGGCGCCGGCGAGCTGACGATCTACGACAACCTGGACGCCAAGACCGGCGAGCTGTGCTGGAAGGACCTGTGCCGCGGTCCGCACCTGCCCTCGACCCGGCTCATCCCGGCGTTCAAGCTGATGCGCAACGCCGCCGCCTACTGGCGCGGCAGCGAGAAGAACCCGATGCTCCAGCGCATCTACGGCACCGCCTGGCCGTCCAAGGACGAGCTGAAGGCGTACCTCGACTTCCTCGCCGAGGCCGAGAAGCGCGACCACCGCAAGCTCGGCACCGAGCTGGACCTCTTCTCGATCCCCGAGCAGATCGGCTCCGGCCTGGCCGTCTTCCACCCCAAGGGCGGCATCGTCCGCCGCGTGATGGAGGACTACTCGCGCCGCCGCCACGAGGAAGAGGGCTACGAGTTCGTCTACACCCCGCACGCCACGAAGGGGAAGCTCTTCGAGACGTCCGGGCACCTGGACTGGTACGCCGAGGGCATGTACCCGCCCATGCAGCTCGACGAGGGCGTGGACTACTACCTCAAGCCCATGAACTGCCCGATGCACAACCTGATCTTCGACGCGCGCGGCCGGTCCTACCGCGAACTGCCGCTGCGCCTGTTCGAGTTCGGGACCGTGTACCGGTACGAGAAGTCGGGCGTCGTGCACGGCCTGACCCGCGCGCGGGGCTTCACCCAGGACGACGCGCACATCTACTGCACCCGTGAGCAGATGTCCGAGGAGCTGGACAAGACGCTCACCTTCGTCCTCGGCCTGCTGCGGGACTACGGCCTCACCGACTTCTACCTGGAGCTGTCGACCAAGGACCCGGAGAAGTTCGTCGGCTCCGACGAGGTCTGGGAGGAGGCGACCGAGACCCTGCGCCAGGTCGCCGAGAAGCAGGGCCTGCCCCTGGTTCCGGACCCGGGCGGCGCCGCCTTCTACGGCCCGAAGATCTCCGTGCAGGCGAAGGACGCCATCGGCCGGACCTGGCAGATGTCGACCATCCAGCTCGACTTCAACCTGCCCGAGCGGTTCAACCTGGAGTACACCGGCCCGGACGGCTCCAAGCAGCGCCCGGTCATGATCCACCGCGCGCTGTTCGGCTCCATCGAGCGGTTCTTCGCCGTCCTGCTGGAGCACTACGCGGGCGCCTTCCCGGCGTGGCTGGCCCCGGTCCAGGCGATCGGCATCCCGATCGGCGACGCGCACGTGGAGTACCTCCAGAAGTTCGCGACCGCGGCCAAGAAGAAGGGCCTGCGCGTCGACGTGGACTCCTCCTCGGACCGCATGCAGAAGAAGATCAGGAACGCGCAGAAGCAGAAGGTGCCGTTCATGGTCATCGCCGGCGACGAGGACATGTCCAACGGCTCGGTGTCCTTCCGCTACCGCGACGGCTCGCAGGAGAACGGCATCCCGTTCGACGAGGCCATCGCGAAGATCGAGCAGATCGTGACGGAGCGGACCCAGGTCTGATCCGCACCGGCGCCGCGGCCCCCGGGACCACCGTCCCGGGGGCCCGCTCGTGCGCGGCGGTGACCCGAGTCCGCCCCGGCCGCACGGCGGGCCGGGGTGACGCCATATGCTGCCTAGCATGACGAGTGAGCCGGAGCAGCAGATCGGAGTGGGGACGCAGGACGCGTTCCAGCGCCTGTGGACGCCCCACCGGATGGCCTACATCCAGGGCGAGAACAAGCCGACCGGTCCGGGGGCCGACGACGGCTGCCCCTTCTGCTCGATCCCGGCCAAGTCGGACGAGGACGGGCTGATCGTGCGGCGCGGTGAGCAGGTGTACGCCGTGCTCAACCTGTACCCGTACAACGGCGGCCATCTGATGACCGTGCCCTACCGGCATGTGGCCGACTACACCGAGCTGACCGGGCCGGAGACCGCCGAGCTGGCGGAGCTGACCAAGCAGGCGATGACGGCCCTGCGCACCGCGTCCGGCGCGCACGGGTTCAACATCGGCATGAACCAGGGCTCCGTCGCGGGCGCCGGCATCGCCGCGCATCTGCACCAGCACATCGTGCCGCGCTGGGGCGGGGACACGAACTTCATGCCGGTGGTGGGCCACACGAAGGTGCTGCCGCAGCTGCTGGCCGACACCCGCAAGATGCTCGCGGACTCCTGGCCGGCCGCCTAGGCGTACGACGGGGTGCCCTCCTCGGAGGGCACCCGGTCAGGCGTCGTAGAGGTCGGCCTTCCTCGGCGTCGGGTCCTGGACGTTGCCGCTGAGGAACGACGAGCGGGCGCCGAACTTCTCGGTGTCCACGCCGTTCTCCTCCAATACCTTGATCGCAGCCGAGTGCACCACGCGCAGCACCGGCGTGGCCGCGCGCAGCGCGTCGTCGGCCATGAAACGATGGCGCCACGGCTGGTCGGCCCAGGCGTGCCGCAGGCCGAACGGCTCGGGCAGGCCGAGGGAGCCGCCGAGCCAGTTCAGCAGCGGCGGATACCAGGTGAGCGGGGCGCGGACGGCGAGCCGTACGACCTCGTCGGTGGTGACCAGCGGCAGCTTGATCGTGCGGTTCTCCCAGGGCTTGAGGGACTTGGCGACTTCCTTGGTCGGTGCCTCCGGCTTGCTGGTGAACAGGGAGTTCACCGGCCCGAGCGCGTGCCCGGTGACCTCGATGCGCAGGGTCTGGTGCAGCACGGTGACGGTGATCAGCATGGTGATCACCAGCTGGCCGTCCCACAGGGTCCACTGCACGCCCAGGTAGTGCCGGTCGCCGCTGCCGAACTGCTGCTTGTTGCAGATCTCCTGTATGGCGTGCGGCTTGACCTGGAACGCCTCGACGTCGGCGCCCTCGGGCCGGGACACCGCCGTGGCCTTCTCGCCGATGGGCGTGACGATCCAGTGCCGTACGGAGGGCTTGGGGAAGCCGCCGGTGTGCAGCGGGCCGCGTTCCAGCAGGGACAGCTTGTCGTGGATCGCGCGTATCACGTCCCAGCTGCGGAAGGGGTGGATCTCCCGGCCGGGGTCGGCGGGCACCAGGTCCTCGGCGAGCTGCCAGGCGCCCCAGCGGGTGCCCATGCCGAGTATGCCCTTGGGGCCGGCGTAGAAGACCGCGTTGGACTGCTGCTCGGCGCTCAACCGGGCCAGGGACTGGCGCAGCTCCTCGGCGGCGGTCTGGTCGGGGCCGCGGGGCACGGCCTCCGGGATCTTGGCGCCGACGCTGGTCCCGGAGAGCAGGCCGTCCCAGCGCGCGCGCAGGTCCTTGGCGGTGCGTTCGCACAGCTGCTTGGCCAGGTACCAGCCGACCACGGGGGCGACGACGGCCGCGCGGGCGTACCACGCCCAGAAGCCGGAGAACGGCATCTTGACCAGGAACAGCGCGGCGAGCAGACCGACGCCCAGCAGGAGGGTGGTGGCCAGTGTCCCGGCCCGCTTGTCGTCGCGCCGGGCGACGAAGGAGCGCAGCAGGAAGACGAGCAGCCAGGCGATGAACCCGGGCAGGAAGACGAGGCCGCAGACGACGGTGATGACCGTCAGGCGGTTGTCCCGCTCCCGGCGGATGTTGTTGGCGGCCAGGGCGTGTTCGACCACGAACTGCGGTTCGGTGCCGAAGGACTGGATGAGCGGTTTGCGGCCGGGGGACAGCATCCGGTCCACGAGGGCCCGGGAGAACGCCTCGCCCAGGTTGGGCCGGAACATCTTGATCCGGCCGGCCTTGACGGTCGACTGGTGCCACTCGTTGTCGGCCTCTTTGATCTTCTCGATCGGGCTGTCCCGGTATGCCGCGGAGGCCAGCGCGGCGGTCGCCGCCTGTCCCTCGCCGACCGAGACGGGTACCTGGGGCCCGTCCCACTCCGTTCCTATCGACATTCCCCGCCCCTATCGCCGCCGGTGCCGTGCCTGCGGCCTTCCCGACTTCCTTGCTCCGCACACCTGTTGGACCGGTCGCCGGGCCGCCGCCGGGTGGGCGGCGGCACGACGTCGTCAGGTGATCAGCGTATCGGCCGGCACCGACAGCCGTGGGCGGACGGCCGAAGCCGCCCGCCCGTGCGCCGGTCCGGTGCTTCCGTGCTACCCCTCGTCCCCGGCCTGTGCGCGGACGCGTTCGGCGATCTGCGGCGGCATCGGTTCGTGCCGGGCGTAGGCGCGGTCGAAGCGGGCGGTGCCGTGCGAGAGCGAGCGCAGGTCGACGGCGTACCGGCCGATCTCGAACTCGGGCACCTCGGCGCGGATCAGCGTCCGCCCGGAGCCGGCCTGCTCGGTGCCGAGCAGCCGGCCGCGGCGGCTGGAGAGGTCGCTCATCACGGCGCCCACGTAGGCGTCGCCGACGAGCACGCTCACCTCGGCGACCGGTTCCAGCAGATGGATGCGCGCGTCCGCGGCGGCCTCGCGCAGGGCGAGCGCGCCCGCCGTCTGGAAGGCGGCGTCGGAGGAGTCCACCGAGTGTGCCTTGCCGTCCAGCAGCGTGACCCGGACGTCGATCAGGGGGTATCCGGCGGCGACGCCCTTGGCGGCCTGGGCGCGGACGCCCTTCTCGACGGACGGGACGAACTGCCGGGGCACCGCGCCGCCGACCACCTTGTCCACGAACTCGATGCCCGAGCCGCCCGGCAGCGGCTCCACCTCGATCTCGCAGATGGCGTACTGGCCGTGCCCGCCGGACTGCTTGACGTGCCGGCCCCGCCCGGTGGCCCTGGTGGCGAACGTCTCCCGGAGGGAGACCTTGTGCGGGACGACGTCGACCTGGACGCCGTAGCGGCTGCGCAGCCGTTCCACGGCGACGTCGGCGTGCGCCTCGCCCAGGCACCACAGGACGACCTGGTGGGTGTCCTGGTTCTGTTCCAGGCGCATCGTCGGGTCCTCGGCGACCAGCCGGGCCAGGCCCTGGGAGAGTTTGTCCTCGTCGGCCTTGCTGTGCGCCCGGATGGCGACCGGCAGCAGCGGGTCGGGCATCTGCCAGGGCTCCATCAGCAGCGGGTCATCCTTGGCGGAGAGGGTGTCGCCGGTCTCGGCGCGGCCCAGCTTGGCCACGCACACCAGGTCGCCGGCGACGGCGTGGGTGACCGGGCGCTGCTGTTTGCCGAAGGGCATGGACAGGGTGCCGACCTTCTCGTCCACGTCGTGGTCCTCGTGGCCGCGGTCGGCGAGGCCGTGCCCGGAGACGTGCACCGGCTGGTCCGGGCGGAGGGTGCCGGAGAAGACGCGGACCAGGGAGAGCCGGCCCACGTAGGGGTCGGAGGAGGTCCTGACGACCTCGGCGACCAGGGGGCCGTCGGTGTCGCACGGTTTCAGCTCGCGCGGCCTGCCGTCGATCGTGGTGACCTGGGGCATGGGGTGTTCGAAGGGGGTGGGGAAGCCGCCGGTGACCAGTTCCAGCAGTTCCACGGTGCCGAGTCCCTGCCGGGCGCCCTCGGCGGCGGGCGCGGCGGCCAGCACGGGGTGGAAGGAGCCGCGCGCCACGGCCCGCTCCAGGTCCTGGACCAGGGTCTTGACGTCGACCTGCTCGCCGCCCAGGTAGCGGTCCATGAGGGTCTCGTCCTCGCTCTCGGCGATGATCCCCTCGATGAGCCGGTCGCGGGCCTCCTCGATGCCGGGCAGCTGGTCCTCGCCGGGCTCGGACTCCTTGCGCTCGCCGGTCGAGTAGTCGTACAGCTTCCGCGAGAGCAGGCCGACCAGGCCGGTGACCGGTGCGTGTCCGTCGGGTCCCTCGGGGCCGCGCAGCGGCAGGTACAGCGGCAGTACGGCGTCGGGGTCGTCGCCGCCGAAGGCCTCCGCGCAGATCCGGGTCATCTCCTCGAAGTTCGCGCGGGCGGCCTCCAGGTGGGTGATCACGATGGCGCGGGGCATGCCGACGGCCGCGCACTCCTCCCACACCATCCGGGTGGAGCCGTCGACGCCGTCCGAGGCCGAGACGACGAAGAGGGCCGCGTCCGCGGCGCGCAGCCCGGCCCGCAGTTCCCCGACGAAGTCGGCGTATCCGGGGGTGTCGAGCAGGTTGACCTTGATGCCGTCCCATTCGACCGGTACCAGGGAGAGCTGGACCGAGCGCTGCTGGCGGTGCTCGATGTCGTCGTAGTCGGAGACGGTGCCGCCGTCCTCCACGCGGCCCGCCCGGTTCACCGCCCCCGCGGTGAGCGCGAGGGCCTCCACGAGGGTCGTCTTTCCCGAACCGGTGTGGCCGACCAGCACCACGTTCCGTACGGAGGTGGGCCGGTCGGCCGTGAGAGCCCTGCCGGCGGCTCCGGGGTGGTGTGTCTGTGCCTTGTCGCCCATGATCCTGCCTCCCGTGCACGGTGAGGTCACTGTGGGCGCGGACACGCGGGATCCGCGTGCTCTGGCGGCTCCGGCGACGCCCGCGGTTATTCGAGCTTTCCACTCCCGTCACGTTGCGTCCATACGAAGGACTACGAAGAGTGCGCGCTATTGTCCGTTTCCGTCACGCCGGCCTCGTGGGGCGCCGCGCGCACCGCTTCCGGGCAGCGGCCGCGGGTGCCCGCCCGTCGGCCACGCGCGCGCGTGGCTACGATGGGCCAGCCGGCGGCCAGCAGGGGCCGCGGCGTCACCGACCGTCGGGAAGGCCATGCTGAACAAGTACGCGCGTGCATTCTTCACGCGTGTCCTCACACCGTTCGCCGCGTTTCTCATCCGGCGGGGGGTGAGCCCTGACACGGTGACGCTCATCGGCACGGCCGGGGTGGTCGCGGGGGCGCTGGTCTTCTACCCCAGGGGGGAGTTCTTCTGGGGCACGGTCGTGATCACCCTGTTCGTCTTCTCGGACCTGGTCGACGGCAACATGGCCCGCCAGCTGGGCCGCTCCAGCCGCTGGGGCGCCTTCCTGGACTCCACCCTGGACCGGGTCGCCGACGGCGCGATCTTCGGCGGTTTCGCGCTCTGGTACGCGGGCCGCGGCGACGACAACGTGCTGTGTGCCGTGTCGATCTTCTGCCTGGCCAGCGGCCAGGTGGTGTCGTACACCAAGGCGCGCGGCGAGTCGATCGGGCTGCCGGTCGCCGTCAACGGGCTCGTCGAACGCGCCGAGCGGCTGGTGATCTCGCTGGTCGCGGCCGGTTTCGCGGGCCTGCACAAGTTCGGTGTGCCGGGCATCCAGTGGCTGCTGCCGATCGCGCTGTGGATCGTCGCGGCGGGCAGCCTGGTCACCCTGGTGCAGCGGGTGGTCACCGTCCGCCGTGAGTCCGCGGAGGCCGAGGCGGCGGCCGGCCAGGCCGGCGGGGCCGCGCGGTGAGCGCCGCCGACCGGTTCGCCGACGCGCTGTACGGCCTCGGCTGGAGCACCGTGAAGAAGCTCCCCGAGCCGGTCGCCGTGCGCCTGGGCCGGACCATCGCCGACACCGCCTGGAAGCGGCGCGGCAAGGGGGTACGGCGCCTGGAGGCGAACTACGCGCGCGTGGTGCCCGGCGCGTCCCCCGAGCGGCTGGCGGAGCTGTCGCGCGCGGGCATGCGCTCGTACCTGCGGTACTGGATGGAGTCCTTCCGGCTGCCGGCCTGGAGCGCGGAGCGGGTGAAGGCCGGCTTCGTCCCCGAGGACCTGCACCATCTGACCGACGGGCTGGCCGCCGGCCGGGGCGTGGTCCTCGCCCTGCCGCACCTGGCCAACTGGGACCTGGCCGGGGCGTGGGTCACCACCGAGCTTCGAACGCCGTTCACGACGGTCGCCGAGCGCCTGAAGCCGGAGTCGCTCTACGACCGTTTCGTGGCCTACCGCGAAGGTCTCGGCATGGAGGTGCTGCCGCACAGCGGCGGAGCGGCCTTCGGCACGCTGGCCCGGCGGCTGCGCGACGGCGGCCTGGTCTGCCTGGTCGCCGACCGGGACCTGTCCGCCTCCGGCGTCGAGGTCGACTTCTTCGGGGAGCGGGCCCGCATGCCGGCCGGTCCGGCCCTGCTCGCCCAGCACACGGGCGCGCTGCTGCTGCCCGTCACGCTCTGGTACGACGACTCGCCGGTCATGCGGGGCCGGGTTCACCCCCCGATCGAGGTACCCGGGTCAGGTACGCGCGCGGAGAAGACGTCTGTAGTGACACAGGCGCTGGCCGACGCCTTCGCCGCCGGGATCGCCGAGCATCCGGAGGACTGGCACATGCTCCAGCGCCTGTGGCTCGCCGACCTCGACCCCGCGAAGGGACCCTCGTGAGAATCGGGATCGTCTGCCCGTACTCCTGGGACGTGCCCGGTGGCGTCCAGTTCCACATCCGTGACCTCGCCGAGTACTTCCTCCGCCTGGGCCACGATGTGTCCGTGCTCGCCCCGGCCGACGACGACACCCCGCTGCCGCCGTACGTCGTCTCCGCCGGCCGCGCGGTCCCGGTGCCGTACAACGGCTCGGTGGCCCGGCTGAACTTCGGCTTCCTGTCGGCCGCGCGGGTACGGCGCTGGCTGCACGAGGGCGCCTTCGACGTGGTGCACATCCACGAGCCGACCTCGCCCTCGCTGGGCCTGCTGACCTGCTGGGCGGCGTCCGGCCCGATCGTGGCCACCTTCCACACCTCCAACCCGCGCTCGCGCGCGATGATCGCCGCCTACTCGATCCTCCAGGCCGCGCTGGAGAAGATCAGCGCGCGGATCGCGGTCAGCGAGTACGCCCGGCGCACGCTGGTCGAGCACCTCGGCGGGGACGCGGTGGTCATCCCCAACGGCGTCGACGTGGACTTCTTCGCCCAGGCCGAGCCCCGGCCCGAGTGGCAGGGCGGCACCATCGGGTTCATCGGCCGGATCGACGAGCCGCGCAAGGGGCTGCCCGTGCTGATGCGGGCGCTGCCGGGGATCCTGGCGGCCCGGCCGGAGACCCGGCTGCTGGTGGCCGGGCGGGGCGACGAGGAGGCGGCCGTCGCCGACCTGCCCGAGGAGCTGCGCCCGCGCGTGGAGTTCCTCGGCATGATCAGCGACGAGGACAAGGCCCGGCTGCTGCGCAGCGTCGACCTGTACGTGGCGCCCAACACCGGCGGGGAGAGCTTCGGCATCATCCTGGTCGAGGCGATGTCGGCGGGCGCGCCCGTGCTCGCCTCCGACCTGGACGCGTTCGTGCAGGTCCTCGACCAGGGCGAGGCCGGCGAGGTGTTCGCCAACGAGGACGCCGACGCGCTGGCCGGGGCCGCCGTACGCCTGCTCGGCGACCCCGCCCGCCTCGCCGAGCTGCGCGCGCGGGGCAGCGCCCACGTACGGCGCTTCGACTGGTCGACGGTCGGCGCGGACATCCTGTCCGTCTACGAGACGGTGACGGCGGGCGCGGCGGCGGTCGCCACGGACGAACGCGCGACGGGCCTGCGGGCCCGCTTCGGCCTGGCACGGGACTGACACGGGACTGATATGGGCGGGCGCGGGCCCGGGCGAACGCCGCGCCGGTCGCGGGGCGGGCGCGGCCCCGGCCCCGGCCCCGGCGGCGTGTGAGCCGGGCCCCTGTCCGGGGCCCGTCCGGAGCGGCGCGCGCCGGATCCGCCCTGCGGCCGTACGGGTCCGGGACGGCCGCCGGCCACCGGTCCGCCGCCGTGCCGATTCCGCAGCGGGCCTACCGTCCCCGGCGGGCCTACCGTCCCTGGCGGCCCTATCGACCCCGGCGGGCCGCCGCAGCCGCCCGAAGTCACCGGCGTGCCGGACCCCGGGGTGTGCCGTACGCGGGGCGGCGGCCCCAGTCGGACCCGGACACACGAGCCCCGCGACGCGCACCGGGATCCGGCCGCCCGCGGTAGCGGCGAAGCCCGCGCGCCGAGTACGTGGCGTGGGCGGGAGGTGCCGTCCCGGCTCGCGCGCCCCCGGACCCTCAGGGAGCGGGACGAGCCGCCTCGAACCCGGCGCCCCGGCACTCCGGCGCCGGAAGCCGAACGCCCGGCCCCCACGCGACAACCGGCCCGGTACGAGCCCGCACTGGCTTCCGGACAGCGCGGCGGCCCCGGCCCCGGCGGCTTGGAGGAGGCCGTGGGGCGGCGGATAGCCTTCGGGCGTGACCGCAACCCTCATCTGGATCCTCGTCGTGCTCGTCGCCGTCGGCGTGTACCTCAGCTGGACGGCCGGGCGGCTGGACCGGCTGCACGTGCGGATGGACGCCGCCCGGGCCGCGCTCGACGCCCAGCTGCTGCGGCGCGCCTCGGTGGCCCAGGAGCTGGCGACCTCCGGCGTGCTGGACCCGGCCGCCTCGATCGTGCTCTACGAGGCAGCGCACGCCGCCCGGCAGGCCGAGGAGGAGCAGCGGGAGGTCGCCGAGAGCGAGCTGAGCCAGGCGCTGCGGGCGGTGTTCGAGCACGCGGCCCAGGTGGAGGCGGTGCGCGAGGCCCCCGGCGGTGACGCGGCGGCCCGTGAGCTGGCCGAGGCCGTCCGCCGGGTGCCGATGGCCCGCCGGTTCCACAACGACGCCGTGGGGGCCGCCCGCAGACTCCGCGAACACCGCAAGGTCCGCTGGTTCCGGCTGGCCGGCCACGCTCCCTTCCCGCTGGCCTTCGAGATGGACGACGAGCCGCCCGCGGCCCTGGTGGAGCGGGTCTCCTGAAGCCCGGGTGAACCAAAAGGATCCACCGGCTTGCCATTGGCCCTTGCTGTGGCCTGGTCGGTTCGCGTTTCCTCAGGGGAGCACCAACCCTCTTTCCCATCAGTGAGGTCACCCGTGTCCACCACCGAGAACCAGGCTCCCGAGACCGGCACCGCCCGTGTGAAGCGCGGCATGGCCGAGCAGCTCAAGGGCGGCGTGATCATGGACGTCGTCACGCCGGAGCAGGCGAAGATCGCCGAGGACGCGGGCGCCGTCGCCGTCATGGCCCTGGAGCGAGTCCCGGCCGACATCCGCAAGGACGGCGGCGTGGCCCGTATGTCCGACCCGGACATGATCGAGGGCATCATCGACGCGGTCTCCATCCCGGTGATGGCCAAGTCCCGCATCGGCCACTTCGTCGAGGCCCAGGTGCTGCAGTCCCTCGGCGTGGACTACATCGACGAGTCCGAGGTGCTCACCCCGGCCGACGAGGTCAACCACTCCGACAAGTGGTCCTTCACCACCCCGTTCGTGTGCGGTGCCACCAACCTGGGCGAGGCCCTGCGCCGCATCGCCGAGGGCGCCGCGATGATCCGCTCCAAGGGCGAGGCCGGCACCGGCAACGTGGTCGAGGCCGTCCGCCACCTGCGCCAGATCAAGGGCGACATCGCCCGCCTGCGCGGCCTGGACAACCACGAGCTGTACGCCGCCGCCAAGGAGCTGCGCGCCCCGTACGAGCTGGTCAAGGAGGTCGCCGAGCTGGGCAAGCTCCCGGTGGTGCTGTTCTCCGCCGGCGGTGTGGCCACCCCGGCCGACGCGGCCCTGATGCGCCAGCTCGGCGCCGAGGGCGTGTTCGTCGGCTCCGGCATCTTCAAGTCCGGCGACCCGGCCAAGCGCGCCGCCGCCATCGTGAAGGCCACCACCTTCTACGACGACCCGAAGATCATCGCGGACGCGTCCCGCAACCTCGGCGAGGCCATGGTCGGCATCAACTGCGACACCCTCCCCGAGACCGAGCGCTACGCGAACCGCGGCTGGTAAACGGCCCCTTCTGAAGACACCGAAGAGTCATGAACACTCCTGTCATAGGCGTCCTGGCCCTCCAGGGCGACGTACGGGAGCACCTCATCGCCCTGGCCGCGGCCGACGCCGTGGCCAGGCCGGTGCGGCGCCCCGAGGAACTCGCCGGGGTGGACGGCCTCGTCCTGCCCGGCGGCGAGTCGACCACCATCTCCAAGCTGGCCGTCCTCTTCGGCGTGATGGAGCCCCTCCGCGCGCGTGTGCGCGAGGGCATGCCCGTCTACGGCACCTGCGCGGGCCTGATCATGCTCGCCGACAAGATCCTCGACCCGCGCTCGGGCCAGGAGACCATCGGCGGCATCGACATGATCGTGCGCCGCAACGCCTTCGGCCGGCAGAACGAGTCGTTCGAGGCATCGGTCGACGTCAAGGGAATCACGGGCGACCCCGTGGAGGGCGTCTTCATCCGCGCCCCCTGGGTGGAGTCCGTCGGCGCCGAGACCGAGGTGCTCGCCGAGCACGACGGCCACATCGTCGCCGTCCGCCAGGGCAACGCGCTCGCCACCTCCTTCCACCCGGAGCTGACCGGCGACCACCGCGTGCACGCGCTGTTCGTCGACATGGTGCGCGCCAACCGGGCGGCGGAGTCCTTGTAGGATCTCCGGGGGTCCCCCCGGCCTTGCGACCGAGGGGCGTTCGTACAGGATGGGTTACGCGAAGGAGACAGGCAGATGTCCGGCCACTCTAAATGGGCCACGACGAAGCACAAGAAGGCCGTGATCGACGCCAAGCGCGGCAAGCTCTTCGCGAAGCTGATCAAGAACATCGAGGTCGCGGCGCGCATGGGCGGCGCGGACCCCGAGGGCAACCCGACGCTGTACGACGCCATCCAGAAGGCGAAGAAGTCGTCGGTCCCCAACAAGAACATCGACTCCGCGGTCAAGCGCGGCGCGGGCCTGGAGGCCGGCGGCGCCGACTACGAGACGATCATGTACGAGGGTTACGGCCCGAACGGTGTCGCGGTGCTCATCGAGTGCCTCACCGACAACCGCAACCGCGCCGCCTCCGAGGTCCGCGTCGCCATGACCCGCAACGGCGGCTCCATGGCCGACCCGGGCTCGGTGTCGTACCTGTTCAACCGCAAGGGCGTCGTCATCGTCCCCAAGGGCGAGCTGACCGAGGACGACGTCCTCGGTGCCGTCCTGGACGCCGGTGCCGAGGAGGTCAACGACCTCGGTGAGACCTTCGAGGTCCTCAGCGAGGCCACCGACCTGGTCGCCGTGCGCACCGCCCTGCAGGACGCCGGCATCGACTACGACTCCGCCGAGGCCAACTTCGTCCCGACCATGCAGGTCGAGCTGGACGAGGACGGCGCCAAGAAGATCTTCAAGCTCATCGACGCGCTGGAGGACAGCGACGACGTGCAGAACGTCTTCGCCAACTTCGACGTGAGCGACGAGATCATGGAGAAGGTCGACGCGTAACGCGTACGGCTGACGACCGGGCCGACGGGACATCCCCCGTCGGCCCGTCGCGTTGTACGGCGTTGTCAGTGGCACCCGATAGCCTGCACAAACATGCGATCGGGTGACCGAAGGGAGCGGTGCGCGTGCGTGTTCTGGGGGTGGACCCCGGCCTGACCCGGTGCGGGATCGGCGTGGTCGAGGGCGTCGCGGGCCGCCCGCTGACGATGCTCGGCGTCGGGGTCGTCCGCACCCCGGCCGACGCCGACCTCAGCCACCGGCTGCTCGCCGTCGAGCGGGGCATCGAGGAGTGGCTGGACGAGCACCGGCCCGAGTTCGTCGCCGTGGAACGCGTCTTCAGCCAGCACAACGTGCGGACGGTCATGGGCACCGCCCAGGCCAGCGCCGTGGCCATGCTGTGCGCCGCCCGGCGCGGCATCCCGGTCGCCCTGCACACCCCCAGCGAGGTCAAGGCCGCCGTCACCGGCTCCGGACGCGCCGACAAGGCCCAGGTGGGCGCCATGGTCACCCGCCTGCTGCGGCTGGCCGCGCCGCCCAAGCCCGCCGACGCCGCCGACGCCCTCGCGCTCGCCATCTGCCACATCTGGCGGGCCCCCGCCCAGAACCGGCTCCAGCAGGCAGTGGCCCGGCACACGGTCCACGCAACGAAAGGCCCCACGGCATGATCGCCTTCGTCAGCGGCACGGTCGCCGCGCTCGCCCCGGACGCCGCCGTCGTCGAGGTCGGGGGCGTCGGCATGGCCGTCCAGTGCACGCCGAACACCCTGTCGGCGCTGCGCGTCGGCCGGCCCGCCCGGCTGCACACCTCCCTCGTCGTCCGCGAGGACTCGCTCACCCTGTACGGCTTCGCGGACGACGACGAACGCCAGGTCTTCGAGCTGCTCCAGACCGCGAGCGGCGTCGGCCCGCGCCTCGCCCAGGCCATGCTGGCCGTGCACTCCCCGGACGCGCTGCGCCGCGCGGTCGCCACCGGTGACGAGAAGGCGCTCACCGCCGTCCCCGGCATCGGCAAGAAGGGCGCCCAGAAGCTGCTGCTTGAGCTGAAGGACCGGCTCGGCGCGCCCGTCGGCGCCCCGGCCGTCGGCGCGCCCGTGAGCCAGGGGTGGCGCGACCAGCTGCACGCGGCCCTGATCGGTCTCGGCTACGCCACCCGCGAGGCCGACGAGGCGGTGGCCGCCGTGGCGCCCCAGGCCGAGGCGGCGGCCGGCACCCCGCAGGTGGGCCCGCTGCTGAAGGCCGCCCTGCAGACCCTGAACCGCGCCCGCTGACCTGCGCCACCCGCTAGGAGAACTTCGTGAACTGGGACGACACCACCCCCACCCCCGCCGAGGAGCGGCTCGTCGGTGCGTCCGCCGACCGGGAGGACCAGGCCGTCGAGGCCGCCCTGCGCCCCAAGGACCTCGGCGAGTTCATCGGCCAGGAGAAGGTCCGCGAACAGCTCGACCTGGTGCTGCGCGCCGCCCGCGCGCGGGGCGCCACCGCCGACCACGTGCTGCTCTCCGGCGCGCCCGGCCTCGGCAAGACCACCCTGTCGATGATCATCGCGGCGGAGATGGGCGCCCCCATCCGCATCACCTCCGGCCCCGCCATCCAGCACGCCGGCGACCTCGCCTCGATCCTGTCCTCGCTCCAGGAGGGCGAGGTGCTCTTCCTCGACGAGATCCACCGCATGTCCCGGCCCGCCGAGGAGATGCTGTACATGGCGATGGAGGACTTCCGCGTCGACGTCATCGTGGGCAAGGGCCCCGGCGCCACCGCGATCCCGCTGGAGCTGCCGCCGTTCACCCTGGTCGGCGCCACCACGCGGGCGGGCCTGCTGCCGCCGCCGCTGCGCGATCGCTTCGGCTTCACCGCGCACATGGAGTTCTACTCCCCGCACGAGCTGGAGCGCGTGGTGCACCGCTCGGCGGCCCTGCTGGACGTCGGGATCGAGCCGGACGGCGCCGCCGAGATCGCCGGCCGTTCCCGGGGCACGCCCCGCATCGCCAACCGCCTGCTGCGCCGCGTCCGCGACTACGCGCAGGTCAAGGCCGACGGCATGATCACCCGGGAGATCGCCGCCGCCGCGCTCGCCGTCTACGAGGTCGACGAGCGCGGCCTGGACCGGCTGGACCGCGCGGTCCTGGAGGCCCTGCTGAAGCTGTTCGGCGGCGGTCCGGTGGGCCTGTCCACCCTGGCCGTCGCGGTGGGGGAGGAGCGGGAGACCGTGGAGGAGGTCGCCGAGCCGTTCCTGGTCCGCGAGGGACTGCTCGCCCGCACCCCGCGCGGCCGGGTCGCCACCCCCGCCGCCTGGGCGCACCTGGGCCTGACCCCGCCGCACGCACCGGCGGCGGGAAACGGACAACAGGACTTGTTCGGGGCGTGAGGGCGGCCGAGCGGCGAGGGCGATGGCCCGGCCGGAACCCAGGTGCCATGCTGAGCGTTGTTCCATGAGAGCGGACTCGCTTAGACTCCGCCGATGCCGCCCTTGCGGGCGGCGCCGACCACACCCCCATCCAACAGGCCGCTCACCCGCGCGGTCGCGCGAAGGAAATTCCGTCCCGTGAATGCCTATACCCTTCTCCCGTTCATCGTGCTCATCGCGGCCATGTTCCTGATGACGCGTTCGGCCAAGAAGAAGCAGCAGCAGGCCGCCGACATGCGGAACCAGATGCAGCCCGGATCCGGAGTCCGCACGATCGGGGGGATGTACGCGACGGTCAAGGAGGTCAACGAGGACACGGTCCTCCTCGACGCCGGGCCGGGCGTCGACCTCCTCTTCGCCAAGAACGCCATCGGCGCCGTCCTCTCCGACGACGAGTACAACCGCATCGTCCACGGCATCGAGCACGACCTGAAGTCCGACACCGGCATCGTCCCGGACGACGCCTCCTCCCTCACCGAGACCGACGAGACCGACGGATCCGCCGACGCTGCCGCCGCCTCGGACGACAAGATCGACCTCGGTAAGAAGGACACCGCCGAGGCCGGTGCGGACGACCAGCCGAAGAAGACCGACGGCGACTCCGACGCGAAGTAGGCACTCCCCTGGATACGCGGCGACGCCATGACGGGCGCCCCGCGTGTCCCGGGCGCGTCCGTTCCCGCACGGGAGTCCGACACCATGTCATGGCCGACCGCGCCGACCGGGCGCGGGGCGGCCCGAGAGGGAGTACGAGAAGGTGGCAGCACCTAAGAGGGGCCGAAGCGCGAGCGCCCCGAGCAAGCCAGGGCGCTCGCTGGCCCTCATCCTGATCGCCATCGTGGCGCTCGCCGGAGGGATGTTCGCCTCCGGGCACACCACTCCGCGTCTCGGCATCGACCTCGCCGGTGGTACGAGCATCACGCTCAAGGCGAAGGCCGACCAGGGGTCCGCGATCAACAAGGCCAACATGGACACCGCGGTCGACATCATGAACCGCCGGGTCAACGGCCTGGGTGTCTCCGAGGCGGAGGTGCAGACCCAGGGGAACGACAACATCATCGTCAACATCCCCAAGGGCACCAACTCCGAGGAGGCCCAGGAGCAGGTAGGCACCACCGCCAAGCTGTACTTCCGGCCGGTCCTGGCGAGCGAGCCCAGCGGCCCCGCCACGAAGAGCCCGTCGCCGAGCGCGTCCTCCAAGGACGGCTCCTCGCCGAAGCCGGGCAGCAGCCCGTCGGCGTCCGCCTCGGCCGGCGAGAAGGCGTCCGGCTCCGGCAAGGAGACGGCGTCCGGTTCCGCGTCTCCCTCCGCCTCGGCCACGTCCCAGGGCCGCGCGGTCACCGACGCCCTGAAGGCCGACGCCACCCCCTCGCCGAGCGGCTCCGCCTCCGGCAGCGCCAAGCCCTCCACCACGCCCTCGGCCCCGGCCGGCGACGGCTCCGGCGCGGACGCCAAGCTCCAGGCGCAGTACGCGGCCCTGGACTGCACCAAGCCCACCGACCGGGCGAAGGCCGGCAAGAACGCCAAGCCGGGCCAGCCCACCGTGGCCTGCGGCCAGATCGACGACGCCTGGTACAAGTACCTGCTCGGCCCGGCCGCCGTGGACGGCACCGAGGTGAAGAAGGCGCAGGCCGTCTTCGACACCCAGGGCGCCGCCGGCTGGCAGGTCCAGATGAACTTCACCTCCAAGGGTGCCAAGAAGTTCGCCGACATCACCGGCGAGCTGGCCGGCAAGCCGCAGCCGCAGAACGAGTTCGGCATCGTGCTGGACGGCGAGGTCGTCTCCAGCCCGTATGTGCAGCAGTCCATCACCGGCGGCCAGGCGGAGATCTCCGGCAGCTTCCAGCAGGACGAGGCGCAGGGCCTCGCCAACATGCTGTCGTACGGCGCCCTGCCGCTGTCCTTCCAGGAGCAGTCCGTCACCACCGTCACCGCCGCGCTCGGCGGCGAGCAGCTGCACGCAGGTCTGCTCGCGGGCGCGATCGGCCTGGCGCTGGTCGTGATCTACCTGGTGGTCTACTACCGCGGCCTGTCGCTCGTGGCCATGGCCTCGCTGCTGGTCTCCGCGATCCTCACCTACGTGATCATGTCGCTGCTCGGCCCGGCCATCGGCTTCGCGCTGAACCTGCCGGCCGTGTGCGGTGCCATCGTCGCCATCGGTATCACCGCGGACTCGTTCATCGTGTACTTCGAGCGCATAAGGGACGAGATCCGTGAGGGCCGCACGCTGCGCCCCGCGGTGGAGCGGGCCTGGCCGCGCGCCCGGCGCACCATCCTGGTCTCCGACTTCGTGTCGTTCCTGGCCGCCGCCGTGCTGTTCGTCGTCACCGTCGGCAAGGTGCAGGGCTTCGCCTTCACGCTGGGCCTGACCACCCTGCTCGACGTGGTCGTCGTCTTCCTCTTCACCAAGCCGCTGATGACGCTGCTCGCCCGCCGCAAGTTCTTCGCGGACGGCCACAAGTGGTCCGGTCTCGACCCCAGGAGCCTGGGCGCCAAGCCCCCGCTGCGCCGTACCCGCCGTCCCGCCGGACCCGCCGCCGGCCCCGTCGACCCGAAGGAGGCGTGAGCCATGTCGAAACTCGGCACCATCGGCGCCCGGCTGCACCGCGGCGAGATCGCGTACGACTTCATCGGCAAGCGGAAGCTCTGGTACGGCATCTCGATCCTGATCACCATCACGGCCATCGTCGGCCTGGCGGTGCGCGGCCTGAACATGGGCATCGAGTTCGAGGGCGGCGCGGTCTTCACGACGCCCACGAAGATGAGCACCTCGGTGGCCCAGGCGGAGGACTACGCCAACAAGGCCTCCGGCCACCAGGCCATCGTGCAGAAGCTGGGCAACGGCAGCCTGCGCATCCAGATCGCCGGCATCGACACCGGTCAGTCGGACCGGATCAAGCAGGAGCTGGCCAAGGACCTGAAGCTCGACCCCGAGAAGCTGGCCGCCGACCTGGTCGGCCCGAGCTGGGGCGAGCAGATCGCCAACAAGGCATGGCAGGGCCTGGCGATCTTCATGGTCCTCGTGGTGATCTACCTGGCGATCGCCTTCGAGTGGCGCATGGCCGTGGCCGCGCTGATCGCGCTGATCCACGACATCACCATCACGACCGGCATCTACGCCCTGGTCGGCTTCGAGGTCACGCCCGGCACGGTCATCGGTCTGCTGACCATCCTCGGTTACTCGCTCTACGACACGGTCGTCGTCTTCGACAGCCTCAAGGAGCAGACGAAGGACCTCACCAAGCAGACCCGGTTCACCTACAGCGAGATCGCCAACCGGTCGATCAACGGCACCCTGGTCCGCTCCATCAACACCACGGTCGTCGCGCTGCTGCCGGTCGCCGGTCTGCTCTTCATCGGCGGCGGCTTCCTCGGCGCGGGCACGCTCAACGACATCTCGCTGTCGCTGTTCGTGGGCCTCGCGGCCGGTGCCTACTCCTCGATCTTCATCGCCACCCCGCTCGTCGCCGACCTCAAGGAACGCGACCCGGCGATGAAGAACCTCACCAAGCGGGTCCTGGCCAAGCGCGCCCAGGCCGCCGCGGAGGAGGACCTCGCCGAGGTCCGCGCCACCGCCGGTGACGACGGCGACGACGGCGCCCCCGCCGTAGTGGGCCCGCGCAACCAGCCCGCACGCGGCCGAGGCCGCGGCCGTACCTCCGGAAAGCGCCGATGACCGACATCCAGGAACTGCTGCTGAGCCGCATCCGCGATGTGGCCGACTACCCGGAGCCGGGCGTGGTGTTCAAGGACATCACCCCGCTCCTGGCCGACCCGGCGGCCTTCACCGCGCTCACCGACGCGCTGGCGCAGATCGCCGCCGACACCGGCGCGACCAAGGTCGTCGGCCTGGAGGCCCGGGGCTTCATCCTCGGCGCCCCGGTCGCCGTCCGCGCCGGCCTGGGCTTCATCCCGGTCCGCAAGGCGGGCAAGCTGCCCGGGGCCACCCTGCGCCAGGCCTACGACCTGGAGTACGGCTCGGCGGAGATCGAGGTGCACGCCGAGGACCTGTCCGCCGGCGACCGCGTGCTGATCGTCGACGACGTCCTGGCCACCGGCGGTACGGCCGAGGCGGCGATCCAGCTGATCCAGCGCGCCGGAGCCGAGGTGTCCGGCCTCGCCGTGCTCATGGAACTGGGCTTCCTGAACGGCCGCACCCGGCTGGAGACCGCGCTGCACGGGGCTCCGCTCCAGGCGCTGCTCCAGGTCTGACGACGCCGCTGTGCGACGGCCGCCCCGGCACCCACATGCCGGGGCGGCCGTGTCGTTCCCGCCGGGCCCGCAGCCGGTGCTCAGCGGCCCCCGGCCCGGCGTTTTCGCAGGTCCGCACGGGTTCGTCCGTCCGCCGCGGAGGTCAGCGCGGGCGCTTCGCGGCCGGTTGTCCGGAATCCCGTGACAGCCTCCCGCGTTGCGGGGGTAGACGGTCCTCACAGCCGCCTGAAGGCGATGACGGGGCGCAGGATCGCTACCATGGGGACTCCGGAGCCTGACCGGGGGACCCGGATCGCGCACGAGGAGTCCTCTTGCCAGACGAGGCCCAGCCACTGACCGCCGCCAAGCCCGAGCCCGCCTCGGCCGCCGCGGCGAAACCCGCGCCGAGCGCTTCCCAGGTGAAGAACGACACCCGCGGAGCGGTCGAGCACGCCCACTCCGCGCCCGTGGAGAAGAGCGCGGAGTCGGCGCGTCCCAAGCAGGCCCCGGCCGAGCGCCCGGCACAGCCCCCGGTGGTCCGCCAGCCGGCCGCGCAGCCCACCCGCACCGCCTCCTCCAACCGGGTCCGGGCCCGCCTCGCCCGCCTCGGCGTCCAGCGCGCGAACCCCTACAACCCGGTCCTGGAGCCGCTGCTGCGGATAGTGCGCAGCAACGACCCCAAGATCGAGAACTCCACGCTGCGCCAGATCGAGCGCGCCTACCAGGTCGCCGAACGCTGGCACCGCGGCCAGAAACGCAAGAGCGGCGACCCGTACATCACGCACCCGCTCGCCGTCACCACCATCCTCGCCGAGCTGGGCATGGACCCGGCCACCCTGATGGCGGGGCTGCTGCACGACACCGTCGAGGACACCGAGTACGGCCTCGAGGACCTGCGCCGCGACTTCGGCGACGTCGTCGCCCTGCTCGTCGACGGCGTGACCAAGCTGGACAAGGTCAAGTTCGGCGAGGCCGCGCAGGCCGAGACCGTGCGCAAGATGGTCGTGGCCATGGCCAAGGACCCGCGGGTCCTGGTCATCAAGCTCGCCGACCGGCTGCACAACATGCGCACCATGCGCTACCTCAAGCGCGAGAAGCAGGAGAAGAAGGCGCGCGAGACGCTGGAGATCTACGCTCCGCTCGCCCACCGCCTCGGCATGAACACCATCAAGTGGGAGCTGGAGGACCTCGCGTTCGCGATCCTCTACCCCAAGATGTACGACGAGATCGTACGGCTGGTGGCCGAGCGGGCGCCCAAGCGCGACGAGTACCTGGCCATAGTGACCGACGAGGTCCAGTCCGACCTGCGCGCCGCCCGGATCAAGGCCACCGTCACCGGCCGCCCCAAGCACTACTACAGCGTCTACCAGAAGATGATCGTGCGGGGCCGCGACTTCGCCGAGATCTACGACCTGGTGGGCATCCGCGTCCTCGTCGACACGGTCCGCGACTGCTACGCCGCCCTCGGCACGGTGCACGCGCGATGGAACCCGGTCCCCGGCCGGTTCAAGGACTACATCGCGATGCCCAAGTTCAACATGTACCAGTCGCTGCACACGACGGTCATCGGCCCCAACGGCAAGCCGGTCGAACTCCAGATCCGCACGTTCGACATGCACCGCCGCGCCGAGTACGGCATCGCCGCGCACTGGAAGTACAAGCAGGAGGCCGTCGCCGGAGCCTCCAAGATCCGCACCGACGCGCCCAAGACGTCCGCGAAGGACAAGGACGCCATCAACGACATGGCGTGGCTGCGGCAGCTGCTGGACTGGCAGAAGGAGACCGAGGACCCGGGCGAGTTCCTGGAGTCCCTGCGCTTCGACCTGTCCCGCAACGAGGTCTTCGTCTTCACGCCCAAGGGCGACGTCATCGCCCTGCCGGCCGGCGCCACCCCGGTGGACTTCGCGTACGCCGTGCACACCGAGGTCGGCCACCGCACCATAGGGGCGCGGGTCAACGGGCGGCTGGTCCCGCTGGAGTCCACCCTGGACAACGGCGACCTGGTCGAGGTGTTCACCTCCAAGGCGCCCGGCGCCGGCCCGTCCCGGGACTGGCTCGGCTTCGTCAAGTCGCCGCGGGCACGCAACAAGATCCGCGCCTGGTTCTCCAAGGAGCGCCGGGACGAGGCGATCGAGCAGGGCAAGGACGCCATCGTGCGGGCCATGCGCAAGCAGAACCTGCCGATCCAGCGGATCCTCACCGGCGACTCGCTGGTGACGCTCGCGCACGAGATGCGCTACTCGGACATCTCCGCGCTGTACGCGGCGATCGGCGAGGGCCATGTCTCCGCGCAGAACATCGTGCAGAAGCTCGTCCAGGCGCTCGGCGGCGAGGAGGCGGCCACCGAGGAGATCGACGAGTCGGTCCCGCCGTCCCGGGGCCGCGGGCGCAAGCGGCGCTCCACCGCCGACCCGGGCGTGGTCGTCAAGGGCGTCGACGACGTGTGGGTCAAGCTGGCCCGCTGCTGTACGCCGGTCCCTGGGGACCCCATCATCGGCTTCGTCACCCGCGGCAGCGGCGTATCGGTTCACCGCAGCGACTGCGTCAACGTCGACTCGCTGTCCCGGGAGCCGGAGCGCATCCTCGACGTCGAGTGGGCGCCGACCCAGTCCTCGGTCTTCCTGGTCGCCATCCAGGTGGAGGCGCTGGACCGGTCGCGGCTGCTGTCGGACGTCACCCGGGTGCTGTCGGACCAGCACGTCAACATCCTGTCGGCGGCCGTGCAGACCTCCCGGGATCGGGTGGCCACCTCCCGGTTCACCTTCGAGATGGGCGACCCCAAGCACCTCGGCCACGTGCTGAAGGCGGTCCGGGGCGTGGAGGGCGTGTACGACGTGTACCGCGTGACGTCGGGACGCAGCCGCTCGTAGCGACGGCCCGCGCGGCCGCCCGGCCACCGGGCGCGGCCCCACCGGCACAGAGAGGAAGGGCCCCGTACGCGCGTACGGGGCCCTTTCAGTGATGCGGTGAGGGATTCAGCCGCCGAACTCCTGCAGGCCCTTCAGAGCCTGGTCCAGGAGCGCCTGACGGCCGTCGAGCTCCTTCTGGAGCTTGTCGGCCTTGGCGTTGTTGCCCTGGGCGCGCGCCTGGTCGATCTGCGACCGCAGCTTGTCCACGGCGGCCTGGAGCTGACCGGTCAGACCCTCGGCACGCGCGCGTGCCTCCGGGTTCGTCCGGCGCCACTCGGCCTCCTCGGCCTCCTGGATCGCCCGCTCCACGGCGTGCATCCGGCCCTCGACCTTCGGCCGGGCGTCCCGCGGGACGTGACCGATGGCCTCCCAGCGCTCGTTGATCGAGCGGAAGGCGGCCCGCGCGGCCTTCAGGTCGGTGACCGGCAGGAGCTTCTCGGCCTCCTCGGCCAGCTCCTCCTTCAGCTTCAGGTTCTCCGACTGCTCGGCGTCGCGCTCGGCGAACACCGAGCTGCGGGCGGCGAAGAACACGTCCTGGGCGCCGCGGAAGCGGTTCCACAGGTCGTCCTCGTGCTCGCGCTGCGCGCGGCCCGCGGCCTTCCACTCCGCCATCAGCTCGCGGTACCGGGCGGCCGTCGGACCCCAGTCCGTCGACCCGGACAGCGCCTCCGCCTCGGCGACCAGCCGCTCCTTGACCCGCCGGGCCTCCTCGCGCTGCGCGTCCAGCTGCGCGAAGTGCGCCTTGCGGCGCTTGGAGAACGCCGACCGGGCGTGCGAGAAGCGGTGCCACAGCTCGTCGTCGGACTTGCGGTCCAGCCGCGGCAGCCCCTTCCAGGTGTCCACCAGCGCCCGCAGCCGCTCACCGGCGGCCCGCCACTGGTCGGACTGCGCCAGCCGCTCGGCCTCGGCGACCAGGTCCTCCTTGGCCTTGCGGGCCTCGTCGGACTGCCGGGCCCGCTGCGCCTTGCGTTCCTCGCGGCGCGCCTCGACGGTCGCGACCAGCTTGTCCAGCCGCTTGCGCAGCGCGTCCAGATCACCGACCGCGTGGTGCGCGTCCACCTGCTCGCGCAGGTGGCCGATGGCGGCCTGGGCGTCCTTCGCCGACAGGTCGGTGGTCCGCACACGCTTCTCGAGGAGGCCGATCTCGACAACCAGGCCCTCGTACTTGCGCTCGAAGTAGGCCAGCGCCTCCTCGGGGGAGCCTGCCTGCCAGGAACCGACGACCTTCTCGCCGTCGGCCGTACGCACGTACACGGTCCCCGTCTCGTCGACGCGGCCCCACGGGTCGCTGCTCACAGCGCCTCCTCCACATGATGCCTGCGGGGGCCGCAGCACCCCGGGCATCGTCCACAGTTTCGTCACGGCCAACATAGGCGACCAGCGGGTGGCCTGTCCGCATCCAGCGCGACCGAAATTCCGCCGCCCGCCCCGTTGACCTTCGGGTCCAGGTGCCGGACGGGGCCGGCGGGGGTCCGGAAGCGGGGGTCAGGACTTGACGACCGCGGCCTTGTCGATCACGACCGTCGCGTTCGGCGCGCCGTCGCCGGCGCCCGTGTTCTCACCGGCCGCCGCGATCTTCTCCAGCACCTTCATGCCCGCCGCGTCGACCGTGCCGAACGGCGTGTAGCTGGGCGGCAGCTGGCTGTCCTTGTAGACGAGGAAGAACTGGCTGCCGCCGGAGTGCGGCTGCCCGGTGTTGGCCATCGCCACCGTGCCCGCCGGGTAGGTGTTGTTCTTCAGGCTCTTGTCCTTGAGGTTCTCGTCCGGGAGCGTGTAACCGGGACCACCCGAGCCGGTGCCCTGCGGGTCACCGCACTGCAGGACGTAGATGCCCTGGGTGGTCAGCCGGTGGCACTTGGTGTGGTCGAAGTAGCCCTCGCCGGCGAGGAAGCCGAACGAGTTCACCGTGTGCGGCGCCGCCGACGTCTTCAGCGCGACGCCGATGTCACCGCACGTCGTCGCGAGCTTCAGCGTGTACTTCGCCGACGTGTCGATCGTCATCGCCGGCTCCTTCTTCCAGCTCAGCTTCTTCACCGAGCCGGCCGCCGGCTTCTCGCAGGGGTCCGGCGCCTTGCTGGTCGGCGCCGCGCTCGGGGTGACCTCGCCGCTCGCCTCCGTCTTCTTCTTGCCGTCGTCCTTGAGCACACCGGTCGTGTACAGGGCGACACTGCCGATCACGACCACGCCCAGGACCGACGCGATCACGGAGTTGCGCAGGCGCGCCTTGCGCCGCGCCTGGGTGCGCCGCTGCTGCTGCCGCAAGAACTTCTCCCGGGCGAGCTGACGCCGCCGCTGCTCCTGGCTGACCACCGGGTTCTCTCCTCATGCGTGTCGTGTGTCGGGCGGCACGCGTGCGTCCTCGTGCTCCGACCGCTGCGTGTAGCCCCGTACCGTATATGGGTTCGCTGAGGAAACGGCAGCGCCGGTAGGCTCTGGGAGCAGCTGAAGCCGCCTGCGACCGACACAACGAAGGACGATCGTGCTCATTGCCGGGTTCCCCGCCGGGGCCTGGGGGACGAACTGTTATCTCGTCGCCCCCGCCGCCGGTGAGGAGTGCGTGATCATCGACCCCGGCCACCGGGCCGCCGAAGGCGTCGAGGAAACGCTGAGGAAGCACAGGCTCAAGCCCGTCGCCGTCGTCCTCACCCACGGCCACATCGACCACGTCGCCTCGGTCGTCCCCGTCTGCGGCGCGCACGAGGTACCGGCCTGGATCCACCCCGAGGACCGGTACATGATGAGCGACCCGGAGAAGGCGCTCGGCCGTTCCATCGGCATGCCGCTGCTGGGCGAGCTGACCGTGGGGGAGCCGGACGACGTCAGGGAGCTGACGGACGGCACGGCCCTGGAACTGGCCGGCCTCACGTTCTCCGTCGCGCACGCGCCGGGCCATACCAAGGGGTCGGTGACCTTCCGGATGCCCGAGAGCGCCGACGTCCCGTCGGTGTTCTTCTCCGGGGATCTGCTGTTCGCCGGCTCCATCGGACGCACCGACCTGCCGGGCGGATCCATGGAGGACATGCTCGAGTCGCTGGCCCGCGTGTGCCTGCCGCTCGACGACTCCACCGTGGTGCTGTCCGGCCACGGCCCCCAGACGACCATCGGCCAGGAGCGCGCCACCAACCCCTATCTGCGGCAGGTGGCCGCCGGCCCGGGAAGCGCGGACGCTCCCCGACGAGGAATGTGACGAGAGACCTACGTTGAGCACTTTTCAGGCCCCCAAGGGCACCTACGACCTGATCCCGCCGGACTCCGCCGCCTACCTGGCGGTCCGTGAGGCCATCGCCGCCCCGCTGCGCACCTCCGGCTACGGCTACATCGAGACCCCCGGCTTCGAGAACGTCGAACTGTTCGCGCGCGGTGTCGGCGAGTCCACCGACATCGTGACCAAGGAGATGTACGCCTTCGAGACCAAGGGCGGCGACAAGCTCGCCCTGCGCCCCGAGGGCACCGCGTCCGTGCTGCGGGCCGCCCTGGAGGCCAACCTGCACAAGACGGGCAACCTCCCGGTCAAGCTCTGGTACTCCGGCTCCTACTACCGCTACGAGCGCCCCCAGAAGGGCCGCTACCGCCACTTCTCCCAGGTGGGCGCGGAGGCGATCGGCGCGGAGGACCCGGCGTTGGACGCCGAGCTGATCATCCTGGCCGACCAGGCGTACCGCTCGCTGGGCCTCAGGAACTTCCGCATCCTGCTCAACAGCCTGGGCGACAAGGAGTGCCGTCCGGTGTACCGGGCCGCGCTCCAGGACTTCCTGCGCGGCCTGGACCTGGACGAGGACACCCGCCGGCGCATCGACATCAACCCGCTGCGGGTCCTGGACGACAAGCGCGAGTCGGTCCAGAAGCAGCTCGCCGGCGCCCCGCTGCTGCGCGACTACCTGTGCGACGCCTGCAAGGCGTACCACGAGGAGGTCCGCGAACTGATCACGGCCGCCGGCGTCTCCTTCGAGGACGACCCCAGGCTGGTGCGCGGCCTGGACTACTACACCCGCACCACCTTCGAGTTCGTCCACGACGGCCTGGGCTCGCAGTCCGCGGTCGGCGGCGGCGGCCGGTACGACGGCCTGTCGGAGATGATCGGCGGCCCCGCGCTGCCGTCCGTCGGCTGGGCCCTGGGCGTCGACCGCACGGTCCTCGCGCTCCAGGCCGAGGGCGTGGAGCTGGACCTGCCGACCTCGACGTCCGTGTACGCCGTCCCGCTCGGCGAGGAGGCCCGCCGGGTGCTGTTCACCAAGGTCACCGAGTTGCGCAAGGTGGGCATCGCGGCCGACTTCGCCTACGGCGGCAAGGGGCTGAAGGGCGCCATGAAGAACGCCAACCGCTCCGGCGCCCGCTACACGCTCGTCGCCGGCGAGCGCGACCTGGCCGAGGGCGTCGTCCAGCTCAAGGACATGGAGTCCGGCGAGCAGACCGCGATCGGCGTCAACGAGATCGTGGCGGAACTGGAGTCCCGGCTCGGCTAGCCGCACGCGCGCGTGGGCGCCGGACACTCCCCGAGCGGGGGTGTCCGGCGCCCTTGTCACAGGAGGGCCGGCCGCTGTCCGGAATCCGGCGGGGGCACCGGTCGTACGCAGATCCTTATGCGCAACGAACGGTGCGCACCCAGGTGCGTGCGGCACAATGACCCCTGCCCGAAGATGGTCCGACTCTCGAGTGACGGAATCGGCGTGATGAGCAAGACGACAGTGAACGACGTCTCCGCGGAGCCCGGTCCGGAGCGCGCCGCCGACGCCCCGCGCGCGGCCGGCGGCAGCCGTGCCCTCGCCATCCTGCTGGTGATCACCGGCGCGGCCGGACTGCTGGCCTCGTGGGTCATCACGATCGACAAGTTCAAGATCCTCGAAGCCAAGGTCGCGGGCACGACCTTCACCCCCGGGTGCAGCCTCAACCCGGTGGTCTCCTGCGGCAGCGTCATGGAGAGCAAGCAGGCCGCCGCCTTCGGCTTCCCCAACCCGATGCTCGGACTGGTCGCCTACGGCATCGTCATCTGCGTCGGCATGAGCCTGCTGGCCCGCGCCCGGTTCCCCCGCTGGTACTGGCTGACGTTCAACTTCGGCACCCTGTTCGGCGTGGGCTTCTGCACCTGGCTGCAGTTCCAGTCCCTGTACCGGATCAACGCGCTGTGCCTGTGGTGCTCGCTGGCCTGGGTCGCCACGATCACCATGTTCTGGTACGTCACCTCGTTCAACGTCCGCAACGCCTTCCTGCCGGCCCCGCGCTGGCTGCGGTCCTTCTTCGGCGAGTTCACCTGGGTCGTGCCGGTCGCGCACATCGGCATCATCGGCATGCTGGTGCTGACCCGCTGGTGGGAGTTCTGGACCGGCTGACGGCCCCGGCGGGATTGTCAGTGCGGTGTTCTAGGGTTTCAGCGTGGAACCCGACCTCTTCACCGCCGCAGCAGAAGAACGCCAGGAGAAGGACCCGGCGGGCAGCCCCCTGGCGGTGCGCATGCGCCCGCGCTCGCTCGACGAGGTCGTGGGCCAGCAGCATCTGCTGGCGCCCGGCTCACCCCTGCGCCGCCTGGTCGGCGAGGGCTCCGGCGGGCCCGCCGGACCGTCCTCGGTGATCCTCTGGGGCCCGCCCGGCACCGGCAAGACCACCCTGGCGTACGTGGTGTCCAAGGCGACCGACAAGCGGTTCGTGGAGCTGTCCGCGATCACCGCGGGCGTCAAGGAGGTCCGCGCGGTCATCGACGGCGCCCGCCGCGCCACCGGCGGCTACGGCAAGGAGACCGTCCTCTTCCTGGACGAGATCCACCGCTTCAGCAAGGCCCAGCAGGACTCCCTGCTGCCGGCCGTGGAGAACCGCTGGGTGACCCTGATCGCGGCCACCACGGAGAACCCCTACTTCTCGGTGATCTCCCCGCTGCTCTCCCGCTCCCTGCTGCTCACCCTCGAACCCCTCACCGACGACGACATCCGCGGCCTGCTGCGCCGCGCCCTCGCCGACGAACGCGGCCTGAAGAACGCCGTCACGCTCCCCGAGGAGACCGAGGAGCACCTGCTGCGGATCGCCGGCGGCGACGCCCGGCGCGCGCTGACCGCCCTGGAGGCCGCCGCCGGCGCCGCCCTGGACCAGGGCGAGGGCGAGATCGCCCTGGAGACCCTGGAGCGGACCGTCGACCGCGCCGCCGTGAAGTACGACCGCGACGGCGACCAGCACTACGACGTCGCCAGCGCCCTCATCAAGTCCATCCGCGGCTCCGACGTCGACGCGGCCCTGCACTACCTGGCCCGCATGATCGAGGCCGGCGAGGACCCCCGGTTCATCGCCCGCCGGCTGATGATCTCCGCCAGCGAGGACATCGGCCTCGCCGACCCCACCGCGCTGCCGATCGCGGTCGCCGCCGCCCAGGCCGTCGCCATGATCGGCTTCCCGGAGGCCGCCCTCACCCTCAGCCACGTCACCATCGCCCTGGCCCTCGCCCCCAAGTCCAACTCGGCGACCACCGCGATCGGCGCCGCCCTGGACGACGTACGCAAGGGCCTGTCCGGCCCGGTCCCCCCGCACCTGCGCGACGGGCACTACAAGGGCGCCGCCAAGCTCGGCCACGCCCAGGGGTACGTGTACCCGCACGACCTGCCCGAGGGCATCGCCGAGCAGCAGTACGCCCCGGACGCCCTGAAGGACCGCGAGTACTACACCCCGGGCCGGCACGGCGCCGAGGCCAGGTACGCGGACGCCGTCGAGTGGACCCGCAGGCACCTCGGTCGCAAGCGGTCCTGAGCAGCCTGTAGACTGCTGCGAAGTGCCGAGTTCCGTGCTGTCAGAGCGGGACACCCGGCCGGAGACCCGGTTCCCCGCGGACCGGCTCCAGGAGCGTCGCGCACCGTCGAACGGTGTCGCGGGCAGCCCACCACCCCCCGTGAGATCCCGGGACGGTCGGTGGGCCACTCGCGTGCTGCACGTATGTGCCCAGACCAGGGAAGCGGCTGCCCGGCAGGTCCCGCGCGGACCCGACGGGTTTTCCCGGCTGCGGATGCGACCTCCCTAATCCTGACGAGCCGGAATCTAGGAAATGAGATAACTGTGGCGAACCAGTCCCGCCCCAAGGTCAAGAAGTCGCGTGCCCTCGGCATCGCGCTGACCCCGAAGGCCGTCAAGTACTTCGAGGCCCGCCCCTACCCGCCGGGCGAGCACGGCCGCGGCCGCAAGCAGAACTCGGACTACAAGGTCCGTCTGCTGGAGAAGCAGCGCCTGCGCGCTCAGTACGACATCTCCGAGCGCCAGCTGGTGCGCGCCTACGAGCGTGCCTCCAAGGTCCAGGGCAAGACCGGTGAGGCCCTGATCGTGGAGCTGGAGCGCCGCCTCGACGCGCTGGTCCTGCGTTCGGGCATCGCCCGCACGATCTACCAGGCCCGCCAGATGGTCGTCCACGGCCACATCCAGGTCAACGGCCAGAAGGTCGACAAGCCGTCCTTCCGTGTCCGCCCGGACGACGTCGTGCAGGTCCGCGACCGCTCCAAGGACAAGACGCTGTTCCAGATCGCCCGTGAGGGTGGCTTCGCCCCCGACGGCGAGACCCCGCGCTACCTCCAGGTGAACCTCCGGGCCCTGGCGTTCCGCCTGGACCGCGAGCCGAACCGCAAGGAGATCCCGGTGATCTGCGACGAGCAGCTCGTCGTCGAGTACTACGCCCGCTGACCCAGGTCACGGCACAGTCCTCAGCCCGCCGTCTCCCCGCCCTTCCGGGTGGGTGAGGCGGCGGGTTCGCGCTGTCCGGGGCCGGTGCCCGCAACCGGACCGCGCGGCGCCGGCAGCGCGCCCAGCGCCCCCGGCTCCCGGTGCCGCAGCGCCCGGGCCACCGCCGCCTCCCGGTCCAGCCCGGCCCCCGCCCGCACGCACTCGGCGTACCGCGCGTCGCCGAGCGCCCGCCGCGCGGCGGCCTCGCACCGCTCGTGCGGCGCGTCGAAGTACGCCGAACCGAACAGCGGCAGCCCCACCGAGGGCCACAGCCGCCCGGCGGCGCCCTGGAGCACCGCCGCCTCCACCGGATCGCCCTGCGCCACCGTCACCAGCGCCAGCAGCTCGATGACGAGCACCGAGCCCAGCAGATCCCGGAACGCGTGCGCGTCGGCCAGCGCGTCCGCGAGCAGCTCCCGCGCGCCGGCCGGGTCCCCGTCGGCCCAGGCCGCGTACGCCAGCACGTACAGCGCGTACGAACGCGCCCAGCGCTCCCCGTGGTCCTCGCAGACCCGGCGCACCTCCTCGCACAGCCGCACCGCGCCCGGCAGGTCGCCCTGGAACGCCCGGGCCATCGCCAGCTCCACCCGGCCCATCAGGACATTGCTGTTCAGCTCGCCGACCGCCCGGTAGCGCTCCAGCGCCGAGCGCAGCAGCGTTTCCGCACCGGCCATGTCGTCCGTGACCAGGGCCAGACAGCCGGTGCGGTGCTCGGCGTACGCCACCGCCACCGGATCGCCCGCCCGCTCCGCCCGCTCGCGGCACGCCCGCAGCGCGCGCAGCGCCGGCCCGGTGTCGCCCTGGAGGATCGCCACGTAGCCCAGCACCCACAGCGCCTTCAGCCGGGCCCGCTCGTACCCCGACTCCGGCTCCAGGGCGCGCTCCAGCCAGCGCCGCCCCTCCGACAGCCGCCCGCAGCCCACCCAGCAGAACCACAGCGAACCCGCCAGCTGCTGGCCGAGGTGCGCCTCGCCCGGCTCGGTCAGGCAGCACTCCAGCGCGGCCCGCAGATTCGGCAGCTCCACGTCCACCCGCGCGGCCACCTCCCGCTGCCGGGGCGTGAACCACTCCAGCTCGCACCAGGCCGCCAGGCCCAGGTACCAGTCCCGGTGCCGTCTGCGCAGCCGGTCCGCGTCCCCGGCCGCCGCCAGCCACTCGGCGCCGTACTCCCGGACGGTGTCCAGCATCCGGTAGCGCGGGCCCGCCGGGCTCTCCTCACGGGCGACGACCGACTGGGCGAGCAGCTCCGACAGCACGTCCAGCACGTCCTCGGCGGGCAGCCCCGCCCCGGCGCACACGTACTCGGCCGCCTCCAGGTCGAAGGACCCCGCGAACACCGACAGCCGCGCCCACAGCAGCCGTTCGGCCGGGGTGCACAGCTCGTGGCTCCAGCCGATCGCGGTGCGCAGCGTCCGGTGCCGGGGCAGGGCGTCCCGCGCGCCGCCGGTCAGCAGCCGGAACCGGTCGCCGAGGCGGTGCAGCAACTGCGCCGGGGACAGCGCGCGCAGCCGTCCGGCCGCCAGCTCCAGCGCCAGCGGGATGCCCTCCAGCCGGCGGCACAGCTCCCGTACCTCGGGGCCGTCGGCCACCGGCACCCCGTGTGCCCGGGCCCGGTCGGCGAACAGCTCCACCGCCTCCTCGGGGCCGAGCGGCGCCAGCGGGAACAGCCGCTCGCCCGCCAGGCCCAGAGGGCGCCGGCCCACCGCCAGCACCCGCAGCTCCGGCAGCCCGCGCAGCAGCCGGGCCACCAGCCGGGCACAGGTCCCCGCCAGATGTTCGAACCCGTCCAGCACCAGCAGCGTCCGCCGGTCCGCCAGCTGCTCCAGCAGCGTCTGGCGGGGCAGCCGGGTGGTGTGGTCGGTCAGTCCCAGCGCCTCCACGACCGCGTACTCCACGAACTGCGGATCGCGCACCTCGGCCAGCTCCGCCCGGCCCCAGCCCGCGCCCCCCGGCTCACCGGCCGCCCACCGCGCCGCCGCCCGCACCGCCAGCCGGGACTTGCCCACCCCGCCCGCCCCGGTGACGGTCACGAGCCGGGCCCGGCCGAGGGCGGCCGTGAGCTCGGCCAGCTCCGCCGAGCGCCCGACGAAAGCGGTGAGTTCCAGGGGCGGGGCGCCGCCCGTCCAGGGGCCGGGAGCGTGAGGATCTCGCATGGGACACGGAGCGTACTGAACCGTGTTCACCGCGTACAATCACCCGGCGCGCGTGCGCCCGCCCCGGCGGGGAATCCGGTACGGAGCCGGGGCCCCGGCGCGATAGGCTCGGGACACGACTTTTCCGATGCTCAGGCACGTTTCAGGGAGCGGGTGCGCACAGTGTCCGGTACAGAGGTGGCCGGGATCCTGGTGGCCGTCTTCTGGGCGATCCTGGTCTCCTTCCTCGCGGTCGCGCTGGCGAGGCTGGCCCAGACGCTCAAGGCGACCACCAAGCTCGTCGCGGACGTGACCGACCAGGCGGTCCCGCTGCTCGCCGACGCCTCCCAGGCGGTGCGCTCCGCGCAGACCCAGATCGACCGGGTCGACGCGATCGCCTCCGACGTCCAGGAGGTCACCTCCAACGCCTCCGCGCTGTCGACCACCGTCGCCTCCACCTTCGGCGGCCCTCTGGTCAAGGTCGCGGCCTTCGGCTACGGCGTCCGCCGCGCGCTCGGCGGCCGCAAGGGGGAGGACGTGCCCGCCAAGTCGGCCCGGCGTACCGTGATCGTGGGCCGGACGGTCCCCGCCGCACGACGCAAGCGGAAGTAAGGACTGAGACCGAGCGATGTTCCGCCGTACGTTCTGGTTCTCCACCGGTGTCGCCGCCGGTGTGTGGGCCACCACCAAGGTCAACCGCAAGATCAGGCAGCTGACCCCGGAGAGCCTGGCCGCCACCGCGGCGAACAAGGCCCTGGAGACCGGTCAGCGCCTGAAGGACCGCGCGGTCGGCTTCGCGTTCGACGTCCGCGACAACATGGCCCGGCGGGAGGCCGAGCTGGAGGAGGCCCTCGGCATCCACGAGGACCCCGAGCTCCCCGCGCCCCGGCGGTACACCGCCATCGAGAACCACCACAGCGACAACCGCAGCACACCGAAGTACATCGAAGCCCCGATGTACTCGTACAACCGGAATGAGGACCACTGATGGAGTCGGCCGAGATTCGCCGCCGCTGGCTGAGCTTCTTCGAGGAGCGCGGGCACACCGTCGTCCCTTCGGCGTCGCTCATCGCGGACGACCCGACTCTGCTCCTCGTCCCCGCCGGCATGGTGCCCTTCAAGCCCTACTTCCTGGGTGAGGTCAAGCCGCCGTTCCCGCGCGCCACCAGCGTGCAGAAGTGCGTGCGCACGCCCGACATCGAAGAGGTCGGCAAGACCACGCGGCACGGCACGTTCTTCCAGATGTGCGGCAACTTCTCCTTCGGCGACTACTTCAAGGAAGGCGCCGTCAAGCTCGCCTGGGAGCTGCTCACCACGCCCCAGGACAAGGGCGGTTACGGCCTCGACCCCGAGCGCCTGTGGATCACCGTCTACCAGGACGACGACGAGGCGGAGCGGATCTGGCACGAGGTCGTCGGCGTGCCGAAGGAGCGCATCCAGCGCCTCGGCAAGAAGGACAACTTCTGGTCCATGGGCGTGCCCGGCCCGTGCGGCCCCTGCTCCGAGATCAACTACGACCGCGGCCCCGAGTTCGGCGTCGAGGGCGGCCCGGCCGTCAACGACGAGCGGTACGTCGAGATCTGGAACCTCGTCTTCATGCAGTACGAGCGGGGCGAGGGCACCGGCAAGGACAACTTCGAGATCCTCGGGGACCTGCCGAGCAAGAACATCGACACCGGCCTCGGCCTGGAGCGGCTCGCCATGATTCTGCAGGGCGTGCAGAACATGTACGAGATCGACACCTCCATGGCCGTCATCGACAAGGCCACCGAGCTGACCGGCGTGCGCTACGGCGAGGCCCACGACTCGGACGTCTCCCTGCGCGTGGTCACCGACCACATGCGCACCGCCACCATGCTCATCGGCGACGGCGTCACCCCCGGCAACGAGGGCCGCGGCTACGTCCTGCGTCGCATCATGCGCCGCGCCATCCGCAACATGCGGCTGCTCGGCGCCACCGGTCCGGTCGTCAAGGACCTGATCGACACCGTGATCGGCATGATGGGGCAGCAGTACCCGGAGCTGATCACCGACCGCGAGCGCATCGAGAAGGTCGCCCTCGCCGAGGAGAACGCCTTCCTCAAGACGCTGAAGGCCGGCACCAACATCCTGGACACCGCCGTCTCCGAGACCAAGGCCTCCGGCGGCACCGTCCTCTCCGGCGACAAGGCGTTCCTGCTCCACGACACCTGGGGCTTCCCGATCGACCTCACCCTGGAGATGGCCGCCGAGCAGGGCCTGACCGTGGACGAGGACGGCTTCCGCCGCCTGATGAAGGAGCAGCGGGAGCGCGCCAAGGCCGACGCCCAGGCCAAGAAGACCGGCCACGCCGACCTGGGCGCCTACCGCGAGATCGCGGACAGCGCCGGCGCCACCGACTTCATCGGCTACACCGACACCGAGGGCGAGTCCACCATCGTCGGCATCCTGGTCGACGGCGCCTCCTCCCCGGCCGCCACCGAGGGCGACGAGGTCGAGATCGTCCTGGACCGCACCCCGTTCTACGCCGAGGGCGGCGGCCAGATCGGCGACACCGGCCGCATCAAGGTGGACTCCGGTGCCGTCATCGAGGTCCGCGACTGCCAGAAGCCGGTCCCGGGCGTGTACGTCCACAAGGGCGTCGTCCAGGTCGGCGAGGTGACCGTCGGCGCCAAGGCCCACGCCGCCATCGACGCCCGCCGCCGCCACGCCATCGCCCGCGCCCACTCGGCCACCCACCTGACCCACCAGGCCCTGCGCGACGCCCTCGGCCCGACGGCCGCCCAGGCCGGTTCGGAGAACCAGCCCGGCCGGTTCCGCTTCGACTTCGGCTCCCCGTCCGCCGTACCGACGGCCGTGATGACCGACGTCGAGCAGAAGATCAACGAGGTGCTCGCCCGCGACCTGGACGTGCACGCCGAGGTCATGGGCATCGACGAGGCCAAGAAGCAGGGCGCCATCGCCGAGTTCGGCGAGAAGTACGGCGAGCGGGTGCGCGTCGTGACGATCGGCGACTTCTCCAAGGAGCTGTGCGGCGGCACGCACGTGCACAACACCGCCCAGCTGGGCCTGGTGAAGCTGCTCGGCGAGTCCTCCATCGGCTCCGGTGTGCGCCGTATCGAGGCCCTGGTCGGCGTGGACGCCTACAACTTCCTGGCCCGTGAGCACACGGTCGTCAACCAGCTGACCGAGCTGCTCAAGGGCCGCCCGGAGGAGCTGCCCGAGAAGGTCTCCGCGATGCTCGGCAAGCTGAAGGACGCCGAGAAGGAGATCGAGCGCTTCCGCGCCGAGAAGGTCCTCCAGGCCGCCGCCGGCCTCGCCGAGTCCGCCAAGGACGTCCGCGGCGTGGCCGTGGTCACCGGCCAGGTGCCGGACGGCACGACGCCCGACGACCTGCGCAAGCTGGTCCTGGACGTGCGCGGCCGGATCCAGGGCGGCCGGGCCGCCGTGGTGGCCCTGTTCGCGGTCACGGGCGGCAAGCCGCTGACGGTCATCGCCACCAACGACGCCGCCCGTGACCGCGGCCTCAAGGCCGGTGACCTGGTCCGCACGGCCGCCAAGACCCTCGGCGGCGGCGGTGGCGGCAAGCCGGACGTGGCCCAGGGCGGCGGCCAGAACCCGGCCGCCGTCGGCGAGGCCGTCGAGGCCGTCGAGCGGCTCGTCGCCGAGACCGCCAAGTAGGAACGGCTCAAGCAGATGCGCAGAGGACGTCGGCTCGCGATCGACGTCGGGGACGCCCGGATCGGGGTCGCCTCGTGCGACCCCGACGGGATCCTCGCCACCCCGGTGGAGACCGTCCCCGGCCGGGACATCCCCGCCGCCCACCGCCGCCTCCGTCAACTGGTAGAGGAGTACGACCCGATCGAGGTCGTCGTCGGCCTCCCCCGCTCCCTCAAGGGGGGCGAGGGCCCGGCCGCCGTCAAGGTCCGTGCCTTCGCGCAGGAACTGGCCAGGGGGATCCAGCCGGTGCCGGTGCGCCTGGTGGACGAGCGGATGACGACCGTGACGGCCAGTCAGGGACTGCGCGCCTCCGGCGTGAAGTCCAAGAAGGGCCGTTCGGTCATCGACCAGGCGGCGGCCGTGATCATCCTGCAGCAGGCCCTGGAATCCGAACGGGTGTCAGACAAACCACCCGGTGAGGGCGTCGAAGTGGTCATCTGATCGCGATACGGTAACGTTCCGCGCGATGCGCCGGTGTTCGAACAGCCGGGGCACAGCAAGAGGCGGAGCGGGATCCGGCCGACGGGCCGCGGGACCGTGGGCCTCGCGGCTCTAGGGGATCGATGACTGAGTATGGCCGGGGCCAAGGCTCCGAACCGTGGAATCCGGAGGACCCGTTGTCCGGGGACGGCGGATGGGGCGGGCAGCAGGCCCAGCAGGGCTCGCAGTCCCCGTACGGCGACCGGCCGCAGCACTATCCGCAGGCGCCGGGATACGGCGACTGGAGCCAGGGGCAGCAGCCCGGATACGAGGGGCAGCAGCACCCGCACCACGACGGCCGGCAGTACGACGAGCAGCTCGCCGGACATACCCAGCACCAGTTCCACCAGGGCGGCTGGGACGCGACCGGCACCCTCGGCCAGGCGCCCTACGCCGCCGACCCCGGCGATCCCTACGGTCAGCAGCCCGTGGCCTACGGCGGGGAGCAGCCCGACCTCTACGGCACCGAGGACGCCTATCCGCCGCCGGAGCCGCCCGGCCGCAGGCGGCCCGAGCCGGGCCCGGCGGCGGCCGGCGACGAGGAGGAGCACGCCCCGGCGGTGGCCGGCGGCGGCGCGGGTGACGACGGGGAGCACGAGCCCGCGAGCCGGCGGGAGCGGCGCGGCAAGGGCCGCAAGCCGGTCAAGAGCAAGAAACGGCGCACCGGCTGCGCCTGCATGGTCGTCGTCCTGGTGTTCGGCGGCGGCCTCGGCGGAGTCGGGTATTTCGGGTACCAGTTCTACCAAAATCGTTTCGGCACGGCCCCCGACTACGCGGGCGAGGGCACCGGCGAGTCGGTCACCGTCGAGATCCCCAAGGGCGCGGGCGGCTGGGAGATCGGCCGCCGCCTGAAGGAGGCCGGGGTGGTCAAGAGCGCCGAGGCGTTCGTCCACGCCCAGACCAACACCCCGGGCGCCGACGGCATCCAGGCCGGTGCCTACCTCCTGAAGAAGGAGATGTCCGCCGCCAGCGCCGTCCGGCTGATGCTGGACCCGCGCAGCCAGAACAACGTGGTCGTCACCCCCGGCGAGCGCAACTCGGGCGTCTACGCGGCCATCGACAAGAAGCTGGAGCTGTCCTCGGGCACGACCAAGAAGGTCGCCGAGAAGCAGTACAAGGACTTCGGCCTGCCGGCGTGGGCGCAGAACCACACCGACGTCAAGGACCCGCTGGAGGGCTTCCTCTTCCCGGGCACCTATCCGGCCGCCAAGGGCATGAAACCGGAGGCCATCCTCCAGCAGATGGTCAGCCAGGCCAAGCAGAAGTACGCCGCCTACGGCCTGAACGACAAGGCCAGGGAATTCGACCTCGACAGCGCGTACGAGCTCGTCACGGTCGCGAGCCTGGTCCAGGCCGAGGGCAAGACCCACGACGACTTCCGCAAGATGGCCGAGGTGGTCTACAACCGCCTCAAGCCCGACAACACCGAGACCAACCGCAAGCTGCAGTTCGACTCGACGTACAACTACCTCCTCGGCAAGAGCAACATCCACATCTCCGAGGAGGAGATCAACAGCAACCCGAGCCCGTACAACACGTACAAGCACCCGGGGCTTCCGCCCGGCCCGATCGGCAACCCCGGCGAGGACGCGCTGAAGGCGATGCTGAACCCGACGCACGACGGCTGGGTCTACTTCGTGGCGACGGACGGCATGAGCAACACCGAGTTCGCCAAGACGTACGCGGAATTCCTAGAGCTCAAGGACAAGTTCAATGCCAACACGGGCAACTGACGGCCGTCGTGCCGCCGTGCTCGGCTCTCCGATCGCCCACTCGCTCTCCCCGGTGCTGCACCGGGCGGCGTACGAGGCGGCCGGCCTCACCGACTGGTCGTACGACAGCTTCGACGTCGACGAGGCGGCGCTGCCCGGCTTCCTGGACCGGCTCGGGCCGGAGTGGGCCGGGCTGTCGCTGACCATGCCGCTGAAGCGGGCCGTCATCCCGCTGCTGGACGAGGTCAGCGACACCGCGGCCTCGGTCGACGCGGTCAACACGCTGATCTTCACCGAGGACGGACGCCGGCGCGGCGACAACACCGACATCCCGGGCATGGTGGCCGCCCTGCGCGAGCACGGCATCGAGGAGGTCGGCTCCGCCGCCATCCTGGGCGCCGGCGCCACCGCCTCCTCCGCGCTCGCCGCGCTGGCCCGGATCTGCACCGGGGAGGTCGTCGCCTACGTCCGCAGCGAGGCCCGCGCCGCCGAGATGCGGCAGTGGGGGGAGCGGCTCGACGTGGAGGTACGCACCGCGGACTGGGCCGACGCCGCCCGGGCGCTGAGCGCCCCGCTGGTGATCGCCACCACACCCGCCGGGACGACTGACGCGCTCGCCGCCGCCGTACCCGAACGCCCCGCCACCCTCTTCGACGTGCTCTACGACCCCTGGCCCACCGAACTCGCGGCCCGCTGGTCCATGTTCGGCGGCGCCGTGGTCGGCGGTCTCGACCTGCTGGTCCACCAGGCCGTGCTCCAGTTCGAGCAGATGACCGGGCAGGCCTCGGGCCCGCTGGACGCCATGCGGCAGGCCGGGGAGAAGGCGCTCGCCGGCCGCTGACGCCCCGCGGGCGTCCGCGTGCTGGACCGGCGGCTGTCCCGCGCCCCGGGACGTGGGAGGATCGGAGGTGGCGTGCCGGGGTCGCGCACCCGGTGACGCCGTCGCCGTGCGCGAGGACGCGTACGCCGGGCAGTACCGGGCGCGAGCACTGAGGAGCACCGTTGAGCAGGCTGCGTTGGCTGACCGCTGGGGAGTCCCACGGTCCCGCACTTGTCGCGACGCTGGAGGGTCTTCCCGCCGGCGTGCCGATCACCACGGAGATGGTGGCGGATCATCTGGCGCGGCGGCGGCTCGGCTATGGCCGTGGTGCGCGGATGAAGTTCGAGCGGGACGAGGTCACCTTCCTGGGTGGTGTCCGGCACGGGCTGACGCTGGGTTCGCCGGTGGCGGTGATGGTGGGGAACACCGAGTGGCCGAAGTGGGAGCAGGTCATGGCGGCCGACCCGGTCGACCCCGAGGTGCTGAAGGAGTTGGCGCGTAATGCTCCGTTGACGCGTCCGCGTCCGGGGCACGCGGATCTGGCGGGGATGCAGAAGTACGGCTTCGACGAGGCCCGTCCGATCCTGGAGCGTGCCTCGGCGCGCGAGACGGCGGCGCGGGTGGCGCTGGGCGCGGTGGCGCGGTCGTACCTGAAGGAGACGGCCGGGATCGAGATCGTCTCGCATGTGGTGGAGCTGGCCTCGGCGCGGGCGCCGTACGGGGTGTACCCGACGCCGGGGGATGTGGAGCGGCTGGACGCGGATCCGGTGCGCTGCCTGGACGCGGACGCGTCGAAGGCGATGGTCGCGGAGATCGACCAGGCCCACAAGGACGGTGACACCCTGGGTGGTGTGGTGGAGGTGCTGGCGTACGGGGTGCCGGTGGGGCTGGGCTCGCATGTGCACTGGGACCGGCGGCTGGACGCTCGGCTGGCGGCGGCGCTGATGGGGATCCAGGCGATCAAGGGTGTGGAGGTCGGTGACGGTTTCGAGCTGGCCAGGGTGCCGGGTTCGAAGGCGCACGACGAGATCGTGGTCACGGACGAGGGGATCAGGCGGGTCACGGGCCGTGCCGGGGGCACGGAGGGCGGTCTGTCCACGGGTGAGGTGTTGCGGGTGCGGGCGGCGATGAAGCCGATCGCGACGGTGCCGCGGGCGCTGCGGACGGTGGACGTGGCCACGGGTGAGGCGGCGCAGGCCCATCACCAGCGTTCGGACGTGTGCGCGGTGCCGGCCGCCGGGATCGTCGCCGAGGCCATGGTCGCCCTGGTCCTGGCGGACGCGGTGGCCGAGAAGTTCGGTGGTGACAGCGTCACCGAGACCCGCCGCAACGTCCGCTCCTACCTCGACAGCCTGGCGATCAGGTGAGCGCCGTGCCGGCGATCGTGCTGGTCGGGCCGATGGGCGTGGGCAAGTCCACGGTGGGCCGGCTGCTGGCCGAGCACCTCGGCGTGGGCTACCGGGACACCGACGACGACATCGTGGCCGCCCAGGGCCGCACCATCGCCGAGATCTTCGTGGACGAGGGCGAGAGTGCCTTCCGCGCGCTGGAGAGGTCGGCCGTGCGGGCGGCCCTCGCCGAGCACGACGGCGTCCTGGCGCTGGGCGGCGGCGCCGTCCTGGCCGAGGAGACGCGGGCGCTGCTGGCCGGGCACCGGGTGGTCTACCTGTCGATGGAGGTCGAGGAGGCCGTCAAGCGCACCGGTCTGAACGTGGCCCGCCCGCTGCTCGCGGTCAACCCGCGCAAGCAGTGGCGCGAGCTGATGGAAGCACGTCGGCACCTGTACGAACAGGTCGCGGTCGCGGTGGTCGCGACGGACGGCCGTACCCCCGAAGAGGTCACGCAGAGCGTGCTGGACGCACTGGAGTTGAAGCAGCGATGAGCGACGCAGTCACCCGGATCCAGGTCGGGGCCACCGCGGGCACGGACGCCTACGAGGTGCTGGTCGGCCGGCAACTGCTGGGCGAGCTGGCCGGACTGATCGGCGACCGCGCCAAGCGGGTCGCGGTCATCCACCCGGAGGCGCTCGCGGAGACCGGCGAGGCGCTGCGCGCCGACCTTGCCGGGCAGGGGTACGAGGCCGTCGCGATCCAGGTCCCCAACGCGGAGGAGGCCAAGACCGCCGAGGTCGCCGCCTACTGCTGGAAGGCGCTGGGCCAGTGCGGCTTCACGCGCACGGACGTCATCGTCGGCGTCGGCGGCGGCTCCACCACGGACCTGGCCGGGTTCGTCGCGGCGACCTGGCTGCGCGGGGTGCGCTGGGTGGCGGTCCCGACCACCGTGCTGGCCATGGTGGACGCGGCGGTCGGCGGCAAGACCGGGATCAACACCGCCGAGGGCAAGAACCTCGTCGGCGCCTTCCACCCGCCCGCCGGGGTGCTGTGCGACCTGGCCGCGCTCGACTCGCTGCCGGTCCACGACTACGTCTCCGGCCTGGCCGAGGTCATCAAGGCGGGCTTCATCGCCGACCCGGTGATCCTGGACCTGATCGAGGCCGACCCCGAGGCCGCCCGCACCCCGGCCGGCCCGCACACCGCCGAGCTGATCGAGCGGTCGATCCGGGTCAAGGCCGAGGTGGTCTCCGCGGACCTGAAGGAGTCCGGGCTGCGGGAGATCCTCAACTACGGCCACACCCTGGGCCACGCGATCGAGAAGAACGAGCGGTACAAGTGGCGGCACGGCGCCGCGGTCTCCGTCGGCATGCACTTCGCCGCCGAACTCGGCCGCCTGGCGGGCCGCCTGGACGACGCGACCGCCGACCGGCACCGCGCCGTCCTGGAAGCCGTCGGCCTGCCGCTGCACTACCGCTACGACCAGTGGCCCAAGCTGCTGGAGACGATGAAGGTCGACAAGAAGTCCCGCGGCGACCTGCTCCGCTTCATCGTCCTGGACGGACTGGCCAAGCCCACCGTCCTGGAAGGCCCCGACCCGGCCGTCCTCCTCGCCGCGTACGGCGAGGTCGGGCAGTAGCTCCCGGACCGCTCCCTCCGTCCGATTCCCTTCCCCGCCCGGGCACTTCGGACCGCCCCCGGCCGTTTCACCGGACGACGGCCGGGGACGGTACCGTTCGGTAGGCAGTGGGGGCGTGCCCCCGCCGCCGGCAGCACAGTGCCTGTACGAGACGAAAGTGGCAACGGATGCAGCACGCAGTGGGTTCTCCGCTGCCGCCGCCCCACCAGCCGGGGCAGGGGCCGCACGCCGGCTGGGCGCCGGCCGCCTATCAGTCGGCCGCCCACCCCCAGGGCCCGCACCCGGGAGCCCCGCGGCGGCCCGCGCCCGTGCCCCCGCCGCCCCCGGGCTTCCCGGCCACCCCGTCGGGCCCCGTCCCGCCGGCCCCGCAGCGGCCCCCGGCCTCCCACCGGCCCCCGGCGCCGCAGCAGCCCCCCGTGGCACACCCGCCCACGACCCCGCGGCAGCCGTCCGCGCCCGCCGGTCCGGCGCCCGCGCGGCCCGCTGCGGCGCCGACCGGCCACGACGCCACCGGGCATGTGCCGCTGCCGCCCGGCGGCCCGGTCGGCACGCCCGCGGCACAGCCCGCGACGGCCCCGGCCCCTGACCCGGCGGCCGCCACCCTCGCCGTCCTCCTCATCGGCCCGGCCGGTGCGGGCAAGACCAGCGTCGCCAAGTACTGGGCGGACCACCGGCGCGTGCCCACCGCCCACATCAGCCTGGACGACGTGCGCGAATGGGTCCGCTCCGGCTTCGCCGACCCGCAGACCGGCTGGAACGAGAACTCCGAGGCCCAGTACCGCCTGGCCCGCCGCACCTGCGGCTTCGCCGCCCGGAACTTCCTGGCCAACGGCATCTCCTGCATCCTGGACGACGCCGTCTTCCCGGACCGCCCGGTCGTGGGCCTCGGCGGCTGGAAGCGGCACGTGGGCCCCGGCCTGCTCCCGGTGGTCCTGCTGCCGGGCCTGGACATCGTCCTGGAGCGCAACGCGGAACGCACCGGCAACCGCCGCCTCACCGACGAGGAGGTGGCCCGTATCCACGGCCGCATGGCCGGCTGGTACGGCTCGGGCCTGCCGATCATCGACAACTCCCAGCTGGACATCCCCGGCACGGCGAGGGTCCTGGACGAGGTCCTGGCGAGAGCGATAGCGAGCCCACCGAGCTGGTAGGCGGCCGTCCGCGACCCCACTCGGCCCCTCCCGATCGGCACAACCCGGACAAAACTCCTACGCTCATCTCATGTCAGAGGTGTACGCGAACCGCCGATCCCGGCTGAGGGACCACATCAACGCGGCCGGCACCGCGGCAGCGCTCGTCACCCGTCCGGCCAACGTCCGCTATCTCGCCGCCGCGGCCCCGCAGGGCTCCGTCCTGCTGCTCGGCAGGAGCGAGGACCGCCTGGTGTGCGCCGGCCCGCCGGACGACCGCCCCTACGAGGGCAGGCCGGACGAGAGCGTGCGCCCGCACGTCCTGCCGGTGAACGGCGGCGACACCGCCGTGGCCGCGGCCGGTCTCGCCCTGGCCCAGGGCGCCGACTCCCTGGCGGTCGAGGAGCACCACCTCACCGTCTCCCGCCACCGCGCCCTCGCCTCGGTCGCCCCCGGGCTGCGCCTGACCGACCTCGGCGGGGCCGTCGAACAGCTCAGGGTGGTCAAGGACGAGGAGGAGATCTCCTGCCTGCGCATCGGCGCCGAGATCGCCGACCAGGCCCTCGGCGAGCTGCTGGAGTCCATCCTGGTCGGCCGCACCGAACGGCACCTGGCGCTGGAGCTGGAGCGGCGCCTGGTCGACCACGGCGCCGACGGCCCGGCCTTCCCCACCTCCGTGGCCACCGGGCCGCACGCCGGCCGCCGCGGTCACCGCCCCACCGACCGGCGCGTGGAGGAGGGCGACTTCCTCTCCGTGTGCCTGGGCGCCACCTACCGCGGCTACCGCTGCGAGATCGGCCGCACCTTCGTCATCGGCACCTCGCCGGCCGACTGGCAGATCGAGCTGTACGACCTCGTCTTCGCCGCCCAGCGCGCCGGACGGGAGTTCCTCGCGCCGGGCGCCGCCTGCCGCGACGTCGACCGCGCGGCACGACAGGTGCTGGACTCGGCGGGCTATGCGGAAGCCCTGCCACCGATGACCGGGCACGGGGTCGGACTCGAAATCGAGGAGGACCCGCAGTTGGCCCCCTCGGCCATGGGTAAACTGGACGCTTGCGTGCCGGTCACCGTCGAACCGGGGGTCCACCTCCCGGGCCGGGGCGGTGTCCGGATCGATGACACGCTCGTCGTGCGCCCCGAGGCGGACGGCGGACCCGAGCTACTCACCATCACGACCAAGGAGCTGCTCGCGCTGTAGCGCGTGACCCGGGGTCGTACGTCAGTCCAGGAGATTCCGCAACCGTGGCTTCCACGAACGACCTCAAGAACGGCATGGTGCTCAAGCTCGAAGGCGGCCAGCTCTGGTCCGTCGTCGAGTTCCAGCACGTCAAGCCCGGCAAGGGCCCGGCCTTCGTGCGCACCAAGCTCAAGAACGTGCTGTCCGGCAAGGTGGTCGACAAGACCTTCAACGCCGGCGTCAAGGTCGAGACGGCCACTGTCGACAAGCGCGACATGCAGTTCTCGTACATGGACGGGGACTACTTCGTCTTCATGGACATGGAGACCTACGACCAGCTGATGGTCGACCGCAAGGCCGTCGGCGACGCCGCCAACTTCCTCATCGAGGGCTTCACCGCCACCGTCGCCCAGCACGAGGGCGAGGTGCTCTTCGTCGAGCTGCCGGCCGCCGTCGAGCTGACCGTCTCCGAGACCGAGCCGGGCGTCCAGGGCGACCGCTCCACCGGTGGCACCAAGCCCGCCACCCTGGAGACCGGCCACCAGATCCAGGTCCCGCTCTTCATCACCACCGGTGAGAAGATCAAGGTCGACACCCGCACCAGCGACTACCTCGGCCGGGTGAACAGCTAACCGTGGCTGCCCGCAACACGGCCCGCAAGCGCGCCTTCCAGATCCTCTTCGAGGGTGACCAGCGCGGCGCCGACGTCCTGACGGTCCTCGCGGACTGGGTCCGGCTCTCCCGGGCCGACACCCGGCAGCCCCCGGTCAGCGAGTACACGATGCAGCTGGTCGAGGGCTACGCGGAGCACGCGCGGCGGATCGACGAGCTGATCTCCCAGTACGCGGTGGGGTGGACGCTCGACCGGATGCCGGTCGTGGACCGCAACATCCTGCGGCTGGGGGCGTACGAGCTGATCTGGGTCGACGAGACCCCGGACGCCGTCGTCCTGGACGAGATGGTGCAGCTGGCGAAGGAGTTCTCCACCGACGAGTCTCCGTCGTTCGTCAACGGCCTGCTGGGACGGCTGAAGGAACTCAAGCCGTCCCTGCGCCGGGACGAGGCGTAGAGCCCGGTACGACACCGCAGGAGGGCCCGTGGCACGGTTCGTGCCACGGGCCCTCCTGCGCAGGTCTGGGCGCCGACGAGCGGGAAAAAAGCCGCCGGGGCGGCCGGAACCGTAAGATTCCGGCCACCCCGGCGGCACGTTTCTGCTCAGATATGGCCGGTTGTCACGCCTCTTCGTGCGTGGCCACCGCGCGGCGCGCGTCCGCGTCCAGGACGCCCCAGCTGATCAGCTGCTCGGTGAGGACCGAGGGCGACTGGTCGTAGATGACGGCGAGTGTGCGCAGATCGTCCTGGCGGATGGAGAGCACCTTGCCGTTGTAGTCACCGCGCTGGGACTGGATCGTCGCCGCGTAGCGCTGCAGGGGGCCCGCCTTCTCGGCCGGCACGGTGGCCAGCCGCTCCAGGTCCAGGACCAGCTTCGGCGGCGGCTCGGCGGCGCCGCCCGGCGTGGTGCCCGGCAGGAGCTCCTGCACCGGGACGCCATAGAAATCGGCCAGCTCGGCGAGGCGCTGCACGGTCACGGCACGGTCGCCGCGCTCGTACGAACCCACCACCACGGCCTTCCAGCGCCCCTGGGACTTCTCCTCGACACCGTGGAGGGAAAGGCCCTGCTGGGTGCGGATGGCCCGGAGCTTGGCCCCGAGCTGTTTGGCGTATTCGCTGGACATATAGCTCCCCGGACACTGTGTCGACGCGACCGGACTGTCTTCCCGCCGCGCGGCTGGTAACTCACTGTGAGGTTACGCAGCGTGACTCTCCTGCGTCAAGCCGAATGGTCCACACCGACTCTTCCGTGGTAGCGGCCCCCCGTTAGGCCAAGCGGGTGACAGAAGGCCCTCGTGGGACCTGGTACGGTGGATGGCGCAATTCCGACGTCCTTTAAGGTCCGTCCCGTGAGGCGGAGAAGGAGGTCCGTTTCGTATGGACAAGCACGACACGCCCGTGCATCCGCAAGCGTCCGATGCCCGGCCCGTGCTCGAGGGCCCTGACATCGCGCGGGTGCTGACCCGGATCGCCCACGAGATCGTCGAGCGCGCCAAGGGCGCGGACGACGTGGTGCTCCTCGGCATCCCGACCCGGGGCGTCTTCCTCGCCCGGCGGCTCGCCGCCAAGCTGGCGCAGATCACCGACCGCGAGATCCCGGTCGGCTCCCTCGACATCACCATGTACCGCGACGACCTGCGCATGCACCCGCCGCGTGCGCTGGCCCGCACCGAGATCCCCGGTGACGGCATCGACGGCAAGCTGGTCGTCCTCGTCGACGACGTGCTCTTCTCCGGCCGCACCATCCGCGCCGCCCTGGACGCCCTGAACGACATCGGGCGCCCCCGCGCGGTGCAGCTCGCGGTCCTGGTCGACCGCGGCCACCGCGAACTGCCGATCCGCGCCGACTACGTCGGCAAGAACCTCCCCACGTCGCTGCGGGAGACGGTCAAGGTCCAGCTCGCCGAGGAGGACGGTCGCGACACCGTGCTGCTCGGTGCGAAGCCGGCCGCCCAGTAGCACGACAGGCGCACGGCCGCCCCGGCGTGCCCTCGCATGCGCCTGTCTGCCCGAAATCTCCCGAATGAACTGCCTTACGGAGCCTGTCAGATGCAGCGCCATCTCATCTCGGCCGCCGACCTCACCCGCGACGACGCCGTCCTGATCCTCGACACCGCCGAGGAGATGTCCCGGGTCGCCGACCGGCCGATCAAGAAGCTGCCGACCCTGCGCGGCCGGACGGTCGTCAACCTCTTCTTCGAGGACTCCACGCGGACGCGCATCTCCTTCGAGGCCGCCGAGAAGCGCCTGTCCGCGGACGTCATCAACTTCTCCGCCAAGGGCTCGTCGGTGTCCAAGGGCGAGTCCCTGAAGGACACCGCCCAGACCCTGGAGGCCATGGGCGTCGACGCCGTGGTCATCCGGCACGGCGCCTCCGGGGCCCCGTACCGGCTCGCCAACTCCGGCTGGATCGACGCGGCCGTCATCAACGCCGGCGACGGCACCCACCAGCACCCCACCCAGGCCCTGCTGGACGCCTTCACCCTGCGCCGCCGGCTGGTCGGCCGCGACGCCGGGCTCGGCCAGGACCTGTCCGGCAAGCGGATCACCGTCGTCGGCGACGTCCTGCACAGCCGGGTCGCCCGCTCCAACGTCGACCTGCTGCACACCCTCGGCGCCGAGGTCACCCTGGTCGCCCCGCCCACCCTGGTGCCGGTCGGCGTCGAGTCCTGGCCGTGCGCGGTCTCCTACGACCTGGACAGCACGCTGCCCAAGTGCGACGCCGTGATGATGCTCCGCGTCCAGCGCGAACGCATGAACGCGGCCTTCTTCCCGACCGAGCGCGAGTACTCCCGGCGCTACGGCCTCGACGGCGACCGCATGGCCCGGCTGCCCGAGCACGCGATCGTGATGCACCCCGGCCCGATGGTCCGCGGCATGGAGATCACCGCCGAGGTCGCCGACTCCGGCCGCTGCACGGCCGTCGAGCAGGTCGCCAACGGCGTCTCCATCCGGATGGCCGTCCTCTACCTGCTGCTCGGTGGCAACGAGCCCGCCGTCACCCACTCTCGTACCGAGGAGAAGTAAGACCATGAGCAAGATCCTGATCCGTGGTGCGAAGGTGCTCGGCGGCGAGCCGCAGGACGTGCTGATCGACGGCGAGATCATCGCCGAGGTCGGCACGGGCCTCACCGCCGAGGGCGCCGAGGTGGTCGAGGCCGACGGCAAGGTGCTGCTGCCGGGCCTGGTCGACCTGCACACCCACCTGCGCGAACCGGGCCGCGAGGACTCCGAGACCGTCCTCACCGGCACCCGCGCCGCGGCGAGCGGCGGCTACACGGCCGTCTTCGCCATGGCCAACACCTTCCCGGTCGCCGACACCGCCGGCGTGGTCGAGCAGGTCTGGCGGCTCGGCCGGGAGCACGGCTACTGCGACGTCCGGCCCATCGGCGCCGTCACCGTCGGCCTGGAGGGCAAGAAGCTCGCCGAGCTCGGCGCCATGCACGAGTCCGCCGCCGGTGTCACCGTCTTCTCCGACGACGGCAAGTGCGTGGACGACGCGGTGATCATGCGCCGCGCGCTGGAGTACGTGAAGGCCTTCGACGGCGTCGTCGCCCAGCACGCGCAGGAGCCCCGGCTCACCGAGGGCGCCCAGATGAACGAGGGCGTCGTCTCCGCCGAGCTGGGCCTCGGCGGCTGGCCCGCCGTCGCCGAGGAGTCGATCATCGCCCGGGACGTGCTGCTCGCCGAGCACGTCGGCTCCCGCGTCCACATCTGCCACCTGTCGACCGCCGGCAGCGTCGAGATCGTCCGCTGGGCCAAGTCCCGCGGCATCCGGGTCACCGCCGAGGTCACCCCGCACCACCTGCTGCTGACCGACGAGCTGGTGCGCACCTACAACCCCGTCTACAAGGTCAACCCGCCGCTGCGCACCGAGCGCGACGTCATGGCCCTGCGCGAGGCGCTGGCCGACGGCACGATCGACATCGTCGCCACCGACCACGCCCCGCACCCGCACGAGGACAAGGACTGCGAGTGGGCCGCCGCCGCCATGGGCATGGTCGGCCTGGAGACCGCGCTGTCGGTGGTCCAGGAGACCATGGTCGACACGGGCCTGCTGGACTGGGCCGGCGTCGCCGACCGGATGTCCGTCAAGCCCGCGCGGATCGGACAGGCCGCCGGCCACGGCCGTCCCGTCTCGGCTGGTGAGCCCGCCAACCTCACCCTCGTCGACACGGCATACCGTGGCCCGGTGGACCCCGCGGGCTTCGCCTCGCGCAGCCGCAACACCCCCTACGAGGGCCGTGAGCTGCCGGGCCGTGTGACGCACACGTGGCTGCGGGGCAAGGCCACGCTCGTCGACGGGAAGCTCACGTGACACCTGTAATCCTGCTGGCCGAGGCGCAGAAGTCGGCCGAGGTCACCGACTGGGGGGCCCGGATCGGCTGGCTCGTCGGTCTGGCCCTGTTCATCGCGCTGGTCTACTGGCTGATGCGCGAGGGCTGGAAGTGGCGCGGCACCCTCCAGGCGGGCCTGCCGCCGCTGCCCGCCGCGCCCGAGGACGCCGGCCCGGCCAGACTGAGCATGAGCGGCCGCTACCACGGCTCCACCACCGCCGGGCAGTGGCTGGACCGCATCGTGGCCCACGGCCTGGGCACCCGCAGCCGGGCCGAGCTCACCCTGACCGACGCGGGCCTGGAGGTCGAGCGCCCCGGCGCGGCCGACTTCTTCGTCCCCCGGGCCGCCCTGCGCGGCGCCCGCCTGGACAAGGGCATCGCCGGCAAGGTCCTCACCGAGGGCGGACTGCTGGTGGTGACCTGGCAGCACGGCGACAAGCTGATCGACTCCGGCTTCCGCTCCGACCGCTCGGCCGAGCACGCCGAGTGGGCCGACACCCTGAACAAGATGACCAACGACACGGAAGGCGCACGATGACGACCTCCACCAGGGGAGCCGCGAGGGTTCCCGCCGTACTCGTCCTGGAGGACGGCCGCACCTTCCGCGGCCGCGCCTACGGGGCCGTGGGGGAGACCTTCGGCGAAGCCGTGTTCTCCACCGGCATGACCGGCTACCAGGAGACCCTCACCGACCCGTCGTACGACCGCCAGATCGTCGTCGCGACCGCCCCGCAGATCGGCAACACCGGCTGGAACGACGAGGACGACGAGTCGGGCCGCATCTGGGTCTCCGGCTACGTCGTGCGCGACCCCGCGCGCGTGCCGTCCAACTGGCGGGCCAAGCGCTCCCTGGACGACGAGCTGGAGCGCCAGGGCGTGGTCGGCATCTCCGGCATCGACACCCGCGCCCTCACCCGCCACCTGCGCGAGCGCGGCTCGATGCGGGCCGGCATCTTCTCCGGCGCGGCCATCGCCCCCGAGGCGGAGCTGCTGGCGCGCGTGCAGGCCCAGCCGCACATGAAGGGCGCGAGCCTCTACGAGGAGGTCGCGACCAAGGAGGCGTACGTCGTCCCGGCCGTCGGCGAGAAGCGCTTCACCGTCGCCGCCATCGACCTCGGCATCAAGGGCATGACCCCGCACCGCATGGCCGAGCGCGGCATCGAGGTGCACGTCCTGCCCGCCACCGCCACCGCCGACGACGTCTACGCCGTCGACCCGGACGGCGTGTTCTTCTCCAACGGCCCCGGCGACCCGGCGACCGCCGACGGCCCGGTGGCCCTGATGACCGCGGTCCTGGAGCGCAGGACGCCGCTGTTCGGCATCTGCTTCGGCAACCAGATCCTCGGCCGCGCCCTCGGCTTCGGCACCTACAAGCTGAAGTACGGCCACCGCGGCATCAACCAGCCGGTCCAGGACCGTACGACCGGCAAGGTCGAGGTCACCGCGCACAACCACGGCTTCGCCGTGGACGCGCCGCTCGACAAGGTCAGCGAGACGAAGTTCGGCCGCGCCGAGGTCTCGCACGTCTGCCTGAACGACGACGTCGTGGAGGGGCTCCAGCTGCTCGACCAGCCCGCCTTCTCCGTCCAGTACCACCCCGAAGCGGCAGCCGGTCCCCACGACGCCGCCTACCTGTTCGACCGCTTCGTTTCCCTGATGGAGGGCCAGCGTGCCTAAGCGCACCGATATCCAGTCCGTCCTGGTCATCGGCTCCGGCCCGATCGTCATCGGCCAGGCCGCCGAGTTCGACTACTCCGGCACCCAGGCGTGCCGCGTGCTCAAGGCCGAGGGCCTGCGCGTGATCCTCGTCAACTCCAACCCGGCGACGATCATGACCGACCCGGAGATCGCCGACGCCACCTACGTCGAGCCGATCACCCCCGAGTTCGTCGAGAAGATCATCGCCAAGGAGCGCCCGGACGCCCTGCTGCCCACCCTGGGCGGCCAGACCGCGCTGAACACGGCGATCTCGCTGCACGAGAACGGCGTCCTGGAGAAGTACGGCGTCGAGCTGATCGGCGCCAAGCCCGAGGCGATCCACAAGGGCGAGGACCGCGACCTGTTCAAGGACGTCGTGGAGGAGGTCCGCAAGAAGATCGGGCACGGCGAGTCCGCCCGCTCGGTCATCTGCCACTCCATGGACGACGTCCTCAACGGCGTCGAGACCCTCGGCGGCTACCCGGTCGTCGTCCGCCCCTCCTTCACCATGGGCGGCGCCGGCTCCGGCTTCGCGCACGACGAGGAGGAGCTGCGCCGCATCGCCGGCCAGGGCCTGACGCTCTCCCCGACCACCGAGGTGCTCCTGGAGGAGTCCATCCTCGGCTGGAAGGAGTACGAGCTGGAGCTGATGCGCGACAAGAACGACAACGTCGTGGTCGTCTGCTCCATCGAGAACTTCGACCCGATGGGCGTGCACACCGGCGACTCGATCACCGTCGCCCCGGCGATGACGCTGACCGACCGCGAGTACCAGGTGCTGCGCGACGTCGGCATCGCGATCATCCGCGAGGTCGGCGTCGACACCGGCGGCTGCAACATCCAGTTCGCGGTCAACCCCGAGGACGGCCGCGTCATCGTCATCGAGATGAACCCGCGCGTGTCGCGTTCCTCGGCGCTCGCCTCCAAGGCCACCGGCTTCCCGATCGCCAAGATCGCCGCCAAGCTGGCCGTCGGCTACACGCTGGACGAGATCCCGAACGACATCACCGCCGAGACCCCGGCCTCCTTCGAGCCGACCCTGGACTACGTGGTCGTCAAGGCCCCCCGGTTCGCCTTCGAGAAGTTCCCGCAGGCCGACTCCACGCTGACCACCACCATGAAGTCGGTCGGCGAGGCCATGGCCATCGGCCGCAACTTCCCCGAGGCCTTCCAGAAGGCGCTGCGCTCGCTGGAGAAGAAGGGCAGCCAGTTCACCTTCGTCGGCGACCCCGGCGACAAGGAGACCCTGCTGCGCGAGGCCGTACGGCCCACCGACGGCCGGATCAACACCGTCATGCAGGCCATCCGCGCCGGCGCCACGCCCGAGGAGGTCTTCGAGTACACGAAGATCGACCCCTGGTTCGTGGACCAGCTCTTCCTGATCAAGGAGATCGCGGACGAGCTGGCCGAGGCCCCCGAGCTGACCGGCGACCTGCTCGCCGAGGCCAAGCGGCACGGTTTCTCCGACCAGCAGATCGGCGAGATCCGCGGCCTGCGCGAGGACGTCGTCCGCGAGGTCCGGCACGCCCTCGGCATCCGCCCGGTCTACAAGACGGTCGACACCTGCGCCGCCGAGTTCGCCGCGAAGACGCCGTACTTCTACTCCGCCTACGACGAGGAGAGCGAGGTCGCGCCGCGCGAGAAGCCGGCCGTCATCATCCTCGGCTCCGGCCCGAACCGCATCGGCCAGGGCATCGAGTTCGACTACTCCTGCGTCCACGCCTCCTTCGCGCTGGCCGACGCCGGGTACGAGACGGTGATGGTCAACTGCAACCCGGAGACCGTCTCCACGGACTACGACACCTCCGACCGCCTGTACTTCGAGCCGCTGACGCTGGAAGACGTGCTGGAGATCGTCCACGCGGAGCAGCAGGCCGGCCCGGTCGCGGGCGTCGTCGTCCAGCTCGGCGGCCAGACCCCGCTCGGCCTGTCGCAGGCCCTGAAGGACAACGGCGTGCCGATCGTGGGCACCTCCCCGGAGGCCATCCACGCCGCCGAGGACCGCGGCGCCTTCGGCCGCGTCCTCGCCGAGGCGGGCCTGCCGGCCCCCAAGCACGGCACGGCCACCACCTTCGCCGAGGCGAAGGCCATCGCCGACGAGATCGGCTACCCGGTCCTGGTCCGGCCGTCGTACGTGCTCGGCGGGCGCGGCATGGAGATCGTCTACGACGAGACCCGCCTCGCCTCCTACATCGCCGAGTCGACCGAGATCAGCCCCTCCCGGCCGGTCCTCGTCGACCGCTTCCTGGACGACGCCATCGAGATCGACGTCGACGCGCTCTACGACGGCGAGGAGCTGTACCTCGGCGGTGTGATGGAGCACATCGAGGAGGCCGGCATCCACTCCGGCGACTCGGCGTGCGCCCTGCCCCCGATCACCCTCGGCGGCTTCGACATCAAGCGGCTGCGCGCCTCCACCGAGGCCATCGCCAAGGGCGTCGGCGTGCGCGGACTGATCAACATCCAGTTCGCGATGGCCGGCGACATCCTCTACGTCCTGGAGGCCAACCCGCGCGCCTCCCGCACGGTGCCCTTCACCTCCAAGGCGACCGCGGTGCCGCTCGCCAAGGCCGCCGCCCGCATCTCGCTGGGCGCGACCATCGCCGAGCTGCGCGCCGAGGGCCTGCTGCCGAAGACCGGCGACGGCGGCGAGCTGCCGCTGGACGCGCCGATCTCCGTCAAGGAGGCCGTCCTGCCGTGGTCGCGGTTCCGCGACATCCACGGCCGGGGCGTGGACACCGTCCTCGGCCCGGAGATGCGCTCCACGGGCGAGGTCATGGGCATCGACTCCGTCTTCGGCACGGCGTACGCCAAGTCGCAGGCGGGTGCCTACGGCCCGCTGCCCACCAAGGGCCGCGCGTTCATCTCGGTCGCCAACCGCGACAAGCGCTCGATGATCTTCCCGGCGCGCGAGCTGGTCGCCCACGGCTTCGAGCTGCTGGCCACCTCCGGCACCGCCGAGGTCCTCAAGCGCAACGGCATCAACGCCACGGTCGTGCGCAAGCAGTCCGAGGGCACCGGCCCGAACGGCGAGCGGACCATCGTCCAGCTCATCCACGACGGCGAGGTCGACCTCATCGTCAACACGCCGTACGGCACCGGCGGCCGCCTCGACGGCTACGACATCCGTACGGCCGCGGTGGCCCGCTCCGTGCCGTGCCTGACGACCGTCCAGGCGCTCGCCGCGGCCGTCCAGGGCATCGACGCCCTCAACCACGGCGACGTGGGCGTCCGCTCCCTCCAGGAACACGCGGAACGCCTGACCGCCGCCCGCGACTAGCAGCCCCGAGGGGGACACCGGAAACGGTGTCCCCCTCTTCACGAGGACACCATGTACAAGTTCTTTTTCCAGCTGGTCTTCCGCCGCATGGACCCGGAGCGGGCGCACCACCTGGCCTTCCGCTGGATCCGTCTGGCCGCCCGCGTCCCCGTGCTGCGCACCTTCGTCGCCGCCGTCCTCGCGCCCCGTCACAAGGAGCTGCGCACCGAGGCGTTCGGGCTGCGGATGCACGGCCCGTTCGGGCTGGCCGCCGGCTTCGACAAGAACGCCGTCGCGATCGACGGCATGTCGATGCTGGGCTTCGACCACGTCGAGATCGGCACGGTGACGGGGGAGCCGCAGCCCGGCAACCCCAAAAAGCGGCTGTTCCGGCTCGTCGCCGACCGCGCGCTGATCAACCGCATGGGCTTCAACAACGATGGTTCGCTGGCCGTGGCGGCCCGCCTGGCCTCGCGCGAGGCGGTCTTCAAGACCGTCGTCGGCGTCAACATCGGCAAGACCAAGGTCGTCCCCGAGGCGGAGGCCGTCGCCGACTACGTGAAGTCGGCCGAGCGGCTCGCGCCGCACGCGGACTACCTGGTCGTCAACGTCTCCTCGCCCAACACCCCCGGCCTGCGCGACCTCCAGGCGGTGGACCACCTGCGCCCGCTGCTCACCGCCGTGCGCGAGGCCGCCGACCGCGCCGTCCCCGGCCGGCGCGTCCCGCTGCTGGTGAAGATCGCCCCCGACCTCGCGGACGAGGACATCGACGCGGTCGCCGACCTCGCCCTGGAACTGGGCCTGGACGGCATCATCGCCACCAACACCACCATCGCCCGCGAGGGCCTGGGCCTCGGCTCCGCGCCCGCGCTGGTGGCGGAGACCGGCGGCCTGTCCGGAGCACCCCTCAAGGCACGCTCCCTGGAGGTCCTGCGGCGCCTGTACGCGCGCGTGGGCGACCGGATCACCCTGGTGGGCGTCGGCGGTGTCGAGACCGCCGAGGACGCCTGGCAGCGCATCCTGGCCGGTGCGACGCTGGTCCAGGGCTACAGCGCCTTCATCTACGAGGGCCCCTTCTGGTGCCGGTCCGTCCACAAGGGCCTCGCCGCCCGCCTGCGCACCAGCCCGTACGCCACCCTCGCCGACGCGGTCGGCGCCGATGTGAGGAAGCCCGCATGACCGCCCACCCGTCGCCCGACCACCACTCCTCGACGAGGCCCTCCGGGCCGCAGACATTCTCTGGAGAACCCTTCGGCGCCCGGCTGCGCCGCGCCATGGACGAGCGCGGCCCGCTGTGCGTCGGCATCGACCCGCACGCCTCCCTGCTCGCCGAGTGGGGCCTGGACGACGACATCGCCGGCCTGGAGCGGTTCAGCCGCACGGTCGTCGAGGCGCTGGCCGGCCGGGTGGCCGTCCTGAAGCCGCAGAGCGCCTTCTTCGAGCGGTTCGGCTCGCGCGGCCTCGCCGTGCTGGAGAAGTCGGTGCAGGAGGCTCGCGCGGCCGGTGCCCTGGTCGTGATGGACGCCAAGCGCGGCGACATCGGCTCCACCATGGCCGCCTACGCCGAGGCGTTCCTGCGCCCGGACGCCCCGCTGTTCTCCGACGCCCTGACCGTCTCGCCGTACCTCGGGTACGGCTCGCTCTCCCCGGCCGTCGCGCTGGCCCGGGAGAGCGGCGCCGGGCTGTTCGTGCTGGCGCTCACCTCGAACCCGGAGGGCGGCGAGGTGCAGCACGCGGTGCGCGCCGACGGCCGCACGGTCGGCGCGACCATGCTGGCCCACCTGGCGGCCGAGAACGCGGGGGAGGAGCCGCTGGGCTCCTTCGGCGCGGTCGTCGGCGCCACGCTCGGCGACCTGTCGTCGTACGACCTGGACATGGGCGGCCCGCTCCTCGCCCCCGGCATCGGCGCCCAGGGCGCGACCCCGGCCGACCTCCCCCGGGTCTTCGGGGCGGCCGTCCGCAATGTCGTGCCCAACGTCAGCCGGGGTGTGCTGCGCCACGGCCCCGACGCGGGGGCGCTGCGCGGGGCGGCCGAGCGGTTCGCGGCGGAGATCCAGCAGGCCGTCACCGCGCCCTGAGCCGCGGTGACGGTGTCCCGCGGAGCGCGATCACGCCGTCCCCGGTGTGAATACACACTCAAAACGGGGGCGATATGTGCAAAATGTCCGACCTGACGGAGGCTGACCAGGACTTTTCCGCTGTTCTCGCTGACTCTTGCGGACTTGCCCGCTAGTCTCCGAGGCAGTGGGGAACCTCCCGTGCCCCTCAGGGCAGTGCGGGGAGGTCGGGCAATGTGTTGCCCGTAGCCCCCAGGTGTGGGGCGTCCAGGTTCCTCACCGGTCCGTATCCGACAGTTCGACATCCGAGGTGACGTAGGCGTGGCTCTTCCGCCCCTTACCCCTGAACAGCGCGCAGCCGCGCTCGAAAAGGCCGCCGCGGCTCGCCGGGAGCGGGCCGAGGTCAAGAATCGACTCAAGCACTCCGGCGCCTCCCTGCACGAGGTCATCAAGCAGGGCCAGGAAAACGACGTCATCGGCAAGATGAAGGTCTCCGCGCTGCTGGAGTCCCTGCCGGGCGTGGGCAAGGTCCGCGCCAAGCAGATCATGGAGCGTCTGGGCATCTCCGAGAGCCGCCGCGTGCGCGGTCTCGGTTCGAACCAGATCGCCTCCCTGGAGCGTGAGTTCGGCAGCACCGGCTCCTGAGTCCGCCCGCCCGGCGGACCGGGAGTCCCGGGCACCCCGGGATTGCTGGAATAATCGCTGCATGAGTGAACGTCCGCGGCTGACCGTGCTCTCCGGCCCCTCGGGGGTCGGCAAGAGCACGGTCGTCGCCCATATGCGCAAGGAACACCCCGAGGTCTGGCTCTCGGTGTCGGCGACCACCCGCAAGCCGCGCCCCGGCGAGCAGCACGGAGTCCACTACTTCTTCGTCACCGACGAGGAGATGGACAAGCTGATCGCCAACGGTGAGCTGCTGGAGTGGGCCGAGTTCGCCGGCAACCGCTACGGCACGCCCCGCGCGGCCGTGCTGGAGCGGCTGGAGAACGGCGAGCCCGTCCTGCTGGAGATCGACCTCCAGGGCGCCCGGCAGGTCCGCGAGTCCATGGCGGACGCCCAGCTGGTGTTCCTGGCCCCGCCCTCCTGGGAGGAGCTGGTGCGCAGGCTGACCGGCCGGGGGACCGAGTCGCCGGAGGTCATCGAGCGTCGTCTCGAGGCGGCGCGGACCGAGCTGGCGGCCGAGCCGGAGTTCGACGTGACCTTGGTCAACACCTCCGTCGAGGACGTGGCCCGCGAGCTGCTAGCCTTGATGGACGTTGTGTGATCGTGACTGTGATCACGATGTCTGATTCTTTTCCATCCATCGGAAGGTAGAGCGTGTCCTCTTCCATCACCGCGCCCGAGGGCATCATCAACCCGCCGATCGACGAGCTTCTTGAGGCGACCGACTCGAAGTACAGCCTCGTGATCTACGCGGCCAAGCGTGCCCGCCAGATCAACGCGTACTACTCGCAGCTCGGTGAGGGCCTCCTCGAGTACGTCGGTCCGCTCGTCGACACCCACGTGCACGAGAAGCCGCTCTCGATCGCCCTGCGCGAGATCAACGCCGGTCTGCTGACCTCCGAGGCTGTCGACGGCCCCGCGCAGTAGTACTTTCAGATCGCGATTGACTTATCCACAGGCCCGGCAGTCCTGCTGCCGGGCCTGTGGTGTGTCATGGGTGGTGCAGGTTCTCGAACGCGAGGAGTCATGGTGGACAAGCCGAAGGTCGTGCTGGGGGTCAGCGGCGGCATCGCCGCGTACAAGGCCTGTGAGCTGCTGAGAAGGTTCACGGAGTCGGGCCATGACGTCCGGGTGGTGCCCACCGCCTCCGCGCTGCACTTCGTCGGCGCCGCCACCTGGTCCGCGCTGTCCGGCAACCCGGTCGCCACCGAGGTCTGGGACGACGTCCACGAGGTCCCGCACGTCCGCATCGGCCAGCACGCCGACCTCGTGGTGGTGGCCCCGGCCACCGCGGACATGCTCGCCAAGGCCGCCCACGGCCTCGCCGGCGACCTGCTGACCAACACGCTGCTCACCGCCCGCTGCCCGGTGGTCTTCGCCCCCGCGATGCACACCGAGATGTGGGAGCACCCGGCCACCCAGGAGAACGTCGCCACCCTGCGCCGGCGCGGCGCCGTCGTCATCGAGCCCGCCGTCGGCCGCCTCACCGGCGTCGACACCGGCAAGGGTCGGCTGCCCGACCCGGGCGAGATCTTCGAGGTCTGCCGCCGGCTGCTGGCCCGCGGCGGTGCCGCGCCCGACCTCGAAGGACGGCACGTCGTCGTCTCCGCCGGCGGCACCCGCGAACCCCTGGACCCGGTCCGCTTCCTCGGCAACCGCTCCTCCGGCAAGCAGGGCTACGCCCTCGCCCGCACCGCCGCCGCCCGCGGCGCCCGGGTCACGCTGGTCGCGGCCAACACCGGCCTGCCCGACCCGGCGGGCGTGGACGTCGTCCCGGTGGGCACCGCCGTGCAGCTGCGCGAGGCCGTCCTGAAGGCCGCCGCGGACGCCGACGCCGTCGTCATGGCCGCCGCCGTGGCCGACTTCCGGCCTGCCGCCTACGCCGCCGGGAAGATCAAGAAAAAGGACGGCCAGGAGCCCGACCCGATCGTCCTGGTGCGCAATCCGGACGTCCTCGCGGAGATCTCGGCCGAGCGGGCCCGGCCCGGACAGGTGATCGTGGGCTTCGCCGCCGAGACCGACGACGTCCTCGCCAACGGCCGCGCCAAGCTCGCCCGCAAGGGCTGTGACCTGCTGGTGGTCAACGAGGTGGGGGAGCGCAAGACCTTCGGCGCCGAGGAGAGCGAGGCCGTGGTGCTGGGCGCCGACGGCAGCGAGACCCCGGTGCCGTACGGCCCCAAGGAGGACCTCGCCGACACCGTCTGGGACCTGGTCGTCCGGCGCCTGGGCTGACGGCGTCACCCGGTCGGGTCCGCCCGGGTCGTGTTCACGCCACGCCCGAAATGGGCGTGGCGCCCCTGGTCAAGGCCCCCGGGGATTGGGCAGAATGCCCGTGCCGCAGGTCACAGCGCTCCCGAGAGGCGAGACGGGTGGCCCGTCGGCGGAGTGCGACCGATAAACTGTTCACGGTCGACGCCGGGCGCAGCCCCGCGTCGATCGCAAATGATCAGCCAGCAGCCGCTGCAACCACAGGGAGCGTTGTGTCCCGTCGCCTGTTCACCTCGGAGTCCGTGACCGAGGGTCACCCCGACAAGATCGCTGACCAGATCAGCGACACCATTCTCGACGCGCTTCTGCGTGAGGACCCGACCTCCCGGGTCGCCGTGGAGACGCTCATCACCACCGGCCTGGTGCACGTGGCCGGCGAGGTGACGACCAAGGCCTACGCGGACATCGCGACCCTTGTCCGCAACAAGATCCTGGACATCGGTTACGACTCCTCCAAGAAGGGCTTCGACGGCGCCTCCTGCGGCGTGTCGGTGTCCATCGGCGCGCAGTCCCCGGACATCGCGCAGGGTGTCGACGCCGCGTACGAGGCCCGGGTCGAGGGCGACGAGGACGAGCTGGACCGGCAGGGCGCGGGCGACCAGGGTCTGATGTTCGGCTACGCGTCCGACGAGACGCCGACCCTGATGCCGCTGCCGATCTTCCTGGCGCACCGCCTGTCCAAGCGCCTGTCCGAGGTCCGCAAGAACGGCACGATCCCCTACCTGCGCCCCGACGGGAAGACCCAGGTCACCATCGAGTACGACGGTGACAAGGCGGTCCGTCTGGACACGGTGGTCGTCTCCTCCCAGCACGCCTCCGACATCGACCTGGAGTCGCTGCTCGCCCCGGACATCCGCGAGTTCGTCGTGGAGCCGGAGCTGAAGGCGCTGCTGGACGAGGGCATCAAGCTGGAGACCGAGGGGTACCGGCTGCTGGTGAACCCGACGGGCCGGTTCGAGATCGGTGGTCCGATGGGTGACGCGGGCCTGACCGGCCGCAAGATCATCATCGACACCTACGGCGGCATGGCCCGGCACGGCGGCGGCGCCTTCTCGGGCAAGGACCCGTCCAAGGTGGACCGCTCGGCGGCGTACGCGATGCGCTGGGTCGCCAAGAACGTCGTGGCGGCGGGCCTGGCGTCCCGTTGCGAGGTTCAGGTCGCCTACGCGATCGGCAAGGCGGAGCCCGTCGGTCTGTTCGTGGAGACCTTCGGCACCCACAAGATCGAGCCCGAGAAGATCGAGAAGGCGATCGACGAGGTCTTCGACCTCCGCCCGGCCGCGATCATCCGCGACCTCGACCTGCTCCGCCCGATCTACGGCCAGACCGCCGCGTACGGCCACTTCGGCCGCGAGCTGCCCGAGTTCACCTGGGAGCGCACGGACCGCGTCGAGGCCCTGCGCGCCGCCGCGGGCCTGTAACCCACGCCCGACAGCCGACCGAGGCCCGGTCTCCCGCCAGGGGGGCCGGGCCTCGGCGTGTCCGAGGTGGCGTCTATCCGCCGTCGTATTCGTCCTCGGCAGGCTTTTCGGGGTCGTACCCCTCCCCGTTGCCGTCACACCTGTCGTCGGTGAGGCAGCTGCCTCGCAAGGCGGCCTCGGCGCGGTGTTTGCCGTGGGCCCTCGCCACATCGGCGAGGCGCGTGGCGAACAGGTCCCGGTCGGGGTCGTCGGGGGAGATACCGAAGCAGGCGAGCACGGAGTCTGCGGGGAAAGGGGGCTCCGCCTCCTCGGCCGATTCGGTACCGACCGGGTCGTTGGGTGTCAGCGGGGTCTCGCCGGGTTCTGCTTCGTCGGAGCGGTCTCCGGGCCGGTACACCAGATGCTCGAATTGCGGCGCCACGCTTTCGTTCCTGGCCGCTGCGGACAGCTGCGCGAACACCCCGATGCGATCGACCGCACCCTCGACCTCCTCCTCGTTCCTGGACAGCCACCACACCACGGCGCTGCCGGTGTCCTTCAGGACGTCCTCACCCAGATAGGCCCTCTTGCTCCGCTCGTAATTGCGTTCGTGCTCCCACACGTCTTCGTCCTTGCGCACGTTCGAGAGCCGGGCGAGGCGCTCGCGGTCGTGTTCAGGCAGGTCCAGCTCGATGCTGTGTGCCATGGCCATCACACGTCCGCTGGCGTCCACTCGCATGGTGGCCAGGGCGCCGTCCAACTGGTGCCGGGCCAGCGAGCTGCGGTTCGGTGGCTGCTGTGCCGCGACGGACCTGGCCCGCTCCAGCACCGCCTCCACCGCGAGTCCTGCCGCATTGACCCAAGGGGCATCGTCGGGGGCGTCCAGCACGGTCCAGCGGACGGTGGCCGAGAAGGAGAAGTCGTAGTCGGCGACGCAACTGGGCAGTGCGACATGCGTGATCCGGTGCTCCTGTCGTTGTGCTTCGGGTAACGGCAGGTCCGGCGCGGACAGGCCGATCTCCGACCGCTCCGGCCGCAGCATTCGGTATGTCGCCAACGCGGTGATCAGTAACAGCGGACCACTGGCCGACCAAGCCCACCAGGGCCAGTTCATGGTCAGACCGAGTATGACGAGCGTCAGCCCCAGGAGAAGGGTGACGAAGAGGGTCATGGCCCGATGGCCAGAACTCATGAAGAGCTCCCGTCATGGTGTTCTAGATGGGGCACGGCGCAGGGCCGGTGTCAGGCGGTGCGGCCGTACGCGTGAATGCCCTGGGCCTCGTTGATCGCCAGCAGGAGACGGGACGCCATGTCCGCCCGGCTGGGCTCGGGCCGGATGCGGGCCCAGTCCAAGGCGACCCGGTAGAGGCGCCCGAACCGCCGTGTGTCCTCGGCGCAGGCGGCAGCGAGAACCCGGGCGATGAGATCGCGCTGAGCCGCGGTCTCGCCGGCCGCGAGCCAGAGGCGCAGATGCGCGGGCCAGTCCGCCGTGCCGCTCAGGAGGCCGGCCCAGCAGGCTGTCAGCGAATGGCGCACGCTTCGGCGGCCGATCAGGCGGACGGGGTCCGGTAGGCCCCGGAAGATGTCCAGATCGGCTTGGGCCGATCGCTGACCGACTCCGGCAGCGAGTCGCTCCAGCAGCAACTGGTACAGACGGTCGTCGGCTGCCGACAACTGGATCATGGCTTTCCGGGCTTCCCACCGCACCCCTTCATGGGAGCGGCGGGCCAGATGATGCAGACGCACCAGCGCCTGATCGGGGTGCGAGCTCGCCATCGTCTGCGAACACACCATGATCAGGACCCGGAGGAAGTGAACGCCTGTGTCGTCCGATGTGGCCCAGTCGTAGATGCGCTGACGGAAGAAACGGCCGTGGCGGTCGTCCTCCAGGCCCAGGACAAGTGCGCGGGCGGCTTCCGGGATGAGCCAGGCAGGGGCTCTTGATGCCGTCCACTGCTGTGCGAGCCAGGCGAGGTCTTCAGGACGGGCGACACGAAGGGCCTCGTGAGCGAATCGGTTGACCGCCTCGCGCCGTATCGCGGCATCCAGTGCGGGATTGGCGGCTTGTCGCATGAGCCAATCACGCAGTTCTCGGCGTATGTCCGGCAGGAATGTCCAGAAGTGCTGCCGTACGGCACGGTCGTAACCGTCGACGGTGAAGCGGACGCGACCGTCCGGGCCCGTTTCCGCGTGGACGGCGGCCAGCTTTGCGTGGAGGTCCGCCTGCTCCAGGCGAGGTGCCGGATCCGGAGGGTGGCTCAGCAGTTCCAGCAGCCCGTTCGCCGCGTACAGAACCACGTCCGGTGTCGCCTCGTGGAACATGGCGACCGCCAGCTGAAGCGCTCTGTGGCGTCCGTTCTGAGCTGCCGAGAAGTCCGCCGCGACCCTCTCGGCCTGATCGTGCTGTTCTTCCAGCGCCTGCTTCAGCCAGTCCGGGAAACCCCGGTCGGCGGGGGAGGCCATCCGGAGCCGGTTGATGCGATCGGCGAGCGCGGCCACGTCGCGCAACGGTGCCCGGGCCAGGAAGGAAGCGAGTTCAGTACCGCCCAGCAGCGCCTCGGACGGATGGATACCGGCACACCTGAGATGGGTGGCGAGCACACGTCGGGCGCTCGGACGGGAGATCTCCGCCATGAGATACCGGAGGTCCCCGCGAAGGAGGTAGCCGAGATGGTGGGGCAGTACCACCACGAGGTAGGCGCCGTTGGCGGCCACGGAGCTGCGAAAGTCCGACAGAGCGTTCTGTACGGCGATGTAGCGCGTCTCGTCGGCCTCCGAGAGATCCAGGAGCAGCCGGTCACCCCGGCCGACGTCACGACCGTCCAGAGGCGGGCCGGTGGTGTCGTCGGAGGTGTCCGGCAACTCGTGCAGAGTGCCTTCGCGTACCGGTAGCTCATGGAGCAGCATCAGGGCCGCCGCACGCCGCCCACTGCCCGAGTGGCCGCGAACGAGAACCGTGTGCTCGGCCCGCAGCAGATCGCGCGCGTGTTGCAGGCCGGGCGGGGCCACGAAACGCTCATGGAGGTGCCGGCGGTCCTCCTCGGCGACGGAACGTGGACGCCTGCGCGCCTGATCACGCAGCCACTGTTCGGTGGACTGGAAGTAGAAGTTGTACTGGGCTCCCTCTCCGCTGTGGACGGAGCCGCGAGCCTCTCCGACGAAGGAGGCGAAGTGCGAGGCCGCGGTCACCGCTCGTCGCCTCCGCGAGGCGTCCGGGTGCCGAATCCCTGGCGGATGCCGCCGTGGTTGTCACCGGCGACGTAGTTCGCGCCGTCCCCGCTGAAATGCGGGCCGCCGTAGATGTTGCCGCGGCCGGTGTGGAACGGGGCGTGCGCTTCGTTGACGAAGGTTCCCACGGATCCGCCCACGTTGCCTATGCCACCGCTCTGGTGATCGGTGTGCACCCCGGATTCCGGTTGGCGGTCGTCCGACACCGCATCCCGGGCCCGGTCCAGTGCGGCGAGGGCCGGGATGCGTCGCACGAGGCTGTCCGCCAGCCTGTTCAGATCCGCCGCGAGAGTGGCGTGGTCCACCCGTGCGTACTGGCAATGGGCGAGTTCGGCGATCGAGTGCGGCAGAGTGCGTGCGTCCAGCTGCTCCACCTTGCGAGCGATCAGGAGAGGGACCACGACCGCTCCCGAGGCCAGCGCCTCCTCTATCTCACGTCGCACCCAGTCATCAGGGTTGTCCAGGGCGCGCCGGTCCGGCTGTCGACGGTCGGGCGTGTTCAGCCACTCCTCGTCGATCAGCGCCAGCAGGACCCGGCAGTCCCGGGCTCCTCGTAACAGGGCCTCGGCGAAGTCCGTCCCCTCGGCGATCGACTTCCTGGCGAGAAAGACGCTGTCTTCGCCGAACCGGTTCGTGAGCACGTCGTGGCACCTGTACGCGAAGGGTTTGCCGCCTTTGGTGCGGTAGTTGATGAAGATCTCATGCATTTCGGATTCCTCCTCAGGGATGGGCGGGGTGCGCTGCCGCCGCCGTCAGCTCCGGAAGCAATTCCCGTACCGCCGCGTTGCGGGAATGCCTGCCCAGTGTTCGGCAGAGGCGGCGTATGTCGGCCTGCACGGTCGCGGAGCTGATGAGCCGTGACGTTGGAAGCAGTTCGGCGGTGATGTGGCAGGCCTGGTCGAGATCGCCGGCCGAGGCATGGGCCAGAGCACGGCGGACCCCATACCGTGTCCTCGTGCGGAGCGCGTGTCCGGGGATGCGGGCGGTCTCCTCGTCGAGGACGGCGGCGGCCTGCCGGGGGCGCCCCAGGTCGTACAGACACCAGCCGGTGAACATCGAGACCACGTCGGGCAGGTTCGAGGCACCGAGTACCGGCTGTGCGGGGTCCGTCGCCGCCTGCGCGAGCAGTTCCCTGGCACGGTCGAGGCTGCGCATGCAACCGGTGTGGTCCCCGTTCACCGCCCTGCCCTGCGCCAGATGCTGTGCGGCCAGTCCCCGAACACGCGTCGGCGCCTCGCTTTCCAGGGCGTGGGCGGCCAATTCCATCGATTCCGCGACGTCTCCGCGATAGAGACTGATCAGGGACCGTCGCACTTGCGCGTAGACGGTGAGGGCCTTGTCCGCCCCTGCCGAGGCGAGCTGTACGGCGCGGTCCGTCCACCAGAGAGCGGCCGCCTCGTCACCCGACTCCTGCGCCATCCAGCCCGCGTACTCGGCGTAGCGTGAGGCCAGCACCAGGAGCTCCTCGCGGCCCCGGGGCCCGCTGGCCACCGCCAACTGCTCGAGGCTGTGAGTCTGGGCGATCAGCGGTGGCAGCACATGGGCCGCTCCCGCCGCCTGGCCGAGCCGGCGCAGTTGCTCGAACAGTGATCGAGAGGCGTCGACCACCGCCTCGGCCCCTTCCAGGCGCGGCAGCGCCGGCGGCGGAGCGGATGTCTGAAGAGTCAGCACCGACGCAGCGCCGGCCGCGATCAGATCACGCCGCCTCAGGCGTTGGAAGGACCCGGAACCGTCCTTGCGGAGTTGCATCAACCACACCTCGTCGTCGTTGCCGGAATTGGGCGAAGGTGGCTGAGGGTGCGGGACATCGACCAGACAGGTCAGTTCACCACCGGCACCGAGTGTGGAATCGCAGAGGCGCGCCAGCTCCGCTGTGGGGCGTTTGAGTCCTCGTTCCACCTTGCTCAACTGACTCTTGCTGTAGTGGACCCGTTGTCCCAGCTGTTGCAGAGAAAGCCCGGCCGCGATGCGCCGTCTGCGCAGCTCACGCCCGAAATCCTGCCAGTGCTCCCGCACTCCTACCTCCGTTGCTCCCCGGCCGGCAGCCGAAGGAGACGCGAATCAGAGTGCGCCGGGCGGCTGGGCCGGACAAGGTGAAACAGGCGTTTCCCGTTTCCTCATCCGGAGCGAAACCGAATGGCGGGGGCATGTCGAGAAAGCGATTCCGGCCACCGGTGGCGCCGTCGTGAGAACCGGGTGTGAGGAGCGGTCGAGCAGGGCACTGACGCGTCGGGGACACGCAGCGCGGACGTAGGGCACCGCCGGAGGGCACGCGTACCGCTGCCCCGCCGGCAGGAGGCCGGCGCCCGGCGGCATTGTCGGTGCCGTTTGGTAAGAATGCAGGCGTGAGCAGCGAGGACGGGGTTTCCCGGGGAGACGGGGGCGGTGGGGCCGAGGAGGCGCCGCCGGAGCAGCTCGCGTTGATCCGGGAGAGTGTGCGCAAGGCCAAGGTGCCGCGGGCCAAGCCGCGGACCTGGCGGGGGGCCGCGCTGGCGCCGGAGCTGCCCGTCGCCCGGGTGCTGGTCGACAAGGGCGTGCTCCACCTCGACCGGTACTTCGACTACGCGGTGCCCGCCGAGCTGGACGCCCAGGCCCAGCCCGGGGTGCGGGTGCGGGTGCGGTTCGGGGCCGGGCGGCACCGGGTGCGCGAGGGGCGCCGGGAGGGCGGCGGGCTCATCGACGGCTTCCTCGTCGAGCGCCGGGCCGAGTCCGACTACTCGGGACCGCTGGCCGCGCTGGCCCAGGTCGTCTCGCCGGAGCCGGTGCTGAGCGAGGAACTGCTCGGCCTCGCGCGCGCCGTCGCCGACCGGTACGCGGGCAGCCTCGCCGACGTGCTGCAACTGGCCGTACCGCCGCGCAACGCCCGCGCCGAACAGCGGCCGTCCCCCGCGCCGCTGCCCCCGCCCGAGGCGCCCGACGCCGGTCCCTGGGCGCGGTACGAGCACGGGGGCGCCTTCCTCGACGCGCTGGCCTCCGGCGGGGCGCCCAGGGCCGTGTGGCACGCGCTGCCCGGACCGGCGTGGAGCGAGGAACTGGCCCGGGCCGTCGCCGCCGCCCTCGCCTCCGGGCGGGGCGCCCTGGTCGTCGTACCGGACGGGCGGGCCGCCGCGCGCGTCGACGCCGCGCTGACCGCGCTGCTCGGCCCCGGCCGGCACGCGCTGCTCACCGCCGACGCCGGCCCCGAGAAGCGGTACGCGCAGTGGCTGGCGGTGCGGCGCGGATCCGTGCGCGCCGTCGTCGGGACGCGGGCGGCGATGTTCGCGCCCGTGCGGGACCTCGGTCTCGTCGCCGTCTGGGACGACGGCGACGACAGCCACAGCGAGCCGCACGCCCCGCAGCCGCACGCCCGCGACGTGCTGCTGCTGCGGGCCGCGCTGGACCGGTGCGGCTTCCTGCTGGGGAGCTGGGGCTGCACCGTGGAGGCCGCCCAGCTCGTCGAGACCGGCTGGGCCCGGCCGCTGGTCGCCGGGCGCGAGCAGGTGCGCCGGAGCGCGCCCCTGGTCCGGACCGTCGGCGACGAGGACCTCGCGCGGGACGAGGCGGCCCGCGCCGCCCGGCTGCCCAGCCTCGCCTGGCAGGCGGCCCGCGAGGGCCTGCGGCACGGGCCGGTGCTGGTGCAGGTCCCCCGGCGCGGCTACACCCCCCGCATGGCCTGCGCCCGGTGCCGGGCGCCCGCCCGGTGCCGGCACTGCTCGGGCCCGCTGGAGGGACAGGACGGCGGCGTGCTGCGGTGCGGCTGGTGCGGGCAGGGCGAGAGCGCCTGGCACTGCCCCGAGTGCGGCGGTTTCCGGCTCCGCGCCCAGATCGTCGGCGCGCGCCGCACCGCCGAGGAACTGGGGCGCGCGTTTCCCGCCGTACCGGTGCGCACCTCGGGGCGCGAGCACGTGCTGGACACCGTTCCGGACACGCCCGCGCTGGTGGTCAGCACGCCGGGCGCCGAACCGGTGGCCGAGGGCGGCTACGCGGCGGCCCTGCTCCTGGACGGCTGGGCCATGCTCGGGCGTCCCGATCTGCGGGCCGGGGAGGACGCGCTGCGCCGGTGGATCGCGGCCGGTGCGCTGGTGCGGCCGCAGGGCGAGGGGGGCACCGTGGTCGTGGTGGCCGAGCCCACCCTGCGGCCCGTCCAGGCGCTGGTGCGCTGGGACCCCGTCGGGCATGCCGTGCGGGAGCTGTCCGAGCGGGCCGAACTGGGCTTCCCGCCGGTGTCCCGGATGGCGGCCGTGTCCGGGCCGCCGGCGGCCGTCGCCGAGTTCCTGACGGCCGTCGAACTGCCGCCGGACGCCGAGGTCCTGGGCCCGGTCCCGCTGCCGCCCCCGCTGCCCGGCCGGCCGCGCCGGCCCGGCGCGCCCCCGCCCGGCGAACACTGGGAACGGGCGCTCGTCCGCGTCCCGCCGGGCAGCGGTGCCGCCCTGGCCACGGCCCTGAAGACCGCCCAGGCCGCCCGCATGGCCCGCGGCGGCGCCGACCAGGTGCGGGTCCGCGTCGACCCACCGGACATCGGCTGAGCCGCCGGGCAGCGGCAGCGGCACATCGGCTGAACCGCCGGGCAGCGGCAGCGGCAGCGGGCGGCCGGACCGGGTGCCAGCCGGGTGTCGGACGGGGGACGGGCTGCCGGGCGCCGGGTGGGCTCCGGGGCGTGACGGGGTGTGACGGGGTGCCCGCCCCGCACATCCGCCCTCCCGGCTCTCCCCGGGAGGGCGGGGTCGGGTGGTCGGTGGGGTCAGCCGTTGCGCGGGCTGGGGAAGGTGGCGGGGCGGGTGTCGTCGCGCCGGGCGGGGGTGGTCGCGGTCGGCTGGGTGGGCATGGAGCGGGCCGCGGGCACCGTCGGCACGGTGGGCAGCCCGGTGTTCACATTGATCGTGCGGGTGCCGGACGGCTCCGTCGTCCGTTCCGCCTCGGCCGCCGCCTGGGCCGCCGCCCGGCGGGCGCCGTAACGGCGGTGCACCGCCTGTTTGGTGACCCCGAGCGCCGAGCCCACCGCGTCCCACGAGAAACCGAGTGAGCGGTCGAAGTCCACCGCGGCCGTGACCAGCGTCTCGACACTGTCGCGGAGTTCCTGGGCGAGGCGGACCGTCGGGGCGGGGGCGCGTCCGTAGACGACGAAGCCCGTGGACGGGCCGGAGCGGCGCGGGCGGTAGACGTTGCCCAGCTGGGCGGTGAGCGTGCGCAGCGCGTCCACCTGCCGGCGGACCCGCTCGATGTCCCGCACCAGCAAGTGCAGGCTGGCCCGGGCCTGGGCGTCGTGGGTTGCGTGGTCGGCCATGAACAAGCCTCTCGAACCGGCGTTGAAAGGAATTCGGCCGCGAAAGCGGCCCGATGTGGTCAACTCTTTCTTGACCAACGCGCCGACCCTCCGCTGGTCACGGGGTGGGGGCGTACGGGCATATGCGTACGCCGGTCGCCCACCCGTGCGCCGTCCATGGTCATAGACTGGTGCGCTGCCCGACCGACCCCGCCCGAGAGGCCCGATCCCGCCCATGAAGCTCGTCTTCGCCGGTACCCCCGAGGTCGCCGTTCCCGCCCTGGACGCCCTGCTCGCCTCCGGACGGCACGAGGTGGCCGCCGTCGTCACGCGGCCCGACGCGCCGGCCGGGCGCGGGCGCAGGCTGGTCGCGTCCCCCGTGGCCGAGCGGGCGGAGGAGGCCGGGATCGAGGTGCTGAAGCCGCTCAAGCCCCGGGACCCGGACTTCCTGGAGCGGCTGAAGCAGATCGCCCCGGACTGCTGCCCGGTCGTCGCCTACGGCGCCCTGCTGCCCCGGCCCGCCCTGGACATCCCGGCCCACGGCTGGGTCAACCTGCACTTCTCGCTGCTGCCCGCCTGGCGCGGTGCCGCGCCCGTGCAGCACGCCGTCATGGCGGGCGACGAGATCACCGGGGCGTCCACCTTCCTCATCGAGGAGGGCCTGGACTCCGGGCCCGTCTACGGCACCGTCACCGAGGAGATCCGCCCTACCGACACCAGCGGCGACCTGCTCACCCGGCTCGCCCTCGCGGGCGCCGGACTGCTCGCCGCCACCATGGACGGCATCGAGGACGGCTCCCTGAAGGCCGTGCCGCAGCCCGCCGAGGGCGTCTCCCTCGCGCCGAAGATCACCGTCGACGACGCCCGGGTGGACTGGACGGCGCCCGCGCTGCGCGTCGACCGGGTCGTGCGCGGCTGCACCCCGGCGCCCGGCGCCTGGACCACCTTCCGCGGCGAGCGGCTCAAGCTCGTCCAGGTCACCCCCGTACCCGAGCGGACCGGTCTCGCGCCGGGCCGGCTCGCGGTCGGCAAGAACAGCGTGCACGTGGGCACCGGTTCGTACGCGGTCGAACTGCTCTGGGTGCAGGCCCAGGGCAAGAAGCCGATGCGCGCGGCCGACTGGGCGCGCGGGGTGCGCATCGCGGAAGACGAGACGCTCGGCGGCTGACGCCCCGGACGGGGGTGGGGAGGCGCCGACTAGGCTGGAGAGGCATCCCCTTCTATCTCCGGAGCACCTTTTTCGTGAGCGAGTCCTCCCGGCGGCCCCGCAGGCCCGCCAAGCCCTACCGCCGTCCCCAGAAGGACCCCGTCCGCATCCTGGCCTTCGAGGCGCTGCGCGCGGTGGACGAGCGGGACGCCTACGCCAACCTCGTGCTGCCGCCGCTGCTGCGCAAGGCCCGTGACAAGGGCGACTTCGACGCCCGGGACGCCGCGCTGGCCACCGAGCTGGTGTACGGCACGCTGCGCCGGCAGGGCACCTACGACGCCGTCATCGCCGCCTGTGTCGACCGGCCGCTGCGCGAGGTCGACCCGCCGGTGCTGGACGTGCTCGGCCTCGGCGTGCACCAGCTGCTCGGCACCCGGATCCCGACGCACGCCGCCGTCTCCGCCTCCGTGGAGCTGGCCCGGGTGGTGCTCGGGGACGGCCGGGCCAAGTTCGTCAACGCCGTGCTCCGCAAGGTCGCGCAGGACGACCTGGCGGGCTGGACCGAGAAGGTCGCGCCGCCCTACGACGAGGACCCCGAGGACCACCTGGCCGTCGTGCACTCGCACCCGCGCTGGGTCGTCTCCGCGCTCTGGGACTCCCTCGGCGGCGGCCGGGCCGGCATCGAGGAGCTGCTGGCGGCCGACAACGAACGGCCCGAGGTGACCCTGGTCGCCCGCCCCGGGCGGGCCACCACCGAGGAGCTGCTGCGCGAGGACGCCGCCGTACCGGGCCGCTGGTCGCCGTACGCCGTACGGCTCGCGGAGGGCGGCGAGCCGGGCGCGGTCGAGGCCGTGCGCGAGGGCCGGGCCGGCGTGCAGGACGAGGGCAGCCAGCTGGTCGCCCTCGCGCTCGCGAACGCCCCGCTGGACGGGCCCGACGAGAAGTGGCTCGACGGCTGCGCCGGACCCGGCGGCAAGGCCGCGCTGCTCGGCGCCCTCGCCGCCGAACGCGGTGCCGTGCTGCTCGCCTCCGAGAAGCAGCCGCACCGGGCCGGCCTGGTCGCCAAGGCGCTGCACGGCAACCCGGGCCCGTACCAGGTCATCGCCGCCGACGGCACCCGTCCGCCGTGGCGCCCCGGCAGCTTCGACCGGGTGCTGGTGGACGTCCCGTGCACCGGCCTCGGCGCGCTGCGCCGCCGCCCCGAGGCCCGCTGGCGCCGCCGCCCCGAGGACCTGGACAGCTTCGCCCCGCTCCAGCGCGCCCTGCTGCGCACCGCCCTGGACTCCGTGCGCGTCGGCGGGGTCGTCGGCTACGCCACCTGCTCCCCGCACCTCGCCGAGACCCGGGCGGTGGTGGCCGACGTCCTCAAGCAGCGCCCCGACACCGACCTGATCGACGCCCGGCCCCTGCTCCCCGGCCTCCCCGCCCTCGGCGAGGGCCCGGACGTCCAGCTCTGGCCCCATCTGCACGGCACGGACGCGATGTACCTGGCCCTGATCCGCAGGACCGCGTAGCGCGGGCCGCCCCGGGCCTGACCCGCCCTCCCCGGCAGGGCATAGGCTGGGGGCCATGTCCGTGCAGATCAATCCCAGCATCCTGTCCGCCGACTTCGCCCGCCTCGCGGACGAGGCCGAGGCGGTCCGCGGCGCCGACTCGCTCCATGTCGACGTCATGGACAACCACTTCGTCCCGAACCTCACCCTCGGCGTGCCGGTGGTGGAGTCCCTGGCCCGGGCGACGGACACCCCGCTGGACTGCCACCTGATGATCGAGGACCCCGACCGCTGGGCCCCTCAGTACGTCGAGGCGGGGGCGTCGTCGGTCACCTTCCACGTGGAGGCCGCGGCCGCCCCGGTGCGGCTCGCCCGGGAGATCCGCGCGAAGGGCGCCCGCGCGTCCATGGCGCTGAAGCCCGCGACGCCCATCGAGCCGTTCGAGGACCTGCTGCCGGAACTCGACATGCTGCTGATCATGACGGTGGAGCCGGGCTTCGGCGGCCAGGCGTTCCTCGACATCATGCTGCCGAAGATCCGCCGCACCCGGGAGCTGATCAAGAAGCACGGACTGCAGCTGTGGCTCCAGGTCGACGGCGGTGTCTCGGCCGCGACCATCGAGCGGTGCGCGGACGCGGGAGCGGACGTGTTCGTCGCCGGCTCGGCCGTGTACGGGGCCGAGGACCCGGCCGAGGCCGTGCGCGCGCTGCGCGCCCAGGCGGAGTCGGCCACCGCCAAGGCGTCCTGGGCATGCGACCACTGAGCCACGGCGAAGTGAACGGTTGAATGAAGCCCGCCCATCAGGGCGGATCAGTCGCCCCGAATCTGCGAGGATGAACGGCGAATCCAGAGTGTGAACAGCAGTGAGGAGATCGCCGTGTCGGGTATGTCGGCGGGCCGGTCAGCCATGCGGATGGGACCCGCTGAGCTGGTGCAGGCGGCGGCCATGGCCCGCCGCTTCTACCTCGAGGGCAAGTCCAAGATCCAGATCGCGGAGGAGTTCGGCGTCAGCCGCTTCAAGGTGGCCCGGGTCCTGGAGACCGCCCTCGAGCGGGACCTCGTACGCATCGAGATCCGGGTGCCGGCCGAGCTGGACGCCGAGCGTTCCGACGCGCTCCGCGCCCGCTACGGCCTGCGGCACGCCGTCGTGGTCGAGTCCCCGGCCGAGGCGGAGGAGACCCCGGACCCCGAGAACCTCGGTGAGGTGGCCGCCGACCTGCTCGGCGAACTCGTCAACGAGGGCGACGTGCTCGGGCTGGCCTGGGGCCGGTCCACCATCCACATGGCGGCGGCGCTCGACCGGCTGCCGCCGTGCACGGTGGTGCAGCTGACGGGCGTGTACGACGCCGGGACCGCCGAGCGCGGCTCGGTGGAGGCCGTCCGCCGGGCCGCCCAGGTCTCGGGCGGCGACGCGCACCCCATCTACGCGCCGATGCTGCTGCCGGACGCGGCCACCGCGGCGGCCCTGCGCAGCCAGACCGGGATCGCCCGGGCCTTCGAGTACTTCGACAAGGTCACCGTCGCCTGTGTCTCCATCGGCTCCTGGGAGCCGGGCATCTCGACCGTGCACGACATGCTGAGCGACGAGGAGCGCGCGCACTACGCCTCGCTCGGTGTCGCCGCCGAGATGTCGGCGCACCTCTTCGACGCCGAGGGGCGCCGGATCGGCCGGGACCTGGGGGAGCGGTGCATCACGGTCAAGACCGACCAGCTGCGCCGTATCCCGGAGGTGGTGGCGATCGCGGGCGGGCAGCGCAAGGCCGCCGCGATCGACGCGGTGCTGCGCTCCGGGCTGGTCACCAGCCTGGTGACCGACACCTCGGCCGCCGACCACCTGCTGACGGCGGGCCAGGCACCGCGGCCGGCGCTCAGCCGTCAGGACCCCGACGGAGCCTGACGGCGCCTCCCGGCGGGCCCGGGCGGGACGGCCGTGGCAGCATCGACGCATGCCGCCACGGTTCGTCCCCCGCGCCCTCGCCGGGCTGCTGATCTGTCTCGCCGTTCTCCTGACGGGATGCTCCGGCGGCTCCCCGCCGGCCTCCCCGGGTGCGTCCGCCCCGGCCTGGGCGCACGGCATGGCCACCGTCCCCGTCTCCCGGCTGCCCGCCGAGGCCCGCACCACCCTGGCCCGCATCGACCGGGGCGGGCCCTTCCCCTACGCCCAGGACGGGGCCGTCTTCGGGAACTTCGAGGGGCACCTGCCCAAGCACCGGCGCGGCTACTACCACGAGTACACCGTGCAGACCCCCGGCTCCCGCGACCGGGGCGCCCGGCGCCTGGTCACCGGGCAGGGCGGGGAGGTCTACTACACCGATGACCACTACGACTCGTTCCGGGCGGTACTGAGATGAGCGACACCCCGGCCGGCCCGCTCGTGGCCGTGCTCGACCTCGACGGCGTCACGGACAAGGCGGGCCTGATGGACCGCGTCGCCCGGGCCCTGGCGCTGCCCGACTGGTTCGGCCGCAACTGGGACGCGCTGGCCGACTCCCTGTCCGATCACACGGTCTGGCCCGAGGGCGCCGTGGAACGCGGGCTGCTGCTCGTCGTACGGGGCTGGCGGCCGTACGCCGGGGCCCGGCCCGAGGAGTGGCGGACCGCCGAGGAGGTTCTCACCGAGGCCGCGGACCGCACGGCCGCGCTCACCGTTGCCCTCGCCCTTGGAGGAACCTCCTAGCCGCCCGGTGACGACCCTGGATGTTCTGTCAGGGGATGACGGACGCCCCGCCATGGGAGAATGAAGTACGTGCTCTTTCCCCCTGGCACACCTGCCAGGGGGTCACCTCTGATCGACTGGGATGTGCAGCACGTGCGTTTCCTCAATGACATCCAGCCCGCGTACGACCTGACGTACGACGACGTGTTCATGGTGCCGCGCCGCTCCGCGGTGGGCTCGCGTCAGGGCGTGGACCTCGCCTCGCCGGACGGGACGGGCACCACCATCCCGCTCGTCGTCGCGAACATGACCGCCATCGCCGGCCGCCGCATGGCCGAGACGGTGGCCCGCCGCGGCGGGCTCGTGGTCATCCCGCAGGACATCCCGATCGATGTCGTCACCGAGGTGATCTCCTGGGTGAAGAGCCGGCACCTGGTGCTGGACACCCCGATCGTGCTGGCCCCGCACCAGACCGTCGCCGACGCCCTGGCGCTGCTGCCCAAGCGGGCGCACAACGCCGGTGTGGTCGTGGACGAGAACCACCGGCCCGTCGGTGTCGTCACCGACGCCGACCTGTCCGGCGTCGACCGCTTCACCCAGCTCGAAGTCGTCATGTCCAAGGACCTGCTCCTGCTGGACGCCGACATAGACCCGCGCGAGGCCTTCAACACCCTCGACCACCACAACCGCCGCTACGCCCCGGCCGTCGACAAGGACGGCAGGCTCGCCGGCATCCTCACCCGCAAGGGCGCCCTGCGCGCCACGCTGTACACCCCGGCCGTGGACGCCGCCGGAAAGCTGCGGATCGCCGCCGCCGTCGGCATCAACGGCGACGTGGCGGGCAAGGCCAAGCAGCTGCTCGACGCGGGCGTGGACACGCTCGTCATCGACACCGCGCACGGCCACCAGGAGTCGATGATCAGCGCCATCCAGGTGGTGCGCGCCCTCGACCCGAACGTGCCGATCGCCGCGGGCAACATCGTCTCCGCCGAGGGTGTGAAGGACCTCATCGACGCGGGCGCCGACATCATCAAGGTCGGTGTCGGCCCGGGCGCCATGTGCACCACCCGCATGATGACCGGCGTGGGCCGCCCGCAGTTCTCCGCCGTCCTGGAGTGCGCCGCCGAGGCGAAGAAGTACGGCAAGCACGTGTGGGCCGACGGCGGTGTCCGCCACCCGCGCGACGTCGCCATGGCCCTCGCGGCCGGCGCGTCCAACGTGATGATCGGCTCCTGGTTCGCCGGCACCTACGAGTCGCCGGGCGACCTCCAGCACGACGCCCAGGGCCGTGCCTACAAGGAGTCCTTCGGCATGGCCTCCGCGCGTGCGGTGCGCAACCGCACCTCGGAGGAGTCGGCCTACGACCGCGCCCGCAAGGCGCTGTTCGAGGAGGGCATCTCCACCTCCCGGATGTTCCTCGACCCGGCCCGCCCGGGCGTCGAGGACCTGATCGACTCGATCATCGCGGGCGTCCGTTCCTCCTGCACCTACGCCGGCGCCGGCTCGCTGGAGGAGTTCGCCGAGAAGGCGATCGTCGGCATCCAGAGCGCGGCCGGCTACGCCGAGGGCAAGCCGCTGCACGCCAGCTGGAGCTGACCCGCGGCCTGCCGCAGCCGCACGACGGCCCCCGCCGTTCCCCACCCGGGAACGGCGGGGGCCGTCGCCGTATCCGCCGACCTCGCCAAAAGGTGCTCTTCAGGGCATCGCGCAACGGTCGACAGCACGCGCGCAACGATTTGTCATTCGGGGTGGATGAACGCAATGATTCTGCGGGGATGCGCAAGGTTGCTGCATTACGCCCGTGAAGGCCCGCCTCATAGGGTGCTGCGCTAGTACGTGCGTGGCGGGGACCCCGCTCGATGGGTTCCCGCCCTCGCGAGGCCCACCGGTCCCCGTCCACGAGGGCCGGCTCATCCGCCGGTCCGCGTCCGCACCACACCGGCAGCGAATAAGGAGCCAGCGCGTGCTCGACCAAGGCGCACCCCCGCAGAACCAGATACCGGCCGCCCCCGCGTCCCCGGGCGTCGCCGCGCGCCTGATGCGTCGCAAGCCGGTGGAACGCCTGGTCGCGGAGGGCGGCCACGGCGAGGGAGGACAGCTGCGGCGCTCCCTCGGACTGTGGCAGCTGACCATGATCAGCATCGGTGCCACCCTCGGCACCGGCATCTTCGTCGTCCTCGGCGACGCCGTCCCCGAGGCCGGCCCCGCGGTCACCCTGTCCTTCGTGATCGCCGGCCTCACCGCGCTGTTCTCGGCCCTGTCCTACGCCGAGCTGGCGGGCAGCATCCCGGTCGCCGGCTCCTCGTACTCGTACGCATACGCAACGATGGGCGAGCTGGTCGCCTGGGTCTGCGGCTGGTGCCTGATCCTGGAGTACGGCGTCTCGGTGGCCGCCGTCGCCGTCGGCTGGGGCGAGTACCTGAACGAGCTGCTGGACGGCACCATCGGCGTCACCATCCCGAGCGTGCTGTCCTCGGCCCCCGGCGAGGGCGGCGTCATCAACCTGCCCGCGCTGGTCGTCGTCCTGCTGGCGATGGTGTTCCTGCTCGGCGGCGCCCGCGAGTCCGCCCGCGCCAACACGATCATGGTGTGCGTGAAGATCGTCGCCCTCGTGCTGTTCTGCGCGGTCGGCATCATGGGCTTCAAGTCCGGCAACTACGCCGACTTCATGCCGCTCGGCATGACCGGCGTCAGCGCCGCCGGTGCCACGCTGTTCTTCTCGTACATCGGCTTCGACGCCGCCTCCACCGCCGGTGAGGAGGCCAAGGACCCCAAGCGGGACCTGCCGCGGGCGATCATGCTGTCGCTGATCATCGTCACCGCGCTGTACGTGCTCGTCGCCGGTGTCGCCGTCGGCGCCTGGAACTGGAAGAAGTTCGACGGCTCGGAGGCATCCCTCGCCGCGATCATGAACGACGTCAGCGGCCAGACCTTCTGGGGCACGCTGCTGGCGCTCGGCGCGGTCATCTCCATCGCGAGCGTGGTGCTCACCGTGCTCTACGGCCAGACCCGCATCCTGTTCGCGATGTCCCGTGACGGCCTGGTGCCCAAGGCGCTCGGCAAGGTCCACCGCAAGACCGGCGCCCCCCGCCTCAACACGGTGATCGTCTCCCTGTTCTGCGGCGCGCTCGCCGCCCTCATCCCGCTGGGCAAGCTCGTCGACGCCACCAGCATCGGCACCCTGTTCGCCTTCGCCCTGGTCAACATCGCGGTCATCGTGCTCCGCTACAAGCGGCCGAACCTGGAGCGGACCTTCAAGGTGCCGTTCGGGCCGGTGCTGCCGGTGCTGGGCTTCCTGTTCTGCGCGTACAACATGTTCAGCCTCGACACCGTGACCTGGGTCGTCTTCGGATGCTGGATGGCCGCCGGGCTCGTGTTCTACTTCCTGTACGGCTATCGCCGTTCCCGTCTCGCGACCGACGACGACCTCGCGGTGACGGCAGTGAAGTGACCGAACCGAAGAAGTGAACGACCCCCTGTGCTGAACGATCTCGACGAACGCATCGTGCACGCCCTCGCCGAGGACGCCCGCCGCTCCTACGCGGACATCGGGCAGCTGATCGGACTGTCCGCGCCCGCGGTGAAGCGGCGCGTGGACCGGTTGCGGGCCACCGGCGCCATCACCGGGTTCACCGTCCGGGTGGACCCGGCGGCGCTCGGCTGGGAGACCGAGGGATACATCGAGATCTACTGCCGGAGCAACACCTCCCCGGAGACCATCCAGCGGGGTCTGGAGCGGTACCAGGAGGTCGTGGCCGCGTCGACCGTCACCGGCGACGCGGACGCGATCGCCCAGGTCTTCGCCTCCGACATGCGGCACTTCGAGCGGGTCCTGGAGCGGATCGCGGGCGAGCCCTTCGTGGAACGCACCAAGTCCGTCCTGGTCCTGTCACCGCTGCTGCGCCGCTTCTCCTCCGGGGCACCGGGGTAGGAGCGGACGGCGGCCCGGGGCGCCTCGTCGTCACCGGCTGCGGGCAGCGCCCCTTTCAGGGGCGCGGGGAACTGCGCGAGCAACCCCACACGGCCCGCACCCGGCGCACGACGAGGCGCCCCGGCCGCTTTTCCGGGGACACCCACCGGCCCGCGCAACGAATCGCCGCCGGAATCCCCTCCCGCGCAACAAACTACGCACGCGCGCGCAACGGCTCCTTCTTGTCCGGCCGAGCGCGCCGCCCGTACCGTCTTCCTGACCCCCCAAACCCCCCGTTCCGGTGAGGATGACGCATGCGCACCGCCCTGCTCCAGAGCTCCGGCCGTCCCGGCTCGATCGCCGAGAACCTCAAGGTCCTCGACGAGGCCGCGGGCCGCGCCGCCGCCGCGGGCGCCGGGCTGCTGGCCGCGCCGGAGATGTTCCTCACCGGATACGCGATCGGCGACGACATCGCCCGCCTCGCCGAGCCCGCCGACGGCGACTGGGCCGACGCGGTCGCCGAGATCGCCACCCGGCACGGCCTGGCCCTCGTCTACGGCTACCCGGAGCGCGACGGCGACACCGTCTTCAACTCCGCCCAGCTGGTCTCCGCCGACGGCACCCGGCTCGCCAACTACCGCAAGACCCACCTCTTCGGCTGCTTCGAGCGCGACCACTTCACGCCGGGCGAGCGGCAGGTCGTCCAGGCCGAGCTGAACGGCCTCACCGTGGGCCTGCTGATCTGCTACGACGTCGAGTTCCCGGAGAACGTCCGGGCCCACGCCCTGGCCGGCACCGACCTCCTCGTCGTACCGACCGCGCAGATGCACCCCTTCCAGTTCGTCGCCGAGTCGATGATCCCGGTGCGGGCCTTCGAGAACCAGATGTACGTCGCGTACGTCAACCGGGTCGGTGAGGAAGGGGAGTTCGAGTTCGTCGGCCTGTCCGTCCTCGCCGGTCCCGACGGCGTCGCCCGCGCCCGCGCCGGCCGTGCCGAGCAGCTGGTGCTCGCCGACGCCGACCCCGCCTTCCTGGCCGCCTCCCGGGAGAACAACCCGTACCTGGCGGACCGCCGCCCCGGTCTGTACGGGTCCCTGGTCTGAGCCGCGGACCAGCCGCGCGGGAGGGCCGCGCGAGAGCGGCCGCGGCAGCCTCACCCCGTTCCACCACGCAAGGAGTCCGTACCCCCATGACGTCCACGGTGCCCAACGCCGTCGAGCACACCGACGAGCAGCAGCCGCCGATCACCATGTTCGGCCCGGACTTCCCCTACGCCTACGACGACTTCCTCGCCCACCCGGCGGGCCTCGGCCAGGTCCCGGCCACCGAGCACGGCACCGAGGTCGCGGTCATCGGCGGCGGCCTGTCCGGCATCGTCGCCGCCTACGAGCTGATGAAGATGGGCCTCAGGCCCGTCGTCTACGAGGCCGACCAGATCGGCGGCCGGCTCCGCACGGTCGGCTTCGACGGCTGCGCCGACTCGCTGACCGCCGAGATGGGCGCGATGCGCTTCCCGCCGTCCTCCACCGCCCTCCAGCACTACATCGACCTGGTCGGCCTGGAGACCAGGCCCTTCCCGAACCCGCTGGCCGAGGCCACCCCCTCGACCGTGGTCGACCTCAAGGGCGAGTCGCACTACGCCGTCACCATCGACGACCTGCCCCAGGTGTACCGGGACGTCGCCGCGGCCTGGAACAAGTGCCTGGAGGAGGGCGCGGACTTCTCCGACATGAACCGCGCGATGCGCGAGCGGGACGTGCCGCGCATCCGGGAGATCTGGGCGAAGCTGGTCGAGAAGCTCGACAACCAGACCTTCTACGGCTTCCTGTGCGACTCCGAGGCGTTCAAGTCCTTCCGGCACCGGGAGATCTTCGGCCAGGTCGGCTTCGGCACCGGCGGCTGGGACACCGACTTCCCGAACTCCATCCTGGAGATCCTGCGCGTCGTCTACACCGAGGCCGACGACCACCACCGCGGCATCGTCGGCGGCTCCCAGCAGCTGCCGCTGCGCCTGTGGGAGCGGGAGCCGGAGAAGATCGTGCACTGGCCGCACGGCACCTCGCTGAAGTCCCTGCACGCGGACGGCGAGCCGCGCCCGGCCGTCACCCGGCTGCACCGCACCGCGGGCAACCGGATCACCGTGACGGACGCGAACGGCGACATCCGCACCTACCAGGCGGCGATCTTCACCGCCCAGTCCTGGATGCTGCTGTCCAAGATCGCCTGTGACGACTCGCTCTTCCCGATCGACCACTGGACGGCGATCGAGCGCACCCACTACATGGAGTCCAGCAAGCTCTTCGTGCCCGTGGACCGGCCGTTCTGGCTGGACAAGGACGAGGAGACCGGCCGGGACGTCATGTCGATGACGCTCACCGACCGCATGACCCGCGGCACGTACCTGCTCGACGACGGCCCCGACAAGCCCGCCGTCATCTGCCTGTCGTACACCTGGTGCGACGACAGCCTGAAGTGGCTGCCGCTGTCCGCGAACGAGCGGATGGAGGTCATGCTGAAGTCGCTCGGCGAGATCTACCCGAAGGTCGACATCCGCAAGCACATCATCGGCAACCCGGTGACGATCTCCTGGGAGAACGAGCCCTACTTCATGGGCGCGTTCAAGGCCAACCTGCCCGGCCACTACCGCTACCAGCGGCGCCTGTTCACCCACTTCATGCAGGACCGGCTGCCCGAGGACAAGCGGGGCATCTTCCTCGCCGGCGACGACATCTCCTGGACGGCCGGCTGGGCCGAGGGCGCCGTGCAGACCGCGCTGAACGCGGTGTGGGGCGTGATGCACCACTTCGGCGGCACGACCGACCCGACGAACCCGGGCCCGGGCGACGTCTACGACGAGATCGCCCCGGTGGAGCTTCCCGAGGACTGACCCGGGAGACGAGCGAAAGGCGCGGGCGGCCGGACCTGGATTCCGGCCGCCCGCGCCTTTCCAGTCCTCAGCGGGGCAGGGGAGTCAGCAGCATCCGGCCCGCGAACCCCACCGCCGCGTCCAGCCGCTCGGTGAACTCCTCGGCGATCCCCGCGCAGTGCCGCAGCGCCCACAGGGCGCGGGCCGCCGCCCAGGCCGCGTCCCGGGCCCGCTCCAGGCTCCACGAGCCCAGCAGGTGGGTGAGCGGGTCGGCGAGCTGGAGCAGATCCGGCCCCGGCATCAGGTCCTCGCGGACGCGTTCCTCCAGCGCCGCGAGCAGCTCGCCCACCCGGTCGAACTCGTCCTCCAGAGCGGCCGGTTCGCAGCCGAGCGTCCGGCAGGTGTCGACCACGGCCAGGGCCAGGTCGTGCCCGATGTGGGCGTTGACGCCGGCCAGCGCGAACTGGAGCGGGCGCACCCCGGGGTGGCGGCGGAGCTGGAACAGCGGCCGCCAGCAGGCGGGCGGGCGGCGGTCCTCGGCGGCCGCGTCGACCGCCGCCAGATAGCGTTCCGCGAACCGCACGTCCAGGGTGCTCGCCGCGCGCGGATCCGGGAACTCGCCCGCGCCCAGCCGCCGGCCGACCTCCTCGGTGACGGTGAGGTAGACGCGGTTGAACACACCGATGCCGTCCCGCGCGGGCAGGGCCGCGTCCAGCGCGCGCATCCGCGCCACGACGGCGTCGACGGGGGTGGCGGGGGCCGCGGGCCGCGCCAGGGGGGAAGCCATGGCGGAAGGGTCCCAGCCCGGTGCCGGCCCGCGCGCCGACCGGCCCGGTGCTTCCCCGGAACGGGGGAACGGCGGAACGCGGGAGCGCCGGTTAGGACTTGGCGCGCGGCGCCCGGGTGTCCGCCCGCGAGCCGGTCTCCGTGTCCGCCTCCGCGTCGTACGTCGACGTGCCCTCGTCCAGCAGCGGCTCCTGTGTCTTCAGGTGGGCCGGGGCGAAGGCGCGCAGCGCGTGGTAGCCGGTGATGACGACCAGGGTGCCGAGGGCGATGCCGCTGAGCGAGAAGGTGTCGGTGAACTTCATGGAGACGTTGCCGACGCCGATGATGATGCCCGCGGCGGCCGGGACCAGGTTCAGCGGGTTGCGCAGGTCCACCTTGGCGTTGATCCAGATCTGGGCGCCGAGCAGGCCGATCATGCCGTAGAGGATGACGGTGATGCCGCCGAGCACCCCGCCCGGGATGGCGGCCACGACCGCGCCGAACTTCGGGCAGACGCCGAAGAGCAGCGCGAAGCCGGCGGCGGCCCAGTAGGCGGCGGTGGAGTAGACGCGGGTCGCGGCCATCACGCCGATGTTCTCGGAGTAGGTGGTGTTCGGCGGGCCGCCGACGGCGGTGGAGAGCACCGAGGCGACACCGTCGGCGGAGATCGCCGTGCCGAGCTTGTCGTCCAGCGGGGCGCCGGTCATCTCGCCGACCGCCTTGACGTGGCCCGCGTTCTCCGCGACCAGGGCGATGACCACGGGCAGGGCGACCAGGACGGCCGACCACTGGAAGGACGGGCCGTGCAGGTGGGGCAGCCCGATCCAGTCGGCGTGGGAGACCGCGGACAGGTCCAGGCGCCAGTGGTCGGTGACCTTGCCGCTCGGGCCCACGGAGTGGATCTTGCCGAAGATCCGGTCGAAGGCCCAGGAGATGCCGTAGCCGAAGACCAGGCCCAGGAAGATGGCGATGCGCGACCAGAAGCCGCGCAGGCAGACGACCGCCAGCCCGGTGAAGAGCATCACCAGCAGGGCGGTCCACTGGTCCTGCGGCCAGTAGGTGGAGGCGGTCACCGGGGCCAGGTTGAAGCCGATCAGCATGACGACGGCACCGGTCACGATCGGCGGCATGGCGGCGTGGATGATCCGCGCGCCGAACCGCTGCACGGCCAGGCCCACCAGGAACAGCACCGCGCCGACGACGAGCACCGCGCCGGTCACGGTGGCGCTGGTGCCGCCCTGGGCGCGGATGACGGCGGCCACGCCCACGAACGACAGGGAGCAGCCGAGGTAGCTCGGCACCCGGCCGCGGGTGGCGAGCAGGAAGATCACGGTCGCCACGCCCGACATCATGATCGCCAGGTTCGGGTCCAGGCCCATGAGCACGGGGGCGACGAAGGAGGCGCCGAACATCGCGACCACGTGCTGGGCGCCCAGGCCCACGGTGCGGGGCCAGGACAGCCGTTCGTCGGGGCGTACCACCGCTCCGGGAGCGGGCGTGCGCCCGTCACCGTGCAGTTTCCAGCGCACGCCGAGGTCCATGGTGGGGTTTCGCTTTCTTACGTACATCAGGACGGTCCGAACCATTGTGCGGGTAAGCGGCGGTTCTCCGCCCACGCGGCCGGGTATGTGAACTCGGTTCACAAACCCGATCGCCTCAGGGATGCGGGCCGGACACCGCCGCGCTCCGCGGACCGGTCTCCGCGCGGCCCCCGCGTTCGGCGGCGCGCAGGACACCCGAGAACAGGACGAGCCCGCAGGCCAGCGCCGTCACCACGCAGAAGGACACCATCAGGCTGGTCGCCTGGGCCACCCCGCCGATCAGGCTCGGCGCGATCAGCCCGGAGGTGTAGGTGACGGTCGCCACGCCCGCGATGGCCTGGCTCGGGTTGGGGCCGGCGTGTCCGGCGGCCGCGAAGCACAGCGGGACGACCACCGCGATGCCGAGCCCCATCAGCGCGAACCCGGTCATCGCCGAAGCCGGGTGCCGCGCCAGCACGATCAGCAGCCCGCCCAGCACGGCCAGCGCCCCGCCGGCCCGCACGGTACGGACCGCGCCGAAGCGGTTCACCACCGCGTCCCCGGCGATCCGGGCCACGGCCATGGTCAGCATCGAGCCGGTCGTGGCGGACGCCGCCAGCCCGGCCGAGCCGTCCAGCCGGTCCCGCAGGAACACTGCCGACCAGTCCAGGGTCGCGCCCTCGGCGAACACCGCGCAGAACCCGACCGCGCCGATCAGCAGGGCCGAGCGCGGCGGCAGCGCGAACCGCGGCGGCGGCTCCTCGTCCTCGGCGGGCTGGACGTCCAGCACCCAGGCGCAGACCGCGCAGCCGAGCACGGTGAGGACGGCCGAGGCCAGCGCGAAGTGCGCCCGCGCGTCCGCGCCGAGATGCGCGGCCAGGGTGCCGGCCGCCGAGCCGACCAGGGCGCCGGCGCTCCACATGCCGTGCAGTCCGGACATCACCGACCTGCCGAGCAGCCGCTCGACCTCCACGCCGAGCGCGTTCATCGCGACGTCGGCCATGCCCGAGGAGGCGCCGTAGACGAACAGCGCCAGGCACAGGGTGAGCAGGTTCGGCGCGACGGACGGCAGCACCAGGGCCAGCGTCCACATCGCCAGCAGCCCGCGCAGGGCCGTACGGCTGCCGAACCGGTGGGTCACCCGGCCCGCGAGCGGCATCGCGCACGCCGCGCCGAAGGCGGTGAAGGCCAGCGCGAACCCCAGCTGCCCGGCGCTCAGTCCGGCGTGTTCCTGGATCCAGGGCACCCGCGTGGCGAACGACCCGGTCACGGAGCCGTGCACGGCGAACACGGCCGCCACGGCATACCGGGCGCGCCGGACCTCCTCGCGTGCGGGGCTCATGTCACCCATGTTCCTGTCCCTCCCCGGCCGACCCTCGCGGCAATCCGGCGCGTAAATTATCAGGAACCCTGCCTGATAGAAAGGGCGGCGGCCGTGCGAGGCGTACGACCGCCGGTCCGCACGGGGCGTACGACCGTCCGGTCCGCAGCGATCTGGGAGGATTCCCGTCATGCCCGCATCACCGAGCACCGCCCGGGCCCTCAACGACCGGCTGGCCCTGCGGCTGTTGCAGCAGGAAGGCCCGCTGACGGCGGGGCAGCTCAAGCAGCTGACCGGCCTGTCCCGGCCGACCGTCGCCGACCTGGTGGACCGGCTCACGGCCGCCGGCCTGATCACGGTGGTCGGCGAGTCCGGCGAACAGCGCCGGGGCCCCAACGCCCGGCTCTACGGCATCGTCGCCGGCCGCGCCCACCTCGCCGCGCTCGACGTGCGCACCGAAGGCGTCCTCGTCCTGGTCTCCGACCTGCTCGGACGGGTGCTCGCCGAGGCGTCCGCGCCGATCGGCGGGGACACCGGGACCGGGCCCGCCGTGGAGCGGGCGGTGGCCGCCGTGGAGCGGGCCGTGAAGGAGGGCGGCGCGGACCGGCTGCACACGGTCGGCATCGGGGCGCCGGGCCTGATCGACCCCGCCACCGGCGACCTCAGGGACTCCGCCGGGCTGCCCGCCTGGCACCGCAGCCTGGTCGCCGCCCTCCAGGACCGGCTGCCCGGCGCCCGGGTGACCGTCGAGAACGAGACGAACCTGGCCGCCCTGGCCGAGCAGCGCGAGGGCGCCGCCAGCGACCGGGACACCTTCGTCCTGCTCTGGCTGGGCCACGGCGTCGGCGCCGCCGTCGTGCTGGACGGCGCCCTGCGCCGCGGCGCCTCGGGCGGCACCGGCGAGATCGGCTTCCTGCCGGTCCCGGGCACGGGCACGCTGCCCTCGGCGACCGACTGCGACGGCGGCTTCCACTCGCTGGCCGGGGCGGCGGCGGTCGTCTCGCTGGCCGCGGAGTACGGACTGCCGGTGCCCGGGGCGGCGGGCGATCCGGCGGACGGTTTCGCGCATGAGCCGGTGGCGGGGCCGGACGTGGCGCGGGTGGTGCGGGGCGCGGCGGACGGGGCGGAGGCGGCGCGCGTGGTGGCCGGGGCGGTGGCGCGGGCGGCCGCGGCCGACGAGCGTTTCCTGCGCACCCTGGCCGACCGGATCGCGGTCGGCGCGGCCTCGGTGGCGGCCGTCCTGGACCCCGGTTGCGTGGTGCTCGGCGGGGAGGTCGGCCGGGCCGGGGGAGCGGTGCTCGCCGGGCTGGTGGGGGAGCGGCTGCGCCGGATGTCGCCGCTGGCCACGGAGGTGCGGGCGAGCGGCCTCGGCGGGGCGGCGGTGCTGCGCGGCGCGCTGCTCACCGCGCGGGAACGGGCGCAGGACGAGCTGTTCGGGCCGCCCGAGCGGTAGCCGGCCCCGCCTGGCCGGCCCCGCCTTGGCGGCCCGGCGGCGGGCAAGGGCCGTCGTCACCGCCGCCGAGCCCGACCGCACCTTAAGAGGACTAGACCAGTAGGGTCAATGGTCCGGACCAACCTCGACTCCGTTGATCCGGCGACCGGTCCTCCGCGGCGGTCGCGCCGCGCGAGAGCGCCGACGCGCACTGTGAGGGAGGCCACACGACCCACCCGTATGGACGAGTGGCGGGCGTGGCACACTGGGCCTGTACCAGAAGCAGCGCACTCCGGGGTCGGTGAAAGTCCGAACCGGCGGTTACAGTCCGCGACCCGGTCGCTTCCAGCGGCCGGTTGACCAGGTGAAATTCCTGGACCGACGGTTAAAGTCCGGATGGGAGGCAGTGCGCGGCGGGCGGGCATACGTGTATCCGTGTGCGCGCCGCCGTATCGAGGCTCGTCCCTGCGCGGACGCGTCCGTCCGGCGACGCCTTTCGGTGTGTGCTCACCCGTGGATTCTGTCGTCATCGACAGCCCCGGAGTCCGTGCCCGAAGAGGCAGGAGGACCCGGGAAGTGTTCACCGGAATCGTCGAAGAGCTGGGTGAGGTCACCGCCGTCGAGAACCTCGGCGACGCCTCCCGCTTCCGGCTGCGCGGCCCCGTCGTGACCGAGGGCGCCCGGCACGGCGACTCCATCGCCGTGAACGGGGTCTGTCTCACCGTCGTCGAGCACGAGGGCGACGAGTTCACCGCCGACGTCATGGCCGAGACCCTGAAGCGCTCCAGCCTGGGCGCGCTCGCCGTCGGCTCCCGCGTCAACCTGGAACGCCCCACCGCCGTCGGCGCCCGCCTCGGCGGACACATCGTGCAGGGACACGTCGACGGCACCGGCGAGATCCTCGCCCGTACGCCCTCCGAGCACTGGGAGATCGTGAAGATCTCCCTCCCCGCGGACCTCTCCCGCTACGTCGTGGAGAAGGGCTCCATCACGGTCGACGGCATCAGCCTGACCGTCGTGGACGCGGCCCCCGACCACTTCACGGTCAGCCTCATCCCGACCACCCTCGCCCTGACCACGCTCGGCGTGAAGCAGCCCGGCGACCCGGTCAACCTCGAAGTGGACGTCATCGCCAAGTACGTGGAGCGGCTGCTCGCGCACGGACAGGAGGCCGGCCGGTGAACTGGCTGAACTCCGAGGCGTTCACCCTCTTCGGCCAGCACATCATCTGGTCGGACATGACCGGCAACATCCTGGGCCTGATCACCCTCGCCCTCGGCTGGCGCCGCTCCCTGTGGACCTGGCCCGTGCAGTTCCTCTCCGGCCTCGTCCTGTTCGCCGCCTTCTACGGCCACCTGACCGGCAGCGCCGGCAAGCAGGTCGTCGTCATGGCCGTCGCGCTGTACGGCTGGTGGCAGTGGCAGCGCACCCGGAACCGGTCCGGCGACGGCCAGATCACCCCCCGGTTCGCCTCCTGGCGCGAGCGCGCGGCCATGGTCGCCGCCGCCGGGGCCGGCACGGTCGCCGTCGCCCTGCTGTTCCAGGCCTACCCGTCCCTGTCCTGGGACCCCTGGCCCGACGCCTACATCTTCGTCGGCACCATCGTCGCGATGTACGCCCAGGCCAAGGGCATGGTCGAGTTCTGGTTCGCCTGGCTCCTCGTCGACCTGGTCGGCGTTCCCCTGAACTTCGCCAACGGCTACGCCTTCTCCGGCTTCGTCTACGTCATCTACGGCGCACTCGTCCTGTGGGGCATGCGCGACTGGTGGCTGCGTTCCCGCAAGGCTGCGCGGCCCACACTGGAAGGAGCGCCGGCATGACCTCGGCACCCGTCCTCCACGACACCCACGACCTCGGCGGCTTCGCGCTCGACCCGGTCGAACAGGCCATCGCCGACATCGCCGCCGGCCGCCCGATCGTCGTCGTCGACGACGAGAACCGGGAGAACGAGGGCGACCTCGTCGTGGCCGCCGAGAAGATCACCCCCGAGATCGTCGCCTTCATGATGAGCGAGTGCCGGGGACTGATCTGCGCCCCCATGGAGAGCGGCGAACTGGACCGGCTGCGGCTGCCGCAGATGGTCGAGGACAACACCGAGTCGATGAAGACCGCGTTCACCGTCTCCGTGGACGCCACCGCCGCCCACGGTGTGAGCACCGGCATCTCGGCCGCCGACCGCGCCACCACACTCCGGCTGCTCGCGAGCGGCACGGCCGGACCCACCGACTTCGTCCGCCCCGGCCACATCTTCCCGCTGCGCGCGCGGGACGGCGGCGTCCTCGCCCGCGACGGCCACACCGAGGCCGCCGTCGACCTCGCCCGGCTCGCGGGCCTGCGCCCGGCCGGCGCCATCGTGGAGATTGCCGGCGAGGACGGCCGGATGCTCCGCCTGCCCGAGCTGATCCCGTTCGCCCGCAAGCACGGCCTGACGATCATCTCCATCGAGGACCTGATCGCCTACCGCCGCGGCAGCGAGCCCACCGTCCGCCGCGAGGCCGCCACCCGCCTGCCCACCCGGCACGGCACCTTCACCGCCTACGGCTACCGGTCCACCGTCGACGGCGTCGAGCACGTCGCCCTCGTCCACGGCGACCTCGGCGACGGCCGGGACGTCCTGGTCCGGGTCCACTCCGAGTGCCTCACCGGCGACGTCTTCGGCTCCCTGCGCTGCGACTGCGGCCCCCAGCTGGACGCCGCGCTCGGCCGCATCCAGGAGGAGGGCCGCGGCGTCGTCGTCTACCTGCGCGGACACGAGGGACGCGGCATCGGCCTGCTGTCCAAGCTGCGCGCCTACGAACTCCAGGAACAGGGCCACGACACCCTGGACGCCAACCTGGAACTCGGCCTGCCCGCCGACGCCCGCGACTACGGCGCCGGCGCCCGGATCCTCGCCGACCTCGGCGTGCGCGGGGTGCGGCTGATGACCAACAACCCCGACAAGACCGACGCCCTCAGGCGCCACGGCATCGAGGTCACCGGCCGGGAGCCGATGCCCGTCCAGGCCGGTGAGCACAATCTCCGCTACCTGCGCACCAAGCGGGACCGGATGGGGCACGACCTGCCCTGGCTGGACACGACCGCCGTGTCGGCCTGCGGCAACCAGTAAGCGAAAGAGCACGGAGGTAAGTAAGAGTGAGCGGCAAGGGCGCACCGGACGTGTCCGTACGCAAGGTGAACGACCTCAGGGTCGCCGTGATCGCGGCGCAGTGGCACGAGAAGGTGATGGACGGCCTGGTGGACGGCGCCCTGCGCGCCCTGCGTGACCTGGGCATCGACGAGCCGACCCTGATCCGGGTCCCCGGCAGCTTCGAGCTGCCGGTCGCCGCGAAGGTCCTCGCGGGCCGCGGCTACGACGCGATCGTCGCCCTCGGCGTCGTCATCCGCGGCGGCACCCCGCACTTCGACTACGTGTGCCAGGGCGTCACCCAGGGCCTCACCCAGGTCTCCGTCGACACCGGCGTCCCCGTCGGCTTCGGCGTGCTCACCTGCGACACCGAGGAGCAGGCCCTGGACCGGGCCGGCCTGGAGGGCTCCAGCGAGGACAAGGGCCACGAGGCGGTGACGGCGGCCGTGGCGACGGCGGCCACCCTCCGCTCGGTATCCGAACCCTGGCACTAGACCGGCCGCCACAACGGCTAGGGTGGGGCTCACCATGTCCAAGAAGACGTTCGAGGAGCTGTTCACCGAGCTCCAGCACAAGGCCGCCCACGGCGATCCCGCCACCTCCCGCACCGCGGAACTGGTCGGAAAGGGCGTCCATGCCATCGGCAAGAAGGTCGTCGAGGAGGCCGCCGAGGTCTGGATGGCCGCCGAGTACGAGGGCAAGGAGGCGGCGGCCGAGGAGATCTCGCAGCTGCTGTACCACGTCCAGGTGATGATGGTCGCCCGCGGCATCTCCCTGGACGACGTCTACGCCCACCTGTAAGCCGTAGCCCGCACACCCATCCCGTAGAGAACGAACGAAGGAAGCCGACCTCATGCTGCGCATCGCCGTCCCCAACAAGGGTTCACTGTCCGGCCCTGCGGCGGAGATGCTGCATGAGGCCGGCTACCAGCAGCGCCGCGAGTCCAAGGAACTGCGCATCGTCGACCCGGAGAACGAGGTCGAGTTCTTCTACCTCCGCCCCCGCGACATCGCGATCTACGTCTCCTCCGGCCGCCTCGACATCGGCATCACCGGCCGTGACCTGCTGATCGACTCCGGCGCCGACGCCGAGGAGATCCTGCCGCTCGGCTTCGCCCGCTCCACCTTCCGCTTCGCCGCCAAGCCCGGCACCGCGCAGGGCATCGAGGACCTCAAGGGCCGCACGGTCGCCACCTCCTACGAGGGGATCGTCGCCGGGCACCTCGCCGACCGCGGCGTCGACGCCTCCGTGGTCCACCTGGACGGCGCCGTCGAGACCGCCATCGAACTCGGCGTCGCCGAGGTCATCGCCGACGTCGTGGAGACCGGCACCAGCCTGCGCAACGCGGGCCTGGAGGTCTTCGGCGAGCCGATCATGAAGTCCGAGGCCATCGTCGTCCGCCGCACCGGCGCCGACGCCGAGGAGCCCAAGGTCCAGCAGTTCCTGCGCCGCCTCCAGGGCGTCCTGGTGGCCCGGACGTACGTGATGATGGACTACGACTGCCGGGTGGAGCAGCTGGAGAAGGCCGTCGCGCTCACCCCCGGCCTGGAGTCCCCGACCGTCTCCCCGCTGCACAACGAGGGCTGGGTCGCCGTCCGCGCCATGGTCCCCGCCAAGGAGGCCCAGCGGATCATGGACGACCTCTACGGCATCGGCGCCCGCGCCATCCTGACCACGGCCATCCACGCCTGCCGCCTCTGAGGGGTACGCCAGAGATGACCGACCTGCCCGACCTCCCCGCCCTGCCCGTCACCTTCCGGCCCGGCCGGACGCGGGTGATCCTGCTCACCGCCGGAGTCCTGATCTTCGTGGTGATCTCCGGGGTCTCGCTGCTCCTGGAGGACCTCGGCCCGGGCTCCCGGCTCAGCTTCGTCCTCACCGGCGCGCTCTGTCTCTGGGTGCTCGCCCAGCTGGCCCGGGTGCGGGTGGTCGCCGACGAGTCCGGCGTCACCGTCGTCAACATCGCGAGCAAGCGCCGCCTGGCCTGGGCGGAGATCCTCCGGGTGAACCTCCGGCCGGGTGACCCCTGGGTGTTCCTCGACCTCAGCGACGGCACCAGCCTGCCCGCGCTCGGCATCCAGCCGGGCATCGCCAAGCGGCAGGCCATCGCCGACGCCCGGACCCTCCGGGAACTCGCCGAGGCCCGCTCCGGCTCGCCCGCCCTGCCGCACGAGCCCAGATCTTGATTAATCTGGTGGGCGGAGGCCGCCCCGCTGCGCCTCCGCCCCTGTGCGCCCCCCGGTGCCAGGGGCTCCTGCTACCCGAGGAGTGACCGACTCCGGCGATGGACGGATCGTCCTGTAGTACCCGCGCCACCCCTGCCCGACATAGCGGCAAGGCGGTGGCAGCGTGATCATCCCCCTGCTGTTGCTCGCCGCGGCCTTCCTGCTGATCCTCGCCAACGGATTCTTCGTGGCGGCCGAGTTCGGCCTCGTGACGGTCGAGCGCCAGGACGCCGAGAAGGCCGCCGCCGACGGCGACCCGCGCGCCCGTACGGTCGTGGAGTCGCTGAAGGAACTGTCCTTCCAGCTCTCCGGCACCCAGCTCGGCATCACCATCACCTCCCTGGTCGTCGGCATGCTCGCCGAGCCCGCGCTGGCCGAGCTGCTGCGCGGCCCGTTCACGGCGCTCGGCGTCCCCGAGGGGGCCGCGGCCGGCGTCGCGGTGGTCGTCGGCATGCTGCTGGCCTCCGCGATCCAGATGGTGATCGGCGAACTCGTGCCCAAGAACTGGGCGGTGTCCCGGCCGCTGCAGGTGGCCCGCTTCGTGGCCGGCCCGCAGCACCGCTTCGCCCTCCTGTTCCGCCCGGTGATCTCCGCGCTGAACGCGGTCGCCAACCGGCTGGTGCGCGCCCTGGGCGTGGAGCCCGCCGAGGAGCTGGCCTCCGCCCGCACCCCCGGCGAGCTGGTCTCCCTGGCCCGGCACTCCGCCCTGGCCGGCGCCCTGGAGCAGGACACGGCCGACCTGTTCGTGCGCACCCTGTCCCTGGGCGAGCTGACCGCACAGCACGTGATGACCCCGCGGGTGAAGGTGAGCGCGTTGCAGGACTCGGCCACCGCCGAGGACGTGGTCAACCTCACCCGCGCCACCGGGCTGTCCCGCTTCCCCGTCTACCGGGAGAAGATCGACGAGATCGTGGGCATGGCCCACCTGAAGGACGCGCTGGCCGTCCCGGCCCACGACCGGCTGCGCACCCCGGTCGGCCGCATCGCCCGCAAGGCGCTCCTGGTCCCCGAGACCCTGCCGGTGCAGCCCCTGCTCGCCCGGCTGCGCAGCGAGCAGCCCATCGCGGTCGTCGTGGACGAGTACGGCGGCACGGCCGGCGTGGTCACCCTGGAGGACATCGTCGAGGAACTGGTCGGCGAGGTCCGCGACGAGCACGACGCCAAGGACATGCCCGAGCTGGCCCCCGCCCCGCCCGAGGACGGCAGGCCCGCCTGGGACGTGGACGGCGGCTGCCGCGTCGACATCCTGACGCGCATAGGACTGGACGTGCCCGAGGGACCGTACGAGACCGTGGCCGGACTGGTCGCCGATCTGCTCGGCCGCATCCCGGCCCCCGGCGACCGGGCCGAACTGCCCGGCTGGCGGCTCTCGGTCCGCCAGGTCGGCCACTACCGCGCCGAACGGGTCCGCCTGGTCAGGACGGCCCCCGTGGCGAGCGTGCCGGAGGCCGCCCGATGAGCGTCCTGCAACTGGTCTTCGCGGCGCTGCTCGTGCTCGCCAACGGCTTCTTCGTCGGCGCCGAGTTCGCGCTCGTCTCCGTCCGCCGCAGCCAGATCGAACCGCTCGGCACCGCCCGCGCCCGCCAGGTGCTCCACGGCCTGGAACGGCTGCCGCAGATGATGGCCGCCGCACAGTTCGGCATCACGGTCTGCTCCCTGACCCTCGGCGCGGTCGCCGAGCCGACGGTGGCGCACCTGCTGGAGCCGCTGTTCGAGTGGATGCACCTGCCGCACGGCATGATCCACCCGCTCGGCTATGTCATCGCGCTGGCCGCGGTGGTCTTCTTCCACCTGGTCATCGGCGAGATGGTGCCGAAGAACCTGGCCATGGCGGCGCCCGAGAAGGCGGCGCTCTGGCTCAGCCCCGGCCTGGTGTGGTTCGCCCGCCTGTGCAGGCCGGTCACCGTGGCCCTCGGCGCCTGCGCCCAGGGCATCCTGCGGCTGTTCCGGGTCGAGCCGAAGGACGAGGTGGCAGCGGTCGTCACCACCGAGCAGCTCAACCGCCTGCTGGAGGACTCCGGCGAGGCCGGGCTGCTCGGCCCCGAGGAGCGCGAGCGGCTGGAGGACGCCCTGGAACTGGGCTCCCGCCCGGTGACGGACGTCCTGCTGCGCCGCGAGTCCCTGGTCGTCGTGGAGCCGTCGGTCACCCCGGGGGACATCGTGGAGCTGACCGCCCGCACGGGCTACTCCCGCTTCCCGGTCGCCGCGGCCGGCAAGGGCCCCTTCATGGGGTACGTGCACGTGAAGGACGTCCTCGACCTGGAGGACTCCGACCGGGCCGTCCCCCAGCAGGTCTGGCGGCCCATGGCCACGCTCCGCGCCGAGCTGCCGCTGGACGACGCCCTCACGGTGATGCGCCGGGCGGCCACGCACCTGGCCCAGGTCGCCGACGCGACCGGCAAGGTGCTGGGCCTGGTGGCCCTGGAGGACGTACTGGAGATGCTGGTGGGCGAGGTCCGCGACCCGGCGCACCGGGAGATGCCGGAGCCCAGGGCGAGCGGGGAGCCGGAGGAAGCACTCGCCGGATAGCTCCGGCGCCCATCCGTGCGGCGGCCGGCCGGTGGCGGGCCGCCGCACGCATCCCCGCGCCCCTTCGGCGCGCCCACTGCGTGCGCGGACGGGTCGGGGCCCCTAATACGACGCGGACGGATCCTGCGGTCCCCGTCCCGACAGCACCTCGCCGTAGGCCTGCATCAGGTCGGGCAGCCGCAGGGTCGCCAGGTCCTCCCGGGACAGGGAGCCCGCGTACGACGACAGCCGCAGGTCCCGGTACGCGCAGCTCTTCTCGTACAGTGTCCGCAGGAACCGTCCGTTGCCCAGCTCGTCGATCCACCCCTGGCCGACCACGTGCCCGGCGATCGACCGCAGCTCCTCCAGCGCCTCCTCGTCCCACTGGTCGCCGTTCTCCGCCGCGAGCACCTTGCCGATCTCGGTGAGCTCCTGCGGCCGGTACGAGGGGAAGTCCACCCGGGTGGTGAAGCGGGAGGACAGTCCGGGGTTGGCGGCCAGCAGGCGGTCCATGCCCTCCGGGTAGCCGGCCAGGATCACCACCAGGTGGTCGCGGTTGTCCTCGGCTCGCTTCAGCAGCACCTGGAGCGCCTCGTCGCCGTACGCGTCCCCCTTGCCGTACCCGGAGTTGGACAGCGAGTACGCCTCGTCCACGAACAGCACCCCGCCGATCGCGGAGTCGATCAGCTCGTTGGCCTTCACGGCGGTCTGCCCCAGGTACTCGCCGACCAGGTCGGCCCGCTGGGCCTCCACCAGGTGGTCGCCGCCGAGCAGACCCAGGGCGTAGAACACCCGGCCCAGGATGCGCGCGACCGTGGTCTTGCCCGTGCCGGACGGGCCGGAGAAGACGAAGTGCCGCTTGGGCGGCTGCACCGGCAGGCCCTGCCCGGCCCGCAGCCGCGCCATGTTCAGCTGCGCGGACAACGCCTTGACCTGGCGCTTCACCGGCTCCAGGCCCACCATGCGCTCCAGTTCGGCGAGCGCCTGCTCGAGTAACGCGGGGTCGGTCGGCCCGGCCGGTACCGGCGGGGCGGAGCCCTGGGGGCCGGTCCTGGTCCGCACCGAGGGGTCGGCCACCGACGGCAGCGGCCCGGCCGGCGGGTCGGGCTCCGGCAGCCGCAGATCGCGGCCCTCGGCGCCGAACAGCGGATCGAACCCGTCGGGGCCGTCCACCGTGTCCTGTCCCGCGCCGGTCAGGGTGATCGCGGCGAGGTCGCCCGTCTCGTCGTACCCGTCGCCCTCGGCGATCGCCGCGAGCCGGGCCGAGGTGTCCATGAAGGCCGGGTCCACCCGGTGCACCGCCCGGTACAGGGGGAGCGCGGCGGCCGACCGCCCGGTGCCCTCGTGCGCCCGCGCCAGCCAGTAGCGCAGCTCCTTGCGCTGCGGCTGCTCGCTGCGGCACCGCATCAGCGCGGCCGACAGCAGCGGTTCGGCCTGGCCGTACATCTCCAGCCGGACCCGGGCCATGCCGCCGAAGAGGCCGGCCTCGATGCCGAGCAGGGGGTCGTCCAGCAGCGGGTCGGTGTGCCGGACCAGCTGGTCCCAGTCCTTGACCAGATAGGCGCGGCAGGCGTGCAGGAAGCGGACCTGGGCGTCGGTGTCGACCGGGGGCAGTCCGGCGAGGGCGCGGTCCAGCTCGGGCACGTGCCGGCCGTCCAGCCAGTGGGAGGCGTGCGCCAGCAGCAGATCGCGCGGGCTCTCCAGCACGGGCTGCACCCACCAGCCCAGCCAGTACCAGGAGTTGAGGGCGCGGCGGTGCCGGGCGCGCTGTTCGCCGAAGCGGTCGCGGTGCCGGAACATGCGCAGCAGCGCGGTGGTGGTGTCGACCCGGAGCGCGTGCAGCCCGAGCCAGGCGTCCGCCATGCCCGGGTCCATCCGCACCGCGGTGCGGAACTCCTCCTCCGCCTGCGGGTAGGCGCCCACCGTGTAGGCGTCCACGCCCCGCAGCCAGGCGAGGTCGGCCGGCGCCTCGGGGCCCTGTGTGCCGAAGTCCATCACGTCCCCCACAGACCATGCACCCGTGGTTCACCACCGGGCAGTCGCCCGATGGCCACCGCGGTCGAATCTCCGTACCGCGGACCGGAGTTGCAGGTGCGCGAGGCCGCCGCTCGAAGGTCGCACCGAGGGCATCGTACCCGCGGGGCGGGTACCTGCCGAAGGGTGCCGCACAGGGCGTTCGGCGAGGTGGGAGCAGACGGGGCGCACGGGATTTCGTGACCGAGGGTGAGAGGTCCGCCGCGCCGGCGCGCGGAACACGGGCCGGCGCGGGCAGAACGAAGCCCCCGGTCACGGGGGAACAACCGGGGGCTTCGTGTGGGCGGGCGGCTCCGAAAGCCGCACATTCAGAACGTAAGTCCTGTACGGGCCCTCGGTCAAGCGAAGTTGAGGTACTGGGGAAACTTCTGCCGCAAGAGTCTTCACAGGTTCACCACATCGCGGAGGGCGCGTCACCGAGCGTCACATCACGCAGGGATCCGGGGGTCCGCAGCCGGTCCCGGCAGCACCTCGTACCCCTCCGGTCGCTGGAGCACCAGGAGATCCGCGTGGGGGCGTGAGGGATCGGTGACGAAGTGCGCGTGCTCCGCCGTGACCCACCCGTCCCAGAACTCCCGTTGCTCCGCCCCGTCCCGCCGCCGGCCGCGAGCCCAGGACTCCTCCCGGGGCAGCTCCATCCACAGCAGCCGGGCCAGATGGGGTCGCAGCGCCCGGCGGCCGGCGCCGACGCCCTCGATCAGCACCACGGGCGCGGCCGGCACCGGGCGCGGGGCGCCGAAGGCGCGGGCCCGCCAGTCGTAGGGGGTGACGTATCCGCTCTCGCCCCGGCCCAGCGGTTCGATCACCTGGGTCAGGAGCCGGCCGGTCCAGGCGAACAGGTGCTCGTGGCTGGCGAAGTCGTCGAGGTGGACCACCGGCGCCCCGTCCAGCGCCCGCGCCAGCCGCCGGGCGAAGGTCGACTTGCCGGATCCGGCGTGCCCGTCCACGCCGATCAGCCGGACCGGCCCCAGGGACGGGGGAAGCCCGCGCAGCCGGGCGGCGAGGTCGTGAATGGTCATTCCCGGGGTGTGGTGCGATGGGGGCGTCTTTCGCGCGCCAGTCTAGTGGCGGGCCCGAGGCAGGCCGGGGGCGGCGGCCCGTGAGGGCCGGCCGCCGGGATCGGCCGGAAGCCGACGAGGGCCGACGGGAGCGACTGTCGGGGGAAAAGGTCCCGCCTTGAATCACCGGCCGCGGGCCAGTCGAAGGCGTCGATAAACAATCCGAATCCGCTGACCGATATGTCGAATTCGGCGTTCCGGGTGGGGCCCACGCTGAGTAAGGTGCCTCCTGCGCAACGTGATGCGTCGCACGGTGACGGGCAGGGGGATATGGCCGCGGACTTATTCGAAGGGCACTATGTGTGGCATCCGGCGGCCGACGACCGGGTGCTGGCGCGTGTCTGCGTCGACGTGCGCGCCGGGCGTTACCGGTCCGCCGACGAGGCCCTCGCCGAGACCCGTACCGACTTCGGCCTGCGCGCCCACCGCTCGCTGGTGCTCGCCTCCGAGGCGGCCGGCAGCGATCTGGTGGAGCGCTGGCTCGCCGAGGAGCCGACCCCCGAGGCCGCGCTGATGTGGGCGCGGGTGGCCGTGCAGCGCGCCCTGCGGGCCGCCGACGCGCGCGACGAGCGCGCCGAGGCGCTGGAGCGGATAGCGCTGGCCGCCTGCGACCGGGCCGCCGAGGCGGCCCCCGCCGACCCCACGCCCTGGGTCGCCCGGCTCTCCATGGCCCGGCTGCACCGGCTGCGCGACCCGGCCCCGAAGGGCCTGCTCACCTCCCCGCCCGGCCCCTGGCGGCTGTTCGCGCACATCCTCTCCCTGGACCCCTGGCACCGGGAGGCCCACCACCGCTTCCTGTCCTGCTTCTTCACCCGCCACGGCGGCTCGGTCACCGCAGCCTGGGACGTCGCCGCCTTCCTCAGCCAGCGGGCCCCCGCCGACTCCCCCCTGCGGCTGCTGCCCCTGGTGGCACTGGTGGAGAGCTACAACCCCACCCAGCTGCTCGCCGACCGGGTCTGGGAACAGCCCCAGTGGCGCTCCACCGCGCTGGCGATCTACCAGAACTGGCTGCCCGCGGTGGCCGGTTACCGCTTCACCCCGGTGCTCGACCTCGCCTACCTCGCGCACGCGCTGGTGATGGGCCAGCGCGAGTTCGAGGCCCGGGCGGTGTTCGCGGCGATGGGCCCGTACGCCTCGCGCATGCCGTGGAGCGCCTTCGGGGACCCCGTCGAGCAGCTCTCCCGGGCCCGGCGCGCCTGCGGCCTGCCCGTGCCGGGGCCGGGCTGACCCCGCCCGCTCTCCGCACCCCCTTCTCGCCACTCCTCGTCCCCGTCCAGAGAAAGGCCGATCCGTGTCGGAACGGATGTCGACTGCCCGGACGCACGCCCGGGCCGCGGACGCCGTCGTGCTCGACGACGACGCCACGCTGCACGCGATGGGTTATCCGCGCAAGCTCACCCGGCGCTTCAAGGCGTTCGACAATTTCGCGATCTCGTTCACCATCATCAATATCCTCTCGGGAATCTTCTCGTCCTTCGGATTCGGTCTGAACGCGGGTGGCCCGCGCATTCTCGTGTTCGGCTGGATCGGCGTCTCGGTGATGGTCCTGCTCATCGGAGCGGCCATGGCGGAGGTCGCCTCCGCCTATCCGACGAGCGGTGCCCTTTATTTCTCCGCCGGTAAACTCGCCAAGCGGCACAAGGGCGCCTGGTCCTGGTTCACGGGCTGGCTGAACTTCGTGGGCCAGATCGGCGGCACGGCCGCCACCGGATACGCCGCGGCCACCTTCATCCAGGTGTTCGTGGAGCTCCAGTGGCCGTCCTACCACCCGACCGCGCACCAGACGGTGCTGATCACGGCCCTGATCATCGTCCTGCAAGGGCTCGCCAACACCTTCACCGTGCAACTCGTCGCCATACTGAACCGCATTTCCGTATGGTGGCTGCTGATCGGACTGGTCGTGATCGTGGGCGCGCTCGTCGTGATGCCCGACCACCATCAGTCGGCGTCCTTTGTCACGCATTTCGAGAACAACACCGGCTTCACCAGCGGGCTTTACGGCGGCATGCTCGGCCTGCTCGTCACCAGCTGGACCTTCACCGGGTTCGACGGCAGCTTCCACATGTCCGAGGAAACCGTCCAGGCGACGGTCAGCGCCCCGAAGGGCATCACCCGTGCCATCGCCTGTTCCGCGGTCGCCGGCCTGGTGCTGATGCTGGCATTGGTCTACAGCATCGGCGACTACGCCAAGGTGGCCGGCGCGGCCGCCCCGCCCATCCAGATCCTCATCGACGGCCTCGGGCTGCGCACCGCCAAGGTGCTGCTGCTCATCGTCATCGGCGCGATGCTCTTCTGCGGCCTGGCCAACCTCACCAGCAACACCCGGCAGATCTTCGCCTTCTCCCGGGACGGCGCCATGCCCGGCTCCCGCTGGTGGCACTCGGTCTCGCCGCGCACCCGTACGCCGGTGAAGGCCGTGTGGCTCGCGGTCGGCTGCTCGCTGGCGCTGGTGGTGCCGGGCTGGTGGTCGCACACGGCGTTCACCGCGATCGTCAGCGTCAACGTGGTCGGTCTCTTCCTCGCCTACGCCGTGCCGATCTTCCTGCGGCTGCGGCTCGGCGACTCCTTCCAGCCCGGCCCCTGGCACCTGGGCCGCTGGGGCAGGCCGATCGGCTGGCTGGCGGTGGTGTGGATCCTGCTCAGCAGCGTGCTGTTCATGCTCCCGCAGGCATCGCCGATCACCGTGGACTCCTTCAACTACGCCCCGATCGCGCTCGCCGTCGTCCTGCTGATCGCCACGGTGTGGTGGTTCGCCACGGCCCGCCGCCGCTTCCAGGGGCCGGTGAGCTACGGGCGGCCCGACGAGGTCGCCGCGATGGACCTGGTCTGACCCCGCAGGGCCCGGGCGGCCGTCCGCCCGGGCCCGCGGGCGGGGGGCCGCCCCCGGCTCCGGCCGCCAGTGGCCGAGACCAATATTGCTGGCGCGGCGTGCGTCGAAGTGCTGGCAGCGCGATACGGCCTGCTCCATAGTTACCGCACCGGACCAGCCCGACTCGGACACCCTGGGGGTCGTCGCGCCCATGAGCCACGCCGAACAGCCCTCCCGCAGAACCGTTCTGGCGGCGGCCGTCGCCGCTACGGCGGCCGCCGCCGCGGCCCCCGCTGCCGCCGCCGCGCCGCGCTCCGCCCTCGACGCCGACGGCCCCGCCCCGGCGCCGGACCGCCCCGTCGACCACCACGCCTGGACCACGTACCGCGACTGGCGCTCCGGGACGGCCGAGGGCACCCGGGCCGTCGCCGGACGCCGGCCCGGCCTGGTGATCGGCGCCCCCGCCGGCCGTACCGACTACACCGACCCGCACACCGGCACCACCGCCGCCTGGGAGTACGCCACCTGGACCGGCCCCGAACACCGGCTCACCGTGCCCGCGACCGAGGCCGTCGCCTCCTGGAACGCGCACACCCCCGAGGGCACCTGGCTCCAGGCCGAGCTGCGCGGCACGTACTCCGACGGCACCGGCACGCCCTGGTACGTGCTGGGCCGCTGGGCGGCCGGCGACCAGGACATCCGGCGGACGTCGGTGGACGGCCAGGGCGACGGCAAGAGCAGCGTGTGGACCGACACCCTCGCCATCGACGACCCGGGCACCGGCCTGCGCCTGACGTCGTACCGGCTGCGCCTGACCCTCTACCGCAGGCCCGGCACCCGGCTCACCCCGACCGTCTGGCGGCTGGGCGCGATGGGCTCCGACGTCCCCGACCGCTTCACCGTCCCGGCCTCCGCCCCCGGCCTCGCCCGGGAACTGGCCGTCCCGCGCTACTCGCAGGAGATCCACAAGGGCCAGTACCCGGAATACGACAACGGCGGCGAAGCCTGGTGCAGCCCGACCTCCTCGCAGATGATCATCGAGTACTGGGGCGGCCGGCTCACCCCCGAGCAGCTGTCCTGGGTGGACCCGGCCTACGCCGACCCGCAGGTGTGCCACGCGGCCCGCTTCACCTACGACCACCAGTACGCGGGCTGCGGCAACTGGCCCTTCAACGCCGCCTACGCCGCCACCTTCCCGGGCCTTCAGGGCGTGGTCACCCGGCTCGGCTCGCTCACCGACCTGGAGACGCTGATCGCGGCCGGCATCCCGGTCATCACGTCCCAGTCGTTCCTCAAGAGCGAGCTGACCGGGGCCGGTTACGGCACCGCCGGGCACTTGATGACGGTCATCGGCTTCACGACCGACGGGGACGTGATCGCCAACGACCCGGCCGCGCCGAGCGACGAGGCGGTGCGGCGCGTCTACAAACGGCGCGAATGGGAGAACATCTGGCTGCGCACGAAGCGGTACAACGCCTCCGGCAAGGTCGTCTCCGGCACCGGAGGGGTCTGCTACCTGTACTTCCCGGCGCATCCGACCCCGCACCAGCGCAGGGCGCTCGCCGCGGTGGGCGTGCGCTGATCCGCCGCCGTGTGACCAAGCTCATCGCCGCGAACGCCGACGCGGGTGGCATGGTGGACGTCAGGGGTGGGGGATTTGCTCCGTAGACGTCCGATTCCTGTGAGTGACACCATGACCGCACACCCGGCCACCGCCGCCCGAGCCGTCACCGGCGGCCCCGAGGAAGACGGCCCCGACCTGCTCGAGCACGTCATGGGCTGGATCCTCGTCGCCGTGTTCGCGATGCTCGTGACCCAGCTCGGACTGCTCTGAACCGACGCTTCGAAGCGGCGCCTCCCGGCGCCGGGAGGCGGCCGCCGGCCCGGTCGCTCGCGCCGCCGCCCGCCCGCCGGGACGACTGACGGGCGGACGGACGGACGGACGGCCGGAGCGGCCGACCGGGCTAGTTGATCGCCTTGATCAGCTCACCGTTCGCGGTGTCGCCGCTCAGCTCCCAGAAGAAGGTGCCGCCGAGGCCCTGCTGGTTCTTGTACGTCATCTTCGTGGCGATGGTCGCCGGGGTGTCGTAACTCCACCAGTCGCTGCCGCACTTGGCGTAGGCCGTGCCGGCCACCGTGCCGGTCGCCGGGCACTTGGTCTTGAGCACCTTGTAGTCCTCGATGCCCTGCTCGTACGTGCCGGCCGCCGGGCCCGTGGCCGTGCCGCCGGGCGCCGCCTGGGTGACGCCGGTCCAGCCGCGCCCGTAGAAGCCGAGGCCGAGCAGCAGCTTGGCGGCCGGGACGCCGAGGCCCCTGAGCTTGGTGATCGTCGCGGAGGTGTGGTAGTTCGCCTTCGGGATGCCCGAGTAGGAGTTCAGCGGGGAGTGCGGGGCGGTCGGGCCCTTCGCGTCCCAGGCGCCGAAGTAGTCGTACGTCATCGGGTTGTACCAGTCGACGTACTGGGCGGCACCGGCGTAGTCCGCCGCGTCGATCTTGCCGCCGCTGGTGGCGTCCGCGGTGATCGCCGCCGTGACCAGGTTCCCGGAACCGAACTTCGCGCGCACCGCGGCCATCAGGGTGCGGAACGCGTCCCGCCCGCTGGTGTCGCAGGTGTTGCCGCAGGCGTTCGGGTACTCCCAGTCGATGTCGATGCCGTCGAAGACACCGGCCCACTTCGAGTTCTTCACCAGGTCGTAGCAGGACTGGGCGAAGGCGGCCGGGTTCTTCGCCGCCTCGCCGAAGCCGCTCGACCAGGTCCAGCCGCCGAAGGACCACAGGACCTTCAGGCCCGGGTGCTTCTTCTTCAGCTTCAGCAGCTGGTTGAAGTTGCCGCGCAGCGGCTGGTCCCAGGTGTCGGCGACGCCGTCCACGGACTCGGCCGCGGTGTAGGCCCGGTCGGTGGCCGCGTAGGAGTCGCCCATGGCGCACTTGCCGCCGGTGACGTTGCCGAAGGCGTAGTTGATGTGGGTCAGCTTGGCCGCGGAGCCCGAGGTCTCGATGTTCTTGACGTAGTACTTGCGGTCGTAGGTGCCCCATTCGGTGAAGTAGCCGACGACCTTGGAGCCGGCCGTGACCTCGGGGGCGCTCGGCGCCGCCGCGGTGGCGGTGCCCGTGCCGGCCAGCAGCCCGGCGCCGAGGGCGGCGGTACACGCGGCCGAGACGAGGGCCCGGACGAGCGAGCGGTGGGGAGTGTGCATCGGGTGTCTCCTCGTGGGGGAGGGGAAAGCGCGCCGATTGGCATGAACGCGGTAAGGCGTGGGCTGCACAGTAGGAGGACTAGACCAGTAGGTCAATGGTGCGGACCAATTTCACGGACGAGTGAAACCCGCTCCGGAATCCTGAAGTGAGCGGTCGTTAACTGGTGACGGGAGGTCGCCGATCGGGCATACTCACAGCGCGTGCCGCTGGTCAGCAGGCTTCCGAGACCCGGAAGCGGGCGCCTCGGCACAGCGGAACGATCAGGCGGAGCCGCCCCCACCACGGGCCGTGCCGCCGGTGTCCGAACAGGGAGGAGCCGACGCCATGTCCGACCGCGCCCCGCAGCCGGTGGAGCGTCAACTGCCGACGGAAGAGGCGAAGGATCTCCTCGCCCTCGTCCGGGAGATCGCCCAGCGCGAGATCGCGCCGAAGGCCGCGGAGGAGGAGGACGCGGGACGCTTCCCGCGCGAGGTCTTCACCCTGCTCTCCGCATCCGGCCTGCTGGGCCTGCCGTACCCCGCCGAGTACGGCGGGGGCGACCAGCCGTACGAGGTCTACCTCCAGGTGCTGGAGGAACTGGCCACCGCCCGGCTCACCGTCGGCCTCGGCGTCAGCGTGCACACACTCGCCTCCTACGCGCTCGCCACCTACGGCAGCAAGCAGCAGCAGGTCGAGCACCTGCCCGCGATGCTGGGCGGCGGCCTGCTCGGCGCCTACTGCCTGTCCGAGCCGTCCTCCGGCTCCGACGCCGCCTCCCTGCGCACGAAGGCCGTCCGCGAGGGCGATACCTGGGTGATCGACGGGACCAAGGCATGGATCACCCATGGCGGCATCGCCGACTTCTACACCGTGATGGCCCGCACCGGCGAGGACGGCCCGCGCGGGATCACCGCCTTCCTCGTCCCCGGTGACGCGCCCGGCCTGAGCGGCGCGGCGCCCGAACGGAAGATGGGCCTGAAGGGCTCACCCACCGCCCAGGTGCACCTCGACGGCGTCCGCGTCCCGGACGGCCGCCGCATCGGCGAGGAGGGCCAGGGCTTCACCATCGCCCTGTCGGCGCTCGACTCCGGCCGGCTCGGTATCGCGGCCTGCGCCGTCGGCCTCGCCCAGGCCGCCCTGGACGAGGCGGTCCGGTACGCCACCGAGCGCCGCCAGTTCGGCCGGCCCATCGCCGACTTCCAGGGCCTGCGCTTCATGCTCGCCGACATGGCCACCCAGATCGAGGCGGGCCGCGCGCTCTACCTCGCCGCGGCCCGGCTGCGGGACGCGGGCCGGCCGTTCGCCAAGGAGGCCGCCATGGCCAAGCTGCACTGCACCGACACCGCCATGAAGGTCACCACGGACGCGGTGCAGATCCTGGGCGGCTACGGCTACACCGCCGACTTCCCGGCCGAACGCTATATGCGCGAGGCCAAGGTCCTGCAGATCGTCGAGGGCACCAACCAGATCCAGCGGATGGTCATCGCCCGTCATGTGGCGGGCCCAGAAGGTCGCTGAACTGGCCCGGGTGGACCGTCGGGGCCGCCAGCCTGGCCCACTCCGGGTCGTGGTGGCCCGGCAGGGTACGGCCCCGGTCCGCCCAGGTCCGCATCAGATCGCGGTAGATCGGCGGGTCCTGGGACGGGGGCGGCGGAAGCGTCTCCGCCGGGCGGGGGACGAAGATGCGGCGCTGACGCCCGGTCGCCGGGTACGTGGGGGTCATACCCGGGCAACGCGCCGACGGCCGGACAGGTCACCCCCCGGCGGAATCGAGCGTCAGTCCACCCACGTCCGGCGTCCTACTGGTCTGACGATCCGTCAGTAAGCCGCTGAACGGCGCGTGTTCGCCGGCCGATGCCGACGGCCACCTCCGTGCTCCGGAGGGCTTGACGGCAACGACATGTCCCGTCGGAACGGCCCGGGCCGGGCGCCGCGGACCCGGGCACGACGATCCCGCACCACGGCGGCCGGTGCGCCGTGGTGCGGGGCGGAAGACGGGGAGGGGCGGGCCGGCTCAGGCGGCCTGGTCGCGCACCAGCGGCACGCGCATCGGGCGCGAACCCGGGCCGCCGACGTGCGAGAAGGGCTGCGTCCGCCAGTCCAGGCCCTGGGGGAGCGTGAGCAGCAGGGCGGTGTCCTGCTCCTGCGGCTCGACGGACTCGTCCGCGGGGCGGGCGTCGGCCGCCGGACGGCCCGTGCCCGCGCACACCGTGAGCCCGAAGGGGTTCCACGGCGAGGCGCACAACGCGTGCTCCGGCAGGGTCTCCTCGTCCGCCAGCAGCGCGATCGGCTGTGCGCAGTCCGGGCAGATCACCCGGTACATCTCGAAGGTGTCGTAGGCGTCCGGTTCCTCGTCGTAGGCGTCGGGTTCGACGCCCTCCGGCTCGGGCTCGACGACCGGCTGCGGCCGTGCGGACACACTTCGACCAGGGCGATGGGTACTCTGCATGGGATTCTCCCCCTAAGGCTGGGCCGTGAAAGGCACTGCGGCCTCGACCACACCAAGCACTTCCCGCCCGGTCCCGGCGGTAATCACGAGAACATCACGGAGCCCGCCCGGGCCGTGTGGTGTTCGTCACATGCCGCGCGCAGATGCCCGTCCCGGCGCGTTTTCCGGGGAACGGGGCACGGCCCGCGTCTCCGAGGTATCCGTGGAGATCAAGCGCACTGTAGGTTTTGGCGGCATGGAGGAGCTGGACCGTCAGATCGTGCAGCTGCTCGTCACGGACGGGCGGATGAGCTACACAGACCTGGGCAAGGCCACGGGCCTGTCCACGTCGGCCGTGCACCAGCGGGTGCGCCGGCTGGAACAGCGTGGTGTCATCCGCGGCTACGCCGCGGTGGTCGACCCCGAGGCCGTCGGGCTGCCGCTGACCGCGTTCATCTCGGTCAAACCGTTCGACCCCAGCGCCCCCGACGACATCGCGGACCGCCTCGCCGACGTCCCCGAGATCGAGGCATGCCACAGCGTCGCCGGGGACGAGAACTACATCCTCAAGGTGCGCGTGGCCACCCCGCACGAACTGGAGGAACTCCTGGCCCGCGTGCGCTCGCTGGCGGGAGTGTCGACCCGTACGACAGTGGTCCTGTCGACCCCGTACGAGGCCCGCGCGCCGAAGATCTGACCCGGTCCGGCACGGCGCGCCGGCTCCCGGCGCCGCCCGGACGCGCCCCGGGCGCGGCCTGCCCCGGGCGACGGGAGAAACTGTCGGCTATGAGCAACCGCACCGCCGAGCCCCCCAAGACCGTCCTGCTCCGCCGCGGCGAGGTGCACAGCCCCGCCGACCCCTTCGCGACGGCGATGGTCGTCGAGGCGGGCCATGTCGCCTGGGTCGGCTCCGAGGGCGCCGCCGACGCCTTCGCCGACGGCGTCGACGAGGTGGTCGACCTCGACGGCGCCCTGGTCACCCCGGCCTTCACCGACGCCCATGTGCACACCACCGCCACGGGCCTCGCCCTGACCGGCCTCGACCTGTCAGGCGCCGCCTCCCTGGAGGCGGCCCTCGCCCGCGTCCGCGAGTTCGCCGCCGCCCGCCCCGGCGACCGGGTGCTGCTGGGCCACGGCTGGGACGCCGCCCGCTGGCCCGGCGGCCGCCCGCCGACCCGCGCGGAACTGGACGAGGCCACCGGCGGACGCCCGCTGTACCTGTCCCGCATCGACGTGCACTCGGCGGTCGTCAGCACCGCCCTGCTGGACCTGGTCCCCGCCGCCGTGCCCCGCGACGACGCCCCGCTCACCCGGGACGCCCATCACGTCGTGCGCGAGGCCGCGCTCGGCGCCATCACCCCCGCCCAGCGTCAGGAGGCCCAGCGCGCCGCGCTGGCGCACGCCGCCTCGCTCGGCATCGGCACCGTGCACGAGTGCGGGGGCCCGACGATCTCCTCCGAGGACGACTTCACCGGCCTGCTGCGGCTCGCCGCCGAGCTGCCCGGCCCCCGCGTGGTCGGCTACTGGGCCGAACAGGCCGACGAAGGAGTGGCCAAGGCCCGTGAGCTGGGCGCGGCCGGTGCCGCAGGCGACCTGTTCGCCGACGGCGCCCTCGGCTCGCACACCGCCTGCCTGCACGAGCCCTACGCCGACGCCGGCCACCGCGGCACCGCCTACCTGGACGCCGACGCCGTCGCCGCGCACGTGGCGGCCTGCACCGAGGCGGGCCTCCAGGCCGGCTTCCACGCCATCGGCGACGCCGCCGTGACCGCCGTGGTCGAAGGCGTCCGCGCCGCCGCCGAAAAGGTGGGCCTGGCCCGGATCCGCGCCGCCCGGCACCGGGTCGAACACGCCGAGATGCTCACCCCCGAGACCGTCGCCGCCTTCGCCGAACTGGGCCTGATCGCCTCCGTGCAGCCCGCCTTCGACGCGCTGTGGGGCGGCGAGGACGGCATGTACGCCCGGCGGCTGGGCGCCGAGCGGGCCCGCACCCTCAACCCGTTCGCCGCGCTGCTGCGGGCCGGCGTACCCCTGGCGTTCGGCTCGGACAGCCCGGTCACCCCGCTCGACCCGTGGGGCACGGTCCGGGCCGCCGCCTTCCACCGCACCCCCGAGCACCGGATCTCGGTCCGGGCCGCGTTCACCGCGCACACCCGCGGCGGCTGGCGGGCCGTGGGCCGGGACGACGCGGGCGTCCTGGTGCCCGGCGCCCCCGCCGACTACGCGGTCTGGCGCACCGACCGGCTCGTCGTGCAGGCCCCCGACGACCGGGTGGCCCGCTGGTCCACCGACCCGCGCTCCGGCACCCCCGGCCTGCCCGACCTCACCCCGGGCCGTGACCTGCCGGTCTGCCTGCGCACCGTGGTGGGCGGACGGACGGTGTTCGTACGGCCGGGCGAGTGATCTCCCGGGGTGGCGCGGCGGCCGCCGGCCGCCGCGGCCCCGCCGCCCCACCTGCGCATCCTCCCCGCCGTCCGCGCCATCGACCCCGTCGTCCCAGCTCAGAGGGTTGTTGACAGTCGGCGGCCGGGGGCCGGTAGGTTCGGCCGGGTCCACCACCGAAAGGCCCGACCGGGGGCTGTTCGCACGGCTCGTCGCAGCGCCGCTGGGTCAGGGACGGTGTGCCGCACCGGGGCACCGTCACTGGGAGCCAGGCCCAGCGCCCGCGCCGGCGAGGGAACGCCCCGGACGGCCGGCCGGTGCGACCCGGGTGGGGCCCGGGCGCTCCCTAGACAACGGCTCTCGGTAGATCCGCAGCCAGCGGGTCCCAGGTCGGCCCGAAGGGCGCCGGGCCCCCATCCGCCGTGGCGCGTTCCCGTCCGGCGCACGGCGGGAAGAAGCCGAAAACCCTCATTCCTACCCCGTTCCCGGGGAAACGACACCACAAGATGCCTGCGCCATCGCGTCTTCCCAGGCGGCGGCCACTATGGTGGACCCTTGCGTACGACATGAAGGGGCAGCAGTGAACGACGGCGACGGGGCCCTCGCGGCCACAGCCAAGGGACGGCAGTTCGGTCCGCTCGGCACGGCCTTGGTGATCATTCCGACCTACAACGAGGCGGAGAACATCAAGACCATCGTGGGCCGGGTACGCGGCGCCGTCCCCGAGGCGCACGTACTCATCGCGGACGACAACAGCCCCGACGGCACCGGCAAGCTCGCCGACGAACTCGCCGCCGCCGACGACCACGTCCACGTGCTGCACCGCAAGGGCAAGGAGGGCCTCGGCGCCGCCTACCTGGCGGGCTTCCGCTGGGGCCTGGAGCGGGACTACGGCGTGCTGATCGAGATGGACGCCGACGGCTCCCACCAGCCCGAGGAACTGCCCCGGCTGCTCACCGCCCTGAAGGGCGCCGACCTGGTCCTCGGCTCCCGCTGGGTGCCCGGCGGGCGGGTGGTGAACTGGCCCAAGTCCCGCGAGTTCCTCTCGCGGGGCGGCTCCACCTACTCGCGCCTCATGCTCGACGTGCCGATCCGCGACGTGACGGGTGGCTTCCGGGCCTTCCGCCGCGAGACCCTGGAGGGTCTCGGCCTGGGCGAGGTCTCCTCGCAGGGCTACTGCTTCCAGGTCGACCTGGCCCGCCGCGCCGTGAAGGCCGGCTATCACGTCGTCGAGGTCCCCATCACCTTCGTCGAGCGCGAGCTGGGCGACTCCAAGATGAGCCGGGACATCGTGGTCGAGGCGCTGTGGCGGGTCACCTCCTGGGGCGTCGGGGACCGCATCGGCCGGTTCACCGGCAAGGACAAGCGCCCTTAGCACACCGGGTCGCGGCCACGGCCGGTCACTCCCTTATCCGGTGCTGAGCCGCGCCCAGGCACACTGGGAACATGACGACTGGCGCTCCGACCTCCCCGTACACCGCCCGCCGCCGGCGCTCACGGCTGCGCAGGTATCTGCCGCTGGGTCTCGCCGCCTGGCTGGTGCTGGAGATCTGGCTGCTGACCCTGGTCGCGGGCGCGGCGGGCGGGCTCACCGTGTTCCTGCTCCTCGTCGCGGGCCTCGTGGCCGGCTCCGTGGTCATCAAGCGGGCGGGCCGCCGCGCCTTCGCGAGCCTGAACGAGGCCGTGCGCCAGGGCGGCTCGCCGGCCCGCGGCGGCGGCAACGGGCTGATGATGCTCGGCGGTCTGCTGCTGATGATCCCGGGCCTGGTCTCGGACGCGGCGGGTCTGCTCCTGCTGCTCCCGCCCGTCCAGCGGGCGGTCGGCCGGCTCGCCGAGAACGCCCTGGAGCGCGGCCTGCGCCGGGTCGCCCCGGGCAGCCTGGGGGACGTTTTCCAGCAGGCCCGCATGCACCGGCCCGACGGCAAGGTGGTGCCGGGTGAGGTCATCAGGGACGACGAGCCGCGCGACACCCCGCCGGGGCCCCGACCGCCGCTGACGCGCTGAGCGGTCCCCGTGGTGGGCGCGCCCCGCGCCCACCTGCCGCACACGACGGCGGGCGCCGTACATGGTCTCCATGTACGGCGCCCGCCGTCGTGTGTGTCGCGCTGTGTATCGGCCGAGCCGCGCGGGGACTAGGCGCTCTTGCGGCTGTCCCGGGGGTGCACCGCGATGTTCATCGCGCCCGAACGCAGCACCGCGAGGCGCTCCTCGAGGACCTCTTCGAGCTCCTCGCGGGTGCGCCGCTCCATCAGCATGTCCCAATGGGTACGCGCGGGCTTGGCCTTCTTCTCCTCAGGGCCGTCGCCGTCCACCAGGAGTGCCTGGGCACCGCAGACCTTGCACTCCCACTCCGGCGGGATCTCCGCCTCCACAGAGAAGGGCATCTCGAAGCGGTGCCCCTTCTCACATGCGTACTCCACGGCCTGGCGCGGGGCCAGGTCGATGCCGCGGTCCGTCTCGTAGCTGGTCACTACGAGGCGCGTACCGCGAAGAGCTCGCTCACTCATGAATCGTGCCTCCCGGGCTTGTCGCCCACAGGACAGGTGTCGCTGTCGTCGTCATCCGGTCAACGTCCGGTCGGCGGTAAAGATTCCCGTTCCGGGTCATGCGTCGCCGTCGTAGCCGCCCCTTGTTCTACCCACAGGCGCCCGGTTTGTCACATCTGCTAGCAGATGTCACCCAGCGTTTCGGCATCTTTGACGCGCAGTAACGGTACGCCTGGCAGGCCAAACGCGTACACTACCGCTCTTTCACGCCGAGTGCGAAATCGCTTGCGGAAACCGCCGACGCCGGCCCTTCTCGCGAAGGCCGGGAAGAAGGCGTTCCGGGCGGTCAGACCCAGACGCCGCGCTCCTCCATGACCTCGCGCAAGGTGCCGATGTGATCCGTCATGATGCCATCGACCCCGAGGTCCAGGAGCCGGTGCATCCGCTCCGGCTCGTTGACCGTCCACACGTGCACCTGGAGTCCGCGCGCGTGGGCGGCGCGGACGAAGCGGCGGTCGGCGACCGGCACGCCCGACCGGACCTCGGGCACCTGTGCGGCCACGGCCGACCGGCGCACCGCGGCCGGCAGGCCCCAGGAGCGCAGCCGCAGGCCCAGTACCCCGCGCGTGCCGAGCGAGGTGGCGAGCCGGGGCCCGGCCAGCCGCCGCGCGCGCAGCACCCGCGCCTCGGAGAAGGAGCCCACGCAGACCCGGTCCCAGGCGTTCGCGCGCTCGATCAGCTCCAGCAGGGGGCGCAGCGCCGGTTCCGCCTTGACGTCGATGTTCCAGCGCACCCGGGGGAAGGTCTCCAGCAGTTCCTCGAACAGCGGCACCGGTTCCCGGCCCGCCACGCGCGCCTGCCGTACCTCCGCCCACGGCAGGTCGGCGATGCGGCCCGCGCCGTCGGTGACCCGGTCCAGCGTGTCGTCGTGGAAGGCGACCAGCCGGCCGTCCGCCGTGGCGTGCACGTCGGTCTCGATGTACCGGTAGCCCAGCTCCATCGCCCGCCGGAACTGCGCCACGGTGTTCTCCAGACCGTCGGCCGCGCCGCCCCGGTGGGCGAAGGCGATCGGCCCGGGGTGGTCGAGGTACGGGTGGCGCGGGGCGGGCGTCGTCAAGGTCACGGACGCAGTATCGCCCGCTCGGGTGTCCCGCCGGCGACGACCGTGCTGCCCGCCGGTGCCGACGGAACGGCGAACCCGCGCAGGAACACCTGCGCCAGCGGGCCGATGGACACGGCGTACAGCACGGTGCCCACCCCGACGGTGCCGCCCAGGACGAACCCGGTCACCACCACCGCGACCTCCACCGCCGTCCGCATCAGCCGGATCGACCGGCCCGTGCGCCGGTGCAGCCCGGTCATCAGCCCGTCGCGCGGGCCGGGACCGAAGCGCGCCGCGATGTACAGACCGGTCGCCATGCCGTTGAGGACGATGCCGGCGAGGAGCAGGGGCACGCGCAGGGCGAGGGAGCGGACGTCCGGGAGCAGCGCCAGGGTGCCGTCCATCGCCAGGCCGACCACGAAGACGTTGGAGACCGTGCCCAGCCCGGGCCGCTGCCGCAGCGGGATCCACAGCAGCAGCACCGCCGCGCCCACGATCATCGACAGCACCCCGATGCTGAGTCCGGTCAGTTCTTCGAGCCCCTGGTGCAGCACGTTCCACGGCTCCAGGCCCAGCCCGGCCGCCACGAGCAGCGCGGAACTCGCGCCGTAGAGCACGAGCCCCGCGTACAGCTGGACCAGGCGCCGACCGAGCCGCCGGCCGGACGCGGGTGTGCCGACGATGGGCGCGGAGCCGGCAGTGGACATGGAAATTCCCCCCTGGGTGGTGGCGGTGGCCTGACGCATGTCACTCTGTGGCTCGGCGATCCTCGCCATCCATGGCCAATCTGGGGAAGGTGGACTGATCTTCATGGCGCAATGGACCTCGGCGGTGGGCGCCGCGCAGCTCGCCCGGCTCCTCACCTCCCAGCAGGACCGTCCGGCCGGACCGGGCACCCGTCGCCCCCCGGCCTACCGCGCCCTCGCCGACGGCATCCGCCTCCTCGTCCTGGAGGGCCGCGTCCCGGTGGCCGCGCGCCTGCCCGCGGAACGCGAGCTCGCCCTCGCCCTCGCCGTCAGCCGCACCACCGTCGCGGCGGCCTACGAGGCGCTGCGCGGGGAGGGCTTCCTGGAGTCCCGGCGCGGCGCCGGCAGCTGGACCGCGGTACCGGCCGGCAACCCGATCCCCGCGCGCGGCCTGGAACCGCTGCCCCCGGAGGCCCTCGGCTCGATGATCGACCTGGGCTGCGCCTCGCTCCCGGCGCCCGAGCCGTGGCTCACCCGGGCCGTGCGGGGCGCCCTGGAGGAACTGCCGCCGTACGCCCACACCCACGGCGACTACCCGGCCGGGCTGCCCGCGCTGCGCTCGATGATCGCCGAGCGCTACACCGCGCGCGGGATCCCCACCATGCCGGAGCAGATCATGGTGACGACCGGCGCGATGGGCGCCATCGACGCGATCTGCCATCTCTTCGGGGGCCGCGGCGAACGCATCGCCGTGGAGTCGCCGTCCTACGCCAACATCCTCCAGCTGATGCGGGAGGCGGGCGCCCGGCTGGTCCCGGTCGCGATGGCCGAGGGGCTGTCCGGCTGGGACATGGACCGCTGGCGCCAGGTCCTGCGCGAGGCCGCGCCGCGCATCGCCTATGTCGTCGCCGACTTCCACAACCCCACCGGGGCGCTCGCCGACGAGGACCAGCGGCGCCGGCTGGTGGACGCGGCGCGCTCGGCCGGCACCGTGCTCGTCGCCGACGAGACGATGAGCGAGCTGTGGCTCGACGAGGACGTCCGGGACGGCATGCCCCGGCCGGTGTGCGGCTTCGACCCGGCGGGCTCCACGGTGATCACCGTCGGCTCGGCCAGCAAGGCGTTCTGGGCGGGCATGCGCATCGGCTGGGTACGCGCGGCGCCGGACGTCGTCCGCAGCCTGGTCGCCGCGCGGGCGTACGCCGACCTGGGCACGCCGGTGCTGGAGCAGCTGGCCGTCAACTGGCTCTTCAGCACGGGCGGCTGGGAGCAGGCGGTCGAGCTGCGCCGGGCACAGGCCCGGGAGAACCGGGACGCCCTGGTGGCGGCGGTGCGCCGGGAGCTGCCCGACTGGGAGTTCGAGGTGCCCCGCGGCGGGCTGACCCTCTGGGTCCGGGCCGGCGGCCTGTCCGGCTCCCGCCTCGCGGAGGCCGGCGAGCGCACGGGGGTCCGGGTCCCGTCCGGGCCGCGCTTCGGCGTCGACGGCGCGTTCGAGGGGTATGTGCGGCTTCCGTTCACCGTCGGGGGAGCGGTGGCGGACGAGGCGGCCTCCCGGCTGGCCGCGGCGGCCGGCCTGGTGAAGTCGGGCGCGACGGGGGCGGCGGAGTCGCCGCGCACGTTCGTGGCGTAGCCCGGCCGGCGGGTCGGCGGGTTCCCCGCGCCCCGGGCGAGTGCCCGGGCGCCGGCCGGGTCAGGACTCCGCCGTCACGGCTTTCGCCGCCCCGGCTTCCGCCGGCACCGGTGTCTGCTCCGGCGCCGGTTTCGCCAGGTCGGCCCGCCCGGCCGCCATGGCGGCTGCCCGTGCGGGCAGCAGCTCCAGCACCGCCTGCCGGTCGGCGTCGCTCGTGGCGTCGTCGTAGGGGTCGGGCGTCCGCGGCACCTGGAGCCGGTGCACCGGGCCGGAGCCCAGCCGGGCGTACCCCCGCCCGGGCGGCACCCGCGTCGGCGGTGTCGTGTGCGGCACCGCCCCGAGCACCGCCTCCACCTGCTGCGGCGCGGTGGCCCCCAGCACGACACGCGCGCGTGTGTGCTGCCGTACCGCGTCGCCGAGTGTCTCCGCGCTGTCGAACTGCTCGGCGACCACCACCGTCACGTTCGCCGCGCGGCCGTGCCGCAGCGGCACCTGGAGCAGCGCCTGCGGGTCCTTGCGCCCGTCCGCCGCCGCGAGGTGCGTGAAGACGGCGGGCCGGTCCAGCACGATCCACAGCGGGCGCCGGGTGTCCGCGGGCGGCGGGTCGCCCGCCTGCCGGGCCAGGTTGACCGCGATGAGCCGCCGCTCGGTCTCCCGCGCCGCCCATTCCAGGCTGGCCAGCGCCCCGGCGAGCGCGCACTCCACGGCCAGTACGCCGTCCCGGCCGGTCAGGCAGGCGTACTCGCCGGTGCCGCCGCCGTCGACGATCAGCACGTCGCCGTGGCGCAGGGCCTGCAGGGCGATGGAGCGCAGCAGGGTGGACGTGCCGCTGCCGGGGTGGCCGACGGCCAGCAGGTGCGGCTCGGTGGAGCGGATGCCGGTGCGCCAGACGACCGGCGGGACGTCGATCCGTTCCTCTCCATAGGAGAGGGGAAGCGTGCGCTGGACCTCGCTGGGGTCGGTGTAGCCGAGGACGGTCTCGCCGGGCGCGGTGACGAAGGGCTGGGCGGGGATGTCGGCGGGCAGCGGGGCGAGGACGGTCACGGTGAGCCGGTTGCCCTCCTCGTCCCAGTCGAAGTGGTACTCGCGGTTCCGCCCGGCCTTGGCGGTGAGCAGCTGCTCGACCCGCGCGCGGGCCCCCGGTTCGCCGTCCGGGAAGTAGGCGGGGTAGCGGATCACCAGGTGGCCGACGCGCCCGGCGTCGTCGAACTCGTAGGCGGTGAAGGCCCCTTCCCACTCCCCGCCGTGCGCGTACAGCGGCGCGGGGTCCTCGGGGGCGGAGAAGTACGGCACCAGGGCGTCGTAGAGCGCCTTGAGGCGTTCGGTCTGGGAGGCGTCGGGGCCCGCGGGCGCCGACGGGGTGCGGTCGCGGCCCTGCCAGGCCGCCGCTGCCATCACCGTGACGACGGCGAGCAGCGGCCCGTACGGCATCAGGGCCACGACCATGACCGCGGAGGCCGCGAGGAACAGCAGCGGCCCGCGTCTGTCCTTGGGCGTGTCCGCCCACCTGCGACGGCCGGCCGAGGCCAGCACACGCAGCCCGCGCGAGACGGTGATCAGCGGATGGAGGACGTCGGTGGCGCTGTCGGCCGCCGTCCGGGCCAGTTCCCTGCTCCGGACGAGCTGCATCCGCGCGAGCTGGGCGCTGTCCTTGCTCAGAATGCGGGGGAGAGGGCGCCGGGCCACTGCTGACTCCTGATCATGCGTGCGGGCGGTACGGGCGGGGTCAGAACTTGATGCCGCCCAGGAGGCTGGCCAGGCTCTCTCCTCCGGCTTTGATGCTCGGGGCGATGCCTGTGGTCGACAGGTAGAAACCGAACAGGGCCGACACCGTGGCGTGCGAGCCCTTCAGCCCGTCCTTGCGGAAGAACAGGAAGACGACGATGCCGAGCAGCAGCACGCCTGAGAGGGACAGGATCATTTGGGGCCTCCTGGTGTCGAAGGTGGGGGACAGTCACCATGAGTTCTTCCAGGATCACAGGATGTATCCATACGATTAAAGGTGCAACTGGGTGAAAAACGGCGGTTTTCGCTCGCCCGGAGGAAGCGGTTGCGGCCCGCTTGACCAGTGCTGTTGCCTCCTGCGGGGCCCGTCGGTGATCTTTACCTCGGGCACATCGGGTCATGTGCCCCGAGAGCCAGTACGCTGGCGATTCACTCGTACGAAGCAGTCCCCGCATCAGCGGAGCAGTCCCCCAACCAGCATGGAGAGGCGGTCCGGCCATGAGTGAAGCCCCCGACCCCGAGGTCGTGGAGCTGGCGACCAAGATCTTCGATCTGGCCCGGCAGGGGCAGACCGAGGCGCTCGTGGCGTATGTCGACGCGGGCGTCCCCGCCAACCTCACCAACGACCGCGGCGACTCCCTGGTGATGCTCGCCGCCTACCACGGCCACGCCGACGCGGTACGCGCGCTGCTCGCCCGCGGCGCCGCCGCCGACCAGATCAACGACCGGGGCCAGACCCCGCTCGCGGGCGCCGTCTTCAAGGGCGAGACCGAGGTGATCAAGGCCCTCCTGGAGGGCGGGGCCGACCCCGCCGAGGGCACGCCGTCGGCCGTCGACACGGCCCGGATGTTCGGCAAGGCGGAGCTCCTGGAACTGTTCGGCGAGCGCTGAACCGAGTAGTCGACCAGCAACGACACGGAAAACGGGGGAGGCGGTACAGGGCCGCCGGAAATACGGTCGCGGCAGCACACGGCGCGGGTCATCATGACGACGTGATTCACGGACGCGATGGCTGGGCAGGTGTTGCCGCACCGCGCGGGCCGTGATGCGGCCCGCATGGGCCACCGACGAGAGGCAGAGAGAGATGGTCTACAGCAAGCAGGAAACGGCGGACGCTCCGACGTTGTGTCGCGCGGCCAGGTAACGCGTGTTCACCGGTTGCGTCGACGCTTGATGTGAGGCTGTTTCCCATGTTCGATCCGGTCATAGCGCCCAGCGGCACCCTGCTCGGGCTGCTCCAGCGCGGCCGTGGCGACGGCACGCTGCACGCGCTGACGGCCCCGCGCGCCGAAGCGCTCGCGGCCCTGAACCACTGTGTGCTGCGCGACCCCCGCCACGACTGGCAGGTGGAGAACCGCTCCCTCTACTACGCCCGGCTCTACCTCGACCTGAACGGCGGACTCGACGCCGTGGAGGCGCACCTCTTCGACGCCGAGGACGTGCTCGACACCGACGAGTCCCGCACCGGCCTGGCCCTCGCCGTCCTCGGCCACCTCGCCTCCTACGGCCGGCGGGACGCCCTCGACCTGCTGCGCAGGTACGCCGCGCACGGCTCCAACTGGGCCTGGGCCCTCGACGAGCTGGCCCTGCGGGACGACGACGCGGGCCTGCGCGCCCTCGCCGCCCCCGTCCTGGCCCGCTTCGCCACCGACCCCGAGGGCGAGGCCGAACTGGCCGCCGCCGTGCGCGACGCCTTCGAACCGCGGCCCTGGCGGCTGTGGGCCGAGGACCCGCGCCCGTCGATCGCCGCACGCGTGCGTGCCGCCCAGGAAGCCGGCTGTTTCGACCGCTGGCAGCGGCAGCTGCGCCCCACCGGCCCCCGGCCCGGCTGGAGCGTGCGCGCCGTCTTCGAGTGGGCCCAGCAGGGCATGGAGCGCGGCGCCGCCCTCCATGTGCCCGCCGCCCGCTGTCTGGTCGCCGTGGCCGGCCCCGAGGACCGGCCCGAGATCCTCCAGGCCGCCAGGAACGGCGACGACGGAGCCCGCTGCACCGCCCTGCGCTACCTCGCCGACAGCGAGGACCCCGACGCCCTCGAACTGATCGAGGCCGCGGTCGCCGACGGAACCGCCGTCGTCGTGGACGCCGCCGTCGACGCCTTCGAACGGATGCGCGGCGTCGCCGCCGTGGACCGCGCGCGCGGCTGGGTCCGGCGCCACGACGCGCTCGGCGCCGCCGCCGGCCGCATCCTCGCCTGCCGCGGCGGTGCCCGCGACCGCGACCTCGTCCTCGCCGCCCTGCGCGAGGCCGTACGCGGCGAGGGGCCCGACGCGCCCACCCTGTGGACCCTCGTCGACGGCGCCGGACGCCTCGGCATCGGCTGCGCGGCCCCCGTCCTGCGGCACGTCTACCGCGAGACGGCCTCCTCCCACCTGCGTGGCCGCGCCGCCCGTGCGCTGGCCGCGACCGACCCCTCCTTCGCCGCCGGCTTCGCCGTCGAGTGCCTGTGGGACTGCGAGGAGACCACCCGCGAACTCGCCGCCCGGCACGCCGAGACCGGTGACACCCGGGTCGTGGAGCGCCTGCGCCGGCTGGCCGTCGACCCGGCCGAGGAGGCCGAGGTGCAGACCGCCGTACGCAGCCGCTTCGGGCCCGACGCCGCCCTCGGCTGACCTCGCTCGCGTTCCCGGCCGGGGCGGACGTCCGCCCGGCGGGTGAACTCCGTATGACCCGCGGGCCAGGCCGCCGTGACGGCCGCCTGACCTGCGGGGGCGGAGCGTCGTGCGGGCCGCCCGGGCTGTGGGCGGGGTGCCGTGAGGGGGTGCGGCGGGCCGCCCAACGCTCATGCGACGTTCCCCGCGCGGAAAGATCGAAGTTGACGTGGGCACGTCCGGCACGGCGACAACACCCGTATGCGTGTCGTCATCGTGACCGAGTCCTTTCCCCCCGATGTGAACGGCGTGGCCCACTGCGCGCTGCAGACCGCCCGGCACCTCGTAGACCGCGGTCACCACCCGCTCGTCGTCGCCCCCGCCCCGGCGCCCGGCACCGGCCCGGACCCGGACGCCCCCTGCCAGGTCGTCCGGGTGCCCTCGCTGCCGCTCCCCGGCTACCCCCAGGTCCGCGTCGCCCTGCCCAGCCGGCGCCTCGCCGCCGCCCTGGTCGCGCACCGCCCCGACGTGGTCCACCTGGCCGGCCCCTTCGTCCTCGGCGTGCGGGGCATGGCCGCCGCGGCCCGGCTCGGCATCCCCGCCGTCGCCGTCTACCAGACCGACCTGGCCGGATACGCCCGCATCTACATGGGCGCCGGAGAGGCCGCGGCCTGGCGGCGGATCCGCTCCGTGCACGCCGCCGCCGACCGCACCCTGGCCCCCTCCAGCGCCGCGCGGTCCGACCTGGAGGAGCACGGCGTACCGCGGGTGGCGCTGTGGCCGCGCGGCGTGGACACCGTACGGTTCCGGCCGGACCGCCGCGACGAGGCGCTGCGCCGCGCACTCGCCCCGCACGGCGAACGGATCGTCGGCTACGTCGGCCGGCTCGCGCCCGAGAAGCACGTCGAACTCCTCTCCGGGGTCTGCGGGCTGCCCGGCGTGCGGCTCGTGGTCGTGGGCGACGGACCCAGCCGGGGCCAGCTCGCCGAGGCCCTGCCCGGCGCCGTCTTCCTGGGCCGGCGCACCGGCGGCGAACTGGCCCGGATCTTCGCCTCGCTGGACCTGTTCGTGCACACCGGCCCCTACGAAACCTTCTGCCAGACCGTCCAGGAGGCCATGGCCAGCGGGGTGCCGGTCGTCGCGCCCGCCGCCGGCGGCCCGCTCGACCTCGTCGCCCACGGCCGCACCGGCCTGCTCGTCCCGCCGCACGACGCCACCGCCGTCCGGGAGGCCGTCCACGCCCTGACCGGCGACCCCGCCCGGCGGGCCGCCTACGGCGCCGCCGCCCGCGCGAGCGTCGAGGGCCGCACCTGGGCCGCCGTCGGCGACCAGCTGATCGACCACTACGACCAGGTCCTCGCGGCCCGCCGGACGGTGGTGGCGGCATGACCGGCCCGTCCCTGCGCATCGTCCGCCTCGCCAACTTCGTCACCCCCGCCTCCGGCGGCCTGCGCACCGCCCTGCGCGAACTCGGCAAGGGCTACCTGGCCGCCGGCCACGAACCCGTCCTGATCGTGCCCGGCGAACGGCACACCGACCGCGACACCGAGCAGGGCCGGGTCATCACCCTGCCCGGCCCGCCGCTGCCCGGCACCGGCGGCTACCGGGTCCTCACCGACCGGCGGCGGGTGGCCGCGCTCCTGGCCGAGCTGGCCCCGGACCGCCTGGAGGTGTCCGACCGGACCACCCTGCGCTGGACCGGCCGCTGGGCCCGGCGCGCGCGGGTGCCCGCCGTGATGGTCTCCCACGAGACCGCCGACGGCGTCCTGCGCACCTGGGGCCTGCCCGAACCGCTCGCCCGGCGCGCCGCCGACTCCCTCAACACCCGCACCGCGCACGTCTACTCACGGGTGGTGTGCACCACCGGTTTCGCCGAGCGCGAGTTCGTCCGGGTCGGCGCGCGCAACGTCGTACGCGCCCCCCTGGGCGTCGACCTGATGGAACGCCACCCCGCGCTGCGCGACCCCGGGCTGCGGGCCCGCCACGCGCGCGTGGACGAGACGCTGCTCGTGATGGCCTCCCGGCTGTCCGTGGAGAAGCGGCCCGGCATGGCCCTGGACGCCCTGGAGGCGCTGCTGCGGCGCGGCCGGCGGGCGGTGCTCGTGGTCGCCGGGGACGGACCGCTGCGGGCCCGGCTGGAGCGGCACGCCCGCGCCCGTGGGCTCCCGGTGACCTTCCTCGGTCACGTGTCCGACCGGGCCGCCCTCGGCGCGCTCCAGGCGTCCGCCGACGTGTGCCTCGCGCCGGGGCCCGCCGAGACCTTCGGCCTGGCCGCGCTGGAGGCCCTGGCGTGCGGCACGCCCGTGGTGGCGAGCGCCCTGTCCGCGCTGCCCGAGGTCATCGGCTCCGCCGGGGCCGGCGCGGCCGGCGGCCCGGAGACGTTCGCGGACGCCGTGGAAGTGCTCCTGGCACGCGCCGAACCCGCGCGGCGGGAAGCGGCACGCGCGCGTGCGGAGTGCTTCGGCTGGGGAGCGGCCGTGGAGGCGTTCCTCGCGGCCCACGACGCGACGGAGGCGCCGCGCCGCGCCGACGCCCGGCCCGCCGTGCCGAGGCCGGAACCGGAACCGGAACCGGAGCCTGAGGGCGTGGCATGACCGCCTGCGCCGCGCGCTTTTTCGGGCCGGGGCGCGGCGCCGGGGCGGCCGGTGGCCGCTTGGGCGGCGGGCCCCGGGGTCGCGTCCTGTCCACCGGGCGGTCGGTGACCGCTCTGGTCCGCCGCTCGGTGTCCGCTTGTGCGGCGGGTCCCGGGGCGCGTCCCGTCCGCCGCCCGGCCGGAGACCGTTCCGGTGCGCCACCCCCGCGCGGGAGACCACCGGCAGGGAGCCGTCGGTGCCTTCCCGGCGGTGCTGTCCCGGCCGTTGGGCCGGAGGGGGCGGCCGGGGTCAGCGGCGGCGTACCGGGACGAACCTGACCGGCGTGCCCGGCGGTGCCTGCGCGGCGGCCGGCAGGTCGGCGGCGCGCACCACCGCGATCACCGGGTAGCCGCCGGTGGTCGGATGGTCCGCGAGGAAGACCACCGGACGCCCGTCCGGCGGCACCTGGACGGCGCCCAGCACCATCCCCTCGCTGGGCAGTTCCCCGGGCCGGGCCCGCTCCAGCGCGGGCCCTTCGGTGCGCAGACCGATGCGGTTGCTCGCCGAGGAGACCCGGTACGCGCGCGTGGTGAGATCCCGGACCGCGCCCGGCGTGAACCAGTCGTCGCGCGGCCCCAGGGTCACCCGGAGCACCAGCTCGGCGGGCGGACGCGGCTGCGGAGCGCCGTCCACGCGCGCGGGAGGCCCGGCCGGGACGCCCAGCGGCAGCACCGTCCCGTCCGTGAGCGGGGCCGGACCCAGGCCGGACAGCAGGTCGGTGGCGCGGCTGCCCAGGACCGGCTCCACGGCGATGCCGCCGGACACGGCCACATAGCCCCGTACTCCGGCCGTGGCCGCGCCCACCTCCAGCAGCTCGCCCGCCGGCACCACCACGGGGGCACCCCACGCGGCCGGGCGACCGCCCACCCGCACCGGACCCGGTGCGCCGCCGACCGCGACCGTCACCGTGGATCGCGGGCGCAGCGCGCAGCCGGTGAGCGTGGTCTCCAGGACGGCGGCGTCCGGCGGGTTGCCGACGAGCCGGTTCACCAGCGCCGCCGCGGGCGGATCGAGCGCCCCGGAGCGGGGCACGCCGAGCTGCGCGTACCCCGGCCGCCCCAGGTCCTGCACGGTCGTCAGCGCCCCGGCGCGTACGACGACCAGGAACCGGTCGCTCATCCGCCCGCCTCCCCGCAGGGGGCCACGGGAACGGCCGTGGCGCACACCGGTGCGACGACCCCGCCGGCCCCCGTGGTGGCGGTGCGTGTCCCCGCGCCGTCCACGCGCGCGTGGACGACACTCGTCCGCCGCCCCTGCCGCCCTTTCCCCGTCACGCGTCCCCCAGCGGTACGAACCGCACCCGCGCCCCCGGGGTCAGCAGCGCGGCCGGTGTGCGCGTGTGGTCCCAGAGCACCGCGTCCGTGGTGCCGATCAGCTGCCAGCCGCCGGGGGAGGAGCGCGGGTACACGCCCGTGTACGGCCCGGCGAGCGCGACGGCGCCCGCGGGGACCGCCGTGCGCGGGGTGGCGCGGCGCGGGACGGCGTAGCGGTCCGGCAGGCCGGTGAGGTAGCCGAAGCCCGGGGCGAAGCCGCAGAAGGCCACCGTGAACTCCGTACCGGCGTGGATGCGGGCCGCCTCCCGCTCGGTCACTCCCCAGTACCCGGCGACCTCCGCGAGGTCCGGTCCGTCGTAGCGCACGGGCAGTTCGATCAGCTCGCGCGCGCGGGAGGGCGCTTCCGGTATCCGCGAGGCGGTCAGTTCCGCCGCCCAGCGGTCCGGGTCGGCCAGCCCGTCGAGCAGGACCGTACGGGCCGCGGGAACGATCTCCCGCACGGTGAGCGAGCCCTCCGCGCGGCGGCGCAGCAGCATCGCGTGCAGGGCCTGGGCCTCCTCTCCGGACGACACCTCCACGAGGAGCGCGTCGTCGCCCACGGGAAGCGCCCTCACGCGAACGCCTCCACCCGCACGCCCGCCGCCACCAGCCGCTCGCGCACCCGGCGGGCCAGGCCCACCGCGCCGGGCGTGTCGCCGTGCAGGCACAGCGACCGGGCGCGCACCGAGATCCGCGCGCCGGAGTGCGCGATGACCGCGCCGGAGCGCGCCAGGCTCACCGACCGCTCCACGACCGTGTCCGGGTCGGTCACCACGGCGCCCTCCCGGCCGCGCGGCACCAGCGTGCCCTCGTCGGTGTACGCGCGGTCCGCGAAGGCCTCCGGAACGGCCGGCAGCCCCGCCTCGGCGGCCAGCTCCAGCAACCGCGAGCCGGGCAGGCCCAGCACCGGCAGCGAGGGGTCCGCGAGCCGCACCCCGTCGATCACCGCGCGGGCCTGCTCGGCGTCGTGCACCACCCGGTTGTAGAGCGCGCCGTGCGGTTTGACGTACGCCACGCGCGCCCCCGCCGCCCGCGCGAACACCTCCAGGGCGCCGATCTGGTAGGCCACCTCGGCCGCCAGCTCGGCGGAGGGCACGTCCATCGCGCGCCGCCCGAAACCGGCCAGGTCCCGGTAGGAGACCTGCGCGCCGATCGTCACGCCGCGCTCGGCCGCCAGCTCGCACACATGGCGCATGGTGGCCGCGTCCCCCGCGTGGAAGCCGCAGGCCACGTTGGCGCTGGTGACGACGGACAGCAGCGCCTCGTCATCGGTCAGCCGCCAGCGCCCGAAGCCCTCGCCGAGGTCGGCGTTCAGATCGATCGCGGTCATGGTGTCCTCGTTCTCCAGTATCCCGTCCCGTGCGGGCCGCCCGTCCGGCCGTTCCGTACGGTGTTCGCCCGCGATGGTTCTCGTAGGGCCGGCGCTCCGGCCGCGCGCGTCTAGGCCAGCTCCCTCCCGCGCGTCTCGGGCAGTCCCAGCAGGGCCAGCGCGGCGACGCCGTAGCCGATCGCGCCGAAGACCAGCGCGCCGCCGACGCCCCAGCTGTCCGCGAGGAACCCGACCAGGGTCGGGAACACCGCGCCCACCGCACGGCCCGTGTTGTACGTGAAGCCCTGCCCGGTGCCGCGCACCGCCGTCGGGTACAGCTCGCTCAGGTAGGAGCCGAAACCGCTGAAGATGGCCGACATGCAGAAGCCCAGCGGGAAACCGAGCACCAGCAGCAGGGTGTCGGCGCCGTGCGGGATGTTCGCGTACGCCAGGATGCACAGCGCCGACAGCAGCGCGAACAGCCAGATGTTGTTCCGCCGGCCCAGCCGGTCGGTCAGCACCCCGCCGGTCAGGTAGCCGAGGAAGGCACCCGAGATCAGGAAGGCCAGATAGCCGCCGGTGCCCACCACCGACAGGCCGCGTTCCGACTTCAGGTACGTCGGCACCCAGGTCGCCAGCGTGTAGTAGCCGCCCTGCACGCCCGTCGACAGCAGGCTCGCCAGCAGCGTGGTGCGCAGCAGGCCCGGCACGCCGTCCCGGCCGGGGCGGAAGACCTCCGCGAACGAGCCGCGCCGCGGATCCTGTTCCCGGGCCGCCGTCGCCGTGGGAGCGTCGCGCACCCGGCGGCGCAGCCACACGACAAGCAGCGCCGGGAGCGCCCCGGTCCAGAACATCACCCGCCAGGCCAGGTCCTCGCCGACGAAGGAGAAGACCAGCGTGTAGACCACCGCCGCCAGTCCCCAGCCGACCGCCCAGGAACTCTGGACCGCGCCGAGCGTGCGGCCCCGGTGACGCGCGCCCGCGTACTCGGCGACCAGGATCGCCCCGACCGCCCACTCGCCGCCGAAGCCGAGGCCCTGGAGGGCACGGAAGACCAAGAGCGTCTCGTAGGTGGGCGCGAAGCCGCAGGCGACGGTGAACACGGCGTACGTCGCCACCGTGATCATCAGCGCCCGGACCCGGCCGACCCGGTCCGCGACCACGCCGGCGACGGCGCCGCCGACCGCCGAGACCACCAGCGTCACCGTCGTGAACAGCCCGGTCTGGCCGCTGTCGAGGCCGAAGTACGCCGCGAGCGCCACCATGCTCAGCGGCAGGGTGAAGTAGTCGTAGGAATCCAGGGCGTAGCCGCCGAAAGCCCCGGCGAACGCGCGCCGGCCGCGCGGACCGAGGGCGCGCAGCCAGCCGAACGCGCCGTCCTCACCGGCCCGTTCGCCTCGCGCCGACCGTACGTCGGGGGAGGGTCCGGACCGGGGCGGTGGGGTCGTGCTCATGGGCACCTCGCAGAAGGGGACGGAGGGTGCTGGGAAGTGAGCCGTGTCGAGCACCGTAGAGGATCGTTCAACGATCCCTCAATACCCATGTTGTTTCGTTCTGATGTCTGCGCTTGAATTCCGGGCATGGCAGAGCAGCTGACGGGACTGGCCGGCGACCGTGTCCTCCTGGGCCGTACCAGCACCGCGGAGCGGGTCTCCGACATCCTCAGGAGCCGCATAGCCGAGGGGTACTTCCCGCCCGGCACCCGGCTGTCGGAGGACAGCATCGGCGGGGCCCTCGGCGTCTCCCGCAACACCCTGCGCGAGGCGTTCCGGCTGCTCACCCACGAGCGGCTGCTGATCCACGAACTCAACCGGGGCGTCTTCGTCCGGGTGCTGACGGTCGAGGACGTGGAGGACATCTACCGCACGCGTGCGCTGGTCGAGTGCGCCGTCGTCCGCGGCCTCGGCGCGCCGCCGTACCGGCTCGGCGGACTGGTCGCGGCGGTCGAGGAAGCGCACACGGCCACCGCGGAGAACGACTGGAAAGGCGTGGGTACGGCCAACATCCACTTCCACCGGGAACTGGTCGCCCTGGCCGGCAGCGAACGCACCGACGAGCTGATGCGCAGCGTCTTCGCCGAGCTGCGCCTGGCCTTCCACGTGGTGGACGACCCGCGCGGGCTGCACGAGCCCTACCTCGCCCGCAACGCCGGGATCCTGCGGGCGCTCCAGGCCGGCGACACGAAAGGCGCGGAACGGCTCCTGGAGACGTACCTCGCGGACTCCCTGGAACGGGTCGTCGAGGTCTACCGGCGCCGCGTGGGCGAGGACACGGCTAGCCTCTCCTGAGCGACGCCATCGGCTCCGCCGGAGAGACGCGACCGGCTCCGCCTGAGCGACACGGCCGGTGTGGCAGGCTCTCTTCCGCCTCTGTGACGGCCGTCGCTTCTGAGCCGTTTGGGTCGATGTCAGACCCAGGACCTAGTCTGTGCACCGTGACTTCGCCTGCATCGACGGACAGTGTTCCGCCCCAGCTCAGCGCGGGGCCGCGCCCGGCGCAGGGCCCGGCCGCCGACGAGGGGCTGGCGCGTCGGCTGCGCGCGCTCGCCTGCACCGCTCCGCTGCACGACCTGGACGCGCGCAAGGCCAACCTGGCCGGCGAGTACTCGGTCTACGGGATGTCCGAGGTGGCCCTGGCCGCCATCGACCTGGTCACGCTGAACATGGACTTCGACACGGGCGCCGACCACGAACAGGTCATCGCCCGGCTGGTCCCGCGCATCGCCGCCCAGGCACCGCACCGGCCCACCGCGGAACACGAGCGCGTGGCCCGCTGGGTCCTGGAGAACCTGATCAACGTCGGCAGCGTGGACCGCGGCTTCCGCGCGGTCTACGGCACCTTCGCGCCGGACGGCACCTACGTCCGCCGCGACTACGACTTCAAGCTGATCGAGGAGGTCCCCGGCCCCGGCGGCACGGTGTACCTGCGCACCACGGACGAGGCGGTCAACGTCCTGGTCGGCGCCCTCGACACGGACGTCACCAGCGCCCAGATCGCCGCCGAGGTCAAGCTGGAGGTGCTGATCAGCCGCGGCCGGCTGGCCGACGCCCAGCTCGCCGCCGAACAGGCCCGCTACCGCACGGTGCAGTACTCCGAGTCGCTGCGCCGCGCCCTGGACGCCACCCGGCGCAACGTCCGCGCGGTCGACTGGCTCAACACCGTCCCCGACATGATCGCCGAGGCCCTGGACCACGTGGCCGAGCGATACCGCCACGAGAACGCCATCCTCACCAACATCCGCAAGGCCCGCGACGAGACCGAGGAGCCCGAGCACAAGCGCCGCGCCGCCGAGCTGGTCGACATCGTCAAGGACTGCATCCGGCGCCACACCCAGCTCCAGTCGCGCCTGCTGGAGGCCGGCCCGCTGTTCCGCGCCGAACAGGACCGGCAGGCCTTCGCCACCCCGGCGGCGACGGCCGGGATAGACCTCTACGGCCATCTCGTCGCCCCCGTCCTGCCGTTGCCGCTGGAGCGGGCGATCCGGGTCACCGACGCGTTCTTCGCGCGCGGCACCGGACCGCGCACCCCGGTGTCCGTCCGGGTCGGCGACCTCGTCGACATCCTGCTGACCCCGCCGGTGGAACGGGAGCACCTGGGCGCGGAGATGCCCGAGCCCGACCTGATCGCCACGCCCGACGACAGCCGGTTCAGCGAGGAACAGCTCGCCGCCGCGACGGACCTGCTGGACCTGCCGCCGGACGCGCCCAGGAGACTGTCCGGGCTGCTCGCCGAGGCCCGCCGCACCGGCGACCCCGACCTCGCCTACCTGGTGGCGCTGCTCGCGGTCCACGCGGCCAGCCCCGCCGTCGGCACCGCCTACCGGCAGGGCGAGGAGAAGCTGCTGTTCGCCGTGGACGACGGGACCGAGCTGGACGACCCCGAATTCGGCGGGGCCGACCTCATCGTGGGAACGGCCCTGCTGGACGCCGCCGGGATGGCGGCCGACCGGACGGAAGCAGCATGACCGAGCACCACCGCGACAAGGAGCCCAACCCGTGACCGAGCACGTCGAGTGGAGCGAGGCGGAGACACCCGCCCCGCCGGCGTCCACCGCCGTCACCCCCGCCGACGCCGCCGACGCGGCGCGGCTCGTCGCCTTCGGACTCCAGCCCAAGCTGGCGCCCGCCCGCGACCAGGAGTACACCGAACTGCTGCGCCGCTACCGCGAGGACCCGGCCTTCGCCCGGCTCGCCGACGCCGTCGCCGCCGGACTGGGACTCGTCGTGCTGGAGGTGTCCCCGCGCGCGGGCATGGCCGTCACCGCCGCCGAGGACTCGGTCTTCGCCGTCCGCATGGGCGACTACGCGCGCCGCACCGCCGCCGACTCCGGCGACCGCTTCCTGCACGGCCTCGCCCATCTCGCCGTGGCCGCCCTGGCGTTCCCGCGCCCCGAGGACCTCGCCGACGACTCCTACATCGGCCGGGTCACCGTCAACGGCGTCGACGCCTTCGTCCGGCAGGCCTGCCGCCGCCTGGAGGAGCGCGCCGAGGAGCAGGGCGAGAACACCGACCCGGTTACCGACGCGCCCGGCCTGGAGGCCGCCTGGCGGATCTGGGCCCGGCGCAGCGCCACCGGCGCCACCAAGGACGCCCGCCGCCCCGCCGCCTCCACCACCGGCATCGTCGCCAAGGCCCTGGCCTTCCTCACCGACTCCGGCTTCCTGCAGCGCACCGGCGACGACAACGGCGGCACCTACCGCACCACCGCCCGCTACCAGCTCCAGGTCCGCGACCTGGCCGGCAACGCCGCCCTGGCCGAACTGTCCGAGCTGGGCGTCGTACCGGTCACCGACGGCACGGCCACCCTGCTGCCCGCCGAGGACACCGACGACCTGGACCTGGTGGCCGACGCCGGGCTGCCGTTCCACTCCTGACCCCCGCACGGCACGAACCCCGAACGCCTCCGCACCGCAAGAACCCTGCCCCCCTCCACCGCAAGAACACTGACGAGAGTCCGCCATGTACGAGCTGTCCCGGGTCCGCCTCTACTCCATCGGTCCCGCCGGTGCGCGCTACGCCGACACCGTGCTTGACCTGCGGGGTGTCGGCGAGCCCGTGCCCGACCCGGCGCCCACGCAGGCGGAGTTCTTCGAGGAGGAGCCGTCCGGCCCGCCGCGCCGTCCCGCGCCCGCGGGCGTGCTGTTCCTGGAGAACGGCGGCGGCAAGTCCGTCCTGCTCAAGCTGATCTTCTCGGTGATGCTGCCGGGCCACCGCAACACCCTCGGCGGCGCCAGCTCCGGTGTGCTGCGCAAGTTCCTGCTCGCCGACGACTGCGGCCACGTGGCCCTGGAATGGCAGCACGTGCAGACCGGCGAGTGCGTGGTCGTCGGCAAGGTCAGCGAGTGGCGCGGACGGCAGGTCTCCAACGACCCGCGCAAGTTCGCCGAGGCCTGGTACTCCTTCCGCCCCGGCCCCGGCCTGAGCCTGGACAGCCTGCCCGTCGCCGAGGCCACCGCCGTACGGCCGTCCGCCGAGGGCACCTCCGGCGCCCACGGCCGCCGCCGCACCATGAAGGGCTTCCGCGACGCCCTCATGGAGGCCGGCAAGGCCTACCCGCACCTGGAGGTGCACTGGGAGGAGACCCACGAGCGCTGGACCGAACACCTCGGCGACCTCGGCCTGGACCCCGAACTCTTCCGCTACCAGCGGGAGATGAACGCCGACGAGGGCGAGGCGGCCGGCCTCTTCGCGGTCAAGAAGGACTCCGACTTCACCGACCTGCTGCTGCGCGCCGTCACCGACACCCGCGACACCGACGGCCTCGCCGACCTCGTCAGCGGCTTCGGCAACAAGCTCGGCCGGCGCGCCGAGCTGATCGCCGAACGCGACTTCACCGCCGGCTCGGTCGACCTGCTCGGCAGGATCGTGGAGGCGGCCGACGCCCGGGCACGCGCGCGTGACGTGCACGCGGGCGCCGAACGCCGTACCCGCACCCTGGCCCGGCGGCTGTCCGCGCGCGCCGTGCGGGAGCGGGTCCGGGCCGCCGACCTCGCCCAGCGGGTCACGGCCGCCGCCTACGCCGTCACCCACTCCGAGGGCGCCCGCGAGCGCAGCGCCCTCATCGCCGCCGAACTCGCCTACCGGCACGCCTCCCTGGCCCTGGCCGCCGCCGAGAAGTCCGCCGCCGCGCAGAAGCGCGAACTGGCCGACGCCCGCACCCTGCACTCCGCCTGGCAGGCCGCCGAGGCCGTGCTGCGCCACCGGGCCGCCGCCGACCGTGTCGCGCGCGTGTCCGCCGCCATCCAGGAGGCCGAACGGGACGCGGCCCCCGCGCTCGCCGCCCGCGCCAAGGCCGCCGTGGACCTCGTACGGGCCCTGCACGCCGCCGCCGAGAGCGCCGAGAACCTGGCCAACGAGGAGGAGGAGCGGTCCGCTGCCCTCCAGGAGGCCGGCGACTTCGCCCACCGCGACTCCACCACCGCCGCCACCGAGGCGCAGCGGGCCCGCAGCGAGGCCGGGCACCTGCGCCAGCGGCTCGCCGAGGTCGAGCAGGAGACCGCCGAGGCGGTCCGCGCGGGCTGGCTGGACGACAGCGCCCCGGACGCCGACCCGGCGCGGGCCGCGCTCGCCGCCAGCGACGCCGAGAAGACCGCCGTGGCCGCCTGGGACGCGGCCCGCGAGGCCGCCCGCAAGGCCACCGAGCACGCCCGCGAGGCCGCCGCCGCCGAGTCCCGCGCCGAGCTGACCGCGGCTCGCGCGTCGGACGCGGCCACCGCCGCCGAGCGCGCCCACGACGCCGAGCGGCGCCTCGCCGAGTCGCTGGCCGCCGAGGAGCGGCTGGCGGAACTGCTGAGCCTGCCCGGGGCCCCGAGCACCGTCCGCGTGCCCGGCCCGCGCACCGGGGGCGACGACGCCGCCCCGGCTCCCCGCGTGGCCGCGGAGGGCGCCCTCACGCCCGAGGAGCTCGACCGCTTCGCCGACGAACTGCGCGAACTCCTCGACGACGCCGTGTCCACCGCCGAACGGCACCTGTTCGACCTGCGCACCGCCGCCGCCGACGACGCCCGGATCCTCGGCGCCCTCGGCGACGGCGGACTGCTGCCGCCCGGCCCGGACGTGCTGGCCACCGTCGAGTTCCTCGGCGAGCACGGCATCCCCGCGCTCCCCGGCTGGCGCTACCTCGCCCAGGCCGTCGACCCGGCCGACCACGCGCGCGTGCTCGCCGCCCGCCCCGAACTGGTCGACGGTGTGATCATCACCGACCCGGACACCCACGCGCGCGCTCGCGAGGCCCTCGGCGACGCCGCCCTGCTGCCCCGCTCCGCGGTGGCCGTCGGCACCGCCGCCGCGCTGCTCGCCCCGCCGCCCGCCGCCGACGCCGCACCCGCCGACGTGTTCCTGGTGCCGCCGAACCCGGCCATGCACGACGAACACGCCGCCGACGAGGAACGGCAGGCACTGCGCGCCCGGGCCACCGAGCGCGACGAGGAGATCCGCGTCCTCGCCGCCCGCCTCGGCAAGGACCGCGAACTGGCCGCCCGGCTCGCCTCCTGGCGCACCGGCTGCCCCGCCGGGCGGCTGACCGAGCTGGCCCGGGCCGCCGAGGAGGCCCGCGCGTTCGCCGAGGAGGCCGAGGCCGAACTCGGCGAGGCGCGGACCGTCCGCGCGGAGGCGGAGGAGACCGCGGCCGAGGCCACGCGGGTCCGCGACGAGCGGCAGGAGGCCGCGCAGAAGGCCCGGCGCGCCGCCGACGCCCTCGCCGGTCTCGCCCACCGGCTGCGCGAGCGCGCCGGCTGGCAGGCGAAACTGCGTGAACTCGCCGACGAGGCCGCCGAGTCCGAGGCCCGCGCCCAGGCATGCCTGGAGCGCGCCCGCGCCGCCGACGAGGACCGCCGGGCCGCGCAGCGCGCCGCCGACGACGCCCGCCGCACCGCGCGTGCCCTGCGGGCCGAGCGCTCCGAGATCGCCGGCGCCCCCGACGACGTACCCGTCACGGACGCGGACGCCCCGAAGGCGTCCCTGCCCGCCCTGCGCGAGGCCTACCGGGCCGCCTCCCAGGTGTACGAGAAGGTCGGCGTCGGCGCCGACCTGCGCGCCGAGCAGGCCCGCGCGGAGAGCGACGAGAGCGCCGCCCGCGCCGAACTGGACCGGCTCAGCAACAAGGTCCGCACCCGCGCCGAGCAGCTGCTCCAGTCGCCCGACGGCTCCGACGGGCCGTCCCGGCAGGCCGCCGCCGCACGCGCGGAGGAGCTGGTGCAGCTCCTGGAGAGCCGGATGTCGACCGCGAGCGAGCAGCTCGGGCGGCTGCGCGGCGAGGCCGAGCGGCTCGCCCCAGAGGACGGCGAGGCGCACACCGAGCTGCCCGAGGAACTGATCCCGCGCGACGCCGAGCACGCCCAGGCGCTGCTGCGCACCGCCACGGCCGAACTCGCCGCCCGCACCGAGGCGCTGGCCGAGGCCCGGGCGGCGCACACGGAGCTGCTGGAGGCCCACCGCGCCGCCGAGGACGCGGCCGGCGGCTTCGACGAGATCGCCGCCATGCTCCGCGACCTGCTGCGCGAACAGGCCCCCGAGGAGGAGCCGGAGGAGCCGGAGCCCTACCCCGGCACCCTGGAGGAGGCCCGGCAGTCCGCCGCCGAGGCCCGCCGCTCCCTGCGCGGCTGCGCCGCCGACCTGTCCGCCGCCGAGGCGGCCGTGCGCGAGGCGAGCGACGTCCTCGTCCGGCACGCCAACTCCACGCGCTACGAGCAGGTCCGCACCCCCGCCCGCCGGCAGATCCGGGAACTGCCCGCCTCCGCGCTGCCCGAGCACGCCCAGAAGTGGGCGGACGCGTTCGCGCCCCGGCTGCGCGTGCTGACCGACGAGCTGGCCCAGCTCGAACGCAACCGCGACTCCATCGTGGACCGGCTGCGCGGCCTCGTGGAGTCGGCCCTCGCCACCCTGCGCTCCGCCCAGCGGCTCTCCCGGCTGCCGGAGGGGCTCGGCGAGTGGTCCGGGCAGGAGTTCCTGCGCATCCGCTTCGAGGAACCCGACCAGGCCACGCTGACCGAACGGCTCGGCGAGGTCATCGACGAGGCCACCCGCGCGGCCGTGAAGAAGAACTCCGACCTGCGCCGCGACGGCATGTCCCTGCTGCTGCGGGGCGTCGCCGCGGCCCTCCAGCCCAAGGGCGTGGCCGTCGAGATCCTCAAGCCCGACGCCGTGCTGCGCGCCGAACGCGTCCCCGTCGGCCAGATGGGCGATGTGTTCTCCGGCGGTCAGCTGCTCACCGCGGCCATCGCCCTGTACTGCACGATGGCCGCGCTCCGCTCGAACGACCGGGGCCGCGACAAGCACCGGCACGCGGGCACGCTGTTCCTGGACAACCCGATCGGCCGCGCCAACGCGACGTATCTGCTGGAGCTCCAGCGGGCCGTGTCCGACGCGCTGGGCGTCCAGCTGCTGTACACCACCGGCCTGTTCGACACGACCGCCCTCGCCGAGTTCCCGCTGGTCATCCGCCTGCGCAACGACGCCGACCTCCGGGCGGGCCTGAAGTACATCAGCGTCGAGGAGCACCTGCGGCCCGGTCTCCCCCAGCCGCCTCAGGCGGGGGAGACGGTGCACAGCGAGATCACGGCGACGCGGATGTACAAGAAGCCGGCGCCGAGCGCTCCGTAGCGGGCTCACGTCCGCCCGGACTGTTCCGCATCGCGCAGCACACCGTGCGATGCGGAACGCCGCGCAATGCGGAACAGAGCGCGATACGGAACACCGCGCGGCGGAACAGAGCGGCGCGGCCCGGCGCGTGGAGTGCCGCCGTGGAGCGCCGCCGCCGTCAGAAGCCGTACCCCATGCGCCGGGACAGCTCGGCGCCCGCCGCGGCCGTTCGCCGGGCCACCCCGGGCAACCGGCGCGCGTCGAGCCGGTACACCGGGCCCGAGACGCTGATCGCCGCGATCACCTCGCCGTCGTGCGCGCGCACCGGGGCCGCGACGGCCGCGAGACCCAGCTCCAGCTCCTCCACCGTGACGCCGTACCCCTGCCGGACCACGGTCTCCAGCTCGGCGCGCAGCATCGCCGCACCCGTGACCGTACGATCCGTGAACCGCGCCAGCGGCCGCGCGAGCAGGCCCTCGCGCAGGGTCGGCGACAGGTGCGCGAGGAGCACCTTGCCGCTGGACGTGGCGTGCAGCGGGGTGCGCCGGCCCAGCCAGTTCTGCGCGGTCACGGCCGCGGTACCGCGGGCCTGCATGATGTTGACCGCCGCGTCGTCGTCGAGGACGGCGATGTTGACCGTCTCACCCAGCTCGTCGGCGACCTCCCGGCACACCGGGACGCCCTCCTGGGAGATGTCGAGACGCACCGCCGCCGCCCCCGCCAGGCGCAGCACACCGGCCCCCAGGTAGTACTTCCCGCGGTCCTTGGCCTGGGCCACCAGGCCCCGGTTCTCCAGGACGCCGAGCAGCCGGAACGCCGTGGACTTGTGGACGTCCAGTTCCGCGGCGATCTCGGTGACGCCCGCCTCGCCGTGCCGGGCGAGGATCTCCAGCACGCTCACGGCGCGGTCCACCGACTGCACCGCGCCGGCCGCCCCACGGCCGCCCCGCCGCTCCGCGCGTCCCGGCTCCCGGCCGGCCTCCTCGCCGCCGTCGGGCTGGTTCTGCGTACGGGGCATGGCTCGGCTCTCGTCACCTGGGGGACCGGGTTCGTTGCGCACAGCGCCTCGTCGTGCGCCATACGGAACTCGATGCTATCGAAGCGCCCCGTCAGGAGTGCGACAGCTGCCCCGCCCCACCCCTGCGCCGTATCCGCTCCTGGTCCCGCAGGGCCGCGCGCTCCTCGCGGCGACGGGCCCGCCGCTCCCGGCGCAGGGCCCGGGCCGTGCTGCTCGGCTCCGAGAGCACGCCGTGCCGCTGGTTCCACACCTGGCGGGTCACCCACACGTCGACCGCGGCCCACGTGGCCACCACCGTGGCGGCCACGCTGGCCATCACCATCGGGAACGCCAGCCAGGACCCGGCCAGCGCGCACAGGAACGCGATCATCGCCTGGATCAGCGTCACCGCGATGACGAGGACGGCCCGCACCGCCGCCGAACGCACCGGATCGGGCACCGGATGCCGGCGCGCGGGCTCCTCGACCCACAACGGCCGGTAGTCGTACCGCGGTTCCTCGCCGCCGGGCGTCCCGCCGCCCCGCGACGCCGTACGGCCCCACTGTGTCCGCGCGTGCCTCGCCCCGCCGTTCCCGGGTGCCTCGCGCCATTCCGCCGTGCCCGTCACCGTGTCACTCCCCACCGCCGGCAGACCGCTCGCCCCCGGAGTCCCAGGACCCCGTCTCCCCAGTGGCTGCCCGGCTTGCGCCGCTTTACGCCGCCGGGGCGCGGGATGCGGCCGCTGTGGCCTATTCCGCCCCCAATTCCCATAGAGAAGGACGAACGAGACCGTGCGAAGATTCCCGCACACCGAAAAAATCCGGCCAACCGCCCGTCAAACTTGCCACAAGCGGCCGGTCATGGCCCTCCGGAACGCGGTGGCAATCTCCCCTAATGCCCGGACAACTCGCCATCTCTCGCCTGCGGTGCGGAACTTCACCCACCGGACGTGTCTTCGAGTTACCTGTGGTGCGGTAGTAGGCTCGCGCCGTTTGCTGACGGACATGAACACCCCCGACCTGCGGGGGTCGAGCTGGGGGAGGCCATGCGCTTTCGCGGGAAGTCGATCCGCCGGAAGATCGTGGCGCTGCTTCTCGTGCCGCTGGTGTCCCTGACCGGCGTCTGGGCGTTCGCCACGGTGTTCGCGGGCCGGGAAGTGGCCCAGCTGTTCCGCGTGTCCGACGTCGTCGAGGACATCGGCTACCCGGCCGAGGACACCGTCCGCGTCCTCCAGCAGGAACGCCGCCAGGCCCTCGTCTACCTCGCCGACCCGCGGGCCTCCGAGTCCCTGTCCGCGCTGCACCGCACCCGCGCCGCCACCGACCGGTCGATCGCCCAGCTCCGCCGGAACGCCGGGGACCAGGACATCCGGGACGACCTGGAGGCGGACGGCCGCGAACACCTGACCGCCGTCCTGGACTCCCTGGACGACCTCGACTCCCTGCGCCACAGCGTCGAGCAGCGCTCCCTCACCCGGGCCCAGGCGTTCGGCCTCTACAACCGCCTCGTCGACCCCTGCTACGCGCTGCTCGCCTCCCTCGTCGGCATCGACGACGTCGAGGTCGAGAAGCAGGCCCGCGCCCTGGTCAACCTCACCCGGGCCCGCGAACTGCTCGCCCGCGAGGATGCCCTGCTCGGTTCGTCCCTCGTGGTCGGCCGGCTCACCCGGGACGAGACCCGCCAGGTCTCCGACCTCGTCGCCCAGCGCACCCTCCTGTACGACATCAGCCTCCCGCTGCTGCCCGCCGCCGAACGCGCACGCTACGAACGCTTCTGGAAGAACCCCACCACGGCACCCCTGCGCGGAGCCGAACGGACCGTCGCCGCCATGGACTCCGGCACCCCCCGCGGGGTCACCGCCAAGAGCTGGGACTCCGCCGCGGCCACCGTCCTGGACGAACTCGGCACCATGGAGGACCAGGCGAGCGACCGCTACCAGGACCGCATGCGCCCGGTGGCCTTCGGCGTCATCGCGCAGGCGGCCGTCGTCGGCCTCCTCGGCCTGATCGCCCTTCTCGTCTCCATCTTCCTGTCCATCCGGATCGGCCGCGCCCTCATCCGCGACCTGCGCCAGCTGCGGCTGGAGGCCCACGAGGCGTCCGGCGTCCGGCTGCCCAGCGTGATGCGCCGGCTGTCCGTCGGCGAGCAGGTCGACGTCGAGACCGAGGTGCCGCGCCTGGAGTACGACAAGAACGAGATCGGCGAGGTCGGGCAGGCCCTCAACACCCTCCAGCGGGCCGCCGTGGAGGCCGCCGTCAAGCAGGCCGAACTGCGCGCCGGCGTCTCCGAGGTCTTCGTCAACCTCGCCCGCCGCAGCCAGGTGCTGCTGCACAAGCAGCTCACCCTGCTCGACAGCATGGAGCGCCGCACCGAGGACACCGACGAACTCGCCGACCTGTTCCGCCTGGACCACCTCACCACCCGCATGCGCCGGCACGCCGAGGGCCTGGTGATCCTCTCCGGTGCCGCGCCCTCCCGGCAGTGGCGCCGCCCCGTGCAGCTGATGGACGTGGTCCGCGCCGCCGTCGCCGAGGTCGAGGACTACGAGCGCATCGAGGTCCGGCGCCTGCCGCGGGTCGCCGTCACGGGGCCCGCCGTCGCCGACCTCACCCACCTCGTGGCCGAACTCCTGGAGAACGCCACGGTCTTCTCGCCCCCGCACACCGCCGTCCAGGTGGTCGGCGAGCGGGTCGCCAACGGCTTCACCCTGGAGATCCACGACCGGGGTCTCGGCATGACGGCCGAGGCGCTCCTCGACGCCAACCTCCGCCTCGCCGAGACGCCCGAGTTCGAGCTCTCCGACACCGACCGGCTGGGCCTGTTCGTCGTCAGCCGTCTCGCCCAGCGCCAGAACGTGCGGGTCTCCCTCCAGCCGTCGCCCTACGGCGGGACCACCGCCGTGGTGTTCATCCCCGACGCGCTGCTGACCGAGGACGTCCCGGACACCAACGGCGTCGGCTTCCGGCTCGACCGGGACCGCGCGGGCAACGGCGCCGAGCAGGCGCTCGGCCGCGGCGGCGGGCGGTCCCCGGAACCGCTGCGGCTGCCCGGTCCGCCGACCTCCGTGCTGGACGGCCCGGTCGAGCTGGAGGCGCCCGTCGATCTCGACGCGCTGGAGGACTTCCCCGGTGCCCTCCCGGACGAGGACAGCGAGCGCGGCGGCCTGTTCCGCCCCCGCCGGTCCCGGCCGGGCGGCGACGAGCAGCCGCCGCACCACGACACCGGCGACCACGGGGCCGTACCGCTGCCCCGGCGGCAGACGCCCAAGCTGGTCAGCTCGCACGGCAAGCCCGTCATCGACCAGCGGCCCCGCCGCGGCGAACCGGCCCCGGAACCCACCGCCGGCCCGCAGGGTTCCGACCCGGGCGGACTGGCCCCGCTGCCCACCCGCCGCCGCGGCACCGCCGCCCGGCGCTCCCCGGCCGACCCCGCCGGCGAGCGAGCCCGGACCGAGAGCGGCGGCGAGACGCCCGGGGCCCCGGCGCTGCCCAGGCGCACCCGGCCCCGGACATCCGGCCCCGGTGGTCCGGCGGACCCGGCCCCGCTCTCCGGCGGCACCACCGCGTCCTCCGGCGATCCGGCCCCGGAACCGGGCGTCGGCTCGCTGCCCCGGCGCGTACGCCAGGCGAACCTGGCCCCGCAGCTCAAGCAGGACACCGAACGGCGCGCCGGACGCGCGGCGGAGCCCGCCGACCGTGACGCCGACGAGGTCCGCAGCCGGATGGCCTCGCTCCAGCGCGGCTGGCAGCGCGGCCGGGAGGAGAACGCCGCCGGCGACGGGGCCCACAACGGCACAGCACAAGGAACGACCAAGGGAGACGGTCGATGACCGCACCGAAGGCCACCGGCCACACGACGACGAACAAAGGGGAGCTGAACTGGCTCCTGGACGACCTGGTGGACCGGGTCGCCAGCATCCGCAAGGCCGTCATCCTGTCCGGCGACGGACTGCCGACCGGCGTGTCCAAGGACCTGACCAGGGAGGACAGCGAGCACCTGGCCGCCGTCGCGTCCGGCTTCCACAGCCTCGCCAAGGGCGTGGGCCGCCACTTCGACGCGGGCGGCGTCCGGCAGACCATCGTGGAGCTGGACGGTGCCTTCCTCTTCGTCACCGCCGCCGGCGACGGCAGCTGCCTCGCCGTCCTCTCGGACGCCGACTCCGACGTCGGACAGGTCGCCTACGAGATGACGCTGCTGGTCAAGCGGGTCGGCGTGCATCTGGGCACCGCCCCGCGCACCGATCTGCCCGCAGGCGGGTAGTGGGATGGCATGAGCGCAGACGGTCAGGGAAGAAACCACTGGTTCGACGACGAGGCGGGGCCGGTCGTCCGGCCGTACGCCATGACGCGTGGCCGCACCACGAGTGAGGGCCAGCACCGCCTCGACCTGATCGCGGTGGTCGTCACCGAGCTCGACGCCGACGACCCGGAAACGGACCCGACGCTGTCCCCCGAGCACGTGGACATCGTCGGGCTCTGCCGGGACGAGCCCCAGTCGGTCGCCGAACTGGCCGCGGAACTCGACCTGCCCATCGGCGTCGTCCGCGTGCTCATCGGCGATCTCGCGCACACCGGCTACGTCCACGTGACGCGCCCGGTGCCCCCGGCGGAGCTGCCGGACGAGAGTATTCTGCGCGACGTGATCAACGGCCTCCGGGCGCTGTGACCGGCGCGAGAGCGGGGTAGTGACGTGACTGGCTGGCGGTTCCGGGCCGACGCCCTGCTGGAACGCGAGGGCGAACGCACCCTCCCGGTCGTCGCCCGGGGCTTCGGGGACGCCCTGTCCGGCCCGCTCCCGCAGGCGTACGACGACGGGATCCGCGCGCTCGCCGTCGTCCGCGGCCCGGAGGTCCTGGAGTGGCGGCTTCCGGTGCGGCGGGAGGAGTTCGCCGTCCGGCGGGGGAGCGGCGGCGCCGACCGGCTGGAGCGGGCCGACGGCACGGTCACCGACCTCGGCCGGAACGGCTCGGCCGACGTCGGCCCCGGAGACGTACTCGTCATCGAAACCCCCGGTGGCGGCGGCTGCGGCCGACCGTCGCCCGACCCCCATCAAGCAGGAGAAGAGATCGATGATCTTCGGGCGTTCTGAGCGCGGCAAGCCCCCGGTCGAGCCCGTCACGCTCAAGATCCTGGTGGCCGGCGGCTTCGGCGTGGGCAAGACGACCCTCGTCGGCGCGGTCAGCGAGATCAGACCGTTGCGCACCGAGGAGCTGCTCACCGAGGCCGGGCGGCCGGTCGACGACATCAGCGGTGTGGAGGGCAAGCACACCACCACGGTGGCCATGGACTTCGGCCGCATCACGCTGCGCGAGAACCTGGTGCTCTACCTCTTCGGCACACCCGGGCAGGAACGGTTCTGGTTCATGTGGGACGAGCTGTCCGAGGGCGCCCTCGGCGCCGTCGTCCTCGCCGACACCCGCCGCCTGGAGGACTGCTTCGCCGCCGTCGACTACTTCGAGCGGCGTTCCATACCCTTCGTGGTCGGCGTCAACTGCTTCGAGGGCGCCGCGCGGTACCCCGCCGAGGCCGTCCGGCAGGCGCTGGACCTGGACGACGACGTGCCCCTGCTGCTGACCGACGCCCGGGACCGGGAGTCGGTCAAGGAGGTGCTCATCGGCCTCGTCCGGCACGCGATGGCGTACACGGCCGAACGCCGCCGGGCCGCCATCGGCTGACCCGCGCGCCGGGCCGCCTCCTTCGCCGCGGGCCCGCGGACACGGCCCGTACCCCCGCCGACCGGGGTACGGGCCGTGCGACAGGACAGACCCGTGCCCTGGTGCCGGATAACACCGAAAATGTACGGCGATGTCGTCTGACACCGGGAAGTTTTCACCGGCGTCGCAGGGGGCGTCAAGGCTGTGGACGGCGACGATCACACCGGCCCGCCGGCCGCCTCCCGGTCCCGGGTGCCCGCGACGGCCGTGACCCGCTGTGCCCGCGACGGCCGTTCCTCACTGTGCCCGCGACGACCGTTGCCGCTGTGCTCGCGACGGCCGGTCACCGCTGTGGCTCGGCGGCCGCGAACCCGGCCTGCGCGGGGGCCGGCCCGGGCAGGCCGCGCCGGACCTCGTGGCCGGGCAGCCCGGCCCGGCCGAGCACCCAGCTCGTGCCGTGCAGCGCCTTGGCCGCCTTCTTCAGCGGGGCGAGCTGGGCGGCGGCCTGGTGGTGGTCGCCCACGCTGCCCGGAGCGCACACGACGGTGGCCAGGGACAGCGTGACCGGCCGTCCGCCCGCCGTCCAGGACGCGTCCAGCACGGCCGCCACCAGCGGATCGAGCGCCTCCTCGTCGGCCAGCACCAGGAAGTCGTCCCCGCCGATGTGCCCCACCCGCGCCTGCCCCGCCGCCCGTTGGAGCGCACCGCCGACCGCCCGGATCAGCTCGTCGCCCGCGGCGAACCCGGCCCCGTCGTTGACCTGCTTGAAGTGGTCGATGTCCAGCCAGCTGAGCGCGAACGCCCGCCCCTCGGCGATCCGCCGGTCCACCTCGCTCACGATCGCGTCCGAACCGGGCAGCCTGGTCAGCGGATTGAGCCCGGCCGCCTCCTCCACCCGGCTCTCGGCCAGCGCCCGCACCAGGTCCGCCAGCCGTACGACCCCCACGCACCGGTCCTGTTCGTCCACCACCGCCACGTCGTCCGAGGTCCGGTCCCGGCCGCCCACCGCCACCACGTCCAGCACCTCCCAGGCGGTCGCGTCCACCCCGACCGTGCGGGGCGTGTCGCCCAGCTTGTACGCCGGCCGGTCGGCGTACAGGGCGTGTCCGTAGCGGGTGGACATCGACAGCAGGAACCGCGAGCGGTGCACCGACCGGACGGGCCGCCCGGCCGGGTCCACCAGCAGCACCCCGGAGACATCCGGGGAACCGGTCAGCAGGGCCCGTACCCGCTCCGCCGAGGCGGACAGCGGCAGTACGGCGGCGGGCCGCACGAACTCGCGCACCGACGGCCCGGAGCGGGGCGCGGTCGGGGCACCGGGCGCGAGGGAGGGAACGTACACGTCCACGGCGGGAATCCGGGCCGGCGGCGCGAACAGCTCGCCCTGCGCCAATTGCGCCCCGGCCGCCAGGGCCGCCGCGCACTGGTGCTCGGTCTCCACGCCCTCCACCGCCACCAGGGCGTCCAGTTCCTCGCACAGCGTCCGCATCGCCCGGACCGCGGCCGGCCGCGCCAGCAGCGAGGCGTCGAGCTTGACCAGGCCGGGGGAGAGGTCGGTGAGCAGTCTGAGCGGTACGTCGCCGTCCCCGATGCCGTCCGCGCTGATCCGGAACCCCTGCTCGCGCAGCACGGCCACCGCGTCCAGCAGGGCCCGGTGCGGTACGTGCGTGTAGGGCGGGACGATGTCGAGCGTCACCTCCCAGGGCATGCGCCCCGCGCCGCGGACGGCGTCGTGCAGCGGGGTGAGGCCGCCGAGGTCGGCGAGCGTGGCCGCGAACACGTTCAGGTGCAGCGGCAGCAGCGTCTCCTTGCGCGCCGCCGCGCGGAAGGCCAGTACGGCCAGCCTGCCGTCCAGTTCCGGATTCCGGCGGGCCTCGGCCAGGATGTCGCCGGTTTCCGGGCGGGCGAGTGTCTCCAGGGCGGCGACCGCGCCCGTCCTCAGGTTGACCACCGGCTGGAAGGCGAAGCGGAGAGTATCCGTCCAGGAGTGCACGGGAGCATGATGTGCACCGCCCGCGCGCGCCCGCGCTCAGTTCATGAGACGTTCACGCAGGATTCCGTGGCGGTCACACCGGGTGGTCCGTCCCGCGCCGGCCGGGCCGCGCTCACCGCACGGCGATCACCGAGGACCCGTGTCCGAACAGCCCTTGGTTGGCGGTGATGCCCACCCGCGCCCCGGCGACCTGGCGGTCGCCCGCCACGCCTCTCAACTGCCAGGTCAGCTCGCACACCTGGGCGATCGCCTGGGCCGGCACGGCCTCCCCGAAGGAGGCCAGCCCCCCGCTGGTGTTCACCGGTATCCGGCCGCCCGGGGCGGTCGCGCCCTCCCGGAGCAGCTTCGCGCCCTCGCCCTCGGCGCACAGCCCCAGGTCCTCGTACCACTGCAGCTCCAGCGCGGTCGACAGGTCGTACACCTCCGCCAGGGACAGGTCCCGGGGGCCGATGCCCGCCTCCTCGTACGCGGCCCGGGCGACGGAGGCCCGGAACGTCTCGGCCGGGGGTGCCACCGAGACCGCGGAGTCCGTGGCGATGTCCGGCAGGTCCGGCACCGTGTTCGGGAAGCGGGGGGTCACCGTGGAGACCGCCCGGATCCGCACCGGCCGGGCGGCACCGTGCCGGCGGGCGAAGTCCAGGCTCGTCAGCACCAGGGCGGCCCCGCCGTCGGAGGTGGCGCAGATGTCCAGCAGCCGCAGCGGGTCGGCCACCACCGCGGAGGCGGCCACCTCCCCGGCGGTGACCCGCCTGCGGTAGCGGGCGTACGGGTTGAGCGCCCCCAGGGCCGCGTTCTTCACCTTGACCAGCGCGAAGTCCTCGGGCGTGTCCCCGTGCAGGGCCATCCGCCGTCGCGCGTACAGCCCGAAGTACGTGGGGTTCGTCGCGCCGAGCAGGCGGAAGCGCAGCCAGTCCGGGTCGTCGGGGCGGTCCCCGCCCGCGGGCCGGAAGAACCCCTTGGGGGCGGCGTCCGCGCCCACCACCAGGACGGCGTCCGCGAGACCGGCGAGGATCTGCGCGCGGGCCGTGGCGATGGCCTGGGCCCCGGACGCGCACGCCGCGTACACGCTGGTCACCTTGGCGCCCTGCCAGCCCAGGGCCTTGGCGAACGTGGCTCCCGCGACATACCCGGGATAGCCGCCGCGCACGGTGTCCGCGCCCACCACGGAGCCTATGTCCCGCCAGTCCAGGCCCGCGTCCGCGAGCGCCGCGCGGGCCGCCGCCGTCCCGTACTCCACGAAGCCGCGGCCCCACTTGCCCCACGGGTGCATGCCCGCACCGAGCACCGCCACGTCGGCCGTCACTCCGTCACCCCCGTCGGCCGCCACCGCCAGACCGTCCAGGCCGTCTCCCCGTCCTCGTACAGCACGCCGGGGACGGCCTCCACCTCCATGCCCACCGTCAGACCGGCGACGGTGACCCCGGGAGCCGCCTGCCCCAGCACCACGATCCGCTCGGCCGCCAGCTCCACCGCGATCAACGCGTACGGCTCCCACGGAAGTTCCGGATTACTCACATAGGGTGACGGAGGCCGGTAACGACTGTCGGTATACGACCAGATCCGCCCCTTTCGTGACAACGGAACCTCCTCCAGGGAGCCGCCCACGCAGTACGGATTGCGGCAGTGGACGTCCTCGCGCGGGAAGAAGACCGAGGCGCAGGCCGAGCAGCGGGTGCCCAGGAGACGGAAGCCGTCACCCTCGCCGGTGAACCAGCCGGCGACCGCCGGTTCGCGTGTGTACGGCAAGGCGCCTCCTTGGAAGGGGAACTGACGATCCGTCAGGAGTGTGCCACGGGCAGCCGGAAATGGGCAGGCCCGAGCGGTCGACCGCATGGCCCCGGGCGGCGTCGTGTGACAGCGGGGGCGGCCGGGAACGACGGGGGTGATCCCGGCCGCCACTTCCCGATCCGCCCGTTCCTGACGGCTCACTGCCGGAACGCGTCCCTCCCGTGATCGGATACAGTCCGCGCGTGTCCGAAACTCAACAACCCACTGCCAACTCCGCTCCGGACTCCCACTGTTCGAGCTGCGGAGCGCCCTTTGGAGAGGGCATCTCGGGCTGGCCGCGCACCTGCCCGTCCTGCGGGACCGTCGCCTACCGCAACCCGCTGCCGGTCGCGATCGCGCTCCAGCCCGTGTACGACACCCAGGGCACGGCCCTGGTCGTCATCACCCGCACCGTCGCCCCCGCGCGCGGAGGCACGGCCCTGCCCGGCGGCTACATCGACGACCGCGAGGACTGGAAGCAGGCCGTCGTCCGCGAACTCAAGGAAGAGACCGGCATCGACGCGGCCGCCCGCGACGTACGGCTCGTGGACGCCATGAGCGCGCCCGACGGGCACCTGCTGCTGTTCGGGCTGCTGCCGGAACGCCCGGCCGACGGACTGCCGGCCTCCGGCCCCACCGACGAGACCGAGGGATGGCACCTGCTGCGCAGGCCCGAGGAACTCGCCTTCCCGCTGCACACCGCGGCCGTCACAGCCTGGTTCGAGGGCCGCTACGTGTGAGCCGGCGGGTTCAGCCCAGCCCGCGCACGCGCACCGGGTAGGGCGGCTCGGCCGGGCCGCCCTCCCGCTCCCGGGTCACCACCACCCCTCCGTCGCGCTCGCGGGCCGCGTACCGCTCGATCTCCGGCTCGTCCCACCCGTCGCCCGCGTCCGGCACCACCAGACCGCCCCCGGTCCGCCCGCGCGCGGGCGCCCACACCTCCAGCTCCAGCCCGCCGTCGGCGCCCCGCACGGGCAGCACCGACCCCGCGCGCGCGAAGACCGGCACCCGGGACAGCGGCGCGTCGACCACGACCCGCGCCGGCCCCTCGTAGGCCGCCTCCGTCACCGTGTCGTACCAGCGGCCCCGCGGCAGCCGCACCGCACGCCGGACGGCACCGGGCTCCAGCACCGGCGCCACCAGAAGACCGTCGCCCAGCAGGAACGCGTCCTCGCAGTCGCGCAGCGCCCGGTCCTCCGGCGAGCCCCACCACAGCGGCCGCGCATAGGGCGCCCCGGTACGCCGGGCCAGCTGCGCCAGCGTCACGAAGTACGGCAGCAGCCGCCGGCGTTCCAGCAGCGCCACGCGCGCGTGCTCCAGCACCTCGGCACCGAACTCCCACGGCTCCCGGCGCCCCGCCCGCGGACCCGCGTGAGTCCGGAACAACGGCAGATACGCGCCCAGCTGGAACCAGCGCAGATACAGCTCCGGCGACGGACTGCCGTCGGCCCCGCCCACGTCCGGACCCGAGTACGGCACCCCGCACAGCCCCAGCCCCAGCACCAGCGACAGCGACGCCCGCAGCCCCGGCCAGCCCGTCGCCACGTCCCCCGACCACGTGCCGCCGTACCGCTGCGACCCCGCCCAGCCCGAACGGGAGAGCACGAAGGGCCGCTCCTCGGGCACCAGCTCGCGCAGCCCCTCGTAGGCCGCCCGCGCCATGCACAGCGCGTACACGTTGTGCGCCTCCCGATGGTCACTGCCGCGCCCCTCCAGGGCGTGCCGGGCCGAACGCGGCAGCGTCGGCTCACCGAAGGCGCCGAACGACGTCGGCTCGTTCATGTCGTGCCAGAACCCCGCGAAGCCCTGCCCCAGCCGCTCCTTGTAGAGCCCGCCCCACCACGCGCGCACGCGCGCGTGCGTGAAGTCCGGGAAGACCGACTCGCCCGCACACGTGAGACCCTCCACCGTGCGGCCCCGCGCGTCCCGCACGAACGCGTCCATGGCGTCGCCGCCGTCGTACACGGCTTCGCCCGGTTCCGCCCGCACCGCCGGTTCCACGACCGACACCAGCCGGATCCCGTCCCGGCGCAGCTCCTCCGCCAGCACCGGCAGCTTGGGGAAACGTTCCTGGTCGACGGTGAACACCCGATGTCCGTCGTAGTGGCCGGCACCGAGGTGCACGGCGTCCAGCGGCAGCCTCCGCTCATGATGGCCGGCGACGATCCGGCGCACCTCCTGCTCGCTGTCCGAGCCCCACCGCGCGTGCTGGTGCCCCAGAGCCCACGCGGGCGGCAGCGCGGGCGCCCCCGTCAGCGAGGCCCACGTGTACAGCACGCGCGCGGGGGTCCCCACCATCGCCCAGCAGCGCAGCGGGCCCCCGTCCATGTGCACCTCGCAGCGCCCCGCCCGGTCGTGCCCGGACCCGGCACCCTCCTCGCCCTCCCGCAGCACCACCGAACCGTCCCAAGTGGTGTCATGGAACACCAGGTGCGTGCCCGCGTCCGCCACCACCAGCTGCACCGGCATGGTCAGATACAGCGGATCGTCACCGGGCCCGAACGCCCGGCCGGGATCGGTGTTCCACAGCCGGTACCTGCCGTCCCGCAGCCGCGGACCGGACGCCCGCCCGCCCAGCCCGAAGAACCGGGCGTCCGCCGCCACCTCCGACCGCTGCACCCACCGCGCCGCACCCCCGCCCACCGGCTCCCACCAGCGCGGCGGCAGCTCCCGCCGCAGCACCACCCCGCCCGGCGTGCACACCTGCACCGCGCCGTGCCGCGACACGACCACCGTCACCCGCTCGGCCACCACCCGCCAGCCGCCGTCCTTGTCCGGCTCCAGCACCGCCCGCGGATCCGGCTCCGGACCACTCCCGGCCAGCGCGTACGACGGCAGCGCACCCGCCCCGTCCCACCCCCAGAACACCGCGCCGTTCGCCGCCACGACGATCCGCAGCTCGGAACGGCCGAACCGGATCAGACCACCGCCCGGACCCGGCTCCACGTCCCGCACCTGCCCCGGCACCCGGGCCCGCTCGGGCCCCCGCCGCGGCAGCCCCGCCGCGTCGATACGCCGCCTGCGCCACGCGGCCCGCACGGTGCGCAACCCCCGAGCCCCCCGCCCCGAACCGACCACACTCACCGAACGCACCAGGTCACGACCGTCCATGCTGCTCACCCTGCCACTGAGCGCCCCACGCGCGCGTGCCGTTCAACTGCCGTTCACCCGTGCCCGGGCCACATCTTCACGGCACCGACTATGTGGGGCGAACCCTGGTGCAGAAGTCGATCACATGGCATCGTCCGTGTCAGCCGCGTCACGCGCACACCCCAGCCCGTGCGCGGACCGACGCACACGACGCGCACAGCCCGGGAGCCTCCCATGTCGACCGCGAACCCCCAGCCGCTCTGGCAGCCCGACCCCGAACGGATCGCCAAGGCCCGCATCACCCGGTTCCAGGCATGGGCCGCCGAACACCACGGCGCCCCTGCCGACGGCGGCTACCCGGCCCTGCACCGATGGTCCGTCGACCAGCTCGACACCTTCTGGAAAGCCGTCACGGAGTGGTTCGGCGTACGCTTCTCCACCCCCTACGCGCGCGTGCTCGACGACCGCGCCATGCCCGGCGCCCGGTGGTTCCCCGGCGCCACCCTCAACTACGCCGAACACGCCCTGCGCGCCGCGGCCGACCGCGCCGACGAACCCGCCCTCCTGTGCGTGGACGAGACCCACGAACCCCGCCCGGTGACCTGGTCCGAGCTGCGCCGCCAGGTCGGCTCCCTCGCCGCCGAACTCCGCGCGCTCGGCGTACGCCCCGGCGACCGCGTCAGCGGCTACCTCCCCAACATCCCACAGGCCGTCGTCGCCCTCCTCGCCACCGCCGCCGTCGGCGCCGTATGGACCTCCTGCGCCCCCGACTTCGGCGCCCGCAGCGTCCTCGACCGCTTCCAGCAGGTCGAACCCGTCGTCCTGTTCACCGTCGACGGCTACCGCTACGGCGGCAAGGAACACGACCGCCGCGAGGTCGTCGCCGAACTGCGCCGCGAACTGCCCACCCTGCGCGCCGTCGTCCACATCCCGCTGCTCGGCACCGACGCCCCCGAAGGCGCCCTGGACTGGTCGGCGCTGACCGCCGGGGACACCGAGCCGGTCTACGAACAGGTCCCCTTCGACCACCCGCTGTGGGTGCTGTACTCCTCCGGCACGACCGGCCTGCCCAAGGCCATCGTCCAGTCGCAGGGCGGCATCCTGGTCGAGCACCTCAAACAACTCGGCCTGCACTGCGACCTCGGCCCCGGGGACCGCTTCTTCTGGTACACCTCGACCGGCTGGATGATGTGGAACTTCCTCGTCTCCGGCCTCCTCACGGGCACCACGATCGTCCTGTACGACGGCAGCCCCGGCCACCCGGACACCGGCGCCCAGTGGCGGATCGCCGAACGCACCCGCGCCACCCTCTACGGCACCTCCGCCGCCTACGTCATGGCCTGCCGCAAAGCCGGCGTCCACCCCGCCCGCGACTACGACCTGTCCGCAGTCGACTGCGTCGCCACCACCGGCTCCCCGCTGCCGCCCGACGGCTTCCGCTGGCTGCACGACGAGTTCGCCGAGAGCGGGGCCGACCTGTGGGTCGCCTCCGTCAGCGGCGGCACGGACGTCTGCTCCTGCTTCGCCGGCGCCGTACCCACCCTGCCCGTGTACACCGGCGAGCTCCAGGCACCCGGCCTCGGCACCGACCTGCACTCCTGGGACCCGAGCGGCCGACCCCTCGTGGACGAGGTCGGCGAACTGGTCGTCACCCAGCCCATGCCGTCCATGCCGATCCACTTCTGGAACGACCCCGACGGCAGCCGCTACCACGACAGCTACTTCGACACCTACCCCGGCGTCTGGCGCCACGGCGACTGGATCACCCTCACCTCCCGGGGCTCCGTGATCATCCACGGCCGCTCCGACTCCACCCTCAACCGGCAGGGCGTACGCATGGGGTCGGCCGACATCTACGAGGTCGTCGAACGCCTGCCGGAGATCAGGGAATCACTCGTCATCGGCGTCGAACAGCCCGACGGCGGCTATTGGATGCCGCTGTTCGTCCACCTCGCACCGGACGCCGTCCTGGACGAGACGCTCCTGAACCGCGTCAAGCGGGCCATCCGCGAACAGCTCTCACCCCGGCACGTCCCCGACGAGATCATCGAGGTCCCCGGCATCCCGCACACCCTCACCGGCAAGCGCATCGAGGTCCCGGTCAAGCGCCTCCTGCAGGGCACCCCCCTGGAAAAGGCGGTCAACCCCGGCTCCATCGACAACCTCGCCCTGCTCGCCTTCTACGAGGAACTGGCCCGCAAGCGCGCCTGACCCACCGCAACCTCGCCCCTCGCACAGGTTTCGGACCCGCCGAACCCCACCGCGACGTCCGGGACCCGCTCCACCCACACCAGCCATGACCAGCGAAGACACCCCCCACACCCCGGCCCGCGAGCACCGGCGGACCGCCGTTGTCAGTGCCGACCGTTACGGTGAGTGAGCATTGATCGACCGCGCATTGGGGGAATCATGGCGCACACCGACCACCAGACCCTGCGACGCGTCCTGCGCCGCGAGATCGCCGGCACCATCGGCGTCCTCACCGACGACCACGACTTCCGCGCCATGCGGCGCTACCGCACCTTCACCTTCGACGACCACACGACCTACCTCCGGCAACTGGAGACGGTCCTGAAGACCCGCGCCGAACAGGGCAGCCACACCACACTCGCCCTGTTCGACCCGGAGGACTACGCCGCGTACTGCGCGGACACCGGACTCGACCCGGACGCCCCGGCCAGCCGCAGCCGCTTCACCGCCCGGCTCGCGGCTACCGGCCCCACCATCCCCTACGACGGCCGCCCGCTCACCGACCTCCTGCCCCAGCTCGTGGACGAAGCCGTACGCCAGGCCACCTGGGAATACGCCACCACCCTCCTCACCCGCCTGGGCCCCTGCCCGACCTGCGGCGAGGACATCGGCCGCGCCGCCTTCACCCGCGCCTCCGAACTCGTGGTCCGCATCCTCGACACCGCCCCGCCCGGGGAGAGGCACCTCGTCTGCACCGTCTCCGGACCACCGGACACCCTCGTCTCCGTCCTGCACGGCGACCAGGACGACACCGGCGCGACCCGCCTGGACGAGGCGGAGGCCCTGGAGTTCACCAGCGTCCTCGCCCTCGGACTGGCCACCCGCAGCCCCGGCGGACTCGTCATCCGCACCAGCACCGCCGGCACCGCCGACCGCGTCTACGGCTGGCGACTGCGCGGCGGCACCCTCGAACCCCTGACGGCCTCGGAAGTCTTCGACGCCTACTGCACCGACGTCGAATCCGGCGACCTCATCCCACCCGAGTCCGGCGTCGACTACGGCGCACCCCCCGACCTCGGAGACGACGGCACGGCCGCGGCCCACCGCCACTGACACACCGGCCACCGCCACAACACACGACAGGGGCGCCCCGCCCGAAGGCAGGACGCCCCTGACCGACGGCACCCGAAGGCACCGGCACGGCTCACGGCACCGGTCGGCTACTCGCCGGACAGCACCGCCTGGGCCGCGGCGCGCGCCTCCTCGGCGCTGTCCGCCGCACGCGCCGCCGCCGCGGCCCGCTCGCACTGCGCCAGCGTGTACTTCGCCAGCGTGGCGCGGACATACGGAATCGACGCCGCCCCCATGGACAGGGAGGTGACCCCCAGACCGGTCAGCACACAGGCCAGCAGCGGGTCGGACGCGGCCTCACCGCACACCCCGCAGCTCTTGCCCTCGGCCCGCGCCGCCTCGGCCGACAGCGCCACCAGGTCGAGCAGCGCCGGCTGCCACGGGTCCTGCAGCCGCGACACCGCACCCACCTGCCGGTCCGCCGCGAACGTGTACTGCGCGAGGTCGTTGGTGCCCAGCGACAGGAACTCGACCTCCCGCAGGATCGAACGCGCCCGCAGCGCGGCCGACGGGATCTCCACCATCGCACCGAACTTGGCCTGCAGCCCCGCCTCCCGGCAGGCGTCCGCGAACGCCTTGGCGTCCCGGCGGTCCGCCACCATGGGCGCCATCACCTCGAGGTGGACCGGCAGCCCCTCGGCGGCCTTCGCCAGCGCCGTCAGCTGGGTACGCAGCACCTCCGGGTGGTCGAGCAGCGTCCGCAGACCCCGCACACCCAGCGCCGGGTTCGGCTCGTCCGCCGGCGTCAGGAAGTCCAGCGGCTTGTCCGCGCCCGCGTCCAGCACCCGTACGACCACACGACCCTCGGGGAACGCCTCCAGCACCTGCCGGTAGGCCTCCACCTGCTTCTCCTCGGAAGGAGCCTTCTTGCTGTCGTCCAGGAACAGGAACTCGGTACGGAACAGACCGACGCCCTCGGCACCCGCCTCGACCGCCGCCGCCACATCCGCCGGCCCGCCCACGTTGGCCAGCAGCGGCACCTTGTGCCCGTCCGCGGTCACACCGGGACCCGTCGAGGCGGCCAGCGCCGCCTTGCGCTCGGCAGCCGCGGCCGCGAGCTGCGCCTTCTTCTCCTCGCTGGGGCCGACGAAGACATCGCCCGTGCTGCCGTCCACGGCGACGACCGTGCCCTCGGCCAGCTCACCGGCACCCGGCAGCGCCACGACGGCCGGCACCCCCAGCGCCCGCGCCAGGATCGCGCTGTGGCTGGTCGGACCGCCCTCCTCGGTCACGAAACCGAGCACGAGGGAGGGGTCCAGCAGCGCGGTGTCGGCCGGAGCCAGGTCCCGGGCCACGAGTACGTAGGGCTGGTCGCTGTCCGGGACACCCGGCATCGGCACGCCCAGCAGCCGCGCGACGATACGGTTCCGCACGTCGTCCAGGTCGGCCACGCGCCCCGCGAGGTACTCACCGGCACCGGCCAGCAGCTCCCGGTACGCCGCGAACGCGTCGTAGACCGCGCGCTCCGCGGTGCTGCCGACGGCGATCCGCCGGTCCACGTCCGCCATCAGCTCGGGGTCCTGGGCCATCATGGCCTGCGCTTCGAGCACGGCCTGGGCCTCGCCGCCCGCCAGATTGCCGCGCGCCATCAGGTCGGCGGCCACGGCGTCCACGGCCTGCCGGGCGCGCCCCTGCTCCCGCTCGGCGTCCTCGGCGGGGATCTGCTTGGCCGGCGGCTCCAGCACCGCCGTGCCCATGTGCCGAACCTCGCCGATCGCCACGCCATGGCTCACGCCGACGCCTCGCAGCGTTGTCTCCATCTCACCCGTCTCCGGTAGTGCGGCGGGTCCCGCCGCGGTGGTTGTCCTGTGCGCCGCCCTGGGACGGCCCGGCCGTCAGTTCCAGGAGAAGAGGCTGTCGCCGGTCTTCACGTCACCACTGTCACGCAGCTCGGAGAGGGACTCGGCAGTGGCTTCCAGGGCGACGACCGGGCACACCGGGGACTTGCCGGCGGCCTCGACGGCGGCCGGGTTCCAGCGGACGACGGCCTGACCGCGGGTGACCTTGTCCCCCTTGTTGACGAGCAGCTCGAAGCCCTCGCCGTTGAGCTGCACCGTGTCGATGCCGAGGTGGGTGAGCACCCCGTGGCCGCTCTCGTCGACGACGACGAACGCGTGCGGGTGCAGGGAGACGATGACACCGTCCACGGGCGCCACCGCCTCGGAGGCCTCGCGCACGGGATCGATCGCGGTACCCGGGCCGACCATGGCCCCGGAGAAGACCGGGTCCGGCACTGCGGCCAGTCCGATGGCCCGTCCAGCGAGAGGGGACGTCACGGTGGTCATGGGAAGCCTCCCAAGGAGTGGAGCTGCTCGCGGGCCGTCACAGCCTGTCCCGGACGGCGCACTGAGCAGCAGCGTATGTCAAATGAACTGGCGGTTCCGGATAGAAGCTACCAGCTAGTGGTCTAGACCACCAACCAAGGCGATTTGCATGGCCTTCAAGGCCGCGTGTACAGTCGTAACCCTGCTCGGGGCAGAGAGGCACGAAACAGTGCCCAGCCCCTGGCGGCAACCAAACTCATCAGATCCTGATCTCTGGATCTTCTTCTGCGTGCTCGCAGGAGGGTGGTCAGAGAGACGGAAAAAGCCTGGTAGAGTTTGAAACACCGAAGGGAAGCGCCCGGAGGAAAGCCCGAGAGGGTGAGTACAAAGGAAGCGACCGTTCCTTGAGAACTCAACAGCGTGCCAAAAGTCAACGCCAGATATGTTGATACCCCGTCTCCAGCATCCGCTGGGACGAGGTTCCTTTGAAAAAACACAGCGAGGACGCTGTGTGCGAGAGGACTATTCCTCCTCTCGCACCGCTCTCGTGATGTGTTCATCCCGATTACGGGAAAACATTCACGGAGAGTTTGATCCTGGCTCAGGACGAACGCTGGCGGCGTGCTTAACACATGCAAGTCGAACGATGAACCTCCTTCGGGAGGGGATTAGTGGCGAACGGGTGAGTAACACGTGGGCAATCTGCCCTGCACTCTGGGACAAGCCCTGGAAACGGGGTCTAATACCGGATACGAGTTTCATCGGCATCGGTGATTCTGGAAAGCTCCGGCGGTGCAGGATGAGCCCGCGGCCTATCAGCTTGTTGGTGAGGTAACGGCTCACCAAGGCGACGACGGGTAGCCGGCCTGAGAGGGCGACCGGCCACACTGGGACTGAGACACGGCCCAGACTCCTACGGGAGGCAGCAGTGGGGAATATTGCACAATGGGCGAAAGCCTGATGCAGCGACGCCGCGTGAGGGATGACGGCCTTCGGGTTGTAAACCTCTTTCAGCAGGGAAGAAGCGAAAGTGACGGTACCTGCAGAAGAAGCGCCGGCTAACTACGTGCCAGCAGCCGCGGTAATACGTAGGGCGCAAGCGTTGTCCGGAATTATTGGGCGTAAAGAGCTCGTAGGCGGCTTGTCACGTCGGTTGTGAAAGCCCGGGGCTTAACCCCGGGTCTGCAGTCGATACGGGCAGGCTAGAGTTCGGTAGGGGAGATCGGAATTCCTGGTGTAGCGGTGAAATGCGCAGATATCAGGAGGAACACCGGTGGCGAAGGCGGATCTCTGGGCCGATACTGACGCTGAGGAGCGAAAGCGTGGGGAGCGAACAGGATTAGATACCCTGGTAGTCCACGCCGTAAACGGTGGGCACTAGGTGTGGGCAACATTCCACGTTGTCCGTGCCGCAGCTAACGCATTAAGTGCCCCGCCTGGGGAGTACGGCCGCAAGGCTAAAACTCAAAGGAATTGACGGGGGCCCGCACAAGCGGCGGAGCATGTGGCTTAATTCGACGCAACGCGAAGAACCTTACCAAGGCTTGACATACACCGGAAAGCATTAGAAATAGTGCCCCCCTTGTGGTCGGTGTACAGGTGGTGCATGGCTGTCGTCAGCTCGTGTCGTGAGATGTTGGGTTAAGTCCCGCAACGAGCGCAACCCTTGTCCCGTGTTGCCAGCAGGCCCTTGTGGTGCTGGGGACTCACGGGAGACCGCCGGGGTCAACTCGGAGGAAGGTGGGGACGACGTCAAGTCATCATGCCCCTTATGTCTTGGGCTGCACACGTGCTACAATGGCCGGTACAAAGAGCTGCGATACCGTGAGGTGGAGCGAATCTCAAAAAGCCGGTCTCAGTTCGGATTGGGGTCTGCAACTCGACCCCATGAAGTCGGAGTCGCTAGTAATCGCAGATCAGCATTGCTGCGGTGAATACGTTCCCGGGCCTTGTACACACCGCCCGTCACGTCACGAAAGTCGGTAACACCCGAAGCCGGTGGCCCAACCCCTTGTGGGAGGGAGCTGTCGAAGGTGGGACTGGCGATTGGGACGAAGTCGTAACAAGGTAGCCGTACCGGAAGGTGCGGCTGGATCACCTCCTTTCTAAGGAGCACTTCTAAGCCGGGCTTGCCTGGTTCAGAGGCCAGTACATCAGCGAATGTCTGATGCTGGTTGCTCATGGGTGGAACGTTGACTACTCGGCACACTTGACCTTCTGGTCTTCCTAGTACTGCTTCGGCGTGGAACGGAACGGCCGGGTGGCGAGGGTGTCGGGCACGCTGTTGGGTGTCTGAGGGAATGAACTTTCCTCAGTTGCCGGCCCCAGTGCACTCCGGATTCGTCCGGGGGTGATGGGTGGCTGGTCGTTGTTTGAGAACTGCACAGTGGACGCGAGCATCTGTGGCCAAGTTTTTAAGGGCGCACGGTGGATGCCTTGGCACCAGGAACCGATGAAGGACGTGGGAGGCCGCGATAGTCCCCGGGGAGTCGTCAACCAGGCTTTGATCCGGGGGTTTCCGAATGGGGAAACCCGGCAGTCGTCATGGGCTGTCACCCTTGCCTGAACACATAGGGCAAGTGGAGGGAACGCGGGGAAGTGAAACATCTCAGTACCCGCAGGAAGAGAAAACAACCGTGATTCCGGGAGTAGTGGCGAGCGAAACCGGATGAGGCCAAACCTACGACGTGTGAGACCCGGCAGGGGTTGCGTCGTGGGGGTTGTGGGATCTCTCTTCTACGGTCTGCCGGCCGTGGGACGAGTCAGAAACCGTTGATGTAGGCGAAGGACATGCGAAAGGTCCGGCGTAGAGGGTAAGACCCCCGTAGTCGAAACGTCAGCGGCTCGTTTGAGAGACACCCAAGTAGCACGGGGCCCGAGAAATCCCGTGTGAATCTGGCGGGACCACCCGCTAAGCCTAAATATTCCCTGGTGACCGATAGCGGATAGTACCGTGAGGGAATGGTGAAAAGTACCGCGGGAGCGGAGTGAAATAGTACCTGAAACCGTGTGCCTACAAGCCGTGGGAGCGTCGGAACGAGGCTTGCCTTGTTCTCGTGACTGCGTGCCTTTTGAAGAATGAGCCTGCGAGTTTGCGGTGTGTTGCGAGGTTAACCCGGGTGGGGAAGCCGTAGCGAAAGCGAGTCCGAATAGGGCGATTCAGTAGCACGCTCAAGACCCGAAGCGGAGTGATCTAGCCATGGGCAGGTTGAAGCGGAGGTAAGACTTCGTGGAGGACCGAACCCACCAGGGTTGAAAACCTGGGGGATGACCTGTGGTTAGGGGTGAAAGGCCAATCAAACTCCGTGATAGCTGGTTCTCCCCGAAATGCATTTAGGTGCAGCGTCGTGTGTTTCTTGCCGGAGGTAGAGCACTGGATAGGCGATGGGCCCTACCGGGTTACTGACCTTAGCCAAACTCCGAATGCCGGTAAGTGAGAGCGCGGCAGTGAGACTGTGGGGGATAAGCTCCATGGTCGAGAGGGAAACAGCCCAGAGCATCGACTAAGGCCCCTAAGCGTACGCTAAGTGGGAAAGGATGTGGAGTCGCAGAGACAACCAGGAGGTTGGCTTAGAAGCAGCCACCCTTGAAAGAGTGCGTAATAGCTCACTGGTCTAGTGATTCCGCGCCGACAATGTAGCGGGGCTCAAGCGTACCGCCGAAGTCGTGTCATTGCAGCATGAGGGCCAACGCCCGCTGTGATGGGTAGGGGAGCGTCGTCTGCCGGGTGAAGCGGCACTGGAAGGTAGTCGTGGACGGTTGACGAGTGAGAATGCAGGCATGAGTAGCGATACAAACGTGAGAAACGTTTGCGCCGATTGACTAAGGGTTCCTGGGTCAAGCTGATCTGCCCAGGGTAAGTCGGGACCTAAGGCGAGGCCGACAGGCGTAGTCGATGGATAACCGGTTGATATTCCGGTACCCGCTGTGAAGCGTCAAACATCGAATCCAGTGATGCTAAGGCCGTGAAGCCGTTCCGGACCCTTCGGGGAATGGAAAGTGGTGGAGCCGCTGACCCAAGTTGGTAGTAGGTGAGTGATGGGGTGACGCAGGAAGGTAGTCCATCCCGGGCGGTGGTTGTCCCGGGGTAAGGGTGTAGGCCGCAAGGTAGGTAAATCCGCCTTGCATACGGCTGAGACCTGATGCCGAGCCGATTGTGGTGAAGTGGATGATCCTATGCTGTCGAGAAAAGCCTCTAGCGAGTTTCATGGCGGCCCGTACCCTAAACCGACTCAGGTGGTCAGGTAGAGAATACCGAGGCGTTCGGGTGAACTATGGTTAAGGAACTCGGCAAAATGCCCCCGTAACTTCGGGAGAAGGGGGGCCACACCTGGTGAGAACACTTGCTGTTCGAGCTGGGGGTGGCCGCAGAGACCAGCGAGAAGCGACTGTTTACTAAAAACACAGGTCCGTGCGAAGCCGTAAGGCGATGTATACGGACTGACGCCTGCCCGGTGCTGGAACGTTAAGGGGACCGGTTAGCTCACTTTCGGGTGGGCGAAGCTGAGAACTTAAGCGCCAGTAAACGGCGGTGGTAACTATAACCATCCTAAGGTAGCGAAATTCCTTGTCGGGTAAGTTCCGACCTGCACGAATGGCGTAACGACTTCTCGACTGTCTCAACCATAGGCCCGGTGAAATTGCACTACGAGTAAAGATGCTCGTTTCGCGCAGCAGGACGGAAAGACCCCGGGACCTTTACTACAGTTTGATATTGGTGTTCGGTTCGGCTTGTGTAGGATAGCTGGGAGACTGTGAAGCTCGCACGCCAGTGTGGGTGGAGTCGTCGTTGAAATACCAGTCTGGTCGTGCTGGATGTCTAACCTGGGTCCGTGATCCGGATCAGGGACAGTGTCTGATGGGTAGTTTAACTGGGGCGGTTGCCTCCTAAAGGGTAACGGAGGCGCCCAAAGGTTCCCTCAGCCTGGTTGGCAATCAGGTGTTGAGTGTAAGTGCACAAGGGAGCTTGACTGTGAGACCGACGGGTCGAGCAGGGACGAAAGTCGGGACTAGTGATCCGGCGGTGGCTTGTGGAAGCGCCGTCGCTCAACGGATAAAAGGTACCCCGGGGATAACAGGCTGATCTTCCCCAAGAGTCCATATCGACGGGATGGTTTGGCACCTCGATGTCGGCTCGTCGCATCCTGGGGCTGGAGTCGGTCCCAAGGGTTGGGCTGTTCGCCCATTAAAGCGGTACGCGAGCTGGGTTTAGAACGTCGTGAGACAGTTCGGTCCCTATCCGCTGTGCGCGTAGGAGTCTTGAGAAGGGCTGTCCCTAGTACGAGAGGACCGGGACGGACGAACCTCTGGTGTGCCAGTTGTTCTGCCAAGGGCATGGCTGGTTGGCTACGTTCGGGAGGGATAACCGCTGAAAGCATCTAAGCGGGAAGCCTGCTTCGAGATGAGGACTCCCACCCACTTGATGGGGTAAGGCTCCCAGTAGACGACTGGGTTGATAGGCCGGATCTGGAAGCACGGTAACGTGTGGAGGTGACCGGTACTAATAGGCCGAGGGCTTGTCCTCAGTTGCTCGCGTCCACTGTGTTGGTTCTGAAACCACGAACGGCCCCGTATGGCCATATGCGGTGCGGCATTGTTCGACAGTTTCATAGTGTTTCGGTGGTCATAGCGTGAGGGAAACGCCCGGTTACATTCCGAACCCGGAAGCTAAGCCTCACAGCGCCGATGGTACTGCAGGGGGGACCCTGTGGGAGAGTAGGACGCCGCCGAACTCCTTTTGAAGCTCCGGCTCCTGGGCACTGCCCAGGAGCCGGAGCTTTTTTGCGTTGAGGTAAAGTCAGTGAGCATCATTGGCTCGTTTCGCACAGGAGGCCCCCGGGTGGAGGTCCAGGAGACCCGTGTCCAAACAGACCGGGTCCTCACCATCCCCAACATCCTCAGCATGGCACGGCTCGTCGGCGTACCCCTGTTCCTGTGGTTGATCCTCAGGCCGGAGTTCGGCGGCCCCAAGAGCGATGGCTGGGCCCTCCTCGTGCTGGCATTCAGCGGGGTCAGCGACTATCTCGACGGAAAGCTCGCCCGGCGCTGGAATCAGATCAGCAGCCTCGGCCGGCTCCTCGACCCCGCCGCCGACCGCCTGTACGTGCTTTCCACGCTCCTGGGGCTCACCTGGCGGGAGATCCTGCCGATCTGGCTGACCGCGCTCTTGCTCGCGCGTGAACTGGTCCTGCTGGTCATGGTGGGCATCCTCCGCCGGCACGGGTATCCGCCGCCCCAGGTGAACTTCCTCGGGAAGGCCGCCACGTTCAACTTGATGTACGCCTTCCCGCTCCTGCTCCTCAGTGACGGAAGTGGTTGGATCTCGTCACTCGCCGCTATTTTCGGATGGGCGTTCGCCGGATGGGGTACAACCCTGTATTGGTGGGCAGGAGTGCTCTACGTGGTACAGGTCCGCCGATTGGTTCGAGCGGACACCATGGCCGATTGAGCTCGGCTGATTGTCCAGACATAACGCCTCGATGGCCCGCGGTGTAAAAGTGCGGGACAATCTGGACGGGTGAAGTCGGCTAGACCGTCGTCTCTTGGAGGAGGACGCTTCCGACATGAAGGCCGTCGTGATGGCCGGGGGCGAAGGCACACGCCTGCGCCCCATGACCTCTAGCATGCCCAAGCCGCTCCTGCCCGTGGCCAACCGCCCGATCATGGAGCATGTGCTACGGCTGCTCAAAAGGCACGGGCTCACCGAGACCGTCGTCACCGTGCAGTTCCTGGCATCGCTCGTGAAGAACTACTTCGGTGACGGCGAAGAGCTCGGGATGGAGCTCACCTATGCCAATGAGGAGAAGCCACTCGGTACCGCCGGAAGCGTCAAGAACGCCGAGGAGGCGTTGAAGGACGATGCCTTCCTGGTCATTTCCGGCGATGCCCTGACCGACTTCGACCTCACCGAACTGATCAACTTCCACAAGGAGAAGGGCGCGCTCGTCACGGTCTGTCTGACCCGCGTGCCCAATCCGCTGGAGTTCGGCATCACCATCGTCGACGAGGAAGGCAAGGTCGAGCGCTTCCTGGAGAAGCCGACCTGGGGACAGGTCTTCTCCGACACCGTCAACACGGGCATCTACGTCATGGAGCCCGAGGTCTTCAACTACGTCGACCCCGACGTACCCGTCGACTGGTCCGGTGACGTCTTCCCGCAGCTCATGAAGGAAGGCAAGCCGATCTACGGCTATGTCGCCGAGGGCTACTGGGAGGACGTCGGCACGCACGAGAGCTATGTGAAGGCCCAGGCCGACGTCCTCGAGGGCAAGGTCGACGTCGACATCGACGGCTTCGAGATCTCGCCCGGCGTGTGGGTGGCCGAGGGCGCCGACGTGCACCCCGACGCCGTACTGCGCGGACCGCTGTACATCGGCGACTACGCGAAGGTCGAGGCCGGCGCGGAGATCCGCGAGCACACCGTCGTCGGCTCCAACGTCGTCGTCAAGAGCGGCGCCTTCCTGCACAAGGCCGTCGTCCACGACAACGTCTACGTGGGCCAGCACAGCAATCTGCGCGGCTGTGTCGTCGGCAAGAACACCGACATCATGCGGGCCGCCCGGATCGAGGACGGCGCGGTCATCGGTGACGAATGCCTGATCGGCGAGGAGTCGATCGTCCAGGGCAACGTCCGGGTGTACCCGTTCAAGACCATCGAGGCCGGCGCCTTCGTCAACACCTCGGTGATCTGGGAGTCACGCGGTCAGGCGCATCTGTTCGGCGCCCGCGGTGTCTCCGGCATCCTGAACGTGGAGATCACACCGGAGCTGGCGGTACGGCTCGCCGGTGCCTATGCGACGACCCTGAAGAAGGGCTCGACGGTCACCACGGCCCGCGACCACTCCCGCGGTGCCCGGGCCCTCAAGCGCGCGGTGATCTCCGCGCTCCAGGCCAGCGCCATCGACGTACGCGACCTGGAGAACGTACCGCTGCCCGTGGCCCGGCAGCAGACCGCGCGGGGCAGCGCCGGCGGCATCATGATCCGGACCTCGCCCGGTGTCCCGGACTCCGTCGACATCATGTTCTTCGACGGCCAGGGCGGAGACCTCTCCCAGGGCGGCCAGCGCAAGCTCGACCGCGTGTTCGCGCGCCAGGAGTACCGGCGGGCGTTCCCGGGCGAGATCGGCGACCTGCACTTCCCGGCGAGCGTCTTCGACTCGTACACCGGGTCGCTGCTGCGCAACGTCGACACGACCGGGATAGCCGAGTCGGGGCTCAAGGTCGTCGTGGACGCCTCCAACGGCAGTGCCGGGCTGGTGCTGCCCAGCCTGCTCGGCAAGCTCGGAGTGGACTCGCTGACCATCAACCCCGGTCTGGACGAGACCCGGCCCACGGAGACGGCCGAGATGCGGCGCAAGGGGCTGGTGCGGCTCGGCGAGATAGTGGCGTCCTCGGGGGCCGCGTTCGGTGTGCGGTTCGACCCCGTCGGCGAGCGGCTGTCGCTCGTGGACGAGAAGGGCCGGATCATCGAGGACGACCGGGCCCTGCTGGTGATGCTGGACCTGGTGGCCGCCGAGCGGCGCAGCGGGCGGGTGGCCCTGCCGGTCACCACGACCCGGATCGCCGAGCAGGTGGCCGCCTACCACGGCACCCAGGTCGAGTGGACCACCACGTCGCCGGACGACCTCACGCGCGTCGGGCGCGAGGAGGGCACCATCTTCGGCGGCGACGGCAAGGGCGGGTTCATCGTCCCCGAGTTCAGCGGCGTGTACGACGGCACGGCGGCCTTCGTACGGCTCATCGGGCTGGTGGCGCGCACGCAGCTCACCCTGAGCCAGATCGACGCCCGCATCCCGCGGGCGCACGTCCTCAAGCGGGATCTGGCGACGCCGTGGGCCGTCAAGGGCCTGGTGATGCGGCGCGTGGTCGAGGCCGCCGGGGACCGCTCCGTCGACACGACCGACGGGGTGCGGGTGGTGGAGACCGACGGACGCTGGGTGATGGTGCTGCCCGACCCGGCCGAGGCGGTCACCCATCTGTGGGCGGAGGGCCCCGACGACGCCTCCGCGCAGGCCCTGCTGGACGAGTGGGCGGAGGTCGTGGACAGCGCCGGCCGGTGATCGCGCACGCGCCCGGGGACATCGGCACGGCGTCCCCGGGCGCTTCCGGACGGCTCGGGACCGCGTAGACCCCCCGCACGCGCGCGTGCCGGACAAGTGTCCCCCAAGGGGGCCTGTCCGGCACGCCGGTGGGGCCGTTCGGAGGTACCGCTCGCGACATGCGACGATGTGCGGCATGCCGCAGCAACCCCCCGTTCGGAGCAGCCCCGCGCGGCCGCAGCGCCCGGACGCCTCCATGTCGTTGATCACCAACGTCATGGACCACAGCCTCGACGACGGTTACGCCGAGGCCGCCGCCCGGCGGAAGTCCGCGGGCGAGGGCGGTCTGCCCAAGACCCTGCGGGCCAAGCTGGGCCTGGCCGGGGGACTGGTCCTCGCGGCACTGGTGGTGACCGTGGGGGCGGCCCAGGCGCGGGTGTCGGCGCCCGTGGTGGCCAAGGAGCGCCAGGAACTGATCGACCGCGTCGACAGCGAGACCGCGGACGCGGACCGGCTGGAGAGCACCGTCGACAAGCTGCGCGACGACGTCGACGCGCGCCGGCGGGCGGCCCTGAGGTCGAGCGGCGGCAGCGCCGAGGCGGACCTGGTGGGCCTGCTGTCGGGCGCCACCGCGGTGCGCGGCCCCGGCGTCGAACTCGTCGTGAACGACGCCAAGGAGGCCGCCGGCGGCGGGGACGGCTCCAACCCCCGGGAGACGTCGGGCTTCTCCGACACCGGCCGGATCCGGGACCGGGACATGCAGCGCGTGGTCAACGGACTGTGGGCGTCCGGGGCCGAGGCGGTCTCCGTCAACGGGCAGCGGCTGACCGCCCTGTCCGCGATCAGGGCCGCGGGAGACGCGATACTGGTCGACAACAGGCCGCTGGTGCCGCCGTACACGGTGCTGGCGGTGGGGGACGGGCAGAGGTTGAGCACCAGGTTCCAGAACAGCGCCGACGGCCTGTATCTGCACGCCCTGGAGGAGAACTACGGCATCCGCGCCACCATTTCGACGGAGGGCGAGGTCCGGTTGCCCGCCGCTCCCAGTGTGATCGTACGTACAGCACAGCCGATGTTCGAGAAGACCGGGAAGGGCACATCGTGATCGCCGTACTGGGCCTCGTCGTGGGAGTCGTGGCCGGCCTGTTGGTCCGGCCCGAGGTTCCGGCCGTCGTCGAGCCGTATCTGCCGATCGCCGTCGTCGCCGCGCTGGACGCCGTCTTCGGCGGTCTGCGGGCCATGCTGGACGGCATCTTCGACGACAAGGTCTTCGTGGTGTCGTTCCTGTCGAACGTGGTCGTCGCCGCCCTCATCGTGTTCCTCGGGGACAAGTTGGGTGTCGGCGCGCAGCTGTCCACGGGGGTGGTGGTCGTCCTGGGCATCCGGATCTTCTCCAACGCGGCGGCGATCCGCCGGCACGTGTTCCGGGCGTGACCACCATGAGCGACCGGAACGAGCGGAACATCGAAGAGGGACGGCACGCCCACGCCGACCGGGACGACCGGCCGGGGAACGGGCTGCGCAGGGAGCTGCCGGCCGAGGTGCCGGTGCCCGCACCCGGCACCGGCCCGCGGGCCGAGGAGCGGTCCCCGCAGCCGCTGACGGGCCGGCAGCGGCTCGTCAAGGGCCTGTGGCCGCCGCGTTTCACCCGGGCGCAACTCATCGTCGCGCTGCTGCTGTTCGGTCTCGGCTTCGGCCTGGCCGTGCAGGTGGCGTCGAACAGCGACACCGACAGCGCGTTGCGCGGCGCACGCCAAGAAGATCTTGTACGTATCCTCGATGAACTGGATTCGCGTACTCAGCGTCTTGAGGACGAGAAGCAGGGACTCGAAAAGCAGCGTCAGGAACTGCAGAGCAGCTCCGACCAGGCCGCGGAGGCGCGCCGGCAGACCGCCGAGAAGGCGAGGCAACTCGGCATCCTGGCGGGCACCGTGGCGGCACAGGGTCCCGGCATCACCATGACGATCGAGGACACGAAGGGGACGGTCAAGGCGGACATGCTGCTCGACGCGATCCAGGAGTTGCGCGCGGCCGGCGCGGAGGCGATCCAGGTCAACGGGGTCCGGGTGGTCGCCGAGACCTATTTCGCCGACTCCGACAGGAGTGTCAGCGTCGACGGGAACAAGATCAACGCGCCGTATCGTTTCAGGGTCATCGGCAAGCCGCAGGACCTGGAGCCGGCGCTGAACATCCCTGGAGGCGTGGTGCAGACTCTGAAGAAAGAGCAGGCCACGGTGACTGTCGAGCGGTCGGACAAGATCGTCGTGGACGCCTTGCGGCGGGCGGAGCGGCCTGACTACGCTCGGTCGTCCTCCCAGTGAACCGGCGGTGCATGGGTGCCGTCGGGCAAGGGCATGAGGTTGCGGGGGGTCGGCGCACCGAAGGGGTGGTGCGTGGTGGAAACTGTTTGGCGGATACGGACGTTGTGAGAATGTCCGGCTCGGCCGGTGTAGGCAATCAGGGTTCGTCCTGCCCCACGGGCGGGTCTGTTTCGGTCAAGGGGAATCGCCCGTGAAGTTGTTTGCGAAGTTGTTCGGCAAGAGCGCGCGAGAGGGCAGCGACAACGCGACCGCTCGCCATCGCGCACAGCCTGACGCGGAGGGCCAGCGCCCGCTGTTCCGGGACCAGGTCGCTGGTCCGGGCGGTGACATTCAGGGAGGTCAGGGCGCGGCGTCGGTTGACCCTGCCCAGTCCGGCGGCATAGGTTTCGGGCAACCGTCAACCTCAGGTACGGGTGGAGGGTTCGCCTCCGGCCCGTACGCGTCCAATGCCCCGGCGGGGCAGCCGCGGCAGGAGGATCCGTCGATGTCGGTCCTGGTGTGTACGAGGTGCGGTAACCGCAATCCGGAGAACGCGCGGTTCTGTTCCCACTGCGGGGCGCCGCTGCGTCCCGGGCTGACGCCGGAGCGGGCTTCCGAGACGACGTCCACGATCTCCATCTCCGGGCTGGAGGCGTACGACTCCGAGGCGACCGGTCAGACGCCGCTGCCGATGCTCTCCCCGGAGGCGCAGGCCGCGGTGGACGCGCTGCCGCCGGGCTCGGCGCTGCTCGTCGTGCGCCGGGGGCCGAACTCGGGCAGCCGCTTCCTGCTGGACGGTGACCTGACGACGGCCGGCCGGCACCCGCAGAGCGACATCTTCCTGGACGACGTGACGGTCTCCCGGCGGCACGTGGAGTTCCGGCGCTCCCCGGACGGCTCCTTCACGGTGGCCGACGTGGGCAGCCTGAACGGCACGTACGTCAACCGCGAGCGCATCGACCAGGTCGCCCTGTCGAACGGTGACGAGGTGCAGATCGGCAAGTACCGGCTGGTCTTCTACGCGAGCCGGCAGGGCTACTGACCCGCCCCCGGACGGTGTCCGGGGGAACCCCAGAGGGAAGGTCCATGCTTCAAACACCGAGCGGCGGTGCCGGAAGCGGTACCGCCGCCAGGGACAGTGGGCTGATGAGCATCGGCACGGTGCTGAACGTGCTGCGCGACGAGTTTCCCGAAGTCACCATCTCCAAGATCCGCTTCCTGGAGTCGGAGGGGCTCGTCGAGCCGCGGCGGACCCCGTCGGGGTACCGCAAGTTCAGCGCCGGGGACGTCGAGCGTCTCGGCCACATCCTGCGGATGCAGCGGGACCACTACCTGCCGCTCAAGGTGATCCGGGAGCACTTGGACGCCATGGAGCGGGGCGAGGCCGTCCCGCTGCCCCTGGTCGGGCGCCAGCGCACCGCGCAGGACGCCCCCGCGGCCGTGGAGGGCCCCACGGTGGCCAGGGTGGGCAGGGCCGAGCTGCTGGCCGCGGCGGACATCGACGAGGGCGAGCTGAAGGAGTGGGAGTCCTACGGGCTCATCGCTCCGCTGGAGGACGGGGCGTACGACGCCGAGGCCGTCACGGTGGCCGCGCTGGTCGCCGAGCTGGGCCGGTTCGGGATCGAGCCCCGCCACCTCAGGGTGATGAAGGCGGCCGCGGACCGCGAGGCGGGTCTGGTCGACCAGATCGTGGCCCCGCTCAAGCGCCACCGCAACCCGCAGACCCGGGCGCACGCCGAGGCCCGTACGAAGGAGCTGGCGGACCTCACGATGAAGCTGCACGCGGCCCTGGTGAAGACCGCTCTCGGGGTGCGGATCCCGTGAAACGGGGGGTCCGCGGGCGGCCGGATCGGGCACCTGTTCCCGGCCCGACTACCCAAACGTCCCGGGCACGGCCTAGGGTTGCTGTGTGAACGAGCTCGATGTCGTAGGTGTCCGGGTCGAAATGCCCTCCAACCAACCGATCGTGCTCCTGCGCGAAGTGGGGGGCGACCGCTATCTCCCCATCTGGATCGGGCCGGGGGAGGCGACGGCGATCGCCTTCGCCCAGCAGGGCATGGCCCCCGCGCGACCGCTGACCCACGACCTGTTCAAGGACGTGCTGGAGGCCGTCGGCCAGGAGCTGACCGAGGTGCGCATCACCGATCTGCGAGAAGGTGTCTTCTACGCGGAGCTGGTGTTCGCCAGTGGGGTCGAGGTCAGCGCCCGCCCCTCCGATGCCATAGCGCTGGCTCTGCGCACCGGTACGCCGATCTACGGCAGCGACACGGTGCTGGACGACGCGGGCATCGCCATTCCCGACGAGCAGGAGGACGAGGTGGAGAAGTTCCGGGAGTTCCTGGACCAGATCTCCCCCGAGGACTTCGGCACCAGCAGCCAGTGAGCGGCCCGGCCGGCCCGTCGGACCAGGGGTTTCGCCCGGCGGGGCCGGTGGCTTCGGTACGCCCGTGGCTCTGGCACATGCCTGCGGCAGTATGAGCGTCCTACGGCTCGCCCCGAGCGCATTCGGCTAGCCTTTCCCCGCGGTGGGACACGGGAAACCACTCCTAGGGTGATTATCACTCGGCGTGCCGAGTGTGGCGATCGTTGACGCACCCCTGGTGACTGCCTACCGTCGAGAAGGCAGGTCAAGGACGGAGGTCGGCGTGAGAACCAGCGGCGACGGTACGGTCGGGGGTGCCCCGGGACGCGGTTTCGGGGAAAGCGGTCCGTACCCGCCCCCGAGCTCGCGGCTGCGCTCAGGCGGGGGACATGCCCATCCCGGCGGCGCGGTGGAGCACGCTCCGCAGCTGCCGACGGCGGTGCCGAACGGCGGAGGGGTGGCGTCCATGACGTCCGAGGAGATCGGCTACCGCGGGCCCACGGCCTGCGCTGCCGCCGGCATCACCTACCGACAGCTGGACTACTGGGCCCGCACCGGTCTGGTCGAGCCCAGCGTGCGGCCCGCCTACGGGTCGGGCACCCAGCGGCTGTACAGCTTCCGGGACGTCGTCGTCCTGAAGATCGTGAAGCGCTTTCTCGACACGGGCGTGTCCCTGCAGAACATCCGCACGGCCGTGCAGCACCTGAGGGAACGCGGTTTCCGTGACCTGGAGCGGATGACCCTGATGAGCGACGGCGCCACCGTGTACGAGTGCTCCTCGCCGGACGAGGTCCACGCCCTGCTCCAGGGCGGTCAGGGCATCTTCGGCATCGCCGTCGGCGTGGTGTGGCGGGACGTGGAAAGCGCCCTCTCCCAGCTGCACGGCGAGCGCGTCGACACCGGCGAGACCCTGGTCGGGCACAACCCCGCGGACGAGCTGGCGCGGCGGCGCAACCGGGCGGTCTGACGCGACGCACGGGCGGTTTCAGCACCGGCCGGTTCCGCCGAGGGGTGCCCCGGTGCCACCGCGTTGTCAGTGGCGTGGTGCAGCATCGGAGATGTGAGAAACGCGCCCACGATCCTGCATCTCGACATGGATGCCTTCTTCGCCGCGGTGGAGCAGGCGTCCAAGCCGAGCCTGCGCGGGAAGGCGGTCGTCGTGGGCGGGCTCGGACCGCGCGGTGTGGTTGCCACCGCGTCGTACGAGGCCCGGGTGTTCGGGGTCCACTCGGCGATGCCCATGGCGCAGGCGCGCCGGCTGGCCCCCAACGCCGCCTATCTGGTGCCGCGCTTCACCTTGTACCGGGCGATCAGCGAGCAGGTGATGACGCTGCTGCGGGAGCTGTCGCCGCTGGTGGAGCCGCTGAGCCTGGACGAGGCGTTCGTGGACCTGGAGGCCGGGGGAGCGGCCTGGGACGAGGAGTCGGCGCGCCGGGCCGGAGAGAGGCTGCGGGCGGACATCCGCGCGGTCACCGGGCTCACCGGTTCGGTGGGGCTCGCCGCCTCCAAGATGCTCGCCAAGATCGCCTCCGAGCAGGCCAAGCCGGACGGACTGGTGCTGATCGAGCCGGGTACCGAGCGGGACATGCTGGCGCCCATGCCGGTGCGTACGCTCCCGGGGGTCGGTCCGGCCACCGGGGACCATCTGCGCAGAGCCGGGATCACCACGGTGCGGGAGCTGGCGGAGGCGGGCGAGGACGAGCTGGTCCGGCTGCTCGGCAAAGCGCACGGGCAGGCGCTGTACGCGATGGCCCACGCCCGGGACGAGCGGCCGGTGGTGGCCGAGCGGGAGGCCAAGTCGGTGTCGGTGGAGGACACGTACGACGTGGACATCCACGACCGGGTGCGGGTCGGCCTGGAGGTGCAGCGGCTGGCCGACCGGTGCGTGCGGCGGCTGCGCGGGGCCGGGCTGTCCGGGCGGACCATCGTGCTCAAGGTACGGCGGTACGACTTCTCGACCCTGACCCGTTCCGAGACGCTCAGAGGGCCCACGGACGATCCCGCCGTCATCCGCGAGGCGGCGGCGCGGCTGCTGGACTCCGTGGACACCACCGGCGGGGTCCGGCTGCTCGGGGTCGGGGTGTCCGGGCTCGCCGACTACACCCAGGAGGACCTGTTCGCGCAGGCCATGCCGGTGCCGGTGGTGGAGGAGCCGGACGAGGCCGCCGTCGAGGCGGAGACGGAGCAGCCGGAGGCCGCGGAGCGGCACTGGCGGGCCGGGCAGGATGTGCGGCACGCCGAGTACGGGCCCGGCTGGGTGCAGGGGAGCGGGCTGGGGAGGGTGACGGTGCGGTTCGAGACGCCTCAGTCGGAGCCGGGGCGGGTGCGGACCTTTGCTGTCGACGATCCCGCGCTGGCGTCCGCGGACCCGTTGCCGTTGGTCGCGGACCTTTCCCGCCCGTCCGCCCTTCTCGGTCCGCCCGACAGTGACCGGCACGGGGCTTTGCCCCGGACCCCGGAGGAGTCCAGGGGTCGGGAGGAGCGTGGTCAGGTTTCTTCGGAGCCCGCCAGCCTGCCGAAGTCGTGGTCGGGGAGCGGGGGAGGGGAGGCCGTGTCGAGGCCGTAGTGGTGGTAGAGCCGGAGTTCCTGCTCGGGGGAGAGATGGCGGCCCACGCCGACGTCCGGTGCGCCCTTGATCAGGGCGCGGTCGAAGGGGACGCGCAGGGTGCCGTCGACGAGTTCGCTGGGTTCCAGGGGCACGAAGGCGTCCCGGGAGAACAGTCCGGTGCGTATGGCCGCCCACTCTGGCACGCCGGTCGCGTCGTCCAGGTACACCTCGTCGATCGTGCCGATCTTGGTGCCCTCGCGGTCGAACGCCTTGCGGCCGATCAGGCTGCGCGGATCGATGTCGGTCTGCACGCTCCCTCTCCCTCCACGTGGTCGCAACTCATCCGTAAGCACTACGAAAGAGCACATTGGAGGCGGCGGCCACTCGAAGGCTGCCCCATTGACCTCGCTGGTAGGCTGACAGCGGCTGCTGACCCCGCGCGGGAGAGTCCTCCGACCACCTCGGAGGCGCCGAAGGAGCAACTCCTCCCCGGAATCTCTCAGGCTCACGTACCGCACGGACGAGGTCACTCTGGAAAGCAGGGCGGGTGTCGACGGCTCCCGCCCTCACCGACGGTGAAAGCCGGAGCCCACGGGTGTCCGGTGAAGCTCTCAGGTGCAGATGACAGAGGGGGAGGCCGTCGGGGTGCCCGTGCCGGGGTGCCCCTCGCAGGTCGCGTCAGACCAGGAGGCCTCCGCAATGACCGCCCATCGCATTCCGCTCTCCGAACTCGAAGCGGGCATCCCGTTCGAGCAGCGCCACATCGGGCCCGACCAGGAGGCGCGGGCCAAGATGCTCGCGCAGGTCGGCTACGGCTCGCTGGACGAACTGACCGCCGCCGCGGTCCCGGATGTGATCAAGAACGCCGACTCCCTGGACCTGCCGGGCGCCCGCACCGAGGCCGAGGTGCTCGCCGAACTGCGTTCGCTCGCCGACCGCAACCAGGTCCTGCGCTCCATGATCGGCCTGGGCTACCACGGCACCTTCACCCCGCCCGTCATCCTGCGCAACGTCATGGAGAACCCCTCCTGGTACACGGCCTACACGCCGTACCAGCCGGAGATCTCCCAGGGCCGTCTGGAGGCCCTGCTGAACTTCCAGACGATGGTCGCCGAGCTGACCGGGCTGCCCACCTCCGGCGCCTCCCTGCTGGACGAGGGCACGGCGGCCGCCGAGGCGATGGCCCTGTCCCGGCGCATGGGCAAGAACAAGAAGGGCCTGTTCCTGGTCGACGCGGACGCGCTGCCGCAGACCATCGCCGTGATCGAGACCCGCGCCGAGCCGACCGGCGTGGAGGTCGTCGTCGCCGACCTGTCCGCCGGCATCCCGGCGGAGATCGCCGAGCGCGAGATCAACGGCGTGCTGCTCCAGTACCCGGGCGCCTCCGGTGCCGTACGGGACCTCAAGCCCGTCATCGACCAGGCGCACGAGCTGGGCGCCCTGGTGACGGTGGCCGCCGACCTGCTCGCCCTGACCCTGCTGACCTCGCCGGGCGAGCTGGGCGCGGACATCGCCGTGGGCACCACCCAGCGCTTCGGCGTGCCCATGGGCTTCGGCGGTCCGCACGCCGGCTACATGGCCGTACACGAGAAGTTCGCGCGCAGCCTGCCCGGCCGCCTGGTCGGCGTCTCCGTCGACGCCGACGGCCACAAGGCCTACCGGCTCGCGCTGCAGACCCGTGAGCAGCACATCCGCCGTGAGAAGGCCACCAGCAACATCTGTACCGCGCAGGTGCTGCTCGCCGTCATGGCCGGCATGTACGCCGTTTACCACGGGCCCGAGGGACTGAAGACCATCGCGCGGCGCACGCACCGCTACGCCACCCTCCTCGCCGAGGGCCTGAAGGCCGCCGGTGTCGAGATCGTCCACGGCGCCTTCTTCGACACGGTCACCGCGCGCGTGCCCGGCAAGGCCGCCGGGATCGTCGCCGCCGCCCGGGACAACGGCGTCAACCTGCGGCTGGTCGACGCCGACCACGTCTCCATGGCCTGCGACGAGACCACCGACCGGGCCGGGCTGGACGCCGTCTGGTCCGCCTTCGGCGCCGAGGCCGACATCGAGGCGCTGGACGCGACCGCCGAGGACGCCCTGCCCGAGGCGCTGCTGCGCACCGACGACTACCTCACCCACCCGGTCTTCCACCAGCACCGCTCCGAGACCGCCATGCTGCGCTACCTGCGCAGGCTGGCCGACCGCGACTACGCGCTCGACCGCGGCATGATCCCGCTGGGCTCCTGCACCATGAAGCTCAACGCGACCACCGAGATGGAGCCGGTCACCTGGCCCGAGTTCGGGCAGCTGCACCCCTTCGCGCCCGCCGAGCAGGCGCAGGGCTACCTCACCCTCATCCGCGAGCTGGAGGACCGTCTCGCCGAGGTCACCGGCTACGACAAGGTCTCCCTCCAGCCGAACGCCGGCTCCCAGGGCGAGCTGGCCGGTCTGCTCGCCGTCCGCGGCTACCACCGCGCCAACGGCGACGACCAGCGCACCGTCTGCCTGATCCCGTCCTCCGCGCACGGCACCAACGCCGCCAGCGCCGTGATGGCCGGCATGAAGGTCGTCGTCGTCAAGACCGCCGAGGACGGCGAGATCGACGTCGAGGACCTGCGCGCCAAGATCGAGCGGCACCGCGACGAGCTGGCCGTGCTGATGATCACCTACCCGTCGACGCACGGTGTGTTCGAGGAGCACGTCGCCGACATCTGCGCCCAGGTCCACGAGGCCGGCGGTCAGGTGTACGTCGACGGCGCCAACCTCAACGCGCTCGTCGGCCTCGCCAAGCCGGGCCACTTCGGCGGTGACGTCTCCCACCTGAACCTGCACAAGACCTTCTGCATCCCGCACGGCGGCGGCGGTCCGGGCGTCGGTCCGGTCGCGGTCCGGTCGCACCTCGCGCCGTACCTGCCGAACCACCCGCTCCAGCCGGAGGCCGGCCCGGAGACGGGCGTGGGCCCGATCTCGGCGGCCCCCTGGGGCAGCGCGGGCATCCTGCCCATCTCCTGGGCGTACGTCCGGCTGATGGGCGGCGAGGGCCTGAAGCGGGCCACCCAGGTGGCCGTGCTGTCGGCGAACTACATCGCCAAGCGCCTGGAGCCGCACTACCCGGTGCTCTACACCGGCCCCGGCGGACTGGTCGCCCACGAGTGCATCATCGACCTGCGCCCGATCACCAAGGCGACCGGCGTGAGCGTGGACGATGTCGCCAAGCGCCTGATCGACTACGGCTTCCACGCGCCGACCATGTCCTTCCCGGTGGCCGGCACCCTGATGATCGAGCCGACCGAGTCGGAGGACATCACCGAGCTGGACCGTTTCTGCGACGCGATGATCGCCATCCGCGCGGAGATCGAGAAGGTCGGCTCGGGCGAGTGGCCCGCGGAGGACAACCCGCTGCGGAACGCCCCGCACACCGCTGCGGCGCTGGGCGGCGAGTGGGCGCACGCCTACAGCCGTGAGCAGGCCGTCTTCCCGGCCGGCGGCTCGGCCGCCGACAAGTACTGGCCGCCGGTGCGCCGCATCGACCAGGCCTTCGGCGACCGCAACCTGGTGTGCTCCTGCCCGCCGCTGGACGCCTACGAGGACTGAGCGAACCGCCGCTCGTAAGGCCCCGCCCGGAACGTCAGGTTCCCCGGGCGGGGCCTTTCCGTTGTTACGGGGCCGCCAGCGCGACCTCGGTCGCCTTGATCAGGGCGATGACCTCCGAGCCCGCGAAGAGGCCGAGGTCGGCGACCGCGTCCCTGGTGATGACGGCGGTGAGTTCGCCGGCGGCCGTGGCGACCTTCACGGAGGCCATGACCTCGCCCGGACGGACCTCGGTGACGGTGCCGGGGAACCGGTTGCGGATGGACAGCCCTTCGGCCGGGCGGGCGGCGAGGGCGACCCCGGTGGACTTCACCAGGGCGTGCACGGGCCGGCCGGGCGCGAGGGAGAGCTGCTCGGCGGCCTCCAGGGTGATGGCGGCCAACAGGTGCGGGCCGCCGTCCAGCCGGACGTCGACGGTGGCCATGACCTGGCCTGCGTGGACCTCGGTGACGGTGCCGGGCAACTGGTTGCGGATGCTCAGGGTCATGGGCACCCACCGTAGGGCGCGGGTCCGGTCAGGCCGGGTATGCGTGGGTCTGGGTCGCCTTCACCGTCGCCCAGACCGGTGCACCGGGGCGCAGGCCCAGCTCGGCGGCGGCCACCGTCGTCAGGTCCGCGGCGAGCGGGAGTTCGCCGGTGAGGTCGGCGCGGATCCGGTCGCCGTGCGTCTCCAGGCCGGTGACCTCGCAACGCCACAGGTTGCGGGCGCTCACCCCGGAGGGCCGGTCCCGGAACAGGGTCACGGCGGACGGCGGGAACGCCACGAAGGCCGGTCCGGACAGCTCCTCCGTCGTAGTGATCGCGGGCCCGTAGTCGAGCCGTACGGTGTGCCCGGCGGCCTGTCCCCGGTAGAGGTTGAGGCCGACGAGCCGGGCGATGTAGTCCGTGCGCGGGTGCCGGGCGATGTCGGCAGGGGCGCCGCGCTGTACGACCCGGCCGTGCTCCACGACCACCAGGCGGTCCGCGAGCACCATGGCGTCCAGCGGGTCGTGCGTGACCAGTACGGAGACCGCCTCGAACTCGGCCAGATGGCGGCGGAGCCCGGCGCGGACCTCCAGGCGGGTACGGGCGTCCAGGGCCGCCAGCGGCTCGTCCAGGAGCAGCAGGCGGGGGCGGGTGGCGAGGGCGCGGGCGAGGGCCACGCGCTGGGCCTGGCCGCCGGACAGACGGCGTGGCTTGGTGGCCGCGTGGCCGGCCAGGCCCATGCGGTCCAGCCAGGCCGCCGCCTGAGCGCGGGCCTCGGCCTTGCCCACGCCCTGGCAGCGGGGGCCGAAGGCGACGTTGTCCAGGGCGGACAGGTGGGGGAAGAGCAGGTAGTCCTGGAAGACGACGCCGACCGGACGGGCCTCGGGGGGCGTGTGCTCCAGGGGGGTGCCGTCCAGGCGCAGGTGGCCGTCCGTGAGGGGGGTGAGGCCCGCGAGGGCGCGCAGGGCGGTGGTCTTTCCGGCGCCGTTGGGGCCGAGGAGGGCGACGACCTCGCCGGGGGCGGCCGTGAGGGTCACGTCCAGGCGGAAGGCGGGGCGGTCGACCACGAGGCGGGCGTCGAGGCCGGTCGACGGGGGCGGAGCGCTGTCGGCGGGTTCGGGTGGGGTGGGGGTGGTGCTGTCGGCGGGTCGCTCGTCGGGGTGGCGGTCGGTGTGGGTCATGGGGTTGTCATCCAGCGGTCCCTGAGGGCTGCCAGGACCGCGATCGACACGGTGAGCAGCACGAGGCTGAGGGCGATGGCGGCCTCCGGGTCGTTCTGGAGGGCGAGGTAGACCGAGAGGGGCATGGTCTGGGTGCGGCCGGGGAAGTTGCCCGCGAAGGTGATCGTCGCGCCGAACTCGCCGAGCGCCCGCGCCCAGGCCAGCACCGCGCCGGCCGCGATGCCGGGCGCGATCAGCGGCAGCGTGACCCGGCGGAACGCGGTGAAGCGGGAGGCGCCGAGCGTGGTGGCCGCCTCCTCGTAGCGCGGGTCGGCGGCGCGCAGGGTGCCCTCGACGCTGATCACCAGGAACGGCATCGCCACGAACGCCTCCGCGATCACGACCCCGGTGGTGGTGAACGGCAGCGTGATCCCGAACCACGCGTCCAGCCACCGCCCGACGACCCCGTTGCGGCCCAGGGCCAGCAGCAGCGCCACGCCGCCGACGACCGGAGGCAGCACCAGCGGCAGGGTGACCAGGGCCCGTACCAGGCCACGGCCGGGGAAGTCCGTACGGGCCAGCAGCCAGGCCAGCGGCACGCCGAGGACGAGGCTCACGGCGGTCGCCGCGGTGGCGCTGATCAGCGACAGCTGGAGCGCCTGCCACACCTCGGTGCTGCCCAGCTGCTCCGGCAAGGAGCGCCAGGGCGCGCGGACGAGCAGCGCGAGCAGCGGCAGCAGCAGGAACGCCAGCGCCAGCAGGCCCGGCAGCAGCAGCGGCAACGGCACCCCGCGCCGGCCGCCCGCGCCGGCGCGGCGGCGTCGCGGCGGGCCCGTGCGGAGGCCGGCCGCGGCGCCGGGCTTGTCGGGCGAGGTCACGGCTTGAGGAACCCGGCCTCGCCCAGCACCTTCTGGCCGTCGGCGGACCGCACGAGGGCGATGAATGCCCGGGCCGCCTCGGCATTCTGCCCGTTCTTCAGCACGGTGATCGGGTAGTCGTTGACGGCGCCGGCGGACTCGGGGAACTCCACGCCCTGCACCTTGCCCTTCGCGGCCCTCACATCGGTCTTGTAGACGACCGCGGCGTCCGCCTCGTCCAGCTCCACCTTGTTCAGGGCGCTCTTGACGTCCTGCTCGTAGGAGACCGGGGTGAGCTCGATCCCGGCGGCGTCCAGGGCCTTTCGCGCGGCGGCACCGCAGGGCACGGTCCTGTCGCACAGGACGACCTTCAGCCCGGACTTGGTGAGGTCCTTCAGGGAGGACACCTTCGCGGGGTTGCCCGGCCGGGTGGCGATCTCCAACTGGTTGCGCACGAAGGTGACCGGGGCGCCGGACGCTTCTCCCGCGTCCGACACGGTCTTCATCGTCCTGGAGCTGGCCGCGGCGAAGACGTCGGCGGGGGCGCCGCCGGTGATGCTCGCGGCGAGGGTGTCGCTGCCGCCGAAGCTGAAGCTGACCTTGGTCCCGGGGTGCCGGTGCTCGAACTCCTTGCCGAGGGCCGTGAAGCTCTCCTTCAGGGAGGCGGCGGCGAACACGGTGACCGTGCCGGACAGCTCCGGGGAAGCCGACGGGCCCGAGGAGCCGGATTTCCCGGACGAGTCCGACGAGGAGGAACAGGCGCTCAGGGCCAGCGCGGCGGCGGCTCCGGCTCCGGCCAGTCGCAGCATCCGCCGGGTCCGGCGCACGGAACGGGTCATCACGGATCGACTCCTCGGTTCTGGGACAACGGTCGCGCCCTGGCACGCCCGTTGATCGGCCGTGCGGCGATGATACTGCCGCATCTGCGAGGCAGAAGTCTCCTGTCGCATCGCATGAGCCGGGAGTACGGGGCTTGTAGCTTGCATGTGCGTTCGTACGGCATGGGTGTCGGGGGCGTGGCCGGGGCGGTGGAGACAGGGGGAGCGGCCCCGGGGCGCGGGCCGGTCAGACGCGGTCGATGTGCACGTTGGTCGACTTCACGCGCGCGGTGGCCTCCATGCCGACCTCCAGGCCCAGTTCCTCCACGGCTTCCCGGGTCAGCAGCGACACCAGCCGGTGCGGGCCCGCCTGGATCTCCACCTGGGCGGCTACGTCGCCGAGCTTGATCGCGGTGACGATGCCGGGGAAGGCGTTGCGGGCGGAGGTGTACGAGGTCTCTTCCTCGCCGCTGTCACCCTTGGCGAGTTCGACGGAGAACGCGGCGAGGTCCCTGCCGTCGATGAGCCGGCGCCCGGACTCGTCGCGATGGGTGGCCACCCGGCCCGCGTCGGCCCAGCGGCGGGCGGTGTCGGCGCTGACGCCGAGCAGCCGCGCGGCCTGGCCGATCGTGTAGGACTGCATGCCGGTCACGATAGGGGCAACCGCCGGGAACCATGTGTTCGGGGCCGACCACACCGGTATAACGCGATATAGCGTGGCTGCTTGGTGTTACGGCCGGCTCAACCGGTGTGCACCCGGGGGCGGCGTTCGCGGTCCGGTTCCGCCACGCGTAGTACCTCACGGGTGACCGGGGCGACCTCGCCCTGGCCGAAGAGGAAGAAACGGAGGAAGTTGGCGAACGGATTGCCCTCGGTCCACTCGAAGTAGATGTGCGGGGTGCGGCCCGTGGTGTCCCGGACGTGCAGCAGCAGCGCGGCGAGGGCGTTCGGGACGGAGGCGGACTCCAGCGTCAGCACCCGGTAGCGGTCGTGCAGCACCTCGCCGCGCACGGCCAGCCCCGCCTCGAACTCGGACGGATCGGTGACGGTGACCTCGACGAAGACGAAGTCCTCCTGCTCCGGCAGGTCGTTGTCGGCCCTGATCTGCTCGGCCTTGTCCCGGTATTCGGCCTGGTCCCGCCGCCCCGGCTTGTTGGCGATGAAACGGATGCGCCGGTGGGCCATGTCCCGGACGAACCGCTCCGCCATCGGGTCGAGCGACACGTGGGTCACGCGCAGCTCGAAGGCGCGGGCCAGCCGGGACAGCAGCGATATCAGCATGATCCCGACGATGAAGCAGGCACCGATCTTCACACCGTCGGGACGCTCGATGACGTTCACCACGGTCGTGTAGAGGAACACCGCCGAGATCGCCCCGAACGCCAGGGTCCAGCCGCGCTGGCCCGCCCTGCGCGCGGCGATGGTCACGGCGATCGCGGCGGAGCTGATCAGCACCAGCACACCGGTGGCGTAGGCACCGCCCTGCTTGTCGACGTCGGCGTCGAAGATCCACGTCACCAGGAAGGCGACCAGGGTGAAGACGATGACCATCGGGCGTACCGCCCGGGCCCAGTGCGGGGCCATGCCGTAGCGGGGCAGGTAGCGCGGCATCAGGTTGAGCAGTCCGGCCATGGCGGAGGCGCCCGCGAACCACAGGATGGCGATCGTCGAGACGTCGTACACCGTGCCGAAGGCGTTGCCGAGGTACTCGTGCGCGAGGTAGGCGAGCGCGCGGCCGTTGGCGTCGCCGCCCGGCTTGAACTCCCGCTCCGGGATGAGCAGCGTCGTGATGAAGCTGGTGGTGATCAGGAAGCAGCTCATCACCAGCGCGGCGGTGGTCAGCAACTTCTTGGTGTCCCGGATCCGGCCGGCCGGCCGCTCGTCGGTGTCACCCGGGTCGCCTTGGACGTGCGGCATGACGGCGACGCCGGTCTCGAAGCCGGACAGGCCGAGGGCGAGTTTCGGGAAGACGATCAGCGCCACGCCGATCATCACGAAGACGTTGCCGTGCTCCGTGGTCAGCGCGCCGGTCCAGTCGGTGATCACATGCCCGGCGGTGACGACGTGCCACAGGCCGGTGATCACGACGACGACGTTGAGCAGGAGATAGACGCCGACCAGCGCGACCGCGACGCCGATGGCCTCCAGGAAGCCCTTGAGGAACACCGCGCCGAGCAGGGCCACCAGGAACAGGGTGATCAGCATCTGCTTGCCCTGAAGGGCCTCCGTCAGATGCGGGTTCTCCACCAGGTGGGTGGAGGCGTCGGCGGCCGAGAGCGTGATGGTGATCAGGAAGTCGGTCGCCGCGAATCCCAGCAGGGTGAGGACGAACAGCTTGCCCTTCCAGAAGGAGAGCAGCCGCTCCAGCATCGCGATGGACCCCTCGCCGCGCGGGCTCTCCTCGGCCACACGCCGGTAGACCGGCAGGGCGCCGGCCAGCGTGACGACGACCAGCACGATGGTGGCCACCGGTGACAGCAGACCGGCCGCCAGGGCCGCGATGCCGGGCTGGTAACCGAGGGTGGAGAAGTAGTCGACACCGGTCAGGCACATCACCCGCCACCAGCGCTGGCCCTTGTGGGCGGGCTCCGGCTCGGCGTGCGGACCCGGATGCTGTTTGGCCAGGTCGGACAGACCCTCCAGCATCCAGGCGCGCAGGCGGCCGGTACTGGGAGGGCGTTCGGTCGTGGCCATCGGCGTGCTCCTGACGTACGGCGGCTCTTTCCGGCCATCACCCGGACGGCGGCACCAGCGTAAGCAGAGAGTGACGCTCGGGCCTGCGGATCATCGGGTCGACGGCGTCAAGCTTGCGTTAAGAATGGCCCGCGAACGCCGGGGGCGCAGGAAGAAGGGGAGGCCGGGACCGGTCCACCGAGCCGGCGCCGAGTGGGCGACCTGACGGTGGGGCTGCCGGGTACGACTGGGCGACGGCCACTGAGGGTCATGGCGTACGAGGGGCGTACGAGGGGGCGTGCCGGGGGGGTGAGGTCGCCCGGTGTCATGCGGCACGGGGCACGGAGCACGTACCGTCGCCGAAGGGGGACCCGGCTCCGTGGTGTTCGAGGTCGAGGGCCAGCGGGCCTTCGGTGTCCGAGGCCGCCGCCGGCCGGCCCGGGAGCCGCTACTCCATGCCGGACGCGCGGAACACGCTGAGCGCGGTCTCGCGGTCCACGCGGCGGGCGAGGGCGTGCAGGGCGGTCGTACCGGTCAGCAGGATGCCGGCGGTCTCGGCGCGCCGGGCACCCTCGTCGAGCCGGTACCACAGGTCCGGGTTGCGGACCAGCACCTCGGGGTCGATCTCCACCCGGTGGCCCAGGGCGTCGCGCAGCACCAGCCGCCGGCTGACACCGTCCAGCGGGCGCACCGCGATCAGCAGATCGGTACGGACCCGGCGGGTGCGCCCCAGGCGGCGGGAGGCCAGCCAGCCCTGCCCGGCCGACACGCGCGCCGGGTACAGGACGAGGAGCAGCAGCAGGGCCGTCACCAGCCACAGGACGCCGCGCCACCAGGTCAGCGAGCCGGCCGCCCCGTCCAGACACAGCGACAGCCCGAGCAGCGCGGCGGCGTAGCGGACCGCGCCGCGTACCTCCCCGGCCCAGCTGCGGTCGTACGCCACGGCCGCGGTGCCGGACAGGTCCCGGCCGGTCGCCAGGGGGCGGGTGTCGTCGCGGTGCTCCATGCGAGAAACGGTAGTCCCGCGGGCGGCCCTCAGGGCCCTCCGTTGACGGCGCCCTGACGGCCGGGCGGCCGTTCTTGACGGAACCGTATCGCCGGGGCCCGGCGCGACCCGGTCCCGGCTCACAGGTCGCGGGTGTCGATGCGCAGGTGCCAGGCGTTGCGGCGGTGGACCGTCTGGAGTGGGGACGGGGGGACCGCCAGGACCGGGCAGCTCGCGTGGGCCAGGCAGTGCCGGGAGACCCGTCCCGTGAAGGCCCGCCGCAGGCCGCGCCGTCCCGCGCCCACCACCAGGACGTCGTCCTCCCGGTCCGCGATGCGCACCAGCGCCCGGCCCGGGGAGTCGCGTACGACGACGGGGTGCGTCGGCACGCCGGCCGGCTCGGCGCCGAAGACCTCGTCGAGCACCGCGGCCAGCCGCTGCTCGGCCGGTCGCTGCCACTCCCCGGCGGCGGAGCGCCGCGCGGCCGCGTCACCACCCGGTGGTGCCCAGGCCGGCACCGGCCACAGCTCGGCGCCCAGCCGTCGGGCCGGCGTGGTGGCCCACCACAGGGCCGTGACACTGCTCAGGGAACCGCTGACCCCGACCACCACCCGGGCCACCGCCGAGGTGTCGTCACCGGACATCGCTCCACCGTTCCGCACGGGCACCGGCACCACGGGTACGGGCACGAGCGGGGTGCCCGCCTGCCGAGGCTCCTTGTCTCCATCCCACCCCGGGATCGGGGATCCGACCAGCCGGGCGGCACCGGTGCCGCCCGATCCGCGAGGAGCGTCCCGGCATGCGTCGGGGCCGGTGCGCACGGGTGCGTGCGGCCGGCCCCTGGATTGCTGTGCCTGCTCAGGCGGCGGTCATCACCTGCTCCGCGCCGAGCGGGCGGTGCGGGGCGATGATGCGGCCGTCGGGCAGCAGCTCACCGGTGTCCTCGAAGAGCAGGACGCCGTTGCACAGCAGGCTCCACCCCTGCTCCGGGTGGTGCGCCACAAGGCGGGCGGACTCCCGGTCGGCGGATTCGGCTGGCGGGCACGGCGGCTGGTGCTGGCACATGGGCGGGATCTTTCGCTCTGTCGTGATCATGTCCGTCCCCCGTGATGAAAGAGTCGGTCTGTACATCCAGTGTTCTCTCCTGCGTCGCGTTCCGCAGGGTTTTCCCACCACCGCTTCTCACAGGTTCAAGACGCGTCACCCGCGCGGGCGGTTCAGCCCAACCCCCCGGTCACTTCGGGTGGTTCGCACTGACCGGAAGGGACTAGTACGGCCGGCGGGAACGCTCCGGGTACGGGTACGGCCGCCCCCCGGATCCCGAAACAGCCCTACCCCGCTTCCCGGGCGGGAAGCGGGGTAGGCGGGTGTCGGTCAGGCGGCGGGTGAACCGAGCGCGGTCGGGCCGAGCAGCGGGAGAGGAGTCGCCCGCTGGGTCAGCACCGGAAGCAGCTCGGCGACACGGAAGGGACGGTGGGCCGGAATGCCAGGCGGGGCCGGGGCCAGCGGGACCAGCAGATCGGCGGCGGCCGGATGGCCCTCCGTGCCGTCGCCGGAGTGGTCGGTGTGCAGCCACAGGGTGAGCATGTACAGCCCGGGTACGGACAACAGCCTTGGCTGGTACGGGAGTTGGAGTGCCTCGGCCTGCGCCAGGGCGCGTTCGGTGGAGGTGATGTACGGGCCTTCGAAGAAGTGCGAGAAGGTCCAGCCGTCGGGGGTGAGCATGGTGTCGGCCGCGGCCACCGCGCGGTCGCCGCACCGGATCAGGAAGCGCCAGCCGGCCAGCCGGGTCGCGGACAGGCCTTGTTCGGAGATGCGGTCCCACACATGGACCGGCAACGGGAGTTCGGGGGTCGCGGGTCCCTGCGCGGCGCGCAGGGAAGGGGTGCGCGCCTCACGGACCGCGGTGGGAGAACCGAGGGCGGCGAGGACGGAGCGCAGGGCGGGCGCGGGGGCAGGGGGCACGTGCAGCGGCATGTGGGTCGCCTCTCGTTCGACAGGCGCGGCGGCGCGAGGAGGGGGTGGGGCGGACGGCGCTGTCTGCTCACGGAAAGCCGGAGAGGTGGGGGCCCGGGTCGGGTGTGAACGAGGGTGCGGCTCGGCCCGCCCCCCGTCAACCGGGAGGGCGGTAACGCCTCGGCAACCGGGACCGAGGGTGCCACCTCTGCCGTGCGCACGAAGTTTATACGACGTTTGTTCGGCCGATGTTTCGGCTAACCGATTCCCGTTCCGGGGGCAAGGATGAATTAGGCCGTCGATTTGCCGAACTCATCCCGATTTCCGGGCCGGCCGGTCACCGCTGACCTCGCATTACGCACCGGTAGCGGTAGGCCGGATGTCGTCGGCGTTTTTCACGAGGCGTACGGGGCACCCGAGGGGGCACCCTGCGGCATGCCTCGTGAATGTGCCGCCGGGAACATTCCGACAGAGTAACCGGCGGCGGGCCGGCACGTGACGTTATCGATCGCTTCGGCTGGGCATCATCCCCCCTGACCGGGAGCCTGGCGGCCGGAGCGCCGGCCCGCCCATCCGAGGAGGGACACTTCGATGGGGGAAAAGGTCGTGGCGGGGCAGTTCGACCTGTCCGATCGCCAGCGCTATCGCGAAAAGCTCCAGAAGTGTCTGACGGGACTGGAGCGATTGCTGCGGGAGAAGCGATTCGACCGCCCCAAGAATCTTATGGGGGTGGAGATAGAATTGAATCTCGCCGGGCCCGACGGTATGCCTAAAATGTTGAACGGTGAGGTGCTGGAACGTATAGCGAGCCGTGATTTCCAAACAGAACTCGCCATGTTCAACCTTGAAGTGAACATAGCGCCCCACCGGCTGGGCGGGCGGGTGTTCGACCGGCTCGCCGAGGAGTTGCGCACCTCGCTCGCCTACGCCGACCGCAAGGCCGGCGAGGTGGACGCGGGCATCGTGATGATCGGCATCCTGCCCACCCTCGGCCGGGACGACCTGGTCTCCTCCAACCTCTCCGAGGTCGACCGCTACACCCTCCTCAACGACCAGATCGTCGCCGCCCGCGGCGAGGACTTCCGGCTCGACATCGACGGCGTGGAACACCTCGTCTGCACGTCCAAGTCGATCGTGCCCGAAGCCGCGTGCACCTCGGTGCAGCTGCACCTCCAGGTCACCCCGGACCGGTTCGCGGACGTGTGGAACGCGGCCCAGGCGGCGAGCGCCGCGCAGATCGCCGTAGGCGCCAACTCACCGTTCCTCTTCGGGCACGAGCTGTGGCGCGAGTCCCGGCCCCCGCTGTTCCTGCAGTCCACCGACACCCGGCCGCCCGAGTTGCAGGCACAGGGGGTACGGCCGCGTACCTGGTTCGGCGAGCGGTGGATCTCCTCGGCGTACGACCTGTTCGAGGAGAACCTGCGCTACTTCCCGGCGCTGCTGCCGATCTGCGACGACGAGGAGCCGCTGGAGGTCGTCGAGGCCGGCGGAGTGCCCCGGCTCGGCGAACTCGTGCTGCACAACGGCACGATCTACCGCTGGAACCGGCCGGTGTACGGCATCGCGGACGGCCGCCCGCATCTGCGCGTGGAGAACCGGGTGCTGCCCGCCGGGCCCACCATCACCGACGTCATCGCCAACGCCGCCTTCTACTACGGCCTGGTCCGGGCGCTCGCCGAGGAGTCCCGGCCGGTGTGGACGCGGCTGCCGTTCGCCGCGGCCGAGGCGAACTTCGACGCGGCGTGCCGGTACGGGATCGACGCGCGCTTCGTCTGGCCCCGCCGGGGACGCTACGGCGGCACGGGCGAGGTCGACGCGGTGACGCTGGTCCGCGACGAGTTGCTGCCGCTCGCCGCGGCCGGGCTGGACGCGTGGGGCGTGGAGGCCGCCGACCGGGACCTCTACCTGGGTGTGATCGAGGAGCGCTGCCGGCGCCGGGTCAACGGGGCGTCCTGGCAGGCGGCCACCTTCCACCGGGCGCTGGAAGGGGGCCTGTCCCGCGAGGCGGCCCTGGCGGCGACGACCCGCCGGTACGCCGAGCTGATGCACGGCGGCGAACCGGTCCACACCTGGCCGGTTGGCTTGCCGGAGCCGGTGCCGCTGGGCTGAGGGCGGGACGCGAGGCGTAACGGAGCGAAGGGGCGCACGCCGGACGGGGGCGAGGCCGTCGCACCGCGCGACGCCGCCCGGCGGCCTGTGCGGGCCGGCGCCGGGGATCCGGGTGCGTTCGGGTGCGGGCTGGTGTGCGAGGTGCGGGTACGCTTCTGCGATCCTTGCCAGGCGAAGGTGGGCCGGGGGCCCATGAGCCGGCTGGAGGCGGGAGTGCGGGTGGAGACGGACGCGGGGGCCGGATCCCCGGCGCGGGCACGTGACCCGCGGCGGACGCTGCGGGACGAGACGCTGCTCGTGCTGGCGCTCTCCCTCGGGGCGAGCGGGGTGTCCGCGCTGATCAGCTTCATCGGCTCGGTCACCAGGCCGGGCGGCCTCAAGGACCAGGCGGCCACCCTCAACGCCTCCGCCGCGCCGGGCCGCCCCTGGCTGGACCTGGCCTGGCAGCTCTTCGGCATCGCCACCGCGCTGGTCCCCGTGGCCCTCGTCGCCCACCTGCTGCTGCGCGAGGGCGCGAGCCTGCGCGTCCTCGGCTTCGACCGCACCCGCCCCTGGAGCGACCTGGCCCGGGGCGCCGGGGTCGCGGCCGTGATCGGCAGTACCGGCATCGCCTTCTACCTGGCCGCCCGCGGCCTCGGCTTCAACCTCACCGTCGTCCCCGAGGCCCTGCCGGACGTCTGGTGGAAGTACCCGGTGCTGGTGCTGTCGGCGGTGCAGAACGCGGTCCTCGAAGAGGTCATCGTCGTCGGCTATCTGCTGCGCAGGCTGGGCCAGTTGGGCTGGGGCCCGGGCGCCGCCCTGCTGGCCGGCGCGGTCCTGCGCGGCTCGTACCACCTCTACCAGGGCATCGGCGGCTTCCTCGGCAACCTGGCGATGGGCGTGGTGTTCGTCTGGCTGTACCGCCGCTGGGGGCGCGTCGGCCCGCTGGTCGTCGCCCACTCCCTGCTCGACATCGGGGCGTTCGTCGGCTACGCCCTGCTCGCGGGCAAGGTGGGCTGGCTGCCGACGGCCTGACCGCGCGGGCCGTCGGCGGGCGGCTCAGGCGCGCAGGTCGCCCTCGATGACCGTCACCGCGCGGCCGGTGAGCAGCGTCCGCGCGCCGCGCAGGCCGGTACGGACCACTCCGGTACGGCGGGATGCCTGGAGCCCGGTGAGGTCGTCACTGCCGAGCCGGGGCGACCAGTACGGGGCGAGCGCGGTGTGGGCGCTGCCGGTCACCGGGTCCTCGTCGATGCCGACGTTGGGGAAGAAGCAGCGGGAGACGTAGTCGTACCCGCGGGCGGGATCCTCGGCGCGGGCCGTGGCGATGAGGCCGCGCGCGGAGTAGGCGCCGAGGGCCTTGTGGTCGGGGGAGAGGCCGAGCACGGTCTTCTCGTCGGCCAGCTCCACCAGCAGGTCGCCGACGTCGGGCCCGGTGTCGAAGGCGGCGAGCGGCTGCGCGCCGAGCGCCTCGGCGACCCCGGCCGGCAGGTCGGCCCGGGTGAGCGGGGCGGTCGGGAAGTCCAGGGTGAGCGAGCCGTCCGCGCCGGGGGTGGCGATCAGCACGCCACTGCGGGTGGCGAACCGCACCGGCCCCTCGTGGGCGCCGGTGGTGTGCAGGACGTGGGCCGTCGCGAGGGTGGCGTGCCCGCACATGGCGACCTCGGTGACGGGGGTGAACCAGCGCAGCGCCCAGTCGGCGTCACCGCCTTCGGGCAGCGGGTGGGCGAACGCCGTCTCCGCGTGGTTCACCTCCATGGCGACGTTCTGGAGCCAGTCGTCGTCCGGGAAGACGTCGTCCAGGAGCAGGACTCCGGCCGGGTTGCCGGTGAACGGGCGGTCGGCGAAAGCGTCCACGATTCGAATGCGCATGACGCCGACGCTAGCGGCTGCGCCGGCGCCGGGACCAAGGCCAATTCGCGACGCCCGGACTGGTTTCCCGGGCCACGAGGGGCTGGACCGGATCTTCCGGGCCGCCGTGCGCCGGTGTGCGCGTCCGGTGCGGGACGGAGCCGGCCGGGAGGGGCGTGGCCGGCCACTGTGGCCGCGGTGCGGCAACCGCTCGGTACGACCTGGAAGTTCCGCAGGAGCGATCGGCACGGTTCGGCCGACGGGCCGGCGCCTTCGGCGGTCCCGGCCGTCACCGTCTCCAGCGGCGGCCGGCCGTCGACCTCCACCGCCCGCGGCTCGTCCGGCCGCCGGCCCCTGTCCGACGCCGCGTCGAGCAGGGCCCGTACGGCGCCCGGTTCGTGCGGACACCGGGTTTGCCCGGATGCCGGGCCTGCTGTGGACGGAGGGGTTCAGCGCAGCCGTCGGGCACGCAGTACCACGTCGTCGGTGTGGTGCGCGCCGGCGCCGCCTTCCGGTGCCACGCGGGGGCGCTGCTCGTTCACCTCCACCGTCCAGTCGTCGGTGAGCAGGGCGGCGACCATCGAGGGCCAGACGTAGTCAGCCGGGTCGAAGCCGCCGTCGTGCGCCTGCTGGGTGTCCATCCCCGCGTGGTGCACGAGCAGCAGCACGCCGCCGGGCGCGACGGCCGCGAGCAGCGCCCGCTCGGCCGCGGCGTCGGGGGTGCGCAGCAGGGCCGGATACTGTGCGGAGACCAGGTCGAAGGAGGCCGGCGGGAGCGCCGCCTCCGTCAGCGCGGCGTGTACCCAGCGAACGGCGACGCCCGCGTCCCGCGCGTGCCCGGCCGCCCGCTCCAGCGCCACACCCGAGACCTCGAGCGCGGTCACGTCCCAGCCGCCGCGCGCGAGCCAGACGGCGTCCGCGCCCTCGCCGCAGCCGACGTCGAGCACCCGCCCGGGCGTGAGCCCGGCGACCTCGGCGACGAGCGCACCGTTGGGCCGGCCGCTCCACAGCTGTTGCCGGTCGGCGTACCGGTTGTCCCACTCCGCCCGCACCGCGGGGTCACCGACGTAGCCGTCGGCAGGCCAGGAAGTGTCAGACGCGGGCGATCCCGCTGCGATGTTCTCGGTCACGGGCCCAACGTCACCCATCGCGGCCCGGCCACGCCACTCCTGTTGCCGCTCCGGCAAAACGGCGCCCAGGGAGCGAGGAACAGCCGGGCGCGGCCGCACTGGGAAATCGACTTCCGGCGGCAAACGGGCAGGCCGGTCAGAGGAGGTAGTCCGCGCGTGGCGCGCGGCTGACGAACCACCCGCGTGGGTATTGGCATAGCCACTGTTCCGATATATCGTTGAAGCATCGCGAACGATACGTGATGTGTACGTGACTGATCAGCGATGGGATGGAGTGATCGCCATGCGCGGCCATGGATTCGAGCGTGGGCACCGGCACGAGGGGGCCGGACGGTGGGGTGTGGGCGGCTTCGAGGGGCGGCGGGGCGCCTTCGGGCCGTTCGGGCCGGGCGGGCCGGGGTTCGGGCCCGGTGGGCCCGGGTTCGGGGCCGGTGGGCCCGGGTTCGGGGCCGGTCCCTGGGGGCCGCGCGGGCGCGGCGGTCCGCGGGGGCGGGCCCGGCGCGGTGATGTGCGCGCCTCGCTCCTGGCCCTGCTCAAGGAGCGGCCCATGCACGGCTACGAGATGATCCAGGAGATCGCCGAACGCAGCGGCGGCGCCTGGAAGCCCAGTCCCGGCTCGGTCTACCCCACCCTCCAGCTGCTGGAGGACGAGGGCCTGATCGCCAGCCGGAGCGAGGGCGGCAAGAAACTGTTCGCGCTCACCGAGAGCGGGCGCGCCGCCGCCGAGGAGGGGCCCGACGCCCCCTGGGAGGAGGCCTCGCGCGGGGTCGACTGGGAGGCCCTCGGGGAGATCCGGCAGGCCGGCTTCGGTCTGATGGAGGCATTCGGCCAGGTCTGGAAGACCGGCAGCAAGGAGCAGCGGGAGAAGGCGCTGGCCGTCCTCAACGACGCCCGCAAGAAGCTGTATCTGATCCTCGCCGACGAGCACTGAGGTCTGCGTGAGAACCGGTCCCGTCGACCCCGGCCGGCCCGTACGGTTCGCCTCGCGGTCCGCGTCCGGCGGGGTTCGCCCTCAGGTCACCAGCTCGCCCAGCCTGCGCAGTGACTCGGTCAGCGCGGTCGTCGCCGAGTCCTTGAGCCTGGCCGCCATCAGCGTCACGGCGGCGCCGGTGAACTCGCCGTCGATCCGGACCGTCGTGGCGTCCCCGTCCGGGGTCAGCGTGTAGCGGGTGGCGACGGTCACCGCCATCGGGCCCTTGCCGCGGATGGCGAGGACCCGGGCCGGCTCCAGCTCCTCGATGGTCCAGTCGACCTCCGCCGGAAAGCCCATCAGCTTCATGTTCTCCCGGAACGTCCCGCCCACGGCCAGGCTCGCGGGGCCGCCCTGCGGAAAGCCGGTGTGGGTCGCGTTCCACGCCCCGTACGACGGCCAGTCGGTGAGCCGGGCCCACACCTCCCCGGCCGGCGCCTGGATGCGTGCCTCCGCGCTGACTTCGGCCATGCGACCACCCCTTCGGATCCGGCGTACCGGGCTGCGGTGCCGCGGAACGTAGCCGCAGGGGCGCGAACATTCAATACTGACGAACCGTCAGGAAGGCCCCGGAGGTTCGGCGCGCGGACGGCAAGGCGGCGCGCGCGGAGTGGCGGCACACCGGCCGGATCTCCTCCGTAAGGATGAAATCGGGGCCGGTGATGTCCACTCCGCGTGGGACGCGAAAATGGTTCCTGTCGCGGATGTCCCGTCCCGTTGGGGCTGATGAGGTAGGGGATGTGCAACCCCGTACAGCCGACCGGACCGCCCCCGACCAAGCGGTTCCGCACCAGGACGGCGCCGCCGGGCTCGACGCGGAGCTGGCGGCGGTGGTCGCCGGTGCCCGCAGGAGGGCCGTCCGGGACGGGGACCGGCAGACCGACACCGCCCATCTGCTCCACACCCTGCTGGAACACGACCCCGAGGCCCGCGCCGCCGTGGGCGAACCACGGCGGCTCGCCCGGCTCCTCGGCTACCTCGTGCAGCGCAGCATCGGCTACGGACTGCGCTGGCGGACCGGCGTCGAGGACTCCGGCGCGCTCCCCGTCGTAGCCGCTCCGGTGGGTCGTTCGGGGCAGCCGCCCGCCGACGGCGCTGGCCGGGACGCCGATCGCTGGTCGCCCGCCGCTGCCGCGGCGCTCGTCGGCGCCCGCACCCGTGCCCGGCGCCGGAACGCCCACCGCGTCGCCGGTACCGATCTGCTCGCGGCACTCGTCGCCGACCCGGGGTCCCGGGCCGTGGAGGTGCTCGAACGCGCCGGCATCGCGGCGCACGACCTGATCGCCCGGATCGAGGCCGGGTCCGCGGCCCGCGCCGACGACGGCCGGACGGACGGCGAACGGCCCGGACCGTCCACCGGCTGAGACAGGTGTCAACAAGGATGACGCTCCTGTCGGCGCCTGTCATCATGTGCCGGTGCATACGTCTGTGAGCAGTCAGGACAGTCCCGGCAAGGGAGCCGGGCTCGGCCTCGCACTCGCCTCCGCGCTGGCCTTCGGCGGGTCCGGCGTGGCCGCGAAGCCGCTGATCGAGGCGGGCCTCGACCCGCTGCACGTGGTGTGGCTGCGGGTGGCGGGCGCCGCCCTGGTGATGCTGCCGCTCGCCGTGCGGCACCGCGCCCTGCCGCGCCGCCGGCCCGCGCTGCTCGCCGGGTTCGGACTGCTCGCCGTCGCCGGGGTCCAGGCCTGCTACTTCGCCGCGCTCTCCCGGATCCCGGTCGGTGTCGCGCTGCTCATCGAGTACCTGGCGCCCGCCCTGGTGCTGGGCTGGGTGCGGTTCGTGCAGCGGCGGCCCGTCACCCGTGCCGCCGCGCTCGGCGTGGTCCTCGCGGCCGGCGGCCTCGCCTGCGTGGTGGAGGTCTGGTCCGGGCTGAGCTTCGACGCGCTCGGCCTGGTGCTCGCCCTCGGCGCCGCCTGCTGCCAGGTCGGCTACTTCATCCTCGCCGATCAGGGCGCCGACGCGGGCGAGACGGCACCGGACCCGCTCGGGGTCATCGCCTACGGGCTGCTCGTCGGCGCCGCCGTGCTGACGGCGGTGGCCCGGCCCTGGACCATGGACTGGTCGGTGCTGGGCGGCTCCGCCGACCTGAACGGCACCGTCGTACCGGCCGCCGCCCTGCTCGCCTGGATCGTGCTCGTCGCCACGGTGATCGCGTACGTCACCGGAGTGCTGTCCGTGCGCCGGCTGTCACCGCAGGTCGCCGGGGTCGTCGCCTGCCTGGAGGCGGTCATCGCCACCGTGCTCGCCTGGGTGCTGCTCGGCGAGCACCTCTCCGCGCCGCAGGTCGCCGGCGGCGCGGTCGTCCTGGTCGGCGCCTTCATCGCCCAGTCCGCCGGCCCCGGCAAGGGCACTCCCGAACCGGTCGCCGCCGAGGGCGCGGAAACGGAGTTGTCCGCGCGGGGCACCGCGGCCTAGAGTCCCGATCATGCCGCAGAACGCACTCGTCCTTCCGCCCCCGGCCGCCTGAGGCGGGCCTCCGGGACACTCGCCCGACGCGTGTACGCGCCGGGCCGGACGGTGCTGCCCGCAGATGAGGTCAGCGCGCCCCGCCGAGGCGGGACGCCTTCGAACTTCCGCGCTGTCACGCGCTCTTCTGCGGAGAGATTCTGTTGTCGAACACTTCCTCCGGCCTGCCCGTCGGGCGCGGCCTGCTCTACCTGATCATCACCGGTGCCGCCTGGGGCACCGCGGGCGCCGCCGGATCGCTGGTCTACCGGACCAGTGACCTGGGCGCCTTCGCCCTCTCCTTCTGGCGCTGCGCGCTGGGGCTCGCCCTGCTGCTGGCCGGGCGCCTGCTGCGCCCGCGCGCCGGCCGCACCGCCCCCGCCCGGCCGGCACGCCGCGCGGTCACGAGGATCCTGGCCACCGGAGCCGCCCTCGCCGTGTTCCAGACCGCGTACTTCGCGGCGGTCGCGTCGACCGGGCTGGCCGTGGCCACCGTCGTCACCCTCGGCGCGGGTCCCGTGCTGATAGCGCTCGGCGCCCGGCCGCTGCTCGGCGAGCGGCTGGGCGCGGGCGGTGCCGCGGCCGTCGCGGGCGCGCTCGCCGGGCTGGCCGTGCTCACCCTGGGCGGCTCGGCCTCGACCGTCCGTCCGGCCGGGGTGCTGCTCGCCGTGGTCTCGGCGGCGGGCTACGGCGCCATGACCCTGCTCACCCGCCGGTGGGGGAGGGGCGGCGGCGACAGCGCCGGCACCACGGTGGGTGCCTTCGCCGTGACCAGCCTGTGCCTGCTGCCGTTCGCCGTCCACGAGGGGCTGCTGCCGCACACCGCCCACCCGGTCCGGCTGCTGTGCCTGCTGCTCTACATCGCCGCCGTGCCGACGGCCCTCGCGTACGCGTTCTACTTCGCGGGAGCCGCGGTCGTCCGGTCCGCCACCGTCTCCGTGATCATGCTGCTGGAGCCGGTGACCGCTGCCGTACTCGCAGTGCTCCTGCTCGGCGAACGGCTCACGGCGGCCACGGCGGCAGGCACCCTGCTGATGCTCGGCGCCGTGGCGGGCCTGGCCGTGAGCGAGGCCCGCGCGTCCGGCCGCCCGGCGCCGACGGTGGTGTGACCGGCCGGCCGTCCATGGGCGACCGTCTCCTGCGGCCCGTCCGGAGCCGGCCGTGGTGTGGCCGGTGGTCACCCCGGGCCGTTCGCCCTCGGGCGGACGGCCCCCGGGCGGACCGTCACCGCCGCAGCGCCGCCAGATAGTCCGGCAGCTCGGTCCCGGGCGCCAGGTCGCCGTTGGGGACGGGAGCCTCGTAGCCCTTGCGGAGCGGGACGACGCCGGCCCAGTGCGGCAGGGCGAGGTCCTCGGGCTCGTCGTTGGCGTCGCCGGTGCGGACCTTGGCCGAGACCTCCTCCAGGTCCAGGCGGATCACCGCGGTGGCGGCCAGCTCCTTCTTGCTGGCGGGCCGGGAGTCGGCGGCCCGGCCCGGTACGACGTGGTCGACGAGCGCGTCCAGGGCCAGCCGCCGCTCCTCCGGGTCGGTGACTTCGTGCGCGATGCCGTGCACCACGACCGAGCGGTAGTTGACCGAGTGGTGGAAGGCGGAGCGGGCCAGCACCAGCCCGTCGACGTGGGTGACCGTCAGGCACACCGGCAGGCCCGGGTCGGCCTGCCCGGTCATCCGCAGCGGCCGGGAGCCGGTCGAGCCGTGGACGTAGAGCCGCTCGCCGACCCGGCCGTACAGCGTCGGCAGCACCACGGGGGCGCCGTCCCGGACGAAGCCGAGGTGGCAGACGTACCCCTCGTCCAGGATCGCGTGCACCAGCTCCTTGTCGTACGACGCCCGCTCGGCGGAACGCGTCGGGACGGTCCGGCCGGTCGGCGCGTAGGCGGCGGGCCGCGATTCCTCGGTGGTCCCCTGCATGGTCCCCTCCATGGCGATCTTGATTGCACTAGTGCATAATGGGCTTTGTGCTAGGAGAGTATCGGATCGAAGGGCGCGGCGCAGCCGAGATCGCGGCCAGCGTCGAACGGGCGGTCGGGTCGGGCGGGCTGGAGCCGGGGCAACTACTGCCCCCGCTAAGGGAGTTGGCGACCCGGCTGGGGGTGAACCCGAACACGGTCGCCGCCGCCTATCGCATCCTGCGCGAACGCGGGGTGATCGAGACGGCCGGCCGCCGGGGCAGCCGGGTCCGCGCCAAGCCGGCCACCACCGGCCGGGAGGAACTGCGCGTCGAGGTGCCCCCCGGCGGGCGCGACCTGTCCACGGGCAACCCCGACCCGGCCCTGCTGCCCCGCCTGGCCCCGGCCCTCGCGGCGGCGGCCGGACAGGGCGACCGGCGGCCCGTCCGCTACGGCGACGACCCCGTGGACCCGGACCTCGCCCGGCTCGCCCGCGCAGAACTCGACGCCGACGGCGTCCCCGCGGGCCCGCTGACCGTGACCTCCGGCTCCCTCGACGCCATCGAACGCGTCCTCGCCGCCCACCTCAGGCCCGGTGACACGGTCGCCGTCGAGGACCCCGGCTGGGGCAGCCTCCTGGACCTCGTCCCCGCGCTCGGCCTGCACACGGCCCCGGTCGGCGTGGACGACGACGGACCGCGCCCGGACGACCTGCGCCGCGCACTGGAGTCCGGGGCCCGCGCGCTGATCGTCACCGACCGGGCGCAGAACCCGACCGGCGCCTCGGTGACCGCCACGCGCGCGCGTGCCCTGCGCGCGGTGCTGCGCGAGCACCCGGGCACCGTGCTCATCGAGGACGACCACGGCCACGGCATCGTCGACCTGCCGCTGCACCCCCTCGCGGGCGTCACCCGCCACTGGGCCTTCGTCCGCTCCGCCGCCAAGGCATACGGCCCCGACCTGCGCCTCGCCGTCCTCACCGGGGACCCGGTCACCGTGGACCGGCTCCGCGGCCGCCAGCGCCTCGGCCCCGGCTGGGTGAGCCTGCTGCTGCAACGCGCCGTGGCCCACCTGTGGGAGCACGGCGCGGTGGACCGGGCGGCGGTGGCCCGGTCCTACGGCGCCCGGCGGGACGCCCTGGTCGACGCGCTGGCGGACCGCGGCGTCACCGCCCACGGCCGCAGCGGCATGAACGTCTGGGTCCCGGTCCCCGACGAGACGGGCGCTCTCGCCCGCCTGCTGCAGAGCGGCTGGGCGGTGGCCCCGGGCGCCCGCTTCCGCCTGGCCTCCCCGCAGGGCGTGCGGATCACGGTCTCCCCGCTCACCGGGGCGACATCACCGTACTGGCCGACGCGGTGGCGGCTGCCGTACGTCCGTCCCCGGCCCGCGTCTACGGGTGAGGGGATCCGGACGAAGGGGGGCGGGCGCTCGTCCACGGCTGAGAGCCGGGCCGAGGGCCCGGGTGCACGTCCACGGCCGAGGGGGCGCCGCCGCATGTCTACGGCTGAGCGCGCCCGGGCCGAGGGGCGCGGTCACCGGGACCCGCGCTCCGCCCCGCCTCGGTCACGCGCCCTTCCCCCGCACCTGGGTCAGCGCCGCGCCGGCCAGTACGATCACCGCCCCCACCGGCGTCGTCCACCGCAGCGACTCCCCGAGGACCGCCACCCCCGCCGCCGTGGCGATGACCGGGATGAAGTACGTGACCATCTGGGCGGTCGTGGGCCCGACCTCGGCCACCAGCCCGTACTGGAGCAGGACCGCCAGCCCCGTGCCCAGCGCGCCCAGCGCGGCGACGGCCAGCAGCGGAACGAGCGCGACGTGCCCGGGCACGCCGGCGAACAGGGGCGTCACCACCGCGAGCTGGACCGTGGCCAGCAGCAACTGCCCGCCGGTCATGGACAGATGGGAGTTGCCCGTACCGGCCAGCGTCCGCCGGACGTAGATCCAGCCCACCGGATAGCTCAGCGAGGCCAGCAGCGCCATCGCCGTGCCCGTGGCGTCCAGCCCGTGGAAGCCCTGCCAGACACCGAGCACGGTCAGCACGCCCAGGAAGCCCAGCCCGAGCCCGGCCACGCGCACCCTGCTCGGCCGGTCCTCGGACAGCGCGACCAGGGACAGGGCCATGCCCCACAGCGGGGAGGTGGCGTTGCAGATACCGGCCAGGGTGGACGGGATCGTCAGCTCGGCGTAGGCGAAGAGGGAGAACGGCAGGGCGTTCAGCAGGAACGCGGCGACCGCCATGTGCCCCCAGAGCCGGGCCCCGCGCGGCAGCCGCTCCCGCTTCACGGCCATCGTCGCCACCAGCACCGCCGTGCCGAACACCAGCCGTCCTAGGGTGACCTGGAACGGCGCGTACCCCTCGGTGCCCACCTTGATCAGCAGGAAGCTGAAGCCCCAGATCAGGGACAGGAGGCCGAAGCGCAGCCGCCAGTCCAGGCGGGCCCGGCTCCGGGCGGGGCCGGGTCCGGGGGCGGTGGCGGGGGAGGGGGTACGGCTGCGGGCGCGGGTACTGATCGTGCTCATGGCGACAACGATGCTGGAGGCAACCTCGTAGCACAATCGAGATTTTCCGCCTGGTACCTCTTAGGATCGCTTACATGTTGAACCTTGAGCGCCTGCGCACCCTGGACGCACTGGCCCGGCACGGCTCGGTCAGCGCCGCCGCCGACGCGCTGCACGTGACCACGTCCGCGGTCTCCCAGCAGCTGGGCAAGCTGGAGCGGGAGGTCGGCCAGCGGCTCCTCGCCAAGAACGGCCGGGGCGTGCGGCTCACCGACGCCGGGCGGCTGCTGTCGGAGCACGCGGCGCGCATCCTGTCCCAGGTCGAACTGGCCGAGTCCGACCTGGAGGCGCACCGCGGCCAGGTCGTCGGCGAACTGCGGCTGTCGGCGTTCCCGACCGCGGCCCGGGGCCTGTTCCCCGCCGCGCTGGGCGCGCTGCGCACCGAGCACCCGGGGCTGCGGGTGCGCTCCAGCGAGCTGGAGCCGGAGCAGGGCATCGCCGGGGTGGTCCGCGGCGATGTCGACCTGGCGGTGGTCCTGGACTGGTACAACAAGCCGATGCCCGTCCCCGACGGCCTGGTCAAGGCGCCCCTGCTGGACGATCCCGCCGAGGTCGCGATGCCCGTCGGGCACCGGCTCGCGGACCGGGACGAGGTGGACCTGGCCGAGTTCGCCGAGGACGAGTGGATCACCTGGGGCGAGGGCGAGTTCTGCCACGAGTGGCTGATGTTCACCCTGCGGTCCAAGGGCGTGGAGCCGATCGTCGGCCACCGCGCCGGCGAGAGCCACACCCAGCTCGGGCTCGTCGCCGCCGGGCTGGGCGTGTGCATCGCACCGCTGCTGGGCCGGCACCCGGTGCCCGACGGCGTGGTCCTCGTGCCGCTCAAGCAGCGGGTGCGCCGCCATGTGTACGTGATCTGGCGGGCGGACGCCGACCGCCGGCCCTCGATCCGCGCCGCGGTCCAGGCCCTGCGGGCGGCGGCCCAACGGCTCGGCTGAGCGCTACAGGCCGCCCAGCTGACGGAAGTCCCAGGACACGACCTTCTCCGGGGTCAGCCGGAGCCACGCGTGCCGGCCGTCGTGCGGCAGCTCCTCCAGGCCGAAGTACTTGCGCGCGAACAGCGTCTCGGCCGTGTCGAGTTCGGCGCACAGCTCACCCCGGCGCGGCACCTCGCCCACGGACTCCACCCGGCCGGACAGCTCCGCCCCGCGCAACTCGCCGTACTCCTCACCGGAGTCGACCACGACCGCCACCCGGGGATCGCGGCGCACCTGTGCCCAGCGCCGGCTGCGCACCACGGAGTACAGCCACAGCGATGTGCCGTCCCAGACGAACCACAGCGCGCTGACGTGCGGTGAGCCGTCGGCCGAGACGGTCGCGATCCGGCAGGTGCGCCGGACGGTGAGGAACTCGTCCAGCTCGGCCGGCGACATCATGATCCTGCGGCCCCGGCGCTGACGGATGACGGACATGCGGCCCCCTCTCTTCTCCCTTGTGCGGTCGGAGACTTATCGTGCTCCAGCCGATCCTCTGACATGGCGTCAGAAAAGAGAACCGGTCGTCTGCAAGGGGGCGCGTCATGCCGTCGTACGAGCAGCTCGGCGAACTCCTCGAGCCCGCCGGCACCGTCCTGCTCACCGTGGAGTGCCAGCAGGGGGTCGTCGGCCCGGACGGGGCCCTGCCCGAACTCGCCCGCGCGGCACGCTCCTCGGGCGCCCTGCGCAATGTGGCGAGACTGGTCGCCGCCGCCCACCGCAGCGGTGTACAGGTGATGCACGCGATCGCCGAGCGCCGCCCCGACGGCCGGGGCTCCGGCCGCAACACCCGGCTGTTCCGGGCCGCCGAGCGGCTACCCGTGCGGCAGTTGGCCGGCACCGCGGCGGTCCGGGTCGCGCCGCCGATCGAGGTCGCCGAGGAGGACCTCGTCCTGCGGCGGCTGCACGGGCTGTCCCCGCTGCACGGTACCGAGACCGACGCCCTGCTGCGCAACCTCGGCTGCCGGGTGCTGATCGTCACGGGGGTGTCGGCCAACGTGGCCGTTCCCAACGCGGTGTTCGACGCCGTCAACCTCGGCTACACCGTCGTGGTCCCGGCCGACGCCGTCGCGGGCGTGCCCGCCGACTACACGGCCGCGATGCTCCGCCACACCCTGGCGCTGGTCGCCACGGTCACGACCACCGACGAGATACTGGGCTGCCTCGGCGGGCCGCGGGAACGGCGCTGAGCGGGCCGATTCAGGCCAGCCGGATGTCGTCACTCGAGACGGTGATCCGCGCCGGGGCCAGTCCCTTCGTCGCCGGTCCCTTCCGCACGCTGCCGTCCGCCGCGGAGAACTCGCTGCCGTGACACGGGCACACGATGGTGCCGTTCGCCACGCTGCCGACCGCGCAGCCCTGGTGGGTGCACTCGGCGGAGAACGCCTTGTAGGTGCCGGCCGTCGGCTGGGTGACCACGACCCCCCGGTCCTCGAAGACCTTGCCGCCGCCCTCGGGGATGTCGGCGGTCCTGGCGAGCGCGGTGCCGCCGCCCTCCGGCGCGGCCCCGGTGGTGGCGGCCCCGGCGCCGGCGGAGTCGTCGCCCGAGCCGCAGGCGGTCAGCGCGGCGGCGAGCCCCGCGGCTCCGACCGCCGCCACGACGCTACGACGGTCCGGACCGACGCTGTGACGGTCCGGACCGACGCTGGGGTGGGACGAGGCGCTGCTCATACGACGTTTCCCTTCGGTGGAACCGGTCATGTCCGCCCTGGAGTACGGGCGTACGACCGAGGCCGTTCAGAGGGCGGAGCACGCGCGCGACACGCCCGGATATGGCGTAAAAGAGCCCACAGATCGCTCACGATGCGAGACGCGCTGTCCGCTACAACCGGTGAGTGCCATCCTCACTCGGCGCTTTGAACGCACCTTTTGTCTCGCCGGAGAACGCGGCGGCGCGTTCCGGCCAATGTGTCGATTAACCATTGAACGGAGTGATTGCCGAAACGTACGCTCCGGGGCAGCGCCGATCACTGCGGGAGCGCTCCCACATCCCTTCGGTGGGGCGCGGGTACCGCGTGATTCCGCGGGGCGAGACGTGGACGGGCCCCTGCCTGAAGTGGTGCGGCGCATCCACACCGGGCGTGGAAACTCCGAGCCCCTCTCTCGCGCGTCACCGCCAGTCCTCGCGTCACCCCACCCGATCCGGTGAATTCGATGACAAAGCCCTCCCAGGAAGTCGAGCACGGAAACGCCGAAGGAGGTACGCCGCGGCCTGTGCCCGGCACGCCGCACCGGCGCCGCGCCATGACGGTGCTGACGTCGGCTCAGATGCTCTACTACTTCGGCATCAGCATCGACCTGACGCTCACCGGCCTGGTCGGCCTCAGACTCGCTCCCGTACCCGCGCTCGCGACCCTGCCGTTCGCCCTCATCAGCGTCGGCTCATGGGCCGCCACCTACCCCGCGTCCCGCTTCATGAGCCGCCACGGACGCAAGGCCGGGTTCCTGGTCGGCTCCGGTGCCGCGCTCACCGGCGGCATCCTCTCGGTCACCGCGCTGCTCACCGAGCGGTTCGCGCTCTTCTGCCTCGGCATCGCCTGTATCGGCGTCCACCAGGCGTTCGCGGGCTACTACCGCTACGCGGCCGCCGACATGTTCCCGCCCGAGGAGCGCGGCAAGGCCATCTCGACCGTCCTGTCCGGCGGGGTGATCGCGGCCGTCGCCGGCCCCTTCCTCGCCACGGCCGTCAAGGACCTCGGCCCCGTGGAGTTCACGGGCTCCTACGCCCTGGTCACCGTGCTGGCGCTGATGTCCCTCGGGGTGCTGTCCATGCTGACGGCCGGGGACACCGAAGCGGCCGCCGCCGCCCGGTCGGGGCCCGAAGCCGCCGAAGAAGCGGCCCCGCGCACCCTCGGGCGGATCGCGCGGCAGCCGGTGTTCCTCGCCGGCGTCACGGGCTCCTGCGTCGGGTACTTCACGATGACCTCGCTGATGGCCGCGGCCCCCCTCGCGGCGGTCGGCGCCGGGCACTCCGTCCACGACGGCGCCCAGGTCATCCAGTGGCACATGGTCGGCATGTACGCCACCGCCTTCGCCTCGGGACCGCTCACCCGGTCCATCGGGGCGGGACGGACACTCCTGATCGGCGCCGCCGTCAGCGCACTGGGCACGGTGACCGCCCTGACGGGCCTGTCCCACGTGCACTTCATGATCGCCCTGGGGCTGATCGGCGTGGGCTGGAACCTGATGTACGTCTCCGGTTCCGCGCTGGTCGCCACCTCCTACCGGCCGCGGGAGCGTTCCGTGGTCCAGGGCGTCGGCGAGATCTTCACCCTCGGCGGGTCCGCCGTCGGCGCGCTGGCCGCGGGACCGGTGCTGGACGCCCTCGGCTGGGAGTCCATGAACGCCGCGCTGCTGGTGCCCCTCGCGGTCAGCGCCGTGGTCACCGTCGCCCATCTCCGCGCCGCCCGCCCGCGTGCCGCCGCCCGGAGGACCGACCCGTGAGGCAGGCGCGGCGCCTGTCCCGTCCGCCGAACGCACCCGAACGTTGAGTCAACGGGGAGTCACCATGCCTGGAACCACAGCCGGGGACACGGTCGCCGACGAGTCCGTGGCCGCCCTGATCGGCGCCCAGCGTGCCCTGTCCGCGCGAGACCTCCACGAGGAACAGCGCAAGAGCCGGATATCCGACGGCCACCGGCTGATCAGAAGTGTGCGCCGACAGCCCTTCGCCCTCTACTCCCAGAGCGAGTTCGCCACCAAGGCCGTGGCCATGGACGCCGACTACTGGCTGGACTCCGTGGTGCCCACGGTGCGGGCGGCGGTCTCCCGCTCGGCGGCGGCCAAGGTCGACGCGGCCCTGGCCAGGGCGCGCAAGCGACACGGCGAGTACGGGACGACCAGGCCCGGGGCGCCCGAGGTGATCGCCGAGGCGCTCTTCGACGGCAGATGGTTCCGTACCAAGAAGGACCACCTCACGCGCACCGCACTGCGCGACCGGGTCCGCGCCGTGCTCGCCCGCGGCGAGCCCGTACAGCTGGTCTTCCCGGTCTTCTCCCGCAAGCCGTACTCCCCGGTCAAGAACCGGGGCACCTCCCCGGACACCGCCGAACTGCACTCCCTGGCCCGGTGCGCGGCGCTGGCCCATGTCGTCGACGCCCTCAGCCCCACCGGCTGCCGCTTCACGATCCTGGCGGACGGGCGCAAGTACAACCGGGCCTGCCGCACTCCGGACCACGTGGTCGAGGAGTACCAGACCACGCTCCGCGACTGGATCGCCGAGCTGGACGCGAGCGACGTGCTGCGGGTGACGGACTACGAGCGGTGGCTGCGCGACGGGCTGCCCGGCCGGCTCCTACGGGCCCGCGCACAGCACTACGCCGCCTGGGAGAAGCGGCTGCTGACCGACTACGGACCGCTGTTCGACGCGACCGACCCGCAGGCCGCGCTCGGCGGCCTCACCGGCCACGACGAGGTCGCCGGCCAGCTTCTGCACACGTTCTGGTCCATCGCCACCTCGACCAACTATGAGGCGTTCGCCGCCGTACGGGAGGAGCACCGCGGCTGGACGGACGAGGCCCGCCGCGCCTACGCCTACTACGTCGCCTCGCTGCCCAGAAAGCTCTCGCGGCACGGCAGGCGTCCCGACATGGGTCTGGGAGCGGGAGCCGGGGACGACGTGACGGCGCTGCACCGCACGCTGCGCGACGAGGCATGGCGGGCCGCCTGCCGCTATGTGGCCATCTCGCTGACCGACCGGGACCTGAACCTGATCAGGAACCTCGCGCCCGACGCGGTGAAGCTCACCATCCACGGCAAGCCCGCCGAACTCCACCTGGTCACCGCCACGTCGAAGGACGCCAATATGACCGCCCAGCACTCCACGGGCGGCTACGTCGTCCGCGGCGGACGGACCAGGGCGACCTTCGGCTACCTCGTCGACCGGGAGGCCCGCGGCGAGATCCCGGTGCTGATCAAGGGCACGCCCCGGCACACCGACGACCCCCGCTACCGCTCCCTGGCCCGCATCGAGGCCGCCGGTCAGCCCATCGCCTACGTCGACGACGCCGAGCCGGTGCTGCGCCGCACCCTGCACCGGATGCTGGAAAGGACCGAGGTATGACCGCCTCGTCCCCGGAGCGCATCGTCAGCGACAGCGGGCTGCCCGCGCTGCTGCGCCACCAGCCGCACGCGGCGCTGCGCACCCCTTACGCCTTCCCGTCCGGGTCCGGGCCCGTACTGGACGCGGAAACCCTGCGCGAGCATCTTCTGCCCCGGTGGCGCGAGGGCGTGGAGAAGCAGACCAAGGCACTCGTCAGACGGGTCCGCTCCACGATGGAGGTCCTCTCCGGCGACGCCCTCTACAGCGCGCTGGACGACCCGCTCAGCCGGCGTGCCGCGCTGGTCGCCGAGCTGTTCCGCACTCACACCCTGGTGAAGAACGCCGGGCGGCTCGACGTACGCGCGCTTCAGCGGACCTTGGCCGGGGCGCTGAGCACGGAAGGCCCCCTGCACTTCGAGATCGCCTGGGGACATGTCAAGCGCGACCTGGCCGGGCTGAAGACACCGGGCCCCTGTGCGGACCTCGCCGAGGCCCTGGCCATCGGGCGGCTCACCGCCCTCACCCGGGCCGCGTCCCGGCTGCTGGACGGCGAGGCGCGGCTGACCGTGCTCTCCGGCGGCACCCGCTTCCAGGACGCGCTGCTGACCCGCTCCGAGCAACTGGTGGCCTACGACACCCAGCGCCGGCAGGTCGCGGAAGCACTCGGCGCCGCCGGGGCCGTCACCTTCCGCGACTTCGCGAGCGTGCGGGCGGAACGGGACGGCGACCGTACGGGACGGCGGGAGACGTACCGCCGGAAGCAGGCGGAGATCCGTGACGGGCAGATCCGGGCACGCCTGCACACCGTGGCGTTCAACGTCGACTGGGAGAACGTGCTCGCGCTCGCCGCCGACGGCGCGGCGCCGCACGGCGTGACGCTCTCGGCCCCGCTCGCCGACTGGCTGGCGAGCGCCCCCGCGGAGCGCGGCCCGCTGCTGATCCGCGCCGCCGCCACCTGCCTCGTCGACCCCGGCGCGCAGCCGCTGTGGGCCGAGCAGTTCGCCGCCGTCGAGGACGGGGAGGAACTGCTGGAGGAGGGCATCGCCTTCTTCGCGCACGTCGCCTGGGAAGCCACCCGCCGCTACATCGCGATCCACGAGGCGGACAAGGAGGCGGCGGCAGCCGGCCCGTCGGCGGATCCGGCCCCGGCCGGAACGGCCGCCCGCCCGATCCGGCTGACCGTGCACGAGAAACGCGACCGTCCCGCCATGCCGGCCCTGGCCGTCCTCGGCATGCGGGCGCCGGAGCTGCTGCCCCAGCACCTGGCCGTCCTCCTGCCGGGCAGCGGCGGTCCCGAGTTCGGCACGGTGGCCGAACTCCATGCGCGGGTACCCTCCGCGCGGCCCCTGCACCTGGCGGACGGAGCGGGAACACAGCCGGTCTTCGGCTGGCTGGCAAGCACCTCGCAGCCGCTGTGCCTGGTGGCCCCGGAGGCGGACTGGCAACGGGACCTCGGCGCCGTACTCGACCCTGGACGGGGATGACGGAAATGGATCTGACGACACTCACGCAGACCGAGCTGTCCGAGCGGCTCACCACGCTCCGCGAGGAGTACGCAGGACTCAAGGACCGGGGACTGAACCTGGACCTCACCCGCGGCAAGCCCTCCGCCGGGCAACTGGAGCTCTCCCGCCCCCTGCTGGACCTGCCGGGCGAGGGAGGACACACCGCGCAGGACGGCACCGACACCCGCAACTACGGGGGCCTGCACGGACTGCCGGAGCTGCGCGCCGCGTTCTCCGAGGCGCTCCAGGTACCGGTGGAGCGGCTGGTCGCCTTCGGCAACTCCAGCCTTGAACTGATGTACGAGGCGGTGGTGGACGCCGTGCTCTTCGGGCTGCCGGGCGGATCCGCGCCGTGGCCCAGGCAGGGGCGTACGGCCATGCTGTGCCCGGTGCCCGGCTACGACCGGCACTTCGCGGTGTGCGAGAAGCTCGGCATCGACATGATCCCGGTGGCGATGACCGCGGACGGACCGGACATGGACGAGGTCGAGCGGCTGGTCACCGAGGAGCGGGTCAAGGGGATCTGGTGCGTACCGCAGTTCAGCAACCCCACCGGTGCCGTGTACACGCCTGAGACGGTGCGCCGGCTGGCCGCCATGGAGACCGCGGCCGACGACTTCCGCGTCTTCTGGGACAACGCCTACGCGGTGCACCACCTCGGCGGGGGCGCGCCGCGGTCGGCCGACATCCTAAGCCTGAGTGCCGAGTACGGTCACCCGGACCGGGTGTTCGTCTTCGGCTCCACTTCGAAGATCACGATGGCGGGCAGCGGAGTGGCCTTCTTCGGCTCCTCGCCCGCCAACGTCTCCTGGCTGCTGGGCCACCTCTCCCGGCGCACCATCGGCCCCGACAAGGTCAACCAGCTGCGGCACGCCCGCTTCCTGCCCGACGCGGAGGCCGTACGCGCTCACATGGAACGCCACGCCGAGCTGCTGCGGCCCAGGTTCGAACTGGTCCACACCGTCCTGGACAAGCGCCTCGGCGGCAGCGGGGTGGCCTCCTGGACCCGCCCGCGAGGCGGCTACTTCGTGAGCCTGGACGTCCTGGACGGCTGCGCGGCCCGGGTCGTGGGGCTGGCCGAGGAGGCAGGCATCGCACTGACCCCCGCGGGCGCCACCTTCCCGTACGGCAAGGACCCGCGGGATCGCAACATCCGCATCGCGCCCACCTACCCGGGCCTGGACGAGCTCGGTGACGCACTGGAGGGGCTGGCCCTCTGCGTCGAACTCGCCGCCACCGAACGCCTGCTGGCGGCCGGGCAGCCGGCATGAGCGACACCGGAGCGGCCGCGGCGGCACTCCGGGAGGCATGACCGAGCGCCCGCGCCGGACGCGGCGCGCGGCACGGCGAAGGCGGGTCCTGCCCCCGGCCCCTCTCAACGGGCGTGCACGTACGCGGATCCCGCGATGCGGAGCGCGGTGTGGGCGTCGCGGCACCGGTTCCGGGCGGCTTCCAGCGCTGCCTCCACCTCGGGCGAGAAACGGCCGTCGGCCGCCGGGCCCAGGGCTATGCCGTGCAGGTCGACGGCCGTTCGCCACGCGGTTTCGGCGGCTTCCAGCAGCGCGGGATCAGAGACGACGAGGAGTCCGACCCGGTCGCGGGCGACCGTGGCCGCGCTGCGGGTGGTCGCCCGGGCCGTGCGCTCCTCCTCCGTCCCGCCGGCACCCGCGCGCCGGGACTCGACGGCCAGCCAGTGCACTTCACGGTGGCGGACGATGGCCTCCAGCAACTCGGCGACCGCGCGCGCCACCTCCTGACGGTGCGCGTGTTCGCGGGCTCGCCGGTCACCGGTCCGTTGCACATACCCCGCCAGGGCGGCACCGGCGAGGGTGCCGAGCACGGCCACGATGGTGGACCACATCGGTCAGGACTCCTTCGGGGTTTCGGCGGGTGTCCGAGAGGGCTGGTCATGGCGGGGCTGCCCTTCCCGGCGTTTCACACCGCGTTCGGTGTAGTCCTGGGCCAGCCAGCGGCTCTGGGCAAGGTCGGCGCGGATCGTGCCGATCTTATGGCCGATGCCCGTGTCTCCAGCCGGAGGGCGGGCCGTCACGCTCGGTTACTATGCTCACTTCGTGCCGCCTTGGACGGGGCCATGGAACGCAAGGCCAACGAGTGGGGAGCCGTCGAAATTGCTGAGAGAAGTCACTGCGACCCGCTACATCACGCCTTTGCGTGAGGGCGGGTCGCTGCCGGGGCTGATGGAGGGCGACGACCTCCGCACCTATGTCATGAAGTTCACCGGCGCGGGGCAGGGCCGCAAGACCCTGGTCGCCGAGGTGGTGTGCGGTGAGCTCGCCCGGCGGCTCGGGTTCCGGATGCCCGGGCTGGTCGCCCTGGAACTGGATCCCGTCCTCGGGCTCGGTGAGCCCGAACAGCAGGTGCAGGACCTGTTGCGCGGCAGCGGCGGGACCAACCTCGGCATGGACTTCCTGTCCGGCGCCCTCGGCTTCGACCCGCTCGCCTTCCCGGTGAGTCCCGAGGAGGCCGGCCGGATCGTGTGGTTCGACGCGCTGATCAACAACGTCGACCGGTCCTGGCGCAACCCCAATCTCCTGGTCAGTCACGGGGAGTTGTGGCTCATCGACCACGGCGCCACGATGATCTGGCACCACAACTGGCCCGGCGCCGAGGCCTCGGCGGCCCGTCCCTACGACGCCTCGGACCACGCCCTCGCCCGCTTCGCCCCGGACGTGCGCGCCGCCGCGGCCGACCTCGCCCCCAAGGTCACGGAGGACCTGCTCGCCGAGGTCACCGCCGAGATCCCGGACGTCTGGCTCGACGGCGAGCCGGGCTTCGGCACCCCGGACGACCTGCGCCGGGCCTACGCGCGGCCGCTGCTCGCGCGCGCGGCCGTCATCGCCGAGCGGATCACCGGCCTCGGCACCGGAACCGAGGAGGGCAAGTGAGCGAGCGTCACATCCACATGGCCGGCCATGTCACCGAACGGCACATCACCCGGGCGGGCCAGGGCGGCGACCGGGACGTGTTCGAGTACGCGCTGCTGCGGGTCGTGCCCCGGGTGGAGCGCGGGGAGTGCGTCAACGCGGGCGTGGTCGTCTACTGCCGCGCGCAGGGCTACCTCGGCGCCCGCACCCACCTGGACGAGGCCCGGCTGCTCGCCCTGGACCCGGCCGCCGACGTGGCCGGGGTGCGCGCCGCGCTCGCCGCGATCGAGCGCACCTGCGCGGGCGGTGAACAGGCCGGACAGGCGGTCGGCGACGACGCGGGCCGCCGCTACCGCTGGCTGGTCGCGCCCCGCTCCGCCGTCGTCCAGCCCGGCCCCGTGCACACCGGGCTGACCGCCGACCCGGCCGCCGAGACGGAGCGCCTGCTGAACCTCCTGGTGAGGTAATCGATCACACCGGCCGACGTTGCCGTTGACACCGGGTGCCAGGGCTTCTAGCGTCACGGGTGGAGAAGGTACTAAGCGGTCGCTCACCGCACCGGAGGGCCCTCTCCGAGGGTCCGACAGGTTCTCTCAAGGGCGAGGAGAAACAGCATGTCCACCAATGAACAGCGGGTCGCGGTAGTCACCGGCGCGGCGCGCGGCATCGGCGCCGCCACCGCCGTACGGCTGGCCGCCGAGGGCCGCGCGGTCGCCGTGATCGACCTCGACGAGGCCGCCTGCAAGGACACCGTCGAGAAGATCACCGCGGCCGGCGGCAAGGCCGTCGCGGTCGGCGCCGACGTCTCCGACGAGGCGCAGGTCCAGGCGGCCGTCGCCCGCGTCACCGAGGAGCTGGGCGCTCCCACCGTCCTGGTCAACAACGCGGGCGTGCTGCGCGACAACCTGCTGTTCAAGATGAGCGTGTCCGACTGGGACACGGTCATGAACGTGCACCTGCGCGGCTCGTTCCTGATGACCAAGGCCGTGCAGCAGCACATGGTCGAGGCCGGCTGGGGCCGGATCGTCAACCTCTCCTCCTCCTCGGCGCTCGGCAACCGCGGCCAGGTCAACTACTCGGCCGCCAAGGCCGGTCTCCAGGGCTTCACCAAGACCCTCGCCATCGAGCTGGGCAAGTTCGGCATCACCGCCAACGCCGTCGCCCCGGGCTTCATCGCCACCGAGATGACCAAGGCCACCGCCGAGCGCGTCAAGATGGACTTCGAGGACTTCAAGAAGGCCGCCGCCACCCAGATCCCGGTGCAGCGCGTCGGCGAGCCCGAGGACATCGCCAACGCCATCGCCTTCTTCACCGGCGAGGCGGCCGGCTTCGTCTCCGGCCAGGTGCTGTACGTCGCCGGCGGACCGCTCGACTAGGGATTCAGAGGTAGCACGGACATGACTGAACTCCCGGAGCTCTCCGGCAGGGTCGCGATCGTCACCGGCGCCAGCCGAGGCATCGGCTACGGCGTCGCCGAGGCGCTCGTCGCCCGCGGTGACCGCGTCTGCGTCACCGGCCGCGGCGAGGACGCCCTGAAGGAGGCCGTCGAGCGGCTCGGCGCCGAACGGGTCATCGGCGTCGCCGGCAAGGCGCACGACCTCGCCCACCAGACCGAGGTCGTCGAGCGCACCATGGCCGCCTTCGGCCGGGTCGACTTCCTCGTCAACAACGCGGGCACCAACCCGGTGTTCGGCCCGATCGCGGACCTCGACCTCGACGTCGCCCGCAAGGTCTTCGAGACCAACGTGGTCTCCGCCCTCGGCTTCGCCCAGAAGACCTGGCACGCCTGGCAGAAGGACAACGGCGGCGCCATCGTCAACATCGCCTCGGTCGCCGGCCTGTCGGCCTCGCCGTTCATCGGCGCGTACGGCGTGAGCAAGGCCGCGATGATCAACCTGACCCAGCAGCTCGCGCACGAGTTCGCCCCTCGGGTACGGGTCAACGCGATCGCCCCGGCCGTGGTCAAGACCAAGTTCGCGCAGGCCCTGTACGAGGGCCGGGAGGAGGAGGCCGCGGCAGCCTACCCGCTGGGCCGGCTGGGGGTGCCCTCCGACATCGGCGGCGCCGCCGCGTTCCTCACCTCCGCGCAGTCCGACTGGATCACCGGTCAGACGCTCGTCGTGGACGGCGGCATCTTCCTCAACGCGGGAGTCTCCTGACCGACTCTTCCGGGCGCCCGGTCCCCGGACGGGACGGCGCCCGGAAGACCGTCCGGTGTCCGCCTGGCGGACTGACAACGTCGTCATCGCCGGATCGATCAACTGGCCCTGTTCCAGGGGAGGTTCAGGGTGCGGACGCTGCGGTATGGTCTGCCGACCCTTGGTGTGGCGGATCGAGGAGCGTGCGCGTGTCCTACCGGTACCGATTCCTGCGGAGAGTCGCGGCGATCGCGTCCCTGTCCCTGGTCGCCGGCTGCGGCCTGCTGTCCGACGGCGACCCCGACGACCAGGGCCCGATCGTCGTGGGCACCACCAGCGCCCCGAGCACGCTGGACCCCGCCGGAGCCTGGGACGGCTCCTGGGAGCTGTACCGCAACATCTTCCAGACGCTCCTCGCCTACCCGTACGGCGCCACCACCCCCCAGCCCGACGCCGCCCGGACCTGCTCCTTCACCGACTCCACGAGCCGCACGTACCGCTGCCAATTGCGCGCCGGCCTCAAGTTCGCCGACGGCGACCCGCTGACCGCCGAGGCCGTCCGGCACTCCATCGACCGCATCCGTGCCATCAACGCCCCGGGCGGCCCCGCCGGACTGCTCGGCAGCCTGGACCGGGTGGAGACCTCCGGCGACCGCGACGTCGTCTTCCACCTCAACAAGCCCGACGCCACCTTCCCCTTCGTGCTGGCCACCCCCGCCATGTCCCTGGTCGACCCGGACGACTACCCGGCGGACTCCCTGCGCGAGGACACCGACGCGCACGGCTCCGGGCCGTACGAGCTCCAGTCCTACGAGGAGGGGGAGCGGGCCGTCCTGGTCGGCAACGAGCACTACCAGGGCTTCGCCAAACGGCAGAACGACGCGGTGACCATCCGCTACTTCGAGGACTCCGCCGGCATGGTCCGGGCACTGCGCGACAACCGCGTGGACGTCACCTACCGCGGACTGGCCGCCGACGACGTCGTGGCGCTCCAGGAACACGACGACGAGGACCTGCAACTGGTCGACGGCGCCGGCACCGACATCAGCTACCTGGTGTTCAACCCCGAGGACCCCTGGGCCGGACGGACCGCCGTGCGCAAGGCCGTCGCCCAGCTCGTGGACCGGGGCGCGATCGCGCACAAGGTCTACAAGGACACCGTCGACCCGCTGTACTCGATGGTCCCCAAGGGCCTGACCGGCCACACCACCGGCTTCTTCGACGACTACGGCGAACCGAGCGTCGCCAAGGCCCGCGAGATCCTCGCCGACGCCGGCATCACCCGGCGCGTCCCGCTCACCCTCTGGTACACCACCGACCGCTACGGCTCCGAGACCGGCCTGATGTTCCAGGAGCTCAAGCGGCAGCTGGACGGCTCCGGCCTGTTCGCCATCACCCTCAGAAGCCGCCCCTGGAAGAGCTATGTGGCCGGCTTCCAGAAGCACGAGTACCCGGTGTTCGGACGCGGCTGGTTCCCGGACTTCCCCGACGCGGACAATTTCATCGCGCCGTTCGTCGGCGAGCACAACGCGCTCGGCACGCCCTACCCGGCCAAGGAGATCACCGACCGGCTGCTGCCCCACGCGCGCGCCGAGAGCGACCGCGCCGAAACGGTCAAGGACCTGGAGGCCGCCCAGCGGATCATGGTGGACGACGCCCGGCTGCTCCCGCTGTGGCAGGGCCGGCAGTTCGTGGCGGCCAGCGTCGACGTCTCCGGCGGCGAACAGGCCCTGGACCCCTCGACGATCATGATGATGTGGGCGCTGCACCGCAAGACCAGCTGGTGAGACCCCTCGCGGCACCGGTTGTCAGTGGTCGCCTGTAGGTTCTGAAGCCTGGAAGTGACCGCACGCGGTACCTGACCGACATCGTGAGGACGTTGACGTGACCGACATCGCCATGCTGCCCGAGTCCTGGCGCGGGGTTCTGGCCGATGAACTGCGGCAGCCCTACTTCAAGGAGCTGACCGAGTTCGTCGAGGAGGAGCGGGCGAAGGGCCCCGTCTACCCGCCGCGCGAGGAGGTCTTCGCCGCGCTGGACGCGACGCCGTACGACCGGGTGAAGGTCCTCGTCCTCGGCCAGGACCCGTACCACGGCGAGGGCCAGGGCCACGGCCTGTGCTTCTCGGTCCGCCCCGGGGTGAGGACCCCGCCGTCCCTGCGGAACATCTACAAGGAGATGCACGCGGAACTGGGCCTGCCCGTCCCGGACAACGGCTATCTGATGCCGTGGGCCGAACAGGGCGTGCTGCTGCTCAACGCGGTCCTCACCGTCCGGGCCGGCGAGGCCAACTCGCACAAGGGCAAGGGCTGGGAGAAGTTCACCGACGCCGTGATCCGCGCGGTGGCCTCCCGCCCCGACCCGGCGGTCTTCGTCCTGTGGGGCAACTACGCGCAGAAGAAGCTCCCGCTGATCGACGAGACCCGGCACGTGGTGGTCAAGGGCGCGCACCCCTCGCCGCTGTCCGCCAGGAAGTTCTTCGGCTCCCGCCCGTTCACGCAGATCAACGAGGCGATCGCCGCGCAGGGACACGAGCCGATCGACTGGCGCATCCCGAACCTGGGCTGAACTGAGCGTGGGGCGGGCCGCCGCCGGGGCGCGGGGAAGCGCACGGCCGGCGACCTCGCGTACGCCGGTCCCGTGCCCGCGCTCGGCCACCGCGTCCGCGCTCGGCCACCCCGTGCCCGGCCGCCGGCCCGTCGGCGCCGCCTGTCCGGGAATCCGGTCCACGCCGGTTAGCGTCGGGAGCGGCAACAACCGGCGACGGCCCGGAGGGCACCGTGGTGGAGCGACAGGAGCAGACGGCACCGGACGCCGTGCTGACGCGGATCGGGCAGGTCGTGATGTTGCACCACGGCGGCGACCGCGAGGAGGCCCGCAGCCGCTTCCTGGACCTGTGGGCGGAGATCGGCGAGGACGGCGACCCGCTGCACCGCTGCACCCTCGCCCACTATCTGGCCGACACCCACGACGACCCGGCGGACGAACTGGCCTGGGACCTGCGGGCGTTGTCGGCGGCCGAGGAACTGACCGACGGCCGCCCGGGCGGCGACCCGGACAGCGTGCGCGGCTTCCTGCCGTCCCTGCACCTGAACCTCGCCGCCGACTACGACAAACTGGGCCGCGCCGAGGCCGCCCGCAGCCATCTGCGCCGCGCCCGCAGCGCCGCGCGCGCCCTCCCCGACGACGGCTACGGCGCGGGGGTCCGGTCCGCGATCAGCCGGCTGGCGCTGCGGCTGGGGGAGGACGGCGGGCCGGGCGACGAGGGCTGGTCGCCCGTCGTCAGCGGGCGCTGACCGGGAGCGTCCCGCCCGGTCCACGCCCCCGGCAGCCCCGCGAGCGACTGCGGGGCCCCACCCGGATCCCCGCCCACCCGGGCCGCGCCCTGCTCCTCGGCGACGCCGGCCTGCCGCGGCTTCGACGGCGTGGCCGACTGGCGGCCCCCGTATCCTTCCGGCAGACAACCCGCAGGCCAGCGATAGGGGAGAGCACGTGAAGGTCGGCTGCATCGGACTCGGGGACATCGCGCGGAAGGCATATCTGCCGGTGCTCGGCACCCAGCCGGGAATCGACCTGCACCTCCAGACCCGTACCCCCGCCACCCTGGAGCGGGTCGGGGACAGCCTGCGCCTGCCGCGCGCCCAGCGGCACACCACCCTGGACTCGCTGCTCGACGCCGGTCTCGACGCGGCCTTCGTGCACGCGCCCACCGCCGTCCACCCCGAGATCGTCACCCGGCTGCTGGAGGCCGGCGTCCCGACGTACGTGGACAAGCCGCTCGCCTACGAACTCGCCGACTCCGAACGGCTGGTCGCCCTCGCCGAGCGGCGCGGCATCCCGCTGGCCGTCGGCTTCAACCGCCGCCACGCGCCCGGGTACGCCGAGTGCCTGGACCACCCCCGCGAGCTGATCCTCATGCAGAAGAACCGGACCGGGCTGCCCGAGGAACCCCGCTCGATGATCCTGGACGACTTCATCCACGTCGTCGACACCCTGCGCTTCCTGGTGCCCGGCCCGGTCGAGGACGTGACGGTGCGCGCCCGCGTCGAGGCCGGGCTGCTCCACCACGTCGTGCTCCAGCTCGCCGGCGACGGCTTCACCGCGCTCGGCGTGATGAACCGGCTCAGCGGCTCGAACGAGGAGATCCTGGAGGTGTCCGGGCAGGACACCAAGCGCCAGGTGGTCAACCTCGCCGAGGTGATCGACCACAAGGGGCAGCCCACCGTGCGCCGGCGCGGCGACTGGGTGCCGGTGCCCCGCCAGCGCGGCATCGAGCAGGCGGCCCTCGCCTTCCTCGACGCCGTACGGGCCGGACGGGTGCTCAGCGCCCGTGACGCGCTGGCGACCCATGAGCTGTGCGAGCGGGTGGTACGAGAGGTGCGGGACCGCCACGGCGCCTCCTGACCTCCCGCACCCCCTCGGCCACCCCCAGCACGCCCAGCACCAGCAGCGCGCCGTGCGCCGGCCAGTCGCCGTGGCGGACGTACGGCGTGACACCGTGCGCGAGCGGTACGTCGTACACCCGGGCGGCGCTCGTTCCGGTGCCGAGCCACGGGCCGAGGCGGTGCCCGTCCGGGCCGTAGGCCGCCGAGACGCCGGTGAGGGTGGCGTGCACCATCGGGCGGCCGGTCTCGGCGGCGCGCAGCGCGGCCAGCGAGGCGTGCTGCTCCGGCGCCCAGCTGCGCTGGAACGTGGAGGTCGAGGACTGGCCGAGGAGGACGTCAGCGCCGTCGTCGGCGAGGTGCCGGCCCAGGTCGGGGAACGCGGTCTCGAAGCAGATCAGCGGGCCGATCCGCAGCCCGTCCCCGACGTCCGGCACGGTCTGCCGGGTGCCGCGGTGCCGGTCCTCACCGGCGGCCCGGCCCACCGAGGTGGCCCAGCCGAGCAGCGAACGGGCCGGTATGTACTCGCCGAACGGCACCAGCCGCATCTTGTCGTACCGGTCGCCGGTCGGGCCGTCCGGGCCGACCAGCACCGCGCTCTTGTAGATGCCGGGCCGGCCGGAGCGGCGGGCGTCCACGTTCACCAGCACGTCGGCGCCGGTGGCCCGGGACAGCGCGGCCAGCCGCCGGGTCAGGTCGGGCCGGTCGTCCAGGTCGAAGCCGACGCTGGACTCGCCCCACACCACCAGGTCGACGTCCTGCCCGGCGAGCCGCCGGGTCAGCCGCTCCTCCAGGTCGAACCGCCGCTCGGCGCTGTCCCGCCCGGCGACGACGCCCGGCTGCACGACGGCGATCCGGGCCCGCCCGTCCACCTCCGGGCGCGGCGCCCACACCCATCCGGCCGAGGCCACGGCGGCCGTCGCGGCCAGCGAGGCGACGGCCGGCACGCGGGAGGCGGGCACCGATACCAGCGCGGCCACCGCCACGTTGACGGCCACCACCAGGAAGCTCAGCAGCCACACCCCGCCGACCGAGGCCAGCCGCAGCGCCGGAGCCACCTGCCACTGGCTGGCGCCCAGCATGCCCCACGGCCCGCCGAGCCCCTGCCAGGACCGCACCAGCTCCACCGCCAGCCAGGCCGACGGCAGCACCAGCAGCGCGACGGCACCCCGGCCCGCCGGCGCCGGCCCGCCCAGCAGCCGGCGCACCAGCCACCCCCATGGCAGCCACAGCACGCCCAGCAGCGCGGCTATCAGGAAGATGAACACGTGCAGGTTCGGCAGCAGCCAGTGGTGCACGGCCAGCAGGAAGCCGAAGCCGCCGCACCAGCCGTCGTACGCGGCCCGCCGCCCGGTCGGCGCCGACCGGGCCAGCAGCAGCCACGGCACCAGGGCGACGTACGCCCACCACCACAGGGAGGGAGCCGGGAACGCGAGCACGGGCAGCGCGCCGCACAGGGCGGCGGCGGCCGAACGGCGCCAAGGGGAGGTCAGCCAGCGGTCGATCGTCCTCATAGGGAGCCTCCCTACCCAGCCGATGCCTCCAGTGTGCGCGGCGGCCTCGGGGGCGTGCGCGTGCGGAGGCCGGGCGGGGCGGGCGCCCGTCGGTGCGGGAGGCCGGGCGTCACCGGGTGGCGGGCGGTCAGGCCGGCAGGCGGCGCCACTTCTCGTGGACGACGACCTCGCGCAGGCGCCAGCCGTCCGGTGTGCGCAGCAGCCCGAAGTCGTACCGGCCGCCGCACACCACGTCCGGGGCGGCGGAGCCGGTGGTGCCGTCCAGGCGCATGGGGTTGAGGTAGTCGGCGCGCACCCGGGCGGTGTCACCGGTGTCGTGCTCCAGGACCCCGAACCGCACCTGCCGGTTGACGATCAGGTGCTGCCGCATGGCGAACCGGGCCAGGCTCTCGGCGAGCCAGGCGGCGACCCGCCCCGCGTCGCCCTCGATACCGCCCGCCGAACGGTAGTCGGCCCGCCCGTCCGCCGTGAACAGCCCGTGGTACGCCGCCCAGTCACCGTCGTCCAGCGCCACCGCGTACGCGGTGACCAGGTCCTCCACCGCCAGTCGGTCCCTCACGGTCGCGAACTCCGCACGCTGCGTCATCGCCACAGTGTTGGGTACGGCGGGCGCGCAGCCAAGGGGCCTGCGGGGTGAATATTCGGTGGTGCGGTACCGGAGCGGCGGCCGAACCTGTCCCCGTGAACGCACAAGCCGCCGAAACCGAACCGAAGTTCCGTATCCGTGCCCGGTACACGGACACCACGGTCACCGTCTACCAGGCCTACCGCCCCGGGATCGGCCGGGCCGCCGCCCGCACCGGCCGCTTCCCGTCCGACTGGAAACGGGACCGGATGACCTGGGTCAAGCCGTCGTTCCTGTGGATGATGTACCGCTGCGGCTGGGGCACGAAGGAGGACCAGGAGACCGTCCTCGCCGTGGAGATCACCCGGGCGGGCTTCGAGTGGGCCCTGCGCCACGCCTGCCTGTCCCACTACGCGCCCGCCTTGCACCCGGACCGGGCCGCCTGGAAGCGGGAGCTGGCGCGCAGTCCGGCCCGGGTGCAGTGGGACCCGGAGCGGGACCTGCGCCACGACCCGCTGCCGTACCGGTCCTTGCAGCTCGGCCTCGCCGGGGAGGCGGCGGCCCGGTACGCGGACGAGTGGATCGTCGGCATCGAGGATGTCACCCCGCTGGCCGGGGAGATCCACGCGCTGGTACGGGCGGACGAGACGGAGCGGGCGAGCGCGCTGCTGCCCGGTGAACGGCCGTACCCGCTGGCCGAGGAAGCGCTCGCGCACCTGCGGGCGTAGGACCGCTCAGGCTCCTTCCGCGGGCGCCGCCTCAGGCCGCCTCGATGATCCGGCCGCGGACGGCGGCGGCCCACTGGATCACCAACAGCTCGTACTCCGCGCGCTCCTGGGCCGACAGGGTGCCGCCCGCGCGCAGCCACAGCGCTCTGATCCGCTCGTTCAGTTCGGCGGCGGAGCGCGCGGAACCAGGGGGCGGGGTATCCGGGGACATGCCGCACAGCCTAGGCCCAAGCACTGACCCTGCGCTACCGCCCGGCTACGCAGACGGCAACGCGTTGGTCACCGGCGCCGCCCGCTCGTCCGCCCGTGGCCGTGCGCTGCCGCCCGCCCGCCGGGCGGTCCGCAGGTCACGGGCGGGTCGCGGCCGACGGCACGATGTCCGAAACGCGCCTCGGCCCCGGACTCCTTGCCGCGCGCCGGCCGATCGCATTCCGCTTTTGTGTGGGGCCGCCCCGGGCGGGCACCGGTGACCATGCGCGGGAAAACACCGTCGATCTCGGCGGCGATGGAGTTGTGCATTCTGCCGCGTTTTGACAGCTTGGCGGCTGCTGGTACGGGCAATACCCTCTAGTCGACGCGGTTGTGACGCCGCCATCAGGTATGCGACCGCGCTCTCGCTCACCCTTCCGGGGTGAGTATGGGAAAGTCTTTCGGGGGGAAGATGAATCGCGCGCTGCCCAATATGATCCGCGAATTCCTCTGTGATCCGCGAATTCCTCGCAAGCGCCGCACGCGGACGTATTGACCTGTAGAGGTTTCTCCAGAGGCGTCTCGCTCTCCCCACCTCGCCGCAAGCCGATCCGACACCTGGATCGGCCCAGAACCGTGCCCACCCACGAGGCACCACGCGTGTGCCGTCAGGAGACCCATGAGTACCCCTGCTCCCGTCCGTGTGATCTGCCTGCCCTTCGCGGGTGCCGGCGCGAGCTTCTTCCGGCCCTGGAACAAACTCGCCCCGGACACGGTCCGGTTCGCCCCGCTCAACCTCCCCGGCAGGGAACGGCTGCTGGACGAGGAGCCGTTCACCGACATGCACGGCGCGGCGGACGCCCTGCTGCCCGCCGCGGCCGAGCACGCGAAGGCCGGTCCCGTCGCCCTGCTGGGCCACTGCTTCCTCGGCGCGACGCTGGCCTACGAGATCTGCCTGCGGCTGCTCAACGCCGGGTACGCGGAGCGGGTGCGGCACCTGTTCGTCAGCGCGGCCCGGGCGCCGTTCCTGGGCGCCCCCGTCAGGACCGCCGGGATGTCCGACGACGAGTTCCTCTCCCATGTCCGCCGCACCACCGGATACACGCACCCGGCCATGGAGATCCCCGAGATGCGCGAGCTCCTCATGGGCACGCTGCGGGCCGACTTCCTGATGGACGAGGGCTACGCGCCGACCGGCTCCGGTCCCGTCGAGGTCCCGGTGACGGCCGTGTGCGCCACGGAGGACGTGCTGGTCCCGGGCACGGCGCTGGCCGGCTGGAGCGAGGTGACCCGGGGCCCGTTCCGCCGGGTCGACGTGGCCGGCGGCCACATGTACCTCGCCGAGGACGCCCGGCCCCTCGTCGACATCGTCGTCGGCGCCCTGTCCGGCCCGGCCCCGGTGCGGGAGGTCAGAGATGCGACTGCGTGACTCCGTCGTCCTGATCACCGGTGCCGCCCGGGGCATCGGCCGGGCCTGCGCCCTGCGCGCCGCCGCCGAGGGCGCCGACCTCGTCCTGGTCGACGTCGACGGCGACCTCTCCGACGTGCCCTACAGCCTGGGTTCGCCCGCCCAGCTGGAACACACCGCCGACCTGTGCCGCAAGGAAGGCGCCAGCGTGCTCGTCGCGCCGGCCGACGTACGCAGCGCCGAAGCGGTCGAGGCCGCCGTCGCGCTGGCGGCCGACCGCTTCGGGACCATCACCGGGCTGATCAACAACGCCGGTATCGGCGCCCCCTCCGGCAAACCGGCCCACGAGTTCACCGAGCGCGAGTGGCAGGTCATGCTCGACGTGAACGTCTCCGGTGAATGGCGGGTGCTGAAGGCGGTGGTCCCGCTCATGCTGCGCGACGGCGGCGGATCCATCGTCAACGTCGCCTCCACCGCGGGCCTGGTCGGCTACCGCCACTTCGCCGGCTACGTGGCCAGCAAGCACGCCGTCGTGGGACTGACCCGGTCGGCCGCCCTCGACTACGCCCCCCACGGCATCAGGGTCAACGCCCTGTGCCCCGGGCCGGTGCGTGACGACCCGGCCATGGACGGCCAGATGACGGCGGTCGTGGCCGACGCCCTCGGCATCGGCTACGACGAGCAGGAAGCGGTCTACCTGGAGTCGGTGCCGACCAACGTCCTGGTCGACCCGCTCGACGTGGCGGACGCCGCGGTCTGGCTGGTCAGCGGCGAGTCCCGGAGGGTCACCGGCACCGTCATCACCGTCGACTCCGGCTTCACGGCCCGCTGACCTGCCCGGCAGGACCCGCCGAACCCCACGAGAACAGCGGCGGCATTCGCCGACCGCTCCCTTCCCGCCGCGGCGGCGAAGGGACCGGCCGGCGCGCCGCCCCCACCCGCCCCGCACCCCGGGCCACCCGCCGGGACGCCACCGCGCCCGGCGTGTCACCGGTCACGCCGCGTCGTCGCCTCCGGCTCACCGCCGGCCGATCTCCGAAGGAACCAGACCACCATGGCACCGACCACCGCCCGAGCGGCACGGAGCACCACCGACAAAGGCAGCCACGCCCTGATCCGGCGGCTCGGCACGGGCGACGCCGACATCGACGGCCTGCGCGGCCGGCTCGCCACGGCCGCCGAACGGCAGGGGGCACTGGCCGGCCTCCGCGTCTGGGCCGAGCCCGTCGCGGCCGCCGCCGACGACCCCGCCGCCGAGGAACGCCGCACCCGCGAGATCGGCAGACCGGTCCCGGGCCTGGCCCGGCTGACCGTGCTCACCTACGCGGACGGCACCGCCGACCTGCTGATCGTGGCCCACCGCGACCGCCTCGGCCGGTCCGGTCTGGGGGCCCTCGCCGACGTGGCGCAGGGCGCGGACGCCACGGTGGCCTTACCGGCCGGGCCTGGGCCGCGGCCGGGCCCGGCCGACTGGGGCCTGGGCGCACGGACGGGACGCGGCGAGCCGCTCCGGCTGCCGGTTCCGGCGGCCCGGGCGCGCGTCGGTGACGCCAAACAGGCGGCCGGGGTGGCCCGGGACGCCGTGGCGGCGGCGCTGGCGCACTACCGCCTCGCGGACGCGGCCCCCTTCGCCGTGCTCGTCGACGACTCGGTCACCCGCCACACCACGAGGAACCCCGAGGACGACGAGGACGCCCCGTCGCTCGGCGCGCTCGCCCTGGCGGTCGGCACCGCCGACACCGGCACCGATCCCTCGGTCGGCGTGTTCGTCGTCGAGACGGGCCCGGACCGCTACGTCCCCTTCACCGCCGCGCCGTTCCCCGTCACGGTCACCGTGGAGGTGACGCCGGGGCGCGGTCTGGCCGCCGCCCTCGCCACCGACGACTCCGTCATGGCGCCGGTGGTCGCCGAGCAGTTCGCCCACGTCCTCGCCGCTCTGCTGGACGCCTACGCGCTCGGCACCACCGACGCGGCACTCGACGAGGCGGCACGGCTGCCCGCGGCCATGGCGGCCGGGATCGTGGAACGCGGACGCACCGCGGGCCGCACCGGATTCCGGCCGGTGACCGTCCCGGCCGCCTTCACCGGCCTCGTCCGCGCCCAGCCGGACGCCCCGGCCGTGTCCGACCACGCCACCACCCTGACCTACCGCGAACTCGCCGAGCGCGGCGGCAGGATCGCGGCGGGGCTGCGCGAGCGCGGCGTCGCCCCCGGCGACCACGTCGCCGTCTGCCTGGGCCGCGACGTCGACACCGTCGCGACCATGCTCGGCGTGATGATGGCCGGCGCCGCCTACGTACCGGTGGACCCCGCCTACCCGGCCGAGCGCCTGGCCTACACCGTCACCGACGCCGCCGTGAAGACGGTCGTCACGGCCGCGGCCGATGCCGAAACGTTTCCCGGCCGTCCGACCGTGACCACCGCAGAACTCCTGGCCTCGCCCCCGGCGGACGGGCCGGCCGCGACCGACCCGGCCGGCATCGCGTACGTCATCTACACCTCCGGCTCCACCGGCCGGCCCAAGGGCGTCGCGGTCCCGCACGCCAACGTGGCGGCCCTGGTCGACGCCACCCGCGAGGACCTGTCCCTCGGCTCCCGCGACGTGTGGTCGTTCTGCCACTCCAGCGCCTTCGACTTCTCGGTCTGGGAGATCTGGGGCTGCCTGCTGACCGGCGGTCACCTGGTGGTGGCCGACGCGGACACGGCCCGGTCGCCCGACGACTTCCACGACCTGCTGTCCACCCGTGGCGTCACCGTCCTCAGCCAGACACCGGCGGCGTTCGCGGCCCTGCAGGAGGCCGACGCGCGCAAGGGCACCGACCTCGCCGTACGCCTCGTCGTCTTCGGCGGCGAACCCCTGGACGTGCGCATGCTCCAGGGCTGGTTCCGCCGGCACCCCGCCACCCGCTGCCGCCTCGTGAACATGTTCGGCATCACGGAGACCACCGTCCACGTCACCGCCCGGACGGTGACCCCGGGCGACGTGGCGGCGGGCAGCCGTTCGGTGGGACGCGCGCTGCCCGGCTGGTCCGTCTCGGTACGCGACCGCCGGGGCGCGGTGCTCCCGTACGGGGTGCCGGGGGAGATCTGGGTCGGCGGGGCGGGCGTCGCCGACCGGTACCTGAACCAGCCGGAGCTGACCGCGGCGCGCTTCGTCCACGACCCGGTGACCGGCACCCGCCAGTACCGCAGCGGAGACCTGGGACGACTGGCCCCGGACGGCCGGCTCGACCACCTCGGCCGCATCGACGGCCAGGTGAAACTGCGCGGCTTCCGCATCGAACCGGACGAGATCCGCTCGGTGCTGCTCACCGACCCCGGGGTGACCGCGGCCGCCGTCACGGTGCGCCAGGCCGTGGCCGGCGACTCGGCGACCGCACGGCTGGAGGCGTACGTCGTCGTGGACGGCGACCGCCGGGTGGACGACATCCGCCGGCGCTTGGCCTCCTACCTGCCCGCCTACATGGTGCCGTCGACGGTCACCGCCATCGCCGCGCTGCCGCTGACCGTCAACGGCAAGGTGGACTTCGCCCGGCTCAGGGAACCGGCCGGGGCCGCGCAGCGGCCGGCCGCCGCACCCGCCCCGGCAGCGACCGGAGCCGGCACCGTCCTCGGCCAGGTCCTGAGCGCGTGGTCCGAGGTGCTCGGCGAGAGGGCGGAACCCGACGACGACTTCTTCGAGACCGGCGGCAACTCACTGCTCGCGGTACGCCTGTCGGGCGCCCTGCGCCGCGCGGGGCTGCCCGCGATCTCGCTGCGCGAGCTGTACGTCCACGCCACCCCGGCCGAGCTCGCCGCGCTGTTCGCGCGCCGCACCGAGGACGCGTCGGCATGACGACGGCACCTCGGCGGCCGCTGCTCGCGGTCGTGTACGACACCGGCTCGGCCTCCGCCGCCACCATCCGCGCCGCCGCGGGCCGCGGCTGCGACCTGCTGTTCGTCGGCGACCGGAACCGGCCGCACGTCGCCGGGGCCTGGGCCGGCCTGGCCCCCCTCGGCGCACTGTGCGACGTGACCGGACTGGACGACGCCGGGCGGGTACGGGCCGTGGCCGGGCACCGGCCGGCCGGCATCGTGACCTTCAGCGAGTACCAGCTGCGGGAGACCGCCCGCCTCGCCGACGCCCTCGGGCTGCGCGGCCACACCCCGCGGACCGTGACGCTGCTGACCGACAAGGCCGAGCAGCGCGCCGCGTTCGCCGCCGCGGGCGTCGACACCCTCCGCTTCCGGCCCCTGTCCCCGGACCCGCGGGCCGCCGTCGACGCGGTGGGCCTGCCGGCCGTGGTGAAACCGCGGCGCGGCGCGGGGAGCAAGGACACCTTCCGGCTCTCGACGGCCCAGGAGGCGGAGGCGGTCCTCGGCGCGCTGCCGGCCGACGGCGCGTTCGTCGTGGAAGAGCTGCTGCGGGGGGACCCGGGCGTCGCCGGGCCGTTCTTCGGCGACTACGTCTCGGTCGAGTCCGTGCACACCGGGACCGGCTCCCGGCAGATCTGCGTGACCGGCAAGTTCCGGCTGGCCGAGCCGTTCCGCGAGACCGGGATGCTGCTGCCGTGCTCGCTGAGCGCCGCCGACCAGGACGCCGTACTGGCGGTCGAGGCGGCCGCGGTCAAGGCGCTCGGCGTGAGCAGCGGCGTCACCCACACGGAGATCAAGCTGACCCCCGACGGACCACGCGTCATCGAGGTCAACGGCCGCGTCGGCGGCTACGTACCGGAGATCCTCAAGCGCGCCACCGGCATCAACCTGATCCGGCTCGCGATCGACGACGCCCTGGGCCGGCCCGTCCGCGACGACCTGACCCCACGGTTCCGGGGCGTCACCTACCAGTACTTCCTGGCGGTCCCCGACGACGGCGGCGGCACGCTGAGCGCCGTCGAGGGCGTGGACGGGCTCACGGCACTGCCCGGCGTCGACCACGTGGAGATCCACGCCGTCCCCGGCCGGACCTACGACCGGCGGGACGGGACGCAGAGCCACCTCGGAGTCGTCTACGGACAGGCCCCCGACCACGCCGCCCTGGAAGCCACCGTGACCTCCATCGAGGCGGCCTTCCGCCCCGTATTCCGCTCCGAGCCCGACAGGCCGACGACATGACAGCCACCCTCTCCCCGGCGGACCCCGGGCCGGGCGCCCACGGTCCGGCCGCCGACTACCCGCGGAACGCGACCGTCCACCAGGTCTTCACCCGGATCGCCGAGACCACCCCGGACCGCACCGCCCTGGTCACCCCGACGGCCACGACGACCTACGGAGGACTGCACGAGGCGTCCACCGCGTCGGCCAGGGCGCTGGTCGCGGCCGGGGTGCGGCCGGGCGACCTGGTGGCGGTACGGCTGGGCCGCGGCGTCGCCTGGATCACCGCGTACCTGGCGGTCCTGAAGGCGGGCGCGGCGATGCTGCCCGTGGGCCCGCGCGAGCCCGCCCGGCGGGTCGCCCTGCTGCTGGCCGACAGCGGGGCGAAGGCCGTCATCGGCACCGGCCTCGCCGCCCCTGCCGGGCTGCCGGTGCTGGACGCCGACGCGAGCGGCCCGCCGGACACCGCCCTGCCCACAGGCGTCCCGGCCGAGAACCCCGCCTACGTCATGTACACCTCGGGCTCCACCGGAGTCCCGAAGGGCGTCGTCGTCTCGCACCGCAACGTCCTGCGGCTGGTGATCAACTCGGGGTTCGCCCGGTTCGGCCCGGACATGCGCGTCCTGCAGACCGGAGCGGTCTCGTTCGACGCGACCACCTTCGAGGTCTGGGGGCCGCTGCTGGCCGGGGGCTCGGTGGTGCTGGTGGACGACGACACCGTCCTGGACGCCGCCCGGCTCGGCGCCGCGCTGCGCGAGCACGCCGTCAACACGCTGTGGCTGACGTCGCCGCTGTTCAGCCAGCTCGCCGGGCAGCGACCCGGCCTGTTCGCGCCGCTGCGGGAACTGTTCGTCGGCGGGGACGTCGTCGTCGGCCGGCACGTCGCGGCCGTCATGGCGGCCTGCCCGGGCCTGCGCGTCGTCAACGGCTACGGGCCCACCGAGAACACGACGTTCTCCACCCTGCACACCATCACCGCGGCCGACACCGCCGGAACGGTCCCGATCGGCCTGCCACCGGCCAACTCCTCGGCCTACGTCCTCGACGAGTCCCGCCACCCCGTGCCGCCCGGCACGGCCGGCGAACTGTACGTCGGCGGGGACGGGGTCGCGCTGGGCTATCTGAACCGTCCCGAGCTCACCGCCGAACGCTTCCTCAGCGACCCGTTCCGCCCCGGCGGGCGCATGTACCGGACCGGTGACCTGGCCCGGCGACGCGCGGACGGGGTCATCGAGTTCCTCGGCCGGGCCGACGGCCAGGTCAAGGTGCGGGGCCACCGGATCGAGCCCGGCGAGATCGAGGAGGCCCTGCGCGGCCACCCCGAGGTCACCGACGCGGTCGTCGTCATGCGCGACCGGGGCCCGGAACCGGCCGACCGCCACCTCGTCGGCTATGTCGCGGCCAACGGCCGGCCGGACAGCCGCGACCTGCGCGCCTACCTGGCGTCCAAGCTCTCACCCCAGCTGGTGCCCGGCTATCTGGTCGTACTCGACGCACTGCCGCTGACCGCGCACGGCAAGGTGGACCGGGCGGCGCTGCCGGACGCGACGTCGATGCCGGACCTGCCGGAGGAGTACGTACCCGCCGAGACCGGGACCGAGAAGCGGCTCGTCGCCCTCTGGGAGACGCTGCCGGGCATCGACACACCCGGCGTCCTGGACTCGCTGTTCGACCTCGGCGTCGACTCGCTCGGGGCGGCACGCCTGGCACGGGCGATCGCGGACGGGTTCGGCCGGACCCTCGGGGTCTCGGAGATCCTGAACCGGCCGACGATCCGTGAGCTGGCCGCGCTCCTGGACGGCGCGCCCCCCGAGACCCGTACCGGCCCGGAGGGGGTCCGGGGGCGCGACACCTTCGCCCTGACTCCGGCGCAGCGCCCCCTGTACGCCGCGCAGCGCGGCCGGCCGGACACGGTCCAGTACAACGTCGCGCTGCTGATCGACCTCGCACCCGACATCGATCCGGCCCGCCTGGAACGCGCCTTCACCGAGGTCATCGCCGTCCACGACGCCCTGCGCACCGAGTTCGCCGACGGCCCGGACGGCCCCGTGCAGCGCGTCGTCCCCACGGCGGACTTCCGCCTGGAGCGGCGGCACGCGCCGCTGGACCCCGCCGCGGAGATCCGGCCGTTCGCGCTCGGCCGCGCACCGCTGCTGCGAGCGGCCCTCTTCCGCGACGCGGACACGGCACAGCTCTTCGTCGACACCCATCACCTGATCATGGACGGCGACTCGCTGCGCCGGGTCTTCGCCGACCTCGACGCCGCCTACCACGGGCGTCCCGTCAAGGCGCCCGAGCGATCCTTCGCCGACTACCTCGCCTGGTCCGAGGGCGAGGCGGCGGCGGCCCGGCGGGAGGCCGGCCGGTCCTACTGGAACGACGTCCTCCGCACGGCGCCGGCCAGGCCCGAGCTGCCCGCGGACCGCCCGCGCCCCCCACTGCGGACCTTCGCCGGCGCCACCACACCACTGGACTTCGGACCGGAGCGCACCGCACGGATGCGCGCGCTGGCCGCCGAGCGGCGGACCACGCTGTTCCCCGTGCTCGCCGCCGCCTACGGCGCGTTCCTGCGCACCCTGACGGGCAGCGCCGACGTCACCATGGGGGTGCCGACGATCGGCCGCGCCGAAGCCGCGTTCGACCACACCGTCGGCATGTTCGTGGACACCGTCTGCCTACGGCTCGACGCCGACACACCGCCGGCCTCCTTGATCACCCAGGCCGCGCGGCGCGTCGGCGAGGCGCTCGCGCACGGCGCCCCGGGCCCCGGCGAACCGGCCGCGCCGACCGGTGCCGGACAGACACCGGGCCGCACCCCGCTGTTCGACACCATGCTCGCCCTGCACGCTACGGAACTGCTCGCCGTCGACTTCCTCGGCGCACCGCGCACCCTGCGCCCGCTGTTCCCCGGACACACCATGTTCGACCTGAACCTCCAGGTGTACGACCACCCGTCGGAGCTCCGGGCCGACTGGGAGTACGCGACCGAGCTGTTCGACCCGCCGACCGTCGAGAGCTTCAAGGACCTTCTGCTGGCGACCGTGGACCGGCTGCTGGACGACCCCGACGGGCCGGTCGTCCCCCCGTCCGCCGCCCCCGCGGCAGCGTCCCCGGCCGGGCCGGCCCTCGACTTCGACTTCGACCTCTGAGGAACGACCATGGACCACACCGAAGGAGCCGTCCCCATGAGGTCCGACCTCACCGCGGGCCAGCGGCGCGTAGCGGCGGCCCGGCGCCCGGAGGCCGCCGCGTTCTGGACCTCGCGCCTGGCCGGCGCGACCGCCGTCGGATTCCCCGCCGACCGGCCCGTGGACGACCGCGCGCCCCACCGCCACACGGCCGAACTCCCGCTGGACGCCGGCACCGCCGCCCGCCTCGAAGCCGTCAGCCGGGGCAACGCCGAGGCCGCCGCCGTGCTGCTGGCGGCCGCCGCCCTCGCGTTGCTGCGCTCCTACGCGGGCGTCGACGACTTGGTCGTCGGCCGGCTTCCCGGCGACCCGGGGGCCCTGGCCGGTATCGTCCCGCTGCGCGCGACCCTCACCGACGACGACTCGCTCGCCGCGGTCGCGGCCCGGCTGGGCTCGGCGGCCGGCGAGAGCCGCCCGTACGAGGACTACCCGGTCGAGCTGGTGGCCGCCCCGCCGGAGGTCGTCGTCCTCGGCGACACCGCGCCCGCCGACGACCGGCTGCCCGCCGCCGACACCTTCATCGGCTTCGGCGCGGCCCGGCGCTCGATCGTCGTCCGCGTGGACGGCGGCCGTTTCCTGCCGGAGTCGGCGCACCTGCTCGCCGAGCGGTGCCGCACCCTCCTGGCCGCGGCGCTGGCCGCACCGCGCGAGCCGCTGGCGGGACTCGACCTGCGCACCGAGGACGACCGCAGGATCACCGAGGCCGCCAACGACACCGCGCACCCCTTCCCGGACCGGGTGACGCTCGGCGAGCTGTTCGCCCGGACCATGCGGGACCGCCCCGCGCGGACCGCGATCGTCACCGCCGGACGCTCCTGGACCTACGCCGAACTGGACCGGGTGACCGCCCACCTCGCGGCACGCCTGCGCTCCGGCGGCGTCGGACGGGATGTGATCGTGGGGGTGCTGGCGGAGCGGTCCTTCGCGGCGCTGGCCGGGATCGTCGCCGTGATCAGGGCCGGCGGCGCCTATCTGCCGCTGGACCCCTCGCTGCCGCGGGAGCGGCTGGCCCACATGGTGTCCGACAGCCGGACCAGCCTGGTGCTGGCCGACGCGGCCTCGGCCGGCCGGCTGCCGGGGACCGGCGCCACCGTGATCGCCCTCGAGAAGGCGGTGCGGGAGGCATTCGCCGCGGAACCGGCCGAACCGGTCCCCTTCGGCAGCCCCGACGACGCCGCGTACGTCATCTACACCTCCGGCTCCACCGGCCTGCCCAAGGGCGTCGTCGTCGAACACCGCAGCGTCGTCAACCGCCTGCACTGGATGCAGCGCGCCTACCCCCTCGGCACCGACGACGTCGTCCTCCACAAGACCCCGACCGCGTTCGACGTCTCGGTGTGGGAGCTGTTCTGGTGGCTGATCGAAGGCGCGACCGTGTGCCTGCTGCCCCCGCGGGGCGAGCGCGAGCCGCAGGCGATCGTGGACGCGATCGACCGGCACGGCGTGACCGTCACGCACTTCGTCCCCACCATGCTCGGCGCGTTCCTGGACTACGTCGGCACCTCCGGCGCGACCTCCCGACTGGCCTCCCTGCGCCGCGTGTTCGCCAGCGGTGAGGCCCTGGGCCGGCACCACGTGACCGCGTTCCACCGGCTCGGCACCGGTGCCGACCTGGTGAACCTGTACGGCCCGACCGAGGCCACCGTCGACGTCAGCCACCATCGCACCACCGCCGACGACACCGTCGTGCCGATCGGCCTGCCCATCGACAACACCCGGCTGTACGTCCTCGACGCCTCGGGCCGCGAACTGCCGGTCGGCATGCCCGGCGAGCTGTACATCGCCGGCGCCGGGCTCGCCCGCGGCTATCTGCACCGCGAGGAACTCACCGCCGAACGCTTCGTCACCGGCCCGCTGCCCGGCGAGGACCGCGCCTACCGGACCGGAGACCTGGTACGGCGCCTGCCCGACGGCGCCATCGAGTACCTCGGCCGCATCGACTTCCAGGTCAAGCTGCGCGGGTACCGCATCGAACCCGGCGAGATCGAGCAGCGGCTGCTGGCCCACCCGGACGTCACCGACGCCGTCGTGGTGCTGCGCACCGGCGACGACGGCCAGGGCCGGCTGTACGGATACGTCGTCCCGGCCGGCGACGTCACCGAGGACGGCCTGCGCGCGCACGCCGCCGTCACCCTGCCCGCGTACATGGTCCCCGAGCGGATCGTCCCGCTCGCCGCCTTCCCCCTGTCACCGAACGGCAAGCTCGACCGCTCGGCGCTGCCCGAACCGGCCGCACCGGCCACCGCGTACGTGCCGCCCGCGACGGACGCCGAGCGGGCCCTCGCCGGCATCTGGGCCGAGGCGCTGGGCGTGGAGCGGGTCGGCGCGACGGACAGCTTCTTCGCCCTGGGCGGCAACTCCATCCACTTCGTCTCGGTGCTCGCCAAGGCCCGCAAAGAAGGCATGGAGTTCACCTTCCAGCAGCTCTTCGCCCACCCCACGGTGCGGGAACTCGCGGCGGGCGTCGGCGAAGCGGCGACCGGAGACGCCCCGCCGACGGAGTTCGGGCCCTTCGAGCTGATCGGCGACCACGACCGGGCCCTCATCCCCGAAGGCATCGAGGACGCCTACCCGATGGCCATGCTCCAGTCCGGGCTGATCTACCAGAGCGAGATCATGCACGGCAACACGAGCTACCACGACATCATCAGCTACCTGATCCGGAGCTCCATCGACCCCGGGCTGTTCCGCGAGGCGGTACGCATCCTGGTCGAACGCAACCCGATCTTCCGTACGAGCTACCACCTGCACGAGTACTCGGAGTACCTCCAGCTGGTGCACGAGCGGATCGGGGAACTGCCGCTCGTCGTCCACGACATCCGGCACCTCGACACGCGGAAGCAGGACGCCTGGTACGACGAGTGGTTCCACCGCGAGCAGAACCGGCCCTTCGCCTGGGACGAGCCGGGACTGTTCCGGTTCCACATCCACATCCTGTCCGACGGCCTCTACCGCTACAGCGTCAGCCAGCACAACTCCGCGCTGGACGGCTGGAGCATCAACCAGGTGCACGTCCAGCTGTTCGGCATCTACTACGCCCTGCTGGAGGGGCGGACCGTCGAGACACCCCCGGCGGTCAACCACCTGCGCAACTTCATCGGTCTGGAGCGGCACGCCATCGGCTCGCCGGACTTCCGGGAGTTCTGGCGCAAGGCGCTCGAAGGACGCCCGCACACCGAGATCCCGCGGCTGCGGCCGGCCGCGGTCGGTGACCGCCTGGACGTGGTGTTCCGGGACATCGACCTGCCCGAGGGACTGTCGGACCGCGTCGTGGCCCTGGCCGGGCGGCTGGGCGTACCGGTGAAGAACGTCCTGCTCGCCGCGCACCTGCGGGTGCACACCCTGCTGTGCGGGGACCTCGACGTCATCACCGGGTACGAGCACGGCGGCCGGCCCGAACTGCCGGGCGCGGACCGCGCGCTGGGCGTCTTCCTCAACACCATGCCCCTGCGGGTCAAGGTGGAGAAGGGGAGCTGGACGGACCTGATCCGGCAGACGTACCGCAGCGAGGCCGAGCTGCTGCCCTACCGGCGGTACCCGATGGCGAAGGTGAAGCAGGACCAGCGGACCACCGACCCGCTGTTCGAGACGGTCTTCAACTTCACGCACTTCCACTCGCTCAAGGCGCTGAAGGAACTGCCGGAGTTCGCGCTGCTGGACGTACGGGCGGCGGCGATCACCGAGTTCCCGCTGCGGGCGGAGTTCTCGCAGCACTTCTACACCGACGAGGTGCAGTTGAGCCTGCACTACCACACCGGGGTGTTCGACGCCGGGCACATCGAGCGGATCGGCGGGTACTACCGCCGGGCCCTGACCCACATGGTCGACACGCCCGACGCCCCGCACCACTCGGCGGTGCTGCTGGACGAGACCGAGCTGGCGGAACTGGCCGCGTTCAGCGCGGGCCACCCGGACGGAGCGAGGGTGGTCGACGCGGCCGGCGGGACGGAAGCGCCCATCGGGACGACCGGTGACGTGGTGGTCGCGGGACGCCCCACCGGGCGGCGCGGGTACTGGCGCCCGGACGGCGTCCTCGCGTTCGCGGACCCGGACGGTGCCCCCGCGGCGGCCGTGCGGGCACCGTCCGCGCCCGCGGCGACCCGGCCGGCGGCGCCCGCGGACACCGAGGACGCGCTCGCGCCGTTCGTCGAGCGGATCCGCGCCGTCTGGGCCGGGGTCCTGGAGACCGAACCGGACGGCATCGGCATCGACGACGACTTCTTCGAGATCGGCGGCAACTCGCTGGCCGCGCTGCGCGTGAGCGTGCGGCTGAGGCAGTGGGTGTCGCTGCGGGACGTGATGCGCAACTCCGTCCTGCGCGAGCTCGCGGAGGCCGCGGCGGAGAAAGCCGGTACGGCCCCCTCGGCCTCCTCCGAGGAGGGCACGCTGCTGGCCCGGTTCACCCAACCCGCCGACGCGGCGGCGACCGTCGTCTTCCTGCCCTACGCGGGAGGCAACGCCGTGCACTTCCGCCCGGTCGCACAGGAACTCGCCCGGCGTGACAGCAGGGTCGCCGTGGCCGCCGCCGAGCTGCCCGGGCACGCGCCGGGATCCACGGACGCCGACCTGCTGCCCTTCGACGACCTCTGCTCACGCCTGGCCGCCGAGATCGACGCGACGACCGGCGGACCGCTGGTGCTGTGGGGGCACTGCGTCGGCTCGGCCCTGGCCCTCGCCCTGGCCCGGCGCCTCACCGAACGGGGCCGCACGGTACGGCACCTGTTCCTGGCCGCGAAGCTGCTCGCCGACGCCGGCACCCTGCGCGACACCCTGGGCAACGCCGAGCGGCTCTCCTTCGACGACGTACGCGACCTGGTCGTGGACTGGACGGGCTCGACGGCGATCGACTCGGCCGAGGAGACGACCCGCGACCTGCTCGTACGCGCCTTCCGCCACGACTCGCTGACCGCCAACACGTACCTGCTCGGCCTGCGCACCGCGCCGCCGGAGCCGCTGGACGTGCCGTGCACCGTGGTGATCGCGGCCGACGACCCGGCCACCGAGGGCTACGGCGCGGCGTACGGGGGCTGGGAGACGGTGGTCCGCGCACCGCGGCTGGCCGAACTGCCCGACGGCGGCCACTACTTCGCGCGGACCCGGCCGGAGGCGGTCGCGGACCTGCTGGCCACGGCGGTCCACGAGACACCGCGAAGTGACCGCTGACCCGCCCGGCACCCGCACCCGAGCGGGGGAGGCCCTGTCCCTCCCCCGTCCCCCCGCCCGGCCCGTCCCTGAGGAGCCAGCCCCATGACCACCCCCGAACCCCCCGAACTGCCCGCACCGCCTGGGCGCCGCCGGCTCGCCCTCGCCCTCCTCGGCCCCGCGGCAAGCCTGCGCGGCGCCCGCACCCTCCTCGGCATCGGTCTCATCGACAGCACCGGAACCGGTCTCTACCTGGCCGGCTCGGCCGTCTACTTCGTGGCCGTCCTCGACCTGAGCGCCGCACAGGTCGGCTTCGGCCTGTCCGTCGCCGGGCTGCTCGGACTGGTCTGCCAACCGGTCCTCGGCTGGCTGGCGGACCGCCACGGCCCGCGCCAGGTGCTCGCGCTGCTGCACGTCTGGCGGGCCCTGAGCTTCGGCGTCCTGCTGCTCGCCGAGTCCTACTGGCAGTTCCTGATCGCCGTCGCGATGATCGGTGTCGGCCAGCAGGCCCTCTCGCCGATCTACCAGGCCCTCGTCGAGCGCACCGTCGGCGCCGACGGCCGGCTGGCGATGATGGCCCGCTCCCGGGTCGTCTACAACGTCGGATTCTCCCTCGGCGGCCTCGCCGCCACGGTCGCGATCGGCTACGGGACCCGCACCGGGTTCTCCATGATCATGCTGGGCAACGCCCTGTTCTGTCTCGCCGCGGCCGCCATGCTGGCCACGGCGCCCGCGGCCGACGGCGAGACCGGCTCGGCCCGGCGCGCACCCCTGCGCCTGCACCACCTGCGCAACCCGCGGCACCTGGCCGTCGCCGGGATCAACGGGGTGCTCAGCCTGCACATCTCGCTGCTCGGCGTCGGCATCCCGCTGTGGGTGACGCTGCACACCGAAGCGCCCCGGTCCACGGTCGGCGTGCTGCTCGTGGTCAACACGGTCGTCGCCGTTCTCGGGCAGGTGTGGGCGTCGAAGGGCTCCGACACCCTCGACGGCAGCGTCACCGCGCTGCGCCGCGGCGGCTGGGCACTGGTCGCCTGCTGCCTGCTCTTCATCACCGCGGCCCACACCGACGCGACCGCGGGGGTCGTCGCGCTGCTGGTCGCCGGTGTCATCGTGATGACGGGCGCCGAACTGTTCCAGTCGGCGGGCGGCTGGGGCGTCTCCTACGCCCTGGCCCCCGAGGAGGGCCGCGCCGAGTACCTGGCCACCTTCAACCTCGGTACCGGCCTGCAGTTCGTCGTCGGCCCGACGATCGTGACCGCCGGGGTGATCGACCGCGGCACGGCCGGCTGGGCGGCCTTCGCCGGCTGCCTGGCGCTCGCCACACTCGCGGTCCGCCCCCTGGTCACCACCGCCCACACCCCGTCCCCGACGGAAAAGGACCTCACCGAACACGCATGAGCCCCCGGAGTCCCGGGGCCGCGAGGCCCGGTCGGGAGCGCGACGGCCTGGGGTGCGGACGGGTGGGGGTGCGGGGCCTCTGCTCCCTCGCTCAGGAGGTGGTCAGGAGGTCACGCCGCCGTGGTGACGTTCCCGCGCTGGCCCGCGCGAGTTCGGCGCACAGCCGCTCGTACTCCGCTTGCCGCTCCCGAGTGAGCGGCGCCTGCGGATGCGACAGGGCCCGGACCGCCGCGTCCAACTCCGCGGCACACCACGGCTGGTCGCAAGAGCGGGGGGACATGCGACCAGCCTACGCCGCAGGCCCGACAACCCGCTCGGCCTCATCCAGCACCAGATGCCACGGGTACTCGCGCGGCTTCCCCTGACCCGGCTGGTTCGGCACGAACCCACCCGGCCCGTACAACACCCGCACGCCCACCTCCCACAGCTCACCGAGGCTCCGCTCGAACTGCCGGTGCCGAGCGTAGGCCGCGTTCACACACGGCATCGCCACCATCGGGATGCCCTTCCCGACCCCCTCCGCGACCACCCCGACAACGAAGTCCCGAGTGATACCCAGCGCCCACGCGTTGATCGTGTTGAACGTGGCCGGTGCGACCGCGATCACGTCCGCCTTCGGCCACACGTCCGGCTCACCAGGCAGCTTGTACTCCGAACGCACTGGATGCCCCGTCAGTTGGGCCAGCTCTGGGAGTCGGTCGCCGAGCCACCGCGCCGCCGTCGGCGTCAGCCCCAGGCACACGTCGAAGCCGCGCTTCTGCGCATCCCGGATCACGCCGGCCACATCGAGGACCGGCGGCGCCGCCGACCCGAACAGATACAGCACACGAGAGGTCATGACCCCTATCCGACCATATGCAACCGGCCCCGATCCGGACGGAATCGGGGGAGGGCGGCACGCCCGCACTCACATATCGGTATGGGTACCGTTCCAAGTGGCTGCCCAGAACGGAGACCAGGATGCCCAGACTGGACGACGACCACACTGGCGCGCGGATTCGCGAACAACGGAAACTCGCCGGGCTCACACAGCGCGCGCTCGCCGCTCGCATCCCCTACTCCTACAGCCTGCTCAACCAGGTGGAGTGCGGCGCCCGCCCCGCGACCGGCGGCTTCACTGCGGCCGTGGCACGCGCCCTGAATATCGACGTCACCACTCTCACGGGACAGCCCTACGTGACCGAACTCCAGCGTGACCGGCTCACAGAACTGGTACGCCCCATCAGAGAAGCGCTCGACCTGTACGACCTGGGACCCAACCCCGACCTCCACTCACGGCCGGCCGCCGAGCTGGTGGCGGAGGCGGACCGGCTGTGCGCCGAAGTTCGCGCCACGCATCTACGGAACGCGGCCCGCGCGCTGCCCGGGGCCATCGCCGAACTCACCCACACGGCATCGCTGACGCCGGCGACGGAACTGTGGCAGGCCCTCGCCTCCATGTACCGGACGGCGCACGACATCACGGTCAAGCTCGGCTACTACGACCTCTCCGCCGTCGCCCTGGACCGGATGGCGTGGGCCGCCGAGCGCGCCTCCGACCCGTGCCTGGGCGCAGTCCGCCAGTACATGCGCGCCCTCGTCTACTTCCGGGAAGGCGAGTACACCATCGGGCAACGCCTCATCGCCTCGGGGCACGGCATCATCGGCCAAGCCGAGGAGACCCGCGAGGCCCTCGCCGTCTGCGGGCAACTCCATCTTGGGGCGTCTGTCATCGCCGCCCGAGCGGCCGACCCGACGGCGGTCGACCAGCACATCAGCGAGGCCCAGACGCTCGCGAAGCGTACGCGTGATGCCTCGGCTGTTCACTGGCTGTCCTTCGGCCCGGCCAATGTCCAGCTGCACCGCATGTCCGCCGCAGTGGAGATGGGCCAGTACGACAACGCGCTCAAGCAGGCTCGCACCATGCGGCTGCCGGCCTCGCTGGCGACGTCTCGGCGCGCGCACTTCCTCATCGACCGGGCCCGCACGGAGATGGAGACCGGGCACACGGAGGCCGCGCTGGAGCACTTGGTGGAGGCACGCCGGGCGGCCCCGGAGCAGACCCGCTACCACCCCGGCGCCCGAGAGACGATCCGAGGACTCGTGCATGTGGCCCGTCGTACCCCGGACACGCTGAATCACCTGGCTGCCTGGGTCGGCCTCTGACGTTCACAACGCTCACGAACCTGTGAGCGTTGCAGGCTTGTCAGGCTTCTACGGTCGGTGACGTGACCAGAAACGCGCTGATCGTGGAGGCCTGACTCATGCCAAGCGACACCGCGGGCACACAGCCCGCGCTCGCCGTCCTGCCGCTCCCGGAACTCGGCTCCCTCACCCAGGACCAGGCGCGCGGAGCGACCTGCGTCTGGGACGGGACCCGGCTCACCGGCGAGACCGCGGTCGACCTCGGCCCCCGCCGCGACGACGACGGGGTCTGGTTCCCGCGGGCGTGCCGGCCGTGCGCACAGGGGCAGGCGATGGACGCGCTGATCCAGCACAGCGGCGCGTGCGAGCAGTGCGTGGACGATCACAACCGCTGCCCGGAAGGCAGCACGTTGGTGCGCGCGGTCCGGGAGGCACGGCGGTGATCTGCGCTCGCTGCGACCAGCCGATCCGCGCGGACGAAGACCGCGAGAAGGTCATCCATCACGGCGCGACCGGGGCGGGATCGACGCTGTACGTCCACGCGCGGGACTGCCAGGCTTCTCCAAGAGGCGGCTCCCTCTCCCACCGCCTGCCCAAGCAGCGGGCCGCGAACTCCGGCGCCCGAGGTGGGCGTCGGCGACGAGGAGCAGGTCGGTGAACCTCGAAGCCTCCCTGGGTCACCCCGCCGATTCGGCCGCGTGCGGGCTCAGTACGCCCATGCTCACCAGGACGATGATCACTATTCCGAGGGCGACGCGGTACCAGACGAACGGCATGAAGCTCTTGTTGGAGATCCACTTCATGAACCACGCGATGACCGCGTACCCCGAGGCGAACGCGATCACCGTCGCGAACAGGGTGGGCCCCCAGTCCACGTGGCCCTCGCTCATCGAGTCCTTCACCTCGAAGGCGCCGGAGGCGAGCACGGCCGGGATGGCGAGCAGGAAGGAGTAGCGGGCCGCGGCCTCCCGCTTGTAGCCCATGAACAGGCCGCCGCTGATGGTCGCGCCGGAGCGGGAGACACCGGGGATCAGTGCGCAGGCCTGACAGAGTCCGAAGATCAGACCGTCCTTGACGCCCAGGTTCTCCAGCGTCTTGCGCTGCTTGGGCGCCCGGTGCCGGCGGTCCGTCTCGTCGCGGGCCGCCATCCGGTCGGCGATGCCGATGACCACGCCGACGACGAGGAGCATCGTCGCGGTGATCCGCAGATCGCGGAACGGCCCCTCGATCTGGTCCTTCAGCGTCACACCCAGCAGGCCGATGGGGATCGAGCCGACGATCACCAGCCAGCCCATCTGCGCGTCGTGGTTCCGGCGCATCGACTTGTCGAACAGCGAGCGGAACCAGGACGTGATGATCCGGCCGATGTCCTTGCGGAAGTAGATGAGCACCGCGGTCTCGGTGCCGATCTGGGTGATCGCCGTGAAGGCCGCGCCCGGGTCCTCCCAGCCGGAGAACGCGGCGGTCAGCCGCAGGTGCGCGCTGGAGGAGACGGGCAGGAACTCGGTCAGCCCTTGGACGAGTCCGAGGACGAGGGATTCAAACCAAGACATGAAGGTATGGCGTCCAAGTGCTGAAAGGGGAAGAGGTGATCATGTGACGAAGGAAGGGTAGCGGGCCCACCCGGCGACACGGCAACAGGGGCCGCGCACGTACAGGTCCCGGCCCCGCCCGACGCACGGCGCGTACCGCTTCAGGGGCGCGCCGTCGGGGACGGCCTGCCGTGCGGGTTCGGCAGCAGTTCCGCCTCGGGGCAGATCAGCCAGAGGGCCCGGCCCCACGCGTCCACCGTGGTCGCCAGTACCTTCCGGTGGTCGTACCTCCTGGGCAGCAGGGAATGGGGACGCAGCGCCACCGTTCTCAAGGAACCGCCTTACGGGTGAAATCGGCATGACCCACCCATGGTCGCAACTGGTGTAATGGGACGCGCCCGAGGGTTATGACGACGCGGCCGGGAGGTCTCCTTGAGGGTCGATCAGTGTCTTCTCGTAGACGGGGACGACACGTTGTGGGAGAACAACATCTACTTCGAGCGGGCGATCGAGGAGTTCCTCGACCTGCTCGCGCACGAATCGCTCTCGCGGACCGAACTGCGGCAGGTCCTGGACGACGTCGAGCGGGAGAACTGCCAGGTGTACGGCTATGGCGCGAAGAGTTTCGTGCGCAGCCTGCACGACTGTTACGAGCGCGTGCACGAGGTGCGGGCGACCGACGACCACGGCAAGGCGATCGCCGAGCTGGGCGAGCGGATCCTGCGCCAGGAGCCGGTGCTGATCGCGGGCGTGGAGGAGACGCTGGCCGCTCTGCGCACCCGGCACCGCCTGGTGCTGCTGACCAAGGGCGACCACGAGGAGCAGGCGGCGAAGGTGGAACGCTCGCGGCTGGGACCGCTGTTCGAGCGGATCGTCATCGTGCCGGAGAAGACGGTCGAGACGTACTCCACGGTGGTGGAGGACCTGAAGGCCGACACCACGCGGACGTGGATGATCGGCAACTCCCCGAAGTCCGACATCGTGCCGGCGCTCGCCGCCGGGCTGGGCGCGGTGTACGTGCCGCATCCCGACACCTGGGTGCTGGAACACCACCCGTTCCCCGAGACCACCGAACGGCTGCTCCAGGTGGACCGCTTCACGGACCTGGCGGAGTACTTCTGACGGTCCCCGGCGCCGCCGGCCCCGGCGGCCTCACGCGGTCGCGGGTCCCGAGAGGGTCCAGCCCGGGGCCTGCGGACGCGCGGTCAGGTCCTCGTGGCGCACGGTCCCGCCGCAGGCCTGGCAGGTGACCACCGACACCAGTGGGCTGCCGCAGCTGTGCTCGACGACCATGGGCAGGTCGGAGCCCTGGCGCAGATGGCGGTCGCCCCATTCCCTGAGGGTCGTCAGCACCGGCTCCAGCTCCAGCCCGGCCTGCGTGGGCCGGTACTCGAAGCGCTGGGGGCGCTCGCTGTACAGGCGCTTGGTGAGGATGCCGGCCTCCACGAGCCGGCGCAGCCGGGCGGCCAGGATGTCGCGCGGTGCGCCGATGTTGCGCACGAGCTGGTCGAAGCGGCCGTTGCCCAGGCACACCTCGCGCAGGACGAGCAGGGAGTACTTCTCGCCGACCAGCGCGAGGGCGTCGGCGATCGAGCAGGGGCGCGGGTCCTTCGTAGCGGCCATGAAGTCAGTCTAGGGGGGTTTGTTTTCCCAACCCTGTAAGCCGCCGTGAGTCCACGCCCGTCCGCCGGACCCCGCTCCCGCTCCCGCCCCGCTCTCGCCCCGCTCTCGCCCCGCTCCCGCCCCGCTCACGGAGCCATCGCCCGGCCCGCCGCGGCGACCAGGTCGTCCGTCGCCGCGATCGCGGCCTCCCGGCGGGCGGCCAGCTCGGCACGGTCGGGTGCCTCGCGCAGGGCGAACGCCGCCAGGGCCGCCCGGCGGGCCGGGGCGGTGAGGGCCGGTTCGAGGACGCAGACCGCGACCAGCGGGGAGGTCACCGCGGAGCGGGTGGCACGCGTCTCCGCCCGGGCCGCGTCGACGGCCTCCTCGCTCGCCCCGCTCAGCACCAGGTCCTCGCGGTGCCACAGGGCCCGCCGGTGGTCACCCAGGGCCGCCACCAGCTCGCCCAGCGCCGCGCGCAGCGTCTCCGCCCGGCGCTCGTCGCGGGCGGCCCGCTCGCGACGCAGCTGGAACAGCGCGGTCAGCGCGCCGCCGAGCAGTGTGCCGGCCACGGCGATGACGCTGGACCACATCGGACACCCCTCCCGGGACGGCGCTACGGACGGACGCGACGGTTCACCCGGCGCGCAGCCGGTGCCGCTTGCGCCAGGCGACCACCGTGCCCGCCAGGGCCGGTACGGCGATGCAGGCCATCGCGATCAGGAAGGCGGGGGAGGTCGGCGCCGAGGCACGGGCGCCGGCGACCGCGTAGGCGGCCGTGTTCGGGATCGAACCGAGGGCGGTGGCCAGCAGGAACGGCAGCGGGCTCATGCGCGAGACGGCCGCGCAGTAGTTCGCCGCCCAGAACGGCACGCCCGGGAACAGCCGGAGGGCCAGCATGGACCGGAACCCGTGCCGGCTGAGCTGGCCGTCGGCCGCGTTCAGCCAGCGGCCCCGCAGCAGCGGGCGCAGCGCGTCCTGCCCGAGCGCCCGGCCCAGCCCGAACGCCACCCCGGCGCCGAGCACCGTCCCCGCGAGCGCCGTCGCCAGTCCCACCTGGGAGCCGAACATCGCGCCCGCGGCCAGGTTCAGCAGAGGGCGCGGTACGAACACCACGGTGCACAGCCCGTACGCCGCCGCGAACACCAGGGCGGCCGCGGCCCCGCCGAGCTGCGGCGGCCAGCCGTGCGTCAGCAGCCGCTGCGGCTCGCACACCAGCACCCCCGCCGCCCCGCCCGCCAGCAGCGCGAGCAGCAGGGACAGGCGGGCGTACGGCGACAGCAGCAGCCGTGTGCAGCGCGCGGCCCACCCGGCGCGCGGCAGCACGGGCACGGCCGCGGCGCCGGGCGCGGCCGCGGCGAGGGCCGGCCCCGGCGTGGCGGCCAGAAGGGAGGGCGTGGCGGCCGGGGGAGTGGACGTGGCAGCCGGGGGAGAGGTCGGGGCGGTGCCAGAGCGGTTGGCATCGAGCATCCGCAGACACTAACCGACGCGCATGTGTGATCGCCGTATGACCCGAACTACCCTGCCGTACCGAGCGGGCCGCGACGGCGGGCCGGTACCGCCGGGTACCTGCGGTGACGTACGGCCGCGGGGCCCACAATGGCCGGGTGAACGAATCGATACCCGTCTCCCGGACCACCGACCACGGCACCGCCCGGCTGATGCCCGACGTCGACCGGGAGCGGGCCTGGCTGCTCACGGTCGACGGGGCCCCGCAGTCGTACGTGGACCTGGACGACCCGGCGTACCTGGAGTTCGAGTACGCGCGGCGGCTGGGGCACGCGCTGGACACCGTGGCCGAGGCCGGGCGCGCGCTGGACGTGGTGCACCTCGGCGGGGGCGCGCTGACCCTGCCGAGGTACGTGGCCGCCACCCGCCCCGGCTCTCGGCAGGACGTCGTCGAGGCGGACCGGGGGCTGCTGGAGCTGGTCACCGAGCAGCTGCCGCTGCCGGCCGGCTCGGACATCGCGCTGCACGCGGCCGACGCCCGGGACTGGCTGCGGGCCGCGCCGGACGACCGGGCCGACGTGCTGATCGCCGACGTGTTCGGCGGCTCCCGGGTGCCCGCCCACCTCACCACGCTGGCCTACGTCCGCACGGCCGAGCGGGTGCTGCGGCCGGACGGGGTCTACCTGGCCAATCTCGCCGACGCCGCTCCGTTCGGCTTCCTGCGCTCCCAACTGGCCACGCTGGCAGCGGTGTTCGAGGAGGTCGCGCTGGTCGCCGAGCCCGCGGTGCTGCGCGGGCGGCGGTTCGGCAACGTGGTGGTCGCGGCCTCCCACCGCCCTCTGGACACGGCCGCGCTGGCCCGGCGCACCGCGGCGGACGCCTTCCCGGCACGCGTCGAACACGGGGCCGCGGTACGGCGGTTCACCGGTTCGGCGCGGCCGGTGGAGGACGCCGACGCCGTACCCTCCCCCCAGCCCCCCGACGGCGCGTTCGGCATCGGCTGAGGCTGAGGCTGAGGCAGAGGCGGGCGCGGCGGCGGTGACCGGGACGCCGCCGGGCCGGGCCACCGCGCGGTCGGGGCGGCCGGTCAGGGGCGGCCGGTACGGTCGGGCGTCGTCACTCCATGGTCGTCACTCCACGGTCGGGTCGCCGTGCAGCCGTACCGTGGCGAGGATCTTGTCGATCGTCGCGTCCGACAGCTCCTCCTTGACGCCCTTCGCGCCGTACAGCGACCACGACACGAAGTTGCCCGCGGAGTTCTTGAAGGCGAACGTGACCGCCTTGCCGTCGGTGTCGCACTTGTTCTTCTTCGGCACACCGCTGACGTACGACGTCGCGATGCTGCCGGTGACGCCCGACGCGGTGGTGAAGGGCTTCGCCTCGCCGATGTGCAGGTACTTCTTGGCCGCCTCGGACTGGTCCGTGAACCCGCCGAACGCGAAGGCGGCCGAGTCGCCCCGGGCGGTGCTCGCGGTGTCCTTGGCGCCCATCTCGCCCTTGGTGCCTGCCGCGGCCAGCGACGACGTCTCCTCCCTGCCGTCCTTGTCGTCGTCGGAGACGCAGTAGCTGGGCTTGAGGGACGACACGCCGGAGAAGCCGATGTACGCCGAGCCGTCGCCCTTCTGCTTGTCCTCGAAGAAGGTGAAGACGCCGGTCCGCTGCACGTCCCAGTCGGCCGGCACGTCGAAGGCCGTGCCGTACTTGGGGTTGAGCACGACCTTCCAGCCCGGGACCGTCGGCTTCACGGCCTCGCCGGAGCGCGGGTTGTCGGTCGCGGTCGGCGAGGCGGGCGCGGTGGCGGTCGGCGACGGGCTCGTGGTCCGTGCGTCCTTGCCGTCGGCCGCCTCGTCGTCCTCCGAACCGCCCAGCACCAGGAAGCCGGTGACGGCCGCGGTGACCACGACGGCCGTGGCCGCGACGACGGCGACCAGCTTCGTCCGGCCGCCGCCGCGCGGGGGCTCGGGCGCGGACGGCTGTCCCCACTGCGGCGGCTGCCCGTACGGGACGGTCTGCGGCTGCCCGTACGGGCCGCTCGGCGGCTGTTGTCCGTACGGGGAGCCCGGGGGCTGCTGCCCGTACGGGGCGGTGGGGTGCTGCTGCCCGTACGGCGTGCCGGGGTGCTGCTGCCCGTACGGGCCGGGCTGCTGGTGCTGCTGGTGTCCGGGCTGCTGGTACGGGTTCGGCTGCGGGTGTCCCGGCTGCTGGTACGGGTTCTGCCGCGGATCGTGCTGCGGGTTCTGCGCGCCCCCTGGCGGCTGCTGATCTGGCCACATGGCCGGTAACCCTAGTGCGCTTCTCTGGCCAGCCCCGGCTACTCGTGAGTAACATGGCGGCCATGAGCGCAGACCAGATGTCGATCGGCGAGATGCTCGCCGCCACCGTGCCCATGGCCCGGACCTTGAACCTGGAGTTCCTGGAGACCACGGCCGACAAGGCCGTGGTGTCCCTGCCGGACCAGGGCGCGTACCACAACCACGTGGGCGGCCCGCACGCCGGTGCGATGTTCACCCTCGGGGAGTCGGCGAGCGGCGCCATCGTGCTGGCCGCCTTCGGGGACCAGCTCTCGCGCGCCGTACCGCTCGCCGTGCGGGCCGAGATCACCTACAAGAAGCTGGCGATGGGCGCCGTCACCGCGACCGCGACGCTGGGCCGCCCGGCCGCCGAGGTCGTCGCCGAACTCGACGCCGGGCAGCGCCCGGAGTTCCCCGTGTCGGTCGAGATACGGCGCGCGGACGGCGCGGTGACCGGCGAGATGAGCGTCGTGTGGACGCTCAGGCCGTCCGACGGGACGAAGTAACCCGCGCGCCGGCCCGCACGACACCGCGCCCCGCCCCGTCGACACCGGGGCGGGGCGCCGGTGTTCGGGGCGGGGTCACCGGATGGCGACCACATTGGTCGCCTTCGCTCCGATCACCTCGAAGGCGACCCGCTGACCCTCGCGGGTCGTCTGCGTCTCCATGCAGGAGAAAGGGCGCCTCTCACCGTCCTCGTCGGTGATGATGCCCACGCCGTCCGCGTCGTTGTAGACGGCGATCCTTCCGAGCGGCATGGTCTGCTCCTCCGTGGGTTGCGGGAACCGTTGCTCTCCCCCAGTGAGCAGAGCATCACGCACCGTGCCGGGGAGGAGGAAGGGCGCAACGGTGCGTCGGCCATGGTTTGACCGGATGTCGGCGGGGCCGCGCGCCGGACCGACCGCACGAATACCGGAAGTGGACATTTGACCCGCCATCCGGCCTTTGCGTCGAGAAGTCGGCCGCCGGGTCGAACGCCGTCCGGAGATACCAGCGGTAACTAATGCGGGAAGGGCAGACTTCACCGCCGGGGTATTCCGACTTCTTGTTTCCTGTGAGTCGCCTGTGCCAAGGGGAGCCTCCCTGCGGGAGGGCAAAGGCGGACGCCGACGTCCGGCCGGCCCTTTAGGTATGCACGTATGCACCGACAGGCACTGTTTTCCACGGGACGCCCGCGCGCATGCGGTCCTGCGGCTGGAAAGGAAGTGTTTCCGTGCAGCCCCCTTACCCCCCACGCCCGCCCTACCCGCCCCTGCCCGGCCCCGCCGGGGAGTCCGACCCCGCCCTCCTCGCCAGGCTCGGCGGCCCGGACGCCGACGGCCACCGGCACGCCGTCGCGCTGCTGCTGGCCCGGCACTGGCGGGCCACCCTCGACCACGCCGTGGTCTGCCTGGCCGTCACCGGCCCCACCGCCCAACTCGTCGCCGCCGCGGCCTTCCAGCAGGTGCTCACAGAGGCGACGACCGGCGTGACCGGCAGGGCTGAGGGGACCGGAGTCGGCGGGAGCGGTGCGCCGCGCGTGACCGGAACGGTCGGCGTGCCCGGCATGCCACGCGCGACCGGCGTGACCGGCGGCGCCCTGCGGCCGCGGCTGCTCGTCGCCGTCCGCGACACGGTCCGTACCTGGGCGGCGGACGACGCCGTCCGCACCGTCCTGCCGGAATTGCGCAAAACCACCGGCGGTCGCGGACTGCGCGCGACAAAGCCCGGCCCGGCGGAAAGCAGATGGCTCGCCGCCCACGCCTTCCGGTCCCTTCCCAGCGCCGCGCAATGCCTTCTCTGGCATACCGAGGTCGAGGCCGAACCCATAAACATACCCGCTGGTCTGCTGGGTATCGACACGGTCACCGCGACGGCCGCGCTGGAACGGGCACGCGAGCAATTCCGCGCCGGTTGCCTACGCGCTCACCGGGAACTCGCGCCCACCGAGGAATGCCGCTTCCACAACCGGCTCCTGGACATCCCGCTGCGCCGCGGCGGCCCCCTGCTGCCGGAAGTGCGCCGGCATCTGACGGTCTGCCCGCACTGCCGGTACGCCGCCGAGCAACTCGGCCACTTCGACACCGGTCTGCCCCTGCTCCTCGCCGAGAGCGTGCTCGGCTGGGGCGCCCGGCGCTACCTCGGCTCCCGACCGGCCCGCGCCGCCCGGGAGGACCGGCCGTCCCTACGTGACCGTCCCGGCCGTCATGACAGTCGTGGCAGTCGTGACCGTCATATCCGGTGGACCCGGGTGACCGCACCCCGAGGCCCGCTCTCCGCCGGGCGCCATCGCAAGGCCATGGCCATCGGCGTCGGGCTCGCCTCCCTCGCGCTGCTCGTCACCGCCCTGTCGGTCAGGAGCTGGTCCGATGACAACGGTGTCCCCGGTCCCGGCGCCCCCTGGGCCGCGCCCGTCGCGGACTCCCCGCTCCCGGGAGGCGCCGACGCGCACTCCGCCGCCTCCTACGGCGACCCGGCCGCGACCGTCCACGGCACCCTGCGGGGCCTGGCCTCCGGGCGCTGCCTGGACGTGCGCGGGGAGCGGGTCGCGGCGGGCGCGGGCGTCCGGCTCGCGCCGTGCTCGGCGGCCGGTTCCCAGCAGTGGACCTACCAGGACGACGGCCTCCTGCGCAGCACCGCCGACCCCGCCCTCTGCCTCACCGCCGACCCCGCCACGGGAACCGTCGCCCTGGCCGGCTGCGCGGTGCCGCCCGGGGAGGTCTCCTACGACGTCACACTCCACGGCGAGATCCTGCTCCGCCACCACCCCGGCCTGGCCCTGGCACCGGGGCCCGCCCGCGGGGGCACGGCGGTCGGCGTCGTACACCGCGACGACGGTTCCCTGGACCAGAGGTGGGCGCTGGAACCGGAGCCGGACGAAGCGCCCCCTGCGGGTGCGGGTGCCGGGCCGGGGCGGCGGCCGGTCGCGCCGGGCCCGTCGGTCGCGCCGAGCCTGCCGGGTGCGTCGGGTGCGTCGGGCGGGGTTCGCGGCGGGCCGTCGGGCGGGGCCGGGCGCCGCCGGACCGGTGACCCCTTGCGGGGAAAGCCGGGGCGCGCGGGTCAGGGGAAGGGGGCCGAGGAGCGAGCACGTCCCCGAGGCGCGCGGAGCCAAGGGGGAGGCGGCGAGCGGCCGGGCCGAGCCGCTGACATCGGCGCCCGTGAGGACGTACGAGTACGAGGAGCCGGCGAGGCGTCGGGCAGGAGGGATCCCGGGGTTGCCGCCGTATCCGGCCCCGTCGGCCGCTCAGCGGGACCAGCCCGTGGCGGCCACGACGTCCTCGGCGATGGCGCGAACGGTGCGCTGGTCGGTGGGAATGCGTACCGTTCCCGGCGGAGCCTCCGCCTCCAGACGCTGCGCGGCGGCGGCGCTGCGGCGCAGGTGGACGTCGAGCTCGGAGCCGCGTTCCCGCCCGCCGAGGCGTTGGCGCGCTGTCGCGTCGGTGGCGGTGAGCAGGACGTTGACGATCCTCGGCGGGGCGGCGGGAGAGACGGCCTGCCGGATCAGGTCCGGTTCGAGGATGCTGACGGTGTTGGTGTAGATCAGGCGTCGCACGCCCAGGTCGGCGTAGTTGGCCCACAGGGCGGCGAGGTTGCGCCGGGTGACGCGGGTGCGGAAGGGATCGTCCGGAGGCGCGGGGTGGACGTGGTCGAGGAGGTCGCCCTCGATGAGGCAGTGGGTGACGCCGGCGTCCCGTAGGAGGACCGACGTCTCCAAGGCGACCGTGGTCTTGCCCACACCGGACCGACCGCCGATCAGAAGCGCCTCGATGCCTGTCATGGCCACACGGTGGCACCGGGTACGTAGCGAGCGCACGGGAATTTCCCGCGCGGGGCGTTTCGAGTGGGGCGGGGGTGACCGCGGTGGCGGGTTAATGGGGTTAGTGCGGTGAACGCCTGAAAGCGGAGTTCACACCAATCGCACGCGGTGCGGCTCGCTTCGTTCCGTGGACGTGGCTGACGTTCGGCGGGGCGGGTTCGCCTGGTGGCGGCGGGAGTCAAAGCCGTGAACGCCTGAAAGCCGCGTTCACACCGCCCCTGCCCCCGCCCGCCCTCCGGGGCACTGAAAACCTCGCTCACACTGCCCTGGGCGCTGCGATACGACACACCGCGCAGTTCCCGCCCCGCCCGCCGGAGCGGTTCTCCCGGTGCCGAGTTGACGCGGAGAACACCTGAAAGCTCCGTTCACAGCGCTTCCGGCGCTTCCGCGAAGCACGAGGCTTTCTCCCGGCGGCCGGCGGCCGGTGGTTCGTGGCCCGCGGCCCGTGGCCCGCATCCGAGTCAACCCCATGAACGCCTGAAAGCTCCATTCACACCACATTCCGGCGGATCAGTGCGGACAGCACCACCGCGCCCGGCAGCAGCGGTGCCCAGTCGGTCAGGACCCGGTAGCCGATGACGGTCGCGGTCGCCGGTGCGAGCGCGGCGCCGAAGGCGACCAGTGTCCACACCAGCGCCGCGTCGACCGCGAGGCCGCCCGGCGCGGGCACCGCCCCGACGGCCGTGCCCGCCGCCAGATGGGCCAGCACCACCTGCTCCCAGGGCAGCCCCAGCCCCAGCGAAGCCGCCACACAGGCCAGCGCGCCGGCCTGCACCAGCGGCATCGCCACGGCCCCGCCCCACAGCGCCAGCACCCGGCGCGGCCGGGCATGCACCGCGCGCGCGTCGGACACGGCGGTGCGCAGCAGCCCGGCCACCGGGCGCCGCAGCGGCCGTACGACCGCCAGCAGCACCCCGGTCACCGTGACCGCCCCGCCCACGCCCGCCGCGAGCGGTATCAGCAGCCGCCCGTCCGGTATCAGTTCTGCCAGGCGCCGCCGGGCCGGTGAGGCCGCCAGGAACACCACCAGCACCAGCGTCTTCGCGACGGACTTGGCGATCGAGTACAGGCCGATCGACGCGGTGGCCCGCTCCAGCGGTACGCCCTGCCCGCGCAGGAACCGCAGGGTGACGGCGTGCGCGCCGAGTCCGCCGGGCAGCACGTGGTTGGCGGCACCAGCGGCGAACTGCGAGGCCAGCAGCAGCCGGGGCGGTACCGGGTCGGGCAGCGCGCCCTGCCGGACACAGGAGGCGGCCACCCAGGTCAGACAGGTGAACCCGGCGCCCGCCGCCAGCCACCCCGGATCGGCCGCGACCAGCCGCCGGAACCCCTCGTACACGACGGGCCGGTTCGCCGCCGCCCAGCCGACGGCGAACAGCACCGGAACGAGGCACAGCACCAGCCGCAGCGACCGGGCCGGCCCGCGCGACGCCACCGACCGCGCCGGAGCCGCACACTCCGGAGCCGCACACTCCGGATCGACACGAGAGGTCTCCGCGCCCGGACGCGGAAGCGAGCCGGAGGCGGACGTGGACGTGGACGACGTAGACGCGGACATGGGCGTGGACGTCGACGGGGGTGGGGTCGGAGCTGGGGACACGGGACGTCGTCCTTCCGCGGCGGGCCCCTGCGGGCCTGGGGGAGCGGGCCGGGCGAAACCGCGTGGAGCCTTCCCCTCCCGCGTGACACGGGGATGTCCGGAAACATAAGGCGGGCGGGCGGAACGGTGCCGCCGGGCGGGCGGGCAGGCGGCCGTTCGGCGCCGACCAGGTAGCCTTCCCTTGGGCCGCGCTTTGCATGCCGGGGCCCGGACACGCAGGACATCCAGGTCAGCGACAGGGGAGGAACCGGCGGTGCACGTCCAGGAATGGCTCGACTCGGTGCCTGCCGCCGCCGTCTACGCCGTGGTGGGCCTGGTGATCGGATTCGAGAGCCTGGGCATCCCCTTGCCGGGCGAGATCGTCCTGGTCTCGGCGGCTCTGATGTCGTCGCAGCACACGGGCGTCAATCCGGTCATCCTCGGCGCCTGCGCGACCGCCGGAGCGGTGATCGGCGACTCGATCGGGTACGCCATCGGCCGCAAGGGCGGACGCCCGCTGCTGGCCTGGCTCGGCAGAAAGTTCCCACGCCACTTCAGCGCGGGCCATGTGGCCACCGCCGAGCGCTCCTTCGAGAAGTGGGGCATGTGGGCGGTCTTCTTCGGCCGTTTCGTCGCCCTGCTGCGCATCTTCGCCGGCCCCCTCGCGGGCGTCCTGCACATGCCGTACTGGAAGTTCCTGATCGCCAACGTCCTCGGCGGCATCTGCTGGGCCGGGGGCACCACGGCCGTCATCTACTACGTCGGCATCGTCGCCGAGGACTGGCTGAAGCGCTTCTCCTACGTCGGCCTGGGCCTGGCCGTCCTCATCGGACTCGGCTCCATGCTGATCCTCAAGCGCAAGGCGAAGAAGGCCCAGGCGCAGGCGGAGCAGCGGCAAGCGGAAGCGGAGCCCGTGAACGCCGGGGAGTGAACCGGCGGCGGCGCCGGGCGGAAACCCCCCTTACTGGTCCGCCCCCCGACTCCATACCCCCCGGTACACCCCTTCTTACTCGTGCACCTCGCGATGCGCCTTCGCCAGATCGGCGTACAGCGTGCCGTTGAGGACCACGCCCTCCCGCTCCTCCTCCGACAGGGACCGCCGCACCTTCGCCGGCACCCCCGCCACCAGCGACCCGGGCGGCACCACCATTCCCTGCGGGACCAGCGCCTGGGCGGCCACCAGCGAGCCCGCCCCGATCACCGCGCCGTTCAGCACGGTCGCGCCCATCCCGATCAGGCAGTCCTCCTCCACGGTCGCCCCGTGCACCACCGCGTTGTGCCCGATGGACACCCGCTCCCCGATGCGCACCGGGAACCCGGGATCGGCGTGCAGGGTGACGTTGTCCTGCACATTGGCCCGCGCTCCCACGGTGATCTTCTCTATGTCCCCGCGCACGACGGCCCCGTACCAGATACTGGCCCCCTCGTGCAGCGTGACGTCCCCGACCACGGACGCCGTGGGTGCCACGAACGCCTCCGGATCGACCTGGGGCTCCTTGCCCCCGATGCCCACGATCAGCGCCTTCTGCGTCATCACCGTCTCCTTGTGTGCGTGCCGTGCCCGAACCGTACGACACCGGGTGGGGCGAAGATCACAGCGGCCCGGCCTCTCGCCGGGCACAACCGGTGAGTAACGTGAGCGGGTGCCGAAGCGCAAGAACACGTTCTCATCCTGGGGTCAGCGCCTGGCCCAGCGCGCCGTCCACGCGGGCTGGGAGTGGGTGCGGCGCACGGGCTCGGTGACGGCCGAGCACCCCGGCCGCTTCCGCTTCGGCGCCATCGGCGAGCACACGCGGCTGGCCTTCCCGCTCGGCACGGTCTTCGGCGAACCGTGGATCCGGCTCGGGTCGTACTGCATCATCGCGGAGCAGGTGACCCTCACCGCGGGCCTGATGCCCGACCTGGACCTCGGTCCGGACCCGATCCTGCGCATCGGCGACGGCGTGGTCCTCGGCCGGGGCAGCCACGTCATCGCGGACACCACGGTCACCATCGGCAGCGACTGCTACTTCGGCCCGTACGTCTACGTCACCTCCACCAACCACTCCTACGACGACCCGCGGCAGCCCATCGGCAAGCAGTGGCCGCGCATGGAGCCGGTCGAGATCGGGCCGGGCTGCTGGGTCGGCACCGGCGCGGTGATCCTGCCGGGGGCGCGGATCGGCCGGAACGTGGTCGTCGCGGCCGGCGCGGTGGTGCGGGGCACGGTGCCGGACCACGCGGTGGTGGCCGGGGCGCCCGCCAAGGTCGTACGGCGCTGGACGCCCGACGCCGGCTGGCAGCCGCCGCTGCGCACGCCCGCGCCGGTGCCGCTACCGGACGACGTCACACCGGGCCAGCTGCGCGCGCTGGCCGACCTGGACGAGGAGGCGGTGGCCCGGCTGGCCGCCCTGGACCCCGACGGCTGACGGCGACGGCGGCTCAGCCCGTCGCCGGCAGCAGGGTGCCCAGCAGGGCCAGGCCCGCGCCCGCCGTCCGGATGCCGCGCGGCCGCTCCTTGAGGAAGCCGCGTGCGGCCAGGGCGGTCACCACCGGGTACAGGGAGGCGAGCACGGCGGCGACGGTGACCGGACCGCTCCGGGTGGCCATCGCGTAGGTGCCGTTGGCCGCGACGTCGGCGAGCCCGACGAACGCCCGCGCGGGCAGCGAGTCCCACGGGAACCCGCCCTCCGGTACGACGGCCCCGCCGCGCCGCACCGAGATGGCGAGCGCGACCCCGCCCACCGTCACGTCCGTCACCCGCCGCACGAACAGCGCGAGGAACAGCCCGGTCACTGTGGTGGACGCCTCCGCGATCAGCGCGAACACCGTGCCGAAGCCGACCGCCGCGCCCAGCGTCAGCAGGATCGCGCCGAGCACGACCCCCGCGATGCCCTGCGAGACGACCACGACCGTCAGCGCCGAAGTGCGCCGGGTCAGCAGTCCATGAGGCTGGTGAGCAGGGCGAAGAATGCTGTCATGGCCGGCCTCGCAGTACAGTTCGGTGAACGCACGAGTGCACCTCACCGTAGTTCAATCCATTGAACTCGACTGGCTAAAATAATTGACTTTCCGGATATTGGACCCCATGTGTCGGACCTAGAACTCCTGACCCAGTCCCTGGCGCGCAACGTCAAGCACTGGCGCGCCGTGCGCGGCTTCACGCTGGACGTGCTCGCCGCCCGGGCCGGCGTCAGCCGCGGCATGCTCATCCAGATCGAGCAGGCCCGCACCAACCCGAGCATCGGCACGGTCGTGAAGATCGGCGACGCGCTCGGCATCAGCATCACCACGCTCCTCGACTACGAGCGGGGCCCGAAGGTGCGGATCGTCCCCGCCGAACGGGCCGTACGGCTCTGGCACACCAAGGCCGGCAGCTACAACCGGCTGCTCGCCGGCACCGAGGCGCCCGGACCGCTGGAGATGTGGGACTGGCGGCTGATGCCGGGCGACATCAGCCCCTCCGAGCCGCACCCCGGCGGCACGGTCGAGCTGGTCCACGTCACCGCGGGCGAGCTGACGCTCACCGTGGACGGCACGGAGTACCGCGTGCCGGCCGGCGCCAGTGCCTCCTTCGAGGCCGACGTCCCGCACTGGTACGGCAACACGGGTGAGGTGCCCGTGGAGATGGTGATGGCGGTGTCCGTACCACCCGTGCCGTGAGCGCGCCCGCCCGCGCCCCGAGGACCGCTCGTGCGGCGAGCCCCTCCGTGCCGTACGTCCGTCCGTTCCGCAAGACGCCGGCACGGCGGTGCCGCCGGTCTTGTTAGCGTGCGCTCATGCGCGCGCCCATCGGAGACTTCGACACCGTCACCCCCGCCCCGGACTGCCTCGACGAGCTGACCGCCCCCGTCGCCGACGCCGTACGCGCCTGGCAGGGCGCGGTCCCGGCCGACCAGATCCTCTACGTCGACACCGACCCGCGCTGGGCCGACACCGCCACCTTCGTGGAGCACTACGGCCGGGACCTGCTGGAGCGGTCGGCGAACTGCGTGGTGGTCGCGGGCAAGCGGGCCGGTGAGACCCGGCTGGCCGCCTGTGTGGTGCCGTCCACCGCCCGGGCCGACGTCAACGGCGTCGTCCGCCGTCAACTGGGCGCCCGCAAGGCGTCGTTCGCCCCGATGGAGACGGCGACCGGCGAGACCGGCATGGAGTACGGCGGTATCACCCCGCTCGGACTGCCCGCCGGCTGGCCGGTGTTGGTGGACTCGGCCGTGATCGACCTGCCCTACGTCGTGATCGGCAGCGGACGCCGGCGCGGCAAGCTCCTGGTCCCCGGCAAGGCCCTCGCCGAACTCCCCGGCGCCGTCGTGCTGGAGGGGCTCGGGGTGGCGTGAGCCGCAGGCCGGGGTGTGCGATGGGCCCCGCCGCCGGTCATCCCGTGAGGTGATGGGCCAGCGCCAGATGGGGGTCCGTCTCGCCCGGGGCGGGCGCCGGGTCGGCGTGGACCAGGGCGGCCGTCAGGTTCGGCACCGCGTGCAGCAGGGCGTGTTCGGCCTCGACGGCGATCGCGTGCGCCTGCCGCAGCGTGGCCTCGCTGTCCACCACCACCGCGAGTTCGGCCCGCAGCCGGTGCCCGATCCAGCGCAGCCGCAACTCGCCCACCCCGCGCACCCCTTCGACCGCGCGCACCGCCCGCTCGGCCCGGTCCACCAGCGCCGGGTCGACGGCGTCCAGCACCCGCCGGAACACCTCCCGCGCCGCGTCCCGCAGCACCAGCACGATCGCCGCGGTGATCGCCAGCCCCACGACGGGGTCGGCCAGGTGCCAGCCCAGCGCGGTACCGCCGGCTCCCAACAGCACGGCCAGCGAGGTGAATCCGTCGGTGCGGGCGTGCAGCCCGTCGGCGACGAGCGCGGCCGAGCCGATCTCCCGGCCCACCCGGATCCGGTACCGGGCCACCCACTCGTTGCCCGCGAAACCGAGCAGCGCGGCCACCGCGACCGCCGGCACCTGGGCGACCGGACGCGGGTCCAGCAGCCGCCCGACGGCCGCCCACGCGGCGAAGGCCGCCGATGCGGCGACCGTCAGCACGATGACCAGTCCGGCCAGGTCCTCGGCGCGGCCGTAGCCGTAGGTGAACCGGCGGGTCGCCGCCCGGCGGCCGAGCGCGAAGGCGATGCCGAGGGGGACGGCGGTCAGCGCGTCGGCCGCGTTGTGCACGGTGTCCCCGAGCAGCGCCACCGACCCGGAGACGGCCACCACGGCCGCCTGCGCCAGCGCGGTCGCCCCCAGCACGGCCAGTGACACCCACAGCGCGCGCATCCCCCGCGCCGAGGACTCCAGCGCCGGATCCAGCTTGTCGGCCGTCTCGTGCGAATGCGGGGCGAGCAGATGACGGAGGCGGCGAAGCGGACCGCGGCGGGAGTGCCCGCGGTCGTGCCCGTGGTCGTGGTCGTGCCCGTGGCTGTGGTCGTGGTGCGCCTTGTGCCCGAGGTGCGGGTGCCCGCGGCCGTGGTGCGGGTCTTCGTGGCCGCGATCCGGGTGCTCGTGGCCGTGGTCGCGATGGTGCCGGTCGCTCACGTCGGTCCCCTTCCGGTGGGCGGGAGTGGACGCGCGGCGCCCACGCGGCCATTATGTGCGTATGAGCGCACGCATGCACCTATCACCTGCGCACGATGCGCACGAGCACAGCGCGGGCGGGGACGCGGACGAGGAGCGGTTCGCGGTCGCCGCCGACCTGCTCGCGCTGCTGGGCGACCGCACCCGCCTCGCCCTGCTGTACGCGCTGACGGCGGGCGAGGCCGATGTCACCACGCTCACCGAGGCGTGCGGCGCCGCCCGCCCGGCCGTCAGCCAGCACCTGGCCCGGCTGCGGCTCGCCGGTCTGGTGGACACCCGCAAGGAGGGCCGCCGGGTGATCTACTCCCTGCGCCACGGACACCTGCGGCGCCTGGTCGAGGAGGCCCTGAAGACGGCGGACCACCGCCTGACGGGACACTGAGCGGGGCGTCCTCCCGCCGGGGGCCGTGGGCGGAAGAGGCTCAGCCCAGCCGCGGGATCTCGATGGCCGGGCAGCGGTCCATGACCATCTCCAGGCCCGCCGCCCGGGTGCGTTCGTAGGCGGCCGGGTCGACGACACCCAGCTGGAACCACACCGCCCGCGCGCCCTTCGCCACGGCCTCGTCGGCGACCGGGCCGGCCAGCGCGCTGTTCACGAAGACGTCGACCACGTCCACGTCGAAGGGGATGTCCGAGAGGGAGGCGTAACCCCGCTCCCCGTGCACCGTCTCGGCCTTGGGGTGCACCGGCACGATCCGCTTGCCGAACCGCTGGAGCTCCCGGGACACGCCGTACGCGGCCCGGCGCTCGTTCGCGGACAGGCCGACCACCGCCCAGGTGTCGCCCAGCTCGGTCAGGATCCTGCGGATCGTCGCGTCGTCGCCGTACATCGGCCGCCTCCTCGGGCTGCGGGAACTGTCTCGGGGAAACGTCACTCCGGCGCGCGGGGATTCCCGTCGTACCCGGCACGTTGTCCGGAAACGTCGCAAGCTGCTGCATACGGCCGCCGGCCCGCCCTACGCTCGCCCCGTGCTGCGCATCCTCGACGCCCGAACCGGTGAGCCCGTCCCCGCCGCGCCCGCCCGCCGCGGCCTGACCCGCATCGAGGCCCATGCCTCCGGTCCGGACCCGACGGCCCTGCGGGTCCTGCTCACCGCCGACCTGCTCGTCCGCGCCCTGGAACTGGGCGGCACCCCGGTCTGGACGAGCCTCACCGCCCCCCGCGACCAGCCGGAACTGCGCGCGGCCGGCACCCGGCTGGCCATCCGCCCCTTCGAGTTCAGCCGCGACCTCGCCTCCGGACTCGGCGAGGCCCAGGCCCTCCACGTGGTCCGGCGGGACTCCGCGGAGACGGTGGGGGAGGGGCCGGTGGTGGCGGTGGCCGCGGTGGAGTGGGTGCCGGGGGCCGGCGGGGAGCCCGCGGGGGACGGCCCGGCCGCGCTCGCGGCGCTGCTGTCCGACCCCTCCGCCCTGCGCCTCGCCCTGCTCGCCGTACCGCGCGGCGAACCCGCGCGACTGGACCCGGCCACGCTGGAGGAGGCCGCGCGCGCCCTCGCCCGGTGGCGGCGGGCCGTGGCCGGCTGGGCCCGGCGGCCCTCGCGGCCGGTCCCCGGCGAGGTGCGCGACCGGTTGCGCGCCGCCTGGGAGGACGACCTCGACCTGCCCGCGGTGCTCGGGGTCCTGCGGGAGGTGGCGGGCGCCCCCGGCATCCCGGACGGCGCCCGCTTCGAGACCTACGCCTACGCCGACCGCCTGCTCGCCCTGGACCTCGTACGCGACCTGGGGAACCCCGGGTAGGCGAAGGGACCGGCGGGCACCGGTCCGCCGCGGCGGCTGCCGGTGCTGCGGCACGCCGAGTCCGCCCGGCCCGAGGCGTCGAGGACCGGCTGAGGCCGCCCGCGCCCCGCGGGCCGGGCGCCCGGGAAGCAGCCGTCCGGGAAGCGGGCGCCCGGGAAGCGGCCGTCCGGCCACGGACTAGGCTGGCCGGATGCAGGACGAGTACCGCACAGTCGCCCGCGCGGGCGTGCACGAGACCGAGATCAACCGCTCCCGCTTCCTGTGCGCCCTCGCCCCGGCCGCCACCGAGCGGGAGGCCCAGGACTTCATCGCCGCCGTGCGCAAGGAGCACGCCGACGCCACCCACAACTGCTGGGCCTACGTCATCGGCGCCGACGCCTCCGTGCAGAAGGCCAGCGACGACGGCGAACCCGGCGGCACCGCCGGCGTGCCCATGCTCCAGATGCTGCTGCGCCGCGACATGCGGTACGTCGTCGCCGTGGTCACCCGTTACTACGGCGGTGTCAAGCTCGGCGCGGGCGGGCTGATCCGCGCCTACGGCGGCTCGGTCGGCGAGGCCCTGGACACCCTCGGCACGATCACCCGGCGCCGCTTCCGGCTGGCCACGGTGACCGTCGACCACCAGCGCGCGGGCAAGGTGCAGAACGACCTGCGCGCCACCGGACGCGAGGTGCGCGACGTCCGCTACGGCGAGGCCGTCACCATCGAGATCGGGCTGCCGGACGCCGACGTGGACGCCTTCCGGTCCTGGCTCGCCGATGTGACGGCGGGCACGGCCGGCTTCGAACTGGGCGGCGAAGCCTACGGAGACACCCGATAATTGGGGTGAATCGGGCATAAGGGGCTTGTGGGTGGCGGGGGATGGCGGCCGGTGCCGGAGCGACCGGACGTGATGTCGGACCCGGCCGTTAGTCTCGGGGCCCATGAGGATCCTGCACACGTCCGACTGGCACCTCGGCCGGGCCTTCCACCGGGTCAACCTGCTCCAGGCCCAGGCCGGGTTCATCGGTCACCTCGTCACCACCGTGCGTGAGCGCGAGGTGGAGGCGGTGGTCGTGTCGGGCGACGTGTACGACCGCGCGGTCCCCCCGCTCGCCGCCGTGGAGCTGTTCGACACCGCCCTGCACCGGCTCGCGGACCTCGGCGTGCCCACGGTGATGATCTCCGGCAACCACGACTCGGCCCGCCGCCTCGGCGTCGGCGCCGGGCTCATCGACCGCGCCGGCATCCACCTGCGCACCGAGCCGTCCGCCGCAGGCACCCCCGTCATCCTCCGGGACGCCCACGGCGACGTCGCCTTCTACGGTCTGCCGTACCTCGAACCCGCCCTGGTCAAGGACGAGTTCGGCGTCGGCAAGGCCGGTCACGAGGCCGTGCTCGGCGCCGCCATGGACCGCGTCCGCGCCGACCTCGCCGCCCGCCCGCCGGGCACCCGTTCCGTCGTCCTCGCCCACGCCTTCGTCACCGGGGGCGAGGCCAGCGACAGCGAACGGGACATCACCGTCGGCGGGGTGGCCGCCGTACCCGCCGGGGTCTTCGACGGGGTCGACTACGTGGCCCTCGGCCATCTGCACGGCTGCCAGACCATCACCGAGCGCGTGCGCTACTCCGGCTCGCCGCTCGCCTACTCCTTCTCCGAGGCCGGCCACCGCAAGAGCATGTGGCTGATCGACCTGGACGCGGACGGCTCGGTCGCCGCCGAGCGCGTCGACTGCCCGGTGCCGCGCCCCCTCGCCCGTATCCGCGGCCGCCTCGACGACCTCCTCGCCGACCCGGAGCTGGACCGCCACGAGGACGCCTGGGTCGAGGCCACCCTCACCGACCCGCTCCGCCCCGCCGAGCCCATGGCCCGCCTCACCGCACGCTTCCCGCACACCCTCAGCCTGGTCTTCGCCCCCGAACGGGCCCCCGACGACCCCCGCGTGTCGTACGCCCGGCGGCTCGCGGGCCGCAGCGACGAGCAGATCGCCCAGGACTTCGTCGCCCATGTGCGCGGCGCCGGACCCGACGCCGCCGAGACCGCCGTGCTGCGCGAGGCGTTCGACGCCGTGCGCGCCGACCACACCGTGCGGGAGGTGGCCCGGTGAGGCTGCACCGGCTCGACATCACCGCCTTCGGGCCCTTCGGCTCCACCCAGCGCGTCGACTTCGACGCGCTGTCCGGCGCCGGGCTGTTCCTGCTGCACGGCCCGACCGGCGCGGGCAAGACCTCCGTCCTGGACGCCGTGTGCTACGCCCTCTACGGCTCGGTCCCCGGCGCCCGGCAGAGCGGCCAGGGCATGCACCTGCGCAGCGACCACGCCCCGCCCGGCACCCGCACCGAGGTCCGCCTCGAACTCACCGTCGCCGGCCGCCGCCTGGAGATCACCCGGCAGCCCCCGTGGGAGCGGCCCAAACTGCGCGGCAAGGGCCTGACGGTCGACAAGGCCCAGACCTGGCTGCGCGAGTACGACGCCCGGGCCGGCTCCTGGAAGGACCTCAGCCGCTCCCACCAGGAGATCGGCGCCGAGGTGGAGCACCTGCTCGGCATGAGCCGCGAGCAGTTCTGCCAGGTCGTCCTGTTGCCCCAGGGCGACTTCGCCCGTTTCCTGCGTGCCGACGCCGAGGCCCGGGGCAGACTCCTCGGCCGGCTCTTCGACACCCGGCGCTTCGCCGACGTCGAGAAGCGCCTCGCCGAACGCCGCCGCGCCACCGAGGCACGCGTGCGCGAGGGCGACACGGCCCTGCTCGCCGACGCCCACCGCATGCAGCAGGAGGCCGGCGACGCCATGGAGCTGCCCGACCCGGACCCCGGCGACCCCGGGCTGGCCGAGGCCGTCCTCGGGGCCGCCGCCGTCGCCCGCAGCACCGCCCGGGAACGCCTCGACATCGCCCACTGCCGCCTCGCCGCCGCCGAGTCCGCCCACGCCGCCGCCCGGCACGCCCTGGACGAGGCCCGTGAACTCGCCCGGCTGCAAAGCAGGTTCGCCGCGGCCCGGGAGCGCGCCGAACGGCTCACGGAACGGGCCGACGCCCACCGCGAGGACCAGGAGCGGATGGAGCGGGCCCGCAAGGCGGAGACCGTCGCGCCCGCGCTGGAACTGCGCGAGGCGGCCGACCGGGAACACCGCGAGGCGGCGGAAGCCGAGGCACGGGCACGCGGGGCGCTCTCCGACGTGTACGTCCACGGGGATGCCGACGGGCATGGGGACGTCGGCGCGTACGAGGGTGCCGGCGCGAGTGGGCTCGCCGCCGCCGCCCGTCGGGCCGCCGAGGAGCTCGGCGGGCTGGACGCGGCCCGGCGCGCCGAACGCCGGCTCGCCGAACTCGCCGAGGAGCGCGCCGGACTCGACCGGCAGGAGCGGGCCGACGAGGACGTCCTGCGCGAGGCCGACGCCTGGCTCGACGGCTGGGACGCCACCCGCGCCGCCCTCCAGGCCCGGCTCGACTCCGCCCAGGAGGCCGCCACCCGCGCCGAACAGCTCGCCGTGCAGCGCGAGCCCATGCGGCGCCGGCTCGACGCGGCCCGCACCCGCGACCGGCTCGCCGCCGACCTCGCACAGGCCCGGCAGCGCGCGGACGACTCCCGCCGGGGCGCCCTGGACGCCCGCGCGCACTGGCTCGACCTGAAGGAACAGCGGCTGGCAGGCATCGCCGCCGAACTGGCCGCCCACCTCACCGACGGCGAGCCCTGCGCGGTCTGCGGCGCCACCGAACACCCCGCGCCCGCGCGCAAGGCCGTCGGGCACGTCGACCGCGAGACCGAGGACCGCGCCCTCGCCGCCTCCCAGCGGGCCGAGGAACGGCACACCGGCGACGAGCGGCGGCTCGCCGAGGTCCGTGAGGCACTGGCCGCCGCCACCGCCGAGGCCGGCGACACCCCCACCGAACGTCTCGCCGCCGAGGCGGACCACCTGGAGCGGGAGTACGCCCGCGCCCGCCACGACGCCTCCGCCCTGCACGCCGCCCAGCAGGAGCTGCGGCGCGCCGAGCAGGAGCGCGAGCAGCGGCTGGCCGACCGCCAGCAGGCCGCCGTACGGGCCGCCTCCCGGCTCACCCGCCGCGAGACCCTGGAGCGTGAACAGGCGCTGCTGGAAGCGGAGGTGGAGCAGGCGCGGGGCGGCCTGGACAGTGTGGCGGCGCGCGCGGCACAGCTGGAGCGGCTCGCGGCACGGCTCACCGAGGCCGCCGACGCCGTCCGCGCCGCCGAGGACGCCGCCCAGCGGCTGAAGGCGGCCGACGCCCGCCTCGCCGACGCCGCCTACCGGGCCGGTTTCGCCACGCCCGCTGCCGCCGCCGCGGCCCTGCTGGACCCCGCCGCCCACCGCGAACTCCAGCACCGCCTGGACTCCTGGCAGCAGGAGGAGGCCGCGGTCCGCGCGGTCCTCGCCGAACCCGGTACCACGGCGGCGGCCCAGCTGCCGCCCGCCGACCCGGCCGGCGCCGAGCTGGCGGCTGCCGCCGCCGAACGGCGGCTGCGCGAGGCCGGCTCCGCCCGCGACGCCGCCGCCCGCTGCCGCGCTGAACTGGACCGGCTGTCCGCGCGGGCCATCGAGGCGGTGCGCCGGCTCGCCCCGCTGCGCGCGGAGCACGACCGGGTGGCCCGGCTGGCGGCCCTCACCGCGGGCACCTCCGCCGACAACGAACGCAGGATGCGCCTGGAGTCGTACGTCCTGGCGGCCCGGCTGGAGCAGGTCGCCGCCGCCGCGACCGTCCGCCTCCAGCGCATGTCGTCCGGCCGCTACACCCTTGTCCACTCCGACGACCGCACGGGACGCGGACGCAGCGGGCTCGGCCTGCACGTGGTCGACGCCTGGACCGGACGGGAACGGGACACCGCGACACTGTCCGGCGGGGAGACCTTCTTCGCCTCCCTCGCGCTCGCCCTCGGCCTCGCCGACGTCGTCACCGAGGAGGCGGGCGGCGTCCGCCTGGACACCCTCTTCATCGACGAGGGGTTCGGCAGCCTGGACGACCAGACGCTGGACGAGGTGCTGGACGTCCTGGACGGCTTGCGTGAACGCGACCGCAGCGTGGGCATCGTCAGCCACGTCGCCGACCTGCGGCGGCGGATCCACGCCCAGCTGGAGGTCGTGAAGGGCCGCTCGGGTTCCGCACTGCGGCAACGGGGCGTCTGACCGGGCGGGCCGGGGCGCGTACCCCGGCCCGCCCGCCGGTACCCGGGCGGCGGATGTCCGGAGCCGGCCCGCTCGACGCACCGGACCGCGCGTTTTTTGGACTTGCCGGTCCAATTTCGCCGACCTACGGTGCAGTCGTTCCCGCCCCGCACACCCGCTCACGCAGAGAGGCTGGCACCCATGCACGCGATCCGGATCGAGGAGCACGGCGGCCCCGAGGTCATGCGCTGGACCGAACTGCCCGACCCGTCACCCGGCCCCGGCGAGGCGCTGGTCCGGCTGGGCGCCGCCGGCGTGAACTACATGGACGTCGGCGCCCGTGCCCAGGGCGGTCCGGGCTGGGCGGCGCCCACGATCCTCGGCGTCGAGGGCACGGGCCGTGTCACCGCCGTCGGCGACGGGGTGCGGGACCTGGCCATCGGTGACCGGGTGGCCTGGTTCTACCACCCCGGCAGCTACGCCGAGCTGCTCGCCGTTCCGGCGGACTCGCTGGTCAAGGTGCCCGACGGCATCAGCGACGAGACCGCCGCCGCCGTGATGATGCAGGGCCTCACCGCCGGCCACCTGAGCACCGAGACCTACCCGGTGGGTCCGGGCGACACCGCCGTGGTGCACGCCGCGGCGGGCGGCGTCGGCCAGTTGCTCACACAGATGATCAAGGCTCGCGGCGGCCGGGTCATCGGCCTGGTCTCCCGCGAGGAGAAGGCACCCCTCGCCAAGGAGGCCGGCGCCGACCACGTCCTGGTCCACTCCGGGGGCGGCTTCGAGGAGCAGGTCAGGCAGCTCACCGGCGGACGGGGCGCCGACGTCGTCTACGACGGCGGCGGCGCCGGCACGTTCCGCTCCTCCCAGCTGGCCCTGCGCCCCCACGGGGTGCACGCCTACTACGGCCCCTTCATGGGCGTCCCCACGTTGCGCCCCACCGACCTGCCCAACAGCATCCTGCTGACCTACCCCGTGGTGCACCACCACGTCGCCACCCGCGAGGCCCTGCTGCGGCGGACCGGGGAGGTGTTCGACCTGGTCCTGGCGGGGCGGCTCGCCCCGCGCGTCACCGGCCGCTACCCGCTCGCGGACGCCGCCCGCGCCCACGCGGACCTGGAGTCGCGCCGCACCACCGGCAAACTGCTCCTCCTGCCCTGACCGGCCGTCACCCGGCGCGGCCCCGCCCACCGCGCCCCATCCGTCCGCATGGAACACACCAGCTCGCACCGGGAGGACCCGTGCCGTTGACCCGCAAGGGCGCCGCGACCAGGCGGCGCATCATCGAGGGCGCCGCCGACCAGATCCGCGAACAGGGCGTGTTCTCGGTGCGGTTGGAGGACGTCATGGCCCGCACGGCGACCAGCAAGAGCCAGCTCTTCCACTACTTCCCCGGCGGGAAGGACGAACTGCTCCTGGCCGTCGCCCGGCACGAGGCGTCCCGGGTGATCGACGAGCAGCAGCCGGAGCTCGGCTCCCTCACCTCCTGGGCGGCCTGGCGGCAGTGGCGGGACAAAGTCGTCGCCCGCTACCGGGCGCAGGGCAGCGACTGCCCCCTCCACACCGCCCTCGCCCAACTGGGCGGGGCCACCGATGCCACCAGGACCGTGGCCGGCGAACTGCTCGGCCGGTGGCAGCACGAACTCGCCGCGGGGATCCGGCACATGCAGGGCGGCGGTGAGATCGACCCGGCACTCGACGCCGACCGAGAGGCCGCTGCCCTGCTGTCCGGCATCCAGGGCGGCGTGCTGATCCTCATGTCCACGGGCAGCCTCACCCACCTGGAGGCCGCGATCGACCTGGGCATCGCCCACCTCCGCGCCTCCGCCCGCCGCGACCGCTGACGACCTCCGCGACCGGACGGGGACCATGACCTACCGCCCGACTCACTCCGGTGTGATCGGCGGGCCCACTCGCGCAGTCACATGACTGATGCGCCACGGGTGATCGTCGAGCACAGTGGGGCCGACGCCGTCGCCGTACGGCCCACCGGAACGACGCCACCTGTGGCGCCCGTACGTACCCGGTCCACTTCGGAGAGGTCCCTGCTCATGCGCTCCACCACCGCTCCAGCGGCGGCGCCCGTCGTGCCGGGCCGCCTCCCCTTCCTCGGCCACCTTCCGCAACTGGCCTTCAGACGGGTCGACTTCCTGCAATCGGTCAGGGCGCGGGGCGACATCGTCAGGATATTCTTCGGGAACCGCCCGGTGTACGTCCTGAACTCCCCGGCGGCCGTCCACGACGTCCTCGTCACGCAGGGCAGGAAGTTCGGCAAAGGACTGCTGTTCGACGTCGCGCGGCCCTTCATCGGGAACGGCATCATCACGTCCGAGCGCGATGTCCACCGGCGTCAACGGCGGGCGCTCCAGCCCGCTTTCCACCGCGACAGCATCGCCGCGTGCGTCGGCACGATGACCGGCATCGCCGAGGAAGAGGTGTCGGCCTGGGAACCGGGCGAGGTGATCGCCATGGACCTGGTGATGCGCCGGATGATGACGGGCATGCTCGTCGCCACCCTGTTCAGCACCGAACGCCCGGACGGCGCCGCGGGCGTGGCCGAGTTGGGGGAGCGGGTCGCTGAGCACCTGACCACGCTGATGCGCGGGGTCTTCGTGGGCACTGTCCTGCCCGCGCGGATCGCGTCCTCACCCCTGCTGGGCCACCGCCGGTACCTGGCCGCGGCCGCGGCGCTGCGCGAACTCGCCGACGCCGCCGTCCGGCAGGCCCGGCGGGATCCCGCCGACCGCGGCGACCTGTTGTCGGTCATGTTCGCCGGCACCCCCGGCAATCCGCGGGGGATGACCGACGAGGAGGCCCGCGACGAGCTGCTGTCCCTGCTCATGGCCGGTGCCGAGACCACGTCGACCACCCTGTCCTGGGCGCTCCACGAACTCGGCAGGCGCCCGGAGATCACCGAGCGGATCAGAGCCGAGTGCGCCGCGCTCCCCGCGGACGCCCTGCCCGGCGCGGCGACGCTCCCCCTCACCGACCGGTTCCTCCGGGAGGTGCTCCGCCTGCACCAGCCCAACTGGCTGCTCATGCGGCGCGCGTCGGAGCCGGTGCGGGTCAGCGGCGTCGAACTCCCGAAGGGCGCCGAGCTGATCTACAGCGCGGTGACGATGCACCGGGACCCGGCGTACTTCCCGGATCCCCTGCGGTTCGATCCGGACCGGTGGCTCGGCCGTACCGAGAAGGACCTTCCGCCGGGCGCCTACGTCCCGTTCGCCCTGGGCAACCGGAAGTGCGTCGGGGACCACTTCGCGATGACCGAGATGCTGGTCGTCCTCCGCGCGATCGTCTCGCGGTGGCGACCGCGGCCGGTCCCGGGGCGCCGGGTCCGGCCGGTGGTCCAGGCGCTGATCCGGCCCAACGCGCTGCCCATGCGCGTCTCACCCTGGCCGGCCCGCTGATCCGGCCCCCCTGTTCGGAGGTGCGACCCACCATGACATCGACGGCAGCGGCGACCGTACCCGCGACCGGATCCGTCACCGAGGACGGTTCCGGGACCCGGGCCCCGGTCCGCGTCCCTTTCCCCCGCCGGATCAGTACCGACTTCCGGCCCGCCCACGAACGCCACCTCGCCTGGCCCAAGTCCTTCGGCTTCCTGTCCTCGCGAGAGGAGGAGACCCATCACCTCAAGGGCCAGTTCCCGCTGATAGCGGCCATGTTCTATCCGAACGCGACCGGAGCCGAACTGGACCTCGGGGTCGACCAGCAGAGCTGGTACTTCCTGTTCGACGACGCACTCGACGAACAGTGGGGACTCTCGCCCGAGCGGGTCCGCCACCTCGTCGGACTCGTCAAGGAGGGCATCGGCGGCGAGGCGTCCCCGCTGCCCCTGGCCGGTGCCTTCGCGGACATGCGACGACGCAGCTGCCGGGACATGCCCGAGGACTGGATCCGGCGGTCCGCCGCCCACTGGTCCTCCTACCTGGACCACCATGTCCACGAGGCGCACAGCCGGCACACCGGCACCCCCATGCCGCTGAGCACGTATCTGCGCGTACGGCGCCACACCATCGGCGTGGCCCCGGTCATCGATCTCGCCGAGCGCCTGTCCTCCTGCGTCCTCCCGGACCACCTGTACGCGCTGCCGCACCTGTCGATCATGCGCGAGATGACGAAGACGTTCATCATCTGCGACAACGACATCGTCTCCCTGGACAAGGACGCGGCCCTGGGGGAGCGGAACAACCTCGTGCTCTGCCTGGAACGGGAGTACGGGATCTCCCGGCAGGAAGCGGTCGAGAAGGCCCTTCGCCGCCAGGAAGAGGCCCTGGAGCTGTTCACCGGCGCCCACCGCGCCCTACTCGGTGCCACGGCCACGAGCCCCCTCGACCCGGGCGAACGCGACCTGCTGCGGCGCTACTGCACCGAGGCACTGCAGACCACCCTCCGCGGCGCCTACGACTGGCACCACGCCTCCACCCGGTACCGCGCACAGGCCGGCGCGGACCGCCACGACACGACGGCGTTCCCAGGACCGGCACAGTCGAGGAGCATGCGGCATGCCTGACCGGCGTTCAGCGTCCTTCGTGGCCTCCGAACGGGACCGGGCCTGCCCGTTCGACCCGTCACCCGACCTCCTGCGCATGCGCGACGAGGGCGGCCCGCATCGGCTGCGTGTCTTCCACCCGGTGCGCGGCGAGATCGACGCCGTGGTCCTCACCAGGTACAGCGACGTCCGGGCCGCGTTCGCGGACGAACGCCTGGTGACGGGCGACGGCATCGACCCGGCGCTGCCGCGCACCCTGTACAACCACCCGGGTTTCCTGCCCGCGTACAGCGGCCCGGACCACGCCCGCCTGCGCCGCATGCTCACCGGCAGCTTCACCGTCCGCCGGATCGAGCGACTGCGGCCCGCGATCGAGACGATCGTCTCCGACCACCTCGACGCCATGGCCGACCACGGCCCCGTCGTCGACCTGGTCCAGGCGTTCGCCCTGCCCGTCCCCTCACTGGTGATCTGCGAACTGCTCGACGTCCCGTACGGGACACGGTCCATGTTCCAGCGCTGCTCCCAAGTGATCATGGACGGGACGGCCGACGCCGACCGCCTGGTGGCCGCCTCGGCCGAACTGAACGCGGCGATGGCGGACATCGTCACCCGCAACCGGGCGACCCCCGGGGACGGAGTGCTCGGCACGGTGGTGCGGGAGCACGGCGCGGAGCTCACCGACGACGAACTCATCGGCTTCGGCACCACCCTCCTCGTCGGGGGACACGAGACCACGGCGACCATGCTCGCCCTGAGCGTGCCGGCACTCCTCCGCGATCCGGACCAACTCGCCTCCCTCCGCGACGATCCCGCGGTCGCGGGGACAGCCGTGGAGGAACTCCTGCGCCATCTCGCCATCCCGGCACCACTCCTGCGCACGGCCGTGGCCGACATCGACCTCAACGGCAACAGGATCGACGCGGGCGAGCACGTACTGCTCTCCCCGCTGACCGCGAACCGCGACCCCCGCCTCGTCCCCGAGCGCCCCGACGACCTCGACCTCCGCCGCCGCCCGGTCGCCCAGCTGTCCTTCGGCTTCGGCGTCCACCAGTGCCTCGGCCAGCAACTGGCGCGGCTGGAGCTGAAGATCGCCCTGCCGGCCCTGCTCCGCCGCTTCCCCACCCTCGCACTCGCCGCCCCCGAAACGTCCCTCCGCTTCCGCCAGGGCTCGACGGTCTACGGCGTGGAGTCCCTCCCCGTCACCTGGTGACCGACGGCCCGCCGGCGGCGAGGGCGACGAGGAACCCGGTCCCCGCGTCGCACCGGCCCCCGCACACGCGGGGGATCGCGACGAGGGGCGCCAGGGCCCGGCACCAGGACGACACCCGATCGGGATCCTGGCCGGGAACCATGCCCGCCAGTTCCCTGATCCTGTCCTCCAGCGCGTCGAGGCTCAGGACGCCGTCGAGCACCCAGTCCACGGCATCGAAGTCGGGGTCGCCCCACGCGGGCCTGGGATCGATCGCCACCATGCGGCCGTCCGGACCCGACAGCACGTTGCCCGGGTGCAGATCACCGTGCACGAGACGTGTGGGCCCACCGGCGGCAAGCCCGAGCGCCGCCTCCCGGGCCCGCGCCAGGACCGCCGGAGCGAAGAGACCTTGCCTGCCCGCTGCCGTCAGCATGCTGTCCGCCAAGTCGAACAGGAAGGCGACCCGGTGCGACAGAGGCTTCAGCACTGAGTGCTCTCCCGGTGCGTGAGCGGCGGACCGGAGCTCCGTCAGCAGGGGGGCGACGTCCGACAGCTCCCAGGCGAGTTTCCCCAGGGGCACGCCGGGCGCCACGTCCTGGAGCAACAGGGCCCCGAGGGCGAGGTCCTGTGCCAGCAGGGTGACGACCGACGGCGTTCCCGCCCAGGCCCGCAACGCCTCGGCCTCCTCGGCGGCGATCGTGTGCTCCGGCGTGAGCTTCAGCCACACCGGGGCACCGGTCCCGCGCCTCGTGCAGCGGAACACCCGCGACGTGCCTCCCCCGCCCGCCGCCAGGACGTCCAGGTCCCAGCGGGCGGCCAGTCCGGCGACGAGACCGGGGAGGCCGTCGCACCAGGGGAGCACCCCGGGGCCGAACCGGACCACCAGCCGGTCCCGGATGTCCGGGGTGACGCAGGCCAAGTCCCTCAACGCGCCCTCCGGAGCCGGCCGGTGCCGATCGAGGGGCCTAGCGGCCCAGGGGGCGGCGCGGCAAGGGGGAGGAGTACACCACGCTGGTGGTCACCGAGCCGAGCGCGCCGATCCTGCCGGAGACTTCCTCCAGGTGGGACATCGACCGTGCGGCGACCTTGATGACGAAGCAGTCGTCGCCCGTGACGTGGTGCGCCTCCAGGATCTCGGGGGTCGCCGCGACCAGGTCGTGGAAGGGCTTGTAGTTGCCGTTCGGATAGCGCAGCCGCACGAACGCCAGGATCGGCAGGCCCAGCCGCTCGGGGTCGACCACCGCCGCGTACCCCTGGATCACGCCCGCCTCCTCCAGCCGCCGTACCCGTTCGGTGACGGCGCTCGGCGACATGGACACGGCGCGCGCCAGCTCGGCGTAGCTGGAGCGTCCCTCGCGCTGGAGGACTTCGAGGATGCGCCAGTCGGTGGCGTCCGGGGAATACACGGTCATCCGGGATGGATAGCAGGGAAAACCCCGGCGGGACAAGGGGAAGCCCGTGGATCGGCCCTTCAGGGCGGCGTCCTGCGGACCGTAGATTTCCAGTCATGATCAACACCGCTTCCGAGAACCCCGTCCTGCGGGTCGCCCCCGCCGCCCCCGCCGAGGCCGCCGCCTACTTCCGGGCGAGCCTCGCCTTCCACGCCGACGTCTCCGACGTGGCCTCCGCGCTCGCGGCCGGCGGCGATCCCGGATTCGTCGTCGTGGACACCCGCTCCACCGCCTCCTGGGACCAGGGCCACGTCCCCGGCGCCGTCCACCTGCCGACCGCGCTCATCCCCGAGCAGGCCGAACGGCTCCTCGACACGTCCGTGCCCGTGGTCACGTACTGCTGGGGCCCCGGCTGCAACGGCGCCACCCGCGCCGCGCTCGCCCTCGCCGAACTCGGCTACCGGGTCAAGGAGATGCTCGGCGGCTTCGAGTACTGGGCGCGCGAGGGCTTCGCCTACGAGACCTGGCAGGGCCCGGCCCGCCGGGACGCCGACCCGCTGACCGCCCCCGTCGACGGCGACTGCGGCTGCTGAACACGCCCGGCCCGGTGTTCAGCGCAGCCCGTCGAAGGCGACGTCCAGATGGCGGGGCCCGCGCAGCACGGCGTTCTCCCGGTACGGCGGCGGGTCCTCCACCAGGCGGGGGTTCTCCAGCCGCCGGGCCAGCTCGGACAGCGCGATCTGGGTCTCCAGACGGGCCAGGGGGGCGCCGAAGCAGCTGTGGATGCCGCTGCCGAACCCGAGGTGCCGGATGTCCCGCCGGTCCGGGTCGAACCGGTCGGGGTCCGCGAACCGCTCCGGGTCCCGGTTGCCGGCGGCCAGCATCAGCCAGATCCGCGAGCCCTTCGGGATGGTGACCCCGCGCACCTCGATGTCGGTGATGCAGGTGCGCTGCGGCACGAGCTGCACCGGCGGTTCGTAGCGCAGCAGCTCCTCCACGACGGGGACCGACAGCCCCGGGTCCTCCCGCAGCCGCCCGAGGAACTCCGGGTGGCGCAGCAGGGTCAGCATGCCGTTGGTGATCAGGTTGACCGTCGTCTCGTGACCGGCGATCAGCAGCAGCACCGAGGTGCTCAGCACCTCCATCATCGTCATCGAACCGTCCGGGCCCCGGCTGTTGACCAGGTCGGACAGCAGGTCGTCGCGGGGTTCCCTGGCCCGCTCCTCGACCAGCCCGGACAGATACATGCCGAGCCGCATCCGCGCCTCCTGGGCGCTCTGCCGGTACTCCGCCTCCTGCGGGCCGCCCGGCCGCTTCTCCGGGTCCAGGCTCGCGACCAGCGGGTCCACCCAGGTGCGGAAGGTCGGCTCGTCCTCCCGGGGCACCCCGAGCAGCCGGCAGATCACCGTCACCGGGAAGGGGTAGGCGAACTGGTCGACCAGGTCGACCCGGCGGGCGTCGCCGAAACCGTCGATCAGCTCCGTGACGATCTCCCGCATCGCGCCGCGCATGCCCTCGATCCGCCGCGGCCGGTGCGGCGGCCCGAACCCGGTGTTGGCGATGCGGCGCAGCCGGTCGTGCTCGGGCGGGTCCAGCCGCAGGAACGACGGCGGCAGCCCGCCCGTCTCCTCCGGCTCGCCCGGCCCGTCCGCCCCGGCGGCGGCCAGGTTGGCGGCGTCGGAGCTGATCCGCGGATCGTGCAGCAGCGCCTCGATGTCGTAGTACGAGCTGATGAGGTACGGGCCGTCCTCCTCCTCGTGGAGCACCGGTGTGCGGCGCAGCTCCGCGTACAGCGGATACGGGTTGGCGCGATTGCTGAAATCGGTGATCTGGCGGGCCAGCGAGGCGTGCGGCATGGCGGTTCCTTGGCAGCGTCGGGGCCGGCGGGTCAGTGCCGGGAGGGGTGGAAGACCAGTTGCTGGTCGGCCGGCGAGTAACCGCTGAGGGTCACCATGGGGCCGTGGGTCGGCAGCGACGGGTCCGGGAACCCGGCCGGCACCGGCTGCCGGCCCTCCGGACGGCGGTCCAGCGTCGGGAACTCCACCGGGAACGGCGCGCCCCGCTCGATCTGCCGCTGGTAGAACTCCAGCCAGCGCGCGTTGTCGAAGGTCACGGCGGCCACCACCCGGCCCTGGTGGCCGTAGACCCCGACGAACCGGCGCTCGGCGAGCGAGCCCTGCGTGATCATCAGCTGTTCGCCCATGGGCGGCACGCCGACCGACTTGATGTTGACCCCGAACATCGACGACCAGAACGCCGGCATCCACAGGTGCGGGCGCCGGTCGGCGCCGTCGCAGATCATGTTGTGCGCGGCCGTCTCCGCCTGCGCGACGGCGTTGCCCCAGTGCTCCAGCGACAGGAACTGGTAGCCGAACAGCGCGTGCGGGGAGCGCGCCACATCGCCCGCCACGAAGACGTCGTCCGTGACGATGCCCCGGAAGTCGAAGGCCCGGCAGCCCGCGTCACAGGCGACGCCCCGCGGCCCCGCGCCCAGCCCCGACCCGGTCAGCCACTCGGTGTTGCGCAGCGACCCCAGCGACACCACGACCACATCCGCCTCGACCACGCTCTCGTCGGACAGGTGCACGGCCCGCACCCTGCCCACCGTGTCCCCCTCCAGGGCGGTCACCGTGACATGGGTGCGCAGGTCCACGCCGTGCTCCGTCGCGAGGTCCGCCGCGACCGAGCCGACCACCCCGCCGAGCGCGCCCACCAGCGGCGCCCCCGCCCGCTCGGCCATGGTGACCGGCAGCCCCCTCTCCCGGCAGGCCGAGGCCACCTCCGAACCGGCGAACCCGGCGCCGATGACGAACACCCGCCGCGGCCCCGCCCTCAGCCGCCGGGCCAGGTCCGCGGCGTCCTCCCGGGTCCGCAGCACACACACCCCGTCGAGCCGGGCCTCCTCCTCCTTGAACCAGGGCCGGGCGCGCACCCCGGTCGCGATGAGCAGCCGGTCGTACGCCACCTCGTCCCCGTCGGCCAGCCGGACCCGCTTGGCCGCCAGGTCCAGACCGGTCGCCGGGACACCCAGCCGCCACTCGGCGTCGATCTCCCGGCGGCGCGGCAGCTGTGTGCGCAGCGGGGACGCCATGCCCAGCAGCGCGGACTTCGACAGCGGCGGCCGGTCGTACGGCTCGTGCGGCTCGTCCCCGATCAGGGTCAACTCACCGGCGAAGCCCTCGGCGCGCAGCGTCTCGGCCGCCCGCAGGCCCGCCAGCGAGGCGCCCACGATCACGATCCGTCCCTCACGCCTCAGCCGTTCGATGTGGTCAGCGGACATCGGACGCCTCCCGGTCCGCGCCCGCGCGGTCCAGGCCGTCGGCGGTGATCGCCCGCACCGGGCACGCCGCCACGGCCCGCGCCACCCGCTCCCGCTGCTCCTCCTCCGGACGCGGGTCGTACAGCAGCGACTCCTCGCCGTGCATGGCGAAGACATCGGGCGCGAGGAACGCGCACTGGGCGTACCCCTGGCACTTGTTGAGATCGACGACGAGCCTCATCGACGCTCCGCCCTTTCCCATGGCGAGGTCCGGGGCGCGCCACACGGCTCGCGCGGGCGGACTCCGGACGGCGGTCACCCCCGCTCGCCAGCATGCGAGCGAGGACGCGGGACCCGCGCGCCCAGCACGCCGATCGAGTGACCGCCCGGCGCCTACCCGGCGCTCTTCCTCCGGCCCGCCCTGAGGATGTGCAGGCCGGTCAGCAGCGACCAGGCCGGGAAGACCAGCTCCGCCCACGGCACGTTCGACGAGACGAAGAGCAGGACCAGCACGGTGACGAACCCCGCGATCGTCAGCGGGCGGGGCAGCACACCCAGCCGGTACCCCATGACCGACACGGACGACACGAAGACGGCCGCCATCCGCATGGCGTACCCCGTCATCAGCGTGTAGGCGAGGTGGCGGCCGAAGTCCCACGCCACCGGCAGCGGCGGCAGACCCGGCGGATGGCCCACCGCCAGCACGGCGCCCGCCGCCGCGGCGGCTCCGAACAGCGTGGCGGTGAAGACCAGCCCGCTGCCCAGGAAGACGGTGGCGAGGAACTTGTCCTCGGCCGCGCCGACGTGCCCGCGGATCGCGCCGAGAAACCACAGGAAGAAGATCCCGGCGAACGGCACCAGCGCGAGGGCCGCCCGCAGCGCGTCGCGCCGCCCGGAGTCCGTGAACCCCTGGGCGGTCACCGCGTCGGCTCCCTCCGGAATGGCCAGCCTGACCAGGACCATCGCCGCCGCCAGGAGCAGCGCGAAGACGATCCCGGCCAGGCCCGCGGCGCGCGGTGTCCGCAGCGCCCGGTGCCCCGGCGCGTTCTCCCGCATACCGGCCCCTTTCCCGTCGGTGCTGTGGCACCAGCGGGCCACCTCCGGCCCGGCCGCGCCACCGGGGGCGGCCGTCCGGCCGAGCGCGGAGACCGTGGCGGCCCCCGTCACCTCGGCCGCCTCCGCCTCCGCCGCGGGGGCGACCGGCATCGCCGGTGCCGCGCCGGGCCTGCTCGCCGCGGGCGCGGCGGCCGGCGCCGTCCCCCGAAATCCGCTCGCGCGCCCCGCACCCGCTCCCTAAGGTGAACGGCCGTGACCACTCCTGCCGAACTGCGCCGCGACCCGTTGCCCCTGCGCGGCCGGACCGCGCTCGTCACCGGTGCCTCCCGGCGGGCCGGGATCGGGCACGCCGTGGCCCGGCGGCTGGCCGCCTACGGAGCCAGCGTGTACCTGCACCACCACGTACCGCACGACGCCGCCATGCCCTGGGGTGCCGACAGCCCCGACGCCGTCGCCGGCTCCGTGCGCGAGGCGCTCGCCGACCCCCGGGCGCGGGTCGTCTCCGGCCCCGGCGACCTGGCCGACCCGGCGGAACCGGCCCGGCTGGTGCGGGCCGTGACCGAGGAGTTCGGCCGCCTGGACATCCTCGTCGCCAACCACGCCCTCAGCGGCTCCGACGGCACCCTGGACGACATCGACGCCGCGATGCTGGACGCCCACTGGGCGGTGGACACCCGCTCGGTGCTGCTGCTCGTCCAGGCGTACGCCCGCTCGCGCGCCGCCTCGGCCGGGGACGCCCCCGGCGGGCGCGTGGTGCTGATGACCTCCGGCCAGGACCTCGGCGGCGGCATGCCGGGCGAGATCGCCTACGCCCTGCAGAAGGGCGCCCTCGCCTCCGTCACCCGCTCGCTGGCCACCGCGCTCGCCGACCGGGGGATCACGGTGAACGCCGTCAACCCCGGCCCCGTGGACACCGGTTACGCCACCGGCGAGGCGCACGCGGAGGTGGCCGCGCGGTTCCCCGCCGGACGCTGGGGCGCGCCCGACGACCCCGCCCGCCTCATCGCCTGGCTGGCCACCGACGAGGCGGGCTGGATCACCGGCGAGGTCGTCAACTCCGAAGGCGGCTTCCGGCGCTGACGCGCGCCCCCAAAGCCGCCGCCGTGTTGTCTGGGGTGGTTACAGCCGGGACAACTCGTCCACCAGGTCGTCCAGGCCGAGCGAACCCTGGGACAGCGCCGCCATGTGCCAGGCCTTCAGGTCGAACGCGGCGCCGTGCCGCGCCCGCGCCCGCTCCCGGCCCAGCAGCCAGGCCCGCTCGCCCAGCTTGTAGCCGATCGCCTGGCCCGGCATGGTCAGATACCGGGTCAGCTCGCTCTCCACGAAGTCCGCCGGACGGCTGCTGTGCGCCCCGAAGAACTCCTGCGCCAGATCCGGGGTCCAGCGCTCGCCCGGGTGGAACGGGGAGTCGGCCGGGATCTCCAGCCCCAGGTGCATACCGATGTCGATGATCACCCGCACCGCGCGCATCATCTGCGCGTCCAGATACCCGAGGCGCTCCTCCGGGTCGCCGAGATAGCCCAGTTCGTCCATCAGCCGCTCCGCGTACAGCGCCCAGCCCTCGGCGTTGGCGCTGACCATGCCCACCGTCGCCTGGTAGCGGGAGAGGCTGTCCGCCACGTGCGTCCACTGCGCGAGCTGGAGGTGGTGCCCGGGCACGCCCTCGTGGTACCAGGTCGACACCAGGTCGTAGACCGGGAAGCGGGTCAGGCCCATCGTGGGCAGCCAGGTGCGGCCGGGCCGGGAGAAGTCCTCCGACGGGGACGTGTAGTAGGGGGCCGCCGCGCCACCGGGCGGCGCGATGCGCGACTCCACCCGGCGCACCCGCTCGGCCAGTTCGAAGTGCGTGCCGTCCAGGTCCTCGATCGCCCGGTCCATCAGGCCCTGGAGCCAGTCGCGGACCTCGTCCACGCCCTCGATGTGCCGCCCGTGCTCGTCCAGGTGCGCGAGCGCCACCCACGGCGTCTCGGCGCCGGGCAGGATCTTCTCCGCCTCCTTGCGCATCTCGCCGAGGATCCGGTGGAACTCCGCCCAGCCGTAGGCGTACGCCTCGTCCAGGTCCAGGTCGGTGCCGTTGAAGTAGCGGGCCGAACGCGCGTACCGCTCCCGGCCGACCACATTCGGGGCGTCCTCGACGGCCGGCGCGTACACCTGGCGAAGCCAGTCCCGCAGTTCCGCCACGGCACCGGTGGCCGCCCGCGCCGCCTCGTCCAGTTCCGCGCGCAGCGCCTCGGGGCCCGCGGCGGCGAAGTCCTCGAACCAGCCGCGCCCCTCGCCGGTGTCCGCCCACTCGGTCAGCTGGCCGATGAACGTGGCGGTCGGCCGCGGTGCCGCGAACAGCTCGCGCTCCAGCCCGAGTTCGAGCGAGGCGCGGTAGCCCGCGAACGCCTCCGGCACCGCGCGCAGCCGCTCGGCGATCGCCGCCCAGTCCTCCTCCGTCTCCGCCGGGGTGAGGGTGAAGACCTCCCGGACCGCGTGGCCGGGCGTGTGCATGTTGCCGACCTCGCGCAGGTGTTCACCGGCCTCGTGCATCGCGAGCTGGGCGGTCAGCCGCTCCCGCAGCAGCCGCCCGCAGCGCCGCTCCACGTCACTGTCGGCGCCGGGCCGCCGTTCCGCCTCGTCCAGCCGCGCGAGCGTGTCCCGGGCCAGCCGCGCCTGCGCGTCCCAGCCGTCCGGCGAGTAGTCGGGCAGCCTGCTCGAACTCTCCCGCACACCGAGGAAGGTGCCGGTGACCGGATCGAGGGCGATGAGGTCGTCCACATAGGCGTCGGCGACCTGACGGGGCAGCGGGATCTGGGTATCGGACATGCGGCCCATCCTCGTACGCCGGGGATCTCCGCGTCACCCGGGTACGTCGGTATTCAGCTCTGGGCGTGGCCGGGCGGCAGCACCGGGCGTTCCGCGCGGACGGCGGACGGCGGACGGCGGACGGCGGACGGCGGACGGCGGACGGCGGGGGGCGAGGGCGGCGTGGGAGGCGTGGGAGGCGGTGGGCCGAGGGAGGGCAGGCCCCCGCGGGGATGATCGCGCGGGGGCCCGTTCCGGCGGTCCGGCGGCCTTCAGTCCCGGTGGGCCGGGTCGGTGAGGCGGCGGTCGGCGGTGGGGTCGAGCGAGGAGGCCGAGGAGTGCCCGGGGGTGTCCAGGCGGGCCGTGATGACCAGGGTGCCCTCCTCGATCTGGTAATCCAGGGGAAGGCCCAGCGCGCGCATCGCGGCGATCATGCCGGTGTTGGACGCCTTGGTCACGGCGTACACGCTCGCGCACCCGGCCTCCGCCGCCATCCCGACCAGCCGGCCGAGCAGTTCACCGCCGACGCCCCGCCGCTGCCACTCGTCCTCGACCAGCAGCGCGACCTCGGTCTCGTCGCCGTCCCACAGCAGATGCCCGAGGCCGACGATCCGGCCGGAGGCGGTCTGCGCGGCCAGCGTGCGGCCGAAGCGGGGGCTGAGCAGATGGTTCAGATAGCGGTCCGCGTCGCCGACCGGGCCGTGGTAGCGCAGCCCCAGCGTCCGCGGCGAGCACCGGTCGTGCATCGCCCTGGCCGCGGCCAGGTCCCCGGTGTCGACCCGGCGCACCGTGATGTCGTCGCCCTCGGGCAGCGTCAGCACGTCCTGTCCGCGGGGGATCCGCGGCCCGAGCCGCCCGTCCAGCTCCACCAGCGCCCGGGCGCGCGCGAACTCCGTCGGGGTGAACGGCAGATACGGCCGCTCCACGGTGAGCACCCCGCCCTCGGGCGCCGGCAGCCGCATCACGGTGTCCTCCAACACCCCCTCGGCGGGCACCGGCAGCGGGCCCCGGCCCCCGCCGGCCGGCGTGGCGGGCAGCGACCGGATCGTGCACCGGCCCAGCAACTGCCTTATAGCCAGCGGCAGTTCGGAGGCGTCCAGCGCGGTACGGGCGGCCAGGCCCAGCACCCGGGTCGGCGCGTCGACCAGATCGTGGGCGTCGGCCCGCTCGATCCACGTGGACGTGCCCCCGGCCAGCGCGACCGCCCGGGTGAGGCCGGCCGCCGTCAGCGTGCCCGGCGCCCGCAGCAGGAACTCGTCCACCGTGCCGTCGGCCAGGGGGTGGGTCTGGAGGCTGAGGATGTCCACCCGGTGCCCGGCGAGCGCCGTGCACAGGGCGGCCAGGGAGCCCGGTTCGTCCTTCACCGTCGTCCGCATCCGCCACAGCGTGCCGGGGCCGGGGAGAGCGGCCTCCGGGGCGCCGGGCTGTCCGGACGGCCCGGCCGGCCGCGTCTCGGCGGCCGGCCGGGCACCGGTATCGCTCACGGGCGGCGCGTGTCCGTGGCGGCGTGACCACCACACGTGGAAGCCCGCCGTCGCGGCCAGCACGATCGCCGAGATCACCAGCAGGGCCGGCCCGTCCGGCCCGTGCCCGATCAGGTTGGCCACCGCGTCCGCGACGGCCACCGCCGTGAACAGCGCGGCGAGTTCGACGACGTCCCGCCGCCAGTGGTGCACGGGCCGTCCGTGCCGGGCCCGGGTCACATCAGGCATCTCTGGAGTCATGCGGCCACTGTGCAGGAGGGGTGTTGCGCGATCACGAACTGATTGTGTCCGACGAGTAAAAGCATGCTCCGTCCCATTTGTTGCGCTTTCTACGGCCGACCGGTCACCCTCCCCGCTCCGGCCCGCCGGTCCGCCTACTGGCCGACCCGGCCCGGCTGGAGCGTCCGGCTGAACAGCACACCGCCGTCCTGCTCCCGCAGCCGCACCGTCAGCTCGCCGCTGTCCCCGTCGATGTCCACCTCGCCGAAGAACTGGTAGCCGCCGGCCGGGGAGACGTTGGACGCGGTCGGCGCCTTCACGAACACCCGCTCCGGGCCGAACGTGCCGTCCAGCGGGCTGGCCGGGAACGCGCCGGCGTTCAGCGGCCCGGAGACGAACTCCCAGAACGGCTCGAAATCGGTGAACGCGGCCCGGGACGGCTGGTAGTGCTGGGCCGAGGTGTGGTGCACGTCCGCCGTCAGCCACAGCGTGCCGGTGATCCGCCGGTGCTTGACGAACCGCAGCAGCTCGGCGATCTGCAGCTCGCGCCCGAGCGGCGCGCCGGGGTCGCCCTGGGCCACCGCCTCGAAGTTCGGCCGGCCCTCCGTCGCGTCCGGTACGACGAGACCGATGGGCATGTCGGCGGCGATCACCTTCCACACCGCCCGCGAGCGGGCCAGCTCCCGCTTGAGCCACTCCAGCTGCTCCCGGCCGAGGATGCCCTGCGGGTCGGTGGTCTGGTCGTCCGGCGAGTTGGCGTTGCGGTAGGTGCGCATGTCCAGCACGAACACGTCCAGCAGCGGCCCCTGGCGCAGCACCCGGTGGACGCGGCCCTCCTTCGCGCCCGGCCGCAGCGTGGGGATGGGGAAGTACTCGCTGAACGCCCGCTCGGCGCGCGCGGCGAGGACGTCGACGCTCTTCTCGGTGTACCGGGTGTCGGTCGTGGCGATCACCTCGCCCGGGTACCAGTTGTTGCGCACCTCGTGGTCGTCCCACTGGATGACCGAGGGCACCCGGGCGTTGAACGCGCGCAGATTGGCGTCCAGCAGGTTGTAGCGGAAGTTGCCCCGGAACTCGGCCAGGGTCTCGGCGACCTTGGACTTCTCCTCGGTGGTGAGGTTGCGCCAGGTGCCGCCGCCGGGCAGCGCCTGGGTCTCGGGGATCGGGCCGTCGGCGTATATGTTGTCGCCGCTGCACAGGAAGAAGTCGGGGTCCAGCCGGGCCATGGCGTCGTAGATGCGGTAGCCGCCGCGGTCGGGGTTGATGCCCCAGCCCTGGCCGGCCAGGTCGCCCGACCACAGGAAGCGCACGCCGTCCCGGCGGCGCCGGGAGACCGTGCGGAAGGTGCCGGTGACGGGCTCGCCGGTGCGGCGCGGGTCGTCGGGGTCGGCGAGCAACACGCGGTAGTGGATCTGCTCGCCGGACGGCAGGCCGTGCAGCCGGGTGGTGCCGGTGAAGTCCGTGCCGGGGCCCAGCAGCGGGCCGCGCCAGCGGCGCGGGTTGCGGAACGACTCGGTGGCCGAGGTCTCCACGATCATCCGGGCGGGCCGGTCCGCACGCACCCACACCAGGCCCGAGTCCGCGGTCACGTCACCGGCCTGCACCCCCCAGCCCGCCACGGGGCGGCCGGAGCGGGCGAAGGCCGGGGCCGCGCCGAGGCCGGCGGGCAGAGTCAGGGCCGCCGACGCGGCGAGCGAGCCGCGCAGTACGCTGCGGCGGTCCGGGAGCGGACGGTGGGACATGGCTGCGCCTCCAGGGACGGGATCCGGCCAGTGTGCGCAGCCACACCTACTGGGGCGGCGCGGCGCGCACGCGAACCGCGGGTGAACTCCCGTCGCCGGCCGGTCCGTCGGCGCCGCGCGCGACGGCGGACGGCCGGGCTTCTCCGCCCGGCCGCGCCGCCCCGCCCCGCTCCTCAGTCGCGCGTCAGCGGCTGCCGTCCAGGATCACCCGCGCCACCAGCGCCGGGTCGTCGTTCATCGGCACGTGACCGCAGCCGGGCAGCCGGACCAGGCGGGCGTGCGGGACGATCCGCTTGGCGCGGACGCCTTGGCGGGGCACCAGGAGCCGGTCCCGGGCGCCCCAGGCCACCGTGACCGGAAGGCCCGGCACGGCGTCGGTGAACCGGACCGTGGCGCCCGCCCGCAGGGTCGCCGTGAAGCCGGTGGCCGTCGCGAGCGCGCGCGTCTCGGCGGCCACCGCCTCCGGCGAACGGCGCGCCGGGCGGGCGTAGATGGTGCTGGTCAGCGCGGTGCGGCCGGCCGCCGTCCGGGACAGCCCCGCCACCACCGGCGGCGGTAGCCGCCGGGCGATGCCGCGCATCCCGAGCAGCACCGCGATGGCGTACCGCCGCTCCGCCTCTGACCAGAAACCGGCGGGGGACAAGGCCGTGACGGACCGTACGAGCTTCTCCCGGCCCAGTTCGAGGGCGAGCAGGCCGCCCAGCGAGTTGCCGGCGACGTGCGGGCGGTCCAGGCCCAGCGCCTCGAACAGGGCGCCGAGCACGGCGCCCGTGGTGGGCAGGTCGTAGGCCAGCCCCGGCGGCAGGCCCGGGGAGGCGCCGAAGCCCGGCAGGTCCACGGCGATCACCTCGCGCTCGGTGGCCAGGATGTCCACGACCGGGTCCCAGGCCTGCCGGTGGTGGCCGATGCCGTGCAGCAGGACCAGCGGTTCGCCGCGGCCCACGCGCGCGTAGGACACGGTCACCTCGCCCGGGCCGTGGGGGGCGGGGACCTGGAAGGAGACGGTGGCGGACATGGGGGTGCTCCTCGTCTGTGCTGCCGACGGACGCCGTAGACAGCTTGTCAGCAATCGCCTACCGGCGGGTAGCCCTTCGCGGGCACCGGCCCCGATACCGGGTGGACACCGGCGGGCGGGTGACGATGGGATGGGCAGGTGACCGCACAGCCCGCCACCGACGTCTTCGAAGAACACCGGCCCCTGCTCATGGGGGTCGCCTACCGCATGCTCGGCCGCGTCGCCGACGCCGAGGACGTGGTCCAGGAGGCATGGCTGCGCTGGTACCACGCCGACCGCGACGAGGTCCGCGAACCGGGCGCCTATCTGGTGCGCGTCACCACCCGGCTGGCCATCGACCGGCTGCGCCAGGCTCAGCGGCGCGCCGAGGCATACGTCGGCCCCTGGCTGCCGGAGCCGTACCTCACCGAGTTCGCCGACACCGCACCCGACTCCGCCGACCGCGCCGTGCTCGCCGACACCGTCTCCCTCGCCGTCCTCGTCGTCCTGGAGTCGCTGTCCCCGCTGGAACGGGCGGTGTTCGTGCTCAGGGAGGCGTTCGGCTACCCGTACGCCGAGATCGCCACGCTGCTGGAGCGGACCGAGCCGGCGGTACGGCAGCTCGCCGGACGGGCCCGCCGGCACGTGGCCGAACGACGCCCCCGCTACGACGTCGAGCCCACCCGGCGCCGGGAACTGACCGAGCGTTTCCTCGCCGCCGCCGGCGAGGGCGACCTGGAGGGGCTGATGTCCCTGCTCGCCCCGGACGTCCGGCTGGTCGGCGACAGCGGCGGCAAGGCCAAGGCGCCGGTGCGCGTCCTGCACACCGCCGACAAGGTCGGCCGCTTCCTCGTCGGCGCCGCGCGCAACGCCCCGGCCGAGCGGACCTACCGCGTCCTGGAGACCAACGGCGGCCCCGCCCTGCTGATCCTGGCCGACGGCAAGCCCGACAGCCTGTTCCAGGTGGACATCGCCGACGGCCGCATCACATCCGTCTACATCATCCGCAACCCGGACAAACTCCGGCACCTCGCGACCCGCTGAGCCCCCTCACCCGCGTGCCCCCGTCGCCCCGGCGGGGGCTTCGCCGTACCCGGACGTCCTCGCCGTACGACGGGAGCTTTGCCGCGATGTCACACACACCGGTGCGCGCGAACGCCTCGTGAACGCTTCGCTGCCGACGGTCCGGATACCGGCGGGGCGGCCGAGGATTGGTCTTGACCAAGGGTGAGCGCCGCCCTATGGTCGCAGAGAAGTGCAACAACCTTTAATAAACAAGGGCGCCAAAAACCGCCGGACCACGGCTCTCGCGGAGGACAGGGTGGGGACGACGCAGCTGGAATCGGTACCGGAACCGAAGTACTGGCATCTCAAGACCGTGCTCAGCGAGGCACTCGACTCCGAGTTCTCGGTCGGCGAGATCCTGCCCAACGAGCGCGACCTGGCCGCCCGCTTCGGCGTGGCCCGCGCCACGCTCCGCCAGGCCCTCGAACAGCTGGAGCTGGAGGGCCGGCTCCAGCGCCGGCGCGGGGTCGGCACGACCGTCGCGCCCCCGCGCGTGGGCGTGGCCGTCGGCACGCGGCAGCACGTCTGGCCCGGCGCCGCCGGAGACGCCTGGCAGCCCGTCGACAGCGCCCAGGCGGCGCCGCCCGCCGCGGTCGCCGCCGCGCTGGAGACCGGCGCGGACGAACCCGTGCACACCGTGCGCCGCTCCCGGATGTCCCACGGCCAGCAGGTCGCCACCGAACTGCTCTACATCCCGGCGGCCTCGGTGCCCGGCCTGACCGCGATCGACGCCCCGTCCGGCGCGGCACGCGCGCGTGCGGTGCTGCGGGAGCTTCAGCACCTGCCCCTGGAGGGAGAGGACCGCGCGGTCGAGCTGGGCTCTGCGCGCGCGGACGACGCCAGGGCACTGGACCGGCTCCCCGGCTCCCCGGTGCTCGTCGTCACCACCCGCTTCCTCGCCCAGGGCCGCACCGCCGCCCTGTCGGTGGCGACCTACCGCGCCGACACCTGCCGGCTCACCTTCGGCGACTCGGCGGGCGTGGAGATACACCACGACCCGCGGCAACGGGCCTCCTGAATCCGGCCAGGAAGTTCTCCGGCGCGGGGCCGCGACCGCCTTACGGCCCGGCGTCCAAGACCTCCGCGGCCCGGACGGCGGCCCGACCCGTACGCGCACTGTGCGGCCGGGTCCGGCCCGCCCGGCGTTCTCGGCACACCGGGTCAGGCCAGGGCACCGCCGAGCCGGTCGCCGCGCCCATGGCACGCCCGCGTTCTGCCGGGGCGCCACCGCCGCCAAGGCTTTCGACGCCGGGTTCGGCCAGGCCCCTGCGAAGCATCCGGCCCGCGCTTTCCACGTGGCCGGGTGCGGCGAGGACAGTGCCGGGGCGGTACGCACTCCCGCGCCCGAACCACGCCCGGGCCCAGCCCTTCGCGCCCACTGTGCGGCCGGGTTCAGCGCCGCACACCTTCTCCGCAGGTGGGCTCAGTGCCCCGTGCCCACGCCGCGCCCGGGATCAGCGCCGCGCGCCCACTCCGAGGGCGGGTTCAGCGGCCCGTGCCCACTCCGCGCTGAGTTCAGTGCCTGGCGTTCACCTCGCGTCTGGGCTCAGTGCCTCGCGCCCACGCCGCGCCTGGGCTCAGCGCCGCGCGCCCACTCCGTGGGCGGGTTCAGCGGCCCGTGCTCACCTCGTGCCCGGCCCCAGCGCCTCGCGTCCACTCCCCGCCCGGCCCCAGCGCCCCGTGCCCACGCCGTGCCCGCCCTCGGCCTTCGCCCCGGTGGCCGGGCTCAGCGGCGCGTCACCGTGCCGTCCACGGTGAACAGCTTCTCCTCCACGTGGTCCATCGCGAGCCGCAGCGCCCCCGTGGCCACCGCCGCCTCGCCCAGGACCGACAGGGTCACCCGGGGCGGACGCAAGCAGTAGCGGGCCAGTTCGCGGCGCAGGGGCTCCAGGACGCCGTCCAGACCGGCCGCCCAGCCGCCTATCACGACCAGCTCCGGATCCAGCGCCAGCACCAGCGCGGCCACGTCGTGCACCAGCCGCTGGATGAACCGCTCCACGGCCGCCCGCGCCCGCAGATCGCCGCCGCGCGCCAGCGCGAACACCTCGGCGACCGCCTGCTCGTCCAGCGGGTGCAGCGGCTCGTCGGTGGTGGACAGCAGCGCCTCCGGCTTCGCCTCCCGGCCCAGCAGATGCAGCGCGCCGATCTCCCCGGCCGCCCCGCCGTAGCCCCGGTGCAGCCGCCCGCCGATCAGCGAACCGGCCCCGGGACTCAGCCCGGCCAGCACGAACACCACGTCGTCCGTCTCGGCCGCCGCGCCCTTCCAGTGCTCCGCGAGCACCGCCGCGTTGGCGTCGTTCTCCACCAGCACCGGGCAGCGGAAGGACCGGCCGAGCCGCTCCCCGAGCCGCAGCCCCGTCCACCCGGGCAGCGCCGTGCCCAGCCGTACCGTGCCGTCCGCCTCCACGATGCCCGGCGTGCCCACGCCCACCGCGCGCAGCGAACCGCGTGCGACCCCGGCCCGGCGCAGCAGCTCGGCGACCGCGCCGCGCAGCCGGTCGAGCCGCTCGTCCGCCGGGGCGCCCGCGCCGATCTCCTTGGCCTGCGCGCCCAGCACCCGGCCGTCCAGGTCGGACAGCAGCGCGGCGACCCGGTGCGGCCCGATCTCCAGGCCCAGCAGATGCCCCGCCTCGGCCCGGAACCGGAACCGCCGCGCGGGCCGCCCCTGCCGGCGTGCGCCCCCCTCGTCGGCCGCCGTCTCCACCACCAGACCGGCCTCGATGAGCCCCTCCACGACGCCCTCGACGGTCGGCCGGGACAGTCCGGTGACCCGGGTGATCTCGGTGAGCGTCGCGCAGTCCGTGGCGCGCAGCGCGTGCAGCACCACCGCGGAATTGATCCTTCGCAGCAGCGAGGGATCGCCGCCGGTCAGCTGCCCCACCGTCCGTCCTCCCAGCTCGCGGGCGTATTGGCCGGATCGTACTCGGCCGGGGGCACCCCGGCGAGTGCCGGGTCGCGCGCGCGGTCGCGGCCCGCTCAGCCCGGTTCCACGAACCCCGACTCGTAGGCCGCGATCACCGCCTGCGTGCGGTCGCGCGCGCCGAGCTTGGCCAGGACGGCGCTCACATGCGACTTCACCGTCTCGGCGCTCACCACCAGCCGGGCGGCGATCTCCGCGTTCGACAGCCCGCGTGCCATCTGCCGCAGCACCTCCGCCTCCCGCTCGGTCAGCCGGGCCCGCTCCACCGCGGCCCGCGCCGGCCGCCCGCCGTCGCCGTACCGGGCGGCGAGCCGCCGTACGGAGGCCGGGAACAGCAGCGAGTCTCCCGCCGCGACCAGCCGCACCGCGTGCACGATCTCGGCCGGGCGGGCCCGCTTCAGCAGAAACCCGTCGGCACCCGCGCGCAGCGCCTCGTACACGAACTCGTCGTCCTCGAAGGTGGTGACGACCAGGATCTTCGGCGGATCGGGCACCGTGCGCAGCACCGCGCGCGTGGCCTCGATGCCGTCCATCAACGGCATCCGGACGTCCATCGCGACCACGTCGGGCCGCACTTGGCGCACCAGCGGGATGACGGCCGCGCCGTCGGCCGCCTCGCCCACCACCTCGATGTCGGGCTGCGCCTCCAGCACGGCCCGCAGACCCGCGCGAACCAGGGGTTCGTCATCGACGAGCAGGACGGTGACCGGCATCCGGCCAGCCTAGATCACCCCAGCGGAAGTTCCGCCCGCACCCGCCAGTCGCCCTCCTGGGGGCCGGTGACGGCGGAGCCGCCGAGCAGTGCCGCCCGCTCCCGTATGCCGCGCAGACCGCTGCCCCGCCCGGGGCCGGGTATCGCGCCCGGCAGCGGGTTGCGCACCTCCAGGGCGAGCGTGCCGTCGGTGACCGCGACCCGGACCCGCACCGGCACCGGACCCGCGTGCCGCAGTGCGTTGGTGAGGGCCTCCTGGAGGATGCGGTAGCCCTCCCGGGACACCGGTCCCGGCACGGCCTCCACCGGGCCCGTCACCTCGGCGTCGACCTTCGCGCCCGAGGCCCGCGCCGACTCCAGCAGCCGGCCGGCGTCGGCCAGCGTGGGCCGTGCGCTCAGCGGCCGTTCGGCCTCCCGGAGCACGCCCAGCACCCGCTCCAGGTCCTCCAGCGCGGCCCGGCCGGTGTCCTCGATGGCGGTCAGCGCCCGGTCGGTGAACTCCGGATCACCGGCCGCGCGCGCGGCGCCCGCCTGCACCACCGCCAGCGTCAGGGCATGCCCGATCGAGTCGTGCAACTCCCGCGCGATCCGGGTGCGTTCCAGCAGCTGCTCGGTGCGCTGCTCCAGCGCGGCCAGCCGCTCGGCCGCCGACGGCCCGAGCAGCCTGCGCGCGGCGGCCGTGATCAGCTCGCCGAGCCCGACGACCGCGCCGTAGAGGACGAGCAGCGGCAGCGGCGTCAGCAGGGCCCAGGCGCGGTGCGACGGCAGCCGTTCCAGCAACGGCATCCCGGCCGTCGGCGCACCCCACGCGCACCGCGCCAGTTCGTACGCGCTGCCGGGCAGCCACACGGACGCGAACACGGCCACGGCGCCGAGCCCCATCCGCAGCTCCAGCCACAGCACCGTACGCAGCCGGTCCCGCCAGGTCGCCGCCGGTGCCTCGGAGATGCCCGGGTCCGGCTCACCGGGCGTGAGCATCAGCCGCGCCTGCACGCCCTCGCCCCGCCGCACGGCGGGCACCAGACCGAGCGGGACGAGGAACAGGGCGGGCATCCACGGGGTGGACGGGTCGATGAAGAGCCAGACGCTGACCACCAGCATCGGCACCCACAGATGCAGCAGGCGCGTGTACGTCGTCGCGCGCAGCAACGGGCGGAGAAGGCGGGGCATGGCCTCATCGTCGCAGCCGGCACTGACAACGGGCCTCCCCCGCACGGGGGAGACGGTCCCCGCCGGCGGGGGAGGCGCCGACCCGACCCGCCCGGCCAGGCTGATGCCATGACCAGCATCGACGTTCGCGACCTCACCAAGGAGTACGGCGGCCGGCGGGCCGTGGACGGGCTCACCTTCAGCGTCCGCCCCGGCCGGGTCACCGGCTTCCTCGGCCCCAACGGCGCCGGGAAGTCCACGACCTTCCGCCTCCTCCTCGGCCTCGACCGGCCCACCACCGGCACCGCCACCATCGGCGGTGACACCTACACCCGGCTCCGCGAGCCGCTGCGCCGGGTGGGCGCCCTGCTCGACGCCCGCGCCGCGCACGGCTCGCGCACCGCCCGCGGCCATCTGCTGGCCCTCGCCGCGAGCAACCGGATACCCGCCCGCCGGGTCGACACCGTGCTGGAGGAGACCGGCCTCGCCGCCGTGGCCCGGCGGCGGGTGCGGACGTACTCCCTCGGCATGCGCCAGCGGCTCGGCATCGCCGCCGCCCTGCTCGGCGACCCCGAGGTCGTCCTGCTCGACGAACCCGCCAACGGCCTCGATCCCGAGGGCATCGTGTGGATCCGCACCCTGCTGCGCCGGCTCGCGGACGAGGGCCGCACGGTCCTGGTCTCCAGCCATCTCATGGGCGAGACCGCCGTGTTCGCCGACCACCTGCTGATCCTCGGCCGGGGCCGGCTCCTCGCCGACACACCGGTCCGGGACTTCATCCACGCGCGCGTGCGGCCCGGTGTCCGCATCCGCACCACCGATCCCGCCGCCCTGGCCGATCTCCTCGCCCGGCACGGCCACGACGCCTCCCGCGAGGAGGACGGGGCCTGGGCCGTGCGGCACGCGAGCGCGGAGGACCTCGGCCGGCTGATGTCCGAGGCGGGCGTCCCCGTGCTGGAACTCAGCCCCCAGGAGGCCACCTTGGAAGAGGCGTACCTCGATCTGACCGCGTCCGAGACAGAGTTCACCGCACCGCGCCAGGAGGCCTGACCATGCCGTTCGTCCCCGTCCTCCACGCCGAGTGGATCAAGATCCGGACCCTGCCCTCCCAACTGGGCGCCCTCGCCGCGATCCTCGTCGCCACCGCCGCGTTCTCCGCGCTCGCGGCGGCCGACGCCGACGACTCGGACCCGCTGTTCTCGGTGTTCTTCGGCGTCAGCTTCGGGCAGATCGCCGCGATCGCCTTCGGGACGACGGCCGTCTCCTCGGAGTTCCGGGGCGGCGCGCTGCGGCTGACGCTGGCGGCGGTGCCCGACCGGGGGCGCTGGTTCGCGGCGAAGGCGACGGCGATCGCCCTGCCGACGCTGGCCGTCGGGCTGCTCACCGGGTTCGTCACGCTCCTCGTGGGCCGGGCGGCCCTGGGCGCGTCCGCGCCCGGCTGGGCCGAGGGAGTGCGCGGCGCGGTCGGCTGCGGTGCGCACCTGACGCTGATGGCCCTGTTCGCCGCCGGGCTGGCGGCCGTGCTGCGCAGCGGGGTCGCCACCCTCTCCGTGCTGATCCCGTTCCTGCTGATCGTGTCCTTCGTCATCGGCGACCTGTCCGGCTCGCTCGCCGACTTCCTCCCCGACCGGGCCGGCCAAGTGGCCCTGCACAGCGACTGGGACGGCGCCCTCGGCCCGTGGAGCGGGCTCGGGGTGACCGCACTGTGGACGGCGGCGGCCCTCGCGGCGGGCGCCTGGCGGGTGCGGCGCGGGGACGCCTGACGGAGGACCAGTTGTCAGTGGTGCCCGCTTTACTGGACCGCATGGACATCGCGGAGAGCCTGACCCTCATCGAGCTGCTGTGCGCCCGGGAGTTCCCGGCGGTGCCCGGCAGGACGGAGCACGGCGAGAGCGGGCCCGGCTATCACATAGCCGCCTTACGGACCAGCGAGGAGTTCTGGGAGGGCGACGGCGGCGAACGGGAGGAGACGGAGGCGCAGTACGAGGCCGAGCGGGACGGGCTCGCCGAGCGGCTGGGCGAACGGTGGGGCGGTCCCCTGCACTTCAGCCTGTACAGCGTGTTCGAGCGGACCGTGGCGGGGGAGGAGATCGCCGAACCCTGGGCCGGGCTCAGCGGTCACGTCCCGGACGTCCTGCTGTGGCGGGCACCGGAGCCGGACCGCTGGGTCGCCCTCGGCGTCTCCCAGTGGGACAAGGAGTCGCCCTTCCAGCTGCTCGGCGTGGTGACGGAGACGGACCCGCCGTGAGACGGGTCCGGGCCGAGATGATTGGGAGCGCTCCCAGCAGCCGCAGCGGCAGCCGCAGCCGCAGCCGGTGCGGGGCTCCGGTCCCGCCGGAGCCCCGCCGGGGTCAGCTGGTGGGGAAGGAGTCGGCGGTGCTGATGCGGCTCTTGAGCAGCGCCCCGGACTCGCTCAGCACACCGCTGCCGCTGTAGTCGGTGCCGTCGCAGGTGCCGGGCTTGAACGCCGCGCTGCTCTCGTTGGCGTCGGAGTAGGTCCAGTTCGCGTAGCTGATCTTCAGCTGGTCGAGCAGGTCCAGCCAGGCCGTGGTGCTGGAGCGGTCCATCGTCCCGCCGCCGGTGGCGCTCACCGTGCCGAACTCGGTGACGAACAGCGGCAGCTTCGAGGCCGCCCGGCTCACCGTGGCGCGGTAGTTGTCCTTGTGGCTCGCGGCGTAGAAGTGGAAGGCGTACATGATGTTGGTGGCGTTGACCGGGTTGTTGACGACCTCGGTCTCGTTGGAGCCGTCCGAGACGCCCAGCGAGGACCAGCCCCTGGTGCCGACGATGATCACGGCGTCCGGGTCGGCGGCCCGGATCACCGGGATGACCTGCTCGGCGTAGCTCTTGATGGCCGTCCAGCTCACGCCGTTGGGCTCGTTGGCGATCTCGTAGACCACGTTCTTCTTGGCGGCGTTGCGGGCGGCGACGGACGCGAAGAACGTCTTGGCGCGGTCCAGGTTGTAGTTGGGGTCGCCCGGCGTCAGGGTGTGGAAGTCGATCAGGGCGTACATGCCCCGGGCCTCGGCCATGTCGACGAGGCTGTTCACGCGGCTGGTGAAGCCGGCCGGGTCGGTCTCGTAGCCGTTCTCCTGCACGTACATCGCGATGCGCAGCAGGTCCGACTTCCAGTCCTTCGCCAGCGCGTCCAGGGCGGCGTTGTTGTAGCACTTGCTGAACCACTGGATGCCGTGCGTGCTCATGCCGCGCAGCTGGATGGGGCGGTTGTACTGGTTGCACAGGTTGACGCCGCAGACGTGCAGCTGTCCGTTGACGCCCACGGGGGTGCCGGTGCCCGGGTCGGGGTTGGGCGGGGGCTCTTCGACGGAGCCGGTGCAGGCGACGCCGTTGAGCGTGAAGGCGGAGGGCTTGGGGTTGGAGCCGGTGAAGGAGCCGACGAATCCCAGGTCGGTCGAGGCGCCGGTGGCCAGGGTGCGGTTCCAGTCGATGCCGGCGGCGCTGACCGTGGAACCGGACTGCGACCAGGTGGCGTTCCAGCCCTGGACGAACTTCTGGCCGGAGTCGGGCAGGCTGAACTTCAGCGTCCATCCGGCTACCGGGTCGCCCAGGTTGGTGACCTTCACCCCGGCCTGGAAGCCGCCCTGCCACTGGCTGGTGACGGTGTAGTCGACCTTGCAGCCGGCGGCGGCCGCCGCCGGCTGGGGGCTGAGCAGTGACGTGAGACCCACAGCCGTGGCGCAGGTCGCCAGCAGGGCCACAATGCGTTTCAAAGCGTTCCTCCTCGTGTGAAGCGGGAACAGCACGATGGGAGCGCTCCCAAGACCCATCGGCCCGAGACCGTACACCGGTGGATCGAGGCGCGTACAGACGTACGACAGTGAACGATGATGTGCCCCGGGGCGATGGCCGATTGCGGACGGTGCCGCGGCGAAGGCGCTCCCCGGGGCCTTCCTGGCGCCGGACGGGTCAGCCGGGCACGCCGGCCGCCTCGCGCAGCCGCCGGAACTCCTCCGCCATGCCGGCGGGGGTCCAGTGCGCGTTCAGGCCGCTGGGGTTGGGCAGGACCCAGATCCTGGTGTCGCCGATGGTCCGCTCCTGCGGACCCACCTTGGCCGTGCGGTCGGCGAAGGCGGCGCGGTAGGCGGTCACGCCGACGACGGCCAGCCATCCCGGCCGCAGCCGCGTGACTTTCTCGGCCAGCAGCCGCCCGCCCTCGACGTACTCCTCGGCGGTCAGCTCGTCCGCCCGCGCGGTCGCCCGGGCCACGACGTTGGTGATGCCGAGCCCGTACGTCAGCAATTCGTGCTGCTCGGCGGGCTTCAGCAGCCGGGGCGTGAAGCCGGACCGGTGCAGCACCGGCCAGAAGCGGTTGCCGGGGCGGGCGAAGTGGTGACCGGTCGCGGCCGACATCAGCCCCGGGTTGATGCCGCAGAACAGCACGCGGAGGCCGTCCGCGGCCACGTCCGGGACGAGACGGTCGCGGGCGGCCTCCAGCTCCGCCTGGGTGAAGCGCGGGGTGCGGGGTGCGCGGGTCAGAGGATCGCTCCGGGGGTGTAGCCGGCCGCCTCCGGGTGCCGCTTCACGAGCTCCTCGATCCGGGCGACGACCGCGCCGACCTGGTCGGCGGCGGCGCCGGTGAAGGACAGCTTGTCGGCCATCAGCGCGGCCAGCGCCTCGCGGTCGAGCGGCAGGCGCTCGTCGGCGGCGAGCTTGTCGAGCAGGTCGTTGCGCTCGGCACCCTGCTCGCGCATCGCCAGCGCGGTGGCGACCGCGTTCTCCTTGATCGCCTCGTGCGCGACCTCCCGGCCGACACCGGCCCGCACCGCGCCCATCAGCACCTTGGTGGTCGCCAGGAACGGCAGGTAGCGGTCCAGTTCGCGGGCGATCACCGCGGGGAAGGCGCCGAACTCGTCGAGCACCGTCAGGAACGTCTCCAGCAGGCCGTCCAGGGCGAAGAAGGCGTCCGGCAGGGCGACCCGGCGCACCACCGAGCAGGACACGTCGCCCTCGTTCCACTGGTCGCCCGCCAGCTCGCCGGTCATCGAGGCGTAGCCGCGCAGGATCACCATCAGGCCGTTGACGCGCTCGCAGGAGCGGGTGTTCATCTTGTGCGGCATCGCCGAGGAGCCGACCTGGCCCGGCTTGAAGCCCTCGGTGACCAGCTCGTGGCCGGCCATCAGCCGGATCGTCTTGGCCAGCGACGACGGGGCCGCCGCGAGCTGCACCAGCGTGGTGACGACCTCGTAGTCCAGCGAGCGCGGGTAGACCTGGCCGACGGAGGTGAAGGCCTGCGAGAAGCCGAGGTGGCCCGCGATGCGCTGCTCCAGCTCGGCGAGCTTGGCGGCGTCCCCGCCCAGCAGGTCCAGCATGTCCTGCGCGGTGCCCACCGGGCCCTTGATGCCGCGCAGCGGGTAGCGGCCGAGCAGCTCCTCGACGCGGCCGTGGGCGACGAGCAGCTCGTCGGCGGCGGTCGCGAACCGCTTGCCGAGGGTGGTCGCCTGCGCGGCCACGTTGTGCGAGCGGCCCGCCATGACCAGCTCGGCGTACTCGCCGGCCAGCTTGCCCAGGCGTGCCAGCACGGCCACCGTACGGTCCCGCATCAGCTCCAGCGACAGCCGGATCTGCAGCTGCTCGACGTTCTCCGTGAGGTCACGGGAGGTCATGCCCTTGTGCACGTGCTCGTGCCCGGCGAGGTCGTTGAACTCCTCGATCCGCGCCTTCACGTCGTGCCGGGTGACCTTCTCGCGCTCGGCGATCGAGGCCAGGTCGACGGTGTCCAGGACGCGTTCGTAGTCGGCGATCGCCTCGTCCGGCACCTCGATGCCGAGGTCCTTCTGGGCCCGCAGCACGGCGAGCCAGAGCCGGCGCTCCAGCCTCACCTTCTGCTCGGGCGACCAGAGCGTGGCGAGCTCGGCGGAGGCGTAGCGTCCGGCGAGGACGTTCGGGATGCGGGGCTTGGCGGGCGCTGAAGTCACGTGTCGAGAGTTTACCGTCCGTCCATACAGGCTCCGTACCGTCCAGGGATGTAGGAAAGTACAGGTCAACGGGCTCTTGCGGAGGTCTTCGCGGGCCCGTCCCGCGCACCCGGCCCCGGAATACGGGCGACTTGTCGATATCTCGACAACGGTCGGCGGAGTACGTCGACGCTAGGCCCGGGCCTCGTAGGGCAGCAGTTCCGGGCGCTTGGGCGGGCGGCCGTCGCCGGAGGAGCGGCCGGTGAGCCGGCGGCCTATCCACGGCAGCAGGTGCTGCCGGGCGAACCGTGCGTCGGCGAGCCGGCGGGCCACCCAGTCCGGCGCGGCCGTCGCCGGCATCGGCACGTGCCACTCGGCGTCCTCCGGCTCGTACCCGAGCGTCTGCCACACCGCCTCGGCGACCCGGCGGTGCCCCTCCGCCGTCAGGTGCAGCCGGTCCACGTCCCACAGCCGGGGGTCCGCCAGCGCGGGCGCGCCGTACAGGTCGACCACCACGGCGCCGTGCTTGCCGGCCAGCTCGTCCACGCAGGCGAACAGCTGCTCCATGCGCGGCCGGAACCGCTCCAGCACCGGGCCCTGGCGGCCGGGGCTGCGCATCAGCACCAGTTGCCGACAGGAGGGCGCCAGCCGCTCCACGGCCTCGGTGAGCAGATCCCGGACCCGGACCATGTCGCACTTGGGGCGCAGGGTGTCGTTCAGCCCGCCGACCAGGGTGACGACATCGGCCCGCATGGCCGCCGCCACCTCCACCTGCTCGTCGACGATCTGCCCGATCAGCTTGCCGCGGACGGCGAGGTTGGCGTAGCGGAACCCGGGCGTGCGGGCGGCCATCCGCGCGGCGAGGACGTCCGCCCAGCCCCGGTAGGAGCCGTCGGGCAGCAGGTCCGACATGCCCTCGGTGAAGGAGTCGCCGACGGCGACCAGGCTGGTGTACGGGGGAGTGGTGGGGTTCGTGTGCATGGCGACAGCGATGGTATCCCGGCGCCATACCCGCCGGTCGGTCACCCCTGGGCCCCGCGCACGCCCCCGCACGCCCCCGCGCGTCACCCCGCCGCGGGCTGGCCGAACAGCTGCCGCAGCACGTCCTCCATGGTCACCAGGCCCGCCAGCCGTCCGTCCTCGCCGAGTACCGCGGCGAGGTGGGTGCGGCTGCCGCGCATCGCGGTGAGCACGTCGTCCAGCGGGGTGCTCTCCCGGACCCGCGCGATGGGCCGCATGTCCCGCAGCCGGAACGGCATGTCCCGGGGCGAGGCGTCCAGCGCGTCCTTCACGTGCAGATAGCCCACGATCCGGCGCCCGGTGTCGACCACCGGGAAACGGGAGAACCCCGACTCGGCCGACAGCCGCTCCACCTGCTCCGGGGTGACGCCGACACGCGCGTAGACCACCCGGCGCAAGGGGACGATCACGTCCCGCACCGGCCGGCTGCCCAGCTCCAGGGCGTCGTGCAGACGCTCCTGCGCCCGGTCGTCGATCAGGCCCGCCTGGCCGGCGTCCTTGACGATCTCGGCGAGTTCGGCGTCCGTGAAGGTGGCCGACACCTCGTTCTTGGCCTCGACCCGCAACAGCTTCAGCAGCCCGTTGGCGAACGCGTTGATCGTGAAGATCACCGGGCGCAGCGCCCGGGAGAGCGCGACCAGCGGCGGGCCGAGCAGCAGCGCGCTGCGCACCGGTTCGGCCAGCGCGATGTTCTTGGGGACCATCTCGCCGAGCAGCATGTGCAGGTAGGTGGCGAGGGTCAGCGCGATCACGAAGGACACGGCGTGCCCCGCGCCCGCCGGCACGCCCACCGCGTGGAACGCCGGCTCCAGCAGGTGCGCGATCGCCGGCTCGGCGACCACGCCCAGCACCAGCGTGCACAGCGTGATGCCGAGCTGCGCGGCGGCCAGCAGCGCGGACACGTGCTCCAGCCCCCACAGCACGGCGCGGGCGCGCCGGTCGCCCTCCTGGGCCAGCGGCTCGATCTGGGAGCGGCGCACCGAGATCAGGGCGAACTCGGCGCCCACGAAGAAGGCGTTGACGACGAGCGTCGACAGGCCGATGAGTAGCTGTACGACGGTCATCGCGTCCCCTCCCGTGTCCCGCGGACCCCATCGGCCCCGGCACCGTCGGCCCCGTCGGCGTGTGCGGCCCCGTGGTCCCGCCCGGCGCCGTGGGCCTGCTCGGTCCTGTCGCTGCGCCCGGTCCTGTCGCTCCGGCCCGTCCGGTCCCTCCGCCTGATACCGGCACGCCGGTCAGGCCGCCCGGTCCCGGCACGCCGGTCACGGGCGGTGCCGCGCCCCGTCCCGCCGCTCTCCCGGGCCGCGCCGGTCCGTTCGTCGTCCAGGGGCGCGTGCAGCAGCAGCCGGGCGGCCCGGCGGCCGGAGGCGTCCACGACGTCGAGGCGCCAGCCGGCCACCTCGACGCGGTCGCCCACGGCGGGTATCCGGCCCAGCTCGGTGGCGACCAGGCCGGCCAGTGTCTCGTACGGCCCCTCGGGCGCGCGCAGTCCCACGCGCGCGAGCTGGTCGGTGCGGACGGCGCCGTCCGCCGCGTACAGGGCGCGGCCCGCCTCGTCGGCGCCGGCCGGGGCGAGGTCGGCGGTCTCGTGCGGGTCGTGCTCGTCCCGCACCTCGCCGACGACCTCCTCCACGATGTCCTCCAGGGTGGCCACGCCGGCCGTGCCGCCGTACTCGTCGATGACGACGGCCATGGTGCGCCGGCCGCCGAGCCGGTCCAGCAGCCGGTCGACGGTCAGCGACTCGGGCACCAGCAGCGGCTCGCGCATGATCTGCGCGACCGTGCGGTGGCGCCGCTGGTCGGCGGGGACGGCCAGCACGTCCTTGATGTGGGCGGTGCCGACGACGGAGTCCAGGCTGCCCCGGTAGACCGGGAACCGGGACAGGCCGGTGGCCCGGGTGGCGTTGGCCACGTCCTCGCAGGTGGCCTGCATGTCGAGGGCGACGACCTGGACGCGCGGCGTCATCACGTTCTCGGCCGTGAGGTCGGCCAGGTTCAGGGTGCGCACGAACAGTTCCGCGGTGTCCGGCTCCAGCGCGCCCTCCTTGGCGGAGTGCCGGGCGAGGGCGGCCAGCTCCTGCGGGCCGCGCGCGGAGGCCAGCTCCTCGGCGGGTTCGACGCCGAGCCGGCGCACGAAGCGGTTGGCCGTGTTGTTCAGGTGGGTGATGAAGGGCCGGAAGGCCGCGCTGAACCAGCGCTGGGCGTTGCCCACCCGCTTGGCCATGGCCAGCGGCGAGGAGATCGCCCAGTTCTTCGGCACCAGCTCGCCGACGACCATCAGGACCACCGTCGACAGGGCCGTGCCCAGCACCAGCGCGATCGAGCCCGCCGTGGACCGGGACAGCCCCAGCGCCGTGAACGGCCCGGCGAGCAGCTTGGCGATCGAGGGCTCGGCGAGCATGCCGACCACCAGGTTGGTGACGGTGATGCCGAGCTGGGCGCCGGAGAGCTGGAACGTCAGGTTCCGTACGGCCTTCAGGGCGCCCGGGGCACCGCGCTCGCCGCGCGCGGCGGCCCGCTCCAGCTCGCCGCGTTCCACCGTGGTCAGCGAGAACTCGGCCGCCACGAAGGCGCCGCAGGCCAGCGACAGCAGGATCGCCACCAGGAGAAGGAGCACTTCGGTCATCGGGTCACCCCCGTCCCAGGATCGGACAGGGTGGGGCAGTGCGCGCGATGTCGCGGACTGGGAGGCTCGCCCATGGGCGGACGCTCACAACCTTTCATAGAGAGCCGAGTGCTCCCTCAAGGGTAAAGGATGGGCAAAGAAGCCTTCTTCAGTCCGTGAGCGGCTTCACCCAGCGCCGCCAGTGCTCCTCGGGCCGGTATCCGGCCGCGCCCCAGGCGTGGTGCGCGGTCTCGTTGCGGACCAGCACCATCGCGTCCGCGCGCCGCCCGCCGAGCCGTACGAACCGCTCCTCGGCGGCGGCCAGCAGCGCCGAACCGATGCCCTGCCGCCGCCGCTCCGGGTGCACCGCGAGCCGGTACAGATGGCACCGCCAGCCGTCGAAGCCGGCGATCACCGTGCCCACCAGCTCACCGCCCCGCTCGGCCAGGAGCAGCGACCCGGGATCCCGGCCCACCAGCCGCTCCACCCCGGCGCGGTCGTCGCTGATGCTCGTCCCCTCGGCGGCCGTCTTCCAGAAGGCGAGCACGGAGTCGAGGTCGGCGGGGACGGCGGCACGTATACGCAGGTCGGTCATGCCCCCATCATGATCGGAGGCGGCTCACGGGCCTACGGGGTCTCGTCAGGCGGACTCTTCGCGCAGCCGCGCCAGCACCGGAGCGAACGCCTCCATGAACGGCTCCAGCACGGTCAGGTACGAGAACCCGTACCGTTCCCGCTGCGCCCGTACCTTCGCCACCACGTCCTCCAGCGGCCCGGCCAGCACGATGGGCAGGGCCACCGCCTGCTCCAGGGTCAGCCCGGGCTGCCGCTCCAGCAGCGGCTTCAGCACCGGCTCGGGGTCGTCGGTGACCGCCACCAGCTGGATCAGCAGGTTCAGCTCGGCGGGCGCCGGCCGGTGCCGCGGCTGCGCGTGGTAGCGGGCCACCCGCTCGTCCAGCTCCTCGGCGGTGAGCGGGTCCAGGGTGCCGGGCGTGTCGCCCGGCCGGGCCCCGGTGAAGGCGGCGATGTCCGCGTGCTCCGCGGTCAGCCGCAGCATCCGGTCGCCGTTGGCCCCGATCAGCACCGGTACCCGGGACTGCGCGGGCCGCGGCCGGTGGTCGTCCGAGCCGAGCAGCCGGTCCAGTTCCGCGACCGTCCGCTCCAGGTGGTCCACCCGCTCGCGCGGCGAACCGTACGGCAGCCCGGCCGCCTCGTGCTCCGCCCGCGTGTACCCGGTGCCGAGGCCGAGTTCGAGCCGGCCGCCGGTCAGCGCGTCCGCGGTCGCCACCTCGCGGGCCAGCAGCGCCGGGTTCCAGAAGCCCGCGTTGAGCACGAACGTGCCGACCCGCGGCCGCTCGGTGGCCTGCGCCGCCGCGACCAGCGCGGGGAACGGCGCGGGCATGCCGAGGTGGTCCGGGACGAGGATCACGTCGTAGCCGAGTTCCTCCGCGCGCCGGCACTTGGCGCGCCACTCGTCGGCGGGCGCGGGGTCCAGCAGGTTGACTCCGAAGCGGAACGGACGCGACATGAAATCTCCCCGGTCGGTGGTCACTTGAGCCGGTCCGATTCCATCATGTCCACGCCGCCCTGATCGGCCGAGCCGATCACCGTCCGTACCGGCGCACGGCGGCCGGCCCTCGTGCCACCGTGCGCCCTTGCCGCTGCTAGCGCCCGGGCGCTAGCGTCGGGGCATGGCGAAGACCCAGCTGAACGTGCGCGTGGACGAGGGCACCGCCCGGGTGGCCCGCGAGCGCGCCCTGGCCCGCGGCATGAGCGTCAACCGCTATATCGAAGAGCTGGTCAGACAGGACGCCGGGGAAACCGGCCGCACGTTCGTGGAAGCCGCCGCCGACTTCATGAAGCAGTACGAGTCCGTGTTCGCCGAGGAGGCCGCCGAGGCGCACGGCACGGGCCGGGTTCCTTGAACGATCTCCGTATCGACCTCGCCTGGCTGCTCATGCTCGCCGAGCAGAAGACCCCGGGGGACCCGCAGGTCACCGACTGGGGCGCCCTGGTCGCCGCGGTGGCCCGGCACCAGGCCGAGATATTCGGCGTCCCTGTGTACGCCGACCCGTACGCCCGCGCCGCCTCCCTGCTCCAGCTGCTGATCCACGTCCCCGCCCTGGAACGCGCCAACGCCCTGTTCGCCTCCGCCGTCGCCTACGCCTATCTGGTCGCCAGCGGCGAGAAGATCGCCACCACCCCCGAGCAGGTCCGCGACCTCGCCCGGCTGGTGAAGGACGGCGCGGCCGGCGTCGACGACATCACGCGCGAACTGCGCCGCTGGAGCGGCTGAGCGCCGCCCGCCCGGGCGGCCTCCCCGGAGTGCGCCACGAGGGAGCCTCGGCGACAGAGGCGATCCGCCGGGACGCCCCACAGGCCGCCATGTGCGGCGGCCTCCCCACGCGGCCCGCGTCGCTCTCGGCGCGAGCAGCCGGTCGCTCCGTGCCCGGCGGTCACCCACCCGCACGGGGACCGTGGACCGCGACCGGGCCGAGCGAGGTCCAGGCGACGCGGTCACCCACCCGCACGGAGGCCGTGGGGTGGGTGACGTCGTCGTACGTCCTGCGCACGAGCACAGGCGCAGCGCCGGCCGCGCCCGCTACGCGGCCTCCCGGGTGCGGAACGCCTCCGCGTCCCAGGTCCCGTCCAGCCGCGGGGCCAGCCACCCCGGGGCCGCGGCGCGGAACTCGGCGGGCGGCAGCGCCCCCGCCCCGGCGGGCAGCGCGCCGAGCAGCGGGACGCCCGCCACCTCCGGCAGGTCGGCCACGTTGCAGCGGGCGGCCAGGTCCGGCTCGCCCGGCCAGCTGCCGATCACCACACCGGCCGGCTCCAGCTCCCGGCGGCGCAGCTCGCGGGCCGTCAGCTCCGTGGCGTTGAGCGTGCCGAGCCCGGCCCGCGCGACCACCAGCACCGGCGCGCCCAGCAGCCGGGCCGCGTCGGCCAGCGTGCCGCCGTCCTCGTCGAACCGGACGAGCAGCCCGCCCGCGCCCTCGACCAGCACCAGATCGTGCTCGGTGGCCAGCTTGGCGGCCCGCTCGGCCACCTCCCGGGGACGCACCGGCGCCATCCCGGCCCGCCGGGCCGCCGTGTTCGGCGCCAACGGCTCCGGGAAGCGGGCCAGTTCGTCCGTCGTGACCGGTCCCGCGAGCCACGCGACCTCGTCCGCGTCGCCGCGCTCGTCCGGCCGTACGCCCGTCTGGGCGGCCTTGAGCACGGCCACCGACCGTCCGGCCGCGAGCGCCGAGGCGGCGACGGCCGCGGTGGTGACCGTCTTGCCGACCTCGGTGTCCGTGCCCGTGATCACCAGTACCCGCATGTCATCCCTCCCGCGCCGCGGCGCACACCGCGCGCGCGATCCGTGCCACGTCCTCGTCCGAGGTGACGTAGGGCGGCATCGTGTAGATCAGGTCGCGGAACGGGCGCAGCCACACACCGGCCCGTACCGCCGCGTCCGTCGCGGCCCGCATGTCGACCGGGTGGTCGAGCTGGACGACACCGATGGCGCCGAGGACCCGTACGTCGCGCACCCCGGGGACGTCCCGCGCCGGGGCCAGCCCCTCGTGCAGGCCCGCCTCGATCCGCTTGACCTCGCCGAGCCAGTCCTGGCCCAGCAGCAGCCCGATGGAGGCACAGGCCACGGCCGCCGCCAGCGGGTTGCCCATGAACGTCGGTCCGTGCGCGAGCACCGGCACCTCGCCCCGCGAGATCCCGTCGGCCACCCGAGCGGAGCACAAGGTGGCCGCCAGCGTCAGATAGCCGCCGGTCAGCGCCTTGCCCACGCACATCACATCGGGCGCGACGGCCGCGTGGTCCGCCGCGAACAGCGCGCCGGTGCGGCCGAAACCGGTGGCGATCTCGTCGAACACCAGCAGCACGTCGTGCGCGTCGCACGCCTCGCGCAGCACCCGCAGATACGCGGGGGAGTGGAAGCGCATCCCGCCCGCGCCCTGCACCACCGGCTCCACGATCACCGCGGCCAGCTCGTCGGCGTGCCGGGCGATCAGCTCCCGCAGGTGCTCCGCGTACGACTCCTCGTACCCGGCGGGCGGCGGATCCGCGAACAGCTGGCGCGGCAGCACGCCGGACCACAGCTCGTGCATCCCGCCCTCGGGGTCGCACACCGACATCGGCTGCCAGGTGTCACCGTGGTAGCCGCCCCGCCAGGTCAGCAGCCGCCGCTTGGCCGGCCGGCCGAGCGAACGCCAGTATTGGAGGCACATCTTCACCGCGACCTCGACCGACACGGACCCCGAGTCGGCCAGGAAGACGTGCTCCAGGCCGTCCGGCGACAGGTCGACCAGGAGCTTCGCGAGCCGGACGGCGGGCTCGTGCGTGAGCCCGCCGAACATCACATGACTCATCAGGCCCAGCTGTTCGCGCGCGGCCTCGTTCAGGACCGGGTGGTTGTAGCCGTGGATGGCCGACCACCACGACGACATGCCGTCGACCAGCTCGCCGGAACCGTCCGCCAGCCGCAGCCGGACCCCGCTCGCCGCCTCCACGACGAGCGGGTCCACCCGGCCGGGCATCGGGCTGTACGGGTGCCACACGTGCCGCCGGTCCAGCTCCAGCAGCTCCGCGACGCCCAGCTCAGGCATTGGGCGCGAGGTCCGTGCCGGCACCACGGCGGCGGACGGCGACCAGGTCGGTGCGCGGCTCGGCGGCCACCGGTCCGCCCGCCGTACCGCACACACCGCCGCCCGCGTGCGAGCCGCAACCGCCCTCGGCGTGGCTGCCGCAGCCCGCATCCGCGTGCGAGCCGCAGCCGTGCGCGGCGTCGGCCCGGTGCGCCGGCAGCGTGACCTCCCCGGCGCCCTCCACCTCGAAGCCGGCGTCCGCGATCATCTCCAGGTCGGCCTTGCCCGCCTGGCCCTCGCTGGTCAGGTAGTCGCCGAGGAAGATGGAGTTGGCCAGGTGCAGCGCCAGCGGCTGCAGGGAGCGCAGATGGACCTCGCGGCCGCCCGCGATCCGGACCTCCACGTCCGGGCAGACGAACCGGACCATCGCCAGGATGCGCAGGCAGCGCTGCGGGGTGAGGTTCCACTCCTTGGCCAGCGGGGTGCCCTCGAACGGGATCAGGAAGTTCACCGGAACCGAGTCCGGGTCCAGCTCGCGCAGCGAGAACACCACGTCCACCAGGTCCTCGTCGCTCTCGCCCATGCCGGCGATGAGACCCGAGCAGGCGGACAGACCGGCCGCGTGCGCCTTGCGCACCGTGTCCACCCGGTCGGCGTACGTGTGGGTGGTGGTGATGTCCCCGTAGGTGGACTCCGAGGTGTTGAGGTTGTGGTTGTAGGCGTCCGCGCCCGCCGCGCGCAGCCGCTCGGCCTGGCCGTCGGAGAGCAGGCCGAGGCAGGCGCACACCTCGACCTCCTCGTTCTGCTCCTTGATCGCCTTGATGGTCTCCGAGACCCGGTCCACGTCCCGGTCCGTCGGGCCGCGCCCGCTGGCCACCAGGCACACCCGCTTGGCCCCGCCCGCGAGCCCCGCGGCGGCGGCCTGGGACGCCTCGTCCGGCTTCAGCCAGGTGTACTTCAGGATGTCGGCCTTGGAGCCCAGCCGCTGGGAGCAGTACGAGCAGTCCTCGGGGCACAGGCCCGACTTGAGGTTGACCAGATAGTTGAGTTTCACCCGTCGCCCGAACCAGTGCCGGCGCACCTTACCGGCCGCGGTCACCACGTCGAGCAGGTCGTCATCGGAGGTGGCCAGCACGGCGAGCGCTTCCTCGCGCGTCGGCACTTCGCGCCGCAGCCCCTTGTCCACCAGCGTGTTCAGCAGGTCCATGAGCGACGATCCTGTCCTACGGGACCGCTCCCGGCCAAGGAGACTTGGCACAACGGACACGGTTCGACGTGTGGGTATTGCCACACCCTGGGCGGCTGATCATGCCGCTAGGGTCTGTTCGATACCTACAAAAGCACCGGAGGATCCATGGCGTTCGGCTGGATCGACGAGCAGGCCGAGGCGCGCCGCCGCGCCGGACTCGTACGCGCCCTGCGCCCGCGCCCCGCCGACTCGCCGCTGCTGGACCTGGCGAGCAACGACTACCTGGGTCTGTCCCGCCACCCCGAGGTCACCGAGGGCGCCGCCGCGGCCGCCCGGCGCTGGGGCGGCGGCTCCACCGGCTCCCGGCTGGTCACCGGCAGCACCGAGCTGCACGCCGAACTGGAGCGCGCGCTCGCCGCGTTCTGCGGGTTCGAGGCGGCCCTGGTGTTCTCCTCCGGGTACGCCGCGAACCTGGCCGCGGTCACCGCGCTCGGCCCGCACGGCTCGCTGATCGTCTCCGACGCGGGCAACCACGCCTCCCTCATCGACGGCTGCCGGCTCGCCCGGGGCGAGACCCAGGTCGTCTCGCACGCCGATCCCGAGGCCGTGCGCAAGGCCCTGGGCACGCGCCGGGGCGCGGCGATCGTGGTCTCCGACACCGTCTTCTCGGTCGACGGGGACCGGGCACCACTGGCCGAACTGGCCGCCGCCTGCCGGGAGTACGGCGCGGGACTGGTGATGGACGACGCCCACGGCCTCGGCGTGCTGGGCGACGGCGGCCGGGGCGCTCCGTACGCGGCCGGTCTCGCGGGCGCCGGCGACGTGGTGGCCACGGCCACCCTGTCCAAGTCGCTGGGCAGTCAGGGCGGCGTGGTGCTGGGCCCCGCGCGGGTGATCGAGCATCTGGTGAACGCGGCCCGGACGTTCATCTTCGACACGGGGCTGGCGCCGGCGGCGGCCGGTGCCGCGCTGGCGGCGCTGCGGCTGCTGGAGCGCGAGCCGGAACGGGCGGCACGCGCCCGCGAGGTGGCCGCGGAACTGCACGCACGGCTGACCGCCGCGGGTCTGGAGGCGGTACGTCCGGACGCCGCGGTGGTCTCCGTGCGGGCTCCGTCCCCGGAGCGGGCGGTGCGCTGGGCGGCCGACTGCCGCTCGGCGGGTCTGGCCGTGGGCTGTTTCCGTCCTCCTTCCGTGCCCGACGGCATCTCACGGCTGAGGCTGACCGCCCGCGCGGACCTCTCCGGGGCGGAGATCGAACGCGCTGTACGCGTCATCGGCGAAACGCGACCATGAGTCGGCGTGACACGGCCGTGAATCGCGCGAAATTGATGAAAGGTTGAACGAATCTGATCAGAGGGTGAGTCGGAACGTGGTCAGAGGGTGGTCACAAATCCCGTCCAGCTCTCGGGGGAGAAGAGCAGGGCGGGTCCGGCCGGGTTCTTCGAGTCGCGCACGGCGAGCAGTCCGGCCGCGGGGCCGGAGCGCGGCCGTGCCGTCTCCACGCAGTTGTTCGCGCCCGTGCTGCGGCTGCTGCGCAGCCAGCGCACCTCGTGCAGGTCGGTGCTCACGGGGACGTTCCGAGGCAGAGCTGACATGGTGCCTCCTTACACGCCGTCACCTATCCCGGCGATGTAGTCCAACGAGTCCTCGGGGGAAAGGGCGTGGAACTGAAGGGTGCTGAAGGCCTCGGAGTAGGCCATCAGGTCTTCTTTCCGTTCCAGGTAGAGGCTACTCGTCAACTGGTCGAGAACAACCACGTCCAGATCAGAAGTGCTCGGAAATGAGAAGATAACGAAAGGCCCGGTGAGGCCGATATGCGCCCCCGCCGTGAAGGGCAGCACCTGGAGCCGTACCTGCGGCAGCCGGGCCGCCTCCATCAGCCGCCGGCGCTGGCGGGCCATCACCCCGGGACCGCCCACCTCCCGGCGCAGCACCGCCTCGTCCAGTACGGCGCTCAGCGTCAGCGGCGGATCCGACCGCAGCACGTCCTGCCGGGCCAGACGCACCTCGACCAGGGTGTCCAGGCGGTCCTCGTCCAGGTCCTTCACGGCGGCCCGGGTCACCGCGCGGGCGTACTCGGCGGTCTGCAGCAGACCGGGCACGACCGTGGTCTCCAGGGTGCGCATCGCGCTCGCCTGTGACTCCAGGCTGATGAAATCCCGGTACGTGGGCGGCAGTACGCCCCGGTAGGCGTGCCACCAGCGGTGCCGGCCGCTCGTCTCCTCCGACCCCGCCAGTATCAGCAGCAACTCGCGCAGATGCCTGTCCCGCACCCCGTAGGCGTCCAGCAGCAACCGCAGATCGGCCGGTTTCACGCCGCTGGCACCGGTCTCGATACGGCTCACCTTCGACTGGTGCCAGCCGACCAGCCGGGCCGCCTCACCGCTGGTGAGCCCGGCGCCGGTGCGCAGCGTGCGCAGTTCGGCGCCCAGCTTGCGGCGGCGCACCGCGGGACCGTTCTGCATCGGCTCCTCCTTCTACTCCGTCCGGACCGCCCCGATACGGTCTCGCGTCGCAGAGTTCACCGCTTCGGGCGACAGATATATGCATATCTTGGTGGATCGCCCCCCGTGACCGTCCCGGTAATGGCAGTCTGACGGACAAGCACCAGTCCGGGACCGTACTCGAACCCACCGCCGTTTGGCGGGCCGCGGTCCCGTTGGGAAAGGGACGACGCCGCCATGGCAGACCATCTGGAAGCCTCCGTCACTCTGCCGAGCGATCCCGCCTCGGTCTCGGCCGCGCGCTCCTACGTCGTGGGCACCCTCGCGGAGTGGGGCCTGCCCTCGGACACCGAGACGGCCGACACCGTCCGCCTGATCGTGTCCGAACTCGCCACCAACGCCGTGCAGCACACCTTCGGGCAGTCACCCACCTTCACCGTCGACATCGCGCTGCACCATGACGAACAGTTGCGCATCGGCGTCACGGACAGCCATCCCCGCTTCCCGAAGAGACTGCCCGCCGCGGTCCAGCAGGACAATGGGCGCGGCATGGTGATCATCCGCTGGCTCACCGCGGAGTGCGGCGGCCGGCTCCGGGTCCGCCCGACCAGCGAGGGCGGCAAGACGGTCTCCATCGAACTGCCCTGGTGCCTCCCGGAGCCTCCGGCGGTCTGACGGACGGGTGCGGGCGCTGCCGCTCGCGGCCCCGCGGTTGGTGAGGGGGCGGGCATCGAGGGGTGGCGGAGGAATGACGGCCGCCGGGCGGGAGCGGGGACGAGGGCTGAGAGCGAGGGGGCAGTGAGGAAGCCCCGCCGGAACACTAGGACACTCGGACGCCAGGGCGGGATCCCATATACGTACCGGAGCACGGCCGTGCCACCGAGCGCTGCGGATCCGAGCCTGCCGGCCCGCGCTCGGAGGGGGCAGGGCGGTGCGGCGGGCGTTGTCGGCCCGTACCGGTACGAGTTCGGTGGGCGTCCGGGGCCGAGCCTGTCGGCCCGTGCCGATGGTCGTCCGGTGGTGGTGCGGCGGGCGCTGCGGGCCTGAGGCGCCCGCCCGTGCCCGAGAGCGGCGGGTGGGGGGCCGGTGAGTGTCCGGGCCCGAGCCTGTCGGCCTGGTGCCGGAGATCCTCCGGGCGGTCCGGTGAGCGGTCCGGTGAGCGCCCCGGGGCCCGAGCCGCCGGCCCGCGCTCGGAGGGGGCCATGACGGACCGCCGAGCGCCCCCAGGCCCCAGCCCGCCCAACCATGCCGCAAGGCAGCCACGCTGGTCCGCCGAGCGCTCCGGGCCCGAGCCCGCCGCCCGTGCCGGACGGCGGGCTCGGGCCCGGTTGGACGTCTCGTCGGCGGCCGCGCGCTCGTCCGGGCCCACGCCCGCCCGGTCCCGTGCCCACTGGGCCCCGCCCGCCCAGCCCCACGGCGGTCACGGTCGGTTCCGAGGCCCCCGCCGCCCCAGGGCTTCAGACCGGCCGGAGAAGACCTGCCGGCGGTGCGTGGAGCGGCTCTGTTGCCGGAGCCGCTCCCTGTCGTGCGGGTGGGTCAGCCGACCCGGCCGTACCAGACGCTCTTGGACCAGATCTTCTGGAGCCTCACCACGTCCCCGGTCTTCGGGGCGTGCCAGATCTTGTTGTGGCCGGCGTAGATGCCGACGTGGTAGACGCTGGAACCCGAGTGGAAGAAGACCAGGTCGCCGGCCTTGCGGTTGCGGGCGGAGACATGGCGTGACTTGTTGTACTGCTGGGCGGCGGTGCGCGGCAGCTTCTTGCCGGCCTTCTTGAACGAGTACACGGTCAGCCCCGAGCAGTCGAACCTGTTCGGTCCGGTGGCCCCCCACCGGTACGGCGCGCCCTTCTTGGAGGCCGCGACCTTGAGTGCCTTCGACGCGATCGTCGCGGCGGAGGCGTCCGTGGCGAGACCGGGCACCGCGATCGAGCCGCCCACGGCGGCGAGGGTGAGTGCCGAGGCCGTACCGGCCCGGGCCATCAGCGACGGGACTCGATTGAGCGCAGTCATGCGCAACCCTTCGTCAGCCGCCTGTGAAGGATGACCTGTCGGATTCGGGCTGGCGAAGTAGCCCGGCCGCGTTGCCACGGCTTCACCCCAAGGGCCGCCCGGAACCTCCGCCCCCGCCCGACCCGTGTCGGACGGCTGGACTTCCGTTCCGGCGAACCCGCCTTGCTTGGGTCCTCCACTCCTGCCGATCCACTTCCGTCGACCGGTCATCCGAGCGGCGGCAGGACTCGGCGTCCGCCCGGACCGCCCCGCCGCGGTGGCGGGGGCTTGTCGTCAGACAGGGATCTTGGCTCACAACTGTCTGAAAATCCCAACGGAATCGGGGATTTGTGGTGTTACTCACCACTCACCCGTTCGGGTGGACAGTGCTCTGTTCGAGGCTTCGTCAGATCACCGTCGTAGCCCCGGACCTGGGGCGATGTCCTCGCCGGCGATCCATGGACCCGTGCGTTGCGCAACTCGGGAGGCCCGGAAAACGATCGGGATGTACACCGGTCGGCGGTACGTCGTTCGGGCCGTTTCAACTCCGGTCCGAACGACGCGTGTCGACATATCGGCGCCGTCGGGCCGGACCGGTGTCCGCCTCAGCCGACGTCGTCCGGCGGGAGCGCGACGCGAGCGGCCCGGCGCTCACCGTCCAGCACCCGCAGCGCCCGTGCCAGCGTGTCTCCGTGCAGCTCCGCCTCGCCCCGCTGGTGCATCAGCGCGAGCGCGTCCCGCAGCTCTGCCGCCTTGCGCACCAGGGCCTGGGCGGCGCGCAACCCGCCGTAGGTGGGTCCGTGCCGGGCCGGATTGACCCGGCCCAGCAGGTCGACGGCCTCCAGGTAACGATCGATCAACTCGCCCTCGGCACGGGTCAGGGCGGGCAGCGGTGGCAGGTCCGGCAGCATGGGCGGCTCACCTCGCGTCCGGTGCGCCGGGCGTGTCCCGGCGGCTGGGCACGATGCCGTCGACCAGACCGTACGCCAGTGCCCCGGGGGCGTCCAGAATCAGGTCGCGCTCCAGGTCCTCGTGGACCTGCGCGGCCGTGCGCCCCGTGTGCCGGACGAGCATCTCCTCCAGGGTGGCGCGGACCCGGGCCAGCTCCTCGGCCCGGACGAACAGGTCGCTCGGACGGCCGCGCACCGGCTCGGGCAGCGCCGGCTGTTCGAGCACGACACGGGCGCCGGGCAGCATGAACCGCTTGCCCGGGGTGCCGGCCGCGAGCAGCACCGCGGCCGGGCCGGCGGCCTGCCCCAGGCAGTAGGTCGCCACGTCGCAGCCGACGTAGCGCGTCGTGTCGTAGATCGCCGCCATGGCGTCGAAGGAACCGCCGGGCGAGTTGACGTACAGCGTGATGTCCCGGTCCGGCGCCTGGTGCTCCAGATACATCAGCTGGGCCGTCACATCCCCGGCCGTCGCGTCGTCGACCGGTGCGCCGAGGAAGACGATCCGGTCCTGGAAGAGCCGCGCGTACGGGTCCAGGGTGCGCACGGTGCCCCCGGAGCGCTCGGTGAATTCGGGCAGGACGTGCCGGGCGGACGGTCGGTGCATGGACATACGCCTCCTCTGACGAGGCCCCGATGGGCTCGACTTCTGTACAGAATGTACAGGACGTACGGCACGTTATGATGGGCGTATGGCCTACGAGATTCCGGTGACGCAAGCCAGGGCTGAGCTCGCCGACCTGATCAACCGGGTGGTGTACGGCGGCGAGCGCGTCGTCGTGACCCGGCACGGCAAGCCGCTGGTCGCGCTGGTCTCGGCCGCCGACCTGGAGCGGCTGGACGCGCTGGACGCGCCGGACGAACCGGGCGAGGAGCGGATCATCAGCTCGGTCTCCGGGGTCCACGACGCGGGTGCGGTGCCGCAGGAGCGGCGGCGCTTCGGGATAGCGGCGGAGCACCGCCGGCCGGACGCTCCCTGAGCCGGTCCGCCACCGTCTCTGGCGGAGCCCATAGCGCGGTCATGGGCCGGCCAAGGTCTGGTTAACGTCGTTGAAACTCCGGCGCTCTAGCCTGCCCATCCACGCCATCAGGGGTTTTTCTGCCCGGAATTGAGAGCGATCCGGGGAATTTGTCTGTGTGTTACACCTATCCCGTCGTGATGGCTGCGGCAACCGGACCCCGCACGGTCCGGAGCAAGGACAGTGAGGTGGGACGTGCAACTGACCCCGCACGAGCAGGAGAGGCTGCTGATCCATGTGGCGGCCGACGTCGCCGAGAAGCGCAAGGCCCGTGGACTGAAGCTCAACCACCCCGAAGCCGTCGCCCTCATCACGTCGCACGTCCTGGAGGGAGCGCGTGACGGCCGCACGGTCGCCGAGCTGATGTCCTCCGGCCGCAAGGTCTTGACCAGGGACGACGTCATGGACGGCGTGGCCGAGATGATCCGTGACGTACAGGTGGAGGCGACCTTCCCGGACGGCACCAAGCTCGTCACCGTCCACGAGCCGATCATCTGAGGGGCGCCGCGATGATTCCCGGAGAGATCCTGTTCGCGGACGCGCCCGTCACCTTCAACGACGGCCGTGATGTCACTCGTCTGACTGTTCTCAACGCCGCCGACCGGCCCGTCCAGGTCGGCTCCCACTACCACTTCGCCGAGGCCAACCCCGGCCTGGAGTTCGACCGCGCCGCCGCCCGCGGCCGGCGCCTGAACGTCGCCGCCGGCACCGCCGTCCGCTTCGAACCCGGCATCCCCGTCGAGGTCGAGCTGGTGCCGCTGTCCGGCGCCCGGATCGTGCCCGGGCTGCGCGGCGAGACCGGAGGTGCCCTCGATGCCTGAGATCTCCCGCGGCGCCTACGCCGACCTGTTCGGCCCCACCACCGGCGACCGCATCCGGCTCGCCGACACCGATCTGCTGATCGAGATCGAGGAGGACCGCTCCGGCGGCCCCGGCGCCTCCGGCGACGAGGCGGTCTTCGGCGGCGGCAAGGTCATCCGCGAGTCCATGGGCCAGTCCCGCGCCACCCGCGCCGAGGGCACCCCCGACACCGTGATCACCGGTGCCGTCGTCGTGGACCACTGGGGCATCGTCAAGGCCGACGTCGGCATCCGTGACGGCCGGATCACCGCCCTCGGCAAGGCCGGCAACCCCGACACCATGGACGGCGTCCACCCCGACCTGGTCATCGGCCCGGAGACCGAGATCATCGCGGGCAACGGCCGCATCCTGACCGCCGGCGCCATCGACGCCCACGTCCACTTCATCTGCCCCCAGGTCGCCGACGAGGCGCTGGCCTCCGGCATCACCACCCTGGTCGGCGGCGGCACCGGCCCCGCCGAGGGCTCCAAGGCCACCACCGTCACCCCCGGCCCCTGGCACCTGGCCCGGATGCTGGAGGCGATGGAGGCCTACCCGGTCAACGTCGGCTTCCTCGGCAAGGGCAACACCGTCAGCCACGAGGCGATGCTCTCCCAGATCCGCGGCGGCGCCGTCGGGCTGAAGCTGCACGAGGACTGGGGCTCCACCCCCGCCGTCATCGACGCCGCGCTCACCGTCGCCGACCGGACCGGCATCCAGGTCGCCATCCACACCGACACCCTGAACGAGGCGGGCTTCGTCGGCGACACCCTCGCCGCGATCGCGGGCCGGGGCATCCACTCGTACCACACCGAGGGCGCCGGCGGCGGCCACGCGCCCGACATCATGACCGTGGTCTCGCGGGCCAACGTCCTGCCCAGCTCCACCAACCCGACCCGGCCCTTCACCGTCAACACCACCGAGGAACACCTCGACATGCTGATGGTGTGCCACCACCTCAACCCGGCCGTCCCCGAGGACCTGGCGTTCGCCGAGTCCCGGATCCGGCCGTCCACCATCGGCGCGGAGGACATCCTCCACGACCTCGGCGCGATCTCGATCATCTCCTCCGACTCCCAGGCCATGGGCCGGGTCGGCGAGGTCGTCCTGCGCACCTGGCAGACCGCGCACGTCATGAAGCGCCGGCGGGGCGCGCTGCCCGGCGACGGCCGCGCCGACAACCACCGGGTACGCCGCTATGTCGCCAAGTACACCATCAACCCGGCGCTCGCCCAGGGCCTGGCCGCCGAGACCGGCTCCGTGGAGCGCGGCAAGCTCGCCGACCTGGTGCTGTGGGAGCCCGCGTTCTTCGGGGTCAAGCCGCTGCTGGTGATCAAGGGCGGGCAGATCGCGTACGCGCAGATGGGCGACGCCAACGCCTCCATCCCCACCCCGCAGCCGATCCTGCCCCGCCCGATGTACGGCGCGATCGGCCGGGCCCCCGCCGCCAACTCGGTCAACTTCGTCTCCGGCCTGGCCGTCGAGGACGGGCTGCCGGAGCGGCTCGGGCTCGGCAAGCGGTTCGTGGCGATCGAGTCCACGCGCGCGGTCACCAAGGCCGACATGCGCGAGAACGACGCCCTGCCGGACGTCCGGATCGACCCCGACAGCTTCGCCGTGCACATCGACGGCGAGCTGGTCGAGGCCACCCCGGCCGCCGAACTTCCCATGGCCCAGCGCTACTTCCTCTTCTGACGGGCGTTTTTCGCGATGACACGGGCAGCACTGCTCGTCCTGGCCGACGGCCGCTTCCCCGCCGGAGGGCACGCGCACTCCGGCGGGGCCGAGGCAGCCGTCAAGGCCGGACGCATCACCGACCCCGCGAGCCTGGAGGACTTCTGCCGGGGCCGCCTGCACACCGCGGGGCTGACCGCGGGCGCGCTGGCGGCGGCGGCCGTCCTCGGCGCCGACCCGCGCGAGCTGGACGCGGCGGCCGACGCCCGCACCCCGTCCCCGGCGCTGCGGACCGCCGCCCGGCGCCTGGGCCGGCAACTGCTGCGGGCCGCGCGGACGACCTGGCCGTGCGCCGAACTGGACGCGCTCGCCCGGGAGTTCCCCAAGGGCGCCCATCAGCCGGTCGTGCTCGGCCTCGCCGCGCGGGCGGCCGGGCTCACGCCGGAGGACGCCGCCCACTGCGCGGTCTACGAGAGCGTGAGCGGCCCGGCGACCGCCACCGTGCGGCTGCTCAGCCTCGACCCGTTCGACGCGACGGCCGTGCTGGCCCGGCTGGCGCCCGAGTTGGACCGGGTCGCGGACGCCGCGGTGGAGGCGGCGCGGTCGGTGGCCGCCGAGGGCGTCGACGCGCTCCCGGCGGTGTCGGCCCCGCTGCTGGAGGTCATGGCACAGGCCCACGCGGCCTGGCCGGTCCGGCTGTTCGCGTCATGAGCCCGCCCCCCTGCCCACCCGGCTGAACAGCAGCTTCCGCCCCGGCCGGTACCTCTTCTCCCCCCGACCAGTACCGGGCCTCTCGCACAAGGAGCCGTCCATGCACCTCGACCACTCCCACCCCGCCCCCGCCGCCGTCAGCGCGGACGCCCACCGCCCGGACGGGGCCCGCCGAGCCCTGCGGGTCGGGCTCGGCGGGCCCGTCGGGTCCGGCAAGACCGCCACCGTCGCCGCCCTGTGCCGGGCACTGCGCGACGAGCTGTCCCTCGCGGTCGTCACCAACGACATCTACACCCGCGAGGACGCCGAGTTCCTGCTCCGGGAGGCCGTGCTGCCGCCCGAGCGGATCACCGCCGTCGAGACGGGCGCCTGCCCGCACACCGCGATCCGCGACGACATCTCCGCCAACCTGGAAGCGGTGGAAGACCTGGAGGACGCGGTCGGCCCGCTGGACCTGATCCTCGTCGAGTCCGGCGGCGACAACCTCACCGCCACCTTCTCCAAGGGGCTCGTGGACGCCCAGATCTTCGTGATCGACGTGGCCGGCGGCGACGACATCCCGCGCAAGGGCGGCCCCGGCGTCAGCACCGCCGACCTGCTCGTCATCAACAAGACCGACCTCGCCCCGTACGTCGGCTCCGACCTCGCCCGGATGGCCGCCGACGCCAAGGCGCAGCGTGCCGAACTCCCCGTCGTCCTCCAGTCGTTGCGCGGCGAGACGGGCGTGGCCGACGTGGCCGCGTGGGTGCGGGGGCGGCTCGCCGCGTGGGCCGCGTGACCGCCTCGGGGGTCCGGGTCCGGGCGAGGGCCCGGATTGTCGCCCGCGCCGACGGGCGCGGCGGCACGGCCCTGCCCGTGCTGGACGGCGAGGGCCCGCTGGCGCCGCGCCGCACCCGGTCCGCCGGGTCCTGGGCGAAGGTGGTGCTCGTCGGCGCGATGAGCGGACCGCTCGGCGGCGACCGCTTCACCCTGGACGCCCGGGTGGAGGAGGGTGCCCGGCTGCACGTCGGGTCGGCCGCCGCCACCCTCGCCCTGCCGGGGCAGGCCAAGGGCGAGGCCCGGTACGACGTCCGGCTCGACGTGGCCGACGGCGCCGAACTGCGCTGGCTGCCCGAGCAGTTGATCTCCGCCGACGGCAGCGACCTGTACGTCACCACCCGGGTCGAACTCGGCGCCGGCGCCCGGCTCGTGCTGCGCGAGGAACAGGTGCTGGGGCGGACCGGGGAGCAGCCCGGGCGGCTCACCAGCCGGCTGACCGTACGGGTGGCGGGCCGGACCGTGCTGGACCAGGAGCTGTCCTGCGGACCCGGCGCGCCGGGCGGCTGGGACGGTCCGGCGGTGCTCGCCGGTCACCGGACGGTGGGCCAGCTCGTCGTCGTACGGCCGGAGTTCGCGACCGACCCGCCGCCCGCGCGGATGCTCGGCGAGTACGCCGCACTGGTGCCCCTCGCCGGCCCGGCGGCGCTCGTCAGCGCGGTCGCCCCGGACGCGCTGAGCCTGCGCCGGACCCTGGACCAGGTACTGACCACTCTCTGCTGACCGGTCACCCACCCTTTCGCTCAACGGGACATGATCATCCGGTTATCGGATTGGTAAAGATGCCCGGAAAACCCTGTCCCCGGCGCCCTCACAGCCGAGAGGATCCCCGTCTGACCACTCGCATCGAGGTAGGGGGAGGGGCCCACGTGAGGGAACACAGACCGAAGAGCCGCCTGCTGGCGCTCGGTTCCGCCGGAGTACTCGTCACCGCCACCCTGATCGCCGGCGCCGTGTCGGCGCCCGTGGCCGGGGCCGCCTCCCGGCCCGCACAGGACCGGGAGGCCAAGGGCGCCGAGATAGCCGCCGCCCGGGCCGCGAAGACGGGCATCAAGTGGCAGGACTGCCCGGCCGACTGGGGGCTGGAGAAGCCCATCCAGTGCGGCTGGGTCAGCGTGCCGCTCGACTACGCCCACCCCTACGGCAAGCAGATCAAGCTCGCCGTGGACCGCATCGGCAACACCGGCACCAAGAAGGAGCGCCAGGGCGCGCTCGTCTACAACCCCGGCGGCCCCGGCGGCTCCGGCCTGCGCTTCCCGCGCCGGGTCACCACCAACAACGCCATCTGGGCGAACGTCGCCAAGGCATACGACTTCGTCGGCTTCGACCCGCGCGGCGTCGGCCACTCCACGCCCATCTCCTGCGTCGACCCGCAGGAGTACGTCAAGGCGCCCAAGCCGGACCCGGTGCCGGACAGCGAGGCCGACAAGACCGCGCAGCGCAAGCTCGCCCGCGCGTACGCCGAGGGCTGTGCCGAGCGCAGCGGCGCGATGCTGCCGCACATGACCACCCCCAACACCGCCCGCGACCTGGACGTCATCCGCGCCGCGCTGGGCGAGAAGAAGCTCAACTACCTCGGCGTCTCCTACGGCACCTACCTCGGCGCCGTCTACGGCACCCTCTTCCCGGGCCACCTGCGCCGCATGGTCGTGGACAGCGTGGTCGACCCCTCCCGCGAGAAGATCTGGTACCAGGCCAACCTGGACCAGGACGTCGCCTTCGAGGGCCGCTGGCAGGACTGGCAGGACTGGGTCGCCGCCAACGACGCCGCCTTCCACCTCGGCACCACCCGCGCCGCCGTCCAGGCCAAGTGGCTCCAGTTGCGCGCCACCGCCAAGAAGCACCCGATCGGCGGCGTCGTCGGCCCGGCCGAGCTGATCTCCTTCTTCCAGAGCGCGCCGTACTACGACTCCTCGTGGGTGCCGGTCGCCACGGTCTTCAGCAAGTACGTCGCCGGTGACACCCAGGCGCTGGTCGACGCCGCCGCCCCCGACCTGTCGGACACGGCGGGCAACATCGCCTCCGAGAACGGCAACGCCGTCTACACGGCCGTCGAGTGCGCCGACGCCAAGTGGCCCACCAGCTGGCAGAAGTGGAACCGGGACAACACCCGGCTCCACCAGGACCACCCCTTCCTGACCTGGTCCAACGCCTGGATGAACCTGCCGTGCGCCACCTGGCCGGCCAAGCAGCACACCCCCCTCGAGGTCAAGACCCACAAGGGCCTGCCGAAGGTGCTGATCGTGCAGTCCGCCCGGGACGCCGCCACCCCGTACGGCGGCGCCGTCGAGCTGCACAAGCGCTTCAAGGGCTCCCGGCTGATCACCGAGAGGAACGCGGGCTCCCACGGCGTGACCAGCCTGGTCAACCCGTGCGTCAACCAGCGCGTCGACGCCTACCTGCTCAAGGGCGCGCTGGACGGCAAGGACGTGACCTGCGCCCCGCACGCCACGCCCAAGCCGTAACCGCGTCACCACGCGGACCAGGGGCGGCCGGAGCTTCCGGCCGCCCCTCGGCTATGCCGCGCACCAGGCGTCCTCCGCCGCGTAGTCGAACAGGTCCGGGTAAACCCGCGCGAGCAGCGGGAACGCCTCCCGCCAGTCCCGCCCGCGCACCCGCCCGGCGAGCCACTCCACCGTTTCGGGCAGGCTGTCCGCGTAGGACACCACCGGCCGGTAGCCCAGCTCCCGCCGAGCGGCGGACATGTCGCACACCACCGGCAGCGGCACCGACCAGGGCGTGCGTCCCACCGAGCCCTCCGGCGGACCGTCCAGGCACACCGTCCGGGTCTCGGCCCCCATCACGGCGTCCACCGCCGCGCCGATCTCCGCTGCCGTCGGCGCCTCGGCGTCACAGGCGTTGAGCACCCGCGAACCCGGCCGGGCCGCCGCCAGCCGCACCAGCTCGGCGATGGTCCGGGTGCTCGACGGATGGAACCGGCTCTCGCCCCGGTACGCCAGCACCCGCCGCTTCCGGCCGTCCAGGTTCCGCTTGACGAAGTACAGCTCGCGCGGCAGCGGGCTGTACGGCCCGTGCACCGCGCCCGCCCGCAACACCGTGACCGGGAACGCGTCACCGGCGGCGAGCAGCTCCGCCTCCAGCGCGGCCTTGCGGGTGCTGTAGGTGGCCTCGCCCGGCGCGACCGTCGGCTGGGTCTCGGGCACCGGCACGGGGTAGACGGGGAAGCCGTCCGGCTCGCCCTGGGTGTCGAAGCCCCGCCCGGCGCCGTCCTCGTACACGGCCACGCTGGAGATCACCACCGCCGAGCCGATCCGGTCCGCGAGCGACGTCAACTGCCGGGCGTGCCCTGCGTCATAGGCGACCACGTCGACCAGCAGCTCGCAGCCGTCGCCCACCAGCGCGGCCAGGGCGTCGCCGTCCGCGCGGTCCACCCGGGCCGTGCGCACCCCCTCGTCCCAGCCCGCGTCCCGGCCCCCGCCGCGCGAGACCGCCGTCACCGCCCAGCCGTCCCGGGCCAGCGCGTCCACCACCGGACGGCCGATCTGCCCGGCCGCCCCGATCACCACCGCTTTCCTCATGCGGCGAGCCTAGGCACTCCCGCCGCCGCGGGCGCGGATCTTCTGCCGACGGCAGAGGTCAGCCGAGCGGCGACCGGGGCCGGCCGTGCTCCCCGGTGGCCCGGCGCTCCTTGACGACGGCCGCGTACTCGTCGACGTACTCCTGCCCGGACAGGGTGAGGATCGCGTAGACGATCTCGTCGGTGACCGCCCGCAGCACCGCCTTCTCCCGCTCCATGCCCGCGTAGCGGGAGAAGTCCAGCGGCTCGCCGAAGCGGATCGTCACCGGGCGGACCCTCGGCACGACCCGGCCGGGCGGCTGGGCCTCGAACGTGCCGATCATCGCGCAGGGCACCACCGGCACCCCCGCCGTCAGCGCCAGCACCGCGACTCCGACCTTGCCCTTGTACAGCCTGCCGTCGTGCGACCGCGTGCCCTCCGGATAGATGCCGAGCAACTCCCCCCGGCGCAGCACCCCGAGGCCCTCGCGGAGCGCCGCCTGTCCCGCCTCCTTCCCGGAGCGGTCCACCGGGATCTGCCCGGCACCGCGGAAGAAGAACGCGGTGAGCCGGCCCTTGAGCCCAGGACCGGTGAAGTACTCGGCCTTGGCGAGGAAGGTGATGCGGCGTCTGAGTACCGCCGGCATGAGGAAGTGGTCGGCGAACGACAGATGATTGCCCGCGATGATCGCCGCTCCCGACGCGGGCACCTGCTCCAGCCCCTCGATCCGGGGCCGGAAGACCAGCCTGAGCAGCGGGCCCAGCAGCACGTACTTGAGGACGTAATAGAACACGGCTCGCCTCACTCCGTCGGGCCGGCGGCGGACCGTCGGCGGCACGGCACGCGGACCTGACCGCCGGCCCGGGCACCCCTTGTCATCATCCGCTGCCCGGTTCCCCGCGGCCAGTACCGCGCCACGCGTCGTACACCGCCCGGTTGCCCGCACACCGCCGCGCCGAACCAGGGGCGCGCGGGCGTGTCGCAGGGCCTGGTCCGTGCGCCGTCGCACGCCCCCGTACGATGACCCCATGCGCACCACCGGACAGCATCCGCGGCGACCGCTCGGGCGGTACCGCGCGCTGTCCGTGCTCGCGGTGCTGATCGGGCTGCTGGGCATGCACGCCCTCGCACCCGGCGGCGGAGCGGGACACCCGGAACACGCCGGACACGCCCACGCCACGCACATGACGGCCGCGCTCGTCGCCGTCGACGACTGCGTCGGCCACAGCGGCGGCCACCGGCTGCACCACGCCGACCCCAACTGCGCCTCGGGCGCGCTGAACGGCGGGCCGCACCTGGCCGCGCCGGCCCCCGACCCGGTGCCGGGACCGGCAGCGGCCCACCGACCGCGCGCCGCGTGGACCGTCGCGCCGGACGACGCCCGCGCCCCACCCGACCTGGCCGAACTCCAGCTCCTGCGGATCTAGAGGCCGCCCCGGCCGCGCCCGCCCCGCCCCGAGCGGGACGCGCGGCCGTGCCCACGCGTGCCCGAAATCCCTCCCGAACAGCAGGAGTTCCTCTCATGACCACCCGTACCCTGACGCGCCGCGTCGCCCTCGCCACGGCCGCCGTGACCTCCGCGCTCGTCCTCGCCGCCTGCGGCGGCGGCAGCGACGACAACGCCGACGGCGGCACCGGCCACACCGGTCACGGCGCCTCCGCCGCCTCCGCCACGCCGAGCGCGTCGGCCGACGCGCACAACGCCCAGGACGTCGCCTTCGCCAAGGGCATGATCCCGCACCACCAGCAGGCCCTGGAGATGGCGGAACTCGCCGCCGACCGCGCCTCCTCGGCGAAGGTGAAGGACCTCGCCGCCCGCATCGAGAAGGCACAGGACCCGGAGATCCGTACCCTCACCGGCTGGCTGAAGGCATGGGGCGAGCAGCCCCCGATGGCCGGCATGGACCACTCCGGCCACACCGGGATGTCCGGGATGATGAGCGAGGACGACATGGCCGCCCTGAAGAAGGCCACCGGCAAGGACTTCGACACCCGGTTCCTGTCGCTGATGGTCGAGCACCACCAGGGCGCCGTCGAGATGGCCGCCACCGAGAAGCGGCGGGGCCGCTCCGTCGACGCCAAGGCCATGGCGGACGCGATCATCACCGCGCAGGACGCCGAGATCAAGGAGATGAAGCGGCTCCTCGGCGCCGAGTGACACCGCGGCGGGGGCCGGTGCCGCCACCGGCCCCCGCCCGCGCGCTCCTCAGACCAGCACCTTCTCCAGCGCGCCCAGCGCCGACCGCAGCTCCTCCGTCGTGATGGTCAGCGGCGGCGCCAGCCGGATCGTGGAGCCGTGGGTGTCCTTGACCAGGACCCCCTCGCGCATCAGCCGCTCACTGATCTCCCGGCCGGTGCCGAGCGCCGGCTCGACGTCCACCCCGGCCCACAGCCCCCGGGCCCGGAACCCGGTCACGCCCCTGCCGACCAGGTCGGCCAGCCCGTCCCGCAGGACCACCCCCAGCTCGGCCGCCCGGCGTTGGAACTCGCCCGTCTCCAGCAGCTCCACCACGGCCGTGCCGACCGCCGCGGCCAGCGGATTGCCGCCGAACGTCGAACCGTGCTCACCGGGACGCAGCACGCCCAGCACCTCGCGCCGGGCCACCACCGCCGACACCGGTACGATGCCGCCGCCCAGCGCCTTGCCTAGCAGCAGCACGTCCGGCAGCACGTCCTCGTGCTCGACGGCGAGGGTGCGGCCGGTGCGGCCGAGGCCCGACTGGATCTCGTCGGCGACGAACAGACAGCCCGCGCGGCGGGTCAGCTCGCGCACCCCCGCGAGATAGCCGTCGTCCGGCACGATCACGCCCGCCTCGCCCTGGACGGGCTCGATCAGCACCGCCGCCGTGGTGTCGTCGACCGCCGCCTCCAGCGCGGCCAGGTCGTTGTACGGCACCACCTTGAAGCCGGGCGTGAAGGGCCCGAAGCCGGCCCGGGCCGTCTCGTCCGTGGAGAAGCCGACGATCGTCGTCGTACGGCCGTGGAAGTTCTCCGCCGCGACCACGATCGTCGCCCGGCCCTCGGGGACGCCCTTCACGTCGTACGCCCATTTGCGGGCCACCTTGATGCCGCTCTCCACGGCCTCCGCGCCCGTGTTCATCGGCAGCACCATGTCCATTCCGGTCAGCTCCGCGAGCCGCTCGGCGAACTCGGCCAGCCGGTCGTTGTGGAAGGCGCGGGAGGTCAGGGTGAGCCGGTCGAGCTGCCGGTGGGCGGCCTCGACCAGCGCGGGGTGCCGGTGGCCGAAGTTCAGCGCCGAGTAGCCGGCCAGCATGTCGAGGTAGCGGTTGCCCTCGACGTCCTCCACCCAACTGCCCTCGGCCCGGGCCACGACCACGGGCAGCGGGTGGTAGTTGTGCGCGAGCACCGGCTCCTCCGCGCGGATCAGCTGCTCGGACGTACGGGGGCGCGCGGGTGCGGTCATCAGCGGATCTCCTGGGTGCAGCACTTGATGCCACCGCCGGACTTGTGGAGCTCGGACAGGTCGACGGGGACGGGGACATAACCGTGATCGGCGAGGCGTGCGGCCAGCGCCCCGGCCTGGGGGGCGATGAAGACGTGCCGGCCGTCGCAGACGGAGTTCAGGCCGAAGGCCAGCGCGTCCTCGCGGGTGGCGAGCACCGCCTCCGGGTACAGCCGCCGGAGCACCTCGCGGCTGCCCGGCGAGAAGGCCTCCGGGTAGTAGCAGACGTTGTCGTCGTCGAGCACGAACAGCGCCGTGTCCAGGTGGTAGAAGTACGGGTCCACCAGCCGCAGGCCGATCACCGGCCGGCCCAGGTACTCCTGCGCCTCCCGGTGCGCCCCGGGGGTGGTGCGGAACCCGGTGCCGGCGAGCACGTACCGGCCCGTCCACACCAGGTCGCCCTCGCCCTCGGCCACCGACTCGGGCCGGTACACGTCGTAGCCGGCCGTCTTGAACCAGGTGTCGTAGTGCTCCGACTCCGGGCGCCGCTCGGGGGCGTGGAAGAGGGAACCGAAGACCCGGCCGCCGACGACGAGGGCCGCGTTGGCGGCGAACACCATGTCCGGCAGGCCGGGGACCGGCTCGACGCGGTCGACGGTGTGGCCGTGCTCCTCGTAGGCGCGGACCAGCGACCGCCACTGCTCCCGGGCCAGGCCCGCGTCGACGGGCCGGCCGGGGTGCATCCAGGGGTTGATCGCGTACTGGACGGCGAAGTGCCTGGGCTCGCAGACGAGGAATCGCCGGGGACGCGGCACACGACGTTCGGTCACAGAGGGTTCCCTCCGCTCTCCTGTGTGTCACTAGGGGGTGACACCACGTTAGGAAGGGAGGAAGACGGGCGACAAGCGCGAAAGGCTGCGTGGATGCGCAGCATCGCTGCGTTCTCACCGGGGCGCACGCACGTCTCCTGCGCGCCGCCCGGTCACTCGGGGGCCGCGTGGGTGGCGCCCGCCTCCGGGCTCTCCGGGAGCAGGTGGGACAGCACCATCACACTGATCGTCTTGCGGACGAACGGCTCGGCGCGGATCCGCTCCAGCACCTCCTCGAAGTGCTCCACGTCCCGCGCCCGCACGTGCAGCAGCGCGTCGGCACCGCCGGTCACCGTCATGGCCGCCGCGATCTCCGGATGGTTGCGGACCACCTCCGCCAGGCGCCGGGGCGGGGCCGCGCCCTCGCAGTAGACCTCGATGTAGGCCTCCGTGCGCCAGCCCAGCGCGGCCGGTTTCACCGTCGCCGTGAACCCGGTGATCACCCCGGTCTCCCGCAGCCGGTCCACCCGCCGCTTGACCGCCGTGGCGGACAGCCCCACGTCCGCGCCGATCTCGGCGAAACTCGTGCGGGCGTTCGCCATGAGCGCGGTGACGATCCGGCGGTCCAGCTCGTCGAACGCGGGTGTCCTGCTGTTCATGCGGGCACTGTAGCCAGCTCCCGCCTTCCGCGGCTCAGGACCGGGTGACGACCAGGGCCAGGGTCAGCAGCCCCAGCACCACCCAGCCGAACCACAGCCAGCCGTTGCCGCCGAGCGCGACGGTGTAGGCGGTCACGAGGACCAGCGCCCCGGCCGTGAGCGCCCCCATCGCCTTGGTGGAACCATTGGAGCCGTTGGTGGTACCGGGCATCGCGACACCCTCCTCGTGGTCCGTCCCCCACCCATGGTGCCCCGATTCCCGCCCGGGAGGCATAGGGCGGGACCCGGCGGGATACGACGAGGGGCCGGAGCCCGGTCGGCTCCGGCCCGCGCGGGGACACCCCGGCTCAGCCCTCGCGGGTGCTCAGCGAGGCCAGATAGGCGTTGTACGCCTCCAGCTCCTTGTCGCCGTCCCGGTCGGCGGCCCGGTCCTTGCGCTTGGCCTGCCGCTGCTCGGAGCGGTACCACTGGAACAGCAGCGCGATCAGCACCAGCACCGACGGGATTTCGCTGAACGCCCAGGCGATGCCGCCCGCCGCGCTCTGGTCGGACAGCGCGTCGATGCCCAGCGAGGCCGGCGGATGCTCGAACGTGCCCACCATCGGCGTCGACGCCATCATCAGCGCGATACCGAAGAACGCGTGGAACGGCATGCCCGCGAACAGCTCCAGCATCCGCATCAGATGCCCCGGCCGGTGCGGGCCGGGGTCCACACCGATGATCGGCCAGAAGAACACCACGCCGACCGCGAGGAAGTGCACCATCATCGCGATGTGCCCGGTCCTCGACCCCATCAGGAAGTCGAACAGCGGGGTGAAGTACAGGGCGTACAGGCTGGCGATGAACAGCGGGATGGTGAACGCCGGGTGGGTGATGACCCGCATGTACCGGCTGTGCAGCAGCATCAGCAGCAGCTCGCGCGGCCCCTTGCGGCCCTTGCCCGCGGCCGGCAGCGCGCGCAGCGCCAGCGTCACCGGGGCGCCGAGCAGGATCAGGATCGGCGACAGCATGCTGATCACCATGTGCTGCACCATGTGCACGCTGAACATGACCATGCCGTAGTCGTTCAGCTTGGTGCACATCACCAGGGCGATGGTGAGCACGCCGACGACGTACGACACCGTCCGCCCGGCCGGCCACGCGTCCCCGCGCCGCCGCAGCCGCACGACGGCCCACCCGTACAGGGCCAGCCCGGCCACACAGGCGACGAGGAAGAAGGGGTCCGCCGACCACGCAAGCCCTCGCCCCAGCGTGAACGGCGGCAGATCCATCATCATGCCGTGCCCGCTGTGATCCATCCGCCGGCTCCTGTTTCGTGGGGGTTGTGCGAGTTGTCCGCCCCCAAGAGTAGAACCGCCCCCGGCCCTGACTGCGACCGGGGGCGGAATGTTCTCTCCTGAACTACAAGACGCACTCCGCCTCGTCGTACCGCTCGGCGGGAACCGTCTTCAGCGTCTCCACGGCGTCGGCCAGCGGCACCATGACGATGTCGGTCCCCCGCAGCGCGGTCATCGCGCCGAACTCCCCCCGGTGCACCGCCTCCACCGCGTGCCAGCCGAACCGCGTGGCCAGCACCCTGTCGTACGCCGTGGGCGTCCCGCCGCGCTGCACATGCCCGAGGATCACCGGCCGGGCCTCCTTGCCGAGGCGCTGCTCCAGCTCCACCGACAGCTGCCGGGCGATGCCCGCGAAGCGCTCGTGGCCGTAGACGTCCTTGCCGCCCTCGTCGAAGTCCATGGTGCCGGGGCGCGGCTTGGCGCCCTCCGCCGCGACCACGATGGCGAACCGCTTGCCGGCCGCGAACCGCTCGCCGACCTTCCGCGCCAACTCCTCGATGTCGAAGGGCCGCTCGGGCACCACGACGGCGTGGGCGCCGGCCGCCATGCCGGAGTGCAGCGCGATCCAGCCGGTGTGCCGGCCCATGACCTCCACGATGAGCACCCGCTGATGGGACTCGGCGGTGGTCTTCAGCCGGTCCAGGGCCTCGGTCGCCACGGTCACCGCGGTGTCGAAACCGAAGGTGACATCGGTGACCGCGATGTCGTTGTCGATGGTCTTCGGCACGCCCACGATGGGCAGACCGTTGTCCGAGAGCAGCCGGGCCGCCTTCAGGGTGCCCTCGCCGCCGATCGGGATGATCGCGTCCAGGCCCAGTTCCGCGACATGGCCCCGGGCGCGCTCCACACCGTCCCGCAGATGCTCCGGGCGGACCCGGGAGGAGCCGAGGACGGTGCCGCCGCGGGCCAGGATGCCGGCCACGGCGTCCAGGTCGAGCTTGCGGTAGTCGCACTCCAGGAGGCCCTTCCAGCCGTCCCGGAAACCGATGACCTCGTCGCCGTGGTCGGCGACGGCACGGTGCACGACGGACCGGATGACGGCATTCAGGCCGGGGCAGTCGCCGCCGGACGTGAGGACACCTATACGCATAGCCCGAAATACCTTCTCAACGTGGGCCGGGTGACCGGACCACGTTGTCCGGCGGATTCCCGGCCACCCTACCGGCGTGAGGGGGTGGCTCCACAGCGGGCGTCCGCCTGCTGGACGCGCCCGCACATGTGAGCGGACGAGCCGTCAGGCGGGCCCGCCGGGAGTCTGCCGGACCACGCTGACATCCCGTTGAAGGGACGGTTACGAGCGCTGCCGTACCCGCCCCTTCGCCGGCCGGTTACGCGGGCTGCTGGGCCGCCGCGATGCGCTCGTTGCGCAGCGCCTCGTACCAGCGGTCGTCGATCGGCGGCAGCGCGTTGACGTCCAGCGCCAGCTTCAGCAGCAGGTCGGCGATCAGCGGGTTGCGGGCGAGGACCGGCCCGTGCATGTACGTGCCGAACACCGTGCCGTTGTACGCGCCCTCGGTGCCGTCCCCGGTGCCGTTGCCCTTGCCGATGGTCACCCGGGCGAAGGGGCGGGCCGTCGGGCCGAGGTGGGTGACGCCCTGGTGGTTCTCGAAGCCGGTCAGCGGGGGCAGCCCGAGCTGGGGGTCGATGTCCCCGAGCACGTCGCCGACGCACCGCTCGCCCTCGCCGCGCACCGACACCACGTCGAGCAGGCCGAGGCCCGGCTCGCGCTGGCCGAGGTCGTTGATGAACTCGTGGCCGAGGATCTGGTAGCCGGCGCACACCGAGAACACGATCGCGCCGTTCTCCACCGCGCGGTGCAGGTGCCCGTCCCGGCGCAGCCGCTCCGCCGCGAGCCGCTGCGGACGGTCCTCGCCGCCGCCGATCAGGTAGATGTCGCCGGAGGTCGGGATCGGCTGGTCGCTGCGCACGTCGAGCCGGGCCACGTCCAGGCCGCGCTGCCGGGCCCGGCGCTCCACGACGAGGGCGTTGCCCTGGTCGCCGTAGGTGCTCAGCAGGTCCGGGTAGATCCACACCAGCCGCAGTTGGTTGTCGCTCATGAGGTGATCGCCCTTCGAAGATCAGTTGCCGACGCGGCGGCGCAGGTCCTGGAACGCGGTGTAGTTCGCGATGACCTCGATCCGGCCCGGCGGGCACATCTGCACGGCCTGGTCGAGGGTGTCGCAGACCTGGAAGTGCTGGTTGGCGACCTCCAGGCGGACGGCGAGGTCCAGCTTCCGGTCGCCGATGACGAAGATCGGGTGGCCGGTCAGCCGGGTGTAGTCGACGTCCCACAGCCAGGAGGTGTCGGTGCCGTCGGCCCCGCGCGCGTTCACGGACAGGATCACCGGCGCCGGCGGCGGGTCGATCAGGGAGAACGTCTCCAGCCAGCCGGCCGGGTTCTTGGCCAGCAGCAGCCTGAGGTCGCGGTTCTGGAACTGCACCACGTCGTACCGGCCGGCCACCGCCTGCACCTGGTACATCCGCTCCAGGGCGACCTGCGGCGGCACCCCGAAGACGGCGGCGACGGCCGCGGAGGACGCGGCGTTGGCCTTGTTGGCGCGGCCCGGCAGCTGGAGGTGGATCGGCCAGGCGGACCCGTGCGGGTCCAGCACGTGGTCGCCGGACAGCGCCCAGGTCGGCGTGGGCCGGCGGAAGCCGCACTCGCCGCAGAACCAGTCGTCGCCGGGGCGCTGCATCACACCGCCGCACGACGGGCAGGACCAGGCGTCGTCCTTCCACATCTGGCCGGCCGCGACCCAGACCACGTTCGGGGAGGAGGACGCGGCCCACACCACCAGCGGGTCGTCGCAGTTGGCGACGACGACCGCCTTGGAGCCGGCCAGGCCCTCGCGCCAGTTCTCGGCGAGCATCCGGGTCTCGGCCGCGCGGTCCAGCTGGTCCCGGGAGAGGTTCAGCAGCGCGATGCACTTGGGGTCGGTGTCCCGGGCCACCCCGGCCAGGTACTTCTCGTCGACCTCGATGACGCCGAACTTCGCGTCCGAGCCGCCCGCGAGGGCCGAGGTGATGCCGGCCGGCATGTTGGCGCCGAGCGCGTTCGACACGACCGGGCCCGCGGCGCGCAGCGCCTCGGCGATGAGCCGGGTGGTCGTGGTCTTGCCGTTGGTCGCCGACACCAGGACGACGTCCAGGTTCTGGGCGAGCCGTCCGAGCAGGTCGGGGTCGAGTTTGAGCGCGACCCGGCCACCGATCACCGACCCGCTGCCGCGCCCCGCGGCGCGCGATGCCGCAGCGACCGCCTTGCCCGCGGTCACGGCCAGCTTGGCCCGCGGCGTGAGCGGGTCCGAGTTGCCTGCCATCAGTTCTCGATCCTCCTTGCGTACGCGCCGCGCCTGGGGCCATCCGGCAGCGTGGTGGGACCCTCAGCCTATCGAGATCCGTTCACACACCCGAATTCCGGCCTCCGCTCACGCGCGGCGGGCATGAGCTGAAGGAACCGTACCCTTGCCGCCATGCGACACGGTTCCATTCCGGGCGCCCGCGGGCGCGTCCGGCCCCTCACCCTGCTCGGCGACGCGGCACTGCGCGAGCCCTGCCGGGACGTCACCGACTTCGGCCCCGCCCTCGCGGCCCTCGTGGAGGACCTGTTCGCCACGATGTACGCGGCGCGCGGGGTCGGGCTGGCGGCGAACCAAGTGGGCGTGCCCCTGCGGGTGTTCGTCTACGACTGCCCCGACGACGAGGACGTGCGGCACTTGGGCCACGTGGTGAACCCGCGGCTGGTGGAGGCGGACGGCGTGGTGATCCGGGGCCCGGAGGGCTGTCTGTCGCTGCCGGGGCTGGAGGCGGGCACCGAGCGCTACGACCACGCGGTGGTGGAGGGCCGGACGGTGACGGGGGAGCCGGTCACCGTGCACGGCACCGGCTTCTTCGCCCGGTGCCTCCAGCACGAGTGCGACCACCTGGAGGGAGAGATCTACGCCGACCGTCTGACGGGGTGGCGCCACCGGAGGCTGATGCGGCAGGTCTCCCGCGCCTCCTGGTACCGGGGGAGCTGACGCGACGGGGTAGTGTGGCCGGCGGCCGTCAGAAGCCCGGGCCGCCCAGCCGGTCCCCGGCGGCGGCCAGCCGGCCCCACAGCAGGTCGGCGAGGGAGCGCACCAGCTCGGCCCGGGAGCAGGGACGTTCCCCCAGCCACCAGTCGCCGGCCGCGTGCATCATCCCGACGATCCCGTGGCCCCACACCCGGGCCAGCCGCCGGCTGTCCGGTCCGAGGTCCACCCGCTCCTCGATGACCTGGGCCAGCTCCTCGCCCATCCGCCGCAGCAGCGGCACGGAGTGCTTGCCGACGTCGAAGCCCTGCTCCCCGCCGGCGCCGCCCTCGGCCGGATGCATCAGGAACCGGTACACCTGGGGCCGCGCCTCGATGGCGGCGAGGTAGGTGTCGAGGGTGGCCTCGACCCGCTCGCGCCGGCCGGCCGGCGCGTCCAGCGCCGCCCGCAGCGAGGCCAGCAGGGCGTCGGTGTGCCGCTGGGCCAGGGCCGCGTAGAGACCGCCCTTGTCGCCGAAGTGCCGGTACAGGATCGGTTTGGTGATCCCCGCCTCCGCCGCGATCGCGTTCATCGACGCCTGCGGGCCGTCGCGCAGCACCACCCGGTCGGCGGCCTCCAGCAGCTCGCGCCGGCGGCGCTCCGCGGACCGCTGCTGCTCGGTCCGCTGTGTGGTGTCCATGTGCTCTCCCCACCCGTGCTGATTCGGTGACGCCTGCGCAAACTAACACTGACGGCGCCCCTGACATCGAACGGGAGGCCGAGGGACTCGGCGGTTGACAATCCTACCGGCCGGTAACAGACTCACGTTACCGTTAGTAACATCGCAGCGCCGCTGGAGGGGACATGGCCGAGTTCACCATGGAGCTCAACGACGAGCAGAAGGAAGTCCGGGACTGGCTCCATGGCTTCGCCGCGGACGTGATCCGCCCGGCGGCCGCCGAGTGGGACGAGCGCGAGGAGACGCCCTGGCCCGTCATCCAGGAGGCCGCGAAGGTCGGCATCTACTCCCTCGACTTCTACGCGCAGCAGTACTTCGACCCCACCGGCCTCGGCATCCCGATGGCCATGGAGGAGCTGTTCTGGGGGGACGCGGGCATCGCCCTGTCCATCGTGGGCACCGGCCTCGCCGCCGTGGGCGTCCTCGCCAACGGCACCGACGAGCAGATCGGCACCTGGATCCCGCAGATGTACGGCGACCAGAACGACGTCAAGGTCGCCGCGTTCTGCTCCTCCGAGCCCGACGCCGGCTCCGACGTCGCCTCCATGCGCACCCGCGCCGTCTACGACGAGGCCAAGGACGAGTGGGTGATCAACGGCACCAAGACCTGGGCGACCAACGGCGGCATCGCCAACGTCCACGTGGTCGTCGCCGTCGTCGACCCCGACCTCGGCTCCAAGGGCCACGCCTCCTTCATCGTCCCGCCGGGCACGCCCGGCCTGTCCCAGGGGCAGAAGTTCAAGAAGCACGGCATCCGCGCCTCGCACACCGCCGAGGTCGTCCTTGACGACGTCCGGGTGCCCGGCTCCTGCCTGCTCGGCGGCAAGGAGAAGCTGGACGAGCGCCTCGCCCGGGCCCGGGAGAAGGCGAAGGCGGCCGAGGGTGTGGGGGTCCCCCCGGCCGAAGGCTGGGGGAGGGTGAAGAACGCGGCGATGGCCACCTTCGAGGCGTCCCGGCCGGCCGTCGGCGCCATGGCCGTGGGCACCGCCCGCGCCGCCTACGAGGTCGCGCTCGACTACGCGAAGACCCGTGAGCAGTTCGGGCGCCCGATCATCGACAACCAGGGCGTGGCCTTCCAGCTCGCGGACATGCGCACGCGGATCGACGCGGCCCGGCTGCTGGTGTGGCGGGCCTCCTGGATGGCCGTCAACGGCAAGCCGTTCACCGCGGCCGAGGGGTCCATGTCCAAGCTGTTCGCGAGCGAGACCGCGAAGACGGTGACCGCGCAGGCCGTCCAGATCCTGGGCGGCAACGGGTACACGCGGGAGTACCCGGTGGAGCGGATGCACCGGGACGCCGCGATCTACACCATCTTCGAGGGGACCAGCGAGATCCAGCGGCTGGTCATCGCCCGGACCCTGTCCGGCATGCCCATCCGGTGACGCCGGGGCGGGGCCGCGTACCGCGCACGGCTGCGCCCCGTCACCGGTGCTTCAGCGGCGTCAGCTGTTCGATGTCGTACTTCGCCCTGAGCGCCTCGATCGCCTCCTGGTCCGGCGGGCCCCCGCCGGCCAGGATCTCCAGCAGTTCCTCGAAGTAGCGTTCGTGGTCCGGCGGGGGAGACGCCTGGAAGAACATCTTCGCCGGGCTCTCCGTCGGGTTGGCGAAGGCGTGGGGGCAGCCCGGCGGTACGACGATGACCGTGCCCGGAGTCGCGCGCACCACCCGGCTGCCCGAAGGCGACTGCCACTTCTGCCAGTTGTCGGGGGTACGGATGCGCGGCTCGAAGGCGAGGACGTCCAGCTCGCCCTCGAGGACGTAGAACAACTCCTCGCTGCGCGTGTGCACATGGGCGCCCACGTCGAAGCCGGGCGGCACCTCCACCTCGAAGGTCGAGGCCATCCGCGAATGGGTGCCGGTGACCTTGAACGTCACCCGCTGGGCCGGGGTCGCGACGACACGGCCGTGCCCCGGTGGCACGTACAGTCCCTCGGTCTCGGTCATGAGCGGCTCACCACGTCACCGGCAGGGCCTCGGGGCCCCGGATCAACGCACCCTTGCGGAACGGCACTTGGTCCGGCGGTACGGCCAGTCGCAGACCCGGGACCCGGTCCAGCAGGGCGTCCGTCAGCAGCTCCTCCTCCATCCGGGCCAGGATCCCGCCCGGGCAGTAGTGCGGGCCGAAGCCGAACGCCGCGTGCGGGTTGGGGCTGCGGGAGAAGTCGATGGTGTCCGGGTCGGGGAAGACCTCGGAGTCGCGGTTGGCGGCCAGGTACGAGACGTAGACCGGGTCGCCCGCGCGGATGCGCACCCCGCCGATCTCCACGTCCTCCAGGGCGACGCGGGACAGCCCGACCGCGTTGCGGTGCGGGATGTAGCGCAGGAGTTCGTCGATCGCCCGGGGTCTGAGCTCCGGCTCCGCGCGCAGCCGCCGCAGCAGCGCGGGGCGGGTCAGCAGCAGGTAGAAGAGCTGCCCGCTGTTGCTGGTGACCGCCTCGCCGCCGATCTGGAGGAGGACGGCGAGGCCGACGGCCTGGTCCAGCGTGATCTCCGCACGGCCCACCGTGGCGCCCAGCAGGGAGGCGACGTCCTCGCCGGTGCCGTGCTCGCGCCGGCCGATCAGCTCGGAGAAGTACGCGGCCATCTCCCGCTTGGCCCGCTCGCTGATCCGCTTGCCGTGCGAGGAGGAGAGGATCAGCCCGGTCCAGGTGTGCAGGGCGTGCCGGTCGCCGGCCGGGACGCCCATCAGCTCGCAGATCACCGCGATCGGGAACGGGCCGAGCACCGCGCTGGTCAGGTCCGCCGGCGGGCCGCCGCGCAGCAGGTCGTCGACCAGCTCCGCCAGCCGGGCACGCGCCTTCTCCCGCACCCGCTCCACGCCCTTGGCGCCGAACGCGGCGGCCACCGAGCGGCGCAGCCGGGTGTGTTCGGGCGGATCGAGGAAGCCGACCGCGCCCGGCTCCGGGATGAAGTGCGGGGCGAGCCGGGTGACCTGCTTGGCCATCACCGCCGCACGGCTGAAGCGGGGGTCGCCCGCCACCCTGCGCACGTCCTCGTACCGGGTGACCAGCCACGCCCAGCCCTCCCCGTGCGGCAGCTGGACGCGGGTGACCGGGCCCTCCGCCATCAGATCGGCCAGCACCGGGTCGAAGTCGGTGCCGGGCAGGTCGAGCGCCGGCCAGTGCCGAACCGGGGGCAGGGTCTCGGGGAGCGCCGGCGCGGTCACCGCCCGGCTCCGTCCCCGTCGGCCCAGCGCCCGACCGTCATCTCGGCGGTGATCCCCGGGCCGAACCCGGCGAGCAGCCCGCGCGCCCGGTCCTCGGCGCCGCCCTCGTCGAACAGCCGGCGCAGCGCGTCCAGGACGACGGCGCTGGCGATGTTGCCGTACTCGGTGAGCGTGGCCCGGCTGAACCGGAAGGCGTGCGGGTCGACCTCGAGGAACTTGCTCAGGTCGTCGAGTATGCGGGGACCGCCCGCGTGGATGATGTAGAAGTCCAGGTCGGACGCGTCCCAGCCGTGGGTGCCGGCCAGGTCCCGCAAGGCCGGGGCGAGCGGCTCCATGGTCGTCGGCACCCGCTTGTCCAGCAGGAAGTGGAAGCCGGTCGCGCGTACGTCGTAGGCGATCCATTCCTCGGTCTTCGGGATCAGGTAGGAGCCGTTGCGCTCCAGGCTGACGCCCCGGCCGCCGCGCCCGCGGACCACGGCGGCGGCGATGCCGTCGCCGAACAGCCCGTTGGAGAGCAGCGATCCGACGCCGAGGTCGGTGGGCTGGTAGCACAGCGAGCAGAACTCGCAGGCCACGATGAGGGCGTTGGCGTGCGGGTAGGCCGAGCAGAAGTCGTGCGCCCGGTTGATCGCCGCGCCCCCGGCCGCGCAGCCGAGCTGGGCGATGGGGAGCTGGCGGGTGGTGCTGTCGAAGTCCATCTCGTTGATCAGCCATGCCGTGAGCGAGGGCATCATGAAGCCCGTGCACGACACGTAGATGATCACGTCGATGTCGCTGGTGAGCAGTTCCGCGTCGTCCAGCGCGCGCTGGATCACCGCGGGGACCCGGGCCTTGGCCTCGGCCTCGTAGAGCTTGTTGCGCTCCTCGAAGCCCGGGTGCTTGAGGGTCTCCTCGATGGGCTGCACGATGTGCCGCGTCTTGACGCCGGTGTTCTCGATCAGCCTGAGGGCGAGTGGCAGTTGTGGGTGGTCGGCGTGGCGGGAGCGCGCCAGCTCCAGCGTCTCCTCCATCGTGATCACGTACTCCGGGACCGACACCGAGGGCTTGCACAAGGTCGCCATGAACCGTCCCTGCTTTCCGTGTTCCGACAGGGCCTTCGCCCGCCGGTCAGAAGGTGGGTTCGCCTCTGTGGGCGCTCCATCCACCGTCACCCGGGAGGGCGATGATCTCGCGTTGGATTACTCCGAACCGGGGACGCCGGGGTCCGGCCCGGAGGGCGATTTCTGCGGCCGGACGAGGGAAAAGAGCAGGCCGGACGTTATGCCGGAGGGACCGGCGGCGAGGAAAGCGGGCCACGCGGTGGGGAGGACTCGGGCGGCAGGCGGCCCGGGCGCCGGGCGGCTCGGACTGCGGGCGGGGACGGTTGGGGCGCCGGGGCGGGGACGGCACGGGGGCCGTGGGCGGCCGGGCGCCCGGTGGGCGCGACGAAGGTGCCCCGACCATGGGCGGCCGGGGCACGGGGCGGGAGTCACGCGGGCGCGGCCCGACCGCCTGGGCTGTGCCGGAGTCGGCGGGCCCGGCCTCACCGCCGGGGCGGGGCGGGCGTTCGGCGGGCGCGGCCTACTGCGTCCCGCTGCTGTGCGCGATGCACGCGACGTCGATCCGGTCCGCCAGCTTGGCCAGCTCGATGGTCAGCGCGGCCACGGTGTCCTCGTCGAGCCCCTGCTCGCCCGCCTCGACCAGATGGAGCCACCGCGCGCCCACGGTCCGCAACAACTTACTCACGTCGGCCGCGGAGACCTGCAAGGCCCCGCGGTCGTCGACGATCAGAGGCAGGGTCACTTCGCGGTTCACAGAACGGGATGGTAGCCGCGCGGCCCTCACGCACCCTGCCAAACCGTGGTGATGTTGCAGAACTCCCGGATTCCGTGCCCGGACAGCTCACGCCCGTACCCCGAGCGCTTCACCCCGCCGAACGGGAACGCCGGGTGCGAGGCGGTCATCCCGTTGACGAACACGGAACCGGCCTCGAGGTCCCGGGCGAACCGCTCGACCTCGGTCTCGTCCCGCGTCCACACGTTCGAACTCAGGCCGAACGCCGAGTCGTTGGCGATGAGCACGGCCTCGTCCACGTCGTCCGCCCGGTACAGCGTGGCGACCGGTCCGAACGCCTCCTCGCGGTGCACGCGCATCTCCCGGGTGATCCCGGACAGCACGGTCGGCGGGTAGTACCAGCCGGGCCCGTCCGGCCGCTCGCCGCCGCACAGCACCGTCGCCCCGCCGCGCCGGGCGTCGTCGACCAGTTCCTCCAGGTCGGCGCGGCCCCGCTCGCTGGCGATCGGCCCGATCTCGGTGTCCTCCGCCAGCGGGTCGCCGACCTTCAGGGCCCGCATGCCCGCGACGAACTTCTCGGCGAACGCGTCGTAGACGTCGGTGTGCACGATGAACCGCTTGGCGGCGATGCAGGACTGCCCGTTGTTCTGCACCCGCGCGGTCACCGCGACCTCGGCCGCGCGGTCGAGGTCGGCGGAGGGCATCACGATGTACGGGTCGCTGCCGCCCAGCTCCAGCACCGTCTTCTTGATCATCTCCCCGGCGGTGGACGCGACCGCCCGGCCCGCCGGTTCGCTGCCGGTCAGGGTGGCCGCCCTGACCCGCTCGTCGCGCAGGATGTCGTCCACCGCGCCGGAGCCGATCAGCAGCGTCTGGAAGCAGCCCTCCGGGAAGCCCGCCCGGTGGAAGAGGTCCTCCAGGTACAGGGCCGTCTGCGGCACGTTGGAGGCGTGCTTGAGCAGGCCCACGTTGCCGGCCATCAGGGCGGGCGCCGCGAACCGGACCACCTGCCACAGCGGGAAGTTCCACGGCATCACGGCGAGCACCGGGCCGAGCGGGCGGTAGCGCACCCGCACCCGGGAGGCGCCCGAGTCGCGCACGTCCGCCTCGGCGGGCTCCTCGTCGGTCAGCAGCCGTTCGGCGTGCTCGGCGTACCAGCGCATCGCCTTGGCGCACTTCGCGGCCTCCGCGCGGGCCTGCCGGACCGGCTTGCCCATCTCGGTGGTGACGACCCGGCCGATCTCCCGCTGGTCCTCGTCCAGCAGCTCCGCGGCTTTGGTCAGCAACCGGGCGCGTTCGGCGAACGAGGTCGTCCGGTAGGTGCGGAACGTGGCCTCGGCCAGCTCCAGCCGGCGTTCCAGCTCGTCCTCGTCCATGGGCTCGTACGTCTTGAGCGTCTCGCCGTTCGCCGGGTTCACCGTCGCGATGGGCATGACCGACCTCCCTGGGAGCGGGCTTGTCTCGACCTTCGCGCGCGGCCCGGCAAGTCGCAACGCGACAGGTCCTCGGATCAGGCCGAGTGCTCCGCCAGCCGGTCGAGAAACGCGGCCTGCGCCGTGATGATCACCGCACGGGCCCGGTCCGGGGTGAACCACGCCACCCGGTCCAGCTCCGGGAACTCCTGGAGCCGGCCGGACCGCGGCGGCCACTCCATGGTGAACGTCCCCGGCTCGATCGTCCCGGGGTCGAAGTCCGCCTCCACCGCCCAGGCCGTGACGATCTTGCCGTTGCGCTGCGCGACCTCGCCCAGCGGTACGGCCTCCCCGTCCGGCGGCGCCACCCCCAGCTCCTCGCGGAACTCCCGCCGGGCCGCCTCCCAGGCCGGCTCCGCCGGGTCGTACTCGCCCTTGGGCACGGTCCAGGCGCCCGCGTCCTTCCTGGCCCACAGCGGACCGCCCATATGACCGAGCAGCACTTCCAGGCCCTGGCCCGTGTGCCGGAACAACAGCAGTCCCGCGCTGCGCCTCGCCGTCCGCACCGTCATGCCCCGACCTCCGGATGGGCTGCCAGCAGGGCCTCGACGGTGTCCGCCTCCTCGGGGCGCTTGTCCTCGCGGTAGCGGAGCACACGGGCGAAACGCAGGGTGACACCGGCCGGATAGCGGGTGGAGCGCTGCAGGCCGTCGTAGGCGATCTCCACGACGAGTTCGGGGCGCACCCGGACCACCCGGCCGTCGTCCTCGACCGCCAGTTCCTGGAGCCGCTCGGTCTGCCAGGCGAGCATCGCGTCCGTCATGCCCTTGAAGGTCTTGCCGAGCATCGCGAAGCCGCCGTCCGCGGTGCGGGCGCCGAGGTGGAGGTTGGACAGCCGGCCGGTGCGCCGGCCGTGGCCCCACTCGGCGGCCAGCACCACCAGGTCCAGGGTGTGCACGGGCTTGACCTTCAGCCAGGACGCGCCGCGCCGGCCCGCGCTGTAGGGCGCGTCGAGCGCCTTGACCACCACGCCCTCGTGACCCCGCGCCAGGGTGTCCGCGAGGAACCGCTCCGCCTCCGCCAGGTCCTCGGGGCCCGCGGCCAGCGTGCGCCGCACCCGCATCGGCTCGGGCACCAGCCGGGCCAGCTCCGCGTGCCGCTCGGCGAACGGCAGGTCGAGCAGATCGCGGCCGTCCACCGCGAGGGCGTCGAAGAAGACGGGGGAGACCGGGACCTCCTCGGCCGCCCGCGCCACGTCGGACCGGGAACCCACCCGGCCCGCCGTCTCCTGGAAGGACCGGGGCCGCCCCGCCGCGTCGAAGGAGATCACCTCCCCGTCCAGGATGAACGCCTCGCAGGGCAACTCCAGCGCGGCGGCCGTGACTTCGGGCAGCCGGCCGGTGATGTCGTCCAGGGTGCGGGTGTGGATCCGCACCCGTTCGCCGTCCCGGTGCACCTGGACCCGGATGCCGTCCAGCTTCTCCTCCACCGCGCAGGCGCCCAGCTTCCGCACCGCCTCCGCGACCGACGACGCGCTGTGCGCCAGCATCGGCAGCACCGGGCGGCCCACCGTGAGCCGGAACCGCTCCAGCGCCGCCGGACCCTCGCCGAGCAGCGCCTCGGCCACCGTCCGGAGCGACCCGGCGAGCATCACGGCCCGCCGTACGTCCGCCGCATCCGCCCCTGTCGCCTGGGCCAGGCCCTCCACCGCGACCGCGTCCAGCGCGCCCTGGCGGACCTCGCCGGTGAGCAGGCCGAGCAGGAAGCGCTGCTCGGCCTCGGTGGCCGCGCCCATCAGTTCGCCGACGATCCGGGACCGCTCCGCCTGGGCCCCGGGCCCGGCCACCCCGCCCAGCTCGCCGAGCCGGGCGTCCACCTCGCGCACGGTGAGCGTCGGCTCGGCGGCCGGCGGCACCGGACGGCCCAGCACCTTCCAGCCGACCCCGAGCCGGCCCTGCGGCAGCCGCCCGGCCAGATAGGGGATGACGATCGGCACGTCCTCCGGCCCGGCCTCCCGGAACAACTGCGCGAGCAGCGCGGTCTTACGGGACCGCGCCGCCGTCGCGGCGACCTCCCGGGACACCTCGGCCAGCCGGGTCAGCAGCATGTCCCCAGAGTGCACCGGGGGCGCCCGGTCTACACCCCCACGGCCGCGTCCAGGTCGCTCATCAGCAGATCCGCGTTGATCGCCACGCCCGCCCGGTAGCCCCGGCTTGCCGCGTTCACCACCTGCTCGGTGGGCCCGCTCGCGTTGCCCGCCGCCCACAGCCCGGGCACGCTCGTCAGGCCCCGTTCGTCGATCACCGGGTAGCTGCCGAACGGGGTCTCGCGCATGTCCGCGCCCAGCTTGACCAGCAGGTCGTTGGCCGGGACGGTGCGCGGGGCGGCGTACAGCACCGCGCGGTCGTGCACGGCGCCCCCGGCGAGCCGCACACCGGTGAGCCGGTCGTCGGTGACCACCAGCCCCGCCACCTCCCCGGGCACCACCTCGACCCCGGCGGCGGCCAGCCGGCGCAGGTCCTGGTCGGTCAGCTCGGCCTCGTCCACCCGGTGCAGGAAGAGCCGTACGTCCTTCGACCACTGGGTGACGATCAGCGCTTGGTGCACGCCGAGCGGCGAGCCGGCGAGCACCCCGGTCGGCAGGTCGCGCATCTCCCAGCCGTGGCAGTACGGGCAGTGCAGCACGTCCCGGCCGAACCGCTCGGCCAGGCCCGGGACCGGTGGCAGCTCGTCGCGCAGGCCGGTGGCGATCACCAGCCGCCGGGCCCGCACCGCCCGGCCGTCGGCGAGGACGACGGTGAAGTCCGTGTCCTTCCTCGCGTCCACCACCCGGTCTTGGGTCAACTCGACCCCGTACCGGGCGATCTCCGCGCGCCCGACCGCCAGGAACTCGGCCGGGGACATGCCGTCCCGGGAGAGGTACCCCTGCATGTGCGCGGACGGCGCGTTGCGCGGCTCGCCCGCGTCGACCACCAGGGTGCGGCGCCGGGACCGGCCCAGCACCAGCGCGGCGGACAGCCCGGCCGCCCCACCGCCGACGACGACCACTTCGTAGTTCTCGGTCATGGTGACCACCTCCGCCCCGACCGTCGCCCAAGCCGTGCCGCATTGACAAAAACCTTTGCCGAACCTGCAATAAGGTCATGAGTACCGACGACGTTCTCGCCGAGGTCGGCCCCCGGCTGCGGCGCATCCGCAAGGAGCGGGAGGTGACCCTGGCGGCGCTGTCCGAGGCCACCGGCATCTCCGTCAGCACCCTGTCCCGGCTGGAGTCCGGCCTGCGCAAGCCCAGCCTGGAACTGCTGCTGCCCATCGCCCAGGCCCACCAGGTCCCGCTGGACGAACTGGTCGGCGCCCCGCCGGTCGGCGACCCCCGGGTGCGGGCCAGACCGATCACCCGGCACGGGCGCACCCTGTATCCGCTGACCCGGCAGCCCGGCGGACTCCAGGCCTACAAGGTGGTCGAACCGCAGCGCGGCGCCGAGCCCGACCCGCGCACCCACGAGGGCTACGAATGGCTGTACGTGCTGTCCGGGCGGCTGCGGCTGGTGCTCGGGCAGCACGACGTGGTGCTCACGCCGGGCGAGGCGGCCGAGTTCGACACGCGGGTGCCGCACTGGTTCGGGCCGGCGGGGGACGGGCCGGTGGAGTTCCTGAGCCTGTTCGGGCCGCAGGGGGAGCGGATGCACGTACGGGCGCGGCCGGCCCGTTCCTGACGCGCGCGCCGTGCGCGGGCCGCCACTCCCCGTGACGTCGGCTCGGAGTCCGGGTCCCGTGACGTCCGCTCGGAGTCCGGGGCCCGTCGGCTGTTCCCTGATCGGCAAGCGACCGCTTAGTATGCGGTCGGACCCGGTCAGACGAAGCAGTCCCGTGGAGGCCCCGCATGCAGGCATGGCAAGTGCACGAGAACGGCGAGCCGAGCGAGGTGATGCGCCTGGCGGAGACGGAGCGGCCCACCCCCGGCGACGGCCAGGTACTGCTGCGGGTGCGCGCGGCCAACGTCAACTTCCCCGACGCGCTGCTGTGCCGGGGCCAGTACCAGGTGCGCCCGCCGCTGCCCTTCACGCCCGGCGTGGAGATCTGCGGCGAGACCGAGGACGGCCGCCGGGTGATCGCCAACCCCGCGCTGCCCTACGGCGGTTTCGCCGAGTACGCCGTCGCCGACGCCCGAGCCCTGCTGCCCGCGCCCGCCCCGCTGGACGACGCCGAGGCCGCCGCCCTGCACATCGGCTACCAGACCGGCTGGTTCGGCCTGCACCGGCGCGCCCGGCTGGAGGCGGGGGAGACCCTGCTCGTGCACGCCGCCGCCGGGGGCGTGGGCAGCGCCGCCGTCCAGCTCGGCAAGGCGGCCGGCGCCACCGTGATCGGTGTCGTGGGCGGCGAGAAGAAGGCCGCCGTCGCCCGGGAGCTGGGCTGTGACGTGGTGATCGACCGGCGCGCCGAGGACGTCGTCGCCGCCGTGAAGGAGGCCACCGGCGGCCGGGGCGCCGACGTGGTCTACGACCCGGTCGGCGGGGAGGCGTACACCCAGTCCGCCAAGGTGGTCGCCTTCGAGGGCCGGATCGTCGTCGTGGGCTTCGCCGGCGGCACCATCCCCGCCCCCGCCCTCAACCACGCCCTGGTGAAGAACTACTCGATCCTCGGCCTGCACTGGGGCCTGTACAACACCAAGAACCCGGAGCTGGTCCGGCACTGCCACGAACAGCTCACCGAGCTGGCCGCGCGGGGCGCCGTCAAGCCGCTGGTCAGCGAGCGGGTGCCGCTCGCCGGCGCGGCCGGCGCCGTGCAGCGGGTCGCCGACGGGGTGACCACCGGCCGGATCGCAGTCGTACCGGAGAACGGAGCCGCCGCATGACCGACGCCGAAGAACTGCGCGGGCGCACCCGGGAGTTCCTCGCCCAGCACCCGCCCGCGAGCACCGGCCGCGCGGACTTCCTGCGGGCCCGGTTCGACGCCGGCCTCGCCTGGGTGCACTACCCCGAGGGCCTCGGCGGCCTCGGCGCCCCGCGCTCCCTCCAGGGCGTCGTGGACGCCGAGCTGGAGGCCGCGGGCGCCCCCGACAACGACCCCCGGCGCATCGGCATCGGCCTCGGCATGGCAGCGCCGACCATCCTCGCCTACGGCACCGAGGAGCAGAAGCGGCGCTATCTGCGGCCCCTGTGGACCGGGGAGGAGGTCTGGTGCCAGCTGTTCAGCGAGCCCGGCGCCGGCTCCGACCTGGCCGCGCTCGGCACCCGGGCGGTCCGGGACGGCGACACCTGGGTGGTCAACGGGCAGAAGGTGTGGACCTCCAGCGCCCACCTCGCCCGCTGGGCCATCCTCATCGCCCGCACCGACCCGGACGTGCCCAAGCACCAGGGCATCACCTACTTCGTCTGCGACATGACCGACCCGGGCGTGGAGGTCCGGCCGCTGCGCCAGATCACTGGCGAGGCCGAGTTCAACGAGGTCTTCCTCACCGGCGTCCGCATCCCCGACAGCCGCCGCCTCGGCGCGGTCGGCGACGGCTGGCGGGTCGCCCAGACCACGCTCAACAACGAGCGCGTCGCCATCGGCGGCATGGCCCAGCCCCGCGAGGGCGGCATGATCGGCCCCGTCGCGAAGACCTGGCGCGAACGGCCGGAACTGCGCACCCACGACCTGCACCAGCGGCTGCTGACGCTGTGGGTGGAGGCCGAGGTGGCCCGGTTCACCGGCGAGCGGCTGCGCCAGCAGCTCGCCGCCGGCCAGCCCGGGCCCGAGGGCGCCGGCATGAAGCTCGCCTTCGCCCGCCTCAACCAGGAGATCAGCGGCCTGGAGGTGGAACTGCGCGGCGAGGAGGGCCTGTTGTACGACGACTGGACCATGCGCCGCCCGGAACACGTCGACTTCACCGGCCGTGACGCCGGCTACCGCTATCTGCGCTCCAAGGGCAACAGCATCGAGGGCGGCACCAGCGAGGTGCTGCTGAACATCGTGGCCGAGCGCGTCTTGGGCCTGCCCGCCGAACCGCGCACCGACAAGGACGTCGCCTGGAAGGACCTCGCCCGATGACGGACCTGCTGTACTCCGAGGAGGAAGAGGCGCTGCGCGCCGCCGTCCGCGACCTGCTCACGGACCACTGCCCGCCGGCCGGCGTCCTCGCCCGCACCGAGTCGGACGCGCCCCATGACCGCTCCCTGTGGAAGTCGCTCGCCGAGGACATGGGTCTGGCCGGTCTCCTGGTGCCCGAGGAGCTGGGCGGCCAGGGCGCCTCCCACCGTGAGGCGGCCGTCGTCCTGGAGGAACTGGGCCGGGCCGTCGCCCCCGTGCCCTACCTGACCAGCGCGGTCGTGGCCACCGAGGCGCTGCTCGCCTGCGGCGACGGCGAACTGCTGAGCCGGCTGGCCTCCGGGCGCACCGTCGGTGCCCTCGCGGTCGGCCTGCACACCGGCCCGGCCACCGGCGTCAGGACCGTACGGCTGGAGAACGGCGCCCTGCACGGCGAGCTGACCGGCGTCGCGGACGCGGCCGTCGCCGACGTGCTGCTCGTCCCGGCCGACGACGGCGGCCTGTACGCCGTCGACGCCGACGCCGACGCCGTGACGGTCCTGCCCCAGACCTCCCTGGACCTGACCCGGCCGTCGGCCACCGTACGGCTGGCGGGCGCCCCGGGCCGCCGCGTCGGGGACACCGGGCCCGCCGTACGCCGGGCCCTGCGCGCCGCCGCCGGACTGCTCGCCTCCGAGCAACTGGGGGTGGCCGACTGGGCGTTGACGGAGACGGTCCGCTATCTGAAGGAGCGCAAGCAGTTCAACCGTCCGGTCGGCGGCTTCCAGGCGCTCAAGCACCGGCTGGCCCGGCTGTGGCTGGAGGTGGTCCACCTGCGGGCCGCCGCCCGCGCCGCCGCCGACGCCCTCTCCTCGGGCCGGGACACCGACGTCACGGTGGCCGTCGCCCAGGCATACGCCGCCCCCGTCGCCGTACGCGCCACCGAGGAGGCGCTGCAACTGCACGGCGGGATCGGCATGACCTGGGAACACCCGGTCCACCTCTACCTGAAGCGGGCCAAGGCGGACTCGATCGCCTACGGCACGGCGGGCGCCCACCGCGAGGCGCTTGCCGGACTGGTCGACCTCCAGGCCCCCTGACATCCGCCCGTGTCCGGTGAAGCCCGCCCCACCCGGGGCGGGCTTTCCGCACGCGGGAAGTGAACAGCGCGCCAACTCGCCGCACCGACAGGTCCGTTCAGGCACCCCCGCACGCATACTCTCCCCGGTCACCATCACCCCAGGGAGGCAGTGCATGACCCTCACCACCCGTCGCGGAGCCCTCACCACCCTCGGCGTCGCCCTCGCGGGCACCGTCGCCCGTCCGGCGAGCGAGTCACCGGCCGCGAGCGGCACCCGGCCCGCGAGTGACATACGGGACGCGAGCGACATACGGGCCGCGAGTGACGCGTCGGCCGGTGACCACCGGCGGCGGCCCCGCCCGCTGTGGCGGGCCCACGCCCACAACGACTACGCGCACCCACGCCCCCTGCTCGACGCCCTCAACCACCGCTTCGGCAGCGTCGAAGCCGACATCTTCCTCGTCGGCGACCAGCTCCTCGTCGGCCACGAGGTGTCCGACCTCGACCCGTCCCGCACCCTGGAGTCCCTCTACCTGGAACCGCTCGCCGCCCGCGTCGCCGCCCACCACGGCTCGGTCTACCGCGGCGCGCACCGGCCGCTGCAACTCCTCGTCGACATCAAGACCGAGGGCGCCGCCACCTACCTCGAACTCGACCGCCATCTGCGCCGTTACCCGCACCTGTTCACCCGGTACGCGCACGGTCGCGTCCACCCCGGCCCGGTCACCGCCGTTGTCTCCGGCGACCGGGCGGCCCGCACCCCGATGGCCGCGCAGACCGAGCGGCGCGCCTTCTACGACGGCCGGCTCGCCGACCTGACCGGCTCCGTCCCCGCCTCCCTCGCCCCGCTCATCAGCGACAACTGGACGCAGAACTTCACCTGGACGGGCACCGGGGCGTTCCCGGACGCCGAGCGGCGCAAGCTGCGGAGCATCACCGCCGCCGCCCACGCGCGCGGACAGCGGGTCCGGTTCTGGGCCACCCCCGACACCGCCGGCCCGGCCCGGGACGCCCTGTGGGCCGAGCTGCTGGCCGCCGGGGTGGACCACCTCAACACCGACGACCTCGCCGGGCTGGAGGTCTTCCTGGACGCCCACGCACTGGCGTAAGACCACACGTTCGGCGGACGTGTCAGCCGCCCGGACGAACCCTCCGCTACGTCACACTTGCGCCCGAACGCCGCACATGGGGCGTGGCGGAGGAGGTTCCGATGGCGATTTCCATCTCGGTGGTGCTGCTGCTCCTGGTCCTGGCCGTGATCTTCGTGCGCAACGGCGCGCTGAAGGTCTCCCACGGCCTGGTCTGCCTGCTGCTCGGCTTCTATCTGGCCAGCACCAGCATGGCGCCCACCATCCACAGCGGGCTCACCGCGACCGCCGACCTGGTGAGCAGCCTGCGGCCCTGACCCGGCCGGGGTTCAGCCGGCCGAGAAGACGCCGATGCCGTTGGGCACGGGCCGCTCGGCGCCGCCGCTCGGGTGGTTGCGCACGGTCACGGCGCGGTCGGCCGTGTCGCGGGTCACCATCTCCGTCGAGCCGCCGCCGTCCAGGTTGAAGCCGTCGGAGGCGCCGAGCGACCGCAGGACGTCCGCCTCCTCGTGCACGGTCAGCCCCGAGCGGTAGTCCGCCGCCCCGTCCAGCGCCAGGAGCAGCAGCTGCCGGCCACCGTCCTTCACACCCACGGCGGTGCGCACCGCCGAGGTCTCGTCGTCCAGCCCGGACAGCGGGGCGCCGCCGCGGACGATCGGGAAGCCGCCGATCGCGAAGGCGTACGGCACCTGGGACGAGGCCGCCGTCAGGGCGTGCGTGACCCGCACCGCGTCGCCGGCCGACAGCTCGCGCAGCTTCCGCGCGCCCTCCTCGCGGCCCACCAGGACCGTGGTGTCCGCGGGGATCGTGCCGCCGCCCGGGGTGCCGGAGGCGGAGACCACCCGGCCGTCGCGCACCGTCACCTCGTAGGTGTCCTCGCTGCACGGCGCCGAGCGCTGGGTGTCGGTGCCGCAGACGGCGCGTTCGCGGGAGGCGCCGCCCCAGCGCGAGGTGAAGGCGCCGACCGAGTTCACCGGGAGCGCGTACTGGTTGAGGCCCTTCAGGGGCAGCGTGCCCTGGGGTGTGGCGACCGAGCCGGTGAGGGAGAGGTGGTCCAGGCGGGCCCGCCGGTCGGTGCCCACGCCTAGCACCTCCCGGGTGTCGGTGCCCGGGGGCAGCGCGGGCCCGAACCGCTGGCCCTTCGGCACCGCCGCCTTGAGCACCTGCCCGTCCGCCACGGCCGGTCCGACGGGCGCCCCGGTGGCCTCCACGCCCGGGTGCTGGGACTCGGTGATGTGGAAGAAGTCGCCGTTCACCCCGGCGACCGCCCCGGCCGAGTCCGCCAGCCGGGAGACCGTCGCCCGGGCCGCGACCGTGCCCGGGTACAGCAGGCCGACGCGGACGTGCGGGTTGCCCAGGTCCACCGTGAGCAGGTGGACGCGGGCCGTGCCCTTCGCCGCGTCGACGTCGAACTGCCGGTAGGTGACGCCCGGCACGATCCGCCGGCCCGTCGGCGCGGCGCCGGCCGGCGCCGCGCCCGCCAGGGCCGCCCCGGCCAGCACCCCGAGCGCCGTGACCGTCGTGAGAACCCGTCTGCCCGCCGCCGCACGCCCGTTCCGTCTGGACACCCTGCCTCCTGATGCTCAGTCAACTGCCCACCTGGGCAGGGGCAGTGCAGCAGACTCGGGCGGCCGGTGGTACGACTACGCGTCGACGACGCGAGAACGGGTGAGAAAACGTACCCCCTCGGGTGTCTCCGGCGGGAAGCCGCCGCCATGTCCCGTGCGGCGTCGGCGTCCTGGACGGCCGGGGCGCGGTTCCCCCTCGACTCCCCCCTGACTCAGGAGGGTTCGGGAAGCCGTCCGGCGCGTGTTGCCGCCCGCCTGAGGCGCGCGGACAGCAGGGCGTACGTCCCCGAGGCCACCGCCATCCCGGCCGGCAGGGCCAGGTCGGCACCGCCCAGGGCGGCGGCGACCGGACCGGTGTAGACGCTGTCGACGCTCAGCGCGGACGCCGTCACGCCCGCCACGAGGGCCAGTGCCCCGGCCCAGTTGACGCCGCCGGTGTACCAGAACGGCCCGCCGGGCGACTCGTCGGCGAGGGCGGGGCCGTCGTAGCGGTTGCGGCGCAGCAGGATGTCCGTGGCGTAGACGGCCGTACCGGGGCCGAGCAGCAGCACGGTCAGCTGGAGCACATCGCCGACGGCGTCGAGGAAGTCGGAGACCAGCAGCGCGTACAGGGTGAGCGACACGGCCACCGCGCCGTCCACCAGGACGCTGAGCGTGCGCCGGATGCGCAGGCCGACGGCCTGGAGGGCGAGACCGGCGCTGTAGGAGGTCAGCGCGTTCAGCGCGACGGTGCCGAGGACGAGGGCGAGCAGGAACACCGGGCGGAACCAGCCGGGCAGCAGCGTCTGCAGCGAGGACTCCGGGTCGTTCATGTCGACGGCGGTCGCGGCACAGGCGCCGATGCCGCACACCAGGACGCTCGGCACGAACCCGCCGAGCGCCGTCCAGCCGGCCACCGCCTTCGCGGGGGTGGCCCGGGGCAGATAGCGGGAGAAGTCCGCGCTGGTGGTGTACGACAGCGGGCCCGAGGCGATGAGGGCGGTCCCGGCCGCCACGGTCGCCCACAGGTCCGTGCCCGTCAGCGGCTGCCCGGGGGCGTGACCGAAGTCGGTGTGCCGCAGCACCGCGACGCCCACCACGGCGAACACCGCCGACAGCACCAGGGTGATCGCCGGGTAGAGCCGGATGATCACGGCGTGGCCGTAGACGCCGATGGCGAGCGTGACGGCGGCGATCAGCACCACGACGGCCGCCTTCACCCCGGTGGTCACCGGCAGGCCGGCCCGGTCCACCAGGGAGAAGGCCGCGGTGGCCGCCGCCGCCAGGTTCAGCGCGAAGTAACACACGGAGATCAGCCAGCCGGTCACCGCGTTGTTCACCCGGTTCCCGCGCACCCCGTACAGCGCCCGCGTCACCACCTCGCTCGGCGCGCCCGCCACCGGGCCCGGGACCGCCAGCAGGCCGGTGAGCAGCCAGAACAGATTGCCCACGACGATCACCACGAGCGCCTGCCACAGGCTCAGCCCCATCAGCACCAGCGCGCCGCCCACCACCAGGCTCAGGTAGTTGACGTTCGCGGCGGCCCACACGGAGAACAACTCGCGCGGCCGGCCCCGCCGTTCGGACTCCGGGATGTGGTCGATGCCATGCGCCTCGACACCGGCGCGCTCGGCGGCCCGGGAGGCGGAGGCGGCGCCGTCGGCGGGCGTGGGCCCTGCGCCGGGGTGCGGATCGGGAAGCGTGGACGCCATGGGGCCTCCGGGAGCCGTGGGAGGGGCCTGGTCGCTTATTGGGCGGGTGACCAGTTGCTTATTGGTCGCACACTCAATAGCATCGCCGTCATGTCGTCAAGCGTTCAGCGCAAGCGGATTCGCAAGGACCCGGCCGCCCGGCGCGCGGAGATCGTCGCCGCGGCCGCGGCCGTCGCCCTGGCCGAGGGCCTGGAGTGCGTCACCCTCCGCCGGATCGCCGAAGAACTCGCCGTCCGCCCCGGGCTGATCAGCCACTACTTCCCCTCGGCCGAGGACCTCGTCGCCGAGGCGTTCGGCAGCGCGGCGACCGGCGAACTCGACCGCCTCCTCCCGGCCGACCGCGCCACGACCACGCCCACCGGGCGGCTGGCCCGCTTCCTCGCCCACACCTCGGGGGAGGAGTACGACGCGATCAGCCGGCTGTGGATCAACGCCCGCCACCTCAGCCGCTACCGGCCCGTGCTCCGCGACCGGGTCGCCCGGCAGGAGGCCGCCTGGCGCGGCCGGCTCGAAGACCTGATCCAGGAGGGCGTGGCAGCCGGCGAGTTCGTCACCGACGATCCGCTGACGGTCGCCGTGCAACTCCTCGTCCTCCTCGACGGCCTGGGCGTCCACGCCAACACCGCGACGCCCGAGCGCCCGGCCGCCGTGCTGCGCCTGCCTCGCACCACGGCCGAGCGGGAACTCGGCCTGCCGCCCGGCACGCTCGACGAAACCGCCGGCTGATCCACCGGCCCTCGCGTCCCTGCCGGAAAGCCAACGGCCTTGATGTCCCGCTGTGAGTCAAGGGGCCCTCGACACACCCCCTGTGAGTGAAGGGGCCCTCGATACGCCCCCTGTGAGTGAAGGGGCCCTCGATACGCCCCCTGTGAGTGAAGGGGCCCTCGATACGCCCCCTCTGAATGAAGGAGCCCCCGTGCCCGCCGACCTCGTCCTGCTCTCCGCCCGGCTGCTCGACCCCGGCACGGGCCGCCTCCTGCCGCACACCGCGCTCGCCGCGGAGCGGGGGCGGATCGGCTTCCTCGGCGACGACCGGGACGCCCGCGCCCTCGCCGGGCCCGGCACCACAGTGGTCGACCTGCGCGGGGCGGTGGTCACCGCCGGGTTCACCGACGGGCATCTGCACCCGGTGTCCGGCGCCGAACGCACCATGGGCGTCGACCTGTCCGGCTGCCGCGACCTGGCCGCCGTACGCACCGCGCTCGCCTCGGCGGTACGCGACCTGCGGCCGGGCGCCTGGCTGCGCGGCTGGGGCCTGGACCCCAACGCCTTCGGCACCGCACCCGTGGCCACCGTCGCGCTCGGCCCCGTCCTCGACGGCGTGCCCGCGCTGATCGACCTGTTCGACGCGCACTCGGCGCTGGCCAGCGAGCGGGCGCTGGAACTGGCGGGCGTCGACGGGCCGCGCCGCTTCGAGCAGGGCTCGGAGATCGTCTGCGACGCCGACGGACGGCCCACCGGACTGCTGCTGGAGGACGCCGCCTGCGAGGTCGTCGAGGCGGTCGCCCCCCGGCCCGCCGAGGCCGAGATCCGCGCCCGCGCCGCCGAGCTGCTGGCCGCCATGGCCGCGTCCGGGCTCACCGGCGGCCACGCCATGGACGCGAACGGCGACAGTCTCGCCGTCTACGCCGCCCTGGAGGCCGAGGACGCCCTGCCCCTGCGGCTGCGGATCGCCCCGTGGTGCCGGCCCGAGGCGAGTGACGCCGACCTCGCCGAGCTGATCCGGCTCCAGGGCACCGGCGGCGCGCTGTGGCGGGTGGCGGGCGTGAAGCTGTTCATGGACGGCACCGTCGACAACGGCACCGCCTGGCTGGAGACCCCCGACTGCCACGGCCAGTCGGACCACGCCTACTGGCCCGACCCCCGGCGCTACACCCGCGTCATCGCCGACCTGCACCGGGCCGGCGTGCCCACGGCCACCCACGCCATCGGCGACGCGGCGGTCCGCCATGTCCTGGACGCCGTCGAGCGGGCCCAGGCGGAGAGCGGGCGGCCGGGCGATACCGGCGGTGCCGGCGCCACGGACGGTACTGGTGGTACGGGTGGTACGGGTGTCGTACGGCACCGGGTCGAGCACATCGAGACCGTCCCCGACGACACCGTACGGCGGTTCGCGCCGCTGGGCGTCGCCGCCTCGATGCAGCCCACCCACTGCTGCGAGTTCACCCGGGCGGACCACACCGACAACTGGTCCCGGCGGCTCGGCGAGGAGCGGGCCGGGCGCGCGTTCCGCTGCCGGGACCTGTGGGAGGCCGGGGCACGGGTCGTCCTCGGCTCGGACTGGCCCATCGCGCCGTACCCGCCGCTCCAGGTCATGGCCGGCGCCCGGCACCGGCGGCCCGCCGACCTCTCCCTGCCTCCGCACGGCCCCGAGCAGGCCCTCACCCCGCTCCAGGCGCTCCAGGGCATGACGGTGAACGCCGCCTGGGCGGCGGGGGAGGAGGACCGGGCCGGGCGGCTCGCCGTCGGCCACCGCGCCGACCTCACGGTCCTCGCCGACGACCCGCTGCGCGTGCCCGACACCGAGCTGGCCGCGCTGCCGGTACTGCTGACGGCGGTGGCGGGACGGGTCACCCACCGGGCGGCGGGAGTCTGACGACAGCGTCCGGCCCGGGGGAGCGCCGGTCGGGGTACGCGGCGCGCCGCTCGCGGCGGCGGGCGTCCCGGTTCAGCTCGCGGACTCGTCCCGCTCGCGGCGCTCGCGGTTCTCGCGGCGCTCAGGGTGCTCACGGCGTGCGCGGCGGGAGCGGTGGAGTTCCGGCAGCAGCGGGAGCAGGGACACGAGGACGATCAGGGCCACCAACGGCAGCAGATAGTCGTCGATGTGCGGGAAGGAGGCGCCCAGGGTGTACCCGGCGAGGACCAGCGTCTGCGACCACAGCACCCCGCCCACCGTCTGCCACAGCGTGAAGGTCCGCACGGGCACCCCCAGCATCCCCGCCACCGGGTGCAGCACCGTCCGCAGCAGCGGCACGAACCGGCCGATCACCAGCGCCTTGCCGTAGCCGTAGCGGGCCAGCAGCCGCTCGGCCCGCTCCGCCGCGTCCGTCACCCGGCGGCTGGACGTGCGCGCCAGCAGCGCCCGCCCGCCGTGCCGCCCGATCAGATACCCCGCCTGACCGCCCGCCACCGCCCCCACGGCCGCGCACACCAGCACCTGCCACAGCGCGAGCCGGGGCGGCTGCTGGGCGCTGCCCGCGCACAGCACCCCGGCCGGGAACAGCAGGGTGTCACCGGGCAGGAAGAAGCCGACGACCAGCAGGCCCGACTCGGCGAAGATCACCGCCAGTACGCCCAGCGCGCCGAAGGCGGCCAGCACTGAGGCGCTGTCCATCGGATTGACGGCGGTCACCTGCCCGAACCTCCCGGCCTGTGCGCGGATGCGTCCGCTCACCAGCATCACCCGCCCGGCACACCCGCGCGCACCGGTCGCCTTGGATCGGCTCCGGATTGGCCGGTTGTGGGCCGGTGCGGACGGGCACCGCCGGTCGGCCGGGGTGGATGTCACGGGGCGGTGCGGGAGGGGCCCAGCCGGTCGGGTGCTGTACGGCGTGCTGCCGGGTCCGGCCGGTCCATAGCCGTACCGGTTCCTCAGATGGCACCAGACGTCACGTGGCGTCCGGGGTGTCACGAGAAGCGAGTGCCTCGTCGGCCGGACGCGGTCGCGCGGAGCCGTAAGCCCGAGTCGTACCGCACTCGCACCCCCTGTCGCACCGTCCACAGGACTCGATTCACTCGAATGGCTTAACGAAACCAGGCCTTGGCTTTTCATTTCATTCCTCTGGCTGAGAGGATGCCGAGGCCACCCTCTCCGCATTTTTGTATGAAAATCTCAAAAGGGTGGCGAGTCGAATGTGAGAGCGCAGTGGCAGATATTTTCGACAAGCAGTTGACGGCCGTCATGCAGCACGCGACGCGCATGCGGCCGAGGGCCGTCTACAACGCACTCGAGGCACGCGGAGGGGAGGTGTTCCTGGGTGGAAAACGCCTGGTCATGGCCGCCCGAAACGATTATCTTGGCCTTTCCGGTCACCCCCGTGTCGTTGCCGCGGCGGCCGACGCGGCCCGTCGCTGGGGTGCCTCCGCCTCGGCGAGCCGGCTGATCGGCGGAACGCTCACCCTGCACGAGGAACTGGAGGCCAGGCTGGCCGCCTTCCTCGACGCCGAGGCGGTGATCGTGACCACCACCGGCTTCGAGGCGAATCTGGCGCTGGCTCCCCTGCTCGGCCGCGGTGACATCGTCTTCAGCGACAAGGCCAACCACGCCTCGCTGATCGAGGCGGTGCGGCTGGGCTTCGCAGACAGACGCTGGTACCGGCACTCGGACATGGCGGACCTGGAGCGCAAGCTCGCGGTGGCCGAACCGGACGCGGCCAAGGCGATCCTCACGGACGGCCTGTTCTCCATGGAGGGCGACCTGTGCCGGCTGCCGGAGCTGGTCTCGCTCGCCCGGCGCTACGGCGCCCGCCTGGTGGTCGACGGCGCCCATGACATCGGGCTGCTGGGGCCGGGCGGACGAGGGGTGACCGACCACTTCGGGCTGCCCGACGCCGTCGACCTCCACACGGGCACCCTGTCCAAGGGTTTCGGTTCCATCGGGGGCTTCCTGGCCGGGCCCGCCGAGGTGATCCACTACCTCCGGCACACCTCGCGGTCCGTCATCTTCACCACCTCGATCCCCCCCGCCTCGGCCGCCGCCGCCCTGGCGGCCCTGACCATCATCGAGTCCGAGCCGGAGCGCCGGGCGCGCGCCTTCGAGGTGGCGCGGCAGGTGCGGGACGGCCTGCGCGGCCTCGGCTTCGACACGGGCGAGTCGGTCACCCCGATCGTGCCCGTCATCACCGGGCGCAAGGAGCTGGCCACCGCCCTGTGGCGGGAGGTCCTCACCGAGGGCGTCTTCACCAGCGCCGTCTCCGCACCCGCCGTACCCGAGGAACGCTCGCTGGTCCGGCTGTCCCTCCAGGCCACGCACACCGACGAGGACATCGAGCGCATCCTCGTCGCGTTCGCCCACGCCGGCCGCCGCCTGGGACTCATCCCCTCCGGGCCGCCGCCCGTCCCGATGCAGCCCATGCTGAGGGAAACGCTTCTGGACTGGGTGTCATGAGTGTCACGGTCACCCCGGTCGGCACGGACCCCGACCTGACCGCCTTCATCCGGCTCCCGTACGACCTCTACCGCGACGACCCGCTGTGGGTGGCCCCGCTGGAGCGGGAACGGCGCTCGTTCCTGGACCCCGCCCGCAATCCGTACCACCGGGTGGCCGACGTACGGCTCTTCCTCGCACGGCGGCACGACACCGTTGTCGGCAGGATCGCGGCGATCGTCGACCCCCGCTACAACGAACGGCACGGCCCGGACCATGGACTGATCGGCCTCTTCGAGTGCGTGGACGACCCCGAGGCCGCGGCGGCTCTCTTCGACACGGCGGACGACTGGCTCGCCGCGCAGGGAATGAAACGCACCTTGGGCCCCCTCGGATTCACCACCAATGACGAGTGCGGCGTGCAGATATCCGGCTTCGACCAGCCGCACATCGTCATGATTCCCCGTAACCGGCCGTATTATCCGCAGCTGTTCTCCGTATGTGGATTCGAGAAGGCCAAGGACCTGGTTTCGTACGCCATTCCGATTCCCGATGACGGGGAACCCCCGGCGGAATACCGTGAGGCCGCGGACCGTATCCTCGCGACCCCGAACCTGACGGTACGAGCCCTGGATCCGCAGCGGCCGGAAGCCGATATGGAGACCGTCCGGAAGCTCTACAACGAAACGTTCACCCACAGCTACGGTTCGGTCCCCGTCGACGAAGCGCAGTTCGGCTACATGATGAAAAAGCTGAAGCCCCTCCTGCGCCCCGGCCTCCTGCAGATCGCGGAGATGCACGGCGAACCCGTCGCCTTCCTGCTCTGCCTGCCCGACGCCCACCAGGCGCTGCACGCGGCCCGCGGCCGGCTCACCACCATGGGCCTGCCCGTCGGGCTGATCCGGGCCGCGCGGGCCGTCCGCCGTATCGACCGCGTGCGCTTCGCCGCCATGGGTGTGGCGAAGGAGCACCGGTCCCGCGGTCTGGCCGCGGCCCTGGTGACCCAGGCCCAGCGGGCCGCCTTCCGGCTCGGCTACACCGAGATCTCCTACTCGTGGGTCCTGGAGGACAACCACGCTTCCCGCCGGCACGGCGAGGCCCTCGGCGGGGTCCACACCCAGACGCACCGGTTGTACGAGCGCGCCACGTCCGCGCCGTGACGGCCGCCGCGCAGCCCGGACGGCTCGCGCAGGGGCGCCACCGCCAGGCAGGGGCGAAGCGAAGGTCCCGAAGGGGTTCGATGATCGCGTCGTAGGAGCGGGACGGGACCGGCGACCATCAGCCGTCCTCGAGGAGCGGCGTGCGGGCATTCCGCAGGTCGGCCTGGGTACCCGACGGCTCGCGAAAGACCCGACGTGACGAGGAGGCGGTCACGGTGACCGTGCCCGAGGAGAACCGTCCGAAGACGTCCACCACGGACGATGTGATCGAGTCGCCGGCCGACACCGGCAAGGAAGAGCAGCAGCCGGGGGCCTCCGGCCGCTCGATGCGCGAGGCGATGGAAGAGGCGGGAATCACCCCGGACGACTTCGAGGAGTAGCCGGGCGGCCCGGCCACGGAGGCCCGGTCACGGACAGGCCGGCCCTTGTTCAGGGTGTGCTCGCGGTGACATGCCGAGGGCCGGCGCCTTGACGGCACCGGCCCTCCTGCTCAGCGACGCCTCAGAGGGCGCGGACGCGAGCGGCCTGCGGACCCTTGGGGCCCTGGACGACGTCGAACTCGACGTGCTGGTTCTCCTCGAGGCTGCGGAAGCCGTTGCCTTCGATCTCGGAGTAGTGGACGAAGAGGTCCGGGCCGTCGGCCTGGGCGATGAAGCCGAAGCCCTTCTCGGCGTTGAACCACTTCACGGTTCCCTGAGCCATTTGCTGCTCCTTACAGGGGCTGGGTACGGAAGCCGCACCGTGCGGACTCCCGGGCCGGCCTGGACGCGACTTCTCCAGTTCCCTGAAGGAGGCGGCGCCCGCGACATCGTTCTTCGCGAGCGTGCGGTGAAACACAGACACAAAAACTACGACCGCCCAGTACAACGGGCGGCCTCCCGGAAACATTCCCGCCGCCGGAAACTCGTTGGATCCGCCTTCGCTCCGCCCGGATGTACGTCCGGTTCGCCCGGATGTGAGCGTAGATGTCGGTCGCGCGGGCACCCGGCAGATCGCACGGCCCTCAACCACAGCACTCCACGGTGGAGGCAGCATGATCAGCCATCAGCATCTGGTGGAAGAGGTGGCGTCGCGGACCCACCTCGATGACACGGAGGCCGCCGACGCCGCCGTGCACCTCGTCCTCGCCGCGCTGAGCAGCCGCCTGGATCCGCCACGCCGGGAGCATCTGCGCAAGGCCGTACCGGCCCACGAACGCCCCGCGCTGCGTTACGGGGCCGACGTGGCGGACGACGCCGCGGTGTCGCTCGACGATCTGCTGGCGGACGTGGCCCGGCCCGCGGGCGCCACCCCTGAGCAGGCTCTCTTCCTGGCGCAGACCGTGGTGTGCCGCATCGCGGCCGAGGACACGGACCTGGCGGAGGACCTGCTGCGCGCCCTGCCGGACGAGTTCGGCACGCTGTTCGAGGAGCCGGAGCGGGCGCCCTGAGCGGACGGCCGGTCTTGGCGGGACCGGTGACGCGGAATGCCCGGCTGCTCACCTTGCGTCTTTGAGGGGCGCGCCGGTAGGTCGCGTCACCTTCCGTCTTCGAGCAGGGAGCCGTAGGTCGCGAGCCCGTACATCAGATGCGGTACGGCGTCCGACACCCAGTCCGTCGCCGACCAGCCCGCCGGATCACTCACGCCCAGCCGAGCCATCGGCAGGTCGGTCGCGGTCATGGCCAGGGCGCCCGTGACCAGGCCGCCCAGCCACCAGGGCAATCGGAGCCCGGCGTGGCGCGCCAGGGAGACCGCCACGCCGGTACCGACCCCGACGGCGATTCCGGACAGGCCGCCCAGTCCGGAGAGCCGGTTCTCTTTGTCGTCCCCCGCCCCCGGCACCCTGTCCTGCGTGATCTTGTCCACGGTCTGGGCGGGAGCCTGACTGGAGGGCCTGCCCCGCAGCGCCATGTCGGCGAAGGTCGCCGCGTTCAACACGGTCGTCCCGACGGCACCGGCGGCACACCCCCGCACCACGGTTCGCATCATGCGACTCCGAGTGCCCGCGGCGTATCGGTACGAACCATGCCGAATGCCCCTACTGGTGGGGCGTGGGCAGGTCGCGAGCCGCGGCCCCCGGCGGCGACCGGCTTGCCCGGCGACCTTGCCTCCGGTCGGCGGTCGTAGCGTCGGGCCATGACGACTGATGACATCACGGGCTACCGGTACCGCACCGCACTCCCCGAGGACGCCCCGGCCATCGAGGCCCTCGACAGTTCCTTCACCACCGGCACCGTTTTCCAGGTGACCGCGACGGATGAGGGGTTCGCGCTGCGCGAGGTGCCGGTGGAGCCGCCGCTGACCAAGGTGTTCCCGGAGGACGAGTCGGACGGAGCGGAGGGGAGCGGCGATGACGGCATGGACTCCCGTACCTTCGTCGCCCAGGGCGCTTCCGGGGAGCCAGCCGGGTTCGTCGCCGTCTCCTACTCCGGTTGGAACCGCCGGCTGATCATCGAGGACATCAAGGTCGCCCCGGAGCATCGGGGCAAGGGGGTCGGCCGTGCGCTGATGGAGCTCGCGGCGGAATTCGCGCGCGAGCGGGGCGCGGGCCACATCTGGCTGGAGGTCACCAACATCAACGCCCCCGCGATCCACGCGTACCGGCGGATGGGCTTCGCCTTCTGCGGGCTCGACACCACCCTCTACGACGGCACGCCCTCGCGGGGTGAGCAGGCGCTCTACATGAGCAGGCCCTGCCCGTGATCCGACTCGATAGCAACGCTAACGGCTGTGAGCTGGGCTTATTCAAGATAGGTGGCTTCCGTGCGCAGGTGCTTGTGGTCGGTGCTAACGAACTGTGTTAGCGTTGAAAACACTCCTGGGGCCTGCCCTCGTCAGGTGCCCGACTGTCCGTAAGACAAGAGAGATGGCCTTACCTGATGAACCGTTCGACGCTCCTCCGTACCGCCGTAGCCGCAGCCGGCGTGTCGCTCCTCGCCGCCTGTGGCGGGAACGCCAGCGCCGACGGTGAGGAGAAGAAGCCGTCATCGCCGTCCGCCGCTTCGACACCCTCCGCTGCCGCCGCCGCGTTCACCGTCACCCACGTGGGCGGCCCGACGGCCGTCCTGGAGATCGCCGGTCAGCGCATCCTGATCGACCCCACCTTCGACGCGCCGAAGAAGTACAAGTCGGGCATGTCCAAGATCAAGGGCCCCGCCTTCGGCCCCGAGAAGCTCGGCAAGATCGACGCCGTCCTGCTCTCCCACGACCAGCACGACGACAACCTCGACGGCAAGGGCCGTGAGGTGCTGAAGGACGTGCCGGTCGTGTTCTCCACGCCTGGTGCTCACAAGCGTCTCGGTGACCACATCACTCCCATGAAGAGCTGGGAGGAGCGGGAACTGAAGTCCTCCGGCAGCACCATCAAGGTCACCGCGGTGCCCGCCCTGCACGGTCCCGACGGAGTCGACCGCGGGGCGGACGGCGAGGTCACCGGGTTCGTGCTCAGCGGTGAGGGAGTCCCCACCACCTACATCTCCGGTGACAACGCCTCGGTCAAGGTCGCCAAGCAGGTCGGCGACCGGATCAAGAAGGACATCGGGGCCATCGACACGGCCATCCTCTTCGCCGGTGCCGCCCGCACCCCGGCGATCCTCGACAACGCTCCGCTGACTCTCACGTCGAAGAACGCCGCCCTGGTGGCGAAGGACCTCAACCCCCGCAAGGTCGTCCCGATCCACACCGACAGCTGGGACATCTACTCCGAGGACATCAAGTCCCTCGTCAAGGCGTTCAAGGACCAGGGCGTCGACGGCAAGCTGGTCGACGTGGAGCCGGCGGGGGAGAAGAAGAACCTCTCCTGAAGAAGGCGGGGCCCGGCTCGGGGCGGCGGTGAGGGGAACCTCGACAAGCCCGCCCCGGGCGTCCCCGGCATGCGGTGAAGAAGCTCAGTGACGCCCGGTCCGGCGTGACCGCACAGATCCCGCGACGGGAAGTGCGGTCACGCCGGACCGGGCCGCTGCTGCAGAAGTGCGATGACGGCAGTGCGGCGCGGTGGCGCCGCACTGCCGTTTTTCGCCTTCGTTGATCGAACATCCTCGGCCGGACGAGAACGCGGTCAGTCGACTCCGGCCCTCAGGGGACGGTTGCCATCGACCTCCCGGCCGGCGAGGACGTAGCGGTGCTCACTCGTCGCCGCGCGGGGCCGATTCTTGAAGCGCCTGCGACAGGCGCGCGATGGTCTCGCTGTCGACGGGCGCGGTCCCGGTGAGGGTGCCGACCAGGGTCTGGGCGAGCACGATCCCGTCGGTGATCCTCGTGTCCTCGCGCTCGTCGCCGGTGACCGCTCCGATCACGGCGTCACGCACGGAACCGGAGATCTCGGGGGCGCCGTAGAGCCCGGGGAAGGAGAGGGCCATCAGGCACACGCCGACGTTGGCCGTCAGGATCGACTGGCCTGCCAGCTCCAGCGGCGTACGCAGCCGTCCGGCGGCGCGGCAGCGCTCCAAGGCCGCGAGCAACAGGGCCCTGGCCTCCTCGACCGCCGGCGGTTGGGACTCCGGGGCCGGCGTGAACATCAACCGGTACAGGTGAGGGTTGTCCAGGGCGAACGCGACATGGCTGTCCCAGGCCGTGCGCAGGTCGGCCACCGGGTCGTCGGTCGTCGGGTTGCGGCGCTTGTTCGCCAGGAAACGCTCGAAGCCGATGCACGCGACCGCCGTGAGCAGCCCCTGCTTGTCGCCGAACTGGCGGTAGATCTCGGGCATGCCGACCTTGGCCCGGTCACAGATGGCCCGGGTCGAGATGGCCAGCGCGTCCTTTGACGCGAGCAGTTCCTCGGTGGCGGCCAGGATGCGCTCTCGTGCCGTCGACATACCTCGATGGTAACAGCTAGGAAAGCGTTGCTAACGCCTTCGAGCTGCCCATTTGTCGCTCAGGACACGGAATCCGCGAACGCCGCTTCACGACGCTCACAAAACGTGTTAGCGTTGCTCACGCCCTGAGGGTCACTGCCCCCAGGTCCCGATCGCTTCCAGGCCGTGAGGCCGGCGGTACCCGTCCGGGTGCGCCGATATGGGCTATCGGGGTGCAACCGCTCCGACCCGTCTCAGGAGTCACTTCCGTCACGTTCGGTTCCCCCCTGTGCGTCCGGCCCGTGGTTGCCGTCATGTCCAACGCCTCCGCAGCACTGCGAGCGGCGCAGGCTTTCTCGATCTTTTAGGTGGTTAGTTCATGGCTACGACGACTCTGCGAGCACTCACCGGCGCCGACGAGACGCCCGCGTCGCTCGGCAACGCGACCCTCATCCTGGTCGACTACCAGAACGTCTACACCGGCGGCGTGATGGAGCTCGACGGCTGGAAGCCCGCGCTGGAAGCCGCCGCCGAGCTGCTGGCCGCGGCCCGCCAGGCCGGTGCGAAGGTCATCCACGTCCAGGAGGCGGGCTACGACGTGGAGTCCGAGGCCGGCCAGATCCACGCGAGCGTCGCCCCCATCGAGGGCGAGACCGTCGTCGTCAAGAGCGTCCCGAACGGCTTCCACGGCACGGACCTCGGCAAGCATGTCGACGCCGCCGGGAACTCCGATGTCATCATCGCCGGGTTCATGACCAACATGTGTGTCCTGTTCACGGCGCAGGGCGCCTCCCTGCGGGGCAACCAGCCCACCGTCGTCGCCAACGCCTGCGCGACCCGGCCGCTGGAGACCATGCACCAGGGAGGCACGGCGCTGACCGCCCAGCAGCTCCACGACGCGGCCCTCGCGACGATCACCGACCGCTACGGCATCGTCGTCCCCTCCCTCGCGGCGCTGAAGTAGTCCCCGCGTTTCCGTCTCCGGCAGGGCGGCTTTCCCTCCCGCCCTGCCGAAGGATCTTCGTCCGGCGGACGAGGGGGCCCTTCACCAGGGCGACGTGACGATCACACGTCAACGGCCCGCCGCCGGCTTCAAGGCAACCCGCGGAATGGTCGAGGCGGCCTCTCCGGACGGTGATACGACCGGTCAGGAGAAGTTGACCATTCTGATGTAGCGCACCCAGTCCCACTCCGGCCCCGGGTCGGTGTGGTCGGTGCCGGGCACCTGATGGTGGCCGATGATGTGCTCTCTGTCCCGGGGGATGCCGTACTTGGCGCAGATCGCCGCCGTCAGCCTCGCCGACTGCTGGTAGAGCGCGTCGGTGAAGTACTCGGGTCGGTCCACCCAGCCCTCGTGCTCGATGCCGACGGAGCGCGTGTTGTAGCTCCAGTTGCCCGCGTGCCAGGCGACGTCGGCTTCACGGACGCACTGGGCGACATGCCCGTCCGCCGAGCGGATCACATAGTGGGCGGACACCTTCTTCTGCGGATCGGCGAAGATCGCCAGCGCGTCGCTGTACGTCTCCTGCGTGACATGGATGATCACACGGTCGATGGCGTACGAGCCGGGGCGACTGGACACGGTGTAGTTGGCGGTGCTCGCCGGCCGCCACTCGGCGGGCGGGTAGTCGGCGGACTGGGCCTGCGCACCGGCACGCGGATCGGGCAGCAACGCGTAGGGAACGGCGGCGAGCGCCGCGCCTTTCAGTAGTCGTCGTCGGTTGAGCCGGGGTTCGGCTCGGTCCATGTCCATGGCGGTGTGCCTTTCGGTGAGGCCTCTGGGATGCCTTCGAGGGAGCCTGCTCGGGGCGGAGCCGGTTCAGGAGGCGGCAGGCAGGGTGCCGAGCCGCGCGGGAGGCTTCAGCGGCGCAGGGCCCGCGCGGTCTCCCGCAGCCGGGCGTGCACGCCGCGGTAGGTCTCCCGCGCGGGCAGCCACTCCTTGCGGAGCTTGGCCACGCAGGTGTAGTTCGTGTCGCACACGTTGGCCAGCGGCGATTCGACCGTCTGGGTCGCGAACTGGTACGCGTCCAATTCGCTGAACCCGTAGTCGCGCACCAGCCACCGCACCAGGTCGAGCTGCGATATGCGGAACGCGTCCTCCAGCGGGCGGGCCGAACCGGTCGAGATGATGTGCGTGTCGGACTCCAGGCGCGGCCAGGGCGTGGTGACGCCCTTGAGCAGGTCCACGACCACCATCGTGTTCATCGCGCACTCCACGGCCACCCCGCAGGTCTCGCCCTCGCCTTGCCGGGCATGCCCGTCGCCCAGGCTGAGCAGGGCGCCCTCGACATTGACGCCCAGGTAGCAGGTGACGCCGGCCCGCATCTCGGGCGTGTCCATGTTGCCGCCGTGGGCGTCGGGCACCAGGGCCGAGCGGACCTCCAGATTGGCCGGTGCCACGCCCACCGTGCCGTGCATCGGGTCCAGGGGCAGCTCCACCCGGATGTCGCTGTCCCGCGCCTGGAACAGGGCTGTCCCGCGGGCCCGGTCCAGCTGCCAGATCCACACCCGTTCCGGCAGCGGCGGTTGCAGCGTGGCCGTGGTGTGCGTGGAGGTGAGCGCGCCGAAGAGGGGCACCGTCGTGGACGCCGCCCAGTCACGGGCCGGTTCGATCGAGACGAAGTGCACGGCCACGGTGTCGCCGGGTTCCGCGCCCTCGATGTGGAAGGGACCGGTCTGGGGATTGAGGTAGGGGAACTGGCACACCTCGGACACGAGATCCTTCTCGGAGCGGACCCGGCCGGCGAAACAGTCCTCGGTGAACAGGTCGAGAACCGTGCCGGGTGCGATCCGGGCCACCGGCGGCGCCCCGCCGAAGGTCCAGGCGTACTGGTCCGGTTCCGGGCGCACGGTGAGGATCCGGGGGTCGGTCATCGCGGCATGGCTCCTTCCAAGGGGGATCATCGTGTCGGGCCGACCCGGAAGGGCCGTTCACCGCTGTGACGGTGGTGGGTGGACTCCGGCCCCGTCCTGCCGTTCGGCACCGGTGTCGTAGGCGTCGAGGTGCACGCGGGCGGTCTCGGCTATCCGGCCGGGGTGCCGTCGTAGCAGCACGAGCAGCACCACCACCCCTATGGCGAGCCAGGCGGCGACGACCGGACCGGCGTAGGACACCGGAGCCGTCAGTTCCGTGACGAAGTCGAACACCGGCAGACCGGCGGCCGTCAGCAGGGCCGGGATGAACGCGGCGCTGCCCAGCGCGGGGAACAGCAGATGCCGCACCGGCTTGAGGGACGCCCGGCCGGACCGCAGGAAATAGCCGGCACAGGACAGGTTCACGACGATGTAGACGCCGACGACCACCGTGACGATCACCGTGGCGAGCAGCAGGTACGCGGTCACCGGGCCGTAGGCGAGACCGAGGCCGAGCACCGCGCCGACCGCCACGGCGGTCTGCACGGCGATGCCGGCCACGGGGGAGCGGTGCCGGGGATGGAGCGCCGCGAGTACGCCGGGCAGGACCCGGACGCGGGCCAGGGCGAAGGCCGTACGGGTGGAGACGTTCGCGCAGGCGTTGGCGTTCGCGATCGCGGAGTTGACCACCGCGAGGAACACCAGCACCCAGAAGAGACCGAACGAGGCCCGGGCGACGCCCTCCCAGGACGCCTCGCCCGAGGCGCCGAACGCCGCGAAGCGGTCGGGGCCGAAGTAGACGGTCATCGCATAGGTCGTGAGCACGTAGAACAGACCGATGCCCAGGGCCGCTCCGAGGACCGCGCGGTGCATCGTCCGCCGTGGGTCCCGGGTCTCCTCGGCGAGCGGCGCGGCCGCTTCGAAGCCGGCGAACGCCAGCACCGTGTACACGGACCCGGCGAACACCCCGGAGACCCCCGCGTACCCGTCCGCGGTGTGGGAAGTGCCGAACACCGTAAGGGTGTTGGCGCTGCCGGCCCCGCCGATGAGCAGGACCGCGAACACCAGGAGGACGAGGACCTCGAAGACGCCGAGGACGGTGCCGAAGCGGGCGGAGGCGCGGACGCCGAGATAACCGGCCCAGGCGATCACCACTGCTCCGGCCAGCGCCCACGGCCACCACAGGTCCGCCGGGTACGCGGACCACTCCGCGTGCAGCGTGCCCGCCACCGTGAAGCCCAGTTGCGACAGCAGCAGCGGTGGCACCAGCATCTCCACGAAGACGTAGGCCCAGCCGACGAGGAAACCCACGGCCGGGTGCAGGCCGCGCGCCGCGTAGGTCGCCACCGAGCCGGCCGCGGGCAGTTCCCGGGCCAGCTCGGCCACGCACGAGGCGGTGAACAGGCAGGCCACGAGAGCGATCAGCACCGACAGCGGCAGGCTGCCGCCCGCGAAGGCGGCGCCGGACGGGATCGACGCCGCCACCGCGGCGGCCGGCGCCATCGCCGTGACACTTTGGAACAGGACGTCGCGCAATCCGATGGCGTCACGCCGCAGCGCTCCGGCCGTCTCCGCGTGCATGTGTCCCCCGATCCGTGTCACCGGCTGCCGTTCGTCACCCGAGCGTGTCCGCGCTCGGCGGCCACCGCACGGATATGACGAACCGTCGGCCGGCCTCGCGTGAAATCACGGTACGGCGCGGGGTGGTTGGGCAGAAGGGTGCGCGGCCGTTCGGTGGACAACCCGACGCCTGTGGATAACTCGGCCACTCGATCGGGTGAGGCCGGAGGGCCAAGAGGCCCGGCTCCGGGCTCGTCACAGGCGCGCGCCTTCCCAGCCCCGCCGAGAAGCAGGGCAACAGCCCGCGCGGCGTCAGGATCGTTCCGCCACCACCGCCGGGTCGTCCAGCACCGCGCGGACGACCGAGTGCGCGGCGCCCAGCAGCGGGCCCTGCGGCCCGAGCGGGGACACCGTCACCGGACAGGCCGGGCCCGCCGAACGGCCCGACAGCTCCGTTTCCAGCGCCGGCAGCAGCCAGGGCGAGAGACCCGCCAGGGCTCCGCCCAGGACCACCGTCTCGGGATCGAGCAGGTTCACCGCCCCGGTCAGGGCGATGCCGAGGGCCGTACCGGCGTCCCGCAGAGCGGCCCGCACACCCTCGTCACCCGCCCCGGCGCGCTCCGCGAGCAGGCCCACCAGGTCCTCCCGGGGCTCCAGTCCGGCCGCGCGCCGCACCGCCTCCTCACCCGCGTACTGCTCCAGACACCCCCGGCCGCCGCACGGGCAGACAGGACCGTCGGGCCGTACCGGCACATGGCCCAGCTCGCCCGCGAATCCCCGCTTGCCGCGCAGCAGCCGGCCGTCCACCACGACCGCGGCACCGATACCGATCTCGGCCGACACATGCAGGAAGTCGCCGGGCGTACCGGCACCGAGCCACAGCTCGGCCAAGGCGCCGAAGTTGGCCTCGTTGTCCACGGACAGCGGCCAGCCGCCGGGCAGCAGGGCCCCGAGGTCGGTGTCGTGCCAGTCGAGGTTCGGGGCCCGTACGACCGTCCGCCCGTCCCTGGCCACCAGTCCGGGCACCGCGACCGCGAGCCCGGCGGGCCACAGTTCCGCCTGTTCGGCATCCGCCACCACTCGGTGGATCAGCGCCGTCAGCTCCTCGATCACCGGCTCGGGCGCCCGGCCCCGGTTGCCGCCGCGCCGCACCGCCCGCGCCCGCACCTCGCCGCGCAGGTCGACCGCGCACACCGCGAGGTGGTCGACGCCGATCTCGGCCCCGATCCCGGCCGGACCCCGGCCGCTCACCGCGAGCGCCGACCCGGGCCGGCCCACCCGGCCGGGCCGCTCGGGACCCAGTTCCTCCAGCAAGCCCCACCGGATCAGCTCGTCCACCAGCGTCGACACCGCCGCCCGCGTCAGACCGATCCGCGAGGCGACCGCCGCCCGCGACAGCGACCCTTCCGCGCTGACGGCGTGCATCACCCGGGCGAGATTGCGCCGGCGCATGCCCTGCTGGGTGTCCGGCAGAGCGCGCCCGGTGCCCGGCGGGCGCGCCTCGTGCAGCGGTGCGGTCATGCCTGCGTCAATCCTCGCTGTCTGCCGCCCGGCTGGGGGGCGGGCGGCCTGGTCAGTCGGTTTCCGGCCGCCGCTCCAGCAGCGGGGCCGCGTCGGAGAGTACCCCGGTGATCCTCTCCAGCGTCGACCGGTCCCGCTCCACGGCCTCCAGCACCGGGCCCGCGGCCGTGTTCCAGCGGCGCGCCACGGCCGCGGGATCCTCGCCGGTCAGCAGCCCGGCCGCCTGCGCCGCCGCGCCCAGCGCGACCAGTTCTCCGGCCTGCGGGATCTGCACGGGCCGCCCGGAGAGCCGGCGCACGGTCTGCTGCCAGGCCGTCCCCCGGGCCCCGCCGCCGATCAGCAGCAGCGGAGTGTCACGGTCGGCGTCCGCGTCCAGGACCAGATCGAGGGCTCCCAGCAGCGCGTGCACCGCGCCGTCGTACGCGGCCTGCAGCAGGTGGCCCGCGGTGGTGTCGTGACGCAGCCCGTGCAGCAGTCCGGAGGCGTGCGGCAGATTGGGGGTGCGCTCGCCGTCCAGGTACGGCAGCAGGGTCACCGAGCCGCCGGGTTCGACCGCCTCCCGGTCCAGGCCCAGCAGGGCCGCGACCCGGTCCACCGCCAAGGTGCAGTTCAGGGTGCAGGCGAGGGGCAGCCAGTCCCCGCGCGCGTCGGCGAAGCCCGCCACCGTGCCGGTCGGGTCGGCGGGGCGGCGCTCGGAGACGGTGTAGACCGTGCCGGAGGTGCCGAGGCTCAGCACCGGCGTGCCGGGCCGCAGGCCGAGGCCCAGTGCCGCCGCGGCGTTGTCGCCGGTGCCCGGGGCCACCAGCGTGCCCTTGGAAAAGGGCAGGTCGTGGCTGTCGCGCACCGTGCCGACCACCTCGCCCGGACGCGCCACCCGGGGCAGCAGCGCCGGGTCCAGGCCGATGTGCGCCAGCGTCTCCTCGTCGTACGCCTCGGTGCCGGACGCCCACCAGCCGGTGCCGGAGGCGTCGCCGCGGTCGGTCGTGCCCTCGCCGGTCAGGCGCTCGGTGAGGTAGTCGTGGGGGAGCCGGACCGCCTTCGTCGCGCGGACCGCCTCCGGCTCGTGCTCGGCGAGCCAGGCCCACTTGGTGGCCGTGAAGGACGCGCCGGGCACACTGCCGGTGCGCTCCGCCCAGGCCTTCGGGCCGCCCAGCTCCTCGACGAGACGGCGGGCCTGCGGAGCGGAGCGGACGTCGTTCCACAGCAGCGCCGGACGCACCGGATCGCCGTGTTCGTCCAGGGTGACCAGGCCGTGCTGCTGGCCGCCGATCGACACGGCCGCCGCCTCGTGCGCCGCCTCACCGCACTGGCGCAGCGCCGTGCACAGCGCGTCCCACCACTGGCGCGGGTCGCTCTCCCGGCCCGCCCCGTTGGTCACGGTGTGCGGCGCCTGGCCACTGGCCACGATCCGTCCGGTCGCCGTGTCGACGACCAGTGCCTTCGTGGACTGGGTGGACGTGTCCACTCCGACGACGAGCGGACCCTCGGCTGCTGACATCGGACTCTCCCTCTTCCGCGGCTCCGCGGCATCTGCGCTGTGTGACGAAGACATCTGGTGGGCGAAAGACATGTTGTCTCTTCCCAGCGGTGCGTGCGCATACTAATTTGTAAACGGCCATGACGAAATACTCGTACGCAGCAAGGAGCCGCGCCATGAGCTACCAGCCCACCCCCGAGGACAAGTTCACCTTCGGCCTGTGGACCGTCGGCTGGCAGGGAAGGGACCCGTTCGGCGACGCCACCCGCCCCGCCCTCGACCCGGTCGAGACGGTGCGCCGCCTGGCGGAACTCGGCGCCCACGGAGTGACCTTCCACGACGACGACCTGATCCCCTTCGGCTCTTCGGACACCGAGCGGGAGTCGCACATCAAGCGGTTCCGGCAGGCCCTGGACGCCACCGGCATGACCGTCCCGATGGCCACCACGAACCTCTTCACGCACCCCGTCTTCAAGGACGGCGCGTTCACCGCCAACGACCGCGACGTGCGCCGCTACGCCCTCCGCAAGACCATCCGCAACATCGACCTCGCGGTCGAACTGGGCGCGAAGACGTACGTCGCCTGGGGCGGTCGCGAGGGCGCCGAGTCCGGGGCCGCCAAGGACGTACGCGCCGCCCTGGACCGCATGAAGGAGGCCTTCGACCTGCTCGGCGAATACGTCACCACGCAGGGCTACGACATCCGCTTCGCGATCGAGCCCAAGCCGAACGAGCCCCGGGGCGACATCCTGCTGCCCACCGTCGGCCACGCGCTGGCCTTCATCGAGCGCTTGGAGCGGCCCGAGCTGTACGGCGTCAACCCGGAGGTCGGCCACGAGCAGATGGCCGGCCTGAACTTCCCGCACGGCATCGCGCAGGCCCTGTGGGCGGGCAAGCTCTTCCACATCGACCTCAACGGCCAGTCCGGCATCAAGTACGACCAGGACCTGCGGTTCGGGGCCGGTGACCTGCGGGCCGCCTTCTGGCTGGTCGACCTCCTGGAGAGCGCCGGTTACGAAGGACCGCGCCACTTCGACTTCAAGCCGCCGCGGACCGAGGACATCGACGGCGTGTGGGCGTCGGCCGCGGGCTGCATGCGCAACTACCTGATCCTGAAGGAGCGCGCGGCCGCCTTCCGCGCCGACCCGGAGGTGCAGGAGGCGCTGCGCGCGTCGCGGCTGGACGAGCTGGCCCAGCCGACCGCGGCCGACGGCGTCCAGGAGCTGCTGGCCGACCGCACGGCCTTCGAGGACTTCGACGTGGACGCGGCCGCCGCGCGCGGCATGGCCTTCGAACGGCTCGACCAGCTGGCGATGGACCACCTGCTGGGGGCGCGGGGCTGACGCCCACGCGCGCGTACCGGCGATCACCCCTGCGGCAGGGGTGATCACCGAGGGACGCGGGCCGTCCGCGGTGTCGCGGACGGCCCGCGCCCGTCACAGCTTCCCGGGCAGACGGACGTACACCACCGTCGTCTTCACCCCGCTGTCGACCAGACGGCCCCGGGCGTCGAAGGCGCCCTCCCCGTCGGTCATCCCGAAGTCGTTGTCGTTGACGAGCGCGAGCGTGTCGGCGTCCACGCGCGCGATGCCCTCGATCTTCCCGGGCACCCCGGCGACCGTGCCCAGGTCCACCACGAGCCGCTTGGACAGCACCGGTACGCCGGCGGACGCCGGATCGTCCAGCTGCTCCAGCGACGGGGACGTGGTGTCGTCGTCCCACGGGCCGCCCAGGATGTCCGCCCCGCGCCCCAGCCTGACCAGCTGCAGCCGGGCCGACTTGTCCGTGCGTTCCTCGACGAGCAGCCGGTCGCGGCCGACCGCCACCACCGACGAGATCTTCAGCTCCGAGGTGTCGTCCTCACCCGGGTCGACCACGCCGACCGGGTCGAAGCGGTAGGCGTACTCGGCCGTGACGGCCTTCTCGCGCGGCGAGAAACGCAGCAGACGGGTGGTGCGCGAGGCGTCACCGGCGTCTGCGTCCGGCAGGGAGAGCGGGCTCTGCAGGGCCATCACGAGGTCGCCGCCGGGCAGTTGCGCCAGCCCCTCGAACCCCCGGTTGGTCTTGCGGTGCAGCAGGACCGACGGCAGCGCCTCCACCACCGGGTAGTCCGTACCGGTCAGGGCCAGCCCCTCGGGCACATAGCGGGCGAGCACCCTGCCGCGCGCGGAGACGTGCACGAGGGACGGCCCGTACTCGTCCACGAGCCAGAAATTTCCGTCCCCGGCCCGTACGACGCCCTCGGTGTCCAGGCCGTTTGGGTCGTAGGGAAGCGGCGTCCTCGCGTCGTAGGTGTACGGCGCCTCGTCCCGGCCACGCTGGTCGGGCAGCCCGGTGACGGCCTTCCCCGAGGAGGTGGTGAGCGGTATCGCGTCGATGACCTTGACGGTGTCCTTGGAGACCCGGATCCTCACAATCGCGGGGTCGAAGCCCGGCACCGGGAAGGTGCGGCGCTTCTTGCCGTCCACCTTGATCTGGCCGTTGGGCCCGCGGTCGGTCACCGTCCAGTACTCGCCCTTGCGGCCCGCCGGGTAGATGTCGCTGCCGATGCCGCCGAGCCGCACCCCGTGGTCGTCGGCCACGCTGCCCGGCAGCAGTGCGTTGCTGAACGCGCCGAGCGGGATCTCACCGAGCGTCGCCGTGCGCACGACACCGGCCTCCTTGGACGGCGCCGCCGCGACCGTTCCCGCGGCCACGAGGACGGCGGCCAGGGCCAGGGGCAGACCGGTGGCGACGGAACGGTGGACGCGGCGACGCGCGGCGGACGGGGACATCGGGCCTCCTGGGAGCAAGATCGTTGGCAGCGGCCACGATTGGGCTCCGGAAGGAACACCGAACGACAAACGCGTGAACGGCCGACGTCCGCGACTCATCGGAACGGCCCGGCGACTGCCGCTCAACGGGAATGCCACCCGGGTGGGTCCTGCCCCTGACCGGTCCCCGGGCAGCCATTAGGGGCATATCTCAGGGATGAGTCAGCGTCCGGGGCCGGAACTGCCGGCAGCGGGAGGTCGTTTTCCAGAACAGAGTGCGGCAGCGGCCGCGAAGGAGGCGATGCCGATGTCCAAGAACGCGAAGATCGCCGTAGGGGGCGTGGCGGTCGGGCTCCTCCTGCTGATATGGCTGCCCTGGTGGGCGGCGTTCCTGATCGTGGTCGGGGTGCCGGTGGTCGCGTACCTCGCCCTGGACCCCTCGCAGCGGCGCAGGGTCCGCCGGGTCTCCCGCAAGGAACTCGGCCGCTGAGGCGCCGGCGCGCGACAGGCGGTCGGCGGGCGCGGTGACCGTGGCGGCCGGCAGGGGCCACGGGGACCGCGCCAGCGCGCGGGGGCGGGTGCTCCCGGGGCCGACAGGTGTCGTACGGCTGCCGAGTCTTACAGGGGGCGTACGGCCATCTTGTCGAGAGCTGCCAGCAGGCCCGGCAGTTCGGGGCCCCGGCCCACCGGATGGACCTCGCCGGGCTCGTCGTCGAGCAGGACGAACGCGATGTCGTCGGTGCGGGCCACGAGCGACCAGCCGGGCCCGTCGGCACGCAGCGTACGGGCGTCACCCGGGGCGAACGACGAGCGCACCCGTCCGAGCGGCGGCGGGGAGTCGACGTAGGCGCGCGCCTCCGCGAGCACTCGGCGGACGCCCGCGTGGCCGCCGCGCGCGGGGCCCTCCTCGCCGTCCGGGGCGGGCGGCGCGTCCTTCGCCGGTTCGCCGGGTGCGCGGAAGTCGGCGTCGTCGATCTGCTCCCGCCACGCGGCCCATCGCAGCGCGATCTCGTCGGCGCCCAGACGGCGCTGGGCGGGCCCCCAGGAGCCGGTGTCCGGCGGGCTCAGCGCCGGTCGGCCCGCCGTCTCGGCGGGGGGATCGTGCGGCGCGGGGACCCCGGGCGCGGCGACGGCGACGGCCAGGGGCCACCCCGGCAGGGCGGTCACGACCGCGCCCTCGTCCGGAGACAGCTCGTATTCCATGCCGCAGTCCCAGGACGCGATCGCCACGGCGACCAGCGCGACGTCGTCGATGACGACCGTCCAGCGAGCACCGTCCCCGTCCTGGCCCAGCACCAGGCCGTACCCGTCGGCGAGCGGCGGCAGACCCAGCACCGCGCACGCCGCCGGGTAGTCGTCGCCCAGCACGCTCGGGAACTGCGCCGGCGTCAGCAGCACCGCCGTCAGCACATACAGCGCGTCGTCCGCGGCGGCGACGGCCATATCGTCCGTCCCGGCCATCCCTGCCTCCCAGTGGTTGGTCCGTCGGCGCGCACCCTAGTGCGAGCGCAAGCCGGTTGTCACGGCTTCGGACACCACGCGGAGCTGCGGGTTTCCACCGGGAAAGGGCGAAACGACCACACTGGGAGGCGAGAGTTCCGCTTACGACCCCACCCGTAATTGATCGTGGATGCTGCGCCTTGAGGGGCGAGGGCTAGGCTAGTGGCTGATCGCGGTTACCGACGAGGGGGTTCCGAGGTATGAGCGGGAGAGTGACGGCTGTCAGCAGCAACGGCGAGTATTCGTTCACCAAGCCGAACCGGGACAGCATCAGATTGCTCACTGGGCTTGGTGCGGAGGGGGACGTTCACGCTGGTGTGACGGTCAAGCACCGCTCGCGCGTCGCGCAGGATCCCACTCAGCCGAATCTGCGCCAAGTCCACCTCATTCATGAAGAGCTCTTCGCCGAGGTCGGCGAAGAAGGGTTCAAGGTGGCGCCCGGCGAACTCGGCGAGAACATCACCACACGCGGCATCGATCTGCTCGGTCTGCCGGCCGGCACATTGCTGCGCGTCGGTGACTCCGCGGTCCTGGAAGTCACCGGCCTCCGCAACCCCTGCCTGCAGATCGACAACTTCCAGGACGGGCTGCTGAAGCAGGTCGTCGGCCGCGACGAGGAGGGGAACATCGTGCGCAAAGCCGGAATCATGAGCATCGTGAGGGAAGGCGGCGTGGTGCGGCCTGGCGACACGATCGACATGGAACTTCCCAGTGGTCCGCACCGGCCCCTGGACCGGGTCTGACCAGCCTCCCGGGCAGGCCGTGACATGACGATGGCCAGGCGGGTTCTTGATGCGTGCAGATCAAGCAGGCCCGGCGCGGCAATGGCCCCTCCTGCCTTCTGTGGCTTCCCACGCCAACATCTCGGCGAATTGACCGAAGAACTCGCGCCAGGCGGGGAACGCGCTGCGCGTCCGAGCGGCACGAGCGGCGCCGGGGCGCCCGCCGACGGCAGGCCGGGGCCGGGCCGAAGTACGAACTGGTCTTCACCGACCGGCTGCTGGCGCCCTGGTTCACCTGCGCACCGTCCTCACCCACGAGGCCCCCAGCGTGGTCTACCAGGTGGGCTCCTCCACCATCGGCCGCGCCATCAGTGAGATCCGCCCGCTCCTGGCGGAGCGGGGATTCGCCACCCCTGACCGGTCCGGCCCGCGACGGCACATCCTGGAGGACGCTTTCGCCTACGCCGCCGAGAACATCACCCTGTGCAAGACGGCACCGAGACCAAAGTCCGGCGCTCCAGGGCCCACAGGCCCGGCAGGCGGGCCTTCGTCTTCGTCAAGCGCAGGCAAAACACCATCAAGACCCTCACCGGGGCCGCACCCTGTGGTCCGGCGGGACGCGGCCCGGCCGTCGCACGACCAGACCTGTGTGCGCACCGAGGGCATCGCCGAGCCGTTCCGCCTGCAGCCCAGCGTGAAAGCCGAGGTCGACGAGGGTTACCGGCCGGGGACTGGCCAGCGAGTTCCCCGACCAGGTCAGCGCCACGACCGCCCGGCAGGCTGGCTCGCTCACCCCGAAGGACAGCGCCTCCGGCGACATCCAGGCCGCCGCCTCCTCGATCCGGTCCTCGTCGCCCTCCGCCCGCGCGGCCACATAGACGGCCGCCGCCTCGAACAAGTTGTGCGCGCCCTTCTCCCGGACGTCGCCCGGCCGCGCCTGCGCGGGGGCGCGGAACCTGTCGGTGTACCTGCGGATCGCGTCGAACACCCGGACCCCCCTCTCCCCGAACCAGTCAGTGCTGATCGCCCATCTGCTGCACCACAACGTAGAGTTGGAGTTCCGGCGGCAGAAGGGGACGACGCGGTGAAGCGGTTCGAGCAACTGGAGCGGATCCGTCGGCTGGACCCGGTGGCGGACGCACCGGAGATCTACCGGATCAGCGTGTCCCTGGAGTTCCCCTGGGACTACACGCGCGCCCTGGAACTGGCCCTGTACCGCACCTACGCGGTACCGAGCATCGGCCGCCTGCTCGCGCGGACGGCGGAACTGACCGAGCGCACGCAGAAGCGGTACGACGACACGTCACTCCTCCTCGACGCCGTCGTGGAACACGGCTTCGCCGCGGAGCAGGGGCGTACGGCGATCCGCCGCATCAACCAGATGCACCGCAGTTACGACATCAGCGACGACGACATGCGCTATGTGCTGAGCACCTTCGTGGTGGTGCCCAGGCGCTGGATCGACACCTACGGCTGGCGGCGGCTGTCCCGCCACGAGATCGTCGCCACCACCGAGTACTACCGCACCCTCGGCCGGCACATGGGCATCCCGGACATCCCCCGGACCTACGAGGAGTTCGAAGCCCTTCTCGACTCCTACGAAGAGGCCCATTTCGGCTGGGACGAGGAGGCCCGGCAGGTCTCCGACGCCACGCTCGCCCTGATGGCCTCCTGGTACCCCCGCCCCCTGGCCCCGCTGCTGCGCACGGTGACGCTCGCCCTGCTCGACGAGTCGCTGCTGCGCGCCTTCCGTTATCCGAAACCCGGCGCGGCGGCCACCGCGCTGGTGCGCCGGGCCGTGTGGACGCGCGGCCGGCTGGTCCGGCTCCTGCCGCCGCGCCGCAGCCCGCACTTCGCGCGTCAGAACCGGGAGATCAAGGGCTACCCCGAGGGCTACCGCGTGGCCGATCTGGGGACCCGTCCCGTTCCCGGGCTGCGCGGCTGCCCGGTGCGGCACCGGGACACGTCAGCGGCCGACCCCGTCGAGTGACGCGAGGGTGTCCCGCAGCCAGGCCAGTTCCGCCCGGCTCGTGGCGCGCGCGATGGTGAGGACGCCCCGCCGGAAGGGGTCGTCCAGTTCCTCGGCGCTCAGCGGACGGTCGCCGTCGTAGAAGAAGCTCGCCGGCTCCTCCAGGAAGGCCAGCCGGCGACGCAGCACGGACGCCTGTGCGGCGGGGTCGTCCAAGTGCCGCAGGAACGCCAGCAGCGTGAACCAGTGGTTCTCGTCGGTGATCTCCCGCTGGGCGGGCTCGGCGAGCCGGCGCATCAGCTCGCGCCCGCCCTCCTCGGTCAGCGTCAGCACATGGCGCGGCGCCGCGACGGCCCCGGGCTCGGTGGCCCGTACCAGCAGGCCCGCCTTCTCCAGCCGCTTGATCGCTGGGTACAACGTGCTCTCCGCCACGGGGCGCACATGTCCGGTGAGCGCGGCGATATGGCGGCGCAGCACATATCCGTGCAGTGGCGCGTCGTACAGGAATCCCAGGATGGCGAGCTCGAGCATGCCCGCATTCTTCCGCAGGGTACATCGTCATTCCAGTACCGCCTTGACGGTATACCTCGTGACCGAGGTATTGTGCGGCGTCGTAGCGACAAGGGGAGGGGCACATGCGGCAGGCCGCGTTCGACAGCAGGGGCAGCCACATCCGGTGGACCGAGGTGCCCGGGACGGAGCCCGCCCGGGTGTATCTGCACGGACTCGGATCCATGTCCGCCGTCTACCACGCCCACATCGCCGCCCGGCCCGAACTGGTCGGCCGACGCGGCCTGTTCATCGACATGCCCGGACACGGCACGAGCGACCGCCCCCAGGACTTCGGCTACACCCTGGACGACCACGCCCACGCGGTCGCGGTCGCGCTGGACACGGCCGGAGTCGCGGACGCCGAACTGATCGCGCACAGCATGGGCGGTGCCGTGGCCATCGTCCTCGCTCACCGGCGGCCCGACCTCGTTTCCCGACTGGTGCTGACAGAGGCCAACCTGGACGCCTTTCCGCCGTCGACCGCCGCCAGCAGCGGTATCGCCGCCTACGACGAAGAGGAGTTCGTCGAGGAGGGGTACGCGCGCGTGCTGGACGCGGTCGGCCCGCTCTGGGCGGCCACCATGCGGCTGACCGATCCGCGCGCCCTGCACCGCAGCGCCGTCGGCCTGTGCCGGGGCTCCAGCCCCGTGATGCGCACGCTCCTGGAGGGACTGTCCGCCGACCGGATCTTCCTCCAGGGCGAGGACGGCGGCGAACTCGCGGGCCGCGAGAGCCTGGAAGCCGCCGGGGTCCGCGTGGTGACGGTGCCCGGCGCCGGGCACAACGTCATGTTCGACAACCCCGGCGCCTTCGCGGCAGCCGTCGCCGGAACGGTCTGATACGGCGCGGCGGTCAGTCCTCGCGCACCGCGAGCGCGAGGAAACGGGCGTCCTCGTCCACGTACGACGTCATCCGCCAGCCCGAACGGGCCAGCAGCGGCCGGAGATTGGCCTCGGCCCGCAGGTCGTCGGGGGTGATCCGGCGGCCCTGGCGTGCGGCCAGGGCCGCACGGCCGATCGGATGGAAGAGCCCGAGCACCCCGCCCGGCCGCACCCCGCGGGCCAGTTCCCGCAGGTTCTCCGCCGGATGCGGCAGATGGGCGATCAGACCGGCCGCGAACACGGCGTCCAGACAGCCCGAACGCAGCGGCAGTGCGGCGACGTCCGCGAGCAGCAGCCGTCCCGCGCGGTGCCGGCCGGCCCGTACGGCGGCTCCAAGCATCGCCGGGGTCAGGTCGGCCCCCAGGACCACGCCGGAGGGGCCGACGGCGGCCCGCAGTGGCGGCAGGGCCCGCCCCGTGCCGCAACCCGCGTCCAGAACGCGGTCCCCCTCGCGCAATCCGAGGTCGGCGACGGCTGCCGCGTAGGCAGGGCCGTCATCCGGGAACCGGCTGTCCCAGTCGGCGGCCCGGGCGGTGAAGAATTCCTGGACATGTGTGTGGTCGTCGCTCATGCTCCGCATGATTCCGCACCGCAGCCCGGCCTTCGCCGGCGCCGCGGGTCAGCGCCGGGACCGCGAAGCGCGTTCCCGCGGCTCAGGCCGCGAGATCCCGTACCGCCACCACATTGTCGATGCTGACACGCACGAGCAGTTCGCCCGGAACGCCATTGCGGGCGCCGTACTCCTCGGCGTCGTCCTCGCCCACGTAGCGGGCCGCGATCCGGGTGGCCCACTGACGGAGTTCGGCCAGATCCTCCGACACCTCGGCCTCGCCGTTCAGCACCACGAAGTGGAACGGTGGACGCTCGTCGTCCACGCACAGGGCGACCCGGCCGTCACGGGTCAGATTGCGCCCCTTGACGGTGTCCTTGCCGGTGGTGAGCACCAGGTCGTCTCCGTCGAGGAGGAACCAGACCGGAGCCACATGGGGGCTCCCGTCGGCGCGAACGGTGGACAGTTTGCCGGTGCGGGTGCCGTCCGAGACGAACGCCCGCCACTCCTCATCGGTCATCTTCTCTGCCATGCGCCCATCCTGCTTGCCCGCACGCCGGAGGTGGGGAAGGCTGGCGGAGAGTTCCTCCAGCCAGGGGGAGACATCACACGGGGAGAGGGACATGGCGCAGAACCAGGGCCTCGGCTGGCTCCTGGACGATCTGACCGAGCGGGTGGACCACGTCCGCCACTCGCTGGTCCTGTCGAACGACGGGCTGGTCACCGCGGCGAGCACGGGCCTACGCCGTGAGGACGCCGAGCATCTGGCCGCCGTGGCGTCCGGACTGCACAGCCTGGCCAAGGGCTCGGGACGGCACTTCGGCGCGGGCAGGGTGCGTCAGACGATGATCGAGTACGACGATGCCGTGCTGTTCGTGACCGCGGCCGGCACCGGCAGCTGTCTGTGCGTGCTCACCGGGGCGGAAGCCGACATCGGTCAGATCGCCTACGAGATGACCCTGCTCGTCAACCGGGTCGGCGAACACCTCGGCATCGATGCCAGGCAACCCGAGCGAACACCCAAGGCGGACGCCTGACCTGCGGGTTTTCCATCCCCCGTGGAGTTATCCACAGGCTCCGAACGAGTCACGGCGAAACCGGCTACGGTGAGTGCACGGCGAACGTACAGGGCGTGAGCCAAGACTCCACGGGGGAGTACGACCATGTCGGCCGACCTTTTCGATCCCACCCGCCCCAACACCTTGAAGCCGGGCCACGCCGCCCGCGAACTGGGGCTCAAGCGAGGCGATTTCGACCGCGCCGTGCAACTCGGCTGCATCCGCACCGTGCCGGACGAGGGCGGGGGAGGGGGTCACCGCGTGGAACGCGCGGAGATCGAGCGCGTCCGCGCCCAGGACGGTTTCCCCGAGTCCCTCCTGGACCGGGTGCGGGTCGTGGGGACGGCCGAGGGGGCCGCTCTCATGGAGATCCCGGCCGGCAGGTTCACCCGGCTCGCCCGCCTGGGCCTGCTGGTGCCCGCCGCGTTCTACCTCAACCGCTACCGCACCGTGGTCTGGCTCTATCTGGCGGAAGAGCTACGCCAGTTCGCGACCGGAACGGAGAACGCGCACCTGCTCAAGGGGCGCACGCCCGAGGCACTGCGCGGTCAGCTGGCGGCGGGAGTGGACCTGCGGGCGCGCAACTGGCGCGGACGCCATCTCGGACTCCTGCTCCGGCGGGCCGAGGACCCCTGGGCCCGCGCCGGGGCCGTGGCCACATTCCTCCCGCCCGTCGACGTCGCGGACATCGTCAAGGACCCGTACGAGCGGGCGTGGCTGAACCGGTCCCGGCCCACGCCACCCGGGCACGGCGTCCCCGGATCACCCGCCACGCACACGGCCGAGCGGATCACGACGGCGCAGGACGCGGACGAGATCGGCTGGCTGCGCAGCGAGCTGGCGCGCCTGGTCGACGAGGCCCGCGGCGTCTCACCCGTCGCCCACCCCCTTCCACCGGTGATCCGCGCGGCTCCACGGCCTATCCCGCCGATGGCCCGTACGGTGACGGGACCCGCGCAGGAGACGACGAGATTCCCGAAGCCGGCGTCGTCGTCACCGGGACCGGAAAGCTCCTCCTCGGAGTCGACGAGACGACTCGCGGAGCCGGTCGCGAGAGCCGAGGAGCCCTTGGCACGGCCCATGTGGCCGACGGCGCGGTCTTGCGAGCCGGTGGTACGGCCCGCCGAGCCGATGCCCGTCACCAGGCCGGCGGTGCGGTCGGCGCCACCGACCGCACCACGGGGCCACGGGCCGGCACGGCCCGGACCGCAGCGATCGCCCCGCGGTCTGCGGGCCTGGCTCCGGCGCAGAAGCCTGAGACGTACAGAGGCCGCGCGGGTGTGAACGCCTCACCGCGGAGTCCTGGCCGCGGGGGCTACAGCGCCCGGAACAGACCCTCCTGGACGACCGATACGAGCAGTCGTCCTTCCAGGTCGTAGATGCGTCCGCGCGCCAGTCCGCGCCCGCCGATGGCGATCGGGGACTCCTGGTCGTAGAGGAACCACTCGTCCGCGCGGAAGGGCCGGTGGAACCACATGGCGTGGTCCAGCGAGGCCAGGTCGAAGTTGCGCGGACCCCACAGCGGCTCCACCGGAATGCGGACCGCGTCCAGGAGGGTCATGTCACTGGCATAGGTCAGCGCGCAGGTGTGCACCAGGGGGTCGTCGCCCAGCGGCCCCACCGCGCGCATCCACACGGCGCTGCGCGGCTCGGCCCCCTTGATGTCCGCGGGGTTCCAGCGCAGCCGGTCGACGTAGCGGATGTCGAAGGGCTGGCGGCGCGCCATCCGCTCCAACTGCTCCGGCAGGGTGCCCAGGTGCTTGCGGATCTCCTCCGAGACCGTCGGCAGCGACTCCGGGTGCGGCACCTCGCGGGCCGGCGGCAACTGGTGCTCGAAAGGTCCTTCCTCAGGCTTGTGAAAGGAGGCGGTCAGATTGAAGATCGTGCGGCCCTGCTGCACGGCCGTGACCCGGCGCGTCGTGAAGGAACGCCCGTCGCGGACCCGTTCCACCTGGTACACGATCGGCACGCCCGGCCGGCCGGGGCGCAGGAAGTACGCGTGCAGTGAGTGCACCGGGCGATCGCCGTCCGTGGTGCGGCCGGCGGCGACCAGCGCCTGGCCGGCCACCTGGCCGCCGAAGACCCGCTGGAGGGACTCCTGCGGGCTGCGGCCACGGAAGATGTTGACCTCTATCTGCTCCAGGTCGAGCAGGTCGACCAGTCTCTCGGCCGGATTCGTCATCGATGGGTTTCTCCTTGGCTTGCCACTGGCCGTGAACGGCTCACAGCTGGCCGACGTCGGTGACACGGACGATCGCACGGCCCTCGGCGTCGGAGGCCGCGAGGTCGATCTCCGCGCTGATGCCCCAGTCGTGGTCACCGTTGGGGTCGTCGAAGATCTGACGGACGCGCCAGAGCCCGTGCTCCGGCTCCTCCTTGATGACAAGGAGCTTGGGGCCGCGGGCGTCGGGGCCGGTGCCGAGGTCGTCGTACTCGTCCCAGTACTTGTCCATCGCCTCGCCCCACGCGTCGGCGTCCCAGCCGGACTCGGCGTCCAGCTCGCCCAGTTCCTCGACCTGGTCCAGGGCGGCCAGCTCCACGCGGCGGAACATGGCGTTGCGGACGAGGACCCGGAAGGCGCGGGCGTTGGTCGTGACCGGCTTGACCTCGTCGGCCTTCTCCTGGGCCTCCTCGGCGGTCATCTCCTCCGGATTGGCGAGCTGCTCCCACTCGTCCAGCAGGCTGGAGTCCACCTGGCGCACCATCTCGCCCAGCCACTCGATCAGGTCCTGCAGGTCCTCGGACTTCAGGTCGTCCGGGATGGTGTGGTCCAGGGTCTTGTAGGCGCTGGCGAGGTAACGCAGCACGATGCCCTCGGTGCGGGCCAGCTCGTAGAAGGACACCAGCTCCGTGAAGGACAACGCCCGCTCGTACATGTCCCGGACCACCGACTTCGGCGACAGCGGGTGGTCGCCGACCCACGGGTGGCTCTTGCGGTAGGTGTTGTAGGCGTGGAAGAGCAGTTCTTCCAGCGGCTTCGGGTACGTGACGTCCTGCAGGCGCTCCATGCGCTCCTCGTACTCGACCCCGTCCGCCTTCATCGCGGCCACGGCCTCGCCGCGCGCCTTGTTCTGCTGGGCGACGAGGATCTGCCGCGGGTCGTCCAGGGTGGACTCGACGACGGAGACCATGTCGAGGGCGTAGGACGGCGACTCGGGGTCGAGGAGTTCGAACGCCGCCAGGGCGAACGTGGACAGCGGCTGGTTCAGCGCGAAGTCCTGCTGGAGGTCGACCGTGAGCCGGACGATCCGGCCTTCGGTATCGGGCTTGTCGAGCTTTTCGACGATTCCGCCGTCGAGCAGCGAGCGGTAGATCGCGATGGCCCGGCGGATGTGCCGCAGCTGCTGCTTGCGCGGCTCGTGGTTGTCCTCCAGCAGGTGGCGCATCGCCTCGAAGGCGTTGCCCGGACGGGCGATCACCGACAGCAGCATCGTGTGCGTCACCCGGAAACGCGAGGTCAGCGGCTCCGGCTCCGACTCGATCAGCTTCTGGAAGGTGTTCTCCGTCCAGCCGACGAAGCCCTCCGGCGCCTTCTTGCGCACCACCTTGCGCCGCTTCTTCGGGTCGTCGCCCGCCTTCGCCAGCGCCTTCTCGTTCTCGATCACGTGCTCCGGCGCCTGCGCGACCACGAGCCCCGCGGTGTCGAAACCGGCCCGGCCGGCCCGGCCCGCGATCTGGTGGAACTCGCGGGCCCGCAGGGTGCGCACCCGGCTGCCGTCGTACTTGGTCAGCGCTGTGAACAGCACCGTGCGGATGGGCACGTTGACGCCCACGCCGAGCGTGTCCGTGCCGCAGATGACCTTAAGCAGTCCGGCCTGGGCGAGTTTTTCCACCAGACGCCGGTACTTGGGCAGCATGCCGGCGTGGTGGACGCCGATGCCGTGCCGTACGTAACGGGAGAGGTTGCGGCCGAACTTGGTGGTGAAGCGGAAGTTGCCGATCAGCTCGGCGATCTGGTCCTTCTCCTCGCGCGAGCACATGTTGATGCTCATCAGCGCCTGCGCCCGCTCCACGGCCTGCGCCTGCGTGAAGTGCACGATGTACACCGGGGCCTGCTTGCTCTCCAGCAGATCGGTGAGCGTCTCGGTGAGCGGGGTCAGCTTGTACTCGTAGGACAGGGGCACCGGGCGGGTCGCGGAGCGGACCACCGAGGTGGGGCGGCCAGTGCGGCGGGTGAGATCCTTCTCGAAGAAGGACACATCGCCCAAAGTGGCCGACATCAGGATGAACTGGGCCTGGGGGAGTTCCAGCAACGGGATCTGCCAGGCCCAGCCGCGGTCCCCCTCGGCGTAGAAGTGGAACTCGTCCATGACGACCTGGCCGACGTCCGCGTCCTTGCCGTCCCGCAGCGCGATCGACGCCAGCACCTCGGCGGTGCAGCAGATGACGGGCGCGTCCGCGTTCACGGAGGCGTCGCCGGTGAGCATGCCGACGTTCTCGGTGCCGAAGAGCTTGCACAGCTCGAAGAACTTCTCCGACACCAGGGCCTTGATCGGCGCCGTGTAGAAGGTGACCTCGTCCCGGGCCAGCGCGGCGAAGTGCGCGCCCGCGGCGATCATGCTCTTGCCGGACCCGGTGGGCGTCGACACGATCACGTTCGCCCCGGAGACCACCTCGATCAGCGCCTCCTCCTGGTGGGGATAGAGGGTGAGGCCGCGCTCCTGGGCCCAGGACTCGAAAGCCTCGTACAGGGCGTCGGGGTCGGCGGTCGGCGGCAGCTGATCGATGAGGGTCACGCCCCCATCTTGCCTGGCCCACCGCCGGAGCGGGGAATCGGCTGCGGGTACGAAGATCATGGAAGCTACGCTGTGTGGCCGGCGAGGCGTCAGCGCACCAGGTCAACTGGGCGGCGCGACACGAGGAATAGGGCGGGAAGCGGCCATGATGGGACCAGCACACTCACTGTCGGGGGCCGCGGCCTGGCTGGGGGTGGGAGCCGCCACGGCGGCGGCCGGACACCCCATGCCCTGGCCGGTCCTCCTCTGCGGCGCCCTGATCAGCGCCGGCGCCGCGCTCGCCCCGGACCTCGACCACAAGGCGGCCACCATCTCCCGGGCCTTCGGGCCGGTCTCCCGCGGGCTCTGCGAGATCGTGGACAAACTCTCGTACACCGTCTACAAGGCGACCAGGAAGCAGGGCGACCCGCGCCGCTCCGGCGGACACCGCACGCTGACGCACACCTGGGTGTGGGCCGTCCTGATCGGCGCGGGCTGCTCCGCCGTGGCGATCGCCGGGGATCGCTGGGGGGTGCTGGCGGTCCTGTTCGTGCACATGGTGCTGGCGATCGAAGGCCTGCTGTGGCGGGCGGCGCGCGGCTCCAGCAGCGATGTCCTGGTCTGGCTGCTGGCGGCGACAAGCGCGTGGATCCTCGCCGGAGTGCTGGACAAGCCGGGTCATGGTTCCGACTGGCTGTTCACCGCGCCGGGGCAGGAGTACCTGTGGCTGGGGCTGCCGGTCGTGCTCGGCGCGCTGGTGCACGACATCGGGGACGCGCTGACCGTGTCCGGCTGCCCGATCCTGTGGCCGATCCCGGTGGGCCGCAAGCGCTGGTACCCGGTCGGGCCGCCGAAGGCGATGCGGTTCCGGGCGGGCAGCTGGATCGAGCTCAAGGTGCTGATGCCGGCGTTCATGCTGCTCGGCGGGGTCGGCTGTGCCGCGGCCCTCAACGTGATCTGACCAGGCCGCCGGCACCGGCCCGCGATAGGGCGGAGCCGGATCGGGCAGGCCCCGCCCGGGCCAGGACGTCAGGGTGGGGCGGAGGTCCGCGACCGTCCTTCGGCCCGGGCCACGCACGGGCGGGTTCCTCGGTGGCGGACCGCGATCCGGCGGAGACCGCCGGGTCAGCCCGGCTCGCCCGCGTCCGCCGTGCCGTACCGGCGCTCGAAGCGGGCGACGCGGCCCTCGGTGTCGACCGTACGCGCCTTGCCGGTGTAGAAGGGGTGGCTCTCCGAGGAGATCTCCACGTCGATCACCGGGTAGCTCTGGCCGTCGTCCCACTCGATGGTCTGCTCGCTCCGCGCGGTGGACCTCGTCAGAAAGGCGTACCCGGCGGCGCGGTCACGGAAGACGACGGGGTGGTAGTCGGGGTGCTTGTCCTGCTGCATGGCGGCTCCTCGGGACGGGCGGTCGGGAGGGAGGCGTCCGGACGGTCCGGCTCAGCCGGGGAGGGCGTCCTCGTCGACGATGTGCACCGCTGCCTCCTCGGCGGAGGCGGCGGCCCCGTCGATGCCGACGTCGGTGGCGACGAGCGCGGCCTCGTCGTCCTCGTGCGCGCCCTCGTCGGGTGCCACCAGCCGGCCGGACCGGAAGTTGCCCACCTCATTGTCGAGGGGTTCCCCGTCGGTGCCCTCGCAGTCCCCGATGCCGTCACCGTCGGGCGCGGACAGATCGGGCAGCTCCTCGGCGAGCCGCTGGTCGAGGGTCTCGCCCGCCTGGCGTTCGGCCGCCGTCACGCCGACGTGTTCCACCGCCCACGGGCGCTCGGGAGGGGACCAGCCGCGGTCGAGGGGGTCGGCGACGCCGTCGAAGTCCAGAGTGTCCTCGACGTCGAGCACCCCCGAGTCCTCCCGGATCTCCGAGGGATCGGGCTGGTAGACGTCATCCCCCCAACCGTCGGCGTTGACCACGACTACCTCCAGATGGTGAGGACGGCCGGATGCCGTCCCAGCGGACGGCGCGCCGTCGGCACGCGCGGCACGGGGGCCACACGCCGCGAACCGGCTGGTCCCCGGGCGCGCCCCGAGCCGCTGCCGCTTTCCAGCCTTCCACCCCGGATCGGCACCGCGCAACGGCACGGCCCCGGGGGTGAGCGCGCGGCCCTGTCGCGGGTCCGGACGGAACCCACCGGGCATCGGAGCGCGACAACCGGAGAGACCTGGGGCCCGGCTCTCGCGGGGTCTCGGAGTGCGGCAGGCGGACGGCCTCACGGCCAGGCTTCCCGGAGCGGAGCTGGAGGGGCGCCGTCCACAGCCATGACGTCAGGCGTCTGCGCCCCTGCCGGACCACCCCCCGCCACCACGGTTAGAGCCCCCGCGCACACCCGCAACCAACCGGCCTGTGCCACCTCTCGCAGGGGGCCGTCCCCCGCAGGCGTGACCACCCGTGCCCCCGTCCGGTCCTCACCCGTGCCAGGAGCGCCAGAGCGCCGCGTACGCCCCCTCCGCCGCGACCAGCTCCTCGTGGCTGCCCAGCTCGCTGATCCGGCCGTTCTCGACGACGGCGATCACGTCGGCGTCGTGGGCGGTGTGCAGCCGGTGGGCGATGGCCACCACGGTGCGGCCGTCGAGGACCCGTGCCAGGGAGCGTTCCAGATGGCGGGCCGCGCGCGGGTCGAGCAACGAGGTCGCCTCGTCCAGGACCAGCGTGTGCGGATCGGCGAGCACCAGCCGGGCCAGCGCGATCTGCTGTGCCTGCGCCGGGGTCAGCGCGACACCGCCGGAGCCGACCTCGGTGTCCAGGCCGTCGTCCAGGGCACGGGCCCAGCCGTCCGCGTCGACCGCGCCGAGGGCCGCCCACAGCTCGGCGTCCGTGGCGGCGGTGCGGGCCAGCAGGAGGTTGTCGCGCAGGGAGCCCACGAAGACATGGTGCTCCTGGTTGACCAGGGCGACATGCCCGCGGACGCGCTCGGCGGGCATCCGGGACAGCTCCGCCCCGCCGAGGGTGACCCGGCCGTCCCGGGGCGCGTAGATCCCGGCGAGCAGCCGGCCCAGGGTGGACTTGCCCGCACCCGACGGGCCGACCAGGGCCATCCGGGTGCCCGGAGCGACCCGCAGGGAGACCTCGCGCAGCACATCGACGCCCTCCCGGTAACCGAAGCGCACCCGGTCGGCGTCCACCACGCGTCCCTCGGGGGCCAGCGCCGCGTCCCCGGCGTCCGGCTCGATGTCCCGGACGCCGACCAGGCGGGCCAGCGACACCTGGGCGACCTGCACCTCGTCGTACCAGCGCAGGATCAGGTTGACCGGGTCGACCAGCATCTGCGCGATGAGGGCGCCGGTGGTCAGCTGGCCCACCCCTATCCAGCCCCGCAGCACGAACACCCCGCCGACCATCAGGACCGAGCCGAGCACGAGGAGGTGGACGGTGTTGATGACCGGGAAGAGCACGGAGCGGAGCCAGAGCGTGTACCTCTCCCACACGACCCACTGCCCGATCCGCTGCTCGGACAGGGCCACGCGGCGGGCGCCGAGGCGGTGCGCCTCGACGGTGTGGCCCGCGTCCACGGTCTCGGCGAGCGCGGCGGCGACGGCGGCGTACCCGGCGGCTTCCGAGCGGTAGCCGGACGGCGCCCGCTTGAAGTACCAGCGGCAGCCGATCACCAGGACCGGTACGGCGAACAGCGCGGCGGCGGCCAGCGGCGGCGCCGTCACCACCAGCCCGCCGAGCAGCAACAGGGCCCACACGACGCCAATGGCGAGCTGCGGCACGGCCTCGCGCATGGCGTTGGCCAGCCGGTCGATGTCGGTGGTGATACGGGAGAGCAGGTCGCCGGTGCCCGCCCGTTCCAGCACGCCCGGCGGCAGCCCCACGGACCGGACGAGGAAGTCCTCGCGCAGATCGGCCAGCATCCGCTCGCCGAGCATCGCGCCCCGCAACCGTACCTGCCGGACGAACACGGCCTGCACGGCGAGCGCGAGCACGAACAGCCCGGCGGTCAGCCCCAGGTGGAGTTCCCGGGCCCCGTCCGACACCCGCTCGACCAGCCCGCCGAGCAGGTACGGGCCCGCCATGGAGGCGATCACGGCCACCGTGTTGACGGCGATGAGCAGCAGGAAGGCCCGGCGGTGCCGGCGGAACAGCTCGGTGACGTAGCCGCGCACGGTCGCGGCGGCGCCGACGGGCAGGGTGGTGGCGGTCGTCGGGGCCGCCGGGTCGTGGTCCGGCGGTGCGACGCCGATCATGCGCTCTCCTCGATCTCTTCCAGCTCCTGGAGCTCGTCCAGCAGCTTCCCGTCGTCGGCGGCCAGTTCCTCGTCGGTCTCCCGGGTCACCACGGCCCGGTACCGGGGCTCGCCGTCCATCAGCTCGCGGTGCGGGCCGACCGCCGCGACCCGGCCCTCGTGCACCAGGGCGACCCGGTCCGCGCGGTCGAGCAGCAGCGGCGAGGAGGTGAACACCACGGTCGTCCGTCCCGACCGCAGCCGGCGCAGCCCGTCCGCGATCCGCGCCTCGGTGTGCGAGTCGACAGCGGAGGTCGGCTCGTCCAGCACTAGTACCTCCGGATCGGTGATCAGCGACCTGGCGAGGGCCAGCCGCTGGCGCTGGCCGCCGGAGAGGGACCGGCCGCGCTCGGTGATCCGGGCGTCCATCGGATCGGCGGCGTCCAGCGAACCCTGCGCCAGCGCGTCCAGCACGTCCTCGCACCGCGCCGCGGCGAGCGCGTCCGCGGCCGGCACCGTACCGGAGGAGGGCACGTCCAGCAGCTCGCGCAGCGTGCCGGACAGCAGCACCGGGTCCTTGTCCTGCACGAGGACGGCGGTGCGGGCGCTGTCGAGGGGCAGGTCGTCCAGGGGCACCCCGCCCAGCAGGACCGACCGGTCCGGCTCGGCGGGGTGGCCGCCGAGCCGCTCGGCCAGCCTGCCCGCCGCGTCCGGGTCACCGCACACCACGGCGGTGAACCGGCCGGCGGGGGCGAGCAGACCGGTCACCGGGTCGTACAGGTCGCCGCCCGGCACCTCGGCCTCGCGGGTGCCGTCGGTGTCCGTGGACCGCTCCAGTGAGAGCACACGCGCGGCGCGCTTGGCCGACGGGCGGGAGAAGGAGTACGCCATGGCGATCTCCTCGAAGTGCCGCAGCGGATAGCTGAGGATCATGACCGCGCTGTAGACGGTGACGAGTTCGCCGACGTCGATCCGGCCTTCGCGGGCCAGGTCGATGCCGCGCCAGACGACCGCGATCAGCAGCAGTCCGGGCAGCAGCACCTGGATGGCGGAGATCAGCGACCACATCCGGGCACTGCGCACGGCGGCGTGCCGTACCTCCTGGGAGGCCCGGCGGTAGCGGTCCAGGAACAGTTCCTCGCCGCCGATGCCGCGCAGCACCCGCAGACCCGCGACCGTGTCCGAGGCCAGCTCGGTGGCCCGGCCCGCCTTCTCGCGCTGGACGTCGGCGCGGCGGGTCGCCCGGGGCAGCAGGGGCAGCACCGCGAGCGCCACGACGGGCAGGCCCACGGCGACGATCACGCCGAGCGCGGGCTGGTACACGACCAGGCCGACGGCGACGATCACCACCGTCAGGGCGGCGGCGGTGAAGCGGGAGACGGCCTCGACGAACCAGCCGATCTTCTCGACGTCCCCCGTGGACACGGCCACCACCTCACCGGCGGCCACCCGCCGGGTCAGGGCGGAGCCCAGGTGGGCGGCCTTGCGCGCCAGCAGCTGCTGGACGCGGGCGGCGGCGGTGATCCAGTTGGTGACGGCGGCGCGGTGCAGCATGGTGTCGCCGACGGCGAGCCCCGTTCCGCACAGCACCATCAGGCCCCCCGTCAGGGCGAGCCGGGTGCCGGAGCGGTCGACGGCCGCCTGCACGGCGAGACCGACACAGAAGGGCAGGGCGGAGACGGAGACGAAGTGAAGCAGGCCCCAGGCGAGCGACTTCAGCTGTCCGCCCAGCTGGTTGCGCCAGAGCCACCACAGGAATCGGGGACCCGAGCGTGTGTCGGGCACGCCCGGATCGGGATACGGAAGGTCTTGGATCTGCATGACGTCCCAGTGGCTCGTGTCAGGGCAGGGCAGGAGCGGAACGCCGCGGTGTGCGGCGACAAGCCGTGAAAGGTTGACGTCATGCAGTGGTGAATTTCAAACAGTTTTTCCCTACGGCCCGCGAAATCGGCCGCGTTCGGCCATGGCACCGCCGTCCGGCAGCCGGGATCCCTGGTCTCCCGGCTGCCGCGAGGTCACCGTCCGGCGGAACCGGCGGAACCGGCGGGGCGCGCCGGGCCGGAAGGGGCGGAAGAGCCGGAAGGGGCGGACCGGGCGTTCGGCGTGCTCGGCGTGCTCGATGCGCTCGGGACCGAGGGGTTTGTTCCGGTGGCCGGACTCTTCTGCGGTCCCGACGCGGCGGTCGAGGACACCACGTCCACATCGCTGGCCCGCACGTATGCGAGCCGGTGGCCGAACTGGATCTCGTAGTACTTCTCCCGGCCCCACACCACCGGATTGGGCGTGTCGCTGAAGGACTTGGCGGTGTAGGAGCTGCCGACACCGGACTGCGTCACATACCGCTGGCCCGCCTGGAAGCCGTACGGCAGCGGCGACTCGTCCGGTTCATCCATGTCGTCCGGGAACGCCTCCTCCTCCGGGAGGGCGCGCCCGTACACCGGGATCTCGTCCAGGCCCTCCTTCGGGGTGACCATGCGCCCGGCCGCGCCGACGGCGGTCGGATGGTCCTGGGGGTTCCTGAACCAGGCCTTGTTGCCCTGGAACCAGATCGCCGTCCAGTCGCCGCTGCGGTCGGCGACGGCGAAGGTCTGACCGGCGGAGACCCGCGAGCCCAGGTCGTTGACGTCCACGGTGGAGTCCTCGCCGTCCGGTTTGCGGCCCGGGTCCTGGATCAGCGGGGCGTGCTCGCTCGGCTCGGTGTACAGGCGGACGGCGCTGGAGCCGTGCGGCCGACACGGTGAACCACTGCCGCCGCAGCCCGTGAACTCCGGCTTGTGCGTGGCGTAGTCGGGCAGGATGGTCACCATGTCACTGTCCGGTCCCGCCGTGGCCCGCAGCGGTGCGCCGAGGAGGTCGAAGTAGTGGCGCCAGTCCCAGAAGGGGCCGGGGTCGTCGTGCATGTCGGGAATGCTGCCGGCGGTCGGGGCCGGCACGTTGTCGTGGCCGAAGATGTGCTGCCGGTCCAGCGGGATGGCGTACTTCTTCGCCAGGTACTTCACCAGGCGCGCCGAGGCCCGGTACATCCGCTCCGTGTACCAGGTTCCCGGCTGGGTGAGGAACCCCTCGTGCTCGATGCCGATGGAGCGGGCGTTCACGAACTGGCTGCCCGAGTGCCAGGCCTCGTCCTTGGTCTTGACGTGCTGGGTGACGTGGCCGTCGCTGGAGCGGATCGAGTAGTGCCACGACGACTCCGTGGGGTCCTGCACCGTCTGGAGCATGCTCGGCAGCTCCGCCTCGGTGTCGTGGATGACGATGTACTCGATCGGCTGGTCCCTGGGGCGGTCGGCCAGGTCGTGGTTGCCGTACGCGCTGTCGTCGATCTCCTCGTACGGCGCGCCGAGCCAGTCGCAGGCCAGTTCGGCGGGGCACTCGACGTCCTTCTGCCGCTGCGGGCCCTGGGCGGTGGGGGTGTGCTGGCGCGGCCGGACGCGGGGGGTGGCGGGGAGCGTCACCTCCTGCCCCTCGGCGGTGGTGCGGTGCGCGCCCCGGCGGATCAGGGCGAAGACATCGTCGGCGTAGGCGGCGGCCGACGAGACGTCACGGGTGCCCGGGAAGCGCGCCACCGCCTCCCACCAGTCCGCCGGGTCGGCGCTGAGGGGCTTGCCGAGCTGCCGTTGCGTGGCGGCCAGGAGTGCCGCGCCGCCGCGTACGTTGGCGACGGCGTCCTTGCGCAGCTGTTCGGCCGGGACGTGGATCAGCCGTGCCGCGTGGGGCAGGTCCGCGGGCTGCACGGCGTGGCCGGGCGAGACAGCGCCGCCGGGGGCGTCCGGTCCGGGGGCCGCGGCGCGGGGCTGGGCCCGGCCGCCGTCGGCCGTCCGCGGGGTGGTGGAGGGGGCCGGCGTCGTGACGAGCTCGGGATCCAGCAGGTGCATCGGTCCGAAGCCGCCCGCGACGCTGGGCGCGCCGGGATGGGAGTCCCAGCGCGACTGCAGGTAGGACACGCTCATGAGGACACTGCGCGGCACGTGGAACTCGCGCGCGGCGTCCGTGAAGGCGTCCTGCAGCCGCCGGTCGGACGGATCGGCGCAGCCGGACATCGGGAGGATCAGCAGCGGTGGCAGCAGCGCCGACCCCGCGATCACACAGGCCGTACGGCGGCATCTCCGGACGGCACCGGGGATACGGGCAACGACATTTCTTCTCATTGCAGGGGCTCTCCCAACCACGCTCGTTCGCAACCAGGGCAAAGGAGTTGCCCGTAGCGCCACCCCTTGTACGTTTCCGTGCCCCGGGCGCCGTGTCGTGGCGAGCGTCACCGGTGTGGACCAGCCCTCCCGCAGAGGCCACCCGGTCGGCGGCAGTGACTCCGCTGCCCGGGGCAACCAAACATGACAGGCCGTCCGGTCCCGGCGCGGCCGTCCGGTCGCCCGGCGCTCAGTCCTCGACCGGGTCCACCTGCCAGTCGGGGTGCCCCGGCATCGGCGGGGTGTGCGCGCCGTACAGCCACGGGTGCAGGAACGGGCCGAGGTCCTCGCCCGCGACCCGGGACGCGAGCGCGATGAAGTCCCGGGTGCCGGCCGCCCGGCCCCGGTAGGCGGTCACCCAGGCCCGCTCGATCCGGCCGAAGGTCTCCTCGCCGACCTTTTCCCGCAGCGCGAACAGCACCAGCGCCGAGCCGTCGTACCGCATCACCTTGAACAGCGTGGCGTCGGTGGGTTCGGCGGGCGCCCCCTCGTCGTGCCGCCACTGGTCGTGCCGCTCGTACGCCGACCGCATCACGGACTCCAGCTCGGCCCCGCCGTGCTCGTCGGAGTACAGCCGTTCGTAGTAACGGGCGTGACCCTCGCTCAGCCACAGGTCGGACCAGCGCCGGATGGCGACGCTGTCGCCCGTCCAATGGTGGGTCAGTTCGTGCACGAGGTCGCGTTCGGCGTCGACCCGGTCGCCCAGCAGGACGTCCCGGGGCACGACGGCGAGCGACTGGGTCTCCAGCGCCACCGGCAGGTCGGTGTCCCCGACCAGCACGCCGTAGCGGGGGAACGGGTAGGGGCCGAGCCGCTGTTCCAGCCAGGCCAGGTGGTCCGGGGTGAGCGAGCGGTACTCCTCGGTGTCCGCGACCAGGCCGTCCGGCACCACGTCCCGGACGGGCAGCCCGCGCGGCCCCTCGCCGTCGACGAACGTGAACTTCCCGATCGCGAGCTGGACCAGCTGTGCCGCGATCGGCTGTTCGGAGTCGTAGGTCCACCGGGTGCGGCCGTCGGGGTGCCGCTCGGTGCCGACGAGGCGGCCGTTGGCCACCGCGCTCACTCCGGGCGGGGTCGTCACGCGGAAGGTGATGGGCGCCCGCAGGCTCGGGTGGTCGTTGGCCGGGAAGATCATCCTGGCGCCGTCGGGCTGCGCGCAGACCACGGTCCCGTCGGGCGTGGGCACCCAGCCGTAGTCCTGGATGGCGTCGTCGCGGTGGCGTCCCTGCGTGGGGTCGGCGGTGTAGGTGACGCGGACGGTGAACGCGCGGCCGGGTGGGATCGGCTTCGCGGGGGTGACGACGAGTTCGTCACCGTGGCGCGCGGCGGCGGCCGGTGCCCCGTCGACGGTCACGCGGTGCAGCGTGTTGCCCGCGAAGTCCAGATCGAAGCGGGACAGGGCCTGGGTGGCGGTGGCGCTGATGGTGGCCCCGGCCTCGAAGGGCGTGCGGGGGGCCCGCCAGTCGAAGTCGAGCGTGTAACGGCGGACCGTGTAGCCGCCGTTGCCGGCCAGCGGCATGAGCGGGTCGCCGATGCCCGGCGCGCCGGGCGACGGTACCGGACCGGCGGCGGTGGCCGGTGCGCCGGGGGCGGGCCGCCGGTCCGGACCGGCGAACGGGGCGCTGACGGTGACGACGGCCGCTCCCGCGAGCCCGAGCGCGAGGGCGACGGCTCCGGCGAGCAGCGGGACGGCCCGGCGGTGCCGTCCCGACGGGTCGGTGACCGGCGCTTTCACTGCGGGCGCCCCTCGGCCGCGCGTCCGGCGGGAGGGCCGCCGGCCGTCGTGATCTCCATGCCCGCACTATGCCAGTACGATGCGCTTATATAACTGATTGTCACTTTTATGGGTGTCTGTGTGGCGTCCCGGACGGCCGTCCGTATCGCGCCGATCCTCCGAGGCGTCATTGCGGGGCGGGCCGTCCGCCCGTAGAACACGGGCCATGAGACGAAAGTTAGCCATGTCCATGCTCGCCGGAGCGACCCTCCTGGCGAGCGCGCTGTTCGGTACGGGTGCGCCGGCCGCCCGAGCGGTGGACGCACCCGCCGAGTTCGGCACCGACTGGCACGACCCGGTGACCGCGGCCCCGCCCGTCGGTCGGCCGCACACCCGCTCCTGCCAGGTCACCCTCGCCGACGCGCGGTTCCGCGACTTCACGCCCTATCGCGGCACCTACGCGCCCCCCGAGGGCTGCGGCGACCGCTGGAGCAAGGTCGTGCTCCGCCTCGACGGCAAGGTGAAGGGCCGTCAGTACGACCGGCTCGGCCATCTGCGGGTCGGCGGGGTGGAGATCCTGCGCACCTCCACCCCGGAGCCCTCGCCCGACGGCATCGAGTGGCACGTCGAGAAGGACGTCACCCGCTACAGCGAGACCTTCCGCGCCGCCCGGGACGTCGAGATGCTGATCGGCAACGTGGTGGACGACACCTACACCGGGGTCATCGACGTACACGTCACCCTGTCCTTCTACGCGGGGCGCCCCTCGGCCCCCGCGCCCGACCGGGTCCTCACCCTCGCCGACGCGCCCGCCGGTACGACCCTGACCACCCCGCGCAACAGCGAACGGATCGTCGCCGAGGTGTACGCGACCGGTTCGGGCGGCGGCTGCGAGGAGTTCTGGTACCTGACCGTCGCCGACCCGGCGCCGTACTCCTGCAAGGCCGACCGCGGGCCGTACCGGGAGGTGCGGATCAGCGTCGACGGGCGGCTCGCCGGCATCGCGGCGCCGTACCCGCACGTGTGGACGGGCGGCTGGTCCAACCCCTTCCTCTGGTACGTCGTCCCGGCCCCGCGCGCCTTCGACGTGCGGCCCGTCGAGTACGACCTCACGCCGTTCGCCGGTCTGCTCAACGACGGCCGCCCGCACCGCGTCGAGGTGTCCGTCGCCGGGGTGCCGGCGGGGCAGCCGGGCTGGAGCACACCGGTGAACGTCCTGGTCTGGCAGGACCCGCACCGGGCCCACGTCCCCGGCGCGCTCACCGAGGACACCGCCACCGACCTCGTCAACTCCTCGGTCCACACGCCCGGCCGGGAGCACCGGGTGGACACCGGGGCGGGACACCGGCTCACCGTCTCCGGCTACCTGGACACCTCTCACGGCCGGGTGACCACCACCGTCACCCGGACGCTCGCCCACACCTCCGTCCACCGCTGGACCGACGGCGAGACCACGGACGGACTCGACGCCTTCTGGAGTGACGACGAGTCGGTCGGGACCACCGGCCGGGGACCGGCGCGCACGACGCGCACGCACCGGACGTACACCATGGACGGCACCGTCACCCTGGGCCCGGACGACCGGCTGCGCACCGTGCTCACGGTCGGCGACCGGGCGTCGGCGGTGACGCGTGAGGGCGGCCGGCGCACCGCGTGGTCGCGGCTGGACGACACCTACCGCGGCGACGCGGCGTACACCCTGAACGTCCCGCGCGACCAGCGGCACGCGGTGGGCACGTCGGCCGAGCGCTACCGCCTCCTCGGCTCGGCGGGCTGCTACGACCGCTCGCTGACCACGGTCCAGGGCGTGCTGACCGAGGACCGCGACCGCTGCTGAGCCCGGCCGTCGACGCGCGAGTACCAGGGCCCCCGTCCCCGACGCAGGCCGCTCCGGCGGGGCGGATGCTCCTCGGGCGGGGGCTTCCGGAGGGGGAGAGCCGCTCAGCAGCGCGGCGCGGGCTCCCCGTCGATCAGCGTGTCCAGCAGCACGCCGAGCACCTGGCGCTCCTTCTCCGTCAGCGGCGCCAGTATCTCCTCGGCCGCCGAGCGGCGGGCGCCGCGCAGTTCCAGCAGGGCCGCGCGGCCCTCGTCGGTCAGCTCGATCCGGGTCACGCGCCGGTTCGCCGGGTCCGGCACCCGCCGGACCTTGCCGCCCGCCTCCAGCCCGTCGACCAGCGTCGTCACCGCGCGCGGCACGACCTCCAGCCGCTCGGCCAGGTCGGCCATGCGCGGCGGTGAGGGGTAGTGCGCGAGGGTGCGCAGCAGCCGGGACTGGGCGGGGGTGACGCCCAGGTCGCGCTGTTCCAGATGGCGTTTCTGGATGCGGTGCACCCGGCGGGTGAGCCGTAGCAACTGCTCGGCGAGCAGGCCGTCGGGATCGGGGGTGGTCATGCGGGAACAATATCAGGACGCCGTTCATTGTGAATATAGGTAACAATGAGCTACGATCAGTCATGTGTCGTCGGCCGTCCCGGGCCGCCCCCCGCCCACCTCCGTAGGAGCCCATGCATCCCGACCACGAATCCTCCTGGACCCCACCTGCCGACGCCGGCGAGCAGCCCCGGCAGGTGCGCCGCATCCTGCGGCTCTTCCGTCCCTATCGCGGGCGCCTCGCCGTCGTCGGGCTGCTGGTCGGCGCCTCCTCGCTGGTCTCGGTGGCCACGCCGTTCCTGCTGCGGGAGACGCTCGACGTCGCCATTCCCGAGGGTCGCACGGGCCTGCTGAGCCTGCTCGCGCTCGGCATGATCCTCAGCGCCGTCCTGGCCGGTGTCTTCGGCGTGCTCCAGACGCTGATCTCGACCACCGTCGGCCAGCGGGTCATGCACGATCTGCGCACGGCGGTCTACGGCCGGCTCCAGCGCATGTCGCTCGCCTTCTTCACCCGCACCCGCACCGGCGAGGTGCAGTCCCGCATCGCCAACGACATCGGCGGCATGCAGGCCACCGTCACCTCCACCGCCACCTCCCTGGTCTCCAACGTCACCAGCGTGGTCGCCACGGTCGTCGCCATGGTCGCCCTGGACTGGCGGCTGACGATCGTCTCGCTCGTCCTGCTGCCGGCGTTCGTCTGGATCAGCCGCCGCGTCGGCAACGAACGCAAGAAGATCACCACCCAGCGGCAGAAACAGATGGCCGCGATGGCGGCCACGGTCACCGAGTCGCTCTCGGTCAGCGGCATCCTGCTCGGCCGCACCATGGGCCGCTCCGACTCGCTGACCTCGTCCTTCGCCACCGAGTCCGAGCGCCTGGTCGACCTGGAGGTCAGGGCGAACATGGCCGGGCGCTGGCGCATGGCCGTGATCACGATCGTGATGGCCGCGATGCCCGCCGTCATCTACTGGACCGCCGGCCTCGCCCTCCGGTTCGGCGGGCCCGACGTCTCCCTCGGCACCATCGTCGCCTTCGTCTCCCTCCAGCAGGGCCTGTTCCGCCCGGCCGTGAGCCTGCTGGCGACCGGCGTCCAGATCCAGACCTCCCTGGCGTTGTTCCAGCGCATCTTCGAGTACCTGGACCTGCCGGTGGACATCACCGAGCGCGAGCGGCCGGTCCGCCTCGACTCGGTCAAGGGCGAAGTCCGCTTCGAGAACGTCGAGTTCCGCTACGACGACAAGGGCGGCCCCGTCCTCGACGGCATCGACATCACCGTGCCGGCCGGCGGCAGCCTCGCCGTCGTCGGCCCGACCGGTGCCGGGAAGTCCACGCTCGGCTATCTCGTGCCCCGCCTGTACGACGTCACCGGCGGCCGGGTCACCCTGGACGGGGTGGACGTCCGCGACCTCGACTTCGACACCCTCGCCCGCGCGGTCGGCGTCGTCTCCCAGGAGACGTACCTCTTCCACGCCTCGGTCGCCGACAACCTGCGCTTCGCCAAACCGGACGCCACCGACGAGGAGCTGCACGCGGCGGCCAGGGCCGCGCAGATCCACGACCACATCACCGCGCTGCCCGACGGCTACGACACGGTCGTGGGCGAACGCGGTCACCGCTTCTCCGGCGGCGAGAAGCAGCGTCTGGCCATAGCCCGCACCATCCTGCGCGACCCGCCGGTCCTCATCCTGGACGAGGCGACCAGCGCGCTCGACACCCGCACCGAAGCCGCCGTCCAGCGGGCCATCGACGCGCTCTCGGCCGACCGCACCACCCTCACCATCGCCCACCGGCTGTCCACCGTCCGCGACGCCGACCAGATCGTGGTGCTGGACTCCGGGCGCGTCGCCGAACGCGGCACGCACGAGGAACTCCTGGAGCGGGAGGGGCGGTACGCGGCCCTGGTGCGCCGCGATGCGCAACTGCGACCGACAGACTGAACATATGCCAGGTTTATGACGATATGCGTATTACCGTGCCCGCATGCAGACGAACACTCCGCCACGGAACACGATCCGACTGACACGCCGGGGACGACTCATCACCCTCGTGGCCGGCGCCGTCGCGGCCGGCACCGCCGTGGCGGTGCCGCTGCTGCTCCTCGCGGGCGACCGCGACGAGGCCAGGACCGCCACCCTGGTCATCCCGGAGGGCTGGCGCGCGAGCCAGGTGTACGACGCGGTCGACAAGGCGCTCCGGCTGCCCCCGGGCAGCACCCGCAAGTCGCTCGGCAAGGCGGCGCTGAAACTGCCCGGCGAGGCCGAGGGCAACCCGGAGGGCTACCTCTTCCCGGCGACGTATCCGATCCCGGAAGGAGCCACCCCCGAGTCGCTGCTGCGCACGATGGTCGACACCGCCAACGACAAATACGGCCTAGCGCCGGTCACGGCGGGGGCCCAGCGCAACGCGCTGAACCTCCACCAGGCCGTCACCGTCGCCAGCATCGTCCAGGCCGAGGCCGCCACCAAGGCGGACATGGGCAAGATCGCCCGGGTCATCCTCAACCGGCTGGCCCGCGGCATGCCGCTGCAGATGGACTCGACCGTCAGCTACGCGCTCGAACACGACCCCGCCCCCGCCGGCCAGGACGGCGGGCAGGTGCAGAGCCCGTACAACTCCTACCAGCGCATGGGCCTGCCCCCGACCCCGATCGACAACCCCGGCGCGGACGCGATGCGCGCGGCCCTCAACCCCACGCCGGGCGACTGGCTGTACTTCGTCACGGTCCGGCCCGGGGACACCCGCTTCACCGCCGACTACGACGAGCACCTGCGGAACGTGGCCGAGTTCCGCGCCGTCCACCAGAGCGCGGCACCGGCCCAGCCGGACGGCGGCGTGCCCTGGTCCTCGTCCTCCGCGGTCCCCGCGCCGTCTTCGGGCGGCTGAGCGGCGGGACGTCAGGCGGCGAGGGGCTCCCCGGCGAGCAGCCGCCGGATGTCGCGGACGGCCGCGCGCCCGGCCCGGTTGGCCCCGATGGTGCTGGCGGAGGGGCCGTAGCCCAGGAGATGGACCCGTGGATCGGCGACCGCGCGGGTGCCCTCCAGCCGGATGCCGCCGCCCGGCTCGCGCAGCTTGAGTGGCGTGAGATGGTCGAGCGCGGCGCGGAAACCGGTCGCCCACAGGATCACGTCGGCCACCGCCTTGCTGCCGTCCCGCCACTCCACACCGTCCGGGACGACCCGGTCGAACATCGGCCGCCGGTCCAGGATCCCGTCCGCCAGACCCTGCCGGATCGCGTCGTTCAGGGGCAGTCCGGTGACCGAGACCACACTGCGCGGCGGCAGCCCCTGGCGCACCCGCTCCTCCACCAGCGCGACGGCCGCGCGGCCCGCGTCCTCGTCGAACGGCCCCTCGCGGAAGACCGGGGGCCGCCGGGTGACCCAGGTGGTGGCGGCGGCGTACGGGGCGAGCTCCAGCAGATGCTGGGTGCCCGAGGCGCCACCGCCGACCACCACGACCCGCCGGCCGGCGAACTCCTCGGGGCCGGCGTACCGCGCGGTGTGCAACTGCCGCCCCCGGAAGGTCTCCTGGCCGGGATAGCGCGGCCAGAACGGCCGGTCCCAGGTGCCGGTCGCGTTGATCAGCGCCCGCGTCGCCCAGGTCCCGTCCGGCGTCTGGACGAGCAGCCGCCCCCCGGTGCCCTCGCGCACCGCGCGGACGTCGACGGGACGCCGTACCCGCAGGCCGAAGGCGCGCTCGTAGCGGTCGAAGTACTCCCGGACCACCTCGGACGAGGGGCGCGCCGGGTCGGCGTCCGTCAGCTCCATGCCGGGCAGCGCGTGCATCCCGTGCACCTTGCCGAACGTCAGCGAGGGCCACCGGAACTGCCAGGCGCCGCCCGGCCCGGGGGAGTGGTCGAGGACCACGAAGTCGCGGTCCGGCTCGAAACCGGTCCGCCGCAGGTGATAGGCGGCGGACAGACCTGCCTGGCCCGCGCCGATGACAACGGCCTCGACCTCGCGTACTGCGTTCACGCCTGTCCCCAACACGAACCGGCCGGTCAATCTTCCCGGCGGTCCCGCACCCCTCAGTCCTTCGCCGGGGTCGTCGACGGCGGCAGGCCGCCGTTGTACCGCCGGTCCACGAAGCGGGCGAAGTCGACCTTGTGCGGGATGAGCCGCAGCTCGGTGAAGGCGTCCGCGATCCGCTGCTCGGAGGCGATCAGCGGATCGTCGACGGCGACCGCCACGCGGGTGGAGTTCGTGCGCCGCACGGAGGCCAGAGCCACCTCGTACGGCAGACCGGTGTCTTTGGCCCACACCCTGGCCCACTCCTCCTGGTGGCCGTACACCCAGTCCGTGGCCCGCCGCAGCCGCGCCAGATAGTCCTTGACGGCGGCGGCCTTCCCCGGGTCCTTCAGCGCGGCGGGCGAGGCGACCTGGAAGGTGAGGCCGTTGGTGACGTCGTCGCCGGTCGTGAGCACCCGGCCCCGCCCGGCCTGGAGGACCTGGGAGGTGTACGGGTCCCAGACCGCCCACGCGTCGACCTTGCCGGAGGTGAACGCGGCGAGCGCGTCGGCCGGCTGGAGGTACTTCACCTCGACGTCGGACAGGCTCAGCCCCGCCGCCTCGAGCGAGGCGACCAGCTGATAGTGGGCGGACGAGCCCTGGGCGACGGCGACGGACCTGCCCTTCAGCTGCCGGGTCCCGGTCAGCTTCGAGCCGTTCGGCACGAGGATGGTGTCGCCCTTGGAGGTGCCGTGCCAGGCCGCCACGACGGTGACCTTCGAGCCGGCGCCGGCCGCGAAGACGGGCGGGGTGTTGCCGACGCCGCCGATGTCGACGGCCCGGGCGTTGACGGCCTCCAGCAGCGGCGGGCCGGAGGTGAAGGTCGACCACTTGATCTTGTAGCGCAGGTTCTCCAGCTCTCCGGCGGCGCGCAGGATGGCCTCCGAACCGCCCTTCTGGTCACCGACGTCGAGCGTGACCGGGCCCGTTCCGTCGGTGTCGGTGCTCGCGGACGAGCTGCCGCCGCAGGCGGTGAGCAGGAGGGCGAGGGGCAGCAGCAGCGCGGCGGGGAGGAGTCGTCGTCGCATGACGGTTCCGTTCGGTGCGAGGGGGCGGGGATCAGGCGGTTTCGGCGGTGGTGTCGACGCCGAGCAGTCCGAGCAGCCGGGCGCGCAGCTCGGCGAACCGGGGATCGGTGATCTCACGCGGCCGGTCGAGGTCGATGACCTGCTCGTGGGCGATCCGGCCGTGGTCCATGACCAGCACGCGGTCGGCGAGCAGCACCGCCTCCTCGACGTCGTGCGTGACCAGCAGCACCGCGCAGCCCCGGCGCTGCCAGACCTCCCCGACCAGGCGCTGGGCCCGGATCCGGGTGAGCGCGTCGAGCGCGCCGAACGGCTCGTCCAGCAGCAGCAGATCGGGTTCGCGCACCAGGGCGCGGGCGAGGGAGGCGCGCTGGGCCTCGCCGCCGGAGAGCGTCTTGGGCCAGGCGCCGACGCGGTGGCCGAGGCCGACCTCGTCCAACACCCGCTCTGCCACCGCGCGTTCGGGCCTGCCGGGCAGCCCGAGCAGAACGTTGCGCCACACCTTCTTCCAGGGCATGAGCCGGGGCGCCTGGAAGGCGACGGCCCGGCGGCGCGGGACCAGCGCGGTGCCCTCGATGTCCCGGTCCAGGCCCGCGAGGATGCGCAGCAGGGTCGACTTGCCGCAGCCGCTGCGGCCGAGCAGGGCCACGAACTCGCCGGGCGCGATGTCGAGTCGCAGGCCGTCGATGACCGCGCGGCCGTCGAAGGAGCGGGACAGCCCCTCGACGTGGACCGCGGGCCCGGTCACCGTCCGGTGAACGTCGGTCGCCATTGCAGCAGCAGCCTTTCGAGGGAGCGGACGATGAAGTCGGCGAGCAGACCGAGGAAGGCGTAGACGATCAGGCAGACCACGATCACGTCGGTCCGCAGGAAGTCCCGCGCCTGCACCATCAGGAAGCCGATGCCGGCGTCGGCGTTGACCTGCTCGGCGAAGACGAGCGCGAGCCAGGCGATGCCGAGCGAGTAACGCAGTCCGGTCAGCGCCCCGGGCAGCGCGCCCGGCAGTACCACGTGCCGTACCAGGCCCCACCGAGTAAGCCCCAACGACTCACCGGCCTCGATGAGTTGGGTGTCGACACCGCGGATTCCCGCGTACACGTTGAGGTAGAGCGGGAAGGTGACACCGAGGGTGATGATCGCGGTCTTCGGGGCCTCGCCGATGCCGAACCAGATGATGAACAGCGGGATGAGGCCGACGAACGGCACCGTCCGCAGCATCTGCACCGGTGCGTCCACCAGGTCCTCGCCGATCCGGAACAGCCCCGCCAACAGGGCGAGTCCGGTGCCGGTCACCGTGCCGAACAGCAGGCCGAGCGCGACGCGCCGGAGCGAGGTCGCCATGGCCGACGGCAGTGAACCATCGCTCACCAGGTCCCAGCCGACATGCGCGATCCGGCCCGGCGAGGCGAGCACGTCCGGGGTCAGGACCCCGGCGGCGCTGAGGAGTTGCCACAGGGCCAGCAGCAGGAGCGGGCCGGTGGTGCGGCGCAGCCAGCGGGGGACCCGGGCGCGGCGGGTGGAGGCGGGGACGACGGGCTGGAGACCGGGGAACGCGTCCCCGTCGGGGTGCCCTGCACCGGAGATACCGGAAATGTCGGTCGATGGAGGGTTGGGTGGGGCGTGGCTGATGCTCATGAACGCTCCAGGGGGGAGGGAAGGCTCCGCGCCGCACCCCCGTGCTCAGGTCGATGAGCGGTCAAGGCGTGCGTACGGGCAGGCGCGGGCGGCCCGGAGTCCGGGCGGAGGAAGCGGGGGAGAGAAGGGCGTCAGCGGCCGGTGCGACACGCGGCGGAGGCCACCCGCAGCAGGTCGATGTGACCGCGCGTGGTGAGCAGGGCTGAACGCGACATGCCGCCGAACCTAGCCAGGTGGACGTGCACAGGTCAACGGCGTCTCGTGTTATGGACCGGCCGTATCAGAAATCGGTGGTGCCGGAGCGTGTGAAAACCGGCGCATGGGTCAGGATGGGGGCATGTCCGATGCCTTCACCACGCGCCTGCTGCACGTCTCCACCGGCACCCGGGAACGTGTCGTCGATCTGACCGCCGACTGCGAGGAGTTCCTGCGGGAGGCGGCGGCCGGCCGGGACGGCCTGCTCAACATCTTCGTCCCGCACGCCACCGCCGGGATCGCCGTGATCGAGACGGGCGCCGGCAGCGACGACGACCTCCTCGCGGCCCTGCACACCCTGCTGCCCGCCGACGACCGCTGGCAGCACCGGCACGGCAGCCCCGGCCATGGACGCGATCACGTCCTGCCCGCCCTCGTACCGCCGCACGCCACCCTCCCGGTGGTCGGCGGACGCCTGGAACTCGGCACCTGGCAGTCGGTGTGCCTGGTGGACACCAACAAGGACAACCCCGACCGCCGGGTACGGCTGAGCTTCCTGGGCTGAGACCCCGGGGGCGGCCGGGCTTCCCGGGGCGGCACGGAACGGCCCCGCCAAGAGGCGGGGCCGGACGGGTCAGCGGTGCTCGGGGGCGTCCTCCTGGTCCGCCTTCTCCTTCTTCGCGTTCTTCAGCCGCGCGGCCTCCTTGCGGACCTCGGCCTGGGTGGCGCGCTCCTTCTCCAGCCACTCGGGCCGCTCCTGCTTGAGCGCCTCGATCTGCTCGGTGGTCAGCGCCTCGGTGACCCCGCCCCGGGCCAGGCCCGCGATGGACACGCCCAGCTTCGCGGCCACCACCGGGCGCGGGTGGGGACCGTTGAGCCGCAGCTCGCGCAGCCACTCCGGCGGATTGGCCTGGAGCTCGTTCAGCTCGGCGCGGGAGACCACACCCTCCTGGAAGGAGGCGGGGGTGGCGGGGAGGTACACACCCAGCTTCTTCGCCGCGGTCGCGGGCTTCATCGTCTGGGTGCTCTGCTGCGACTTCATGAGGTCAAGGGTATCGGCCGTGTGCGCGGGCGCCGACCACGGCGGGAACCGGGCGGGCGCCGACGGCCGGTAGTCTGGCCTGGTGACAGGCTCGGAGGAATCACCGTCGTTCCGGCTCGCGTACGTTCCCGGGGTGACGCCCGCCAAGTGGGTGAGGATCTGGAACGAGCGGCTGCCCGGCATCCCGCTCACCCTCGTCCAGGTCCCGGCCGCCGAGGCGCCCGGGGTGCTGCGCGCGGGGGAGGCGGACGCGGGCTTCGTCCGGCTGCCGGTCGACCGCACGTACTTCAGCGCGATCCCGCTGTACACCGAGACCACGGTGGTCGTGGTCCCCAAGGACCACCTGATCACGGCGGCGGAGGAGGTGACCCTGGCCGACCTCGCCGACGAGGTGCTCCTCCACCCCCTGGACGACGTCTTCGACTGGGCCGCCCCGCCGGGCGAACCCGCCTTCGAGCGCCCCGCCACGACGCCGGACGCCATCGAGCTGGTGGCGGCGAACGTCGGCCTCCTGGTCGTACCGCAGTCGCTGGCCCGCCTGTACCACCGCCGGGACCTCACCTACCGCCCGGTCGTCGACGCGCCGCAGTCGGGTGTCGCCCTGTCCTGGCCCGAGGAGGCCACCACCGACCTGGTGGAGGACTTCATCGGCATCGTCCGCGGCCGTACGGTCAACAGCACCCGGGGCCGTACGACGGAACGACCCGCGGCCGACGCCCGGCCGGGGCGCTCCGACCGGGGCGGCACCCAGCAGAACGGCAAGCAGGCATCGAAGTCCGCGGGAAAGCCGGCGGCGAAGTCGTCGGCCAAGTCCTCCGGGAAGCCCGTGGGCCGCACGGCGGGCGCCCGCACCGGCGGAAGGCCGGCCAAACCGGCCAAGCGGGGCAAGCCGCGCCGCAGGTCCTGAGCCCGGCCTGCCGGAGGCGGCACGGAGGTGCGCCCGGCGTCGCCGGTGGCCGCCTCCTCCTCACGTACCCGGCCGTACGCCCTCCACGGCACCGCCGTCCCCCCGGCCCGGTCCGGCCGGCTCCGCGGCCTTCTCCGGCTCGGGCCGTACATGGCGTTCCCGCAGGTCGGCGACCGCCAGTAGGAGGGCCACCAGGATGATGCCCACGGCGGAGAGCAGCCCCAGCTGCATCGCCGTGTCGGTGCGGCCGTGGTTGGCGAGGTGGGCGAAGTACACCGAACCCACCACCGCGATCCCGGCCGCCGAGCCGACGCGCTGGCCCGTCTGGAGGACGCCGCCGGCCGCGCCCGCCCGCTGCACGGGGACCCGGGTGAGCGTGAGGGTGGTGTTCGGGGAGACCGTCAGGCCGGACCCGATGCCCCCGACGAGCAGCGGCAGCGCCGACGCCCAGCCCAGATTCGGCCCGGGGACGAGGGCCACCGCCGCCATCACGCCGAGCAGCCCGAGGGCCACACCGCCCAGCCCGATGACGACCAGTTTGCGGCCGAACCGCACCACCAGCCGCCCGCCGGCGGCGGCCCCGACCGCGGAGGCCGCCGCGAACGGCAGGACCGTCAGCCCCGACGCCAGCGCGCTGTAGCCCACGCCGTTCTGGAGGTACAGGGCGTAGAGGAAGAAGACCGTGGTGAAGCCCGCGAAATAGCAGAGGCTGATCAGGGCGCCCAGCGTGAACGAACGCAGGGAAAACAGGCCCAGGTCCACCAGCGGGGCGCGCCCGAGCAGCCCCTGCCGGCGCTCCCAGACCCAGAACGCGCCCAGCAGCACCAGCGCCACCGGCAGCAGCGCCCACTTCTCCCGTCCGGTCCACTGCTGCTCCTGCACCAGGGGCAGCATCAGCGCGAGCACGCCCGCGCCGAGGAGCAGCACCCCGAACAGGTCGAACACCTCGCGCTTGCCCGCCGCCGGGTAGCGGGGCAGCAGCCGCAGTCCCACGACGAAGGCGGCCACCCCGATCGGCAGATTGACGAAGAACACCCAGCGCCAGCCGTCGTCGGTGCCGGCGGCGTCGATCAGCAGCCCGCCCACCAGCGGGCCCGCCGCCGTCGACACCCCGATGACCGTGCCGAGCACGCCGAAGGCCTTGGCCCGCTCGGCGCCCTGGAACATCTGCTGGATCAGCCCCGAGGTCTGCGGCGCGACCATGCCCGCCGCCGTGCCCTGGATCAGCCGGAACACCACCAGCCAGCCGGAGCCGGAGGCGAGCCCGCACGCCAGCGAGGCCACCGTGAAGAGGGCGAGGCCGACCAGGAAGACCTCACGCCGGCCGCGCATGTCGCCCAGCCGGCCGGCCGGCACCAGCGCCAGCCCGAAGGTGAGGGCGTACCCGGAGACCACCCAGGACTGGACCGCCTCGGAGGCCCCCAGCCCGTGTTCCAGGGAGGGCAGCGCCACGTTCACGATCGAGGTGTCGAGGAGCGAGATGAATCCCGCCGCCAGACAGACCCCGAGCGCCTTCCACCGCCGCTCGTCGGGGGCGGGCCGTGCCTGGACTGTGCTCATGGGGTCACGCTATGCAGCCAAGGTCGACCGCGCACGTCCAGAGGGCCCGTCCGTAGCGGGGCCGATCGGCGGGCCCCGTCGCGCGGCCACGCGTGTGACCGAACGTCCCAGTCGGTCTGCGCGGGCGCGGGAAAGGAGGGTCCGCCTCTTGGCCGACGCGGGCAGGATCTGTCGGGGCGCCTATCCGGTCGCCCGGGCGGAGCGGGGCTGGGTGCGCAGGGCGGGCAGCCGGGCGCGGTCTTCCGCTCCGGCCAGGCTCTCGTCCAGATTCAGGAGCGAGAGGAGCCGCACCGGCCGGCCGGCTGTGGCAGCGGCCTCCAGTTTGTGGTGGCCGTCGAGGAGGAAGTGCGTCAGGCCCCAGTGCGCGGAAGGGTCGTCTCCCAAGTCGAGGGCGGGCTGACAGACGTCCAGCGTGGAGACCGCCACCGCCGTGGGGACCGTTCCCCGTCCCATGAGCGCGACGTACTCCTCGACACGCTCCCTCTCGTTCCAGGTCGGGGGAACCATGGGCACGACGAACTCGTAGAGGTGGGCGTCCGCGGCGACCGCGGTCTCGAAGGTCCGGTAGTACGGGGTGTGCGGGTACTCGGGCAGGCCCCAGAACTGATCGATCCCCCACGTCGTGACCTGTTCGCCGCTGAAGTAGTCACCTTCCTTCCCCGGGACGGTCAGCCGGGGTTCCACGCTCAGGAGCAGCGGAAGGTACTCGCCTTCCGGCAGCAGCGCACCGAACGCGTCGATCACACCGCCGTCGTCCGGATCGTCCAGTGCGCCGGTGAGCCGCTCCCGCACGCTCTCCAGGGACAACTTCTCGCGCGCGCCCTCCAGCCGGCGGAACAGGAGCGGGCACGTTCCGCAGTAGAAGCTGAGCTCGAAGGCAGGCTCGTCGTCGACCATGAGCAAGCGGCGCCGCGGCCCGCCGCCTGTTTCCTGCGGTTCCGTATCGAAGCGCAACCGTGCCTCGGAGGAAGGGACGCCGAGACCGCGGGGGTCGCCCGTTCTGACCATCATGGGCCGACCGTACGGGACGCCGCGGGCCGGCTCCAGCGAGTAGTGAGCGTGTATCCGGCCGGGCGGGCCGGCTACGGCGCCGAGTCACGACGCGTACGCCGCCTTCGAGGTCCGCGCTGTTTCAGCGGCCCCCGTCGCGCAGCCACGCGTACGCCGCCTCCGCCCTGAAGTCCGCCTGACCGCCGCGCAGCAGCAGTGACGCGGTGGCGAACTCGGGGGCGTCCGCCTGGGCGGGGACGTACGGGAGGGCGACGCAGCGCATGCCGGCCGCGTGGGCCGCGGCGGCGCCGGGGGCCGCGTCCTCCATGACCACGCAGTCGGCCGGGGGTGTGCCGAGGCGGCGGGCCGCCTCGAGGAAGATGTCGGGGGCCGGCTTGCCGTGGGGGACCTCGTCGGCCGAGACCGTCGTCCGCAGGTGGGCGGCGAGGCCGGTGCCGGAGAGGGCGGCCTCGATGGCCTCGGGGGAGGAGCCCGAGGCCACCGCCATGGGGACGTCCCTGGCGGCCAGCAGCTCCACGAACGCGCGCATCTCCGGGTACGCGCGGGTGCGGGTGCGGGCCAGGTCCAGATAGCGGCGGTTCGTCTCGGCCAGCAACTCCGGTACCGAGGCGCGCAGGCCGTAGCGCTCCCGCCAGATCAGCACCGACTCCCGGGTGCTGATGCCCACGTAGGTCTCGTGGTCCGCCCAGGTGAAACCGGGGACGCCGTGGGCGGCCAGGGTCTGCCGGCTCGCCTCGTAGTAGTTCGGCTCGCTGTCCACGAGCGTTCCGTCGAGATCGAAGATGACCGAGAGGGTGCCGAGATCGTTCATGGCGCCCAGCATGCCAACCGTCAGCCGCGTGCCGTCGACCGGCCGACCGACTCCACCAGGGGCAGCAGCCGGTACGGCACCCGCTCGCGCAGCGCCACCTCGGTGCGGGTGCGGACCACGCCCGGGAGGCTGATCAGCTTCTGGATCACGTCCTCCAGGTGCGCGTTGTCCCGGCCCACCACGCGGGCCAGCAGATCCCCGCCGCCGGTGATCGAGAAGGCCTCCACGATCTCCGGCACGGCGGCCAGCGCGTCCCCCACGTCGTCCAGGTGTCCCTGGGTGACCTCGATGTGCACGAACGCCAGCACCGGATGGCCCAGCGCGGCGGCGGAGAGGGAGGGGCCGGTGCCGGTGATCACGCCGTCCCGCTCCATCCGGTCCAGGCGGGCCTGGAGGGTGCCGCGGGCCACGCCGAGGATGCGGGCGTACTCGCGCACGCTGGTGCGCGGCTGCTCCAGGAGCAGTCGCAGGATGCGGGTGTCGAGTTCGTCCACGGCCATGATGGACGACTGTACCAATGGCCCAGCCGAGGTGGAGGACCGTACGCCCTCCGACCTGGCCCGTTGGCATTCGGGAGGGTGGAGAGCCGGTGTTTGTACTGGGCCAATGGTCCGGCTGAATGGGGGACACTTGAGCCAGTGACCCCGGTGATGCTCTCATGGACGTGTCAATGGCGCTGCGGATCCCCGCGGCGCCATTTCCGTGTCGGTCTCCGTATCGGTGTTCCCAGGGGAGGGCAGCAGTGCTGAAGAGGATGTTCGTGGCACCGGACCCAGGGCGGGCGCGGTTGCGCTTCGCCGCGCGGGCCGTCCTCGGCATCGGGCTGGCGGTCGTGGTCTGCGGACTGGCCGGGCACTCCCTCCCCGGAGCGGTCACCGGGGGGCTCGCCGCGCTGCTCGCGCTGTTCACCGTCGCCGACCCGACCGTGCGCGGCCAGGCGGTCACCACCGCCCTGCTGCCCGTCGTGGGCGTCCCGGTGCTCGCCGCCGCGGCCGGACTGCACGACCACCCCGTGGCCCGGGACCTGACCTTCCTGGCCGTCACCGGCGCCGGCGTCTACGCCCGGCGGTGGGGCCCGCGCGGGCACAGCCTCGGCGTGTTCGCCTTCATGACCTTCTTCGTGGCCCAGTTCCTGCACGCCACCCCGGACCAGTTGCCCGAGCTGTACGCCGCCGTGCTGCTCTCCGTGCTCGCGGCGGCCGGCGTCCGCTTCGGCCTGTGGTGCTACGAGCGCCGGCTCACCCCGGCCGCCGCCCCGCCCGCCCCGCTCGGCGGCACCGGCCTCGCCCGGCTGACCACCCGGCAGGCCGTCCAGGCGACCGCGGGGGCCGGCTTCGCGCTCGTGTTGGGGCAGCTGGTGTCGGGACAGCGCTGGTACTGGGCCGTCGGCGCCACCTGGTGGATCTTCGTCAACACCGCCTCGCGCGGCGAGACCCTGGTCCGCGGCTTCCGCCGGGTCCTCGGCACGGTGCTCGGCATCGGCCTGGGCCTCCTCGTCGCCGTCCCCGTGCACGGCGCGCCCGTCCCGACGGCGGTCCTCGTCGCCGTCTGCGTCTTCGGCATCTTCTACACCGCCGCCGTCTCCTACACCTGGATGATGCTCTGGGTGACCCTGCTCGCCACCTCCCTCTACGGCCTGCTCGGCGTCCTCAGCCCCGGACTGCTCGCGCTGCGGCTCGCCGAGACCGGGGTCGGCGCGCTCGGTGCCGCGCTCGCCGTCCTGTTCGTGCTCCCGGTCACCACGCACGCCACCACCGACGCCTGGATCCAGCGGGCCCTGCGCTGCGTGCACGCCTGCACCGCCGAGGCCGCGGCCCGGCTGGCCGGCTCCGCCGCGGCCGACCCCGCCCCGCGCGTCGCCGAACTGGAGCAGCTGCTCGGCCGGGTACGGCTGTCGGTGGCGCCGCTGGTGCACCCGCTGAACCCGATGCCGGCCCGCAAGGCGCGGGCCCGCCGGGTGCTGGCGCTGCTCGACGACTGTGCCCGCGAGGTCCACGGCCTGGTCGCGATCGCCGCCGACCCCGTGGCCTCGCACGACGCCCGTCTCGCCGCCGCCTGCTGGCGGGTGGAGGCGGCCGTCGAGGCCCTCACCGCCGGCCGCGCCGAACCCGTCGCGCACCCCGCCGAACCGCCCGTCGAACCCGCCCTCGCCCATCTGCACGGCCTGGAGCGCGCCCTCGCCGACCTCGCGGAGCCGCTGCGCCCGCCGTCCCGGTCCCGGCTGGTCGGAGCCTGAGCGCCCCGGCACGAACCGCCCTGCCCCGCCCCTTGGTCTAGACCGCGTGGCGGGGGCTGCTACCGTCGGCCCCGGACCGGCTCGACGGGCTCGACCGAGAGGGGACAGCGGTGGCAGGGGACGGCAGGGCGGGCAGGCGCCGGGCGTTCATCGGATCGTTCACGGCGGCGGGCGGCCCCGGACTGGTGACCGCCGAGGTCGCGCCGGACGGCGGGGCCCTCACCCTGCTGTCCGCCGTCAAGGACGTTCCCGACCCCTCCTACCTCGCCCTCGCACCGGACGGGCACACCCTCTACGCGGTCAGTGAGACCTCCGAGGGGGCCGTCGCCGCCTACCGCGTCACCGGCGACCGGCCGGAACCCGCGGGCCCCCCGGTGCCGGTGGGCGGCAGCGGCCCCACCCACCTCGGCCTGTACGCCGGGCACGTGCTGACCGCCAACTACGGCTGCGGCAGCGTCACCGCCGTACCCCTGCGCCCGGACGGCTCGCTCGCCGGCGCGCCCTCCGGACGGCTCCAGCACACCGGCTCCGGGCCGCACGACCGGCGCCAGCGCGGCCCGCACGCCCACCAGGTGCAGCCCGACCCCAGCGGCCGGTGGGCCGTCAGCGTCGACCTCGGGACGGACTCGGTCCGGGTGTGCACCCTGGTGGACGGCAGCCCCGCCGTGCACCGCGAGTTCGCCCTGCGCCCCGGCTCCGGCCCGCGCCACCTCGCCTTCCATCCGGACGGCGGCCACGCCTACGTGGTCAACGAACTGACCCCCACGGTCACGGTGTGCCGCTGGGACGCCGAGCGCGGCACGCTCAGGCCCCTGACCGAGGTCCCCGTGCTGCGCGACGCGCCGGCCGGCGACGCCTACCCTTCCGGCATCGTCGTCTCGCCCGACGGCCGCTTCGTGTGGACCGCGACCCGCGGCGAGGACGTCCTGTCGGTCCTCGCCGTCGAGGCGGACGGGCTCCGGCTGACCGGCACGGTGCCCTGCGGCGGGCACTGGCCGCGCGCGCTGGCCGAACACGACGGCTTCCTCTACGCGGCCAACGAGCGCTCCGGCGACGTCTCCTGGTTCGCCGTGGACCCGGCGACGGGCATCCCCCGCTACGACGGCTCGGTGCGGGTCGCCGCCGCCTCCTGCGTCGTCTTCGGCTGAGGACCGGAGCGGACCGCCCGGGTGGCGCCGCGCCGCCCGGGTACGGCGACGGGCCCGCTCCGGGAAGGAGCGGGCCCCGTGTCGTACGCGAGCCCTGCCGGCGCCGGTGGCCGGCGGATCAGCGGACCGGGACGCCCTGCGGCTGCTGCGGGGCGATGCCCAGCGCCGTCGTGTACTTGGCGAGCGCGAGCTTGCCGACCGCCGGGTACGCGCCCAGCGCCTCGGCCGTCGCGCAGCCCGCCTCCTCGGCCGCCGCGGCGAGCAGCTCCGGGTCGATCTCCGGGCCGATCAGGTACGGCGCCAGGGCCAGCTGCTGCGAACCCGCGGAACGCAGCTGCTCGGCCACGGACGCGATCGAGCCCTCCTGGTCCAGGGCCGCCGCCATCACCGGCACGGCCAGCCGCGCGGCGAGCAGCATGCCGGTGATCCCGGCCGCCTGCACGGCCTCCTCGCCGCCCACGGACGCCAGGATGATGCCGTCGGCGGCGGTGGCCACGGTGAACAGCCGGGCGCGGTCGGCACGGGCCAGGCCCGCCTCGGACAGCCGCACGTGCAGCGCCTCGGCGAGCAGCGGGTGCGGGCCGAGGACGTCGGTCAGCTCGGCGGCGACCCGGCTGTCCATCACGGCCTGCCGGATCCGCCGCAGCAGCGCGCTGTCCGGACCGGCCAGCAGCGGAACGACGACGGCGGCCGGCCCCTCGGGCTCCGTGACCCCCTCGATGCCGGCGGCGACCGCCTGCTCGTACCGCGCGGTGCGCTCCTCGCCGGCGCGCGCCAGCACGGAGCGGAGCGCGGGGAACTCGGTGTCGTCCCCGTCCACGTACCCGATCCGGGCGTCCAGGCCGGGCAGCTCCGAGCGGGCGATGCTCACGACCTCCTCGGCGAGGCCGCGCGTGCCGGCGCTGGGCGCGCCGGGCACCGCGAGGACGAGCGCGGGCGCGCCCTCGGGAGCCACCAGCGGTTCCGGGCGGCGGTGCCGTCCGGGCTGGCGGGGGCGCGGCATTCGTACGGGCAGGCCGGACGCGGGTCCAGTGGGGGAGCTCATGGCGCCGCATGTTACTGGTTTCGTGAGCTCCTCCGTTCGGGGAGGGTGCAGGTGAGCGGTATCCGTCCGGTTTTGTCTGATGAGTTACGCGCGGATACCACCCGGACCGGGCACATGCCGGACGCATGACCCGGCACCGGGACGGAACCGCCCGAACGGGACCTCAGTCGTTCCGCTCGCGCACCACGTACAGAAGCGCCGGTTCCCCCGGCAGGGTGAGCCGGTCCGTCGCCAGATCCGTCGCGATCCGCACCGCCCCGTGCAGCGGGTCCCCCTCGGCCGGCACCTGCCGGGCATCCGGCAGCCGCCGGACCAGCTCCTCGCGCAGCGGTACGAGCAGCGGGTCGCCCATCTTGAACAGCCCGCCGGTCAGCGCCACTTCGGGGGCGCCGCCGGACGGGCACACGGCGGCGGCGGAGTCGGCCATGTGCCGGGCCGCCGCGCGCAGGACGTCCGCGGCGACCGGGTCGTGCGCGGCGCACGCGGCCACCTCGGGCGCGAAGGAGGCCAGGACGGCGGCCCGGTCGGCCCGGGGATACAGCAGGCCGGGCAGGCCGCGCACCGGGCCGAACCGCTCCTCGGCGCGGGCCAGCAGTGGCGCGGAACCGCCGTCGCGGCCGTCGTGGGCGCGCAGCGCGGCCTCCAGACCGGCCCGCCCGATCCAGGCGCCGCCCCCGCAGTCGCCCAGCAGGTGCCCCCAGCCGTCGGCCCGCCGCCAGCCCGTCAGATCCGTGCCGACGGCGATCAGTCCGGTGCCCGCGGCCAGCACGGCGCCCGGACGCGGCCCGAGGGCGCCGACGTAGGCGGTGACGGCGTCCGCGGCCAGCGCCACGGCACGCACGCCCAGTTCCCGGGCGAGGGCGCCGGGCAGTTCGGCGCGCAGGGCGTCGCCCAGGCTGGCGAACCCGGCGGCGCCGACGACGGCCGTGGGCAGGGCGTCGAGTCCCGCCTCGACGGCCAGCGAGCGGGCCACCGGGACGAGCTGGGCCATCAGGTGGGCGGGGTCGATGCCCCGGACACCGGTACGGACCGGTTCCCGGGTCTCCCCCCGCGCCGAGGGCTCCCGCCCGGGCACACCGACGGCGACCCGGAGGCCGGAACCGCCGGAGTCCACGGCGAGATACCCCGCGGCCGTCACGGCAGACGCCAGTCCACCGGCTGTCCGCCCTGCTGGATCAGCAGGTCGTTGGCCCGGCTGAACGGGCGCGAGCCGAAGAAGCCGCGGTCGGCCGACATCGGCGAGGGGTGCGCGGACTCCACCGCCGGCAGACTGCCGAGCAGCGGACGCAGATTGCGGGCGTCGCGGCCCCACAGGATGGACACCAGCGGCTTGCCGCGTGCCGCCAGGGCCCGGATCGCCTGCTCGGTGACCTCCTCCCAGCCCTTGCCGCGGTGCGCCCCCGGGCTGCGCGGCGCGGTGGTCAGCGCCCTGTTGAGCAGCAGGACGCCCTGCTGTGTCCACGGGGTGAGATCCCCGGTGGACGGCTGCGGCAGCCCGAGGTCGCTGTGCAGCTCGCGGAAGATGTTGATCAGGCTGGGCGGCAGCGGTCGTACCTCCGGGGCCACGGAGAACGACAGCCCCACCGCGTGCCCGGGGGTGGGGTACGGGTCCTGACCGACGATCAGGACCCGTACCTCGTCGAAGGGCTGCTGGAAGGCCCGCAGGACGTTCGGTCCGGACGGGAGGTACGTGCGTCCCGCGGCGATCTCCGCGCGCAGGAAGTCGCCCATGTCGGCGATCCGTCCGGCGACGGGTTCGAGGGCCTTCGCCCAGCCCGGTTCGACGATTTCATGCAACGGTCGTGGTGCCACGGGCGTCACCCTACTGCCGTACACCCGTCGCCGATCAACCGACGGCCGGAGCACGACCGGGTCCGGCCACCCGCACCGGCCCGCCCGGCCGCCCCCGCCACCGGTGCGCGCGGGGGGTGCGGCCGGGTTCGCCCGTGGGCCGGTCAGCCGATCACCGCCGCTCGTACGCACAGTACGTCCGGCAGGTGGGCGGCCAGCGGGTGCCAGCTGTCGCCGTCGTCGGCGGAGGCGAACACCTCGCCGTTGCGGTTGCCGAAGTACACCCCGGCGGGGTCGTTGTCGTCCGTGCACAGGGCGTCCCGCAGCACCGTGCCGTAGTGGTCCGCCTCCGGCAGTCCCTCGGCCAGCGGTTCCCAGGAGCGGCCCGCGTCGGCCGTGCGGAACACCCGGCAGCGGTGCCCGGCGGGCACCCGGTCGACGTCGGCGTCGATCGGGAAGACGTACGCCGTGTCGCCCCGGTGCGGGTGGGCGGCCACCGCGAAGCCGAACGTGGACGGCAGGTCCGCGCCGATGTCGGTCCACCGCGCGCCCGCGTCGTCGCTGCGGTACACCCCCCAGTGGTTCTGGAGATACAGCCGGTCCGGGGTGCGCGCGTCTCTGGCGACCTTGTGCACGCACTGGCCGAACTCCGGATACGGGTCCGGCAGGAACACCGCGGACACCCCGGAGTTGGACGGCGCCCAGCTCGCGCCGCCGTCCGTCGTGCGGAACACCCCCGCCGCCGAGACGGCCACCGTCACCGCCCGCGGATCGCGCGCGTCGGTGAGCACCGTGTGCAGGCCCTCACCGCCCAGGCCCGGCACCCACCGGGACCGGGACGGGTGCTCCCACAGCGGCCGGACCAGGGCGAAGCTCTCGCCGCGGTCCTCCGAGCGGTACAGCGCGGCCGGTTCCGTGCCCGCGTACACCACGTCCGGCTCGGCCGCGGACGGGTGCAGCTGCCAGACGCGCTCCAGCGAGGCGCCGGTGTCCTCCGGGAACCTCACGGCGGGCCGGGCCGGTTCGGTCCAGGTGCGGCCGAGGTCGTCGGAGTGGAACACCGACGGCCCCCAGTGCGTGCTGGAGCCGCCCGCCAGCAGCCGGGGCCGGGTGGCCCGGGTGTCGATCGCGACCGAGTACACGGCCTGCGCGTCGAAGTACGGACGTTCGTCGAACTCCCAGGGGCCGCCGCCCCGTCGCCGCCCGATGAACAGGCCCTTTCGGGTTCCCACCGCGAGCAGTACCTCGGCCATGGGCCGATCACCTCCGGGACGCCGTTGTCCGCGTAGTCGTCAGATGTCGGCCAGTGTGCACCCCACCACTGACAATCCCCCCGCCATGGGCGTCCGCGCTGCTCACGGCCCATGTCACCGGCCGGTGACGAAGATCGGCCGGTTCCGTTCCGGCATGCGCCTGCGCGAGAGGGGTGTCTCGTGCGACCGTCGGGGTGACGGCTCGTCGTGAGCAGCGGAGCGGTCCCTCCCGTACGGGAGGGGGCGGTCCGGCCGGTCGGTGCGCTCGTGAGGAGGATGGATGCCCTTGAAGGCGTTCCGTGGTCCGAAGGTGTGGCTGTGGCGATGGCGGCGTAACCCGCTCAGGCGCCGGGCCGACGTGGTGGAGGCATGGGTGGTGCTCGGCGCCTTCCTGCTGACCGTCCTGGCCGGAGTGCTGGCGGGCCTGGCGGCGGCCGGCGCGGTGGAGCACGGGCTCGCCCGCGAACGGGCCCTGCGGCGGCCCACCGTGGCCCGGGTCGTCACACCGGTCCCGGCGAAGCCGGCCGCGCGGGACGACCGCGCCTCGGCGGGGGAGCGGGTCTGGACCGAGGTCCGCTGGACGGCGGTCGACGGCTCCTCCCACACCGGCCGGATCCGGGTGCGCTCCGGCAGCGGGCCCGGCACGCCGGTCACCGTCTGGACCGACCCGCGGGGCCGGCTGGTCGACCGCCCCACCAGCGCCTCCGAGGGCGCCTTACGGGCCACCCTGATCGGCCTCCTGGTCGGCGTGAGCGCCGCCGCCGTGCCCTGCGTCGCGGGCCTGGCCGTACGGGGCCGCCTGGAGCGCCGCCGCATGCGGGAGTGGGACACGGAATGGGCCCGCCTCGGCCCGCAGTGGGGGCGTATGGTCTGACCACGGGACCGCTCCCCTCCGGCCAGCCGCCCTCTCGCGTGCGCGGAGTAGCGGAGTATTGGGTCCGTCGCTCCGGCCCCGGGGGCCGGAGCGCGTGGGGACGACCGGCTCCCGGCGTCGTCGGTGCCGTGACGCGCGGCGCGCACCGGGGGGCGGGATGTGGTCAGTTCCGGCCGGGCAGGGCGCGTTCCAGGATGGCGTCGAAGCCGGTGCCGGCGGGCAGGGTGCCGAACGCGTGGCCCCAGTCGCCGCCCAGCCGGGACGCGCAGAAGGCGTCCGCGACCGGGTGCGGGGCGTGCCGTACCAGCAGGGAGGCCTGGAGCGCGAGCGCCATCCGCTCGACCAGCCGGCGGGCGCCCACCTGATCGGTTCCGGCCAGTCCGTCCTTGAGCGCGGCCACGGTCGCGTCGAGGCGGGCGTCGGCCCCGCGCGCCAGGGCGAGTTCGGCGAACAGGGCCTCGGCGGTGTCCGGTTCCCGGCCGAGGGCGCGCAGCACGTCGAGCGCGTTGACGTTCCCGGAGCCCTCCCAGATCGACAGCAGCGGGGCCTCCCGGTAGTGCCGGGGCATGCCGGAGTCCTCGACGTACCCGTTGCCGCCCAGGCACTCCAGGGCCTCGGCGGTGAAGGCCGGGCCCCGCTTGGTGACCCAGTACTTGCCGACGGCGGTGGCGATGCGCCGGAAGGCCCGCTCCCCGGCGTCGCCGCGCACCGTGCGGTCCGCCGCGCCCGCGAGGCGCAGCGTGAGCGTCGTCGCGGCCTCCGACTCCAGCGCGAGATCGGCGAGCACGTTGCGCATCAGCGGCTGGTCGGCCAGCCGGGCGCCGAACGCGCTGCGGTGCCGGGCGTGGTGGCCCGCCTCGACCAGCGTCTTGCGCATCAGGGTCGCCGAGGCCATCACACAGTCCAGCCGGGTGCAGTTGACCATCTCGATGATGGTCTTCACGCCCCGCCCCTCCGGCCCCACCAGCCAGGCCACGGTCCGGTCGAACTCCGGCTCGGAGGAGGCGTTGGAGCGGTTGCCCAGCTTGTCCTTCAGCCGCTGGATGCGGAACGTGTTGCGGCTGCCGTCCGGCAGGACGCGCGGCACCAGGAAGCACGACAGCCCGCCCGGGGCCTGCGCGAGCACCAGGAAGACGTCGCACATCGGCGCCGACGTGAACCACTTGTGGCCGAGCAGCGTGTACACGCCCGGCTCCCCGGTGGGCGTGGCGGTGGTGGTGTTCGTACGGACGTCGGAGCCGCCCTGCTTCTCCGTCATGCCCATCCCGGCGAGCAGCCCGGGCTTGTCGGTGGGCACGCGCAGCTCGGGGTCGTACTCCCGGCTGGTGAGCAGCGGTTCGTACACCTTGGCCAGTTCCGGCTGGGCGCGCAGGGCGGGTACGGCCGCGTACGTCATCGAGGTGGGGCAGCCGTGTCCCGCCTCGGTGTGCCCCCACACCAGGCCGCCCGCGGTCCGGGCCACGTGCGCGCCCGGCCGGTCGTCGGCCCACGGGGCGCCGGCCAGGCCCTCGGCGACCGCCGTCCGCATCAGGTGGTGCCAGGCGGGGTGGAAGTCGACCTCGTCGACGCGGTGGCCGTAGCGGTCGTGGGTGCGCAGCACCGGCTCGTACCGGTTCGCCAGCTCGCCCCACTCCTGCGCCTGCGCGCTTCCGGCGCGCGCCCCCAGCCGCCGGAGGTTCTCCTCGGCCCATCCGGCGCCCTCCCGGCGCAGCCCCTCCAGCAGGGCCGGGTCGTCCGAGGCGTCGTACGGGGCGAGCGGCGGGGGCTGGTTGGTGACGTCGTGCGTGCCGGACTGGGGCTGGGACGGCGACTGCGCGGGAATCGAGACCATGGAAACATGTTGCACTCTTCGTGCGGTCGCAGCAATACCGCAATAAGCCGACGCGCGTACAGTACGGGTCCATGTGCGTGAACGTCCCGGCGGAGCCGGACCGGCCGGTGCCGGAACCGGCGGACCTGCGACCGCTGTCCGCCCGGTCGGTGGTGCTGAGCCTGCTCCTGGGCGTGCACCCGCCGGAGCTGCCGGTGCGGGACCTGGTCCGGCTCGTGGAGCCGTTCGGGATCGGCGGCTCCACGCTGCGGGCCGCGCTGAGCCGGATGGTGACCGCCGGGGACCTGCGGCGCGCGGACGCCGTCTACCGGCTCAGCGACCGGCTGCTGGAGCGGCAGCGGCGCCAGGACGACGCCGTACGGCCGCGCACGCGGGCGTGGCGCGGCGACTGGGAGATGGTGGTGATCACGGCGACCGGGCGCGGCCCCGCCGAACGCGCCGACCTGCGCGCCCGGTTGTCCGCCCTGCGCCTGGCCGAACTGCGCGAGGGCGTGTGGCTGCGCCCGGCCAACCTCGACCGGCCGCTGCCCGCCGAGGTGCACCGGGTGGCGCTGACGTACACGGCCCGTCCCGACGAGCCCGCGGGGGCGCTGGCCACCCGGTTGTGGCCGCTGGCCGAATGGGCGGCCACCGCGCGCTCCCTGCTCGCGCGCGCGGGCCGGGCGGACCGCCCGGCCGACCGTTTCACCGCCTACGCGGCGGCCGTCCGCCATCTGCTCACCGACCCCGTCCTGCCGCCCGCCCTGCTGCCCGCCGACTGGCCGGGCGAGGAACTGCGCACGGCGTACGCCGGTTATCGCCGGGACCTCGGCGCGGGGCTCGGGACGCGCGGGGCGTAGGGGCGCAGCGGGGGCACGCACGCACCGTGCCCGCAGCGGAGGGTGGTCGCGGCCGAGGCACCCCTGCGGGTGCGGGGGGCGGCAGGGTGTACATGTACTGGCCTGACGAGTCGAAGGAAGTACTGGCATGACCGAACCCACTGGTCCGTCCCCGCGGATCGACACGTCCGTTCCGCACAGCGCTCGCGTCTGGAACTACTGGCTGGGCGGGAAAGACCACTACCCGGCAGACCAGGCGGCCGGCGATGCCTATAGCAGCAAGTACCCCAACATCGTGCCGTTCGCGGGCGAATCGCGGGACTTTCTTCGGCGCACCATCACATTCCTGGCCCGGGACGCCGGTATCCGTCAGTTCATCGACCTCGGGGCCGGGTTGCCCACGCGCGACAACACCCACGAGGTCGCACAGCGGATCGCGCCCGACTCCCGGGTGGTGTACGTGGATCACGACCCCATCGTGCTGCTCCACGTCCACGCGCTGCTCACCAGCACTCCCGAGGGCGCTACCGCCTATGTGCAGAGCGACATGCGGGAGACGGGCGCCGTCATGGACGGCGCGGCCAGGACGCTGGACATGAACAAGCCGATCGCTCTGGTCATCAACGATGTCCTGGGCCACATCGTGGACTGGGACGAGGCGCGCGGGCTCGTACGCAGGCTGGTGGACCGGCTCCCTTCGGGAAGTTATCTCTCCTTGAGCCACTCGACCGCCTCCGACCCGGAGCACCAAGTGGTGCAGGACGAATACAACCGGTCCGGGGCGATCCCGTACATTTTCCGTGAACCGTCGGTGGCCGTGGAACTCTTCGAAGGCACGGAACTCGTCGAACCCGGCTTCACGAGCTGGCCTCGCTGGCGCCCCGAGGCAAACACCGGCCGCCTCACCGACCGCGCCGGCTGGGGCGGGGTGGCGCGCATCGCGTGACCGCGAGCGGGCCGGAACCCGCCTCCGCCTTCCCTGAGAAGGTGACGCGGTACAGGCGAGCGGCCTCGCCGCCGCCGAGGTCCGGGTTCTGGCCGAGGAGATCGACCGGCCGGGCCGCCGTCGTCGGCGGCCCGGCCCTCGGGGGTCACTTGTAGGTGATGTCCGAGCTGGAGTACTTGCAGTACGTGCCGTCCGGGCCCGAGCCGTTGGTGGTCGGTTCGGCGCCGGTGTTGTTGCCGATGTACTTCTGGCAGGGAACGATCTTCTTGCCGGTGTCGCCGACGATCGTGATGGTCCGCAGGGTCGCGCTGTCGCCGTAGTTGGTGTTGATGCCGACGAGCCTGCTGCCCTTGTAGGTCGCCTCGATGCCGCTGAGGTTGATCGTCCGCTTGTACTGCGTCTTGCAGTTGCCGCAGGAGCGGACGAACGTGCCGAAGTTCTTCACCGCGAAGTTCGAGACGTTCAGCGTGCCGGCGCCGTTGAACTGGAACACCTTGTCGCTCGCCTCCTTCGCCCCGCCGCCGCTGACGGTGTAGACGTTGGACGACGACGAGCCGAGGAAGGTGGCCGCGTCCTCGCCGACGTCCTCCCACCACACGTTCTGCAGCGTGCAGCTGCCCAGGCAGTGGACGCCGTCGGCGGCGGGCGCGCCGAGGACGACGTTCTTGAGGACCGCGCCGGGGGCCAGTTCCAGCAGGGGCCCCTGGTCCTCGCCCTGGCCGTCGCTGCCGAGGTCGCCGCTGCCGTACAGCCGCTTCATCCCGTAGTCCTTGGTGCCGGACACCGAGATGGTGGAGGAGACCGCCTGGCTGCCGTTCGGGGTCGGCCAGGTGGCCGCGTCCGCCGGTGCTCCCGAGGTCATGATCATGCCAAGCGTAAGTCCGAGGGTGGCGAGTCCGCCGAGCAGACCGCGCGAGGTCGCTGATGAGGTCATGTCCCGAAATGCCTTCTTCCGTGGGGGTGCCGCTCTGTGGGGGTTGTGTACGTGAACCACGTACGCCGTGTGGAACGCAATTGCGGGGATGCGTGGCCGAAACGGCTTCCTTGCGGGCCGGGCGGTCACGCTGATGAACGGACCGTAGGATGCAAGCGCTTTCTAGTCAACGGGTCGCGCAGCGCTTTTCCGGTCCGCGAGAAGTGGGGTGGGAGCGCTTCCATGACGTGCGTGTCCATGCCACGATGCCGGGTGGTCCTCCCCGCGCGAGACGCACACAGCACGCCCCCGTACGACCCGCGATCAGAAGGGACAGGTGACGTGCCCCCCACACCGCACCGGTCGGGAACCGGCCCGCGCCCCGTACTCGTCGCCCTGCTGGGCGTCCTGCTGCCGCTCCTCGCGGTCCTCGGCCTCGCCGCGCCGCCGGCCCAGGCGCGGACCGGGGCCGTCCCCGCGGCCACTCTCACCGAGGTCACCGGATTCGGCGCCAACCCCAGCGACCTCCAGATGTACGTCTACGTCCCGCGGAACGTCGGCCCGCACCCGGCGATCGTCGTGGCCGTGCACTGGTGCGGCGGCTCCGCCTCCGCGATGTACTCCGGCACCGAATGGCCCTCGCTGGCCGACCGGCACGGATTCGTGCTCGTGTACCCGTCCGTCACCCGCGCCAGCAAGTGCTTCGACGTCTCCTCCCCGCAGGCGCTGCGCCGTGACGGCGGCAGCGACCCGGTCGGCATCCGGTCCATGGTCGACTGGGCGACCCGCGCCTACGCGGCCGACACCGGCCGGATCTTCGTCACCGGCATCTCCTCCGGCGCGATGATGACCAACGTCCTGCTCGGCGACTACCCCGACGTGTTCGCGGCGGGCGCCGCCTTCTCCGGCGTCCCCTTCGGCTGCTTCGCCACCACCGACGGCTCCGAGTGGAACAGCGCCTGCGCCGGCGGCACCGTCACCCGCACCGCGCGGCAGTGGGGCGACCTGGTGCGCGCCGCCCACCCCGGCCACACTGGTCCGCGACCGCGCGTGCAGCTGTGGCACGGCACCGAGGACGACACCCTGCGCTACCCCAACTTCGGGGAGGCGGTCAAGCAGTGGACGAACGTGCTCGGCGTGAGCGAGACCCCCGCCGCCACCGACACCCCCGCCACCGGCTGGATCCGCACCCGCTACGGCGGCACCGGTGACACGGCCCCCGTCGAGGCGATCAGCCTCCAGGGCGTCGGCCACAACCTCTACAGCTGGGGCATGGCCTCCCGCGCCCTCACCTTCTTCGGCCTCGACGGCGACGGCGGCACCGGTCCGCAGCCGCCCGCCGGGCCCTGCGCGGTCACGGCCGCCGTCAGCACCTGGAGCACCGGCCTGACCGCCTCCGTGACCGTCACCAACACCGGCACGGCCCCGGTGAACGGCTGGAAACTCGGCTTCGCCCTCCCGGCCGGCCAGACCATCACCAACGGCTGGAACGCCGACTACAGCGCCCGCACCGGCGCGGTGACCGCGACCAACGCCGCGTACAACGCCACCATCGCCCCCGGCGCGAGCGTCACCCTCGGCTACCAGGCCACCCACACCGGCGACAGCACGGCGCCGACCGCGTTCAGCCTCAACGGGAGCGCCTGCACGGTGGGTTGATCACTCGCGGAGGCGCACCGGTCCGGCAGGGGACGGCCGGTCGGTGCGCACCGCCCCGCCCCGGGATCCCGCCGAGATCGCCGCGCCGCGTACGGCGCCCCGGCACGGTCCGTGAGCCCGGCACGCCGCTCGACCTCGGTCATCCCCGCGGGCGGGGGTGGCGTCGCGCGGGGCGGAGAGGTTTCCTGGTAGCAGTGGGCGTCCCCCCGGGAAGGAGGGGGTGACCAGCGCGGTCGCGGGCACTCGGTGGGCACGCAAGGCGATCTCACCCCCGAGGAGAGTCATGGCTGAGCAGAAGTCGTCGTCGGTCCTCACGGCGCCCCTGCGCGGCGCCACCTCGGTCCTGCGCAGGGTGCCCGGCGCCGGAACGGTGGGCAGGGCCGCCGAGGAGACACTCGACAAGATCGGCGCGGTCTCGCCCCGCGGCCGGCGCATGGCGGTGTACGCGGGCGCCGGGGTGCTCGGCGTGGCGGGCGTGGTGGAGTGGCCCGTGGCGCTCACCGGCGCGGCGGTGGCCTGGCTCACCCAGCCCCGGCCCGGCCGGCCGGCGCGGGCCGGGGACACCACCGGGCCGCGCCCGGAGCCCGCGCACGACCTCGGCACCGCCGCCCTCAGGTCCGGCGCGGGACACGGCCGGGTGGTCGAGAGCGCGCCGGGCGGCAGCGGGAGCCACGCGGGAGACCCGGCCCCCGGGCGCGCCAAGGGACCGGGACACACCGAGGCGCCGGGGCCTCCCGCATCCGACCACGGCGCCGGGACGTCCGGGACCAGGGCCTCCGGGAGCAGGACGTCCTCGGGCCCGCTCGGGCCGACCGCCCGACCCGAACGCACCACGCTCTAGGAGGTCATGGTGGCCGGACTGCTGACGGCGCCGACAGCCGCCGCACGGCTGCTGCCCGCGGCACCACGCCTGCTCGCGCGGGCGGCGGCACCGGCGGTCGGCATGGCCGCCGGTGCCGCCGCGAGTACCGCGCGCGCCGGGGTGCGCGGCGCGGACACCGCCGCACGGGTCGCCCGGGTGGCCCGCAACGCGCTGCCCGGCGCCGGTACCCACTGGCGCTCCGGCGCCCGCGCCCATCTGGCCGTACGCCCCTTGGAGCGGGACCCGGCGCGGGGGACCGGGGGCACCGCGCACCTGGCGCGCAGGCTGGCCGAGGCACTCGAGGAACACCCCGAGGTGCTCATCGCCTACTGGGACCAGGGGCTCGCCCGCCTGGTCGTGACCGCGACCGGCGAACAGGCCGCCGACCGGGTCCTCGCGCACGCCGCGGACCTGGCCGAACGGCACGGCCTGGCACTGGCCGACGGGGACGTCGCCGAGACCACGCACCCCGCCGACCCGGCCGGGGTGCGCGCCGCCGCGGCCACGCTCGCCGCCGACGCCGTCGGCATCGCCGTGGCCCTGACCGCCTACACGCTGCGGCTGCCGCCGTCCCCCCGGATGGTGACCGCCGTGGTGACCCTGCTGCGGGAGAACCCGGGCTTCCGCGACCGGCTGCGCGCCCGGCTCGGCGACTCCGGCATGGACCTCGCGCTGGCCTGCGCCAACGCCGCCGTGCACGGCGCCGGGCAGAGCCCCACCTCGCTGATACTCGACGGCGCCCTGCGCGCCTGCCAGGTGGCCGAGACGGTGGCCCGCTCGGCCGCCTTCGACGCGGTGCACGACCGGCTGTGCGCCCCGCAGCGGGTCAGCATCGCCCCGGACGGCCCGCCCCGACCCCCGCTGCGAGTCTCCCCGGCCCAGGAGTACGCCGCCCACGCCTCCGCCGGCAGCGTGCTCGGCGCGGCGGCCACCCTGCTGGTCAAGCACGACGCCAACGAGGCGGCGGAGGCGGTGCTGGCCGGCTCCCCGAAGGCGGCCCGCTACGGCCCGGCCGCCTTCCACGCCGTGCTCTCCGGCGCGCTGTCCCGCACCGGCGTGCTGGTCCGCGCCCCGGAGCGGCTGCGCCAGCTGGAGATGGCCGGCACCGTCGTACTGCACCCCGGCGCGCTGCGCACCGAGGACGGCGAACCCGACCCGTGGGCCGAACCGGTGCTGGACGCCGCCCGCCGGGCCGGACTGCGGGTCGTGCTCGTGGACGATCCGGCCCTGGAGGACTTCACCGGCCTCGCCGACCAGGTCGTCGACCCTCGACGGCCGCTGGACGACGTGGTCTACGAGGCGCGCGGCGAGGAGGGCGCCGTCCTGGTGGTCGCCCGCGTGCGCACGGCCGCCGAGCACGACGTCCTGGCCGCCCTGCGCGCCGCCGACATCGCCCTCGCCCTGACCGACCGGGACGGCGCGGTCGTCTGGGGCGCCGACCTGCTCGCCCCGCACGGCCTGCCCGACGTGTGGCGGGTCCTGACCGCGGTCCCGGCCGCCCGCCGGGTCGGCCGCCGGGCCCAGACGCTGGCCCGCTCCGGCGCCGCGCTGTCCGGGCTGCTCGTCGCCGTCGGCGAGTCCGGCGGCGGCAGGGGCCGCCGGGCCGTGCTGCCGGGGCTGCGGCACGCGCCGGTCGACGCGGGCGCCGCCTCCGCGCTGCTGTCCGGGGTGCGCGCCGCGCTCGGCGTGGCGACGGCCCGCGCCCCGCACCCGCGCCCCCGGGTGCACTGGCACGAACTGGACGTGGACGAGGCCCAGGACCGGCTGGCCCGGGAACCGGCCGCCGACACCGGGGCCGACACGCTGACCGCCCGGGTGCGCAAGGCGGCCAAGGGCGTCACCGGGCACCCGGCCGCGGCGCCCGTCCGCTGGTCGTACCGGCTCGGCCGGGCCGTCCGGAGCGAACTCCAGGACCCGCTGACCCCCGTACTGGCCGTCGGCTCGGCGGCGTCCGCCATCCTCGGCTCGGTCGTGGACGCGCTGCTCGTGGTCGGCGCCCTGGACCTGAACGCCCTGGTCGGCGGCCTCCAGCGGCTACGGGCCGAACGGGCGCTGTCCGGACTCGTCGCGGAACAGAAGCAGAAGGCCCGCCTGGTGCCGCCGCAGGCCGAGGCCCCGGCCGGCGGCACCCGCACCGTGGACGCGGGCCGGCTGCGGCCCGGCCATGTGATCCAGCTCAAGACGGACGACGTGGTGCCCGCCGACGCCCGGCTGCTGTGGCAGGAGGGCCTGGAGGTGGACGAGTCCGCGCTCACCGGCGAGTCGCTGCCGGTGGAGAAGCAGACCGACCCCACCCCGCACGCCGCCGTCGCCGATCGGCGCTGCATGGTCTTCGAAGGGACGACGGTGGTGGCGGGCGAGGCCCGGGCCGTCGTGGTCGACACCGGCGACCGCACCGAGGCGGCCCGCGCCGTCCACCTCGCCGCGCGCACGCCCCCGGCCGGCGGAGTGCAGGCCCGGCTCCAGGAACTGAGCCGCAAGGCGCTGCCGCTGACCCTCGGCGGCGGCGCCGCGGTGACGGGCCTGGCGCTGCTGCGCGGCACCCCGATCCGCGAGGCGGTCAGCGGCGGCGTGTCGGTGGCCGTGGCCGCCGTACCGGAAGGGCTGCCGCTGGTGGCGACGGTCGCCCAGCTGGCCGCGGCCCGCCGGCTCAGCCGGGGCGGTGTGCTGGTGCGCACCCCGCGCACGTTGGAGGCGCTGGGCCGCATGGACACCATCTGCTTCGACAAGACCGGCACGCTCACCGAGAACCGGCTGCGCCTGGTGCGGACCGCCGACACCGAGGGCGAGGTCCACGCCGTGGACGACCCCGGCGCCGAGCACACCGTACGGGCCGCCGCGCGGGCCTGTCCGCAGCTCGACGGCGGCTCCGGCCGGCCGGTGCACGCCACCGACGAGGCCGTGCTCGCCGCGGCCCCGCCCGACCCGGACTGGTCCCGGAGCGCCGACCTGCCGTTCGAGGCCGCGCGCGGATACGCCGCCGCCGTCGGCCGCGCCGGGGACGGTCCGCCCGTGCTGGTGGTCAAGGGCGCCCCCGAGACCGTACTGCCCGCCTGCGCCGGGCTGCCGGAGCACGCCGCCGACACCGCCCACGCGCTGGCCGGGGACGGGCTGCGGGTGCTCGCGGTGGCCGAACGGCGCCTCGATCCGGCCGAGCAGGAGGACGAGGCCCTCGAACGGCCGCTGGAGAACCTGGAGTTCATCGGCCTGCTGGCGCTGTCCGACGTACCGCGGGTGACCTCCACGGCACTGGTGGACGCGCTCAACGGGGCGGGCGTACGGCCGGTGATGCTCACCGGCGACCATCCGCAGACCGCGCGGGCCATCGCCGCCGACCTGGGCTGGCCCGCGGACACGGTGGTCGTCACCGGCGATGAGCTGGCCGCCGCCGACCGGGCGGCCCGGGCCCGGATGCTGCGCGACGCGGGCGTGGTGGCCCGGGTGGCGCCCGAGCAGAAGCTCCAGGTGGTGGAGGCGCTGCGGGACGCGGGCCGGGTGGTCGGCATGGTCGGCGACGGTGCCAACGACGCCGCGGCGATCCGCGCGGCGGACATCGGCGTCGGCATCAGCGCCCGGGGCTCGGCCGCCGCCCGCAACGCGGCGGACATCGTGCTGACCGACGACGATCTGACGGTCCTGGTCGACGCGGTCGGCGAAGGCCGCGCCCTGTGGCACAGCGTGGCCGACGCCATCGCCATCCTGATCGGCGGCAACGCGGGCGAGGTCGGGTTCGGCATCATCGGGACCCTGCTGTCCGGGCGGGCGCCGCTGTCCACCCGGCAGATGCTGATGGTGAACCTGTTCACCGACCTCTTCCCGTCGATGGCCGTGGCGGTGACGGAGAAGGAGGACGGTCAGGGCACGGTCCGGGCGGGCGGCGGGTCGCCGGAGGACGCCGCCGCGGTGCTGGGCGCCCCGCTGCTGCGGCAGATCCGGCACCGGGCGCTGACCACCTGTCTGGGCGCGGTCACGGCCTGGCTGATCGGCCGCTTCACCCCGGGCACCGCCCGCCGCTCCAGCACCATGGCCCTGTGCGGGGTGGTCGGCACCCAGCTGGTGCAGACCCTGCTCGACCGGCGGGACAGCCGGCTGGTGCAGGTGACCTCGCTGGGCTCCGCGCTGGCGCTCGTCGCCGTGGTCCAGACCCCGGTCCTCAGCCGCGCGTTCGGCTGCACCCCGCTCGGCCCGTTCGCGTGGGCGGGCGTCGTGGCCGCGATCGCCCTGGCCCTGGCGGGCCAGCGGTCACTGCCCCGCCTGGAGCGGACGGTGGGACGACTCCTGCCCACGAGGTGACGGCCGGGACCGGCCGCCACGCCACCTACGGGTGAGTGTCACGGGCAGGGCCGCGTCCGACCCGTGCGGCGAAGACCGCGTGGGCGTCGGTGTCGGTCGCCCGAGCGTGCAGGAAGTAGTCGGCCCACTCGGCGATCCCGGGGTAGGACGAGCCCTGGCCGAGCCGGGTGACGGCGGCCTCGGTGTCGTAGTGCGTGGTGCGGAGTTCGACGCCCGGCCCCAGAAGGGCCCAGTGCGCCCCGGGGCGCCCGTAGGGCATCCCGATGCTGCCGGGGTTGATCACCAGTCGGCCGTGGGCGAGGCGGACGAACGGCATGTGGGTGTGGCCGCAGACCACGGTGCGGATGTCAGGGTCGAGCCCCGCGAAGACGTCCCGCCACCGGGCGGGACGGGAGTCGACGAGGACGACCTCCTCGTCGTCACGAGGGGTGGCATGGCAGAACAGCACCTCGCCCAGGCCGTGCACGGACAGGGAGAGGGATCGGGGCAACGAGGCGAGCAGGTGGAGATGGTCCTCGCGGAGTTGTGCGGCCGCCCAGGGAGCGATCGGATCGGGGATCGTGTCGCGTTGTCCCCGGCGGTACTCGAGGAGTTCACGGTCGGCGTTGCCGCTGATCCAGCTGACGCGGTCGCCGAGGCCGGTCAGCAGGTCGAGGACCTGGGTGGGTTGCGGACCGGCGGCGATGTCGCCGGTGAGCACGATGCGGTCGGCGGCGCCGACATCCGGTTCGGCGAGCACTGCCTCCAGGGCCGGCAGGACTCCGTGGATGTCGGACAGGACGGCTACTCGGTTCGGCATGCTCACCACTGTGGGGCGAAGGCAGCAAGGAGCAACCGTACGGCCACCGGCACCGGCACCGGCACCGGACCGCCCGGTGCGGTCCGGCAGGTGTCGTCCGGCCGGAGTGGTCCGGTGCGGTCCGGTGTGGTCCGGCCGTCGGGAGCGGGGTCAGACCGACCGGTGGTACTGGATCGGCACCCGGATCTCCGCACCCAGTTCGCGGGCTGCGCGCCGGGCCCAGGACGGGTCGCGGAGCAGCTCGCGGCCGAGCAGGACCACGTCCGCCTCGCCGTTCGCCACGATCTTCTCGGCCTGCCCGGCCTCGGTGATCAGCCCGACGGCGCCGACCGGCAGCGGGGTCTCGGCCTTCACCCGGGCGGCGAACGGCACCTGGTAGCCCGGCCCGGTCGGGATGCTGACGCCGTTGGCGTTGCCGCCGGTGGAGACGTCGAGCAGGTCCACGCCGTGGGCGTGCAGGTCACGGGCGAAGCGGACCGTGTCGTCCGCGGTCCAGCCGCCCTCGTCGAGCCAGTCGGTGGCGGAGATGCGGAACAGCACCGGCTTCTCCGCGGGCCACACCTCGCGTACCGCGTCCACGACCTCCAGGGCGAACCGGGTGCGGTTCTCGTACGAGCCGCCGTAGGCGTCCGTGCGACGGTTGGAGAGCGGGGAGAGGAACTCGTTGACCAGGTAGCCGTGGGCACCGTGGATCTCCACGGTCTCGAAGCCCGCGGCCAGCGCCCGGCCCGCGGCGGCGGCGAACTGCCCGACGATCTCCTGGATCTGAGCAACCGTCAGTTCGGTCGGCACCGGGTGCCGTTCGTCGAACGGCAGCGCGCTCGGGGCGACCGGCTGCCAGCCGTGCGCCTCCGGCCCGACGGGTCCGCCGCCCTTCCACGTCCGGTCCGTCGACGCCTTCCGGCCGGCGTGAGCGAGCTGAATTCCGGGCACGGTGCCCTGCTCGGTGAGGAAGCGGGTGATCCGCCGGAAGGCCTCCACCTGGGTGTCGTTCCACAGTCCGAGGTCGTACGGGGAGATCCGGCCCTCGGGGGCGATCGCGGTGGCCTCCGTCACGATCAGCCCGGTGCCTCCGGCGGCCCGCGCCGCGTAGTGCGCGAAGTGCCAGTCGTGCGGCACGCCGGCGAGCGGACCCTCCGGCTCGGCCGAGTACTGGCACATCGGCGCCATCCACACCCGGTTCGGGATGGTCACTTCGCGCAGGGTGAGGGGCTCGAAGAGCGCGGGCATGACGGACTCCATTTCGTCGCGGACGGCTTGATCCTCTCGTACGTCATCCATCGTACTACGACGAACGTGAAACTACGGCAGGTGTCGAACTACGGGAGATCTCGTACGATGGCCATCGAAGGAGTCCCGTGACGAAGGGCGGACCCCGTGACCGAGACAGCCGCCACCGGCCGCGCGCTGCCGCACCCGGAGCGTGAGCACATCCGGCTGGAGTCCGTGCTGCACGCGCTGTCCGACCCGATGCGCTTGCGGATCGTTCGTGAACTGGCCGCCAAGGAAGCGGAGTTGGCCTGCTCGCAGTTCGACCTGCCGGTGACCAAGTCCACCAGCACGCACCACTTCCGGGTGCTGCGGGAGAGCGGGGTCGTCCGGCAGGTCTACCGGGGCACGGCCAAGATGAACGGCCTGCGCCGGGACGATCTAGAGAGCCTCTTCCCGGGGCTGCTCGACAGCGTCCTCGCCGCGGCCGACCGGCAGGCCGCCCGGCTCGGCGACGCCGCCCGCGTCCCGGCCGGCGGCTGAACCACCCTTCCCCGGAAGGTGGTTGAAGAGCAGGTTCAGCACGATCGCGGACAGGCAGCCCGCGCTGATGCCGCTGTTCATCACCGTCTGGAACCAGTCCGGGAACTTCGCGTACAGCGTGGGCACGCCCACCGGCAGCATGCCGATCGCGACCGAGACGGCCACCACGGTCAGATTGCCGTTGCCCCGGAAGTCGACCCGGCTCAGCGTGCGCAGCCCGCTCGCCGCGACCGTCCCGAACATCACCAGCCCGGCCCCGCCGAGCACCGGCGCCGGGATCGCCGCGACCACCGCGCCCAGCTTGGGCAGCAGACCGAGCAGCACCAGGATGCCGCCGGCCGCCGCGACCACCCAGCGGCTGCGCACCCGGGTCATCCCCACCAGGCCCACGTTCTGCGCGTACGCCGTGTACGGGAAGGTGTTGAACACCCCGCCCAGCACGGTCGACAGGCCGTCCGCGCGCAGCCCGTCGGCCAGCGTGCGCGGTTCGGCCCGCCGCCCGGTCAGCTCGCCGACGGCGATCAGGTCCCCCGTGGTCTCGGTCATCGACACCAGGGCCACCACCAGCATGGACGCGATGGCGGAGACCCGGAACTCGGGCGCCCCGAAGTGGAACGGCGTGCTGATGCCCAGCCAGTCGGCGCCGGCGACCCCGCCGAAGTCGGTGAACCCCAGCGGCACGGCGACCGCGAGCCCGGCCGCGATGCCGACGAGCACGGCGATCCGGGAGACGAAGACGGGCGCGAACCGCTGCACCCCGAGCACCACGGCCAGGACGAAGCCCGCCAGCGCCAGGTTCCGCGGCTCGCCGAAGTCCTCCGAACCGGTGCCGCCCGCCGCCCAGTTGCCCGCGACCGGCAGCAGCGAGACCCCGATGACCAGGATCACCGTGCCGGTGACCAGCGGCGGGAAGAAGCGCAGCAGTCTGCCGAAGACCGGCGCCAGCAGCATGATCGCCAGCCCGGCGACGATCACCGAGCCGTAGATCGCGGGCAGTCCGCCGTCCGTCGTCCCGATGAGCACCATCGGTGACACGGCCGCGAACGTGCACCCCTGCATGACCGGCAGCCGCACCCCGAACCACCGGAAGCCGACACACTGGATCAGCGTGGCGACCCCGCACACCAGCAGGTCCGCGGTGATCAGATACGCCAGGTCGGCGGGTGGCAGCCGCATCGCGCCGCCCACGATCAACGGCACCGCGACGGCGCCCGCGTACATCGCGAGCACGTGCTGGAGCCCGAAGGCGGCCAGCTGCCGGACGGGGGGAATCTCGTCGACGGGGTGCGCGGCTGCGGTCATGGCCATGAGGTCTCCATCTGCGGCGTACGGGGCGGGATCCGGACAAGAGGACAGCCGGGCATCCGGGCATCCAGGCATCGACATCCGGATCCGGACAGCAGGAGACCGTAAGGGCCTTGAACAGTTTGTTGATTTCAGGTCTGTTGCCGCTGTGTGTCCCGCGTTCCGGGCGCTCCCGCCGCCACGCCGCCTACGGCACCCGTGCCGCCGCCAGCAGGGCGTCCCAGTCGGACAGCTTGACCACGTTCCGGCCCAGCCGCGCCCCCAGCTCGGCCTCGGCCCGCTCGATCGCCAGCCAGCCGCCCCAGGGCACGGGTTCGACGCCGGCCGCCCGGAGCGCGGCGACCGGATCCGCGGGCACGTCCGCGCGGGCGAGGGCGGGGGCGTCCACGAGCAGCGAGGTCACCGTCTCCTTGGCGCAGGGCCGGTTGGTACCGATGACCCCGGTCGGACCGCGCTTGATCCACCCGGCGACGTACTCGCCGGGCGCGGGCACGCCGTCGCGCAGGACGCGTCCCTCGCGGTGCGGGACCGTGCCGTCGGCGGGGTCGAACGGCAGCCCCTCCAGGGGCACTCCGCGATAGCCCACCGAGCGCAGCACCAACTGCGCGGGCACGTCCTCGTACCGGCCCGTCCCGGTGACGCCGCCCCGGTCGTCCGGCGCCGTGCGCTCGAAGCGGACGGCGCCCACCCGGCCGCCGGCTTCGAGCAGTTCCACCGGGCGCAGGAAGAATCGCAGCCGGATCCGCCGGGCGGCGGTCTCGGTGGACCGTGCCGCCCAGTCGCGCAACACCTCCACGTTGCGGCGCTGCCCGGCCGGCAGCGCGGCGGGGTCGGCCGGGTCGAGCGCCAGGTCGGCCTTGTCCACGGTCACGTCGGTGCCGGGCAGGGCGCCCAGCTCGCGCAGCTCCTTGGTGGTGAAGCGGGCCTGCGCCGGGCCGCGCCGGCCCACCATGTGCACCTCGGTGAGCGCGCTCGCCGCCAGCGCGTCCAGCGCGGCCTGCGGGATGTCCGTGCCGCGCAGCTCCGCGGCACCCCGGACCAGCATCCGGGTGACGTCCACCGCGACGTTGCCCACCCCGACGACCACCGCCGACCGCACCCCGCGCAGGAAACCGGCGTCGGCCGCGTCCGGGTGCGCGCTGTACCAGGAGACGAACTCGGTCGCCGAGAAGCTGCCCGGCAGGTCCTCGCCGGGGATCCCCAGCCGCCGGTCACTGGCGGCGCCCACGCAGTACACCACCGCGTGGTACAGCTCCCTCAGCCGCTCCACCGGCAGACCGCCGGGGCCGCCCACCCGCACCCCGCCGAGGAACCGCACCCGCTCGTGCTCCAGCACCGTCCGCAGGCTGCCCTGGAGGGACTTGATCTTCTCGTGGTCCGGTGCGACGCCGTAGCGGACCAGGCCGTAGGGGCACGGCAGCCGGTCCAGGACGTCCACCAGGACCTCCGGATCACGCTGCACCAGGCCCTGGGCGGTGTAACACCCGCTCGGCCCGGATCCGACGACGGCGACACGCAGCACAGCGGTACTCCTTGCCCGAAGGAAGGGCGTGCGGACACTTCCAGCATGGCACCGCGCGGCCCGGGCGGGCAGGGCCGGTGGAGTGATCCGGACGCGTACGCGCTCGTCAGGGGGTGCGACCGTACGACCGCACCACGTGACGGTACGACCGCACCGCGTGCCCGCCCGTCCGGCGGCGGGCGCCGCACCGCTCGGGAAGCGCCGTCCCCGCTCAGGCCCGTTCCGGCCGCTCCTCCGTGGCGAAGAACCGGGACAGGTCCTCGCACTCCGCCCGCGCGTCCGTCGTGTTCTCGGGGGGTACGCCCATCTCCCACTCCAGCCCGTACCGCTGGAACAACTCGGCCCGCAGCGCCGGTACGGGCATCGGCACGCCCGGCACCAGCGCCGCGTACACCGCGCCCATCAGCAGGGCCCGCAGCATCGGGTAGTCGACCGAGACCGTCTGCGAGCCGTAGCGGGCCACGGTCTCGCCGAGCAGCTCCGCCAGCCGGCGCTGCTCCGGGCACTGCACGAAGCCCTCGGCCTGGAGCAGGCCCGCCATGTGCTGGCGCATCAGCACCGGCCGGTCCCGGGCCAGGCCCAGGATCGCGTCGATGGCCCGGGCCAGCCGCTCCCGGCCGTCCTCGGTGCGCGGCTCCCGCTCCAGCGCCTCCTCCAGCGTGCGGTGCATCAGCCGGTGCACGGCGGACTGCACCAACTGGCGCTTGCCGGGGAAGTAGTAGGACACCAATCCACGCGCCGAACCGGCCCGGTCGGCGATGTCGCCCAGCGTCGTGGCCTCGAACCCGCGCTCGCCCACCAGTTCGACGGCGGCCTGCAACAGCCGTTCCCTGGAACGCCGCCGCAATTCTTCATTGACCGAAGCGCTGCGCGGGGACATCCTGTAACTCCTGCGTTGACTGGCTGCCAGCCAACTATACTCAACGCATCGGGGCACCCGTGTGTTCGGGGCGCTCGGAGAAGCCGTCCGTCTGGGGCGACGCGGGGGATCGTCTCAGACGGGCGGCACACTGCGCCAGGTGTTTGCCGGTCAGGCACAAATCGCCGTGTGAGCAGCCCTGTTGAGCGTGACCGGTCCCGCGCGGGGCCGCGACGTGGCGCACTCGCCGGGGAGCGGTGTCCCGGCGGCAGCCGGGCAACGCGGCGGCCGCGCCCGCCACTTCACCCCCGTCGGCCCGCCGGGGCCTCCCGCCGTTTCCGCGGCCACTCGTACACCAGCACCGCCAGCGCCACCAACAGCGCGCCCAGCAGCCATCCGCCGAGCACGTCCGAAGCCCAGTGGACGCCCAGCCAGACCCGGGTGACGCCCACTCCGGCCACCGAGACGACCGCCGCCGTCACCCCCGTACGCCACAGGGCGCGGCCCGCGCCGCGGCGGCGCAGCAGCCACAGCAGCAGGCCGCAGGCCACGGTCGCGGTCAGCGCGTGACCGGACGGGAAGGCCGCGTAGTGGGCGGAGTCGACGGGGTCCGGCCAGGCCGGGCGGGGGCGGCCGACGGCGGCCTTCACCGACTGCTGCACGATCGTCGCCAGCGCGACGGCGCCCGCCAGCCACAGCGCGGTCCGCCACGCCGCGTGGCGCCAGACCAGCCACCCGGCCGCCGCCGCGCACAGCAGACGCATGGTCAGCGGGTCCCAGACCCAGTCCGTCAGCACCCGGCACGCCTGCGTCACCGCCCGGTCGCGGACCGCCCAGCGGTGGGTGGTGAGGGCGATGTCGCCGTCCAGCATGAGCAGCGGGTGCCAGCGCACCGCGACGAGGACGAGCAGCAGGACCGAGCAGACCCCGAGCGCCAGGGCGGCCACCGCGGCGGCCCGGGCCGCCGTGCGGTGCGGCGGCGAGCCGGAGGAGGCCGGCGGCGGGTCCGCGGAGGAGGGCGGGGGCGGGGGAGCGGTGGGACGATCGCGCATGCCGCGATCTTTGTGGATACGGCGGCCGAGGCCAAGCCCGGCATGACCGGAGGCGGGCGGAGGCTCCCGGGCCGGTCGCGTACCCGCGCGGAGAACGGCACCTCCGGAAACGCCGGCACCTGCGGAAATCCACCCGCCGGTGCGGCCGAGCGATGCGGCCGAGCGGTGCGGTCAAGCGGTGCGGGGCAGCCGGTCGTGCCGAGTCCGCGCCCGCCGGACGCCCGCGGCGCGCCGGAGCTTCTCAACGGGGCCCGTCCGCACCCGGAGGACGCGGTGCCGTCCTTACATCGCCAGCAGCATCGCCACCATGCCGATCCCCATCGACAGCCGGCACGCCCGGGCCAGTTCCGGACGGTCGCCCCAGCGGTCCGGCGCGGCCCCGGCCAGGGGAACGGCGGCGGGCACCAGCCGGGCGCCGGAGAGCAGTACGTACCCGGTGAAGTACAGGAGCAGGGCGCCGGTCAGCAGGGGGATGCCGGTGCCGCCGTGACCGTGGTGGGCGGTGGGCGGGGCGCCGGCCATCGCCACCGCCATGTAGACCATCGCCGCGCTGCCCACCAGGTGGTGCAGATGGCCGAGGTCGCCGCGCACGGCCCACAGCGCGCGCAGCGCCGCCGCGCCGAACACGGCCGCGTACACCGGCCACGCCCACCCCGGCGGCGTGAACACCGCCGCCGGCACGGCCATCGCGGCCATGCCGAAGCCCATCAGCGCCTCACCGCCCGCGGCCCGGCGCTGCTCGGCCACGCCACTGCGCATCCGCAGCAGGCAGTAGGCGCCGGTCGCCGCGCACAGCGCCATCAGCAGCCAGGCTGTCGACATCGGTCCGTGCATGCGCACCTCCCGCTCGACGGTCGCTCCGGACGAGCTCCGGACCCGTTTCCAGGACGCCATGCCCCGGGGCGGCGGAGCGCACGCGAGCGCAAGGGGGTACGCGGGGAGCATCCGGGGGAGCACAGGCCGTCACGCACGGGACGCGGCAATTATTTTACGAGTAAAACACGTGTTAAATTCGATGCCATGAGCAGTGCGACCCCCCACCGTCTTCCCCTCGCCGGAGCGCTCCGCCTCGGCCGCCCCTCCGACATCTGGTTCAAGCCCGCGCTGAGCGTGGTCGTCTCGGTCGCCCCGCCCAACCTGACGCTCCTCGCGCTCGGCCGCCTCGATCTCGCCATGTACACGATGGCCGGTTCGCTGTGCGCGCTCTACGGCCACAACCGGCCCTACGCCGCCCGCGCCCGCACCCTGGCCCGGGTCGTGCTCGGCATGGTCGGCGGCCTCGCCGTGGCCCTGCTCGCCGCCGCGCTGACCACCAGCGCCGTGGTCCTCGTCACCGTCGGCGCCGTCCTCGCGGCGGTCCAGAAGACGGTCTGCGACGCCACCCGGGTCGGCCCGCCGGCCAATGTGGTCCTCACCTTCATCAGCTCCGCCTCGCTCTTCGTCCCCGAGACCCTCGGCCGGCTGCCGGGGCACATCGGGCTGGCCCTGGCCGCCGGTGCCTGGGCCTGGCTGGTCTGCATGGCACCCGGACTGCTGCGCCCGCACGGCCCCGAGCGCCGGGCCACCGCCCAGGCCCTGAACGCCGCCGCCGCGTACGCCGGCACCCGCGGCACCGGCGACGGCCACGCCCGGGCCCGTGCCGCCTGCGCCGCCGCGATCCACGCCGCCTGGCAGTCGCTGCTCGCCGTCGGCGCCCGCCCCGACAGCACCCGGCGCGCCCTCGAACACCTCCTGGTCCGTGCCGAGGTCGCCCTCGCCGCGCCCGCCGACACCGACCCCGAGCGGCTGCGCGCCTGGGCCCGCGCCCTGCGCGGCACCGGCCGTGTCCCGCGCGTCGCGCCGACGGGCGGCGACGCCGACGAACTCCTCGGCGTCGCCGCCGAACAGTCCCTGCCGCCCCGCTCGCTGCGGCACCGCCTCGCCCCCCTCGCCCCGCTGGCGGTACGCACCGCGCTCGGCTGCGCCCTCGCCGGCTACGCCGCCCTCGCCCTCGGCGTCGGCCGCCCCTACTGGGCGCTGGTCACCGCCGCCTCCCTCTACCAGGCCAACGTCACCCTCACCTGGAGCCGGGCCGTCCAGCGGGTCGTCGGCAACCTCGTCGGCGTCCTCGTCTTCGCCGCCCTCGCCCCGCTCACCCATCTGCACCCCGCCGCCCTGGTGCTGGTCTCGCTCGCCCTCAACTTCGGCGCCGAGGCGCTGATCGGCCGCAACTACTGGCTGGGCAGTGTCTGCGTCACCCCGATGGCGCTGCTCATCACCGAGTTCGCGCGCAGCCAGGACGCGGCCGACCTGATCGCCGACCGGGTCGTGGACACCCTCATCGGCGCGCTGGTCGGCTTCGCCGCCGCCGTCGCCGTCACCAACCGGCGCGCCGGCGCCCGCCTGGACCAGGCGCTGACCGCCGCCGAGCGCGCCCGCGAGCACGCCGCCCGCCTGCTCGCCGAGCCGCACCCGGAGCCCCGCGCCCTGGAGTCCGCCCGCCGCGCCCTGGCCGCCGCCCTGGTCGACCTGCGCGCCACGGCCGACGCCGCCGCCGGCGAGTGGTGGCAGCGCGCCCTGCCCGAGGACCGGGTCGTGCTCACCGAGCAGGCCGGACACCGTACGCTCGCGGCGACGGTACGACGCCAGGGACTCGTACCGCGGGACCGGGACGAGGACCCGGGCCGGGCGCCCGACGGCGACCGGGACCCGGACAGGACGACGGAGGACATGCGGCCATGACGGCGACGAACGGCGGACCGACGCCCGGGAGCGACGCGACCGGAGCCCGGCCCGGGGCCGGGCCCGAGCCCGCGCGCGGCGACACCGTCTCGGCCGTCGTCCGCCAGTGGCAGGCCGTCCACCCCGAGCTGGACACCGGGCCGATGGAGATCATCGGCCGGATCAACCGCTGCGCCGCCCTGCTCCAGCAGGCCGAGGACGCCCCGCTGCGCCGGGCCGGACTAAGCCGCGCCGAGTTCGACCTGCTCGGCGCGCTGCGCCGCACCGGCCACGAACTGACCCCGGGGGAGCTGGCCCGGGAGACCTTCTCCTCCGGGGCCGCCGTGACCAAGCGGCTCAAGCAGCTGACCGAGCGCGGCCTGGTCGAGCGGCGCGGCGACACCCGCGACCGGCGGGTGGCCCACGTCCGGCTCACCGACACCGGCCGCGGCCTGGTCGACGGCATCCTGCCCGACCAACTCGCCTACGAGACGGCCGTACTGTCCGTCCTGCCCCCGGGGGACCAGGACGAACTCGCCGGACTGCTGGCCGAGTTGCTCGGCCGCCTGGAGGGCCGGATGGGCGCGCTGCGGGCCTGAGGGGCCGGACGTTCACAGGACGTCGTGCACGGTACGGCGGTACGTGGAGCGGCGGTCGACGATGTCCGGCCAGCGGTCGCCGTACACATTGCGGGTGATGGGCGCCTCCCGCAGGAAGTCGTGCGGGAAGCCCAGCGGGACCGCGCTCACCTCGTCCAGGCGGGCGCGCGCGTCCGCGTCGAGCCGGACCCCGGTGCTCGCCAGGTTGTCCGCGAGCTGCTCCGGCCGGGTGGCCGACACGAGCGGTACGACGTTCCCGGGGCGGCCCAGCAGCCAGGCCAGGGCCACCTGCGCCGGGCTCCAGCCGCCCGCCCCGGCGATCTCCAGGACCGCGTCGACGACGTCCTCCTCCCACGCCTCGGGCCGCACGTCCAGCGTGTCCAGCCGCCCGGTCCCGCCGCGCCGGTACTTCCCGGTGAGCCGGCCCGCCGCCAGCGGCGCCCAGGCGAACACGGTGAGGTCGAACGCCCGGGCCTGCGGCAGCAGTTCACGCTCCGGGGTGCGCTCCAGCAGGCTGTAGCGCAGCTGCGAGCCCGCGAAGCACGTCCAGCCGCGCAGCTCGGCGAGGGTGTTGGCCTGCGCGATCTCCCAGGCCGGCCAGTCCGAGACGCCCACGTAGAGCACCTTGCCCGCGCGGACCACGTCGTCCAGGGCGCGCATGACCTCCTCCACCGGCGTGAAGTTGTCCCGGGCGTGCACCCACAGCACGTCGAGCCGGTCGGTGCGCAGCCGGCGCAGGCTGTCCTCGACCGACCGGACGAGGTTCCCGCGGTGGTTGCCCGCCGCGTTGGGGTCGCCGTCGCGGGTGCCGCAGGTGTACTTGCTCGCCAGCACGAACCGGTCGCGGCGCCCGGCGAGCAGCTCGCCGAGGATCCGCTCGGCGCTGCCGGAGGTGTAGTTGTTCGCGGTGTCCACGAAGTTGCCGCCCGCGTCGGCGTAGACGTCGAGGATCCGGGCGCTGGTGTCCTTGTCGGCGCCCCACCCCCAGTCCTCCCCGAAGGTCATGGTGCCCAGCGCCAGTTCGCTGACGCGCAGCCCGGTCCGCCCGAACAGCGTGTACCGCATGTGTGTCTCTCCCTCTTCGCGGAAGGTGCGAGCGGCCTCGCGGGTGGCGCGGGCGATCTCGCGGGTGGTGGGAGCGACGCTAGGGGCTGGAGCGCCCTCGAAGGCAAACCCCCGCCCGGCCCGCCGGACGCACGGCCGCAGACCCGCGAACGTGCCCGGGGACGGCCGCCGCCGTCCCCGGGCACCTTCGCGGACCGGACCTCAGATCCCGGGCCGGTACCGCAGCGGGTGGTCTGCCGGGATCTCCACCAGGACGATCGGTGTGCCGTCCGGATCGTTGATCCACATCTCGACCAGGCCCCAGGGCTCCTTCACCGGGGGCCGTGCGATCTCCACGCCCCGCGCCCGCAGTTCCTCGCACGCGGCCGTCGCGTCCTCGACCTGCAACCACAGCCGTACCGCGGGCGAGGGCGGGTCGTCGGACCGGCCGGACAGCTCCAGGAAACCGCCGCCGAGGAAGTAGACCGTGCCGCGTTCGGGACCGGTCCCGAACTCGCGGTAGACGGACAGTCCCAGCTGCTCGCCGTAGAAGGCGCGGGAGCGTTCGGGATCGGAGGGCCGGAGCAGGGTCCGGCTGCTGAGTACATGCACCATGCAGCAGGGTTACCCTCTTCCGTGCCCCGGCCACGCCCGAGATCGGAGACCACCGCCATGGACACCCCCGCCACCGGCCTCACCTTCCGCGACGCCACCGACGCCGACGTGGACGCCCTCGTCGCGCTCGTGGAGTCGGCGTACCGGGGGGACAGCAGCCGGGCCGGGTGGACCACCGAGGCGGACATCCTCGACGGGCAGCGGACCGACCCGGAGGGTGTGCTGGAGGTGATCAAGTCGCCGGACAGCGTGCTGCTCACCGTGGAGCTGGACGGCCGGATCGTCGCCTGCTGCCAGCTGGAGCACCGCGGCGACCACGCCTACTTCGGCATGTTCGCGGTGAGCCCCGCCCTGCAGGGCGGGGGCGTCGGCAAGGCCGTCCTGGCGGAGGCCGAGCGCCGGTGCCGGCGGACCTGGGGCGTCGGCGAGATGCACATGACGGTGATCTCCGTGCGCGAGGACCTGATCGCCTGGTACGAACGCCGCGGCTACCGCCGTACGGGACGGACGTCCCCGTTCCCGTACGGCGACGAGCGCTTCGGCATCCCGCGCCGCGCCGATCTGGAGTTCGAGCTGCTGGTCAAGGAGCTCGGGTGAGGGTGCGACCGCCGGTTCGCGGCCCGGCCGCCGGGGCTACGCCGTGAACCGGCCCGTGCGCTTGATCTCCGGGTAGTCGGTCGTCGCCCCGTCCAGTTCCAGGGCGCGGACCAGGCGCAGGTGCTCCTGGGTGTTCACCACCCAGCCGAGGATCCGCAGCCCGGACGCGCGCGCGTGCTCGACGATCTCCAGGGTGAGCCGGCGGATGTTCAGACACACGGTCGCGGCGCCCGCGGCGACGGCGCGGTCCACCACCTCGGTGCCGTAGCGGCTCGCGACCAGCGCCGTACGCACCCCCGGCACCAGCCGCGCGATCTCGGTGATCGCCTCGTCGTGGAACGAGGACACCTCCACCCGCGTGGTCAGGTCCCGCGCGCGCATCACCTCGGCCAGCGCCCGGGCCGCCGCCACGTCCTTGATCTCCGCCTGCAACGGCGCCCGCACCGCCTCCAGCACCTCCTCGAACACCGGCACCCGCTCCCCGCGGCCCGCGTCCAGGGCGCGCAGCTCCGCGAGGGTCTTCTCGGCGATCGGCCCGGAGCCGTCGGTGGTGCGGTCCACCTCCGCGTCGTGCATGACGACGAGGGCGCCGTCCTTGCTCAGGTGCAGATCGAGTTCGATCAGGTCCAGGCCGGCCTGCTGCGCGGCGACGAAGGAACGGAGGGTGTTCTCGGGCTCGACGCCCATGACCCCGCGATGACCGATGGTAAGGAAGTTCAAGGTTCAACTCGCTTCCGTCGACGGCGGCTCGGCGACGCGCGGACCGACGGACCCGTGCCGGACGTCGTCGTCCACGCGGCAAGGCCGCAGCCTAATGGCCGGGCCGTGCGATGGACCCGCGGCTGCGCCGGGCATTCGGGAGCCGGGGCAGACGCCAGTTGGCCGGTATCCGCCTTGGCCGTCACCCTCCGGTGGGCGCGTCCCCCGCACCCTTGACCACCGGGCGCGCCGTCGCGCCGGGGAGCGCGCGCCGTTGATGAAAGTGAGCGCCGTCACGGTTTGCGGCAGGAAAAACGTCGGTGACCATGGGGTCGGACAGAATATTTTCCCGCTCCTGCTCTTGCTGAGAGAAACAGGGTACGCCTACGGTATCCATACGTGAGGTTCTCCCGTGGAGGATGGGGCATGACGGAAATTCTTGTGCAGGCAGGCGTGGAGGAGCGGATTCCTTCGCCGACCAGGGTGGTCGAGCACCCGGCCTGGGCCGTGCTCAAGGATGCCGTGGAACGGATCCGGCCATGGCAGTCCAAGGACGGATCGATCGACTTCGCCGCCGAGGGCGCCCCGCGGCGGGCCGACGCCGCGGCGGCCGTCGAGCGCGTCGCCGAGGCGGTCGGGGAGCTCTCTCCGCTGCTCCCGCACGACGCCGCCTACCACCAGGCCCTCGTGAAGGACCTGCGCCGCTGGGCCGAGGGCGGCTTCGAGGTCCCGGACTTCCTCGACTCGCTGCTGGCCTTCCAGCCCGCCGCCCACCGCGCGGACGGCCTTCAGCACCTGGTCGTCTTCCCGATGTACACCCAGAACGGCAACCCGGACCGCAATCTGGAGGCGGTCGTGCTGCGCATGGTCTGGCCGGACTGGCTGGCCGAGCTGGAGCGCACCCGGTACGACAACCCGCTCTTCTGCGGCATCACCTTCGAGGACTTCACCTCGGGCTACGACACCAACTCCGCCGTCCTCTTCCCGGAGACCATCGCCGTCCGTCAGGCGCCGGAACGCTTCTCCTGGGGTGGCATCTTCTGCGACCGCGAGGCCGCCCGGTTCCGCCGCGTCACCGACGCCGCCGTGGACATCCTGGGCCTGGAGCTGCCCGAGGACATCGCCGCCATGGTGCACGACCAGAAGCGCTGCGAAGAGGCCTTCGTGCTCTGGGACATGGTCCACGACCGCACCCACAGCCACGGCGACCTGCCGTTCGACCCGTTCATGATCAAGCAGCGCCAGCCGTTCTGGATGTACGGCCTGGAGGAGCTGCGCTGCGACCTCACCGCCTTCAAGGAGGCCGTGAAGCTCCAGGCGGACGGCGTCCCGCAGGCCCGTGACGTGCAGTACGCGGTGCTCTTCGACCGCATGTTCCGCTTCCCCGTCACCGGTGACCGCAACCGCAACTACGACGGCCTCGGCGGCCAGCTGCTCTTCGCCTACCTGCACAAGCACGACGTCGTCCGGTGGACCGACAACAAGCTCTCCATCGACTGGGAGCGCGCCCCGCAGGTCACCAACCAGCTGTGCGCCGAGATCGAGAAGCTCTACCGGGACGGCATCGACCGTCCGAAGCTGGTGCACTGGTTCGCCGGCTACGAACTGGTCTCCGCCTACCTCGCCCCGCACCCCGGCTCCAAGTGGGCCAAGGGCCCGGACGCCCTGGACCTGACCCAGCCGCCGCGCAAGCTGGTGGACGACGTGCTGCCGGACGAGTTTCCGCTGAGCATGTTCTATGAGGCGCTGGCGAAGAAGCTGAAGAATGTGATCGCCTCCACCAAGGGCATCACGGCGGACGGCGCCGAGCGGATCGCCGCGTGAGCGACCGCGTCCACAACACTGTTCAAGAGGGGAAGAACGTGGGGAACAACGGGTCTCTCAGTGGTGCGGTGATCGCGGTGGCCGGCGCCGGCGGCCCCGCCGGGCACGCGGCGCTGGTCCGGCTCGCCGAGGCGGGCGCGGTCGTCGTGGGTGCCGACAACAATCCCGAACGCCTCGCGGAGGCCGTCGACGCGGCGCGCTACGCCCGCGGCGGCGCCACCGTCACCGGCGAGACCGTCGACCTGCTCGACCTGGAGGACACCCGGGCCTGGGCCGCGCGCATCGAGAAGGACCACGGCCGGATCGACGGCCTGGTCCACCTCGTCGGCGGCTGGCGCGGCGGTGCCACCTTCGCCGGCACCGACCTCGCCGACTGGGAGCTGCTGGAGAAGCTGCTCGTGCGCACCGTCCAGCACACCTCCCTCGCCTTCTTCGACGGCCTCCAGCGCAGCGACCGAGGCCGGTACCTGCTCATCAGCGCGGCCGGCGCCACCAAGCCGACGGCGGGCAACGCGGCGTACTCCGCGGCCAAGGCCGCCGCCGAGGCATGGACGCTCGCCATGGCCGACGGCTTCCGCAAGGCCGGGGGCGAGCAGGGCCCGCGTTCGGCGGCTGCCATCCTGGTGGTGAAGGCGCTGGTGCACGACGCGATGCGCGCCGAACGCCCCAACGCGAAGTTCGCGGGCTTCACGGACGTCAAGGACCTGGCCGAGGCCATCGAGGGCGTCTGGAGCAAGCCCGCCGCAGAAGTGAACGGAAACCGTCTGTGGCTGACCGAGAAGCCGTGAACCCACCCAAGACCGACGCGCGTCGCCATCACGACCCGCAGGTCCGCGGTTTCGCCAGTGACAACTACGCCGGAGCCCACCCCGAGGTGCTGGCCGCCCTGGCTCTGGCCAACGGCGGCCACCAGGTGGCGTACGGCGAGGACGACTACACCGAGCACCTCCAGCGGGTGGTGCGCGGCCACTTCGGCGCCACCGCCGAGGCGTTCCCGGTCTTCAACGGCACCGGCGCCAACGTGGTCGCGCTCCAGGCGGTCACCGACCGCTGGGGCGCGGTGATCTGCGCCGAGAGCGCGCACATCAACGTCGACGAGGGCGGCGCCCCCGAGCGCATGGGCGGGCTGAAGCTGCTCACCGTGCCCACGCCCGACGGCAAGCTCACCCCGGAGCTGATCGACCGGCAGGCCTGGGGCTTCGAGGACGAGCACCGGGCCATGCCGCAGGTCGTGTCGATCACCCAGTCCACCGAACTGGGCACCCTCTACACGCCCGGGGAGATCCGCGCGATCTGCGAGCACGCCCACGCGCACGGCATGAAGGTGCACCTGGACGGCTCCCGGATAGCCAACGCCGCCGCCTCCCTGGACGTGCCCATGCGCACCTTCACCAACGCGGTCGGCGTGGACATCCTCTCGCTGGGCGGGACGAAGAACGGCGCGCTGTTCGGCGAGGCCGTCGTCGTCATCAACCAGGACGCGGTGCGGCAGATGAAGCGCCTGCGGAAGACGTCCATGCAGCTGGCCTCCAAGATGCGTTTCGTCTCGGTGCAGTTGGAGGCGCTGCTCGCCAAGGACCTGTGGCTGCGCAACGCCCGGCACGCCAACGAGATGGCCCAGCGGCTCGCCGAGGGCGTGCGCGCGGTGCACGGGGTGGAGATCCTCTACCCGGTGCAGGCCAACGGCGTCTTCGCCCGGCTCCCGCACGACGTGAGCGAGCGGCTGCAGAAGCGGTTCCGGTTCTACTTCTGGGACGAGGCCGCCGGAGTGGTGCGCTGGATGTGCGCTTTCGACACCACGGAGGACGACGTCGACACGTTCGTGGCCGCCCTCAAGGAGGAGATGGCCCGCTGATCCCCAGTGCTGCATAGTTATGCGATCACCTGGAAAGTCATTGACGTCCGGTGATCGCGTTCCTATGCTCTGCGGGCATGGAGCTGATCCAGAACACGGCCGACCTGTCCGCGTACCTCGCCGCGGACGAGGTCATCGACCACCATCACCCGCTGGTCCGGGAGACCGCCGCCCGCCTCGCGGCCGACGCCGCCGACTCGTATGAATATGCGCGGGCCGCGTATGAGTTCGTACGGGACACCATCCCGCACTCCCAGGACTCCGGCGACCCGCGCGTCACCTGGCGCGCCTCCGACGTGCTGGCCGAGGGCACCGGCATCTGCCACGCCAAGTCCCACGCCCTGGCCGCCCTGCTGCGGGCCGAGGACATCCCGACGGCCCTGTGCTACCAGCGCCTGACCGACGACGCGGGCGGCCATCTGCTCCACGGCCTGGTCGCCGTACGCTTCCACGGCGCCTGGCACCGGCAGGACCCCCGCGGCAACAAGCCGGGTGTCGACGCGCGGTTCTCCCTGACCGGCGAACGGCTGGCCTGGACCCCGGACCCCGCGGCCGGCGAGACGGACTACCCGGGCCTGTACGCCACCCCGCACCCGGCGGTCCTCGCCGCCCTGCGAACGGCCCCCGACCGCCCGCACCTGTGGAAGACCCTCCCGTCAAGCCTCTGAGGCCTGGGCCTCCGGCCGCTCGACGGCCGGGCGCCGCGGGTGTTACGCCTGGATCCGCAGCTGCTCCGCCGTGGGGGCCGTGCCGCCGAGGTGCGCGGGCAGCCACCAGGTGTCCTCCGGGCCCTTGGGGCGGCCCGGGTAGGCACGCTGCGCGGCCTCCAGCAGATCCTGGACGCGTTCGCGCAGCCGGCGGGTGATGGCGCCAGCGTACTGGTCGCGGGGGGCCTCCACCGCCTCGCCGACCCGGACGGTGACGGGCAGGTGGCTGCGCTTGAAGTTGCGCGGCTGCCCCTTCGTCCACAGCCGCTGCGTGCCCCACACCGCCATCGGGACCAGCGGCACGCCCGCCTCCTGGGCCAGCCGGGCCGCGCCCGACTTGAAGCTCTTCAGCGTGAAGGACTGCGAGATCGTCGCCTCCGGGAACAGCCCGATGACCTCGCCGGAACGCAGCGCGTCCAGCGCGTGCGCGTACGCCTTCTCGCCCTGTCCGCGGTCCACCGGGATGTGCTTCATGCCGCGCATGAGGGGCCCGGAGATCCGGTGCCGGAAGACGGAGTCCTTCGCCATGAAGCGCACCAGCCGCTTCTGTGGCAGGGCGGCCAGGCCGTTGAAGATGAAGTCCAGATAGCTGATGTGATTGCTCACCAGCACGGCGCCGCCCGCGCGTGGGATGTTCTCCGACCCCCGGCAGTCGATCTTCAGATCCCAGACCTTGAACGCCGTCTTGGCGATACCGATGACGGGACGGTAGACCAGCTCTGCCATGGGCGGGGTGTGCCCTTTCTGCTCTGCTCGGGAAAGGGGGCTCCCGGCGGGAAGGTTACGCAGCCGTAGGTTTACGGCGTCTCGCAGATCGTGCCCGAAGAACGTACGGGTGACCAGTTCTGGTGCCTCCCTAACGCGAGATCCTCGTCACGTCGGCCTACATCCCACCTCGGATCTTTAAGCCCCCTTTACTGTTCCCCGGGTAGCCGCCGGGAATCTTCCCGGCCCCGTGACCGGTTGTTCCGATGACGACCGGACCGGCGGCGCGCCCCTGACGTGCCCGCCGCGACGAGCCGCGCCGGCGGCGGAACGGGAGAGTGCGGGTGGGCGGGCGCGACGACGGCAGGCGCATCGGTGCGGCCGAACTCGGCGCGGAGCTGGGGGAGCGGGCCACGCTGGTGCAGTTCTCCAGCGCCTTCTGCGCGCCCTGCCGGGCCACCCGGCGGGTCCTCGGCGAGGTCGCCGGGCTGGTCCCGGGCGTGACCCACGTCGAGATCGACGCGGAGGCCCACCTGGACCTCGTACGCGCGCTGGAGATCGTCAAGACGCCGACCGTCCTGGTGCTGGACGCCGGCGGACGGGTGGTGCGGCGCGCCATCGGGCAGCCCCGCAAGGCGGACGTCATAGCGGCCCTGGGGGAAGCGGTATGAGCGGGGCCCGGCGCCCGGTGCGCGGACTTCCGGAGCGCGGAAGCCGCTTGACGGTACGGCTCGCCGGTCGCCAACCTGACCGCATGCCGACCGAACTCCTTCTCTACGGGCGGGTCCACATCGATCTGGCCCGCACCGCGAGCGCGGGGTGTCCGGGCCGTTGAGCACCCGTGAACCCGCTCGTGACCCCCGGCAGAAGGACGACTCCATGACGGCCACTCCCGGCCTCGGCTCCCCCCGGACCGCCTCCCCGGACCTGCTGCGCTCCGCCTTCCGCCGGCACGCCGCCGGCGTGGCGGTGATCACCGCGCGCGGCGCCTCCGGCCCGGTCGGCTTCACCGCCACCTCCCTCACCTCCGTGTCCGCCGCACCCCCGCTCGTCTCCTTCGGTATCGGCACGGGCGCCTCCAGCTGGCCCGCGATCGCCGAGACGGACCACGTCGGCGTGCACATACTCGCCGAGCACCAGAGCGACCTGGCCGCCACCTTCGCGCGCAGCGGCGCCGACCGCTTCGGTGCGCCCACCGCCTGGCGGGAGGGGCCGGAGGGGGTGCCGGTGCTGGACGACGTGCTGGCCTGGCTGGTGTGCCGGATCGTCGGGCGGGTCCCGGCCGGCGACCACCGCATCGTGCTCGCCGAGGTCGTGTTCGGCGATCCCTCGGGCGACGGCCGCCCGCTCCTCTACCACCAGGGCCGCTTCAACGCCCTGCGGGATTGATCACGCCGAGCGCCGCTGCGCGCCCGTCGGGTTCCGGTTACGCTGCGTTGCGAAGGTCACAGTTCAAAGCGCTTGCTTAGCGGGCATGAACTGGGTGTACTGACGAGTAATATCTCGTTCGGAGCGCGCGGACGCCCCGATCGGGATCGGCCGCTTGAGGCGCCTATGCTGCCTGCAAGAGGCAGCCCGAAATGACGATGCAGTAGGAGAGCCGGCGTGAGCTTGAGGATCGTTGTCACTGTGAAGTACGTGCCCGACGCCACTGGCGACCGGCACTTCGCCGATGACCTGACCGTCGACCGCGACGACGTGGACGGTCTGCTCTCCGAGCTGGACGAGTACGCGGTCGAGCAGGCCCTGCAGATCTCGGAGAACGCGGACGACGCCGAGGTCACCGTGCTGACGGTGGGCCCCGAGGACGCCAAGGACGCGCTCCGCAAGGCCCTGTCCATGGGTGCGGACAAGGCCATCCACGTCGAGGACGACGACCTGCACGGCACCGACGCCATCGGCACCTCCCTGGTGCTGGCCAAGGCCATCGAGAAGGCCGGTTACGACCTGGTCATCTCCGGCATGGCCTCCACCGACGGCGCCATGGGCATCGTCCCGGCGCTGGTCGCCGAGCGCCTGGGCGTCCCGCAGGTCACCCTGCTGTCCGAGGTCTCCGTCGAGGACGGCACGGTCACGGGCCGCCGTGACGGCGACGCCGCCTCCGAGCAGCTTCAGGCGCAGCTCCCGGCCGTCGTCTCCGTGACCGACCAGTCCGGCGAGGCCCGCTACCCCTCCTTCAAGGGCATCATGGCGGCCAAGAAGAAGCCGGTGGAGTCCTGGGACCTGTCCGACCTCGACATCGAGGCCGAGGAGGTCGGCCTGGACGGCGCCTTCACCAAGGTCGAGTCCGCGACCGAGCGCCCGGCGCGCACGGCCGGCACCATCGTCAAGGACGAGGGCGAGGGCGGCAAGCAGCTCGCTGAGTTCCTCGCGGCCCAGAAGTTCATCTAAGGGCCCGCCCCGCCGACCGCCCCTCAACTTCGTTACGCAGGAGAGCAATCCCATGGCTGAAGTCCTCGTCTTCGTCGACCACGCGGACGGTGCCGTCCGCAAGCCCACCCTGGAGCTGCTGACCCTGGCCCGCCGGCTGGGCGAGCCCGTCGCCGTCGCGCTGGGCAACGGCGCCGCCGACACCGCCGCCACGCTCGCCGAGCACGGCGCGGTCAAGGTGCTCACCCACGACGCCGCCGAGTACGCCGATTACCTGGTCGTGCCGAAGGTGGACGCCCTCCAGGCCGCCTACGAGGCCGTCTCCCCGGCCGCCGTGCTGGTCCCGTCCTCCGCCGAGGGCAAGGAGATCGCCGCCCGCCTGGCGCTGCGCATCGGCTCGGGCATCATCACCGACGCCGTCGACCTGGAGGCCGGCGACGAGGGCCCGGTGGCCACCCAGTCGGTGTTCGCCGCGTCCTTCACCACCAAGACCCGTGTCGTCAAGGGCACCCCGGTTATCACGGTCAAGCCGAACAGCGCCGCCGTCGAGGCCGCCCCGGCCGCCGGTGCGGTCGAGGCCCTGTCGGTGACCTTCTCGGACAAGGCGACCGGCACGAAGATCACCGGCCGTACGCCGCGTGAGTCCACGGGCCGCCCGGACCTGACCGAGGCCGCGATCGTGGTCTCCGGTGGCCGCGGTGTGAACGGCGCGGAGAACTTCGCGATCATCGAGGCCCTCGCCGACCAGCTGGGCGCGGCCGTCGGCGCCTCGCGTGCCGCCGTCGACGCCGGCTGGTACCCGCACACCAGCCAGGTCGGCCAGACCGGCAAGAGCGTGTCGCCGCAGCTGTACATCGCCAACGGCATCTCCGGCGCGATCCAGCACCGCGCCGGCATGCAGACCTCGAAGACGATCGTGGCCGTCAACAAGGACGAGGAGGCCCCGATCTTCGAGCTGGCCGACTACGGCGTGGTCGGCGACCTGTTCGACGTCGTGCCGCAGCTGACCGAGGAGATCAAGGCCCGCAAGGGCTGATCCCCGCATCCGCTGTACGAGGCCCCCGTGACCGCGCCGACGGTCCCGGGGGCCTCGCTCATCCCAGCGTCAGCGTGGCCTGCACCGGCAGGTGGTCGCTCGGGTACTGCCCGTGCGCCGAGAAGGTGTTGATGCGGGCCTCGTGCGCCGTGACACCGGGGGTGGCCAGGATCCAGTCGATGCGGTCGCCGCCCGGCGTCAGCGGCCGGTAGCCGTGGAAGGTGCCGTACAGCTCGCTCCGCTCGGCCGCCGTGTCCCAGGTGTCGGTCAGCCCCGCGCCCAGCATCGTGTCGTAGACCGGGTTCCCGTGGGCGGCCACGTTGAAGTCGCCGGTGACGACGAGCGGGAGCGAGGTGCCGAGCCCGGCGATGCGCTGGGCGATCAGGGCGGCGGCACGCGCGCGTGCGTACTGGCTGTGGTTGTCGAGGTGGGTGTTCAGCAGGTGGAACTCCCGGCCGCCGGACAGCAGGTCCCGGAACCGGACCCGGGTCACCATGCGGATGGAACCGCCGCCCCAGGTGTTGGACCCGATCACGTCCGGTGTGTCGGAGAGCCAGAAGTGGTCGTACTCCTCGGGGGCGAGCCGGCGCGTGTCGTAGAAGACGGCCATGAACTCGTCGCGGCTGCCGCCCGCGCGCCCGGTGCCGATCCAGTCGTACGCGGTCCCGAGGTCGGCCTCGATGTCCCGCACCTGCTGGTAGAGGCCCTCCTGGGTGCCGATGACATGCGGGCGCTCGCGGTGCAGCAGGGCGCGCGTCACGGGGCGGCGGGCGGCCCAGCTGTGCGGCTCGGCGGTACTCGCGAAGCGGAGGTTGAACGACATCACGCGCAGGGGGACGCGGTGGCCGCTGCCCGCCCCGGCGGGGCCGGGGGAGAGTGCTGTACTGGACAGGGGCAGGGGAATCGCGGCTGCCAGTGCGGCCTTCAGGCCCCTGCGGCGCGTGACTCGGCTGTGGCTCGGCACGGGTGCTCCTCCTGCTGCGGCTTCCGGGCGACTCGTCGCCGGCGGGCTGGTGCGGTCGAGGGGTGCGGCTCCGGCACGGTGCCAGAGGGAGGTGACCGTGTCGAGAGCGCGGAGTGGAGAGCACACGATGTGGTGTTGACCAGTCGGAAGGTTGCCAGATAGCTTCGCTATACGGATTGTTGATTCCATAGAGCGGAAAACTGGAGGGTGTGGGATGGGTCAGCAGGAGAAGGTGGCGACGAGCCTCGCGGGCGCCGTCAGCGAGGAGATCAGCGCTTCCCTCGCACCGGTCGACGCGGAGCTGGAGCGCCGCTACCCCGGGGACCCGGGCACCCGCCAGCCCGTCCACACCGTGTACGTCCCCGGCGACGCCTTCGCCGCCGGCACCATCCGCTCCTGGGGCGACCAGGCCCTCGCGGCGCTCGACGAACACGCCCCGGACGCCGCCTCCTTCGCGGCCGTCCTCGGCCTGTCGGACGAGCTGGCCGAGCCGGTCTACTCCCGCGTGCGGGCCAAGCTGGAGCGCGAGCCCATCGAGGACCTGCGCGTCGACTTCGAGGACGGCTACGGCCCCCGCCCCGACGACGAGGAGGACGCGACGGCCGCCCGCGCCGCCCGCCTGATCGCCGAGGCGTACCGGGACGGCACCGCCGCGCCCTACATGGGCATCCGCATGAAGTGCATGGAGGCCGCCGTACGGGACCGGGGCATCCGCACCCTCGACGTCTTCCTCACCGGCCTGATGGAGGCCGGCGGCCTGCCCGAGGGCCTGGTCCTCACCCTGCCCAAGGTGACCTACCCCGAGCAGGTGAGCGCTTTCGCCCGGCTGCTGGAGGCCTTCGAGAAGGCGCACGGCCTGGACGCCGGGCGCCTCGGCTTCGAGATCCAGATCGAGACCAGCCAGTCCATCCTGGCCACCGACGGCACCGCCGCCGTCGCCCGCATGATCCAGGCCGCCGAGGGCCGTGCCACCGGGCTGCACTACGGCACCTTCGACTACAGCGCCTGCCTCGGCGTTTCCGCCGCCTACCAGGCCAGCGACCACCCGGCCGCCGACCACGCCAAGGCGGTCATGCAGGTGGCCGCGGCCGGCACCGGCGTCCGCGTCTCGGACGGCTCCACCAACGTCCTGCCCGTCGGCCCGACGGCCAAGGTCCACGACGCCTGGCGCCTCCACTACGGCCTGACCCGGCGGGCGCTGTCCCGCGCCTACTACCAGGGCTGGGACATGCACCCGGGCCACATCCCCACCCGCTACGCCGCCGTCTTCGCCTTCTACCGCGAGGGCTTCGAGCAGGCCGCGGCCCGCCTCGCCCGCTACGCCAACCGGGCCGGCGGCGACGTCATGGACGAGCCCGCCACCGCCAAGGCGCTCAGCGGCTATCTGCTGCGCGGCCTGGACTGCGGCGCCCTGGACATCGCCGAGGTGGCCCGCCTCACCGGGCTCACCCGCGCCGACCTGGAATCCTTCGCCTCCCCCCGCCGCGGCGACCTGACGGCGTCCGCGAAGTAGCCCGAGGGGCCGCTGACCGGGGCGGTACGAGCGCCCGTACCGGCGGGCGACCGGCCGGCCCGCGCCCCGCCGTACCGGCTGTGGTCACCGTGCCCGCCGCAGGCAAGGGCGGCGGCGGGCACGGCCGGGGGTCCGGCGGGGGCCCGTGGTCCTCCGGCCGGTGTGGGGTGTTGAACGTCCCCGCCGCCGGTCGGTCGGCGCTCCGGTGGCCTGGCCGCGCCGGGACCGCTCCGGCCCGGCCCGTCGTACGGTCGCGGTGCCGGCCGACGTGCCTTCGATGCGGCTCAGGAGGCGGCGGGCCGGCACGGCCGCACGGCCACTCCGTAGCGACCCCGCCCGGCCCCGCCCGCCCCGCTCAGTCCGTCGGCGGCAGTTCGCCCGAGCCGCGGGTGATGAGGCGGGTCGGGAGTTCGATGCGCTCCGGGGCGACCAGGGTGCCGTCGAGCTGGCGGAAGAGGCGTTCGGCGGCCGTGCGGCCGAGGGCCGCCGAGTCCTGGGCGACGACCGTGACGCCCGGCTGGAGCAGATCGGCCAGCTCGAAGTCGTCGAAGCCGACGAGCGCGACCCGGCGGGCCCGCTCGGCCAGCACCCGGACGACGGTGACCGTCACCCGGTTGTTGCCGGCGAAGACCGCGGTCACGGGGTCGGGGCCGGTCAGCATCTCCTCCGCCGCCCGGCGCACCCGCTCCGGGTCGGTCGCACCCAGGGACATCCAGCGCTCCGCCACGGATATTCCGGCGTCCTCCATGGCCGCCCGGTACCCGCGCAGCCGCTCCGCCGCCGTGTGGATCCGGGGCATGTCGCCGATGAAGCCGATCCGCCGGTGGCCGTGCGCGATGAGGTGGGCGACGCCGTCGCGGGCGCCGCCGAAGCTGTCGGACAGGACCACGTCGGCGTCGATCCGGCCGGCCGGGCGGTCCACGAACACGGTCGCCACACCGGCCCGGATCTCCGGCTCCAGATACCGGTGGTCGACCCCGGCCGGGATCACCACCAGCCCGTCCACCCGGCGCGCGCACAGCGCCAGCGCCAGCTCCTGCTCGCGCTCGGGGTCCTCGGCGCTGGAGCCGTTGATCAGCAGCGCGCCGTGGGCGCGGGCCACCTCCTCGACGGCGCGGCTGAGCGGGCCGTAGAAGGGGTCCGCGAGGTCCTCCAGGATCAGCCCGATGCTCGCGGTCCGCCCCTTGCGCAGCACCCGCGCGCTGTCGTTGCGGCGGAAGCCGAGCGCGTCGATCGCCTCCTGCACCCGGCGCTCGGTGTCCGGGGTGACCCCGGGCTCGCCGTTGACCACGCGGGAGACCGTCTTCAGCCCGACCCCGGCGCGGGCCGCCACGTCCTTCATCGTCGGGCGGTTGCCGTACCGGTTCCCGGTGGGGCGGTCTGCGCGGCGGGTGGTCTCGGGCACGTGCGCTGTCCTGTCTGTCGTCCGGCGGTCATTCATCCCGTCCACGGGGGTGCGGCATCCGTGGGCTTGTATGAGGATGTGGCGTCGAGCATAGAGCCTGGACAACGTTGTCAGAACCGCGAGAGACTGTGCACCGCTGTCTCCGGCCTGCGCCCCCACCGCCTGACCGGCCGGCTCTCTTTGGTTCTCGAGCTTTCAACGGGGAGATCTGACTTGTTGCACACCGACCTCGTGGCGGCCCTGGACATCGGCGGCACCAAGATCGCCGGCGCGCTGGTGGACGGCGACGGACGCCTTCTGGTCCGCGCCCAGCGCCCCACGCCCGCCCGGCAGGACGGCGAAACGGTCATGCGGGCCGTGGCGGAGGTGCTCGGCGAGCTGTCCGCGTCGCCGCTGTGGGACCGCGCCGGGGCGGTCGGCATCGGCAGCGCCGGCCCGGTGGACGCCTCGGCGGGCACCGTGAGTCCGGTGAACGTGCCGGGCTGGCGGGACTTCCCGCTGGTCGACCGGGTGCGTACGGCCACCGGGGGCCTGCCCGTCGAGCTGATCGGCGACGGGGTCGCGATCACCGCCGCCGAGCACTGGCAGGGCGCCGCGCGGGGCCACGACAACGCGCTGTGCATGGTGGTCTCCACCGGCGTCGGCGGCGGTCTGGTCCTCGGCGGGCGGCTGCACCCGGGACCCACCGGCAACGCCGGGCACATCGGCCACATCAGCGTCGACCTCGACGGCGACCCCTGCCCGTGCGGCGCGCGCGGCTGTGTGGAGCGCATCGCCAGCGGCCCCAACATCGCCCGCCGGGCGCTGGAGCGGGGCTGGCGCCCCGGCCCCGACGGCGACACCTCGGCCGCCGCGGTGGCCGCGGCGGCCCGCGCGGGCGACCCGGTCGCCGTCGCCTCCTTCGAGCGGGCGGCGCGGGCGCTGGCCGCCGGGATCGCGGCCACCGCGACCCTGGTCGAGATCGACATCGCGGTGATCGGCGGCGGGGTCGGCAAGGCGGGCGACATCCTGTTCACCCCGCTGCGCCAGGCCCTCACCGACTACGCGACCCTGTCCTTCGTGCGGCGGCTGACCGTCGTACCCGCCCGCATGGGCACCGACGCCGGCCTGGTCGGCGCGGCGGCGGCGGCCCAGACCCGCACCCCGGACGCGACCGCGGCGAGTTGCTAGGCCCTGCCGCGGCCCCACCGCCGCGTCGGCGCGTCGGCGCGTCGTGCGGCGGCGTCCGTAGCGGTCGCCGGGGTGCGGCCGGGCCGGGCGGGTCCGGCAACGGGGGCCGGCCCGTCCGGCGCTAGCCGACCCGCTGCATCGCCTTCCGGCGCCGTTCGGCCATCGTGGCCCCGGACTCGCGGCGGGCCATCCTGCGCAGGACGGACGGTGCGAGGAGCAGCCCGGCGACCGCCCAGGCACCCAGCGCGCCCGCTGTCTCCAGGTGCCGCCAGGACGCGCCGACTTCGGCGGCGACCGCCTCGCCCGGCAGCAACGCGGCCCGGAGGCCGAGGCCGAGCCAGTAGACGGGGAAGACCTGCCCGACGGTCTGGAGCCACTCGGGCAGCTTCGACAGCGGGAAGTAGATCCCGGAGATCACGACGAGTCCCATCACCGGAAGCGTCAGCAGACCGATGGTGCGCGGACTGTCGACGAGCGAGCCGAGGACGGCGCCGATCGGCAGGCTCGCGAGGAGCCCCAGCGGCACCACCCACACCAGCGTCAGCAGCGCCCCGCCGCCCTGCCGGGCCACCCCGTCCACCAGGAACACGCCCAGGAGGAAGGGGAGCGCCATGGAGACGAGAGCCGTCCCCGACACCGTGACGATCTTGCCGACCAGGTGGCCGACCATGCCGTGGGGCACGGCCTTGGCCCGCAGCAGGGTGCCGTCCTCGCGTTCGGTCGCGAGCAGCTGCGCCGTGGTCAGCATCCCGGTGAACGCGAGGGTCATCCCCACCATGCTGGGCAGCATGAACGCGCCGACCGAGATACCGGCGCCCTCCAGCGGATCGTCCCCGACCAGGAACAGCGGCACCATGAGCAGGACCGTCCACAGCACGTAGCCGAACACGTCCTGCCCGGTGGTGAAGGTCTGCCGGAGTTCCGTCAGACCGCGCCGCACCCCGGCCCGCGCCGCGTACCACACCGGACTCATCGCGCTTCCCCCCTGAACGAGTGCGCCGCCCGCTCGCCGGCCACGCTCCCCGCCTCCACTTCCCGCACCATCGTCAGATAGGTGTCCTCCAGGCTCGCCCGGCGCACCTCCAGCCCGCCGATGGCCTCTCCGTACTCCTCGAACAGCCGGCGCACGAACCGGGTGGGCTCGGCCGTCGTCTCCTCGAAGGGCCGCCCGTCCCGGGTCCAGCGCACGGTGGCCTCGGCCGATGCCCGCCGGGACAGTTCCACGGCCGGGCCGTCGGCCACGATCCGGCCGCCGGCCAGGATGAGGATCCGGTCGGCGAGCCGCTCCGCCTCGGCGAGGTCGTGCGTGGTCAGCAGGACGGTGGTGCTCTCGTCCGCGAGCCCGCGCACCAGACCGTGGAACTCGCTGCGAGCCTCCGGGTCCAGACCGGCCGTCGGCTCGTCCAGGAACAGCAGCTCGGGCCGGCCCACGATGCCGACGGCCACGTCCAGCCGTCTGCGCTGGCCGCCGGACAGGGTCCCGACCCGTTTGTCCGCGTGCCCGGACAGCCCCACGGCGGCGAGGAGTTCGTCGACGTCCCACGGCCGCCGTACCAGGGGGGTGGAGTACGGCGCGTAGTACGAGCCGAGATGGGCCAGCAGTTCCCGCACCCGCCACTTGCCGTGGTCGCGCCAGGACTGCAGGACGATGCCCAGGCGCGCACGCCAACGTTCGTTTCCGCGGGCCGGATCGGTGCCGAGGACGGTCACGTCACCGGCCGAGCGCATACGGAAACCTTCCAGGATCTCGATGGTGGTCGTCTTGCCGGCGCCGTTCGGGCCGAGCAGCACGACGACTTCGCCCCGCCGGGCGGTGAAGTCCACCCCCTTCAGCACGTCCTGGCCGCGGTAGCGCATCCGCAGCTCCCGCACGTCGATGACCGTGTCACCGTCCGGCGGGCCGCTTCCGGCCCCGGACAGGACATCAGCGGTCGTCATCGGTCGTTCCCCCGTCCGTCGCGTCGTCCGTTCCCCGCGCTCGGGGACCGACGGCCGTGCCGACGCCCGTGGTCGTCGGACGTGGGTCACGGCCGTGGCCGTCGCCGTCCGGCGACGGCGGGCCCCGCCGTACGAACACACTACCGAACGGCTCGGCTCCGGCCCCGCCGGGCGTTCAGCAGCTCAGGCGGGCGTCCGCCCAGTCCGCGTGGTCGGAGTCGGTGTTGTCGCCGCCGTCGGTGACGACGAGCCGGATCACCCGGGCGCCGGTGATGTCCGCGGTGAGCGACTGGGCGGGCATCGCGTTGGTGAGGACGCCGGAGGCGGCGGCCCGGGTGTCGTCCGCCAGGATCTCGAAGGTGACGCTGCCCTTGGCGCCCTTCTCGTCGTCCACGCCGACCGACGCGGTGACCTTCTCGCAGGCCCCGCCGGTGTAGAACGCGATGTCGCTGCGCGCGTGCACGCCGAGCCCCTTGGCGTACACCGTGCCGCCGATGGTGAGCGGGCGGCCGTCGCCCGCGGCCTTCTCGCCGTTGCTGGTGTCGCGTTCCACCGGCCCGAAGCCGTTGGCGGCCGACATCCACGGCAGGTCACTGAGGTACGACGTCCCGGGCGGCGGCGGTACGACCACGGACGCGGTCAGCGGCACCGTGCTGGTGACCGGCGTGCCGGACGGCGATCGGTAACTCGCTCGCAGGGTGAGGCCGTAGGAGCCGGTCGGGGTGCCGGCCGGGACGGTCAGTTGCCAGCCGGTGCGCAGCGTCAGGCCGGTGCGGAGGGCGGTGGCCGAGGTCGCCGAGGTGGCCCGTATGTCCCAGCCGGCCGGGCCGGTCAGCGCCACGGACACACGGCGCGCGGGCGTGCGCCCCAGGTCGGTGACGGTGCTGGTGAGGGTGACCGGGGCGCCGGCCGTCAGCAACAGGTCGCTGTCCAGGCCCACTTCGACGGCGGGCGGATACGCGGCCCAGTGCCGGTCGGCCGTGACGCGCAGCAGGACCGTGCCGTGGGCGGGGACGGTGGCGGCGAGGGTGCCGGCGGTGTTGTACGTGCGGTGCTGCCACAGGTCGCGCACGGCGTAACCGGCGGCGCGGGGCAGGCCAACCGCGCCGGCGCTGGTGGCGATCCGCTGGGCGCTGCCGGACTCGTTGAAGAGGGCCACCGCGCGGCTGCCGTCCGCCATCTGCTTGGCGACGACCCAGCGTCCGCCCTCGGCGGAGACGACCGTGCCCTGCCTGCCGAGCGGATCCTGATCGACGGCGATGACCTCGGTGTTGCCCAGGATGTCGTAGGTCGCCTGGGACGCCTTGCGCAGGTCGGTGCCGATGAGCAGCGGCGCGGCCATGATCGACCAGAGGGAGAAGTGCGAGCGGTACTCGGTGTCCGTCATGCCGCCGTTGCCGACCTCCAGCATGTCGGGGTCGTTCCAGCGGCCGGGTCCGGCGTACCGGGCGAGGGGGAGGTTCTGCTTCAGGATCGACAGCACCGAGGGCCAGTTGTCCTTGATGTCGCCGGTGGTCCGCCACAGGTGGCCGATGTCGGCGGCCCACTCCCAGGGCTTGTTCTCGCCCCATTCGCAGATGCTGTAGACGATGGGCCGGCCGGTCGCCCTGAGCGCGTCGCGCATGGTCCGGTAGCGCTCTCTGGCGTCCAGGCCCTGGTTGTTGCAGTTGTCGTACTTCAGGTAGTCCACGCCCCAGTCGGCGAACTGCCGGGCGTCCTCGTACTCGTGGCCCAGGGCGCCCGGAAGGCCCACGCTGTCACAGGTCTTGGTGCCGGCGCTGGTGTAGATGCCGAGTTTGAGGCCCTTGGCGTGGACGTAGTCCGCGACCGCCTTGATGCCGTTCGGGAAGCGCTCCGGGTGGGGCACCAGCCGGCCGTTCGCGTCGCGCTGGGGCAGGGCCCAGCAGTCGTCCAGGTTGACGTACTGGTAGCCGGCCTTCTTCAGGCCCTTCTCCACGAAGATGTCCGCGATGCCCTTGACCATGCTTTCGTTGAACTCCGCCCGGCAGTAGGTGGAGTTCCAGTTGTTGAAGCCCATCGGCGGGGTGAGGGCGAGACCGTCGTCCAGGGACGCGGACGCGGTCCGCGCCGCCGGGGCCGGCGCGGTCGCCGCCAGGGCGGGGGCGGCGAGGCCTGTCGCGCACAGCACTCCGGCGCTGAGCGCTCCGGCCACTCTGAAACGGGTCGTGCGGCTGTGAGGGTGACGCATCGTCGACGTTCCTCCCACTCGCGAAAGCGCGGATGACGGCATGTGCGCGTCATGAATGCGCGCTCACGGTAGGACGTGTCGGACTGTGTCGGAAGGGTCGTTCAGGCCGGGCGTGGCGTTGTTCGGATGTGTTCGACCGGGAAAGGGTGGCACCGAGGGGGGAAGCTCGCGCGATCCGCGTGACCCCGGCCGCTCCACGCCGTTGATCAGCGCATGAAGAAGCGCAGCATGCTCGCCATCGCCACCCTCGCCGCCGGATTCGTCGTGGCCGCCGTCACTCCCTCCCACGCGGCGGTCGACCGGCCGTTCGACGTGTCGGACACGGTGGAGGAGGTCGGTGATCTCGTCAGCCACGACAGCCTGGACCTCGACGACTCCATCCTCGACCACGACTGACCCGCGACCCACGGCGTCCGTGCCGGTGTCCCCGTCCCAGGGGACACCGGCACGTGCGTGTATACGCGCGGGCAGGCGCCCTCAACGGCGGGGGGTTTCCATGGCAGGGTGGAGCGGGCAATCCTCAGGGGGCCAACAGAAGAGGGGGAGTCCGTGACCGTCGTCTGGATCAACGGCGCGTTCGGTGCGGGGAAGACCACGACCGCACGTGAACTGATCGAACTGATCCCGAACAGCGCGCTCTTCGACCCCGAGATCATCGGCGGGGCACTGACGCACCTGCTGCCGCCCAAGCGTCTCGCCGAGGCAGGCGACTTCCAGGACCTGCCGATCTGGCGCCGGCTCGTGGTCGACACGGCCGCCGCGATGCTCGCCGAGCTGGGCGGCACCCTCGTGGTGCCGATGACCCTGCTCCGCCAGGAATACCGCGACGAGATCTTCGGCGGGCTCGCCGCCCGCCGGATACCGGTGCACCATCTGCTCCTCGCCCCCACCGAAACGATCCTGCGGGAGCGGATGGCCGACCGGGAGGTCCCGCCCGAGACAGACGACGGCGAGATACCCGCCCGGCAGTGGTCCTGCGACCACATCGAGCCCTACCGCGCCGCCCTCGCCTCCTGGCTCACCGCCGACGCCCACCCGCTCGACACCAGCGCCCTCACCCCGTACGAGACCGCCGTCCGCATCGCCGAGGCCGTCGGCGACGGCTCCGTACCCGCCTGCGACATCGTGCAGACCCCCGAGCCGACCGCCGAGACACTCGCCGCCGGGGTGCTGCTCTTCGACGAGCACGACCGGGTGCTGCTCGTCGACCCCACCTACAAGCCCGGCTGGGAGTTCCCCGGCGGCGTGGTGGAACGCGGCGAGGCGCCGGCCCGCGCCGGGATGCGCGAGGTCGCCGAGGAGACCGGCATACAGCTGCGCGAGGTCCCCCGGCTGCTGGTCGTGGACTGGGAACGCCCCGCCCCGCCCGGCTACGGCGGGCTGCGGCTGCTCTTCGACGGCGGCCGGCTCGGCCCCGGCGAGGCGTCCCGGGTGCTGCTGCCCGGACCCGAGCTGCGCGCCTGGCGGTTCGCCACCGAGCAGGAGGCCGCCGCGATGCTGCCCCCGGTCCGCTACGAGCGGCTGCGCTGGGCGCTGCGCGCCCGGGAACGGGGCAGCGCGCTCTACCTGGAGGCGGGGGTGCCGGTCGGCTGACCCCGTGGTGCGGCTAGCCGAGCGAGCGGAGCACCGCGGCGGCGCCGGACAGCACCGGGTCGCCGTGCCCGGAGCACGCCACGTCCGCGCCCAGGTCCGCCATCCGGCGGATCGACGCGAGGAGTCGCGCCCGGTCCAGGTTGAACACCCCGGGGATCGGCGTCCCGGCGTCCGGCGCCGCCGCCACCGTGTCCCCGGTGAACAGCACACCGTGCGCGGGCAGGAACACCGCGATGCTGCCGTCCGTGTGCCCGGGGGCGTGCACCACCCGGGCGCCGCCGCCGAAGTCCAGCACATCGCCGTCGGACAGCTCGGTGAGCGAGGCCGGCGGCACCGGAGGGCCCGGGGGCAACCGCGCGAGGGCCGCCGCGTGCAGGGGCCGCTCCCACTCCTCCGTCCGCGGCGGCGGGCCCGGCCGTTCTCCGCGGACGAACGGGGCGTCCAGGCGGTGCGCCAGCACCTCCGCCCCGCTCAGCGCGGCGAACTCGCCCGCTCCGCCGACGTGATCCTCATGAAAGTGGGTGAGCACGACGCGTCGTACGTCGCGCGGATCGTGCCCCAGCGCGGCGACCGCGTCGGCGATCGGCCGGCCGGAGCCGATCGGGCCCGCGTCGATCAGGGTCAACTCCCCGTCATCGCGCCAGAGATAGGCCTGGCCGACGGGAAAGCGCAGCAGGTGCAGCCGGGGCAGCAGTGGGATGACGTCCATGCGCCGACCGTAAAGAGGGCCCTCCCCCGCGGGCGAGGGCCCTCTGCCGTGGGCAGAAGGGATCAGCCCGCCGCGTAATTGCGCAGGAACAGCGCCTCGGCCACGGACAGCCGCTCCAACTCCTCGGGGGACACGCTCTCGTCGACAGCGTGGATCTGCGCCTCCGGCTCGCTCAGCCCGATGAGCAGGATCTCCGCCCGCGGGTACAGCGCGGCGAGGGTGTTGCACAGCGGGATGGAGCCGCCCTGACCCGCGTACTGCATGGTCTCGCCGGGGTAGGCCACCGCCATCGCCTCGGCCATCGCCGCGTAGGCGGGGCTGGAGGTGTCGGCGCGGAACGGCTGGCCCTGGCCGATCTGCTCGGTGGTGACCTGCGCGCCCCACGGGGTGTGCGCCGCTATGTGCTCCTGGAGCAGCTTGGTGGCCTCCGCCGCGTCCGTGCCCGGCGGCACCCGCAGGCTGATCAGGGCACCGGCGCTCGACTGCACCGACGGGGTGGCGCCGACCACCGGCGGGCAGTCGATCCCGAGCACGGTGACCGCCGGGCGGGCCCAGATGCGATCGGCGACCGAACCGTCACCGATCAGTCCCACACCGTCCAGCACCTTGGCGTCCGCGCGGAACTGCTCCTCGGTGTACTCCAGGCCGTCCCACCGGGCCGTCGCGTCCAGGCCGTCGATGGTGGTGGACCCGTCCGCGCCGCGCAGCGAGTCCAGCACCCGGATCAGCGCGGCCAGCGCGTCCGGGGCGGCACCCCCGAACTGGCCCGAGTGCAGATTGCCGGCCAGGGTGTCGACGCGCACCCGGACCAGGGTCATTCCGCGCAGCGTGGTGGTCACGGTCGGCAGACCGACCCGGAAGTTGCCCGCGTCGCCGATGACGATCGTGTCCGCCGCCAGCAGCTCGGGGTGCTGCTCGGCGTACCGCTCCAGGCCGCCCGTGCCCTGCTCCTCGGAGCCCTCCACGATCACCTTCACGTGCACCGGGACGCCGCCGTTCGCCTTCAGGGCGCGCAGGGCGAGCAGGTGCATGATGAAGCCGCCCTTGCAGTCGGCGGTCCCGCGGCCGTACCAGCGGCCGTCGCGCTCGGTCAGCTCGAACGGAGGAGTGGACCAGCCGGCCTCGTCCAGCGGGGGCTGCACGTCGTAGTGCGCGTAGAGAAGGACCGTCTTGGCGCCTTCCGGGCCCGGCAGGTAGCCGTACACCGACTGGGTGCCGTCCGGGGTGTCCAGCAGGGCCACGTCCGTGAACCCCTCGGCCCGCAGCGCGTCGGCGACCCAGCCCGCGGCGGCCTCGCTCTCGCTCCTCGGGAACTGGGAGAAGTCCGCCACCGACCGGAAGGCGACCAGTTCGGCCAGCTCCGCCTTCGCCCGGGGCAGCAGCGCGGCGACGGTCTCGGCGAGCGGATTCGACGGCATGGGCACGCTCCTCGTGGGTGCGACGTGGTACGGGGTGGGTACGACGATCCTCCCACAGCGGATCGCGTGGCCGGTCGCCGTAGGATGCGACAGACACTTGGCAGCGGCTTGAGCGGAGCGGTAGACCATCGTGAGCGGCGAGAACTCTTCAGCGGACGACGTGCGGCGCGTGTGGGACGTCGTCGTGGTGGGCGCGGGCCCGGCGGGCGCCTCGGCCGCCTACGCGGCGGCGGTCGCGGGACGGCGTGTGCTGTTGCTGGAGAAGGCCGAGCTGCCGCGGTACAAGACGTGCGGCGGCGGCATCATCGGCCCCTCGCGCGACGCGCTGCCGCCCGGCTTCGAACTGCCCTTCCGGGACCGGGTACACGCCGTCACGTTCTCCCACAACGGCCGCTTCACCCGCACCCGCCGCTCCAAGCAGATACTGTTCGGCCTGATCAACCGGCCGGAGTTCGACCAGCAACTGGTCGAGTACGCCCAGAAGGCGGGCGCCGAACTGCGTACGGGCGTCACGGTCCAGCGGGTCGAGCAGCACGGCTCGGCGGTGCCGGACCGGCGCACGGTCGCCGTCGTCCTCCAGGGCGGGGAGACGGTGCTGGCCCGCGCGGTCGTCGGCGCCGACGGCAGCGCCAGCCGGATAGGAGCCCACGTCGGCGTGAAGCTCGACCAGGTCGACCTCGGCCTGGAGGCGGAGATCCCGGTGCCGGAGACCGTCGCCGAGGACTGGAAGGGACGGGTGCTCATCGACTGGGGGCCGCTGCCGGGCAGTTACGGCTGGGTGTTCCCGAAGGGCGACACGCTGACCGTCGGCGTGATCTCCGCGCGCGGTGAGGGAGCCGCCACCAAGCGGTACCTCGAGGACTTCATCGCCCGGCTGGGTCTCGCCGGGTTCGAGCCGTCCCTCTCCTCCGGGCACCTGACCCGCTGCCGCGCCGACGACTCGCCGCTGTCCCGGGGCCGGGTGCTGGTCTGCGGCGACGCGGCGGGCCTGCTCGAGCCGTGGACCCGCGAGGGCATCTCCTTCGCGCTGCGCTCGGGCCGGCTGGCGGGGGAGTGGGCGGTACGGATCGCCGAGGCGCACGACGCGGTGGACACCCGGCGCCAGGCCCTGAACTACGCGTTCGCGATCAAGGCGGGGCTCGGTGTCGAGATGAGCGTCGGCAGGCGGCTGCTGTCCGTGTTCGAGCGGCGTCCGGGCCTGTTCCACGCGGCGCTCACCGGCTTCCGTCCGGCGTGGCGGGCGTTCCGGGACATCACCACGGGCGCCACCTCCCTCGCCGAGATCGTCCGCTCCCGCCCGATCGCCCAGCGCGCCCTGACCGCGCTCGACCACCGCGCGGCACCTCCGGCGGAGCCCGCGGTGGAGGAGCCGGCCGGTTCCTGACGGGGCGGGGCAGAGTCACGGGGCAGGGCGTACGGGGCCGGGCGTGCCGTCCGGCTGAGCGGGCGGTGGAAGCCGGGCGTGCGGGCCGGGCCCAACTCGTCGTGCTCCTCTACGAGTCGGGGCTGGTGCGGCCGGGCCGGCCGGGCTGGGCCGGCGGGCGGAAACGCAGCAGAACGCTGACCACCCGGGCCATGAACACGAGCGGGGCGACCACCAGGCCCAGCCGGAGCAGCACCGTGGACAGCGGGCTCGGCAGGTCGAAGAGCAGCGCGGGCCCGGCCACGGCCCCGAACAGCACGGCAGCCGCGAAGGCCGCGCTGACCAGCGCGTACCCGATCTCGACCGTCACCGCGTCCCGCTCCGCCTGGCTGCGGCGGCCTCCGTGGGCGTCCATGCCGTCAGCTTCGCAGAGGTGCGCCCGGCGGGCAACGAACCCCCACCGGGCGCACCTTGGAGGCGGTCCCCCTAGTCGCGGACCGGTACCCGGTCGGCGTCCGCCTCCTTCACGGTGGACCTGGCGACCACGACGGAGTGGGTCGGCCGGGGCCGGCGCAGTCCGCTGAGCGACAGCAGCAGTCCCACGACGGCGACGATCGTGACGACGACGAGTCCGGGCCGGTAGCTGTCCAGGACGGCCTGCGGGGTGGCCTTCTCGGGGGCGTGCGCGGTGACCACCGCCGTCACCACGGCCAGGAAGATCGCGCCGCCCACCTGCACCGAGGTGTTCAGCAGACCCGAGACCATGCCCTGCTCGTGCTCGCCCACCCCGTTGGTGGCCTGGACGTTGAGCGACGGGTAGGACAGGGCGAAGCCCGCGCCGACCAGCAGCATGGTCGGCAGGATCACGGACGCGTAGACCGGGTGGAGGTCGATGCGCAGGAACAGCGCGTACCCGGCCGTCATCATGACGAAGCCCAGTACGATCAGCCGTCCCGTGCCGAACCGGTCGATGACGGTGCCGACCTTGGTCGCCGAGAGCGCCACCAGCGCACCCGCCGGCAGGAACGCCAGCGCCGTGTGCAGGGCGGACCAGCCCAGTACCTGCTGCATGTAGAGCGTGACCAGGAACTGGAAGCCCGTGTAGCTGCCGACGAACGTCAGCGCGCCGAGCTGGGCCCGGACCTGGGAGCCGGCACGCAGCACCCCGAGCCGGATCAGCGGGCTGGGGCTGCGCCGCTCGACGAGGACGAACACGATCAGCATGACGGCCACGGCGGCGAAGGACAGGATCGTGCGGGCCGACGCCCACCCGGCCTCGGGCGCCTGGACGACGGTGAAGACCAGCAGCAGCATCGAGGCGGTGCCGAGGACCGCGCCCGGGACGTCGTAGCCGCCGTGGCCGCGTTCCCGCGCGCTGCGCGGCAGCAGCTTCATGCCCACGAACAGGGCGATCAGCGCGACCGGCGCCGGGAGCAGCATGGTGAACCGCCAGCTGGCCTCCGTGAGCAGGCCGGAGAAGACGAGGCCCAGGGAGTATCCGGTTGCGGCGCAGGTGGTGTAGATGGACAGGGCCCGGTTGCGCAGCGGGCCCTCCGGGAACGTGGTGGTGATGATCGACAGGCCGGCCGGTGCCGTGAAGGCCGCGCTGAGGCCCTTGACGAAGCGGCTCGCGATCAGCAGCGGGCCGGAGTCCACGAGTCCGCCGAGCAGCGACGCCAGGGCGAAGACGGCGAGCGCCACCAGGAACACCTGGCGTCGGCCGAGCAGGTCGGCGGTCCGGCCGCCGAGGAGGAGCAGGCCGCCGTAGCCCAGGATGTAGCCGCTGACGACCCACTGCAGCGTCGACGTGGACAGGTGGAGTTCCGAGCCGATGGACGGCAGTGCGACGCCGACCATCGACACGTCCAGCGCGTCCAGGAACATCGCGGCGCACAGCACCAGGAGGGTGCCCCACAGCCGGGGAGTCCAGCGCACGGCCGGGGACGGGGCCGCGGAGGGGGTGAGCGGAGAAGTCATGGCGACGAAATTACATGCACGCGCATTCAATGCAAGCTCATTTAATTACAGTGCAACAAACGCGATTTTCTGCTACCGTGCGGGCATGGCGGCGAAGAATGCCGAGCGAGGGCTCGTCGAGCAGTGGCGGGAGATCCTGTCGTTGCACGCCCGCACCCAGTGCGAACTGGACCGGGCGCTCCACGGGCACGGGCTGTGCGCGAGTGACTTCGAGGTGCTGGACGTCCTGGCCGAGGGCGAGGCCGTGGACGGCGGCGGTGCCTACCGGGTGCAGGAGATCGCCGAGCGGGTCCACCTCAGTCAGAGCGCGCTGTCCCGGCTGATCGCCCGGCTGGAGAAGGACGGCCTCGTCGAGCGGGGCATGTGCGCGGACGACCGGCGCGCGGTGCGGGTCTGCCTCACGGAGAGGGGATCCGCGCTGCACGGTGAGGTACGACCCGTGCAGCGCGAGGTGCTGACCCGGATGCTGACCCAGGCCGACTGACCGGGCCACAGGCTTCGGAGGCCGGCTGACCGGGCCTCAGATCCCGGACCGCTCCCGCCACAGGGTCGCGAGCGCCGGGTCGCCGGTCACCTTCGGGATGGCCGTCCGGTTCCACAGCGCCAGGTACAACTGATCGGCCGGGCCGGACAGTTCGGCCTCCGCCTCGCCCTCGGCCGTACGTACGGTCAGGGCCGGCCCGGCCGTGAGCCGTACGGTCCACACGGCGTCCGGTCCCGCGTCCACCGCGCGCACCCGCAGCACGCGCGGCCGCTCGCTGCGCAGCCGGCTCCGGTCGCGGGCGTGGAAGCCGCGCAGCAGTTCGTCGATGCCGTCCACCGCGAAGTCCCGGGCGATCGGGGACGGTTCCCCGCCGCGCGCGCTTTCGGCGTCATAACGGTGCACGGCCGTCTCGTGCGCCTGCCGCCGGGCCCAGAACGCCAGCGGCGACGGGGTGGGCGCGGGGTGGAAGGTCCAGCACTCCAGATCGGCGGGCGCGGCGGCCAGGGTGTCCACCACCAGGCGGTGGCTGTCCCGGTACCAGCTCACCAGTTCGTCGTCGGCGGGCTCCGGCGGGTCGCCGAACGGCGGGCGCGCGGTGGCCCGGTCGGCGACGAGGGCGGCGGCCCAGCGGTGCACGGCGCCGAGGTGCCGTACCAGATCGCGCACGCGCCACCCCGGGCACGGGGGCACGGCCGCGCCGGGCCCCGCGGCAGCGGCGGCCGCCGCCAGCAACCGGCCCTCCCGGTCCAGGACTTCGAGGAAGTCGCTCACCCGCAACCGGGTCGGCCGGTCGTCAGAGATAGCAGGCGGAGACATAACCGACCACCCCTGTCCGTTTGTTCTGCACGAGATGCCAGGCGACCGTGCTGGTGCCGCCCGGGCACTGTACGCGGGGGCCGGAGTCCGTCTGGTACCAGTACGCGCAGTCACCCTGGTTCGCGGTGCCGACGTAGTTGCCGCCCGGGGTGCTGCGCATGTTGATGTTCGTCCCCTTGAAGTCGGTGTGCGGCCCACCGGTCTCACAGGCGCGGACCGCGAGGGCCGCGGGCGCGGCGGAGACGGAGGAGGTGGCAGTGGCGGAGGAGACGGTGGTGGCGGAGGCGGCGCTCGCGCTCGCCAAGGGACTCGCGAAGGCGCTCACGAGCAGGATTGTTCCCAGCACCGCAGCGAGGTTCGGGCCGGGTGTCTTTCGCTTGGTCATGAGGCGACGATGCTCATGGCCGCGCCGGCTCATCCGGGCGACGGGACCGAAACACCCGAACGTGGGACACGACGCTCACCGAATCACTCCCTTCCACCCCAACTCCCGTACTGCGGTCGGTCATCCAGGCCGGACCGGTCACTCGGCGTGGGTGGCCGGCTCGCGGTGTGCGTGATCAGCTCGGGGAGTGGAATCCATCATCGCCAGCGCCGTAGCCGTCCTCGGCACCCTGCTCGGGTCGGCACTCACCCTCGCGTTCCAGCGGCGCACCACGGACAGCGGCCACCGGTTCACCCGGCGCGAGAGCCTCCGGCAGGAGCGGCTGGAGGCGTACTCGGCCTACGCGGGCGCGTTGGTCAACTACCGCCGTTGCCTGATCCACTTGTGGTTCTGCGAGCACGAACAGCCACCGCCCGAGGACCCCGGCACGGTCCGCATCCGCGCCTACGACCTGCGCTCCCGGGCCCAAGAGGCCCTGTTCCGCACGCAGATGCTGACGGACGACGAGGAGTTCGGCCGGGCCGCGGAGGACGTGCTCGCGGAGATCACGAAGCTGTCCAAGGCGAACAGCAGGGCCGAGTCGGACGAGTTGCGAATACGCACCCGGGACCTCGTCACCGGCTTCGTCGGCCGGGCGAAACGGTGTCTGTGAAGGCGTGCCGCGTCGCCAGGCCGAGGACGGTGGCGACCGCTGCCAGCGCGGCCACGCTGGTGAGCGCGGTGGGCAGGGAGAACCAGTCGGCCATGAACCCGATCGCCGGCGGCCCGAGGAGCATGCCGCCGTAACCCAGGGTGGAGGCCAGGGCGACGCCGGACGCGCCGGCCAGCGCACCCGCCTGGTCCACGGCGACGGGGAAGAGGTTGGCGAGCCCGAGACCGGTCACCGCGAAACCGGCCAACGCGGCCCACACCGAGGGCGCGAGGGCACCGAGCAGCATTCCGGCCGTCGCGACGGTGCCTCCGGCGACCACGGTCCGGGCCCGCCCGAACCGGGCCAGCAGCGTCGTCCCGGTCAGCCGGCCGATGGTCATGGCGAGCGCGAAACACGCGTACCCGGCCGCGGCGACGCCCGCGGAGGCCGAGAGGTCCTGCTGGAGGTGGAGCGCGCCCCAGTCGGCCATCGCCCCCTCCCCGTAGGCCGTGCACATCGCGACCAGCCCGAAGACGATCACGACCCCGCGCCGTTGCCGTCCGCTCGCCTGTGCGGCCTGTGCCGGTGTGCGCTCGGGCGGCTCCGGCGGCTCGCACCGCAGCAGGACGCGTCCGGCGACGGCCGTGACGAGCAGCCCGACCACGGTGAGGCCCAGCAGGTGCCGGGTGGGGGAGAGGTGCTCGGCGACCAGCCCGCCGAGGCCCGCGCCGACCATCCCGCCCAGGCTGAAGGCCGCGTGGAAACTCGGCATGATCGGCCTGCGCGTCGCGGCGACCAGATCGACGGCGGCGCTGTTGAAGGCCACGTTGACCCCGCCGTAGCCCGCGCCGAACAGCAGCAGTACGGCACCCAGCGCCGGCGCCGAGTGGGTGAGCGGGGGCAGCGCCACGCTCAGCGCGAGCACCACCATGCAGACCACGGTCACCGGATGGCTGCCGTAGCGACGGCACAGCCGCCCGGTCAGCGTCATGGTGAGCACGGCACCGGCGGACACGCCGAGCAGGGCGAGCCCGAGGGCGCCGGTGGAGGCGTGCGTCTGGTGCTTGATGTCGGGGATGCGGACGACCCACCCCGCGAAGATGAAACCGTCCAGGGCGAAGAAGGCGGTGATCGCGGCGCGCAGTGCCGTGAGGCTCCGGCCCGGCACGTCGCTGTGCACACGGGTTTTGTTTACTATCGGCACAAAATTCAGCGTACGGGGGGCACCGGGAGGGGGCAAGACGGTCGCGGACCGGCCCCGCGCGGCCGGCCGTCGTACCGGGCGCCCTTCGGGCGGGGCGGTGACGAACCGGCGTCCGGTGCTTCGCCCTTTCGGGGACCCCGTCCCCGGGCCGTCTCGCTCGCGTCGCGGCCCCGGATCGCGCGCTCGCCCGGGTCGCGGGAGCAGGGCGGGCGGCCCTGCCGTACGGGCCCACCTGCGGATTCCCCTCCCTGGGTGGCGTAGGGCGAGGCAATACCGGGCGTATGCGGACCTGTTCGGCGACTGGACACGTGTACGAGACGCTGAACACGCGCCGGATACGGGTCGGTTAATGCTCACTCACGAGCTGGTTGCGGACGGGTGAGCGCGCCATGATGGGCCCATGACGTTGGCCTCGCGCGCGCTCGCGCAACTGGCGACCTGGCCGGATCTGAGAGAGACCGTGCCGAGCTGCGGCCTGGGGCAGGCGGTGAGTTCCGCCCAGGGTGAGATCGTCCACTTCCACTCCGAGCGGGATGTCGACCTGCTGCTCACCGACCGGGCCGTCCGGCGGTTCGCCAAGGACCTCAAGGACTCGGGCGCGATCAGAATCGTGCGCGGCTCGCCGTGGGTGACATTGCGCCTGGACGCCGCGAGCGACGTCGACCTGCTGCTGACCCTGGTGAGCGTGGCGCTCCAGGCCCCGCAGACCTGGCCGGACCCGGCCGACCGGCCGCCGGCGCTCTGCAACGACCAGCGGGGCGCGGGCTTCGTGAAGGCCGACCTCCGCGGCATGTGAGGCGGGCGGACGCACGGCGCGGCAGCCGGTACGGCAACCGGGGTGACTGGTGCCCCGGTTGGAGCGGTGTCCGAGGCGAACGGCGTGCCGATCGGCGCGGTGTGCGCACGGAACGGCGCTTCAGTCGCTGCCGCACCCGAGATGAACGGCGCTCCAGTGGTCGCGGAGCCCGAGCCGGACCGGCTTCGTCGGCCCGCGTGGCACCAGGCACCCCCCGCCTCACACCGTCAGCACCCGCACGCCCGCCTCCTCGAAGCGCCGTACCGTCTCCCGCTCCACCGCCGTGTCCGTCACCAGCGTGTCCACCAGCTCGGTCCCGCAGATCCGGGCGAACGCGCGGCGGCCCAGTTTGCTGGAGTCCGCGGCGACCACCACCCGCTCGGCGCGCTCGCACAGCAGGCGGTTGATGGCGGCCTCCGCCTCGTCGTGCGCCGCCGCCCCGTGCGCGACGTCGAAACCGACGACACCGAGCACGGCCACGTCCAGGGTGATCTGGCCCAGCACCCCGTCCGCGAGCGGACCGATGAGCTCGTAGGACTGCGCGCGCGCCACCCCGCCCGTCACCACGATCTTGAACTGGGGGCGCACGGCAAGCTCGTTGGCGATGTTGAGCGCGTTGGTGACGACGGTCAACGCCGGCGAGCCGGTGGCGAGATCGCCGCGCACGGCCAGCGCGCGGGCCACCTCCGTGGTGGTCGTACCGCCGGTCAGCCCCACCGCCTCGCCCGGCGCGACGAGTTCGGCCACCGCCTTGGCGATGCGCTGCTTCTCCGAGGCCCGCCGGGCCGTCTTGTAGCGCAACGGGAGTTCGTACGACACTCCGTGCACCACCGCGCCGCCCCGGGTGCGCACCAGCATCTGCTGTTCGGCGAGCTGGTCGAAGTCCCGGCGGATCGTCGCCGCCGACACCGCCAGCTCGGCCGCCGCCTCCTCGACCTCCAGCCGGCCGCGCTCGACGAGCAGTTCCAGCAGCGCCTTCCAGCGGGCGTCCCGGGACATCCGCGGCCTCCGTCTTCTTCCTCCGGACGATCTCCCGGCGACCCTAGCGCACCCGGCTTCCCCGCCAAATGCTTGATTGTGCTCGAAAGATCGCTATACCTTGCAAGAACAATCAGCAAGGGGAGGGTATGGGCCATGACCCATGTCGAGAACGAGCTGAACAGCCAGCCGGGGTGCTGGATACGGGCCGCCGAACTGGCGCCGGGGCACCGGGAGGCGCTGCCGCGGGCGGGGGAGCGGGTCGCCGTCGTCGGATGCGGGACCTCGTACTTCATGGCCCAGGCGGTGGCCGCGCTACGGGAGGGCGCGGGGCAGGGCGAGACCGACGCGTTCGCCGCCTCGGAGTTCCCGCACGGGCGGTCCTACGACCGGGTCGTCGCCCTCACCCGGTCCGGCACCACCACCGAAGTGCTGGAACTACTGGGCGAGTTGGCCGGTCGTACCCGTACCACCGCGATCACCGCCGACCCGGACACCCCGGTCGTGGACACCGCGGACGACCTCGTGGTCCTGGACTTCGCCGACGAACGCTCCGTCGTCCAGACCCGGTTCGCCACCACCGCGCTCACCCTGCTGCGCGCCCACCTCGGCCTGCACACCGACGCCGCCGTGGCCGACGCGCGCACCGCCCTCGCCGCCCCCCTGCCCGAAGGGCTCGTGGAGTGCCGCCAGTTCACCTTCCTCGGGCGCGGCTGGACGGTCGGGCTCGCCAGCGAGGCCGGGCTGAAGATGCGCGAGGCGTCGCTGTCCTGGACCGAGGCATATCCGGCGATGGAGTACCGGCACGGCCCGATCAGCGTGACCTGCGAGGGCACCGCCACCTGGATGCTCGGCGCGGCACCCGACGGGCTCGCCGCGCAGGTCCGCGCCACCGGCGGGATGTGGGTCGAGGGCGAGCTGGACCCGCTCGCCGAACTCGTCCGCGTCCAGCGGCTCGCGGTCGCGGTCGCCGCCGCCCGGGGACTCGACCCCGACCGGCCGCGCCACCTCACCCGCTCGGTCATCCTCGCCCCCTGACCCGCCGGCCCCGCCCAGGAAGGACACACCCCCCGTGCCCCTCGTGCCCACCGGCGAGCTGGTCACCCGGGCCGCAGCGGCCCGCGCCGCCGTCGCAGCGTTCAACGTCATCACCCTGGAACACATCGAGGCCGTCATCGCCGGCGCCGAGTCGGCCGGTTCCCCTGTCGTCCTCCAAGTCAGCGAGAACGCCGTGAAGTACCGCTACGGACGGCTCCTGCCGCTGGCCCGCGCCGCCGTCACCGCCGCCGAACGGGCCGCCGTACCCGTCGGGTTGCACCTGGACCACGTACAGAGCGACGACCTGCTCCGCCAGGCGCCCGACGCCGGGTTCGGCTCGGTCATGTACGACGCGGCCCGCCTGTCCTACGCCGACAACCTCGCCGCGACCCGGGCCGCCGCCGACTGGGCGCACGCCCAAGGGCTGTGGATCGAGGCCGAGTTGGGAGAAATAGGCGGCAAGGACGGCCGGCCCCCGCTGGACGCCCACGCGCCCGGCGCGCGCACCGACCCGGACCGGGCGCGGGACTTCGTCGCCGGCACCGGCGTCGACGCCCTGGCCGTCGCCATCGGCAGCGCGCACGCCATGACCAGCCGCACTGCCGTCCTCGACCATGCCCTGCTCACCCGGCTGTCCGCCGCGCTGGGCGTGCCGCTCGTCCTGCACGGCTCCAGCGGCGTGCAGGACGGGCACCTGGTCGCGGCGGTCGGCGAAGGCATCGCCAAGGTCAATGTCGGCACCGCGCTCAACGTGGCCATGACCGGCGCCATCAGGGACTTCCTCGCCGCCCGCCCCGAGGCCGTCGACTCCCGCGCCTACCTCGGCGTGGGCCGGGAGGCGATGGCCCGCGAAGTGCGCCGCATCATCGGGGTCCTGTCCCGCACCGACGGCGAGTGAACGGCACCGGCGGCGAGGGACCGGCACCGACGGCGACTGACCGGCACCGGTGGCGACTGGCGGTACCGGCCGCGACTGACCGGCACCGGCCGGGGACCGGCGCCCCGGCCGGGCCGGGCGGCGCGGCCCCCGGCCGGACCGCCTAACCCTTCTTGACCGCCCGCAACACCACGAACTTCGGATCCGACGCCACCGTCTCGCTGTTGCCGAACAACCGCTTCAGCTTCAGGTGGTAGCCGAGGTGCCGGTTGCCGATCACCCACAGCTCACCGCCCGGCCGCAGCGCGCGCTTCGCCCCGGTGAACATCCGCCAGGCCGTCGCGTCCGTGGTCGCCTGATGGGTGTGGAACGGCGGGTTGTTCAGCACCAGGTCCACACTGCCCGAGGCGACTCCGGCCAGCCCGTCCCCGACCCGGAACTCGGCGTGTCCCGGCACCCCGTTCGCCTTGTACGTAGCCTCCGCCGACGCCACCGCCTGGAAGGACTCGTCCACGAACAGCACCTCGGCCGTCGGATCGGCCAGCGCCACCGCCGTACCCACCACGCCGTTGCCGCAGCCGAGGTCCACCACGCGCCCCGCGCCGGGACCGGGCAGGTGCCGCAGGAAGAAGCGGGTGCCGATGTCCAGCCGGTCGGCGCAGAAGACACCCGCGTGGTTGACCACCGGGCGCCCCGACACCACACCCACACCGTCCGGCAGGGCGTAGCCGTACGGCCACGGGTTCGCGGGCCGCTCCAGCGCCGGATCGGGGGTGCAGAAGATCAGCCGGGCCTTCTGCCGGGCCAGCGAGGTCCGGGTCGGCCCGAGGATCCGCTCGAACAATCGGAGCGTCGAGGTGTGGATCTCCTTCACCATGCCGGTGCCGATCACCACCGTGTCCGCGTGCACGGCCGGCGCCAGCCGCAGCAACTGGTCCTCCAGCAGCGCCAGGCTCTTGGGCACCCGCACCAGCAGCACGTCCACCCGCTCCGGAGGCGGGTCCTGCGTGGTGAGCAGCCTCACGGCGCCCGGCTCCACACCGGCCCGCGCCAGATTCGCCCGGGTCGCCTCCTGGCCGAGGAAGGAGTCGGTGATCTGCGTCGGCCGGTGCCCGGCCAGCGCGGTGACCAGCGCGCCCCAGCGGTCCCCGACCACCACGACCGTGCCGGTGAGCGGCACCTCCTCCTCGGCGAGATGGCGCAGCAGGTACGCGTCGGAGGCGTCCCAGGCACGCAGCCGGTCGCGCGGATCCTCGGGGAAACGGGTCAGCTCGACCTCGCCCCACGGTGTCGTCATACGGTCGCTCATCGTGCGTCCAGGCTAGCCGAGCCGCAGCTCAGGGCCCGTGCGGCAGGATGGGGGCATGGAGGACGAGCTCTTCCCGAGGGAGCGCACACGGGTCGCGCCGGGCGCCGTGCACGTCCCGGACTGGCTGGCACCCGAACGGCAGCGCGCCCTGCTCGCCGCCTGCCGGGACTGGGCCCGGCCCCCCGCCGGGCTGCGCACGGTCCGCACCCCGGGCGGCGGCACGATGACCGCCCGCCAGGTCTGCCTGGGCTGGCACTGGTACCCGTACGCCTACGCCCGCACCGCCGTGGACGGCGACGGCGCCCCGGTCAAGCCGTTCCCGGACTGGCTCGACGAGCTGGGCCGCCGCGCGGTGACCGACGCGCTCGGCCCGGACGCCGTACCGGCCGCGCCGTACGACATCGCGCTGATCAACTTCTATGACGCCGACGCCCGCATGGGCATGCACCGCGACGCCGACGAGCGGACGGACGCGCCGGTGGTCTCCCTCAGCCTCGGCGACACCTGCGTCTTCCGCTTCGGCAACGCCGCGACGCGCGGCAAGCCGTACACCGACGTGGAGCTGCGCGGCGGCGACCTGTTCGTCTTCGGCGGCCCCTCCCGGCTCGCGTATCACGGCGTGCCGCGCGTCCACCCGGGCACGGCCCCGGACTGGCTGGGCCTTTCCGGCCGGCTGAACATCACCCTGCGGGTGAGCGGCCGGTAGCCGCCGGCACCGGTCACCCAGGGCGGAGATCATGGGAGACTCGCCCTCATGAACGGCAAGGCGGATCCCCGGACAGCGGGGGAGAGGACCACCTCGAGGGCGCGGCTGGACCGGGGGCGCGGCGCCCTCGGACCCGCGCTGGAGCTGGTGCACACGGGACGGGCGCCGACCCGGGCCGTGCTCACCGCCGAACTCGGCGTCACCCGGGCGACGGCCGGCGCGGTGGCCGCCGAACTGGAGGCGCTCGGCCTGATCCGGGTCGACGCCCGGCCCGGCTCCGCGGCCGGCTCCCAGGGCCGCCCCTCGCACCGGCTGGAGGTCGCCGAGGACGGGCCGGTGGCCCTCGCCGCACAGATCCACGCCGACGGCTTCCGGGCCGCGCTGGTCGGACTCGGCGGGCGGATCGTGGCGACCGCGCCCGGCTGCGAGACCGTCGACGCCGACCCGGCCAAGGTGCTCGCCAGCGTCGTGGAGGCGGGCGCGGAGCTGCTGCACCAGACCGGCCGGCGCTGTGTCGGCGCCGGACTCGCCGTGCCGTCCGCCGTCGCCGAACCCGACGGCCTGGCCCTGAACCCACTGCACCTGGCCTGGCCCGTCGGCGCGCCCGTCCGGCGGATCTTCGCGGAGTGCGTGCGCGCCGCCGGCATCGACGGGCCCGCCTTCACGGGCAACGACGTCAACCTGGTCGCGCTCGCCGAACACCGGCACGGCGCCGGACGGGGCGCGCGGGACCTGCTGTGCGTGGCCACCGGGCACCGCGGGGTCGGCGGCGCGCTCGTGCTGGACGGCCGCCTGCACACCGGCAGTTCGGGCCTCGCGCTGGAGGTCGGCCATCTCACGGTCAACCCGGAGGGCCGCCCCTGCCACTGCGGCGGCCGCGGCTGCCTGGACGTGGAGGCCGACCCGCTGGCCCTGCTGGTGGAGGCCGGCCGCGCGCCCGGCCCCGAGCTGTCGCTGCTGCGGCAGGCCGACGACCTGCTGCGCACCCGGTACGACGACCCGGCCGTCCGCAGGGCGGCCGAGGCCCTCATCGACCGCCTCGGCCTCGGCCTGGCCGGCCTGGTCAACATCCTGAACCCGGACCGCATCGTCCTCGGCGGCCTGCACGGTACCCTGCTGGCGGCCGACCCGGGCCGGCTGCGCGCGGTGGTCGCGGACCGCAGCCTGTGGGGCCAGAGCGGCGGCGTCCCCATCCTGCCGTGCACCCTGGACCACAGCAGCCTGGTCGGCGCCGCGGAACTGGCCTGGCAGCCGGTCCTGGACGATCCGCTGGGGGCGCTGGCCGGGGCCTGAGCCCGGTACGCCGGTCAGCTGGACCGCCGCAGATCGGCGAGGAGCGCGTCGAGGGCCCCGGTCAGGGACTCGGCGTTGGCGGCGTCGAACCAGGTGGTGCGGATGCGCTCGTTGCTGCCGTTCGGCGTCTCGTGGTCGCCGGCGAGTTGGCGCAGGGAGCGGGTGCCGTCGCCCAGGGAGCGTGCGACGCCCTGGAACAGGCCGCGGACGTAGCGGTCCGCGGCCTCGGCGGGCACGCCCTGCCGCGCGGCCCAGGCGGTGAGCGTGGCCAGGTACCAGTAGTGGCTGGTCAGTGTGGCCGTCAGGGCGGAGAAGACGCCGAAGCGGGCTTCGTCCGCGACGGGCAGCGCCCCGCCGAGGCCGTCGAAGAGGGCGTCCACGACCGGGTGCGCGGGGTAGGTCACGGTCACGGAACGCCGTGCGCGCACGGCGGGCAGCGGGATGGCCCGCACCAGGGGGACTTCGGTGCGAAGCGTCCGGCGCAGCTCGTCGATCCCGACCCCGGCCATCAGGCTGACCACGACGCGGTCGCCGCCGACCCGGAGCCCGGCGAGGGCCTCGGCGCGGTCCTGCGGGCGGACCGCGAGGATCACCACGTCGGAGCCGTCCACCACGTCCTGGTTGCCGGCGCACACCCGCACGTTCGGGTACCGCCGGGCCAGCTCGGCCGCCGTATCCGCCCCGCGCGGCGAGAGGAGGATCTCCGGCGGCCGCCCGGCGCCGCCGCACAGGCCGTCCACGAGCGCGCGGCCGATCTCGCCCACCCCGATGATCCCGACCCGGCCCGTGGGAACCGCGGCCGGGGCCGGGGCCGCGCGGCGCGGCCTCGGCACGAGTTCGCCCCCGCAGTTGGGGCAGACCTGGCCCAGGGCCGCTCCGCACGCCTCGCAGAACGTGCACTCGTACGAGCAGACGCGGGCCGGTCCGTCCGGTGGCAGCGGGGCGGTCTCACAGCGCTCGCAGCGGGTGCGCATCTCCAGGGCCATGATCTGTCGTCCTCCGGGCAGCGGTCGGTGGTCGTCGGCTCTCATCCTCCGGGCCCCGGCCGACGGCGGAACCGACCGGCGGGACAGAGATCCGCAGGATCGGGCCACGTTCCGCTCAGGCCCAGCGGGTCGCGAACGCCCGCCCCGGATGCTCGGTCAGGACGCGCTCCACCAGCTCGGCGCCGACCTCCTCCGCCAGCCGCTGCCGCACCCGGCGCAGCAGATACGGCATCCCGGGCCCGCCGTCGACCGAACGGGCGCCGGCCGTCACCGTGTCCCCGCCGAGCAGCAACCGGTCCCCGAACCCCGCCTCCGCCAGGGCCCGTACCGCCTCCGGCATCCGCCAGTCGGTGGCGTGGTGGGCGTGCGACGGCCCGTCGAAGGCCAGCCAGCAGCCCGACGCGGCGGCCTGCCGGTGCGCCACCGGATCGGGGGAGCGGTTCAGGTGCCCCAGGATCACCCGCTCCCCGGACACCCCCAACTCCCCGCACAGCAGGTCCAGTACGTCCAGCGCGCCGGTGCCCTGCTCCAGGTGCACGGCGATGGGCGCGCCGGTGGCGTGGTGCGCCTCGGCCGCCGCCGTCATGGTCCAGCGGGCGTGCGCGTCGAGCCCGTGGAAACCACCGGCCACCTTGATCAGCCCGGCCCGCACACCGGTCGTGCCGATGCCCTCGGTCAGCTCGGTCACGAACAGTCCGGCGAGCCGGCCACCGCTCAGCTCCTCCAGCACCTCCGGGTCGTAGTGCACCGCCTGGTGCAGTCCGGTGGCGCAGACGATCCGCACCCCGGTCGCCCGGGACAGCGCCGGCAGGTCCGCCACCCGCCGGCCCATGCCGTACGGCGTCCACTGCGCTACGGCCGCACCGCCCGCCGCGCGGAAGGCCGCCAGCTCGGCCCGCGCGGCCGGGACGTCGTCCAGCTCCTGCCCGGGCAACCGCGGGCTGCGCAGGAAGAGATGGTCGTGCGCGTCGCAGACGCCCAGCTCGTCGGGGCGGATGTCGCCGAGGACCGTACGGACGAGCGTCACCAGTGCCGTCCGCGCGGGAGCCGGTCCCGGCCGGGCGCGGACAGGTGCAGCACCTCGAAGAGGTCCCCTTCCGCCTTGGGGCCGTCATGCGCCCAGAGGGAGAAGTGCACGATCTCCCAGGCACGCGTGTCCACGGCCGCCGCCGCGAGCACCGCACCGTCCTCGGCCGCCAGCCTCCCCGTGTCGGCCACCGCGTCCGCCATGAACGACGCCAACTCCACGCCCTCCGGCACCGGTTGGCGCCGACGCACGGCGTACGCCGGCGCGGAGGCGGTCGCGGTGCCCTCCTCGAAGGCCAGGCCGGTCCACTGCCGGACCGCCGGCCGGCCGAAGTCGTCGACCGGCCCCTGGAAGGCCCCATCCCACAGAAACCTGTTCATGCCCTCCATGGTGTTCCACAGGTAGAACGGCCCGTACTGGTTCACCGGTGAGCCGTTCACCCCGCGCTCGCGCATCACGTACGTCTTGATGCCCAGGCCGTCCCAGTCGTCCAGCACATGCCCGACGCGGGCGACCCGGGAGCGGACGAGCCCCATGTCGTAGTCGGCGGGCAAGGTGAACTCGTACTGCATCGCGTGCACTTCGTGCTTCCCTTCTCAGGCGGGGTAGCCGGACACGTGCGCGTGCCACTCGGCCGTCGTGCCGTCCTCGGCGGCCTCCACGACCGCGAGGTGGGTCATGAAGGTGCGGGGCCCGGCGCCGTGCCAGTGCCGTTCGCCCGGCTCGATCCACACCGTGTCGCCGGTGCGGATCTCCTCCACCTCGCCGTCCGCGCGCCCCACCAGGCCCTCGCCCTCCAGGACGTGCAGCACCTGCCCGTGCGGATGCGTGTGCCAGGCCGTGTGCGCGCCCGGCGCGAAGTGGACGTTGAACATGCGCAGCCGGGACGGGGCGGCGGGGGCGGCTATCTCGTCCAGCCAGACAGCACCGGTGAAGTTCTCCGCCGGACCCTGCTGGGTGTCGGGCCGGCGTCTGGTGATGTGCACGTGACTCGGTTCTCCTGTCGGGGAGTTCGGGAAGTCGGGAAGTCCGGGTGAGCCCGGAGGGTCCGGTGGCTTCGGGAAGCCGGGCGGGCTCGGGGGCCGGGGAGTTCGGGGAGTCCGGCGGGCCCGAGAGTCTCAGTGGTTTCCGTGAGTCCGGGGCGCGAGCAGTGCGAGCAGGCCGCGCACGCCGGCGTCGAAGGCGGCGGGGGAGCCGGAGGCACGGGCGAGCACATAGCCGCCCTGCACGGTCGCGAGCACGGCCGCGCCGATCTCCGCGCCGTCCAGCTCGGGCGCGAACTGCCCCTGCCGCTTGCCCTCTTCGACGAGCTCGGCGATCCGGTCCCGGATCGCGGCGATCGTCTCGTCCACCGGCGCGCGCAGTTCGTCGCTCGCGATCACGTCCGGATCCATGGTCAGCCGGCCGACCGGGCAGCCCCGCAGCACATCGCGCTCACGCAGCAGATACGCCTCGATCCGCTCGTAGGGCGTGCCCGGTCCGCCGAGCAGGGCCTCGGCGGTGGCCCGCAGTTCGGCGGCGGTACGCCGGATCGCCGCCAGGGCGAGATCCGGCTTGCCCTTGAAGTGGTGGTACATGCTGCCCTGGCCCGCTCCCGACCGCTCCAGGATCGCCTTCGGGCTGGTGCCCACGTACCCGCGCTCCCACAGCAGCTCACGGGTGGACTCGATCAGTCGTTCCGAGGTGCTCATGAGAGCACTTTACATACTAGTAGTTACAGTCCGCCAGTTCACCAAGCCGTCAGTCCGTCCGTCAGCCGGTCAGGCCGTTCCCGGTCCGCGAGTCCGTGCCATGAGTACCCGGCGAACGCGGCGGGAGCGCCCCGGTACAAGGTGCCCGGGCCGCTCCCGCCGCGTCACCGTCCGCCGTAGCCGACCGCTCCGCCCGGCGCCGCGCCACCGTCGGCCCCCGCGCTCGCCACCGCGGCGGCCACGGGGGTGGCCACGGGGGCCGCGGCCGCCGCCACCTCCATCGGGACGGCGGGAGCGCCTCCCGCCGCCGCCCCGGCTCCCGGCGGAGCCGAGATCCCGCCCGCGACCGCCGCCGTGGCGGGTGCCGGGGCCGGCCGGGACGTGTCCTGGGGCGACCATGCCGGATGGCTGTGGGCCGCCGCCGTGGCCGGCAGGGTGAACCACACGACCTTGCCGTTCTCCCCGTCCGGCCGCGCGCCCCAGCTCTCGCTCACCGCGGCCACCATCGCCAGCCCCCGCCCGCAGGTGGCCAGGGGGGTGGTGTCCGCCGCGTCCGTGGTGTCGGCCGGCACCGGGAGGCGCGGGTCGTGGTCGCGCACCGAGACCGTGAGCCGGTCCGGCAGCAACTCCAGCTCCACGGTGCACGACTTGTCGGGCCTGGCGTGCCGGTGGACGTTGCTGAGCAGCTCCGTCACACCGAGCGCGGCCCGGTCGATCAATGGGTCGAGATGCCAGTAGCGCAACTGCGCAGATACGATTCTGCGGACCTGGCCGATCCGCGACGGCAGGGCTTGGAGCTCCACCGTGCAGTGCCTGCTTGGATGACTGGTCACGGCTGCGACTCCCCGATGTGAGGTCCGGAGGAACCGGAAGAACACGGAGAACAACGGATCCAGCAGGGTGCTTGCGTCCAAACGTCCGCCTGCTGTCGTGGCCGGCGGGCTGGTTCGCAGCGTTATCGCCGGTAAACCCAGAGTGACGTGAGACCAGAGTGACGCAGCGCACGCGCTCCCGCAACTCGCCGCGACCGCGCGCCGCGCACGGGCGCGCGGCCCGGCTCGCCGGTCGCCGCGTCCCGCTCCGCTCAGCCGCCGCGCCCTGCGGCACGGCGGACCGCCTCGATGAACCGCCGGGCGGCGGGCGGCCCCGGCCGGCCCGGCGCCGGGTCGCGCTCGCCCAGTGTCAGCAGATACCGCGTGCCGTTCAGGTCGGCCAGCGCCCGGTCGTCCGGAGCGAACCACGGCTTGGAGGCGCGCACCGCCTGCACCGGCGCGCTGTCTATCTCGCTGCCGTAGCTGGTGAGCAACTGGAGCCTGCCGTCGCTGATCCGGACCTGCCCGGCCCGGGTGAGCGAACGCAGGCCCTTGCCGATCCGCACGCCTGTGGCCCGGAACTCCGGCTCGGTCATGTCGGCCCCCCTCGCGCTCTTCCCTGGGTGCGTGAATCCCTGGTTCGTCGGTTTCTCGTGCGCCCCCGTCCGGAACGGACCGTCCCGTCGCGTGCAGTCTGCCTCGGCCGGGCGAGGAGCACCAGTGCGCGCGGGGGCGCGTGAGCGAGTCACCCGGAGCACGCGCACCCATGCGCCCCGGCCGGGGTCGCACGCCTGTGCCCCAGCCTGCCTTGGAGCCGCCCAAAGATGCGTTTATGCAGGTGGGGAGGGTGTTGAAAGACGCCTATGCTCGATCTGCCGGCCCGCGCCAGGCGCCGTCGGCGACGAGTGCAAGGAGCCCCGCCGTGAGCATCCCGCCCCAGACCACCCCCGGCGCCACCCTCGACGTCGACCGCACCGACCCCGCCTACCGTGACTGGCTCAAGGAAGCCGTCCGCAAGGTCCAGGCCGACGCCAACCGCTCGGCGGACACCCACCTGCTGCGCTTCCCGCTGCCCGAGCGGTGGGGGATCGACCTCTATCTGAAGGACGAGTCCACCCACCCCACCGGCAGCCTCAAGCACCGGCTGGCCCGCTCGCTGTTCCTCTACGGCCTGTGCAACGGCTGGATCCGCCCGGGCCGCCCGGTGATCGAGGCGTCCAGCGGCTCCACGGCGGTCTCGGAGGCATACTTCGCGAAGCTGATCGGCGTGCCCTTCATCGCCGTCATGCCGCGCACGACCAGTGCCGAGAAGTGCCGGCTCATCGAGTTCCACGGCGGGCGGTGCCACTTCGTGGACGACTCCCGGAAGATGTACGAGGAGTCCGCCCGCCTGGCGGCGGAGACCGGCGGCCACTACATGGACCAGTTCACGTACGCCGAGCGGGCCACCGACTGGCGCGGCAACAACAACATCGCCGAATCCATCTTCCGCCAGCTGCGCCTGGAGCGGTTCCCGGAGCCGGCCTGGATCGTGGCCACGGCGGGCACCGGCGGCACCTCCGCGACCCTCGCCCGCTACGTCCACTACATGCAGTACGACACCCGGATCTGTGTCGCCGACCCGGACAACTCCTGTTTCTTCGAGGGCTGGACCACCGGCGACCCGGACGTCACCTGCGACTGCGGCTCCCGGATCGAGGGCATCGGCAGGCCCCGCGTGGAGCCGAGCTTCGTGCCCGGCGCGATCGACCGGATGATGAAGGTCCCGGACGCGGCGAGCGTCGCCGCCGTACGGGCGCTGGAGGGCGCCATCGGCCGCAGGGCGGGCGGCTCCACGGGCACCGGGCTGTGGAGCGCGCTGAAGATCGTCGCCGAGATGGTGGCCGAGGGCCGTACCGGCAGTGTCGTCACCCTGCTGTGCGACCCGGGGGACCGGTACCTCGACAAGTACTACTCGGACGCGTGGCTCGCGGCCCAGGGCCTGGACATCGCGCCGTACGCGGCGGCGATCGGGTCGTTCATGGCGACGGGGGTGTGGCCGGACTGACGGCGCCGCCTCCGCCGCCCGGTGATCCGCCGCCCGGTGGTCTGGCGTTCAGTGTGGGTCAGCGCGTCGCCAGCCGTCGGTCCAAGGCCCTCACCGCGTCCCGGAAGGCACGCCCGAGACCCGGCCGGGCCACCCCGAGAAGGAACCGGAACGGCGCGGGCCCGTCGGCGGCGAAGGTCCACCGCACCCGGGTGCCGGTGCCATGGGGAGCCAGCCGCCACTCCTCGACCAGGGCCCGGGCGCCCGGCGCGTTGGTGACATCGACGCGGTAGGCGTACACCTCCGGGTCCCGTGCCACGAGCACCGTCTCCTCGAACCGCGTCCCGCCCCGGAGCCGGATCTCCCGCCCGGCGCCGCCGTCCGTGGCCCGGGCGAACGTCACCGCCGAGAACCACCGCGGCCAGCCGGAGACGTCCGCGGCGAGCGCGTGGAAGACCTGTTCCGGGGCGGCGGACATCTCCCGGTCGAAGGCCAGTCGTACGGGCGCGGTCCCGACGAAGTCGGGACCCACCGGGCGCAGCCGACGAGCCATGGGCGCGAACCCCCTTGTGCTGCCCCCGTGGGGCGATCGACGGCCAGAGCCAGCACACCATAGCCGAAGGCCCTCCGGATGGGGACCGTCAGGCAGGACCCGTCAGGCAGGACCAGTACGGGAAGGCCGCTGAGGCAGGTCCCGTAAGGCAGAACCAGCACGGGAAAACCCTGAGGCAGGACCCGTGCGGGAAAACCCGTAAGACAGGAGCCGTCAGGCCTCCACGGCCTCTTCCTCCGGCTCGCCCGCCACGATCACCCGCAGGTGCTCGGAGATCTCCGCGCGCGCCTCGGCGGGCAGGCCCGCGTCGGTCACCAGCGTGTCCACCTGGTCCAGCGTGGCGAAGGAACTCAGGCCCACCGTGCCCCACTTGGTGTGGTCGGCGACCACCACGACCCGGCGCGCGGAGTGCACCAGACGCCGGTTGGTCTCGGCCTCCGCGAGATTCGGCGTGGACAGCCCCGCTTCCGGCGATATGCCGTGCACACCGAGGAACAGCAGATCGAAGTGGAGCGCGGCGATCGCCTGGTCGGCCACCGGCCCCACCAGCGAGTCCGACGGGGTGCGCACCCCGCCGGTCAGCACCACCGTGGCCGACCCCTGCCGCTGCCCCGAGGTGCGCTGCGCGACGTGGAAGACGTCCGCGACCCGCACCGAGTTCGTCACCACGGTCAGGTCGGGCACCTCCAGCAGCTGCCGGGCCAGCGCGTAGGTCGTCGTACCGCCGGACAGGGCGATCGCCGCCCCCGGGCCGACCAGCCGGGCCGCGGCGCGCGCGATGTCCTCCTTGGCGGTCGGCTCCAGCCCCGATTTCGCCTCGAACCCCGGCTCGTGCGTACTGGCCTCCACCACCGGTACCGCGCCGCCGTGCACCTTCTCCAGCATCCCCTGGCGGGCGAGCGCGTCCAGGTCGCGGCGCACGGTCATGTCCGAGACGCCGAGCTTGCGGGTCAGCTCGTTGACCCGTACTCCGCCGCGACGCCGGACCTCGTCCAGGATCAGGGCGCGGCGCTGCTCCGCGAGGAGGTTCTGATTCTCGCTCACGTACGCTCCGGTCCTTTCGCCGCCAACCGTCCGACACGCCCGGCGCACCGGCTGCGACCTGGACTTCCGTCCGTTCGGGCAGTGCGCGGGCGTCCCATCTTTTCACGGGGCGGCTCCGGTCGCGCCACCACCTCCGGAGGTGTCCGCGCGACCCGGTTCGGGGAGATTCGGTGACGAGAGGTGTACACGGCGGCCGGACCGGCCATCCTGGAGGCGCGCACGACACAGACGTCAGGCGTCACGGGGGATGTGCGAACGATGGAACGCGCGCAGGACCGGTCCGCGGAGCAGACGGCCGAGCGGTACGAGGGCCCGGCACCGGGCCGGTATGACGACCGGGCCCCAGGGGGGCCGCCCTTAGGGAGCCTCCCCTCGGGGAGCCCGCCCTTGGGGGAGTACGAGGACCGCGCGGCGGAGTGGCCGGCGCGACGGCCGGCGGAGCCGGACACCGACCTGGAACTGCTGGTGCACGGGGTCGGCGGCACCACACCCGAGGCGATGCTCGGCGATCCGCGCACGGTCCGGGTCTCCGGCGACGACACGGCCGCCGTCTTCCGGCGCACCGAGGACGTCGAGGACACCGGGGAGGCCGGGGAGGGCGGGCCCGCCGGTTCCGCCCCGGACGGCCGGGGCCCGCGCGGCGGGCCGGTCCGGGAGGCGTACGTCTGGTGCAACCTCACCTCCGGCGACGGCAGCCGCGCCCTGTGGCTGTTGTTGCTGCCGTTCATGGTCGTCAACCTCGCCCACTGGATGCGCCCCGCCGCGACCGGCCGGCCGCGCACCGTGCGGCTCTACGGCCTCCTGGTCCGGCTCACCGCCCTCACCCTGACGGTGCTGCTGGTCGCCGCCGTCTGCGAGGTCGCCCTGGACCTGGTGGCCTGGCAGTGCGCGAGCGCCCCCGCGTGCGTACGCCGCCACTCCTGGCTGGGCTTCCTCGCTCCCGCCGGCCCCGGGGCGCCCGCCGGGGCCGGCGGCTGGTGGAGCGCGCCCGGCCGCAGGCTGGCCCTGGCCGCCGCGGTGCCGACCGCGCTGACCGGCCTGCTCTGGTACCTCTCGCACCGCACCTGGAGCGCCTACGAGTCCCACCGGCCGCTGTCCCCGGACCCCGAGCCGGACGCCGACGCCACACCGCCGGACGCCACAGCGCCGGAAGCCGACGTCACCGAGCCGGAGGGCGGCGCCCGGCCGGACCCGAGGGGCAGCGCGCTGGCCCGGCCCGGCTTCTGGTACGGGCGCCGGCTGGTCGCCCGGCTGCGTGCCGCGCACACCGCGGCCGGTCTGCTCACGGTGGCCGCGGCCGTCACCGTCCCTGCCGCCCGCTTCGACCGCGGGCCCGGCGGCCCGGGGGCCTTGGACGTCCTCGGCTGGGCCCTGATCGCCGCCTTGGCCGCCGGGGCGGTCACGGTGGCCGTGGTGGTCTGCCGCCGGGGCCGCAGCGAGCGCCGTCTCGACCGGCGTCTCGACCGGCACCTGGACCGCTGCCTGCCGCTCGGCGCGCTCGCCCTGCTGCTGCTCGCCCTGCTGTACGCCGGGTGGTCCCGGCCCGGCTGGCAGTCCGCCGGGCGGCTGCCGGGCGTTCCGGCCTTCGGCGTCCTCATGCTGGTCCAGGGCCTCGTCATCATCGCGCTCGCGGTGGCGGCCCGGCTCCTGTACCGGCGCCGGCCCGACCCGCGCACCGGGATGCGGGGCCTCGGCGGGCCCGCCGTCGCCCTGCTCGCCTGCGCGCTGGGCGGAGTGATCTCCGGCGGGGTCGCCCAGCGCGTCGCCGACTGGCTGGACGGCACCCGGGCCCTGCTCGCCGGTCCACCCGCCCTGCTGACCTGGCAGGCCTCCGTCATCCCGCCGCTCATCGCGGTGCTGCTGCTCCTGGCCGCCGCCCTCGCGATGCGCACCGCCCGGCTCGCCCGCGCCGAACGCGCCCGCCTGCGCGGCGAGTACCCCGGCGAACCCGAGGACCCGCCCCGCACCCGCGCCATCGCGCACGCCCGTGCCATGGCCGCGCTGACCGACAGCGTTCCGCTCGTCGTCGCCGTCCTCACCGCCGGCACCCTGCTGCTGGGCGCGGTGGCACTGGCCGGTGCCACGGCCACCGGGAAGACCCCCGAGGGCGCGGCCCACCGCACCCCGCACCTCGTCCAGGCCGTGGCCGAGACCTCCCAGGCGCTGGGCTCCTGGCTGGTCGGCCTCGGCTTCGTGCTCTTCGTGACCTGGGGCAGGCGCGCCTACAAGGACGCCTCGGCCCGGCGCACCATCGGCATCCTGTGGGACGTCGGCACGTTCTGGCCGCGCGCCGCCCACCCCTTCGCCCCGCCCTGCTACGCCGAGCGCGCCGTGCCGGACCTGACCTGGCGCATGGTCACCTGGACCCGGCGCACCGGCGGCCGGCTGGTGCTGTCCGGGCACTCCCAGGGCAGCGTCCTCGCCGCCGCGGCGGCCTGGCAGCTCCCGCCGTCGGTCCGCACCCGGGTCGCCCTGCTCACCTACGGCTCCCCGCTGGAGCGCCTGTACGGCCGCTGGTTCCCGGCCCACTTCGGCCCGCCGGCCCTCGCCGCGCTGCACCGCGACATCGCCTGCTGGCGCAACCTCTACCGCCGTACCGACCCCATCGGCGGCCCGGTCCGCATCCCCGCCGACACCGCCGGCACCGCCCCGGAAGTCGACCACGAGCCGCTGCCGGATCCCCGCGCCTACGGCCGCACCCTCGACCACCCGCTCCCGGCCCCGATCCTCGGCCACTCCGACTATCCGTCGGACCCCGCCTTCACCCGCGAACGAGCGCGGCTGCTGACCCGCCTCCTGCCCGGCCTCCCGGCCCAACGCCCGGACCCGGTCCGCCCGGACCCCTCCTGACCGTCCTCACTAATCAAGTTTGATCACCGGCGCGGTGAGGTGTACTCTCCGTGCTTCTCGGCTAGTCAAACTTGATTAGCTGGCGTTCCGCCACCGTCGAAGGAGCCCGCATGACCTTCCTGCCCGACACCGGATACACCCCGACCGCCGAGGACCGCGCGAGCCTTGACGCGTGGTTCGCCGAGTACGACGCGGCGAGCGGCCGGCGCGACGTCCGGCGCATGGCGGACATGGCGGTGTTCCCGCTCAACCTCGTCAGCGACGACTCCAAGGGCGACGGCCGCTCGGCCCAGTGGGACCGGGACCGGTTCGTCGCCACCATGACCCAGGTGATGGGCGACGGGGACCAGGACATCACCTTCGAGTCCACCCGGACCCCGGTGTTCCTGTCCTCCTCGATGGCCGTCGTCTTCACGGACTCGACCATGACCGCCGACGGCCACTCCCAGCGCCTGAGGTACGCCGACATCCTGCTCAAGCGGGACGGGAGGTGGGCCTTCCAGACCATGATCCAGTCCGGCTGGGGAGACAACCTGTAGCACTCCCGGGGGCGACCGGCACGGCCGCTCACGGCAGTTCGGGCAGATCCTCCGCGTACAGCAGGGTCAGGTCGTCGGTGGTCGGGTCGGGGAGCTGGGCCACCCGGCTCGCGTGCCGCTCCACCATCGCCTCGAACGTCTGCCGGGCGGTACGGCCGTTGCCGAACGCCGGGCCCTTCGGGATCGCCGCGAAGTACGCCAGCAGCGCCTCGGAGGCGCCCGGCGCCAGCCGGTACTCGTGCTCGTCCGCCTGCTGCCGCACGATCCGCAGCAGTTCCTCCGGGCCGTAGTCGCCGAAGGTGATGGTCCGGGAGAAGCGGGAGGCCACGCCCGGGTTGACGGTGAGGAAGCGCTCCATCTCCGCGGTGTACCCGGCGACGATCACCACCACCTCCTCCCGGTGGTCCTCCATCAGCTTCACCAGGGTGTCGATGGCCTCCTTACCGAAGTCCCGCCCGGCGTCCTCCGGGGACAGCGCGTACGCCTCGTCGATGAACAGCACACCGCCACGCGCCCGTTCGAAGGCCTCCTGGGTGCGGATCGCCGTGGAGCCGATGTGCTCGCCGACCAGATCGACCCGGGACACCTCCACCAGGTGGCCCTTCTCCAGCACGCCGAGCGAGGCGAGGATCTCGCCGTACAGCCGGGCGACCGTGGTCTTGCCGGTGCCGGGGGAGCCGGTGAAGACCAGGTGCCGCTTGACCGAGGCCGCCTTCAGCCCCGCCCGCCGCCGGCGCCGGCCGACCTCGATCATGTCGGTCAGCGCCCGCACCTCGCGCTTGACGCTCTCCAGTCCCACCAGCGCGTCGAGCGCGCCGAGCACGTCCTGCGACGTCCGCCGCGGCCCGGCCGGCTCCGCGGCGGGGCCGGGCGGCTCCTGCTCCGCCGCCCGCTGCCCGGGCAGGGCGCCCAGCAGGCCCGGGGTCTGCGTCACCGTCTGCACGGCCGGCTCCCGCACCGCGGGCGTCCGGGCGGCGGAGCTCTCGTCGCTGGTGCAGTCCTCCACGACCGGACCCGTCCCGAGGGCCGCGTCCGGCCCGCCGTCGGCGAACTCGTAACCGCCGCGCGCGCAGCGTTCCGTACGGCACTTGCGCAGCGTCGTACGGCTGCCGTCGATCACATGGAAGCCGTAACCCCCGCTGCCGGTGACCCGGCAGTTCAGGAAGCTGCCCCGGCCGCCCGCGGAGACGTAGAAACCCGCCTCGGCGGGGGAGCCGACCGTGCAGCGCTCGATGACCGGGTCCGCGCCCTTGGTGACGATCACCCCGGTCTGGGTGTCGTCCACGGTGCAGTTGTTCAGCGTGCCGCCGCTGCCGTGGTCGCGGAACCAGGCGCCGGTGGCCGCCTCCCGGATCCGGCAGTCGTCCAGCTGCGCGGTCGCCCCGTCGCTCACCGACACGGCCGTGTTGCGCACCTGGGACAGGTCGCTGTCGACGACGTCCGCGCGCGAGCCGCGGTCCAGGACGAACAGCGCGTCCGGCACGTCGTGCACCCGGCAGGAGTCGAGCACCGCGGTGGCACCGTCGCTCACCCACACCGCCGGATAGTCGCCGGTGCTGTCGGCGATCTCGCACTGGTTGGCGTCCACCCGCGTGCCCGGGTCCCACACCGACAGGCCGTTGCGCCCGAACCGGCGCACCGTCGTCCGGGTCAGCGTGAGGACCGAGCGGGAGCGCAGGTCGACCGCGTTCTCCGGGATGTCGTGCAGCCGGCAGTCGGCGAGCGTGAGCACCGCGTCGGTGTCCAGGGTGATGCCGTCGGCGGTGGTGCGGTGCACCTCGCAGTCGGTCAGATGCGCGGTGGCCCGCTGGGTGACCTGCACGCCCGCGCCCCGCACCTCGTACATCTCGCAGCCCACCGCCTCCAGCGCGGTGTTCTCCCCGGTCACGGTGAGGCCGGTGCCGGAGGCGTGGTGCACCCGGCAGCGCTCCAGCCGCGGCCGGGCCCCGCCGCGGACGGCCACGCCCGCCTGCCCGGCCGCGAGGACCTCGCAGTCCTCGAACACCCCGCCGCCCGCGTCGAGTACGGCGATGCCGACGCCGGCCGGGTTGTCGACGGTGCACCGGCGCACGGTCGGGCGGGCGCCGCCGCGCACCTCGATGCCGACGGCGGACCGGGTGACGATCCGCACGTCCGCCAGCTCGGGGGTGCCCTCCTCGACCAGCAGCGCCGGCACCGCCGCGTCCTGGCCCTCCACATGCACGTCCCGCACCACCGCCGAGGCCCGCACGGTGAGCGGCACCCCGTCCACGGGCGCGATCCGCACCGCACCGGCCGAGCCCTCGGACCCGCGCAGCGTCACCGCGCGGTGCACGACGAGGTTCTCCCGGTAGGTGCCGGGGGCGATGGTGAGGACGTCGCCGTCGGCGGCGGCCTCGAGGGCGGCGGCCAGCGACGCGTACTCACCCGTGCGGCGCCGCCACCGCGATGTACCGGTGTGCGTCACCTGGACCGTGCCCTGTGCCATGGCGTTGCCGTGCCCCCACCCTGTCGTCCTCATGGCCCGCCGCCCGTCGGGGCGCGGCCGCCGCTGCCGGACCGCTCTCGTGCCCGGCCCGCGGGCGTGAGCGCGTGCGCGCCCCGGTCCCCCCGCCCCGGGGGTCACGCACCCAGGGGCGTCGCCGGCGGCGCTCCGGCCGGTCCACCGTAGCGCGTGCGGATACGCCCGGTTGACCGGAGCCTCGAGGCCGTCAGCTGCTGGTGTCCGCCTTGCCCCAGTCCGGGCCGGCCCGCTCCCACGCCCGGTCCCAGCGCGCGTACCGCCGCCGGACCAGGCGCCATACGGTCACCCGCCGGCCGGTCTCGACCAGGGCCGCGGTCAGCAGGGCCGCGCCGAGCCCCGCGAGCGCGGCGTGCGTCGTCGCCGTGGCGGAGTCCAGCGGGCGGGTCGTCGTCCGGCCCCGCGGGTCGGTCCACAGCCTGAAGTGGTCGCCCCGGTGCGGGGACTTCAGGTCCGAGAGGACCGGGCCGTGCCGCCGGGTGCCGTCCGGTGCCCGCCAGTACGCCAGGACCCGGCTGTGGCTCTCGCGCGCGGAGGTCGACTCCGGGTCGGCCTCCGGCAGCGTGCCGCCCAGCTCCCTCACCACGGTGGCCGTCACGAGATGGCGCGTGAGCTGCTGCTGCCGCGCGGACCGCTGGAGCGAGTCCTGGGCGGCTCGCCCGGTCAGCCAGCCCGTCACGGGCGCGGCCACGGCGATCAGCAGCAGCGCGACGAGGGCCAGCCACGCCTCGGCCAGATCGGTCGCGCGGCGCAGCGGGTTGTGCCGCCAGCGCCACAGCCCAGAGAGTGCCCGCACGTCCCCCCTTCCGGTCCGTCACCACCCCCGGCGGCGGTGCCCGCCCGGACCCGGACCGGGCGGCATCACCAGCGCCGTGACCTGCGATGTACGCGGTCTCTCATGAATTTCTCACGCCCCCTCAACGACCGGCGCACGGCCCCGGTTCCCGCGCCGGCGGATCATCGTCCCTCCGCCGCCCGGGCCGAGTCCGAGGCGTGCTCCAGCACCCGCACCGGGTCGCCGACGCCGACGGTGCCGGGCGTGACGGGTACGAGGTTCAGCCCGAACAGCACCTTCCCGCCTCTCCTGCGGTGGCGCGCCAGCGTGTACAGGGGCTCCCGGCCGCGTGCGGCGGTGTCCTGGTCGGTGGTGGTCACCACGCACCGCGCGCTCGGCTTGGCGGCCCGGAAGACCACGTCGCCGACGGAGATCCGGACCCAGTCGTCCTCCGCCCAGGGCTCGGTGCCGGCGACGACGAGGTTGGGGCGGAACCGGTTCATGGGCAGCGGGCCCTCGTGGGCGTGCGGCCCGTCGGCTATCAGGGAGTTCAGCGCCTTCAGTGAGGCCGCCGTGGTGACCAGCAGGGGGAAGCCGTCGGCGAAGCTCACCGTCTCGCCGGGCAGGGCGTACCCCGGGTCGACCGGGCGGCGGACGGCCGGATCGTCCATGTGGACCAGGCGGACTTCGCTCCCCAGATAGGCGCTGAACCAATCGTGCGCCGCTGCGGCGGCCGGGACCGCCTCCACCTTCGTGCGGAACACGTCCACCAGGACGGTCCCGGAAGGCTCAGGCACCTCGACCGTCAGCGGCTGCCGGCCGGGCGCGGACAGACGAATGCCGCCGCCGGCCAGAGGCTCGGCGGCGGCCAGCGCCAGGCGCGGCGACTCGCGCTGTGTGACGACCGTTCCCCCGTCGTCGATCAATGTCCAGCGCCGGTCACCGGCCAGGCCCCAGGGCTCCACCACGGCCGTCCGGGGCGATACGCCCCGGAGCGCCTTGACCGGATGGACGTGGATCGACTGCACTACGGCGTTTCCCATGCCGTCCATCGTGCCAGGCGGCACCGACAGCCGGGGTGCCGTCAGTAACCGCGGTACTGCTGCTGGTTGTTGTACGGGTCCTGGTAGGGAGCCGGGGCGGGGCGCGGTGCGGCCGGGCGCATCGCCTCGTACCCGTTGCCCCCCGCCATCGGCCGCTGCTGCTGCGGGGCCTGCGGGCCGGGATAGCCGCGCGGGGCGCTCGCCTGCTGCGGGATGTACGCCGTGGGCGCCTGCTGGAGCGGCGCGGGCTGCGGCGCCTGCGGATAGCCGTAGGCCGGGGGCTGCTGCGCGGACGGGGCCGCCGGGAGGGCGGGCAGGGCCGACGGCAGGGCGGGCAGGCTGCTGCCCGTGTCGTAGGCGGCGGGGACCCTGATCGGGGCGATCTGCGGAGTGCCACGCTCGGCGACGAGCGAGTCGTAGATCGGGGTCTCCTTGAAGGAGGCGGAGTAGTAGCCGCCACCATAAGTGGAGCGGGGGGAGGTCATGGCACATAAGTTAAGCCCACGATGTGCTGGTTGGGGAGACCGATAAGAGGGTTGTTTTCCGTGTCGTCGGGAGTCTGACATCCTCAATCCGAGCGAACATGGCAAAAAGGGACGCCAGTCGACGTTTGGATCGTGTAAAGGCCGAGTTCCTCCGGTGTTACCGGCGGTTGACCGGCGATCTTCCTGTGCCGCTCCTGGGCGTGCGCCGGAGCGCGGAATAGGTTGTGGGGGTAGGGATCACACGGGCCGACCGGCGGGCGGAACCCGCCGAGCCGAACACGCCGATGGGGGCGGACATGACCATGCCGAAAGGGTCGAACACACAGGTGCCCACGACGGCGCTCCGCGTCGAACTGGGCTGGCGCTCCGGCCACGGGGTGCCCGACGCCGACGCCTCGGCCCTGCTGCTCGCCTCCGGGAAAGTCCGCTCCGACGCCGACTTCGTCTTCTACAACCAGCCCGCCCACGCCTCCGGCGCCGTACGCCACGAGGGCAAGCGCACGGCGAGCGGACGGGTCACCGACACCCTGCTGGCCGACCTCGCGCGCGTGGAGGGCGGCATCGAGCGGATCGTTCTCGCCGCCTCCACCGACGGCGGCACGTTCGGGCAGGTCCCGGACCTCTACATCGAGGTGACCGACGCCGCCTCCGGACAGGTCGTCGCCCGCTTCGACAACCCCGGCGCGACGGTGGAGACGGCCTTCGTGCTCGGCGAGTTCTACCGCCGCCAGGACGGCTGGAAGTTCCGGGCCGTCGGCCAGGGCTACGACAGCGGACTCGAAGGACTGGCGACGGACTTCGGCATCACCGTGGACGAACCCCAGCACGCGGCACCAGCCGCGACACCGGCCCCGGTCGCCCCGCCGCCCCCCACCGCGCCTCCCACGGCCCAGCCGGTCCGGCTGTCCAAGGTCACGCTCACCAAGGCGGCCCCGTCCGTCTCGCTCGCCAAACAGGGCGGCACCTCCGGCGCGATGCGGGTGAACCTCAACTGGCACCTGCTCAAGCAGCCCACGGGCTGGCTCAGCCGGCTGAGCGGCCAGAGCGGGATCGACCTCGACCTGTGCGCGCTGTACGAACTCGCCGACGGCAGCAAGGGAGTCGTCCAGTCCCTCGGCAACGCCTTCGGCGCGCTGCACCGGCCGCCGTACATCCACCTCGACGGCGACGACCGCACCGGAGCCGTGGCCCGCGGCGAGAACCTCACCATCAACCTCGACCACACCCGCGACTTCCGGCGCATCCTCGTCTTCGTCACCATCTACGAGGGCGCCCGGTCGTTCGCCGACCTGGACGCCACCGTCACCCTCCAGCCGCAGCACGGCGCCCCCATCGAGTTCTCGCTGGACGAGTGCACCGTCGCCTCCCCGGTGTGCGCGCTCGCCCTGCTCACCAACACCGGCGGCGACCTGATCGTCCAGCGCGAGGCGCGGTACCTGGTCCCGGAGCGCGGAACGAGCCCGCAGCGCACCGTGGACCACGCCTACGGCTGGGGCATGAACTGGACACCCGGCCGCAAGTGACCCGGCCGCAGCCGGCACACTCGGCCACGCGCGGCCGGGTTCAGCCCTCGTCGGGCACGGCGTCCGGGCGGGAGTAGGTACGGCCCTTCCATGCGGCCCCGCGCCCCCGGTAATGCTGCACGGCGGAGTCCACCGTCATCAGCAGGTACAGGAACGCGGTGAACGGCAGCAGCGGCGCGAGCCACAGCGGCTGCCCGTAGTAGCGCAGCATCGGCAGATACGTGCCCGCCATCACCGCCCACGCCACCGCCCCGGCGAGCGCGGTCGCCGCGCCGCCGCCGGCCGCGCCCACGACCACGGAGGCCGGCGGCACCAGGTACACCAGCGCCAGCCCGGCGACCGTACCGAGGAGCAGCAGGGGGTTGTGCCGCAGCTGGGCGTACGCGCTGCGCGAGACCATCCGCCACAGGTCGCCCAGCTTCGGATAGGGCCGCACGCTGTCCACCCGGTCGGCCAGTCCCAGCCAGACCCGGCCGCCCGCGCCCTTCACCGCGCGCGCCAGCGCCACGTCGTCGATCACGGCGTGCCGGATGGCGTCCGGGACGCGCGCCTTCTCCGCCATCCCCGCGCGCAGCAGCACACAGCCGCCCGCCGCCGCGGCCGTACGCGAGCCCGTCCGGCCGATCCACCGGAAGGGATACAGCTGCGCGAAGAAGTACACGAAGGCCGGCACCACCAGCCGCTCCCACAGGCTCGCCACCCGCAGCCGCGCCATCTGCGACACCACGTCGAAACCGCCCGCCTCGGCCGCCGCCACCAGCTCGCGCAGGCTGTCCGGCGCGTGCGCGATGTCCGCGTCCGTCAGCAGCAGATACTCGGGCTCACGCGCGCGTGCCAGCCCGATGCCGTACCGCACCGCCCACAGCTTGCCCGTCCAGCCCGCCGGCGGTTCGCCGGGCGAGTCCACCGTCAGCGGCAGCCCGCCGAGCCGCCGGGACAGCTCGCGGGCCAGCTCCCCGGTGCCGTCCGTGCTGCCGTCGTCCACCAGGAAGACCTCGGCCCGCCCCGGATAGTCCTGCGCCAGCAGCGACGGCAGGCTGTCCGGCAGCACGGCGGCCTCGTCCCGGGCCGGTACGACCACGCAGACCGACGGCCACGCGTCCGGTTCCCGGCGCGGCGGCAGCCGGACGTCCGTGCGCCAGAAGAAGCCCTGGCCGAGCAGCAGCCAGGCCCAGGCGGCCAGTGATACGACGGTGATCCACAAGTACGCGTCCACGGCGGCAGTCTGCCCCACCCGGCGGGGCCGGTGAGGGGGCATCGTCTATCGTGGCCGGGTGAAGATCGCGCTCATGGACTCCGGAATCGGCCTGCTCCCCGCCGCCGCCGCGGTACGCCGGCTGCGGCCCGACGCGGATCTGGTGCTCTCCTGGGACCCGGACGGCATGCCCTGGGGACCGCGCACTCCCGAAGACATCACCGAGCGGGCCATCGCCGTGGCCGAGGCCGCCGCCGCGCACGAGCCCGACGTCCTGATCGTCGCGTGCAACACCGCCTCCGTGCACTCCCTGCCGGCGATGCGGGCGCGCTTCGAGCCCCGGCTGCCGATCATCGGCACCGTACCGGCGATCAAGCCGGCCGCCGCGGGCGGCGGGCCCGTCGCGATCTGGGCGACCCCGGCCACCACGGGCAGCGCCTACCAGCGCGGCCTGATCGAGCGGTTCGCCGACGGCGTGGCCGTCGCCGAGGTGGCGTGCCCCGGCCTCGCCGACGCCGTGCACCACGCCGACGACGCCGCGATCGACGCCGCCATCGCCTCGGCCGCCGCCCGCACCCCGGACGACGTGACCACGCTCGTCCTGGGCTGCACCAACTACGAACTGGTCGCGGAGCGGATCCGCGCGGCCGTCCAGCGGCCCGACCGCCCGCCGCTGGTGCTGCACGGCACCGCCGGGGCGGTGGCCGCCCAGGCGCTGCGCCGGATCGGTGTGGACCCGGCCCCGCGGGCCGCCGCCGACACCACCCTCACCGTGCTGCTGAGCGGCCGGGAAGCGACCCTCCCGGACACGGCGCTGTCCTACGACGAAGGCCGCTTCCTGCGCGCCGTCAGCCCGGTCCGCTGACCGGCACGTCCGGACCTCGGTGACCGGCAGGTCCGGGCACCGGCCGGCCGCCCGCCGCGCGCTACGCCCTCTCCGGGCGGCGAAATCCGGGTAACCTCGTACACATGAGGGACCACCCCGACGCCGACGCACAGCTTCCCCCGGTCTGGAAGGGACGCGCCACCAACCGGGTGCAGTGGCTGTTCGCGCTCGTCGGCGCCGCCTGCCTGGCGCTGGGTATCGCGCTGGCCGTGGACTCGGCCTGGACGTCCGGCATCGCCGCGCTGGTGATGTCCGTCGTCGGCTGCATCGCGGCCGGTCTGCTCGTGCTCTTCGGCACGCTCGCCTTCGTACACGTCGACCTCAAGCTCGACCGCGAGTGCCTGGAAGTGCGCTGCGGACACATGGGGTTGCCGCGCCGCCGCATCCCGCTTTCCCATGTGGCCGGCGCCGACTTCGCCGCCCATGTCACACCCCGGCAGTGGGGCGGCTGGGGCTACCGCTGGCGCCCCGAGAAGGGCACCGCCGTCGTCGTCCGCCGCGGCGAGGGCATCGTGCTGCGCCTGTGGGACGGCCACACGTTCACCATCACCGTGGACAACGCGGAGTCCGCGGTCCGGCTCATCCGCGACCGCCTGCGCACGATCAGGCCGGGAACGGCCGGCTAGGTCCTGTCGATCGAACTTCAGCCGTCCGCCCGGAGGCGGGCGGCGCGGGCGCCAGGTGCGTGCTCTGGGCCCCGGTCGGCGGCTGCGAGCCGAGCCCTGACCCTCGTACCGGACGTCCTTGTGGTCCGGTGCGGCGACGAGCGGGAGCATTGCTCGAAGGGCCTGGGGGGAGCGTGCATGGCGTCGCGAGGCAGGCGGGAGCCTGACGACAGGGCCCAGCTCCCGCCGTTCGAACGCGCGCGGCAGGCGGCAGCGCGGCGACAGGGCCGAGGGCTCAGCCGTTGCCGACAGTCCCGGTGTGACCAGGCGCCGACCACGGCCGGGCCGTGGCCCAGCCCGCCAGGAGGCCGGCGCCCGCCGTCACCGGGGTGAAGCTCAGCGCGTTGCTCACCGAGGCGAGGGCGGCCAGCGCCGTCAGGGCCGCGCCCGCGGTCAGGGCGACCGGCGTGGGGCGCGCGCTGCGCCACAGCGCGTACAGCATCCAGCAGAACACGGCGGCCAGCAGCGACACCCCGACCAGGCCCTGTTCGGCCGCCTGCTGCAACGGCGCCGAGTGCGGTCTGCCGTCGGCCGGCAGCGTCCCGCCGACATCGCCCAGCTCACCGAACCGGCCGGGACCGACGCCCAGCCCCAGGTGGTGGTCCGCCAGCCGCAGGGCGTCCTGCCACTGCGGCACCCGCTGGGCGGGGAACCAGCCGCCCAGCGCCCCGGCGAGCCCGTCGGGCAGCGCGCCCGCCGCGACCGCCCAGAGCGCCGCCGTCACCAGGGCCGCCGCCCCGGCCAGCCCCGCCAGCCACCTGCCCCGGCCGTGCGCCGAGCCCGCGGCCGGCGCGCACAGCAGGACGGCCCCGCCGGCCACGCACCCGGCCGCCGACCCCAGCGCCAGCCCGGCCGGCACGGTGGCGCAGGCCAGCGCCGCGAGCCCGATCCGGAGCGCCGGTACGCGCGTCGCCCAGGCGGCACAGCACGCGGCCCCGGCGGCCAGCGCCAGCAGCGCGGCCGTGCCGCCGGCGGGCCCGAGCGGACCTGCGTACCAGGGGCCGGGGGAGAGGTCGGGCAGCGCTACCGCCAGCCCCAGCCCCGCCGCCGCGCCGACGCTGGGCGCGGCCACCGGCAGCAGCGCGCCGGAGATCCGGCCCGCGGCATACCCGGCGGCCAGGGCGAGCACCGCGAGCAGCATGCCCTCCGGCCGCCCGCCCCGGGCCGCCGCGGTGATCAGCGACCACGCGGCACAGGCCCCCAGCAAGAGCATGCCCGTCCCGTCGGAAACGTTTCTTCGCATGCCACAGGCATCCGCGCCGCACTTACCGGTCGCGGACCGCGTCCCCGTCGACCCCACCCGTCGCCCCTCGTACCCGCTCCCCCGGCCTTGGCAGGCCCCGGCCGCGGGCCGGTGTCCGGCCGGGCCGCCGAGGCTGGGCACACCGTAACGGCTGGGGACCGCTTCGGGGGAGGTACGCGGAGGAACGGCATGATTCCGCCGGTCCGGTGTCCGCCCCGGCACGGCCCGGCGGGCGTGCGCCCGGCCGCGCCGACGCGGTCACCGGCGGCCGTGCGCCCGGCCACCGGTTCCCGCGAACGGCCCGCCACCAGCGGCGATCTCCGGTGAACCGGCGCCGGACCGCGCTGTCGGCGGTGGCGGCGACCGCCGTACACTCACCCGGTGACCGTCACCGCAACCTCCGTGGACCAGCCGGACCAGCTGGAACCGCGCCCGGCGTCCGCCGCGCGCCGTGGCCGATTGCTGCGCCTGGTCCCGGCCGCCGCCTCCCTGCTCTGCGGAGTGCTGCTCTACGTCAGCTTCCCGCCCCGGACCCTGTGGTGGCTGGCCCTGCCCGCGTTCGCCGGTCTCGCCTGGGTGCTGCGCGGCCGGAGCTGGAAGGCCGCGCTCGGCCTCGGCTACCTCTTCGGACTGGGCTTCCTGCTGCCGCTGCTGGTGTGGACCAGCGTGGAGGTCGGTCCGCTGCCCTGGCTGGCCCTGGTCGCCGTCGAAGCGGTCTTCGTCGCCCTGGCCGGCGTCGGCATCGCCGCCGTCTCCAGGCTGCCCGCCTGGCCGGTGTGGGCCGCCGCCCTGTGGACGGCGGGCGAGGCGGCACGCGCGCGCGTGCCCTTCGACGGCTTCCCCTGGGGCAAGATCGCCTTCGGCCAGGCGGACGGCGTCTTCCTGCCGCTCGCCGCGGTGGGCGGCACCCCCGTGCTCGGCTTCGCGGTCGTCCTGTGCGGTTTCGGCCTGTACGAGGCCGGGCGGCTGCTCGTCGAGCGGCGGCGCACCCGGACCGTACGGCGGGCCGCCGCGACCGCCGCGCTGCTGAGCGTGGCCGTACCGGTGGCGGGCGCGGTCGCGGCCCGCGCGCTGGTGAGCGACACGGCGGAGAACGGCACCGCCACCGTGGCGGTGATCCAGGGCAATGTGCCGCGCGCCGGGCTGGAGTTCAACGCCCAGCGGCGGGCCGTGCTCGACTACCACGCGCGCGAGACGCACAAGCTCGCCGCCGACGTCCGCTCGGGCAAGGCGGCCAAGCCCGACTTCGTCCTGTGGCCGGAGAACTCCTCCGACATCGACCCCTTCGAGTATCCCGACGCCGCCGCCGTCATCGAGCAGGCGGCCAAGGACATCGGCGTGCCCGTCTCCGTCGGCGGTGTGGTGCGGCGGGACGGCAAGCTGCTCAACGAGCAGATCCTCTGGGACCCGGTCAAGGGACCGACGCAGACCTACGACAAGCGGCAGATCCAGCCCTTCGGCGAGTTCCTCCCGCTGCGCTCGCTGGTCGGCGCCATCAACAAGAGCTGGACCGAGATGGCCCGCCAGGACTTCAGCCGGGGCACCGAGCCGGGTGTGTTCGGCATCGCCGGGACCAAGGTGGGCCTGGCCACCTGCTACGAGGCCGCGTTCGACTGGGCCGTGCGGGACACGGTGACGCACGGCGCGCAGATGATCTCCGTGCCGAGCAACAACGCCACCTTCGACCGCAGCGAGATGACCTACCAGCAGCTCGCCATGTCCCGGGTCCGCGCCGTCGAGCACAGCCGCACCGTGACCGTGCCGGTGACCAGCGGGGTCAGCGCGATCATCCTGCCCGACGGCCGGATCACCCAGCGGACCGGCATGTTCGTGCCCGCCCATCTCGTCCAGAAGGTGCCGCTGCGCACGTCCACCACTCCCGCCACCGAGCTGGGCGTCCTCCCGGAGATCGCCCTGGTGCTGGTCGCCGCGGGCGGGATCGGCTGGGCCATCGGCTCCGGAGTGCGCGCCCGGCGCGCCGGCGACGCGTAGCCGTACGACTCTCCGCGGACTCTCCATGACCGCCGTACGAGCGCCCGCACGACCCTTTGATGTGCCGGGGCGCGGCGCTCCGGCCCGCTAGGGTCGCGTCATGGCTACTCCAGAATTCCTCCGTACGCTCAGGGCCTCCGCCGGTCAGCAGCTGCTGTGGCTCCCCGGGGTCACCGCGATCGTCTTCGACGACGAGGGCAGGGTGCTGCTCGGCAGACGGACCGACACGCGCAAGTGGTCGGTGATCGGCGGCATCCCGGACCCGGGCGAGCAGCCCGCGGCCTGCGCCGTGCGGGAGGTCTACGAGGAGACGGCGGTGCACTGCGTCGCCGAGCGGGTCGTCCTGGTCCAGGCCCTGGATCCGGTGACCTACCCCAACGGTGACATCTGCCAGTACATGGACATCACCATCCGCTGCCGGGCCGTGGGTGGCGAGGCCCGGGTCAACGACGACGAGTCGCTGGAGGTCGGCTGGTTCGCGGTGGACGCGCTGCCCGAACTGCACGAGTTCGCGCTCTTCCGGATCAAGCAAGCCATGTCCGAGGCACCCACATGGTTTGACCCTATGACCGCCGGCTGAAGTATGGGCCATCACCACATGTGGTGACCACCGGGCTCCGCTTAGGGTCGGCCCATGACCTCGCCCACCCCCCTGTCCGGTCCCGCACCACGACCCCAGGCCCTCGCCCTCGACCTCGGCGGCCGCACCGCGCTCGTCACCGGTGCCGCCGGCGGCATCGGCCGCGCCTGCGCGCTGCGGCTGGCCGCCGCCGGGGCCGAGGTGCGCGCCGTCGACCGGGACGCGGCCGGCCTGGACGGGCTGGCCCGGGAGGCGGAGCGGGCCGGCGGCCTCGCGGGCACCGTCGTACCGCACGTAGTGGACCTCACCGACCTGGACGCCGCCGAACGCGTCGCCGCCGGCGCCGACGTGCTGGTCAACAACGCCGGGCTGCAACTGGTACGGCCCATCGAACAGTTCCCGCCCGAGGTGTTCCACACGGTGCTGACCGTGATGCTGGAGGCACCCTTCCGCCTCATCCGCGGCGCCCTCCCGCACATGTACGCGCAAGGCTGGGGCCGGATCGTGAACGTGTCCTCCGTCCATGGTCTGCGCGCCTCCGCCTTCAAGGCCGCCTATGTGGCCGCCAAACATGGTCTCGAAGGACTGTCCAAGACGGCCGCGCTGGAGGGCGCCGCCCATGGTGTCACCTCGAACTGTGTGAACCCCGCCTATGTGCGCACCCCACTGGTCGAGAAGCAGATCGCCGACCAGGCACGGGCGCACGGCATCCCCGAGGACCGGGTGGTGTCCGAGGTACTGCTGAAGGACAGCGCCCTGCGGCGGCTCATCGAACCCGAGGAGGTCGCCGAGGCCGTGGCCTACCTGTGCAGCCCGCAGGCGTCGTTCGTCACCGGCACCTCGCTCGTCCTGGACGGCGGGTGGACGGCCCACTGACCAGCCCGGCGCCACCGGCTCCGGGAGTTATCCACAGGACTGCCGGTCCGGTGGCCGATACGGAATCCTGTGACCATGTCCCGCGATCACCTCCACCCGGCACCCACCGGCAGCGCCGAGGCGCCGTACCTCGACCTGCTCGCCCGCGACGCCTCCGTGGAGGCCTTCGAGCAGCCCGTCCTGCGCGCCCGCGCCGCCGCCGAGCCGGCCTGCCGGATCGCCGCGCTGGAGGAGGCCCGGCTGCTCGCCCTGCGCGTGCGCGCCGAACTGGAGGGCCGACGGCGGCGCGAGGCGGAGCTCTCGGCGCTCTTCGAGACCGCCCACGACCTCGCCGGACTGCGCGACGTGGACGCCGTACTCCAGGCGATCGTGCAACGCGCCCGCTCACTGCTCGGCACGGACGTCGCCTACCTCAGCCTCAACGACCCGGCCCGCGGCGACACCTACATGCGGGTCACCGAGGGCTCCGTCTCCGCCCGCTTCCAGCAACTGCGCCTCGGCATGGGCGAAGGGCTCGGCGGACTCGTCGCCCAGACCGCGCGGCCGTACGTCACCGACGACTACTTCGAGGACGCCCGCTTCCAGCACACCCACGCCATCGACGCCGGCGTCCGCGACGAGGGCCTGGTCGCCATCCTCGGCGTGCCCCTGATGCTCGGACCGCACGTCATCGGCGTCCTGTTCGCGGCGGACCGGCGGGCGAGGGTCTTCGAACGCGAGCAGATCGCCCTGCTCGGCTCCTTCGCCGCGCTCGCCGCGGCGGCCATCGACACCGCCAACCTGCTCACCGAGACCCGCTCCGCCCTGGCCGGCCTGGAGCGCGCCAACGAGATCATCCGGGACCGCAGCGCCGTCATCGAGCGGGCGTCGGAGGTGCACGACCGGCTCGCCGAACTCGTCCTGCGCGGCGGCGGGGTGCACGACGTGGCCGCCGCCGTCTCCCAGGTCCTCGACGGCACCGTGACGTTCACCGAGGCCGACACGGCACCGGCCGAGGCGCTGGAGGCGTCCCGCGCCGAGGGGCACGCCGTACGGCACGGCAAGGACTGGATCGCCGCCGTGGCCGCGGGCGGCGAACTCCTCGGCGCCCTGGTCCTGCGCGGCCACCCCGGACTGGACCCGGTCGACCAGCGCACCCTGGAGCGGGCCGCGATGGTCACCTCCCTGCTGCTGCTCGCCCGCCGCTCCGCCGCCGAGGCCGAACAGCGGGTGCGCGGCGAGCTGCTGGACGACCTGCTCGACGCGCGCGACCGGGACCCGCGGCTGCTGCGCGAGCGCGCCGGGCGCCTCCAGGCGGACCTGGACGCCACCCATGTCGTCCTCGCCGCCCGCCTCGACGGCCCGGCGGCCGACGCCGACGAGGAGGCGGCGGCCCGCCGCCGGCTGTGGTCCGCCGCCTCCCACCTGGCCGCCACCCGGCGGGGGCTGGCAGCGGCCCGCGACGGCGGCACCGTCCTGCTGCTGCCGCTCGGCGCCGGTGACACCGCCACCGACGTGGCCCGCCGCACCGCCCGCCACCTGGGCACGGCCGTCCACCAGCCGGTCACGGTCGGCGCCTCCGCACCCGTCACCGGCCTGGCCCGGCACCCCGAGACCGTGGCCGCCGCCTACACCGAGGGCCGCCGCTGCCTGGACGCGCTGCGCCTGCTGGGCCGGGCCGGTGACGGCGCGGCGGCCGAGGACTTCGGCTTCCTCGGCCTGCTCCTCGCGGGCGACCGGGACATCGCCGGCTTCGTCGAGCGGACCATCGGCCCGGTGGTGTCGTACGACGAGCGGCGCGGCACGGAACTGGTGCGCACCCTCGACGCCTACTTCGAGGGCGGGATGAGCCCGGCACGCACGAAGGACGCGCTGCACGTCCATGTGAACACGGTGGCCCAGCGGCTGGAGCGCGTGGGCCGCCTGCTGGGCCCGGACTGGCAGGCCCCCGCCCGTGCCCTGGAGATCCAACTGGCGCTCAGACTGCACCGGTTGGCGACGGCGGCACGGCACTGACCGGCCCCCACGGGAAGGCCGGCCGGTGCGGGATCGGCCCGGCGCCGGTCAGCGGGTCCGGACCTGGGCGGCCGGGCCGGCGCCCGAGGGCTCGCCGTCCTCGTCCGCGATCCGTCCGAGGTCCCGGTGCCGCGTCTCGCGCGCGAACGCCACGGCCACCAGGGTCAGCACGGCGGCGGCGATCACGTACAGCGCGATCGGAATGGAGCTGTCGTAGTCGGAGAGCAGCGCGGTGGCGATGAGCGGCGCGGGCGCGCCGGCCGCCACGGAGGCGAACTGGGCACCGATCGAGGCACCCGAGTACCGCATCCGGGTCGCGAACATCTCGGCGAAGAACGCGGCCTGCGGCGCGTACATGGCACCGTGCAGCACCAGCCCGACGGTCACCGCCAGGATCAGGTACCCGAACGACCCGGTGTCCACGAGCGCGAAGAACGGGAACATCCACAGCCCGACACCGGCCGCGCCCAGCAGGTACACCGGCCGCCGTCCGACCCGGTCGGACAGCGCGCCCCAGGCCGGGATGACGGCGAAGTGCACGGCGGAGCCGATGAGTACGGCGTTCAGCGCGGTCTGCTTGGAGACACCGGCCGAGGTGGTGGCGTAGACGAGGATGAACGCGGTGATGACGTAGTAGCTGATGTTCTCCGCCATCCGCGCGCCCATCGCCACCAGCACGTCCCGCCAGTGGTGGCGCAGCACGGAGACCAGCGGCGGCTGCTCGTCCGCCTGGGCCCGCCGCGTCCGGGACCGCTCCAACGCCTCCTTGAAGACGGGCGATTCGTCGACGGACAGCCGGATCCACAGACCGACCAGCACGAGCACCCCGGACAGCAGGAACGGGATCCGCCAGCCCCAGGTGCCGAAGGCGTCGTCGGACAGCACGGCGGTGAGCAGCGACAGCACACCGGTCGCGAGCAACTGCCCGGCGGGGGCGCCGGTCTGCGGCCACGAGGCCCAGAAGCCGCGCCGCCGCGCGTCGCCGTGCTCCGACACCAGCAGCACGGCGCCGCCCCACTCGCCGCCGAGCGCGAACCCCTGCACCAGCCGCAGCGCGGTGAGCAGCAGGGGCGCGGCGGAGCCGACGGTGGCGTGGGTGGGCAGCAGCCCGATGGCGAAGGTCGCCCCGCCCATCAGCAGCAGGCTCAGCACCAGCAGCCTCTTCCGCCCCAGCCTGTCACCGTAGTGCCCGAACACCAGCGCCCCCAGCGGGCGTGCGGCGAACCCCACCGCGTACGTCAGGAACGACAGCAACGTCCCGACGAGCGGGTCGGAGTCCGGGAAGAACAGCTCGTTGAACACCAGCGCGGCGGCGGAGCCGTAGAGAAAGAAGTCGTACCACTCGATGGTGGTCCCGATGAGGCTGGCGGCGACGATCCTCGGGAGGCTCGCCGGGGGTGGGGGAGCGGGGTTTCCGGATGCCATGTGCGCCACTTCCTCGTGTGCGGTGGGGACGGGTACGACGGATACGTGTCGGCACACGGTAGGAAGGTGCAGGTCAGGGGCACATGTGGTGGGGCACCATAGTTCGGGGGGCGGGTATGCGTGCGGCCACCATGCTGGGGCGGGGAGGGGGTGGTTCAGAGGCTCGGGAGCGGTCGAGACCAGCGCTGTCCGGTGCGCGTAGTGTGGGGTGATTTGGCGGTGCGGTGCTGACTCCCGTGCTGGTTCGGTGCCGACTGAAAGCCCATGTCAGCACCTCTCTTCACCCGTCCCGTGCTGACTTGGTGCTGACTATGCTGCGTTGAACCAGGATCTTTCGGACCATTGCGCGGCCTCCGCTGGGCGCGGGAGAGGGCACGGTCGGCCCTGGTAGCGGGGCAGCTGGGCGTGGACCGGACACGCTCCGGGAACAACTCCAGCTGTCTGGAAGATGGGCAACATGACCGACTGACCCGGCCACTGTGTCCGATGGCCTCGGGCACCCACGCCCGTGCCGGCCCGGCCCGGCGGTTGGTTGTCCCGATCGGCTCCGGCCGATGGCGACACCGAGCAACCATGTGTGGGTGCCATCGGGGCGATGCAGTGCGCTGGGCCCTTGTCGGCCGGCATCGGCAACCATGCCGGGCCGGTCAGTGCCCGTCGGTCCGCTCGGTGTCCCGGCGGGGGCGGAGGAGGGTCGCCGCCATGAGCGCGGTGCCGGCCAGGCCCACCGCCGCGATCACCGACACCGCGGTGAAGCCCCGGTCGTAGGCATGCTGTGCCGAGTGCAGCACCTCGCGGGCGGTTCGGGACTTCACCTGTGTCATGACGTCCTCCGCCGCGGCGAAAGACTCCCGCGCCCGGGCCCGTTGTTCTCCGGACAGGCCCGGCACCTGCGGCAGGCCCGTGCGGTACACGGCGGTCAGGACGGTGCCGAGGACGGCGACCCCGAGCCCCGCGCCGAGTTCGAAGGACGTCTCCTGGATGGCCGCCGCCTCCCCGGACCGCTCGGGTTGCGCGGCGCCCATGATGGAATCGGCGCCCAGGGTCATGACGATGCCGGCGCCGTACCCCGCGGCGAGCAGCGGGACGAGCAGGACGCCGTAGTGCGCGGTGTCGCCGACGGCCGCGATGGCGGCGTACGCGACGGCGAACAGGGAGAGCGCGCCGGTCAGCGCCCAGCGGTTGCCCCACCGGTTCGCCGCCCAGGGGGCCGTGACCGCGCCGAGGGCGTTGGCTCCCGCCAGCGGCATCAGCGCGAGCCCGGCACGCAGCGGCGAGTAGCCGCCCACCTGCTGGAGCCACTGGGTGAGGAAGAACAGCAGGGCCACATAGCTGCCGAAGCAGCCGATGACACACAGCGTGGCGGTGGTGAAACGACGTTCGCGGAAGAGGGCGAAGTCCAGCAGCGGCTCGGCGATGCGTCGTTGCCGCCGCACGAAGACGTAGATCAGGGCGCTTCCGACGAGCCCGGTGACGACGATCACGGTGTTCAGCCCGGCGTGTTCGCCGGCCTGCTTGAGCGCGTAGACGATGCCCGCCAGACCGGTGACCGACAGCGCGACGCTGGCCACGTCCCAGCGGCGGGGTTCGGGGTTGCGCGACTCGGGGATGACGCGGGCGCCGACGGCCAGGATGACGACGATGATGGGGACGTTGATGAGGAACACCGCTCCCCAGCCCCATTTCTCGGTGACCAGACCGCCCGCCAGCGGACCGATGGTGGCCCCGACGCTGTGCGCGGAGGTCCAGATGCCGAGGGCGATGGCGCGCTCGCGGTCGTCGGGGAAGACCACCCGGATGATGGCCACTGTGGACGCCATGATCATCGCCGCGCCGACACCGAGCGCGGCACGGGCCGCGATGAGCTGTGCGGTCGAGGTCGAGAAGGCGGCCGCGGCGGAGGCGACGCCGAAGGTGGCGAAGCCGCTGAGCACCATGCGGCGTCGGCCGATGCGATCGCCGAGGGTGCCGCAGGTCACCAAGAGGGCGGCGAGCGTCAGGGAGTAGACGTCGACGATCCACAGCAACTGGGCGGGGCTCGGTTCCAGGTCCCGGCTCAGGCTCGGCACCGCGACATGCAGGACGGTGAGGTCGATGCCGCACAGGAAGAGGCTGCCCGACACCACGGCCAGGACCAGCCACCGCTGTCGCGCGGGGAGGTCCGGCCGCGCCGGTCCCTCGGCGTTCGTCGCACGGTCCGCGCTCTTCTTCCCGTCGGCTGATCCGGCCGCGGTGGGTGCCTTGCTCTCCGTCATAGTCTCAGCTTCCGTAAGTACCGACGCCGCCTGCAAGTACGGTCATTCGTGTCACCTAGTACCACGCTGTATACCAATGGAGGTCAGGGATGCGTTCCAAGGTGGAGGAAGCCTCGGATCACTGTGCGGTCGAGTTCGCCATGGAACTGCTCGGCGGCCGTTGGAAACTGGCCATTCTCAAACAGCTGGTCTCGGGCACGCACCGGTTCGGCGAGTTGCGGCGTGCGCTGCCGGGTGTCACCCAGCGCATGCTGACCCGCCAGCTGAGGGAGTTGGAGGCGGACGGGCTGGTGGAGCGGACCGTGTACCGGGAGGTGCCGCCGCGGGTCGAGTACGCCCTCACCGACGTCGGCCACACGCTCGACTCCATCACGGAGCAGCTGGACGCGTGGGGCCGCTGGTACCGCGACACGGTGCGCTGTGAAGCGCCGTCCGGTCCCGGTGCGTCCGCCTGACCAGGGCACGGTGGGCGGCTGCGCCGGGACCGGACGGCCGGTCGTCGCGGGGCGCGGTGGGCCTCGTCGCGGGCGAGGCGCGGGCCGCGACGGCCGCGGGCGGGAGGCCGTTGCGCACCGGCGGCAGCGCCGACCGCCCGCCTCCCGGGAGGGGTTCCCGGTCGGTTTCCGCGCGGCCGGGCCGCGCATGGTCCGGCCGCGAGCACGGCGGCACGCGTTCCGGTGCGGAAACACGCGGCCCGGAGTGCGCCGTGGGGTGCCGCCGGGAGGCCGGCTCAGAACTCCGCGAGGTTCTGCCGCAAGGTGTGGCCGGGCGTGTACGCGGCCCGGGTCAGTCCGCGGCGCTGGAGTGCGGGCACGAGTCCGTCGGTGACATCGGCGACCCAGCGGCGGTTCAGCCGCAGAACCGGGGTGGTGAGCATGAACCCGTCACCGCCGACCTCCTCCATCACCTCGCCCATCCGCTCCGCCACCTGGTCGGGCGTGCCGATGAGTTCCACCGAGGAGACCAGCCCGCCGGCGGCGTCCATCACCAGTTCCCGCAGTGTCTTGCCGCTGCCCCACTGCTGGAGCTGGTCCAGCGACCCCTGTTCCCCGTTGGTCTCCAGCCGGTACGGCAGTGGCTCGTCCAGGTCGAACTGGGCGAAGTCGATCTCCGTGAGCGCGGAGGTCTCGGCGAGGATGTCGTGGATGAACTGGGGTGACGAGATCATCCGCTGGTGCTTGTCCCGTGCCTCCTGTTCGGTTTCGCCGAGCGTGGGAGTGACGCAGAACAGCACCTTGACGTCGTCGGGGTCCCGGCCGGCCGCCTCGGCGTGTTTGCGCACGTCGTCGCGGAATTCCCTCATTCCGGCCACACCGTTGGCGATGGCGATGACCGAGTCGGCGTTGCGCGCGGCGAAGACCCGGCCGCGGGGGGAGGCGCCGGCCTGCACGAAGGCGGGCCGGTGCTGCGGGGAGGGCACGGTGTTCAACGGGCCACGCACGCTGTAGTACTCGCCCTTGAAGTGGATCGGGCGGACCTTGGTGTGGTCGGCGTAGACGCCGTTCTCCCGGTCGAGGACGACGGCGTCCTCGTCCCAGGAGGCGAAGAGCTGTCGTACGACGTCGACGTATTCGTCCGCCATGGCGTACCGCACGTCGCGCGGCGGCAGCTTTCGCAGGCCGAAGTTCTGTGCGGCCAAGTCCTCGGCGCTGGTGACGATGTTCCAGCCGAAGCGCCCGCCGAGCATGCTGTCCATCGTCGAGGCGAGGCGCGCCGTCATGAACGGCGGGTAGGCCAGCGTGGACAGGGTGGCGACGATGCCCAGGTGGGAGGTGGCCAGGCCCATCGCGGCGGCCAGGGGGACCGGATCGTGTTTGGGGACGACCATGCCCTGCCGCAGTGCCCGCTCGGCGGACCCGCCGTAGCTCTCCGGGACCATCAGCTTGTCCTCGATGATCACGTAGTCGAAGCAGGCGCGTTCGAGTGCCTGGGCCACCTCCGTGTGGAACCTGCCGTCCCACGGGGAGCCTCCGCTGCCGAAGGGGCCCTGCCAGTCGTCCGGCGTGAAGTTGAAGATACAGGCGAGGTGGAACTTGCGGGTCACGGCTGTTGTCTCCCTTCGGGACGTGCGGCGGTTCGGGGCTGTGCGTCCGGGCGGCGGCGGTCCGGACGGGTCTGCGCGAAGAGCAGTCCCGCGCCCTCGCGCACCATGGCCGTCGCCTCGTCCACGACATGGCGCAGCAGCTTCTCCCCGAGGCCCGCGTCGGCGCCGGAGGTGGAGGAGAGGACTCCGTGATGGGTGGTCTGTGCCACGTCGACGGGGTGCAGATAGACGCCCGCCCGGGGCGGGTTGTCGTGGTCGGGACGTTCGTCGGTGACGAGATCGGGCCGCAGGTGGAGCATGAGGCTCGTCTCGGTGACTCCCGCGTGCTCGGCGTGCCAGCCGGGGAACTCGCGGATCTCCGCATCGGTCCAGGTGTCGCGGACCAGGCTCCACCAGCTGAAGGCGAACACCTCGGTGCTGTCCAGCAGACCCTGCTGGCGCACCTGGTCCAGCGCCTCGAAGAGGAACGGCTCGTTCTCGTAGTGCCCGTTGACCACGATCAGCCGGGCCATGGGCAGTGCCACCAGGGCCGTGAGCGTCTCGCGCAGGAAGCGGACGAGGGTGTCACCGCCCACGTACACCGTGCCGGGGAAGTACAGCCCGCCACCGCTCTGCGGCAGGGAGCGGGCGCCGATGGCCTGTGCGGGCAGGGTGAAGGCGTCGAGTTCCCTGGCGATCTCGCCGGCGAAGGCCTCCGCCAGGATCAGGTCGACGGACAGGGGCAGGTGCGGGCCGTGCTGCTCGATCGCCCCGATGGGCCACACGACGGTCCGCCCGCGCACGGCGTCGGCGACCTGGGCGCTGGTCAGGTCGGTGAGGAGCGGTGCGCCCGGGTGACGGATGGTCACAGGGCCGCCTCCTCGCGTGCGTGCGTTCCGCTTCGGGCGGTGGCGGGAGCGTCGACGAGGTCCCGGGTCTCCGCCACGATGCGTTCCAGCGTCTCGTACATGTCGGTGTGCAGCGCCGTGTACACCTGGGCCACGTTCGCGCCGACGCTGAGGTAATCGGCCACGTCGCGACCGCTGGTGACCCCGCCGCAGCCCATGATCGGCAACTCGACCCCCCTCTTGCGCAGTTGCCAGACGGCGGCGATGACGAGCGGCTTGAGACCGGGGCCCGAGTAGCCGAAGACACCGCCGAGTTCGAGCCGTCCGGTCGCGGGGGACACGGCCGCGCCGCCGATGGTGTCGCTGAGGGTGATGGCGTCCGCTCCGCCCGCGATGGCGGCACGCACCCGGTCCTGGAGCCCTTCGCCGACGGCGAGCTTCACGGACATGGGCAGCGCCGTCCTGCCGCGGGTCTCGGAGGTGTAGGCGTAGACCCGGTCGGGGTTGTCGTCCTCCAGCCCTTCCTCCTCGTTGAGGCAGGAGATGCCGAGTTCCAGGGCCCGGCACCCGGTCGCCTCGACGTCCTTGGCCAGAGCGGCGAGTTCGGCCGGGCTGTCGGCGTGGAGCGAGGCGATGACGGGCAGCCGGTCGTCGGCGAACGAACGCAGCACACCCAGCCAGTGGTCGACCGGTCGCTTGGAGTAGGTGGTGCTGTTGAGCATGCCGACGGGCAGACGGATGATCCGCTCGTCCAGGCCCTGCGGCGGGTTGGGGTGGATGGTCTTGGTGACGACCGCTCCGGCGCCCCGCTCGATGAGCCGGCGGATGTTGCGTTCCTGGTCCGTCAGCAGTCCGGAACCGACTATCACGGGATTGGCCAGCGACAGGCCTAATATCGACACGTCAGGCACTCGATGACTCCGTCCGGTGGATGAGACAGATGGCGGTGTGGTGCCGGGTGCCGGTCAGGCGGCGAGGCTCGCGCTGACGGCCTCGCGCTGCCGCTCGGTGGCGGCGAGCACGGCGTCGATGAGCAGGGCCGGCTTCTCGGTGAACTCGTCGAAGTCGATGGCCTGGACGTCCCCCACGCGGTGGAGGCCCTTGAGGAGGTGGCTCGCGGAGTCGACGAACGGCTGCTTGGTGATCAGGACGATGGGGCGTCCGAGGGCCGTGGCCCAGCCGAGTTCGACATGGGTGCCGTCCGTGCGTCGCAGGGTGTCGTCCTCCAGCACCGGCAGGACGGGCACGAAGACGTCGCACTTCCTCATCCAGCGGAAGTCGCGCACGGAGACCTGCTCCGGCGTGAAGGACGCCGTCTCGGCCCCGAACTTCTCCACGACGTGCGCCGAGAAGACATTGGCTCCGTTGTCCCGGGCGATGCCGATCGCCGTCGTGATCGCGTCCTGCAGGTGACCGACGAACCCGTCCGCCAGGATGGCGTGCTGGATCGGTCCGCCCACGAACACATCGAGTCCTTGGAGCAGGCCGCTCTTGCGTGCGGGCGTCTCCTCGGCGCGGGTTCCCTGCTTCGATTCCATGACGTTGTCACTCCTTCTTCTTCGGGGGTGATGACTTCCGTCGGGCCGGCGACCGCGGTGGACAGGCCCGGAAGCGGGCAGCGTGGTGCGCGGTACCGCTGCCGCGCGGGCACGCGCGGCCGTACCGGTGGCGCGGGGGAGAAGAGGGTGGAAGGGGATGCCGCGTGCCGTGGCGGAGGCGCGCCGCCCGGCGCGCGTTGTCAGAAGGCGTCGGCCATCCGCGCGTACCGGCCGCGGTAGTACAACAGGGGCTGCGGGGCGTCGGCCGACGCCCCGACCCGGCGCACGTCACCGATCACCACGAGGTGGTCGCCTCCGTCGTGCTCGGTGTGCACGCGGCAGTCGATCCACGCCGTCGCGCCCTCCAGGCGGGGCGCGCCCTCCGGTGACGCGGTCCAGGCCACGCCCTCGAACTTGTCACCGCCGGAGCGCGCGAACCGCTCGCACAGGGAACGCTGCTCCTCCGTCAGCACGTTGACGCAGAAGGACGCGCTGCTCCTGATCACCGGCCAGCTGGTCGAGGCGCGGCTGACACAGAGGACGATGCGCGGCGGGTCGAGGGAGAGCGACGAGAACGCCTGGCAGGTGAATCCGGCGGGACCCGTGGGTCCCATGGCGGTGACGACGGTGACGCCGGAACAGAAGCGTCCCAGAACAGAGCGGAAGGCACTGGAGGTCACGGGGTCCTGGACTGCTGCGGTGGTGCTCTCGCCTAACAAAGGCCCTGTCCTTTCGGCCCGTACAGACAGGTCGCACAAGACCAGCCCGCCAGGCGCCGGTTCGGCGATGGGTCTGCAAGTCTGCCCCAGGTGATCGAAGCCGACAAGATCTGTATGTTTTCTGATAAAGATCCTGCCATCATTGCCGCGTGATGAACGATCCAGACATCTGTGACGACCTTGACCGGCGCATCGTGGCAGCACTCCAGATCAACCCCCGGGCCGGTGTGGCAGAGGTCGGGCGCATATTCGGGGAGCACGAGCGCTCGGTGGCGCGGCGCGTCCAGCGGCTCCTGGACGCGGGCCTCATCCGCTGTACGGCCGATCTCGACCCCCTGCGCAGCGGGTTCGGGTACGCCGCCCACATGAGGATGCGGACAGCAAGCGATTGTCTGGAAAATGTCTGCCAAGGATTGGCAGGGCATCCGGAAGTGCTTAACGTCGCCGCTGTGAGCGGAGGGGCGGGCCTCTTCTGGTGCCACCTGCTCGTGAGGGGGCATCCGCGCCTGCCCTCGCCGTTGAAGGAAACGCCCGGCCTGCCCGACGCCGTGGCGCTCGGGACACACATCACCCTGCGCCCGTTCCGCACCGAGGCCGAGTGGCACGCCCCCGTCCTGACCGCAGAGGAGGAGAAGCGCTTGCGGGCAAGCCTGGTCCAGCCCCTGCCCGGACCCCCGCGCCGGCACGACCTCACACCGACCGAACGGCGGGTGGCCGAGGTCCTGAGGAGGAACGCCCGGACCAGCCTCACCGACCTCGGCAAAGAGCTGGGCTTCTCCACCGCCACGGCGGGACGCCGGGTGGCCTCCCTGCTGGAACGCCGGGTGCTGCGCCTGCGTACCGCCGCCGATCCGGCCGTCCTCGGCCGTCCCGTGACGGCACGCGTGCGGCTGAAGGTCCACCCGGCGGGTCTCGAAACCGTCGGTACCGCCTTGTCCGCCTGCGAGGACGTGCGCTTCTGCGCCGCGGTGACGGGGCGTCACAACCTTCTCGCGGACGTGTGTGTCGAGGACGAGACCAGCCTGTACGGCTTCATCGTCGGCACGCTCGGAGCACTACCGCACATCCTCGACTGCGACACGGAGATCCTCACACACGTCTCCGTACCCGGCTCCGCCGCGAGCGACCCGCCCCGGTGAGCCGCACCGCATCACCGCCAGCGACCACGGGAGCCCCCTCTTGGCCATGCCGCCCAAATCCACGACGACCAAGCACATCTTCGTCACCGGGGGTGTCGCCTCCTCGCTCGGCAAGGGTCTGACCGCCTCCAGCCTGGGCATGCTGCTCAAGGCCCGGGGTCTGCGTGTCGTGATGCAGAAGCTCGACCCGTACCTGAACGTCGACCCGGGCACGATGAACCCCTTCCAGCACGGTGAGGTGTTCGTCACCAACGACGGTGCCGAGACCGATCTGGACATCGGTCACTACGAGCGTTTCCTCGACCGCGACCTGGACGGCTCCGCCAACGTCACCACGGGCCAGGTGTACTCCACCGTGATCGCCAAGGAGCGGCGCGGGGAGTACCTGGGCGACACCGTGCAGGTCATCCCGCACATCACCAACGAGATCAAGCACCGTATCCGGCGCATGGCCACCGACGAGGTCGACGTGGTCATCACCGAGGTCGGCGGCACGGTCGGCGACATCGAGTCGCTGCCGTTCCTGGAGACCGTCCGCCAGGTCCGCCACGAGGTCGGCCGGGACAACGTCTTCGTGGTGCACATCTCGCTGCTGCCCTACATCGGCCCCTCCGGCGAGCTGAAGACCAAGCCCACCCAGCACTCGGTGGCCGCGCTGCGCAACATCGGCATCCAGCCCGACGCGATCGTGCTGCGCTGCGACCGGGAGGTCCCCACCGCGATCAAGCGGAAGATCTCCCTGATGTGCGACGTGGACGAGGCCGCCGTGGTGGCCTGCCCCGACGCCCGCTCGATCTACGACATCCCCAAGGTCGTGCACACCGAGGGCCTGGACGCCTATGTGGTGCGCAAGCTCGACCTGCCGTTCCGCGACGTGGACTGGACGACCTGGGACGACCTGCTCGACCGCGTCCACAACCCCGAGCACGAGGTCACCCTCGCCCTGGTCGGCAAGTACATCGACCTGCCCGACGCCTATCTGTCGGTCACCGAGGCGCTGCGCGCGGGCGGCTTCGCCAACCGCGCCCGGGTGAAGATCAAGTGGGTCACCTCCGACGACTGCAAGACCCCGGCCGGGGCCAAGGCCCAGCTGGCGGGCGTGGACGGCATCTGCATTCCCGGCGGCTTCGGCGACCGCGGTGTGCTGGGCAAGGTCGGCGCGATCCGCTACGCCCGGGAGAACAGGATCCCGCTGCTGGGGCTGTGCCTGGGTCTGCAGTGCATCGTGATCGAGGCCGCCCGCAACCTGGCCGGCATCCCCGACGCCAACTCCACCGAGTTCGACCCGGCCACCGCCCACCCGGTGATCTCCACCATGGCCGAGCAGATGGACATCGTCGCCGGTGAGGGCGACATGGGCGGCACGATGCGGCTGGGCATGTACCCGGCCAAGCTCGGCGAGGGCTCCATCGTGCGCGAGGTCTACGACGGCAAGGAGTACGTCGAGGAGCGCCACCGCCACCGCTACGAGGTGAACAACGCCTACCGCGCGGAACTGGAGAAGAAGGCCGGCATCGTCTTCTCCGGCACCTCCCCCGACGGCAAGCTCGTGGAGTACGTGGAGTACCCGCGCGACGTCCACCCGTACCTCGTCGCCACCCAGGCCCACCCGGAGCTGCGCTCCCGCCCGACCCGCCCCCACCCGCTCTTCGCCGGCCTCGTCAAGGCGGCCGTCGAACACCACACCGGCCGGGGCCGGCCCTAGCGGACGAGGAGTGGCGGTTGACACCGGCCGCACCGGTGCCGCGCCGCCCGCCGAGGGCGCGGCGGGCGCGAGTTGGCCCTCTTCTACCGTGAGCTCGGCTTCCCCCTCGACGAGATCGCCGCGATCTTCCAGGATCCGCAGGTGAACCCCCTGGAGCGGCTCCGGGCTCGGCAGCGGCAGCTGAGTGAGGAGATCGCCAGGCTGCAGCGGCTGGCCGAGGTGGCGGAACGGGCGGTGGGGGTCCAGAAGACCGGGGTGTCCCTGACTCCCCAGGAACGCTTCGAGGTCTTCGGTGAGGTCACTTTCGATCTGAGCTATGCCACTGAGGCAGAGCTGAAGTGGGCGCACTCGGAGGGACAGCGCCAGGCGATGGCGCGTGCCGCTGCCCACACCAAGGAGGATTGGCGCCGGCTGATGGGCGAAGCCGCCGCCTGGCGCGCGGAGCTGCTCGCGGCTCAGGCGTTCGGATCGAAGGAGATGCCGGACGGCTTCGCCGAGGACAGGTGGGAGGCGAAGGCGGTGTCCTTCAGGCCGAAGTTGGCGCTGCCGAAGTCGTACGCGCTGAGCTTGTCGCGGACGCCCGCCGGGTAGCCGTTCCAGCCGACCAGCGTCGGGTACTGCCAGGTCCCCTTGTGGTTCTCCGGTGGTTCGTCGTTCGCTGTGCCCAGCCGGAAGCAGTGGGTGCTGATGCCGTCCTTGTGGTAGACGACCTTGGCGTGGGTGCCCTCGAAGCGGACCTCGGAGCGCGGGTGCACGGTGAACGAGCCGTGGTTGGAGGTCGACACGTACTGCACGGTGCCGTTCTGGACCCACACCACGACGTGTTCCCAGTCGTGCCGGTGACCGCCGATGCTGGTGCCGGCCAGTGCCTGGTCCTTCTCGAAGTACAGCCCGTACATGTACGCGCACCAGCCGCCGTTGCACTTGGCCCGCGCGTAGCCGTTGGTGTTGTCCAGGTCGGAGGCGTCCCGGCAGTTGCCGTTGAGGGCGCCGGTCGGATTGAGGCCGCTGTTGACCGTTCCGTCGGCGCTGATGGCCGGCGTGGGGTAGCAGCCGTCGGTGTCGTAGTCGAAGGCGGGCTGGTAGGCGGATTCCGCCGCGTCCGCGTTGCCCGGCAGGGCCGGGGGCGGGGCGGCGAAGGCGGTGGCGGGGAAGGCGACGACCAGGGCGATGGCCCCAGTGACCGTAGTGAGCCATCTCCTGCGGCGCGGCGCGGACTTGTTCGGCGACACTGCGTCCTCCTCGTGGGCGCAGCCACAACGGCTGTGGGGGGAAGGGGAGTTCAGAATGCCGTCGTTTCCCTGCCGTGCCAAGAGGCGCAGGAGACACGTGGGTTAAGGGTGGCCCAACAGCAGCCCTGGGGTCACACCGGGTCGGCGGGGGCGTCCGCTACTGGCCCCCTTGGTGCCGGGCCGCAGCAGCGGCCGCCCCGCTCGGCCCCGCGCGGGACACCGGGGACGAGACGTCAGCGGGCGAGGCGGATCCCGGTGAGCGTGTCCTCGGCCGCGCCGGCGCCCGACTGTCCTGGTTGCGCAGGGTGGCGGGCTGTCGGGGACATCGAGCCGCTCGCCAAGCCACCACTGTCACCGGGCCACAGCCCCGAGCCGGCCGGGTCGCTGTCGAGACGCGGTCCCGGGCGAATTGAGTCGCCAGTGCCACCAGCAAAGTAAGCAGTCGTCCGGGTGACGCGACCGATCCTGGGCCGCCCAGGGGAGCGGGCTCGGCGGGACCGGCCGACGGGGCCTTCAGTGCGCCTTGCAACTGCTCGGCCAGGCCCGGCCAGTACGCCGTCTGCACGGCGATCACCTCCAGCCGACGTGCGGCCCGCAACGTCGCAAGCGGTGTCGTCCTCGCCAGCTTCTCGATCTCCGACTCGACCCGCACGAGCAGGTCGGCCAGTGCGTCCGGCACAGTGATAGCCGACCGCTCCACCTCCCCGGTGTGCACGTCCCATTCCCGGGCACAGGTGTCCGCCACGCCCCCGGCCGCTTGGACCAGGTCCTGCTCGCCGAACTCTTCCCATCGCAAGGTGTGGGATGGACCGTTCCAGCCGCAGGAGCACACAGCTCGCAGCGCGGCGGCCCGCGGTGCCCGCACGAAACCGTCGCCCCCGTCGTAGACGCTCTACTGCGACACTTCCCGCCCGCCGCCCGCGAGGGCGAGGCGAACACGTCGCGGTTGTTCAGGGCCCGGTGCGGCTGCCCCAGCACGCACACCACGTACGCGTCCCGGTCCACCGCGCCCCGCGGCAGATCCGGGTTGGCGTACACCGCCTTGCGCCATGCGGGCGGCACCAGACGATCGTCCACCTCGCGCGGCAGCAGCGGCTTGACCCCCGTCTTCCGCCGCGCCAGCGCCGGAAGGCCCCGGGCCCCGGCCAGGACCCGCCTGCCCGCGCTCGCCGCGTCCAGCGCCTTCGACTCGCCCAGCAGCGCGAGGAACGGGCGCACCGTGGCGTACCGGTTCGCGAGCGCAGCCCGCATGGCGACCTCGGCGGAGCCCTCGTCCCCGGGCACCAGCGAGACCACCGTGGCGGCCGCCGTCAGCACGGCGGCGCGCGGGGCGGCTTCCTCCACCGCCGCCCACAGCGCCGCGACGTCCAGGTCCGCGCCGTGCTCCTCGACCAGCTCCAGCTCTTCGAGCAGCACCTTCGCCGCTCGCGCGAGCACCCGTGACGCCTTCTCCGGCTGCGGCAGCGTCGACAGCCGCTCCTTCTCCGTCTTCCGCTTCGCCGTGTTCAGCAGCCGGGTGGCCACCAGGCCCGGAACAGGTCCAGGGCCTCGTCGATCACCTTCGCCTCCAGGTGCCGCATCACCGCGGTGAGCATCGCCGTGCGCTTGGGCTCCGGCGCCCGCTCCAGCAGCGGCGCCTTCGACCCCAGCGCGTACCGGGCCAGCGCCGCCATCCGGTTCGGCGGGATCCGCGACAGCCTCAGCCGGCCGAGCGCGGGGGGTGCCTGCTGAGCCGGTACGGAGCGCGGTGCCGGTGTTGCCACCGGTCCGTTTCTCCGTGCTGCTCGCCGAACCCGGCGTACCCTCTCCGGGTACCGGGCTCTCAGGACGCGTTCCAGGCTGGAGTGGGACTGGGTGAGCAGGCCGCGTATCCGGTTCGAGGTGCGGGTCGCCTCGGTCGCGGGGTCCTGGCCGAAGCCCACCAGCACGGTCAGCTCGGTGGTGATCTCCCCGGTCGGTTCGAGCGAGCGCAGGGTGTGTGGCATGGTCCGTGCGGCGTCCTTCGCGTCGGTCTTCGCCTCGCTTGGGCAGAGATCGGGGATCCGCCGCACGGACAGACCGGGCAGGTGGGCGACCTCGCAGCCGGGGTTGCGGGCGACGGTCAGGGGCAGGGCTCCGGGCGAGGCGGGCTGGATGGCTCACCGCGCGGCGCCGGCGACGACTCCTCCGCCCACGGCCTGGCCCGCAGGCTTGCCTCGGTCGCCCGCAAGGACCTCGCCCGGGCCGACGAGAGGCTGCCGGTCGTCGGCACCCACCGCATCGATAGCGTCGTCAGCGCGCCCGTCCTGCTCGAAAGGTCCGAACTCGTGAGGTGCGGGGATCTTCAGGGTTCAGGTGCGTGTGGTGAGTCGTGTGAGTGCCGCGTCGTACCGTGCCCGGATCTCCGGGTTCGCCGATGCCCGCAGGAGGACGGTGAGTGCCCGTAGCGCGCCGTCGTCGTAGCCGGCCGCTTCGGCTTCCCGGGCGGCGAGGTCGAGCTGGGTGATGCCCTCGGCCTGTTTCCCGAGTCCGAGCAGTGCTTCTCCCCTGATGACAAGCAGCAGGATGTGGGGGATGTCGGTTGTCTCGGGCCGGTCCTCGAAGGCCAGGGCGTGGGTCGCGGTGGCGAGGGCTTGGTGCCAGTGTCCGGCGTCGGCTTGGTGGCGGGCGAGGTGCTGTGTGGCGAGGCGTTCCATCCTGCGGTCGCCGATCTGACGGGCCAGGTCGGCCGCGCGATCGCAGCTGTGGGCGGCCTCTTCGAGACCGCCCAGGGAAGCTTGGGCCATGGCCAGCACGATCAGGGCGTTGGCCTCGGCGAACGCGTCGCCGGCGCGGGCGGCGAGCGTGGACGCGGCCTCCAGGTGGACGAGTGCTTCCGGGGTGCGGTCTTCCTCGGTCAGAACCCAGCCGAGGACGTTGAGCAGCCGGGCCTCGCCGTGCTCGTCGGCGGCGGCGCGCGTGGCCGTGAGGGCGGTCTGCAGGAGCGGGGCCCAGCCGTCGCGCACACGCCACACGATCAGCGGCCACATCGTCATGACGACGCGCCAGGTCCTGTCGTGCAGTCGGGCGGCGTCGGCCGCGGCGACCGCTTGGGTGAGGTTGTCGCGCTCGGCGGCGAACCAGGCCACGGCGGCGGAGCGGTCGTCGAACCTTCGCACCGCGGCGGGCGCGAGAAAGTCGGACGGGAGCGGGAAACAGTCCTCCGAGCCGGGTTCGGCCGCCGCCACGGCCCCGATGGCCGTGGCGACGTAGTGGTCGAGAACGCGCTTGAGGGTGTCGGGGTGGGCATCCAGGGTGCGGGCGTAGAGCCGCACCAGGTCGTGCATCGCCCACCGGCCGGGCGACGTCTCGGTGAGCAGGTGCGCGGCCGTCAGGTGCTCCAGGGCGCTCTCGGCGGCCGCCGGGTCCGTGCCGGCCAGGGCGGCCGCCGCGTACCGGTCGACGTGTGTGCCCGGGTGACGGCCCAGATGGGCGAACACCTCGGAGATGGGCGCCGGGAGCTGCCGCAGTGTCAGGTGCAGTGCGGCGCGGACACCGGTGTCCTCCAGGTCGAGCAGGCCCAGGCGGCGTGTGTGGTCCGACAGTTCGGCGGCCATCGAGTCCAGGGACCAGTCGGGCCGGCCGGCGAGGCGGGCGGCCACCACCCGCAAGGCCAGCGGCAGCCCGCCGCACAGCTCGGCCAGGCGGCGCGCGGCCGCCGGCTCGGCGTGGACCCGGTGCGTGCCAAGGACTCGGGACAGGAGGGCGGTGCCGTCCGGGGGAGCGAGGACGTCGACGGCGACGGGCCGGGCGGAGTCGCTGACGATCAGCCCTGGCAGCCGGTGCCTGCTGGTGACGACGGTGACGCAGTGGTCACCGCCGGGCAGGAGCGGCCTGACCTGTTCGGAGTCGCGGGCGTTGTCCAGGACGACCAGCAGCCGGCGGTCGGCGGCCAGCGACCGAAACAGTGCGGCCGCACCGTTCTCCGACTCCGGTATCCGCTCATGCGGCACGCCCAAGGCCGCCAAGAACTCGCGCAGCACCTCGACGGCGGCCGGCTCGCCCATGTCGCTGAAGCCGCGCAGGTCGGCATAGAGGCGCCCGTCGGTGAGTCCGGCGGGGTCGCGGTGGGCCCAGTGCAGGACCAGGGCGGTCTTCCCGACCCCGGCGGGCCCGACGACCAAGCAGACCGGGGCCTCGCCCGCGGTAGCCCGGGTCAGGGCCGCGAGCTCCGACGCCCGGCCGTGGAAGCCGCGCGGTGCGCGCGGTAGCAGGTCAGGTGCACGCGTGGTCATGGCGGCCGCCGGCTCGGTGGCGGACAGCCGGGCGGCGGCGTCCGCCGACCGGCAGGGGCGGGGCCGGCCAAGGCTCGCGGCATCCTCCAGCTCGCCGGCCTCAGCCGCATCCAGGCCCAGCGCCTCCGCCAGCGCCCGCACCGTACGGCGCTGGGGGCCCCGGGTCCGCCCGCGCTCCATGTCCGCCAGTGCCCGCACGCTCACGCCGGCCTCGTGGGACAGCGCCTCCTGGCTCATTCCGGCGTTCAACCGCAAGGCCCGCAACCGCTGCCCGAAGTTCCTGCCCGAAGACGTGCCGTCGTGCACCGTGCATTCCTGATCGTCCGGCTCGTCTGGTTGAGAGCTCCCCGGCAGAAGTATCGCCGACCGTACTTCTGCCGGTGGAACTGCCTGGGCGAGGACAACCGGACGTGGTCGACTGAAGGCCGACACGGAGTGCCTGTTCACGGGCCTGCGCGGGTCCGGCCGTCCCGGCGGACGGACCTGTGGGGCACCGGGCCGCTCGGGCCAGGACGCCCTCCGTCGTCGACCGACCGGCATCACCATCCGGGCCGGCGGCACCGCACCGCGGCCTGCACCACGCACGGGGGACCTCTCCATGAACACGCTGCACCGCTCCACGCTGCTCGCCGTCGCGGGCACGGCTCTCGCCTTGTCGCTCACCGCCTGCCAGAGCGACTCCGGCGGCACGTCGTCGTCCCGGCCGACCACGTCGGTCACGGTGGCGTCGTCCCCGGCGGCCGGCGCGACGACGGCCGCCAAGGACACGGTCACCTCCGAGGCGGCGGGGTCGGCCGCCTCCGCGCGCTCGGCGGGGGCGAAGGGCTCCACCGGCGCTTCCTCGACCGGCGCCACCGGCGCCACCGGTGGGCGCGGGACGGCCGCCACCCCGGTCTGCGCCGCGCGGGACGTCCGGGTCACCGCCGCCACGCAGGACGGCCCGCCCTACACCCACATCGTCCTCACGGCGCGCAACACCTCCGGGCACTCCTGCCGACTGACGGGCTTCCCGCACATCCAGTTCCTGGAGAGCCACAAGCAGGACGTCCCGGCCGTCGCCAAGAGCAAGCCGGCCACGCCGGCCGTGCTCACGGCCGGGGCCCCGGCCTACGCCCTGGTGAAGCTGTCGGACGGCGGGGTCGACGAGGACAACGAACCTGTGTCGGCGTTCTCCGTGCAGCTGGAGGGCGACTCCACGGTCATCGCCGTCACCGCACCCGGCAGCGACGGCATCGCCGTCGACCCGGCCAAGGCCCTCACCGGCTACTGGACCCCGGAACTCCGCAACGGCGCGGACGACTTCTAACTGATCATCTCAGCTTGAGTGTGGCTCACAGCTCGGCAGTTGGGCCTGCTGGAGCTGGTCGGAGCGGCCCGCGAGAGCGGACGCCGTCGGTCTCGTCATCGTGCCTTCGACGCCGCGCTGCCGCCTGGGCGAACCGGGCCGGCGAGTTCTCGGAGCGCTGAACGCCCTCGCTCGACCGGGTACGGGGCGGCCGCCTCCTCCCGGGCCGCCGCCGTGGCCTGCTCCCGGGGTTCGACGACTGTCTCCGTCCGGAGGCGGCGGAGTGGCAGTGTCCCGACAGGGACCGACCCGGTCCGATGCCCGGGACCGAGGGGCCGTGAAGACGCTTGGAGGAGATCAGGCGCCGTGCCGGAATCAGAACGGGTAGTCCGCGATGTCCGGACGGACGGTGACCCACTGGGTCTCGGTGAATGCCTCGATGTTGGCCGCGGCACCGCCGAAACGGCTGCCGGTGCCGGAGGCTTTGACCCCGCCGAACGGGGCGTTGGGTTCGTCGTTGACGGTCTGTTCGTTGATGTGGACCTTGCCGGAGTCGATCCGGTCGGCGAGCTTCATGGCCGTCCCGACGTCACCGAGGATGCCGACCGACAGTCCGTACTCGCAGTCGTTGACGATCCGCGCGGCTTCCTCGAGCGTCGAGAAGCCGATGACAGGGGCGACGGGTCCGAAGATCTCCTCGCGCCACGCCGGCATGTCGGTCGTCAAGCCGGTGAGCACGGTGGCGCGGTAACCGGCGCCGTCCATCTCCCCGCCCGCGGCAAGGGTGGCACCGGCCGTGACGCTCGCCGTCACAATGCCGTGCACGCGTTCGAGCTGGCGCCGGTCGATGATCGGGCCGAGCGCCACCTCCTCACGGGCGGGGTCACCGACCGGCAGCGCCTTCGCCTTCGCGGCGAGTACGGCGGTGTACTCCTCGACCAGCGACTCGTGGACGATGTGGCGGCCGGTGGTCATGCAGATCTGGCCCTGGTGCATGTAGGAGCCGAACGCGCCCGCGGAAGCGGCCTTCCGCACGTCCGCTCCGGGCAGCACGACCAGCGCGTTGTTCCCGCCCAGTTCGAGGTGGGCGCGCTTGAGCAGGCGTCCCGCCTGCTCGCCGATCGCCCGTCCGACCGGCGTGGAGCCGGTGAAGGAGATCACCCGGACCTCGGGTGCCTCCACGACCGCCTGGCCGACCGAGCCGTCGCCCGGCAGCAGGTGCAGTACACCGGCCGGCAGCCCGGCCTCCTCGAAGATGCGTGCGATGACGACGCCACCGCTCACCGCGGTGCGCGGATCCGGCTTGAGCAGCACGGCGTTGCCCAGGGCGAGCGCGGGCGCCACCGAACGCAGGCCGAGCACGAGCGGGAAGTTGAACGGCGCGATGACGCTGACGACGCCGGCGGGACGACGGCGGGCGAGTGACCAACGGGCTTCCTCGGAGGTGAGGACTTCGCCCTGGGGATGGGTCGGTAGTGTCGCGCACTCGAAGCACTCACCGACGGCGAGCTGTGTCTCGGCGGCCGCCTTGGCCCGCGTGGACCCGGCCTCGCGCACCAGCCAGTCCTCTATCTCCGCGGCGTGGGCGGTGAACAACTCGCCCGCGCGGCGCAGGACCGCGGCTCGCTGCTGCGGGGAGGCCGCCGCCCAGCTCCGCTGCGCTTCGGCGGCGCGCGCGGCGGCGTGGTTCACGTCCTTGGGCGTGGCCAGGCCCACCGTGCCGAGTGCGTTGCCGGTGGCCGGCTCGATCACCGGATAGTCGTGGGCGGAGTCCTGCCAGCCGTCACTGTAGAACTTCCTGTCCCATACCTCGGCGTTCAGAAGTGTCATCGGTGTGCCTTTCTGCAAGGGAGGGGGGCGTGGGGTGGTCCGGTGGTGATGGGCGCGGATGTCAGGAGGGTGTGGTCAGGGCCGTGTCGACCTGGACGAGGCGGGGACCGTCCGGCTGCTCGGCGAGGACCGTGCGCAGTTCCTCGACGTTGCTCACCTGCCGGGAGGCGACGCCGTAGCCCTCCGCGATGCGGGTGAAGTCGATGCCAGGTATGTCCAGTCCGGGTGTGTCCGGGACGCCGAGCAGCCCGCCGAACCAGCGCAGTGCTCCGTACGTGCCGTTGCGCAGCAGGACGACGGTCAACGGCACCCGGTGCCGGGCGGCCGTCCACAGGGCGGTGATGCCGTAGTTGGCCGAGCCGTCGCCGATCACGCCGACGACCGGCCGGTCCGGGTGTGCCATCGCCACGCCGACCGCACCCGGCAGTCCGAAGCCGAGCCCGCCCGCGGCGGGAAAGTAGTACGAGCCGGGCCGGCGCAGGTCCATCTGACGCCACCACGAGTCGGTGGTCGAGGTCGACTCCACCACGTACGCGGTGTCCTGGGGCAGCTCGTCGCGCAACGCGGCGAACACCTGATCGGGGTGCAACCGTCCGCCGTCAGCGGTGTGCGGTTCGGGCGCGGGCCGGTACGCGGGCGCGGGTTTCGCAGGTGCGTCGAACTCCTTCAGCAGCAGGTCGATGACACATCCCGGGTCGGCAACCAGTGCCTCGCCCATCGGGGCCCGCGCGGCGGCGGAGGCGTCCTCGGTGACCTGGACCAGCCGTGTCCCCTCCGGCAGGTACCGGCCGGGAAGATACTGGTGGTACCGGAAGACGGGCGCGCCCAGAACCAGCACCAGGTCGTGGCCCTCGAAAGCCTCGCATATCGGGGCGATGCCCGCGGGAAGCACGCCACGGAACAGCGGGTGCCGGTTGGGGAAGGGCAGCCGGAACTGTGACGGTGCCGCCCACACCGGCCCGCCCAGGCGTTCCGCCAGCCGGACGGCGTCGTCGAAGAGACCGGCCGAGTCGATGTCGCCGCCCAGCACGAGCGCGGGCCGCCGGGCGGCGGTGACCTGCTCGATGAGCCGGCGCCCCTGCTCCGCACCGGGCACGGAGGCGCGCTGGACCCGCCGGTCGAGCACCGCTGTGGCGTTGTCGTCGCAGTCGGCGGCCCAATCGTCGTACGGGACGGAGAGATACGTCGGCCGCCGCTGCAGTCGCGCCTCGAAGACTGCCTGGGCGAGCGCGCGCGGCACGTCCTGGGCGCACGCGGGCTCCGCGGCCCAGCCGACGAGGGGTTTCATCAGCGCGGTGGCATCGACGTTGGTGAGGTTGGCCTCGGGGCCGATGGCGGACCGCACCTGCTGGCCTGCCATGACCACGAGCGGGGTGCGAGAGGCCACGGCGTTCGTCAGCGCGCCCATCGCGTTCCCGGACCCGGAAGCGGCGTGCAGGTTGACCAGTACCGGCCGTCCGGTCGCCTGGGCGTAACCGTCGGCCATGCCCAGGACCGCACCCTCGTGGAGGCCGAGAACGTAACGGAAGCCGTCGGGCAGGTCGGCGAGGAAGGGCAGCTCGTTGGAACCGGGGTTGCCGAAGACAGTGGTGAGCCCTTGGCGCTGCAGGAACTCGTGGGCGACGCGGCGTACGGAGGGCACTGTCGTTCCTTTCGGCGATGACATGCGCCACGCTAGGCGCTGCCTCGACATAGATACCAATAGATGTTTTGGCACCTCGATATAGAGTGCATCGATATGAAGGAGTTCGACCTGAACCTGGCCCGAGTCTTCGTGCTGCTGTACGAGACGGGCAGTACCACGGTCACCGCGGAGACGCTTCATCTCACCCAGCCCACGGTCAGCTACAGCCTGGCGAAGCTTCGCCGGCACTTCGACGACGAGCTGTTCCGGCGCACCGGACGGGGGCTGGCGCCGACGGCCGGCGCCCGGCGGCTGTACGAGCCTTTGCAGCGGGCCCTGGCGGACATCGACGGCGCGATCGGGCAGGCTGAGCGCTTCGAGCCGGGCACCATGCCCGGTCGTTTCACCCTTGCCCTGTCCGACGTGGGCGAGGCGACCCTCTTCCCGCGTCTGCTGGCGGCCGCGCGTGAGCGGGCGCCGCGCGTCTCGTTCACCGTCAGGCCGTTGGACGTGGACGAGGCCGAACGGCAGCTGCGCCGGGGCGATGTCGATGTCTTCCTGGCGACTCCGGTGCTGACCTCCCACCGGACGGTGCGCATTCCGCTGTTCCGTGAGCGGCATGTGGGCATGGTCGCCGCCGATCACCCACGCCTCAGGGAGGAGGCGGTGACCATGGCGGAACTGGCGAACGAGCACCATGCGACCGTGTTCGGTCCGAGCGGTCACGAGGAGCCGCGCGCCCTGCTGGCAGCGCACGGGCTGCTGGACCGGGTGGCCGTGGAGGCGACCCGCATTTCGATGCTTCCCCATCTGCTGGAGCAAACGGACCTGATAGCCATCGTTCCCGAGTACGCGGGGGAGGTCTTGAGCGCCTCGCATCGGGTACGCCTGGTCCGGCTGCCGTTCGAGACCGAGCCGATCGAGGTGGCCCTCTACGCACGCCATGAGACCTCGCGCAGCCCCGCGCAGCGGTGGCTGGTCCACTTCATGACCGAGGTGCTGGGCGAACTGGTCAGCCCGGCTCAACTGCCCCCCGCACCGTCCGACAGCCCGACCCGCCAGGCCGGCCGAGCCACGGCTCCCGACGCGTTCTGACCCAAGGACGGTCACCCCGGGACCCGCCCCCGCTCGGTCCACCTGTCTACTCGCTTGCTTCTCGACCGGCTCGCAGGCCGTCGGGTGACGGAGCGGGGCACGTGGCGGCCCGGGCCGGCAGCTCGTGCTCGTGGTCCGTCGCGTGCGGGCGGATCGCCCAGAGCACCATCACGGCGAGGAGAACAACGGCCGCCATCGCGGTGGTCATGACCACGGCGGTGGACCCGACGAGGGAAGCCAGGGGGGGCGACGGCCCCGCCGGTACCGAACTGCACCAGACCGAGCAAACCCGATGCCGCGCCTGCCCGGCGCCCCTGCTCGGACAGGGCGAGCGCGGTGGCCGTGGGCTGGACCAGCGAGACGGTGGACACCGTCACCAGCAGAAGGGAGAGGACGGTGGCCAGGCCCGCGTCCAAAGCCGTCGCGGTTGCGAGGGAGATGGCGCTCCCGGCACCGGCAACGAGACCGACGACAAGCGTGGTTCTGGGACGGAACCGGCGGACAAGCCGTTCGCTGAAGTAACTGCACACAGGACCGCAGCCTCTGTCGCGGACGAGTTGGCAGCTCTGCGGTCAGCGGTACGGCGAGTGGTCGCCTCTCCCAAGCGCCTTGTGACTGCTCGGCGTGGTGCGGTGGAACGTACGCTTGGGCCGGCGCGCACGGAGGTTACGGGCAGAAGCGGCCGTTGGGTTCGACGAAGCAGCTCACCTGCCAGTCGGACCACGTACCGTTCCCGTAGCGAACGCGGAACCAGCGGTTGCCGTCCCCGCCGACGGCCGATATGGAGATCCAGGAGTCGGCAGTCTTCTGCTCGGCATCGGCCTCGATGCGGCTCTGGACCCATCCGTCCATGGAGACCCAACCGTTCCAGGAGCCGTCTGGGTAGGTCCAGTTGGTCCACACCGCGTGATCGCTGCCGACGACGAACTCCTCCTTCGTCCCGTTGGCCATCTTCGTGGTCGAGACGCCGTACTCGCAGAAGTACTTCTGGCCCTTGTTCGTGCAGTAGGTCGCGGCCTGCGCCGGCGCCGCTGCGACCCCCACCCCTGCGAACGCGGCAAGGGTCACGGCTGCCGCGAGGACACTCCTGAACCTGCGCATGTGCGTGCTCCTTCGTCAAGTGAACGGTCGTGACGGCGAGGAGAGAGATGCGGCAACCCCCAGCGCCTCCGGCCAGTCGATCACGCACAGGCGAGGGCGGACCAGGCAGAACTACCGGCAGAAGTAGCCCCCTCGGCAGCCGCACACGCCATGGCAGTCACCGTTGTTCGTCCTTGTGCTGCCATGGCCGCTCGTCGTCAACGGACCACCGTTCAGCCGCAGTCCTTTCCGTTCAGTGTGAAGGCCGCGGGTGTCCCGGCGGGGGTGCCCGTGCCCTGGAAACCGAAGCTCACGCCGGAGCCCGGTGGGATCGTGGCGTTGTGCGCGCTGTTCGTGGCGGTGACGTCGGATCCGGCCTGGGAGACGGTGGCGTTCCAGGCGTTCGTCACCTTCTCGGTGCCCTTGAACGAGAACCCGAGCCGCCATCCGTCGACCGCCGTCGTGCCGGTGTTGCGCACGCCGACATCGGCGGTGAAGCCACCGTTCCAGGCGCTGGTGACGGTGTAGGTCACGGCGCACCGGGTGGAGGGGGACGTCGGCGTGGGGGTGGGCGTTGGGGTGGGTGTGGGCGTCGGAGTAGGGGTCGGAGTGGGTGTGGGTGTGGGTGTGGTGCCGTCGGGCTCCGCGCCCCACTGCGTGTCCGCGCCCTCCGCCAGCACGATGTGCGGCGCGTCCACCGGCGTGCTGCCCGGCGTCGTCGGGAGGGCCTGGTAGGACCAGTCGTCCGCGGGGTTCCACGCCCCGGCCGAGGCGATGCGGAACTGCACCTCCTTCCGGTACGCCGACTGGCCCGCCGGAGCGATCACCGCGTTGGAGCAGTCCACGGTGACGAAGTAGACGTCGCCCTCGAAGCGCGTCGGACCGGTCACCTTGCCGCACTGGTTGTAGTTGGTGGTGGTGCTGATCTGGTCGGGCGTCGCCCCGCCGTCGAGGGTGAAGTAGTAGCGCAGGGAAGCGTGCGTCAGCGCGCGTGCGGGCCACGCCGACTTGTTGACCAGGTACGCCTTGATCTCGGTGAAGCCGGGACCCGAGGCGTTCACGGACGCCTGGACCGAGATCTCGGGGCCGTCCGGTTTCTCGGCCTGGGGGAAGCCGGCGAGCGGGCTGCCGCCGTACTCGGCGTACAAGCGGGCCAGGGCACCGGTGAAGGCCGCGTTGTAGTCCGTGGCCACCTCGTTGTTCACGTAGTTGGACCGGTCGTCGGTGTACGCGTCGTCCGCCGCGCTCGGCCCGCCGACCAGCGCGCCGTACAGGACGTGCCGGTTGTCCACCGGGCTGGTGAGCTGGTCGGTCCACGAGCCGTGACCGGTCCGGTGGTGCGGTTTCGTCGGCGGGTTCGCGCCGAAGCCGACGACGTAACTGGACTTGCGCGGGTTGTCGCCGAGCGCGTAGTCGATCTGCCGGACCGCGAAGTCGTGGTATCGGGCCTTGCGCACCGGGTCGCCGGTCAGCCAGTCGGAGTACGACAGCGCGGCGAACGCGGTGTTGGCGGCGTACCGCAGCGATCCCCAGCTGTCGAGGACCGCCTGCCCACCGGGGGAGTAGCGCACCTTGGTCCCGTTGACACCGACCGTCCACCAGTCCAGCCAGCGGTTGGCGTCGTCGACGTAGCGCTGCTTGCCGGTGAGTTGGGCGAGGAGCACGTACGAGCCGTAGGAGGTGTCGTCCCAGGAGAGCGTCCAGCGGTAGGAGCGGGTGGTCGTCTGGGGCTCGGTCGACAGCTTGTCGTAGGCCGCTTCGGCCTTCGCCAGGTACGCGGCGTCACCGGTCGCCTTGTACAGCCAGACGGCACCCCAGACCAGCTCGTCGTTGTAGCCGCTCCAGGAGTTGTAGTACGCCTGGGCGTCGGTGACGCAGTCGCTGTACTTGCCGCGGTAGGTGTCGGCGAACGCGTACAACTGCTTGGCGTGGGTGAGCAGTTCGCTCGCGTACGCCGGGTCGCTGTCGGCGAACACCATGGAGGACGACGCCATGGCCGCGGCGGTCTGGCCGGCCAGGTCGGAGCCCGGGCAGGAAGCGTCGATCTTGTAGGCGGGCCGTGCCATCGGCATGACTTCGGCCGGCCCCCACCACTTGTGGTCGTCGGCGCCGTTGCCGACCTGGCCGTACAGCACGTTCGCTGACGGGTGCGCCTTGATGAAGTAGTCGTTGACGAAGCGCAGGTTGTCCTGGAGGTACCGGAGCTGGCCGGAGGTGGCGTAGGCGGACTTCTGCTCGACGCCGCCCCAGGCGAGCAGGGTGGCGGAAAAGGCCATGGGCAGGCCGAACTTGACGTGGTCCCCGGCGTCGTACCACCCGCCGGTCAGGTCGAGGCCGGCGTCCTTGCCGTCGTTGAGGGCGGAGTCGCCGCGCCAGGAGACGCGGTTGTCGTCCGGGAGCTTCCCCGACCGCTGCGCGTCGTAGAACCAGAGCGACTTCTGCAGCGCCTCGCCGTAGTTGAAGGCGGTCGGCGCCGCGGAGGAGGGGCCGGAGGCGGCCGACGGCAGCAGGAGGCCGGCGACGACGGCGACCGCGGCTCCCCACGCACTCACCAGTCGGGAGCGTCGGGCACCGGCCGGAACCGCCGGGCAGGTCTCGGGAGCCGCCGCGGAGGGCGCGGAGCGTCTTCGGGGGGTGAGGAAGGAGAGCGGGCGCAACGGACGTTCCTTCCGTGCGGTGGGCAGACAGGAGAGGGGAGTTCGTGCTGCGGCGCGTGGTTCGGGGGGTGGAGACAAAAATGGATGGGAGCGCTCCCAAACACTGGTTCATGAAGCCAGCGCGTACAGCGAGTGTCAATATCCCGCGCGTACTTCGTCCGGACTCGGACTTCGCGATCTCGGGCGTCTCTCCACCGTCGGCAGCACCTCGTTGACGCCCGCGGGGTTCGCTGGGCCGTCGCGTGACCGGTCAGACCTCGCCCAGTCGACGCCGGTCGTCCTCGTCCCACTTCCGGGTGTCGCGGGGCTGGGTGTACGGCTCGGTGTCAGGCGGCAGGCCGCCCGCGATGGCCCTCTGGCGTACGGTCTCGGCGTCGAACTCCAGGCCCAGGAGGATGGCCAGATTGGTGAGCCACAGCCAGACGAGGAACACGATGACGCCGGCCATGGTCCCGTACGTCTTGTTGTAGGAGGCGAAGTTCGTGACGTAGAAGGCGAACGCGGCAGACGCGATCATCCAGATGACGAGGGCGAGGAGGCTGCCCGGGGTGATCCACCTCAAGCCCTTCACCTTCGCGTTGGGGCACGCCCAGTACAGGATCGCGATCATGACGGAGGCCAGGACCACAAGAACCGGCCACTTGGCGATCGACCACACCGTCAGGGCCGTGTCCCCGATCCCCAGAGCGGTACCGGCGTGGCGGGCCAGGCCGCCGGTGAACACCACGATCAGCGCACTGACCACGGCCAGCACCATCAGCACGACCGTCACGCCCAGCCGTACGGGAAGCACCTTCCACACAGGGCGGCCCTCCGGCATGTCGTAGACGGCGTTCGCCGCGCGGATGAACGCGGCCACATAGCCGGAGGCCGACCACACCGCCAGGACAATGCCGACGACGGCCATGACGGAGCCGACGCCGGCGTTGTCGCGCAACTGCTCCACGGCCCTCGTGATGATGTCCCGGGCCGAACCGGGAGCGAGTTTCCGGATGTTGGACAGCACCGCGTCGGTCGCGGACTCGCCGGTGACACCCAGCAGGGACACGAGTACCAACAGCGCCGGGAACAGCGACAGCACCCCGTAGTACGTCAAAGCCGCCGCCCGGTCGGCCAGTTCATCGTCCTTGAACTCCCGCAACGCTCCCTTGAGCACACCGCGCCAGGCCCGCTTGGACAGCTCCGTCGGCGTGTCCGGTGCCCGACGCTCCACCTCGGGCCCGGGCCCGACCTCCTCGGGTGCCGGCGCCTCGTCGCCGCCGCGATGTGCTTTCCGCCTTGGAAGATGAAGCCTCGCCATGCCCGTCGGATAACCCTCACGGCCCCGCCTACGCCACCAGGGGCCGCCCCGGGCATCCGCGTCGACTACGCCCACTGCTCGTCCCTCGGCCGGGCGGTGCCGGCGGGGAACAGGTACGGCGCTGCCCGCGCACCCTGACCGAGCCGCAACGGCAGGCGGTCACGCTCGCCTACTACCGCGGCCTGACGTACCGGCAGGTCGCTGACGCGCTGGTGCTGCCGCTGGGCACGGTGAAGACCCGGCTGCGCGACGGCCTCATCCGGCTCCGCGACTGCCTGGGGGTGGCCGTCATGCGCTCGCAGGCGGCCCCTCCTCGCTTTTCGGCCACGGCGGTCGGTCTGGCCGTATTCCTTCCCCTCTCCCTCCTTGTGGCGCACGGCAGTCGGAAGCCGGGAAATCCGTAGCCCCCCCGCGAGGGAAATGCGCCGCTTTTCCGTGGATTTCGCCGCCGTACGGCCTTCGGTCAACTGCCCACCGCTGACGTGCAGTTGCTAGTGTGGGTCCATGCGGATAGGCGTGAATGTTCCCAACTTCGGTCCGGGTGCCACCCCGGACAACCTGGCCCGCTGGGCCAAGACATCGGAGGGTCTGGGTTTCGACCTGTTGATGCTCTCCGACCACGTGGTGATCACTTCGGATGTGGCGAAACAATATCCGGCGCCCTTTTACGAACCCGTCACCACGCTCGCCTGGCTGGCCGGGATCACGACCCGGATCCAGCTGGGCACGACGGTCCTCATCGCGCCTTACCGGCACCCCCTGCTGGTCGCCCGCATGGCGGCCAACCTGCACCAACTCAGCGGCGGACGCCTGATCGTCGGCGTCGGCGTCGGCTGGGCCCGCGAGGAGTTCGCGGCGCTGGACGTCCCGTTCGAACGGCGCGGCGCGCTGACCGACGAACTCCTGCGGACCCTGCGCACCGCGTGGGACGACGAGGCCGACTACGGCAGCGGAAAGATTCCGATCTGGGTCGGCGGAAACAGCGTTGCCGGCATGCGGCGCGCCGTTCGTTTCGGTTATCCCTGGCACCCCCTGCGGTTCACCATGTCCTGGTTCCGTGAGGCCCTGCCGCAGCTGAGGAATATCGCCGCCGAACTCGGCCGTCCGGACCCGGAGTTGGCGCCGCGCATCTATCTCCAGCTGACCGAAAAGCCGATCGACGACCCCGATCGGCGGGCCGGCACCGGAACCCTCGAGCAGGTTCTCGAGGACATCGAGGAACTGCGCCGGGCCGGGGCCGAGACCGTGCTGGTCGACCCGTACCTCGGTGACCCGAACGAGACCCTGCGCCCCGAAGAGGCATGGCAGGCCCTGGCCATCCTCGCCGCGCACCGGCCGTAACCGCACCTCCCACAGAGACGGAGTCACAGTGGCCCCCAACGACCACGACCCTTCCCAGAACGGCACCGGCCGGGCCGGCACCGTCGACGAGGCCGAACTGCCCTACCTGCGCCGCTGCGTCGAGCTGGCCGCGGAGGCGGTGGACGCCGGCGACTGGCCGTTCGGCTCGGTGCTCGTCGGCGCCGACGGCAAGATCCTCGCCGAGGACCGCAACCGCGAGACCACCACGGGCGACCCGACCCGGCACCCCGAGTTCGAGCTCGTCCGCTGGGCCGTGACCCACCTGAGTCCCGAGGAGCGGGCCACGGCGACCGTGTACACCTCCGGTGAGCACTGCCCGATGTGCGCGGCCGCCCACGCCTGGGCCGGACTGGGCCGCATCGTGTACGCGAGCTCGTCCCAGCAGGCCCGGGACTGGAAGGCCGAGTGGGGCGTGCCGATCACCTCGCCCCTGGCCCCGCTGTCCGTCCAGGACATCGTCCCCGGGCAGGAGGTGGCGGGCCCGGTGCCGGAACTCGCCGAGCAGGTACGGGAGTTGCAGTGGCGCTTCCGGGTGAGGAACAGTGCGGGCGACTGACGCCGGGACGCACACCGGGGCCTGGCGGCGGAAACGCTGCCAGGCCCCGTTTCGTCGCGGCCGGCCGGCGGCCGAAGCGCGCCGCCGGCCGGCGGGTCGGACCGTGCCGTCTGCCGGCGGGTCAGACCATGAACTGGTCGTACTTCGCCATGTGCTCCTGCAGCTCCTCCAGGCTGGGGTTGCGGCCGTTGGCCGTCAGACGCCCCAGGCCGCGGAAGTAGTCCTCGCGGTTGTAGATCGGGTAGAACATGATCAGCAGCGTGGCGTCCGTGTTGCCCCGGTTGGTGAAGCCGTGCGGCTCACCCTTGGGCACGTAGGCGAACGCGCCCGGCTCACCCACCACCTTGCGGTCGCCGATGGTGAACTCGATCTCGCCCTTGACCACGTAGAACATCTCGGTGGACTTCTTGTGGATGTGCGGGCTGGCACCGCTCGCCTCCGGCGCCATGTGGTGCTCGAAGAAGCCGAACTCGCCGTCGGAGTCCGCCGTGGTGAGCTTGAGGTACGTCCTCTTGGTGTCGCGGATGTTGACGAACTCGCCTTCGCCCGACGGAACGTACAGCGGAACGGACATGTCTCTCCTTAAATGGTGTTCACACAGTGCCGGCTCGGTGGAGCGGGCCGGCGGTTCAGGGGTGGTATGGGTGGTTACGTGGCCTCGGCCAGGTTCGGGTCCGGCTGGGGCCTGCTGTCGGCCCGGGCCTGCGCCCAGCGGCCGATGGCCGGCGCGGCGAGGCCGCAGACGGCGAACAGCGCGGCCAGCACGACCCAGCCCAAGGTGCCGGTCGTGACGACCAGGCTGACCAGGATCGGTGCGGCGATCTGCTGGATGGCCACGCCGAGCCAGAAGACCGAGAGGTAGACGCCCTCCTGGCCGGGCGCGGCGAGCAGATAGGAGCCGCCCCAGCCGCCGGCGGACTGGAACAGCTCGCCGCCGGTCAGCGCGATCATGGCCAGCAGCAGCACGCCGACGGCCAGGACCACCGGCAGTTTCGGTGCGGTGAGGAGCAGCAGGCAGCAGAGCGCGAGCGAGATGCCGGCCCGGACCAGGGCCCGGGCGGCGCCCGCGATGGTGTCGGTGTCGCGGCTGGCCCACACCTGGAGGGCGACCGCGAGCACGGTGTTGACCGCCACCAGGGGGGAGATGAGCGCCGAGGAGACGTCGGTGTGCTTCACGATCCACAGCGGGATGCCGATGCTCAGCAGGGTCATGTGCATGGTGAGCACGGCGTTGATTCCGGTGAACGACAGGAACGACCCATCCCGCAGCACACTGACCGAGAAGCGCCGGCGCAGGCTCTTCGCCGGGGCGCTGAGCAGCGGCAGCCGCGCGGCCAGGGTCGCGAGCACGGCGAACGAGGCGGCGTTGACCAGCAGGATCGCGGCGTATCCGGGCCTGGTGTCGATCAGCAGCCCGATGCCGCCGAGCAGGGCGCCCACGGTGAAGCCGACGTTGCGCAGCGACCGGAGGATCGCGACGACCCTGACCCGGTCCTCGGTCGCCGTGACCTGCCCGACCAGGGCCTGTTCCATCGGTGCCGCCGCCTTGTCGACCAGGCCGAGCAGGCACACCACGGTCAGGAACTGCCACAGGTTCTGCACGAACGGGTAGACCACGAAGCAGGCGCAGCGCCACAGGCTCACCCCGACCAGCACCTTCTTCGGGCCGATCCGGTCGGCCAGGACGCCGATCGGGATGGCCGTGGCAAGGGCGACGGCGGCGGAGAGGGTCAGGCCCAGTCCGAGGTTGCCCTCCGACAGGTGGACCGACCGGGTGATGAACGGCACGGACACGGCCAGGAAGGCACCCGTGCCCACCGCGTCGATCATCGCCATCACGGCCAGCCGCAGACCGACCGACCCTCCGGGCATCGAGCCGCGCCATCCGCGGACGCGTTGCCACACAGCAGACATGTCTTTCCTCAATCGGTTGCGATGCGGATGGCGGCGTCCGCGTCGAGAACGCGTCGTCGGGTGGTCTCCGCGTCCGGTCCGGTCGCGATGACGTGCCCGGCCCGGTCCCAGGACGACGCCCAGACCCGCACTTCCTGGCCGGCCTCCACATCGACCTCCGCGACGTGCACGCCGGGCATCCGCTGTGCCTCGTCCAGGCCGGTGATCCCGGTGACGGTGCCCGGCTCGGCGGCCAGGAACCGGATGGCCGACGTCCGCCGCGCGGACCGGGGCAGTGTGACCGGACGGCCCGCGAGCAGGTCGATGAGGGTCAGCCGGATCCGGGTGCCGTAGGCCAGGTCGATGAGGTCGATCAGGTAGTCACCGGGGCAGCGGCCGGCGCATTCGACCAGTGTGGGGCCCTCCTCGGTGAGGATCCACTCGGCGTGCAGGATGCCCGTCCCGAAGCCGGTCGCGGCGACCAGCTTCCGCAGGGCCGTCCGGAACGCGTCCTGCGTGCCGGAGTCCAGGGGAGCGGGCAGCAGGTGGCCCTGTTCCACCGGATAGGGCCCGGGGACGACGGTCTTGGCGGTGACGTTCTCGAAGATGACCTCACCCTCGCGCACCAGTGCCTCGACGCTGAACTCGGGCCCGCGCAGGCGTTCCTCGGCGAGGAAGCGCCACGCCAGCGCCCGGTCGGGCACCTGCTCGTACTCGGCGGCGGACGAGGTCCGCTCCCACGCCTCGGCAGCGCTCGCCGCGTCGACGGAGTCCAGAAGTTGTACGCCCACACTCGCCTGCCGGTTCGCCGGCTTGACGACCACGGGACCGCCGTCGGCGAACTCCAGGATGTCCTCGGGCCCGTGCACCTCGCGCCAGCGCGGATTGCGGACGCCGCCGGCACCGGAGACCTCGCGCAGCCGCACCTTGTCGCGCAGCGCCTGCGCGGCCGCCTCGGTCGCTCCCGGCAGCCCCAGCTTCTCGGCCAGCGCGGCCGTCGCGGGCACCGCGTACTCCAGACCGGGGACGACGGCGGCCACCGGACGCGTGGCCGTCAGCTCGGCGGCCAGGTCCAGGGCCTCGGCCGACTGCTGGTAGCTCGCGGGGACGATCCGGTCCAGGCAGTCGAACCGGTCCGCGGCGTCCCGCAGTTCGCGCTTGCGGATGATGTCGGGTTCCTCGATCACCACGACGGACCCGCTGGGCACGTTCCCGTCGATCGCGCGCAGGTAGGCCGCGTTGTAGCCGACGAACACCACCTGCGCGTCGGAGGCGTGGGTGGTCATCGCGACCTCCTGGTGGGTGTGGGCCAGTGCATGGTCACTGCCTTTCTTCGTACGTGGGGGGTTTCGTGACCGGTGGCGCTCATACGGGCGTCCCCAGCACTCCGGTGCGGCCGTCCGCCCGGACGGGCGTGCCGTCGACGACGACCTCGAGGGCGGCGAGCACCTCCGCGGACCGGGCCCGGGCCTCCTCGGGGGTGGCACCGGAGACGATGACGTGGCCGTGCCGGCTCTTGGAGTCGCGGACCTCCGGCACCGTGCCGCCCGGGCTCAGCCGGAGGCTCAGTTCGTCGACGTACGGGAGGCCGGTGAGCGTCTCCAGGCCCCGTATCTCGCCGATGCGGCCGGGCGGGAAGGTGAAGAACCGCACGATCGCCGTCGCCGTCGCCCCGGAGACCTCGGCCGGCCGGTCCGCGAGGGCGGCGAAGATCGCCTGCTCGATGTCCAGGCCGGTGGCCAGCTCGACGAGCCGCGGGATGCGGTCACCGCCGAGGCGGGCCTGCGACTCGACGATGCGCGGCCCGCGCTCGGTCCAGATGATCTCGGTGTGGGCCGGGCCGAACCGGTACCCGCACGCCGTGAGGAACTCCGTGGTGAGCTCCTCGATCGCCCGCCGGCGGTCCTCGGGGAGCGGCGCCGGATGGACGTGCCCCACCTCCACGAACAGCGGCGGCGGTCCCAGCAGCTTCTCGGTGATGCCGACGACCTGGTGGCGGCCGTCCCGGCTCAGCGTCTCCACGCTGTACTCGGGGCCGCGCAGGTACTCCTCCACCAGGAACGGACCGTCGTAGTCGTACGCGTCGACGAGCGCCGTCCAGGCCGCCCGGTCCTGCGGCTCCTGCCACAGGAACACGCCCCGGCTGCCGGCGAGCGCGGCCGGTTTGACGACGGCCGGGCAGCCGATCCGCTCGACCGCGCCCGGCACCTCCCGGCGGGTGGGCGCGGCCTCGAAGGACACCGGGGACAGCCCGCGCCGGGCGAGCAGGTCGCGCATCGCGTGCTTGTCGGCGAGGAAGCGGATCGCGGCGGCCGGGTTGAGTTCGGCACGCAGCTCCTCGGCCACCTCGTGGGCGGTGACCATCGTCTCCTCCCGGCCGATGTGGTAGACCACCGTGGCCCGGTGCTCCCGGGCCACCTCGCGCAGGGTGCGGCGCAGCAGGTCCGGGTCCTGGAAATCGGTCTCCACGTACAGGTCGGCCAGTGCGCGGACGTCGTCGAGGTACTCCGGTGACTCCAGCCGCGGGTCCCAGACCGCGCCGACCCAGAACCCCTCGGCCTGGGCCTTGCGCACGAACTGGCGGTACGGCATCACCATCAGCAGGCGGGGCCGGCCGTCGGTGGGTTCGGGCGTCGTCACCGGGCACCGCCCGCGTCGCCGGCCCCGGCCTCGTGGCCGAGCAGACTGAGGTAGCGCTCGCCGGTGTCGGGCAGCAGGGTCACGATGCGCCGGCCCCGGTACTCCGGGCGTGCCGCGAGGACGCCGGCCGCGTGGACCACGGCCCCGGCCGAGACCCCGACGATCAGACCGGCGCGCGCCGCGAGCCGCCGGGTGGTGTTCAGGGCGTCCGCGTCGGAGACCGCGATGACCTCGTCGATGAGGTGGCGCTCCGTGGTGGGCGCGATGAAACCGCCGTTGTAGCCCGGGATGGTGTGCGCGCCGGGCTCGCCGCCGGACAGCAGCGGCGAGCCGGCCGGCTCCACCGCCACGATGCGCACCGCGGGGTGGCTCTCGCGCAGGTAGCGTCCCGCGCCGCTGAGCGTGCCGCCGGTGCCCACTCCGCAGACGAACACGTCGATCCGGCCGTCGGCGTCGTTCCAGATCTCCGGGCCCGTCGTCTCGTAGTGGGCGCGGGTGTTGTCCGGGTTGTCGTGCTGGCAGCAGAACCACGAGCCGGGAGTCTGCCGGTGCAGTTCCTCCGCCTTGTCGACCGCCGCCTGGTAGCCCTCCTCGTGCGGGGTCCGTACGACCTCGGCGCCGAGCGACCGCAGGATGGCGACCCGCTCCTGGGTGGCGTTGTCCGGCAGCACGATGACGCAGCGGTAGCCGCGAGCCGCCGCCAGCGCGGCCAGCGAGATGCCGGTGTTGCCCGAGGTCGCCTCGATCACCGTGCCGTCGCCCGGGGTGAGCAGCCCGCGCTCCTCGGCGCCGCGCAGCATCGACAGCGCGGCCCGGTCCTTGCTGCTGGACCAGGGGTTGAACAGCTCCAGCTTGCCCAGCACCTCGGCGTCGTCCGGGACCCCGTCCACGACGCGCTGGACCGGCAGCCTCAGCAGCGGCGTACCGCCGATCAGCTCGACCAGGGAGTCCGCGACGGGACGCCGTACGACCGGCTCGGTGCGGATGCTGATCTCCTGGGCGGCGGCCTCCGCGGTGCGCGCCGCCAGCTCGGCGGTGTCGGCCACCACGAGCACATGGCCGGCGCGGTCGCCGTTGCGCCGCAACTCCCTCACGACGGAACCCGGCTTCGGCTTGACGACCACTTCCTCGACGCCGGGCAGCGCGGCGGCCCGCTCCTGGCCGCCGACCGACACGACCCGGCCGGGCTGCGCGGTCAGGTAGCGGATGGCGGCGCCGCCGGCCGGCCGCTCGGGCAGGACCCGGGCGGGCAGGGGCTGCCCCAGGTACTGCCGGGCCACCAGCTCCAGGGACTTGATGCCGAGGGCGCGGTCGACGAGGTAGGTGATCTTCCCGCCGGCGGGCCGGGGGTTGATCTCCACGAGCTTGGGCCCGGACGGGGTCACCTTGATCTCGACGTGCGCCATGCCCAGGTCGAAGCCGACCGCGCGCAGCGCCTGGACGGCCAGGTCGCCGCAGGCGCGCACCACCGGCTCGGGCAGGCTGGAGGGGAAGGTGTGGGCCAGTTCGACGAAGTAGCCCTGGCCGACGACCGACTTGTCGGTGACGCCGAAGACCTCGTAGCGGTCGCCGTCGGCCAGCACCTCGACACTGACCTCGGGGCCGCTCAGATACTCCTCGACCATCAGCTCGTGGTAGCGCGCCTGGCCGCGGGTGTTCTCCCGGCGGGACTGGATCAGCGCGACGTGCTCGGCGGCCTGCTCCGCGGTCTCCACCAGCCGCACGTCGGCGCTGCTGGTCTCGTCGGCCGGCTTGACCACGCAGGGCAGGCCGATCTCCGCCGCGGCCGCCGCCGCCTCGGCGGGGTCGCTCACGGTACGGAACGCCGGTATCGCGACGCCGAGTTCGGCGCAGCGGCGGCGCATCAGCGCCTTGTTGCGCGCGGTCGCGACACCGTCGACGCTGACCGTGGGCAGTCCGAGGTGGACCGCCACCTGGGCGGCCACGACCACGTCGTACTCGGCGAGGGTGAGGAACGCGTCGAAGGGGTGCTTCGCCCCGGCCGCGTGCACGTGCGGCAGGAGTTCCTCGTAGATGTTCGTCTCGCAGTGGACGATCTCGTCGACGTACTGCTCGAAGTAGGCGGGACCGCCCGGCACGGCCAGGTAGCGGTCCAGGTCGCGGGTGAAGAAGGTGACGCGACAGTCGAGTTCCTTGATGATCTGCAGGCCCTCGAAGCCGGATCCGGAGAGATTGCTCTCCACGACACCGACGTGAATCATGTGTGCCTCCGATGGCTGCCGACGCGTGGTCGGGGGGCGGGGAACGGCGGGCGACGTGCGGGGCGGGGGACGGGGCCGGCCGTCACCAGCATCCGGAGGAGGCCAGCGCGCGCAGCAGCGCGTCCGCCTCCTCGCGGTCCGCTGGCGACACGCGCGGCGTGACCTCGCCGAGGGGGGCCATCACACGGGCACCCGAGGGCACGTCGCCCAGGACGAGCGAGCCCGCGCCGATCAGCGCGTCGTCGCCGACGGTGACCGGGCCCAGCACGATCGCGTTGGTGCCGAGCACCACCCGGTCGCCCACGACCGGGTGCCGGCGCTCACCGGCCGCCCGGCGGCCGTCCCGCCACCAGCCGACCGAGCCCAGCGTGACCTGGTGGAAGATCGTGACGTCGTCGCCGACCTCGGCCGTCTCCCCGATGACCACCGCGGCCCCGTGGTCGATGAACACGCGCCGGCCCAGCCGCGCGCCCGGATGGATCTCGATGCCGCCGGTCACCGCGCGGGCCGTGTAGGCCAGGAGGCGGGCGAGATGACGGTGCCCACGGACGTAGAGGGCGTGCGCCAGCCGGTGGGTCCACAGCGCCGGCAGGGCCGGGTGCAGCAGCGCCTCCGCGCGGGTGCGGACCGACGGGTCCCGCGCGACGATCACGGAGAGGTCCTCCCTCGCCCTGACGATCAGCCTACGCATGCGATGCTCCGTAATGTCATGTCTGGTCTTTCCCGGTGGCACGTCGAACTCAGCGGTGGACTTCAGTAGTTGGGGGACTTCACCAGCTTCGCCGTGCCTTGGACGATCTCGGGAATGTACACCCGTTCGGTCCATGCCTCCTGGGCGACCGGTTCGAGGGCGATCGAGACGGCGCCCTCGTCCACCGAGAAGGCGGTGCCCACCGCGCTGGTGATCGCGTCCACGAGTGCGGAGATCTGGTCGGCCGCGAGGTTGTTCGGGAAATGCTTGATGCTCACGTGGGGCACTCCGATGGCCTTTCTCGGGAGGCGCGCGGCCTGAAGGGCGGAGACGAGTTCGTCGATTCCCTGCGCGCGGAGCAGTTCGTAGTGGTCCGCCTGGAGTTGGCTGATCCGCAGGGACGACCGCGACAGCGCGGGGGTGGAGTCGATGAAGGAGTCCTGGTCGCCCCGGGCCCGGAGCACCGTGATCGGCGCGTCGACGCCGCGCCGGGCCAACTCGTCGGGGGCGTACTCGAAGGGGAAGGTCGTGCGCACCACGCCGACGATCCGGCGCACCAGATCACGGTCCAGGTGCTCGAACCGGTCGCAGACGAACTCGACGAAGGAGTCCTCGTCCCGGGTCGCGGCCAGGCACGCCTCGACCGCCGACGGCTCCAGGTTTCCGGCGAACACCGAGTAGAGGATCGAGACGAAGGCCGGGTTCGAGAAGCCCACCGACGCCCCGTCCGGCTGATCGGCGCGGGCCTCCACGGGCGGCTTGCCGGGAGCGATCAGGATCAGCTCCTCGACGCGTTCGCCCGCGCTCTCCAGCTGGTGCGCCACCTCGAAGGCGACCCGGGACCCGAAGGAGTACCCCCACAGCGTGTACGGGCCGGCCGGCTGGACCTTCCGGACGAGTTCGATGTCGTGGGCGACCATCTCCTCGAACGTCGGGTACGGCACCTCGCCCGGGTTGATGCCGTGGGCCTGCACCCCGAGGAACGGCCGGTCCAGTTCCAGCCGGCCCGCCAGCAGCCGCAGGCTCATCGGATAGCCGCCGAGCCCGGGCCAGCAGAACACCGGCCGGACGCCGTCACCGGCGCGCAGCCGCACCAGCCGGGTGAGCTCGGTCGAGGGCTCACGGTCGACACGCCGGGCCAGCTCGGCGATGGTCGGCGCGTCGAACAGCACCTGCAGCGGCAGCGAGCTGCCGAGTTCCCGGTTGATCCGCCCGACGAGGTTCACCGCGGTCAGCGAGTGCCCCCCGGCGGCGAAGAAGTTGTCCCGGATCGAGACGCGCTCCTGCCGGAGCACCGTGCCCCACAGCGCGGCGATGGCCTCCTCGGTGGGGGTGCGCGGCGGGACGACCGGTGCCTCCGTGTCGTCGACGGCGGCTTTGTCCAGCTCGCGCAGGGCCTGGTGGTCGACCTTGCCGTTCGGGGTGAGCGGGAAGGCGTCCAGCACGGTGACCCGGTTGGGCACCATGTACGGGGGCAGGGTCTCGGCGAGGTTGTCCTTGACGATCTCGGCCGGCCCCCGCATGTGGACGGAGTCCTCCTTCATGCCCTCGCTGAGCCGCTGTTCGGCGCTGATGCGGCCGCCGACGGCGAAGTAGGAGGCCGCGTCGGGACCCAGGTCGACGATGTCCGCGATGCGCCGGGCGGACGGCAGCGGGTTGCCGGTCTCCGAGCTGTACCCGGACGACATCAGCCCCATGTCGAGGCCGTTCATCTGCAGGCGCTGCAGCTCCCGGCCGAGGTCGACGTAGCGCTGCCAGGGCTCGGGGGCGCGCCCGATCAGGCTGATCCCGAAGCTCGCCCGGTCGTACACCTCCTGGTTGATGGCGATGACGTCCTGCTTGCGGACCAGGTCGTCGGACACGTGCGTCAACTCGGCGCCGTCGAACCGGTACTGGCCGCCGTGCAGCTCCGTGACGCGGTCGGGGTGGGCCTGCACGTACAGCTCGACCGGGTTGGTGACGGCCGGGGCCGCCGCCGACTCCACGTCGTACGTCGCGAGGTAGTAGTCCTCGTCCGGGCAGCGCAGGACGTCCTTGACCCCGGGCGTGACCGGCCCCGGGTTGACGCGCAGCCCGTACTCGGGGAGGACGTGGTCGAACAGGCCGACCATGTGGCCGGCTTCGAACTGGAGGACTTCCCGGATGTTGTTGCGGTAGACGGGCTCGATGGCCGACCGGCGTCCGATGAAGTGGGCCCGCAGCCTGGGCTCGCCGGCCGCGGCGGGGCTGATCAGCACCAGCCGGTGCTCGACCGGGTGGTAGTAGTAGAAGCCCGGTTCGAGGCCCGCGACGCCGGACAGCTCCAGATAGAGCTGTGTGGCGTACAGCGAGCCGGGGGAGGCGTACCCGTACTTGGGCAGCAGTCGTTCGCCGCTCGGGAACTGCCCGAAGTAGCGCAGCAGGGTGCCCAGTTCGGACAGGCTCAGGGTGGCCGGGTCGCGGTGCGCGGCCGGTTGCCCGGCCGGACGGGCGAGCAGGGCCAGCAGGTCGGCGCGGGTGACCCCGCCGCCCTCGAAGAACCGGTAGGTCTTGCGGGCGAACACCGTGCGCCGCTGGTCGGCCGTGGCCGCTCGGCCCGGCAGCTCGACGACCGCCGCGCCCTCCTCCTGACGGACCCCCAGATTGGCGAGCTGGGCCTTGAGTTGCAGCCTGCTCTTCTTCGACTGGTGGTGACTGCCGTGGTTGCCCTGGTCCATCAGCGCGGCGCGCTGCGGGTCGAGCTCGATGAAGGCGATGAGGTTGGCGCCGACCCGGGTGTCCTCCCGGACCAGGACGGCGGCCCGCTTCACCCACTCGTGCTTCTCGATGGACACCTTGATCTCGTCCAGCTCGACCCGGAAACCGCGCAGCTTGACCTGGCTGTCGGTGCGGCCGAGGAACTGTACGGTGCCGTCGTCGTTCCAGCGGGCCAGGTCACCGGTGCGGTAGAGACGGGCGTACGCCGGGTCCGTGGAGAACGGATTGGTGAGGAAACGTTCCTCCGTCAGCTGGGGATTGTGGAGGTACCCGCGGGCCAACTGAACGCCGGAGATGTGGAGTTCGCCCGCCTCACCCGGGGCGACGGGCCGGCGCGCCGCGTCGAGGATGTGGAAGGTCATGCCCCGGACCGGCCGGCCGATGGAGACGTGGTCGGGACCCTCGTGGACGGTACGGCGGTCCACGGTGTGGGCCGACGCGTTGATGGTGCACTCGCTCGGACCGTACAGGTTCACCAGATCGATCTGCGGTAAAGCGTCGAGCAGTTCGACCGCCAGGGTCCGGGTGAGCGCCTCGCCGCCGCTGAAGACGTGGGTGAGCGAGGTGCAGTCGGACAACCGGCCGGTGTCGACCAGCGCCTGCAGCAGCGTCGGCACGCCCTGCAGGGTGGTGACCCGGTTCTCCACGATCAGGTCGATGAGCCCGCCGGGGTCGGCGTAGCGGCCCGGCTCGCTCATCACCACGCTGCTGCCGCAGGCCGGCGCGAGGATCTCCCACTGGGCCGCGTCGAAGCTCAGCGGCGTCTTCTGCAGCACCGTCCTGCGCTCGTCCAGGCCCTGTTCCTCGGACATCCACCGCATCTGGTTGACGATGCTGTGGTGTTCGACGCCGATGCCCTTCGGGTTGCCGGTGCTCCCCGAGGTGTAGATGACGTACGCGAGGGTGTCGCCCCGCGCGGGCGGGAACGCCGGCGGTACGGCGGTCCCGGCGGCGGCCGGCTGGTCCGGGCGGGCCTGGGCCTCGGTGACGGTGACGATCCGCGTCCCCGGCGGTGTCATCTCGGCCAGCCGGGACACCAGGGACTCCGCGGTCAGGACGACCTTGGTCCGCGAGTCCGTGATCATGTAGCGCACCCGCTCGTCCGGGTACTCCGGTGACAGTGGCAGGTACGCGGCGCCCGAGTGCAGGACGCCCCAGACGCTCGTCATGAGGTCGACGGACGGCTCCATGAAGATGCCGACGGGGTCGTCCGCCCCCACACCGAGCTGCCGCAGGTAGGCGGCCATGTGCTCGCTGCGCTCACTGAGCTGCTGAAAGGAGAGCCGCTCCGTACCACAGGAGACGGCAGTCCGGTCGGGCTGGGCGGCGGTGGCCGCGCGCAGCATTTCTGACAGGGACAATTCTCCGGACCCCGCTGGTTTCGCCATCATCCTTCGAACCTGGAATTCGTCAAGTGGGAGCCTTGAAATAAGGCAGGTGGAATCGACGCGCGTAACACATTCCCGGCATCGGGCATGCGAAATGCGCGTTCGGTGGTGGCTCCGGCTGCCTTCGGGCAGCCGTGAAAAGGTCGGAACGGCGCTCGTTCAGTGAACCGATCGCCGGAAGGAACCCTTGGGACCGTGCGGTGCGGAGCCGGCGCTCAGAGCGTCGCCGGCGTCGCCGTACATCGGTCACAGGGATACTGCACGTACTCAAGACATCGTGCAGACATGCGTGTACGCCCCCCTACCAAACCGTGTGCCCGCGCAAACCGTAGAACTCCCCCCGGAGGGCGCCGCGCAGGTCAAATCTGGCCAGTACTTTGCGTGATCGATTGGAACGTACCTGAAGAAGGTGCTTTCGGGCAACGGTTGAACTAGTTCCGGATCACTTTCAGTGCCGGGGCGGGCGGACGGTCACCGCGACCACGATCATGAACGGCCGTGGCTGATGTACTCCTGCTGGACCTGTGGTGACATCAGTCCGACGGTGTCATGATCGACGGAATCGGGTGCGGCGGCGGGTTGAGGGCCGTGCGGGCCCGGGCGGCTCCGGAACAGGTTGCGTGCCCGGTTGCGGGACGGTCTCGGTCCCATGTGCACAGTCGGTATGCGCCAGCTCACCGACAGCACGGACGGCGGGCGTCCGGCGCCGATCGCGGCACGGGTCCGGCGGTTCCGGTGTTCTCAACACCGTTGTGCGCAAACGGCGTTCACGGCGCGGGCCGACGGCTGGACGCTCGGGCGCGGCGGATGCGGGGCGGGTTGCGGACGGCACGGAACGGTGTCCTCGCGGAACCGTTCACGGGTCGGAACGCGAGCGACGGGCCGAGGTCGTGGAGGGCGCGATCGGCCGCCGACTCCGACTCCCCGCTCGGCTAAGGAAGTTGACGCGGTGTGAGGTTTGCGCACCAGTGCGCGTTGTGTCCCGGGGGACGATGGCGCCGACGGCCCGGACGCCTCGTGGTCCCGCACCGGCTTCGGAGTGCTCCGGCGGTGGCCGGCACGGGCCGAGGGGTTCGCACTCAGGGGCACATGTGGTGGGGCGCCATAGTTCCGGTGGCATGTATGTGTGTGGCCGCCACGTGCGGGGAGGGTGGACGAGGTCAGGGCGCCGGAGTCGTCGGTCCGCGCGTCGCCTCGTTCGTCTGCTGTGGCGAGGGCTCGTACCGGCGCCCACCTGTCGCGCTCGTCTGTGATGGTACTCGCTCTGAGGAGCGGTCCTGCTTAGCAATGGGTCTGGTGGGAAGTCGGAGGTGTGCACAGCCCCGCTCCGGCGGACCGGTGGGGCGGGCCGGATCCCGGCCGAGGCAATCAGCGTCTGCCCGTCACCTTAGGAGTGCCGTGACCGTTCGCATCGGAGTGGAAGAGGAGTTCCACATCGTCGAGGTGGAGACGGGCCTGCTCGCGCCCCGAGCCGACACCCTGCTGGAAACGCTCCCCGCAGACACCTTCACGACCGAACTGCAGCAGGCGGCCGTCGAGACGAACAGCGGTGTGCACGAGTCCCTCGCCGGCCTGTACGACGACGTGATCAGTGCCAGACGCAGGCTCGACGCCGCGGCGAGCGCACACGGGCTCGCCGTCGTGGCCGCCGGTACCGTGCCGCTCGCCCGCACGCAGGACACCCGCCCGACCCCCGGGCGCCGCTACCGCCACATGGTCGACGAATACCGCATGGTCGCCGACGAGCAGCTGATCTGCGGAACCCACGTCCACGTCGACGTGCCCGAACGCGACCTGGCCGTGCGCCTCATGTGCGAGGTGTCCCCATGGCTGCACGTCCTGCTCGCCCTGTCGGCCAGCTCCCCCTTCTGGCTGGGCACCGACACCGGCTACGACAGCTGGCGGACCATGGTGTGGCAGCGATGGCCCACCGCGGGCCCGCCGGGCTGCTACGCCGACGCCGCCGAGTACGACGCCGCCGTGCGGTGCCTGATCGACTCGGGCGTCATCAGCGACGCCGGCATGATCTACCACGACATCCGGCCGTCCGCCCACCAGCGGACCCTCGAACTGCGCATCTGCGACGCCTGCCCCCGGCCGGAGACGGTCGTCCTGGTCGCCGGGCTCTACCGCGCCCTGGTGACCGAGGCCCGCGCGCGGCTGGAGGCGCCGGACGCGCCCGTCTGCGCCGGGCGGCACGAGTGGTTGCGCGCCGCCGCCTGGCGGGCCGCGCGGTCGGGCCTGGAAGGCGCCCTGATCGACCCCGAGACCATGCACGAGGCACCCGCGGCACAGGTCGTACGGCGCCTGCTGGGACGGGTGCGCCCGGCGCTCGAGGCCGCCGGGGACTGGACCACGGTCCGGGACCTCGCGGAGCGGGCCCTCGCGACCGGCAGCGCCGCCGACCGCATGCGCCGCACCGCCGCGGAGGAGGACCTGCTCGCCTGCACCGATCTGGTGATCGCGGAGACCCGGGGCGACGACCATCCGCGCCGCCGGCCCGCCGCTCCCGCCCGGAACCTCACCACCCCCGGGCGGCCCCTCGCCCGCCCCTCCGGGGCCGGCCGCGCCGGAATCGCCGGCCGCTGAGCGCGCGAGGCATCCCCGTATCCACCGTCCGTATCCAGGTACTCGTATCCACGCATCCGTATCCAGGTACTCCCATCCACGTATTCGTCCCGTCCCGTACTCACTCTTGTCGCGAAGGAGAAGCACCACCGTGTCGATCAGTCCCGGCCACATACCGGCGGGCGGCCCGCCGCGCACCCCGTGCGACCCGTACACGCGGTGGGGAGGTCGTTGCCGATGTGCGGCCTGAGCGGAGAGATGCGCTTCGACGGCACACGCCCCGACCTCGCGGCCGTCGAGCGGATGAACGACCGGCTCGCCGCCCGCGGACCCGACGGAGAGGGGGTGTGGTCACACGGCGCCGTCGCGCTGGGGCACCGCCGTCTGAAGATCATCGACCTGTCCGAGCGCGGGGCGCAGCCCCTGACCGACACCCGGCAGGAGATCACCGGCGTCTTCAACGGGTGCATCTACAACTACCAGGAGCTGCGCGCGGAACTGACGGCCCTCGGCCACCGGTTCCGGTCCACCTCCGACACCGAGGTCCTCCTCGCGGCCTACCGGCAGTGGGGTACCGCCTGCGTCGACCGCTTCTACGGCATGTTCGCCTTCGCCCTCGTCGAGCACCGGACCGGCCGTCTGGTCCTGGGCCGCGACCGGCTCGGCATCAAGCCCCTGTACCTGGCGCAGACGCCGGGGCGGCTGCGGTTCGCCTCCTCGCTGCCCGCCCTGCTCGCGGCCGGCGGCGTGGACACCTCCCTCGACCCGGCCGCCGTGCACCAGTACCTCAGCTGGCACGCGACCGTGGCCGCCCCCCGGACCGTGCTGGCGGGAGTGCGCAAGCTTCCCCCGGCCACCGTGCGGGTCGTCGAGCCGGACGGCACCTACCAGGAACACCGCTACTGGCAGCCGTCGTACACCCGCCGTCCCGAGCACGCCGGCATGGGCGTCGCCGAGTGGCGGGACGCGGTGCTGGACGCGCTGCGCACCGCCGTACGGCGCCGGATGGTCGCCGACGTCCCGGTCGGTGTGCTGCTGTCCGGAGGACTGGACTCCAGCCTGATCGTGGCCCTGCTGGCCGACGAGGGGCAGCGGGACCTGGCGACGTTCAGCGTGGGCTTCGAGGCGGAGGGCGGCGACGAAGGGGACGAGTTCCGGTACTCCGACCTGGTGGCCAGGGAGTTCGCCACCGACCACCACCGGTTCGTGGTCCCCTCGCGGCGCGTGTCGGCGGCCCTGGACGCGGCGGTCGCGGCGATGAGCGAGCCCATGATGAGCCACGACGTGGTCGCCTTCCACCTGCTGTCCGAGCAGGTGTCGCAGAACGTCAAGGTGGTCCAGAGCGGGCAGGGCGCCGACGAGGTCTTCGCCGGCTACCACTGGTACCCGCGACTGGCGTCCGCGGCCCGCGAGGAGGAGCCGCAGAGGTACGCCGAGACGTATTTCGACCGGTCGCACGCCGACCTCGCCACCATGCTGCGACCGGACATGCTGCCGCGCGACGACGTCTCCGGCCGGTTCGTCCGGGAGCACATGGCGGCGCCGGGGGCCGAGACGGCGCTCGACGCCGCCCTGCGCCTCGACACCCACGTCATGCTGGTCGACGACCCGGTCAAGCGGGTCGACAACATGACGATGGACTGGGGCCTGGAGGCCCGCGTGCCCTTCCTGGACCACGAACTGGTCGAACTGGCCGCCGCCTGCCCGCCGGAGCTGAAGCTGGCCGACGGCGGCAAGGGCGTCCTCAAGGAGGCCGGCCGCAAACTGCTGCCCCGCGAGGTGGTCGACCGTCCCAAGGGCTACTTCCCGGTCCCGGCGATCACGCACATGGCCGGACCCGTCCTGGAGCGGGTGCGTGAGGCGCTGAGCGCCCCCGAGGCCAAGCGCCGCGGCGTCTTCCGGGACTCCTACGTCGCCGAACTGCTGGCGGCCCCCGACCGACACCGCACCAAGCGCGGAGCGAACGCACTGTGGCAAGTGGCTTTGCTGGAGATATGGCTGCAGACGCACGGAATCTGACCGGGGAGCCCTTCGTGGCACGCTCGCCCGACGCCGGCCCCGCCGGTGCCGGGCGGCCCGCCGCCGCCCGTCCGAAGCGGAGCGTCCCCCCGTCCCCGTCCCCGCCCCCGGCCCCGCCGGCCCCGGGCGGCCGTACCCCCGCCTTCGCCGCACCCGCCCGTGTCCCGTTGCCGGACGCCTCCGGGCCGCGCGAGGCGACGACGCGGCTCATCGCGCACGGCTGCTGGTACCCCTCGGCCGACCCGTCCGGCACCCGCGTCGCCTTCATCTGCGACCGGGGCGGCGTGCCGCAGCTCTGGACCGGGCCCGTCGACGGGGACGACGTGCACCTGCTCGACGACGGACCGGACCCCGTGACCGAGGTGTCCTGGTCGCCCGACGGCCGCTGGATCGCCTACACCACGGCCCCCGGCGGCGGTGAGCACACACGGGTCCTGTGTGTCCGCCCCGATGGCGGCGACCGGCACATCCTCGCCGGGGCCGAGCCGGGCAGCTCCGCCCACCTGGGCTGCTGGGCGTACGACGGGTCGGCGATCGCGGTCACCGTCGCGGTGCCCACCGCCGCACCCGGCCCGGACACCACGGCGGAGCCCGGTGCGCCCGGCCCCGGCGCGGCCGACGGCCTCCTGCCGGCCCACTGGCGGGACCGGGCGGGCGACACCCGGCTCCTCGGTCCGGCACCCCACACGGCGCCCGGACCCGGACTGCCGTCACCCGTGCTCACGGTGCGGACGGCGGCGATCGGCGCACCGGGCGGCGGAACCGCCCCGACGGCCGGATTCGGCGACGGACTGTCGGCGTACCTCGTCGACCCCGACGGTGTCGCCGCCCCCGCCCTGCTCGCCGTCGAGAAGGACGCGGCGACGCTGCGCGTGTGCGACCTCAGCCGGGACGGCGCGCTCGCGCTGCTGCGCCGGGGGCCCCGCGGCCGGCGCGAGGCCGTCGTACTGCGCACCGCCGACCTGGAGACGACCTGTGTGATGCCGGTGGCCGACGGGGACCCGTGGATCGGCGGCTTCTCGCCCCGCGCGGACACCCTCTGGCTGCGCAGCAACGCCCACCGGGAGTTCGCGGTCCTGCTCGCCGCCGGGCTCGACCCGGAAGGACACCCGCGCGGCTGGTCGGTCGCCGCCTCGCGGGAGAACAGCGACCTGGAGCTGCTGCGGTGTGCCCGCGACGGCGCATCGGCCGTGCTCGCCTGGAACGTCCGGGGCGTGAGCGAGCTGGAGGTCCTGGACACGAGCGGGGTCGGCGGGCCGGGGGCGGACGCGAGCGGGGTCGGCGGGCCGAGGCCGGGGCCGGGCGCGGGCGCGCCCGCGCGGTCCGGGCGGAGCGGGGACGCGGTCGCCCGGCCCGGGAGGAGCGGGGAGACGGCCGTCCGGTCCGGGCGGAATGGGGGCGTGGCCGCCCGGTCCGGGAGGAGCGGGGAGACGGCCGTCCGGTCCGGGCGGAGTGGGGACGTGGCCGCCCGGTCCGGGCGGGGTGGGGGCGTGGCCGCCCAGTCGGGACGGAGCGGGGACGCGGACGCCCGGTCCGGGCCGGAGACGGTCCCGCCCCGGCCCGTGTCCCTGCCGCACGAAGTGGTCACCCGCATCACGGCCGCCGGCCCCCGGCTGCTGCTGGCCCTGTCCGGGTCCCGCCGCCGCCCCGGAATCTGGTGGCTGCCGGACGGGGCGACCCCCGTGCGCACCCCGTGGTCGTCCCGCGACGAGGACGCCGTCCCCCCGGGCCGCCCGCCCGTGCGGCCGGTCCCGCTGCGCCCCACCGCCCGGGACGGGCTGCCGCTGAACGGCTGGTACTACCGCGCCCCGGGCCGCGCCCCCGGCGAACCGGCGCCCTGCGTCCTCCATCTGCACGGCGGTCCCGAGGACCAGGAACGCCCCGTGCTCGACCCGCTGTACCACGAGATCCTCGGGCGGGGCGTCGACGTCTTCGCACCCGATGTCCGCGGGTCCTCCGGATACGGCCGGTCGTTCGTCGACGCGGACCTGGGCAGGGGACGGTTCGCCGCGATCGACGACGTCGCGGACTGCGCCGCCCACGCCGTGCTGGCCGGTCTGGCCGACCCCGCCCGGCTGGCGGTGATGGGCCGCTCGTACGGCGGCTACCTCACCTTCGCCTCCCTGGTCTGGCACCCCGACCTCTTCCGCACCGGGATCGCGGTGTGCGGCATGTCGGACCTCGCTACGTTCTTCGAGGGCACCGAACCCTGGATCGCCCAGTCGGCGGCCCACAAGTACGGCCATCCCGAACGCGACCGCGAACTGCTGCGGGCGCTGTCACCGATGAGCCGCGTCGACGCGCTGCGGGCACCGGTGCTCGCCGTGCACGGGGAGCACGACACCAATGTGCCGCCGGGGGAGTCGGAGCAGTTCGTACGGGCGGCGCGCGAACGCGGTGTCACCGCCGAACTGCTCACCCTGCCCGACGAGGGACACGAGTTCCTCCGCGCCGACAACCGCCGCCTCTTCCGCCGGGCCGCCGCCGACTGGCTGCAGCGGCAGCTGGGCACCTGACCGTGCGGACACACCCGCGTCGCCGGACCCGCCCGGGGTACCCGGAACGGCCCTGCCACCGAGCGAGGAGCGCGCCATGACCGGGGAAGCACCATCGACCCGCGGTCGGCGGGCCGGGCGGCTGCGGGAGACGGCCGCCGAGGTGTTCGGCTGGCAGGAACTGCGTCCCGGACAGCTCACCGCCATGGAGTGGGTGCTGGAGGGACGGGACTGTCTCGTCGTCATGCCGACCGGATCCGGCAAGTCCGCCGTGTACCAGGTCCCCGCCCTGCTGCTGGCCGGGCCGGTCGTCGTCGTGTCCCCGCTGCTGGCCCTGCAACGGGACCAGATCGCCGGACTGCCCGGCGGCGACCGCGGCCCCGGCGCCGTCGCCGTCAACTCCGACCTCGGCGCGGCCGCGACCGAGGACGCCTGGGCGGCGGTGCGCGAGGGCTCGGCGCGGTACGTCTACCTGGCCCCGGAGCAACTGGCCAAGGACGACGTCGTACAGCGGCTGGCCGAGGCGCGCCCGGCCCTCTTCGTGGTGGACGAGGCCCAGTGCGTGTCCTCGTGGGGCCACGACTTCCGGCCCGACTACCTGCGCCTGGCCCAGGCCGTACGCAGGCTGGGCCGCCCGCCCGTCCTCGCGCTCACGGCGACCGCCGCGCCTCCGGTACGGCAGGACATCGTCGAACGGCTCGGCATGGACCGGCCGCGGCAGCTCGTCACCGGGTTCGACCGGCCCAACATCAGGCTCGACGTGCGCCGCCACCTGGAGGACGACGAACGGCGCTCCCGAGTCGTCGAGGACGCCGCGGCCGCTCCCAAGCCCGGCATCGTCTACGCGGCGACGCGCAAGGACAGCGAGTCGTACGCTGCGGAGCTGGCCTCCCTCGGGTTCGCGGCCGGCGCCTATCACGCGGGCCTGCGCGCCGCCGAACGCCGCCGGATCCACGAGGCGTTCCTCTCCGGCGACCTGGATGTCGTGACGGCCACCTCGGCCTTCGGGATGGGCATCGACAAGGAGAACGTGCGGTTCGTGCTGCACGCGTCGCTGCCGGGCTCGCTGGACGCCTACTACCAGGAGATCGGGCGCTGCGGCCGCGACGGACGGCCCGCCCTCGCCGTACTGCACTACCGCACCGAGGACACCGGGATGCAGGCGTACTTCAACAGCCGCGCGCCCCGCCCGGAAGCCGTGGACGCGGTCGTACGGGCGGTCCACGCCCACCGCGACGCCCCACCGGACGTCGCCGGGCTGCGCCGGGACACCGACCTGTCGCGCGCCCGGGTCACCGCGGCCGTGAACCTGCTGGAGGAGGCCGGGGCCCTGGTCACGGACGCCTCGGGTGCCATCCGGCCGGTCCGGGGCACGACACCGTCCCGCGCGGTGCGCCGCGCCGTGGACACCGCCGAGGCCCACAAGCGCATGGACCGCTCGCGCGTGGACATGGCACGGGCGTACGCCGAGACCACCGGCTGCCGACGGCGCTTCCTCCTGGGCTACTTCGGGGAGGAGTACGAGGCACCCTGCGGCAACTGCGACAGGTGCGACGAGCCGGAAAGCGGCGTCGGCGACCCGGCCGGCACCCAGCGGCACCCGGACGCCGGCGCCTATCCGCCGGGAGCCGCGGTACGGCACGGGGAGTGGGGCGGCGGCACCGTGCTGAGCGAGGACGGCGACCGCATCACCGTGCTCTTCGACGAGGTCGGCTACCGCACCCTCTCCCTGGACGCCCTGGCCGCGCGGGACGACCTGCTCACCGTGGTGAGCGGCCCGGACGAGAGCGGGGCCGAGGGGGAGGGGGCGGACGACGCCGCGCGTCGGGCGACCGGCGCCGAGGAGACCGGACGGCCCCCGCGTGAGGCGTAGGCCGCCCGGCCCACGCCCCCCGGGGTACCCGGACCCCGGCACGGGCACGGCACGACGCGGACGGCGTATCCCGCGGAGCTGCCGAGGTACCCGTGACGGGGAAGACCGACCCGAGGAGGAAACGGTGCCACAGACCGATGCCGACGCACACTAGGAGGCCGCAGATGAACGCTCTCGCCTACTCCGGCGCCGACCGGCGCCGATCCACCGGACGAGGTGCCGACGCGAGGCCGCTCGGCATCTACCTCAACGACCACCTCGCCGGCGCCACCGCCGGTACCGACCGTGCCGCTCGCCTGGCGCGCACCGCCCGCGGTTCCGCGCTCGGTCGCGCGATCGGGCCCGTGGCGGCCGAGATCGCCGAGGACCGGGCCGCGCTGCTGGACATCATGCGGGACCTCGGCGTCCCCGTCCGCCGTTACAAGGTGTGCGCGGGCTGGGCGGCCGAGAAACTGGGACGGCTGAAGCCCAACGGCCACCTGGTGCGTCCCTCCCCTCTCGGCACCGTCCTGGACCTGGAAGCCCTGCGGCTGGGGATCGAGGGGAAAACGGCCTGCTGGCAGGTCCTGTCGCGCCTCGGCACCACCGACGAGCGCCTGGACCCCGCCCGGCTCGCCACCCTGCTCGAACGAGCCCGACGGCAACAGGAGACGATCGAGGAGTGGCGCGTCCGCCAGGCCGAGCGAGCACTGGCCGCGACAGGCGACTGAACCCCTGCCGAAGGCGTCCTGCGCCGTGGCGGAGATCCTCGCACTCCTGACCGCTCCCGGGCGGCGCAGCTCAGTCCTTTCACGTGTCGGCAGCCGCCGTGGGGCGGGCGGGCCGGGGGAAGAGCCGATCGGCGACCGGCACGGCTGTGCGGTGCTGACGCACCGCGAGGGTGACACGGACCGCTCCGGCCCAGACCAGGGCGGATCCGCACAGATGCAGGATGACCGCCACCGAGGGCAAGGAGGCCAGCGACTGGAACACCCCGACAGCCCCCTGCGCCACGAAGACCGCCAGGAACACGCCGGTACGCCCACGGGCCGGGGAACCGCCGGGCAGAGCGGCGAACAGCAGGCCGCCCACGACGAGGCACCCGGCGGCGAGCACACCGTGCACGACGGTGACGCCCGCCCAGTCGAACGGCATCCGGTCCACGTCGGAGGAGTCGCCGGCGTGCGGCCCGGAACCGGTGACCGCGGTGCCCGCGACGAGCAGTACGGCTGTCCCCGCCAGCAGGAGCCGGCTCAAGGCGACGGCACGCCGCGACGGAACCGCGGGCGCGGGCACGTCGTGATCCAGCCGCCGCACGCGTACCCAGGTGACGGTCGCCGTGGCCAGCAACAGCGCGGCGGCGAGGAAGTGGGCGGCGACGATGTACGGGCTGAGCCGCAGCCACACCGTGACACCGCCGACGACGGCGTTGAGGACGACGACCCAGAACTGGGCCCAGGCCCCGCGCAGTACCGGGCGCGAGGGGTCACGTTGCAGCCGTGCGGCGACGATGAGCCAGCCGACCACCGCGCACAGCGCACCGGTCAGCAGCCTGTTGCCGAACTCGATGGCACCGTGCACTCCCATCTCGGCCGTGGGTGCCAGGCTCTGGCCGGTGCACGAGGGCCACTCCGGGCAGCCGAGCCCCGACCCCGTGACCCGTACGACACCACCGGTGACGATGATCAACACGGCTGCCACCACGGACGTCACCGCGGCCATGCGCAGACTGCGCGGCCCCCAAGTCCAGCGATGGGCTAACCAGGACAGCGGTGACCGCACGATGACTCCTTGCCGACGATGTGCCGTATCCCCCTCGGCCACCCTAGCCGGGCCCCTGAGAGGGCGGGTCCGGTGGTATGGGGTGCGCCATGGGGGAACGGGCAGGCAGCGCGCCGCAGTTCAGGAGCGGGCCGTCGGCTTGCGAGGTGGTGGGACGGTGCGCAGGAGTTCCCACAGGGGGCGGGAGCCGGATGCCCAGAGGCCGAGGGCGCGGCGGTCGACCACGTGGAGGCGCTGCCGGCCGGCGAAGTCGACGGCGGGGGCGGTGACGCGTCCGTTGGTGACGATGACCGCGACGTCGGCGCCGTGGACCTGGCGGGCCGTGCCGTTGAGGATCTGGAGGTCCGGTGTGCCCACGGCGGAGCCGGCGAGGCCGTCGCGGCGGTGTTTGCACTGGATGACCCAGCGCCTGCCGTAGGGGTCCGTGGCCTTGACGTCGGCGCCCAGGTCGCCGGAGCCTCCGACGCGGACCGCGTCCTGGCAGCCGTCGCGACGCATCAAGTCGCGTACCGCGTACTCGAACTTCGTGTGGTGCAGGGCGTCCAGCTGGGCGAGCCCGTAGCGCAGGCCCTGTGCGCGGACCGCTTCCCACCGCGCCCTCTGCCGCCTGGTGTACAGCCAGCCACCGCCGGCCGCTCCGGCGAGCCCGCCGGCGACGGCCAGGATCCACCAGTGGACGAGCAGCCAGTTGACGACGGTCACCAGCAGGGCGGCGGCGAAGACGACGGCCGCCAGGAAGCCGATCAGCCGGTCCTCGGCGCGCTGCCGTCCCCGGCCCCGCCTGCGGGAACGCCGCCGGGCCGACGGGCGCCCGGCCTTCGCCGCCCGGACTTTGCGGGTGCGCGGACTCACCGGCCGGCCCGCGGGACGCCGTTCGCGAGCGGCACCGCCACGTCGATGGTCAGCAACCGTCCAGACCTCCCCACCGCCCGGCCACCCTTACGGCGAGACGGCGGAAACGCCGCCTCAGCGTTCTTGTGTAGCGGCGCCCGCATGACGTCGGCGGCCTGTTGCCGACGAATGGCACGAAGCCATCGGATCTGGCCGAATACCGTGCATCGGATCGGTCGGGGACGCGTCGCCGTTCAGTACGGGACGGGACGAGGGTCTTCCGGTCAGCGGAAGGCGCCCTGTGCGCGGGCCCGTGTCCGCAGCACTCTGGAGAACCCACGGCGCCCGCTCCGGCCTCCCGGGCAAGGGGGCAGTGGCGTCCGAAGTCCGTGAATCCCCGAAGGAGATGGCGATGACGACGACGTCATTCGCGCGCGACCAGTGGTATGTGGCCGCCTACGGCAGCGAGATCGGGAGGGAGTTGTTCACCCGAACCGTCTGCGGCGAGCCGATCCTCTTCTGGCGTACGGAGGCAGGCGAGGTCACCGCCATGGCCGAGCGCTGCGTGCACCGCCGTTTCCCGCTCTCCGAGAAGCCGAGCCGGCTGGACGGGGACACGGTCGTCTGCGGATACCACGGCTTCACCTACGGAGCCGACGGCGTGTGCGTGCGGGTGCCCGGCCAGAAGCGTGTGCCGCGCACCGCCCGGCTCGCGTCCTACCCCGTCAAGGAGCAGGACTCCTTCGTGTGGGTGTGGATCGGGGACAGGGACAAGGCCGACGAGGCCCTCATCCCCCGCGCCCCCTGGCTGGACTCGCCCGCCTACACCACCATCAGCGGCATGGAACCGCTGGCGGCCCGTTACGGCCTCCTCGTGGACAACCTGCTGGACCTGTCCCACGAGACGTACCTGCACGGCGGCTACATCGGCACCCCCGAGGTCGCCGAGACCCCCATCACCACCGAGGTGGACGAGAAGGCCGGCGTCGTCCGCGTCAGCCGCCACATGGACGACGCGGACTGCCCGCCGTTCTACGCCAGGTCCACCGGCATCACCGGCCGTATCACGCGCTGGCAGGACATCGAGTACCACGCGCCCTGCTTGTACCTGCTGCACTCGCGCATCGCCCCCGTCGGTACACCGGACCCCGGCGCGGACGGCGGCGACCCGGGCGCCTTCCACGTCGAGGTCGTCTACGCCATCACGCCCGAAACCGAGACCACCACCCACGACTTCTGGGCCGTGGCCCGCGACTTCGCCCTGGACGACCAGGCGGTCACCGACTTCCTGTACGAGAACAACCGCACCGTCGTCCTCCAGGACGTCGTCGCCCTGAACAGGCTGGAGCAGGTCATCGCCGCCGAGCCGGCCGGGACGCAGGAGCTCAGCATCAACATCGACACCGGTGGCCTGGCCGCCCGCCGCGTCCTCGAGCGGCTCGTCCAGGCGGGGGCGACCGGGCCCGCGGCGGCCGTCCGATGAGCCCGCGGCCCACGGCCGTGCTCGACGGGGACACGGTGTACCGGATCGTGTGGATTCCCGGCACGGACCGGCTCGGCGGCCGGTGCTGGTGCGGCGGGTCCCGGGAGTCCGAGGACCCGGTGGAGCTGTGGGAGTGGCTGCTCGCCCACCCCGCCGGGCACCCGGGACCGGGGCCCGCCCCCGCCGCGCCGGCTCCGGGCCACCTCGTCGGCGCCTGACCCCGCGTACTCCTCCATGTGCATGTGCTGCCGCTCATGCGGGAGTTCACGCACGTGCGTACTCAAGGAACCCTGATGACCGGAAACACCAGCGCATCCGAGGCCGGACTCGACCTCGTCGTGGTCCGCCGCACGGACGAGGCCGACGGTGTGGTCTCGCTCGACCTGCGGCGGGCCGACGGCGCCCCGCTGCCCGCCTGGACGCCCGGCGCGCACATCGACCTCGTGCTCGCCCCGGATCTCGTACGGCAGTACTCGCTGTGCTCCTCGCCCCAGGACGCCCGCGTGTGGCGTGTCGCCGTCCTGCGGGAGAAGGGAGGCCGCGGCGGTTCCCTGCACGTGCACGACGAGTTGTCCGAGGGCGATCCGGTCCGGGCGCGCGGCCCGCGCAACCACTTCCCCCTGGAGGACGCCGAGAAGTACCTCTTCATCGCGGGCGGCATCGGCATCACCCCGATCGTCCCGATGCTGGAGCGGGCCGAACAGCGGGACCGCGTCTGGGAGTTGGTCTACGGAGGGCGGACGCTCGCGTCGATGGCCTTCCATGACGCGCTTGTCACGCGGTACGGGGAGCGGGTGCGGGTCCGGCCGGAGGACGCGTACGGGCTCCTCGACCTCGACGCGCTCCTGGGGGCACCGCGCCCCGGTACGCTCGTCTACTGCTGCGGACCGGAGACGCTGCTCGAGGCCGTCGAGGAGCGGTGCGCGCACTGGCCGGCCGGCGCCCTCCATGTCGAGCGGTTCACACCGAGGGAGCCTCAGGCGCCGGTGAGGGGCGGGGTGTTCGAGGTCGAGCTGGCGCGGAGCGGCATCACCGTGACCGTCCCGCCGGACAAGTCCGTGCTGCGGGCGGTCGAGGAGGCAGGGGCGCAGGTCCTCTCCTCCTGCCGTGAGGGCACGTGCGGCACCTGCGAGACGACCGTGCTCGACGGCACGGTCGACCACCGCGACTCCCTCCTCACCCCCGCCGAACGGGAGGCGCACGACACGATGATGATCTGCGTCTCCCGGGCGGCGTGCCCGAGGCTGGTCCTGGATCTCTGACGGCAGGCGGGGAACCGGGATCTCTGACGGCAGGAGGGGAACCGTCCCGAATACTCGCCGGCGCATTGACGGCCGTCAAAAGGCTGCCTAGCTTTTCGGTGACGACGAGCCCGAGTCCGCTGTGGAGCGGCGCGCACCCGCACGAGGAGGTCCGCATGCCGCGTCGAGCCCCCACCGACGGCTGTTCGGTGACGGCCAGGGCTCTGCGGGTGCTGGAGGCATTCGCCCCCGACCGGCCCGTCCTGCGGCTCGCCGAGATCTCCCGCCACACCGGCCTGCCCCTCACCACCACCCACCGGCTGGTGGGGGAACTGGCCGGCTGGGGTGCGCTGGAACGCGAGGCGGACGGCGGTTACCGCATCGGGCTGCGGCTGTGGGAGATCGCCTCGCTCGCCCCGCGGGGCCTGGGACTGCGCGAGGCCGCCCTGCCGTACCTCTCCGACCTCGCGCACATCACCCGCGAGAACGTGCAGCTCGCCGTCCGCGAGGAGCTGTCCGTCGTCTACGTGGAGCGTCTCGCCGGCCGGGACGCGGTCCGGGTCCTCACCCGCGTCGGCGGACGATTCGACCTCGCGCCGACCGGCGTCGGCCTGGTCCTGCTCGCCCATGCGCCCCGGGAGGTGCAGGAACGGGTGCTCTCCCAGCCGTTCGTACGGCACACGGAGAAGACCCTGTGCGCCCCGGACGACGTGCGCCGCGCTCTCGCCGAGGTGCGCCGTACCGGGGTCGCCATCAGCGACCGGCAGGTGACGATGGACGCCGTGTCGGTCGCCGCCCCCGTGTGCGGGCCGGACCGTACCGCCGTCGCGGCCGTCTCGGTCGTCGCCCACGCCGACGCCGTGAACCCGCACGCCCTCGCTCCGCTCGTCCAGGTCGCGGCGCGCGGGATCTCCCGGACCCTCGGGGCGCGGCTCGGGTCCCCGGTCGTCTGACGGACGCGGTGGGGTCGTCGGCGCCCCTCCGCATGACGCGGACGAGCGGCCTGCCGGTCGGTCTCCGGCACCAGGCGATCGACCCGATGCGCCCGGCAGGGGCGCGCGTTCAGGATCCCGACGTCATGGAAGACCGGCCCGGGCGGCGGTGCCCACGGCCTCGTGGACGGCGCGGGCCAGCCGTGCGCCCCACAGCGAGCGCGGGCCGGCGAACGCATGGACCTCGGTGTCGGCGCGCGGGGACCGGGCGGCCACGCACACGGCGTCCGTGGGGGTGCCGGAGCAGTCGTAGCCGGCCGCCAGCAGCGCCTGCACCTTGGCCTCGGTGGCGGTCGCCACGGCGTTGACCAGTGCCGCGTCGGTCAGCGCCACCGGTAGCGCGACGAGGATGTTGACCGTGCCGGGCCGTGCCGCCGCGGCCGTGCCCTCGGCGGGGGAGGCGGCCCAGCCGCGTACCCCGAGTCCGGCGGTGGCGACCGCTTCCGCACCGCCGTCGGACGCGCGGCCGTACGCCCGGACGTCGGCGGCGGTCATCAGCCCGACCCCCGGCCCGTGGGCGCCCGCGGCGCGGGCCAGCTCGGCGAGGTGGCGCTCCGGGTCGGTGCGCCGGTAGCCGTGGGACACCTGGGCGTTGAGCACCCAGGAGCGTTCCCCGATCCCTCCGCCGAGCACGGCGCTGCTGATCATCCGCCAGCCCGCGCCCGCCCGCCACACCAGGCTGTGCAGCCGCTCGTCGTCCTCGGCGCGGGTGTGCTGCCGCACGTGCAGCAGCCCGGTCGCGGGGCGGGGCGGCGGAATGACGGCGGACATCGGGCGGAGACTCCTTGCGGCGCGGGGACCGGTTGATCGTACGCCGCGCAGTCCGGGGCGGGACCGGCCCCTGAGCTCTGTCCCCTTTGTTCAGGTTTGCCGGGTTCTGGTGGGGAACCCCGGACAGTGCCCCGCCGGGCGGGGCAGGAAGGACCGAGCGCTTATGACGGTGCGGCGTGACAACCGCGGCGAGAGCCGGGACCTGGAGATCAATCCGATTTTCAGCCGGGAGCCCGTCCGTGTGCCCCGGTACGCGATGCCGGACCACGGGATGGAACCGGACACCGCCTACCAGGTGGTCCACGACGAGCTGATGCTCGACGGCAACGCCCGGCAGAACCTCGCGACGTTCGTGTCCACCTGGGCCGAGCCACAGGCCCGGCTCCTGATGGCGGAGTGCGCCGAGAAGAACATGATCGACAAGGACGAGTATCCGCAGACCGCGGAACTCGAGAACCGGTGCGTCCACATGCTGGCCCGGCTCTGGCACGCCGAGGACCCGCGCCGTGCGACGGGCTGCTCCACCACCGGTTCGAGCGAGGCGGCGATGCTGGGCGGGCTGGCACTCAAACGGCGCTGGCAGCACAAGCGGCGCGCCGAAGGCAGGCCCGCCGGCCGGCCCAACCTCGTGATGGGCATCAACGTGCAGATCTGCTGGGAGAAGTTCGCCGACTACTTCGAGGTCGAACCGCGCTACGTCCCGATGGAGGGCGACCGCTACCACCTCACGCCGGACCGGGCGGTCGAGCTGTGCGACGAGAACACCATCGGTGTCGTCGCCGTGCTCGGCTCCACCTTCGACGGCAGCTACGAACCCGTCTCCGGCATCGCCGCGGCCCTGGACGACCTGGAAGGCCGTACCGGACTCGACATCCCCGTCCACGTCGACGGCGCGTCCGGAGGGATGATCGCGCCCTTCCTCGACCCGGACCTCACCTGGGACTTCCGGCTGCCCCGGGTCGCCTCCATCAACACCTCCGGCCACAAGTACGGCCTGGTGATGCCCGGCGTCGGCTGGGCGCTGTGGCGCGACAGGGACGCCCTCCCCGACGACCTCGTCTTCCACGTCAACTACCTCGGCGGCGACATGCCGACCTTCGCGCTCAACTTCTCCCGGCCCGGCGCCCAGGTCGTCGCCCAGTACTACAACTTCCTGCGCCTCGGCTTCGACGGCTACCGGCGGGTCCAGCGGACCTGCCGCGACGTCGCCACCCGGCTGGCCGCCGAGATCGCCGCGCTGGGCCCGTTCGAGCTGATCACCGACGGCGGCGAACTCCCCGTCTTCGCCTTCCGCGTGCGTGACGGAACCGACACCTTCAGCGTCTTCGACGTCTCCGCCGCGCTGCGCGAACGCGGCTGGCTGGTGCCCGCCTACACCTTCCCCGAGCACCGCACCGACCTGGCCGTCCTGCGCGTCGTGGTCCGCAACGGCTTCAGCCACGACCTGGCCGACCTGCTCCTGGAGGACCTGCGCCGCGCCCTGCCCCGCCTGCGCGAGCAGCGCGAGCCGCACCGCGACGCCGACGACGCGGGCGGCTTCGCGCACGGCGCGGAGACCAAGAACCCGCGGCGCCCGGGCCGCCACTGACCACGCACCACCGCCGGACCCCCCGTCGGCGCGCGCGGACGGGGGTCCGGCGAGCGAGGAGGACGACCATGTGCCGCCTGTTCGGCCTCAGCAGTGCGCCACGACGCACCCACGCCACGTTCTGGCTGCTGGACGCCCCCGACAGCCTCAGCCGGCAGAGCCGCCACGACCCCGACGGAACCGGCCTCGGCTACTTCGCGGCGGACGGCACCCCACACGTCGACAAGGCGCCGATCGCCGCCTACGAGGACCGGGCCTTCGCCGAGGAGGCCCGCCGGGTGGAGTCGGCCACCTTCGTCGCCCACGTGCGCTACGCCTCCACCGGCGGCCTGGACGCCCGCAACACCCACCCGTTCGCCCAGGACGGACGGCTGTTCGCGCACAACGGGGTCATCGAGGGGCTCGACCGGCTCGACGACCACCTGGGCGAGGACCGCTCACTGGTCGGGGGCGACACGGACTCCGAGCGCTTCTTCGCCCTGATCACCCGGGAGACCAGGGACAACGGCGGCGACCTCGACGCCGGCATCCGGCACGCCGCCCGGTGGATCGCCCGGCATCTGCCCGTCTACGCGCTCAACCTCGTCCTCGTCACCCCCGGCGGTCTGTGGGCCCTGCGCTACCCCGGTACCCACGAGCTGTACGTCCTGGAGCGCCCGGCGGGCGGACAGCACGGCGCCCGGCACCTGGACCACAGCGGCAGCCACGGCCGTATGCGCGTCCGCTCCGGGACCCTGGCCGATCACCCGGCCGTGATCATCGCCAGCGAACGCATGGACGACCACCCCGGCTGGCGGCTGATGGAACCGGGCGAGCTGCTGCACGCCGGAACCGGCCCGCACACCGCCCGCGAGGTGATCCTGCCGGAGCCCCCGGCGCATCCGCTGACCCTCGCCGATCTGCGTCCCGACGCCGCGGCCTCCCAGCAGGCGCCGTGACCCGGCGCCCGGCGGCACCCGGCGGCCGGAACCAGGGCGGCGCCGTTCCGTACGCTGGCCGTATGCGTATGCGCCCCACTCTGAACTGGACGCCCGAGGACCCGCTGCCGGGCGGCACGGACCTGGAACCGGTCGTGGAGGCGCTGAGCTCCGGCGGTGTGCTGGTGCTCAGCGGCGCGGGCATCTCCACGGAGTCGGGCATCCCCGACTACCGGGGCGAGGGCGGCAGCCTGAGCCGGCACACCCCGATGACCTACCAGGAATTCACCGCGAGCGCGCGGGCCCGGCGCCGGTACTGGGCGCGCAGTCACCTCGGGTGGCGGACCTTCGGGCGCGCCCGGCCGAACGCCGGGCACCGGGCCGTGGCCGCGTTCGGGCGGCACGGTCTGCTCTCGGGGGTGATCACCCAGAACGTCGACGGCCTGCACCAGGCCGCCGGCAGCGAGGACGTGGTGGAACTCCACGGCAGTCTGGACCGGGTCGTTTGTCTGTCCTGCGGCGCCCGCAGCGCGCGCCGGGAGCTCGCCCGGCGGCTGGAAGAGGCCAACGCGGGCTTCGCACCGGTGGCCGCCGGCATCAACCCGGACGGCGACGCCGATCTCACCGACGAACAGGTCGGGGACTTCCGGGTGCTGCCCTGCGCGCTCTGCGGCGGCGTCCTCAAGCCGGACGTGGTGTTCTTCGGCGAAGCGGTGCCGCCGGGGCGGGTCGAGCACTGCCGCGAGCTGGTCCGTGAGGCGGCCTCGGTGCTGGTCCTGGGCTCCTCGCTGACGGTGATGTCCGGGCTCCGGTTCGTCCGCCAGGCGGCCCAGGAGGGGAAGCCGGTACTGATCGTGAACAGGGACCCGACCCGTGGCGACCGGCACGCGGTCACCCGGGTCGGGCTCCCTCTGGGAACGTCTCTATCGACCGTGGCCGGTCGGCTGGGCCTTCCGGCAGCCGACGGGCGGCCGGCCTGCGCCGGGCCGTGACGCGGCCGGCGCGTCCCGGTCCGGCCCGCGGCCGGCACCGGCGGGTCAGGCGTGACGGTGCGAGTGGGAGTGCCGGCTGCCGGTGAAGAGGCGGTAGAGGGCGAGCAGGATGAGGGAGCCGACGATGGCGGCGATCCAGGTGGAGAGCTCGAAGAACCCGTCGACGGAGTCGACGCCGAACACCACCTTCCCGAGCCAGCCACCGAGCAGACCGCCGGCCACACCGATGAGCATGGTGACGATGATGCCGCCGGGGTCCTTGCCCGGCATGAGAGCCTTGGCGATGGCGCCGGCGAGCAGGCCCAGGATGATCCACGCGAGGATGCCCATAGTGGCCTCCGTTTCGTTCGTCGGGTAAAGCTTGTTAGCTCATCGTGTGTACCGTCTGCGCTCGCACAAACGTCCCTTTTTGAACGCGCCTCGCCCGACCGGTGACGATGCCCGGATGTCTCAGGCGCCTTCCGCGGTGGACAGCGCGTTGCTGATGAGGCGGGTGGCGAACTCGCGGTCGTCGGTGAGGCGGTTGATGTGCTCGGCGAGCAGGAACGCGGTGGCCTCCAGGGGGTTCATCTCCTCCTTCGTCCACTTGCCGTACTGCTTGCGCCACAGGCTGGGGCTCAGACCCATGCCCGCCGAGACGACCAGGCCGGCCATGGTGGGGATGGCCTCCGGGCGGATGCTCTTGGGCATCATGCGCATCGAGGCCACCAGGCTCGGCACCACGTACTCCATGACGTCCTTGTCGTGGTCCTCGTACGCCATCCGCAGCCAGGTCATGAACATGTAGATGATCGTGCAGGCGCCGTCCAGCAGGTCGTGCGCCCCCTTCGGGCCCAGGGACGCGGTGAACTGCTCGATCAACTGCCGCTGTTCGGGGTCGATCTCGGTCCCGCCGTCGTAGATGGACTTGAGCCGGGAGTCGATCACCATGAGCGCTCCGCTCACGTCACCGGCGGGGGCGTACTTGGGGTCGCAGACCGATGTCAAAGGGTTCCTCCTTATGCGGCCGCGGCACACAGCGCGGCATGTGCGTAACGTAGACGTACGATCACCGAGCGTCCGGAGAATGCCGGGGGAGGACCCGATGGAGGGGCCGCGGGGCCGGCCCGCCTCACCCGTTCGGGTGGCGGCACGGTTCGTTCGGGCCGCGACACGGCTCACAGCAGGTCTTCCCGGCGTATCGGCAGCCTCCGCAGGCGCCGACCCGTGGCGTGGTGGACCGCGTTGCCGATGGCCGCGGCCACGCCGACGAAGGCGACCTCGCCCAGCCCCTTGACGCCCGGCGCGTTCAGCCGGAAGTCGGGCTCGTCGACGAACTCGACGTCGACACGGCCGATGTCGGCGTTGACCGGGACGAGGTACTCGGCGAGATCGGTGTGGACGAAGCCGCCGAAGACGGGGTCCGGCTCGTTGCCCTCCCGCAGCGCCGCGCCGACCCCCCACACCACGCCCCCGCGCACCTGCCCCGCCGCGGTCACCGGACTGGCCACCCGGCCGCAGTCCACGACGCTCACCACCCGGGGCACCCGGATCCGCCCGGTGCCCTCGGTCACCCGGACCTCGGCGAAGTGGGCGGCGAAGCTGAAGGCCGAGAACTCCGGATACCCCGGTCCGGCCGGCGCCGACGCCCCGGCGCGCAGCCGGTCGCCGGCCTCCGCCGACTGCCCCGGCCCCCGGGTGAACGCCTCGGCCTCCACCGCCGGGCGGCCCGTCGCCGCGACCGCCGCCGTCAGGTCCAACGGCCCCTGGTCCGGCACCCCGAGGCGGGCGCGCAGGGCGCGCAGGGCGGCGTGCACCGCCGTCAGCGCGGAGGCGGTGCCCCAGGAACCGGCGGTCAGGTGCTGCGGGACCCCGCGGGTGTCGCCGAGCACGGTCCGTACCCGGTCCGCCGGCAGGCCCAGGTCGGCGGCCACGGCGCGGGTCACCGCCGTGCGCAGCCCCTGCCCCATCTCGTGGCCCGTGACGTCGACCGTGAGATGACCGCTCGCGTGCGCCGTCAGACGGGCGACGGCCGGTGTCATCGAGGCCCGGTACGCGCCGGCGGCGACCCCCCAGCCGACGAGGGACCCGTCGGCGGCCCGCGTCGACCCCGGCCGCAGGGAGCGGGCCGCCCAGCCGAACCGCGCCGCGCCGCGCCGCAGGCACTCGGCGAGATGACGGGAGGAGAAGGGCAGCCCCGTCACGGGATCCGTCGCCGTGTCGTTCGCCAGGCGCAGTTCCACCGGGTCGCGGCCGGTGGCGTGGGCGACCTCGTCCACGGCCGTCTCCAGCGCGAACACCGCGACATGCTCGAAGGGGGCGCGCATGAACCCGGGTGTCTGCACGTCCGTCCGCGTCAGCCACTGCGCCCCGTGGAAGTGCCGGACCCCGTACAGGCGCGAGGTGACCGTGAGGAAGTCCGCGGGGAACAGGTCGTGCCGGGAGGTCTGCTGGCGGGCCTCGTGGACCACGGCCGTCAGCCGCCCCGAGCGGTCGGCGCCCACCTTGAGCCGGTGCCGGCTCGCCGGGCGGAAGGTGGTCGCGTGGAACGTCTGCGACCGGGGCATGACGAACCGCACCGGCCGGCCCAGGCGGCGGGCGGCCACCGCCAGCGGCGCCAGGTGCGACTGGAGCCAGGTCTTCTGGCCGAAACTTCCCCCCACCTGGTGGGAGACGACGTCGATCCGGGACGGCTCGATGCCCAGTTGACGGGCCAGACCGTGCCGTACGGCGCCGGTGTTCTGGGTGCTCTCGTGCACCACCAGGCGGTCGCCGTGCCACTCGACCACGGTGGCCGGCAACTCCATCGGCACGTGGTGCTGCGGCGCGAAGTCGAACACCGCGTCGACCCGGACCGGGCTGCGGGCGAAGACCTCCTCCGCGTCCCCCGTCGAGACGTCCGCGAACCGGGGCTCCGGAAGCACCTCGGCCTGTGCCACCGTCTCCGCGCCCACGGCGTCGAGGGTGACCGCCACGGGCTGTGCCGCGTACACGGCGCGGACCAGTCCGGCGGCCTCCTCGGCGGCGACCGGGGTGTCCGCCACCACGAGGGCGAGGGGCTGGCCGCGGTAGGCCACCCGGTCGTCCAGGAGGGGCTGGAGGCTCTGGAAGCCGTACCCGGAGCCGGCGGCCGGGTGGCCGGGAGGGCGCACCGCCCCGCCGTCCAGCCGGGTCAGCACCAGCCGTACGCCGGGCACGGCGCGGGCGGCCCGGGTGTCGATCTCGACGACCCGGCCCCGGCCGGCCGTCGCGGTGGACAGCGCGGCGTGCAGCAGGCCGGGCCGGGTGAGGTCGCCGGTGTAACGGGTCCGCCCGGTCACCTTGTCGTACGCGTCGACGCGCCCCGCGACCACCGACGGGCCGGTCACCGGGTCCGCCGGTCGCGGATGGGGGTCGGCCACCGGGCTCGCCGGCTCCACCGGCTCCGTCGGTCGCGGGCAGCGGTCGGTCGCCGGGTCCGCCGGTCGGGGGTCGCGGTCGGTCACCGGGTCCTTCGGGTGGGCGGGGTGGTCGGTCACCGGGGCCACCGTTCGTGGGCGACGCGCAGGGCCTCGGCGACGGTGCGGGCGCCCAGGGCCGTCTTGAAGCCGTTGTCCGCACCGGGGCGTGCCCCGGTCAGCGCGATCTCGCCCGCGCGCCGGGCCGCCTCACCGGTCAGGGCGCCGCCGAGCAGCGCGCGTTCGGCGGCCGGTACCCGCCAGGGCCGCGTGGCGAGTCCGCCGAGCGCGATCCGGCAGTCCACGACGGTGCCGTGACGGTCCAGCTCCACGGCGACCGCGGCGGAGGCGAGCGCGAAGGCGAACGACTCGCGGTCCCCGGCCTTGTGATAGACCGAGCCGCGCCCGGCCGCGGTGACGGGGACGCGGATCCGGACGATCAGTTCGCCGTCCGCCAGCGTGTGCTCGTACTGGGGAGTGTCCGCCGGTGCCCGGTGCAGGGCGGCCAGCGCGATGGTCCGTGCCCCGGCGGGGCCCACCAGGTCCAGCCGGGCGTCGAAGGCGAGCAGCGCGACCGCCCAGTCACCGGGGTAGGCGGCGGTGCAGGACGCGCTCGTGCCCAGGACCGCCTGGTCCCGGTCCGGTCCGCGCCGGGCGGCGCATCCGCTGCCCGGCGCGCGTTTGTGGCACGGGTACGGCGGGCCGGCGCGGAAGTACGGGCAGCGGGTGCGTTGCAGCAGGTTGCCGCCGACGGTCGCCATGTTGCGCAGCTGCGGGGAGGCCGCCTTGGCCAGGGACTCGGCCAGGGCCGGGTAGTCCCGCAGCAGCACCGGGTCCGCCGCCACGTCGGCCATCCGGGCCCCGGCGCCGAACACCAGCTCCTCCGGGCCCGAGGTGTCGAACCCCGCCAGCTCCGGCAGCCGGCGGATGTCGACCAGCGCGCGGGGCGTCTCGACGCCCAGCCTCATCAGGTCGTACAGGGTGGTGCCGCCGGCCAGGACCCGCGTCCCGGGGCCGCCCCGGGCCAGTGCCTCGACGGCGTCCGCGAGGGTGGCGGGGGCCGTGTACGCGAACTCACGCATCCGGCCGTCCCCCGGGGCGGGCGGCGGCCGGACCGGCCGCCTGGCGGACCGCGGCCACGATCTGCGGGTAGGCCCCGCACCTGCACAGATTGCCGCTCATGTACTCCCGGATCTCCTCGTCGTCACCGGCGTGCCCCTCGGCCAGGCAGGCGACCGCCGACATGATCTGCCCCGGCGTGCAGTAGCCGCACTGGAGGGCGTCCTGGTCGAGGAACGCCCGCTGCACCGCGTGCGGGGTGCCGTCGGGTGCCGCCAGGCCCTCGATCGTGGTCACCTCGGCGCCCCGGGCCTGTACCGCCGGCATCAGGCAGGGAAGGATCCGCCGGCCGTCGAGGAGAACCGTGCAGGCGCCGCACTGCCCGTGGTCACAGCCCCTCTTGGCCCCGGTCAGACCGAGCCGGTCGCGCAGCACGTCCAGCAGCGACTCGCGCGGATCCACGACGCACCGGGCCGGTACCGCGTTCACCGTGAGGGCGACACCGACGCCCGGCGCGGTCGGGCCCGCCACCGGCACGTCCCGTTCCTCGGCCGGGGGCGTCATGGCGCCAGCGCCTCGACCACGGCGGCGGTGAGGCGTTCGAGGATCCGGCGCGACGTGGCGAAGTTCAGGCGTACGAACCCCCGGCCGGCCGCACCGAAGAACGCCCCGTCGCTCAGGCAGACGCGGGCCTCGCGCAGCAGGAAGCCGGCCGGGTCGTCCAGGCCGGTGAAGGAGCAGTCCAGCCACGCCAGATAGGTCGCCTCCGGCATCGAGTAGCGCGCCTGCGGGAGCCGTTCGCCCAGCACCCGTGCCAGGAAGCGACGGTTGCCGTCCAGATAGCGCACCGCCTCCCGGCGCCAGGGGTCGCCCGCGCGGTAGGCGGCGATGTTCGCCGCGATGCCCAGGGTGCTGGCCCCGTGCCGGGAGTGGAACGGCAGGGCCCGCCACCGCCGGACGTCGCGGTCGCTGGTCAGCACGGCCTGCGCGCACTTCAGCCCGGCTATGTTCCAGCCCTTGGCGGCGGACACCAGGGTCAGGGTGTGGTCGGCGGCCTCCGGCGAGACGGAGGCGTACGGGATGTGGGGGTGCCCGGGGTAGGTGAGCGGGGCGTGGATCTCGTCGGCGACGACCCGCGCGCCGTGCGCGGCCACGCAGCGGCCGAGCGCGCGGAGTTCGGGCCGGGTGAACACCCTGCCCAGCGGGTTGTGCGGATTGCACAGCAGCACGGTTCCCGCGCCGCCGGCCAGCGCGGCGCCGATGGCGTCGAGGTCCAGGACGCGCCGTGCGCCGTCCGGGACGAGGGGCACCTCGACGGCACGCCGGCCCAGCGCCGACACGACCTCCAGGAACGGCGGATAGGCGGGGGTGGGGACGACCACGGTGCTGTCCGGACGGCTGTACGCGCTGATGCCGAGGCCGACCCCCGTCAGCACGTCGGGGATCAGGAAGATCCGCTCGGCCGGCACCGTCCAGCCGCTGGTCCGGGCCAGCCAGTCGGCGCAGGCGGACGGCAGCCCGGTGCGGATGTCACGCAGCGGATAGCCGGTCTCGCCGCGCTCCATCGCCTCGTGCACGGCCTCGCGCACGGCGGGGGCCACGGGGAAGTCCATCTCCGCGACCCAGGCGCCCAGCACCTCCCCGCCGTGCCGGCCCCACTTGAGCGTCCGGCGCGCCAGCAGCGCCTCGATAGTGATGTCGTCGAATCCGGGCGCCACGGGGTGGTCCGCCGCCGCGGCGAGCCGTGTGCCGTCCGGTGCCTCCGCTTCCACAGGGCCTCCGCGGTTCAGTGGCAGAACAGCCTCAGTCCGGTCCGGACCAGGGTGATGGAGTGCTCCTCGCAGGCCGCCGCGACCTCCTGGCCGCGCGCCGACCCGCCGCCCTCGACGATGCAGCGCACCCCGTGCGCCGCCGCGACGTCCACGTTGTCCCGGAAGGGCAGGTAGGCGTCGGAGACGAGGGTGCAGGGTGTGTGCCCGGCCAGCCAGGCGCTCCGCTCGGCGGGACCCAGCGGCTCGGCGGGCGGACCGGCGACCTGACGGTCCGCTTGATCTGCTTGATCCGCTTGATCCGCGCCGGGCCAGGAGCCGGGCTCCCCCTCGATCAGCCGCATCACGCTGTTCACGCGGTCCTGGACCGTCATCGAGCCGGGGAACCGGGCCCCGGCCGGCAGCGGGTGCCGCCGCAGCCGCCAGCGGTCGGCCTTCTCCCCGGCCAGCCGCACACAGTCCACCCGTGACTGCTGGCCCGCCCCGATGCCGATCGTGCGCCCGCCGTGGACGTACGCCACCGAGTTGGACTGGGTGTACCGCACGGTGATCAGCCCGAGCACGGCGTCCCGCACCTGCTGCCGGGTCGGTGGGGTGCCGCCCGCGGTGCCCTCGGCCAGCGTGCCGGGGTCGATCACGAGCGGGTCGGCGCCCTGCGTGATCCGGACCCCGAACACGTCCCTGACCTGCCGGTCGGGTGGCTCGTAGGCGGGGTCGACGCGCAGCACGAGGAAGGCGCCGCGCTTCTTCCGTGCCAGCACCTCCAGCACGCCCGGCTCGAAGTCCGGTGCGATGACGCCGTCCGAGACGACCCGGGCCAGGAGCGCCGCGGTGTCCCGGTCGACGGGATGCGACAGGGCCACCAGGTCGCCGTAGGAGGAGCGCGGGTCGCAGTCCCGGGCCCGGGCGTAGGCCGACGCCGGGCCCGACACCTCGGCGTCGCCCAGCCGGAAGGTGGCCCGGGCGACCGGGTCGACCTCGCCGGCGACGGCCGCACCGGCGGGGGAGACGTGCTTCATGGACGCCGCCGCGGGCAGGCCCAGCGCCCGGCTCGCCTCCCGTACCAGCTGCCAGCCCTGCAAGGCGTCCAGCAGGTTCACGACGGAGGGCGTGCCGCACAGGACGGACAAGGGCAGGGGACCGCCGTCGGTGGGCTGGGCCACCGCGTCGCGCTGCTGGGGATTGAGGCCGTACTTCAGACGCAGACGCGCGGGCTCGCCGACCATGGCCGCCTCTCCGGAAGAAATACCGACGCCGGTCGCGCGGCGTCTTTCGCGTGAGCTGTGCGGGAGTTCGAAATGACGGCAGCGGAGCCGTCCCGCCCCTTTTCGCCGAGCGGTTTCACCAGGTTTCACCGAGCGGTATCACCAGGACGTTCCGCGGGCCCCGGTCGTGTCCGCGTTCCAGGAAACCGGGCCCTCACGGCAGCCGTCAACCCCGCCCGTCGGCCGGGCATTTCGCGGAGCCGACCGGAATGCGGCGGCGACGGCCGTATTTCCGCCGCCGGTCCGCGGGCGCACGACCGCGCCCGCGCGGCGGGACGGCGAATTCCGATGACCGTTGTCCGGATCTTTACGGTCAGGGAAAATCCCGGGACGCCTGACAGTATGTCAACTCGCTGCCCGGCGGCCACTCGTATGGCGCCTTGCCGCCCGGCAGTGCCCCGGATAGGCTCCGGGTTCCGTGTATCCCCGACGCATCAGGTGACCGGCCCGTGAAGAGCGACGCAGACGACGCTGTCCGGACCGGGCAGCCGGAGGCCGCCGGAACCCCGGGTTCCTCGGCGTACTGGGCGCGGTTCGCGCTGCTCTACGGCTGCGGGATGCTGGCGGCCACCGGGCTCGGCAAGATCGCCCCGATCGCGGTGGACCTGCGCGCCGCGCTGACCCTCTCCCTCGACCAGGTCTCGCTGGTCACCTCCTCCATCACGGCGGTCGCCGCCGTGGTCGGGCTGCCGGTCGGCTATCTCGTCGCCCGCACGGCGCCCCGCAGGGCCCTGCCGGCCGGCTGCGTCGTCATGGCGGCGGCGGGGCTGCTGGAGGCGCGGGCCGGTGACTTCTGGCCGCTGCTGGGCGCGCGCCTGGTGGAAGGGGTCGGGTACGTCGCCGTCGTCGTGGCCGCCCCGGCGCTCATCATCGCCATGGGCGGCGGGCCCCGGCGGATGACCGCGCTCGCCGTGTGGGGCACGTACTTCCCGGTGGGCCTGGCGCTGGGGCTGTTCCTCGGCGGGGTGCTGTCGGCGTTCCTCGGCTGGCGCACCTGGCTGGTCGTCCAGGCGTGCGCCCTGCTCGCCGCCGGGGCCGCCGCCGTCCTCGCGCGCGGCGGGCGGACCGCGGCCGCCGGGGAGCCGGCCCCGGCCGTGCCGTCCCTCGACCGGCGCGCGGTGCGCCGCCTGTCGCGGCCCTTCCTGCTGTCCCTGGGCTTCGCCACCGCCAGCGGCACCATCGTCGCGGTGGTGTCCCTGCTCCCCACCTATCTGCATGAAGTCCTCCACGTGCCCACGTCCGTGGCGGGCACCCTCACCGGGGCCGTCTCGCTGACCGGCACCGTCGGCGGCTTCCTCAGCGGCTGGCTGCTGCGGCGCGGGGTGCCGGTGCGCCGGCTGTTCACCGGCGCGCTGCTGATGCCCCTCGGCACGGCCGTCGCCTTCCTGCACTGGGGCGGCACCGGCCTCGCCGCCGCCGGCGCGGTCCTCGTGGCACTGGCCAACGAACTCGTCGTCGCCGCCGCGTTCGCGATGATCCCCGCCGTCGTCGCGGACACCGCCGACATCGACCTCGCCAACGGGCTCCTGGCCCAGGTCGGCAGCCTCGGCTCGCTGCTCGGCCCGCCCCTGGTCAGCTTCGCGGTGCTGGCGGCCGACGGCTGGTGGGCCGTCGCACCCACCGTGCTCGCCGTCTGCCTCCCCGGGACGCTCCTGCTGCGCGCCTCGGTGCGGCGCGCGGCCGTATGAGCCCGGCACCGGCCGGAAACACACTCCGCCCGTCCGGACGGAAAAGGCCCCGCGCCGACGGGACGGCACGCCACTGAACGATATGAGCCAAAAAAGACGATCAATTGGATTCCGTATCGGCCTGGGCCCGGCCCGACCCTAGACTGGCTGTACCGGGCAACCAGTGATCCTCTTTCAGCACCGGCCCGGGTTCCACCGTTTCGCACACCCGATACACGTGCACGAGGGTCCTGCCGTCCGCGGGCCCGGATTCCCCACATCGATCATGCGGATTCCGTGGTGCGACAGATGACGGACAGGGCGACCGAGTCCTCGGAGGTGTCCGGCAGGTGGCAGGTAATCGGGAATCCGGCCGGCCGGCGGAGCTACGGCAGGAGATACGGGACTGGCTCCGGGAGAACTGGAGCGAGGAACTTCCGGTCGGCGACTGGTGGAGATCGCTCGCCGAGGCCGGATACGCCTTTCCCGCCTGGCCCGCCGGAATGGGCGGCCGCGGCCTGGACCGCACGGCGGCCCGGGTGATAACCGAGGAGATCGGAAAAGCCGGCGCGATCGGCCCGCCCGGTGGTGTCGGACAGATGGTGGGCGGCCCGGTCCTGCTGGAACACGGCACGCCCGGGCAGCAGCGCCGCTGGGTCCCCGCGCTGGCCGCCGGTACGGAGTCCTGGTGCCAGCTGTTCAGCGAGCCCGGCGCCGGGTCGGACCTGGCGAGCCTGCAACTGCGGGCCCACCGCGACGGGGACCGCTGGATCCTGAACGGCCAGAAGGTGTGGTCCCGGGAGGCCGAGGACGCCGACCGGGGACTGGCCCTGGCCCGCACGGACTCCTCCGTCCCCAAACGCAAGGGCATCAGCCTGTTCGTCGTCGACCTGGACCAGCCCGGCGTCGACGTCCGGCCGATCCGGCAGATGAACGGCCGCGCCACCTTCAACGAGGTCTTCCTCACCGATGTGGTGGTGCCCGCCGGGCACGTCATCGGCGCCGTCGGCCAGGGCTGGCCGCTGGCCGTGGCCAGCCTGGCCTACGAACGCGAGGAAGTGGGCGGCGGGGGCGTCCTGAGGCCCGCGCGCATCGCCCGGCCCGGCCGGCGGGCCGGGATGCTCCACCGCCCCATCGCGGAACTCGCCGAGGAACACCGCCGGGCGGAACGGGCCGCCGGGGTGCGCCGGGGCGTGCGCACCCCGGAGGCGCTGATCGCCCTCGCCCGTGAACTCGGCCGGTCCGAGGACCCCGTCGTCCGCCAGCGGCTCGCGGCCCTGTACGTGACGGCGCGGACCAACCGCATGCGCAACCAGCGGGCCCGCGCCGCGCGCCGCCCCGGGCCCGAGGCGTCCCTGGGCAAGCTCGTCGGTTCCGCCACCGGACGGCAGGCCCGCGACACCGCCCTGTCCCTGCTGGGCGCCGAGGGCATGCTGACCGGTCCGGAGACCACGGACGAAGGCGCGTTCCAGCAGATGGCCTTGTCGGTGCAGTCGCTGTCCATCGCGGGCGGCACCGACGAGATCCAGCGCAACCTCATCGGGGAGCGCGTGCTCGGCCTGCCCCGGGAGCCGGAGGCCGACCGCGACGTGCCCTTCCGCGAGCTGCGGGTGGGGACGCAGCGCGAGTAGCCCGACGACCGCAGCAGCCGACCAAAGGGGCAGGCGTGGACCCGAACGGTTACCGGAACCCTCGTCACCAGACCGTGCCGAGGCCCGACCTCGAAAGGCTCCGGCCGACCCGGCCCCGCGCGGAGGCGAGCCCGGCCCCGGCCACCCCGGGACCGCGGACCGGCCCACCGGGCGAGCCCGTCACCCACCCGACGGACCTCGCCCCCAAGCCCCCGCTGCCCCTCACGAAGGCCCGCCTCCACCGGACCCCCGCACCCCTCCGCCATGCCGACTGCTGAGCCCGAGCCGAGCGACCGCCGAACCGGCACGCCGGCCGGTGGCCCGGAGGGCGGGGAGGCGGCCCCGGGCGGGTCTGGGTGGGTTGACGGGGAGGCGGCCTCGGGCCGGCCCGGGCGGGTTGACGGGGAGGCGGCCTCGGCTGGGGTTGGGCGGGGCGATGGGGACGCGGTCCTGACGGGGGCTGGGCCGGTCGATGGGGAGGTGGCCCTGACGGGGCATGGGTGGGTTGACGGGGAGGCGGCCTCGGGCCGGCCCGGGTGGGTTGACGGGGAGGTGGTCCCGGCTGGGTCCCGGCAGGGCGATGGTGACGTGGCCCCGGCCGGGGGCCGGTGGGTCGAGGGGGAAGGTGGGGAGCTCGCTGTCGCCGCGCTGCGGGCGCTCGGCGTGGACACCCTGTTCACCCTGTCGGGCGGGCACATCTTCTCCGTGCTGCACGCCGCGGCCGGCGCCGGGATGCGCATCGTCGACGTCCGCCACGAACAGACCGCCGTGTTCGCCGCGGAAGGCAGTGCCAGGCTCGGGCGCCGCCCGGCGGTGGCGCTGCTCACCGCCGGACCCGGCGTCACCAACGGCATCAGCGGACTGGCGACCGCCCAGGCCAACGGCGTACCCGTCGTGGTGCTGGCCGGGCGGGCCGCACGGAAGCGCTGGGGCTCCGGCGCCTTGCAGGAGTTCGACCACATCCCCCTGGTCGCGCCGGTGACCAAGGACGCCCGGACCGTCACCCGCACCGACGCCATCCCCGCCGAGCTGCGGGCGCTCACGGCCACCGCCACCACCCCGCACCGCGGCCCGGTGTTCCTCGACATCCCCCTCGACGTGATGCACCGCCGGGCGCGCGCCCCCCTGTGCCCGCCGTCGGCCGTCGACCCGCCGGCCCCCGACCCCGACGAGGTCGCCAAGGCCGCGGAACTCCTGGCCACCGCCCGCCGCCCGGTCCTCGTGGCCGGCGGCGACGTGTGGTGGGGCGGGGCCTGGGAGGCGCTGCGCCACTGCGCCGAGTCGCTGCGCGTGCCGACGTTCGCCAACGGGCAGGGCCGCGGCTGTCTGCCCGCCCGGCACGAGCTGGCGTTCAGCCGGTCCCGGGGCGCCCTGAAGGAGGCCGACGTCGTCGTGGTGGCCGGCACCCCCCTGGACTTCCGGCTCTCCTTCGGCCGGTTCGGCGACGCGCGCGTGGTCCACGCCGTGGACCATCCCGCGCTGCGCGCCACGCACGTGCCCACGGCCGCCGCCCCGGCCGGTGACCTGCGGCACATCCTCGACGGCATGGCGGCCTGGTCCGGGTCCCGGGCGGACCACAAGGAGTGGATACGGCGGCTGCGCGCACGCGAACGCGCCCTGCGCGCGGCCGAACGGCCGGAACTGGAACACGCGGGCGAGCCCATCCACCCGGCCCGCGTCCTCGGGGAACTGATCGCCCAGCTCGACGACGACGCCGTGGTCATCGGCGACGGCGGCGACTTCGTGTCGTACGCGGGCCGGCTCCTGGACTCCCACCTGCCCGGCCACTGGCTCGACCCCGGCCCGTTCGGCTGCCTCGGCAACGGCATCGGCTACGCGATCGCCGCCCGGCTGCGGCACCCGGACCGGCAGGTGGTGCTCCTCCTCGGGGACGGCGCCTTCGGCTTCTCGGCCGGTGACGTCGACACACTGGTGCGGCACCGGCTGCCGGTGGTGATGGTCGTCGGCAACAACGGCGGCTGGGGGCTGGAGAAGCACCCCATGCGCGCCCTCTACGGCGCGGACGTCGCGGCCGACCTGAGGCCGGGCAGCCGCTACGACCAGGTCGTCCAGGCGCTCGGCGGAGCGGGCGAGACCGTCACCGACCCGCGGCGGATCGCCCCGGCGCTGCGCCGGGCCTTCGCGGCGGGGGAGCCGTACCTCGTCAACGTACTCACCGACCCCGAGGTGACCTACCGGCGCTCGGCGAAACTGGGGTGACTGGCATGACGACAGCGGACCACGGCCGGCTCGGCTTCGGCGTACTGCAGTTCTTCTCCTGGCCCGGCCGCCGGATACCACCGGAGACCGTCTACAGCCGCGCGCTGGAACGGATCGACATCATGGAGCGGTCGGGGGTCTACGACGCGGTGTGGCTCGCCGAACACCACTTCACCACCTACTCGGTCTCCCCGTCGGTGAGCATGATGGGCGCCCTGGTCGCGGCCCGCACCGAACGGCTGCGCATCGGCACCGCCGTCTCGCTGGCCGCGATGCACCACCCGCTGCGGCTCGCCGAGGAGATCGCGCTGCTGGACGTGGTCTCCGGCGGGCGGGTCAACTGGGGCGCGGGCCGCGGGAACGACCCCACCGAGTTCCGGGTGTTCGGACTCGACCTCGAACGCAGCTACGCCCTGTTCCGCGAGAACGTGGAGGTCGTCCTCGGGGCCTGGCGGCAGGAACGCCTCACCCACCGGGGCCGGTTCCACTCCTTCGAGGACATCGAGGTACTGCCCAAACCCCTGCAACGGCCCCACCCGCCGGTGTGGATGGCCGCCTCCTCACCCGAGGCGGTCGCCTGGGCGGCCTCCGCCGGTTACTCCATCCTGATGGACCCGCACTCCACCCACGCCGGCATCGGGGCCAAGTACCGGGCGTACCGGCAGGGCCTGGCCGACGCCGGTCATCCCGTCGACGGCCGGGTCGTCCCCATGGCACGGCTGATCGCGGTCGCCCCGACCGACGAGGAGGCCCGGGAGATCGCGCTGCGCGGCGCGCGCTGGACCCTCGGCTCCCTGAGCGACCCCGCCCGGCGCGACTACTCCCGAGGCATCCGCCCGGCCGGGGCGCGCGGGGCGGGACACGACAGCCGGGACCGGGCCGAGCGTTACGCGGACGACGTCGTGATCCACGGCAGCCCCGCCCGGGTCGCCGAACACATCAGGGCCCTCAAGGAGGAGATCGGCCTGCACTACCTGCTGTGCGCGCCGTTGAGTCACGCCTCTTTCCTGCTGCTGACCCGGGAGGTCATCCCGAAACTGCTGTAATGGGAAGCGCCCGAGACTTTCGAACGAGGCGGCCGGGAGATCCTCTTGAGAATCGATCACTTTCTTCTCGTGGACGGGGACGCCCCGTTACGGGATAACAGCATCCGCGCCGAGCGGAAGATCGGGGAATTCCTCGGTCTGCCCGGTCGTGAATCGCTCGCGCCGGCCGACGGCGACCATGGGGAGCGGGCGGCGACGGCGGACCGCTTCACCCGCCCGGCGGAGCGCCTCTGATGGCGCCCGCGAGTCTCGTCGCGCTCGGGGACGCCCTCGCGGACCTGGTGGTGGCCGTCCCGCCGGAGGTGTGCGCCCGGCTCGGGGTCGAACCGGGCACCGCGGACTTCCTGGAGTTCGACGCGCTGGCGGAGGTCGTCGCCCGGCTGGAGCGGGAGGGCGCGCGGGCCGTGGTGTCGGCGGGCGGCAGCGCCGCCAACACCTGCGTCGCCTTCGTGGCCGACGGCGGCCGGGCGGCGCTCGCCACGGCGTGCATGGACGACCCGCTCGCCCAGGCGGTCCGGGACGACCTGGCCGGGCGCGGAGTGTCGGTGCCGGTTCGCACGCCCGGTCGGGGCCGCACCGGGCGCTGCCTGGTGCTGCTGCTCCCCGACGGCGAGCGGGCCTTCCTCATCTGGCAGGGCGAGCGCGGGCGGCTGCGGATGCTGCCGGACGCGGTGGAGGCGTGCCTGGCCGACGCCGGCTCCTGCGACGGCATGCTGGTCGAGGGCTATCTGCTGGCCTCCGAGGAGGGCTGCGCGGCGGCCCGGGACGCCCTGCGGCGCGCCGTCGCGCTCGGCGCCCGGCGCGTCCTCGCCCTCTCCGACCCCGCCCTCGTCCGCACCCGCCGCCGGCGCTTCGCCGAACTGCTGGCCGCCGGAGTCGACGTCGTCCTCGGCAACGAGGCCGAGGCCACGGCGCTCACCGGCACCGACGACGCCGAGGCGGCGGCCGCGGTGCTGGCCCGGCACGGCATGCTCGGCGTGGTCACCCTGGGCGCCCGCGGCGCGCTCGTCCACGGGCCGGGCGGCCGGCACCGTGTCGCCGCGCCCGGCACCCCGGTCACCAGCGCGGTCGGCGCCGGCGACGCCTTCGCCGGCGGCTTCCTGGCCGGGCTGCTGTCGGACCTGCCCCCTCCCGAGTGCCTCGCGCTCGGCGTGGCCAGGGCGCGGGCGGTCCTCACGGTGGAGCAGGCACGGGCCCCCGTGCCTCCCGAGCCCGCCCGAAGACCCTGAATTACCCGCACGAGATACCCGTACGAGATATTCGACCATGGTTTCCTGGCCGGGAAATCAGGGGAACGGTGCCGCGATTCATCCCTGCCCTAATCCGGGGAAAACCAGGCGGGGTTGGCAGTCCGCCCCCGGTGTGATACTCCTTCAGTCGGGCGGAATACGGTTTCGGAGAGGGGTCGTTTTTCATGACGGTTACCGTGCGCACCGAAGGTGTCGGCCCGTCCGCCGTCTTCGCGCTGCCCTGGCTGGTCGCCGACGAACTCGGCTATTTCGCCGAGGAAAACGTCGCGGTGGAATTCATCCAGAACCGCGCGGAGCAGAGGCTGACCGAACCGGTGGCGGACCACGAGCTGGTCGACTCCATCCGCAACCACGTGCCCTTCGAGGAGGGGCAGGTCGACCTGTACCGAGCCTGCGAGTGGGGGCAGATCCGGCGCGCCCACGACAGCCGCCGGGGAGCGAGGATCATCGGGAAACGCTCGTCGGTCGCGGTGATGGCCCTCATGGCGGCGCCCGGCTCGAAGCACATCTATCCCCAGACGCTGGCGAACGCGCCCGTGGCGGTCAGCTTCCACAACGGCAACCACTACGCCGCGATCCAGATGCTGGAAGGCTTCCTGGAGGCCGACGAGATCAAGACGGTGGGCTACCACACCCTCGACGGCTACCGCGCCGTCCAGTCCGGCGAGGCCGCGGCCGTCGCCCTGTCGGAACCGTGGATCACCCTGGCCGAGAAGCAGGGCTTCCAGAAGGTCATCGAGACCCACTACGCGGGACTGGAGCTGGTGGCACCGGACTTCGACCGCGCCGTCTACGCGGCCTGCAACCGGGCGGTCAACCGCGCGGTCGCCGCGCTCGGCCGGGACAAGCGCCCCTACCTGCACTACCTGATCGACTCGCTGCCCGAGGTCTTCGCGGGCGAGGTCACCCCCGACGACTTCCACCTGCCGCGGCTGCGCTACGTACCCCCGGAGCCGTACACCCGCCTGGAGTTCGAGAAGGCCTACGCCTGGATGCGGCGCTGGGGCCTGATCGAGCCGGGGGCCCGGTACGAGGACCTGGTGGTCGAGGACGCGCAGAGCGACGCGGTCCACTGAGGAGACTGGGGGAGACGCCATGTCCGAGGCCCTGTCGCAGGAATGGGGCGTGCGCGTCCGCACCGGATGCCGCGTCAGCTTCACACTGATCGACCTGAACGGCGAGACCGGCCGCCGCAACGGCATGGCCTCCATGGCGCTGCGCTCGCCCGGCCTGGAGGCCGTCGTCCTGCCGCACCACGAGAACGCGGTCGAGGCGGACGAGAACGGCTCGGCCCACCAGGAGGCCGTCGGCGCCCTGCTGGACCGCCTGCGCGAGGCGTGGGGCGGCCCGCCCGCGAAGGTGGTGATCCGCAAGGGCCTCCCGCCGCACACCGGTTTCGGCTCCGGCACCACCACGGCCGTCGCCGTGGGCCGCGCCTACGCCCAGTTCGCCGGCCTCCAGGTCGGCACCGCGGAGATAGCCCGGACCGCCGGCCGGGCCGGCACCTCGGGCGCCAGCCCCAACCTCATAGAAAGAGGCGGCTTCCTGGTCGACGGCGGCCACCTCAACCCCGACGACTTCGCCGAGGACCCGAAGCGCTACCTGGTCCCGACCCGGTTCGCGGGCGGCGGGAAACGGCCCCCCGTGCTGATCTCGGCGCCGTTCCCCACCTGGCCGGTCCTCGTGATCATCCCCGACGGCCACCAGATGCACGGCGAGACCGAACGGCAGTTCTTCGCCCGGACGCTGCCCATCCCGGCCGAGGAGGCCCGCCGCACCGCCCACGCGGTCCTGATGAACCTGGCCACCTCGGTCCTCGAGGCCGACTACCCGGCCTTCTGCCGCGCGGTGAACTTCCTGACCTACGAGAGCCACTTCAAGCAGAAACAGATCGACATGCAGTCCTCCCAGGTCAAGCACCTGCTGGAGGAAGCGCGCCGGGGGCAGGGGATCGACGCCGTCGCGATGAGCTCCGAGGGACCGATGTGCTACGCCTTCACCCGGCGCCCCGGGGCCGCCGTCCGGTGGCTGTCCGGGCTGCGGGAAGCGGGCGTCGTCCGCGAGTTCTGGTTCAGCGGCGCCCGGAACGTCCCCGCCGACGTCGACTGGGTCCCGGTGCTCGACGACGACGGCCGGACCACCGTCGACTGAACCCCGCCGGGCACGAGCACGCGAGGAGGCAGCAGTGCCGAAGAGATTCTCGACCAAGGATCTCGACGTCCGGCGGGCACCGGCCGACGGGCGCACCGGAGTGGGCAGTTTCCGGTTCACCGACGACTACTCGGTCTTCCACTACGGCAAGATGCCCGACTCCGTCCCCGGCAAGGGCGAGGCGTGCTGCCGCATCGCGGCGTTCAACTTCGGCCTGCTGGCCGAGGCGGGCGTGCCCAGCCACTTCCGCGCCTACCACCCGCCCGACCGGCTGGAGTTCGACCTGCTGAGGGTCGTCGACCCGAGGGAACGGCCGCTCGGGCCGGCGGACGTCAACCACCTCGTCCCGCTCCAGGTCATCTTCCGCACCATGCTCCCCGAGGGCTCCTCGGTGCTGCGTCGCCTGCGACTGGGCCGGCTGGAACCGGCCGACATCGGCCTCACGCGTCCCCCAGCCCCCGGCACCGTACTGGAACGCCCGGTCATCGAATACACCACCAAGCTGGAGGAGATCGACCGCTTCGTGCGCCGGGACGAAGCCGCGGCGATCGGCGGGCTGGACGCGGAGCAGCAGGCCGAACTGGAGGACCGTACCCGGCTGGTGGCCGAGGTGGTGGCCGCGCACGCCCGCCGCGTCGGGCTGGTGCTCGCCGACGGCAAGGTCGAGTACGGCCGGGACGCGCGGGGCCGGCTGATCCTGGTCGACCACGCGGGCACCCCCGACGAGGCCCGGCTGCTGCTGGACGGCGCCCACGCCGACAAGCAGGTGCTGCGCGACCACTACGCGGCCACCGGCCTGCAGTCCCGGGTGGAGGAGTGGGTCCGCGAGGGCCGTCCCCGCTCGGCCTGGCCCGCCCCCGACCCCCTCCCGCGCGAAGTGGTGGAACTCGTCGGCGAGATGTACCGGTCGCTGTGCGAACTGTGGACCGGTACGCGGGTGTGGGGCGCCCAGGACCTGGACCGGGTACTGGACCGGCTCGCGGCCCTCGCGCCCGGCTCCCGCCGCACCGAGCCCGGGGCGGGTGCGGCATGGACCTGATACCGCCGTGTGCCGGGCGGGCGACGCCCGCGCCACCGCCCCCGCACCGCTGCGGGGCGGCACCCCGCGCCGACGGGCCCACCGCGGCCGGCGCCGTGACCGCGCGGCGCGAGCGACCGTCGGACCACACCGCCACGCCACCCCCGCGACCCGGCACGCCCATGGCCTCCGGCCCCGCGCATCCCACCCGCCGCGGCACGGACGTCGCCGTCCTGCCGCCGCGCGGGCCCGCACGCGGCCCGCGTGCCCGCGTACCCGGCGAGGAGGAGGGAGCGTGAACGAGCGGGAATGTACCGGGCGTTGGCTCGTCACGGCCGACCGGGTCTGGGACGGGACCGCCGCCGCACCCCTCCGGTACGGGTTCGTGCTCCTCGACGGCGACCGCATCGCCGCCGTCGGCCGCCAGGCGGACCTCGGTGACGGCGACACCACGGCCGCCACCCGGCTGGACCTGCCCGGCGCCACCCTCATGCCGGGGCTCATCGACGCCCATGTGCACCTGACCTTCAGCGGCTCGGACGTGCCCGTCCGCGACTACCTGCGGGAGGCCCGGACCGGTGCCGCCGCCCTCGCCGTACGCGCCGTGGTCAACCTGCGGGCCGCCGTGGAGGCCGGTGTGACCACCGTCCGTGACCTGGGCACCCCGAACGAGGTCGCCTTCCCGCTGCGCGCCGCGGTGGCCGACGGCCGGATCCCCGGACCGCGGGTGCTGACCAGCGGCCGGCCGATCACCGTCACCGGCGGCCACTGCCACTGGTTCAGCCACGAGTGCGACTCGCCCACCGACATCCGGGTGGCCGTCCGGACCCAGGTACGCGACGGCGCGGACTGGATCAAACTCATGGTCGGCGGCGGCAACCTGACGCCCCGGACCAACCCGGTGCGGCCCCAGTTCAGCGAGGAGGAGGTCCGGGCCTGCGTGGAGGAGAGCGACCGGCTGGGCCGCCCGGTCGCCACCCACGCCTACGACCCACTCAGCATCCGCCGGTCCGCCGCCGCGGGCGCGCGCACCATCGAGCACTGCCTCTTCGAGACGGCCGACGGCATCGCCTACGACCCGGCCACCGCCGACCTGATGGCCGCCCGCTCCATCGCCTTCGTCCCCACGATCAGCGGCGCCCTGCACCGGATGCGCGACGGCACCGAGCTGATCGCCCCCCGGTTCCGCGACCGGCACCAGCGCGTCCGCGAGGTCTTCCGGCTGCTGCTCGCCGCCGGGGTGCCCATGGTCGCGGGCTCGGACGCGGGCGTGCCGCACCGCGCCTTCGACGGCTTCCCGGCGGACCTGGCGGCCCTGGCCGGGGAGGACGGCATCGGACTGACCCGGCACCAGGCGCTTCTCGCCGCCACCTCCGGCGCCGCGGCCGGACTCGGCATCGAGGACGCGGGCACGCTGACGCCCGGCCACCGCGCCGACCTGCTCGCGGTGGACGGCGACCCGCTGCGCGACCTCGGGGCCCTGCTGCGCCCGCGGCTGGTCGTCGCCGCCGGACGCCGGGTGCGCGGCCCGGAGACAGGGGCCGGCTGACGCACCCGGCGGCCACCGCACGCAGCCGGCCTCCGGACGAGCCTGACGGGAGCACGCATGAAATTCGGCATCTTCTTCGAACTGTCGGTACCGCAGCCGTTGGGCCACGCCGACGAGATACAGGCCTACCGGGACGCCCTGGAACAGAGCAGGCTCGCCGACGAGCTGGGCTTCACCACGGCCTGGGCGGTCGAGCACCACTTCCTCCAGGAGTACTCGCACTGCTCGGCCCCCGAGGTCTTCCTCACCGCCGTCGCCATGTCGACGTCGCGGCTGCGGGTCGGCCACGGCGGCGTGGTGTGCGTGCCCCAGATCAACCATCCGGTGCGCGTCGCCGAACGGGCCGCCGCCCTCGACATCCTCTCCGGGGGCCGGCTGGACGTCGGCACCGCACGCGCCTCGACCATCACCGAGCTGGGCGGCTTCATGGCCGACCCGGACAGCACCAAGATGTCCTGGGACGAGTACATCGACGTACTGCCCCGCATGTGGACCGAGGAACGCGTCGGCTACGACGGCACCACCTTCACCCTGCCCGAGCGTCCCGTGGTGCCCAAACCGGTGCAGGACCCCCACCCGCCGCTGTGGGTGACGGTGACCTCGCCCGGCACCGAACGCGACGCGGCCGACCGGGGCATCGGCTGCCTCGGGGTCGCCGCGGCGAGCTTCAAGGAACAGGAACGGCGCACCGGCGAGTACCGCAAGCGCATCCAGCAGTGCGACCCGGCCGGCCGCGCCGTCAACGACCAGGTGGCCACCATGAACTACCTCTTCTGCCACGAGGACGACGCCACCGCGAGCCGGATCGGCGGCACCATGTTCAACGCCTTCGGCATGCTCAACAGCCAGCTGCTGTGGGCGCGGGAGGTCTACCCCACCCCGGCGTACCGGTCGCTCGGCAACCTCGCGCCGGGCGGCGTCGACCGGGTTCGCGACGCCGACCCGGCGGCCCGGCGGCCCGTTCCCGAGGGCGTCGCCATCGGCGACCCGGACCGCATCGTCAAGGCCGTCAAGATCTGGGAGAGCATGGGCGTGGACGCGATCAACTTCCTGCTGAACACGGCGAATCTGGTGCCCCAGGACCAAGTGCTGGCCAGCATGCGGCTGTTCGCCGCCGAGGTCATGCCGCACTTCGCGGAGGGCGGCAACTGATGCTCAGCGGAACCGCCGACCCCGAGGCGATGGCCGCGTCCGCCCCCTACGTCGCCGCCCCCGCCACCGAACCGCTGGTCTGCCACGGCGCGGAACTCCTCCAGCTCGTCTACCAGATAGACGCCCACGCCCGGCAGGAGGTCCTGCCCCCGGCCCTGCACCCGGTCAACCCCCCGGTGATCACCGTGTCCGTGCTGCGGGCCGCCGAGAGCGACGCCGGACCGTTCACCCTGGCCGAGACCCGCGTCGTGTGCCGCAGCGGCGCGCGCGGCAGGGGCTTCCACGTGTCCGGGTTCATCGACGGCGAGGAGGCCGCCCGGCTGCTCGCCCAGCGCTGGGGATACCGCACCCGTCCGGCCGCCGTGGGGCTGCGGCTGCGCCACCACGGCGCCGCCGCCGAGGTCCGCGAGGCCGGCCGCCCGCTGCTCGACGCGCGCCTGCTCGACCCCGTCCCGCTGGCCCCCGCCGACCTGCAGTTCACCGACTCCATGCACCTGGCCCGCACCCCGCGCGGCAACCGGCTCATCCAGGTCGAGCGCGCCTACGACATCACGGCCGCCCGGCGCGGCAGGCCGGCGCTGGCCGTCTTCGATGCCGCCGGCTGGGGCGAGCCCCGGCTGCGCCCCTCGCACCCGATAGCGGCCGTCTCGCTCACCGGCGACGTGGTGTTCCGGCCGGTCCGCTACCTGTGCCGCGCCGATGTCAGCGCCTCGGAAGGGACGGAACGCATTGACCACGCCTAGCCCCGGCGACGCGCCGGACGACCGGAGCGCCCACCTGACCGGCCACGAGCACGCCGCGCCGATGCGGCCCGGGCCCACCGGCCCGCTCCGGGGCGTCCGGGTGGTCGACCTCACCCGCGCCGTGTCCGGCCCGTTCTGCACGATGATCCTGGGCGACCTCGGCGCCGAGGTCATCAAGGTCGAACCGCCCGCCGGGGACCTGCCCAGGTTCGCCGGCCCGTTCACCAAGGACGACACCGGCCGGCACTACGGCGGGCTGTTCGCCAGCATCAACCGCAACAAGCTGGGCATCGTCCTGGACCTCGGCGCGCCCGCCGACCGGGAGCGGCTGCTGAAGCTCGTGGACGGCGCGGACGTGCTGGTGGAGAACTACCGGTCGGGCGTGATGGAGCGCTGGGGGCTGGAGTACGAGGCGCTGCACGCCCGCAACCCCCGGCTGGTGTACGCGGCGATCCGCGGTTTCGGCGACCCGCGCACCGGCACCAGCCCCTACGTGGACTGGCCCGCCTACGACATCGTCGCGCAGGCCATGGGCGGGCTGGTCAGCATGACCGGTCCGGCCGGGCACGAGGGCGTCCGCGTCGGCCCGACCATCGGCGACCTGTACCCCGCCGCGCTCGCGGCCGTCGGCGTCCTCTCCGCCCTGCACCACGCGCGGGCCACGGGGGAGGGCCAGATGGTCGACGTGGCCATGGTCGACTCGATCGTGTCCCTGTGCGAGACCGCCGTCTACCGCTACTCCTACACCGGCGTGGTCAGCGCCCCCACCGGCAACAGCCATCCGCAGCTGGTGCCGTTCGACATCTTCCCCACCCGGGACGGCCAGTGCGCCATCGCCGCCCCGACGGACAACCACTGGAAGGTGCTGTGCGAGACGATCGGGCGTCCCGACCTCGTCGCCGACGAGCGGACCCGCACCAACGGTGACCGGGTCGCCAACGCCGTCCTCGTGCACCACGCGATCGCCGGCTGGACGCTGGAGCGGACCACCGCCGAGATCACCGCGGAACTCGGCGGCCGGGTCCCGCTGGGGCCGGTGAACGACGCCGCCGACCTGTTCACCGACCCCCACCTGCGCGCCCGGGACATGCTCGTCGCCGTGGAACAGCCGGGCGGCGCCCGCCCGGTGGTGTTCCCCGGCTGCCCCATCCGTTTCACCGCGACCCCCTCCGGGGTGTACCGGCGGCCCCCGGTGCTCGGCGAGCACACCCGGGAGGTCCTGGCGGCGCTGGACGAGGACGGTCCGGCGCCGGGGTAGCCGACGGTACGGTGCCCGCCCGGGCGGGTCAGGGGCGGCGGCCGGCGAGGGCGAGCAGCCGGGTCTGCGGGTCCGCGCCCGGCTCCACGGTCACCTCGGCGAAGCCCCACTGGGCGAACATCCGCGGGCGGCTGTCGAAGAGTTCCAGGCAGGCGTCGACCAGACCGGCCGGCAGCCGCGGGTCCGGCTCCAGCGCGCGGCCGATGTCCCAGCCGTGGATCAGCACGTCCACGAACCGCTGCCGGGCGTACACCCGGCCCGGCCGCTCGCCGTAGGACAGCGGCCACAGGCGGTCCATGGCGTCCCCGGCCGCGAACGCCTCGGTCGCCGCCGCGACGGAGGCCGCGTGCGCGGCGGCCGGGTCGTCCCCCAGCAGATCGCCGTCGAGTTCCGTGCCGACGTCCTCGATCGTCCGGCCGCCGCCCAGCTCGCGCACCCACAGGTTCCCGGCCACGAGGTGGTTCACGACCTGCCGTACGTTCCACCGCTCGCACGGGGTGGGCGCCTCCCACCGGTCGGCGCCGACGGCGGCGACGAACCGGTCCGTGGCGAGCAGTGCTTCCGTGTGCAGGGCCCGGATGTCCATGGGGGAAGACCACCGTCCTCGATGTCGTGGGCGCAGGGGCTGTGCGGGCTCAGGTCCGGGGCCGCCCCGCTCCGGTCCCCGCGAGCCGGGCGAGGAGCCGGTGGATCGACCGGTCGTAGGCCGCCGTACGTGCGAACGCCTTCACGGCCAGCCGGCGCCGGAAGCCGGGGTCGGTGGCGCCGGCCCGGCCGTCGGCGGCGGCCAGGGCGGCGAGGACGGCGCCGTAGTCCGCCGGGTCCACGACGGGGAGCACGTCGGCGTGGTTCTTGGCGGCGGCCCGCACCATGGCGGGGCCGCCCACGTCGATGGAGTCCAGCACGTCCTCGGAGGTGTCGTCCGGCGGCAGATCGCGGAAGTTGCACACCAGTACGTCGATGCGGGGCACCCCGTGACGGAGGACGTCCGCCTCGTCGGCAGGATGCCCCCGGCGGTACAGCAGCCCGCCGAAGACGGACGGGTGGAACGCCCGGACCCGGCCGCCCATCAGCTCCGGCACCCCGGACAGGTCGCCGATCACCGTGGCGTCCAGCCCGGCCTCCCGCAGCAGTCCGGCGGTGCCGGCGGTGGCCGCCAGGCTTAGGCCCAGACGGCTCAGACCGGCCCCCAGTTCCGTGATACCGGTCTTGTCGGTCACTGACAGCACCGCGTACATCTGGGGCCCTCCGGCCGGTCAGCCCGCGAGCAGTGGCTCCACGCGGGACAGGGTCTCCTGGATGTTCTCCTCGGTGATCACCCGGCGTGCCTCCCGCGGCGTCAGCCAGCGCAGCGGCGCCTGCGGGTTCTCCGGGCGGACCGCCTCGGGGGTGCGGGTGGCCAGGACGAAACGGATGTCGGCGTGTTCGTGCGCCGCCTCCCGGGCGTTGGCCGGCACCGGCACGATCACCAGGTGCCGGACCCCGGCGTCCGGCCAGGGCACGAGGTCGGCCAGTCCCGTCTCCTCCCGCCCCTCCCGCAGGGCGATGGCGAGCGGGTCGTCCTCGTCCGGGTCGGCGTGCCCGCCGACCAGCAGCCAGGACTCGTGGCGCTGGTGCCAGCGCAGCAGGATCCGGCCGCTGTCCCGGTGCACGATCAGCGCGGACCCGGTGACGTGCAGCGGGGTGGACCGCCGCCACGGGTCGCCGGACGCGACGAGGGCGCGCACCCGCTCCACGTCCGCGCGTTCGGCGGTGCTCTTCGGTTCGTAGCGGTCAAGGAGACCGAGGACTGCGTGAGGGGCTGTGGCCATGCGCGGAATCCTAGTGACGGGGCGTGGGTCGGGCCGCGTGTCCGGGCCGGGCCGATCACCTTCGGCCATCCGGGACTTCGCCGCCGGGCCCGGCGGGGGAGCGCTCCTTCGGCAGCCCCAGGAGGCGTTCGGCGATGATGTCCCGCAGCACCTCGCCGGTACCGTCGCCGATCGTGTCCCCCCGGCCCGACAGGAACAGCCGCCGCGGGCCGACCGCCGGGTCGTCGGCCTCTTCCCCGGGACCCGCGCCGAGCAGGCCCGAGGCGCCGGTCACCGCGAGGGCGATCTCACCGAACCGGCGGCGGTACTCGGCCCGCATCAGCCCGACCACGGCCGCCCCGGCACCCGGCCCGCCGGACGCCGGCGGATCGGCCACCACCCGGCGCAGCAGCGCCAGCCGCGTGTACGCCTCCGCCAACTGGCCCCTGACCAGCGGGTCTCCTGTTCTCCCGGCCTTCTGCGCCGCCCGGACGACATCCCGGAACGCGGCGTCGAAACCGGCGAGTTCCGCCGCCGCGCGGCCGGCCCGCTGGTGCGCCAGGGCGGTCATGACCACCGGCCATCCGCCGCCCGGCCCGCCGATCACATCGCGCAGCGGAGCGCGGGCCCCGTCGAACTCCACCTCGCACAGGTCCGCCGACCCGTCCGCCGACCGGACCGGACGCACCCGGACGCCCTCGCCCCCGTCGAGCCGGACCGCCACGCACGACAGGCCCCGGTGCCGGTCCGCGGCCGGATCCGTCCGGCACAGCACCAGCGCCGTACTGCTTCGGCGGGCACCGCGCACCCACGCCTTGCGGCCGTGGAGCACGATCTCGTCGCCGGTCACCGTGCCCCGGGTCGCCACGGAGGCGAGGTCGGATCCGTGGGACGGCTCGGAGTACGCCTGGCAGTACGTGTCCCGGCCGGACCGGATCCGGGGCAGCAGCCGGGCCCGCTGCTCCTCGGTGCCGTGGGCCAACAGGACCGGGCCGACGACGAGTTCACCGGTTCCCCGTCCGATCCTCGGCACGCCGGCGCGCGCGCACTCCTCCTCCAGCACCAGCACCTCGGGCACACCGAGCCCGGCCCCGCCGTACCGCCGCGGCCAGGCGGGGCACACCAGACCCGCGTCGAGCAGCCTGCGCTCCCACTCCGCGTACGCCGCCGCGCCGGGGCCGTCGTGCCCGGCCCGCGCCCCCGGGCCCTCCCGGGCGTCGCCGTGTGCCGCCGGGTGGCCGTCCGCCGTGAGGCCGGGCGGGACGCCGGCCGATAACCAGGCCCGCACCCGGTGGCGGAACGACCCGGTGCGGGACGGGTGCGGGAACGCGGGCGTGCCCGGGGCTGCTTCCAACGTCTCCTCCGGTCGGTGCTCAGACTCCGATCCGCCGAGCCAGCAGCTCGCGGTGGTGGGCGGCGTCACCGAAGAGCAGTTCGCTGCTCTTGGCCCGCCGGAAGTAGAGATGGGCGGGGTGCTCCCAGGTGAAGCCGATGCCCCCGTGGATCTGGATGTTCTCCGCCGCGGCGTGGAAGTACGCCTCGGAGCAGCAGGACTTGGCCAGGCTCGCCAGGACGGGCACCTCGTCGTCGTCCTCGGCCACCGCCCAGCCGGCGTGGTAGGCCGCCGCCCGCGCCGACTCCACCTCCAGCAGCATGTCGGCGCACTTGTGCTTGATGGCCTGGAAACTGCCGATGGGCCGCCCGAACTGCACCCGGAGCCCGGCGTACGCGACGGCCATCTCCAGCACCCGCTGCGCCCCGCCGGCCTGTTCGGCCGCCAGTGCCACGGCGGCCAGGTCCAGCATCCGGGCCACCGCGGGCCAGCCCTCGCCGTCGGCGCCGACCGGGCGGGCCCGGACCCGGTCGAAGGAGAGCCGGGCGAGCTTGCGGGTCGGGTCCAGGGTGGCGACCGGGACGGCGGTGAGACCGACGGCGCCCCGCTCCACCGCGAACAGCGACACGCCCGCCCGCGTCCTGGCCACCACGAGCACCAGGTCGGCGACATGACCGTCCAGGACGTAGCGCTTCTCGCCCGACAGCCGCCACCCCCCGTCCGGCGTGCGGGTGGCCTCCAGCGCGATGCCGCTCTCGCCCCAGTCCCCCTGCCGTTCGGCGAGCGCGACGGTGGCGATGGTACGGCCGCTCGCGATGCCGGGCAGATACTCCTCCTTGGCCGGCTCGTCGCGCGAGGCGAGCAGCAGATTGGCCGCCAGCGCCACCGTCGCGAAGTACGGCGCGCACAGCAGCACCCGGCCCATCTCGTCGAGCACCACGCTCAATTCCGCATACGAGTGACCGGCCCCGCCGTATTCCCCCGGAATGATCAGGGCCATCAGTTCCAGTTGTTCCGCCATCTGCCGCCACACGGCCCGGTCGAAGCCCTCCGTCTGCTCCATCAGACGCCGGACCTCGGTTTCCGGTGATTTGTCGGCGAGAAAACGGCGTACCGCTGCGCGCAACTGCTCGTGATCGTCACTGAACGGGTGGGTCACGGCAACCACTCCCGCCGTCCGCGGCAATTCGTGCCAGCAACGTAATCGATGGCCGGACGGGGCGGAAGTACGCCGCCGCATCAGGCCGGTTGTCGCTGCCCGGGGGCCTGTCGACGGTGCCGATCCGGCCAATGGCGAACGGGCGGTGATCGCCGAAAGCAGACTCCTTGACGGGTGCACCGGCCCCGGTAGACTGATTTGCCCTGTGCGAGGCCATCGGAGTGTTCCGCAAACGCTCGTCTGGAGTGCCAGTGGGTGTTCCTCCCATGAAGCTCAGCGGCCGTATCCCTTCGATAAGCACCGGAAATACGGAAGCGGACATGCGGTCCGCGGCCGGGGAAATCAGAACCCAGCTCACCGACTGGGGTTTCATGGCCGTCGAGGTACCGGGCATCGGCGCCCGTGTCGAAACGCTGACACGCGGTTTCTCCGAGGCATGCGACTCGGCCGCACCCCCGCTGTCCGACTACGCCTACGAGCGGGTGCCCCAGATCTCCAGCGGCGGCACCCACGGGTTCTTCCCCTATCTGTCGGAGGTGCCGCGCCTGGCGGCCGGCGTGGCCGATCCGAAGGAGTTCATCCATGTGAGCGGCGCCATGATCGCCGACCGCCCGCCCGGCGCCGCGGCGGTCCTGCGCGCCTTCCCCGGGTTCGGCGAGGCGGCCACCGGCGTCTTCGACACCGCCTTCACCCTGGTCCGGCTGTTCGCCGAGGTGATCCACGGCATGCTGCCGCCGAACGCGCCCCCGCTCGAACTGGCGCGGGACGCGGCCAACCTCCGGGTCATCCGCTACCGGGACACCGGCGGGCGCGAGGTCCTCGCCCACGAGCACTCGGGCATCCAACTGCTGGGTCTGCAACTGCCGCCCGACGACCAGGGGTTGCAGTACGTCCTGCACGACGGCACCTGGGTCGAACCGGTGATCGCGCACACGGACGTCGTGTTGTGCAACGTCGGCAGGATGCTCGCCGCGGCCTCCGACGGCCGCTTCCGCCCCTCCACCCACCGGGTGCACCGCACGGACACCCGGCCGGGCTACGAACGGCTGTCGGCCGTGCTGTTCGCCTACCCGCCGCACGACGCCCGCCAGTGGCGGATCACCGCGGACGGGCGCCTGACCGTGCTGGACTCCACCTGGGCCGACTTCATCGCCGACAGGTTCGCGGGGCTGGGCGGCACCCCCACCCCCTGACCGCCCGCACAGCGCACCGGCGCCGCCCGGCACCCCCCGAACAGACCCGTGAGCGGGAGGCAACGACATGAGCACCGGCCCCCTCGGCCCGTACGACACCGAGCAGTTGACGCGGCTGACGGAGACGAAGCCGCCCGACATCACCGGCCGCAGCAAACGCCTGTGGCTGCTGCCCGACGACCTCTGCCTGGTCCAACTCATCCCCAGCCTGCGCAGCTTCACCTACGCGCGGGACGAGATCGTCGACGAGACGGGGCCATTGCGCCTGGACTTCTACGAACGTGCCGCCGCCCGGCTCACCGAGGCCGGCGTGCGCTGCGCCTTCCGCGGCCGGGTCGCCGACATCCTGTACCTGGCGGAGTACCGCCCCGCGCCGCCGTTCGAGGTCATCGTCAAGAACGTGGCGAACGGCTCCACCACCCGCAAGTACCCCGGACTGTTCCCGGACGGCCGGCCCCTGCCCCGCCCGGTCGTGAAGTTCGACTACCGGGTGGACCCGGAGGACCAGCCCATCGGCGAGGACTACCTGCGGGCGCTCGGCCTGCCGGTCGGAGCCATGCGGGACCAGGCACTCGTCGTCAACGACGTGCTGCGCGACTGGCTCGCCCCCTTGCAGGTGTGGGACTTCTGCCTCATCTTCGGCACCGGCGCCGACGGCGAGCTGTGCCTGATCTCGGAGGTCTCCCAGGACTGCATGCGGCTGCGGCACGCGGACGGTACGCCCCTCGACAAGGACCTGTTCCGGGCCGGCGTGCCGGGCGCCGAGATCGTGCACCAGTGGAAGCGGGCCTTCGATGCCCTCTGAGGCGGAGCGCCCCGTGGCGCTGGTGACCGGCACCAACCGGGGCACCGGCCGGGCCGTAGCCGCCTCCCTGCACGGGCGCGGGTACCGCATCCGGTCGCTGAACCGCACACCGAGCGGCGAGGACTGGCTCGGCGAGCTGCGCTGCGACCTGACCGACCCGCGGCGGATCGCCGAGTGCGTCACCGAGGCGGTCGCCGGCGCCGGGCGGCTGGACGTGTGCGTCGCCAACGCCGTCGACCGGGCCTTCGCCCCGCTGGCCGACCTGCCCGCGGAGGACTGGGACCGGCTCGTCGCGATCAACCTGACGTCGGTGTTCCACCTGATCCGGCACACCCTGCCGGCGCTGCGCGCGAGCGGCGGCCTGTTCGTCGCGATGGGCAGCCACGCGGCGACCCGCTTCTTCGAGGGCGGGGCCGCCTACAGCGCGACCAAGGCGGCCCTGAAGGCGCTGGTGGAGACCCTGCTGCTGGAGGAGCGCGGGAACGGCGTCCGCGCCTGCCTGATCTCTCCCGGCGCCATCGCCAATCTCGACGGGGACGAAGCGCCGTACAAGATGAGCACGGAGTCGGTCGGCGACTGCGTCGCGGCCGTGATCGACGGCTGGCCGCGCGACGTGGTCGTCGGAGAGCTGGAGATCCGCCCGGCCAGGCTCCCCGCGCCCCCGGTGACCGGCATCGACCGGCTGCTGCACGTCTGAGGCCGAGGGCGCCCGCCCACCCCGCACCCGGCCGACGGCGCGGGCGCGGACGCACCGTCCTGTTTCCGCAACGCACGCCCGCAGACCGCTTACACGCCCGGGGTGAAGACATGGTCTCTCTCGCGCTCCCCACCGGTTCCCTGGAAGCGCCGACGCTCGAACTCCTCGCCGCCGCCGACCTGCCCGTGAGCAGACACGCGCCGCGCGCCTACCGCGCGACCGTCGGCCACCCGGCCGTCGACCGGGTGGTCTTCTACAAGCCGCGGGAGATCCCCGGGGTGGTGGCGGGCGGCACCTGCGACATCGGACTCACCGGCGCCGACTGGGTCGCCGAGACGGGCGCGAAGGTCGAGGTGGTGGACACCCTCGACTACTCCAAGTCCACCCGCTCGGGGTGGCGGGTGGTGCTGGCCGTGCCCGAGGACCACCCGGCGCGGACGGTGGCCGACCTGGCGGACGGGGTGCGGGTGGCTACGGAGTACCCGGCCCTGGCCCGAGAGTACTTCCGGCGCTCGGGCGTACGGGCCGCGGTCCTGCACTCGCACGGGACCACGGAGGCCAAGATCCCCGACCTCGCCGACGCGGTGGTGGAGGTCGTGGAGACCGGCTCCTCGCTGCGGCAGAACAACCTTCGCGTGCTCGACACGGTCAGACGGTGCGGGGTGAATCTCGTCGCCAACCCCTCCGCCTGGGCCGACCCGGCCACCCGGGCGACGATCCGCACTCTCGCCACCCTGCTGCGCGCCGCGTACACCGGCCCCCTGCACCGGTTGCTGACCATCGTCCTGCCCGTGGACCGCTGGGCCCACGCCGAACCCCTGCTGCCGGCGCGCTGGTGGCGCCTCGACGCCGGCGCCGCCCCGGGCCTGATGGTCCTCCAGGGGGTCTGCGCCGCCCCCGAGGTGGCCGGCGTGGTGACGTCCCTGGTGGAGCGGGCCGGCGCGATCGAGATCGTGGAGACCCCGATCCGCAAACTGATCCGCGACCGTCCGGCGTGAGGCGCCACCGCGCCGGGACACATCCGTTGACCATTCCCACCGCTGTCTATAGCCTCGCCGGGAATCATTCGAACCTTCGAGCGAAACTTTCGCTCCACGCAGGTGCGGGTCATCCCGAAAGGACTCGATGTGCCGAGCGCGCCCGGCAGCGGCCTCAGCCCCAGCAACCCCGTGATCCCGGGATTCCACCCCGATCCGAGCGTCTGCCGGGCCGGGGAGGACTACTACCTCGCCTGCTCCAGCTTCGAGTACTACCCCGGCATCCCCGTCTTCCACAGCCGCGACCTGGTGCACTGGACGCAGATCGGCAACGCCCTGGACCGGCCGGAGCAACTGCGGCTGCCGCCCGGCGCCCCCTCCTCCGGCGGCCTCTACGCCCCCACGCTGCGCCACCACGACGGCCGCTTCTGGCTGATCGTGACGAACGTCAGCGGCGACGGAAACCTCCTGTTCACCGCCACCGACCCGGCCGGCCCCTGGTCCGATCCGGTCCGGCTGCCCGGGGTGCGGGGCATCGACCCGGACCTCGCCTGGGACGACGAGGGCAACTGCTGGTGCACCGTGGCGGGAGTCAGCCAGGTCCGCATCGACCCGTACACGGGGGAGACCCTCGGCGAGCCGCGGCGCGTGTGGTCCGGGCCGCCCGGCGCCAAGGCCCCGGAGGCGCCGCACCTGTACCGCATCGGCGAGTACTGGTACCTGCTCATCGCCGAGGGCGGCACCGAGCGGTGCCACGCCGTCTCGGTCGCCCGTGGCCGCACCCCCGGCGGCCCGTTCGAGCCCTGCCCGGCCAACCCCGTCCTGACCCATCGCGGCACCGACCACCCGATCCAGAACACCGGCCACGGAGACCTGGTCCAGGGCCCCGACGGCTCGTGGTGGATGGTGTTCCTCGGGGTCCGGCCGCACGGCGGGTCCCCCGGCTGGCACGTCCTGGGCCGGGAGACGTTCCTGGCCCCGGTGACCTGGGTCGACGGCTGGCCGGTCGTCGGCGAGGTGACATCCGCCCCGGCCCCGCCGCCGTGGCCGCTCCAGCGGCCCGCCGCCGTGCCGGTCCGGGACGACTTCGACGGCGACGGCCTCGCCCCGGGCTGGATCTCGCCGCGCTTCCGCCACGAGGAGGACTGCACCACCGGGGAACGCGCCGGCTGGCTGAGCCTGCGGGCCCGCGGAGCCTCGCCGGACGACCCCGACGTCACCTTCGCCGGCCGCCGCCAGCAGCACCCGGCCTGCCGCGCGGCGACCCTGGTCGACCCGGCCGGGGGCAGCGGCGGCCTGGCCGTCCGCCTGGACGAGCGGCACCACTACGAGATCGAGGCCACGGCGGACGAGGTACGGGTGATCGCCCGGATCGGCCCGCTGCGGTCGGTGGTGGCCTCCCGCCCGTCGGCCGGCGGCCCGGTGGTGCTGGCCGTGGAGACGGCCCCCGCCCGGGAGGTCACCGACCCTCGCGAAGGACCCGACACCGTCGCGCTCGGCGTGCGGGAGGCGGACGGCACGTTCGCCGAACTCGCCAGGCTCGACGGCCGGTACCTGTCCACGGAGGTCGCCGGCGGCTTCACCGGCCGCGTGATCGGCCTGTACGCCGCCACGGGAACCGTCCACTTCGACTGGTTCGACTACGAGCCGTACGAGGGCTGACGCGGGGCGGGTGGGGGCTGGTGCCGGTCGGCCGGGCCCGTGACTTCGCTTCGGGCCCGGCCGGTCGGCCGTGCCGGGAATACCCGTCGGCCCGCACCGGTTCGGGGCAGTAGTTGGTTGATGTATCAATCAACGGGCCGCTCAGTACCGAGGGAGCACTGATGAGCGACACCTTCCACGACTACCCGGCGACGGGTGGGGTCGCGCCGGACCGCTGGGCGAGCGCCCTGCACCTGTTCGACGACGGCCCGGGCGTCCCGCACGAGGAGACCACGGCCGAACGCTGGGAACGCGCCCTGCTGCTCTTCGACGCCAAGGACTACGCCGGGGCGGCCAAGCTGCTCACCGCCGTGGTCGAGGAGGCCCCCGAGCAGACCGGGCCCCGGCTGCTGCTGGCCCGCGCCTACTACCACTCGGCACAGCTGCGGCGGGCCGAGGAGCAACTGCGGCGGATCATCGACCGGGATCCGGTGGAGCACTACGCCCATCTGATGCTGGGCCGCACCCTGGAGCGGCAGGGCCGGCACGAGGAGGCCACGCCGTGGCTGCGCATGGCCGCGGCCTTCGCCGGCGAGCTTCCCGCGGACGGCTGACGGGCCCGGGCGGAGCGGCGGGGCGGGCGGCACGTCACAGGGCCGACGGCTCTCTCACGTCTCTCAGGTCCCTCACGCGCCGAGCGCGGTGATCGCGTCCGGGCCGTGGCCCGCGGCGAGCAGGGGTGCGCGGATGTCGGTGTCGAGGTCCGGGAGGTAGCCGAGCAGGACATCGGCCGGCCCCTCGATCCGCAGCCGGCCCAGCGCGGCGGGCAGCAGCAGGCTCTCCGCCCGGGCCAGCCGCTCCCGTCCCCCCGGGGTGGACACGGTGACCGGCGCGCCCGCGTTGCTCAGGACCAGCGCCGTGGAGAACTCGTGCACCAGCGGCGCCGCGGTCCCGGCCCGCCACCGCTCCAGCGCGAAATAGCGCCCCGCGCACAGCACGGTCCGTTCCACACCGTCGTCCACCGGCACGCTCAGACCGGAGTGGAAGTCGGGGCGGGACTCGGGCCGCCACTCCTCCAGGAGCCGTTCGAGGGCGGCGTGCCACTCCCGGTCGGGGATCGGGGTGCCGTCCTCCATCCGGTGGCGCATGGCGTGCTGCTGGATGTCGGAGGTCTGCTCGATCTCGTAGACGAGCGTGCCCGGGCCGAAGCTGTGCAGGGTGCCGCCGGGGACGTAGAGGGTCTGCCCGGCGCGTACCGGCAGGCGGCGCAGGACGGCGTCGAAGTCCTGTGCCAGCAGCGCCCGGTGCAGCCGGTCGCGGTCGACCCCGTGCCGGACACCGGCCAGGGCGGTGGCTCCGGGGGCCGCTTCCAGGATGTGCCACGCCTCGGTCTTGCCGTTGGGCTCGCCCTCGAGACGGCGGGCGGTCTCGTCGTCGGCGTGCAGATGGACCGGGAGCGGACCGGTGGCGTCGATGAACTTCGTCAGCACGGGGAAGCGTTCGCCGTGCTGGCCGCGCCCGAGCAGGTCCGCGGCGTGTTCCCGTACCAGATCGCGCAGGGAGCGCCCGGCCAGCGGACCGGTGGTCACCACCCCGCCCTCGCCGTCCACGTCGCTGACCTCCCAGGTCTCGGCGACCGGGCCGTCCGGCAGCCCGGCACGGCCCCACCGGTCGGCCAGCACCCGCCCGCCGAAGACGTGCTGCTTGACCGGCGCGGTGAGGCGCAACGGGTACCAGTCCACAGTCCACGCCTCCCGCACCGGCCGGGCATCCTCCGCACCGGGGGTTCCCACCGCCCCCGCACGCAAACCGGGCCGGGCAACGCTTGGTCTCGGGGACGTGCGGCTGTCCGGCGGGCCAACGGCGCGTCGGTGGGCGGGACACACGGAGCTCTCGGTGGCGGGAACGCCCGGCGCCCGGTGGTGTCACCGCTCGGGTGGGCGCGGTTCGGTGAGGCGGCGGGTGGTCTCCACCACGGCCGCGCGGTGCCGGGCCAGCCGCTCCGGCGATTGGGGTCGGCCTGCTTCGTCCGCCCAGAACCAGGCCTGGGCCGCGGCCAGGACCATGGTCAGCAGGTCGGCGGGCGCCAGCGTCCGGGACAGTGCGCCGCGCGCCTGCGCGTCGGCCACCTCGGCGGTCCGGCGCCGGAAGTCCTCCGTCGCGGAGCCGGGGCCCGCGGGGCGCTCCAGCAGCTGCCACAGCCGCAGCCGCAGGAGGTCCGGCCGGGCCACCAGGTGGTCGAAGACCGCGCCCGCGTATCCGGGCAGGTCGTTCGGGTCGAACGGCACGGACTCGGCGCCCGCCTCCGCCGCGCGGCGCAGTACCTCGTCGAACAACTGGTCCTTGCTGCCGAAGTGGGCGTAGATCAGCCGCTTGTTCGCACCGGCGGCCGAGGCGATCCGGTCCACCCGGGCGCCGGCGCTGCCGTGGGCGGCGAATTCGGCGAAGGCGGCGTCGAGCAGCCGGGCTTTGGTCGCGTTCGAATCCCGAGGCATGCCCGCCACCCTAACCAGTGACGATCACGTTTGTTGACCCCTACACCGACCCGGCCCGGACGGCCGTCCGACGGTCCAGCGGACGACCTGCCCGGGACCGACGGCGGCACCTGCGGGCGGGACCGCTGAGGAGGAGGGGAGCGAGGCTCGTCCCCGGCCGGGACGCCACCCCCGGCCTGCTGCGGCATCCGTCCCCGGCCTGCGACCGCGGCCCTGCCCGGCCTGTTGCCGTGATCCTCCCCGGCCCGCTGCCGCAGCCGTCCTGGGCCCGCTGCCGCTGTCGCAGGCGTCTCCGGCCTGTGGCCGTGGGGCCCGGTTCGGCCTGTTGCCGGGGTCGTCATCGACCCGCCGCCGTGGCCGTTTCGGCCCACCTACGTAGTCGCCCCCGGCCTGCCGCAGCGGTCCTCCCCAACCCGTCGCCGTGGGCGCCCTCGGCCTCCCTCGCCAAGGGCGGCCACCAACCTGCCGGTGTGGCCCCTCCCTAACCCGCCGTGGTGGCTGCCCTCGGCCCCCCCGCCAGAGCCGCCACCAACCCGCCGTCGTGTCCCCTCCCTAACCCGCCGCCGTAGCCGCCCCCAACGCCCCCGCCACAGCCACCCCCCACCCGCCGCCGTGGCCGTCTCCGGCGCCGTGTCGCATCGTGGAGAGGGTCGGCGGTCCGTGAGGGAGGCCGTCTCGTCCGAGCCGTGGGCGAGCCGGCCGCACCGGTGGTGGCCGGTGGTGCGGCCGAGGGAAGGAGCGCGTTTCCATGAGACGACAGAAGCCGCGCCCGGAGCAGGCCGATTCCCTGGCGGGCGCCGCCGACCCCAGCGGGCTGCTGGACCTGCTGGGCGTCGCCGCCGTCCTGCTGGAGGCCGACGGCAAGATCGACATGTGGAGCCCCCAGGCCGAGGAACTCTTCGGTTACTCCCGCGGCGAGGCGGTCGGGCAGTACGCGGCACCGCTGCTCCTCCACCCCGAACACCAGGACGCGGCGGTCACCCTGTTCGCCGACGTGATGGAGACCGGCCGGCGCTGGGCGGGAGCCTTCCCCGTCCGGCACAAGGACGGCAGCACCCGGATGATCGAGTTCCGCAACGTCCGGCTGACGGACAACCTCGGCGACCACTACGCCCTCGGGCTGGCCGTCGACCGCGTCGCCCTGCGGCAGATGGAACGCAAGCTGGCCCTGTCCAACCGGCTGGTCAGCCAGGCGCCGATCGGGCTGGCCGTCATGGACACCGAGCTGCGCTATCTCGCCGTCAACCCCGCCCTCGCGGCCATGCACGGCGTCTCCGAGGCCGACCACGTGGGCCGCGGCTTCCGCGAGATCCTCTCCGACCCGGACTTCGAGGACGCCGAGAACCTGATGCGGCGGGTCCTGGAGACCGGCACCCCCGTGGTGGAGCAGCAGGTGGTGGGCCGTACGGCCGCCGACCGGGAGCAGGACCACGCCTGGGCGGTGTCCGTCTACCGGCTGGAGGACCACCGCGGCCGGGCCCTCGGCATCGCCAACGTGGTCGTCGACGTCACCGACCGGTACCGGGCGGCGCGCAAGGCCGACCAGGCCCAGCGGCGGCTGCGGCTGATCGCCGACGGCTCGGCCCGCATCGGCACCACCCTGGAGGTGGACCGCACCGCGCGGGAACTGGCCGACGTCCTGGTGCCCGGCCTGGCCGACATGGTCTCGGTGGACCTCCTCGACTCGGTCCTGCAGACCGGCCGTACCGCCCTCGGTGACGGACCGGCGCTGTTCCGCGTCGTGGCGGTGAAGACCGCCTACCTCACCGACGCCGGCCGGGCCATGGTGCCGCCCGGCCGCCTCACCACCTACCACGCCGACCACCCCGCGTCGCACTGCATCCGCAGCCGCCGCCCCCTGCTGATCACCCACCTGGGCGGGGGCGACCACTCCCGCATCGCCGCCGATTCCGAGGCCGCCGCGCTGTTCGCCCGGGCCGGCGTCCACACCGACATGACCGTCCCGCTCATCGCCCGCGAGAAGATCCTCGGCGTCATGAGCCTGGCCCGGGCCCGCAACCCGCTGCCGTTCGACGAGGACGACCTCACCCTCGCCTGCGAGCTGGCCTCCTCCGCCGCGCTGAGCATCGACAACGCCGTGCTGCACCAGCACATCCGCAGCGCCGTCGAAACCCTTCAGCGCAGCCTCCTGCCGCAGCCCCCGCCCCGGCGCCCCGGCCTGGAGATCGCCGTCCGCTACCGCCCCGCCCAGGCCCGCGACGAGGTCGGCGGCGACTGGTACGACGTGATCCCGCTCGACGGCGACCGCACGGCGCTGGCGGTGGGCGATGTCATGGGCAGCGGCATCCAGGCCGCCACCGCCATGGGCCGGCTGCGCACCGCGACCGCCACCCTGGCCGACCTCGACCTCGACCCGGCACGGATCCTCACCCACCTGGACAAGACCACCCGCGAGCTGGACCCGTACATCGCCACCTGCGTGTACGCGGTCTACGACCCCCACCGGGCCCGGCTGCACGTGGCGTCCGCCGGCCATCTGCCCCCGGCCCTGGTGCGCACCGGCGAGCAGCCGCGGCTGCTGGACCTGCCCACGGGCACGCCGCTCGGGGTCGGCGGCGTCCCCTTCGAGAGCACCACCGTCGAGCTGAAGCCCGGCGACCGCCTCGTGCTCTACACCGACGGGCTGGTGGAGACCCGTGACGACCCCATCGACGAGCGGCTGGAGGCCCTGCTGCGTCTGCTGGCACCGCAGGACCAGTCCGCCGAGGAGACCTGCGACCGGCTCCTGCGCCTGCTGCGGCACCCGGCCGACCACGACGACGTCGCCCTCCTCATCGCCTGCGCGCAACCCCTCGCGCCCGCCTGAGCACACCCGGGGCCGCCCGGCCGGAGTCAGCGGGGGAGAGCCGTCAGGCCGCCGGACCGTCCCCGGTCTCCCGGACCGGGGGACGGCCCGGCAGGGTGAGGACGGCCAGGACGGCGCAGCCGGCCACGGCGGCGAAGAACCAGAAACCCCAGGGATGGCCGATCCCGGCGGTCACCAGGGCGCCCGTGACCGACGGGCCGACGAGGGAGCCGACGCGGCCGATGCCGGACGCCGAGCCGAGCGCGGTGCCCCGGACGGCGGCCGGGTAGAAGTGGGTGACGTACGCGTAGACGAGCACCTGCGCGGAGAAGACGAACACGCCGGTGAGGAAGACGACCGTGTCGAGCAGCAGGTCGCTGCGCATCCTGACGCCGAGGCAGGCCAGCAGCACCGCCGAGCCCGCGAACCAGGCCAGCGTGGTCGGTTTGATGCCGCGCCGGTCGGCCACGAAGCCGCCCAGCACCAGCCCGGCCACCCCGCCCGCGTTGAGCACCAGCAGCTGGGTCACGGCCGCCGGCACGGGATACCCGGCGTCGTTCATCAGCTTGGGCAGCCAGGTGTTCAGGCCGTAGACCAGCAGCAGCCCCATGAACGAGGCCACCCAGATCCCGGCGCCCGCGCGCAGATACGCGGGCCTGAGCAGCTCGGTGAAGGGAACCCGCGGCGACCCGGACGTCCCCTTGGCCCGCAGGAACGCCGCCGACTCCGGCAGCCGGAACCACTGGACCACCGCGACGGCCAGTCCGGCGGCGCCGAGGACGTAGAAGAGCACCTGCCAGTCGCCGGCCATCCGCAGGGCCAGCAGCGAGGTGATCACGGCGCCGGTGTGGTAGCCGGTCATGGTCAGCGTGCCGGCCCGCGCCCGCCGCTCGGCCGGCAGCCGCTCGGCCATCAGGGTCAGCGACACCGGCATGCACGCGCCGAGGCCCACCCCGGCCGCGAGGCGCAGCGCGGCGAACACCGCCACCGAGCCGGCCAGCGGCACCAGCAGGGTGAACACCGAGAACTCCACCACCGAGGCGATGAGCAGCAGCCGCCGCCCGAGCCGGTCCGCCAGCGGGCCGACCAGCAGCGCGCCGATGGCCACGCCGACGAGCGACAGCGTGGCGATGGTGGTGGCGTCCCCCGCCGTCATGCCGAGGTGCCGGGTCTTCAGCAGGGTCGGGATGATGGCACCGAGGACGACGAGGTCGTAGCCCTCCAGCAGGACGGTGGTCCAGCACAGGACCACCGTCCAGGCGGCGCGCCCGGCGCCGCCGGTCCCCGCGGAGGCGCCGGACGCGCTGGACGAGGCGGCGGATGACATGACGGCGAACCCCCTGAGCGGCTGCGGGACGACGGGACGGACGACCGGGACCGGCGGCGGGTGGCTAGGCGGGAGCGGTGAGCGCGGTGTCGACCTGGACCAGCCGGGTGCCCTCCGGCAGGTACCGGCCGGGCAGATGCTCGTGGTACCGGAACACCGGGGCGCCGAGCACCAGGACGAGGTCGTGGCCGCTCAGCGCCCGGCAGACGGGCTCGATGCCGGCGGGCAGCACCCCGCGGAACAGCGGATGGCGGTTGGGGAACGGCAGCCGGAAGACCGAGGGCGCCGCCCACACCGGGCAGCCGAGCCGCTCGGCCGGCCGTACCGCGTCGTCGAAGAGCCCGTCCGCGTCGATGTCACCGCCCAGCACCAGGGCGGGCCGCCGGGCCCCGGCCACCGCCTCGGCCAGCCGGCGCCCCTGCTCCGCGCCGGGCGCCCCGGCCCGCTCGACCCGGCGTTCCGGCACGGCCGGCGCGTTCTCGTCCGCGTCGGCCGCCCAGTCGTCGTACGGCACGGACAGGAAGGCCGGCCCGCGCCGCAACCGCGCCTCGAAGACGGCCTGGGCGAGCGCGCGCGGCACGTCCCGCGCGCACGCCGGCTCGGCGGCCCAGCGGACGAGCGGCCGCATCAGGGCCGGGGCGTCCACGTTGGTGAGGTGGGCCTCCGGCCCGATCGCCGGCCGTACCTGCTGACCGGCCAGGACGACCAGCGGGGTGCGCGAGGCCACCGCGTTCGTCAGTGCGCCCAGCGCGTTGCCGGACCCCGCGGCCGAGTGCGGGCTGACCAGCGCCGGACGGCCGGACGCCTGCGCGTAACCGTCGGCCATGCCCACGACCGCGCCCTCGTGCGGGCCCAGGACGTAGCGGAACCCGTCGGGGAGACCGGCGAGGAAGGGCAGTTCGTCGGAGCCCGGGTTGCCGAAGACGGTGGTGAGCCCTTGGCGCTCCAGGAACGCGTGGGCGATGCGACGCACGGATGGCACGGGCGGCCCCTTCCGGCCGGGCGGTCCCTCACGGGGCGAGGCGCCACACGGTGACCGGCACGCACATGGTGCCGCGCCACATGGTGACGCGGCACACAGTAGGGAGCGCGCGCCCGGGCCGCCATACGCCGGTCGCCCCTGGTTTCCGGCGCGTTCGCGCGCCTACCCGGCGGGGTCCAGGACGACCGGCAGTTCCGCCAGGCCGCGGAAGGCGGGGAACGGCACCTCCAGCCACCGTGGCCCGGCGGCCGGGTCGGCCAGGGCCATCCGGGGGAACCGGTCGAACAGCAGGGTCAGGGCCAGCTGGGTCTCCAGCCGGGCCAGCGGGGCGCCCAGGCAGTAGTGGCCGCCGTGCCCGAAGCCGAGGTGGGCGTCCTGCGCGTTGCCGGGCCGCCGCACGTCCAGCGCGTCGGGGGAGTCGAACTTGGCGGGGTCGCGGTTGGCCGAGCTGATCGCGATCTGGACCAGGGCGCCCTTGGGGATCAGGGTCCCGCCGTACTCCACGTCCTCGGTCGCGTAACGGAACGTCGCGGTCTCCACCGAGCCGTCGTAGCGCACCAGTTCCTCGACCGCCGCGCGGATCAGCTCCGGGTTCTCCCGTACGGCGCTCCACTGCTCGGGGTGGCACAGCAGATGGTGCACGGCGTTGCCGATGAGGTACGCCGTCGTCTTGTGCCCCGCGAACATCAGCAGGAAGGCCGTGGAGACCAGTTCGCTCTGGGTGAGCGAGCCGTCCGCGCCGTCCCGCACCGCGATGAGCGCGCTCAGCAGGTCGTCGCCCGGGCGGTCCCGCTTGGCGTCGATCAGCTCGGTGAAATACCCGTGCAGCTCCTCCTCCGCCCGCTGCTGGGCCCGCTTGAACTCCTCGCCGAAACCGGTCTGCGCGACCGTGGTGGACAGCCGCTGCATCCGCGTCCGGTCCTCGGCCGGTACGCCGAGCAGATCGCAGATCACGATGATCGGCAGCGGGAACGCGAACGCGGGCAGCAGGTCGACGGGTTCCCGGGGCGGGCACGCGTCCAGCAGCTCGCGGACGATCTGCTCGATGCGCGGGCGCAGCGCCTGCACCCGTCGCGGGGTGAAAGCCGAGTTGACCAGCCTGCGCAGCCGGGTGTGCTTGGGCGCGTCGGAGTTGAGCATGTTGTCGTCCAGCGCGATGGACGAGTCTCCGAAGATCCTCCGGTAGGCGTCCATGGCCCCGTACATGTCCTTGCTCAGACGCGGGTCGGACAGCGCGGCCCGCGCGTCCTCGTACCGGGTGATCAGATACGTCTCGTTGCCGTGCGGCGGTCGCATGGGGCAGACCGGCGCCTCGGCGCGCAGCCGGGCGTACACGGCGTGGGGGTCGCGGCGGAACTCGGGGGTGCACCGCTCGGCCGCGGCGACGGCCTCCTGCGTGGTGGTCACGGACGGCTCCTCAGGTCGAAGAGGGCTTGGGCGTTGCCGCCGAGGATGAGCTGCTGGGACGCCTTGTCGAGCGGCAGCTTCTCGACCATGTGGACGAAGTCCTCCAGCGGAGCGGCGATCGGCGGCGAGTCGGTGCCGAACAGCATCCGCTCCGGCCCCAGCACCTCCGCGTTCAGGCTCAGGTGCGCCGCGCTGAACGGACTGGTGTCGACGTACATGCGCCGCAGGGCGGCGGCGGGGTCGGCGGACGGGGGGAGAGCACCGGGAACACTTGAAGCGCCGTGGGCGCCGGGAGCACTGTGGGTGCCGGGTGCGCCGGGTGCGCCGGGTGCGCCGGGTGCGCCGGGTGCGCCGGGAGCGCTGTGGGCACCGGGAACACCGGGAGCACCGGTCGCGCCGGGGGCCTTGGGCGTTCCGGGCCGGCCGGCGCCGGGGGCGCCCCCGGCCCAGTGCCGGGGGCGCGCCGCGGTCTGCAGGCGCTCGGGCAGCAGCGCCAGCGCGCCGCCGCCGGTCGCGCCGATCAGCCGCAGGCCGGGGTACTTGTCCAGCCACCCGGCGAACGCGATCATCGCCATGCCCAGGGTGACGTCGCCGAAGCGGCCGATCTGCTCCACGAACGGCGTCTGCCCGACCCGTTCGGTGCCGGCCGGTTCCGCCGGGGCGTGCACCAGGACCGGCACCCCCGCCTCCGCGGCCAGCGCGAAGAACGGGTCCGCGCGGGGCGAGCCGAGCAGCTCCCCGTTGACGCTGGAGGTGGTGATCAGACCGACGAACGCGGGGTCCGCCAGGGTCTCCCGCACCCCTTCCAGGTGATCGTCGTCCCCGAACGGGTTGGCGTACACATAGCCGCGCAACTGGTCCGGGAACCGGCGGATCAGGCCCGACATCCAGGCGTGGAAGGCGCGCAGCCGGTCACGCGGCTGCGCGTAATTGTCCACGCCCGGCACCCGCGCCATCGCCCCGGCCCCGACGGGGCTGCCGATGATGGTCAGGTCGATGCCGGCCTCGGCGCGGGCGGCGAGCATGCCGTCGACGTCGGTCAGGGCCGGGGGCATGGGGAAGCGCTCGGCGGCTTCCGGTGGGGACAGGTGCCCGTGGATGTCGATGATCACGTGTCGGTTCCCGGTTTCGGTCTCAGTGCGCGGGTGATCGCGGCACAGTCCTGGTCGCCCAGTCCTTGCTCGGTGGCGCGGACGTGGGTCTCCGCCGCGGCGGTCGCCAGCGGCAGGCTCAGGCCGGCGGCTGCCGCCTGCTTGGTAGCGAGCATGAGGTCTTTCGCCATCAGCCGCAGCCGGAAGTCCGGCTCGTCGAAGCGGCCCGCCGCCAGCCGCCGCGACTTGAACGCCATGACCGGCGAGGCGAAACCGCTGCCCGCGACGGTCTTCAGGACCAGCTGCCGGTCCAGTCCGCTGGCCTCCGCCAGTTCGGTGGCCTCGGCCAGCGCCTGCACCTCGATGCCCATCAGCAGGTTCAGAAGCAGTTTCATCCGCATGCCGGACCCGAGTGCGCCCAGATGGACGACGTCCTTGCCGAGCGCCCGCAGCAGCGGGCCGGCCGCGGCGAACGCCTCCGGCGTGCCGCCGACGAACAGCCGCAGCTCGCCGTCGCGGGCGTGGTCGCGGTTGCCGAGCATGCCCACGTCCAGCGCCGCGGGCAGGTCCCCGGCGATCTGGACGATCTCCTCGGGGGCGACGGTGCTGGCGCACAGCAGCGTGCCCGGGTAGGGGCCGTTCGCCAGCACGCCGTCCGGGCCGCGCAGCACGGTGCCGAGGGCCTGGCCGTCGGCCACCACGCAGATGGCGGCGCTCGTGCCCGCGACCGCCTCGGCGGGGTGGGCGGCGACGTGCGCGCCGGCCTGCGCGAGCGGCGCGGTCCGGTCCGGGGTACGGTTCCACACCCGGACCGGTATGCCCTGGTCGAGCAGGCGGTGGGCCAGCCCGGCGCCCATCGCGCCGAGGCCCAGCACGGCGACGGGGCCGTGGGCGGTGCGCGTCACGACTCCACCCCCCGCGTCTCCTTGATGACCCGGTAGCGCAGCGACTGCCGCTGGTCGACGAACTCGCGCAGCGGCGCGACCAGTTCACGGTGCTCCTCGCTCTGCTGCCAGGCGAAGAACTGCTCGGCCGACTGCCACTCGCTGGTGATCACCCACTGACGGGAGTCGTCGGCGGGCCGGCCGAGCCTCTCCACGATGTGACCCGGCGTGCCGGCCACGGACTTCCGGAGCTGCTCGTACAGGTCCAGAAAGCCTTGCTCACGGCCTTCGATGACGCGGACCGCGAAGACGACGCCCAGCTTGTCGGCCGATCGGCCCTGGTGGTTGGTGCCCATGTCTCCTCCTGGGTGAGATCCGGTAGGACACGACTCCCACGGACTCACGTCGCCCGTACGGCCGCAACTCCGAACGGGGGAGGCCCCAATGGGCACAAGGGGTGCACGCTGCGTCATTAGTCGTTTCGAGTGAGCGGGGGCCCGGCCGGGACCCGGTCGCGGGGCCGCCGGGACGGACCCGGACGGGGCGCGGCGCATGCCCCTTTCGAGTGGGGACGTGTTTGGGCCCGCCCTCGCGCGCCGCCCGGCGGAAACCCGGGTGCGCGGCTGCCGCCGTACGTGTCAGGCTCCGCCGATGGACCGTGAGGAGATCTCCAGGCGCGCCCACGCGGATCACCCGATAGCCGCGCCGCTCGACGACGACGCGGTGCGCGGGCTGCTGGAACGGGCCCTGCCGCGCGACGGCGGACGCGTGCTCGACCTCGGCTGCGGCGGCGGGGAGTGGCTGCTGCGGGCCCTGACCGCGCGCCCCGGACCGCGTGCCGAGGGCGTCGACCTCTCCGAGCGCGCGCTGGCGGACGCCCGCCGGGCCGCGCGCCGGCTCGGCGTCGAGGACCGCCTGGTCCTCCACCGCGAGGACGCCGCCCGGTTCACCGCCCCGCACGCCTTCGACCTGGTGCTGTGCGTGGGGGCCACCCACGCCTTCGGCGGCCTGCTCCCGGCCCTGGCGGCGGCACGCGGGCACCTCGCGCCCGGCGGACGCGTCCTCGTCGGCGAGGGGTACTGGGACCGCGAGCCCTCCGCCGGGGCCGTCGCGCTGCTCGGTGACCTCGACGACCTGCCGGGCACGCTGGACCGGGTCGTCGCGGACGGCTGGACACCGGTCCACGGGCACGTCAGCACCCGCCGGGAGCTGGACGACTACGAGTGGGCGTGGACGGGGACGCTCGCCTCCTGGGCGCTGGACCACCCCGGCCACCCGGACAGCGCCGAGGCCCTCGCGGCGGCCACGGCCCACCGCGACGAGTGGCTGCGCGTCTACCGGGACGTGTTCGGCTTCGTCTGCCTCGTGCTGCGGCCGACGGCGGACTGAACGCCGGGGCAGCGCGGCCACCGGCCCCGGTCGGCGTCGCCCCGGACGGCCCCGGTACGCCCGTGACACCCCGTCGGCGACGAGAGGGGGGCTGCCGCCACCCCGGCGGGCACGGCACTGAGAAGATCGTTCGCGACCGTGGGTGCACCCGACCGGAAGGAAGCGACGAGATCATGCGTGTCATCGTGGCCGGCGGCCTGCTGGAGGCGTCCGGATGACCGGCAGCGCGCGGACCGACGCGCCCCGCACCGCCGAACCCGTTCTGCTGCGCACGGAGGGACGGGCCGCGTACCTCACGCTCAACCGGCCCGAGGCGCTCAACGCCCTGAACCATGTCATGGTCCGCCGGATCGACGAGGCCCTGACCGCCTGGGAGCGCGACCCGGCCGTGGAGACCGTCGTCCTCACCGGCGCGGGGGAGCGCGGCCTGTGCGCGGGCGGCGACATCCGCGCCGTCCACGACGACGCCCGCGACGGCGACGGCACCGCCTCCGCCGCGTTCTGGCGCGACGAGTACCACCTCAACGCCCGCATCGCCCGCTACCCCAAGCCGTACGTCGCCGTCATGGACGGCATCGTCATGGGCGGCGGGGTCGGCGTCTCCGCGCACGGCGACGTCCGCGTCGTCACGGAACGCTCGCGGATCGCGATGCCCGAGACCGGCATCGGCTTCGTCCCCGACGTCGGCGGCACCCACCTGCTCGGCCGCGCCCCCGGCGAACTGGGCACCCACCTCGCGCTGACGGGCGCCCAGGTCGGCGCCGGGGACGCCCTGCTCTGCGGGCTCGCCGACCACTACCTGCCGTCCGAGTCCCTCCCCTCCTTCCTGGCGGACCTCGCCACCCGCCCGGTGACCGACGCCCTGGCCCGCCACGAACAGCGGCCGCCGCTGGGCACGTTGTCCGGTCAGCGCGCCTGGATCGACGCCTGCTACGCCGCCGACACCGTCGAGGAGATCGTCGCGCGGCTCTTCGCCCACGGTGGCCCGGAGGCGAAGGAGGCGGCCGAGACCCTGCTCGCCAAGTCGCCCACCTCGCTCAAGGTCACCCTGGCCGCGATCCGCCGCGCCCGGCGGCTCGGCTCGCTGGAGCGGGTCCTCGACCAGGAGTACCGCGTCTCCTGCGCCGCCCTGTCCGGACCCGACCTGGTCGAGGGCGTCCGGGCGCAGATCATCGACAAGGACCGCCGTCCGCGCTGGTCCCCCGCGACCCTCGCCGAGGTCACCGACGCCGACGTGGAACGCTTCTTCGCCCCGCTCGGCGACCGCGAGTTGGGGCTCGGGGACGACGCGGCCATAGTCGGCCCACGCTGAACACCCCGCCGGCCCGGCCGCGCCCGGCGGGCGAGCGACCGGACGCGGCTCCGGAGGAACACGAAGAGGTGCGCGTGCCGCCGGACGGGGCTTCTCGGGACCGGCGGCTCGTGCCGGAGGCCCACCGCGCCGGTGCGGCCGGGTACGTCGGCACCCGGCACCGGTCCCGGACAATTCCGCGCCCGGCACCGGCCCCGGGTACTCCCGCGCCCGGCACCGGCCCCGGGTACTCCCGCACCCGGCACCGGCCCCGGGTACTCCCGCGCCCGGCACCGGCCCCGGGTACTCCCGCGCCCGGCACCGGCCCCGGGTACTCCCGCGCCCGGCACCGGGAAGAGATGTGACCATGGAGCCGGCCCCGGCGGCCGGGCCGGCCGGGGCCGCCGCGAGGCACCCGGACGCCGTGGAGGAAGCCGTGCCGCCCAGTCTGCTCGCCGTGTTCGCCCACCCCGATGACGAGGCGCTCCTCGCCGGCGGGCTCCTCGCCCGGTACGCCGCCGAGGGCGCCCGTACGGCCGTCGTCACGGCGACCTGGGCGCCCGGCAGCACGCGCGCCGGTGAACTCGCCGACTCCGTGGCGGCCCTGGGCGTTCCCGGGCCGCCGCGCCTGCTCGGCTACGCCGACCACCGGGTCCCGGCCTCCGCCCCCGGCCGGCCGCGCTGGTGCGACGCCCCGGTGGACGACGCCGTCGGACGGCTGGTCGCCCACATCAGGGAGGTGCGGCCCGGGATCGTCGTCACCCATGACGCCTACGGGCAGCTGACCGGGCACCCCGACCACCGCCACACCCACCGGATGGCCCTGCTCGCGGTGACCGCCGCAGGGCTCGGGCAGCTCTATCCCGAGGCGGGCGAGCCCTGGCGGCCCGGCGCCCTGTATCTGGCGACCCACCCCCACTCGGCCGTGGCCGAGCTGGGTGAACTCCTGGACGGCGTCGGCAAGTCCGTGCTGAGCGTGCCCGACGCGCACGTCACCGACACCGTGGACGTACGGCCGTGGCGGGAGCGCAAGTGGGCGGCGATCCAGGCCCACCGCAGCGAGGTGGCACGGGCCCGGGCGCTGCCCGCGCTCCTCGCCCGCCTCCCGGAGGAGACCCGCGACCGCCTGCTGGGCACCGAGTACTACACCCGCGTCGGCCTCACCGACGGCGCGTACCTGGTGTGACGACAGGCCCCCTCAGCCGCCGACGAGGGCGGTGAAGCGGGCCGCGTCGATGTTGCCGCCGGAGGCGATGACGCCGATCCGCCGCGGGAGGCGGTCGACGCGCCCGGCCAGCAGCGCGGCCAGCGGCGTGGCCCCGCTCGGTTCCAGGACGATCTTCAGGCGTTCGAAGGCGAACCGCATCGCGGTGACGATCTCGGCGTCGGTGACCAGGGCGATGGAGTCGACCAGGCGCTGGTTGACGGGGAAGGTGAGTTCGCCGGGAGTGGCCAGCGCCTGCCCGTCGGCGATGGTGCGGGGCACCGGGACGGTGACGCGCGCGCCGGCCGCCAGGGAACGCCTGGTGTCGTCGCCCGCCTCCGGTTCGACGCCGACGATCCGGATGCCGGGGTGCAGCGCGGTGGCGGCGGTGGCGCTGCCGGCGATGAGGCCGCCGCCGCCCACCGGCACCACCAGCGCGTCCAACGGGCCGGTCTCCTCCAGCAGTTCGAGGGCGGCGGTGCCCTGGCCGGCCATGACGTGCGGGTGGTCGTAGGGCGGGATCAGGGCCAGACCGCGGTCCTCGGCCAGGGCGTGGCCGAGCGCGGTGCGGTCCTCGGTGTAGCGGTCGTACGTGACGACTTCCGCCCCGTACCCGGCGGTCGCCTCCCGCTTGGAACGGGGGGCGTCCTCGGGCATCAGGATGACCGCGCGGGTGCCCAGTTCGCGGGCGGCCAGCGCGGTGGCCTGGGCGTGGTTGCCGGAGGAGTAGGCCGCCACGCCCTTCGCCAGCTGCTCCGGGGGAAGCTGGGCGACGGCGTTGTAGGCGCCCCGGAACTTGAAGGCGCCGACCCGCTGGAAGTTCTCGGCCTTGATGAACACCTCCGCTCCGACCAGGGAGTCGAGGGTGCGGGAGGTGAGGACGGGGGTGCGGTGGGCGACGCCCTCGATGCGGGCGGCGGCCTCGCGGACGTCGGCGAGCGTGAGGGGCGGTGCGGCGGCCATGGCGGGTCCTTCGGGCGACGGGAGACGGGACGGGGAACGGGGGAGCGGGGCGGTCACCAGCCGGAGACGCGGGGCCAGTACGCCTCGATCACGGGGGACGCCGACGTGCCGCGGCCGCTGTCGACGACGTGGTAGCCGTGGTGCTGGGCGGCCGTGGCGCAGGCGTGGTTGGGCAGGACGCGCAGCCGGGTGCCGATGGGCAGCTCGGGCAGGGCCGCGCCGTCCCGGGCGGTGAGGGTGCCGTGCTCCTGGCTGGCGGCGGTCATGACCAGGCCGGGGATCAGGGTGCCGGACAGGTCGGTGACCAGGCCGTAGCCCTGGTCCTGCGGCTGCCCGGCGGTGCCGCGGTCGCGGGACAGCGCCATCCAGCCGCCGTCGGTGACGATCCACCCGTACTCCGGGCGGTGCCCGATGACGGTCACCACCACCGACAGGGCGATGTCGGCCGGCGCGCAGACGCCGAGTCCGGCCATCACCAGGTCGAAGAAGACGTAGTTCCCGGCGCGCAGTTCGGTGACCCCGGTGAGGTCGTCGGCGGCGTGCGCGGTGGGGGTGGAGCCCACGCTGACGGTGCGCACGGGCAGGCCGGCCGCGCGCAGCCGCCGCGCCGCCGTGACCGCCGCGTCGCGTTCGTTCCGCGCCGCCGCGCGCCGTTCCCCGGCGGTGAAGGCGGAGTACGACTCGCCCGCGTGGGTCAGGACGCCGTCCAGGCAGCCCGCGTCGTGCAGGATCCGGCCGATGCCGGTGAGCCCCGGCGCGTCGGGCCTGAGGCCGCCGCGGTGGCCGTCGCAGTCGATCTCGACCAGCGCGGGCAGGGCGACCCCCGCCTCCCGGGCCGCCGCGGCGACGAACTCCGCCTGCTCGGTGCTGTCCAGCAGGACGCGCAGGGTGACGCCGCGCCGCACCAGGGCGGTCACGCGCGGGAGTTTGCGCGGTTCGATGCCGACGGCGTAGGTCAGGTCGCGGTAGCCGGCGCCGGCGAACGCCTCGGCCTCGGCGAGCGTGGAGACGGTGACCGGGCCGAACGTGCCGTCGTGCAGGAGGGCGGCGGCGTCCAGGCTCTTGGCCGTCTTCACATGCGGGCGCAGCCCGACCCCGAGGCGGTCCGCCCGGGCCCGCAGACGGGCGATGTTGCGCCGCGTCCGGTGCGCGTCCACGACGGCGAACGGCGTGTCGGGATCGGCCAGCGTCCGGACGGCGGCGGGGGAGAAGGCGGTGCTCATGGGCGGGTGACCCCTCACTTCGCGTAGTTGTAGACCGTCGCCCGGGACACGCCGAGCAGGTCCGCGATGGTCTGCGCGGCGTCGCGCGAGTCGAAGTAGCCGTCGCGCTGCAACCGCCGTACGAGCGCCTTCTTCTCCTCCCGGCTCAGCGAGCGCGGGGTGGCGGCGCGCTCGGCGGCCCGGGCCTCCACCGCCTCGCGCAGCTCCCGCGCGGTGCGGTCGCGCAGGGTCTCCAGGGGGCGCTCGCGGTGCTCGGAGTCCGTCGCCACGAGGTTGGACAGGGCGAGGGTGACGGGGGAGAGCACGGACACGTCGAGGTTCAGGCACAGGGCGGCTACGTACTCGCCCGCCGCGTTCTTGATGCCGATGGACGTGCTCTTGGCCGGGCGGCCGTCGGGAAACCGGTTCGGGTAGTTCTGCACCACACCGGGGTAGTCCGGGTCGGCGATGCGGGCCAGCCCCAACTCCGTCGCGGGGTCGCCGACCTGACGGCCCGACAGATTGTTCTCGATGGCCCGGATCGCGTGCTCCGGGTCGCGCAGGTCGTGCAGCACGACCTCGCACAGGCCGGGGAACATGCGGCCCAGCGCGACCGCGATCTTCTCCACCTCCTTCAGGAGGTGCTCGTCCGCGCCGTCCTCACCCGTGGCATCCACCCGGCGGTCCATGGGCCTCCCCGACGGCCTCGACATATGGTCCACTTCTGGACGGGGAGTCTAAGTCGCGGGGTGTCCGCTGTCCAGGGGAACCGGACCGCACCGCCGCCGGGCGTCAACTACCCTCCGTACCAGCGGGTTTCACACCCGGCACGTACCGACGAGGGGGACGCATGGCAGACCGGCCCAGCGCGGGGCACCCGAAGTGGCTGCGCCGCTTCCACCAGCCGGAGCCGGGCGCGCCGCGGCTGCTGTGCCTGCCGCACGCCGGCGGCTCCGCGAGCTTCTACTTCCCCGTCTCCAAGGCGCTGTCGCCCGCGGTCGACGTGTGCGCGGTGCAGTACCCCGGCCGCCAGGACCGCGCCGGGGAACCCTTCGCGCGCTCCATGCGGGAACTCGCCCAGGGGGTGTACGACGCGCTGGACGAGCGGGACCGGACGCCGACGGCACTGTTCGGGCACAGCATGGGCGCGCTGGTCGCCTTCGAGCTGGCCCGGCTGCTGGAGGACGCCGGCCGGCCCCCCGCGGTGCTCTTCCTCTCCGGCCGCGGGGGCCCGTCCGCCGGGCGGACCGAGAGCCTGTACGTGGACGACGACGCGCGGCTCATCGAGGAGGTCGTCCGGCTCGACGGCACCGACGCGGCCGTCTTCCAGGACGAGGAACTGCGCCGGCTGATCCTGCCCCCGCTGCGGGCCGACTACCGCGTCGTGGACACCTACCGGCCCACCCCCGGACCACGGCTGGGCTGCCCGCTGGTCGTCCTGACGGGCGACGCCGACCCCAGGGTCACCCCCGACGAGGCCCGTGCCTGGGCCCGGGAGACCGACGGCCCGTTCGAGTGCCACGTCCACCCAGGGGGCCACTTCTACCTGGTCGCGCGGCAGCAGGACGTCCTGGCCGGGATCGAGGCCGCGCTGCGGCGGTTCGCGCCCGGCGCCGGGGCGGCCCTCTGAGCGCGCCGGGCGCACGGGAAGGGCGGCACCGGCCGAGCCGGTGCCGCCCGCCGGAGTGTGTCAGCCGAGGATCTTGGCGGACTCGATGACCACCGGCTCGGTGGGGACGTCCTGGTGGCCCTGGCGGCTGCCCGTCTTCACGCCCTTGATGGCGTCGACGACCTGCTGGCCCTCGGTGACCTGGCCGAACACGGCGTAGCCCCAGCCGTTCGGGGTCTTCGAGGAGTGGTTCAGGAACGCGTTGTCCGAGACGTTGATGAAGAACTGGGCCGTAGCGGAGTGCGGGTCGTTCGTCCGCGCCATCGCCACGGTGTAGTTGTCGTTCTTCAGCCCGTTGTCGGCCTCGTTCTGGATCGGCGCCAGGGTGGACTTCTGCTTCATGTCCGGCGTGAAACCACCGCCCTGGATCATGAAGTTGTTGATGACCCGGTGGAAAATCGTGCCGTCGTAGTGGCCGCTGCGCACATACGCCAGGAAGTTCTCGACCGTCTTGGGCGCCTCGGCGTCGTTCAGCTCCAGCACGATCCGGCCGGCGCTGGTGTTCAGCTCGACTGTCGACATCGTAAAAATCTCCTCATTCCGGTGGGACTCGCCCACGCTACAGGTACGGCCCGGCCGGCCGTTCTCCGGTGCGACCGACGGGCTGCCGACCGGCAGCCCGAGCGCACCATGGAATATACGACCACAGGTCACGCGTACGGTGCTGCGGCGCCCCGGGCCCCGAACGGCCATCCGGGTCACGGCGAGGCCCCCGGCCGGCCCCGGGCGTCAGGACGGCCGGGGCGCGTCGCCGGGCGTCGGCGGCAGCGCCAGATGGGCGAGATCACCCGGCGGCGGCGTGGTCACCGGCCACAGCGGGGCGGCCTCCCCGTCGGCGAGCGCGGCCGGCGCGTCGGTCAGGTTCATCCGCTCCCGCAGCCGGCCGTAGAAGTCCATGGGACCGAGCCGGACCGCCTTCAGCCGGCGCGGAGCCGCGTACACCCCGATCCAGTCCCCGGGGCCGAGCACCCCGCGCAACTGGCCGTCGACGCTGACCGCGGCCCGCCCCGACCCCTGGAGCACCCGCAGCGCGACGGGCTCGTCCGGCGCGGCCACCACCGACCGGTTGAACACCATGTGCGGCGCGACCGGCGTGAACACCAGGCCCTCCGCGCGGGGCGAGACCACCGGGCCGCCCGCGGCGAAGCTGTACGCCGTGGACCCCGTGGGCGTGGCCACCAGCAGCGCGTCCGCCGAGTACGAGGCGAGCAGCCGGCCCGCCAGATACACCCCGACCGACACCTGCCGGTCCCGGGAGAGCTTCTCCAGGACCACGTCGTTCAGCGCGGTCACGTCCAGGGCGACCCCCCAGTCCCCGCCCGCCTCGCACTCCGTGCGCACCGGCGGCGGGGGCAGCAGCGGCCCGCGCCCGTAGCTCAGCAGCGCCTCCATCTGCGCGGGCACCTCCAGCCGGCAGGACGCGCGCAGGGTGAGCAGCATCCGGTGCTCCACGTGGATCCGGCCCTCCCGCACGGCGTCCAGCGCGGCCCGGACCGCCGGGGCGGGCACCTCGGTCAGGAAGCCGACCCGGCCCAGGTCGACACCGAGCACCAGGGCGTCGTTCTCGGCCGCCAGCCGGGCACCGCGCAGGAACGTGCCGTCGCCGCCCAGGGTGACGATGAGGTCGGGATCGCCCGCGCTGTCCAACTCCTCGCGGGCACTGTGCCGCGCGCCCGCCCGCCACACGTCGATGTCGGCGCAGCCCACCCCGTGCCCGGCGCACCACGCGCGCACCTCGCGCGCGGCGGCGACCGCCTCGGCGCGCCCGCCGTGCACGACCAGCCCGACACGGTTCACCGTCATACCCGTACACCCGCCTCCCAGCCGGTTTCCTGCCCGGCGTCATCCTCGCCGCGCACGGCACCGACCCGGCGCGCGCCACGCCGCCGGGCGGCACTGTCCCGGGCGCGTGCCGTGCGGAGAGCCGCCGTCCCGGGGCATGCCGTACGGGAAACGGGCACCGGGAGCCGGCGGGGCTGCTCAGCCGCGCCCGGAGCCGGCGGGGGTGCACCCCTCGTCGTCGTCCGCCGCGAGGAACGGCTCCAGCGCGGCCAGCAGCTCCGCCGGGCGGTCCAGCGGGATGATGTGGCCGCAGTCCGGGATCACCCGGCCGGTCAACCGGTCGGCGTACGGCCGCAGTTGCCGTTCCAGCGAGCGGCCCACCGGGTGGGCGCCGAGGGTGAGCGCGGGCACGGTGAGACGTGCGCCGGACACCGCCTCCCGGATCTGCCGGGCGCTGGTGGCGAGCGCCCGGTAGGGGCCGAACGCCGCGCGCAGCGCCTCGGTACCGGTGTAGGCGCGGACGAACTCGGCGCGGACGTCCGGCCGTACGCCCCGGCCCAGCGTGCCGCGCCGGAGGAACCAGTCGACGTACGCCTCCTCGTGCCCCGTCAGCACCGACTCGGCCAGCCCCGGCGCCGCGTGGAACCCGAACCACCACGGCGGGCCGGCCGCGAGGAACTCCTCGGCGCCCGGCAGGTCGCCCAGCAGGGACTCCATCAGCACCAGCCGCCGTACCAGGCCGGGCCGCCGCATGGCCAGCAGGAACGCGGGCGGGGTGCCGAGGTCGATGCCGACCACGGCGGCCGGTCCCGCGTCGAGCGCCTCCAGCAGACCCGCGGCGTCGGCGGCGAGGGTCCCGGCGTCGTAGCCGTCCGCCGGCCGGTCGCTGTCGCCGAACCCGCGCAGGTCCGGGGCGATCACCCGGTACCGGCGGGCCAGCGGCCCGATGACCTCGGTCCACAGCCGCCAGGTGTGCGGGAAGCCGTGCAGCAGCAGCACGGCCCGACCCGAGCCGGCCGTGGCGACGTTGAGTCCGGTCCCGTTGACGGTGACCCGGCGCAGCCGCACACCGGGCAGGGAGGTGACAGTCATGAGCGATCCCTCGGAGTTCCGCGAGTAACGAATGGTGACAAGGGAACGCTAGGAAACTAGCCTCGGGAGCGGCAGACCGCACTTTCCCGTGAGTTGGTGAGCTTCAGGTGACTTCCCAGGCCAAGGACGCCCCCGCCGTGCGCGGTGACCTGTTCGACCCCGCGTGCCCGACCCGCCGGCTGCTCGACCGGATCGGCACCAAGTGGACGTCGATGGCGGTGAAGGTGCTGGCTCAGGCCGCGCCGGGCGAGGTGCGCTTCGCCGAACTGCTGCGCCGGATGCCGGGCGTCTCGCAGAAGATGCTCTCGGCGACCCTGCGGAGCCTCGTCCGCGACGGCCTGGCCGAACGCCGGGTGGAGCCCTCCGTGCCGCCCGCCGTGCACTACCGGCTCACCCCGCTCGGCCTGTCGCTCGACACCGTGCTCGCCGCCGTACGCGACTGGGCCGAGGAGCACATGGCCGAGATCGACCGGGCCAACTCGCTGGACGACCGGCTGGAGAGGTGAGCCGCGACGCTCCGGTCCGCCCGGTGTGATCTCCCTCCTTGCGGCCGCCGCACCGCCCTGTGAGCCTCCCCTCGAACGATTCTCTGAAGAACTGCCCTGCGAAGAACTGTTATCGGCACCGCGCCGGACGGTCTCCCAGGTGACGCACAGCATCGTTCGGCGCCGAGGACAGGGAAGCTTTGATGAGGACACAGCACACGGTGGACACGGCGGCACTGGTGGACGCCGCCCGGGCGGGAGACCCGGCGGCCCAGGACGCCCTGGTCGGCGCGTACCTCCCGCTGGTGTACAACATCGTGGGGCGGGCCCTGAACGGTTCGGTCGACGTGGACGACGTGGTCCAGGAGACCATGCTCCGGGCCCTCGGCTCGCTCGGCGACCTGCGCACCCCGGAGAACTTCCGCTCCTGGCTCGTGGCCATCGCGATGAACCGGGTCCGCGCGCACTGGCGGGACCGCCAACTCGCCCCGGGCACCGTGGAGGAGGCCGCCGGCGTCGCCGACCCGGGCGCCGACTTCGTCGACCTGACCATCGTCCGGCTCCAGTTGTCCGGCCAGCGCCAGGAGACCGCGCGCGCCACCCGCTGGCTGGAGCCGGAGGACCGCGAGGTGCTCTCGCTGTGGTGGCTGGAGTGCGCCGGCGAGCTGACCCGCGCCGAGGTCGCCACGGCCCTCGGGGTGTCACCGCAGCACACGGCGGTCCGGGTGCAGCGGATGAAGGCCCGCCTGGAGTCGGCCCGCGTGGTGGTACGGGCGCTCGGCACCCGGCCCGCCTGCCCGGAACTGGGTGGCGTGCTGGCCTCGTGGGACGGCCTGCCCTCCGCCCTCTGGCGCAAGCGGATAGCCCGGCACGCCCGCGAGTGTGCGCGCTGCGGCGGCCTGTGGAGCGGTCTGCTCCCGGCGGAGGGGCTGCTCGCCGGGCTCGCGCTCGTCGCGGTGTCCTCGGCGCTGACGGCGGCGGCACGGTCCGCCGTGGCGGCCGGCCTCCGCCCGACCGCGTACGCCGCCTCCGCCACGCCGGACACGGGGGCCACCGGCCCGGATGCCGCGCACAGCGGGACCGGGCAGACGGGCGACAGCCTTCCGCACCCCGGGACCGAGCCGGCGGGTGATGGCCTTGCGCACTCCCGGACCGAGCCGGCGGGTGATGGCCTTGCGCGCACCCGGGTCGAGCAGCCCGGCGACAAGGTCCCGCACCCCCGGACCGAGCAGGCGGGTCCCGTCGGGGTGCGTGCCTCCCGGCGCCGTGCGACCGCCCGCGGCGAGGCCCGGCGACGGCGGCGGATCCGGCGCCGGGCCGTCGGCGGTGCCGTGGTGGCGGCCTGTGTGGCGGGGGGCGGCCTGTGGTACTTCGGCACCGGCTCCGGACCGGAGACCAGGGAGGCGACCGCCGCACCCACCGCCGACGCCGTCGTGGCGGACCTGTCAGCACCCGGCCCCGTCCGGACCTCGGCGCCGCCCTCGGCCTCCCCGTCGCCGTCCCCCTCGCGGTCGAAGAAGCCGAGCCCCGCCAAGAGCCCCCGCCCCGCACGCACGACCGGCACCCCGAAGGCCCAGCGATCCGCGCCCGCGCCCGCCACGCCCAGCCCCTCCCGGACGACCCCGCGGATGCGTCCCGCGCCCGCCGGCACCGTGGCACAGGTGGTCGCGCTGGTGAACGAGGAGCGGGCGGCCGCCGGATGCGGCCCGGTCACCGAGGACCCGCGACTGGACCGGGCCGCCCAGGGACACTCCGACGACATGGCCGCGCGCGGCTTCTTCGACCACACGAACCCGGACGGCGCCGGCCCCGGCGAACGCGTCACGGCCGCGGGCTACCGCTGGTCCACGTACGGCGAGAACATCGCCCGGGGCCAGCAGACCCCGCGGGCGGTGATGGACTCCTGGATGCACAGCCCCGGACACCGCGCCAACATCCTCAACTGCTCGTTCAAGAACATCGGCGTGGGCGTCCACAACGGCTCGGGCGGCCCCTGGTGGACCCAGAACTTCGGCGCGAAACTCTGAACGGCGGCCGACTCGGCGTGCGGGCGCGGGTGTTCGGGGCCGCTGTTCCGCCGGCCGGCCCGGCTCAGCGGGCGGTGCCGAAGTCCTGCGTCCAGTAGCTGCCGGGCTGCGCCAGGCCGACGCCGATCTCCTGGAACCCGCAGTTGAGGATGTTGGCCCGGTGGCCGGGGCTGGCCATCCAGCCCGCCATGACCTGCTCCGCCGTGGAGTAGCCGTAGGCGACGTTCTCGCCGTAGCTGCTCCAGGTGTAGCCGGCGCGCGTGATGCGCAGGCCCGGGTCGGAGCCGTCCGATCCGGTGTGCGACATGTTCTGGTGGGCGGCCATGTCCGCGCTGTGCTCCTGCGCGGCCTTGGTGAGCACCGGGTCGAGGGACAGCGGCCGGCAACCGACCTTGTTCCGCTCGGCGTTCACCAGCCGCAGGACCTCGGCGGTCACTCCGGACGCCGTGGCGGCGGGCGCCGGGGAGGTGGGCTCGGCGGTCGCCGGGGCCGTGGGGGCGGTGCCGGTCGTGGGGGTCGTGGCGGTGGCCGCGGGGGTGCCGGGCGCGGCGGCGGACTGGGGCCGCTGGGCGATGGGCCGGGCCGACACCGCCGGACGCGTCTCGGGCCGTACGGCCGGACGCGCGTGCGCGGGCCGCTCCTTGGCCGGGGTGGTGACCGGCGTGGACGGGAACGGCGCGGATGACGACGGCCTGGACGGGACCGGCGTGGGCGACGACGGCTTGGATGACGACGGCGCGGACGGGGACGGTGTGGTGGTGACCGGCTCCGTGCCGCGCGGCGCGGTGATCCGCCCCGCGGCCGCGTCCACTCCGTTGCGGTGGTGATGCCTGTGAAGGCGTTGCTCCTGCGTCCCGGGCGCGCTCGTCGCGCCGGCCCGCGGTCGCGGGTCCGTGCCGTACGGCCAGTCGGTACAGGCCAGGGCGACGGACGGCACGCCCACGGCGCCGACGGCGACGGCGGCGATGACTATGCGCCGGTGGTGCTTGGTCTTGCGGTGCTGTCCCATACGTCAACCTCACTCGGTGATCGCGGAGCGCCCATTCTTGGGACGGCCTCACACGGGACGCAAAGGCACTGGCTACTACGCCGCCTCGTAGACCCTCCCGGGCCTTGCCAGCCACGCCGGGAGATGCAGAAGATTGCGACCGCGACGTTTGCGCGGTGCTGTCGGCGCCTCAGGAACCCGACACCGGCGGGGGATACGGCGAGCTGCCCACAGACCGTCCCGGCGTCACGCCGACCGGACCACACGCCCACGGCAAGACGGACAAATCCCATATGTCGCGGGAGCGGCATCTACTATCCGGCACCCTTAGTCGCCCACAGCCCTGTGACGGTTGTCACCTCCGGCCGGGACACCGTTCTTAAAGACGGGGAAACCGCGGGGCAACACGGCGGCACGAACCTTCCCTGCAACCGGCCCGGCGCGTCCGGGCGCAGCGCAGGACGAGGGGAGCGCCGTGACGGACATCGTCGACAGCCAAGCGCCACCGGCCCCGCCCGGCAGTCGTACGTACAACGGCTGGACGCGGAACGACACGCTGGAGGACTACTCGCTGCGCTACGCGCCCAAGTCCTTCCGCCGCTGGACGCCGTACGTCGTGGCCACCACCGCCCTCGGCGGCATCGCCTACCTCGCGGACTTCGCCATCGGCGGCTCGATCGCCGTCGCGCACGGCTTCTCCAGCGCCCTGGTGGCGATCCTGGCCGCCGCGGTGGTCATCTTCCTGACCGGCATACCGATCTCGTACTACTCCGCGAAGTACTCCATCGACATGGACCTGCTGACCCGGGGCGCGGGATTCGGGTACCTGGGCTCGACGCTCACCTCGGTGATCTACGCGAGCTTCACCTTCATCTTCTTCGCCCTCGAAGGCTCCATCATGGCGCAGGCGCTGGAACTCGGCCTGCACATCCCGCTCGCCGTCGGGTACGTCGTCTGCTCGCTGGTCATCCTGCCGCTCGTGGTCTACGGCATGACCGCCCTGTCGCGGATGCAGGTGTGGACGCAGCCGGTCTGGCTGGTGCTGATGGTCGCCCCGTTCGTGTCCATCGCGATCCAGGAGCCCGGGAAATACGCGGAGTTCACGCACTTCGCGGGCGACTCGCCCACGGGCTCGACGCTCAGCGCGCTCGGTGTGGGCGCGGGCGCGGGTGTCGCGCTGTCGCTCATCGCGCAGATCGGCGAGCAGGTCGACTACCTGCGGTTCATGCCCGACAAGACCCCGCGGAACGGCAGGCGTTGGTGGGCCGCAGTGCTGGGCGCCGGACCGGGCTGGGTGGTGCTCGGCGCGCTGAAGCAGATCGGCGGCGCCTTCCTGGCCTTCTGCATCGCCGACGGTGCGGGGCTGGGCAAGGCCGACGAGCCGATCCGGCAGTACGTCCACGGGTTCGGCACGTTCGCGGCACCGGTCGCCCTGGGGCTGGCGACCTTCTTCGTCATCCTCTCCCAGGTGAAGATCAACTCGACCAACGCGTACTCCGGTTCACTGTCCTGGTCGAACTTCTTCTCCCGCCTGACCCACCGTCACCCGGGCCGCGTCGTCTACATCTTCCTCAATGTCGGCATAGCGCTCGCGTTGATGGAGGGCGGCGTCTTCGGCTTCCTCAACACCGTGCTCGGCTTCTACTCCAACGTGGCCATCGCCTGGATCGGCGCCGTCGTCGCCGACCTGATCGTCAACAAACCGCTCGGACTCAGCCCGTCGTACATCGAGTTCAAACGGGCCCACCTGTACCACTTCAACCCGGTGGGCTTCGGTTCGATGCTGATCGCCTCCGGGGTGTCCATCGCCGCCTACTTCGAGGCGTTCGGCGCCTACGGCAAGGCGTTCTCGCCGTTCATCGCGCTGTTCCTGGCCATGGCGCTGTCGCCGCTGTTCGCGGTGCTCACCAAGGGCCGCTACTACCTCGCCCGCCCCGACAGCCTGGACGAGCCGCTGTTCGGCGCGGACGGGCTGCCCTCGGCCGCCGTGCTGACCTGCGCCGTCTGCGCGACCGATTTCGAACGGCCCGACATGGCGGGCTGCCCCTTCCACCAGGGCCCGGTCTGTTCGCTGTGCTGCAGCCTGGAGAAGGACTGCCACGACTCCTGCAAGCGCGGAGCCGGAGCACCGGGGCCGGTCGCCCTCGGCCTGCCCACCGTCCGGACCGGTGACGGCCCCGCTCGTGGGGGCGTCTGACGGAAACCGGGTGATGGGGTGGGATGACCGTGGCCGGAGGTTACCGGTTTGTTGGGTCATCCGGTAACTGTGTGACGGCGTGCGCGGCGGCGGGCCTGGGCGGCCGGCCGCCGCGCACGCGTCTTCCACACCGTCGGCCGTGCGCCGTCACTCGTTCCGGAAGACGGCCTTGCTGACCTCGGCGGGGTTCTCGAACTTCTTCTTCCCGAGGTGGGAGATCCGCTCCGTGATCTCCTTCGGCGCGTGGTTCTTCTCGGCCGCCTTCCGAAGGTCGTCGGTACCGGCCGGGTACTCCACGCCGTGCAGCGCTTTCTGCAGATCAGGTGGGGTGATGCCCGCCATGGCTCCTCCTGGCAGTGAGTCGGTGATCGGACGGCGCGGATGGCGCGCCGGGACTGCTCAGGTACCCATCCCACGGAAGCGGATTCAGAGATTCCGGTTGGTGATGGGCAGCGGCGCGCGCGGGTACCCGACGGTTCCGGAAGCAGGTACGGGACGCGGATGAGAGGACCCGATGAGCGAGAACACCCCATCGCAGGCCGAGGGCGAGCGCGAGCCGGACGCCCCGGACACGGAGCAGCCGGCCCGGACCACCCCCTCCCAGGCGGAGGGGGCGGACACCGCTGAGGAGACCTCGGACGAGGAGGACGACGCGTAGGAGGCGTCATGAGCACGGCACACACCAGCGTCCCGGAGGTGCTGGACGCGCTGAAGGACGTGACCTACCCGGCCGGCAAGGAACAGCTGGTCTCGGCCGCCCGGCAGGCCGGGGCCACGGAGGAGGTCGTCAAGGCCCTGCGTGGCATGCCCGCCGAGGAATACGCCGGCCGGGCCGAGGTCGCGAGGTCGGTCCGGGTGGACCCGGATTCCGATCTCGGGCTCGACGCCGGCCGGCGGGCCGGACAGGCGCGGCACGGCGGCAAGCCGGGCCTCTCCCAGCACCTGCGGGAAGAGCCGAAGAACCCCATCCAGGAGGAGTTCGACCGCTGAGCCGGCCAAGAGGGCGGCCGCACGTCCCGTGCGGCCGCCCTCAGTCGCGCAGGCCCGCGAGGAAGCCGCTCAGCGCCCTGGCGACCGCCTCCGGAGCCTCCTGCGGCAGCAGATGCCCGCCCGGAACAGTGGTCTGCGTCGCGTGCGGAGCACAGACCCGGTCCAGGGCGTGCGGTCCATGTCAGGAGCCCACTCCGCCCGGCATCCCATGTCCTGGGGACCCACCATTCCGGCATTCCATGTGTCATGGATCCACATGTGCCGCGTACGCATGCCCCGCACCCCACCGGGTACGCGAGGCGGGAGCACGCCCGGGGCGCCGAGCCGTCCCGGCAGCCCGTACGACCGCCGAACCTGGGGACCAGCCATGGAGACACCCGCACACGCCGACCCGCCCACGCCGGCCCAGAAGGCGCTGGACGCGCTGACCGAGAACGCCGAGGACCAGGCCGCCCTGGACACCCTCGCCAGCAGTGACGTACTCGTCCCGGTGCCGGACGACGCGCTGGACGGAGAGGGCGCCGATGCCACGACGGTGGCCCTGCCCGTCCTGGAACAGCCCGGCGGCGACGCGGTCGTCCCGGTGTTCACCACGGAGGGCGAGATGGCCGATCTGCTGCCCTTCGTCTCGCGCTACCGTCTGATCCCGCTCGGCGCGCTCGCCGCGCAGTGGCCCGACGAGAACCTGTCCCTCGCCATCGACGGCAGCTCCTCCCACGCCCTGACGCTCACGTCACAGGGAGTGCGCACGCTGCTGGCCCGCTGAGCGCGGAACCGCGGACACCTTGCGCGGGCGCCGCCGGGGCACCGCCCCCGGCGGCGCCCGCGGTCGTGCCGCCTAGAGTTCCTGCCCGGCCAGCATGCGCCGCAGCACCGCCCGGTGGAGCGGCAGTACCTCGGCGTGCAGGGCCCGGCCCTTGGGGGTGAGCGCGACCCACACCCCGCGCCGGTCCTCCGCGCACACCGAGCGTTCCACCAGGCCGTCCTTCTCCAGCCGGCCGATCAGCCGGGACAGCGCGCTCTGGCTGAGGTGGACCTGGCCGACCAGGTTCTGCACCCGGCACTGCTCACCCTGCTCGGGCGGCTCCGTGACCAGCAGGTCCAGCACCTCGAAGTCGCTGGCGCCGAGCCCGTACGGGTGCAGGACGCGGTCGATCTCGCACATCGTGCGCGCGTGTACGGCGAGGATGTCCCGCCAGCGTTCCTCCAGCCGGGTCTCGACCGTTTCGACTGCCATAACCGCACGGTAGCACCGCCCCGGCCACTCGTTGAGTGTGCAACCAGCGCCGGGGCGGGCGGTCGCTCCGCGCTCAGGCCGACGGGTCCTGGAGCAGCCCCAGGTGGTTGCCGTCGGGGTCCTTCACGAAGGCGATCAACCGGCCGCCGCCAACCTCCTGCGCGTCCTGGAGCAGCTCGGCGCCCGCCGCCAGCAGCGCCGCGAGCCGCTCCCGCAGATCCGTCACGTGCCAGTACGGCACCGGCCCGGTCATGCCCTTGGCGTGCCCGCTCGGGTCCAGCCCGACGTCCTGGCCGGCGGCCTTGTAGCCCACGTAGAACGGCTCGTCCGCGTACGGCTCCACGCCCAGCAGCGCACCGAACAGGGCCTTGGCGCGGTCCAGGTCCTTCACCGGGTAGATGATCGTCTGCATGCCTGCGGCCATGATGCTCGCTCCTTCGCACAGCGGTGCCCCGGCTTCCCGGGCCGGGGCACCGACGGGGTTCCTCGTCGATGCCCCCACGCTAGGACGGGAGAGCCCACCACGGCTTCTCCGATCCTGACCGGTTGCCGTACCGTCCGCCGGGCCTCGCCGTGCGGCGGCGCCCGTCCCGGCCGGTCGCGGCGTTCACTCGTTGCGCAGCACCTCGGCGACGGTGAGCCGGGCCGCCCGGCGCGCGGGCACCAGCGCGCCCACGACGGCGATCACCACCCCGGCGAGCGCGAGGACGGCCAGCAGAGGCGGATGCCAGACCGCCGTCATGGAGCCGGGCAGCGTGATGTCCAGCCCGGCCGCCATGCGCGGCACCACCACCCGGTGGGCGGCGATGCCCAGCGGGACCCCCAGCAGCGACCCCAGCACGCCGAGCACCGCCATCGACGTCACCGTCATCACCGTCACCTGGCGCGGAGTCATCCCGATCGACTTCAGCATGCCGAGGTCACGGCGCCGGTCGTGGGTGTTGAGCACGGCGGTGTTGAAGACACCGAGGGAGGCGACCAGGGCCAGCATCAGGGTCAGCGCGGTCGCGGAGCCGACAATGGTCCCGGCGACGCTGTTCGCACCGTTCGGCTGGACGGACAGCCCCCGGTCGGCGGCCCGGACCGCACGGGCGTACGCCTCCCGGTCCACGCCGTCGCCCAGCTTCACGTGATAGGCGATGGGCCGCACCGCCGGCATCAGCGCGGTGACCGTCGGCCAGTCGCCGATGACCAGCCGGTCGTCGGTGTCCAGCGTCTCGCCCACGACGGTCACCCGCTCCTCGCGGCCGTCCTTGCGCAGCCGCAACCGGTCCCCGATCCGCACCCCGTTGCGGCGCAGGAACGGCGACCCGGCCACCACCTCGCCCGTCCGGCTCATCCAACGGCCCTTCACGAGCGGGGTGTCCAGGGACCGGCCGCCGCGCCGCCCCTCGAACATCACCACGTTCGTACTGCCCACGAGGAGCACCTCGTCGTCCGACCGAGCCGTGACATGCCGCGCCCCCGGCAACGAGCCCAGCAGCGCCTGGAGTTCGCGGTCGCCGCGGACCGGACGCACCTCCTTGCCGTGCCGGTACGTCCCCACGTAGACGGTGACGTCATAGGTGCGGTCACCGCCGTCCCCGAAGCTGCTCAGCGTCGCCGCGAGGCCGGTCGCGAAGGTCACCGTCGTCACCCCGAGGACCACGGCGGCCAGCGTGAGCCCGCTGCGCGCGGGCCGGGCGAACGGGAGCCCGGCGCCGAGGCTCACCGAGCGGGGCAGCCGGGTCCCCGCCAGGCGCCGCTGAAGACCGAGCGCCCGTCCGGCCCGGGGCGCGCTGCCCGCGCTGATGGCCCGCGCTGCCGGCAGCCGCCGCGCCCGCACCGACGGGCCGAGCGCGGCGAGCACACAGACCAGGGGCATGCCGAGCAGGGCCACCAGGTTCACCCAGAGCGGGATCCCGAGGCTGTCGTGCAGCACTCCCGAGGCCGGCCCGGAGAACACGAAGTCCAGGAACGGCTCCGCCAGCAGATTGCCGGCCACGGTGCCGAGCCCACAGCCCAGGACCGCCGGGACGGAGATCATCGTCAGGTAGACACCCAGCACCTGCCCCGGGGTGAAGCCCAGCGCCTTCAGGATGCCGATGTGCCGGAACCCGGAGACCACGGCCCCGCCGACCACATTCGCGACGATCAGCACCGCCACCAGGATGCCGAGCACCCCGAACGCCATCAGATACGGCGCGTACGCGCGCGCGTTGCCGCCGATCCGGTGCTTGAGCGCCAGATACGTCTGCGACCCGGCGAGCGAGCCCGGCGGCAACTCCCGCGTCACCTCGGCCAGTCCGGAGCGCAGTCCCCGCTCCGTCGCCGCGTCCCGGAACCGGAACAGCATCTGCCGCCCGGACGGACGCAGCGCTTCGATCTGCTCCGGGGCGACCCAGGCGTCCGCCGTGTGACTCAGGTCGAAGGCGAACCCGACGACGGTGAGCCGCGGGCCGGACGGCACCTGGAACTCCTTGCCGAGGTCGTCGGCGGTCCAGTCGCGCTGCCGGTTCAGAATCATCTCGCCCGGCCGGGTGGGCCAGCGGCCCGCCCACAGATCCACCCGGTCCACCGGCCCGCCGGGGCCGGGGCGGCCCACCACCGTGATCTCACCGCCGAGCCCGAAGTCCGCCGCACCCCGCGGAACACTGACCGTCGCCCGCGCGAACGGCCCCGCCACCGCCTCCACCCCGGGCCGCCGTGCCGCGCGCGCCAGCCGGGCGTCCGACACCTTGCCGCTGTCGAAGGCGGCCACGACGTGCGGTCCGTGCAACTCCTCGAAGGCGCGGTCGAACGGCGCCGACGCCGCGTCGACCAGCCCCAGCGCCACCACCGTCGACCCCGTCGACACCAGGGTGACCAGCCAGATCACCAGCGTCTGCACCCGCCGCCGGCGCACGGCCGCCCGCGCGGCCCGCCATACCGCCCTCACGCGGACGGCTCCAGGGCGTGCCCGCCGGTCACCCGGCCGTCGGCCAGCAGCACCAGACGGCTCGCGCAACGCTGCGCGAGCCGCTCGTCGTGGGTGACGACGACCAGGGTCTGGCCGATCTGGTTCAGGTCGATCAGCAGGTCCATCACCTGCTCCCCGGCCCGGCTGTCCAGCGCGCCGGTCGGCTCGTCGGCCAGCAGCAGCGCGGGCCGGTTCATCAACGCCCGCGCCACCGCGACCCGTTGCCGCTCACCGCCGCTGAGCACCGCCGGATACGCGTTGCGCCGGTCCGCGATCCCCAGCTCCTCGAACAGCTCCAGCGCCCGCCGCCGGGCCTGCCGGGCCGGCGTCCCCGTCAACTGGGCCGCCAGCGCGACGTTGTCCAGCGCCGACAGGTCGTCGACGAGGTTGAAGAACTGGAAGATCATCCCGATCCGGCGCCGCCGGTACAGCGCCAGCCCCTTCTCGCCCAACTTCCCGACGTCCTCGCCGTGTACGACGATCCGCCCGGCAGACGGCCGGTCCAGCCCGGCGATCATATTGAGCAGCGTGGACTTGCCGCACCCCGAGGGGCCCATCACCGCGACCGCCTCACCGGCCCGGATCTCCAGCGACACCCCGTCGAGCGCGACCGTCTCGCCGTACTCCTTGCGCACCCCGTCGAGCCGTATGACGGCGTCTTCCGTTCTCACCTCGGTGACCATGGGCAGGACGCTAGACGCGGGCCGGGCCCCCGGGCATCCCTCCCCGGATGGCACTCGGCCGCGGGACTCATCCCGTGGATGCAGTGGGCTGGATCCCCAGGTCGATGCGGATGTCAGTGGTGTCTGCGACAGTGGTGGCCATGGGGGAGGACGAGGTGCTGACAGCGGCGCTCGCGGTGGCGTGCGCGGCAGTGCTGGGGCTGGCCGTGGCGCTGGCACGCACCCGGCGCCGCTGGCGGGCGGCGGTCGGCGAGCGGGGCTGGTTGCTGGAGCGGGAACGGGAGAACGCCACCGAGGCCGCCATCGCGGCCGAACGCGACCGGATCGCCAGGGAGTTGCACGACATCGTCAGCCACAACGTCAGCCTGATGGTCGTCCAGGCGAGCGCCGCCCGCGAGGTGCTCGGCACCATGCCGGACGAGGCGGCCACCGCGCTGCGCGCCGTGGAGGACGCGGGGCGGGGCGCGCTGACCGAGCTGAGACACCTGCTGGGCCTGCTGGCGCCCGCACCGGACGGCACGGACGGCGACCCGGGACCGGGGGCGCGGGCGGTCGGCGCGCCGCTCGCCCCGCAGCCCGGCCTGGACCGGCTCGGCCCGCTGGTGGACCGGATATCGTTCGCCGGGCTGCCCGTGGAGGTCCACGTCTCGGGCGAGCCGTGCCCGCTGCCGCAGGGCGTCGACGTGACCGCCTACCGCATCATCCAGGAGGCCCTGACCAACGCGCTCCGGCACGGCGACGGCGGCACCGCCCGGGTGACCGTGCGCTACGCCGGTCACGCCCTGCGCGTCGAGATCCTCAGCACCGGCCCCAGCGTGCTCACCGGCACCGCGACGCCCGCCACCGGCGGCAGCCCGCCTCCCGCCCCGCGGCCGCACGGCGAGGGCACCGGACGCGGCCTGCTCGGCCTGCGGGAACGGGTCGCCGTCCACGGCGGGGAGCTGGACGCCCGGCGCAGACTCGGCGGCGGCTTCCGGGTGCGCGCCCGCATACCCCTGGACCGGCCGTGACCCCGGACGCGCCCGAGCGGGCGCCCAGTGTCCTGATCGCCGACGACCAGACGCTGATCCGCACCGGCTTCCGGCTGATCCTCACCGCCCGGGGCATCGAGGTGGCGGGCGAGGCCGCCGACGGGGCCGAGGCGGTCGCCGCGGCCCGTGAACTCAGGCCCGACGTCGTCCTCATGGACATCCGCATGCCGGTCATGGACGGACTGGAGGCCACCCGGCGCGTCCTGGCCGAGACACCCGGCTGCCGGGTGCTCATGCTGACCACCTTCGACCTGGACCGGTACGTGTACGCGGCGCTGTCCCTCGGGGCCAGCGGCTTCCTGCTCAAGGACGTCACCCCGGAGCACCTGGCGGCGGCCGTACGGCTCGTCGGCACCGGCGACGCCCTGCTGGCCCCGCAGATCACCCGGCGCCTGGTGGAGCGGTACGCGGCCGAGGCCGGCCGGACGGCCGCGGACGTCCCCGCCGATCTGGCCGCGCTCACCCCGCGCGAGCGGGAGGTGCTCACCCTGATGGGCCGGGGACTGTCCAACACCGAACTGGCCGCCGAACTGACCCTCAGCGAGGCCACGGTGAAATCCCACGTGGCCCGCGTCTTCGCCAAACTCGGCCTGCGTGACCGCGCCCAGGCGGTGGTCGTCGCGTACGAGACGGGCCTGGTGAGACCGGGCGGACGGTGACGAAGGGGCGCGAGGAGCCGCGCGGCCGGCCACGGCGGAGCAGCGGCCGCCCGTCGACGGAACCCGGCACTTCCCCGGGGCCGTCGGCCCGCCGCTCACGCGGACTCGCGCCGCACCAGCTCCGTCGGCAGGATCACCGCCGCCGGCTCCTCGCCGCCCAGCTGGGCGAGCAGCACCCGCACCATCTCGGTGCTGATCCGGTCCCACGGCTGCCGGATGGTGGTGAGCGCCGGAGTGGCGGCGGTCGCCGCCGGGGAGTCGTCGAAACCGCCCACGGCGATGTCCTCCGGCACCCGCTTCCCGGCCCGGTGCAGGGCCGCCAGCACGCCCTGAGCCATCAGGTCGGAGGCGACGAACACGGCGTCCATGTCCGGCGCCCGCTCCAGCAGCTGCTCCGCGCCCGCCTCACCGCTCGCCCGGCTGTAGTCACCGGAGACGACGAGCCGCTCGTCGGCCGGAAGGCCCGCCTCGGCTAGCACCTCCCGGTACCCGGCGAGCCGTTCCACCCCGCCCGGGGTGTCCGGCGGACCGGTGACCACGCCGATCCGGCGCCGCCCCAGCGACAGCAGGTGCCGCACCATGTCCCGGGCGCCGTCCCGGTCGTCGGCGGCGACGTAACTCACCTTCGAACCCAGGCCGATCGGCTTGCCGCAGGCGACCAGCGGCACCCCCGCCGCGCGCAGCTCCTCGGCGACCGGGTCGCCGGAGTGACTGGACACCAGCAGCACCCCGTCGACGTGCCCGGCGGTGATGTACCGCGTGATCCGCCGCCGTTCGTCCCGCGTGCCCGCCAGCATCAGCAGCAGCGGGATGTCGTGCGCGGCCAGCGCCTGGGTGCAGCCGCGCAGCAGGACGTTGAAGTTCGGGTCCTCGAAGAACCGCTCCTGCGGCTCGGTCAGCAGGAAGCCGACCGAGTCCGAACGCCCCGTTATCAGCGAACGGGCGTGCCGGTTCACGACGTACCCGGTCCTGCGGATTGCGGCGTTGACCGCCTCCTGGGCGGCGGGGCTCACATAGTGCCCGCCGTTGAGCACCCGCGAGACGGTGCCGCGCGAGACCCCCGCCTCGCGCGCCACGTCGTGGATCGTCGGTGCCCTGCGCCGGCCCCCCGTGTTGCTCATGGTCATGACTTTACGGCCCCGGACAGCAGGTCCAGGCTCCAGAACCGCTGGATGACCAGGAACAGCGCGATCAGCGGAAGCACCGCGAGGAACGCTCCGGTGATCACCAGCGTGTACAGCGCGGGTGTGTTCGCCCCCTGCTCCAGCAGCGTGTGAAGGCCCAGCGTCAGCGGGAACTTCTCGTCGTCGCTGAGCATGATGTACGGCAGCAGGAAGTTGTTCCAGACCGCGACGAACTGGAACAGGAACACCGTCACCATGCCGGGGATCATCATCGGCAGTGCGATCCGGGTGAAGATCCGCCACTCGCTCGCCCCGTCCATCCGCCCGGCCTCCACCACGTCGGCCGGCACGGCTGCGGCCGCGTAGATCCGGGCCAGGTAGACCCCGTACGGGGAGAGGATCTGCGGCAGCAGCACGGACAGGTAGGAGTCCGTGAGGTCGGCCTTCGCCAGCAGCAGGTACTGCGGGATGGCGAGGATCACCGGCGGCATCAGCACGCCCGCGAGCAGGACGTTGAACACCGTCTCGCGGCCCCGGAAGCGGTACGTGGCGAGCGCGTAGCCGCTGAACGCCGACACGGCGGTGGACAGCAGGGCGCCCAGAACGGCGTACAGCGCGGAGTTGCCCATCCACGTCCAGTAGACCCCGCCCCGGTAGGCGTCGAGGTCCCTGATGTTGTCGGCGAAGCCGGTGCCGGGCAGGAAGGTGAACGTGGAGAACAGCTCCTGCCCGGACTTGGTCGACGCGATCACCACCCAGGCGACCGGCAGCAGGGTGTAGACCGCGCCGAGCAGCAGCGTGACCGTCGGCAGCAACGCGATCCGGCGCCGCAGCGGAGGGCGCCGGGCCGTACCCGGGGAGGTGCCGGCGGCCGGGGCCGCCTCGTGGACGGCGAGAGCACTCATCGCGCCCCTCCTTGACTGACGTCCTGCTTGTCGCGGCGGTTGGAGGCCCGCAGGAACCCGAACGACAGCAGCAGCGTGACCACGGCGATCAGCGTGGCCTCGGCCGCCGCCGAGTACATGTCGTTGCGGCCGAAGGCGTCCTGGTACACCTTCATCAGCGGACTCCAGGTCGTGTTGACCGAGTTGGTGAGCGGCTTCAGGGTCATCGGCTCGCTGAACACCTGGAGCGTCGCGATGATCGAGAAGAAGAAGGTCAGCACCAGCGAGGGCGCCACCATCGGGATCTTGATCCGCAGCGCGATCTGCAGCGGGGTGGCGCCGTCCAGCCGTGCCGCCTCGTACACCTCGGCCGGGATCGACCTGAGCGAGGTGTAGATCACGATCATGTTGAAGCCGGTGCCGCCCCAGACCGCGATGTTCGACAGGGCGAGGTAGAGCGGACCGCCGTCCAGCAGGTCCGGCTGCGGCAGGCCCAGCTTGTCGAGCACGAAGTAGAACGGGCTGACGTCCGGCAGGTACAGGAAGCCCCACAGCAGCGCGGCCACCACGCCGGGGATGGCGTACGGCAGGAAGATCGCGAGCCGGGTGAACGGGGCCAGCCGCACCTTCTCGGAGTCCAGCATCAGCGCGAACAGCAGGGCGAGGCCGAGCATCACCGGGACGACGACGCAGCCGTAGCCCAGCACGCGCAGCGCGCCGTGCAGCAACTCGCTGTCCTGGAAGGCCGCGCGGTAGTTCTCGAAGCCGGCCCAGACCTCCCGCCGGGCGCCCGAGCCCAGGCCGAGCCCGGAGACGCGCACCTTGCGGAAGCTGAGCCACACCGCGTAGCCGATGGGCAGCGCGAAGAAGAGGGCGAACAGGATCGTGGCGGGGAGGAGGAAGGTGTAGGGGGCCGCCTTGACCCCGTACCCCCTCCGGCTGGTCGGGCTGCTCACCGGGAAACCCCGAAGCCCTGCTTCTCCATGTCGGCGACCGTGTCGTCCTGCATCTTCCTCAGGGCGGCGGCGAAGTCCGACTTGTTCTTGGCGGCGGCGCCGAACGCGTCCTTGAAGGACGTGTAGGCCACGTTCACGTTCGGGCCCCAGGCGGCGGGCGCGGTGGTCTTCGCTATGCCGGCGGCCTTGGTGTAGAAGTCCGGCTGGTTGGAGAAGTACGCCGGCGGGTTGGAGAAGGCGCCGCTGAGCTGGGCGGAGGTGGACGCCGGGTAGATGCCGCCCTCCTTCGCCAGCGCGTTCAGGGCGTCGTGGTCGGTGTTCAGCCAGACCGCGAATTCGGCGGCGGCCTCCTGGTGCGCGGAGTCGGTGGTGACGGCCGTGGAGGAGCCGCCCCAGCTGCCGGTGACGTCCTGTTCCGCCGACCACTGGGGGAGCGGGGCCATGGCCCACTTGCCCTTGGTGTCCGGCGCCGCCGTGGTCAGCGTGCCGGGCGCCCACACGGCGCTGATCCAGGCGATCTGCTTGCCCGTGTTCAAGGCCTTGTTCCAGGACGGGGTGTACATCGGCTGGTTGTCGATGGCGCCCTCCTCGACCAGACCGCCCCAGAACTCGGCGACCTTCCGGGTGGCGGCGTCGTCGATGCCGACCTTCCACTTGTCGCCGGAGGTGCTCCACCACTTGGCGCCGGCCTGCTGGGCGAGGCCCGCGAAGAGACCGGAGTCGTTGGCGGAGAAGGTGGTCAGGTCCTTGCCGGGGGCCTTCTTCTTCAGCTCGCGGGCGGTCTCGGCGAACTGCTCCCAGGTGGTGGGGACCTTGAGGCCGTACTCCTTGAACAGGTCCTCGCGGTAGTAGAACATCATCGGGCCGATGTCCTGCGGCACCGCGTAGACGGCGTCCGTGCCGAGCGTGGTCTGCTGCCAGACACCCTCGGCGAACTTCTCCTTGACGTCCTCGACGTCGTCCGACACATCGGCCAGGGCGTCGTTGCTGACCAGGGTCGGCAGTGCCTGGTACTCGGCCTGCACCAGGTCGGGGGCCTTCTTCGCCTTGTGCGCGGTGAGGATCTTGGTGACCAGCGTGTCGCCGGACGCCTGCTTCTTCACCGTGACGGTGATCCGCTCCTTCTTCCCCGGCCCCTTGTTCCACAGGTCGACGACCTTGTCCATGCCGGGTGTCCAGGTCCAGTACGTCAGCGACACGGGACCCGACTCGGCCTTGCTGTCGTCCCCGGACCCGCAGGCGGCGAGGGCGGTGGCGCCGAGCGACACGGCGACGGCGGATGTCACGAGGCGACGGCGCTTCGTGTGCGGCATGGTTTCTCCCCTGACCCGGGCCCCCGCCCGCTGCGGGGACCTGTCGTGCGGTTGTGCACGCTCACATGACCCGGGCGCCCGCCTGCCGGGAACCCCTGCCATGCTTCTGTGAGCGTTCACAGTAGAGAAACATCCCGGACACTTGTCAATGGTTGTTGCTGTGCGGTTATGTTGGGCCCGCACCGCAGCGGCTGTGTGTGCACGTTCCCATCTGATCGATTTTCCGGGAGAGATCCATGCCGGACACCGCCCCCAGGGGTCTTACGCGGCTCGCCTTCGGCGGGGACTACAACCCCGAGCAGTGGCCGGAATCCGTCTGGCGGGAGGACGTCCGGCTGATGCGGGAGGCCGGCGTCACGATGGTGAGCGTCGGCATCTTCTCCTGGGCCCTGCTCGAACCGGCGCCGGGGGAGTACGACTTCGGCTGGCTCGACCGGGTCCTCGGCCTGCTGCACGAGGGCGGCATCCGCGTCGACCTGGGCACGCCCACGGTGGTGCCGCCCGTCTGGTTCTACCGGGCCCACCCCGAGGCCCTGCCGGTCACCGCCGACGGCGTGCGCTACGAATTCGGCTCGCGCGGGGCGATCTGCCACAGCAACGCCGACTACCGCGCCGCCGCCGCGAACATCACCACCCGGCTCGCCGAGCGCTACGCCGACCACCCCGCGCTCGCGATGTGGCACGTCCACAACGAGTACGGCGTCCCCGTCTCCGCCTGCTACTGCGACTCCTGCGCGGCCCGTTTCCGCCGCTGGCTCGCGGACACCTACGGCAGCGTGGACGCGGTCAACGAGGCCTGGGGAACGGCCTTCTGGGGCCAGCGCTACACGGACCTCGCGCAGATCAACCCGCCCCGGACCACCCCCACCGTCGGCAATCCGGGCCAGGCCCTCGACTACAAGCGGTTCGCCGACGCCCTCATCCGGGAGAACTTCCGCGCCGAGCGCGACATCCTGCACCGCCTCTCACCCGGCGTCCCGGTCACCACCAACTTCATGACCGCCCTCAGCCAGTGCGACTCCATGGACTACTGGGCCTGGGGCCGCGAGGTCGACCTCGTCACCAACGACCACTACCTGATCACCGACGGCCGCCGTACCCACGTCAACCTCGCGATGGCCGCCGACCTCACCCGCTCGGTCGCCGGCGGCGCCCCCTGGCTGCTGCTGGAGCACTCCACCTCGGGCGTCAACTGGCAGGCCCGCAACCCCGCCAAGGCGCCCGGGCAGATGGCCCGCAACTCCCTCGCCCATGTCGCCCGCGGCTCCGAGGGCGCGATGTTCTTCCAGTGGCGCCAGTCCCGGCGCGGCGCCGAGAAGTTCCACTCCGCGATGGTCCCGCACGGCGGCACCGACACCCGGGTCTGGCGCGAGGTCGTCGAACTCGGCGCGTCGGTGGAGGCGTTGAGCGAGATCCGGGGCACCCGTACCGAGGCCGACGCGGCCATGCTGTGGGACTGGCAGTCCTGGTGGGCGCAAGGACTCGACTGGCGGCCCAGCGAGGACCACGACGCGCGCGAGCGCGCCGACTCCTTCTACGAGGCCCTCTACGACCGCCACCTCACCGTCGACTTCGCCCACCCGGAAGCCGACCTGTCCGCCTACCCCCTGGTCGTGGTGCCGGCCCTGTACCTGATGACCGAGGCCGCCGGGCGTAACCTCCGCTCTTACGTCGAGAACGGCGGCACGCTCGTGGTGTCGTACTTCTCCGGGATCGTGGACGAGCACGACGCCGTCCACGAAGGCGCCAGTCCGGGCGCGCTGCGCGATGTCCTCGGACTGACCGTGGAGGAGTTCTCGCCGCTGCTGAAGGACCAGCGGGTGCGGCTGACCGGCCCGGACGGGCCCGGGCCCGACGGTGACGTGTGGACGGAGTTCGTCGTCCCGCGCGGCGCCGAGACCGTGTGGCGGTACGCCGACGGACTCACCGCGGGCCACCCGGCCGTCACCCGGCACCGGCTCGGCCGGGGCACCGCCTGGTACGTGTCCACCCGCCTCGGCACCCAGGGCCTGGACGCGCTCCTCGGCCGGGCGGCCGACGACGCCGGACTGGCCCCGCGCGCCGAACTGCCCCGCGACGTCGAGGTCGTGCGCCGCAGCGGCGAGTCGGGCACCTTCCTCTTCGTCATCAACCACACCGCCGGCGACACCAAGGTGCCGCTGGCCTCGCCCGGCACCGAGCTGCTGACGGGCGAACGCGCCGCGGGCCGCCTGGCGGTCCCGGCGGGAGCCGTCCGGGTCGTGCGACTCGACGGCTGAGCCGACTCCCCTCCGCCCGCGTGAGCCGTGGGAGCCGCGGGCGGAGGGGGCCTCCTGAGGCCCCTCACGGGAGGAGCCTCTCCCCAGTTACGTCGAAGGGACGACGGACGATGAAGTTCCATCCCAGACGCACCATCACCGCCCTGCTGCCGCCGCTCGCGGCCGGGCTCGCCCTCACCGCCCTGCCCGCCCAGAGCGCCCAGGCCGCGAGCACGCTGACCAACGGCGGCTTCGAGTCCGACGGCACGGGCGCGGCGGTGCCCGCCGGCTGGTCCGAGTACGGCGACACCGGCGCCTCCTACAGCGAGGCCGGCGGCCACAGCGGGAGCCACCGCCTCAGCCACTACTCGGCCTCCGCCTACAAGGCGGAGACCTACCAGTACCTGTCCGGGCTGGCCAACGGGAACTACAAGCTGACCGCGTGGGTGCGGTCCAGCGGCGGGCAGAAGGCCGCGTACATAGCGCTCAAGAATTGCGGGGGCGCCGAACAGCGCACCGATCTGCCGGTCTCGTCCAGTGGATGGATCCGGATCGTCACGCCGGTCAATGTGACCAACAACCAGTGCACCATCAGCATCAACAGTGACGCGAACGCGGGCAACTGGATCAATGTTGACGATGTGACCTTCACAGCCGGCACCACGGGCACCTCCATCCACGGCGCCGACATCTCCTCCCTCGCCAAGAGCGAGGCCAAGGGCGGCGTCTACCGGACGAGTTCGGGCAGCGCCGGTGACGCCCTGCCCCTCCTCAAGTCGTACGGCATGAACTACGCGCGCCTGAAGGTGTGGGTGAACCCCGCCGACGGCTTCAACGACAAGGCGCACGTCCTGGCCATGGCCAAGCGCGTCAAGGCACAGGGCATGAAGCTGCTGGTCGACTTCCACTACTCGGACACCTGGGCCGACCCGGGCGCCCAGAAGAAACCGGCCGCATGGGCGGGCCATACGTACAGTCAACTGAAGACCGACGTGTACAACCACACGTACGACGTGTTGAACGCCTTGAAGGCTCAAGGCACCACCGCCGACATGGTCCAGGTGGGCAATGAGATCAATGGCGGCATGCTGTGGTCCGAGGGATCAACGGACAACTGGACCCAGCTCGCCGGGTTGATCAACTCCGGCTACAGCGCCGTCAAGGCGGTCAACCCGTCCACCTCCGTCGCACTGCACCTCGCCAAGGGCGGGGACAAGGCCGGCACCGAATGGTGGTTCGACAACGCGGTGGCCAACGGCGTCAAGTTCGACGCGATCGGCCTGTCCTACTACGGCTACTGGCACGGCGCGCTCTCCGACTTCCAGACCACCCTGGACGACGCGGCCGCCCGCTACGGCAAGCCTGTGTTCGTCGCCGAGACGGCCTACCCCTTCCGTCTCGACAGCGACGACGCGCTCACCAACCAGATCGACACCACCGGCGAACTCGTCCCCGGCTACCCGGCGACCGCGGCCGGCCAGACCAAGTGGCTGAACGACGTGACGAGCATCGTGGAGGCCGTCCCGAACGGCCGCGGTCTCGGCGTCTTCTACTGGGAGGCCACCTGGACCGCCGTCCCCGGCAACGGCTGGGACCCGGCGGACCCGGGCTCCGGCAACGGCTGGGAGAACCAGGCCCTCTTCGGTTACGACGACAGGGCACTCTCCTCCATGACATGGTTCGGCCACCGCTGACATGACGTGGTTCGGCCACCGCCGAGCCCTCCGGACGGGGCCCGGTCGCCGCGCGGCGACCGGGCCCGCGCCACGGGCCTGGGGCGTTACACCGACCCCCGGGAACAGGGCCGTTCCTTACCGGACAACGGCCGCCGAGTCCCGGACGCGGCGGCGTCGCCCGGGCCACAGTGGGAACACTGCGTACGAGGAGGCCGGGGACGGGAGGCGGACGGATGACGGTGACTTCCCCGGGGATCCCCACGGGCCGGATACGGCAGACCATCCTGGAGTGGCTCAAGGACCCGGCGGCCCACTTCCCGGCCGGGCACCGCCGTGACCTCGCCGCCACGGGCGTCACCGCGCGGGCCGTCGCCGCCAAGCTGGGCCTGCCCCCGCGGACCGTCCGAGCCCACCTGGACTTCCTCGCCCGCCTCGGCGTCCTGCGCACCCGCCGGATCCGCTGCCGCACCCACTACCGGCGCGACGAGGTCCGCATCGCCGAGGTGGCCCGGATCTTCGAGAAGGGCTGGTGACGTGTTCTCATCGTCCTGGGCGGACGTCAGCGGGCGTGAGGTGACGCCCATGGACCGGCCCGCGGAACTCGTGCCCCTGCACTACGTCTCCCTGGGCGCGCGCGGCCCCGAGGACGTCGTCGCCGACCCGCACGGGCGCGTGCTGACCGGAGTGGCCGACGGGCGCATCCTCCGCGTCCACCACCTCGGTGACCCGCGCACCGCCCGCACCGAGGAGCTGGCCCGCACCGGCGGCCGTCCCCTCGGGCTGGAGCTCCTCCTGGACGGCGACCTGGTGGTCTGCGACGCCGAACGCGGCCTGCTGCGGGTGGGCACGGAGGACGGCACCGTCCGCGTCCTCGCGGACTCGGTGGCGGGGGAGCGGCTCCGCTTCTGCAGCAACGCCGTCGCCCTGCCCGACGGCACCCTGTACTTCACCGTCTCCAGCCGCCGTCACCCCCTGGACCGGTGGATCGGCGACATCGTCGAGCAGACCGGCACCGGACGCCTGCTGCGGCTGCCCCCGGAGGGCGGAGAGCCCGAGGTCCTGCTGGAGGGGCTCCGGTTCGCCAACGGTCTCGCCGTCGCGGCCGACGGCTCCTTCCTGGTGCTCGCCGAGACCGGCGCCCGCCGCCTCGTCCGCTACCGGCTCACCGGCCCCCGCGCCGGTCACGCCGAACCCTTCGCCGACCTGCCCGGCATGCCGGACAACCTCTGGCGCGAGGGCCCCGACGGCCCGGTCTGGGTCGCCCTGGCCAGTCCCCGGGTCCCCGCGCTCGACCTGCTGCACCGCGCTCCGCGGGCCGTCCGCCGCGCCGCCGCCCGGGCCGCCGTACGCCTGCCGTACCGTCCGAGCGGGACCGCCGGCGTCGTCGCCGTGGACGACGAGGGGCGCGTCGTCCACCACCTCACCCGCCGCCGGTCCGGCTTCCGCATGGTCACCAGCGTCTGCGCCACCGGTGGCCACCTGGTGCTGGGCAGTCTCTGGGAGCCCGGAGTGGCGGTCTGCGCCCGGCCTGCCGTCCCCTGACCCGGCGGTACGCTGGGTTCCGGCCTTGATCGCCCGACGGGGCAGGGCCGAAAGAGGAGACGTAACGGATGACAGCCCCGGAGACACGGACCCGCGGCTCCCGCCCCGCACCATCCCGGCGGTCCGAGTGGCGTGCGCAGGCGCCCGTCGTCGCGGTCGTGGCGGCCGGCGGCGCGCTCGGCGCGACGGCCCGCTACGCCCTCACGCTGGCCTGGCCCACACCCCCCGGCGGCTTCCCCTGGGCGACCTTCTGGACGAATGTCTCCGGCTGCGCCGCCATGGGTGTCCTTATGGTGCTCGTCACCGACGTGTGGGCCGCCCACCGCCTGCTGCGGCCGTTCCTCGGCACCGGCGTGCTCGGCGGCTACACCACCTTCTCCACCTACGCGGTCGACATCCGCGGGCTGGCCGACGCCGGCCGCCCCGGCCCGGCACTCGCCTATCTGGCCGCGACGCTGTGCGCGGCCCTGGCCGCGGTGTGGCTGGCCTCGGCCGCCGCCCGCCGGATCTTCGCCGGAAGACGGCGATGACCCCCCACACCAGCCGCGCTCTCCGGTTGACCGTCCACGTCGGCGAGAACGCCACCTGGCACCACCGGCCCCTCTACTCCGAGATCGTGCGCCGCGCGCACGCCGCCGGACTCGCCGGTGCCAGCGTCTTCCGGGGCATCGAGGGCTACGGCGCCTCCTCCCGCATCCACACCTCCCGGCTGCTGTCCCTGAGCGAGGACCTGCCGGTCGCGGTGGTCGTGGTGGACACCGAGGAGCGGATCCGGGCCTTCCTGCCCCGGCTCGGCGAACTGGCCGGCGAGGGCCTGGTGACCCTGGACACGTGCGAGGTCGTCCGGTGGACAGGGGCCTGTGACGGCCCGGACGAAACGGACCCGGAGGGTGAGAAGTCGTTGTGAACTGGCTGCTGGTCGTCGCGGGCGCCATGGTCGGCGCGCCCCTGCGCTACCTCACCGACCGCGCCGTGCAGGCCCGGCACGACTCGCTCTTCCCCTGGGGCACCTTCGTGGTGAACGTCGTCGGCTGCCTGGTCCTCGGCCTGGTCACGGGCGCCGCCTCCGCCGGGGCCGCCGGGCCCCACCTGCGGCTCCTGCTGGGCACCGGGCTGTGCGGCGCGCTGACGACGTACTCGACCTTCTCCTACGAGACCCTCCGGCTGACCGAGGCCGGCTCCGGCCTCTACGCTGCCGGGAACGTCGTGGCGAGTGTGGCGGCGGGGCTCGCCGCGGCTTTCACCGGAGTCTCACTCGCCGGTCTCCTGTGGGCCTGAGCGTGTGCCGCGCGGCCCGGAACAGTGAGTACCGTCCACAGCACTGTCGATCCACCCCTCCCCAGAACGGGATCCCATGAGCGCCATCTCCGTCGGTCAGGCCGTCGTCCTCGGAGTAGTCGAGGGGGTGACCGAGTTCCTCCCGGTGTCCTCCACCGGACACCTCAAGATCGCCGAAGGGCTCATGGACATCCCCGTCGACGACTCCTCCGTCGTCGGGTTCTCCGCCGTCATCCAGGTCGGCGCCATCGCCGCCGTCCTCGTGTACTTCTTCAAGGACATCCGGCGGATCGTCACCGCCTGGTTCCGTGGCCTGGCCGACCGTGAGGAGCGCTACCACCACGACTACAAGTTCGCCTGGTGGGTGATCGCCGCGACCATCCCGATCGTGCTGGTGGGCCTCGCCGCCAAGCCGCTGATCGACGGCCCGCTCGCCTCCCTGTGGGTGGTCGCCGGCTCGCTGATCCTCGGCTCCGGCGTGATGTGGGCCGCCGACCAGATGGGCCGGCACAAGCGCGGCGAGGACGACACCTCCTTCAAGGACGCGATGTGGGTCGGCTGCTCGCAGATCCTCGCCCTGCTCTTCCCGGGCTTCTCGCGCTCCGGCGCCACCATGTCCACCGCGCTCATCCTGGACCTGGACCGCGTCGCCGCCACCCGGCTGTCCTTCTTCCTCGGCATCCCCGCCCTGACCGGCGCCGGCCTGTACGAGCTGAAGGACGCCCTCGGCGCGGGGGTCGGCGCCGCCCCGCTCGCCGTCGGCACGGTCGTGTCGTTCGCCGTCGCCTACGCCTCCATCTCCTGGCTGCTGAAGTTCGTCGCCAAGCACTCCTTCAACGCCTTCGTGCTCTACCGGATCGTCGTCGGCGTGCTCCTGCTCGGCCTGCTCGCCACCGGCACGCTCGGCAGCTGAACCGCCGCCGCGGTTCTGCCACGGGGTGCGGATGCCTGTATTCAGGCGCCGCACCCCGTGAATCGTTTCTTGCCGCACGCCTTGACAGCGTCCGCCCGCACCCCGCAGGATCGCACCCGTGAACCTGTCAGACAGCCAGACAGGTGGTCTCGTCCCCCGGCGCGTCAGCGCCATGGAAGCGGTACTCGACCACCTCCGCGGCGCCATCGAGAGCGGCCGGTACGCCGTCGGCGACAAGCTCCCTTCCGAGGCCGAGCTGTGCCGCACCCTCGAGGTGTCCCGGCCCGTGCTCCGCGAGGCGCTGCGCGCGCTGCAGACCATGGGCCTGACGGTCTCCCGCACCGGCAAGGGCACCTTCGTGGTCGCGAACACCGTCGAGGACCCCACCTTCGGCGACTACGCGGCCAGCGACCTGCTGGAGGTGCGCCGCCACATCGAGATCCCGGTCGCCGGCTACGCGGCCGTGCGCCGCACCCCGGAGAACCTGGACCACCTGGCCCACCTGCTCGACCGCATGGAGCGGGAGACGGACACCACCGCCTGGGTCGCGATGGACACCCTCTTCCACCTCGCCGTGGCCGAGGCCGCCCAGAACCCGGTCTTCCGCCGGGTCATCGAGGAGATCCGCGACGCACTGGCGCGTCAGTCGGCCTTCCTCAACGAGCTGGGCGGGCGCCGCGAGCAGTCCAACCGCGAGCACCGGGCGATCGTCGAGGCGCTGGTCGACGGCAGCGAACACGACGCCGTCCAGGCCATGAGCCACCACCTCGACCGCGTCGAGACGACCCTCACCGACATCGTCCGCCCGCAGCGGGCGAACCCCCTCACGGAAGAAGGCGGACCCGCGGCGTGAGCGAACAGCACCTCGAAGACGGGACGCGCCCCACCACCGGCCACGTCGACGCCGGAGACGCCGGTTACAGCAAGGGCCTGAAGCACCGGCACGTCAACATGATCGCCATCGGCGGCGCCATCGGCACCGGCCTCTTCCTCGGCGCGGGCGGCCGGCTCGCCGACGCCGGGCCCTCCCTCTTCATCGCGTACGCCGTCTGCGGCGCCTTCGCCTTCCTGGTGGTCCGCGCCCTCGGCGAACTCGTGCTCTACCGCCCGTCCTCCGGCGCCTTCGTCTCGTACGCCCGGGAGTTCCTGGGCGAGAAGGGCGCCTACACCGCGGGCTGGATGTACTTCCTCAACTGGGCGACGACCGGCATCGCCGACATCACGGCGGTCGCCACCTACACCCACTACTGGGGAATGTTCTCCGACATCCCGCAATGGTTGATCGCATTGATCGCCCTCGCGGTCGTGTTGACCGTCAATCTGATATCGGTCAAGATCTTCGGCGAACTGGAGTTCTGGTTCGCGATCGTCAAGGTCGGCGCGCTGCTCGTGTTCATGTGCATCGGCATCTACCTGCTGGTCACCCAGCACCCGGTCGACGGCCACCACCCCGGCCCCGCCCTGATCACCGGCAACGGCGGCGTCTTCCCGCACGGCCTGCTGCCCATGCTGCTGATCATCCAGGGCGTCGTCTTCGCCTACGCCTCCGTCGAGCTGGTCGGCGTCGCCGCCGGCGAGACCGAGAACCCCGAGAAGATCATGCCGAAGGCGATCAACTCGATCATGTGGCGGGTGGGCGTCTTCTACGTCGGCTCGGTCGTCCTGCTGTCGATGCTCCTCCCGTGGAACGCGTACTCCGCCGGCGAGAGCCCCTTCGTCACCGTCCTGTCGAACATCGGTGTCCCGGCGGCCGGCGGCGTGATGAACCTGGTCGTCCTGACCGCGGCCCTGTCGTCGCTGAACTCCGGCCTGTACTCCACCGGCCGCATCCTGCGCTCCATGGCGATGAGCGGCTCCGCCCCCGCCTTCACCTCCCGGATGAGCCGCAGCCAGGTCCCCTACGGCGGCATCCTGCTCACCAGCGGGATCTGCGTCCTCGGCGTCGGCCTGAACTACGTGGTCCCCGCCGAGGCGTTCGAGATCGTCCTCAACTTCGCGGCGATCGGCATCCTCGCCACCTGGGCCATGATCATGGTCTGTCACCTGCTCTTCTGGCGGAAGACGCGGCAGGGCGACCTGACCCGGCCGGCCTACCGGCTGCCGGGATCCCCCTGGACCGAACTCGTGACGCTGGCGTTCCTCGCCGCCGTCGTGGTCCTCATGTACGCCGACGGCGGCGCCGGACGCACCACCGTGCTCTGTCTGCCGCTGATCGTCGCGGCGCTGGTCGCGGGCTGGTACGCCGTCCGCGCCCGGGTGACCCGCACCTCCACCGGCGCCGGCGCGTGACCCGCGTGCCGGCCGACCCCGACCCCTTGATACAGGCAGTGATGTACAGCAGTTCCCCCGCCGACGCCCCCCTCGTCCGCGAACCCCTCCACGCCCCCGTCGCCCACCTCGTACGCGGCGGGGTCGTCGAGGGCATCCACTACGGATCCGTCGTCGTCCTCGGCACCGACGGCCGGGTGCGCTTCCAGCTCGGCGACATCGAGGCGGCCTTCTACCCGCGCTCGGCCGTCAAGCCCGTCCAGGCCGTGGCCATGCTGCGGGCCGGGCTGCCGCTCGACGGCGAACTGCTGTCGCTGGCCGCCGCCAGCCACTCCGGCGAGGAGCGGCACCTGGCCGGCACCCGGCGCATCCTGGAACTCGCCGGTCTCGCCGAGGACGACCTGCGCAACGTGCCCGACATGCCGTTCGACCCGGTCGTCCGGGACGCCTGGGTGCGGGAGGGCCGCATGCCCTCGCGGCTCGCCCAGAACTGCTCCGGCAAGCACGCCGCCATGCTGTGGACCGCCAAGCTCAACGGCTGGTCCCTGGACGACTACCTGGACCCGGCGCACCCGCTCCAGCGGACGATCGCCGCCACCGTCGAGGATTTGACCGGCCAGCCGGCCGCCCGGGTCACCGTGGACGGCTGCGGCGCCCCGCTGTTCGCCATCTCCCTGCACGGCCTCGCCCGCGCCCTCGCCCGGATCACCACGGCCGCCCCCGGCACCCCCGAGGCCCGGGTCGCCGACGCGATGCGCGAGCACGCCGAGATGGCCTCCGGCTCCGGCCGGGACGTGGCCGCGCTCATGCGGGCCGTGCCCGGACTGCTCGCCAAGGACGGCTTCGAGGGCGTCCAGGTCGCGGCGCTGCCCGACGGCAGGGCCGTCGCCGTGAAGATCGCCGACGGGGCGAACCGGGCGCGGATCCCCGTCGCCGCGGCGGCGCTCGCCCGCGCCGGCGTCGACCCCGCGCTGCTCACCGAGTTCGCGGGGGAGCCGCTGCTCGGCGGCGGAGAGCCGGTGGGAAGCGTGCGCCCCGCCCCCGCCCTGGCCCCCGCCCCGGCCGCCGCCCGCGCTTAGTCCCGCCGGACCCCGTACCCCCAGAAAGAGACCCGCACCCTCATGACCGCCGCCATCCGCCGCGAGCACGACCTGCTCGGCGACCGTGACGTCCCCGCCGACGCCTACTGGGGCATCCACACCCTGCGCGCGACGGAGAACTTCCCCATCACCGGCACCCCGATCTCCGCCTACCCGCACCTGATCGACGCCCTCGCCGCCGTCAAGGAGGCCGCCGCCCTCGCCAACGAGGAACTCGGTCTGCTGGCGCCCGAGAAGGCCGCCGCGATCGTCGCCGCCTGCCGGGAGATCCGCGCCGGGAAGCTGCACGACCAGTTCGTCGTGGACGTCGTCCAGGGCGGCGCCGGCACGTCCACCAACATGAACGCCAACGAGGTCGTGGCCAACCGCGCGCTGGAACTGCTCGGCCACGCCAAGGGGCAGTACACACATCTGCATCCCAACGAGGACGTCAACCTGAGCCAGTCAACCAATGACGTCTACCCGACCGCCGTCAAGATAGCGACGGTCTTCGCGGTACGTGGACTGCTCAAGGCGATGTCCGTACTCCAGGACGCCTTCGCGGGCAAGGCCGTCGAGTTCCGTGACGTGCTCAAGATGGGCCGTACACAGTTGCAGGACGCGGTACCCATGACGCTGGGTCAGGAGTTCTCCGCGTTCGCCGTCATGATCGAGGAGGACCGCAGCCGTCTCGCCGAGGCCGTCGAGCTGATCCACGAGATCAACCTCGGCGCCACGGCCATCGGCACCGGCCTCAACGCGCCCGCCGGGTACGCCGAGGCCGCCCGCCGCCATCTGTCCGCCATCACCGGCCTTCCGCTGGTCACCGCCGCCAACCTGGTCGAGGCCACCCAGGACTGCGGCGCCTTCGTCCAGATGTCCGGCGTCCTGAAGCGGATCGCGGTCAAGCTCTCCAAGAGCTGCAACGACCTGCGCCTGCTGTCCTCCGGTCCGCGCGCGGGCCTCGGCGAGATCAACCTGCCGCCGGTGCAGGCCGGCTCGTCGATCATGCCGGGCAAGGTCAACCCGGTCATCCCCGAGGTCGTCAACCAGGTCGCGTTCGAGGTGATCGGCAACGACGTTGCCATCACCATGGCCGCCGAGGCCGGGCAGCTCCAGCTCAACGCCTTCGAGCCGATCATCCTGCACTCCCTGTCGAAGTCGATCACGCACCTGCGGAACGCCTGCCGCACGCTGGCCGAGCGCTGTGTCTCCGGCATCACCGCCAACACCGAGCGGCTGCGCGCGACCGTGGAGAACTCCATCGGCCTGGTCACCGCGCTCAATCCGCACATCGGCTACACGGCCGCGACCGACATCGCCAAGGAGGCCCTCGCCACCGGCCGCGGCGTGGCCGAACTGGTGCTGGAGAAGGGCCTGCTGCCGGCCGGCCGGCTGGCCGAGCTGCTGCGCCCGGAGATCGTCGCGGGCAGCGGGGCACCGGCCGCCTGACCTGCGGCAAGGCCACCTCGACGAGCCCCGGGGACCGGCCGGGAGGCACAATGGTGATCATGACAACGACGTCGTCCGCCACCTACCTGCCGGTCCTGGAGCGCATCGCCGAGGAGATCAGCCACACGCCCGGGCGCGGCCGTCCCGCCGACTACATCCCGGCCCTCGCGGCCCGCGACCCGCGCAGCTTCGGCATGGCCGTCGCCGAGCCGGACGGCACGGTGTACGGGGTGGGGGACTGGCGGGAGCCGTTCTCCGCCCAGTCGATCACCAAAGTGTTCACGCTCGCCCTGGACCTGGCCCGGGAGGGCGACGAACTCTGGGAGCACGTGGGCCGCGAGCCCTCCGGCAACCCGTTCAACTCGCTGGTCCAGCTGGAGTACGAGAACGGCATCCCCCGCAACCCGTTCATCAACGCGGGCGCCCTCGTCGTCACCGACCGGCTGCAGACCCGTACCGGGGACGCGGCCGGCGAACTGCTGGACTTCCTGCGCGCCGAGAGCGGCAACCCCGCCCTCGACTTCGACACGGAGGTGGCCGCCTCCGAGACCGCGCACGGTGACCGAAACGCCGCCCTCGCCCACTTCATGGCGTCCTACGGCAACATCGACAACGACATACCGGTCCTGCTCGACCAGTACTTCCGGCAGTGCTCCATCGCCGCCTCCTGCGCCGACCTGGCCCTCGCCACCGGCTTCCTCGCCCGGCACGGCATCCGCGCCGACGGCAGCCGGCTGCTCAGCCGCAGCCAGGCCAAGCAGGTCAACGCGATCATGCTGACCTGCGGCACCTACGACGCGGCCGGCAACTTCGCCTACCGGGTGGGCCTGCCCGGCAAGAGCGGGGTCGGCGGCGGCATCATCGCCGTCGTACCCGGCCGGTGCACGCTGTGCGTGTGGAGCCCGGGCCTGGACGAACGCGGCAACTCGGTCGCGGGCGTCGCGGCCCTGGACCGCTTCACCACACTCACGGGCCTGTCGATCTTCTGAACCGGGACACCCGCGCGGCACCCGGGGGCACGCACGTGCCGCCGACCGCCCCGCCCCGTCCCCTGCCGGTCACACAGCCGCTCCCGCCCGGCAGGACCGGCGTCGCCCGCCGGCCACCCGGCGTTGCCACGCTGCCCCGGTGTTGGCCATGGCATTCCCCGTCGACCTCCGCCACTGCCAGGCCCTGGGCCTGGCCGGCACCGCCTTCCTCGCGCTCGGCGGCGAGACGGCCGGCGCCCTGCCGGTCCGGGAGCTGTGGGCGCCCGCCTCGGTGCACGCGGCCCTCGGCCTGGTCGGGGTGTACTTCGGCATCGTCCTGCTGACGGCGGCCTGGCTGTTCCTGGGCCGGCTGGTACGCGGCCCGCGTCCGCCCACCCCGCGCGCCCTGCTCCTCGTCCTGGCCCTCTGGGCGGCCCCCCTGCTGCTCGCACCCCCGCTGTTCAGCCGGGACGTCTACAGCTACCTCGCGCAGGGCGCCATGGCCGACGCCCACATGGACGTCTACGCCCACGGCCCGGACCGGCTCGGCGGCCCGCTCGCCGACGAGGTCGCCCCGATGTGGCGGCACACCGCGGCCCCCTACGGCCCCGCCTTCCTGGCGCTGGCCTCCGCGCTGTCCGGGCTGACCCACGGCGAGCTCCCCGCCGGCCTGCTCGGCATGCGGCTGGTCGCGCTGGCCGGCGTGGCCCTCATGGCGGTGGCGCTGCCCCGGCTCGCCCGGCACAACGGCGCCGACCCGGCCGCCGCGCTGTGGCTCGGCGCGCTCAACCCGCTGGTGCTGCTGCACCTGGTCGCGGGCGCCCACAACGACGCCCTGATGCTCGGCCTGCTCGGGCTCGGCCTGGTCGCCGCGCACGGCCCCCGGCCCGCCGTCGGGGCCGCCGGTGCCGTTCTCGTCACCCTCGCCGCGCTGGTGAAGGTACCGGCGGCGCTCGGCCTGCCGGTCGTCGTCGCCCTGCGGATCCGCTCCGGGGACCGCCCGCTGCGGGCCGTCCTGACCACGGCGGCGGCCTCCGCGGCGACCACGGTCGCCGCCACGGCCGTGGCCGGCACCGGTTACGGCTGGATCGGCGCCCTGGGCACGCCGGTCTCCCCGCACAACTGGGCGCTGACCAGCCTGCTCGGCCGGGCGACCGGCGCCCTGCTGGCCCGCCTCGACAGCGGACTGGCCCCGCTGGCCGTCCCCGCCTGGCACCTGCTGGGGCTCGCGGCCGCCGCCGTCGCCGTGCTGCTGACCGGGCGCAGACTGCGCGCCCGGCCGGTGTACGCGCTCGGCCTGTCCCTGCTCGCGGTAGCGGTCCTCGGCCCGGCGATCCGGCCCTGGTACGCGCTGTGGGGCCTGTTCCTCGTCGCCGCCGCCGCGCCCGGCACCCCGGTACGGCACCGGTCGGCCGCCCTGGCCGGGGTGCTCGCCCTCGCCGTGCTGCCCAGCGGCGGGCCCGCCGGACCGGGGCAGCTGGTGCTGGCGGCCTTGGGTCCTCGGCGTCGTCGTCCTGTGGCAGGCCCTCCTGGCCGCCCGGGCCCCGGTCCCGGGACGCCCGGCATGACGGGGCCGGACCGGGCGCGCGCACGGCTGGAACGGCTGGGACCGCGCACGGACCGGGGCCGGCTGCTGCTGGTCCTGCTGCTGGTGGCCGCCGTCACCGCGTTCACGGCGACCGTGCCGCTGCTGCGGGGCTTCTTCGACCTGCGGGTGTACTACGGCACCGTGCACACCTGGGCGCACCACGGCGGCCGGATCTACGACTACCGGGTGCCGGGCACGGTGTACGGCTTCACCTACCCGCCGTTCGCCGCCGTCGCCATGCTGCCGTTGGCCGTGCTCGGCCGGGGCGCGGCGATCGTGGTGTCCCTGCTGGTGAACCTGTCCGCGCTCGCGGCGGTGCTGCGGATCCTGGCCGGGACCGGCCGGCCGCGCCGCGGCTGGTACCGGTGGGCGCTGTGCCTGTGCCTGCTGGCCCTGTTCGAGCCGCTGCGGGACACCTTCAGCTTCGGCCAGGTGAACCTGGTGCTGCTGGCGCTGGTCCTCGCCGACTGCCTGCTGCTGACGACCGGCCGGGGTCGCTGGGCGGGCGCCGGGACCGGGCTGGCCGCCGCGGTGAAGCTGACGCCCGTCCTGTTCATCGGGCTGCTGCTGCTCGCCGGGCGGCGCCGGGCCGCGGCCGTCGCGACGGCGGTCGCCGCCGCCGCGACCGCGCTGGCCGCCTGGGCCGACCCGGCGGCCTCCCAGTTCTACTGGACCGAGGCGCTGTGGGACACCGGCCGGGTGGGGCGGCTCGACTACGTGTCGAACCAGTCGCTGCAAGGGGTGCTGGCGCGCCTCGGCGAGACCGGCCGCCCCTTGTGGGCGTCGGTGGTCCTGCTGACCCTGTGCGTCTGGGCGTGGCGGGCCCGCCGGGCGGTCGTGGCCGGCGACTGGCCGGCGGCGTTCGCGCTCACCGGCACCGCGGCCTGCCTGGTCAGCCCGATCACCTGGGTGCACCATCTGGTGTGGCTGCTGCCGTCCTTCGCGGTCCTGGTCCGCGCCGGGCACCCGCGGATCGCGGGCGCCCTGTACGCGGTGCTGTGCACCAGCGTGGTGTGGCTGTGGGCCGGTGACGCAGCGGGCCTCGACGGGTTCCTCGGTGCCAACGCCTACGTCTGGGTCTCGCTGGGCCTGCTGCTCGGCCTGCCGGTGGGTCAGCCGCGGGCGGTGCGGCTCCCCTTGGCCCGCAGCGCCAGCGCCACGGCTCCCGCGCCGAGTCCGGAGAGCCCCGCCACGACGGCGGCGGGCGACCAGCCGGAGTCGTCGTCCGAGGCCGGTGCGCCGGCCGCCGCCACCGGCGCGGCCGACGGCTCCGTGCGGGAGGGCGGGCGCAGTCCGTCCAGCGAGCCCACCGGGTCCACCTGCCCGGCCGCCGTGAAGCCCCAGTCGAGCAGCGCGCGGGCCTCCTCGTACACGGTCAACCCGCCGTCTGCCTGAGGGTTGAGGACGCTCACCACGAGGGTGTGCCCGTTCCGGCGCGCCGCGGCCACGAGCGTGTTGCCCGCGTCGCTGGTGTAGCCGTTCTTGATGCCGATCAGCCCGGGGTACGGTGCCACGCCGTCCTCGCCGGTCAGCAGCCGGTTGGTGTTCGCGATGGGGTACGACGAGCCGTCACCGGGGAAGCTGGCCTCGGCGGTGCCGCAGTACCGGGCGAAGTCGGGGTCGCGCAGGCCCGCCCGGCCGAACACCGCGAGGTCGAAGGCGGAGGACACCTGGCCGGGGGCGTCGTAGCCGTCCGGGGAGACGACATGGGTGTCCAGCGCGCCGAGTGAGCGGGCCTTGTCCTGCATCCGGGCGGCGGTGGCCTCCCAGCCGCCGCCGAGCCGGGCGAGGACGTGCACGGCGTCGTTCCCGGAGCTGAGGAAGACCCCCCGCCACAGGTCGGCGACCTGGTAGGTGTGCCCCTCCTCGACGCCGACCAGGCTGCTGCCCTCGCCGACGTCCGCCAGTTCGTCGTAGCGCACGGTGTGCTGGAGCCCGCCGGGCAGCAGGGGCAGGACGGTGAGCGCGAACAGGGTCTTCAGGGTGCTGGCGGGGGGCAGTTCGCGGTGTGCGTCGTGCGCGGCCAGCACCTCGCCGCTGCCCGCGTCGGCGACGAGCCAGGAGAGCGCCGAGACGTCGGGCAGTCCGGGGGCGCTCCGGTGCGGCCGGACCTGGGTGCCGGACCTGTACAGCAGGGACGGCCCGGGCATCGCCGCCGGGGGGCGGGGCGGGGCGGGTTCCCCGGCCGGGGGTCCGGCGGCGGCAGCGGCCGGTGTGAGCACCAGCAGGCCCGCCACACAGAGGGAGCAGGCCGACACTGCCACGCGATACGAGAATCCGGTGATCATACGATCAACCTACGAACAGGGTGCGCATCCCTCACCCCGCCGGGGCCGTTCGGGGCGCGGAGTAACCCGGATGCCGCACCGGGGCGCCCGGGGCCGGGGTCAGCCGGCCGGGAGGGTGGGCCGGACCTGCCGCAGGAACGCGGCGTTGTCCGGGGTGCCGCGCAGCCGTTCGAGCAGGGTCTCCACGGCGGACGGGCCGCCCTCCCGGGCGCGCAGGGCCCGGCGCAGTCCGCGTACGGCGGTCAACTCGGCCGGGGTGAGCAGCAGTTCCTCGCGGCGGGTGCCGCTGGCGTCGATGTCCACGGCGGGGAAGACCCGCCGGGCGGCCAGCTCCCGGTCCAGGCGCAGCTCCATGTTGCCGGTGCTCTTCAGCTCTTCGAAGAAGTAGCCGTCGGCCCGGGAGCCGGTGTCCACCAGGGCCGAGGCGAGGATGGTCAGGGAGCCGCCCTCCTCGGCCTGGCGCGCGGCGCCGAAGAACCGCTTGGGGCCGATCAGCGCACCGGCGTCGACGCCGCCGCTCAGGGTGCGTCCGCCGGCGGCGGAGGTGTTGTTGTACGCGCGGCACAGCCGGGTCAGCGAGTCCAGCAGGACGACGACGTCCTCGCCGGCCTCGACCAGCCGCTTGGCCCGCTCCACGACCAGTTCGGCGAGGGCGATGTGGTCCTTGGGCGAGCGGTCGAAGGTGGAGGCGTACACCTCCCCGTGCACCGAGCGGCGCATCGCGGTGACCTCCTCGGGCCGTTCGTCGATCAGCAGGACGATCAGCCGGCACTCGGGGTGGTTGCCGGCCACGGCGGCGGCGAGCTGCTGGAGCAGCACGGTCTTGCCGCTCTTGGGCGGCGCCACGATGAGGCCGCGCTGGCCCTTGCCGACCGGCGCGAGCAGATCGGTGAGGCGCCCGGTCAGTCCGGCGCCGGGGTGCTCCAGACGCAGGCGCCGGTGCGGATGGAGCGGGGTGAGCTCGTGGAACCGGCGGCGCGCGCGGGGTTCCCCGGGGGCGCGTCCGTTGACGCGCGCGATCCCGATAAGGGACCGCTGGGCGCCCCGGACGCCCTCGACCAGGTCGCCCTTGCGCAGTCCGTGACGGCGCACGAGCGCCGGCGGGACCTGCGGATCGGCGGGGGAGGGCAGCAGGCTCGCGGCCCTGAGATGTCCCTTCCCGTGCGCGTCGATGTCCAGCACGCCGGTGACGAGCGGGGCGGCCGGTGTCTGCGGGGCCTCGGGAGGGGGTGCGAGTGTGGTGGTCATGCGGGTGTCCTTTCGCGGACGGGACAGGGCGGAGCAGCGGGGTGCGGCCGCGAGCGGGAGGCGTCTGCGACTGCCTCCGGGCGGCGGAGACGGTGCCTCGGATGCGGGCGGAGAAGGCCCGTCACGAGGCGGTACCGGGAAGCTGAGGCGCCGGGGGCCGGGAATTCCGGGACGGCGGCGAACCGATCAGCTGAGAAAGGGAGACTGGCACCGGCGCCCACCTTGGGCGTGCACGAGTGCTGATAGCACATTACCACTGAATGGGGCGCGGCGTCCGTGACGCGGGCGACAAACCACCGGATCGTGGCATTCCCGCGGGGCCGGGGGCGCCCGCGGGGCCCGCCGACCGCACCACGCAACGGCGAGGGACCGGCGGTGAGTTGCCGGAGCCCGGTGCGGACACCCGATCATCGTGACGGGTCCGTCACCCCGGCCGGTCGCTCGTGGGGGTGGTGATCCGGCGTGGAGCGGACCGCCGCCGCGGGCGGTGCGGCACAGTGGGCGCGTGCCTCGCCGACTTCTTCCGCTGGTGGTCGCCGCTCTGGTGAGCGTCGCCGGCTGCACCACCGTCGACCCCGTCCCCCACCCCGGAGCCGCCGGTTCCCGCCGCGCCCTCCCGCCGGACGCCGCGACGACACCGTCGGTCCTGCGGGCCCCGGTGAGCGAGCCGGGCACCGGGGCGGCGCTCGTGCGCACCGACGACGGGCACCCCGGCCGGCCGCCCGGCCCGGCGGCCCGTACCCGAGAAGCCGCCTCCGGGGGCGGACCGGCGCCCGCCGCGCCCCGGACCGCCCCCGCCGCACCGGCCCCCCAGCCGCGCGCGAAGCGCCGCCCGCCCGCGCACCCGGCCCCCCGCCCCCGTACGGCCTCCCGCCCGCCCGCCGTGGTGATGCGCGACCTGTGCCGCCGCGCGGACGGCGTGGCGGCGCCCGAGATCGTCCGCCTGTGCCACGAGACCTACGGCTGAGCCCGACCGGCCCTGGGGGTCCGGCGAGGGGTGCCCGCGCGTCTCGGGCGCGGCGGACCTCACGGTTCGCGGGTCACCCGGAGCGGTTCCGCCGGCCGGCGGTGTGCCCGGCCGGCTGCGGTCCGGTATTCCCCGTCCGCTGTTGTCGGGGCGCACGCGCCCGCGGGCCGGTCCTTCCCTGGCCCGCGCGCCCGCGCGGTCAGTCGCCCATCGCGTACCGGACCGTCGGGCCGGCCGTCCAGCCGCCGTCCACCGCCAGCTCGGCGCCCGTGACGTAGGCCGCCGCGTCCGACAGCAGGAAGACCACCGCGCCCCCGACCTCCTCGGCCTCGCCGACCCGCCCCATGGGGGTGTTCGGGTACTTGCCGGGGCCCCGCTCGATGCCGACCGAGGCGGTCATCGGGGTGTAGGTCATGCCGGGGTGGACGGAATTGACGCGGATCCCGGCCGTTCCCAGCTCCACCGCGCCGATCTTGGTCAGCCCCCGCACCGCCCACTTGGACGCGCCATAACCGGCGGTCAGCGCCAGGCCCATCAGGCCGGCGGCCGACGAGATGTTGACGATGGAGCCGCCGCCGTTCTCCTTCATCACCGGGATGACGGCCTTCATGCCGATGAAGACGCCGGTGAGGTTGATGTCGACGACCTTGCGGAAGTGCTCGACCGACTCCGCCTCCAGGAACGCCCCGGTGGCGATGCCGGCGTTGTTCACCAGGCCGTGCACGGCGCCGAATTCCGTCACCGCGCAGGCCACCACCCGCTCCCAGTCCTCCTCGGACGTCACGTCGTGCGCGAGGAACCTCGCCGCCCGCTCCCCGAGCGCGGCGGCCGTCGCCCTGCCCTCCTCCTCCCGTACGTCGGTGAGGACGACCCGCGCGCCGGCCGCGACGGCCTGCCGGGCCGCCTCCGCGCCCAGGCCGCGGGCCGCGCCGGTGATGATGACGGTCTTGCCGGACAGGTCGTTCGTCATGGTTCCTCCGTGCCGTGCGCCGCCGCGGGGAACGCGGGGCGGTGTCGATCCACAGGGTCGGGGCGGTCACTGCCGCGCGTGAGCGGACGTGCCGTCACAGGAGCATCCGCTCGCGGAGCTCGTCCACGGTGCGGGAGTCCAGGCCGAGGCCGTCGGCGAAGTAGGAGCGCAGGGAGCCGTAGCCCTTCTTGACCTCGGCCAGCGCGGCGTCCAGGTACTCCGGGCGTACCTCCTGGAGCGGGATCAGCAGATCCGGGTCCGCCATCATCCCGGCCGCCTTGAGCCCCTCGCGGGTCCGCGCGTCCGCGGCGGCCCGGAAGGTGTTCGACGCCAGGTAGTCCTCGCGTGCCGTGGCCTCCGGTACGCCGAGGGCCAGCAGGATCAGGTAGGCCGCCCAGCCGGTACGGTCCTTGCCGGACGTGCAGTGGTAGAGGAGCGGGAGGCCGTCGCCGCCCGCGATCGCGCGCAGGACCTCCGCGAACCGCGCGCGGTTGCCGGCGACGGTGACGAAGGCGCGGTAGACCCCGGTCAGGAACTCGGCTGCCTTGCCGTCACCGAGCAGCTGCCGCTGCCTGACCGGGTCCGCGCAGGCGATGGCGTCCTGCGTGTAGGCGTACAGCCCGGAGTCGGTGATGCTGTGGGAAGTGCAGGTGAGGCTGGCGGGGAGGATGTCCGCGCCGTCGGAGTCGACCTCCAGGGGTATCCGGTAGTCGAGGACCGTGCGCAGGCCGAGGCCGTCGAGGGTCACCAGGTCGTCGGGGGTGAGCTTGTTCAGCGCGTCGGAGCGGTAGACCCGGCCGTAACCGACCTGCCGGCCGCACTGCGTGGGGTAGCCGCCCAGGTCACGGAGGTTGGCCGCGCCGTGCAGCGGGAACTGGCGGATGGTGGTCGAGGCGGCGGACGCGGCCGGGGGAGCGGCGGCGACTGCGGTCCCGGCGGTGACGGCCACGGCCGCCGCGGCGCCGAGGAAGGTGCGTCTGGGGATGTCCAAGGGAACTCCGCTACAGGAAGAGAGGGATAAGGGGAGTGGCGGGGCTTCGGGGTGGGGGCCCCGCGTGAGCGGGCGTCAGGAGGCGGCCGGTGCGTCACCGTCGCCGTCATCGCGGCCGGTTTCCGCGGCTCCGCGCCGTACGTTCGCCGCCGTACGCCGCACCATGGCCGCGAGCTTCGGGAAGCGCATGTGCTCGAGCGGGCCGCTGACCGACACGGCGGCGAGCGCCGCGGTGTCGCCCGCGCCGATGACCGGCGCGGCGACGCAGCCGACGCCCGGCATGGTCTCCTCGTGACCGTAGGCGACACCGCGCTCGCGGATGTCGGCGAGTTCGGCCCGGAAGCGGTGCGGGGCGAGCTCCACCTCGCGGCACGCGGCGGGGGAGTGGGCCATGAGCGCCTTGCCCACCACGGTCCGGTGGGCCTGCGGCCGCCCGTTCACCAGTGACCGGGAGGGGATGCCGGAGCGTCCGCCGACCTGGACGAGGTAGACGACCTTCCCCTCGTCGAGGACCGCGAGCTGCGCGGCCAGCCCGGTCCAGGCGTGCAGCTGGTGGAGGTGGCGCACCGCGGCGGCCCGGACCCGGTCCTGGTGGTACATCACCGAACCGAGCTCCATGATCCGCATGCCGAGCCGGTAGTCGTTGTCGTCCCGGCGCAGGAAACGGACTTCCACCAGCTGTTCGAGGATGCGGTGCGCGGAGGAGCGCGGCAGTCCCGTGCGCCGTACCACCTGCGACAGCGTCAGGCCGTCCGCCTGCTCCAGGACATCGAAGATGGACACCACCCGGTCGATCATCGACACGGGGGAGTGGGTCCGCTCCGCCATGGAAGGTAACGCGGGGGACGAGCCGGGCGGCGGCGCGGAAGGCCGCGGGCAGGGCGGCGCCGGAGAGGGGGCGGAAGGGGACATGGGACTCCTCGGCGGTACCGGCGAGACACATGTGTCTCGTACGTCGGGGCCCTATGTGTAACTCAAGCCACGCACGCCACGCCAGTGTTATACGTTTCGGCCAACCGGTGGGCGTGATTCCGCCTCCGCCGGTGTCCCGTTCAGCGGGAGCCCCTCTGGTGAGCCGCGAAGCGCCCACCAAGACTCTGGCGCACCGGCATCCGAGCCGGCGCCGCGGCTGACGGCCGGCCGGCGGCGCAGAGTCTGAGAGGACGTCCCATGAGTGCGCCCAGCACCACGGAGCACGAGGTCAGAACCATCGAGGCGGGCAGCCCCCCGGAGCGTTTCGCGCGGGGCTGGCACTGCCTGGGGCTCGCCGAGTCGTTCCAGGACGGCGAGCCCCACGAGATCGAGGCGTTCGGCACCAAGCTCGTGGTCTTCCAGGCCCAGGACACCGGGCGGCTGCACGTCCTGGACGCCTACTGCCCGCACATGGGCGGGAACCTGGCGCGCGGCACGGTCAAGGGCGACACGGTCGTCTGCCCCTTCCACGGCTGGCTGTGGAAGGGCGACGGGCGGTGCGCCGACATTCCGTACGCCCACCGGGTCCCGCCCCGGGCCAGGACGCGGGCCTGGACCACGCTGGAGGAGAACAAGCAGCTCTTCGTCTGGTACGACCCCGAGGGCGCGCCCCCGCCGGAGGACGTCACCATCCCGCGCATCGAGGGCGCGTTCAGCGACGAGTGGAGCGACTGGACCTGGCACTCGCTGCGCATCGACGGCTCCCACTGCCGCGAGATCGTCGACAACGTCGTGGACATGGCGCACTTCTTCTACGTCCACAACTCCTTCCCGACGTACTTCAAGAACGTCTTCGAGGGGCACATCGCCACCCAGTACCAGGCGACCGCGCCGCGCGGTGACATGACCGCTGCCGAGACGGTCTCCGCCCAGGGCGACACCCGGTCGGTGGCCTCGTACTACGGACCGTCGTACATGGTCGTGTACCTGGACATGGACGTGGACGGCACGACCGTCGAGACGGCGATGATCAACTGTCACTACCCGGTCGGCGCCGATTCCTTCGTCCTGATGTACGGGGCGCTGGTGAAGAAGCTCCCCGGCATGACGGACGAGATGGCGGCCGAGTCGGCGGCCATGGCCGCGCAGGGCCTGGCGGCCGGGTTCGAGCAGGACATCGAGATCTGGAAGAACAAGACCAGGATCGACAACCCGCTGCTCTGCGACCAGGACGGGCCGGTGTACCAACTGCGCCGCTGGTACGAGCAGTTCTACGTGGACGTCGCCGACGTGCGGCCGGAGATGACGGACCGGTTCGAGTTCGAGATCGACACCGAGCGGGCCGTCAAGGTGTGGCAGGCCGAGGTCGACGCGAACCTCGCCCGGCGCGCGGAAGCCGCCCGGGGTGAGGCGTGAGCATGCGGCCGGTGTCCTGCGAGGCGTGCGGCACCGGGGTCCTCGTGGAGAAGCGCAGCCTTCCGCACACCAGCGTCCAGTGGACGGGGCCGACCGACCGCTGCCCGGAACTGGCGGGCGGCGGCGCGCGGATCGCGGGGTGCGTCCGGCTGCGCGCGTCCATCGAGCGGGAGGTGCGTGAGGGAAGGCTGACGGTTGCCCATGACGACTGAACAGCCCCGAGCCCGGGGCCGGGACGACGAGCGGGCCGGGACGGCGACGACGGTGATCGTCCAGCGGGTGGTCCAGGAGACCGCGGACGCGGTGAGCCTGGTGCTCCGGCCCGAGGCCGGCCGTCGGCTGGCGCCCCTGCCCGGCCAGTTCCTGACCGTACGGGTGCCGGGCGGACACGCGCGCTGCTACTCCTTCTCCCGTACCGGGCCCGAGCCGGCCATCACCGTCAAACGCGTCCCCGGAGGAATCGGCTCCAACTGGCTGTGCGACACGGCCACGGCGGGGACGCGGCTGACCGTGCTGCCGCCCGCCGGGACCTTCACACCGTCCTCCCCGGACGCCGACCTGCTGCTCGTCGCGGCGGGCAGCGGCATCACCCCCCTCCTCCCCATGGCCCGGTCGGCACTGGAGCGGGGCACGGGCCGGGTGGTGCTCCTCTACGCCAACCGGGACCCCGGTTCCGTCATCTTCCGCGACGAACTGCGCCGGCTCGCCGCCGCCCACCCCGCGCGCCTGCTCGTCCACCACCTCCTGTCGTCCGTCCAGGGGCGGCCGCGCAGGGAGCAACTCGCCCAGCTCGTCGCCCCGTACGCCGGGCGCGAGGTGTTCCTCTGCGGCCCCGAGGGCTTCATGGCCGCCGCGGACGACGTCCTGCGTGCCCAGGGAGCCGCGCGCGAGCGCGTGCGCCGCGAGGTGTTCGTCTCGCTCTCCGGCGACGTCTTCGCCGAGGCGCCCGCTCCGCCGCCCCCGGCCGGGACGGGCGGGCCCGCGCCGGCCCCCTCCGGGGGCGGCGTGGACCTGCTCGTCGACATCGACGCGCGGTCCCACGCCCTGGCCTGGCCCGCCGGGACCACCCTCCTCGACACGCTGCTCGCCGCCGAGGTCGACGCCCCCTTCTCCTGCCGTGAGGGCTCGTGCGGCGCCTGCGCCTGCCGCGTCGTACGCGGGGAGGTGGACCACGGCACGGGCGGAGCACTGACGCCAAAGGACCGGGCGGAGGGCTACGTCCTGGCCTGCCGCGCCCGGCCCGTGGACGGCGGGCCGCCCGTCCACGTCAGCTACGACTGACCACCCTCCCGCGCCGCCACCCGTCGGCCCTCCGTCCGCTTGTCCCTCCATCTGCTTGGGAGACCCCTTCCGTGCCCCGTCTGTCCGTCCTGGACACCACCTTCGTCCCCACCGGCTCCACCGTCACCGAAGCCCTGGCCGGGAGCGTCGCCGTCGCCCGGCTCGCCGAGCGGCTCGGCCTCGCCCGCATGTGGGTGACCGAGCACCACAGCCACCCGACGCTGGCCGCCGCCACCCCGGCGGTCCTGATCGCCCACCTCGCCGCGCACACCGACCGGATACGCCTCGGGTCCGGCGGGGTCCTGCTGCCCCACCACGCCCCGCTGACCGTCGCCGAGCAGTTCGCGCTGCTCACCGCGCTCCACCCGGGCCGGATCGACCTCGGCGTCGGACGGGGGGCGGGCACCGACCGGGCCACCTCCCACGCCCTGCGCCGCTCGGACGCCGCGGACTTCGCCGACCAGGTCGGGGAGCTCGCCGCGTTCCTCGGCATCGACGCGTGGCCCCCGGCACACCCTTACCGTCAGGTCCGTACCGTTCCCGACGCGGTGCCCGCCCCGCCGCTGTGGATCCTCGGCTCCAGCCCGTACGGCGCGCGCCTCGCCGCCGAACGCGGGCTGCCGTTCGCCTTCGCCCACCACTTCGGCGGTGACACCGCCGCCGCGATCCGCCTCTACCGGGACGGCTTCCGGCCGTCCGCCGCACTCGCCGAGCCCTACGCCGTCATCAGCCTGACCGCGATGGCCGCGGAGACGGACGCCGAGGCGCGGTACCACGCCGCGTCCCAGGAACTGGCCCAGCTGAAGATCTCGCGCGGCCTGCCGGACGCCCTGCTGCCGGCCGACCAGGCCAACGCGCTGCTCCGCGGCGCGACCACCCCCTTCGGCGCCAGGTCCGTGGTCGGCGAGCCGCACGCGGTCGCCGAGGAACTGGAGCGGCTCGCCGAGTCCACCGGCGCCGACGAACTGATGATCGTCACCTGCGTCCACGACCAGGAGGCACGGCTGCGCTCCTACGAGCTGATCGCCGAAGCCATGCGCTCCTGACCCGGCGGACAGGACCCGGCCGGGCCACCCCCCGGCCGGTCCCGCCCTGCCCACCGGTCCCAGCCCGCCCCAGAGGAGGAGTCCCTCATGAGCACACCCCGTCAGACCCCCACCCGGTTCGCCCGTGGCTGGCACTGCCTGGGCCTCGCCCGGCGGTTCGCGGACGGCCGACCGCACGAGATCGAGGCGTTCGGCACGAAACTGGCCGTCTTCCGCGGTCGGGACGACGGACGCCTGCACGTCCTGGACGCGTACTGCCGGCACATGGGAGGCAATCTGGCCCACGGCACCGTCAAGGGCGACACCCTCGCCTGCCCCTTCCACGACTGGCGGTGGGGCGGCGACGGCAAGTGCGCCGCGATCCCGTACGCGCAGCGGGTCCCGCCTCGCGCCAGGACCCGCGCGTGGACCACGCTGGAGGAGAACGGGCAGCTGTTCGTCTGGTACGACCCGGAGGGGAACCCGCCCGGCCCCGGCGTGACCATCCCGCGCATGGACTGGATCGAGGACGGGCCGTCCGGAGGTTCCGAGGCGGCCGAGTGGTCGGACTGGACCTGGGACAGTGTCCTGGTCGAAGGCGCGCACTGCCGCGAACTCGTCGACAACATCGTGGACATGGCGCACTTCTTCTATGTGCACCACTCGGTGCCGACCCGGTTCACCAACGTCTTCGAGGGCCATGTCGCCTCGATGTACGTGGAGAGCACCCCGCGCCGGGACTCCGGGATGGAGCTGATCGGCGCCGATCTGAGCCTGCGCTCGGACGCCGCGTACTACGGCCCCTCCTACATGATCGACCGCATCTGGCAGCCCCTGGGCGACGGCACGGAGGCGGAGACCGTCCTCGTCAACTGCCACTACCCGGTCACCGCGGACAGCTTCGTGCTGATGTACGGCGTCAGGGTCCGCAGGCTTCCGGGCACGACCGCCCGGGAGGCCGAGGACATGGCTGCCCGGACCGCCCGGGGCATGCGGGTGGCCTTCGACCAGGACATCGAGATCTGGCGGCACAAGACGCGTGTCGACAGCCCGCTGCTGTCCGACGGCGACGGTCCCGTCTACCAACTCCGTCGCTGGTACGAGCAGTTCTACGTGGACGCCGCCGACATCCGGCCGGAGATGACGGCCCGGTTCGAGTTCGAGGTAGACACCCGGCGCGCCGGCGAGGCGTGGGAGCGGGAGATGGCCGCCAACCTCGCCCGGACCGGCACGCCCTGAGCGCCTTCGGGAACCGCCCCCCACGCCCACGACCGCCCTGGAAAGGAACCCGCATGTCCCCACTGATCGAGGAATCCGCCCTGCGTGACGCGGCGTCGACCTTCGGCACCGGCGTGGCGGTCATCACCGCCCAGGGCCCGGACGGCCCGGCGGGCATGGCCGTGCAGTCCTTCGCCTCGCTCTCGCTGGACCCGCCGTACATCACCTTCTCCCCGGCCCGTACCTCCCGCAGCTGGCCGCTGATCCGTGCGGCGGGCCGGCTGGCGGTGAACGTGCTCGCGGCCGACCAGTGCGAGCTGTCCCGGTGCTTCGCCGCCAGCGGAGGGGACAAGTTCGCGGGGATCGCGTGGCAGCCGGGCCACAACGGCGCGCCGGTCCTGGAGGGTGTCCTCGCCTGCTTCGAGGCGGACATCGAGGACGAACTCCCGGGCGGCGACCACACGATCGTGATCGGCCGGGTCACCCGAGCGCGGTCGCTGCGCGACGCCGACCCCCTCCTCTACTTCCGCCGGACGTACCGGCGGCTCACCCCCGCCTGAACGGCCCCGCCCGCCCACCTCCCGAAGAAGGAAGCAGGAACGTGAAGTTCTCCATGATCTTCGAGGCCCAGATGGCCGATCCCACCCCGGAACACGAGCGCCAGGTCCTCCACGACTGCGTGGAACAGGCGGTGTTCGCCGAGGAGATGGGCTTCGACCGGATCTGGGCCGTCGAGCACCACGCGCTGAAGTGGTACGCGCACATGAGCGCCTCCGAGATCTTCCTCACCTGGGTCGCCGCCCGCACCTCCAGGATCCGTATCGGCCACGGCGTGGTCACCATGCCCTTCGGCTACCAGCACCCGGTACGGGTGGCCGAGCGCGCCGCCATGCTCGACGTGCTCTCCGGCGGCCGGGTCGACATCGGCTCCGGGCGCGGCGCCACGCGGCAGGAGATGTCCATGTACGGCGTCCGGCCGGAGGACACCGGTCCGCAGATGGAGGAGGCTCTGCGCATCTTCGCGAGCGCCTGGCGCGAGGAGCGGTTCGAGTGGCACGGCTCGCTCGACATCGGCCCCGGCGCGATCCTGCCCAGACCGGTGCAGGCCCCGCACCCTCCGCTGTTCATGGCCTGCTCCAAGGAGGAGTCCCTGCGCCTGGCGGCCGAGTACGGGATCGGGGCGCTGGTCCTCGGCTTCGCCGGTGCGGACAACATCCGGCACCTGCGCGGGATCTACGACGACGCCATCGCGGGGCGCTCCGGCGAGAGGCTGGTCTCCACCGAGGTCAACGACCACTTCTCCGCGCTGTGCCCGACGATCGTCCTGGACGACGCCGAGCGGGCCCGCCGGATCGGCCTGCGCGGCCAGCGCTACTTCGCCGAGTCCATCGCCCACTGGTACGGCGACGGCCCCGTGCCCGACCAGCGCCCGGACGCGGGCGACGACGCCGCCGCCCTGGAGCAGGGCCGCGAGCGCCTGGTCGCGAAGCTCCACGAGGCGGAGATCCCGGTCACGCCCAGCGACACCGGCACCTACAACGCCGACCACGCCTACGGCTCCGCCGAGAACGCCATCGCCTACGTCGAGGAGTTGCGGCGGATCGGCGTGGACGAGGTGATGTGCCTGATCCAGATGGGCACCGTGCCGCAGGAGGCGTGCATGGAGACCATCCGCCAGTGGGGCGAGAAGGTCATTCCGCACTTCCGCGCGGCGGGGGGCGAGTGACCGCCATGACGCACAAGCCCCTGCTGTTCAACGCGTTCACCATGAACTGCGTCTCCTTCATCAACCACGGCCTGTGGCGGCATCCCGCGACCCGGCAGACCGACTACACCGACCTGGACACCTGGATCGAGCTGGCCCGCATGCTGGAACGGGGGCGCTTCGACACGCTGTTCTTCGCCGACGTCATCGGTACGTACGACGTCTACCGGGGCGGCCTCGACACCGCGATCCGTGAGGCCACCCAGTTCCCCAACAACGATCCGTCCGTCCTCATACCGGCGCTCGCCCACGCCACCGAACACCTGGGCTTCGCCTTCACCGGTTCCGTGCTCCAGGAGCATCCCTTCACCTTCGCCCGCAAGGTGTCGACGCTCGACCACCTCACCAAGGGACGGGTCGCCTGGAACATCGTCACCTCCTTCCAGTCCTCCGCCGGCCGCAACTTCGGCTTCGAGGAGCAGGTCCCGCACGACGAGCGCTATGTGTGGGCCGACGAGTACATGGAGGTCGTCTACAAGCTGTGGGAGGGCAGCTGGGAGGACGGAGCGGTCCTGCGCGACAAGGAGAACGGCGTCTACGCCGATCCCGCCAGGGTCCACCCGGTCAACCACGCCGGAGCCCGCTACCGCGTCGCGGGACCGCACCTCTCCGAGCCCTCGCCGCTGCGCACCCCGGTGCTCTTCCAGGCCGGCTCCTCGGAGGCCGGCCGCTCCTTCGCGGCCCGGCACGCCGAGGGCACCTTCATCCTCGCTCCCAACCCGCTGGCGGCCCGGACCAACATCGAGGACGTACGGGCCAGGGCGGTCGCCGCCGGCCGCCGGGCCGACGACATCGCGTTCTTCCAGGGGCTGTCGTTCGTCGTGGGCAGCACGGAGGAGGAGGCCAAGCGCAAGAACGACGAGATCGACGACCACATCAGCGTCGAGGGTCTGATGACCCACATGAGCGGCAACATCGGGGTGGACCTGAGCGCCATCGACCCGGAGAAGCCGCTGAGCGAGCTGCGCACGGAGGTCGCGCACGGTGCCGTACGGGGCATCATCGAAGGCGCTCCCGACCAGACGCAGACGTTCGCCGACCTGGCCCGGCTGATCACCACCACACGCGTCGTGGGCACCCCCGAGCAGATCGCCGACGAGCTGGGCACCTGGGCCGCCGCCGGGGTCGACGGCTTCAACATCACCTATGTCATCACCCCCGGCACCTTCGAGGACTTCATCGACCACGTGGTGCCCGTGCTGCAGGAACGCGGACTCATGCGCCGCGCCTACGAGCCGGGGACCCTTCGCGAGAAGCTCCGTCCCGGATCGGGGCCCCGGCTCCCCGGGCGTCATCCCGCGGCCTCGTACCGCCGCGCAAAAAACAGAGAGATTTTCTCCGTTTAGCTCTATGCCTTCGCGAAGAGGAGAGATATTCTCCGTTTGTAGGTCGCGGTCCCGTGTGCGGGGCCGAGTCGAGAGGGGTGGGGTGAGCGCGATGGCGGACGATGTCGCCGGTGCGGTACGGGCCCGGGAGGCGAAGCCCGTACGGCGGGCCGATCAGGCCCGGAACAGGGAGCGCATCGTCGCCGCCGCGCGCGAGGTCTTCGCCGTCCGGGGGACGGGCGCCCCGATGGACCTGATCACCCGCACGGCGGGGGTCGGCAGCGCCACGCTCTACCGCCACTTCCCCGACCGGGACACCCTGGTGCACGGCGTCTGCCTCGATGTCGCCGACCGGATCTCCGAGCGGGGCCGGGCCGCCCTCGCCGAGGAGGCCGACCCCTTCGAGGCGCTGCGCCGCTTCGCCGTCGGCGCGGTGGAGGAGGGCATCGGCGCACTGTGCCTGATGCTCCCCGACCACCTGTGGGTGGACGACGTCGAGCTGCACGCGGCCCGGCGGCGCGTCGACGCGGTGGCCGAGGAGGTGGTCCGGCGGGCGCAGCGAGCCGGCCGCATGCGGGGCGACGTCGGGGTCGGCGATGTAATGGTGGCCCTCAGTCAGCTCGCCCGCCCGCTCCCCGAGGGCGTCTGCGCCGACATCGAGCGCCTCACGGAGCGCCATGTCCGGCTCTTCCTGGCCGGCCTCGAACTCCCGGGCGGCGGTGGCCTGCCGGACGGCGGGCCCGGATGGCCGAGCGCCGAACTGCCGGGCCGCCCGGCGACCCTGGAGGACCTCCGCCGCTGAGACCGGGTCCCCGGAGCGCTGCCTGACGCGGCGTTCCACCGTGAAGCCGTACGCATCCCGCCGCGGGCCGCCGGCCCGGCGGATGCGTCAACCTGTCATGCCCATGTCATATCTGTCACATCTGTCACGCCTGGTCGACCCCTGGCGTCGACCGTTCCTCTCGTGAAGAGCCGAGGTAGCACAGCCATGTCCGAAACGACGGCATCACCCGTCACACCGACCACCACCCCCGACCCACGGCGCTGGAAAGCCCTCGCCTTCATCGCGATGGCGCAGCTCCTGGTCAACCTGGACACCACCATCGTCAACATCGCCCTGCCCTCGGCCCAGGCCGATCTGGGCATCTCCGACGGCAACCGGCAGTGGATCGTCACCGCCTACGCCCTCACCTTCGGCGGTCTCCTGCTGCTCGGCGGCCGGATCGCCGACCTGTGGGGCCGCCGCCGCACCTTCCTCACCGGCCTGATCGGCTTCGCCGCCGCCTCCGTCCTCGGCGGCGCCGCCGGCGACCAGGTCCTGCTGTTCGCCGCACGCGCCCTCCAGGGAGCCTTCGGCGCACTGCTCGCACCGGCCGCCCTCTCCCTCCTCGCGGTCCTCTTCACCGACCCCCAGGAACGCGGCAAGGCGTTCGGCCTCTACGCCGCCATCTCCGGCAGCGGCGCCGCCATCGGCCTCCTCCTCGGCGGCGTCCTCACCGAGTACCTCGACTGGCGCTGGACGCTGTACGTCCTGGCCCCCGTCGCGCTCCTCGCCGCCGCCGGAGCGGCGGCCGTCATCCGCGAACCGGCCGGCGCCCGCAACCGCTCCCCGCTCGACCTCCCCGGCGCCGTGCTCTCCACCCTCGGCCTCGCCGGCCTGGTCTACGGCGTCACCCGCGCCGAGTCCCACGGCTGGGACGACACCACCACCATCGCCCTGCTGGCCGGCGCCGTGGTCGTCCTCGTCCTCTTCGTCGTCCTCCAGGCGAAGGTGAAGACCCCGCTCCTCCCGCTGCGCGTCGTCACCGACCGCAACCGCGGCGGCGCCTTCCTCTCCCTGGGCCTGGCCATCATCGGCCTGTTCGGCCTGTTCCTCTTCCTCACCTACTACTTGCAGGTCGTCAAGGGCTACTCGGCCGTCCTGACCGGCGTCGCCTTCCTGCCCCTGACGGTGGGCCTGATGGCCGGCTCCACCCAGATCGGTGCCCGCCTGCTGCCCCGCGTACCGCCCCGCCTGATCATGGGCCCCGGCTTCCTCCTCGCCGCCCTCGGGCTGCTGCTGCTCACCCAGCTCGAAACGGACAGCTCCTACGCCCTGTTCGTCCTGCCCGGACAGCTCCTGTTCGGACTCGGCCTCGGTACCGCCATGATCCCCGCCATCTCCCTGGCCACCATCGGCGTACGCCCGGGCGACGCCGGTGTCGCCTCGGCCATGGTGAACACCGCGCAGCAGATCGGCGGCGCCATCGGCACCGCCCTGCTGAACACCATCGCCGCCGGCGTCACCGCCGCCTACGTCGACGCCCACGCCGGGGAGGAAGCTGCCCTGTCCGCCGGCATGGTGGACGGCTTCACCACCGCCTTCTGGTGGTCGGTCGGCATCCTGCTCGTCGCCGCCGTCGTCGTCCTCGCCGCCGTCAACGCCCGCGCACCCGGCGGCCCGGAGGCCGGCCCGCAGGACGCGGAGCCCTCCTCCCCGGCCCCGTCCGGGACGGCGGAACCGGCGCAGCAGGCCTGACGCCCGCGCCGCCGGAACCGTCGGCTCCGGGCCGCCCGGGGCCGGGCCGCCGGGGGCGTCGCTCGCCGGTCGGCGACGCCCGCCGCCTCCGCCGGCCGCCCTGATGCCGCCCCGCCGCCCCGCCGTCCCGCACCCGGCGGGGCGGCGGGGCGCTCAGCCTCGTACGACGGCCGGGGCCCACCTCAACCCCACCCCACCCCACGCCCATCCGCCCACCGGTTGGAGTCCCACCCGTGACGACCGCCCTGTCCGTCCTCGACCCCACCGTCATCCCCAGCGGTCTCACCGCCGCGGACACCGTCGCCGCGAGCGTCGGTCTCGCCCGGCACGCCGAGGAACTCGGCTACCGGCGGCTGTGGGTGACGGAGCACCACAACCACCCCGGTCTCGCCATGGGGACCCCGCCCGTCCTGATGGCGCACCTGGCCGCGCGGACCAGCCGGCTGCGCATCGGTTCCGGTGGCGTCATGCTGCCCAACCACGCCCCGCTGACCGTGGCCGAACAGTTCGCCCTGCTCGCCGCGCTCCATCCCGGCCGGATCGACCTCGGCGTGGGGCGCGGGCCGGGCACCGATCCGGCCGCCGCCCACGCGCTCCGCCGCGCCGACGCGCACGACTTCCCGCAGGCGGTGGCGGAGTTGCAGGCGTTCCTGGGCGGGCGGGAGTGGCCGCCGGGGCACCCGTACGGCACCATCCGCACGGTACCCGAGCCGGTCGCGCCCCCGCCCCTGTGGATCCTCGGTTCGAGCATGTACGGCGCGCGCCTGGCCGCCGCCGCGGGGCTTCCCTTCGCCTTCGCCCACCACTTCGGCGGCGGCGACGCGGAGCCCGTCCTCCGGCTGTACCGCGACACCTTCCGCCCCTCGGCGGCGCGGGACCGGCCTCGTACCCTCATCACCGTGACCGTGGTCGCCGCCGACACCGCCGCGGAGGCCCGCCGCCACGCAGCCTCCCAGGAACTCGTCCAGCTGCGGATCGCCCGGGGCCTGCCGGACGCGCTGCTGCCCGCCGACGAGGCGGCGGCCCGGCTCGGCGGCGGCGCCACCCCGTTCGGCGCCTCGGCCGTCGTCGGCGACCCGTTCATGGTCCGGGACGAGCTGGACCAGCTGATGAAGTCGACCGGTGCCGACGAACTGATGGTGAACACCTGCGTCCACGACCAGCGGGCCCGCCTGCGCTCCTACGCGCTCGTGGCCGAGGTCATGGCCGCGGGCTGAGGCTCCGGCCGCCGCCGCACCGCCCCGTCGAAGTAGAGGGCCGTGACGGACCGCGCGGCCTCTTCCAGCTCCTCGCCGATGAACTGCGGGTACAGCAGGGCGCCCTGGATCAGGGCGCCGTGCAGCGCGCCGAGCCGCTCCGCCGGGAGGTCGCACCGCAGGACACCCTCGCGCTGGCCACGCGCGGCCAGCTCCGACAGGGGGCGGGCGACGGCCAGTTCGCGCCGTGTCGGCTCGCTCGCCGGACCCGGCAGGCCGACGACCCAGTACTCGCGTCCCACGGCGAGCAGCGCACGGGTCGCGGCCAGGACGGCGTCCCGGACCGGCGCGCCGGAGAGGTCCGCCCGGCGCAGGGCCCGTACGCATTCGTCCGCGGCGAACTGCGTCAGCTCCGCGAACAGCGCCTCCCGGTCGGCGAAATGGCGGTACAGCGTGGCCCGGCCGACGCCGGCGGTCCGGGCGATCTCGGCCATGCCCACGCCGCGGCCGTGCGTGCGCACCGCGTGTGCCGCGCCCCGCAGGATGGCCCGGTGCACGCACCCCTCACCCGGGGAGCCGCCGGCACCGGCCGGGCCGCCCACGGGAGCGGGTACGGAAACGGGGGCGGGGGTGTCGCGCGCTGCCGTGTCACTCATCGCGGCAGCGTAACCGCACGCTTCCGGGGGCGGTACCGCAGGCCCCCGCAGGAGGCGTGCGGTACCGACGGCCCGCGGTTCAGGTGCCCGGCGCCGGGGTGCCGTCGATGCCGAGCCGCTCCCGCAGCCAGGCCACGGCGTGCTCCTGCGCGGCGGCCGCCTCGGGCAGCTCGTCGGCGAAGTCGATGAAGCCGTGGAACATCCCCCGGGCCCGGTGGATCTCGACCCGGTCGAGCCGGGCCGCGTAGGCCCGCCCCTCGTCCCGCAGCGGATCGCACTCCGCCTCCACCAGCAGCGCGGGGGGAAGCCCGCCGGTGTCCTCCGCGAGCGCGGGCGCGACCTCCGCGGTGGGCTCGGCGCCGCCGAGGTACCGCTCCCAGTACCAGCGCATCGCCGCGGCGGTCAGGAAGTGGCCCTCACCGAAGTCCCGCATCGACGCCGTGTCCAGACGCGGGTCGAGCGCGGGGTAGACGAGCAGTTGGGCGGCTGGCCGGGGGCCGCCCCGGTCGCGCGCCGCCAGGCAGACCGACGTGGCGAGGTTGCCTCCCGAGCTGTCGCCCGCCACGGCGATGCGCGCGGGGTCGCAGCCGAGGGACGCGGCATGGCGCACGGCCCAGTCGAACGCCGCGCGGGCGTCCCGGACCGCCGCCGGGGCCGGATGCTCGGGGGCCAGCCGGTAGTCGACGGAGACCACCACGGCGCCGGTCCCGGCCGCCAGCAGACGGCAGAGCCCGTCGTGGCTGTCGAGCCCGCACAGCACGAAACCGCCGCCGTGGAAGAAGAGGACGAGCGGTAGCGCACGGCCCGGCTCGCCCCCCGCCCGGCCATGCGGCGGCCCGTACGGACGGTAGATCCGCACGGGCAGGGGAGGGGCTCCCGCCGGGCCGGGGATCGTACGGTCGGTGACCGACGCGAGCGCGGGCAGCCGGGCGGGCGGCCGGGCGATGGCACGCCGTACGGCGGCGGCGTCCGTGCCGGGGCCGAGCACGGGGAAGCCGGCGGTGAGGGCGTCGGCGAGGGCGCGGGCCGCCGGGGTGAGGACGGCCGGGGCCGGGGACGGGCCGTTCACTGCGCCGCCAGCCCGCCGTCGACCGCGAACTCCGCGCCCGTCACATAGGCGGAGGCGTCGGACGCGAGGAAGAGCACCAAGCCGGTGACGTCGTCGGGCGTACCGATCCGCCGCGCGGGGACGTGCGGCCACTCCTCGCGGCCGGCGCCGCCGCCGGTCACCGCGGCGATCATGGGGGTGTCGATCACGCCGGGGTGGACCGAGTTGACGCGGATGCCCTCGGCGGCCACGTCGAGCGCCACCGACTTGGTCATTCCGCGCAGCCCGAACTTCGTGGCCCCGTACGCGGTGTGCCCCGGGATGCCCTTCAGTCCGGCGGTGGAGGAGATGTTGACGATCGACCCGCCGCCCACGGCACGCATGGCGGGCAGCACGGCCCGGATACCGAGGAACGGACCGAGCAGATTCACCGCGAACAGCGTGCGGAACTCTTCCTCGGACTGCTCTCCCACGTGCGCCGTGCGCCACAGCGCGGCGTTGTTGACCAGGACGTCCAGTCGGCCGAGCCGTTCCCGGGCGTACCCGACCACGCGCGCCCAGTCCTCGGCGGACGAGACGTCGTGGCGTACGAAATGCGCGGCGTCCGCACGCCCCAGCCCCCGGCGGATCGCCTCCGCCTCGGCCTCACCGCCCCGCTCGTCGACATCCGTCAGCACCACCGACGCGCCCGCGCCGGCGAGCGTGCGCGCGTGCCGCGCCCCCTGGCCGCGCGCGGCACCGGTGACCAGGGCCACCCGCCCGGTCAGATCGAAAGCGGCCGGGGGCGGCGCCCCCGCGGGCGACCCGGCCGCGGGCAGGGTGTCTTCGGGCATCGAGAGCTCCACCGGATCTCCTCGGGGTTCCTCGGGTTCGACGGGACGGCCGCGCCGCGCGTCGCGACGGGTGCCCGGAGCCCCGGCGATCCGGGGCGGAGCCTTCCTAACAGGGCCCGGCGGGCCACGGGCCGGGAATTCCGCTCAGCGGGACGAGGACTGCTCCCGGCGACACCCGGTCCGTACCGTCACGCCATGACGGCGAGTGGAGAGGCGGCTGACATGACGGAAGCGTTGCACGGCACACGGGGCGAGCGGGGCGAGCGCGGGGCCCTCCCGAGCGCCGCCGACGGCGGGACGGCCGGGACCACGGCCGAGTACGACGTGGTGGTGGCCGGATCGGGCGCCGCCGGTCTCGCCGCCGCCCTCACCGCACGGCTGCGTGGCCTGAGCGTCCTGGTGCTGGAGAAGACCGGCCACTACGGCGGCACCACCGCGCTCTCCGGCGGGGCCATCTGGGTGCCCGGCAACTTCCACCTCACCGCCGCCGGCCTCGGTGACAGCCGGGCGCACGCCCGCGCCTACCTCGACGCGACCGTGGGCGACCGCGTTCCGGCGGAGCGCAAGGAGGCGTACCTGGAGCACGGGCCGCGCATGGTGCGGGAGTTCCACCACCGCACCGACGTCCGCTTCGTCCACATCGACGGATACAGCGACTATTACCCGGAGCGCCCCGGCGGCTTCGCCCGCGGCCGGTCGATCGAGCCCGAGGTCTTCGACCTGCGCCGGCTGCCGCCCGCCGAGCGCCGCCGGATGCGCCGCGCCCATCTGCCCACCCACGGCGTCACCATCACCTCCTACGACTTCCGCCACCTGAACATGGCGGCCCGCACCTGGGCCGGCCGGCGAGTCGCGGCCAAGGTGGGCCTGCGCGCCGTACGGGACCTGGCCCTCGGCCGAAAGCCGGTCGCCCTGGGAGAGGCACTGGTGGCCCGGCTCCGCCTCTCCCTGGCCAGGCTCGGCGGCCGGCTCTGGCTCGACGCGCCGCTGGAGGAACTGCTGTACGACGAGGGCGCCGGCCGCGTCACGGGGGTGCGGACGTACCGCGCGGGCCGCCCGGTGGAGGTGCGTGCGCGACGGGGCGTGGTCCTCGCCTCCGGCGGCTTCTCCAGGAACCAGGCGCTGCGGGACCGCTACCTGCCCGCCCCCACCTCGGCAAACTGGACCGCCTCCCCGGAGGGGCAGGACGGTGACGCGCTGCGCGAGGGACTGCGGCTCGGTGCGGCCGTCGACCTGATGGACAAGGTGTGGGGAGCGCCTTCCGTCGTCCCGCCCGGTGCCGGTGCCCCCTTCTTCCTGGTCGCCGAGCGCGCCATCCCCGGCATGATCATCGTGGACGGCCGGGGCGACCGCTTCGTCAACGAGGCGGCCCCCTACCACGAGTTCGTGGACACGATGTACGCCCACCGCGAGGCCACGGGCGCGGAGACGGCTCCGTCCTGGCTCGTCATCGACGCCCGCTCCCGCGCCCGTTACCTCTTCATGGGCCTGCTCCCCGGGCAGCCCTTCCCGCGCCCGATGCTCGCGAGCGGCTTCGTGAAGAAGGCGGACACCGTGCGGGAGCTGGCCGTTCTCACCGGTGTCGACCCCGACCGTCTCGCCCGTACCGTCGAGCGCTTCAACTCCCGCGCCCACGAGGGCAAGGACCCCGACTTCGGCCGGGGCGAGAGCGCGTACGACAACTACTACGGCGACCCCACCCTCCCCAACCCGAACCTGGCGGCCCTGGACAAGCCGCCCTACTACGCGGTCCCCGTCCTCCCCGGCGACCTCGGCACCAAGGGCGGACTCCGGACGGACGCCCACGCCCGTGTGCTGCGCGAGGACGGCACCGCCATCGCGGGCCTGTACGCCGCGGGCAACGCCGCCGCGTCCGTGATGGGCGAGACCTACCCGGGCCCGGGCGCCACCATCGGTCCCGCGATGACCTTCGCCTACATCGCCGTCAACGACCTCGCCGCAGGGCGGTGAGCCACGCGGAGCGACCGGCTCTCGTCAGGTACTCCGGCACTCCGACTCCGCGTCGATCTCGGCGAGTTGACGCGTGCCGCGTGCACGGTCGAGTCGCGCGTGCCGCCCGGTCCCGGCCGGCGAGCCGGCGGCGGCCCGCGCGGCCGGCCGGCGGCGGGCCGGGGCGACGGCGCGCCGGAGGCGGCGGTCACACCGCGGCGGGCAGGGTGAACTCGTAGACCAGCGCGTCCTGTTCGGCGTGCACCACCAGGTCGGTAATCTCCAGCGGGCGCGCGTACTGGTCGTGCACGCGCCGGGTCACCCGGACCGAGGCGGCCTGCGAGACCTGGCTGATGCAATCCCGGTGGTGCAGGCACAGCCCGGCCTTGCGCATCCAGTCGTAGGCCCGCCCCAACTGCGCGGGCGTGGCGCCGTCGGCCCGGTCCCGGTAGCGCGCCAGCTCCGCCACCTCGGCCAGCGCCACCGCCGAGAACGACGTCACCGCCGTCCGCAGCGTCCGGCCGTCCGGTGTCACCGACCGGTAGTGGTGCACCAGCGTCGGCCGGTGCGGGGCCAGACCCAGTTCCCGCGCGTGCTCCGGCGGCGGCACCTCCCACACCACCGTGGCCTGGTCCACCGCGCACGGGTCCGCCGGCCGGGCGCCCACCGGGAAGGCGAGCGAGTCGGGCGACTCCACCGGCCGGCCGGGCAGCACGGCGTGGCTGCCCCGCCGGTCGGTGGCGACCGCACCGCTGCGGCGCAGCACCTCCAGCGCCTGGCGGACGGTCTCCCGGCTGACCCCGAAGTGCGCCGCCAAGTGCCGTTCGCCCGGCAGCCGTTCGCCCGGCGGAATCGTGCCGTCGCGCAGCTCGTCGAGTAACAGCGCCGCTATGCGTCCGTACAGGGGACGGCCGTCGACGGGCGGGGGATCGTTCGGGGTGGTGCGGGCCATGCCGCGCCCTCCTGTCGGTGACAAGACGTAGTCGTCCGGGTTCGTTGCGCGACCACAATTAGCATTGGTCTAAACCACGAGGGAAGGGCGGCCGGGGGTTTCGACCGAAATCCACCCGCCCGCCACGGCGGTCGCGGACCCCCGGTGACGCCCGCTCACAGGGCGCTGTAAAGGGCGTCGACCAGCGCCGTCTTCCGTGGATCATCGGCGAGGCGGTGCCCCATGCGGTTCATCACGTAGCCCAGCGACACCCCGGCCTCCGGGTCGGCGAGCCCGCAGGAGCCGCCGAAGCCGTCATGGCCGAAAGCCCGCGGGTTCGGCCCGTACAGTCCCTGGGGGCCGCTCAGCCACAGACCGAGGCCGATCTCGGTCTCCCCCTCGAAGACCGCGCCGAGCACCAGGTCGCGGCCGGGTCCCTCGCTCTCCCGCACCCGCTCCGCGGCCCGTGCCGACAGGAACCGCCGGCCGCCGAACGCGCCGCGCCCGGCGAGGACGCCGTACAGCGCCGCCACCGCCCGCGCGGTGCCGTGCCCGTTGGCCGCGGGTATCTCCGCCGCCCGCCAGCCAGCGCTGTTCGCCTGCGCGGGCCCGGTGGCCGGATTGGCCAGCGCGGCCCGCGCGACCGGCGTCAACGCGCTGAAGGCCGCTGCCTGTTCGGCGGCCGGCCGGGCCGGCGCGAGCACCAGTTCGGCCGCCCGGCCGGCCTCCCGCGCCGGCAGGCCCACCGTGAAGCCGGCCCCGAGCGGCCCGGCCAGCTCCCGCTCCAGGAAGGCCCCCGGCATCAGCCCCGAGACCCGCCGTATCAGCTCCCCGACCAGGAAGCCGTAGGTCAGCGCGTGGTACCCGGACCGGGTCCCCGGCTCCCACCAGGGCGCCGTGGCGGCGAGCCGGCCAGTGGTCGCCTCCCAGTCGTACAACTGCTCCAGGGTGTGCGGTTCGCGCAGACCGGGCAGTCCGGCGCGGTGCGACAGCAGATGCCGTACGAGCACCTTCTCCTTGCCCTCGGCGGCGAACCCGGGCCAGTACGCGGCCACCGGCGCGTCCAGGTCGAGCAGCCCCCGGTCGGCCAGCAGATGGGCGCACAGGGCCACGACCCCTTTGGTGGTCGACCACACGTTGACCACGGTGTCCCGCTCCCAGGGCCGGGTCCGCGCCGGGTCCGCCCAGCCGCCCCAGAGGTCCACCACCGTCCGTCCGGCGACGGTGACGGCCACCGCGGCGCCCAGCTCCCCGCGCGTGCGGAAGTTCTCCTCGAAGGCATCCCGTACGGCGGTGAACCGCGGGTCGCAGTGCCCGTGTATGTGCGGGGTGGTGCGCGGTGTCTCCTGCGTGGACATGCGGCCTCCGTCGTCGCCGGGAACCCGGGTCCGCGCCGGCCGCGGCCCGGGTGGCTCCGAACGTACCGACTGCCCGGTCTGCGGGGAAGGGGAGTCCCGGCCGCCCTGCCGCCGGGAGTGCTCAGGCGTACGAGCGCAGCCAGCGCACCTTGGCCGCCTCGTGGAACGGGCCGCCGCCCTCGTGGTCGTTGAAGTCGTACACCTCGACGGTCTTGTCCTCGTGACCCCAGGCGTTGAACGCCGCGAACACCGTCGACGGCGGGCACGTCTGGTCCTCCAGGGCCGCCGAGAACAGGGCGGGCGCCCGGCCCCGGGCCGCGAAGTGCACCCCGTCGAAGTAGGACAGCGTGCGCAGCGCATCCGCCGAGCGCCCGCGGTGCGTCTTGAGGAACAGGCCGATCTCTCGGTACGGGTGACGGTCCGTCAGGGTCACCGCGCGCGGGAAGTCGCACAGGAACGGCACGTCCGGGGCGACCGCGACCAGGTCCGGCACCAGGCCGCCGACGGCGATCGACAGGCCGCCGCCCTGGCTGGCGCCGAGCACCACGGTCCGCGTCGCGTCGGTCAGCGGGTGCGAGCGGGCCGCCTCCACCGCGCGCACGCCGTCGGTGATCACCCGGCGGTAGTAGTAGTTCTCGGGCGCGTCGATGCCCCGGGTCATGTAGCCGGGGTAGGCCGGTGCGGCGCCCACCGGGTCCGCGGTGCCGCCCCCGCCGCCCCAGGCGCTGCCCTGCCCGCGGGTGTCCATCAGGAAGTGCGCCCGGCCCGTCGACGCCCAGAGCAGGCTCTCGTGCGGCAGGCCGCGCCCGCCGCCGTAGCCGAGGAACTCCACCACCAGCGGCAGCGGTTCGGTGGCCCCGGCGGGCAGCCGCAGCCAGCCCTTGACGGGGTGGCCGCCGAACCCGGCGAACGTCACGTCGTAGACCTCGACCGTGGTCAGGCCGGTCTCCACCGGCTCGAACCGCGCGTCCAGCTCGTGCTCGCGGGCCTGCTGGAGGGTCTTGTCCCAGAAGGCGTCGAAGTCCTCCGGCTCGGTGGACTCGCTGCGGTACGCGCGGAGTTCGTCCAGGGGGAGATCGAACAGGGCCATCGACAACCGCCTTTGCGGAGGAGGGGTATGCGGTCTCACGGTACGTCGATGATCGGATCCTTGGCCAGGGAACGATCGGCGTGATGGCCTTTTCCCACCGCTCCGCCGATGAGGCAACGACGCAGGTCCAGGGTTGAGTAAGCGCTTGTTCCCGGGGGTCGCGAGCGGACGCGGCGGCCTCCCGGAGGTCGGATCACCCGCCGGTCACATGCGCGGCTGGGTCCACCGCGGACCCGTCCGCTCCCACTCCCGCTCCCACTCGGCGAGCCGGTGGCGCAGGGCGATCCGGCGCTCGATCAACCGGCCGAGGTACACCGCCACCGCCGTCCCGCCCGCGGCGCACAGCCCGATGGTCACGGCGTGCTGCCACACCGCCACCTCGCCCGGCGGCGGCGCCACGCTGCGGCCCCGGGAGTCGAACCACACCGAGACCGGCTCCCCGGCGCGGGCCCCGGCGGGCACCTGCGCCCATTCCGTACGGACGCCCTTGCCCGGTTCGGTCCAGCGGATCTGGGCGCGGTGGACCCGGCGGTCGCCCTGGGGCGCGGCGGGCCGCTCGGCCGGATCGTCCACCACGACGGCGCGCACCTCGTGGCGCTCGGCCCGCTGGACCGCGGCGAGTGCCCGGGCCCGGTCGTGGGCGTGCAGGCCGGCGAACACCCCGACCAGGGGGGCGGCCACACACAGCAGGACGGTGACCACCAGCACCGTCCACGCCTCCACCACGTCCGCCCGGCGCCGCAGCGGATTGCGCCGCCAGCGCCAGCCACGCACCCGGGTACGCATGTCCACCTCCTCGCCACCGCAGGAGCCGCCGAGCCGACGGGGCCGGGCTGCCCGGCCCACCGCCCGCGCCGCTCACGCGCACGAACGTCCACACCCGTCTCGTACCCCGTTCGGCGCACCTCGCGCACGCCGTGAACCGCGACTTCCGGCCCATGTGAAGCGCGTCGGACACCACGCGCCCCACGATCGCGCGCCGAGCGCCGCCGCGCGACCCGGGCGCCGGGTACCGCGGTGCGGGCCGGGCCCCCGGGGCACCGGGGCCGCAGGCCCTGGTAGGCCGCCGCACCGCCGTGCGGCCCGGGCGCCGGGGAGACTGCGCGCGGTCGAGGAGACGCGCGCTCCCCTCGGACGCGCTTGCTGGCGGAGGGCCCCGCCGCTCACCGGCGATCGGCGTGCCCGGCGGACGCGCCGCCCGGCGGACGGTACGGACGCCCAGCCGGGTGCGCTCCGGGGCTCAGCCGGGTACGCTCCCGCCCGCCCGCTCCCGGGCTCCGGCGGCCGTCGTCAGCCGAAGCGCTCGATGCGGATGCGCTCCACCGGCTGGCCCGCGGCGACCAGCAGCCGGGAAGCGTGCTCGGCGAAGGCGTTGGAGCCGCACACATAGGCTTCCCACCCACCTGCGGGCCGCTCGGCGAGGAGCGGCGCCACATGTGCGGCCGCCATACGCCCCACCGGCACCCCGGACGGAGCGCTGCGGGTGAACACGGGCGTCGTCTCCGCGCCCAGCTCGGCCGCGTAGATCAGCTCTTCGGGGCTGCGCGCCGACACCAGCATCCGCAGCGGGACGGCGAGGCCGCGCGCCCGGTGGTGCCGGACCATCGACATCAGCGGTACGACCCCGGAGCCGGCCCCGAGCAGCAGCGCGGGCCGGTCGCCCGGCCAGGCGAAGAAGCCGCTGAGCGGGCCGCGCACCTCGACGGTGTCCCCGGGCCGGGCCACGGTGTGGAACCAGCCGGAGACCTCGCCGTCCGGCACCCGGTCCAGGGTCAGCTCGATGTGCCCGGACGCGTCCGGCGCCGACGCGATGGAGTAGTGGCGCTGCGCCACGTAGCCGTCCGGGGCGGTCAGCCGCAGCATCAGGTGCTGACCCGGCAGATGTCCCGCCCACCCCGGCACCGCCAGGCGGAACGTGGCCGCGCGCGGTGTCTCGCGGCGGATCTCCGTCAGCGTGGCGGTCTGCCAGCGCGACGCCGCCTGGCCGCTCACGGCGATCCGCCCGGGCACCGCGAACCGTGTCGCGGGAGTCGTCGTCTCAGTCACCGGAGTACCGCTGTTCCTCCCACGGGTTGCCCCGCGCGTGGTAGCCGTTGCGCTCCCAGAAACCCGGCTCATCGTGGTCGAGGAGCGTGATGCCCGCGATCCACTTGGCGCTCTTCCAGAAGTACAGGTGCGGTACCACGAGCCGCGCCGGGCCGCCGTGCTCGGGCGGCAGCGGTGCGCCGTCGTACTCCCAGACGATCCAGGCCCGCCCGCCGGTGAGGTCGGCGAGCGGCAGGTTGGTGGTGTAGCCGGTGTGCGAGTAGGCGAGGGCATGTGTGGCGGACCCATGTGGCCGGGCCACATTGAGGAAGGCGTCCAGCGAGACGCCGCCGAACCGCACGCCGAACTTCGACCAGCCGGTCACACAGTGGATGTCGCCCTCGTACGCCGACGCCGGCAGCGCGTGCGCGGCGTCCCAGTCCCAGGTGTGCGGGCGTTCGACCAGGCCGTCCACGCGGAAGGTCCAGTCGGCGGGGGAGAGGTCCGGGGTGACCTCGGCGGACAGGACGGGCCAGTCCTCGCGCGCGTCGTACTGCCCGGGCGGCAGCCCCGGACGGTGGGCGCGCGGGCGGCCCGTGAAGCCTCGCGTGACGTTCATGGTTCAACCGTACGCTGTCGTTCCGGATGCTCCGTCCCTGGCCGGGGCCCCCATCGTTGCGGCTGTATGAACTCTGCCGGGGCCCGGGAATACCGCCTCCGCGCACTTCCTTGCCGATCGGTGCCGGCCCTGGTGGGCCGGTGACACCTCAGAGACCGGTCGAGAGAAGCGAGGAAACGAGCATGCCCCAGGCCCATGTGTCCGACGCCGTGATCGAGGGGGTCGCATGAGCGTCGTGAGCAGCCCGGACGCCGGGCCCGGCCGGACCGCCGCCGACGTCCCGCATGTCCTCGACAACCCGGCCCTCGCCTCCCTGACCGGCCCGCACGCCCATTTCGCCGAGCGGCGCGGCCGGGTACTGCGCTACCCCGTCGACGTCTCGCCGTGGCTCGCGCTGCCGGACGACCCGGACGAACGGGACTGGGCGGACCTGGCCGCGCTGGCCGGCCCCGGCGCCGAGGTCCCGCTGCCCGGCTTCCGCGGCCGGCTCCCGGCGGGATGGGAGGTCACCTTCCGGCTGGAGGGCGTACAGCTGGTGGACGACGGGCTGGCCGCCGCGCCGGACGCCGAGGCGGTGCGGCTGGGGCCGGCGGACGTGCCCGAGATGCTGGACCTGGTGGCGCGCACCCGGCCCGGCCCGTTCCTGCCGCGCACCGTGGAACTCGGCACCTACCTCGGCATCCGCCGGGAGGGAGCGCTGGTCGCCATGGCGGGGGAGCGGCTGCACCCGCCGGGCTGGACGGAGATCAGCGCGGTCTGCACCGATCCCGCCTTCCGCGGCCAGGGCCTGGCCACCCGGCTGATCCTCGCGGTGGCGCACGGCGTCCGGGAGCGCGGCGAGACGCCGTTCCTGCACACCAGCGCCGGGAACACCGAAGCCATCCGGCTGTACGAGTCCCTCGGCTTCCGGCTGCGCCGCCGCACGGTGTTCCTGGAGGCACGGGCACCCCAGGACCAGCCGGACGACCGCGCGGCGGTACCGGTTCCCTAGTACCAGTACCGGGACGGCGCTCGCGGTGACCAGTGACCGGTGGTCGGGCCGGAGCCGATGAGGAACCCGGCGCGGACAGCCAGGCACACCCCCCTCACTCCCCGTCCGCGCCCGTCGCCCCCGCGTTGTACCGCTCCAGGTACGCCGCGAACCGCACCAGGTCCTCCTCCGGCCACTCGGCGAGCCGTTCCCTGAAGGCGGCCCGGCGGCTGCGGGTGACCTGGGCCAGGATCTCCCGGCCCGCCTCCGTCAGGTGCAGCACCTGGACCCGGTGGTCCTCCGGGTCCAGCCGGCGCTCGATCAGCGCGGCCCGCTCCAGCGCCGCCACCTGCCGGCTCACCGTGGACTTGTCCAGGGCGTAGTGGGCCGCGAGGTCGGTCGCCCGGCAGCCGTCGCGTTCCTCCAGGTGTCCGAGCAGGGTGTACGACACCAGGGACAGCTCGGGGTGCATACGGCCCGCCGAGGCGCGGGCCCGGCGGGCGAAGATGGTCATCTCGCGCTGGATCGTCTCGACGGCCGACTCCGCTGCGCTCACGGGAAGTACCTCCTCCGGGGTTTCTAGTTGTATAGTACAACTTGAAGTGAAAGTTGCATAAGCCAACCTTTGGAGGTCGCGCGCGATGAGGTCACCGGCACTGCGCCATGTGCTCACGCACCTGATCACCCCGCTGCTGATGTGCGTAGGCATGGGGCTCGCCTACATGGGGGCGTTCGTCACCCCCGAGCCGCACCACCTGCCGGTCGCCGTCGTCGGCACCACCCCCGAGGCCAAGGTCTTCGCGCAGACGGTCAAGGACACCGCCGGGGAGAAGCTCGACGTGCGCACGGTGGCCACCCGCGCCGACGCCGTCGGCCTGCTCGAGTCCCGCGACGTCACCGGCGCCTACGTGCCCAGCGCCAAGGCGCCCGAGCTGCTGGTGGCGAGCGCCGCCTCCGACATGGGCGCCATGGCCGTCGAAAAGGTCTTCACCCCGCTCGCCGCCGGACAGGGTGTGCCGCTGAAGGTCACCGACGTGGCCCGGCCGGTCGCCGACGACCCCACCGGGCAGGGCCTGTTCTTCCTGATGATCGCCGTCAGCATCGGCTCCTACGCCTCGGTCGCCGCCCTCGGCGCCGCCGGTGCCGCCCTGCCGATGCGCGTCCGCGCGCTGCTCGCCGTCGGGGTCTCCGCGGTGGTCAGCTGCGTCGGAGCCGTGCTCGCCGGGCCGGTGTTCCACCTCGCCCACCACGACCTCGCGGGCGTGTGGGGCATGGCCTGGCTGTACTCGGCGGGCATCCTGCTGATCGGCGTCGGCCTGCACACCTTCCTGAAGCGGTGGACCACGCTGACCATGATGGTGCTGTTCGTGATGCTGAACTTCACCAGCTCCGGCGGGTTGTTCCGGCCCGAGCTGCAGAACGGATTCTTCGGCACCCTGCACGCCTTCTGGAACGGCGCCGGCTTCGTCGAGGGCGTCCGCAGCCTGCTGTACTTCGGCAACGACGGCCTCGGCCGCACGGTGTGGACCCTGGTGGTCTGGCTGCTGGCCGGCGTCCTGGTGACCGCGGTGGCCGCCCTGTACGAGGGCCGCACCCGCCGGGAGGCCGCCCACGCCGCGGCCGGCGCCGAGGCCGCTGCCGCGTCCGCCGGGACCGAGTCCGGGCGGACGGGCCCGCGGCACGCCAAGGACGAGGCCGCGCGGGAAGCCGAGCGGGAGGCGGAGCGGGAGGCCGAGGAAGAGGTCGAGGAGTCGGTCGGCGTCTGAACTCGCCGGGGCGGAGGGCCCGTCGGGCCGTGGGGTATGGTGGCCGTCCGGCCGCGGAGACCCGCGGCCCCGAGGGCGAGGAGGTGAGACCCATTACCGCTGTGTCGGCTGGGGTGCTCTCTCCTCGTGACGGCGCGGTACACCGGCAGCGGTGACCGCGGGAGCGCCCTGAAGTCTCGCGCTCCCGGAAGGCTTTCCGCTCCCATGTCCGTACCCGCTCCCATGGCCCCCTCCGCCGTCGTCCGCGCGCTGCGCGCCGCCGGATGCGTCTTCGCCGAGGACGAGGCCGAGTTGATCCTCGCCACCGCCCGCACCCCCGAGGAGGCGGCCGGCATGGTGGACCGGCGCGCCGCCGGGCTTCCCCTCGAACAGGTCCTCGGCTGGGCCGAGTTCCACGGACTGCGCATCGCCGTGGAACCCGGGGTGTTCGTCCCCCGCCGCCGCACCGAGTTCCTGGCCGGCCAGGCGCTGGCCGCCGCACCGGACGCGACCGTCGTCGTGGACCTGTGCTGCGGTTCCGGCGCGCTCGGCGCGGCCCTCGCCCACGCCCTGCCCGGGGCCGAGGTGCACGCCGCCGACATCGACCCGGCCGCCGTACGCTGCGCCCGCCGCAACCTCGCCCCCTTCGGCGGCCGGGCCCACCAAGGGGATCTCTACGACGCCCTGCCGCCCGGCCTGCGCGGCCGGGTGGCCCTGCTGACGGCCAACGTGCCCTACGTCCCCACCGCCGAGGTGGCCCTGCTCCCGGCGGAGGCCCGCGACCACGAACCGCTGATCGCGCTGGACGGCGGGGCGGACGGACTCGATGTGCTGCGCCGGGTCGCCGCCGGGGCGTCCGAGTGGCTCGCCCCCGGCGGCAGCCTGCTCACCGAGACCAGCGAACGCCAGGCACCCGCCGCCGTACGCGCCTTCACCGACGCCGGCCTGACGACCCGTCTGGCGGTCGACGAGAACCTGTACGCGTACGTGGTCATCGGCGTGCGCCCCGCACCGGCGCGGTGACCGGCCCCGCCCGCCCGCTACTCCAGCTCCTGCGCCCGCGCGATCAGCAACGCCACGTCGTCGTGGTTGTCCGGGTGGCGCAGCGTGCGCAGGAGGTGGTCGCAGGTCTCCTCCAGCGGGCGGGCGGGGTCGTCCAGCAGCGACAGCAGCAGGGCCAGCCGCTCGTCCAGCGAGTCGGAGCGGGTCTCCACCAGCCCGTCGGTGTAGAACACCAGCTCGTCACCGGGCTCGAAGTCGACCGTGACGGTGGAGAAGCCGACCCCGCCCACCCCGAGCGGCACCCCGGTGGGCAGGTCGAGCAGCTCCGGCGGGCCGCCGGGCCGTACCCGGGCCGGCGGCAGATGGCCGGCGTTGGCGATCCGGCACTGGCGCAGACGCGGGTCGTGGACGGCGTACACACAGGTGGCGATGGAGTGGTCCAGGGCGGAGGTCGTCTTGTCCAGGTGCTCCAGCAGCCGGGCCGGGTCGAGGTCGAGCCCGGCGAGGGTGGCCGTCGCGGTGCGCAGCCGGCCCATCGTGGCGGCGGCGGCGACCCCGCTGCCCATCACATCGCCCACGACGAGCGCGGTCTTGCCGCCCTCCAGCGGGATCACGTCGAACCAGTCGCCGCCCACCTCGCTGGTGGCCCCGGCCGGCTGGTAGCGGGAGGCCACCTCCAGGGCGGTGGTGACCGGCGGATGGCTGGGCAGCAGGCTGCGCTGGAGGGTGAGCGCGGTGTTGCGGGCGTTCTGGTACCAGCGCGCGTTGTCGATCTGCACGGCCGCGCGGGCCGCCAGCTCCCGCGCCAGCAGCACGTCGTCCTCGTCGAAGGGGGCCGGGTTGCGGGTGCGTTTGAGGTCCAGCGCGCCCAGCACCTCGCCGCGCGCGATCAGCGGCACCGCGAGGTACGAGTGCAGGCCCGCCCGGCCGAGCAGCACGGCCGCCTCCGCGGAGCGGGCGATCAGCGGCAGGTCCTCGTCCTTCACCCGCGGCACCAGCACCGCCTCGCCGGTGCGCACGCACTCGGTGACCAGCCGGTCCGGCCCGTACAGGGCGATCTGGCCGGGCGGGTCGGCGGCCCGGACCGCGTCGCTGCCCTCCGCCGGACGCACGGCCAGCGCCCGGATCACCGCGGACTCCGAGGGCCCGAGCGCGCTGGGCCGGCCCTCGACCACCGCGTCCAGCAGGTCCACCGCCGCCACGTCCGCCAGCTCCGGCACCGCGACCTCGGCCAGCTCGCAGGCGGTGCGCTCCAGCTCCAGCGTGGTGCCGATCCGGGCCGAGGCGTCCGCGATCACCGCCAGCCGGCGGCGCGCGGTCTCCGCCTCCACCGAGGCCCGGTGCTGCTCGGTGATGTCGACCAGCGAGACGGCCACCCCGAGCACATGGCCCAGGGTGTCCTCCAGCCGGTACAGCGAGTGCGACCAGGTGTGGTCCTCGTCCGGGTCGGCCGGGGTGCGGCCGACCAGCGTGTCGTCGATCAGCGGCACACCCGTCCGCAGCACCCGGCGGGCCGCGGCCTCCAGGTCGCCCACGTTCAGCAGCGGCACCACCTCCCGCAGCGTCCGGCCCACGTGCTCGGCGGCCGGCACCCCGTTGATGCGCTCCAGGGCGGGGTTGACGGAGACGAACCGCAGCTCGGTGTCCAGGACGCCGTAGCCGATCGGCGACTGCTTCACCATCCGCTCGGACAGCGCCACGTCCTGTTCCAGCCGCCGTACGGTCGACTGGTCGGCGGCCAGCCCGAGCGCGTAGACGTCCCCGCGGTCGTCCAGCAGCCGCATGTTCCGGAACTCCACCAGGCGGGTGCTGCCGTCCTTGTGCCGCACCGGGAAGCCGCCCGCCCAGCTCTGCCCGGTGCGCATCACGTCGGCGAACAGCCTGCCCACCAGCCGGCTGTGCTCCTCGTGCACCATGAGCCGGGCGGCGTGCTGGCCGAGGGCCTCCTCGGCGGTGTACCCGAACAGTTCCTCCGCCTGCGGACTCCACAGCACGATCCGGCCGTCCGTGTCCAGCACCACCGACGCCACGCCCAGGACGTCCAGCAGGCCGCCCGGGGGAACCGGACCGCGCGCGGGCTCGCCGCTCTCCGTCGCCGGAGCCTCGGCCGCACTCATGCCACGCACCGCCTTCGCCCGTCCGCACGGCACGCCGTGCCTCGTGCCGACCGACCTCGTTCTACCGCGCTCACACCCGACTCTCCGCCGCCGACGCCGTTCTCCCTCCACCATCCCTCAACACGGCGGCGGACGTCCGCCGAAGCCGTGCGCCGGTGGTGCGCGGGGGCTCGAAACTCCCGCCTGGACCGTACCGCGCGGTCCCACGGAGCCGTGAGAGTTCACGCTCATGTTGCGTGATTGGTCTGTACATGACTATGACGCCACGCCAGACTGTCCGCCGTCCGAGTGCCCGCCGCCCGTCCGAGGAGCCGGCCATGCCCGCGTCCGCCCGGCAACGCTGTCACACAGTCCTCGCCGGACTCGTCACCCTCGTCACCGCCGCCGTCGTGTCCCTCGCCGCGCCCGTGCCCGCCATGGCCGCCGGCACCTGGACCGAGACCGGCTCCGACCGCGCCGACCCGCTGACCGAGAGCCAGGGGCTGGCCTCGGTGGAGGTCCCGGCGAACAGCCCAAACCGGTACACCGGCGTCGGCACTATCCCGCTCGGCCTGGCCGGCCGCGGCTGGAACCACGTCGGCGACCCCGACGCCTCCTACGACGGCTTCTACATCGAGCCCTACCAGCGCGACTCCGGCAACTCGAAGATGTTCCGGGTGCGGGCGCCCGGCGGCGCGTGGTCGGAGTACGTCCACACGCTCGGCCCGGGCGAGGCGCTGAACAACTCCTGGGCCGCCGTCTCGCCCGACGGCCGGTGGATGCTGTCCGGCGAGTGGGGCACCATGACCCGGCTGCTGGTCTTCCCGACCCCGGGCGTCAACCCCGCCACCTCGCCCTCGGCGGACCTCCCGCAGGTCTCCACCGTCCGCCTGGACCACGCCGTCCGCGACGTCCAGGGCTGCGACTTCACCGGCCCCACCACCCTGCTGTGCTCCTCCGACGACCCCGAGGGCAGCCTCTTCGGCCTGACCAAGCCGCTGCTCCAGGTCGACCTCTCCGCGCCGCCGGACGGTACCGCCGACGTCACCGGGCACGTCACGGCGGTGCGCCAGTTGCCGCTGCGCAGCTCCTGCCAGGGCTCCTTCGAGGCGGAGGGCATCGACTACGACCGCCGCGACGGCGTCCTGCGCGTGATCGTCGTCTCGCCCGGCTTCTGCGTGCTGACGGACAGCAAGACGTACAAGTTCACCCGCGGCTGAGGTGTGCGCGACGGCGCGTGGTGTTTTCCTGGGGGTGGACGCGGTTCGGCGGGGTACCCCGTTCCACCGCAGCGCGGCCACGAAAGGAGCGATCATGGCAGACACGGAGCGGTCGCATCCGGAAACCGTCACGGTGGAGATCAGCGGTTCGAAGGAGGACGCCCGCCTGGTATTCGAGGCGCTCAGGTCCTGCTTCGCCTCCGACCGGGGCGCGGACGAGGAGCCACAGCAGCTCCACGAGACCCGGCCGATGGTCTGGCTCGGCACCTACGACGTCGCCGAGGCCCGGGGTTCCGGCTGCCCGCCGGTCCGTCTCGGGCAGCCGGTCCAGGCGGACGTCCAGGGCGGCTACTGGGCCGTCGACCGGTTCCGCACCACCCTGGACTCGATGTTCACCGTGCGGGAGACCTGTACGGCCTCCGGCGACCAGGAGCGGGATCTGCACCTGCGCCTGGAGAGCCGCTGAGTCACCGAGGCGACGCCCCGGCCGGTCCCCGACCGGCCGGGGCGTACTGCGCCAGCCCGTACCCGAAGGACCAGTCGGCGTCGCCGTTCTCGGTCAGGGTGACCAGCACGTCGCGCGGCTCGGTACCGGTCCGCTCGTGCACCAGCTCGGCGATCCGCCGGTACACCGCCCGCTTGCGGCCGGCGTCGCGTCCGGCCCGCAGGGTGATCGCGACGAACACGGCCGAGTCGTCGCGCGGGACGCCCGGGTAGTCGCCGTAGCGCAGGATGCTGCCGGTGCCGTCGTGGCCGCTCAGTACCTGGAAGAGGTCCCCGGGCGGTATCCCCAGCGTCTCCACGAGGGCGTCCTGGACGGCCCGGCCGAGCGCGTCGAGGCGGGCGGGGTCGGTGCCGAGCGTGTCTATGCGGACGAAGGGCATGACGGGGCGTCCTTTCGGGCGGCGGATCGGTCACGTCTGAATGTACATACTAGTAGTTACAGTGGCGACCGTTTGTGCAACTAGTTGCACAAAGCCTCGGGCTTCCTCTACAACAAGAGGCGACGACACCGCGTACGGAGGGCCCGATGAGCCGTTACCCGCACCTGACGACCCCGCTCGACCTGGGCTTCACCACGCTGCCCAACCGCGTGCTGATGGGCTCCATGCACGTCGGCCTGGAGGAGGCCGAGCGCGGCTTCGAGCGGATGGCGGCGTTCTACGCGGCCCGCGCGCGCGGCGGCGTCGGCCTCATCGTCACCGGCGGCATCGCCCCCAACGAGGAGGGGCGGCCGTACGAGGGCGGGGCCAAGCTCACCACCGACGCGGAGGCCGAGCGGCACCGGGTGGTCACCGAGGCCGTGCACCGCGAGGGCGGCCGGATCGCGATGCAGATCCTGCACTTCGGCCGGTACGCCTACCACCGCGACCTCGTCGCGCCGAGCCCCCTCCAGGCGCCGATCAGCCCCTTCGTGCCCCGCGAGCTGACCGACGCCGACATCGAGCGCACCATCGACGACTACGCCCGCGCCGCCCGCCTCGCCCGGCAGGCCGGCTACGACGGCGTCGAGATCATGGGCTCCGAGGGCTACCTGATCAACGAGTTCATCGCCGCGCCGACCAACCGGCGCACCGACCGCTGGGGCGGCTCGTACGAGAACCGGACGCGCTTCCCCGTCGAGATCGTCAAGCGGGTCCGCGAGGCCGTCGGCGAAGACTTCATCGTCATCTACCGCCTGTCCATGCTGGACCTGGTCCCGGGCGGCTCGTCGCTGGCGGAGGTGATCGCCCTCGGCAAGGCGGTGGAGGCCGCCGGGGCGACGATCATCAACACCGGCATCGGCTGGCACGAGGCCCGCATCCCCACCATCGCCACCTCCGTGCCGCGCGGCGCCTACACCTGGGTCACCAAGAAGCTCATGGGCGAGGTGTCCGTCCCGCTGGTCACCACCAACCGCATCAATACCCCGGAACTCGCCGAGGAGTTGCTCGCCGACGGCTGCGCGGACATGGTGTCCCTGGCCCGCCCGATGCTCGCCGACCCCGACTTCGTCGCGAAGGCCGCCGCCGGCACCCCCGAGGCCATCAACACCTGCATCGGCTGCAACCAGGCCTGCCTCGACCACACCTTCAGCGGCAAGATCACCTCCTGCCTGGTCAATCCGCGCGCCTGCCACGAGACCGAGCTGGTGCTCGCGCCGACCCGGCTGAAGAAGCGCGTCGCCGTGGTCGGCGCCGGTCCGGCCGGCCTCGCCTGCGCGGTCTCCGCCGCCGAACGCGGCCACGCCGTCACCCTGTTCGACGCGGCGGGCGAGATCGGCGGACAGCTCAACGTCGCCCGCAAGGTGCCCGGCAAGCAGGAGTTCGACGAGACGCTGCGCTACTTCCGCCACCAGCTCGACGCGCACGGCGTCGACGTCCGCCTGGACACCTGGGTGGCGGCCGCCGACCTGGACGGCTTCGACGAGGTCGTGGTCGCCACCGGCGTCACCCCGCGCACCCCGGACATCCCCGGCGTCGACCACCCCCGCGTCCTCGGCTACCTCGACGTGCTCCGCGACGGCGCCCCCGTCGGCGACCGCGTCGCCGTCCTCGGTGCCGGCGGCATCGGCTTCGACGTCGCCGAGTACCTCACCGACGGCGGAGACAAGGCGAGCGAGGACCCGCGGACCTACTTCCGGCACTGGGGCGTCGACCCGGACTACCGGGCGCCCGGCGGCCTCACCGCCCCCGAGCGGCCCGCCCCGCCGCGCCAGGTGCACCTGCTCCAGCGCAAGACCAGCAAGGTCGGCGCCGGCCTCGGCAAGACCACCGGCTGGATCCACCGCACCGAGCTGAAGCACCGGGGCGTGACCATGGTGCCGGGCGTGCGCTACGACCGGATCGACGACGCCGGCCTGCACATCACCGTCGGCGAGGAGAGCATGGTCCTGGAGGTCGACACGGTCGTGCTGTGCACCGGTCAGGAGCCGCGCCGCGACCTGTACGAGGCGCTGGTCGCCGCCGGCCGCAGCGTCCATCTCATCGGCGGCGCCGACGTGGCCGCCGAGCTGGACGCCAAGCGGGCGATCAAGCAGGGCACGGAGCTGGCGGCGACCCTGTAGGGGCCGGGGACCTCCCTCCCTAGGATGAGCCCATGTCACTCCCGCACGCGATCCTCACCGCCCTGCTGGAAAAGCCGTCGTCGGGACTGGAACTGACCCGCCGGTTCGACAAGTCGATCGGCTACTTCTGGTCCGCGACGCACCAGCAGATCTATCGCGAGCTCGGGAGACTGGAGGCCGAGGGGCTCATCCGCGCGCTGCCGGCCGAGCAGCCGGCCCGCGGGCAGAAGAAGAGCTACGAGGTGCTGCCCGCGGGCCGGGCCGAACTGGCCCGCTGGACCGCCGCCGCGCAGGACCCGAAGCCGCAGCGGGACGTGCTGCTGCTGCGGCTGCGCGCGGCGGCCGTGGTGGGCACCGCGGGCCTGGAGGCCGACCTGCGCCGCCACCTGGAGCTGCACCGGCGGCAGCTCGCCGAGTACCAGGAGATCGAGCGGCGCGACTTCCCGCCCGGCCGGGACGCCCCGCAGGACCGGCTGCGCCACCTGGTGCTGCGGGCCGGGATCGACCTGGAGACCTTCTGGACCCAGTGGCTCACCCACGCCCTGGCGGAGTTCGCCGACCTGCCGGACACCGACTGAAGGGGCCTCAGAGCCGGTACGGCCGGGAGCGGCGGCGCAGGACCCAGCCGGTGGCGACGACCCCGGTGCCGACCAGGGCCGCGCCGACGCCGAGGGTCAGCGTGCCGTAGTCGCGGGCGGCGCCGCCGAGGCCGCCCATCACGCCCCGGGACGGGGCCGGGCCGGTGGTCGCGGAGACCGCCGGCCGGGTCGCGACGGGTGCCGGCTGGGTAGCGACGGGCGTCGGCCTGGCCGGGACGGTCGTCGGCAGGGTCGGGACGGGGGCCGGCCGGGTGGGGACGGCCGCCCCGGAGACGATCACCGACTGGCTGCCCGCGGTGGTGCCGCTGGAGCAGAGCACGACCACGGTGTAGGTCCCCGGGCTCACCCCGGTCCAGGCCGCGGACTGGCTGACCGACGTGCCGGCCAGGGCCACCTGCCGGCCCTGGGAGAAGTTGGCCTGCCGGCTGGTGAGCAGGGCCGCGGTGCCCCAGCTGCCGTTGACCTGGGTGCACGCGCCGGTGACCACCGACACCGTGGATCCGATGGTGCTGACCGAGATGCCCGAGACCGCGGCGGTCGGCCCGGCGAGCGCGGCCGGGAGCGCGGCGGCGGCCGCCAGGGTCAGGCCGGAGCGGAGCAGGAGTCGCGAGTTGTCCATGGACGGGCCCTCCGGCGGCACGGTCGGCGGTACGTCCCATGCGCCGCCGGGGGTCGGGAAGCGCCCGTGCTGCCTCAACCGCAGCCAACGCCCCGCCGGGCACGGCCGCACCCGGAGCGGCCCGATCAGGTGACGGAACCCCGCGCGGGGCCCTGAGGTGCCCTCAGCCGCCCGTGGTCACCGTCCGCTCCGCCGACCAGCCGCCCCAGGTGCCGTCGGGCAGCCGGGCCCGCAGCCGTACCCGGTGTTCCTCCCCGGCGGCGGTGCCCGCGTAGAAGCTGTGGTGCGCCCGGCCGCGCGGGGGAGTGCCGCCCCAGACCAGCGAGGTGGCCGCGGCGCCGTCCAGCCCGATCTGGTACTCGGTGATCACCCCGTCCACACGCGGCGGGTCCCAGGCGAGGTCGATGTGGTAGGCGCCGTCGGCGCGGTGGGTGGCGGCGGTGAACCCGGTGGGCGCGGTCGCCCGGCCGTCGTCGGCGCCCGGTGTGGTCAGGCGGACCGGCGGCCCGGCGGGGGAGACGTTGTCGGCCGCGTCCCGGGCGCGGACGGTGAAGACATAACGCGTGCCGGGGCGCAGGCCCGTGACGACGGTGGCGGTCTGGTTCCCGCCGACACTGTGGATCTTCACACCGCCCTGGTGGACCTCGTACGACGACACGCCCCGGTCGTCCCGGGACGCGCCCCAGGACAGCTGGACGGCTCGGCTGCCCACGGCCCGTCCGGTGGCCGCCCCCGGCCGGGCCGGAGCCGAGCGGTCCGCCGCCGTCACGGCCGACGTCCGCGCCCGCACCGTCCGGCTCGGCGGACCCAGCCGGCCCGCGGTGTCCCGGGCCCGCACGGTGAAGGCGTACAGGGTGGACGGCCTGAGCCTGGTGACGTCCACCATGTGCTGGGCACCCGGTACTTCGGCCACTTTTGTGGTGTCCCGGTATACCTCGTAGGTGCGGACCCCGGCGTCGGCAGGGGCCGCGTTCCACATCACGTGCACGCTGGTGGCGCTGCCCGCCGAGGCCGTGATCCCGACGGGGGCGCCGGGCACCCGGCCGTCGCCGTCGTCCGCCCGGTTCCAGCCGCAGGAGGCGACCAGCAGCACGGCCCCGCAGACCAGCACGGGCGGAAAGGGAACGCGTCGCACGGCACTGCCCTCCCCGGACGTCCTCGGCATCACGTAAAGGTCCGGACCAATAGTGGCCCGGCCGGTGGGAGCGCAGCAAGGGGGCCGCGTTGGTGACCATCCCCCGCGGTTACGTATGCTGAGGTTCCCTACGGCTGAACTGCCCCCGAGAGCCAGGGAGTTCATGCCTGTGGCGCGGACACGCTGTCGTCGCCGATCCCGCGCCGGCGCGGGTGGCCGGGGATCCGGGACGGTACCCGCTCCGGACCCCCGGCCCCTGTTGTCCCCTTCTCCGCCCCGGCCGGCGCAGCCGGACCGTTCGCCTGACAGGGTGTCAGCTGCGTGCTCCATCCGGCCTCTTCGCGGCGCACCCCGTGGCCGTGGACCCGAGGTCACAGCACAGTGGGGTCGGCGTCCGGGGCCGCGCGACACCACGGGCCGGACGTCCTCCTATGTCCCCGACGAGAGGGTCCCCCATCGTGCGTGTCCCGTCCCTGACGCTGGCCGCGGCCGGCGCCGCCCTGATCGCTCCGGCACTGCCCGCACCGGCCACCGCGGTCCCGCCCGCCGAACGGGTCGCGGCCCGTGAGGGGAGCGCGGCCCATGACGGGGGCGCGACGCACGGCGGCGGTGCGGCCGGTGCCGCCCGGGGCGAGGGCGCGGCCCGTCGCGGGGACGCGGCTCCCAGCCGCGGCGCGGGCCGTCCCGAGGGCCCGGGCCGCGCCGGAAAGGCGGCTCCCGACGAGCGGACGCGCCGTGCCGGGGACGCGGTCACCGCCGCCCGGCTGCTCGCCCGGGCCGGCCGGTGCACCCGGATCTCCCGGGGCCGGTACCGCACCGACGCGGGCCGCCCCGCGACCGTTCCCGTCTGCGGCACCCGGGACGCCGTCTTCTGGAAGGCCGACCTGGACATCGACTGCGACGGCCGCCCCACCGCCCGCTGCAACCGCCGCACCGACCCGGTGTTCGCCCCCGCCACCGCGGTCCTGGGGTCCGACGGCCGCCGGCTGAACGCCGAGACCCTGCCCTACATCGTCGTCCCGGCGCCCAGCCGCCGCTGGGACCACCGGGCCTCCGGGGTGCGCGGGGGCTCGGTCGCCGCCGTCGTCTACGGGGACCGGGTCCGGTACGCCGTCGTCGGCGACACCGGCCCGCGCGACCTCATCGGCGAGGCCTCCTACGCCACCGCGCGCGCCCTCGGCATCCGGCCCGACCCGCGCTCCGGCGGGGTGTCCTCCGGCGTCACCTACATCGTCTTCCGCGACTCCCGGATCACCGCGGTGGAGAACCGCGAGGCGGCGGTGGCCGAGGGGGAGCGACTGGCCCGGCGCTTCCTCGCCCGGCACTGACCCCCGCGCACGGAAGCGCCCGGTTGCGACGGCCGTCACTCGGGACGGCTCCCGCTGTCCGGCGGCCGTCACTCGGGCCGGTCCGCGTCTTCTGGACCGTGACCGGTGCCGGAACCCGTCAGTTGCGCGGGTCCCGCCTTCCGGCGACCGTCGCTCCCGCCGGGGCCGCCTTCCAAGAGTGCTCGGTCTCGCCGGGCCCGGTGGGAGTGGCCGGGCCGGCGCTCCTGCCGGTCGTTCTCATGTCTTCCGGTAGCCGTACGCCTCCGCCGCCGCGGCCTCCACCGCGTCCAGGTCGGCGCCCGCGGCGGCGGTGACCACCGCGGCCACCGCGCCCTCGACGAACGGCGCGTCCACCAGGCGGGTGCCCTCCGGGAGTTCGTCTCCCTCGGCGAGCAGCGCCTTCACCGTCAGTACCGCGCTGCCCAGGTCGGTGAGCACCGCCACGCCGGCCCCCCGGTCCACCGAGGCCGCCGCCGCGGAGATCAGCTCGGCGCTGGTGCCGAGCCCGCCGCCCTCGGTGCCGCCCGCCGGGGCCACCGGTATCCCGGCCGCCCCGCCCGCCAGGCCCTTCGCCAGCTCGGCGACGGACTCGGCCACCTGGGCGCTGTGCGACACCAGCACGATCCCGACCGGCCTGTCCTCACTCACCGTCCGCCTCCGCCGTCTCGGCCAGCGCCGCGATCAGCAGCGCCGACGAGGTCGCCCCCGGATCCTGGTGACCGACGCTGCGCTCGCCCAGGTAACTCGCCCGGCCCTTGCGGGCCCGCAACGGTACGGTGGCCGCCGCGCCCTCCTCCGCGGCGGCCCGCGCGGCGGCGAAGCCCGTGCCGAGCGCGTCCACGGCCGGCACCAGGGCGTCGATCATGGTCTTGTCGCCGGGTGCCGCCCCGCCGAGCGCCATCACCCCTTCCACGCCCGCGCGCAGCGCCGCCGCCAGCTCCTCCTCGCCGACCTCGGCGGCGTCGCCCAGCGCCTTGCCCGCCCGGCGCAGCAGGGTGCCGTACAGCGGCCCGGACGCACCCCCGACCGTCGAGATCAACTGCCGTCCGGCGAGTATCAGGACACCGCCCGGGGTGTCCGGTGTCTCCTTCTCCAGGACCGCCGCCACGGCCGTGAACCCGCGTCGCAGATTGCTGCCGTGGTCGGCGTCCCCGATGGCCGAGTCGAGGGCGGTGAGCCGCTCGGCCTCCCGGTCGACGGACGCGGCCGCCGTCGTCATCCAACGGCGGAAGAAATCGGCGTCGAGCACTGGATCTCCTTGCGTGACAGGGCCGTCGACCACGCGGCCGGGATGGTGGGGCGGGCACATCGCGGGCTCACATGCCCCAGCGCAGGGCCGGGGTCTTCACCGGTGCGTCCCACAGCCGCAGCAGCTCCTCGTCCACCTGACACAGCGTCACCGAGACGCCCGCCATGTCCAGCGAGGTGACGTAGTTGCCGACGAGGGTGCGGGCCACGGCGACACCGCGTTCCCGCAACACCCGCTGCACCTCGGCGTTGAAGCCGTACAGCTCCAGCAGCGGGGTCGCGCCCATGCCGTTGACCAGTACCAGGACGGGAGCGCGCGGCGGCAGGTCCTCCAGGATGACGTCGACCGCGAAGTCGGCGATCTCCCCCGAGGTCATCATCGGCCGCCGCTCCCGGCCCGGCTCGCCGTGAATGCCGATGCCCAACTCCAGCTCGCCGTCCGGTAGATCGAACGTGGGGCTGCCCTTCGCCGGGGTCGTACAGGCGCTGAGGGCCACGCCGAAACTGCGGGAGTTGTCGTTGACCCGGCGGCCGATGGACTCCACGCGCTCCAGCGGCTGCCCCTCGGCCGCGGCGGCACCCGCGATCTTCTCCACGAACAGCGTCGCGCCCGTACCCCGCCGGCCGGCCGTGTAGAGGCTGTCGGTGACCGCGACGTCGTCGTCGACGAGCACCTTGGCGACCTGGATGCCCTCGTCCTCGGCCAGTTCGGCCGCCATGTCGAAGTTCAGCACGTCACCGGTGTAGTTCTTCACGACGAACAGCACGCCCGCGCCGCTGTCCACGGCCGCCGCGGCGCGCGCCATCTGGTCAGGCACTGGCGACGTAAAAATTGGGCCGGGACACGCGGCGGAGAGCATGCCCGGGCCGACGAAACCGCCGTGCAGCGGCTCGTGCCCGGAGCCGCCGCCCGACACGAGCGCGACCTGACCGGGCACGGGGGCGTCCCGGCGGACGATCACCCGCTTCTCCACGTCCACGGTCAGTTCGGGATGCGCGGCCGCCAGACCGCGCAACGCGTCCGCCACGACCGTCTCCGGTACGTTGATCAGCATCCTCATAGGTGTCTCCTCGCGAACCTGGCCCTCGACTGCCGTGACGGGGCGTCAGGTGCCGACGGTCACCCGGTGGAGACAGCCGTTCGTCCCGCCTATGGGCAGTATCTGCCCTGCGGCAGCCGAGGTCACGTGCGACCGCCCGGCTTTACGGTCCGTAGCGGACTGTCGACCAAGGGGAACAGCACTCTACCCGGCCAACCGCACCGCACAGGGCCCGCTCCGGCACCAACTGCCCCGCCGGACCGCGTCCGTTGACCACGGGGGAGGGGCAGCGAGGAGATCGTCACCGGTCGTACGGCTCTCCTCCCCTCGGGTACCGCATCGGCCGCCGCGTCCGGGGAACCCGGTGGCACGGAGCCCGCAGGCCGCAGGCCGCCGACCGAGGAGGTGCCGTCGCCGTGGACGAGTGGAAGATGTGGGAGCACGACGGGGTGAGACTGTCCGCGCGTGAGCGGCTGACGCTGGCGCGGATCGAGGCGGGCCTCAGGCAGGACCGGCGGTTCGCGCGCCGGATGGGCGACGTACGGTACGGCGTCTGGCTGCCGGTGGCGGTGCTGCTGCTGGCGGTCGCGTCGGCGTTCGTCGCCGTCATGGGCATCCGCACCTCGGACCCCGCGCTGCTGTGGTGCTTCGCGCTGCTGTGGCCGGTCACCCTCATCCAGGCGTTCCGGCTGCTGTGCCGGGCCACCCGCCCCAGTCCCCGACGGCGCCACCGCCGCCCCCGGCCCACACCGTGGCTCTGAACCCACCCCACACCGTGGGTCTGAACCCACGCCGCCCATCCCCCCGTAACCCCTGTACACGCGCCGCCCGGGCCACGAGCCCGGGCGGCGCGTCAGGACACCGTCAGCTCTCCTTGCCCCGCCCCGACAGCGCGTCCCGCAGCCGGTCCACCAGGCCCGCGCCCGGTGCCAGCAGCTTGTCGGCCGGGGGAGTGTCCGGGGCCGACGGGTGCGGGCGGGTCGGCGCCATCCGCTTGGCCCGGCGGACCTTGTCGCCCAGCTCCATCAGCGCGTCCGGGGGACAGGCCGCCTCCAGCCGCGGGAACAGGTTCTGCTCCTCGTCGGTCACATGGGACCGGATCTCGCTCATCAGCCGCGTCATCAGCGTGTCGAACCGAGGGTCGTCCGCCTGGCAGCCCTCCAGGTCCTTCATGATCCGCTCGGCCTCGGCGTGGTCCTCGATCTCCTTGTCCGCCAGCGCGTCACCGCCCGCCACGTGCTCGCGGACCGCCGGGTAGAGGTAGGCCTCCTCGGCGACCGAGTGCCGGACCAGCTCGATCGTGGCCTGGTCGCAGAGGGTCTTGCGGTCCGGCGAGCCGGGCGGCAGCGCCTCGAAACGGCCGAAGATCTCCTCGACCTCGCGGTGGTCGGTGGTCAGCTCCTGGATGACGTTTCCGCCGTGACCCATGGTCGTTACCTCCTGCGTGGGACGCGTGGGCCCGGGAAGGGGCCGTGCCGTCGCCGCGCCGAGTGCCCCGGGCACCGCGCGTTACACGGACCGCCACGTACGGTCAGCGCCCCGAGTGCCGGGCGGCGGCCGTCCGGCCCGCCCCGGACAGCGCCCACGCCCACCAGTGGTCCAGCACCGACGGGGACAGCGCGTCCGCCGCCACCAGCGCCGGCCAGTCCAGGGCTCGCGCCTGCGCCGTGACCTTGGCCCCGCCCGCCACCGGGTCGACCGCGATCACCGGGGTGCCGGTCCGCAGCGCCAGCACCAGACCGTGCAGCCGGGTGGTGACCACCACGTCGCAGCGGGCGACGAGGGCGAGGAACTGCTCGGCGGTGGCGCACAGCCGCCAGTCGTCCACGGCCAGCCGGGTCTCGGCCGGCACCCGCGCACAGTCCTGGCCGGCCAGCCAGCCGGTGAGCGTGTCGTTGACCTCCGCGTGCCGTCGGCGCGCGCCGTACTCGCCCTGGCCCGAGGACAGCACCACCGCGGCCACCGGCGGCAGCGGGCCGAGCGGGGCGTCCGCCGCGAGGTCCCGGCGGGCCGGGGCCGCGGTGCCGTCCCGGGCGACGATCGTATGGAAACCGGTGGCCGCCGGGTCGGCCGGGTCGACCACCGAGACCCCGGCCGCCAGTCGTGTGCAGGACCTGAACCGTGCATGGAGGGCCGCGACTTGGCGGCCGTGCACCGGGCCGCACACGAACAGCAGCGTGTCGTAGGCGGCCGGGTCGGCCGCCTCCAGGGACAGCGCCCCGGGCCGGAAGCCGGGGCTCCACGCCGTGTCGTGGGGGATGCCGGCCCCGGTCAGCGCCGCCGACATGTGCCGCTGGGCGAGCACGTCCCCGGCCGTCGCCTCCCCGTCCCGGAAGCTGAACCAGCCGGTGAGCAGCAGTCTCCCCGGAGGCCGGCCGGGCTTGCCGAGGGTGCGCAGCACGGCCGTGGGGACGTCGTCGTGCATGGATGCCTCCACCGTGGTACCGAGGCGCCTGAGTCGCGCGAGTACCCCTGAGTCCGGAGAATAAGAATCCAACGTGTGAATCCAACTGGCAGGGGAACCCAGCTGCCAGCGCCGTCCAGCCAGTGGCGGCCCGGCAAGGCGGCCCCGGACGTCTCCGGGGCCCGGGCCCTGTCCTCTTCCTCCCCGACGGTCCGGTGACGCCGGTCCCGGTGACGCGGCACGCGCCGAACACCCGTACACCGCCCGGCCGTAGACGAGCGGTGCCTTCCACCGCGCGTTTCCGGCCGCGGGACGACGTGGACGAAGGACGACGAAGGAGAAGCCCCATGACTGGTGCCACACCGTTCTCCTGGCGGCGCGCCCTCGTGACCGGCGGTGCCGGCTTCCTCGGCTCCCACCTGTGCGAACGGCTGCTGGATTCGGGCGTCGAAGTCGACTGCGCCGACAATCTCGTCTGCGGGCGGCGCGAGAACATCGCGCACCTGGAGGCGCGGCCCGGCTTCCGGTACGTGTACTGCGACGTCAGCGCGGCCGACTGCCCCGAACGCCTCCCGGGCCCGTACGACCTGGTCCTGCACTTCGCCTGCCCCGCCTCCCCCGCCGACTACCTCCGCCTGCCCCTGGAGACCCTGGAGGTCGGCAGCACCGGCACCCGCAACGCGCTGGCCGTCGCCGAACGCGACGGCGCCCGTTTCCTGCTCGCCTCCACCTCCGAGGTGTACGGCGACCCCCAGGTCCACCCGCAGCACGAGGGCTACTGGGGCAACGTCAACCCCGTCGGGCCGCGCAGCGTGTACGACGAGTCCAAACGGTTCGCCGAGGCCCTGGTCACCGCGCACACCGGCACCCGGGGCACCAACGCCGGCATCGTGCGGCTGTTCAACACCTACGGGCCGCGGATGCGCGCCCACGACGGCCGCGCCGTGCCCACCTTCATCTGCCAGGCCCTGGCCGGCGAACCGCTCACCGTGACCGGCGACGGCAGCCAGACCCGCTCCCTGTGCTACGTCGACGACACCGTGGACGGCATCCTGCGGGTCGCCGCGAGCAGGTCCGTACGGCCGGTGAACATCGGCGGCAGCGACGAGATCACCGTCGCCGACCTGGCCCGCCGGGTGGTCGCCCTCACCGGCTCCCGCTCCCCGATCGCCTTCATCGACCGGCCCGTGGACGACCCCGGCCGGCGCCGCCCCGACACCACCCTCGCGCGCGAGCTGCTCGGCTGGTCGCCGCAGGTCCCCTGGGAGGAGGGGCTGAAGCAGACCATCGCCTACTTCACCGCCCTGCCCCCGCAACCGGTGGCGCCCGCGCGGGACCCGGCCCCGCGGCCCTGACCCCCCGCCCCTCCCCGGCCCTGGAGACAGCGCATGCACGTCCTCGGAATCAACGCACTCTTCCACGACCCCGCCGCCGCCCTGATCACCGACGGCACCGTCGTGGCGGCGGCGGAGGAGGAGCGGTTCTCCCGCCGCAAGCACGGCAAGCGGCCCGTACCCTTCTCCGCCTGGGAGCTGCCCGAGCAGTCGGCCCGCTGGTGCCTGGAGCAGGCCGGCCTCACCCCGTCCGACCTGGACGCCGTCGCCTACTCCTACGATCCCGTCCTCGCCCGCCCCGCCGAGGAGATGGGCCTGCACGACCCCTGGGACCACCTGCGCCAGGAGTACGCCCGGCAGGCCCCCGGCTTCCTCGCCGAGGCGCTGCCCGGACTCGACCCGGCCAAGGTGCGGTTCGTCCCGCACCACGTGGCGCACGCCGCCTCCGCCGGGGCCGTCTCCCCCTACCCCGACTGCGCCGTGCTCGTCCTGGACGGCCGCGGCGAGTGCGGCTCCCACCTGGCCGGCCGGTACACCAACCGCGAGCTGACCGTCCTCGCCACCCAGCAACTGCCCGACTCCCTCGGCCTGTTCTACGAGGACCTCACCCAGCACCTCGGATTCCTGCGCAGCAGCGACGAGTTCAAGGTCATGGCGCTCGCCTCCTACGGCACCCCGCGCTTCGCCGCCCGGCTGCGCAGTTACGTCCACGCCGACGACCGGGGCGGCTTCCGCGCCCGCCCGGTGCCCTGGGCCGACCTCGTCCCGCCCCGCCCGGCCGGCGGCACCTGGCACCAGGACCACGCCGACCTCGCCGCCAGCGCCCAGCTCTGCCTGGAGGAGGCCATGCTGGCGCTCGCCCGGCACCTGCGCGAACGCACCGGCGAGGACACCCTCACCCTGGCCGGCGGCGTCGCGCTGAACTGCGTCGCCAACACCCGGCTGTGGCGCGAGAGCGGCTTCACCCGCGTCTGGGTGCAGCCCGCCGCGGGCGACGCCGGCACCGCGCTCGGCGCCGCCGCGCACATCGCCGGACAGAAGGACACCCTGGAGCCGATGGAGACGGCCGCCCTGGGCCGCGGCTGGAGCGACGCCGAACTGCGAGCCTGGCTGGAGCGGGCCGCCGTACCCTACGAGGAACCCGCCGACATCGCCGAGACGGCCGCCGGGACACTGGCCGCCGACGGAATCGTGGCCTGGTTCCAGGGCCGCAGCGAGTACGGGCCGCGCGCGCTCGGGCACCGCTCGCTGCTCGCCCACCCCGGCAAGGCCGAGAACCTGGAACGGCTCAACGCGGTCAAGGGCCGCGAGGAGTTCCGGCCCGTCGCCCCCATGGTCCTCGCCGAACGCGCCGCCGAGATCTTCGACGGGCCGCTGCCCAGCCCGCACATGCTGTTCGTGCACGACGTGGCCGCCGACTGGAAGGCCCGCATCCCGGCCGTGGTGCACGTCGACGGCACCGCCCGCATCCAGACCGTCGACCGCGCCCGGGAACCCCTGGTGGCCCGGATGATCGACGGCTTCGAACGCCGCACCGGGCTGCCGGTCGTGGTCAACACCAGCCTCAACACCGCCGGACGGCCCATGGTCGACGACCCCCGGGACGCCCTGGAGTGCTTCGGCTCGGCCCCCGTGGACCTGCTGGTCCTCGGCCCGTTCGCGATCCGCCGGGGAAAGGCGTTCGCATGACCGACGCGCCCGCCTACACCGTCGTCGTCCCCACCATCGGCCGGCCCTGCCTCGCCGAGTGCCTGCGCGCGCTCGCCGAGGGCACCGCCGACCACACCCCGCACGAGGTGGTCGTGGTGGACGACCGGCCGGCGCCCGAGGGCGGCCTGCCGCTGGAGACCGCCGGACAGCTCCTGGACCGGGTACGCACCCTGCGCACCGGCGGCAAAGGCCCGGCCGCCGCCCGCAACGCCGGCTGGCGCACCGTCCGCACCCCCTGGACGGTCTTCCTGGACGACGACGTCCAGGTGCTGCCGGACTGGTCCCGACGGCTCGCCGAGGACCTGCGCGCGGCCGGCCCCGACACCGGCGGCGTCCAGGGAAGGCTGCGCGTCCCGCTCCCCGCGGACCGCCGGCCCACCGACTGGGAACGCACCACCAAGGGCCTGGAGAACGCCGCCTGGGCCACCGCCGACATGGCCTACCGCACCGAGGCGCTCAAGCGCACCGGCGGCTTCGACGAACGCTTCCCGCGCGCCTTCCGCGAGGACGCCGACCTCGCCCTGCGGGTCCGGCGGGCCGGCTGGAACCTGACCCGGGGCACCCGGATCACCCGGCACCCGGTCCGCCCCGCCCACTGGTGGGCCTCGCTGCCCGCCCAGCGCGGCAACGCCGACGACGCCCTGATGAACCGGCTGCACGGCCGGGACTGGTGGGACCGCGCCCAGGCGCCCCGCGGCCGGCTGCCCCGCCACCTGGCGGTCACCGGCGCGGCCCTCGCCGCCACCGCCTGCGCACTGGCCGGGCGGCGCCGCACCGCCACCGCCTGCGCGGCCCTGTGGACCCTCGGCACCGCCGAGTTCGCCCTGGCCCGGATCCTGCCCGGCCCGCGCACCGCCCGGGAGATCGCCGGAATGCTCGGCACCAGCGTGCTCATACCGCCGCTCGCCGTACGGCACTGGCTGCGCGGCGTCGTCCGGCACCGCAACGCCCGGCCGCTGGGGGGTGCCGGATGACCACCGTCTCCGCGATCCTGTTCGACCGCGACGGCACCCTCGTCGCGGACGTGCCCTACAACGGCGACCCGGAACGGGTCCGGCCGCTGCCCGGCGCCCGGGAGGCCGTCGCGCTTGCCCGCTCCCACGGCCTGGCCACCGCCGTGGTCAGCAACCAGTCCGGCATCGGCCGCGGACTGCTCACCACCGGACAGGTCCGGCGGGTCAACGAGCGCGCCGACGCGCTGCTGGGCGGGCTGGACCTCTGGCTGTTCTGCCCGCACACCCCCGAGGACGGCTGCCCCTGCCGCAAGCCCCGCCCCGGCCTGATCCGCGCCGCCGCCGTCCGGCTGGGCGTCCCGCCCGCCGCCTGCCTGGTCGTCGGCGACATCGCCGCCGACGTGCTGGCCGCCCGCGCCGCCGGCGCCCGGGGCGTGCTCGTGCCCAACGCGGCCACCGCCCCCGAGGAGACCCGGCGGTTCGCCGGCCACAGCGCCCCCGACGTGCTCACCGCCGTCCAAGGCGCCCTCGGCGCCGCCGCGGGGAGGGCACCGGCATGAAATCCCTCGTCGTCCGCCTGGACAGCTTCGGCGACGTGCTCCTCGCCGGGCCCGCCGTCCGCGCCGTCGCCGCCCACAGCACCCATGTCACCCTGCTGTGCGGCCCGCGCGGCGCGGACGCCGCCCGGCTGCTGCCCGGCGTGGACGAGGTCCTGGTGTGGGAGGCGCCCTGGGAGGGCTTCGACCCGCCCCCGGTGCGCCCCGCCGACATCGACGCCCTCCTCGGACGGCTGCGCGCCGGCGCCTACGACAGCGCCCTGGTCCTCACCTCCTTCCACCAGAGCCCGCTGCCCACCGCCCTGCTGCTCCGCCTCGCCGGCATCGGCCGGATCGGCGCCGACAGCACCGACCACCCCGGCCGGCTCCTCGACGTACGCCACCGGCGGCTGCCCGGCCGGCACGAGGCCGAGGCCGCCCTGGACACCGCCGCCGCCATGGGCTTCACCCCGCCCCCGAACGACGACGGCCGGCTGCGCGTCCTGCCGCCCCCCGACACCGGCGGCCTGACCGGCTACGGCCCCTACGTCGTCCTGCACCCCGGCGCCAGCGCCCCCGCCCGCGCCTGGAGCCCGCACCGCTGCGCCGAGGCGGTCACCCTGCTCGCCGACGCCGGACACCGCGTCGTCGTCACCGGCGGCCCCGGCGAACGCGACCTGACCCGGCGGGTCAGCGGCGACGTGGCCGTGGACCTCGGCGGCCGCACCTCCCCGCGCACCCTCGCCGGGGTGCTGCGCCTGGCCGACGTCGTGATCAGCGCCAACACCGGCCCCGCCCACCTCGCCGCCGCCGTCGGCACCCCGGTCGTCTCCCTGTTCGCGCCGGTCGTACCCGCCGAACGCTGGGCGCCCCACGGCGTCCCCGTCATCCTGCTCGGCGACCAGTCGGCGCCCTGCGCGGACACCCGGGCCCTGACCTGCCCGGTGCCCGGCCACCCCTGCCTGGACGAGGTCACCGGCCAGGACGTGGTGCGCGCGGTCCACAAGCTCATCCAGGAGCGGCCCTCATGAACATCCTCGTCTGGCACGTGCACGGATCCTGGCTCACCACCTTCGTCCAGGGCCCGCACACCTACCTCGTCCCGGTCACCGAGGACCGCGGACCCGACGGCCTGGGCCGCGCGAGGACCTGGGACTGGCCCGGGTCCGTCCGGGAACTCACCCCCGCCCAACTGCGGGACGCCGACATCGACCTGATGGTCCTTCAGCGGCCGCACGAGCTTGACCTGGCCCTGCGCTGGACCGGCCGCCGGCCCGGCCCGGACGTCCCCGCCGTCTACGTCGAGCACAACAGCCCCGACGCCGCACCCGAACGCCAACGCCACCCGCTGGCCGGGCAGTCGGCCGTCCCCGTCGTGCACGTGACCCACTTCAACCGGCTGATGTGGGACAACGGCCGGGCCCCCACCGAGGTCGTCGAGCACGGCGTCATCGACCCCGGCCCGCTGTGGACCGGCACCGAGCGGCGCGCCGCCGTCGTCGTCAACGAACCCGTACGCAGGGGCCGTACCACCGGCACCGACCTGCTGCCCCGGTTCGCCCGCAGCGCCCCCCTGGACGTCTTCGGCATGCGCACCGAGGGCCTCGCCGACCACCTCGGCCTGCCGCCCGGGCGCTGCCGCACCCGGGACCTGCCCCAGCGCGAGCTGCACCGGGAGATGGCCCGGTGCCGCCTGTACCTGCACCCCGTGCGCTGGACCTCGCTCGGCCTGTCCCTGCTGGAGGCCATGTTCCTCGGCATGCCCGTGGTCGCCCTCGACACCACCGAGGTCCGCGAGGCCGTCCCCGAGGGCGCCGGAGTGGTCTCGAACCGACTCGACGTACTGGAGGACGCCGTGCGGACCTTCCTCGCCGACCCCGAGCAGGCCCGCGCGACCGGCGCGGCGGCCCGGGCCGCCGCCCGCGCCCGCTACGGAGAGCGGCGCTTCCTGGACGACTGGGAGCGCCTGATCAAGGAGGTCACCCGATGAGCCGCATTCCGCACTCGGCCGGGCGCGTCGCCATGGTCTCCGAGCACGCCAGCCCGCTGGCCGCGCTCGGCGGGCCGGACGCGGGCGGCCAGAACGTGTACGTGGCACAGGTCGCCCGGCAGCTCGCGAGAAAGGGATACCGGGTCACCGTGTACACCCGGCGGGACTCGGTGGGGCTGCCGGACCGGGTGACCCTCATCGACGGCGTCCAGGTGGTGCACGTGCCCGCCGGGCCGCCCGCCCCCGTCCCCAAGGACGAACTCCTGCCCCACATGCACGAGTTCGGGGAGTTCCTGGCCCGGCAGTGGGCCGAGCGGCCGCCCCACGTGGTGCACGCCCACTTCTGGATGTCCGGGCTGGCCGCCCTGGCCGGCGCCCGCGACCTGAACATCCCCGTCGTGCAGACGTACCACGCGCTGGGCACCGTCAAGAAGCGCTACCAGGGCACCGCCGACACCAGCCCCCCGCAACGCCTCGCCGTCGAGGAGGCCATCGGGCACGAGTGCGCCCGGATCATCGCCACGTGCAGCGACGAGGTGGCCGAACTGAAGGCCATGGGCCTGCCCGAGGACCGGATCGGCGTCGTGCCCTGCGGCGTCGACCCCGAACAGTTCACCCCGGTCGCCCACACCCGCCCGCCCGGCGCCCGCAGGCGGCTGCTGGCCGTCGGCCGGCTGGTGCCCCGCAAGGGCTTCGACCGCGCCATCCGCGCCCTGGCCGGCGTCCCCGACGCCGAACTCCTCATCGCCGGCGGCCCCGAGGCCGACCTGCTGCGCACCGACCCCGAGGCCGCCCGCCTGTACGGCATCGCCCGCGAGTACGGCGTCCTGGACCGGGTCACCCTGCTCGGCGGGGTCGGCCGGGCCCGCATGCCCCGGCTGATGTCCAGCGCCGACCTGGTGCTGTCCCTGCCCCGCTACGAGCCCTTCGGCATCGTCCCGCTGGAGGCCATGGCCTGCGCCACACCCGTCGTCGCCACCGCCGTCGGCGGCCAGCTCGACACGGTCGTGGACGGCACCACCGGCCTGCTCGTCCCGGCCGACGAGGACCACGACCTCGCCGCCGCCCTGCGCGCCCTGCTCGCCGACCCCGCCCGGCTCGCCCGCTACGGAGCCGCCGGCCGCGCCCGGGTCCTCGCCCACTACACCTGGGACCGGGTCGCCGACGGCGTGGCCGGGGTGTACGGCGCCGTGTCCCCGATCCGCTCGCTCTCGGGAGTCGTCCGATGAACACCGCCACCGGCACCACGCACTGCGACGACCTCGCCAAGGCCCTGGAGGCGTTCCGCGACCACGCCCCGCTCATCGAGCGCTGGGGCACCGAACTGGCCCGGCGGCTCGGCTCGGGGGCCCGGCTGCTCGTCGCCGGCAACGGCGGCAGCGCCGCCCAGGCCCAGCACCTCACCGCCGAACTCGTCGGCCGCTACCGCGAGGACCGCCCGCCGTTCTCCGCGCTCGCCCTGCACGCCGACACCTCCTCCACCACCGCCATCGCCAACGACTACGGCGTGCAGGAGGTGTTCGCCCGCCAGACCGCCGCCCACGGCCGCCCCGGAGACGTGCTCCTGCTGCTGTCCACCAGCGGCGCCAGCGCCAACCTGCTGACCGCCGCCGAGCACGCGCACCGGCTCGGCATGACTGTGTGGGCGCTGACCGGACGGTCCCCCAACCCGCTACAACTCGGCGCGGACGACTCCCTGTGCGTCGACGCCCCCCTGGCCGCCACCGTCCAGGAACTCCACCTGGTCGCGGTGCACATGCTCTGCGAGACCTTCGACCGGGCGGTGGAGAACGGCGCGACCGGGCGCGTGGCCGCCGACGCCACACCGGGTGTCGACGGCAAACCGGGGGTGGTCGGGCGGCTCGTCGACCGGGCCCGCACCGTCGGCCGCACCACGCCAGGCGCACCCGTCGCCCCGCGGAAGGGACAGGCATGACCGGCACCCCCACGCCCCTGGTCGTCGTCGGCGACGCCCTGCTCGACCACGACCTGTGCGGCCGGGCCGAACGGCTCGCCCCGGACGCGCCGGTGCCCGTCGTGCACGGCACCCGGCGCAGCTCCCGCCCCGGCGGCGCGGCCCTCGCCGCCTGCCTCGCGGCGGCCGACGGACGCCCCGTCACCCTGGTCACCGCCCTCGGCCCCGACCCCGCCAGCGACACACTGCGCGAGCTGCTCGCGGGCCGGGTCCGGCTGGTGGAGATCCCCCTGGACGGCACCCTGAGCAGCAAGACCCGCGTCCTGGCCGGGGACCGGCCGCTGCTGCGCCTGGACGACGGCGAGGGCCGCGCCCGCGAGGCCACCGGGCAGGCGGTGGCGGCGGTCGCGGAGGCCGGGGGAGTCCTCGTCGCCGACTACGGCCGGGGCACCGCCGACGTCCTGCGGGACGCGCTGGCCCACACGGCGGCCCCCGTCGTCTGGGACCCCCACGTGCGCGGCCGGCCCCCCGTGCCCGGCGTCCGCCTCGTCACCCCCTCCGCCCAGGAGGCCCGCGCCTTCGCCCGGCGGCTGGCCGGGGACGACGAGGAGACGGCCGGCGACACGGCCGGACTGCGCACCGCCGCCCGCGACGCCCGCGCCCTGGTCCGGGCCTGGCGGGCCCAGGCCGTCGCGGTCACCCTCGGCGACCGCGGCGCCCTGCTCTCGCACGGCGAGACCCCGCTGCTGGTGCCGACCCCGGGCGCCGCCACCGGCGACCCGTGCGGCGCCGGCGACCGGTTCGCCGCCGCCGCGGCCGGACTGCTCGCCGACGGCACCCTCACCGAGGCCGCCGTGCAGGCCGCCGTGCACGCCGCCACCCGCTACGTCGCCGAGGGCGGCGCCCGCGCCGTCGCCACCCCGGACCGGCCGGAGCCGCCCGCCGAGACCCCGGCCGACGGCGACACCACCGCCGACGCCGTGCGCACCGCGGGCCGGGTCCGGGCCGCGGGCGGCACCGTCGTCGCCGCGGGCGGCTGCTTCGACCTGCTGCACGCCGGGCACGTCGCCCTGCTCCAGGCCGCCCGCCGGGCCGGCGACTGCCTGATCGTCTGCCTCAACTCCGACGACTCCGTCCGCCGCCGCAAGGGCGACGGCCGCCCGTTGGTGCCGGCCGCCGACCGGGTACGGGTGCTGCGCGCCCTGGAGTGCGTGGACGCCGTCGCCGTCTTCGACGAGGACACCCCCGAACGCATCCTCGGCGAACTCCGCCCGCACATCTGGGCCAAGGGCGGCGACTACGCGCGGACCCGGCTGCCCGAACAGCCCCTGGTGGAGAGCTGGGGCGGCCAGGTCCTGCTGCTGCCCTACCTCGACGGCCGCTCCACCACCGTCCTCGCCCGCCGGGCCGCCCTGACCCCCGCGCCGGGAGACCCCCAGTGACCCCAGCACCCGCCATCCATGCCCACCGCACGCCCGAAGGCCGGGCCCCGGCACTCCCCGCGTGCCTCGCGTCAGGCCGTCCGGGCACACCCGGCCCGTCCCGGCGCACTCACCGCCCGCCTCACGTTTCCGCCCCCGTCCCGAAAGGCCGCCCGATGACCGGCACCCGCCTTCCGCGGGCCGTGGGAGACCACCAGTGACTCCCGCGCCCGTCTTCCGTGCCCGGGTCAGGCCCACCGTGTGCCCGAGGGCCGCGTCCCTCGGTGGGCCGGGCCCCGGGGCCCCCTGCGTGCCGGCTTCCGCCCGGCCGTCCGGCGGTGCGGGCGCACCCGGCCCGCCCCGGCGCACTCACCGCCCGCCTCACGTTTCCGCCCCCGTCCCGAAAGGCCGCCCGATGACCGGCACCGGCCCTCCGCCCACCGCGGGCCGCACCGTTCCCGCGCCGCCCTTCCGCCTCCACTCCCAAGGACTCACCCGGTGACCACTGAGCAGACCCCGCGTGTCCTGGTCCTGCGTGCGCTGGGCCTGGGCGACCTGCTGGCCGGTGTGCCCGCGCTGCGCGGGATCCGCCGGGCCTTTCCCGGGCACCAGGTCGTCCTCGCCCAGCCACCGGGCCTGACCGAACTCGCCCTGGCCACCGGGGCGGTCGACACCGTGTTCCCGGCCGAGGCGCCGGGCCGCGCGGTGCCCGACCTCCGACACTGGCCGGGACCGCCCCCCGAGGTGGCCGTGGACCTGCACGGCAACGGACCCGAGAGCCGTGACGCGCTGGCCGCCCTGCGTCCGCGCCGGCTGCTCGCCCACGCCTGCCCGGACGGCCCGCCCTGGGCCGCCCACGTCAACGAACGCGACCGCTGGTGCGCCTTCCTGCGCGGCTACGGCATCCCCGCCGACCCCCGCGACCTCCGGCTGCCCCGGCCGGCCACACCTTCCCCGGCGCCCGGCGCGGTCGTCGTGCACCCCGGCGCCGCCTCCGGCTCCCGCCGCTGGCCGCCGGAGCGGTTCGCCGCCGTCGTACGCTGCCTGCGCGCCGCCGGCCACCGCGTGGTCCTCACCGGCGGCCCCGGCGAGGACACCCTGGTCCGCGAGGTCGCCGAACGCAGCGGCCGGCCCGGCACCGACGTGCTCACCGGCGGTCTGCCGCCCGGCCGGCTGTCCGCCCTCGTCGCCGGCGCCTCCCTGCTGCTCAGCGGCGACACCGGCCTCGCGCACCTCGCGGTGGCCCACGGCACCCGCTCCGTCACCCTGTTCGGCCCTGTCTCCCCCCGCCTGTGGGGGCCGCCCCCCGGCCCGGACCACCTCGCCCTGTGGAAACCCGGCCCGCCCGGCGACCCGCACGGCCACGCCCCCGACGCCCGCCTGCTGCGCATCGGCACCGGCGAGGTCGCCGCGGCCTGCCTCACCCTCCTGCGGGACACCCGCGCCCGGCACCGGCCCACCGGCCCGGAGGTGGCACATGTCCGCTGAGCACATCCCCGCCCGGGCCTGGCGGCCCACCGGCCTGCCGGACGGAAGGTGGCATATGTGCGCCACTCCAGGGGTCCGGAGCCGGCGCATGTCCGCTGAGCACACTCCGCCTCGCGTCCGCCGACCTGCCGACCCGCCGGGTGGGGGGTGGCGCATGTCCGCTGAACACATCCCCGCTCGCACCGGCCGTCCCGCCGGGCGGGAGGTGGCGCATGTCCACTGAGCACGCCCCCGCCCGCACCCGCCGGCCCACCACCTCCGGCGACCCGCGGATCACCGTCGCCGTCATCACCCGCGACCGCGCCGCCAGCCTGCTGCGCACCCTGGACGCCCTGGCCGCACTCCCGGAACGCCCGGCGGTCGTGGTCGTCGACAACTCCCGCGACGACACCACGCGCCGGGCCGTCGCCGGCCACCCCGCGATCAGCCGCCTGCTGCGCCCGGCCGGCAACACCGGCGCCCTCGGCCGCAACCTGGCCGCCCGCCACGCCCGCACCCCCTACGTCGCCTTCAGCGACGACGACTCCTGGTGGGAGCCCGGCAGCCTCACCCGCGCCGCCGACCTCCTCGACCGGCACCCGCGCCTCGGCCTGCTCGCCGCCCGCACCCTGGTCGGCGACGAGGCCGCCGAGGACCCGCTCAACGCCGTACTCGCCGCCTCCCCCCTGCCGCCCGAGCCCGACCTGCCCGGCCGTCCGGTGCTCGGCTTCCTCGGCTGCGCCTGCGTGGTCCGCAAGGAAGCCTTCCTCGGCGTCGGCGGCTACCACCCCCTGCTCTTCTTCGGCGGCGAGGAGACCCTGCTCGCCTACGACCTGGCCGCCGCCGGCTGGGGCGTGGCCTACGAACCCACCCTGTGCGCCCGCCACCACCCCGGGGACCACACCCGCACCGGCCGCTCCGCCCTCGTCCGGCGCAACCACGTCCTCACCACCTGCCTGCGCCGCCCCTGGCCGGTCGCGCTGCGCGCCGGCACCGGCCTGGCCCTCGCCGCCGCGACCGGCCGCCCCGGCGCGCCCCGCGCCCTGAAGGAGGCCGTCGTCCGGCTCCCGGCCGCGCTCGCCCGCCGCCGGCCCCTGCCCCCGCACGTCGAGCGGGCCGCCCGCCTGCTCGACCGGGAGGCGACCGGACACCCCCGGGAAGGCACCGCATCATGACCGCCCGGACCGGCCCCGACGACCGTACGACCGTCGTCGTGATCACCCACAACCGCCGCGAGGAACTGCTGCGCACCCTCGGCCTGCTGCGCCGGCTCCCCGAGCGGCCGCCCGTGATCGTCACCGACAACGCCTCCACCGACGGCACCGCCGAAGCGGTCGCCCGGGACTTCCCCGAGATGACCCTGCTGCGCCCCGGCCGCAACCTCGGCGCCATCGGCCGCAACCTGGCCGTCCAGCGGGTGCGCACGCCCTACGTCGCCTTCTGCGACGACGACACCTGGTGGGCGCCGGGCAGCCTGCGCCGCGCCGCCGACCTGCTGGACCCCCGGCCCCGGCTGGCCGCCGTCACCGCCCGGATCCTGGTCGAACCGGGCGGCACCGAGGACCCGGTCGTGCCGGAGCTGCGCGACTCCCCGCTGACCGGCCCCGACTGGCTGCCCGGACCCGCCCTCGGCTCCTTCCTGGCCGCCGCCACCGTGCTGCGCACCGAGGCCTTCCGGGCCGCCGGCGGCTTCCACCCCGGCCTGTGGCTCGGCGGCGAGGAGGAACTGCTCGCCTGCGACCTCCAGCGCCAGGGCTGGTGGCTCGCCTACGCCGGGGAACTCACCGTCCACCACCACGCCTCCCGGCTGCGCGACAGCACCGCCCGCCGCGTCCTCGGCCTGCGCAACACCCTGTGGTTCACCTGGCTGCGCCGCCCCCTGCTGCCGGCGCTGCGCCGCACCGGGCACCTGATCCGGACCGTGCCCCGGGACGCCGCCTCCGCCCGCGCCTTCGCCCACGCCACCGCCGGGCTGCCGTGGGTGCTGCGCCAGCGCGACCCCGTACCGCCGGACCTGGAACACCGGATCGCCACGCTGGAACGCGCCCGCCGCGACTCACCCGCGCGGCGGTACGTCGGCTGACCGGCCGGCGCCACGACCCGCCCGGGCCCGTCGTCGCAGCCGGCACCGGGACGCGGGCACGGTGACCCCCCGGCCGGGAAGCGGTCCGCCGGGCCTCCGCACCCACGCCACCCCGCCTCCCCGCGCTGCGCGCCCCGGAGCCCGGGACGGGGTCGCGTGCGCGGCCGGCCGGTGCCTGCCGGCCGCCGTCCCCCGCCCGGCGCGGTGGATGGCGCGCCCGGCCGCCCGCGCCTACCGTGCGAGGTGAGCCGGGGCCCGCGAGAGGCCGGGCGAGACCTCTGTGACGTCCTGTCTGGGTGATGCGATGAAACCTTCCTCCGGCCGGCCGGCCGCACCCGCTCGCCTCGTCATCGAGTCCTCCGTGGTCGAGGGGCTGCCCGCCGAGGGAGCCCTGCTGCTGCGCATGTCCGGCAGCCTGGACGCGCACGGCGCCGAGCTCTGGTCGCAGGAACTGCGCGGCCATCTGGAACAGGCCGACCGCGCCGGACTGCGCCCCGTGCTCGACATGGCCCACGTCCAGCTCGGCGGCGCCGCCGTACTGCGCACCCTCAGCGAGACGACCCGGGCCCGCACCGGACGCCCCGACCTGATCATCGTCCGCGCCCGCCCCGGGGTGCGCGAGGCGGTGCACCTGGCCCGGCTGACCGGCGTACGGCTCTACGCCACCCTGGACGAGGCGCTGCGCGAGCTGGCCCGCGCCGCCTCCCGGGTGGAGGAGCTGCCCGCCTGGCGGTCCCAGATCGCCGACCCGGTCCGGCCCTCGTACGAGGACCTGTACCAGGAGGTCCGCGCGCTGCGCGCCCGGGTGCGCACCGCCCCGGTGATCGGCATGGCCCAGGGCGTGCTCATGGTCCGCTACGGCCTGCCGGACTCCGGCGCCGCCTTCCGGGCGCTGCGCGAGGCGTCCCAGCGGTTCAACGTGCCGCTGCGCGTCCTGGTGTCGGCCGTGGTGGTGGCCCGCGCCCCGGCCGGCGAGGTGTGGTTCCCCGGCCGCCGCCCCCTGCCCGTGCCGCGGCTGCGGATCCTGGCCCGCGGCGGCCGGGACCCCCGCTACCGCCGACAGATGATCGACGCCGTCCTGCGCGAGGCGCTGGCCGTCGGCCGGGCACCCGCCGGGCACGTGCAGTGCGTGGACCCGGCGGTGAACGCCCTGACGCTGGAGACCCACCACGGCTGCGCGGAGCCGGTCCTCGACCACCTGGCGCGCGGCCGGGGCGACGGCACCGCCGACGCGGCGGCCCGCACCCTGGGCCGCCAGGTGAGCGTCCCCGACGTGGCGACGGACCCGCTGCTCGCCGACGAATGCCGGCGCGCCCTGCTGGCCGGCGGCGCCCGCGCCGTGCACAGCGTTCCGGTGCTCTCCTCGGCCGGCTCGTGCACCGGCGTGATCAGCCTGCACTGGACCGGCGCCGGCCACCGGCCCACCGCCGCGCACACCGAGGCGCTCGCCGTGCTGGCCGCGGACACCTCGGCCTGGCTGAGCTGGTACCACCGCTCGGTGCTCCTGGACGCCCTGAAAGACCTCCACCGGGCCCTGACGCGCACCGTGCGGTGACCCGGCCCGCCCCGGTGTGCGTCACCGGCGCGGGCGTGGGAACCCGGACCGGGCACGTACCCGTACCACCGGAGGGAGGCCGGCGCATGTCCAATCCGCAGCAGCCCGAACAGCGGCGCAGCGACAAGGGAGGCGCCACCCCGCAGGACAGCGGCGAGCTGAAGGCCCGCCAGCAGGCCGAGCGCGCCTCGGGCGCCCGCCCGCACGGCTCGGACAAGGGCGGCAAGGGCGGGGGAGAGGGCGGCGGAGTGCCTCCGGCACAGCGGCCGGACCACCCCTGACGGCACGCTTCCGCGCGGGCCGCGCAGCCATGGCCCACCGCCGGACGCCCCTGGGACGCTTCAGCGTCCCAGGGGCGTCCGGCTGCCACGTGTCTCAGTGGGCCCCGAGCCCGCCCCCGCCGAACGAGCCGCTGGAGCCCTTGCTCCAGCGCGGGCGGTCCTTCGACGTGCTCGGCCGGGTGTCCATGTTGGACAGGTCGTACGGGGTGAGCGGGCGTTCGCCCTTGGGGATCCGGGGTATCTCCGCGGACTCCCGGTTCTGCCGGACCTCGTGCACCGGTCCGCCCGGCGGCATCTTGGGCTGTTCCTCGGGGCGCGGGCGCGGGGATTCGCGGTACCGGACGCGGGAGGTCATCCAGAAGCCGCCGCCGAGCAGCGCGAGCACGGCCACGGCCACGACGAACAGGACAAGGCTCATCAGGCCGCTCGGCGCGGCCAGCTGCATCGATGCGATGTTCATAGAACAGGAATACCCCTCTGATAAGGGTGCAAATCCGGACAATGCGACCCAATGGTGATGGGTGTGGGCGCCGTGCGAACCGGTGACCGTACGCCCCGGGACAGTGGTTTGCGCCCGGTCGCCCCGGCTACCCGACCGGCGTGACATCGCCGACTTCCCAGCAGCTGTACCGGTTCCTAGAGGACCGTTTCACGTGTGCCCAGGCGTGCACGGAGTGCGCCCGGGCCTGTGCCGTGCGCGCGAGCCTGGTCGACCCGGACGGCAGCGAGGACCAGGAGCGCGTGCGCCGGCTGGGCATCATGTGCGCCGAGGCGTGCGACGCCACCTGCCGGGTGCTGAGCGAGGAGAACCAGCAGGACGAGGAGGGCATCCGCGCCCGGGTGGACTGGTGCCGCTCGGTCTGCCTGGAGTGCGCCCGGGCCTTCGACGGGCACCCCGGCGCCGAGTCGGCCGCGGCCAGCTGCCGGGCCTGCGCCGACGCCTGCGCGGACTTCCTGGAACTGCTCGGCTGAGCACCGTACCCCCGAGCGCGGGCCCGCGGGTGAAATCCCCGGGCCCCGCCATTCCCAATTTCTGGAACACGTTCTACGGTGTGCGCCGTCAGGACCGCCCTTGGGGAGCCTGGAGGCGCCGTGCACCTCGACCACACGCCCGAGCAGCAGCGGCTGCGCACCGAACTGCGGGCCTACTTCGCCGAGCTGGTCCCGGACAACGCCTACGCCCGGTACACCGACCCGGCCGAGCAGAAGCGGTTCTACCGCGCCACCATCCGCCGGCTCGGCGCGGACGGCTGGCTCGGCGTCGGCTGGCCCGAGGAGTACGGCGGGCGCGGGCTGACGGCGATGGAGCAGTTCATCTTCTTCGACGAGGCCGCGCAGGCCGGGGTGCCGCTGCCACTGATGGCGCTGAACACGGTCGGACCGACGATCATGCGGTACGGCACCGACGAGCAGAAGGCGTACTTCCTGCCCCGCATCCTCTCCGGCGAGATCGACTTCGCGATCGGCTACAGCGAGCCCGGCGCCGGCACCGACCTGGCATCGCTGAGGACCAGGGCGGTGCGCGAGGGGGACGAGTACGTCGTCGACGGGCAGAAGATCTGGACGACGAACGGCGACACCGCGGACTGGGTGTGGCTGGCCGTGCGCACCGATCCCGGGGCACCGCCGCACAAGGGCATCACCATGCTGCTGGTGCCGACGTCCGACCCCGGCTACTCCTGCACCCTGATCCGCACCCTCGCCTCCCACGACACCACCGCGAGCTACTACGAGAACGTGCGCGTCCCCGTCTCCCGCCGCGTCGGCGCGGAGAACGAGGGCTGGGGGCTGATCACCAACCAGCTCAACCACGAACGCGTCACCCTGGCCGCGCACGGCACCATGGCGATCCGCGCGCTGCACGACGTACGGCGCTGGGCGCTGGAGACCAAGCTCGCCGACGGCCGCCGGGTCGCCGACCTGCCCTGGGTGCGCCGGCTGCTCGCCCGCACCCACACCCGGCTCGACGCGCTCAAACTCCTCAACTGGCAGATGGTCACGGCCGTCCAGGACGGCACCCTCACCCCGCAGGACGCCTCCGCGGTCAAGGTCTACGGCTCCGAGGCCCGCCGGGACGCCTACGCCTGGCTCATGGAGATCCTCGCCGCGGCCGGCCCCCTCAAGGAGGGCTCGGCCGGCACCGTCCTCCACGGCGAACTGGAACGCGGCTACCGCTCCGCGGTCATCTTCACCTTCGGCGGCGGCAACAACGAGATCCAACGCGAGATCATCTCCTGGCTGGGCCTGCGGATGCCGAGGGTGCGGCGGTAGGACCGCTCGGACACCGAAGCCGTCGAGCCGGTCACGCACGAGGGCTTTGAAACGGTCGGGGCGACGAGGGCGAGGCCCGGCCCAGAGGACCTGGACGTTTATTTCGAAGGGCCTGGGAGAATGAGCCGAGGGTCCGTGCCGCGTGGTTTCGGGTGGTGCGGGCCACCGGAGACCTTCCGTCGGCGGGGTCGACGGACCGATGAGGGGTGACGTGCGATGGTCGTGGACGCGTCCGCGGGTGATCCCGGGCTGTTCACGCCCGGCTCGGTGACCTGGCAGATGCACGGTGACCCCATGATGTGGGTCGCGGGGGTGCGGGCGCTGTATCTTCAGGCGCTGCATCCGCGGGCGGTACGGGGGGTGACGCAGAACTCCGACTTCCGGCGGGACGCCTGGGGGCGGCTGCGGCGGACCGCGAACTTCGTGGGGACGACGACGTACGGCACCACCGAGGCCGCCGAGCGGGCCGGGGCCCGGGTACGCGGCATCCACGCCAGGCTGACCGCGACCGACCCGGACACCGGCGAACGCTACGGCCTCGACGAGCCCGCCCTGCTTCTGTGGGTGCACTGCGCGGAGATCGACTCCTATCTGCACGTCCTGCGCCGCTCGGGGTTCCCGCTCACCGACGCCCAGGCCGACCGGTACGTGGCCGAACACCGCGCCGGCGCCCGGCTGGTGGGGCTCGACCCGGAGACCGTACCGGCGAGCCGCGCCCAACTGGCCGCCTACTTCGAGAAGGTACGGCCGGAACTCGCCGCCGGCCCCGAAGCCCGCGAGGTGGAGAGCTTCCTGCGCCGCCCGCCGGCCCACCCGCTCCTGATCCCGGCGCGGGAGGTGCTGTGGCGGTGGGTGGCACACCTGGCGTACGCCTCCCTGCCCGCGTACGCCCACGAGCTGTACGGCAGGCCCGCCCCCGCGCCCGCCGCCGTCACCCGGAGGCTGCGCGCCACGGGCGCCGTGCTGCGCGCGATACCCGCCCGGGTGCGCTGGCAGCTCCCCCCGAAGCACATCCTGCGCGCCATGGCCCGCCTCGGCCCCGCCGCCCGTCCGGCCCCGGAGAGACTCCGTCCCTGACCGGCCCCCGCATCCGGGCCGGGGCCGGCTCTGGCCCTCGTGGATCAGCGCGTGCTACGAAGGACCATGTCCGCGAACGAGCCGACCCGCGCGTACGACGCCGTGATCGTCGGCGGTGGCCACAACGGCCTGGTCGCCGCCGCCTACCTGGCCCGGGCCGGCCGCTCCGTGCTGGTCCTGGAACGGCTGGACCACACCGGCGGCGCCGCCGTCTCCACCCGCCCCTTCGCCGGCGTCGACGCCCGGCTGTCCCGCTACTCCTACCTGGTCAGCCTGCTCCCGCGGAAGATCGTGCGCGACCTCGGCCTGGACTTCCGCATCCGCCCGCGCACCATCTCCTCGTACACCCCGGCGGAGCGGGCGGGCCGGCCCACGGGCCTGCTGGTCGGCGGGGGCGAGCAGCGCACCCGGGAGGCGTTCGCCCGGCTGACCGGCGGCGACCGCGAGTACACCGCCTGGCGGCGCTTCTACGGCATGACGGGCCACGTCGCCCGGCGCGTCTTCCCCACGCTCACCGAACCGCTGCCCGGCCGGGAGGAGTTGCGCCGCCGCATCGACGACGAGGCCGCCTGGCGGGCCCTGTTCGAGGAACCGGTCGGCGTCGCCATCGAGGAGACGTTCACCGACGACCTGGTCCGCGGCATCGTCCTCACCGACGCGCTCATCGGCACCTTCGCCGACGCCCACGACCCCACCCTGGTCCAGAACCGCTGCTTCCTCTACCACGTCATCGGCGGCGGCACCGGCGCCTGGGACGTGCCCGTCGGCGGCATGGGCGCGCTGACCGACGCGCTGGCCGCGGCGGCCCGCTCGGCGGGGGCGCGCATCGCCACCGGGCACGAGGCGGTCCGGATCGACACCGACGGACACACCGCCGAGATCACCTACCGCACGGCCGACGGCGAGGGCACCGCCGCCGCCCGGTACGTCCTGGCGGGCGCCTCCCCGCACCAACTGGCCGCGCTCACCGGCGACCCGGCGCCCGAGCCCGCCGAAGGCGCCCAGCTCAAGGTGAACATGCTGCTCACCCGGCTGCCCCGGCTGCGCGACCCCGACGCCGACCCCCGCGAGGCGTTCGCCGGCACCTTCCACATCGCCGAGGGCTACCGGCAACTCGCCACCGCCCACGCCGAGTCCGCCGCCGGCCGGCTCCCGACCGCCCCGCCGTCGGAGATCTACTGCCACTCCCTGACCGACCCCACCATCCTCGGCCCCCGCCTCGCCGAGCGCGGTTGGCACACGCTCACCCTGTTCGGCCTGCACACCCCGGCCCGGCTCTTCGACCGGGACAACGACGCCGTACGCGAGGAACTGCTGGCGGCCACCCTCGCCCAGCTCGACGCCCATCTCGCCGAGCCGCTCGCCGACTGCCTGGCCACCGACGCCGACGGCCGCCCCTGCGTCGAGGCGAAGACCCCGCTGGACCTGGAACGGGACCTCCGGCTGCCCGGCGGCCACATCTTCCACCGGGCCCTGTCCTGGCCCTGGGCCGAGGAGGGGGCGGGCCGTTGGGGAGTGGAGACCCGGCACGCGAACGTCCTGCTGTGCGGGGCGGGCGCGGTGCGCGGCGGCGGGGTGAGCGGGGTGCCGGGGCACAACGCGGCGATGGCGGTACTGGAACGGGACCGCCCCACCCCGCTCAGTCGGCCGACTTCCGCCAGCCCACCGCCGTGATCCGCGCCGCGTCCGCCGGGCGCGCCCCGTCGAACAGCACCATCCCGCCCGCCGCCACGCGCAGCGCGTCCACGTACGCGCCCCGGCCCACGTACCGCGCGTCGGTGCCGTACCGCCAGCGCAGCCCCAGGCCGGGGCCGGCCGGCAGCTCGGCCGACACCCGGTGCCACACCCGGCCCGACCAGCCGGAGACCGCGCCCGCCGGATGCTCCTCGGGGCCGCCGCCGGGCCGGACGGTGGTGAAGGGGACCGGCTGCCAGGTGGCGCCGCCGTCCGTGGTCGACTCCAACACCAGCTGGTCGGCGCCGGGTTCGGTGTCCCACCACAGGGCGCAGCGCAGCCGGGCCGTGCCCGCGGAGGTGTCCAGCGCGGGCAGCGCGAGCGTGGCGGCCGTGGCGTTCGCCATGCCCGAGAACCAGGCAGTACGGCCCCGGGCCGGACGGACCGGCACCGCGCGGGCGAGCCGGTCGCCGGCCGCCACCCGGGGCGCGGAACCGGAGCGCCACGTGCGCACCGGGTGCACGGAGTTGCCGAGCACGACCAGGAACGAGTCGGTCGTGGGGTCCAGTACGAGCGAGGTGCCGGTGAAGCCGGTGTGGCCGACCGTGCGCGGGGTGGCCATCGCCCCCATGTACCAGTGCTGGTACAGCTCGAAGCCGAGGCCGTGCTCGTCGCCGGGGAACGCCGTGTTGAAGTCGGTGAACATCAGCTCCACCGACTCCGGCCGCAGGATCCGGCTCCGGCCGTAGCGGCCGCCGTTGAGCAGGGTCCGGCCGAGGACCGCCAGGTCCCAGGCGCGGGAGAACACCCCGGCGTGGCCCGCGACACCGCCCAGGCTGTAGGCGTTCTCGTCGTGCACCTCGCCCCACACCAGCCCGCGGTCCAGCCCCGACCAGGGCTTGCGGGCGTCCTCGGTGGCCGCGATCCGCGGCTTCCAGGAGGCGGGCGGGCGGTAACGGGTGCCGTCCAGGCCGAGGGGACCGGTGATCTGCTCGTGCAGCAGCGCGTCCAGCGGGCGGCCGGTGACCGTCTCCAGGACCAGCCCCAGCGTGATCATGTTCAGGTCCGAGTACAGGTACGCCGAGCCCGGCGGGGCGAGGAGTGCCTCGTCCCAGATGAGCCGGAGCCTGTCCGCGTGGCCCGGCGCCGTGTACAGCGGCAGCCACGCCCGCAGACCGGACGTGTGCGTGAGGAGATGACGGATCGTCACCCGCTGTTTGCCCGCGCGGCCGAAGTCCGGCAGATACGAGGCGACCGCGCCCTCCAGGTCCAGCGCGCCCCGCTCGATCTGCTGCACGGCAAGGAGCGAGGTGAACAGCTTGGAGACCGACGCCAGGTCGAACACGGTGTCCCGGGTCATCGGCAGTCGCCGGTCGGGCGGCAACTCGACGCCGGTGTCGGTCTTCTCGTCGTACGCCGAGTAGCGCACCGCCATGCCGATCGGCTCGTGCAGGGCCACCGTGCCGCCGCGCCCGGCGAGCAGGACGGCGCCCGCGTACCACGGGTGCCGGGGGGAGGGGGCGAGGAACGCCTCCGCGTCCGCGACGAGTTGCCGCAGCTGCGCGGGGAGCAGCCCGGCGCGTTCGGGGGAGCCGTACCGCAGGGTGGTGCGGCGGCCGGACGCATCGGGCGCGGCGGCGGCCGGGCCCGCCGGGAACGCGCCGAGGGCCAGGGCGCCGCCCGCGGCCAGGGAGCCGGCCACGAGCCGCCTGCGGGTCGGCCCGCCCGCTCTTCCGCCTGCCAGGTTGTCCGTCATCGTCCGCGGCCTCCCGCCTGAAAGTATCTTTCCGGACCCGTCCCGCACCGTGAAACTTTCCTGTCAGGCGCGGGGCGTGTCAACGGGGCGCGAGGCCCTCCGCAGAATCTGACGAGTCATCAGGAAAGGTCTTCCGTCCTCCGCCCGGCTGCGCCATCCTGCGCCCATGCAGACGGAGCTGAGCAGGAAACTGGGAATCGAGCACGCCGTCTTCGGCTTCACGCCGTTCCCCGCCGTCGCCGCGGCCATCAGCCGGGCCGGCGGCTTCGGCGTGCTCGGCGCGGTCCGCTACACCGCCCCCGACGACCTCGCACGCGACCTCGACTGGCTCGACGCGCACACCGGCGGCCACCCCTACGGGCTGGACGTCGTCATGCCCGCCAAGAAGGTCGAAGGGGTCACGGAGGCCGACGTCGAGGCGATGATCCCCGAGGCGCACCGGCGGTTCGTGCGCGACACCCTCGCCGCGCACGGCGTGCCCGAACTGGCCGCGGGCGACACGTCCGGGTGGCGCATCACCGGCTGGATGGAGCAGGTCGCCCGCACCCAGCTCGACGTCGCCTTCGACCACCCGATCCGGCTGCTGGCGAGCGCCCTCGGCGCCCCGCCCCCCGACGTCGTCGCGCGCGCCCACGACCGGGACATCCCGGTCGCCGCGCTCGCCGGCAGCGCCCGGCACGCCGTGAAGCACCGGGACGCGGGCATCGACATCGTCGTGGCCCAGGGCTACGAGGCCGGCGGACACACCGGCGAGATCGCCACCATGGTCCTCACCCCCGAGGTCGTCGACGCCGTCGACCCGCTGCCCGTCGTGGCCGCCGGAGGCATCGGCAGCGGCGCCCAGGTGGCGGCGGCACTCACCCTCGGCGCCCAAGGTGTATGGCTGGGCTCCCTGTGGCTGACCACCACAGAAGCCGACCTGCACTCGCCCGCCCTGACCCGCAAACTGCTCGCCGCCGGGTCCGGGGACACCGTCCGCTCCCGCGCCCTGACCGGAAAACCCGCACGCCAGCTGCGCACCGCGTGGACCGACGCCTGGGACGACCCGGCCGGGCCCGGCGCGCTGCCGATGCCGTTGCAGGGGCTGCTGGTGGCCGAGGCGGTCTCCCGTGTCCAGAAGTACGAGGTGGAACCGCTGCTCGGCACGCCCGTCGGCCAGATCGTCGGCCGGATGACCGCCGAACGCTCGGTCCAGGCCGTCCTCGACGACCTCACCCGCGGCTTCGAACAGGCCGTGGACCGTATCAGCCGCATCGCCGGAAGGAGCGGCCGGTGACCACACCCCCCGCCGGCTTCTGGGCCCAGTCCGCCCAGGACCCCGACCGCACCGCCCTGATCGCGCCGGACGGTGAGGAGTGGACCGCCGGCCGGCTGCACGCCGCCGCCAACCGCCTGGTCCACGGCCTGCGCGCGGCCGGCCTGCGGCGCGGGGACGCCTTCGCCGTCGTCCTGCCCAACGGGCCCGAGTTCCTCACCGCCTACCTCGCCGCCACCCAGGCCGGCCTCTACCTCGTGCCGGTCAACCACCACTTCGTGGGCCCGGAGATCGCCTGGATCGTCGCCGACTCCGGCGCCAAGGTGCTCCTCGCCCACGAGCGGTACGCCGGCCCGGCCCGCCGGGCGGCCGACGAGGCCGGGCTCCCGGCGAGCCACCTGTACGCCGTCGGCACGGCCGAGGGCTTCCGGCCGTACGACCGCCTCTTCGCCGGACAGCCCGCGTCGGCACCCGCGGACCGGGAACTGGGCTGGGTCATGAACTACACCTCGGGCACCACCGGCCGGCCCCGCGGCATCCGCCGCCCGCTGCCCGGCAAACGCCCCGAGGAGGCCCACCTCGGCGGCTTCCTCGGCATCTTCGGCATCCGGCCCCATGACGGCAACGTGCACCTCGTCTGCTCGCCGCTCTACCACACCGCCGTCCTCCAGTTCGCCGGCGCGTCCCTGCACCTCGGCCACCGCCTCGTCCTGATGGACAAGTGGACGCCCGAGGAGATGCTCCGGCTCATCGACACACACAAGTGCACCCACACCCATATGGTCCCGACCCAGTTCCACCGGCTGCTGGCCCTCCCCGACGACATCCGGGCCCGCTACGACGTCTCGTCCCTGCGGCACGCCATCCATGGCGCCGCGCCCTGCCCCGACCATGTGAAACGCGCGATGATCGACTGGTGGGGCCCGTGTGTGGAGGAGTACTACGCCGCGAGCGAGGGCGGTGGGGCCTTCGCCACCGCCGAGGACTGGCTGAAGAAGCCCGGCACCGTCGGCAAGGCCTGGCCCATCAGCGAACTCGCCGTCTTCGACGAGGACGGCGAACGGCTGCCGCCCGGACGGCTCGGCACCGTCTACATGAAGATGAACACCGGCGGCTTCTCGTACCACAAGGACGAGACCAAGACGCGCAACAACCGCATCGGCGACTTCTTCACCGTCGGCGACCTCGGCTACCTGGACGAGGACGGCTACCTCTTCCTCCGCGACCGCAAGATCGACCTGATCATCTCCGGCGGGGTCAACATCTACCCGGCCGAGATCGAGTCCGTGCTCCTCGGCCACCCCGCCGTCGCCGACGCCGCCGTCTTCGGCATCCCGCACGACGACTGGGGCGAGGAGGTCAAGGCCGTCGTCGAACCGGCCCCGGGCCACGCACCCGGGCCCGCGCTCGCCGCCGCGATCCTGGACCACTGCGCCGGACGGCTCGCCCCCTACAAGCGCCCCAGGACCGTCGACTTCACCGCCGAGATGCCCCGCGACCCCAACGGCAAGCTCTACAAACGGCGGCTGAGGGAGCCGTACTGGCAGGGCCGCACACGCCCGGTGTGACCTCACTGTGGGCTCGCCACATGTGCGCCGGAACCATGTGCCGGACGTTCGGCACTCCCGGGTGCTTGACCCGCCCCGGGCGGTATGCCGAGGATCCTGAGGCATGACGCAGGCACAGGGCAGCACGGTCGACGGGATGCTGCGGCGCAGCGCCCGGCGCACCCCGGCGCGCGTCGCCGTCGAGTACGGCGACCGGGCGTGGACGTACGAGGAACTGGACGACGCCGTCTCCCGCGCGGCCTCGCTGCTGCTCGCCGAGGGCCGCACGCCCGGCGACCGGGTCGCCGCCTACGGCCACAACTCCGACGCCTATCTGATCGCCTTCCTCGCCTGCGCCCGCGCGGGCCTGGTCCATGTGCCGATCAACCACAACCTCACCGGCGACGACCTGGCCTACGTCCTCGGCCAGTCCGGCAGCGCGCTCGTCCTCGCCGATCCCGGCCTCACCGGGCGGCTGCCGGACGGGACGCGGACGCTGCCGCTGCGCGACACCGGCGACTCGCTGCTCGCCCTGCTCCCGGAGGCACCGCCGTACGACGGCCCGGAACCCCGCGCCGAGGACCTCGCGCAGTTGCTGTACACCTCCGGCACCACCGCCCTGCCCAAGGGCGCCATGATGACCCACCGGGCCCTGGTGCACGCCTACCTGAGCGCCATCACGGCCCTCGACCTCAAGGCCGGCGACCGGCCCGTGCACGCGCTTCCGCTGTACCACTCGGCGCAGACACATGTCTTCCTGCTGCCGTACCTCGCGGTCGGCGCGACGAACCTCATCCTGGACGCGCCCGACGGGGACCGGCTGTTCGACCTGATCGAGACCGGCCGCGTGGACAGCCTGTTCGCCCCGCCGACGGTCTGGATCGGCCTCGCGGGCCGCCCGGACTTCGCGACCCGCGACCTGTCCGGGCTGCGCAAGGCCTACTACGGCGCGTCGGTCATGCCCGTCCCGGTACTGCGGCGCCTGCGCGCACGGCTGCCGCACCTCGCCTTCTACAACTGCTTCGGCCAGAGCGAGATCGGCCCGCTGGCCACCGTCCTCGGCCCCGAAGAGCACGACGCGCGGCCGGACTCCTGCGGCCGCCCCGTCCTGTTCGTGGACGCCCGGGTGGTCGACTTGGACGGCACGGACGTCCCCGTCGGGGTCCCGGGCGAGATCGTCTACCGCTCCCCGCAGTTGTGCGAGGGCTACTGGGACCGGCCCGAGGAGACCGACGAGGCGTTCCGCGGCGGCTGGTTCCACTCCGGGGACCTCGCGGTGCGGGACGCCGAGGGCTACCTCACCATTGTGGACCGGGTGAAGGACGTCATCAACTCCGGCGGCGTACTGGTGGCTTCACGCCAGGTCGAGGACGTGCTCTACACCCACGAGGCGGTCGCCGAGGCCGCCGTGATCGGCCTGCCCGACGAACGGTGGATCGAGGCCGTCACCGCGGTCGTCGTGCCGCGCGCCGAGGTGACGGAGGATCAGCTCATCGCCCATGTGAAGGACAGGATCGCCCCGTTCAAGGCGCCCAAACGCGTGCTGTTCGTCCCCGAGCTGCCACGCAACGCCAGCGGCAAGATCCTCAAACGCGAACTCCGCGACCGTTTCGGCGACTAGAGACCGCTACGGCGACTGGAGACCGCTACGACGGCCGGGGACCACTTCCGGTACGGGGCACCGCCACGGTCACCGGGCGCCGGCCGGCCCCGGTCACCCTCCGGCCCCGGTCACCCTCCGGCCGGCCCTGGCCCGCCCGCGGCCCGGCGGCGCAGTGCGGCCTTCTTCGCGCGGTTGCCGCAGGTGCCCATCGAGCACCAGCGCCGGGTGCCCGGCCGCGAGGTGTCCAGGAACAGCGCCCCGCACGAGGTCCCCGCGCAGTCGCGCACCCGGCCCACGGCCGGGGAGGTGACCAGGTCCAGCGCGTCCCGGGCGACGAGGGCCAGCGTGGCACGCACCGGGTCCCCGGCGTGCCAGGCCAGCCGGCCCGAGGCGGTGAGCGCGGGAACCGGCACGGGACGGGCCGCGGCCTCGTTGACCAGGGCGCGCGCCCGCTCGTCCGGGGCCGCGCCGGCGCGGGCGGCGGTGATCAGCCGGTGGACCGCCTCGCGCAGTTCCCGCGCCGCGCGCACCAGGCCGGGCGGTACGTCGCCGGCCCCGGCCGGGCAGGGGCCGCACTGCCCTACCCAGGCGGCCAGGGCCTCGGCGTCGGGCAGTTCCTCCACGGCCTCGGCCGTGCCCCGCAAGCGCAGCGTCCGGGCGAAATCCAGACAGAGGCGGCCCGAACCCTGGCGGAAGCGGAGCGTCGTCGGCACCCCCTCACCCTACAAGGCGAACCGGTTTGACTGGTACCGTGCGGCAACCGTTCAAACCGGTTCCCGAAGAGGTGCCGCGTGTCCGCGTCCCCCGCACCGCCCACCCCACCCCGCCGGGTGATCCTCGTGCTCGCGCTCGCCTGCGGAGTGAGCGTCGCCACCGTCTACTTCCCCCAGGCCATCAGCGCGCTGATCGCCGCCGACCTGCGCGTCCCGGCGGGCGAGGCGGCCCTTGTCGTGACCGCGGCCCAGTTCGGCTACGCGGGCGGCATCTTCCTGCTGGTCCCGCTCGGCGACCGGCTCCCGCACCGCCGGCTCGTCGTCACCCTGCTCGCGCTGACCGCGGCCGGCCTGCTCCTCGCCGGAGCCGCGCCCACCCTCCCCGTCCTCGTCGCCGCGAGCGCCGTCACCGGCGTCACCACGGTCGTCCCGCAGATCATCATCCCGATGACCGCCGGACTCGTCCCCGCCGAACGGCGCGGCGCCGTCACCGGCACCCTCCTCAGCGGACTCATCGGCGGCATCCTGCTGGCCCGCACCTTCGGCGGCGCCCTCGGCGAGTGGCTGGGCTGGCGCGCCCCCTACCTCACCGCCGCCGCCCTGGTCCTCGCCCTCGCCCTGCTGCTCGCCCGGGTGGTGCCGGACACCACACCGACGTCCCGGCAGCCGTATCCCGCGCTGATATCCGCCCCGCTGCGCCTGCTGCGCGAAGAACCCGGCCTGCGGCGCTCCTGCCTCTACCAGGCGACCGTCTTCGCCGGCTTCAGCGCCGCCTGGACCGCGCTCACCCTCCTCGTGACCGGGCCGACGTACGCCATGGGCGCCCAGACCGTGGGCGTGCTCGGACTCGTGGGCGCCGCGAGCATGTTCTGCACCCCCATCGCCGGACGCGCGGCGGACCGCCGGGGACCGGACGCGGTGAGCCTGTGGTGTCTGCTCGGGGCGATCGGCTCGGCGGGGGTGCTGGTCCTCGGCGGCACGGGCGGCACCGCCGGGCTGATCGTGCTGGCGGCCGGCATGCTGCTCCTCGACGTGGCCGTGCAGGGCGGTCAGGTCGCCAACCAGGCCCGCAACTTCGCGCTCCGCCCGGACGCCCGGGCCCGCGTCAACACCGCCTACATGACCTGCGCGTTCCTCGGCGGCAGCGCCGGGTCCTGGCTCGGGGTACGGGCGTACGGCGGACTGGGCTGGCCGGGGGTGACGGGGCTGGTCGCCCTGATGGCCGCGATCGCGCTGGCCCGGCACCTGACCAGGCCGCGCCCGCCGGTCGTACCGGCCGGGGGCCCGGCGGCACCGAGCAAGGTGCCGTGAGGCCGGATCGAGCACGGTGCCGTGAGGCATGTTCGAGCACGGTGCCGTGAGGCCCGGATCCGGGGCGCGTCGCCCGCTGGACCCGGTCCCGCTGTACCCGGCCCCGGTGGGCCCGGCTCGGTCCCGCCTACCCGTCGCCCCCGGACCGTAGGTCCACGATCCGGCGGATCTTGCCCACCGACCGCTCCAGCGACTCCGGTTCCACGATCTCCGCCCGCACCGACACCCCGATCCCGTCCTTGACCGCCGCCACGATGGACCGGGCCGCCGCCTCCCGCGCCTCCGGCGGCGCGTCCGGGCGCGCCTCGGCCCGGACGGTCAGGGCGTCGAGGCGGCCCTCCCGGGTCAGGCGCAGCTGGAAGTGCGGCGCCACCCCGGGCGTGCGCAGCACGATCTCCTCGATCTGCGTCGGGAAGAGATTCACTCCGCGCAGGATCACCATGTCGTCGCTGCGCCCGGTGATCTTCTCCATCCGCCGGAACACCCGGGCCGTGCCGGGCAGCAGCCGGGTCAGGTCCCGCGTCCGGTACCGGACGACCGGCATGGCCTCCTTGGTCAGCGAGGTGAACACCAGCTCGCCCCGCTCGCCCTCCGGCAGTACCTCGCCCGTGACCGGGTCCACGATCTCCGGGTAGAAGTGGTCCTCCCACACATGGAGCCCGTCCTTGGTCTCCGCGCACTCCTGGGCGACGCCGGGGCCGATCACCTCGGACAGTCCGTAGATGTCGACGGCGTCGATCGCGAACCGCTCCTCGATCTCCCGCCGCATCGGCTCGGTCCACGGCTCGGCCCCGAAGACACCCACCCGCAGCGAGGTGCCGCGCGGGTCCACGCCCTGCCGCTCGAACTCGTCCAGCAGCGTGAGCATGTAGGAGGGGGTCACCATGATGACGGACGGTTCCAGGTCCAGGATCAGCCGTACCTGACGGGCCGTCATGCCGCCGGACGCGGGGACGACCGTACAGCCAAGCCGCTCGGCACCATAGTGGGCGCCCAGGCCGCCGGTGAACAGCCCATAGCCGTAGGCCACATGCACGACATCGCCGGGCCGGCCGCCGGCCGCCCGGAGGGACCGCGCCACCAGGTCGGCCCACATGGAGAGGTCGCGGTCGGTGTAGCCGACCAGCGTGGGCTGTCCCGTGGTGCCGCTGGAGGCGTGCAGCCGGCGGATCCGCTCCCGGGGGACGGCGAACATGCCGTACGGGTAGTTCGCCCGGAGGTCGGCCTTCGTCGTGAAGGGGAAGCGGGCCAGGTCGGCGAGCGTACGGCAGTCCTCCGGGCGGACGCCCGCCTTGTCGAAGGACTCCCGGTAGAACGGCACGTGCTCGTACGCGTGCCGCAGCGAGGCCCGCAGCCGCTCCAGCTGGAGCGCCCGCAGCTCCTCGGTCCCGAGCCGTTCGCCCGCGTCGAGCGGATCCACCGCATCCGTCATCGGAACGTTCTCCCTGCCCAGCCGTACATTCCGGACGACCGATCATTCGGTCGTCGCCGCTGGGGCAAGTAATTCAGGCCACCGGGCCCGAGGGCAAGGGGTCTGCGGGAATTTCCCGGCGGCCGACGAGTGGCGGGCGGCCGGGCGGGGCCTGACCGCCCGCCGGCACGGTCCCGCCGGTCATGGCGACTCCGCCGCCGTGGCCACCTCCCGGGCCCACCGGTAGTCGGCCTTGCCGCTCGGGGAGCGCTGGACGGTGTCCGTGATCACCAACTGGCGTGGCACCTTGTAGCCGGCCAGGCGGGTGCGGCAGTGACGCTGGATGTCGGCCAGCGAGGGGCGCGGCGCGCCCGCGCGCAACTGGACCACGGCTGCCACGTGATTGCCCCAGTGGGCGTCCGGCACGCCGGCCACCAGCGCGTCGTACACGTCCGGATGCGCCTTGAGAGCCTGCTCGACCTCCTCCGGGTACACCTTCTCGCCACCGGTGTTGATGCACTGGGACCCCCGGCCCAGCACGGTGACCACGCCGTCCGCGTCGACGGTCGCCATGTCGCCGAGCAGCACCCAGCGCCGCCCGTCCCGCTCGAAGAACGTCTCCGCCGATTTCACCGGGTCGTTGTAGTAGCCGAGCGGCACGTGCCCGCACTGCGCGACCCGGCCGACAGCGCCCGCCGCGACCGGCTCCCGCGTCACCGGATCCACCACCCGGGTACGGGAGTTGACCCGGATGCGGAAACCCCGTCCGGGCCCCGCGTCCTCGGTGGCGGTGCCGTTGAAGCCGGACTCCGAGGAGCCGAAGTTGTTCAGCAGCAGGGTGTCCGGCAGCAGTTCGCGGAACTGCCGGCGGACCGTCTCCGACAGGATCGCGCCCGAGGAGGAGACGCTGAACAGCGACGAGCAGTCCGTGCCCCGCAGCGGCCCGGCGAGCGCGTCGAGCAGCGGGCGGAGCATCGCGTCGCCGACCAGCGACATGCTGGTGACCCGCTCCCGCTGTACCGTCCGCAGCACCGCTTCGGGGTCGAACTTGCGGTGCAGCACGACGCGTTGGCCGAAGTCGAACCCGATGAACGCGGTGAGCGTCGATGTGCCGTGCATCAGCGGGGGAGCGGGGAAGAAGGTGATTCCGGCGCCGCCCGCTGCGACCCGCTCGGCCAGTTCCTCCGGTGCCTTCACCGGATCCCCGGTCGGCGCCCCGCCGCCCAGCCCGGCGAAGAAGAGGTCCTCCTGGCGCCACATCACGCCCTTGGGCATGCCCGTGGTGCCGCCGGTGTAGATGATGAACAGGTCGTCACCGGAGCGGGCCGGGAAGCCGCGCCCGGGCGGCCCGGACGCCTCGGCCCGGTCGAACGGCACCGCTCCCGGCACCCCGCCCGTGCCTTCCCCCACCCGCAGCAGATGCCGCAGCCCCGGCGCCCGCGGCAGCGCCCCCGCCACCCGGTCCTCGAACTCCCCGTCGAAGACCAGCGCGACCAGGTCCGCGTCCCGATAGAGATACGCCAACTCGTCCTGGACATAGCGGTAGTTGACGTTCACCGGGACGATCCTGGCCTTCAGGCAGGCCAGTACCGTCTGCAGATATTCGACCCCGTTGTACAGGTGGAGGCCGAGGTGCTCCCCGGGCCGTACACCGCTGTCCGTCAGGTGGTGCGCGACGCGGTTGGCGGCGGCATCCAGCTCGGCGTACGTCAGCCGGCGTTCGGCGCCCGTCCCGGGATGGTCGAGGCAGACCAGCGCCTCGCGGTCCGGCACCGCGTCGACGACCGACTCGAACAGATCGGCAAGGTTGTACTCCACCGCTCCTCCTGACCCCGGGCGCCCGTGCCCGGCATCCGCCGGCTCGCCGGTCATCAGAGCAAAGGGCGGCGCGACTGTGAAGGCCCGGCGCCAAAGAATCTGACTGGCTGTCAGAAAACCCTTGCAGTGCCTCCCCGCCTACTGCAACCTGTTCTCGTTCTGACCGAGGGGAGTTGGCCCATGACCGGTACCGAACACCTCACCGTGCGGCGCGAGGGCGCCACCCTGGTGCTCACGCTCAACCGGCCCGACGCCCGCAACGCGCTGTCCCTCGCGATGCTCGTCGGCCTCTACGACGGCTGGCGGGAGGCCGACGCCGACGACACGGTCCGCTCGATCGTGCTCACCGGCGCCCAGGGCGTCTTCTGCGCCGGGATGGACCTGAAGGCGCTGGCCGGGAACGGCATGGCCGGACAGCACTACCGCGACCGGCTGGAGGCCGACCCCGACCTGCACTGGAAGGCGATGCTGCGCCACCACCGCCCCCGCAAACCGGTGATCGCCGCCGTCGAGGGCCACTGCGTCGCGGGCGGCACCGAGATCCTCCAGGGCACCGACATCCGGGTGGCCGGCGAATCCGCGACCTTCGGCCTGTTCGAGGTGCGCCGCGGCCTGTTCCCCGTCGGCGGCTCCACCGTCCGCCTCCAGCGCCAGATCCCGCGCACCCACGCCCTGGAGATGCTGCTCACCGGGCGCCCCTACACCGCCCGGGAAGCCGCCGGCATCGGCCTGATCGGCCATGTCGTGCCCGACGGCACCGCCCTCGCCAAGGCCCTGGAGATCGCCGAGCAGGTCAACGCCTGCGCCCCGCTCGCCGTGGAGGCCGTCAAGGCGTCCGTCTACGAGACGGCGGAGATGACCGAGGCCGACGGGCTCGCCGCCGAACTCGCCCGCGGTATGCCCGTCTTCGGCACGGACGACGCCAAGGAAGGCGCCCGCGCCTTCGCCGAGAAGCGGCCCCCCGTCTACAAACGCGCCTGACCCGAGGAGCCCCCATGCCCGAAGTCCTCTCCGCGCCGCTCGTCGTGGAGTTCCCGTTCACCCGCTCCCTCGGCCCCGTCCAGAGCGCCTTCCTCACCGGCCTGCGCGAACGCGTCGTCCTCGGTGTACGCACCACCGACGGCCGCACCCTCGTCCCGCCCGTCGAGTACGACCCCGTCACCGCCGCCGAACTGCGCGACCTGGTGGAGGTCGCCCCCACCGGCACCGTCACCACCTGGGCCTGGAACCACGCCCCCCGCCGCGGCCAGCCCCTCGCCACTCCCTTCGCCTGGGTCCTGGTCCGGCTCGACGGCGCCGACACCGCCCTGCTGCACGCCCTCGACGCCCCCGGCCCCGAAGCCGTCCGTACCGGCATGCGGGTGCGCGTCCGCTGGGCGGCGGAACGCACCGGGGCCATCACCGACATCGCCTGCTTCGAGCCCCACGACGGCGAACCCGTACGACCGGCCGGCCACACCGGCGCCTTCGAGCACCCGCTCACCGGCATCGTCACCCCCGCCCGCCTCGACTACACCTACTCGCCCGGCCGCGCCCAGTCCGCCTACATCAACGCCCTCGCCGCCCGGCGCATCGTCGGCGAACGCTGCCCCTCTTGCCGCAAGGTGTACGTCCCGCCCAGGGGTGCGTGCCCCACATGTGGCGTCGCCACAGCGGAACAGGTCGACGTGGGTCCCCGGGGCACAGTCACCACCTTCTGCATCGTCAACATCAAGGCCAAGAACCTCGACATCGAGGTGCCGTACGTCTACGCCCACATCGCCCTCGACGGCGCCGACCTCGCCCTGCACGCCCGGATCGGCGGCATCCCCTACGACCGGGTCCGCATGGGCCTGCGGGTGGAGCCGGTGTGGACCGAGGGGGCCCGCCACCCCGACCACTACCGGCCCACCGGCGAACCCGACGCCCCCTACGAGACGTACAAGGAGCTGCTGTGACCGGCCGTCACACGCCCGGCCCCCGGGACATCGCCGTCGTCGCCTTCGCCCAGACCGGCCACCGGCGCTCCACCGAGGACACCTCCGAGGTCGAGATGGTGATGCCGGTCCTGCACGAGGTCCTGGCGCGGACCGGCCTGAAGACCGCCGACATCGGCTTCACCTGCTCCGGCTCCAGCGACTACCTGGCCGGCCGCGCCTTCTCCTTCACCCTCGCCCTCGACGGCGTCGGCGCCTGGCCGCCCATCTCCGAGTCGCACGTCGAGATGGACGGCGCCTGGGCGCTGTACGAGGCATGGACCAAACTCCTCACCGGGGACGCCGACACCGCGCTCGTCTACTCCTACGGCAAGTGCTCACCCGGCTCGGTACGGGACGTCCTCACCCGCCAGCTCGACCCCTACTACGTCGCCCCCCTGTGGCCCGACTCCATAGCCCTCGCCGCCCTCCAGGCCCAGGCACTCATAGATGCCGGGCACACCGACGAAGCCGCGCTGGCCGCCGTCGGCGCCCGCAGCAGGGCCGACGCCGCGGCCAACCCGCACGCCCAGCTCACGGGACGTGTCCCGCAGGGCGACTACGTCGTACGGCCGCTGCGCACCGGCGACTGCCCACCCATCGGCGACGGCGCCGCCGCCGTGCTCCTCGCGGCCGGGGACCGGGCCCGCGACCTGTGCGAACGCCCCGCCTGGATCCGGGGCATCGACCACCGCGTCGAGGCCCACTCCCTCGGCGTACGCGACCTCACCGACTCACCCTCCACCCGGCTCGCCGCCGAGCGGGCGGGCGCCTTCGAACGGCCCGTCGACACCGCCGAACTGCACGCCCCGTTCAGCTCCCAGGAGGTGTCCTGCGCCGGGCCCTGCGCCTGGACGACAGTGTCCGCGTCAACCCCTCCGGCGGCGCCCTCGCCGCCAACACGGTCATGGCCGCCGGGCTCGTCCGCGTCGGAGAGGCCGCCACCCGCGTCCACCGCGGCGACTCCGACCGGGCCCTCGCCCACGCCACCTCCGGCCCCTGTCTCCAGCAGAACCTGGTCGCCGTACTCGAAGGGGATCCACGATGAGCAAGGAGCCCGTGGCCGTCACCGGGATCGGCCAGACCAAGCACGTCGCCGCCCGCCGGGACGTCTCGATCGCCGGACTCGTCCGCGAGGCCGCCACGCGCGCCCTTCAGGACGCGGAGCTGACCTGGGCCGACATCGACGCCGTCGTCATCGGCAAGGCACCCGACTTCTTCGAGGGCGTGATGATGCCCGAGCTGTACCTCGCCGACGCCCTCGGCGCCGTCGGCAAACCCATGCTGCGCGTGCACACCGCCGGCTCCGTCGGCGGATCCACCGCGCTCGTCGCCGCGAACCTGATCGCCGCCCGCGTCCACCGCACGGTCCTCACCCTCGCCTTCGAAAAACAGTCCGAGTCCAACGCCATGTGGGGCCTGTCCCTGCCCATCCCCTTCCAGCAGCCGCTGCTCGCCGGAGCCGGCGGCTTCTTCGCCCCCCATGTGCGCGCCTACATGCGACGCAGCGGCGCCCCCGACACCATCGGCGCCCTCGTCGCCTGCAAAGACCGCCGCAACGCCCTGAAGAACCCCTACGCCCACCTCCACGAACACGACATCACCCTGGAAAAGGTGGTGGCGTCCCCCATGTTGTGGGACCCCATCCGCTACTCCGAGACCTGCCCGTCCTCCGACGGCGCCTGCGCCATGGTCCTCACCGACCGCGCCGGAGCAGCCCGCGCCCCCCGGCCGCCCGCCTGGCTGCACGGCGGCGCCATGCGCAGCGAACCCACCCTCTTCGCCGGCAAGGACTTCGTCTCCCCGCGGGCCGGCCGGGACTGCGCCGCCGACGTCTACCGGCAGGCCGGGATCGCCGACCCGCGCCGGGACATCGACGCCGTCGAGCTGTACGTGCCGTTCTCCTGGTACGAGCCGATGTGGCTGGAGAACCTGGGCTTCGCCGCGCCGGGCGAGGGCTGGAAACTCACCGAGTCCGGGGTGACGGCGCTCGACGGCGACCTGCCCGTCAACATGTCCGGCGGCGTGCTCAGCGCCAACCCCATCGGTGCCTCCGGCATGATCCGCTTCGCCGAGGCCGCCCTCCAGGTGAGCGGCCGGGCCGGCGACCACCAGGTGGACGGGGCCCGCCGGGCGCTCGGACACGCCTACGGCGGCGGCTCGCAGTTCTTCGCCATGTGGCTCGTCGGCTCCGAGCCCCCCGACTCCTGACGGCCCCGGCCGGGCAATCCCGGCGACCGCCCGGCGGACGGGCAGCGGGACGACCGGGGCCGCACCGCCGCAAAGATCGCCCTCGCGCGCCCTGTCCGCCGTAGCGACCGGTCGCTAGGCTGACCCGCGGACGACGAACCGGGAGGAGCACGGACGTGGCCGAGAGCACCACCCAGCACAAGCCGCTCGCGGGCTGGGACAAGCCGGAGCTGGACCTCAGCAAGGCCGAGTGGCAGTCCAGCAGCCGAGGGCTGGGCGATGTCCAGATCGCCTTCGTCGAGGGCTTCATCGCGATGCGCAACAGCGGCCGGCCGGAGAGCCCGTCCCTGATCTTCACCCCCGCCGAATGGGGCGCCTTCGTCTCCGGCGCGCGCGAAGGCGAGTTCGATCTCACCTGAACCGGGGGTGTCACCCACGGATTTCCGGACACGCGACCGGCAGCAACCCCGCCGGGGCCGGACCTGAGCCAGGCTGGCCCCAGCAAAAGGGGAAGGTCGTGTTCCGGAGGTGAGAAGGATGAACGCCACGCCGGTCATCGCCGCGGTCGACGGGTCCGCCGACAGCCTGCGTGCCCTGGACTGGGCCCTGGACGCCGCCCGCCACCGCGCGGCACCGCTGCGAGTGGTGCACGTACGGCAGTACGCCGCCTGGGGCCAGGCGGGCGTACTGGTCGCCGGACCGCCCGACACCGAGGACGACCCGGTCCTCGGCGAGGTGCGCACCCGGCTCGGGGACCACGCCGGGGAACCGGCCGTGGAGTACGTCGCCCTGGAAGGCGTACCCGGCGCCGTCCTGCCCGAACTGGGCGACGACGCCCAGCTGTTGGTGCTCGGCTCCCGGGGCCGCGGCGGCTTCGCCAGCCTGCTGCTCGGCTCCAACGGCCTCGCCGCCGCCCGGGACGCCCGGTGCCCCGTGGTCGTCGTGCCCCCGCCCGGCCGCGAGGTCCACGGGGAGGCCCCCGCCGAGCCCGGGCCCCGGGTGGTCGTCGGACTGCACGCCGACAGCCCCGACGAGGACGTCCTCGCCTTCGCCTTCGCGGAGGCCGCCCTGCGCCACGCCCGGCTCCAGGTGATCGCCGCCTATCCCTGGCCGGCGCCGACCTGGTCCGCGCCCGGCCAGCCGGTGCCGCCGCCGGCCGACCAGGACGCCGTGGCCGAGGAGATCCGCACCCTCGCCGACGGCTTCCTCGCCCCGCACCGTGAGCGCCACCCCGAAGTCCGCGCCGGCGCCGAGGCACTGCCCGGCGACGCGGCCGGCCACCTGGTCGCCGCCTCCAAGGACGCCGCACTCGTGGTCGTCGGCCGGCACCGGCGGCGACTGCTCGCCCCGGCCCGCATGATGGGCTCGGTCACCCAGGCCGTACTGCTGCACGCGGCGAGCCCCGTCGCGGTGGTACCGCCCGCCCCGCACCGGGAATGAGGCCCGGGCAGGCGACCTAGCACACCGCACCGCGCCCCGCAATCCCCCCGGAGCCGACCGGCGCTCCGTCGGCTGTGGGGTGCGACGCCATGGTGCCCGGACACACCCGCGCCTACGGTTCCGCCACCCCCGCCGCTCCGGCACCGTCCGTGCCGGAGCGGCCGGGGTCCGTGTGTCCACCGAAGGAGCCGCCATGTCCTTGCCCCCGCTGCGCGGGGCCCCCGGAGCGCGCCCGCGCACCCGGCCGCTGCCCCGCTTCCTGCCCCGCCTGCTCGCCGTCCTCGCCGTCGTCCTCGGCACCGCGCTCGCCGCCCCGGCCCCCGAGGCCCGCGCCGCCGTCACCCTCACCAAGGTGAGCGGCTTCGGGTCCAACCCGGGCGCCCTCACCATGTACGTGTACCGGCCCGCCACCCTGCCGGCCCACCCCGCGGTGGTGGTGGCCCTGCACGGCTGCACCCAGAACGCCCAGCTCTACGCCGACCACTCCGGGCTGCCCCGGCTCGCCGACGAGGACGGCTTCCTGCTGGTGCTCGCCGAGACCGGCACCGCCAACAACGTGAACAAGTGCTTCAACTGGTTCCAGTCCGGCGACAACCGGCGCGGCCAGGGCGAGGCCCTGTCCGTCCGGCAGATGGTGAGCCACGCCGTCACCGCCTACGGCGCCGACCCGGGCCGCGTCCACGTCACCGGCCTGTCCGCCGGCGGCGCCATGACCGCCGTCATGCTCGCCGCCTACCCCGACGTCTTCTCCGCGGGCGCCGTCGTCGCCGGCCTGCCCTACGACTGCACCAAGGACAACAGCCCCTACCTCTGCATGAACCCCGGCGTCGACCGGAGCCCCGCCGAGTGGGCCCAGCGGGTGCGCGACGCCCACCCGTCGTACACCGGGCCCTGGCCGCGCGCGGCCATCTGGTACGGCGACCAGGACACCACCGTCGTACCGCGCAACGCCACCGACCTGCGCGACCAGTGGACCGCCCTGCACGGCCTGTCCCAGACGCCCACCCGGACCACGGCCATCGGGCCGGACGGCACCCGGCAGGAGCAGTACCTGGCCGCCGACGGCACCGTGGCCGTCGAGGTCGCCCGGGTCCCCGGCATCGGCCACGGCACCCCGGTCGACCCCGGCACCGGCGCCGAGCAGTGCGGCGGTACCGGGGCCCCGTACTTCCTCGACTCCATCTGCTCCAGCCGCTGGATCGCCCGGTTCTTCGGCCTGGACACCACCGGCCCCGGTGACCCCGACCCGGGCGACCCGGATCCGGGCGACCCCGACCCCGCCGCCTGCTGGACGGCGAGCAACTACGCCCACGTCCAAGCGGGACGGGCCACTACCAGCGGCGGCTACACCTACGCCGTCGGCTCCGGCCAGAACATGGGCCTGTACAACACGTTCGTCACCCACACCCTGAAGGAATCACCCACGGGCTACTTCACCCTCGCAGACACCGCGTGCCCCTGACCACACGTCAGCGCCTGTACAACGCCGCCATGGTGGTCGGCACCGCCGAACGGGCCGCCATCATGGCGACCCCACACATGTCCGGAACACCCACACCACCCCTAGCCTCCAGCGCGTCCCCAACCCGCCGGAGGAGCCGTATGTTTCCGCACCGAAGAGAACACCGCGCCCGGCGCACCCCGCTCGGCGCCCTGGCGCTCGCCACCGTCTGCGCGCTCCTGGCCACCCCGGCCACCCCGGCCGGCGCCACGACCACCGACCCCGGGAACCCCGACGCCCACTGCGCCGCACGCGCCCTGCTGCGCGTACCCGGCGCCGCCCGACAGCGGACCGACTGCCTCGCCGAGCTGACCACCGCAGGCACCGTCGCCTCCGGCCACACCGACCCGGCCGACTACGCGGGCCTCACCCCCAAGAACCTGCCCACCCCCACGGGCGTCCCCGGCATCCAGATCGACGGCTACTTCCCGGACACCTCCACCACCAACACCAACCACGGCTGGCACCACGACTCCCAGTTCGTGATCCGGCTGCCCGACCACTGGAACGGCGGCCTGGTCGTCGCGGGCACCCCCGGCAACCGCGAGCAGTACGCGGGCGACCGGGCCATCGCCGACTGGGTCCTCGCCCGCGGCTACGCCTACGCCGCCACCGACAAGGGAAACACCGGCACGGCCTTCTTCCGCGACGGCCGCCGGCCCGGCGACGCCATCGCCGAATGGAACACCCGGCTCACCCAGCTCACCCGCGCCGCCCGCACCGTCGTCACCCGGCGCTACCACCGGCCCCCGGCCCGCACCCTCGCCACCGGCCTGTCCAACGGCGGCTACCTGGTGCGCTGGCAACTGGAACACCACCCCGAGCTCTATGACGGCGGGGTCGACTGGGAGGGCACCCTGTGGCGCGCCGACGGCCCCAACCCGCTCACCTTCCTGCCGGCCGCCCTGCGCCACTACCCCGACCACGCCGCCGGCGGCCCCCGCGCCGCCGAGGCCACGGCGGCGATGCACCGGGCCGGCTACCCGGCCGGCTCCGAGTTCCTGTGGCCGTACCACCACCAGGTCTACTGGGACCTCACCCAGCGCCTCTACCGTGAGGAACTCGACCCCGGCTACGACGGCGCCACCGAGGCGGGCACCCCGTACTGCGCCTCCGGCACCCCCGGCTGCGACGCCGACTACGCCTACCCGGCCCGCCCCGCCGCCGTCCACCGGGCGGTCGACCGCATCGCCCTGACCGGCCGCATCGGCAAACCCCTGATCACCCTCCAGGGCACCCTCGACGTGCTGCTCCCCATCAGCCAGGGCTCCGACGTCTACGCCCGCATGGTCCACGCGGCCGGCCGAGGTTTCCTGCTGCGCTACTACCGCATCGAGGACGGCACCCACACCGACGCCCTGGCCGACGCCTTCCCGGACCGGCTGCGCCCGATGGTGCCCTGCCACCGTGCCGCGTTCACCGCCCTGGAACGCTGGATCGCCGGAGCGGGCCGCCCACCGGCGGACCACACGGTCCCCCGCCCGCCCGGCGCGGACCCCGCCACCCTGCTCACCAGCTGCCCGCTGGGCTAGCCGGTCTCCCGGGCGCCCACAGGTCACCTGGTGGGGCAGGGGCACGTACCATGGCCGCATGTCGTTCCTCCGCCGCCGCAGCGCGACCCCCGCCGGACCCGACTTCGACGTGCTGGCCATGGACCCGGGCGACTGGCCGGGCAATCTCGGCGCGGGCCTGCTGCCCGCTCCCGACGGCACCTGCCAGGGTGTCTTCCTGCGCTACGACCTGTTCGGCGGACGCGGCCCCGCCATGATCATCGGCAATCTCCCGGAGGGTTCCCCGGCCCGCGACGTCGCCGAGGGCGAGATCCCCTTCGAGGTGGGACAGCTGCTGCTGGCGCTGGAGAACGACGAGGAGGTCACCGTCGTCGGCACCGAGGACACCCCGGTGCTCCAGGGCGACAACCTCCTCATCGTGCGGCGGCTGAAGCTCTCCGAGAGCCGGATCTCCTGCGTCCAGTTCGACCGCAGCGACGGCGTGCTGGTGACCATCGCCGCTTGGGACCGGCCCATCACCGACGACCTGTACGCCCTGCTGAAGCCGCTCCCGGCGGAACTGTTCCAGCAGGGCTGAGTCCTCACCGGCCCGCCGCGGCCCCGTCCTCGACCGTCACGTCCGCGGCCCGGACGAAGGCGATCCGGTGGCCGTACTGGATCTCGTAGTACCGGTCCTCGCCGACCACCACCCGGTGCGCGTCCGGGGTGAAGGTGACCGCGTAGTAGTACTCGCCCGGCATCTCGTCACCGACCACATAGCGCTGCCCGGCCGGGATCGTGTACGGCAGCGGCACCACCGACTGGGCGGGGACGCCCGCCGGATAGGCCGCCCTCTCCGGATAGGCACGGCCGTACACCGGGACGCTCGCCAGACCCTCGCGAGGGGTCACCACCAGGCCCCTCGCGGGCACCGCCGTCCGCCGTCCGGCCGGGTCGCGGAACCAGGCCCGCTGCCCCAGGTACCAGATGGCCGTCCAGTCGCCCCAGCGGCCGGCCACCGCGTACTGCTGGCCGGTGGAGACCCGCGAGGACAGATCGTTCACACCGTCGGTCGGGTCCGTCCGCAGCCCGATGTCCCTGACCAGCGGCGCGCTCTCGTCGTGGTCCGTGTACAGCCGCACCTCGCCCGAGCCGTGCGCCGGGCACGGCTCGCCCTTGGCGGCGCAGCCGGTGTACACGGGCCGGTTCGCGTCGTAGTCCGGCAGCACCGTCAGCACGCCCGAGTGCGGGCCGGCCGTGGGCCCCAGTGGCCGGCCCAGGAGCCGGAAGTAGTGCCGCCAGTCCCAGTACGGGCCCGGGTCCGTGTGCATCCCGGGGACGGTGGAGGCGGTCGGCCCGGGCACGTTGTCGTGGCCCAGGATGTGCTGCCGGTCCAGCGGGATGCCGTACGTCCTGGCCAGGTACCGCACCAGCCGCGCCGAGGAACGGTACATCTCCTCCGTGTACCAGGCGTCCGGAGCGGCCAGGAACCCCTCGTGCTCGATGCCGATCGAGCGGGCGTTGACATCCCAGTTGCCCGCGTGCCAGGCCACGTCCTTCGCCTTCACGTGCTGGGCGATCAACCCATCGGTCGAGCGAATCGTGTAGTTCCACGACACATAGGTGGGGTCCTGGATCAGGTTCATGACCCCTTCCCAGGAGCCCTCCGTGTCATGGATGACGATGTACTTGATCCGCTGGGAGGCCGGGCGGTCGCCGAGGTCGTGGTTGCCGTAGTCGTCGTCCCCGAACTCCTCGTACGGTGCCGGGACCGAGGTGCAGGAGACCGACCGGGGGCACTCGGTGCCGTCCGCGGGCGGCGGGCGCAGGCCCGCCCGCCGCAGCCGCCCGGTGTCGGGGACGGTCCCGGGCCGGGCGGCCAGGGTCACCAGTTGGCCGTCGTCCGTGACCCGCTCCTCGCCGGTGCGCAGCACGTCGTACACGTCGTCGGCGTACGCGGTGGCGGTCGCCGTGTCGTCGGCGCCGGAGAACCGGGCCACCGCGGCGTACCAGTCGGCCGGGTCGGCGCTCGCCGGTCCGCCCAGCTCCTTCTGCGCGGCGGCGAGCAGCGCGGCACCGCCGGCCACGTTCGCGGCCGGGTCCGAACGCAGCCGCGCGGCCGGGACACCGGTCAGCTCCGCGGCCTTCGGCAGGGTCCGCAGCCGGGCCGGGACCGCCGAGGGTATGGGAGCCCCGGCGGCGGGGCGAGACGCCGCGGGGCGCAGCGCGGCACGGCCGGTGTCGCCGCGGGGATCCTCCGCGCCCCCGGCGAAATGCTCCCCGGCGAGGTGCTCCCCGGTGAAGTGTTCCGGGGCGGACCGCGCGGCGGTGGCGAGCGCGGTACGCGCGTCGGTGAGGTGCATCGGGCCGTAGCCGCCCGTCACACTCGGCGCACCACCGTGGCTGTCCCAGCGGGACTGGAGGTAGGACACGGCCAGCAGCACGCTCTGCGGCACGTGGTAGTCGGCCGCCGCTGTGGCGAACGCCCGCTGCAGACGGCCGGCGGAGGAGTCCGGGGCGGGATGCGCGGGGGCCGCGCCGAGCAGCGACAGCAGCAGGGCCGAGGAGACGAACGGGACGGCGCTCCGCAGCGGACGTCCGGGGCCGGCCGGGGCTGGGGGAGCGGTGGCGTGTCTTCGCAAGGCGGCCTCCAGTGAAGGGCGGGGCGTGCGGCACCGGGTGGGTCAGTCGTACCGGTTCACCGACGACCCGTCAACGACGCCGCCAGTAGGGGGAGTTCGCACGTTACGAGCCTGTTCCTGGTGAGGGATTCGTTGGGCTTGCCGCTCGGGTCGCCGACGGCCTTGGCGCGGGCCGGAGAAGCCGCGCGCGTCGCCTACGGGCCAGTGGGTGCCGACGTGTTCTTGTCGGAGCCCACTGGCCACGTCGACGAGCGGGGACCGCTCCGGTAGCTCCGCGCCGCCCGAGGGGTGGGCCGCCGGTGGACCCACACCTCCAGCCGGAGCGCCGAGTCGTCAGGACGGCACGGCGGGGCAGTGGGTGTGCCGGGGTGGGACTGTCAGGTCGGTGAGGTAGCTGTCCACGGTGTTCTCCATGCACGGGCCGTTGGTGACGCTGCCATGGCCGTGGCCCTCGTAGGTGAGGAGCACGCCGCTGCGGCCTAGTAGTGCTTCGTTACGTTGAGTGATCACGGCTGATGGTGGGCAGCTTCCTGGAGTGAGGTTGGGGGAAGTGGAACGGCTCCGGGGCGAGTTGGCGGAGTTCGTTGCCGATGTGTTCGGGTCGTTTCCGCGGCGGGATCAGCGGCGGTGGGGCGAGTGCTATCTGCGAGGCTTGATGCTCGATGGCCGGCGCAAGTCCATCCAGCCGATGGCCGAGCGTCTGCCGGACGGGAACATGCAGGCCCTGCAGCAGTTCGTGAACCAGTCGCCGTGGGATCCCTTACCGGTGAGGCGGCGGATCGCCGAGCGGTTGTGCGAGGCCATCCGCCCTGAGGTGTGGGTGATCGACGACGTGTCGTTCCCCAAGTGCGGCACCGCGTCGGTGGGTGTGGCCCGCCAGTACTGCGGAGCGGTCGGCAAACGGGCGAACTGCCAGGTCGCGGTCAGTGTCCATGCCGCCACCGACACCGCCTCATGCCCGCTGCAGTGGCAGTTGTATCTGCCGCGTGAGTGGACGGACGAGCCGGACCGGTGCCGCAGGGCAGGAGTCCCCGACGACGTGGTGCACCGGGAGAAGTGGCGTCTGGCGCTCGGCCTTTTGGACACGCTCGCCCAGTGGCAGTTGAAGGCGCCGGTCGTGGTCGCCGACGCCGGCTACGGCGTCAGTACCCCGTTCCGGCTCGGCCTCCAGGCGCGAGGGCTGTCCTATGTCCTGGCCCTGAACGGGAAGGAAGTCGCTCACTTGGAGGATGCCGAGCCGCACCAGCCTGCTTATGGCGGGCTCGGACCACCCACCCTTCCCCGCTACCGCACCCCACCGCGAGCCGTCTGCGTCCTCGCCGCGCAGGCGGGTGCCAAGCAGTTCACCGAGGTGACCTGGAGGCAGGGCAGCAAAGGCGCGATGACCTCACGGTTCGCGGTGCTGACCGTGCGGCCCGCGGGCAAGCAGTCCCTGGCCGCAGCTCAGGAGGCCGGCGGCGGCCGCAACCAGTGGGACGGCGTCCTGCCCGTCCAGACACTCCTCATCGAATGGCCGGACGGCCAGGACACCCCGACGGACTACTGGATATCGAACCTGCCCGCCACCACACCAGTCGCTGACCTGGTGCGGTGGGCCAAGATGCGCTGGCGGATCGAGCACGATTACCGCGAGCTCAAGCACGGCCTCGGACTGGACCATTTCGAGGGCCGCACCTGGCGCGGCTGGCACCATCACGTCACCCTCGTCACCGCCGCACAAGCCTTCCTCACCCTCAGGCGGCACGACCCAAAAGCCCGCATACCGGCCTGACCCTCTACCAGGTCCTCGACGCTCTTCAGGACCTGCTGAGGTGCTGGACCGGTACCTGCGCCACCTGCGGACGACCCCTGCCCAGCCCTCGGAGAAGCCGCAGACAGCCCAGAACCTAACGAAGCACTACTAGTTGCCGGGCCACCGAGACCGCCCACGGGTAGCCGGTGGCGGGGTCGTGCAGCGCGTTGGACACCAGGATGGGCGGGGCGCCGTGTACGTCCAGGCGGTGCTGCGGGTTGGTGGTCGGCGCGCCCAGGCATGCCGCCGCCATGTGGACCGGCAGCAGGTAAGGCAGATCGGGCGCCGTCGTGTGCATCATGGCGACCAGCGAGGCGTACTCCGCGTAGTCGCGCACCGGCAGGTGCCAGTCCGAGCAGAAGACCGGGGTGGCCGGAGGCAGCGGCGCTATCGAGGTGGGTGACGCCGGGAGCGGCTCACTGGCCTCCATACCCGCGATCGCCGTGGCCAGGCCCGCGTAGTCGGCCTTGTTCACCGCTCAAGCATTCAGCAAGCGTGTCACCGAGGGCCCGGGACACCGCACATGGGACACCGCACATGGCTCGTGGTGCGCCACCGCCGGTGGCGCACCACGAGCCGTTCTCCGTCGTCAGCGGGTGCCGACCGCCGCGCGCACCGCCCTGCGGGCCATCTGGCAGTCGTCGTGCAACCGCCGCAGCAGCAGCCGCTGTTCCTCACCGGACGGCACGCCACCAGGCGGCGTGGCGCCCGGGGGCACCGGGGCCGCCTCCTGCATCGAACGCTGCACGGCCGTCTCGTAGGTGCGGATCTCACGGGTCAGCAGCAGCATCAGATTCACCAGGAAGGCGTCCCGGGAGGCCGGGCCCGCCGACTGGGCGAGCTGGCTGATGTGGCGCCGGGCCACCGGAGCGGAGTCCCCGAGGGCCAGCCACAGCGTCGCCAGGTCGTAGCCCGGCAGGTACCAGCCCGCGTGCTCCCAGTCCACCAGCATCGGACCGGCCGGGGACAGCAGGATGTTCGACAGCAGGGCGTCGCCGTGACAGAACTGGAGCATGCCCTGCCGGCCCACCTCGTGGGCGATGCCGTGCAGCAGCTTCTGCAGGTCGCCGAGGTCCCGGTCGGTGAGCAGGCCCAGCTCGTGGTACCGGGAGATGCGGGCCGCGTAGTCCAGCGGCATGTCGAAGGTGCCCGCCGGGGGCCGCCAGGCGTTCACCCGGCAGATGGCACCGAGCGCGGCACGGAGATCCGCGCGCGGCGGTGCCTCCATCGGATGCCGCTGGAACGCCACCGGACGGCCCGGCAGCCGTTCGATCACCAGCGTGCAGTTGTCCGGGTCCGCCGCGATCAGCCTCGGCACCCGCACCGGCGGGCGGTGCCGGACGAACGAGCGGTATGCGGCTATTTCCTGACGGCTCCGCTCCACCCACGCCGGCGTGTGGTCCAGGAGGCACTTGGCCACCGCCGTACCGCGTCCCGTCGTCCCGACCAGGAGGACCGACCGCCCGCCCGGACGCAGCACCTGCACCGGGACGAACTCGGGGCAGATCTGCTGCACCGAGGCGAGTGCGGTCCGCAGCCGCGCGCCCTGCGGGCCGGACAGGTCCAGCCGTCCGCTGAGCGGCTGGGTCCCGGGCCGGCCCGGAACCCGCCGCGGCCGGCCCACCCCCGGTACCGGGACACCGGGACGCGCCACCGGGTCCAGGTACGGCCCGCCACCCGCAGGACGGGTGCGCAGCGGCCGGGCCGGGGCGGACACGGAGGACGATGCTGCGTACATGGGAAAGACAGATCCCTTCGTGTGCCTGCTGTGCCTGCCTGTACGTCCGCACTCCGAACCCGTGCTCGCGGATGCGTGCCCCGTGAGCGTGGTTTCGGGAGCGTACGCCCACCCGACCCGGCCCTCCGGGCACACCCTGGGGAATGTGCCCGGCATGTGCGACCGGATGGCCGTCACCGGGAGGTGGCGGACCAGGTCGGGGTGGCGCTTTCCTACCTGACACCCGATGAGTGGTGGCACACCATCTGGCGCACCCTGGCGAACCGTGGCGAATAGTCGCCCGGCAACCCGCACCCGGCTACTGTCAACTCAGCCGAGAACCTGGGGGCTTGACGTGAGCGGACGACCCAACACCCGCCTTGCGGACCTGTTCGGCCTGGCCGGCTGGTCGAAGGGCGAACTCGCGAGGCTGGTCAACCGGCAGGCGGCGGCCATGGGCCACCCCCAGCTGGCGACCGACACCTCCCGGGTGCGGCGGTGGATCGACATGGGAGAGATCCCGCGCGATCCCGTGCCGCGGGTGCTGGCGGCCCTGTTCACCGAGCGTCTCGGCCGTGTCGTGACCATCGAGGACCTCGGTCTGGTACGGCAGGGGCGTGCGGGGAAACGGCAGGGCGACGGGATCGAGGAACACCCCGACGGCCTGCCCTGGCCGCCCGAGCGGACCGCCGCGGTCCTCACCGAATTCACGGGAATGGACCTCATGCTCAACCGACGCGGCTTGGTGGGCGCGGGCGCCGCGCTCGCCACGGGATCCACACTCAGCGGTGCCATGTACGAATGGCTGCACACCGACCCGGCCCTCAGGGCCGACGCCCCTGTTCTCGACGACCCTTTGCACGTCGACCCGGCCGGGTTCGACCGGTACGAGGCCGCCCCCGTCGGATCCCAGGAGATCGAGGCGCTGGAGCGCTCGGTCGAGGTGTTCCGGGCCTGGGACGCGGCCCGTGGCGGCGGCCTCCAGCGCAAGGCGGTGGTGGGCCAGCTCAACGAGGTGGGCGGCATGCTCGCCTATCACCATCCCCCCCACCTCCAGCGGCGCCTGTGGGGCGTCGCCGCCAACCTCGCCGTCCTCGCGGGCTGGATGTCGCACGACGTCGGCCTGGAACCCACGGCGCAGAAGTATTTCGTGATCGCCGCCCACGCCGCCCGGGAGGGCGGTGACCGGCCGCGCGCGGGCGAGGCGCTGTCCCGGGCGGCCCGGCAGATGGTGCACCTCGGCCGCCCGGACGAGGCCCTGGACCTGATGAAACTGGCCCAGTCCGGCGCGGGAGACGGTCTCCAGCCCCGTACGAAGGCGATGTTCCACACCATCGAGGCCTGGGCGCAGGCGGCGATGGGCAAGGGGCAGGCGATGCGCCGCACGCTCGGCCGGGCGGAGGACCTGTTCGTCAGCGACCGGCAGGACGCGGCGACACCGGACTGGATGCAGACCTTCAAGGACGAGGACCTGTACGGCATGCAGGCGCTCGCCTACCGCACCCTGGCGGAGTTCGACCCGAACGCGGCCGGGACCGCCCAGCACTACGCGCAGAAGGCCCTCGCCCTGCGGGTGGACGGACGGGAGCGGTCGAAGATCTTCGACCATCTCTCCATGGCGTCGGCCTGCTTCATCGCCGACGACCCCGAACAGGCCGACCGCTACGCGCGGCTGGCCCTGATGGCGATGGGCTCCAACTCCTCGCGCCGCACCTGGGACCGGCTGCGGCAGATGTACCGGCTGACCGCGCAGTACGCCGGCTACCCCGGGATCCGGGAGCTGCGCGAGGAGATCAGAATCGCCCTGCCCAAGCAGCGGGCCAAGAAGGACGGTGCCGGCGCGCAGGTGTAGGGGACCTGCGCGCCGCCCGGCCCGAGGGGTCGGTTGTCCTTACGCGGTGACCTTGGCGGCGAGCACGCACGCGTCGTCCTCGCGTCCGGGGCCGCCGAACGCCTCGACGACCGTGCGCACACAGTCCCGTGCGGTCTGCGCGGGGCCGAACCGGGGGGCGAGGCCGAGCAGCCGGTCCACGGTCGCCCTCCCGTCGTGTTCCGGCAGCAGTGCGCCGGTGTGCAGCAGGAGCAGGTCGCCCGGCCGCAGGGTGACGGCGGACTCTTCGTAGCGGGCTTCCGAGGAGGTGCCGAGGGGGGTGCTGTCCGGCGCGTCCAGCGGGCGTCCCGTCCCGTCGCGGTACAGCAGCGGGGCGGGGTGTCCGGCACGCGCCCACAGGAGGGTGCGGGTCGAGGGCTGGTAGCGGCAGCAGACGGCGCTGCCGACGGCGGGCCGCGCGGCGGTGCCGAGCAACCGGTTCAGCAGGGTGAGCAGCCGGCCGGGCCGGGTGCCGGCCATCGCCATGCCGCGTACGGCACCGAGCAGCATCGCCGTGCCGGAGGCGTCGGCCACGCCCTGTCCGGTGAGGCCGCCCACGGTGAGCTGGGTCTGGCCGTCGGCCAGTTCCAGCGCGTCGTGCCAGTCCGCGCCGATCAGGGTGGCGGTCGCGGCGGGGAGGCGGTGGGCGGCCAGGTCCAGGGCCGCCGGCCCCTGGTGCGGCAGTCGCAGGGAGCCGTGCCAGGGCGGCGGCACGGCCTCCTGTGACCCGTCCGCGATCCCGCGCCCGGTCTGCCGGTGCCGGTGCAGCGAGTCACGGGTCTCGGTCACCGTCCGCTGGCTGCGGCGCAGTTCGCTGATGTCGCGCAGCACGGCCCACATGGAGGTCGTGCCGCCGTCGGCGCCGAGCACGGGCTCGCCCATCATGTGCACGGTGCGTACGGTGCCGTCGGGCCGCACGACGCGGAACTCGCCATCGATCGGCTTGGCGTCGACCAGGCAGGCCGTCACCATCTCGGTGAGTTTCGGCCGGTCCTCCGGCAGGATCAGACCGGGCAGCTCGTCCAGGGTGAGGGCGGGGCCGGCCGGGTCGAGGCCGAGGAGCCGGTACAGCTCCGCCGACCAGGTGGCCCGGTCGGTCAGCAGGTCCCACTCGGCGCTGCCGACGCGGGCGAGCAGCGAGCCGTCCGGGGCGGCGGGCGGCGGTTCGGGCCGGGCGGGGCCGGGCGGCGGGCCGTCCCGCAGCTGGGCCAGGTGTGCGTCGATGTCGTTCAGCTGGCGCAGGGCGAGGTCGTACAGGGCGCGCTGCCAGCGTTCCTCGGGGTCCGCGCCGTCGCCTCGGGTGTCACGCCGTACGGCGTCCACATCGCCCTTGAGCCGCCGCGTCTGCCTTATCAGCGCCTCGACCGACCCGCGGCCGGGCGGCTGGGCGGCTGGGCGGTCCGCGGAGACTGGGGACGGCATGACGCACTCCGGAATGGGGGGAACGGTACGGCGGGCGACGGCGGGGACCGTTACGACTCTCGCACAGCCCGCGACCGCCTGTAAGGGATTTGGCAACACACGTTACGGTGGTGCCTCAGGCATATGCCAGAGTCCTCCCGGCGGGATCCATGGGGACGAAAAGCCTGCCCGCAGCGGTGCCCAAGTCGTAGGAATCGTACGTGTGTTGGGTGAGACGGGCGGTCCGGGCCCGGGGCTCGGGCGGGCGTTCGACAGCGCCGTGCTCCAAGGGGTGGCGAAGCGGCCGGTACCCACCGAACTCTGACCGGAATTGACGGCATGCGACCGGCCCTCACGGACTCCTTATGAGCATGGAGACCACCGTCGCACAGCTCGCCCACGCCCGCCTCGTCGCCGCCGACGACCACGAGGTCCCGGTGCCCGCCACGCTGCGCTACACCGCGGACGACCCGCTCGCGGTGTACCTGGACTTCCCCGCCGAGGCCGCCCTGCACGGCGAGGAGGTCACCTGGACCTTCGCGCGCTCCCTGCTCGACGAGGGGCTCGGGGCCCCGGCCGGCCAGGGGGACGTACGGATATGGCCCTACGGCCGCACCGGGACCGTCCTGGAACTCCACTCGCCGCACGGCATGGCCCTGCTGCTCTTCCCGGCCCCGGCGCTGCGCGACTTCCTGCGGCGCACGTACGAGGTGGTGCCGGGCGGTGAGGAGGACGTGAGGGGGGTGGTGGAACGGGGGCTGAGCGCGCTGTTCGGCGGCGTGTGACCCGGCGCGGCGGGCCTCGGCCGCGCCGGTCGCGGCGTCAGCCGCCGGGCCGGGCGTACAGCGCCGGACGGGGGGCCGCCTCGACGGTCACCCGGGCACCGGTCTCCAGGGACCGTACGCCCGCCTCGGCGACCACGGACGCCGCGTACCCGTCCCAGGCGCTCGGACCGGTCACCTCGCCGCGCCGGGTGGCATCCACCCAGGCCTGCACCTCCCGGTCGTAGGCGTCGGCGAAGCGGACGAGGTAGTCCCGCGCCACCTCCTCGCGGGCCCCGTCCCGGGTGGTGACCACCATGGTGTGCGCCTCGCCGATCCGCGCGCTGCCCGCCTCGCACACCGCCTCGCAGCGCACCTGGTAGCCGAATCCGCAGTTGACGAAGACCTCGACGTCCACCAGGGCCCCCGACTCGGTCTCGAACAGCACGAACTGCGGGTCGGACAGCCCCTCGGGCGCGCGCGGGGACGGCGCCGGCCGCAGCACGGTGACCGCCGTCAGCTCCTGTCCGAGCAGCCAGCGGGCCGCGTCGATCTCGTGCGACACCGAGCTGTTGATCAGCATGGCGCTGGTGAAACCGTCGGGTGAGGACACGTTGCGGTGGGTGCAGTGCAGCATCAGCGGCCGGCCCAGACCGCCGCCGTCCAGCAGGGCCTTCAGCCGCAGGTACTCGGCGTCGTAGCGGCGCATGAAGCCGATCTGCGCCAGCCGGCGGCCGAGCGCGGCCTCGGCCTCCATGACCCGCAGGGCGCCGGTGGAGTCCGGCACCATGGGCTTCTCGCACAGCACCGGCAGCCGGCGGGCGAAGGCGGCGAGCAGGGCCTCCTCGTGCGCGGGACCCGGGGACGCGATCAGGACCGCCGCCACACCCGGCGCGTCCAGAGCCGCCAGCGGGTCGGTGTGCACGGTGACCCCGGTCAGACCGGCCACCGACGCCTCGGCCCGGGCGGGATCGGGATCGGCGACGGCCGCGACCCTGGCGCCGCTCACCACCCGATCGAGGCGCCGTATATGGTCCGCACCCATGTGTCCGGCACCCAGTACGGCCACACCCAGCAACTCACCCATGCGCACGCTCCTCACGCCGACGATCACGCGTAGCGTACGCGGGAGCCGGGAGCCGGGAGCCGGGAGCCGGGAGCCGGGAGCCGGGAGCCGGGAGCCGGGAGCCGGGGCTTGGGAGCAGGGAGCAGGGAGCGAGGGCGGGGTCCCCGGGCTCAGTACCGCAGCACCCCGGCGATGCCGTCCGCGTCGCCCAGTGCGCCGTCCGGGACGAAGCGCACGTCGGCTCCGGTCTCCAGGCACCGCTCGACGATCTCGTCCACGATGTCGTCGCGGGCGTCCAGGTCGCCGGGCCGGGCCGGTTCCAGGTGGTCGCCGGTCTCGCGGACGGTCGTACGGTAGTCCTCCTCCACGGCGAGCAGCCGGACGCGGCCGTCCCGGGCGCTCTGCCACAGCTCGTCCACCCCGGCCGCGTAGGCCCGGCGCCCGCGCGCCGAGGTGAGCTCCCGCATGACGGACGCGGCGTTCTCCCGGGACTCCTCCTCCAGGACCGGCCGGACGGCCTGCCACACCGCCTCCGGACCGGCGTGGGCGAGCCCGCCACGCCGTATCGGCACGGCGTGGCGCGCGACGGTGCCGGCCTCCTCCATCAGGGACAGCGCCGCCTGTTCGCCGGTGAGGTACAGCGGCCGGGGCGCCTCCCGCAGGACCCTGCTCATGGCGGTGTCCGCCTCGCGCAGGAACCGGCGCGTGCCCTCGTCGCGGAAGGTGCTCGGCTGGTCGCCGATCCGCATGAGCCGCTCGGCGTCGAAGTTCTCCCGGGCGCGCGTCAGCGGGAAGCCGCCCCAGCGTTCCTCCACGACGCGGCCGGCGCCGCCGTTCCACAGCGTGACGCGGTCGGCGGAGAGCGACAGCACCCAGAAGGGCCGCTCGGCAGCGTGGGCCGACACCAGGTTGCGGGTCAGGAAGGTGTCCGACAGCACCACCCGCTCGGGAACGGGCCGGGCCAGCGACCACACCTGGTGCTCACCCGGCGCGGCGAAGATCACCAGGCCGTCCTCGGGGTGTGACAGATCGACCTCGGCCAGGGCCCGGTCGAGTTGCGCCTCGACGTCGGCACGCCGTTCACGGGTGACGGCCGGGTCGGACTCCAGCCGCCGGCGCGCCTCGGTCAGCGCGTTGCGCAGCCGGACCTGGTCCTGGCCGTTCCCGCGTTGCCGGCGGTGCGTCGGGGTCAGCACGGAGACCGCCGGATAGGGGCGCGGGCGGCGCAGTTCGGCGAGGGTCGAGGGACTCAGTGCGTGCTCCATGACAGCACGATAGGGCGGAATCACCATTACGGCATTCGGGGTAATCGGGACCTTCGCGGCGGCCTCGCGTCCGCGACCCGGCGTCACCGCCGTACACCCTCCGAACACCCCCGGACCCTCCCTCGGGGTCCGCCTGCCAGGTTTCTGATCGCGAAGACGTAACACGCCGTTAACTTGAGGAAGTTTTTGCCTGTGGCCGGTTCTCGCCGGTTGATGTGCGACAACATGCGGATCCGTCGATTTTGCTGAGGCAAAACGCGGCCGAAACCGTGGAGCCGGATACCCGGCCGGTGTTTCCGGCGCGTTGACTCGGCCGGACGCCTGACGGACGCTCGATATAGATGCTCGATACAACTGGTTTGCCCGGCCGGCCTCCCGTTCCCGAGGAAAACGCAGGTGAGCGGGGGTCCGTCGGCGGCCGGAGGCAGGAGGTAGCGCATGTGCGGCATAACCGGATGGGTCTCCTTCGACCGTGATCTGACCACCGAGGCCGCCGCCTTGGACGCGATGACCGAGACGATGGCCTGCCGCGGCCCGGACGACCGCGGGACCTGGAGCGAGGGGCCCGCCGCCCTGGGGCACCGCCGGCTCGCCATCATCGACCTGCCCGGCGGCCGCCAGCCGATGTCCGTGCCCACTCCCGAGGGCACCGTGGCCATGGTCTACTCCGGCGAGGCGTACAACTTCACGGAACTGCGCCGGGAACTCACCGACCGCGGCCACCGGTTCACCACCGACTCCGACACCGAGGTGGTGCTGCACGGCTATCTGGAGTGGGGCGACGCGGTCGCCGAGCGGCTCAACGGCATGTACGCGTTCGCCGTCTGGGACGGCCGGCACGACAAGCTGGTGATGATCCGCGACCGCATGGGCATCAAGCCCTTCTACTACTACCGGACCCCCGACGGCGTCCTGTTCGGCTCCGAGCCCAAGGCGATCCTCGCCAACCCGCTGGCCCGGGCCCGCGTCACCCTGGACGGCCTGCGCGAGCTGTTCGTCATGATCAAGACGCCGGGCCACGCCGTCTGGGACGGCATGGCCGAGGTGGAACCCGGCACCGTCGTCACCGTCGACCGCTCCGGCCTGTCCACCCGCGTGTACTGGCGCCTGGAGACCCGCCCGCACACCGACGACCGGGACACCACGATCGCCACCGTGCGCTCGCTCCTCGACGACATCGTGCGCCGCCAGCTGGTCGCCGACGTGCCGCGCTGCACCCTGCTCTCCGGCGGACTCGACTCCTCGGCCATGACCGCGCTCGCCGCCCGGCAGCTCGCCGTCCACGGCGAGAAGGTGCGCAGCTTCGCCGTCGACTTCGTCGGGCAGACCGACAACTTCGTGGCCGACGAGCTGCGCGGCACGCCCGACACGCCCTTCGTGCACGACGTGGCCCGGCTCGCCGGCACCGAGCACCAGGACATCGTGCTCGACACCGACGCCCTCTCCGACCCCGGTGTGCGCGAGCGGGTGATCCGGGCCCGCGACCTGCCGTCCGGCCTCGGCGACATGGACACGTCGCTGCTGCTGCTCTTCCGCGCGATCCGGGAGAAGTCCACGGTGGCCCTGTCCGGCGAGTCCGCCGACGAGGTCTTCGGCGGCTATCTGCAGTTCTTCGACGAGGAGGCGCGCCACGCCGACACCTTCCCGTGGCTGGCGAACATGAACCGCCACTTCGGGGAGGACGCCGATGTGGTGCGCGCCGATATAGCCAAGTCCCTGGATCTGGAAGGCTATGTGGCCGACGGCTATCGCACCGCCGTCACCGGCATCGACCGGCTGGACGGCGAGAGCGACTTCGAGTACCGCATGCGGCGGATGAGCCATCTGCACCTGACCCGCTTCGTACGCATGCTGCTCGACCGCAAGGACCGCATGAGCATGGCCGTCGGCCTGGAGGTCCGGGTGCCGTTCTGCGACCACCGGCTGGTCGAGTACGTCTACAACACGCCCTGGGCGCTGAAATCCTTCGACGGCCGGGAGAAGAGCCTGCTCCGGGAGGCGACGGCGGACGTCCTGCCGAAGTCCGTGTACGACCGGGTCAAGAGCCCGTACCCGTCCACCCAGGACCCCGGGTACGCCCGCGCGCTCCAGAAGCAGGTCAAGGAACTGCTGGCCCGGCCCTCCCACCCCGTGTTCGACCTGCTCGACCGGGACCGGGTGCGGGCGGCCTCCGAACGCGACACACCGGTCAGCACGCAGGCCGCCCGGCGCGGACTGGAACGCGCCCTGGACCTCGCCGGGTGGCTGGACCTGTACTCGCCGGACCTGGTGCTCGGCTGAGCCGCGGCCCGGCCGGAACCGGTCCGGGAGCCTGGCCCGACCGGGACCGGGCCGGGTGCCTGGCCCGACTGGAACCGGGCCGGGCCCCCGGACCGGGTGGAGGCGAGTCCGGTGCCCCTGGCCCCGGCCGGGGCGAGACCGGCGCTCAGTCCAGTCCGATGATCCGGTCCGCGGCCCGGGCCGTCGGCTGCCACCACGTGGTCACCGGCTCCCAGACGAGCACCTCCCGTCCGGTGCCGAGCCGCCCGGCGGTGAAGGACCGGCCCCAGTGCGCGGCCGACGCCGCCACCGTGACCGAGTCCGCCCGGCGGGCCTCGGGGTCCGCCGGGTCGCCGATGGTCCGTACGGCGGCGTAGGCGGTGCCGCCCGCCGCCAGCCGGTAGCCGCCGGTGCCGCCCTCGGGCACCGGCAGCGCGGCCCCGTCCAGGCCGCCGAAGGTCACCGTGGGCACGCGGTCGACGACGCAGGCCCGGGCGGTGCGGTTGGTGACGCTGACCCGCAGCACGGTCGGCCGGCCGGTGGCGGCCTTCGCCCGCACCGTCAGCGCCCGCTCGGCGCAGTGGGCGGCCCGCTCCTGGCCGGCGGCGGCCTGGCTCTGCGGCGCGGTCAGCAGCAGGGCCGCCGCGGCGGCCGAGACGGCGGTGGATACGGCGATGGCGGCGCGGATGGGCATTGGGGTGTCCCCCTGTCGTGGTCGGGAGCGGGACGCTGCGCCCGGCTCGCGGAACTGGACGACGGCCCCGGGCCGGACGCCGTGGGCGATCGGCGGCCGGAACCCGCCTGCCCTGTGTGACGGCCGGCGCGGCCGGGAGGTTGCCCCGGTCCACGGCACTCACCCGGTCGTGTTCGTGTCCGTCCGGCACCGGCGGCCGTCAGCCGGCGCCCTCCGGGCCGACGGCCGCGGGGGCGTCCGCCGGGCAGGAGCCGCCGCCGGCCGGCAGCGTGCCGTAGAGCAGGAAGTCGTTGACCGTGTGGTGCACACACATGGATGAGGAGTACCCGGTGTGGCCCTCACCCTTGTTGTCCAGCACCACCGCCGAGGAGCCCAGCCGGCGGGCGGTCTCCACGGTCCACCGGTACGGGGTCGCCGGGTCACCGCGCGTGCCGACGAGCAGCATCTTCGCCGTGTGCACGTCCTTGACCCGCTCGCGGATGAAGTCGGTGCCCTTGGGACGCCCGTAGCACAGCAGCAGCTGGGTGAGCCGGTAGCGGCCGAAGACCGGTGAGGCGTGGTCGTACGCGGCCCGCAGCGACCTCATCTCCTCGGTGAGCCGCGCCGCGTCGGGCCGCTCGGGGTCGTCCGCGCAGTTGATCGCCATCAGCGCGGCCGGCAGGTTGTCCACGGGGACGTCGGCGACGTCCACCAGCCCGCCGTCCCCGCGATGGCGGACAGGGGACGCACCGGCGCGGTCCGTGCGCTCACGCTCCCGGGACGGGCCGGTGCGGTCCGCGCCGTAGGGGACGTGCGGCAGGCCGACGCCGCCCGTGGCGAAGCCGAGGAGTCGGCGGGTGTCGCCGTCCTCCACCAACGAGGCCAGCGCGCGTTCCAGCGAGGGCCACGTCCGCTTGCTGTACAGGCCCTGCGCGAGGGCGCCCACCAGATCCTGACCGGTGAACGAGGCGCCGAACTCCGTCGGAACCGGGTCCCGGTCGAGCGAGCGCACCAGCCGCAGCACCTCGTCCCCGGCCCGGCGCCGGTCCTGCCCGAACGGACAGCCGACGTCCGTCGTACACCAGTCCAGGAAGTCGTCCAGTGCCCGCTGCTGCCCCTCGGCGCCCGCCAGGCCCTGTTCGGCCGACGACTCGGTCAGCGTGTCCACGCCGTCCAGGGCGAGCCGGCCGACCTGGTCCGGGAACTGCGCCGCGTACACCGCGCCGAGCCGGGTGCCGTAGGAGAAGCCGAGGTAGTTGAGCTTCTCGTCGCCGAGTGCCTGGCGGATGACGTCCAGGTCGCGCGAGGCGTTCACGGTGCCGATGTGGGGCAGCACCGGGCCGGAGTTGCGGGCGCACTCCTCGGCCATCTGCCGCAACTGCCGGAACAGAGCCCGCGATTGGCCGGCCCCCGCGTCCTGCCTGGGCACCGCGGGAACCACGACACCGCCCTCGCCACAGCTGACGGGGGAGGACCGGCCGACGCCGCGCGGGTCGAAGGTGACCACGTCGTAGCCGTCGGTGAGATCCATGAACTGCCTGCCCTCGGTGGCCAGTCCGGGGATGCCGGCGCCGCCCGGGCCGCCGAAGTTCAGCACCACCGAACCGTGGGACGGCCCCGTCGCGCGGTAGCGGGCCAGCGCCAGGTCCAGGGTGCCCGCGCCCGGCCTCGCGTAGTCGAGCGGGACGGTGACCTTCGCGCACTCGAGGTCCTCGGGCATGTCCGGGCCCGGGCAGGCGGCCCAGGCCGGCCGCTGCTCGTAGAAGCGGGTCAGATCGGGCTGCGGCCGGTCGGCGGCGGCCGCGGGCAGCCCGGCGCCGAGCAGCGCCAGGGCGAGTGCCGAGGCACCCGCGCAGCGCCGCGCCAAGGGCCGTGTGGACAGCATGGCCAGCATCGATCGCCTCCCGGGGCACGCCCGCCACGGGCCGGGGGCGGCGCCCTCGGATCACCATAAGCGGCCCCCCGCGGGCCCGCCTCCCGGCGAGCGGGACGGCACCCGCCGCCGTATTCTGCGCACCCTCCGTGCCCGTTGGTGATCATTCGACGGCTTTGCGTGCGGTTCGATAACAGTGCCGCTCGATGGGGTGAAAGGCCGATAGGCCATAACTCGGATGGTTCACGGGCGTTTGAGGAGGTGCGGGCGAGTGCCCGCGCGATGTCTGGAAGGCAGGGAACCTATGAGACGGGCTACCCGAAACGGTGTGATCGCCGTCGCCGCCGCATCCGGCGCGATGGCCGTGGCGTTCCCGGTGTCCGCCGCCTTCGCGGCCGACGGGGCCGGAGCCCGGGGCACGGCGGCCGGCTCACCCGGACTGATCTCCGGCAACGGCATCCAGCTCCCCGTGGACGTGCCGGTGAACGTCTGCGGCAACACGGTCGACATCGTGGGGCTGCTCAACCCGGCCGCGGGCAACGCCTGCGCGAACACCGGCAAGGCGCGGGCCGGCGGCGCCGGACACGGCGGGGCGCCGTCCCGGTCCGGCGGGGCGACCGCCCACGGCGCGGCCACCGACTCGCCCGGCGTGGTCTCGGGCAACGGCATCCAGCTCCCCGTCGACCTGCCGGTGAACATCACCGGCAACAGCGTCAACGTGGTCGGCATCGGCAACCCGGTGTTCGGCAACCAGTCGGTCAACGGCCCCGGCGACGCCCACCGGCCGGCCCCGCACACCCCCGCCCGGCACACCCCGGCCCCGAAGCCCCGGGCCCCGAAGCCGCAGCCCCCCACCCGGGCCCAGCCCGCCCCGCACGACCCGCGCCCGGGCGTGTCCACGCTGGCCCACACCGGAGCGGACGCCACCGCCCCCGCGATGGCCGGCAGCGCCGCGCTCATCGTCGCGGGTGCCCTCCTCTACCGCCGCTTCCGCCCGGCCCGCCACTACTGACCCACCGCCCTGACGCGGACCGGGCCCGGTGCGCCTGGCCTCCCAGGGCGAGCGCGGCTACGGGCCCGGGGCGTGACCGGGTTCCGGGGCGCGGCCACGGTTCCCGGCGCCGCCACCCGCGCGGCGGCGCGGCGACGCCCATGACAGTGACCCCGACCCGGACGGAGACATACGCATGCACCCCACCGGCGACGGGGCCCGGCCGGGGCGAGCCCCGGCCCTGGCGAGCCCCGGCCCGGATGGGCCCCGGCCCTGCCGAGCCCCCGCCTGCGCGTCGGCCGATCTCCCCGTGGCGCGGCTCGCGTTGATCCGGAAGGATGCTGCGGGCGGCCGGCCGAGGGCCGCGCCGCACGACAGCCCGACCCCGACGGAAACGGAGCGCACCGATGACCTCTGCGGCCCCCCAGGACCTCGTCGTCACCCAGGCCACCCTCGCCGACTGGCCGGTGATCAGCGGGTGGGCGGCGGCGGAGGGCTGGAACCCCGGACTGTCCGACGGCCCCGCCTTCTTCGCCCAGGACCCCGAGGGGTTCTTCCTCGGCCGGATCGACGGGGAACCGGTCTCCGCCATCTCCGTGGTCAACCACGGACCCGACTACTCCTTCCTCGGCTGCTACCTGGTCCGCCCCGGCCTGCGCGGCCGCGGACACGGCCTCACCACCTGGAAGACCGCGCTGGCGCACGCCGGGAACCGGACGATCGGCCTGGACGGGGTGGTCGCCCAGCAGGACAACTACCGCCAGTCCGGCTTCCGCCTCGCCCACCGCACCATCCGGTTCACCGGCCCCGCTCCCGAGGCCGAGCCGCCCGCCGGCGTCCGCCCGGCCGGCCCCGCCGACCTCGCCGCGATCACCGCCTACGACAGCGCCTGCCACCCCGCCGACCGCCCCCGGTTCCTCGCCGAGTGGCTCACCACACCCGGCCACCGCGCCGTCGTCCGCGACAACGACGGGCACCTGACCGGCTACGGCGTGATCCGCCCCGGCCGGGACACGCTGCGCGTTGGCCCCCTCTTCGCGGACACCGCCGCCGACGCCCGGGCCCTGTTCGCCGCCCTCACCGCCGACGTGGCCGACCGAGAGGTCGCGATCGACGTGCCCGAGCCGAACGCGGCGGCCGTCGCCCTCGCCGAACAGGCGGGCCTGCGGCCCTCGTTCGAGACCGCCCGCATGTACACCGGCCCGGTGCGCGCGTACGCCCGGGAACGGGTGTTCGGCGTCACCACGCTCGAACTCGGCTGACCCGTCAACCGAGTCGGGGCCGCCCGGAGTGGAAGCGCCGGTGCAGCTCCCGCACGTCGTCCAGCAGCTCCGGCACCGGTCCCGCCACGGCCACCCCGGGTGCGACGTCCCGCACCGGCAGGGTGCGCACGGGCGGTGCGGGCACGCCCAACTCGGCCAGGATGCCGGACAATTGCACAGAGGAGACGATGTACACGATCCGGCCGAGCCCGACCCAGGCGTGCGCCGCAGAGCACATCGGGCAGTGCTCGCCGGAGGTGTAGACGGTCGCCGCCGCCCGCTCCTCGGCGGTCAGCCGCGCGGCCGACCAGCGGGCCAGCTCGAACTCGGGATGCCGGGTGCGGTCCCCGCCCGCCACCCGGTTGCGGTCCTCCGCCAGCACGGTCCCGTCCCCGGCCACGAGGACCGACCCGAAGGGCTCGTCACCGGCGTCCAGCGCCTCCTCGGCCAGTTCGACACAGCGGCGCAGATACCGCAGCTCATCGTCCCGGACCATCGGCTCACCTCCGTACGTCATGATCTCCGGCCGGGCACGTTACGGCCACCGCACCGGGCCCGGCCAGCGGCTTTGCCTCCGGGGCAACGGCGCGCCGCCCGGCCGGGAAGGCGTACCGCCGGCCCAGCGCGACCGTGCCGAGCGCCAGCAGCACCGGCGGGAGCGCGGTCCACGGCAGTGCGCCGGCTCCCAGCGCGTCCAGTGCCAGGCCGCCGGTGAGCGAACCGGCGGCGATCCCCGCGTTGTACACCGTGGTCTGCAACGAGGTCGCCACATCGGCGTCGCCGGGCCCGGAGGCGGTGACCAGCGCGGTCTGGATCAGTGTCGGCGCCCCGCCGAAGGCCACCCCCCACAGCGCGACCGCGCCCACCAGGAGCGCGTGCGCCCGGCCGGCCGGGCCCAGGACCAGCAGCACGGCCGCGACCAGCGCCAGGGCCCCGAGCAGAGCGGCCCGGGGACGCCGGTCGACCAGCAGTCCGGTGAGCCAGATCCCCGCCACCGTGGCCGTCCCGAACACCGCGAGCAGGACGCCCGTGCGGCCGTACCCGGTGTGCGCGGCGAACGGGCCGACGTACGTGTACATCGCCTGATGTCCCAGCAGCAGGAAGAACGTCACGCACAGCACCGGGCGGATGCCGGGGCGGAGGGCGACCCGGGCCAGGGGGACGCGCGCGTGCGGCGGCTCGCCGGGGAAACCGGGCACCCGGAGCCGTATCCAGCCCACGAGCAGCACCGCGAGGACGGCCAGGACGGCGAACGCGGCCCGCCAGCCGACCGCACCGGCCAGCGCGGTACCGGCGGGCACGCCGAGCGCCAGGGCCAGGGTGATCCCGGCGAGGACCACCGCGATGGCCCGGCCGCGCCGCTCGGCGGGCACCATCCGGGCCGCGTAACCGGCCAGCATCGCCCACAGCGTGCCGCCCATCGCCCCGGCCAGCAGCCGGGCCGCGACGGTGAGCGGGTACGACGACGACAGCGCCACCAGGGTGTTGCTCAGGGCGAACCCCAGCAGCGCGCCGCACAGCACCGGCCGCCGGGGCAGCCCGCGCAGCGCCGCGGTGACCGGGACCGCGGCCACGAAGGAGGCCGCGGCATACGCGGTGACGAGAAAGCCGATCCGGGACTCGGCGACCCCGAGCGGGGGAGCCATGGCGGGCAGCAGCCCGGCCGGGAGGAGTTCGGTCAGTACGGCGGTGAACGCGGCCGAGGACAGGGCGAGCAGCCCGGACCACGGCAGGCGACCGCCCTTGACCTGGGAGGACGGGGTCATGCGACCATGGTGGAAGCTTCACATCAGTGTGAAAGTCAAGCCGGAGCCCGGGAGGCGCGATGCGCATCGGTGAGCTGTCCCGGCGCACGGGCGTCGCCACCCGGCTGCTGCGCTACTACGAGGAACAGGACCTGCTGCACCCGGGCCGCGCCGGCAACGGCTACCGCAGCTACCCGGAGTCCGCGGTCGCGCGGGTGGGGCAGATCCGGGGCCTGTTGGACTCCGGGCTGACCACCGAGATGATCCGAGCGATCCTGCCGTACCTGTGCGGGCCCGGCCGTCTCGTGCCTCCCCCGGAGAGCGTGCCGTCCGGGACGGCCGACCTGCTCCAGGAGCACATCGACCGCATCCAGGCCCGCATCGACTGCCTGGCCCGCAACCGGGACCGGCTCACCGCCTACCTGGCGGCGGTACGGCCGGACGGCGGCTGAACTCCCCGGCGCGGCCGGCGCGTCGCGTCGTTCCCGCGCCTCAAGTGCCTCCGGTGGTGATCCGGCGCGCTCCCGTCCGGCGCCCGAACCCCCTGTTCACCCGCCTTCACCGCCATGTACATTTCAGCCAACCGTCGCGCGGAGGACACCCCAAGCCGGTTCTACGCGCGCAGACTTGGCGCCCGCACCGCCTCTTCCCACCCTTTCACGGAGGTTCGACGGATGCTCGGACGGAAAAGATCCCGCCGCGGCGGCACCACCGCCCTGGCCGGCGCGGCGCTGCTGCTCGCCTCGGCCGCCGTGCAGACCGGCACCGGCACCCCCGCCCACGCGGCGACCCCCCACCGCGTCCTGTTCGACAACGCCCACGCCGAGACGGCCGGCAACGCCGACTGGATCATCTCCACCAGCCAGCCCGACCCGCTCGGCCAGGACTCCTCCCCGTCCGCCGAGACCGACTGGACCGGGGCCCTGTCCTCCTGGGGCGTCGCGCTGCAGAAGACCGGCGACTACAACCTGAAGACCCTGCCGTCGGGCTCCGACCTCGCGTACGGCGGCGCCTCCGCCACCGACCTGTCGAACTTCGACACGCTGGTCCTGCCCGAACCCAACACCCTCTTCACCAGCGCCGAGAAGACGGCGATCATGAACTTCGTCAAGAACGGCGGCGGACTGTTCATGATCGCCGACCACACCGGAGCCGACCGCAACAACGACGGCTACGACGCGGTCGAGATCTTCAACGACCTGATGACGAACAACGGCGTCGACTCCACCGACCCGTTCGGCTTCTCCGTCGACTCGCTGAGTGTCGGCTCCGACCATCCGGCCGCGATCAGTGACGCCACCGACCCGGTGCTGCACGGCTCCTTCGGCACCGTCACCAAGAGCCTGATCGCCAGCGGTACGACCGCCACCCTCAAGCCCGCGGACAACCCCGCCGTCAAGGGCCTGCTCCACCGCACCGGTTACTCCGGGAACACCGGCGTCTTCTTCGCCACCAGCACCTTCGGCAGCGGCCGGGTCGCCTTCTGGGGCGACAGCTCCCCGGTCGACGACGGCACCGGCCAGTCCGGCAACACCCTCTACGACGGCTGGAACGACACCAGCGCCACCAACGAGGCCCTCGCGCTCAACGCCACCGCGTGGCTGTCCGGCGCGGGCGGCACCGGCACCGGCGGCGGCTCGACGACCTGCACCGCCGCCCAGCTCCTCCGCAACAACGGCTTCGAGTCCGGCACCACCGCCTGGACCACCACCAGCGGGGTCATCACCAACTCCACCACCAAGGCGGCCCGTTCGGGCTCGTACTACGCCTGGCTCGCCGGCAACGGCACCGCCACCACCGACACCCTCGCCCAGTCGGTGACCCTCCCGTCCGGCTGCGCGGCCAGGCTGACCTTCCAACTCCACGTGGACACCGCCGAGACCACCACCAGCACGGCCTACGACACCCTCAAGGTCCAGCTCCTGAACGGCTCCGGCACCGTGCTGCGCACCCTGGCGACGTACTCCAACCTCGACGCCGCCTCCGGCTACACCCAGCGCGCCTTCGACCTCGGCGGCTACGCCGGGCAGACCGTCACCCTGAGGTTCACCGGCACCGAGGGCACGAAGTACCAGACCTCGTTCGTCGTGGACGACACCGCGCTCGACGTGAGCTGAGCCGGGCCGGGAGCGGTGGGGGCGGGTCGTCGTACGGCTCGGCTCCCCGTCCCGTCAGCGCGCCGGAATCGTCGTCTCCGGTGTGTTCCAGCCGGAGACGCGCACGCGCGGTGCCGAGCCGCGCAGGCCGTCCGTCCGGTAGGTGGCGGTCAGCGTCACCGACTCGCCCGGCCACAGGCTCACCTGGTTGTCCGACCAGCGCACCGGCAGCACCGGCTTGCCCTCCGCGCCCACCACGTCGACGTCCGTCAGCAGCGCCGGGGTCGTCCCGCGCCCGTGGTGGCGCAGGGTCACCGTCGTGGTCGAGACGCCCTCCGACGCCCGGGTGACCGCCTTCGCCGACACCGGCACCCGGGCCATCGAGGCCAGCCCGGTCAGGTCGGCGTACTCCGTCGTCGGGGTGTAGTACCAGGTGGTGTCGTCCCAGTCGAGGGTGTCGGGCCGGGTGGAGAGCCAGTACACGTTCCGGCTCACCTCCCTGCCGGCCGCGTCCGTCAGCACCAGCCGCAGCAGCTGGGTGCGCGCCGACCCGTCCACCGAGGGCGGCAGGGTGAGGGCGGTGGCATGCGCGCCGCCGCCGTTCACCGCGACCCCGCCGGCGCTCTCGTCGAACCGGCGCGTGCCGTCGGGATCGAACAGCGTGGCCCGCGCGGTGAGGCCCCGGACGGGAGCGGTGCGGTTGTTCACCACCACGATGGAGCGGTCGTCGTAGGAGAACTGCACATGCAGCGGCTCATTGGCCTTCTTCGCCCCGAAGTAGGCGCCGTTCTGGTCGAGGTAACGGTCCGTCAGCTGCCAGTGCAGCGAGGGCCAGCCGCTGTTGAACATCCAGTACACGACACCGGTGGCGGGCCGGTCGGTGTCGGTCGCGTTGCGCCGGTACGACTCGAACTGGGCGCGCACGGTTTCGTACTGGGCGAGCTGGGCCTTGCGCACATAGTCGGTGAGGCCCGTGGGAGCGCCGTAGCGGCCGGTGAGCGCCTCGTCGTAGATCTTGAGCGTGCCGAAGGTGGCGGACGGCGAACGGTGGTACTGCCGGGCGTCCGGGTCCTTCCAGAGGGTGTCCAGTTCGGCCGGTGTCATCATCCGGCGGAGCGTGTCCAGGGTGGGGATGCTCGGGCCCGCGCTGGTCTCGGAGTTGAAGCCGGTGGCCCCGCCCTCCTGCTTGGCGTACCAGTAGCCGGGCGGCACCCAGTCGTAGGGGCCCGTCATCCTCATGCCCGAGTCGCCGAGCCGCGGGGAGGAGTTGTCGGACGCGGCGGGGACCACGGGGACGGGCCAGTCGGCCGCTTCCAGCGCGTCCAGGTAGCCCTCCTCGATCTTCGCGTCCGGCGCGGCGTCGCTGCCGATCATGAACGACAGCACGCTGGGATGGCCGCGCAGCCGGGCGGCCTCGGCGGCCATGGACGCCCGCGCCACGGCGTGGTCCGCGCCGGACCACGGCTCGCCGGACCCGTTGGGGTTGAAGTCCCCCTCCCACTTGTCGCAGCACTCCCAGCCCGGCAGGGCGAGCACGCCGTAGCGGTCGGCGAGGTCGAAGAACTCGTCGGGCTCCAGGTGGCCTTCCAGGCGGAGGGTGTTCAGGCCCAGGTCGAGGGCGTACTTCAGGCGGTCCTCGGTATAGGCGCGGTCCCAGCGCAGGAATTCGTCCGGGGACCAGCCGCCGCCCTTGATCAGCAGCGGGCGGCCGTTGACGCGGTACTGGCGGGCGCCGTCGGCGTTCAGCGGGGCCCGCACGTCCCGGATGCCGAAGCTCTCGTGTGCGGTGTCCGACGGCGTGCCGTCCACGGTGGCGGTGAGGTCCAGGTCGTACAGCGGCTGCTTGCCCAGGCCGGCCGGCCACCACACCTTGGGGCGGGTGAGGCGCAGGCCGGGGACGTCGGCGGGGGAGAAGGAGAGCGTCTTCGACTCGTGCGCGCCGAGCGTCAGCGTCCGGGCGAACCGGATGTCGCCGACACTGCCGGTGATCCGCGTGGTGACCGTGGAGCCCGTGTCGTTGCGGACCTGGGCCCTGACCGTCAGGTCGGCGGTGGCGAGCGAGGGCACCGCCAGCTTCGTGACCACGTGCGCGTCGCGCAGCGCGACCGGGCCGCCCCGACGGACCAGGACGTCGCGGACCAGGCCCATGTTCCGGTCGGGCGGCGGCTGGAGCCAGTCCAGCCAGCCCATGGTCAGGTCCCGGTTCGGGTCGTTGGGCCGCACCCGGAAGGCGACCGTGTTCGTGCCCGGCCGGACCAGCGAGGTGATGTCCAGCTCATGACGGGTGTAGGCGCCGGTGACCCGGGAGGCCGGTGCCACCATACGGCCGTTCACATAGACGTCGGCCGCCGAGACGACGCCGCTGAAGTCCAGGAAGGTGCGCCGGGCGGTGTCCTCGACCGCGAAGTCCGAGCGGTACCACCACGGCACCTCGAAGTCGGCGCGCGGGATCTGCCGCTGGTTGGTGGAGCGGAACGGGTCGGGATACACGCCGTTCGCCAGCAGCGCGGCCAGCACGGTGGAGCGGGGACCGGCCGGATACCAGTTCCGCGCCGGGTAGCCGGGGGAGGACACGACCGCCGCCGAGTCGCCCACCTTCGCGGCGGACTGGATGACATAGCGGGACAGCGGGGTGCTGGTGCCCGCGGCGGAGGGGACGGGGGTGATCCGGTCCGGCCGGTAGGGGTCGGTCGCCTCCCCGCGGCCGGCCCAGGCGCCGGTGGTCAGGGCGCCGCCCAGGGCGAGCAGCGCCGCGGCGGCCAGGGGGAGCCGGCGGGTGGGGCGAGGGAACACGGCGGTCTCCAGCCTCGTAAAGTTAGGAAACTTTACTAACCTGCGTCACGCTAGGTCGCGCCCCGGACACTGTCAACGAGCCTCGCGGAGACCGGCGGGGGACGCCGTCGGCCTGTGAAGGATCGTTTCGCCGTCGTGCGTCTGACGGTAGATCAGCCGCTGCCGGGTGCGTCGGATGTCCGCCGTGTCAGGAGGCCCCTTTGTCCGGTAGCCCGCCACCCACGGGTGGTCTCGTCCGCCGTGTCGGCCTGTTCCAGGCCACCGCGATCAACATGAGCCAGATGTGCGGCATCGGCCCGTTCGTGACGATCCCGCTGATGGTCGCCGCGTTCGGCGGCCCGCAGGCGGTCACCGGGTTCCTCGCGGGCGCGGTCCTGGCCCTGTGCGACGGGCTCGTCTGGGCCGAACTGGGCGCCGCCCTGCCCGGCTCCGGCGGCAGCTACGTCTATCTGCGCCAGGCCTTCCGGCACCGCACCGGACGGCTGATGCCGTTTCTGTTCGTGTGGACGGCCATGCTGTTCATCCCGCTGATCATGTCCACGGGCGTGGTCGGCTTCGTCCAGTACCTCGGCTATCTCACCCCCGGCCTCGGGCGGACGGCCGGCGACCTGACCGGCCTCGGCGTCATCGCCCTGGTGGTGCTCCTGCTCTGGCGCGGCATCGAGCACATCGCCCGGATCACGGCCGTCCTGTGGACCGTGATGATCGCCTCCGTGCTGCTGGTCATCACCGCCGCGGCCACCCACTTCAGCCCACATATGGCCTTCACCTACCCACCGGGCGCGTTCAATGTGATGAGCGACCACTATTGGCCCGGGTTCGCCGCGGGCCTGACCATCGGCATCTACGACTACCTCGGCTACAACACCACCGCCTACATGGGCGCCGAGATCAAGAACCCCGGCCGGACCCTCCCGCGCTCCGTGCTCTTCTCGATCCTCGGTGTCATGGCGATCTACCTGCTGCTCCAGATCGGCACGCTCGGCGTGGTCGACTGGCACCGGATGACCGACCCGCACGACATCGCCTCCACCTCGGTGGCCTCCGCGGTGCTGGAGGGCACCTGGGGCAGGGCGGCGGCGGAGACGGTGACCGTGCTGATCCTCGTCACCGCGTTCGCCTCCGTCTTCACCGGACTGCTCGGCGGCTCCCGGGTGCCCTACGACGCCGCCCGTGACCGGGTCTTCTTCCGCGCGTACGGCAAGCTGCACCCCAGGCACCGCTTCCCGGTGTCCGGCCTGGCCACCATGGGCGTGATCACCGCCGTCGGCTTCCTGGTCGGCCGCCACACCGACCTCGCCACCCTGATCCAGCTGCTCACCACGGTGATGGTGATCGTGCAGGCGCTGGCCCAGATCGTCGCGCTGACGGTCCTGCGCCGACGCCGGCCGGACCTGCCCCGCCCCTACCGCATGTGGCTCTACCCGCTGCCGAGCGTCCTGGCCTTCACGGGCTGGTGCGTGATCTACGGTTACGCCGACCACAACTCCCCGGGCCGCCACCCCGTCGAGTGGTCCCTGGCCTGGCTGGCCCTGGGCTGCGTGGCCTTCCTGGGGTGGGCGTGGCGCGAGCGGGTCTGGCCGTTCGGCCCGAAGGAGACCGCCGAGGACACCGGGGGGACCCGCAACGCCCTTGAGATGAGCTAGGGTTACGGACACCACCTCCCCGGCCGGACCGCGATCCGCCGGGGACGCTCTCGTTCATGACCGAGAACACGACCGAGAACATGGCCGACAACACGGCCGAGAACACGATCGCGGACCTCGCCGTCCGCCCCGCGACCCCCGCCGACCGGCCCGCCGTGGAACGGCTGTGGCTGATGTTCCGCCACGACCTGTCCGAGTTCCAGGGCGGCCTGCCCGCCGCCGACGGCCGCTTCCGCGACGACTGGGTGACGTCCGCCTTCACCGGACCCGGCTGGGCGCCGTACCTGCTGATACGCGACGACCGCCTTGCCGGGCTGGCGTTCGTCCGCGGGCTCGACGGCCCGGTGCGCGTGCTGAACAGCTTCTTCGTGGTGCGCGGCGCCCGGCGCCGGGGCATCGGGCTGCGGGCCGCGCGCGAGGTGCTCACCCGGCACCCCGGGCCGTGGGAGATCGCCTACCAGGAGGACAACCCGGCCGCCGCGCGCTTCTGGCCACGGGTCGCCGCGGACCTTGCCGGCGACGCCTGGACCCGCGAGCCGCGCCCGGTGCCGGGCCGGCCGGAGCTGCCGCCGGACGTGTGGATCTCCTTCACCGTGCCGGCCCGGCCCGACGCGGACCTTTGACAGCGGACGATCACCTCGCCAGCTTGGGCAACCATGACCGAGCAACCCGGCTTCGTGTACGTCACCTACATCGCGAGCACTCCCGAGAGGCTCTGGGAGGCGCTCACCGACGCCGACCTGACGGCCGTCTACTGGGGGCACCGGAACGTCTCCGACTGGCGGCCCGGTTCCCGCTGGGAGCATGTGCGCGCCGACGGCTCCGGCGTCGCCGACGTGGTCGGCCGGGTGGTGGAGAGCGAGCCGCCGGCCCGGCTGGTGACCACCTGGGCCGCGCCCGGCGAGGAGGGGCGCGAGGACCGGCACTCCAGGGTCGCCTTCGGGATCCGGCCGTACGAGGACATCGTCCGGCTGACCGTCACGCACGACGACCTGGCCGACGAGGGTGAGCGTTCTGCCGTCGCGTCCGGCTGGCCGGCCGTGCTGTCCAACCTCAAGTCGCTGCTGGAGACCGGCCGGCCGCTGCCCCAGGAGCCGTGGCGGGTGCCGGCCGGCTGACCGGGGACAAGGGGAGGCCGGTCCGTCCGGCGGACCGGCCTCGTTGTTCTTGTTCCTTGCCGATCTCCTCGTCTCCTTTCCTCGGTCTCCTCTTTCGTGGTCTGGGGATCTCTTTCGTGGTCCGGGGATCCGCGGTCCGGGCTCCACGGCCCGGGGGCCGGGCCGGTCCCCGGGGTTCCGGACCCCGCGTTCTACGGCCTGGGAGTGCTCTTCGCGGCCGTACCGGCGCACACCAGTCCGAGGACGAGGGCCAGGGCTCCGATGATGATGTTGTTGACGATGACGCCCGCGTCCGGGCGGCTGCCCACGATCCACGGGGCGATGATCATCCAGATGCCCATGGCGCACATGGCCCAGCTCAGGCCGTACATCCGCTCGGGCGCCCGGGTGAATCCCAGGGCCAGCAGGGCGATCGCTGTGCCCACGATCAGATTGTGGGCGACGAGGGCGGGCTGGCTCGCCGTGTAGTGCAGGATCCACGGGGACGCGGCACAGTACAGGCCGAGCAGGAACACCGGCCCGTCCACGAGCGCCACATCACGACCACCGAGTACACGGGAGTAGCGGTCCCGCATTTCGGAGACATCGGGGTGGCTCGAGATGTCACCCCTGTGCAAGTCGGCCATGAGTCGTCTCCTTTGACTTCGCAGGCCAGACGGGGTCTGGTCCGGTGCATGGCGAGTGCGCCGTATGGTCTATTTTGCCCTTGCTTCCGGCTTATGTGTAGAGGGTGGGCGGGGGTGGTGGGCGCTGTCGGTGGCATGTCCGCGCCTGTCGGGGGCAAGCGGATCGGTACAACCCGTACATTCCATGGCGCGTCCCGTTGGGGCCGGTGAAGAGGAGGTGGCCGCCGTCATGAGTGCGAGGGTGCTGGAGCGTTTCCCCGCCGGGGCTCCACGTGGGTCGTGGCCCGCGGAGGAGTACGCCGCCGCCCGACGTGCCGAGGGTGAACCGGCGACCGTGGTGATGGACCTGAAGTCGGACGCCTTCCTCGTGGTGGTCGAGGGGCGGGAGGAGGACGGCGGGGCCTGAGGGCCGGCCGTACGCACCCGGCCGCCGCGCGACTCGGCGCGGCGGCCGTGGCGCGCGTGGGTCCGCGATACGAGAACGGCCGGGATCTCCTTGACTGCCGTCGCGGGCTGCTGCCACGATCGATGGCATGACCATGCGACTGGACCTCACGCGGCGACGCCATGTCGATCTCGCACGCGTCTCCAGCGCCTCCTGTCGCGCCACGGCCTGACCCGCCCTCCTCTTCCTTTCCTCCGGGCGTCCGGCGCGACCGAACTTCCTTCCCTTTCACCGGATTCGGCGTGCCCGGCTCCCGTCGAGCGATTCCCCGACAGGGGTTCCGCGTGCCCGCTCCGGCTCGGGACGCGGTGACCTCGACCGCCTTCTCCCCGGGCGCCCATTCGCGTACGGCCGCCCGGCGCACCTCAGAAACGAGACACCCATGGCCACCGTCCTGTCCGTCTCCGGCAGCCCCTCCGCCTCCTCGCGCACCAGCCTCCTGCTGCGCCACCTGGACCAGCGGCTCATCGCCCAGGGCCACGAGGTGATCCCGCTCGACATCCGCACCCTCCCGGCCGAGGCCCTGCTCGGCGCGGACTTCCGGCACCCCGCGATCGCCGGGGCCGCGGAGTCGTTCGCCCGCGCCGACGGCGTCGTGGTCGGCACGCCCGTCTACAAGGCGTCGTACTCCGGGGTTCTCAAGGCGCTCCTGGACCTGCTCCCGCAGTACGCGCTCACCGGCAAGACCGTGCTCCCGCTGGCCACCGGCGGCTCCACCGCGCACGTCCTCGCCATCGACTACGCCCTGCGGCCGGTGCTGAACTCCATGGGTGCCGCACACATAGTCCAGGGCTGGTTCACCCTCGACAAGGACATCACCGTGCGGGAGGACGGCTCCCTGACCGTCGCACCGGCCACCGCCGAGGCCCTGGGGCACGTGGTGGACCAGTTCGCCGCCGCCCTGGACCGCACGCCCGTACTGGCGGCGGCCGCGAGCTGAGCGGCCCGGCCACCCCACGGACACAAGCGATCGGAGACCCCGTGTCCCTCACCTTCCACTGGTTCCTGCCCACCAACGGCGACAGCCGTGATGTCGTCGGCGGCGGCCACGGCAGCCCGGCGACCGCGTCCGGCCGGGATCGGCCGCCGACGGTCGCCTATCTGAGCCAGATCGCGCGCGCCGCCGAGGAGTTGGGCTTCGTGGCCGCGCTCACCCCGACCGGCGCCTGGTGCGAGGACGCGTGGCTGACCACCGCCATGGTCAGCCAGCACACCGAACGGCTGAAGTTCCTCGTCGCCTTCCGCCCCGGCTTCGTCTCGCCGACGCTCGCCGCGCAGATGGCGGCCACGTTCCAGCGGCAGACCGGGGGACGGCTGCTGCTCAACGTCGTCACCGGCGGGGAGAGCCGGGAACAGCGGGCCTACGGCGATTTCCTCGACAAGGACGCCAGGTACCGGCGTACCGGCGAATTCCTGCATGTCGTACGGGAGTTGTGGGAGGGCAAGAGCGTCGACCTGGCCGGGGACCACCTGCGGGTGGAGGACGCGCGGCTCAGCCGGGTGCCCGATCCGGTGCCCGAGGTGTACTTCGGCGGCTCCTCACCGGCCGCCGGCGAGGTCGCGGCCCGGTACGCCGATGTGTACCTCACCTGGGGCGAGCCGCCCGCACAGGTCGCCGAGAAGGTCGCCTGGGTCCGTGGGCTCGCCGCCGCGCACGGCCGTACCCCGCGCTTCGGCATCCGGTTGCACGTCATCACGCGGGACACGGCGGCGCAGGCCTGGGCGGAGGCGGACCGGCTGCTCGACGGCTTCGACCCGGAGACCGTACGGGCCGTGCAGGAGGGGCTCGGCCGCAGCGAGTCGGAGGGGCAGCGGCGCATGCTCGCGCTGCACGGCGGCAGCCGGGACGGCCTGGAGATCCACCCCAACCTGTGGGCCGGGATCGGACTGGTGCGGGGCGGTGCGGGGACGGCGCTGGTCGGCAGCCACGAGGAGGTGGCCGAGCGGATCGAGGAGTACCACGCGCTCGGCATCGACGAGTTCGTCCTCTCCGGCTATCCGCACCTGGAGGAGGCGTACTGGTTCGGCGAGGGCGTGCTGCCCCGGCTCGCCGCGCGGGGTCTGTGGTCCCACCCCGACGGGCGCGCGCCCGCCGCGGCCCCGAAGGTGCCGGTCGCCCTCTGACCGGCCGAGCGCCACCCGTGGGAAACGCGGGGCGCTTCTCAGGCGTTCCGTTCCCCGGTGTCCGCGGGTGCCCCGCTCAGGGCCCGCAGATGTGCCTCGCGCGACTCGGCGGTCTGGCCCTGCACCAGCAGGAACAGCCCCTCCCGGGCAAGGCGTTGGGCGCGGCTGGTCAGGGCCGTCGCGCGGCCGCCGCCGGCCACCACCGCCGCCGTGGTGGCCGTACGCAGCAGCTCGTAGGCCGCCGCGCGCACCGCCAGCCGTTCCCCCACCCACGCGTCCACCGCGTCCGCCGACGGCTCCGCCCCGGCCGCTCCGGCTCGCGTCGCCGTGGTCGGCCGCCCCGTCCACCCCTTGGGCGGCGGCGCGTCCGCCAGCTCGTACGCCTTGCGGCGGATCCCGGCGAGGCGGGCGCGGAGCGGGGCGGCCGTGCCCGTGTCCAGCAGGGAGAGCGCGGTCTGCGTGACGCCGAAGACGGCCGGGCTGGTGTGCGGCGTCTTGACCCGGTCCCCGGCGGCCCAGCGGTCGTACGGCATGCGCAGGGCCACCGTGTCCGCGGGCAGCCACAGGCCGGCCAGCTCCAGGGACACCGTGCGCGCGGCGGTGAGGGCGGCCAGCCGCATCGGCTCCGAGGCCCGCAGGCCCGGCCGCTCGCGGGCCTCGGTGAAGGCGAACAGCACCTCGCCGGAGTCGGTGACCCCGGCCAGCAGCATCACGTCGTTCAGGCCCCAGCCGGTGTACCAGGGCACCGTCCCGTCGAACCGCCAGCCGCCGCGCTCCGGCCGGACCCGTACCGGGCGGCGCGGATACGACCGCAGGTGCGCGTACGCCACCCCGGACAGCAGTTCCCCGCGGGACAACGGGCCCAACAGCCGTTCCCGCACGGGGTGTTCGCTCTGTACCAGGGTCTGCACCGGTGTGTGGTGCTGGGTCTGCACGAACCAGGTGGCACCGCACGCCCCGGCCAGGATCTCCGCGACCTCCCGCGCCACGGCGGGCGGCGCGCCCGCGCCCCCGTGGTCCGCCGGGGCGGTCACCCCGAGCAGGCCCGACCGCTTCACCGCCTCAATGTGGCCCGGGGGCACCCCCTCCTGGTCGACCCGCTCGGCCTCGGGGGCGAGCAGGTCAGCGGCGAGGCGGCGGGCGCGGACGACGAGCGGATGCGGAGTGAGGTCCATGCGGGAGATTCTTCCGGGCCTTCGGACGGTGTTTCCGTGCGCCCGGCCCGGCCCGGCCCAGCCCCGGCTCAGCCGGCGGTGCCGTGACCCTCGTCACTCCACCCGCCCCGCCGGAATGAACTTGAGGACATGAAAGGTTGCCATATGCATCGACTACCCCTACGTGATCCACCGAGGCACCGTGAACCACTCCCTGCCCGAGCGGCCCGCCGACGTCGTGGCCCGGCTGCGCGCCACCTTCGCCACCGGCCGGACGAAGTCCGTCGACTGGCGTACCGATCAGCTGCGCCGGATGCGCGCCCTGCTCACGGAACGCGGCGCCGACCTCGCCGCCGCCCTCCGCGCCGATCTCGGCAAGAGCGAGACCGAGGCGTATCGCACCGAGATCGACTTCACCGTCCGCGAGATCGACCACACGCTGGAGCACCTGGCGGACTGGCTGCGCCCCGAGCCCGCGCCCGTACCGCCGCACCTGGGTGCCGACGCCACGGCCTGGACGCAGTACGACCCGCTCGGCGTCGTCCTCGTCATCGCGCCCTGGAACTACCCGGCGCAGCTGCTGCTCGCGCCCATGGTCGGCGCGCTGGCCTCCGGCAACGCGGTCGTCGCCAAGCCGAGCGAGCTGGCCCCGGCCACCTCCGCCGTACTGGCCGAGCTGATCCCGGCCTACCTGGACCCGGACGCGGTCGCGGTGGTCGAGGGCGGCATCCCGGAGACCACGGCCCTGCTGGCCGAGCGCTTCGACCACATCTTCTACACCGGCAACGGCACCGTCGGCCGTATCGTCATGCGAGCCGCCGCCGAGCACCTCACCCCGGTCACCCTCGAACTGGGCGGCAAGTCCCCGGTGTTCGTGGACCGCGGCACCGACCTGGAAGCGGTCGCCGACCGGCTGGCCCGGGGCAAGTTCCTCAACGCGGGCCAGACCTGCGTCGCCCCCGACTACGTCCTGACCGACCCGGAGACCGCGCCGGTCCTGGAGGCCGCGCTGGTCCGCGCGGTGGAGAGGCTGTTCGGCGCCGACCCGGCGCGCTCGCCGGAGTACGGCCGGATCGTCAACGAGCGGCACTTCGACCGGCTGTCCGGCCTGCTCGGCTCCGGCCGGGTCGCCGTCGGCGGCGTCGGCGACCGGGCGGCGAAGTACCTCGCGCCGACCGTCCTCGCCGACGTCGACCCCGCCTCGCCCGTCATGCGGGAGGAGATCTTCGGCCCGATCCTGCCGATCGTCACCGTGTCCGGCTTGGACGAGGCCATCGGCTTCATCAACGACCGCGACAAGCCCCTGGCCCTGTACGTCTTCAGCGAGTCGGACGAGACCCGGGCGCGCATCGCCGCCGAGACCTCCTCGGGCGGCCTCGGGTACGGCCTGCCCGTCGCCCATCTCACCGTCTCCGACCTGCCGTTCGGCGGGGTGGGGGAGAGCGGCATGGGCAACTACCACGGCCGCTACTCGATCGAGACGTTCAGCCACCGCAAGGCCGTCCTGGCGAAGCCGCTGAGCTGACCGACCGCGCGCCTCTCGGGCCCCGACCGCACGCCTCTCGGGCCCCGACCGCGCGCCTCTCGGGCCCCGGCCACGCGCTCCCGGGGCCCGAGAGGCGTGCGCCACAAGGAAGTTCACCGTCGCCGTACCGGAACACACGGTAAGAACCCCGCGCGGGTGCGGAGCTGGGTCTCCGCCTGCCGGCGCTTCGCCGGGATCCTCGGGGTCACGCCGGGAGCCGGCCTGCTGCTGACGTGCGGCGGGCGCGCCGTGTGCGAGACTCCGCCGATGACCACGGAAACGATCACCGCGGACGCCTCCGGCACCTTCGCGCTGGGCGATCTGCCCGTCCGCCGCATCGGCTTCGGCACCATGCGGCTGACGGGCAGCGCCGCCTTCCACCACGGCACCCCGAGCAACCGGCAACGCTCGCTGACCGTGCTGCGCAAGGCCGTCGAACTCGGCGTGAACCACATCGACACGGCGGCCTTCTACTTCTCCTCGCTGCGTTCCGCCAACGAACTCGTCAACACCGCGCTGTCCCCGTATCCCGATGACCTCGTCATCGCCGCCAAGGTCGGCCCCTACCGCGACTACCACGGCGCGTGGGGCACCTCCGCCCGCCCCGACGAACTGCGCGGCCACGTCGAGGAGAACCTGCGCCAGCTCGGGCGGGACCATCTCGACCTCGTCTACCTCCGCCGCATGGGCCAGGAGTCCATCGCCGAACACTTCGGCGCCCTCGCCGAGTTGCGCACGGCGGGGCTGGTCCGGCACCTCGGGATCTCCGCCGTGGAGCCCCACCACCTCGCCGAGGCGCTGCGGATCGCCCCGGTGGTGGCCGTCCAGAACCGGTACGCCCTCGACCGTCCCGACCCCGTCGGCGACGAGCTGCTGCGGCTGTGCGGCGCGCACGGCATCGCCTTCGTCCCCTTCTACACCGTGGCCGGAGAGGCCGGGGAGCGCGGTGCGACGGCCGCGCACGACGACGCGGTGCTCTCCGTCGCCCGCGCCCACGGCGTGACTCCCGCGCAGGTCCGCATCGCCTGGACGCTGCACCAGGGCCCGCACGTCCTCGCCATTCCCGGCACCGGCGACCCCGGCCACCTGGCCGAGAACGTCGCCGCCGGGGCGCTGCGGCTCACCGCCGGGGAGTCGGCCCGGCTCGACCAGGCCCGCGCCCAAGCCGGCTGACCGCCGTGGCCACGGCTCGACCAGGGCCCTGCTCAAGCCCGCCGGCCGTGCCGGAGGGCGTCACACGGTCCAGGCACCGTCCCGCATCAGATGCCGGCCGCGCAGCTCGCGCTCCTCGTGCCACGCCTGCACCGCGACCGGCCGGACCTGGAAGTAGGCGTAGGCCGGGCTGTCCGCGCGCGGATCCCAGCCCGTCTTCGCGGTGAACGCCTCGGCCGCCGCCACCGGCACCTCCCCGGCGCCGTAGGCCCGTACCTCCCCGTCGACCAGCACGACGTCCCGGGTGTGGCCGAGGGCGAGCCGGGTGCGGCCGCCGTCGCGCAGATTGCGGCCGGTGGGGTTGGTGCCGCGCGTGCACAGCCAGAACGACTCCTCGTGCCAGACGAACCACAGCGGTACAAGACACGGCACACCGTGCGCGTCCGCCGTCGCCACCCAGATGTCGGTCTCCCGTTCCAGCCGGGCCAGCAGGTCGCTCTTGCGCCGGGCCGGGGTGCGGACCCGTTCGTCGATCGTCATGCCCGCCGACGCTACCGGCCCCCGCCCACCGGCACCTGAGGCCCGGGCCCGTGCCCGCCTCCGTCCCCGGGCGTAGGTCCGCGGCCCCGGTCGGTCCCCGCCGTACACGGCCCGCGCCCTCGCCGCCGCCCCGCACGGCCCCGCCTCCGACGCCCTGCGGCAGCCCGCCAGCCACCCCGCGTGACGCGCGTAGAAACGGGACTGGCGCCCGTAACGTTTTACGTATAACCTCACCGGCTAACCGCTCCCCGCCGGAAGGTAACCATGCGCCGCGTCGCCCTGGTCACCCTCGTCGTCCACGACTACGACGAGGCGATCCGCTTCTACACCGAGGCCCTGGGTTTCCGCCTCGCCGAGGACACCCCGCGGCCCGACGGCTCGCGCTGGGTCGTCGTCGAGCCCGGCGGCGAAGGGCCCGGCACCGGGCTGCTGCTGGCCCGTGCCAAGGGCGCCGCACAGAGCGCCCGGGCCGGCGACCAGACCGGCGGACGCGTGGGCTTCTTCCTGCACACCGACGACTTCGCCCGCGACCACGCCCGGATGACCGCCGCCGGCGTGACCTTCCTGGAGGAGCCGCGCCACGAACCGTACGGCACGGTCGCCGTCTTCCAGGACCTGTACGGCAACCGCTGGGACCTGCTCCAGCCCGCCGCCCACTGACCCCACCCACAGCACCAGCCGAGGAAACGACACGCCCATGACCGCGTCCCGCATCGACACCGAGACCCTCCGCCGGCTCCCCAAGGCCGTCCTGCACGACCACCTCGACGGCGGCCTGCGCCCCGCCACCGTCGTCGAGCTCGCCGCCGCGGTCGGCCACACCCTGCCCACCACCGACCCCGGCGAGCTGGCCGCCTGGTACGTCGAGGCCGCCGACTCCGGCGACCTGGTCCGCTACATCGCCACCTTCGAGCACACCCTCGCCGTCATGCAGACCCGCGAGGGCCTGCTGCGCACCGCCGAGGAGTACGTCCTCGACCTCGCCGCCGACGGAGTCGTCTACGCGGAGGTGCGCTACGCCCCCGAGCTGATGCTCAAGGGCGGGCTCACCCTGGCCGAGGTCGTCGAGGCCGTCCAGGAGGGCCTCGCCGCCGGCATGGCGAAGGCCGCCGCGGCCGGCACCCCCGTCCGGGTCGGCACCCTGCTGTGCGGCATGCGCATGTTCGACCGGGTCCGCGAGACCGCCGAACTGGCCGTCGCCTACCGGGACGCCGGAGTCGTCGGCTTCGACATCGCCGGCGCCGAGGACGGCTTCCCGCCCGCCGACCACCTCGACGCCTTCGCCTACCTGCGCGCCGAGAGCATGCCCTTCACCATCCACGCCGGCGAGGCGTACGGCCTGCCCAGCATCCACCAGGCGCTCCAGGTGTGCGGCGCCCAGCGCATCGGCCACGGGGTACGCCTGACCGAGGACATCGTGGACGGCAAGCTCGGCCGTCTCGCCTCCTGGGTGCGCGACCGCCGGATCGCCCTGGAGATGTGCCCCACCTCCAACCTCCAGACCGGCTGCGCCGCCTCGATCGCCGAGCACCCCATCACCGCCCTGAAGGACCTGGGCTTCCGGGTCACCCTGAACACCGACAACCGTTTGGTGTCGGGGACGTCGATGACCCGCGAGATGTCCCTGCTGGTGGAGCAGGCCGGCTGGACGGTGGAGGACCTGCGCACGGTCACCGTGAACGCCCTCAAGAGCGCGTTCGTCCCGTTCGACCAGCGCACGGCCCTGATCGAGGACGTGGTCCTGCCGGGTTACGCCGCCGCGCTCTGAACCAGCCCCCTGAGGTAGGCGGCCTGTCCGACGTGCTGGAGATCGTCGGACAGGACGCTCACCAGGCGCACGCCCAGCCCGACCGGGGGATCCCAGCGCTCGTCCACGACGCGGTCCAGATCCCCCGCGGTCAGGGTGCGCAGGGCCCCGAGGGTCTGCTCGTGGACGGCGTCGTAGTACCCGGTGAGCAGACCGGCCGACTCCACCCGCACCTTCGCGACCTTCGCCGGGGTGTGCCCGTAGCCCGTGTCGTGCCGGGGCAGGTCGAGCCCGAACCGCTTCTGCCAGTCCTGGGCGAGCCACACCTGGTCGAGGCCGAAGGCGTCGGCGATGTGGTCGTCCTGCACCCGGGCGAGGTGCCAGACCAGCCAGGCGACGCTGTTGGCGTCGGGGGCCGGGCGGCGGTGCAGCTCCTCGGGGCCGAGGCCGTCGAGGACGGCGTGGACCTCTTCCCGGATGCGGCCGTAGCCGTCGATGAGGATGTCCTTGGCATGCATACCGCCCACCATCGCAAACCGCCGCCGCTCCCGCGCCCCGAATCCGGCGGCCGGTGCGTCAGGTTCCCGTCTCGAGCAGGGTGACCAGTGCCCGGGCGGCCGGGCTCGTGGCCCGCTCCGGCGGCAGCAGGGCCACCGTCTCGTACCGCGTCCCGCCCGTGCCCTTCAGCGGGAGCGCCGTGAGTGACGGCCGCTTGTGCCGGAAGTGCCGGGGTACGACCGCGATCCCCAGGTTCTCGTCCACCAGGTCCAGCAGGCTGTGCACGTCGTTGACCTCCAGCGCGACCGTGCGCCGGACCCCGGCCGCGGCGAACGCGGCGTCGGTGGTGCGGCGCGGACCCCAGTCGGGGTGGAAGTCCACGAACACCTCACCGGTGAGGTCGCGCGGGCCGAGCACGGCCGGCGCGGCGGCGAGCCGGTGGCCGGGGTGGCACAGCACCGTCATCGGCTCGTCGGCCAGCGACACCGAGCGCAGCTGGTCGCTGTCGGCCCGGGTGCGGTAGGCGAAGGCCAGATCCAGCCGCCCGGCCGCGACCTCCTCCGCCAGCTCGCCCGAGCCCGCCTGCCGCAGCCGGATCTCCACATCGGGGTGCCGGCCCCGGAAGGCCGCCAGCAGCTCGGCCACCCGCACCCCGGCGATGCACTGCTCGGTGCCGAGGGCGAGCGTGCCGCGCAGCACCCCCTGCACCGCCGCCACCGCGTCGTGCGCCGCCCGCACCTGGGCCAGGATCCGCTCGGCCTCCACCAGCAGCGCCCGCCCCGCCTCCGTCAGCGTCACCCGGCGCGTGGTCCGCACGAACAGCGGTGCCCGCAACTCCCGCTCCAGCGCCCGGATGGACGCCGACAGGCCCGACTGGGACACCATCAGGCGTTCGGCGGCCCGGGTGAAATGCCGGTCCTCGGCGACCGCCACGAAGTGCTGGAGATGGCGCAGTTCCATGATTGAGCAGCCTAGTCGCTGAATCTCATCGGATTCTTCTGTTGGACCGCTGCCCACCGCCCGGGGAACAGTGGAACCGGTAGATCCCGTGCCCACCCCTCATGGAGTCGCGTTGTACACCGCACACCCCGACCGCTACGCCGACATGCCCTACCGGCGCACCGGACGCAGCGGCCTGAAGCTCCCCGCCCTGTCCCTCGGCCTGTGGCACAACTTCGGCCCCGACCGGCCGGTGGAGACCCAGCGGGCCATCCTGCGCCGCGCCTTCGACCTCGGCGTCACGCACTTCGACCTGGCGAACAACTACGGCCCGCCGCCCGGCGCCGCCGAGTCCGCCTTCGGCGCGGCGCTGCGGGAGGACTTCGCCCGCTACCGCGACGAGCTGGTGATCTCCACCAAGGCCGGCTACCTGATGTGGCCCGGCCCGTACGGCGAGTGGGGCTCCCGCAAGTACCTGCTCGGCTCGCTCGACCAGAGCCTGCGGCGGATGGGCCTGGACTACGTCGACATCTTCTACTCGCACCGCCCCGACCCGGACACTCCGCTGGAGGAGACGATGGGCGCCCTGCACTCGGCGGTGCAGCAGGGCAAGGCGCTCTACGTCGGCGTCTCCAACTACTCCGCCGAGCAGACCCGCGAGGCCGCCCGCATCCTCGCCGACCTCGGCACCCCGCTCCTCATCCACCAGCCGCGCTACTCGATGCTCGACCGGCGCCCCGAGGACGAGGGCCTGCTCGACGCCCTGGACGAACTCCAGGTCGGCTCCATCGTCTACTCCCCGCTGGAGCAGGGCCTGCTCACCGGCCGCTACCTCGACGGCATCCCCGAGGACTCCCGGGCCGCGAGCGACAGCCCGTTCCTGAACTCGGACGCGGTGACCGAGGACCTGGTCGCCCGGCTGCGCGCGCTGGACGAGGTGGCCAAGTCCCGCGGCCAGACGCTGGCCCAGCTGGCGCTGGCGTGGGTGCTGCGCGGCGGCCGGGTGACGTCCGCGCTGGTCGGCGCGAGCAGCGCCCGCCAGATCGAGGACAGCGTGGCGGCCATCCAGAACCTGGAGTTCGACACCGAGGAACTGGCGCGGATCGACGCCATCGTCAAGTCGTCGTAACGCCCTGACCCACCCGAACCGCACGAGCCCGGCCGCCCGCCCCGGCGCCGGGCTCGCCGCGTACGCGGTCCTCGGGCGCCGCCGGGCGGCACACCCCGCTCGGGGCCGTCGCCGTACCGTCGCGTTCCGGTCAGCGCGGGCGCGGAATATGCCGGGAGACTGGCCGGAAAGCCATGGTGACAGTGGTTAAGTAGTGAACATACTCGACAGTGCGGGCTTCACTTCCAGCGAGGCCCCGATCACGCACCGCACACGAGCCGCAGCGACAGCGAGGCCGGCCCGCAGGCGGACGACGCGACGGGGGAGTGCGCATGCACGACGAGTTCCTGTGCCATGTCACCGCCTACGGCACCTGTGGCGGACAGCGTATCGGAGTACCGCTCGGCACCTACCGGGCCCCCACGCTCGCGCTCGCCCTGTGGTGGCTGCGCGACCGGGCGAACTGGATCGCCGACCGGCTCGACCCCCGCCCGGAGGCCGCGCACTTCCCGCCCGGCGCGCTGGTCCCCGTCGCGGACACGGTGCCCGACGTGCCGGCCGTGCTGCGCTCCTGGTGCGGCGACCCGGACCGGCAGGAACTGGTCGCCGACGAGCTGGCCGCGGGCAGGCTGGTACGGCTCGCGACCGGCGACGAGACCACGGAGTACGAGCTGCTCGCGGAGTCCGTCGACGCGGTGCGGATGCAGCGGACCATACCGGCGCTGGTCGCCCCCGTGGCCTGACCGCCGCGCCGCCGGGCACGCCGTCGCGCGCGCCCCGTCGTGACCGGTGCCGCCGCGCGCGCTCGGCGAACGCATCGGAGGGACTGCGGGGCCGGGCTCGGGGTACCAGCACTGGAGCGACGGCGACCGGCCGCACCGGGCCTTTCCGAGAGAGAACAGCATGACCGAGCACCTGGGCGAGGCAGTGATACCGACTGGCTTCGACGTACCCGTGGAGCCGCTGCGGCGCGCGGCGCACTACACCGGCGCGCCCGGCTGCATCGCGGAGGCGCGCGCCTTCACCGGCCGGTTCCTCCAGCAGCTGCGGACCGAGTGGTGCGCCGGCGTCGACGACCGCGCCGACGGCGAGCTGCTGCTGGTGGTGAGCGAACTGATCACCAACGCCGACCAGCACAGCAAGGGCCCCTACATCCTGGAGCTGGAGGGCACGGACAGCTCGGTCGTGGTGTCCGTCTACGACAGCAGCACGGCCCTGCCCCGCCGTTTCCCGAAGAATCCCGAGCGCATCGGGCGGCACGGGCTGGAGATCGTGCACGCGCTGGCCACCGAGGTCACGGTGGAACGCGTGCCCGTGGGCAAGCGGGTACGGGCCGTCTTTCCCCTGAGTCGCTGAGCCTCTGATGAGTCGCTGAGCCGCTGATGCGCTCAAGGCCGCTGATGCGCTCAAGCTTCGCCCGGTCCGGTTCCAGCGACTCCGCCGGAGGAACCGGACCGGGACCGAATGCTGGATGTCAGGCGCAGCCCAGTTCGCCGAGCATCCCCTGGCGCAGCCGGGTGATGATCCGCTTGATCAGCCGGGAGACGTGCATCTGGGAGCAGCCCAGCCGCTCGCCGATCTCGGCCTGGGTGGCCTCCTCCACGAACCGGAGGTGGATGATCTGCCGGTCGCGTTCGCTCAGTTCCGCCATCAGCGGGGCCAGCGCGTGGAAGTCCTCGACGAGCCGCAGCCCCTCCTCCTCCACGCCGATGAAGTCGGCGAGCACCGCCTCGCCGTCCTCGGGGCCGTCACCGGTGAGCGCGGCGTCCAGGGAGGCCGAGTTGTAGCCGTTCGAGGCCAGCTGGGCCTCGACGACCTCCTTCTCGGGGATGTTCATCAGGGTGGCGAGTTCCGTCACCGTCGGGTCCCGGTCCAGCCGGCTGGACAGCTCCTCGCGCGCCTTGGCCAGCTCGACCCGCAGCTCCTGGAGCCGGCGCGGCACATGGACGGCCCAGGTGGTGTCCCGGAAGAAGCGCTTGATCTCGCCGACGATGTACGGCAGCGCGAACGACGTGAACTCCACCTCGCGCGACAGCTCGAACCGGTCGATGGCCTTGATCAGGCCGATCATGCCGGTCTGGACGATGTCGTCCATGTCGTCGCCGCGGCCCCGGAACCGTCCGGCCGCGAAGCGCACGAGCGACATGTTCATCTCGATGAGTGTGTTGCGCGCGTATTGGTACTCGTGCGTTCCCTCTTCCAGCTCGGCCAGGCGGCGGAAGAACTGGCGGGACAGCTCGCGAGCGTCGCGCGGGGCGACGGACGCCGGGTCCGTGATGCCAGGCAGTGACCCCTCACCCGTCGTGTCCTGCTCGGTCTGCTCGACGACCTCGGCTTCCGATCGGATCCCGGCGGCGGTGTTCATTACCTCTCCCACGAAAGTCACGGTACGACGTCTCCCTGTACGGCCTGCGGCCCGGCACCCGGTCGGCCGACCCCGGTGTCCAGGCAGCTTCTCCGGCGGGTACCCGCTGCGCGGCGGATCATGCCTCCTCGCGGAGCCGCTCACGGCGCGGGTACCCATGGTGACGCATCGCATGCCCCCGCCGCGCCGCAGTGGCGCGAAACGGCCGGTCGGGCGTGGTGCGGCCGGGGATTTCCCTCAGGGCGCAACACCCGGTCCTTGCCCCGGACGGCTCCGCTCCTAGGCTGACGGGATGAGCAACCCGGTGAGCGACGAAGCCCGAGTGATTCCCCTGCGACCGGCGCCGGCCCGCCCGGAGGCGCCGGCGAGCGAGCCCGCCGCCAGGGAGCCCCTGTGGCGTGATCTGGTCGGCGAGGTGTTGCGCCGCGAGCGGCGGGAGCAGGAGCGCACCCTGAAGGACGTGGCCGACGCGGCCCGGATCTCGCTGCCGTATCTGTCGGAGATCGAGCGGGGCCGCAAGGAGGCGTCGTCCGAGGTCCTCGCGGCCGCGGCGCACGCCCTCGGCCTGAGCCTGGGGGACCTGCTGGCGCGGGTGCACGGCGAGCTGTCCCGCCGTACGGCCGGCCACCACCGGACGGCGGCCGCGCCGCACCGCTCGTACCGCGGTCTCTGCCTCGCCGCCTGAGCGCGACACACCGGGCGTACCGGGCTCCGCCCCGCGGCCCGAGCCCGGCACGGGGCGTATCGGGGGCCTGGCTCCGCCGCCCGAGCCCGGCACGGGATGTACCGGGGTCCGGTCACCCGGCCGGGCCCCGGCGCGCGGAATCCGTCACCAGTTCGAGGGAACCTGTGGCCGGGCCGATGAGTTCCGCGGCGCGGCACGGTCTGCCTCCACGACCGAGTTCCCCGACCCGTTCCCCGCCCCGGGAGGCGCTCATGACCACCGACGCGTTCACCACCTGTCTCTGGTTCGACGGCAAGGCGGAGGAGGCCGCGCACTTCTACGTGTCCGTCTTCGAGGACTCCGCCGTCGGGCGCGTCGTGCGGTCGCCCGAGTCCGGGCCCGGCCCGGCCGGTTCCGTGCTGTCCGTGGAGTTCACGGCGGGCGGCCAGAGGTTCGTCGCGCTCGACGCCGGCCCCGAGTTCACGTTCAACGAGGCCGTCTCCTTCCAGATCCACTGCGCCGGCCAGCAGGAGATCGACCACTACTGGACGAAACTGACCGAGAACGGCGGCGAGGACGGACCCTGCGGCTGGCTCAAGGACCGGTACGGCCTGTCCTGGCAGGTCGTCTACGCCCCGCTGCCCGGCATGATCGCCGACCCGGACCCGGAGCGGGCCGGACGCGTCCTGCGCGCCATGATGGGCATGGGCAAGCTGGACGCGGCCGGGCTGGAGCGGGCGTACGCGGGCGAGTAGCGGCGGCCCGCGCCGTCACCGGCCCGGCTCGGCGCGCGGGCCGGACCCCCGGTGGCTAGCGTGAACGAACGGGGCCACACCACTTCAGGAGGGCCGTCGGCATGGCCGTACAACCCGAAGGAACGCCCTGCTGGGCCGACGCGATGTTCAGCGACCTCAAGGGGGCCAAGCGGTTCTACGGAGACGTCCTCGGCTGGACCTTCGGCGAGTCCTCGCCGCAGTACGGCAACTACACGCAGGCCTACGCCCACGGCAAGGCCGTCGCGGCCGTCGTCCCGCCCATGCCCGGCCAGGAGGGCCGGTCGCAGTGGTGTCTGTACTTCGCCTCGCCGGACGCCGCGGCCACCGCCCGCAGGATCCGGGAGTGCGGCGGCGAGGTGCTGCTGGAACCGATGCGGGTCGCCGACTTCGGCACCATGTGCCTGGCCCGTGAGCCCAGCGGCGCCGTGTTCGGCGTGTGGCAGGCCGGCACCCACGAGGGCTTCGGGGCGACGGCCACGCCCGGCGCCTACTGCTGGGCCGAGGTCTTCACCCGGGAGCCGGAGCAGGCGGACACCTTCCTCGCCTCCGTCTTCCCCTACCGGATGAGGGAACTCCAGGACGACGCGGTGGACTTCCGGATGTTCGACATCGGCGAGGACACCGTGCTCGGCCGGATGCGGATGACCGAGGACTTCCCGCCCGAGGTGCCCTCGTACATCAACGTCTACTTCGCCGTGGACGACTGCGACACGGCCGTCGCGCGCGCCGTCGAACTCGGCGGCGTCCTCCGCTTCGGCCCGGTGAGCAGCCCCTTCGGGCGGTTCGCGGCACTCAGCGACCCGCAGGGCGCGGACTTCTCGGTGATCGACATCACCACCACCGAGGGACGGATGCCCGCGATCAGGGACGTCTGACCGGCCCCGGCACGGACCCTCCCGCGGCCATGGCATCATCGAGCGCATGCGTGAACGTGTGGTGGCCGCGTGCGACGGGGCTTCGAAGGGAAACCCCGGACCGGCCGGATGGGCGTGGGTGGTCTCGGACGGCGACGAGCGGACCCCCGCCCGATGGGCGGCGGGCCCGCTCGGCCGGGCCACCAACAACGTCGCGGAACTGACGGCGCTGGAGCGGCTGCTCACGGCCGTCGCCCCGGACGTGCCGCTGGAGATCCGGATGGACTCCCAGTACGCGATGAAGGCCGTCACCACCTGGCTGCCCGGCTGGAAGCGCAACGGCTGGAAGACCGCCGCCGGCAAGCCCGTCGCCAACCAGGACCTGGTGGTCCGCATCGACGAACTCCTCGGCGGCCGGTCCGTCGAGTTCCGCTACGTACCCGCCCACCAGGTCGACGGCGACCCGCTGAACGACTTCGCCGACCGCGCGGCCAGCCAGGCGGCCTCCGTCCAGGAGTCCGCGGGCAGCGAACTGGGCTCCCCGGAGCCCCCGCCGTCGCCCGACACCCCGGCGGCGGCCGGGGCGCCGCGCCGCAAGGCACCCCGCCGCACCGGCGCGACCTCGTCGTCCTCGTCCTCCCGGACCATCAAGGCCAAGTTCCCCGGCCGCTGCCTGTGCGGCCGGTCCTACGCGGCCGGTGAGAAGATCGCCAAGAACGCGCAGGGCTGGGGCCACCCGGAGTGCCGTACCGCCGAGGCCTGATCAGGCGTCGAACGTGTAGTACGCGGTGTGGTCCAGCAGATCCGCCGGGCGCACGGTGTTCCAGGGCTTCATGGTCTCGTTCAGGTCCACCACGTCCGGCGTGCCGCCCGTCGGCACGTACGCGGAGTCCGGGTGCCGCCGCTGCCACTCGGCCCACAGCTTGTCGACGTAGGCGTGGTGCAGCCAGAACACCGGGTCGTTGGGGGAGACCCCGGTGGCCATCTGTCCGCCCACCCACACGTGGACCCGGTTGTGCAGATTGACCCCGCGCCAGCCCTCCAGATGGTTGCGGAAGCCCTCCGAGGCGCTGTTGTACGGCGGCAGGTCGTACTCCGATATCGCCAGCACCGACTCCACCTCGGCGCGCGTGGGCAGTTCGGCCACGCTTCCGCCGAGCGAGCGGCGCAGGAACGTCCGCCCGTCGACACGCACGTTGATCGGCCAGTTGCCGGTGGACGCGGCGAACGGCCCGTCCATCACCCGGCCGTCGGTGCTGCGCCCGGTGCCGCCGAGGAAGTCCGGCGCCCACAGCGAGGCCCGCACGGTGCGGTCGGCGGACCAGTCCCAGTACGGCAGCGTGACGGAGGAGTCCACGGACTGCAGCGCCTGCTCGAAGTCGAGCAGGAATCTGCGGTGCCAGGGCAGGAACGAGGGGGAGCGGTGGCCGGTCCGCTCCCCGCTGTCGGTGTCCGACATGATGAACTCGTTGTGCGTGCGGACGAACTCGTCGTAGCGCCCGCCGCGCTTCAGTTCGAGGACGGCGGCGACGAACCTGCGCTTCTCGTCGGCGGTCAGGGTGGCCTGGTTCTTGCGTACGGTCATGGTGCGTGGTGCTCCGAAGTCCTTGCTGGGGTGGTCAGTTGGCGGGGAAGGGCAGCAGCGGGGCGCCCTGGAGCTCGTCCACCGCGGCGCGGGCGGCGGCGCGCGGGGTGGGCACCGGGTCGTAGTGGCTGATGACACTGATCCAGCTGCCGTCGGCGTTGCGCATCAGGTGCAGCTGTACGCCGTCGATGAACACCTCGTATCCGCCGCCGTGTTCGTGGTGGTGCGCGCCGCCGTCCACCGGACGGCCCTGTATCCGGCGGCCCTTGTAGACCTCGTCGAAGGACTCGGGCGCGGTGGGCTCGTGGTGGCCCGCGGCCGACGCGGCGGGGGCGGCGAGGGTGACGGCCGCCGAGGCGGTGGCGGCGACGGCCGCTGCCGCGGTGAGTGCGCGGCGCCGGGTGATCTCGGGCATGCGTGTCCTCCGGAAGAGTGAAGATTTCGTGACGACGCATGCCTATCGACAGCACCCGGAGCGGAAGAAATCCGCCAGAACCGGTTGGCTGTGATCCGGACAATTAACCACATGTCATACAGAGTTCAACAAAGATGATCTTGCTGGGGTGGTGGCCCGATCAGCACCGGAACGGGAAATTCCTTGCCGGAGCGCCCCGGTTTTCCTTGATCCTTTCCGGGGGCGGCCCGGCCGAGTGGCGCGGCTCACCACCCCAGACTGACGCGATCATGTGGCGCGACCCTGCTACCCTCCGGTGCCGTTCGGCTGCGAACGGTGACTGACAGGGGTGTGCGTGTGAAGGTCGTCTGCGTCGGAGGCGGGCCCGCCGGCCTCTGCCTCGCCCTCCTGCTCAAGCGGCAGGACCCCGCCCACGACATCACCGTCCACGAACGCGACCCCGAGGGCTCCACCTACGGCTGGGGCGTGACGTACTGGCGCGGCCTGCTCGACCGGCTCCGGGCCCACGACCCCGAGACCGCCCGCGCCATCGAGGCGCACTCCGTGCGGTGGACGGACGGCGTCGCCCACATCGGCGACCTGACCACCCGGCACCACGGCGACGAAGGCTTCGGCATCGGCCGGCACCGGCTGCTCGGCCTGCTCGCCGCCCGGGCCCGCGCCCTCGGCGTCCGCCTGGAGTACGGCAGCGCGCCCACCCGGCCGCCCGCCGGCGCCGACCTCGTCGTCGCGGCCGACGGCCTCCACAGCGCCCTGCGCACCCGCCGCGCCGAGCACTTCGGCACCCGCGTCACCCCGGGCCGCAACCCCTACCTCTGGCTCGGCACCACCAAGGTCTTCGACGCCTTCACCTTCGCCTTCACCGAGACCGCGCACGGCTGGATCTGGGCCTACGGCTACGGCTACAGCGGCGACCACAGCACCTGTGTCGTCGAGTGCTCCCCGGAGACCCTCACCGGACTCGGACTGGACCGGACCGGCCCCGGCGCGGACCTCGCCCCGCTGGAGAAGCTCTTCGCCCGCGTCCTCGACGGCCACCCCCTCGTCGCCCGCCCCGGCGCCACCTGGGGGACCTTCCGCACCGTCACCAACCGCACCTGGCACGACGGCAACGTGGTCCTGCTCGGCGACGCCGCTCACACCACCCACTACTCCATCGGCGCCGGCACCACCCTCGCCCTGGAGGACGCCATGTGCCTGGCCGACACCCTGCGCGCGCACCCCCTGCCCGAGGCCCTCGCCGTCTACGAGCGCCGGCGCCGGACCGCACTGCTGTCCGCGCAGAGCGCCGCCCGCTACAGCGCCCGCTGGTACGAGAACCTGCCCCGCTACATCCACCTGCCCCCGCACCGGATGTTCGCCCTGCTCGGCCAGCGCCACTCGCCCCTGCTGCCGTACGTCCCGCCGCAGCTGTACTACGGCCTGGACAAGGCGGCCGGACGGCTGGAGCCGCTGCGCAGGTTCAAGCGCTGGCTCGGCCCCCGCGCCGCCCGCGCCCTGCACGCCCGCACCGAGCGCCCCCGCTGACCCGAGGGCCCGCTGACCGCCTCCCCCCGCCCCGGCGCACCTCCCCGCGCAGAGCCTGCGCACACAGACAAGGAGCCCCCATGGCCGTACCCGCCCGGTTCGACCACACCTCGGCCGGCTACAGCCTCCAGCGCGCCTACTGGCTGGCCCGCGCCGCCGCGCTGGCCTACAAGGACGAGGCCGCCATCGAGGAACAGGCCGCCAAGTGGGGCTTCGAGGAGGTCCGTCACCACCACACCCGCTTCACCCCGCCCTTCCCGCTCCAGGACACCCAGGCGTACACGCTGGCCGGCGACCGGATGATCATCACCGCCTTCCGCGGCACCGAACCGACGCAGATCAAGGACTGGCTCTCCGACGCCACCACCCCGCCGCTGCCCGGCCCCGGCGGCACCGGCTACGTCCACCACGGCTTCGCCCAGGCCCTGGAGTCCGTCTACCCGGCCGTCCACGACGCGCTCGCCGAGCTGCGCACCGACGGCCAGGCCGTCTACTTCACCGGGCACAGCCTCGGCGGCGCCCTCGCGATGCTGGCCGGCGCGCGGTTGTACTTGGAGGAGCCGTACCTGGCCGCCGACGGCGTCTACACCTACGGTCAGCCCCGCACCTGCGACCGGCTGCTGGCGGAGGCATTCCACCAGGGCTTCGGCGGCCGGATGTACCGCTTCGTCAACAACAACGACATCGTCCCGCAGCTCCCGCCGGAGCCGGTCTACACCCACGTCAGGGCGTTGCGCTACTTCGACTCCCAGGGCAGGCTGCACGAGTCCATGCCGCTGCTGTCGGCGCTGGGCGACCGGGCCAGGGGCCTGACCGCGGACCCCTTCGCCCCCGCCGCCGACGGCGTCCGCGACCACCTCATGCACCACTACCTCGCCGCCCTGGAACACAACCTGGCCTGAGCCGCCCGGCGCCGGTCCGTCCGGTCGGCGTCCGGCGCCCGGCGGGGCGAGCGCGCGGGTCCGGCGACACTGACCGGCATGGATCTGCTGTCCCTGCGTTATTTCCAGGCCGTCGCCCGGCACCAGCACATCAGCCGGGCCGCCGAGGAACTACGGGTCGCCCAGCTGTCGGTGAGCCGGACCATCCTCCGGCTCGAGACCGAACTCGGCGTCCCGCTGTTCGACCGTCAGGGCCGTCGCATACGGCTCAACGACCACGGCGCCGCCTTCCTGGCCCGGGTCGACCGGGCGCTGGCCGAACTCGAGGACGGCCGACGGGAGTTGGCCGACGCCGCCGGTCCCGGCCCCGGCCGGGTCGCCGTGGCCGCCGAGACCCTGCTCCAACTGTCCGGCGTGCTGTCCGCGTTCCGCGCGCTGCGGCCCGGGGCGCGGGTGCGCCTGTTCCAGGCCCCGGCGGACGCCATGCACCGGCATCTGCGCGCGGGCGAGGTGGACTTCGCCATCGCCTCCCAGCCGCTCGCCGGACCCGGGCTGTCCACGCTGCGCCTGGCTCACGAGGAGGTGCTGCTGGCCGTACCGACCGGGCATCCGCTGGCCGGCCGGGAGAGCGTCGCGGTGGCCGAGCTGGCCGGCGAGGACTTCGTCAGCACCCGCGCCGGCCACTGGCAACGGGTCCTGCTGGAGCGGCTGTTCGCCCGCGAGGGCCTCACCCCGCGGGTGGTCTGCGAGGGCGACGAGGCGGCCGCCACCCCGGAGCTGGTCGGCGCCGGACTCGGCCTCTGCCTGCTGCCGGCCGTCGCCCGGCGGGCCATCGGCGAGGACGGGCCGGTGGCCTGGTTGCGGCTGGACGCCCCGGACTGCCACCGCACGCTGACCCTGGTGTGGCGGCAGAACGCCTATCTCTCGCCCGCCGCCCGGGACTTCCGCCGGCTGGCCCGGGAACGGCTCATGCCCCTCGCGCCATGAACACATGGCCGAACCGGTCGTGGAAGGCATGAACGCCTCCCCCTTAGCGTCGGACCGTGCCCACCGCTCCGGACGAAGGAGAACAGCGATGAGCCAGCGACATGCTGAAGTACCGGCCGGGTTCCGCAGCTACGCGGAGGCCGTCCTCGACGTGCTGGCCGCCCAGCCGTCACGGGCGGCGGTCACCACCGCCGAGGGGCGGGTGGTCGACGCCGGCGAGTTCCGCGACCAGGTGCACCGGCTGGCCTGGGAACTGGCCGGGCGCGGGGTCGGCCGCGGCACCACGGTGACCCTGCTCACCGGCAACACCGTGGAGGCCCTGGTGGCCCGCTACGCCGCCAACCTGGCCGGCGCCCGGGTGGTCGTCCTCTACGAGGGCATGAGCCCGCCGGTCATGGCGCGGGTGATGGCGAGCGTGGACTGCTCCCTGCTGCTGGTGGACGGCCGGCAGCGGGAGGCGGCCCGGGAGCTGTCCCGGCTCCCCGGCACCCCCGACGTCCGCTCGCTGGGGCCGGACGGCGACGCGGAGGACCTGCTCGCCGCGGCGGCGCGGCGCCCGGCCCTGCCGATGGGCGGCCGGGTGGGCCCCGACGACGACTGGTGCGTCCGGCACACCGGCGGAACCACCGGCGTTCCCAAGGGCATCCGCATGACCCACGGCGCCTACCGGCTGAGCATGGACCAGGGCTTCGCGGTCGCCGGCGACCCGCCCCGCTTCCTGGCCTGCACCGCCCTCGCCCACCTCGCCGGGATCTTCGCCGACCTGGCGCTGTACCAGGGCGGCTCGGTGGTGCTGCGGCACGGCTTCGAACCCGGGGACGTGCTGGCCACGATGCAGCGCGAGCGCGTCACCCACACCTGGCTGCTGCCGCCCCTGCTCTACCGGCTGCTGGACCACCCCGGCCTGCCCGGCACCGACCTGTCCGCGCTGCGCCGGATCAGCTACGGCGGCACGCCGGCCTCACCGGCCCGGATGCGGCAGGCCGCCCGGGTCCTCGGGCCGGTGCTGCACGGCATGTACGGGCAGGCCGAGACGCAGCTCATCACCCAGACCGGCCCCGAGGAGCAGGAGGTGACCGGCCGCGGCGGCCAGCTGACCGTCGGCCGGGCCCTGCCGGGTGTGGAGATCACCGTCCGGGACGCCGACGGCACCGTCCTGCCGCCCGGGGAGTGGGGCGAGGTGCGGGTGCGCTCGCCGTATGTGATGGGCGGCTACTGGAAGCAGCCGGAGCTGACCGCCGAGGTGCTGCGGGACGGCTGGGTGCACACCGGCGACGTCGGCTACCTCGACGAGGACGGCTACCTCTACCTGGTCGACCGGATCAAGGAGATGATCGTGGTCGTCGGCGGCCACGTCTACCCGGCGGAGCTGGAGGAACTGCTGCTGGGCCACCCCGCCGTCGGCCGCTGCGCGGTGTTCGGCAGCCGGGACGACGACGCGGTGGAACACGTCCACGCCGCCGTGGTGCCCGCCGCCGGACAGCGGCCCACGCCGGCGGAGATCCGGGACTTCGTCATCGCCCGCAAGGGGCGCCTCTACGCCCCCGACACCGTGCACCTGGTGCCGGACATCCCGCTGACGGCGGCCGGCAAACCGGACAAGCGGCGGTTGCGCACCCTGCTGACCGGCTGAACCGGCCTGCTGCGTGCACGGGATGCCGTACCGGATGACAGACTGAGGCCATGGACGAACGCGTGATCGGCAGGTCGGGTCAGTGGGCATCGGTGGTCGGGCTCGGCACATGGCAGCTGGGCGCCGACTGGGGCGACGTGGACGACAAGGTGGCCCTGTCCGTGCTTGAGGCGGCGGCCGAGGCCGGGGTGACCTTCTTCGACACCGCCGACGTGTACGGTGACGGGCGCAGCGAACAGACCATCGCCTCCTTCCTGCGCGGCCGGCCCGACCTGCACGTCCTCGTGGCCACCAAGATGGGCCGCCGGGTCGAGCAGCTCCCGGAGAACTACGTCCTGGACAACTTCCGCGCCTGGAACGACCGTTCGCGCCGCAACCTCGGTGTCGACCGCATCGACCTGGTGCAGCTGCACTGCCCGCCCACCCCCGTCTACTCCTCCGACGAGGTGTTCGACGCCCTGGACACCCTGGTGGCGGAGGAGCGGATCGCCGCCTACGGGGTGAGCGTGGAGACCTGTGAGCAGGCGCTCACCGCGATCGCCCGGCCGGGCGTGGCCAGCGTGCAGATCATCCTCAACCCGTTCCGCATGAAGCCGCTGTACGAGGTGGTGCCCGCCGCCCGCGAGGCCGGCGTCGGCATCATCGCGCGGGTACCGCTCGCCTCCGGGCTGCTGTCCGGGAAGTACACCAAGGACACGGTGTTCGCGGCCGACGACCACCGCACCTACAACCGGCACGGCGAGGCGTTCGACCAGGGCGAGACCTTCTCCGGGGTCGACTACGCCACCGGTGTGGAGGCCGCCGCCGAGTTCGCCGCGCTGGCCCCCGAGGGGTACACCCCGGCCCAGCTCGCGCTGCGCTGGATCATCGAGCAGGAGGGCGTCACCACCGTCATCCCCGGCGCCCGCGACCCGGAGCAGGCCCGCGCCAACGCCGCCGCGGCCAAGCTGCCGCCGCTGCCGCGGCAGACCTTCGACGCGATCCGCGAGCTGTACGACCGCCGGATCAAGGACCAGGTCGAACACCGCTGGTAGCGGTCCGCACGCCCCCGCGTTGTTTGCCGCCGTTTGACGAACGGGCGGACGGTTACACGGCACCCCATGACGCGTGATGGGCGGCGCCGGGGGCGCGACGAGACGGAGGAGGAGCGGGCCGACCGGATGTGGGGCGAACTCATCCAGGAGGTCCGCGTCGCCCAGACGGGCGTACAGATCCTGTTCGGCTTCCTGCTGACCGTGGTCTTCCAGCCGAAGTACGGCCGCCTGGCCGACACCGACCGGATGATCTACATCGTGACCGTCGTCATGGGCGCCTGCGCCACCGGCGCCCTCATCGGACCGGTCTCCCTGCACCGCCTGGTCTCCGGCCACCGGGTCAAACCGCGAGCGGTACGGCTGGCCTCCCGCATGACACTGGCCGGCCTCGCCCTCCTCCTCGCCACGATGACCTCGTCCCTCCTCCTGATCCTCCGCGTGGCCACCCACGACGGCTATGTCCCCTACCTGGTGACAGCCGTCGTGGCCTGGTACGTCCTGTGCTGGTACGCCCTGCCCCTGTGGGCCCGCCGCCGGAACACGGACGGGTCGGGGGACTAGCGGGGGCTGGGGTCAGACGGCGGCCGCGGGGCGGAACAGTGTCTTCAGCATGCGATGGGTGGCGGCGTCGGTGGCGTGGATGCGGGTGGCGTGGGTGCCGCGCGTGAGCAGCACACGGTAGGTGTTGAGGGCGTAGCGGAGGTACTGCTGGGGAGTGAGACCGCGGAGTTGGCGGTCCTCGCTCTGATCGGGGCGGGCCTGCCAGCGGCCGTTGTCCCAGACGAGGTCGGGGCCGATGATGACGCCGGCGTGGTGGTACTCGAGACCTTGGGCGGTGTAGATGCAGCCGATCTGCTGGTGGCCGCCGGAGTGACTGGCCCAGAGCTGGCTGCGGGGAGCGAGAACGTGGCCGTCATGGGGGTCGGTGAGGGCGGTTTCGGCGTTCCAGGCGGCGCGCCAGGTCCGGGCGGGTGTGGAGGGGCCGGCGGGGACCTGTATCTCGATGTCGAGGGGGAGGGTGGTGGCGCCGCGGGGGCGGGTGCGGGTCCAGGGCCAGCAGAATCCGGCGGTGGTGCGGGCGGTGTGCCCGGCGGCGGTGGCCTGCTCGACCCATTCCTGCAGCTGGAAGGGGTCGTCGGACAGGCCGAGGTCGTATCCGGCGGATCCGGTCCAGGGGACGGGCCTGCCGTACAGCAGGGCGTCGACCCAAGCGGTGTACGCGGCTGAGCCGCCGCACCGGAAGGAGCCGGTCAGCTCGAGGTGGTGGTGGGTCCGGCCCACGGCACGGACGGCGGCACCGATCTCTTCGACGGTGGTGCCTTCGTCGGGGCGGATGATCTGCCGCTCGTCCAGGAAGATCACGGTCAGCGGTACGTGGTCCACCACTGCGGCCAGGTCCCGTGGCAGGCCACGGGCACCGCCCCTCTTGATGCGCTGCGCCTCATCGATGACGAGCGTGCCGGCCTGCCGCGCCACGCTGCGCATCAGACTCGCCGCGGGGAACAGTTCGCGGGCGGCGCCGTGATCGCGGGTGGCGTCCAGGAGGTGGGCGCGCAGGGTGCCGGAGGGAGTGATGAAGCGGGGACGGGAGGAGGGGTGGGCCCGCATGAGGTGACCCAGCAGCCGTGCGGCGAGGGCTGTCTTGCCACTGCCCGGGCCGCCGCTGACGGTGACGACCGCGCCGCCGGTCCTTCCGCCCCGGCTGTCCGGGGCCCGGACGGCGTCGGCGGAAAGCGCGCGCAGGTGACGGGCGGCAGCGGCACGAATCCGTACGTACGCTTCCTGCTGGTCACCCACCAGCGCGAACGCGACATTCCCCTCCAGGACGGAGCCGACGTGGTCCAGGAGCCGGGTGGAGGGTGTCCACCGGATGCCCTCGAAAGCGGCTACGTCGTCGCTGGACGGCGCGCGGACGTCCCCGCACCGCAGCAGTCCTGCCAGGGTCCCGGCGGGCGCCGACAGGTCCTCGCCGCTGAGCACCGGGATGTCGGCGACCGCGGGAGCGTCCGGCCGCCGCAGCGCCTGGGCCTCGGCGGCGGTGGCGTTGTGCAGCAGGACCACGGCGCGCACATCCAGATGCGGGGCGCTCCGAGGCCGCCAGTGCTGGAAGAAGCTCCGGTAGGACGCCACCTGGAACACGGGATGGACCGTTACCTGCCCGTCGGCGCGCATCACCTGCTCATGGTCGAGGACGCGGCACTCATGCCACTGCTTGAGCTCGACCACGACCAGGACCAGTTCACCGCCGGGACCGGTGCCGACCAGCAACGCGTCCAGGCGCCGGCCTCCTCCTGGGGTGCCGTACTCCAGGTACACCTGCACATCCGACAACTCCGCCCGCACCAGGGCTTCCAGCAGCGGCGGCCATGACCGGCGCCAGGCACGCACTTCCGCCTCGCCGGGCTCACCGAACCCCGCTGCCCGGTACCGCGCGACGCACCGGTCGATGAACGAGCGGTCCTTCAGCTCGTCGGCGACCTCTCGTACCCGCCCCGCGGCGGCGCACGCGACATGCGACCACGCTCCCGCGGGCAAGGCCCGGTCGGTGACCCGTGGTTCCTTCTCTGCCGCATGGCGGGGCAGTGTGACAGCCGGTTTCAATTCGTCCACGTTCCATCTCCTCGTTCGCACACTTCCCCGGACGGGCCCTGCCCAGCTCTGCGGGACCCTGAATCCACACCTCGTCAGGGGGTTGTATGCACCTGGTCGTTGACGTCCGGGGCTTCGGACGAGCCAGACCGCAATCAACACCCCTCTATAGACCTCTGCGTAAGCGTGATCTTATGATGATCTGCATGATGAAGGCTTCGCAGTTCATGATGGTTCATGTGGGTCAAAGCACAGAGGCCCAGCGGAACTTGGTGCACGGGATCGAAACGCGCTCGTGGGGGTTCCCCGAACGCAAGGACGCGGCCAAGGCCGAGTACCAGGGGGCGCGCCCGAGGTTCGCCGTGCTGGCGACGGGGGCGTCGCCGCGGGTTCCGCTCGAGCAGTGGCTGACGGGTACCGCGACCCTCTACCTCTTCGAGGTCCGGAAGGGCTTCTACACCGGTCACGCACCGCACTGGCCGGATGAAGAGGCGGAGATGCGCGTGAAGTACCCGCTGCGCTTCGGTATCGAGCCCTTGGCGGTCCTTCGTGACGTACCGCTGGGGCCTGAGGGTCCGTTGACCGAGGCCGGCAGTGACGCGATACGCCGCTCCGGCACCGACCGTGGCATGGGCAAGATCGTCGACATGCCGGCCCTGCCGCTGCTGGACCTCGCGGGCATCCCGGTCGACGCGGACGAGCCGGAGAGGGTCCCGCTGGACAAGTCCCCCGGCTTCACCGGCGACCAGGTCGAGGGGAAGAAGAAGCCCCAGCGCCGGCGTCGCGGCGCCGGCTACATATCCGATCCCAAGAAGCGCAAAGTGATCGAACTGCACGCCGAAGACATGGCTGTCGCTCACTACGAAGCCGAGGGCTGGACGGTTGAGCGCCTCGGCAAGCCGTACGACCTGCGCTGCACGCGCGGCACCGAAGAACGCCATGTGGAGGTCAAGGGCACCACGGGCGCGCCCACCAGCGTCGAACTGACCATCAACGAGGTGCTCCACGCCCGGGACAAGGACAACACGGTGGACCTGTACGTCGTCAGCGACATCAAGGTCGACACACGCACGGACCCTTATGACACCAGCGGGGGGGAGGTCAGCCTCTACCCGGACTGGGAACCGGCCGAGCAGGACCTCAGGCCCCGCAGGTACGAGTACCGCCTGCCGTTGACCAGCGGCTGACCGAGGGGGGCCGGCCGCGGGTCCGGAGCCTCACCGCGGGGCCTCTTCCCCGGGCCCACCGGCTGATCGCTACCGGACCGCCTGGGCACGGGTCTCCCTGCGGCCGGTCGCACGGGCCTGCAGGGTGTCGAGTTGGCGGTCGTGGAGGCGGCTGAGGAGGGTCAGGGACAGGAGGGCGCCGGTCAGGGCGCAGAACATGTCCCACTGGGTGTCCCAGACGTCGCCCTGGGTCGCGAGGAAGGCGTCCGCGCCGTGGCCGCCGATCTCGGCCGCCAGCCACTCCAGCAGTTCGAAGCAGGCGCTGAAGGCCATGCAGGCGCACACGGTGAGCGGTGCCAGCCAGCGGCTGCCGCGCAACGGTGAGGTGCGGGTGAGCAGTTCGCGGACCAGCACGGCGGGGACGAAGCCCTGCACGAGGTGCCCGAAACGGTCGTACGGGTTGCGGTCCAGGCCGAAGGCGTCGCGCACCCAGTCGCCCAGCGGCACCTGCGCGTACGTGTAGTGCCCGCCGACCGCGAGGACCAGCGCGTGCGCGGTGAGCAGCCCGCACAGCAGCCCGGTGAGCGGGAAGCGCCGCCAGGCCAGTACCACCAGCGGCAGCCCCGCCAGCGCCCACACGGTCTCCAGGAACCAGGTGGTGCGGTCGTGCGCGCCGATCGCCGACACGGCCAGCGCCGTGGCCACCACGCCGGCGAAGACGGCGGGCGGCACACGGCGCGGCGCCCGGAGCGGGGCGGGATGCACTGCGGTCACAACGGGGCTCCTTGCCTGAGGCGTCGTAGGGCCCCCATGGTGGCGCCGGGCCGGGTCCCCGGACATGAGTACGGCTACTCAGCCCCGGAGAGGATCTCCGCCAGCAACTCGTCCACGTCGACCCGCTCCCGGCCCGGCGGCACGACCTGGTGCGTCTCGCGCAGGAAGGCCGCCACCGCGGGCGCCCACGCCAGCACCACCGCCCGGTGCCGGCTGCCGTCCGGCCGGCTGTCCCCGAGGAACTCCAGCCGCAGCTCGTGGCACGGCCCGCTGCCCTGCGGCCGCAGCCGTACGTCGCCCACGCCGACCGGTCCGGCCAGGCCCGCGGAGAGCATCTCCCGGTCCAGCCGCCAGCAGGCCAGCACCCGGCCGTCGTGGGCGAAGGCGGCGGTGACGGCGAACGGGTCGTCGGCGGCGTAGCCGAGATGGGCCAGCACCGGACACCGCCCGGTGCCGGGCGCGAGCAGCTGCACCACCAGGGTCTTGTGCACGAACGGGTTCACGCGGGGCCTCCGGCAGACGATCGGCGTAGAGACTCCTAGTACCCCGGCATCGCCCAGGATGCTCACCCGTGGGGCTGATTCCCGCGCCGCGGCGCTGGACGGCCCGTCAGCCGAACGCCTCCCGCAGCGCCGGCAGCAGGGTCTTCGCCGACCAGTCCAGGAACTCCCGCTGCGCGTCACCGCCGATCTGCACCAGCGCGACCTCCCCGAACCCGGCCTCCGCGTACGGCCGTACGGCCTCCACGAAGGCATCCGGGTCGTCACCGCACGGGATGGAGGAGGCCACGTCGTCCTCGGTCACGAACTGCGTCGCCGCCTCGAACGAGTCGGGGTGCGGCAGTTCGGCGTTCACCTTCCAGCCCAGGCCGAACCAGCGGAACTGGGAGTGGGCGCGCTTCACCGCCGTGTCCCGGTCGGGGTCGTAGCTCACCGGCAGCTGCCCGACCCTGGGCTTGCCGCTGCCGCCGTGCCGGTCGAAGGCCTCCAGCAGGCCCGCCTTCGGCTCGGTCGCGATCACCAGATCGGCCAGCTGCCCGGCCAGTTCGCAGGACTGGTCGCCGGAGACGGCGATGCCGATCGGCGGCGCCTGCTCCGGAAGGTCCCACAGCCGGGCCGACTCCACGTCGTAGTGCTGCCCGTGGTGGGTGACATGCCCGCCCTCGAACAGCGCGCGGATGATCCGCACCGACTCCTCCAGCATCTCGTGGCGGACGTCCACCGGGGGCCAGCCGCCGCCCACGACATGCTCGTTCAGGTTCTCGCCGGCGCCCAGACCGAGCCGGAACCTGCCCTCCGACAGCAACTGCACGGTCGCCGCCTTCTGCGCCACGATCGCCGGGTGGTAGCGCAGGATGGGGCAGGTGACGTAGGTCATCAGCGGGATCCGCGAGGTGGCCTGGGCGGCGGCGCCCAGCACGCTCCACGCGTAGGAGGCGTGCCCCTGCGCGCGCAGCCACGGGAAGTAGTGGTCCGAGATCACCGAGAAGTCGAACCCCACCTCCTCGGCGCCCACCACGTGCTCCACCAGGTCCCGGGGGCCTGCCTGCTCGGTCATCATTGTGTAGCCGATTTGCACCATATCCGGCGAGTCCCCGGCTCGGCGTCCGGAAAACGGCCCACGGCGCGGGTCGCCGCCGCGGCACCCGGAACGGGGTCAGGGAGGGCGCTTTCGCGTACGGGCGGTAGCCGGCCGGCAGCGCGGGGTACGGGAGGCGGAGGCGGTCGGCGTGGATCTCCGGCAGCCTCTCACAGGAGCCCGAACCGGTTGGCCCACCCCATGATTTCCGTGGGTGTCGTGTTGCCGCCGCACACCACCAGCCCGATCCGGGCGGTCGAGCCGACCCGTTCCGTCACCTGGCGGGCCGCGGGCAGCAGGCAGCCCGCCGCCGGCTCGGCCCACACCTTGGCGTGGTCGGCGAGATCCAGACAACCGCGTACCGCCTCCCGGTCCGGCACCACCAGGACCTCCTCGACGAGGGCGGACACATGGTCGTACGTCAGCCGTGACACCGAGGGCGCGCTCAACGTGGTGACCAGGGAGGACAACGGCACCCGCACCGGACCGCCCGCCCCGAGCGCGCCGGACATCGCCTCCGCGCCCTCGGTCTCCACGCCCCACAACCGTACCCCCGGCCGCCGCGCGCGCAGGGCCGCCGCGACCCCGGCGATCAGGCCGCCACCGCCCACGCTGACGACGACGTCGGTCAGGTCCCCGGCGTCCTCGGCCAGCTCCAGACCCACCGTGCCCTGTCCGGCGATCACGGCCGGGTCGTCGAACGGGTGGACCAGGGTCAGCCCCTCGTCCCGCAACCGCGTCACCAGTTCGAAGGCGCTGTCCATGCCGTCGGTCAAGCGCACCGACGCCCCGGCCTCCTCGGCGAGCGCGAGGGAGCGGGCGGGCGCGGTGCGCGGCATGACGACGGTGGCCTTCACGTCGAGGGCCGCCGCCATCACCGCGAGCGCGATCCCGTGGTTGCCGCCGCTCACCGCGACCACGCCCGCCGCCCGCTCGGCCGCGCTCAGCGACAGCAGCTTCGCCGTGGCCCCGCGCGCCTTGAACGAGCCGGTGCGCTGGAGCAGTTCGAGCTTGGCGGTGACGGGGACGCCGAGCAGGCCGGTGAGCCCGGGGCTCGGCACCGTCGGCGTGCGTACGACGTGGCCGGCGATGTGCCGGGCGGCGGCTTCGATGTCCGCGAGGCCGATCAGGGTGCTGTCCGAGTGGGAGATCAAGGCGCTTCATCCTTCCGGCACGGGTCGGGAGCCGTACCGCTCGCACCTTGACCCGCCGGGAGGGCGCTGGTCAACGCCGTTCCGGATCATGGCCGGGTCCGCGTCCCGGCGGCGCGGGACTCAGTGCTGCTGGCTCTTCTGGGGCGTCAGCTCGCTCGGGCGGACCACCACGAACCCCTCGCCCTGGAACATCAGCTGCACGGCCTCGCCGGAACCGCCGCGCAGCATCGAGCCGATGGACTGCGAGCGGTGCAGCGAGGTCCGCAGATGCGTGGTCCAGCCCACCACCGCGTCCGTGTCGACGTACACCGGCGCCTGCTCGGACACGGGGATGACCAGCGGGTCGCCGTCGCAGACCAGGCCGAGCCGGCCCTGCCCGGTGAACACGCTGTTGAACAGGCCGCCGCCGGTGATGCCCGACCCCTTCACCGTCTTGATCTCGTACGACAGCGACGCGTCGAAACACAGCACGTTGCGGCCGTTGACGGTGAACTGGTCACCGGGCTCGACCTCGACGATGAAGCAGTTCTGCGCCTCGTGCGCGAACCATGCCTCGCCCTGTCCGCGCACCGCCATCAGGGGCAGTCCCTCACCGGTCACCGCCCGCTTGAGCATGCCGCCGACGCCCTGCCCCTTGCGTTCGAACGCCAAGTCGCCGCGGTAGGCGACCATCGCGCCCTGCCGGGCGTACATCTCGCCGTGCACCGCGTACTTGACGCACTTGGCGTTCTCGACGGACATGCCCGGCGCCGCGGCCGGCCGCACCATGTGCTGACTGGAAAAGAGATCACCCTTCATGCAGGGCATGGTGTCCCGGACGGACCGGTTCTGCCAAGATCACCGAACGTGCCGGCCGGCCCGCGCGCCGGTCACTTCCCGCAGAACGCCGATTCCAGCGCCCCGGCCAGGGTGTTGAGCACCCCGGCGTTGTTCGAGGTGTTCGCCATGGCCGTCAGGGTCCGCCCGCCGTCCTTCGTGCCGAACGCATAGGTGTAGTAGCCCTGCACCGCCCCCGTGTGCCCGTACACCGACACGCCGCAGGACAGATCGCGCCGCCGCAGCCCGAGGCCGTACGCCGTCGTGCCGTTCACCTCGGTGAACCGCTCCATGTCGGCGAGCCGCGCGGCGGACAGCAGTCTGCCCCCCAGCAGCGCGCCGTAGAAGACGTCGAGGTCCCGGGCGCTGGAGATGAGCGCCCCGGCGCTCTGCGCCCAGGACACGGTCTGCGCGGTCGCGTCGACCAGCGGGGCGCCCGCGCGGTCCGGAGTCAGGTAGCCGCGGGTGTACCGGCCCGGGATCGCGGTGTCCGGATGGACGTAGAAGGTGTCGGTCAGCTTCAGCGGCTTGACGATCCGGTCCCGGTAGGCGGTCCGCACCGGCTTGCCGGTGAGCTTCTCGACGAGCAGCCCGGCGACGACGAAGTTGGTGTTGGAGTAGGAGTAGGCGGCGCCGGGCGCGTCGGTGCGCGGCTTCTTCAGGGAGAGGGCGACCAACTGCCGGTAGGTGAAGACCTTTTCACGGACCGCCTCGAAGCCGGAGACGCTCGCGGCGAACATGTCGTCGCTGTAGTCGTACAACCCGCTGCGGTGGCTCAGCAGATGGCGGACCGTGATCCGGTCGTCCGGCAGCAGGCCCGGCAGATAGCGGTTGACCGGCGCGTCCAGCGAGAGCCGGTGTTCGTCGACGAGTTGGAGCAGCACCACCGTCGTGAAGGTCTTGGTGACGCTGCCGATCCGGAACCGGTCACCGGTGCTGATGGCCCGTCCGGTGACGCGGTCGGCGACGCCGCGGGTGACCCGGTACGTCCGGCCGTGGTCGTCGATCCGGGCCAGCGCCCCCGGCGCCCCCTTGGCCACTACCGAGCGCAACACCGTTGCCAGACCGGTGGTGTTCGGCGCCGGCAGCGCCGCCACGGCCGGGCCGCGCGGCGCCGCCGCCGGAGTGGCCGCTGCCAGCCGTGCCGCCGCCGTCGCCGCCTGCCGTGCCGCCTTCGCCGCTGCCTGCCGCCCCACCACCGCCGGAGCCGCCGCAGCCTGCCGTCCCACCGCCGCGGGAGTCGCCGCTGCCTGCCGTGCCGCCGCCTGGGGGTCCGGTGTTCCCGTCGCCGCCCGCGCCGGGACCGCGAGCAGCGACAGCGCGACCGCGCCGAGTACCCCTGCCCGCCCCACAGTTGCCGAGTCCATCCCCTGCCCACTTCCGTCCGGTCGGTTCCTGATGCGATATCGGTCACATCCCGCCCTGGGAACCTAGGGGATGAGAACCCCGTCTCCCCAGTCGACACACGATGGGTCACGTCGTGATCACTCTGTGGCTTCCATGTGTAAAGGATTGTCATAGAGGTTCACGAAATGGATCATTCCGGCTTTACGTGTCCATGACTGATCGGCAAGGGTTACCTCTGGGGGCCAGACCAGCCCCCGTGGCGCCCAACCGCGCCATGTCCCAAGGCGGTTGACGACCTCGGCCGCCTGTGTACGAAGGAACCCTGATCAGATTGCGTAGACCGCACATACGCACCGTGGCGGTCGCCGTCGCGGTGGCGACGGCTGCGACGGGCCTGGCCGGTACGGCCTTCGCGGGTCCCGGCACGGGGGAGCGGCACGCCGCCGCCTCGGCTTCTTCGAACGCCGCGGTGGTGGTGGAGGCCGCGCGCGCCGCGGCCTTCGCGCACGCCTCGGCGACCGGCGTCACCAAGGGCGACGAACTGCACGCCCAGGACGTCCTGCTCGACCCCGAGGGCGCGCGGCACGTCCGCTTCGTCCGCACCCACGGCGGCCTGCCGTTGCTCGGCGGCGACCTCGTCGTCCACCTCGACGGCAAGCTCGGCTACACCGGCGTGACCCGCGCGGCCGGCCACACCGTCAAGCCCGCCGCCAAGGCCAGGCTGACGGCCGCCCAGGCCGCCGCCAAGGCCGCCGAGGCCGCGAAGGGCGACGCGGGCGGCGCCCAGCTCGTGGTGGACGCCCGGGCCGGCGCCTCCGCGCTCGCCTACCAGGTCACCGTCACCGACCAGGACACCGCCCGCACGGTCGTCGTCGACGCGGTCACCGGCAAGGTGCGCAGCAACACGCCCACCCGGGACGAGTTCCTGTCGCCGAAGCTGCTCGACGCCCTGCGCGAGCGCGGCGAGACCCTCGACCCGGCCACCGGCACCGCCTCCGCCGCGGCCGCCTCCGGCCTGACCGGCTCCGGCGCCACCGGCGCCACGCGCTACCCGTCGGCCGCCAAGGGCACCGGCAAGACCCTCTTCGTGGGCAACGTCGGTCTCACCACGACGCAGACCTCGCGCGGTCACTACCAGCTCAAGGACCCGAACCGGTACGGCACCGAGACCCGGGACGCCAAGGGCTCGTACACCGAGAAGTTCAGCGCCGGCGCCAAGTTCACCAACACGACCAACGTGTGGGGCAACGGCAAGACCAGCAGCCGGGTCACGGTCGCCGCCGACGCGCAGTACGGCGTCACCAAGACGCTGGACTTCTACAAGTCCACGTTCCAGCGCAAGGGCATCCGCAACAACAGCAAGGCCGCCCAGGCGATGGTCCACTGGGGCAAGAAGGTCGCCAACGCCTTCTGGGACCCCACCTGCAACTGCATGCTGTACGGCGACGGCGACGGCCAGATGTTCAAGAAGCCGCTCGTCGTCCTCGACGTCACGGGCCACGAGCTGACCCACGGCGTGGTGGAGGCGACCGCCAACCTCCAGCCGACCTTCGTCGACGCCGACGGCAACCAGTACGGCGAGCCCGGCTCGCTGAACGAGTCGCTCGCGGACATCTTCGGCTCGAACGTCGAGTTCTACGCCAAGAACGCGAAGGACACCCCGGACTACCTGGTCGGCGAGAAGCTGGGCCTCGCGCAGAAGTTCCTGCGCCGCCTGGACCGCCCGTCGCTGGACAAGCTCGAGGGCACCATCGACTACTGGTCGCCGGACACCTACTACACCGAGGTGCACGCCGGTTCCGGTGTCTCCTCGCACGCCTACTACCTGCTCGCCGAGGGCAGCGGCAAGAAGAAGATCGGCGGTGTCGAGTACAACTCGCCGACCTACCGCAACCTCCAGGTCAAGGGCATCGGCCGGGCCAAGGCGACCGCCGTCTACTACCGGGCGCTCACCCGCTACATGGTCTCCAGCACCGACTTCCACCAGGCGCGCACCGCGACGCTGAAGGCGGCCAAGGACCTGTACGGCGCGAACAGCACCGAGTACAAGACGGTCGACAGGTCGTGGGCCGCGGTGAACGTCACCGCCGCCAACACCCCGCGCGCCCGCCGCTGACGGACGGCGCCGCGACCCCGCACCACCGGATGCCCCGCCCCGCGCGGGGCATCCGTCTGTCCGTTGCGGTGTCGGGCGCGGACTCGCCGGTCGCCCGGGTCCGCTCCGGCGCACGGCGGTACCCGGGGGCCGGATCGGGCACCATGATCATGGGCGCACGACGACAGGCTCGTGCGCGCCGGACGACGAGGAGGCCCACGGATGACACGCCCGATCACGGCAGGTGTGGACGGTACGGAGGAGAGTCTTGCCGCGCTGGACTGGGCGGCAAGGGAGGCCGTGCGCCGGGACCTGCCGCTGCGCGTGGTGCACGCCTGGCGGTACGCCGAGGCGCTGGCCGCGGCCGACCGGGACACCCAGCACGGGTGGGTGTCCCAGGGCGTGGAGGACGCGGTGCGCTCCGTCGCGGAGCGGCACCCGGGGCTCGCGGTGACCACCGACCTGGTGGAGGGCGGGGCCGCGGACGCGCTGGCCGAGGCCGCGGCCGGGGCCGAGATGCTGGTGCTCGGCTCGCGCGGGCACGGGCCCGTCGTCGGGTTCCTGCTCGGCTCGGTGGGGCAGCAGGTGATCGTCGAGGCCGCCCGGCCCGTGGTGCTGGTGCGGGCCGGGGACGAACCGGCGGCGGAGGCGGCCGGCCGGGACGTGGTGGTCGGCCAGCAGGGCGGCCCCGAGGACAGCGCGGCGGCGCTGCGGTTCGCCTTCGAGGCGGCGGCGGCCCGGGGCGCCGCCGTGCGGGCCGTCCGGGCCTGGACCCTGCCGCCGGTCTTCGCCTACAGCCCGGGTTCGCTGCGGCTGCTGGACGAGGCGGGCGGGCTCGAACCGTACGAGAAGCAGGCGCTGGCCGACGCCGTGGGGCCCTGGCGGGAGAGGTTTCCCGAGGTGCCCGTCGCCGAGCACGTCGAGATGGGCAGCGCCGGGCAGGTGCTGCTGGCGGCGGCGGACCGGGCCCAGCTGATGGTGGTCGGGCGCCGGGCGCGCCGTACGGCCGTCGGCGCCCGGATCGGCTCGGTGGCGCACGGGGTGCTGCACCACGCGGGCTGCCCGGTGGCCGTGGTCCCGCACGACTGACCTACTCGGGCTCGGCCGGTTCCAGCGTGGCGCGGGCCCGGGGCAGGACGTTCTCGATGTAGTCCTTGACGGCGGTGTCCAGCCCGATGTCGTGCTGGGCGCGCTCGGACAGGTACCAGCGGTGTTCCAGCAACTGGTGGTAGATCTCCGCGGGGTCCATCGTGCCGCGCAGTTCCGGCGGGACGGCGCGCACGGTGGGCCGGAACACGTCCCGGACCCAGCGGTGGGCGAGTACTTCCGGGCGGGCGGCATGGGGATCGTTCGGGGCGTAGTCGTCCTGGGTGGCCATCCAGCTCTCCAGGTCGCTCAGCAGCCGCCGGGCCTGGTTCTCCTCGGTGTCCAGGCCGGTCAGCCGCAGCAGCTGCCGCTGGTGGTGGCCGGCGTCCACGACCTTCGGCACGAAGATGACCGTGTCGCCGTTGGAGGAGTGCTCGATCTGCATCTCGGCCACGTCGAAACCGAGGTCGTTCAGCCGCCGGATCCGGCGCTCGATGTAGTGGTACTTGCCCGCCGGGTACACCGAGGTGCGGGTCAGCTCCCGCCACAGCCCCTGGTAGCGGGTGCAGATCTCGTGGCCGAACTCCACCGGGTCCACCGACGGGTGCAGCGCGCCGGACGCCTCCAGGTCCAGCAGCTCGCCGCTGATGTTCACGCGGGCGAGGTCCAGGTCGTAGTCCCGCTGCCCGGGGCTGAGCCGGGGGTGCAGCTCGCCGGTCTCGGCGTCGACCAGGTAGGCCGCGTAGGCGCCCGCGTCGCGCCGGAACAGGGTGTTGGACAGCGAACAGTCGCCCCAGGCGAACCCGGCCAGGTGGAGACGGACCAGCAGCACGGCGAGGGCGTCCATCAGCCGGTGCATGGTCGCCGGGCGCATGGTCGTCTCGAACATCGACCGGTACGGCATCGAGCCGCGCAGGTGCCGGGTGATCAGGACCGGCTCCAGCGGGGCGCCCGAGCGGTCGGTGCGGCCGGTGACCACGGCGAGCGCGTCGACGGCCGGGATGCCGAGCCGGTCCAGGTCGCGCAGCAGCCCGTACTCGCGCAACGCGGGCCGCTCGGCCAGCTCCTTCACGGCGATCACCTCGTCACCGGCGTGCGCGTAGCGCACCACGTGCCGGGAGATGCCGCGCGGGAGCGGCACGAGGTACTCCTCGGGCCACTCCTCCAGCGGGGTGTCCCAGGGCAGGGCGAGCAGGAGCGCGGGGTGCTCCGGGTTCGTGGCGCTGATCTGCAAGGACATGACACGAACCCTAAGGCCCCGTACGGGTGTTCCAGGAGGCCGCGGCGCGGGTTCCAGGCCCGGTCGTCGAACTCCCGCCCTCCGGGCGGACGGCGGGAGTTCGACGACAGACCCTAGGCGGCCCGCTCCCGGGCCCGCTCGGCCGCCGCGCGCACCGGGCCCCGGTGCACCGGCCCGTGGCCCGGCAGCAGGACGTCGCCGTCGAGTGCGCCGATCACGTCCAAGGAGGCGACGACCCGGGCGCGTTCGTGGTGGAAGAAGTCGGGCAGGATCTGCGGACCCTTGATCCGCGAGGTGGCGTGCCCGCTGACCAGTGCGTCCCCGGAGATGACGATGCCCGCCCGGGGCAGGTGGTAGACGCAGTGGCCGTCGGTGTGGCCGGGCGTGTGCACGGGCACGGGACGGCCGGGCAGGTCCAGCGGGGCGCCGTCGGCCGCCGGGAACGGCTCGGGCGCGGTGACCGGGTGCTGTTCGGTGCCGCCGGCCTTGATCACGTGTACCGCCCAGGGCACGACCCCGGGCCGCCAGGCGTTGCGTATGACGTCGCCGATGGTGGCCTGCTGGAGGAAGTCCCGCCGCGCGTGCGGCACTTCGGCCGGATGCAGATACACCGGAGTGCCGTGGGCGGCGCGCAGGTACTCGGCCGAGCCCAGGTGGTCGTTGTGCGCGTGGGTGATCAGTACGGCGGTGACCGCCTCCGGGGAGGCGCCCACCTCGGCGAGGGATTCCAGCAGCGCCGGGCGGTCCCCCGGGTAGCCGGTGTCCACGAGGGTGACGGCGTCGCCCTCCTTGAGGATCACCCAGTTGACGTTGTTGCCGTGCACCAGGTAAGTGCCGTCGGCGACTTCGCGTACCTCTGCCCGCATGTTCTCCCCGCGCCCCTGTGATCGTCGTGGAAGGACAGCCAATCAGACCGGCCGCCTCCCCGCGCAAGGCGGGGCCCGGCCGCTCACCGTACGCCGTGCGGCCGGAACTGGACGCTGACGCGCGGTCCGGCGGCCCGGCCGGTCTTGGGGACGCAGTGCTCCCAGGTGCGCTGGCACGAGCCGCCCATCACGATCAGATCGCCGTGCCCGAGCGGCCGGCGCACCGTCGGGCCGCCACCGCCCGCCGGGCGCAGCAGCAGGTCGCGGGGCGCGCCGACGGAGAGGATCGCGACCATGGTGTCCTCGCGGGCGCCCCGTCGATGCGGTCCCCGTGCCAGGCCACGCTGTCCCGGCCGTCCCGGTAGAAGCACAGCCCGGCGGTCGTGAACGGCTCGCCCAGCTCCTCGGCGTAGTGCCGGGAGAGCGCGGCGCGGGCCTCGTCCAGCACCGGGTGGGGGAGCGGGTCGCCCTCGCCGTAGTAGGCCAGCAGCCGGGGTACGGCGACCACGTTGTCGTACATCTTCCGGCGCTCCGCCCGCCACGGCACCTCGGCCGCGAGCCGTTCGAACAGCGCGTCGGCCCCGCTCAGCCAGCCCGGCAGGACGTCGATCCAGGCCCCCGCGCCCAGCTCGGTCCGGCGCAGCCCGTCGAGCGGGCCGAGCCGCAGCTCGTCGGTCTGGTCGAACAGGGAGCCCTGGAGGTGCGTGGCCATGAGACCAGCCTACTCCGTGAATCGAAAATCTGTTCCATTTGATCACCGGCCGCGTTCGAACCCTTTCGATACACGGATGTATTCGATACATTCGCGTATCGGACGAGAGGACGGTCGGATGGAACCGGCGGAACGGTCACCCGCGCGTGTCACCCGGCGCCGGGCGCACACCCGGGCCCGGCTGCTCGACGCGGCCTTCGCCGTGTTCGCGGCGAAGGGGTTCGGGCGGGTCACCATCGAGGAGGTCTGCGAGGCGGCCGGATTCAGCCGGGGCGCCTTCTACTCCAACTTCGCCACCCTGGACGAGCTGTTCTTCGCCCTCTACCGGGAGCGCGCGGACCTGATCGCCGGCCAGGTCGCCGACGCGCTCGCCCAGGACGGCCCGGACCTGGACGTGCCCGCCTCCGTGGACCGGGTCACCGAGGTGCTGCTGCTCGACGTGGACTGGCTGCTGGTGAAGACCGACTTCCTGGTGCACGCCGCCCGGGACCCGGCCGTCGCCCGCACCCTGCTCGACCACCGGGCCCGGCTCCGCGAGGCCGTCGCCGACCGGCTCGCCCGGGTCCGGGGACACACCGCGCTGCCCGCCGCCCTCGGCGACGCGGACGCCGCCGCGCGCGCCGTGGTCGCCGCCTACGACGGCGTCACCACCCAACTGCTGCTGGACCGGGACGTCGAGGCCGCCCGGGCCTGGCTGGCCCGGCTGCTCACCGCGCTGCTGACGGACGGCAGCCGCGTCCCGTCGTGACCCCGGACCGAGCCCGCCGACGGGCATCCCCGACGAGCACCCCGAGTCCCGCCGAAGAGCGCTCCTGAGCCTTCGAGTCCGAGCACCGGCAGGCCCGCCGAACAGCGCTCTTGAGCCCCGAGCCCCGGGAGGCCCGCCGGAGGGCGCTCCCGAGGTCCCCGACGAGCACCCCCGAGGAAAGGACACACACCATGGACGCGGACGTCATCGTCGTCGGAGCGGGCCTCGCCGGGCTCGTCGCCGCGCACGAACTCACCAGCCGGGGCCGCCGGGTGGCCCTGGTCGACCAGGAAAACGCCGCCAACCTCGGCGGCCAGGCGTTCTGGTCCTTCGGCGGCCTGTTCCTCGTCGACTCGCCCGAGCAGCGCCGCCTCGGCATCAAGGACTCCTTCGACCTCGCCTGGACCGACTGGCAGGGCAGCGCGCGCTTCGACCGACGAGCCGACGAGGACTCCTGGGCGGTGCGCTGGGCCCGCGCGTACGTCGAGTGGGCGGCGGGGGAGAAGCGGTCCTGGCTCGCCGGGCACGGCATCGAGCTGCTGCCCACCGTCGGCTGGGCCGAACGCGGCGACCTGCGGGCCGACGGGCACGGCAACTCCGTGCCCCGCTTCCACATCGCCTGGGGCACCGGCACCGGCGTGGTCGAACCCTTCGTCCGCTCCGCCCGGCAGGCCGCCCGGGACGGGCTGCTGACCTTCCACCACCGGCACCGGGTGGACGAACTGGTCGTCGAGGGCGGCACGGCACGCGGGGTGCGCGGCACCGTCCTCACCCCCGACGACTCCCCGCGCGGCGTCGCCTCCGGCCGCGACCGCGCCGGCGACTTCGAACTGACCGCCCAGGCCGTCGTCGTGACCACCGGCGGCATCGGCGCGGACCACGACATCGTCCGCCGGTACTGGCCCGAGCGGCTCGGCACGCCCCCCGCCCGGATGGTCACCGGCGTCCCGGCCTACGTCGACGGCCGCATGCTCGACATCAGCGCCGAGGCGGGCGTACGGCTCGTCAACCGCGACCGCATGTGGCACTACACCGAGGGCCTGCGCAACTGGGACCCGATCTGGCCCGGCCACGGCATCCGCATCCTGCCCGGACCGTCGTCCGTCTGGCTCGACGCCCGCGGCCGCCGCCTGCCCGACCCCTGCCTGCCCGGCTACGACACGCTCAGCACTCTGAAGTACCTGCGGACCACCGAGGACATCGCCGGTTACGACCACTCCTGGTTCATCCTCACCCGGAAGATCATCGAGAAGGAGTTCGCGCTCTCCGGCTCCGAGCAGAACCCCGACATCACCGCCAAGGACCGCAGGGCCGTGCTGCGCGACCGGCTGCTCGGCAAGGGAGCTCCCGCGCCCGTGCGCGCCTTCCTGGACAAGGGCGAGGACTTCGTCACCGCGGACAGCCTGGAACGGCTGGTGGAGAAGATGAACGGCCTGACCGGCGAGCGACTGCTGGACGCCGCCGAGGTGCGCCGCCAGATCGAGGCCCGGGACGCGCAGATCGCCAACCCCTACAGCAAGGACGCCCAGGTCCAGGGCATCCGCAACGCCCGCCGCTACATCGGCGACCGGCTCGGCCGGGTCGCCGCCCCGCACCGCATCCTCGATCCGGCCGCGGGCCCCCTCATCGGCGTCCGGCTGCACGTGCTGACCCGCAAGACCCTCGGCGGCATCCAGACCGACCTGGACTCCCGGGCCCTCGGCACCGACGGCACCCCCATCGAGGGGCTGTACGCGGCGGGCGAGGTCGCCGGGTTCGGCGGCGGCGGGGTGCACGGCTACAACGCCCTGGAGGGCACCTTCCTCGGCGGCTGCCTGTTCTCCGGCCGGGCGGCGGGCCGGCACGCGGCCCGGCACACGGGCTGAACCCCGGCACCAGGCGCGGACCGGCGGCTCAGCCCCGGAGCAGCTCCAGCAGGACCCGCGCGTGGCTCTCCTCCGGCCGCTTCGACGCCGTCAGGAGGGTCACGGGCCCCTTGCCCACCGACGCGCGCAGGCCGTCGAGCAGACCGGCGGCCTCCGGCGCGTCCAGCTCCGCCTCGTAGCGGCGGCGGAACTCCTCGTACGACCCCTCGCCCGCGTGGTACCACTCGCGCAGCTGTGCCGACGGCGTCAGCCCCTTCGGCCACTCGTCCACATGTGCCTCGTCCTTGGCGAGGCCGCGCGGCCACAGCCGGTCCACCAGCACGCGCAGACCGTCGTCGGGCTCGGGCGGTTCGTAGATCCGGCGCAGACGCACGCTCACGGTACGGGGCTCCTTCCGGGACGGGGACGGTGCCGCGAGCGTACTGCGCACCCCACCGCCCACCGGCGGCGACGCGACACGACTTGACCGGAGGAAACCGGAAGGCGGACCGGCGCCCGCGCCGCCGCCCCCGTGGCAGGCGGGCGGCGAGCCCCGGGAACGGGAGCGGAGCGTCGGCGTCCGATTTCCGGCGCTCGGCCGGGGTACTCCGGTCGCGTCGCGTACGCGCAGCACAGGGAGGTCAAGCCATGAGCGCACCGGACGACCTGCCGGTCGTGACCACGCTCGCCGACGCGGCCGGTCTGGTGCGACGCCACCAGGGACTGTACGTGCGGTGGTCCAAGGGGCCCGGCACCGATCTCCACAAGGTGTCCAGCACCGACGAGCTGACCGGCGTGTCCATGCCCGGGCTGTCCGCCAACCCGCTCGACGTGGAGCAGTGGTGGAACGGCCGGTCGGTCGAGCTGTGGGTGGCCCGTCGTCTCTACGACTACGCGCACCTGCCGCACGACAAGGGACCCGGCGTGCGGCCCTGGGTCCTCAGGGGCCGGGAGACCGGCCGGGGCCCCGACAACGAGCCGCTCGTGGCCGACGTCGAGCCGCTGTGCTGGATCGCCGAGAACGTGATCGAGGCGGCCCGGGACGAGGTGACCCGCCAGGAGCGGGAGTGGGGGACCCTGCGTCGCAAGGGCGGCTGAGCCGCGCGGCGGGGGCCCCGCGCCGGGGAGGCCCGCCGACGTCCCCGGACAGCGCCGGGACCGGCCGGGGAGGCGGTCAGCCGGAGCGGGGCCGGGAGCGGGCCCGGCGCCGGTGCAGCGCCCGGCGCTCCAGCTCCGTGGTGCCGCCCCAGACGCCGATGGTCTGACCCGTGTCCAGTGCCCAGTCCAGGCACTGCTCGCGGACCGGGCAGTGCCCGCACACCGCCTTCGCCCGTTCGGTCTGGACCTGCGCCGGGCCGGTGGTCCCGACGGGGAAGAACAGATCGGGGTCCTCGTGACGGCACGCGGCATGGTCGCGCCAGTTGTCCATCGGAAATCTCCTGGATCGGTGGAAGTCGTCCGTGCCTGTCGTAAGCGTTCTCGCGTCCGGGTGACCGGTCGGGAGGACGTGAAACGGCACAACCGCCCGACGATCCGGGGAAGATGGCCTCCCGGCGGCCCGGGCACCGGCCGCGCGCACGGCCGTGACCGGCCAACGGGCAGGGCGGCGGGGGCGGATGGGGCCCCGCGAACGCTAGCGGCAGACCCCGCAGGGCAGTTCGGACGGCTTCCGGCGCCGCTCAGCGGCGCAGCGCCCGTGCCGCCGTGGCCGTCACCGCGTCGGCCAGGGCCGCCAGCGCGGGGGATTGGAGCTTCCACTGCTGCCAGTAGAGGGCGACGTCGGTGTGCTCGCCCGGGACCAGCACGGTCAGCCGCCCGCGCGCCAGCAGCGGCCCGGCCTGCACCTCCGGGACCATGCCCCAGCCCAGCCCCGCGACGACCGCGTCGAGGAACCCCTCCGAGGTGGGCACCTGGTGCCGGAACGGGCCGGCCGAGGCGTGGCCGAGCCGGCGGGCGAAGCCGTCCTGGAAGTCGTCCTTGCGGTCGAAGACCACCACGGGCGCCCCGGCCAGCGCCTCCGCCGCCGGCCGGCCCGCCAGCCGGTCCGCGACGAACTCCGGTGCGGCCACCGGCAGATACCGCATCCGGCCCAGCGGGCGGACCGCGCAGCCGGGCACCGGGTCGGGCGAGGAGGTCACCGCCGCCATCACCAGGCCCTCGCGCAGCAGCGCCGCCGTGTGGTCCTCGTCCTCCCGGTGCAGCTCGAAGCAGAGGTCCGCGACCCGGGTCAGGGCCGGCAGGAACCAGGTCGCCAGCGAGTCCGCGTTCACCGCGACCGACACCCGGGTGGCCTCCCCGGTGCCGTCCAGCCCCAGCTCGCCCCAGGCGTCCCGCTCCAGCCGGGCGAGCTGCCGGGCGAACCGGACCAGCACCGCGCCGGACTCCGTGGGCCGTACCGGTCTGGTGCGCTGGAGCAGCACCCGGCCGGTGCGCTGTTCCAGGGCCTTGACCCGCTGGCTGACCGCCGACGGTGTCACGTGCAGGGCCGCGGCGGCGGCGTCGAAGGTGCCCTCGTCCACCACGGCCAGCAGGGTCCGCACCTGTTCCACGGGAAGCTCTGTCATCACGCGCACTAAGGGTACGTAAAAATCATTAGCTGTACTTGAGACCGCGGTCTGTCTAACGTCGGCGGCATGAACCACGCCCTGACCACCGCTGCCGCCGGATTCGGCACCGGCCTCTCCCTGATCGTCGCCATAGGCGCCCAGAACGCCTTCGTCCTGCGGCAGGGGGTGCGCCGGCACGCCGTCCTCACCGTGGTCGGCATCTGCGCCCTGTCCGACGCGGTGCTCATCGCGCTCGGCGTCGGCGGGGTCGGCGCGGTGGTCGTGGCCTGGCCGGGCGCGCTCCGCGCGGTCGGCGTCGTGGGCGGGCTCTTCCTGCTGTGCTACGGCGTCCTGGCCGCCCGCCGGGTGCTCAGGCCGGGCACCGGGCTGCGCGCGGAGGGCGACGCGGCCGGCTCCCGGCGCCGGGCCGTGCTCACCTGCCTGGCGATGACCTGGCTGAACCCGCATGTCTATCTGGACACCGTGTTCCTGCTCGGCTCGCTGGCCGCCGACCGGGGCCCGCTGCGCTGGACGTTCGGGCTCGGCGCCGTGCTCGCCAGCCTGTGCTGGTTCACCGCCCTCGGCTTCGGCGCCCGGCTGCTCGGCCGGTACCTGGCCCGGCCCGGCGCCTGGCGGGTGCTCGACGGGCTGGTCGCCGCCACCATGCTGGTGCTGGGCGTGAGCCTGGTCGCCGGGGCCTGACCGGGACCCGCTCGATGTCCACCGGTTGCCGCTGAGATAGTTAGCCTCTCGAAGCGAAAAGATGTAACGAGCAACCAGGACACCCGTGGACACCAGTGAGAGCAGCGGCACCGAGACCGGCGACAGCAGCGGCACCGAGACCGGCGACAGCGGCGGCAGCGAGACCAGGACCGGAACGCCGGCGGCCGGGGAAGCGCCCCGGCGCGGCTGGCGCCGCTGGGCGATGGACACCCGCCCCCTGCGCATCCCCGCCTACCGGCGGCTGTGGACGTCGACCATCGTCACCTCCGTCGGCAGCCAGCTGACCGCCGTCGCCGTACCCAAGCAGATCTACGACATCACCCACTCCTCGGCCTGGGTCGGCTACGCGAGCCTGGCCGGGCTCGTGCCCATGGTCGCCTTCGCGCTGTGGGGCGGGGCGGTCGCCGACGCCGTCGACCGGCGCAAGCTGATGCTGGTGACCAACAGCGGCATCGCGGTGACCTCGCTGCTGTTCTGGGTCCAGGCCGTCACCGGCCTGGAGTCGGTCCCCGTACTCATGGTGCTGCTCGCGCTGCAACAGGCGTTCTTCGGGCTCAACGCGCCCGCCCGCAGCGCCTCCATAGCCCGGCTGGTCCCGGCCGAGCAGCTGCCGGCCGCGAACGCGCTCGGCTCGACGGTGATGCAGACCGCGCTGGTGGCGGGCCCGCTGCTGGCCGGTGCGCTGATACCGCTCATCGGGCTGGCGGAGCTGTATCTGATCGACGCGCTCGCGCTGTGCGTGACCGTGTGGGCCGTGGTCCGGCTGCCCGCCCTGCCGCCGCTCGGCGGGAGCGGCGCCCGCCGGGCCGGGCTGCGCGAGATCGCCGAGGGGTTCCGGTACATCTCCCGGCACAAGGTGCTGCTGCTGTCCTTCCTCGCCGACATCGTCGCCATGGTGTTCGGCATGCCCCGCGCCCTGTTCCCGCAGCTGGCCGCGGAGACCTACGGCTCCTACGGCGAGGGCCTGGCGCTGGGCGTGCTGTTCGCCGGCATCCCGGTGGGCGCGGTGCTGGGCGGCCTGTTCTCCGGTGTGTTCTCGCGGGCCCGCCGGCACGGCTGGATGGTCACCGGGGCGGTCGTCGGCTGGGGCGTGGCCATCGCCGGGTTCGGACTGAGCGGCAGCCTGTGGCTGGCGGTGGTCTTCCTCGCCGCGGCCGGCGTCGCCGACATGGTCTCGATGGTGTTCCGCGGCGCCATCCTGCTCTCGGCCGCGACCGACGAGATGCGCGGCCGGATGCAGGGGGTGTTCACCGTGGTCGTCGCGGGCGGGCCGCGGCTGGCCGACGTCCTGCACGGCACCGCCGGAGCCGCCTTCGGCCCGCGGGCCGCCGTCGCGGGCGGCGGCGCCCTGGTCGTGGTGGGGATGCTGGCCCTGGCCGGCGCGGTCCCGGCCCTGCGCCGGTACCGCGTCTGACGCCAGGACTACTAGAGGGGGCCGACCCGTCGTCGCATCGTGTACTGCTCCATGAGCTTTCCGCGGGTCGTCTCCAGCCGGTGGGCGAGGATCTCGGCCACCGTGCGCACCACCGACAGCCCGAGCAGCGGATCCTCCACGCACAGGGCGAGCACCGACGGCCCGTCGAACTCGTAGGCGCGCACGTCGGTGAAGGCCACCGCGCCGAAGTCCCACTCGTACGGCGGGAACAGCCAGGACCAGCCGAGCAGGTCGCCCGCGCCGAGCGTGGCCACGGTCACCCCCTGCCGGGGGGTCACCTGGGTGTCCAGGTGGACCGCGCCCGAGCGGATCACCCAGAACCGGTCGGCCGTGCCGCCCGCCTCGAAGATGCGGCTGTCCTCCGGGAAGGAGACCTCCTTGGCCACCTCCATCAGGCGCTCGCGCTGCGCCTGGGGGAGGGCGGTGAGCAGTTTGATCGCTTTGGTCATGGCGCGGGGCTCCTCGCCGGCGGCGGTTGCGGTGCGGGTGCTGTGCTGGGACGAACGGCGTCTCAAGCCCATTTCAGCCGCTGCCGCCGCCCCGGGCACCTCGAGACGGGGCGCCGGTCGGCCCCCGGCCGCTTCCGGGCAGGGAAAAGCCCTGGCTGGACGGGGGAAGCCAGCCAGGGCCGTATGTGGTGACGCGAGGCGGAGCACAGCGCGGTCCGGCGCGACTCCCGCATCACGTATGGATGAACGATAAACCATTTACCGGGCCTTCCCCCAGCCCCTATCGGGTCAGGTGACCTGTTTCACTCCGTCCGCCCGTACGGGGTCCCCGCCCGGGCGGACGATCTCCTCCAGCACTCGCAGCACCGCTTCGAAGGCCCGCGCCCGGTCGGCCGCCTCCGCGGCGCCCTCCGGATCCGTCGCCGCCAGGCTCCGGGCCCGCTCCCGCCATGCCCGCTCCTGCGCTGCCGCCTGCTCCCGTCCGCGCCGGATGCGGCGCAACAACTCGTCCGCGTCCACGACATCCGTCATGTCCGGCGGGTACCCGCGAGTTCCCGGGTGATGACACCCGTACCGAGCGTGCCCGGCCCGGAACGTGCCCCGGCCCGCGTTCCGCTTGTACAGAAGCGGTTTCCGAAGTTCCGTTCACGGCGGTGTTTGCCCGCTGGGCGAGGGGGCAGGCGGAGTCTCGTGCTTCGGACCGGAGGCGCGCGCCCAGCGGGGAGAAGACCCGCTGCCTGGGCCCCTTCCGCCGGGCCCGGCGGCGAACCCGCGGCGAAACCCTGACACCACCGTTCGGGCCAGAACCCGGAACCCCTGTTTCCGGAGGTGCCCTGCAACACGTTCAGGAGCGATTCCGCATGCTGACCGACATGTCGACAAGCCGTCCCGGCACGACCGCCCCCGCCACCGGCGGGACGCCCGCCCGCCGCAACCACGACGACGCCCCGGACACCGCGGCGCTGTTCGCCCGGCTGGCGGAGCTGGAGGACGGCCCCGAGCGGGACGCCGTACGCGATGAACTCGTCACCGCCTGGCTGCCCATGGCCCACCGGATCGCCGGGCGGTTCCGCGACCGCGGCGAGTCCGTGGAGGACCTGCGCCAGGTGGCCGCGCTGGGACTGGTGAAGGCCATCGACCGGTTCGACCCGTCCCGCGGCGCCTTCGAGAGTTACGCCGTGCCGACGATCACCGGAGAGGTCAAGCGGCACTTCCGCGACCGGATGTGGGCCCTGCGGGTGCCCCGCCGGGTCCAGGAGCTGCGCAACCGGGTCCGGGTGGCCCGGCGGGAACTCACCCAGAACCCCGGCAGCCCCGAGCCCACCGTCGCCGACATCGCCGCCCACACCGGGCTCACCGAGGAGGAGGTCGGCGCCGGCATGGAGGCGCTGGAGAGCTTCAGCACGCTCTCCCTGGACGCCGAGCTGTCCGCCGGCGACGACGGCTACAGCCTCGCCGACACCCTCGGCGAGACCGACACCTCCTACGACGTCGTCGTGGACCGGGAGGCCGCCAAGGAGGGGCTGCGCCGGCTGCCCGAACGCGAGCGGGCCATCCTCTACATGCGCTTCTTCGAGGACATGACACAGAGCCGCATCGCCGACCGGCTCGGCATATCGCAGATGCACGTCTCCCGGCTGATCAGCCGCAGCTGCGCCCGCATCCGCGAGGAGGCGCTCGGCACCCACCGGCCCGGCCAGGCCAGGCGGTAGCCGCTCAGCCGGCCGGACCGCCGGTCACACCGAGCGGACGCGCCAGACCGGAGACCGCCTCGTCCAGCCGCTGAAGATGGCGCAGGACCCGGTCGGTCACCCGGCCGTAGCGCGGGGTGCGCAGGGTTCCCGGCTCCAGCATCGACGCGATGCTGGGGCCGCTCTCCATCTCCACGGCGGCCCGCGGGTCCGCCACATGCGCCGCGATCGCCTCGATGTTGTGCACGATCCGCCCGCACGCCCCGCGCAGCCGCGGATCGGCCGCGATCGAGGGGTGCGTCGGCAGCAGCTCCGCCGTCGCCGCGAGGGACCGCCCGTGGTACGCGCACGTCTCCAGCAGCGCCACCACGTACCGCACCGAGTCCCGGCGCGAGCGCAGCGGCGTGATCGGATGGGTCAGCGGCTGGGTGGCCGCCCGCAGGTCCGCCAGCGCCTGGTCCAGCTCCCGCGCCCGCTCCACCAGATCGCCGCCGGTCCCGCCGCTCAGCTGGTCGACGGCGCCCCGCGTGACGTCGGCGAGCCGGTCCAGGACCGCCACCAGCAGCTCGTTGGTGCGACGGGCCGTGTGCACCGGCAGCACCACCGCCGCGGCGAACACCCCGCAGGCCGCGCCGAGCGCCGTCTCCTCGATCCGCAGCACCAGCACGTCCGCGCTGTAGGTGTTCAGCAGGGTGTACAGCAGCCCCAGCATCGCGGTGACGAAGAACGACATCAGGGTGTACGACAGCGGCGCGCTGTAGAACATCGCGAAGATGAACACCAGCACCAGGCCGAAGGCCAGCCAGGTGTGGTGCCCGACCAGCCCGGCGAGCCCGATGCCCGCCACCACGCCGAGCACCGTGCCCAGCAGCCGCCGGTAGCCCTTCACCAGGATCTCGCCGGTGGAGGCGGTGTTCAGGAACACGATCCAGCAGGTCAGCACCGCCCAGTACCAGCGCTGACTGGACAGCAGCTCACCGCCGGCGATGGCCAGCGAGGAGCCGACGGCCACCTGGAGGGCGGCCCGGGTGGTGGGCCTCGCGAGCCCGGCCGGCTCGGCCGTCTCCGGGGTCCGTTCCTCGCTGATCTCGATCGCGGCGTCCTCCGCGTCCAGCTCCTCGCGCGAGCGGGTGGTCGCCGGGGTGTCGGCGGACTCGTCGTCCTGCGGGCCGTCCAGGGCCAGCCGCAGACCGAGCGAGGCGCGGGCCGCCTCGCCGAGCCCCCGGAAGACGTCCTGCACCGCCGGGGACGCCTCGGGCAGGTTCTCCTCCTCGCGATAGCCCAGCAGCCGGTTGCGCACCTGGGCCAGCGCGGTCCCGGACGCCTCCCCGGCCGGCCGCAGCATCAGCACCCGCAGCGCCCGCAGATCCCGGCGCAGCGCGGAAGCCGCCCCGTCCCGCACCGGCGACTCGACCCCCGAGGGCACCGGGGCGCCCGGCAGGTGCAGGGTGAGGGTGTCGGTCCGCTCGGCGCTGCGCGCGGTGAGCAGCAGCAGCCCCAGCCGCTCGGCCGCGATCTCGGCGTCCGCGACCCGGCGCTGGAGCAGCCGGGCCACCGCCGGGTCCGAGGTGCCGTCCTCCAGCCGGCCCTGGATCAGCAGCGCCGTCTCGTGCAGCCGGGCGGTGCGGGTGCGCAGCTCCTCCAGCACCTTCTCCACCTCCTCGGGCCCGGCGTCCGGCAGCTTGGCCTGGCTGGCGATCAGCTGGGCGAGCCGGGCGCGGAAGGCCCGCCGCAACCGGTCCAGGGTGCCCGCCGGGGTCTGCGGCAGCAGCACGAACCGGGCGACGGCGCCGCACACGAACGCCACGCCGATGACGCCGTACAAGGCGGGCAGCACGGCCGGTGTGGCCTGCACGAACAGCGACAGGAAGTAGATCTGGAACCCGATCAGCCCGAGCGCGGTGCCGCGGTCGCCGAACCGGCGTCCGTAGACCGCGCTGAAGATCAGGGCGACGAAGAACAGGTCGCCGACGACGACGTGCTGGTTGAGCAGCGCGCCCAGCGACACCGAGGCCAGCGCCACCGGCAGACCCAGCGCGAGGGTGACCGCCTGCCGGGCGGGCTGCTTCTCCCGGATGGCGAAGGTGGCGACCATCGCGGTCATGGCCCCGGCGACCAGATGGGGCACCGGGACGCCGATACCGGCCAGGACGGCGAGCGTGAGGGTGATGGCGGTGACCGTGCGCAGTCCCGCCGTCAGCCGGAGCAGCCCGGGATCCGACGCCGCGAGCCGGTCCCACAGCCGTACCCGTCCCGACCGTCCCGCTGCCCTCACTTAGCCGCGCTCTCTCCCGTGCCAGCCGTCATTTCCATGATCCAGCATCGCACGCGCGCCCGGACTACCTGCCCTCGGCCAGGGTGGCGGCCACCAGGGCGTTCGCGTGCCCGTGGCCGATCCCGTGCGCCGACTTCAGCCAGCCGACCAGCTCCATGTGCCGGGTCAGCGGCGAGGACCGGATCAGCTCCTGCCACTCGCCGACCGGGCGGCCGTACTTCTTCTCGATCGAGGGGAAGTAGCTCGCCGGGCCCTTGACGGTCTTCTCGGTCATGGTGGTGTGTGTCCCTCCGTGCGGTGTTCCGTGATCACCTGGTAGGACGGCCGGCCCGGCACGGACTCATCGGCGGTCACCGGTGATCACGGTCACATCAGGACGGTCCGACGGCCGCGCCCTCCACCCGGGCCCGCACCTGTTCCGGTGTCAGATAGGCGTCGGTGAACTCGAAGTCCTTCAGCCGGGCGGGCTTGCGGGCCTGGAAGCCGGTGCGCACGAAATCGTCGCCCGCGACCGCGTTCAGCAGCCAGTTGGTCATCACCCGGGTCTTGGCGACGTTGGTGCGCAGCGCCGACCAGTGGTAGCCGCGGGCCACCGCCTGGGCGGGCACCCCGCGCAACTCCACACCGAGCGGCTTGGACACCGCGTCCTTGCCGCCGAGGTCGACGACCAGGCCCAGGTCCTTGTGCTCGTAGGGCCGCATCGGCTGTCCGCGCAGCGTCGCGATGACATTGTCGGCGACCACCTTGCCCTGCCGCATGGCGTGCTGGGCGGTGGGCGGGCACACCGCGCCCTCGTCGCCCTTGGCCAGGTCCGGCACGGCCGCGGAGTCGCCGAGCGCGAACACCCCGTCGTGGCCCGGCAGGCACATCTCCGCGGTCACCGCCAGCCGTCCCTTGACGGTCTCCGCGCCGAGCGTGGCGATCAGCGGGCTGGCGACCACCCCGGCCGTCCAGATCAGGGTGTGCGTCGGCACCACCCGGCCGTCGGTGAAGGTGACCTCCTCGGCGCCGGCCTTGTCGATGGACACCCCCAGCGAGACCTCGATACCGCGCCGCCCGAGGATCTCCTGCGCGCTGCGGCCCAGCTTCTCGCCCAGCTCCGGCATCAGCTTGGGCGCGATGTCGATCAGGTTCCAGCGGATCAGGCCCGGGTCCAGGCGCGGGTAGCGCTGCACCGCGGCGTGGGTGAGGCGCTGGAGGCAGGCCGCGGTCTCCGTGCCCGCGTAGCCGCCGCCGACCACCACGAACTGCAGCCGCGCGGCCCGTTCGGCCGGGTTGTCGCTGGCGTCCGCCAGATCCAGCTGGGAGATGACGTGGTCGCGGATGTAGGCGGCCTCGGCGAGCGTCTTCATCCCGAAGGCGTGCTCGGTCAGGCCCGGGATGTCGAAGGTTCGGGTCACGCTGCCCGGGGCCAGCACGATGTAGTCGTACGGCTCGTTGACGATCTTGTCGGTGATGGTGCGGACGACGCACACCTTGGACCTCAGGTCCACCCCGATGGCACCGCCCGGGATGATCCGGGTGCGGTACTTCTTGCTGCGGCGCAGCGACAGGGCGATCGACTGCGGCGTGAGCACACCGGAGGCGACCTGGGGCAGCAGAGGCAGGTACAGCTGATAGGAGAACGGCGTCACCAGCGTGACGTCGGCCTCGTCGGGGGCGAGTTTCCGCTCCAGACGGCGGACGCACTCGACTCCGGCGAAGCCTGCGCCCACCACCAGGATCCTGGGTCGTGTCACGGTGTTCATCCCTTTCTGCGGCTCCGGGCGGTCCGGCTCGACGCTCTTCGCATGCCCTGGACCGCCGTGCGCCAACTTCGATCCCACCGCGCCCGCGGCCACCCCGCCAGCCGGGTGCGGCAGGCAGACGAACGCGTGGGGGGCGGCCTCGCCCCCGCTGTCCGGTGGAGTAACCGGTGCGCGCCCGCCTACACGTCGTACGGCCGTCCGCCGTCCCGGCGTCACCAGGGCAGGAACGCGTGGATGTCCTTGCCGCTGTCGTGCACGACGACGCTGACCTGGCTGCACAGCGTGTGCACCAGGTGCCAGCCGATCCCGCCGCCACCGGTGCGCGGATGGAAGGGCCGCGGCTCCGGGCGGGCCGGGTTGGTGTCCCGCATCGTCACGTGCACCCCGTCGAAGGTGCGGCGCATCCGCAGGTCGAACGGGCCCGGCGCGTACTGGATCGCGTTCGCCGCCAGTTCGGTCACCACCAGCAGGATGTCGTCCCAGTACTCCTGCGCGCCCGGCGGCGCCTGACGGGAGAGGGCACGCAGGAAGTCCTCCGCGGCGAGCCGCGCTCCCGTGACGTTGCGCAGCTCACCCGGAAAGGAGAATGTCCGCTCGTACCTCTCCTCCGAAGGTGGTGTGTCGTCCCAACGCGGCTCCGTCGCCATCTCGCTTCCCCGGCCCCGACCGGCCCCGCCGGTCCGGGCGGTCGTCGTCAACTGATCTCTTCGCTGCGCTGCGGGTTCCCCCTGCCGCGCGGACTATCCGTCTGCCCTCCCCGCCCCCACGATTCCCGCGGGGCGCCACCTCCTCAGCGGAACACGTCGTCCGGCTCGTCCCACTCGGCCGGCTCCCGCCCCACCGGCCGCGGCCGGGACCGGGCCGCGTACATCGCCTCGATCTCGGCGGCGTAGTGCCGCACCACGGCGTCCCGGCGCGGCTTCAGGGACGGCGTGAGCAACCCGCCGACCGCCGCGAACGGTTCCGGAAGGACACGGTAGACCCTGATGGACTCCGCGCGGGACACCGCGCTGTTGGCGGCGGCCACCGCCCGCGCGATCTCCTCCCGCACCGCGTTCTCCTCCCGGGCCTCCCGGGCCCGGGCGTCCCCGGGCAGCGCGAGCGCGGTCCGCCAGTGCGCGGCGAAGTCCGGGTCCAGGGTGATCAGGGCGCCGACACAGGGCCGGCCGTCGCCGATCACCACCGCCTCGTGCACGAGCGGATGCGCGCGCAGCCGCTCCTCCAGCAGGGCCGGCGACACGGTCTTGCCCCCGCTGGTGACGATGACGTCCTTCTTGCGCCCGGTGATCGTCAGACAGCCGTCGGCGTCCAGCCGGCCGAGGTCCCCGGTGGCCAGCCAGCCGTCGCGCAGCGCCGCCCGGGTCGCCCGCTCGTCGCCGACGTAGCCCTGGAACACCGAGGGCCCGCGGACCAGGATCTCCCCGTCGCCGGCCACCCGGATCCCGGTGCCCGGCAGCGCGGTCCCCACCGTCCCGGCCCTCTCCCGGCCCAGCGGCTGCATGGTGATCGCACCGGCGGTCTCGGTGAGTCCGTAGCCGTCGTGCACGAACACGCCGATGCCCTCGTAGAACAGGCCCAGTTCGCGGCCGAGCGGGGAACCGCCGGAGGCGCCGCGCACCACCCGGCCGCCGAGCGCCGCCCGCAGTCCCCGGTACACCGTCCGCTCGTACCTGGCGTGCCGCAGTCTCAGCTCCAGCCCCGGACCCGGCCCGGCGCCGAGCCGCCGGCGCTCCTCGGCCGCGGCGAACTCCCGCGCCGTGCGCGCGGCCCGCTCGAACAGCGCGCCCCGGCCCGCCTGCCGGGCGGTGCGCAGGAAGGTCTTGTACAGCCGCTCGAACACCGACGGCACGCCGTACAGATAGGTCGGCCGGAACGTGCGCAGCGCCGACGCCAGCGCCGCCCCGGTCACCTCCGGCTCGTGCGCCAGCAGCACCCCGCCGCGCACACAGGTCAGCATGATCGTCAGGCCGTACACATGGGAGAACGGCAGGAAGGCCAGCACGGACGGCCGCTGCCCCGGGGGCGCGGCGGTGTGCGCCCAGCCGGCCAGCAGGGTGTCGCACGGGTAGGCCAGGCCGCGGTGGCTGAGCGCGCAGCCCACCGGCCGGCCCGAGGTGCCGGAGGTGTGGACGACGGCCGCCGTGGTGTCCGGCGGCACGAGCCGGCGCAGCGACTCCACGGTGGAGTACGGCACCGCGGCGCCGCCCGCGACCAGATCGGCGAGGGCGCCCGCGTCCAGCTGCCAGACGTGCCGCAGCCGGGGCAGCCGGGCGCACACCGTGCCGACGGTCATGACGCCCTGCTCGTCCTCCACGATCACGGCGACGCAGTGCGTCTCCCGCAGCATCCACTCGACCTGGTCGCGCGCGGAGGCCGGGTGGACGGGCACCAGCTCGGCGCCGACGGCCCACAGCGCGTGGGCGAGCACCGTCCACTCGTGCCGGGTCCGGGCCATCAGGGCCACCCGGTCGCCGGGGGAGATCCCGGCGGCGACCAGGCCCCTGGCCACGGCCGCCACCTCGTCGCGCAGCTCGGCCGCCGTCACCGTGCGCCAGCCGCCGCCGGTCTCCGCGCGGTGCGCCAGCACCGGCAGCGCGGGATCGCGCTCCGCCGCGGCGAAGACGCTGTCGGCGAGGCCGCCGGTGAGCGGCGGGGCGGCGGTGAGCGGCGGGGCGGCGGCCGGGGCGGGGGCGACGTTCCGCATGCGCTGCTCCCGGGGTACGGAGGGTCACTCCGCCGACCGGCTCGGTGTCGGCGGTGCTCGAATGTAGCCCAGGGGACAGCGTTCGGTGACCGGGATCGGAGAAGTCGTGATCGGCTGATGATGTGGGCGGGTTGGGGGGACTCGGGGGACATGAGTCATGTGAACCCCGATCCGGAGCCCGAGCGCAGCACCGGGCTGGAACCCGGCGGCTCGGTCCCGCCCGGCGAGACCCCGCCCGCCGAGAGCAGCATGCCCGAGGCCGGGCCCCGGGAGACGCACAACACGTCGAAGGGCTGGGGGAAGGCGCCGCTGACCGTGATCCTGGTCCTGGTGATCCTGATCGCGGCGTTCTTCCTGGCCTACGCGCTGACCCTGATCCTGTGACCGCCGCCGGGCGGGACGCTCAGCCCTGGGTGCGCCGGACGCACTCGGTGACGACGTCCCGCAGGCTGCCGGTGCGCTCCAGCAGCCGGCGCTGTTCCCGCGCGCCGTTGCCGTGGCGCAGCAGTTCCTCCATGCCCCGGGCGGCGCGGTCGGCGTCGCCGTTGGCCTTGAGCGCGTCCCCGGTGTGCTCCAGCAGGGACTCCAGCACCCGTGCGGCGGGCTGGGGCCGCAGTGTGACCGGGTCGAGCAGGTCCTCCTCCAGGCCGAACCGGGCGGCCTGCCAGTCGGCCAGCCGGATCAGGCTCACCCCGGTGTCGGGTGCCGGCCGGCCCGCCCGCCACTCGGCCGCGGCCGTGTCCACCAGGGCGCGGACCAGCGTCGCGAGCAGGACGGCGGTCTCCGCGCCCAGACACACGTCCGCGACCCGGACCTCCACCGTCGGGTAGCGGGCGGACAGCCGCGCGTCGAAGTAGACCATGCCCTCGTCCAGCACGACTCCCGTGTCCACCATCTCGGTCACCCGCCGGTGGTAGCGCTCGGGGGTCTCGAACGGCTCGGTCGGCCCGGCCGACGGCCAGCGGTTCCACACCCGGCTGCGGTAGCTGGCGTAGTCGGTGTTGCGGCCCTGCCAGAAGGGGGAGTTGGCGCTCATCGCCCGCAGCACCGGCAGCCAGGGGCGGAGCCGGTCCAGGACGGCGACCCCCTCCTCGTCCGACGCCACCGAAACATGCACATGGCAGCCGCAGGTGAGCTGGTCCCAGGTGGGTATCCCGTACCGCTCGGCCAGCCACTGATAGCGCCCGTTCACACTGAGCGAGGGGCTGACCGGCAGCGGCGAGGTGGCCAGCGCGGCGACCGCGCAGCCGATCTCCCCGGCGTGCCGGCCGGCCTCCTTGCGGCAGCGGACGATCTCGTCCCCGAGCAAGGCCATGTCCGACTGCGGATGCGTGGCGAACTCCAGCATCTGCCCGAACAGCTCCTTCTCGAAGACCTGCTGTCCGGGATCGTCCTGGGCGGCGCGGGCGAGGACGGCCGCCGCCAGCGCCTTCGGGTCGCCGCTGTCCGGATCGACCAGGAGGAGTTCCTCCTCCACTCCAACGGTGCGCACGTGGTGCCGCCCTTCCATGTCGTGCCGCGAGGGCAGTCGGGTTCTGTACGACCCCGAATGCCCCTCGAACGGCCACCGACACCTGCGCGGCGGCTCAGCCCTCCGGCACCAGCCACACCGTGGCCAGCGGAGGCAGCGTCAGGGTGAGGAACCCGTCCTCGGCCCTGACCGGCCCCCCGGTGCCGACACCGCTGCCGCCGTAGCGCACCTCGTCGGTGTTCAGCTCCTCCCGCCAGGCCGCGCCGCCGTCGGGCACCCACAGGCGGTAGCCGTGCCGGACGACCGGGGAGAAGTTCGACACCGCCAGCAGCGGGCCGCCGTCCGCGGCGAACCGCAGGAACGCCAGCACGTTGTCGTCCGCCGCGTCGCACAGCACCCACCGGAAGCCGCCCGGGTCGGTGTCCCGCTGCCACAGCGCCGGGGTCGCCCGGTACACCGTGTTCAGGTCCCGGACGAGGTCCTGTACGCCCTGGTGGTCGCCCGCCGAGTGGTAGCCGTCACCGAGCAGCCACCACTCCGGCCCGTGCGCCTCCGACCACTCCGCCCCCTGCGCGAACTCCTGCCCCATGAACAACAGCTGTTTGCCGGGGTGGGCCCACATGAAGCCCAGATAGGCACGGTGGTTGGCGCGCCGCTGCCACCAGTCGCCGGGCATCTTCGACACCAGCGCCCGCTTGCCGTGCACCACCTCGTCGTGCGAGATCGGCAGGACGTAGTTCTCGCTGTAGGCGTACACCATCGAGAACGTCATCTCATGGTGGTGGTACTTGCGGTGCACCGGTTCCTTCTGGATGTACTCCAGCGAGTCGTGCATCCAGCCCATGTTCCACTTCAGCCCGAAGCCCAGCCCGCCGCCGTCGGTCGGCCGGGTCACCCCGTCCCAGGCGGTGGACTCCTCGGCGATGGTCACCACGCCCGGGCAGCGCCGGTAGACGGTGGCGTTCATCTCCTGGAGGAAGGCCACCGCGTCCAGGTCCTCCCGGCCGCCGAACACGTTCGGCTCCCACTGCCCGGAGTCGCGTGAGTAGTCCAGGTAGAGCATGGAGGCGACGGCGTCCACCCGCAGCCCGTCGATGTGGAACTCCTCGCACCAGTAGACGGCGTTGGCGACCAGGAAGTTGCGCACCTCGGTGCGGCCGTAGTCGAACTCGTACGTCCCCCAGTCCGGGTGCTCGGCACGGGAGGCGTTCCCGGGCTCGTACAGCGGGTCCCCGTCGAACCGGGCCAGCGCCCAGTCGTCCTTCGGGAAGTGCGCCGGCACCCAGTCCATGATCACCCCGAGCCCGGCCCGGTGACAGGCGTCCACGAAGTACCGGAAGTCGTCCGGGGAACCCAGCCGGGGCGTCGGCGCGTAATAGGAGGTGACCTGGTACCCCCACGAACCGCTGAACGGATGTCCGGCCACCGGCATCAGCTCGATGTGCGTGAAGCCCATCTCCCGCGCGTACGCGGGCAGTTCGTCGGCGAGCTGCCGGTAGGTCGCGCCGGGCCGCCAGGACGGCAGATGCACCTCGTACACCGAGAACGGCGCCTGGTGCACGGGGGTGTCCCCGCGGTGCGCCAGCCACTCGGCATCGCCCCAGGCGTAGTGCGAGGCCGTCACCACCGACGCGGTGTCCGGCGGGACCTCGGTGCACCGCGCCATCGGGTCGGCCTTCAGGAACCGGTGGCCGTACCGGGAGGTGATCTCGAACTTGTACCGGGTGCCCTCGCCGATCCCCGGCAGGAACAGCTCCCACACCCCGGACGCGCCGAGCGAGCGCATCGGGTACTGCGTGCCGTCCCAGTACGTGAAGTCCCCGGCCACCCGCACGCCCTGGGCGTTGGGCGCCCACACCGTGAACCGGGTGCCGGCCACGCCCTGGTGGACCATCGGCTCCGCCCCGAGCGCCCGCCACAGCTGCTCGTGCCGGCCCTCCCGGATCAGATGCAGGTCCAGCTCGCCCAGCGCGGGCAGGAAGCGGTACGGGTCGTGCACCTCCCGCTCCCCGTCGTCGTACGCCACCAGCAGGGTGTACGACGGGATGTCCGGGCGGGGCAGCACGCCGGCGAACAGCCCGTCGCCCTCCGGACGCAGCTCGGTGCGGTCGCCGTCGGCCAGGACGCTCACCGCGCGGGCGTTCGGCCGCAGCGTCCGCAGCAGCGTGCCGCCCGGCACCGGGTGGGCGCCCAGCAGGGCGTGCGGATCGTGGTGCGTCCCGGCCAGCAGCCGGTCGCGGTCGGCCGGGTCCAGCGGGACCGCGACGGGCGGCACAGGGCCCGCGGCCTCGGGGCGCGTGGTGTCGCGCAGTGCCATGGGTCAGCCTCCCCACACGGCGAGCCGCTTGATCGCCGCCATCGGTACCGGCAGCCAGTCCGGCCGGTGTCTCGCCTCGTACAGCACCTCGTACACCGCCCTGTCCGTCTCGTGCGCGCGCAGCAGCGCGTGCTTCTTGCGTGGATCCCAGCCCGCGCGGGCCGCGTAGCCCGCGCAGAACGCCTCCCGGCAGCGGCGCGCCCACTCGGGCCGCCAGGGGCGGCGCTGCCGGGCCGCGTAGTCGAAGGAGCGCAGCATCCCGGCGACGTCCCGCACCGGGGACTGCGGGGTGCGCCGCTCGGCGAGCGGACGGGACGGCTCGCCCTCGAAGTCGATGACGAACCAGTCGCGGCCGGCCCGCAGCACCTGCCCCAGGTGCAGGTCGCCGTGGACCCGCTGGGCGGGCGGCCCGGTGTCGCAGGTGGCCAGCGCCGCGAACGCGGCCCGCAGACCGGGCACGAAGGGCAGCAGCCCGGGCACGGCGTGCGCGGCGGCGTCCAGCCGCGCGCGCATCGCCTCGGCCGTACGGCCGTTCTCGCCCGGCCCGGCCGGCGGGAAGGCCTCGGCCAGCGCCAGGTGCACCTCGGCCATGGCCCGGCCCAGCGCGCGGGCCTCGGCGGTGAAGTCGTCACCCGCCGCGAGCGCGGCCAGCGCCAGCGACCAGCCGTCGGTGGCGTCCGGCAGGAACGGCTGGAGCACCCCGAGGGTGGCCGGGCGGGGGTCGGCCGTGGTGAACCAGGCCACCGGCGCCGGCACCCGGGAGCAGCCGAGGGCGGCCAGCGCCGCCGGCACCTCCAGGTCCGGGTTGACGCCCGGCTGGATCCGGCGGAACAGCTTCAGGATGTACGCGTCGCCGTACACGATCGAGGAGTTGGACTGCTCGGCGTCCAGCAGCCGCGGCGGCAGCCCGCCGGGCACCCGGGCGGCCGGGTCCGCCTCGAACCGCAGCGGGCCCGCCGTGCCGGGGTGCCGCAGCCGCTCCAGCAGCAGATGGGCCGAGCGCGGGTCGTGCAGCGCGTCGTACACCGCGAGTCCGGCCAGCGGTCCGTCCACGGCCCGCCCGATGAACGCCCGCTCCAGCCGCGGCACGAGGTGCGGGCGCACCCCCAGCAGCAGCTGGTAGCAGTCGCCGGGCGGGGGCGTGCCGCCGGGGGTGGGCACCGGCACGTGGGAGGCGTGCACCAACAGGTGCAGACAGCCCGGGAACAGCTCGGTCACGGACAGCACCGACAGTTCGGTGACGGGCCGGTCCTTGCCCGCGAACCAGCGTTGCCTCGGCAGCCAGTCGCGCAGCAGCCCGCCGAGCGAGTCCAGGGGCCCGTTGAGCCCGGTCGCGGTGCGCGGTCGGAGGGTGATGGTCTTCGGCATGGTGACGCGTCCTTTCCTCGGCGCCGGACGGGTCAGCGGCGGCGGCCGATGCGGGATGCGACTCGGGTGAGCCGGAACCAGTAGAAACCGTGGCCCTGCAGGGTGAGCAGGTAGGGCAGTTCGCCGATGGCGGGGAAGCGCACCCCGCCGATCAGCTCGACGGGGTGCCGTCCGTCGTAGGCCCGCAGGTCGAGTTCGGTGGGCTGGGCGAAGCGGGAGAAGTTGTGCACGCACAGCACCAGGTCGTCGCCGTGTTCGCGCAGGAACGCCAGCACCGCCGGGTTGGACGACGGCAGTTCCGTGAACGACCCCAGCCCGAAGGCGGGGTTCTGTTTGCGGATCTCGATCATCCGGCGGGTCCAGTGCAGCAGTGACGAGGGGGAGGACATGGACGCCTCGACGTTGGTGACCTGGTAGCCGTGGACGGGGTCCATGATCGTGGGCAGGAAGAGGCGTCCGGGGTCGCAGGAGGAGAAGCCGGCGTTGCGGTCGGGGGTCCACTGCATGGGGGTGCGGACGGCGTCGCGGTCGCCGAGCCAGATGTTGTCGCCCATGCCGATCTCGTCGCCGTAGTAGAGGATCGGTGAGCCGGGCAGGGACAGCAGCAGGGCGGTGAACAGCTCGATCTGGTTGCGGTCGTTGTCGAGGAGGGGGGCGAGGCGGCGGCGGATGCCGATGTTGGCGCGCATGCGGGGGTCCTTGGCGTACTCGGCCCACATGTAGTCGCGTTCCTCGTCGGTGACCATTTCGAGGGTGAGCTCGTCGTGGTTGCGCAGGAAGATGCCCCACTGGCAGTTCGAGGGGATGGCGGGAGTCTTGGCGAGGATCTCGGAGACCGGGTAGCGGGACTCGCGCCGGACGGCCATGAAGATGCGGGGCATGACGGGGAAGTGGAAGGCCATGTGGCACTCGTCGCCGCCGACGGAGTAGTCGCCGAAGTAGTCGACCACGTCCTCCGGCCACTGGTTGGCCTCCGCCAGCAGCACGGTGTCCGGGTAGAGCGCGTCGATCTCGCGGCGCACCCGCTTCAGGAACTGGTGCGTGGCGGGCAGATTCTCACAGTTGGTGCCCTCTTCCGCGTACAGGTAGGGCACCGCGTCCAGGCGGTAGCCGTCGATGCCGAGGTCCAGCCAGAACCTGAGGGCGGCCAGGATCTCCTCCTGGACGGCCGGGTTCTCGTAGTTGAGGTCCGGCTGGTGCGAGAAGAAGCGGTGGAAGTAGTACTGGCCGCGCACCGGGTCGAAGGTCCAGTTGGAGACCTCGGTGTCGACGAAGATGATCCGCGCGTCCTCGTACCGCTTGTCGTCGTCGGCCCACATGTAGTAGTCGCCGTAGGGGCCGTCGGGGTTCTTGCGGGACTCCTGGAACCACGGGTGCTGGTCGCTGGTGTGGTTCATGACGAAGTCGATGATCACCCGCATGCCGCGTTGGTGGGCGGCGTCCACGAACTCCACGAAGTCGGCGAGGTCACCGAACTCCGGGAGGACGGCGGTGTAGTCGGAGACGTCGTAACCGCCGTCCCGCAGCGGTGACTTGAAGAACGGCGGCAGCCACAGGCAGTCCACGCCGAGCCACTGGAGGTAGTCCAGCTTGGCGGTCAGACCCTTCAGGTCGCCGATGCCGTCGCCGTTGCTGTCCTGGAAGGAGCGGACCAGGACCTCGTAGAAGACGGCGCGTTTGAACCACTCGGGGTCCCGGTCCTTGGCCGGAGTGTCCTCGAAGGTGTCCGGTACGGGGTCGTTGACGGTCATGACGCTGCGGGCCCTCCGATCCGGGGCGTCGAGCGCCCGACGTGGAGCACGTGCGCGGGCGCCCGGCCGGGCGTGAGCCGCACGTAGTTGGTGCCGCCCCAGTGGTAGGTCTCGCCCGTCAGTTCGTCGTGCACCGGCACGGACGCGTGCCGGTCCAGCCCGAGTCGAGGCATGTCCAACGAGACCGTGGCCTCCTGGGTGTGGTGCGGGTCGAGGTTGACGACCACGACGACCGTGTCCGTCCCCGTGCGTTTGCTGTAGGCGAGGACGGCGTCGTTGTCGGTGTGGTGGAAGTGGAGGTTGCGCAGCCGCTGGAGTGCGGGGTGGTGGCGGCGGATGGTGTTCAGGCGGGTGATGAGCGGGGCGATGCTGCGGCCCGCGCGCTCGGCGGCTTCCCAGTCGCGGGGCCTGAGCTGGTACTTCTCCGAGTCCAGGTACTCCTCCCCGCCCTCTCGCAGCGGGGTGTTCTCGCACAGTTCGTAGCCGGAGTAGATGCCCCAGGCGGGGGAGAGGGTGGCGGCCAGCACGGCACGGACCTCGAACGCCGGGCGCCCGCCGTGCTGGAGGTAGGCGTGCAGGATGTCGGGGGTGTTGGCGAAGAGGTTCGGCCGCATGTAGGCCGCCGCCTCACCCGTCAGCTCCGTCAGGTACTCCGTCAGCTCCTGCTTGGTGGTGCGCCAGGTGAAGTAGGTGTAGGACTGCTGGAAGCCGATCTGGGCCAGGGTGTGCATCATCGCGGGGCGGGTGAACGCCTCCGCCAGGAAGATCACGTCCGGGTCGCTCCGGTTGATTCCGTCGATGACCCGTTCCCAGAAGACGACGGGTTTGGTGTGGGGGTTGTCCACCCGGAAGACGCGCACGCCGTGGGCCATCCAGTGCCGCAGGATCCGCAGGGTCTCGGCGACCAGGCCGTCCATGTCGGCGTCGAAGGCGATGGGGTAGATGTCCTGGTACTTCTTCGGCGGGTTCTCCGCGTAGGCGATCGAGCCGTCCGGGCGGTGGTGGAACCACTCGGGGTGCTTCTCCACCCAGGGATGGTCGGGGGAGCACTGGAGGGCGAAGTCGAGCGCGATCTCCAGGCCGAGCCGGCGGGCCTCGGCGACGAAGAAGTCGAAGTCCTCCAGGGTGCCCAGGCCGGGGTGGACGGCGTCGTGGCCGCCCTCGGGGGAACCGATCGCCCAGGGCACCCCGACGTCGTCGGGACCGGCGCTCAGGGAGTTGTTGGGGCCCTTGCGGTGGGTGGTGCCGATGGGGTGGATCGGGGGCAGGTAGACGACGTCGAAGCCCATGTCCGCGATCGCCCTCAGCCGGCGCGCGGCGGTACGGAACGTGCCGTGGGGGCGTTCGGCGGTCCCCTCGGAACGGGGGAAGAACTCGTACCACGACCCGTACAGCGCGCGCTCCCGCTCCACCAGCAACGGCATCGCATCCGAGGCGGTGACCAGCTCCCGCAGCGGATACCGGGCCAGCACCTCCGCCACCTCCGGGGACAGCGCCGCCTTCAGCCGGTGGTGGACCGACAGGGTGTCGTCGCCGAGGGCCCGCGCCGCGGCCAGCACCAGGTCCCGCCCGGGGCCCCTGGGCACCCCGGCGGCGGCCCGCTCGTACAGCTCCGCGCCCTCCTCCAGCACCAGGCCGGTGTCGATCCCGGCCGGCACCTTCACCGACGCGGTGTGCCGCCAGGTCGCCAGCGGATGGCTCCACGCCTCCACGCGGAAGGTCCAGCGCCCCGTCACGTCCGGGGTGATCTCCGCCCCCCAGCGGTCGCTGCCCGGCGACAGCTCCCGCATCGGGGTCCAGGGGCCGCGCCGGCCCGCCGGATCGCGCAGGACCACGTTCGCGCCCACGGCGTCATGCCCTTCGCGGAACACGGTGGCCGTGACCTCGAACGTCTCCCCGGCCACCGCTTTCGCCGGGCGCCTGCCGCACTCCACGGCCGGACGGACGTCACGTACCGGTACACGGCCGATGGCCGGGGTCCTGCGCATGTATCTCACCTCCGCCGTGCGCGGAGCCGGGCGCCCGGCCCGGCTCCGCGATCCGATCAGCCGGGTCCGGCGTCTCGCCGGACCCGCAGGGAACGCCTCGTACGGTGCCAGGTCAGGGGCTTGGCGCCGTGGAACGCCGCTCCGACGGCGGCCCTCTTCTCGCCGTCCGGCGCGGCTGCGGCCGCCCGTCCTGCTCCCGCAGATAGGTGACCAGGTTCGTGCGGAGATAGCGCTCGGCGGCGTCCACGGCCTCGCGGGCGCAGCGCTTGCCCATCAGCACGCACAGGGTGTACCCGGAGTCCTCGAAGGTGGCGCGGACCGTGCGGTCGTGCGGTGCGGCGAGCATCACGCGCTCCCACGCCCGGTAACGCCGCAACTGCCGGGCCACTTCGGCCTTGGCGGGTAGCAGCATGGCCCTCTTCACCTTCCACGCTCTCGACTGGGCGCGTTCCCGACGGTCGGGTGGCGTCCGCGCAGGGGAGGGCGCGGCACCGTTACGGCGATCGAGGCTTTCACTCATGGTGCACGCGCGACGACGCAGCGTCTTGTTGGATCTTCAACGGGTGGGGCCGTCGGTGGCTCGTGTTGCACGAATGGCGTAGTGCCCGCACCGTGGAAGTGACTCTGAAGCGATCAACGCTCACGCTGGGTGTCCGGAAATCCCTCCGGGCGGGCGAGGGGAGCGAGAGCTTCGCCGGTGAGGAGCAAGCGACGATGAAGACCGCAGTGCCCTGCTACTACCACCTCGACGTGGAGGTCGGCCCGGAACGGGTGGGACAGGTCGGCCGCATCCTGGCCGCCCATCTGCGCCACTGGGATCTCGACAACCTCGTGGAGCCCGTCCGCCACGGCGCCGAACTGCTGCTGCGGGCGATCGACGCGCACGCGAGGAACAAGCACACGTCCATCGAGATGTGGTGGAACGGCCAGCACCTCATCACCGCCCTCGGCGGCGACGACCCCGATCTGCGCCCGGAGGCGGACCTGCGGTCCTGCCTGGCCGACATCGCCGCCATGAGCGACGGCTGGGGCTGCTGCGCCACCGGCGCCGGCGGCACGATCATCTGGTTCTCGCAGCGCGCCCGGGCCGGCCAGCGCGTCCCGCTGGTCCCCCTCGCCCCCGACTCCACGCTGCGCACCGGCCTGAAGGTGCCCCGCGACGAGCCGGTGACCGCGCTGGCCGGTTCCGGGCCCGTCCACGGCGCCACCCTGGAGGGCAGCCGGTGACCGCCCGTACGTCACGCACAGGGGTGCCCGTCTGGAGCGGGCACCCCTACCCGTTGGGCGCCTCCTTCGACGGGCAGGGCACCAACTTCGCCCTGTTCAGCGAGGTCGCAGAACGCGTGGACCTGATCCTCGTCGACGACGCCGGCGCCGAGACCCCCGTCCGGCTGCACGAGGTCGACGGTTTCGTCTGGCACGCCCGGCTGCCCGGCGTCGGCCCCGGACAGCGCTACGGCTACCGGGTGCACGGCCCGTGGCAGCCCGCGCTCGGCCACCGCTGCAACCCGGCGAAGCTGCTGCTCGACCCGTACGCCCAGGCCGTGGACGGCCAGATCGACAACCACCCCTCGCTCTACGAGCGCGCCCCGGACGGACCGGCCCCGGCCGACAGTGCCGGCCACTCCATGCTGGGCGTGGTCACCGACCCCTTCTTCGACTGGGGCGACGACCGCCCGCCCCGGACGCCGTACGCGGAGACCGTCATCTACGAGGCCCACGTCCGCGGGCTGACCCGCACCCACCCGGACATCCCCGAGCGGCTGCGCGGCACCTACGCCGGGCTCGCGCACCCGGCCGTGACCGAACACCTCACCTCGCTCGGGGTGACGGCGGTGGAGCTGATGCCGGTGCACCAGTTCGTCCAGGACGGCATCCTCCAGGACCGCGGCCTGTCCAACTACTGGGGCTACAACACCATCGGCTTCTTCGCCCCGCACAACGCCTACGCCGCCTTCGGCACCCGCGGCCAGCAGGTCAACGAGTTCAAGGCGATGGTGAAGGCGCTGCACGCGGCCGGCCTCGAAGTCATCCTCGACGTGGTCTACAACCACACCGCCGAGGGCAACGAACTGGGCCCCACGCTGTCCTTCCGGGGCATCGACAACGCCTCCTACTACCGGCTGGTCGACGGCGACTGGGCGCACTACTACGACACCACCGGCACCGGCAACAGCCTGCTGATGCGGCACCCCTACGTGCTCCAGCTGATCATGGACTCGCTGCGGTACTGGGTCACCGAGATGCACGTCGACGGCTTCCGCTTCGACCTCGCGGCCACCCTCGCCCGGCAGTTCCACGAGGTGGACCGGCTCTCGGCGTTCTTCGACCTGATCCAGCAGGACCCGGTGATCAGCCGGGTCAAGCTGATCGCCGAGCCGTGGGACGTGGGCGAGGGCGGCTACCAGGTGGGCAACTTCCCGCCGCTGTGGTCGGAGTGGAACGGCAAGTACCGGGACGCCGTACGGGACTTCTGGCGGGCCGAGCCCGGCTCGCTCGGCGAGTTCGCCTCCCGGCTGACCGGCTCCTCCGACATCTACCAGCACAGCCGGCGCCGGCCGCGCGCGAGCGTCAACTTCGTCACCGCGCACGACGGTTTCACACTGCGCGACCTGGTGTCGTACAACCACAAGCGCAACGAGGCCAACGGCGAGGACAACCGGGACGGCGAGAGCCACAACCGGTCCTGGAACTGCGGCGCGGAGGGCGACACCGACGACCCGGGCGTCCTCGAACTGCGGGCCCGCCAGCAGCGCAACCTGCTGGCCACGCTGCTGCTGTCCCAGGGCATCCCGATGCTCTGCCACGGCGACGAGCTCGGCCGCACCCAGCGCGGCAACAACAACGCCTACTGCCAGGACAACGAGATCTCCTGGGTGGACTGGGAGCCGACGGAGGAACAGCGCGCCCTGACCGCGTTCACCCGGCGCCTGATCGCCCTGCGCGCCGCGCACCCCGTGCTGCGCCGGCGCCGCTTCTTCCGCGGCGAGACCGCGACCAACGCCCGGCAGCCGCTGCCCGACCTGGTGTGGCTGCGGCCCGACGCCCGCGAGATGACCGACCGGGACTGGCAGCGCGCGGACGCGCACTCCGTCGGCGCGTTCCTCAACGGCGACGCCATCGCCGAACGCGACCCCCACGGCCGCCGCATGGTCGACGACTCCTTCCTGCTGCTGGTCAACGGCTACTGGGAGCCGGTCGTCTTCCGGCTGCCCGACGACTCCTTCGGCGAGCGCTGGACCACCCTGATCGACACCGCCGACCCCGAGGGCATGCCCGACGAACGCGAACGCAAGGCGGGCACCCGCCTCCGCCTGGAGTCCCGCAGCCTGATCCTGCTGTCCCGCCCGTCCCGCGCCACGGGCTGAACCGGGCGGACCTCAGCAGCAGACGCCGCGGGCCGTCACCGTGAACTGGGCGCCGTCGGCGTCCCGGAGGATCGCCTCCCGCTCGCCGTCCTCGCGCAGCACGCTGCCGCCGTGCTTCTCCGCCGCGCGGGCGCAGGCCGGCACGTCGGTCACCGCGAAGTGGATCTGCCAGTGCGGGCGCACCGAGGGGTCCGGGGCGGCCTCCACCGCGCCCGAGTCGATGCGCGCCACCACGTCTCCCTCGCTGCGCAGCAGGACCTCGCCGCCGTCGTACTCCACCTCGCAGCAGCCCGGCTCGCCGGTCGCCCAGTCCAGGATCTCGCCGTAGAACATCGCGGCGTCGAAGGCGTCCCGGGTGTGCAGCCGCGCGAAGGTGGGGGCCGCCTGCCGCCACGCCTCCCAGTTGGTGACCAGGTCGCCCTGCCAGATCCCGAACGTGGCGCCGTCCCGGTCGGCGAGCAGCGCCGCCCGGCCGGGCGGGAAGGACAGCGGCCCGACCGCCGCCGTACCGCCGCGCTCCCGGACCCGGGCCACGGCCACGTCCGCGTCCCGCACCGCGAAGTACGGAGTCCACGCCACCGCCATCTGCCACATGGAGGCCACGGCGGCGATCCCGGCCACCGGGACCCCGCCCGCGAGGGCGATCCGGAAGTGCTCGCCGAGCTTGCCGGTGCGCCAGCGCCAGCCCAGCACGGCCGTGTAGAAATCCTGGGTGGCCTGGAGATCACGGCTGGTCAGGCTCACCCAGCAGGGCGCGCCGAAGACGGAGTGGGTGGAGACGACGTCCTCGCCGCGCGGTGCGCCGCCGGTGGTGCTGTCGTGGTTCATGGCAGTCGCGTCCTGCTCTCGGGGCCCGGGCGGCCACCGGTGACACCAGTGTCCGTCCGGAGGGGGTCGACGTGCCTGCCGGGTACCCCGGGTGGCAGGGGTGCAGGCCGCTGCGCACGATGGAGGGATGGCAGAGAGCGAGCCGGACCGGATCGCCGCGTTGCAGGCGGAGGTCGACCAGATGAAAGAGGCCATGGCCTCGCACGCGGTCGTGGACCAGGCGATCGGGATGGTGGTGGCCCTCGCCCGGGTCACCCCGGACCAGGGCTGGCAGATCCTCAAGGAGGTCTCCCAGCACACCAACATCAAGCTGCGCCACATCGCCGAGCTGATCCTGATCTGGGGCCGGCGCGGCGACCTCCCGGACCACATCCGGGCCGAGCTGGAGGACGCCCTGGACCGGTACGGGCCCGCGCAGGTGCCGGGGACCGAAGGGCGGTAGGACCGAGGGGCAGTGGGGGAGCGGGACCACGGCCGTGCGGGAGCGGGGGTCAGCGGATCTCCGCGAGCAGTTCCTCGCGCAGCCGGTCGAAGCAGCCGCTCAGCAGCCGGGAGACGTGCATCTGCGAGATGCCGAGCTCCGAGGCGATGCAGCTCTGCGTCATGCCCTGGAAGAACCGCAGGTAGAGAATGGTGCGCTCGCGTTCGGGCAGCGCCTCCAGGCACGGTCTGACCGCGGCCCGGTCCACGACGAGGTCGAACCCGGGGTCCGGCCCGCCCAGGGAGTCCCCGAGCGCGTAGCCGTCCGTGCCGGAGACCTCGGCGTCCAGGGACAGCGCGGAGAAGCACTCCAGCGCCTCCATGCCGGTGCGCACCTCGTCCTCGCTGAGCCGGGCGTACGCGGCGATCTCCGCGACGGTGGGCGCCCGGCCCGTGCCGGTCTGCGCCAGGTCCTTCACGGCGGCGCGGACCCGGTTGCGCAGGTCCTGCACCCGGCGGGGCACGTGCAGGGTCCACATGTGGTCCCGGAAGTGCCGCTTGATCTCCCCGGTGATGGTGGGCACCGCGTACGCCTCGAAGGCGCGGCCACGGGCCGGATCGTAGTGGTCGACGGCCTTGACCAGGCCCAGCGCGGCCACCTGGTACAGATCCTCCAGTGCCTCGCCGCGGCCGCGGAACCGCACCGCGATCCGCTCGGCCATGGGCAGCCACAACCGGACCAGGTCGTCCCGGAGCGCCCGGCGCTCGGGGCCGTCGGCCAGCAGGGCGAGCCGCTCGAAAGCGGCGCCCGTGTCCGGGGCGTCGTCGTGGGGATGGGATTTCGTGCTGCCAGTGACACGCATCGCGCGCACCTCTCTCGGCAGGTGCTGATGGGACAGACACCGTGGGAGGTGCGCTCGGACCATGGAGTGGGACACCGGGGGCGGGCCATGCCGTCTCCCACGGACGTGCCTCCTGTCCGAAGCACTTCTGTGCCCTTTCCCGCCGAGGGACACCTCCAAACAAATTATAGTAAACGTGGCGAAAGGGACTAAGGGGTGCCGGAGATCGCCGATCTCGTCGTGGACGTGATGTGCGGCACGCCCCGCCCGGCGGCCCGGACCCGCCGCGGACGTGTTCTTCCTGGGCAGCGCTTGATCACCGGCCGACGGGGCCAATTCCCCTGACCACGCTGCGTTCCCGTCATTTGACAGTGCGCTCGGCGCACAGATAGACAGCAGCTCTGGAGGGTCGAGAGGGGCACTGTGTACGAGCCGAACGTGGTCGGTGACTGGCAGGAGTACGACGAGCATGCCGGTCTGCGGGTCCGCGTCCACCGCCTGGAGGCGGCCGAGCCGCCGCGCGGACGGGACGACGCCGCCGCCGGGCTGACGTATTTCAGTGTCCGGGTGACCGTGGAGAACCGCGGCACGCGGCCCTACGGCATCCACCTGGAGGACGGCCAGATCGACGTGCGCGTGGGCCCGGACGGCGAGGGCGCCTTCATCGACTGGCGCAACTCCCAGTTCGTCGAGGGCTTCGACGTCTACCCGCTGCGCCGGGCCACCGCCGTGATCTACGCCGCCGCGCCCGAGGCCGCCCTCAGCCACGTGGACGTGCAGGTGCAGCTGCGAGTGGACGACGACTGGGCCGGCCGCCGGCTGTGGGCGGGCGGCATCGGCGTCCTGGAGCCCGCCCCGACGGCCACGTCCGCGGCCACCGGACAGGGCGGCCTGGCCCACCAGGTCTCCGCCTTCCTGCGGGACCAGGCGGAGCCGGGCTCAGCCTGACGCCTACCCGCGCCGCACTGGTGGCCGGTTGTGGCGCGGGGACGTCATACGCGGCCCCGCGAGTACGTCCTACGGGCCCCGCGCATCACTTCGTACGTGGCCCCGCGCGGGTGTTCTCCACGTGGCCCCGCGCGGGCCCCTCGGGTCAGTGCGGGATGCCGTCGATGATCTCCCGCGCGCCCTGCCGCAGCAGCGCGACCGCGACCGAGGTGCCGAGGGTGGCCGGATCGAGCCGCCCCGCCCACTCGTGGGCGTTCAGCCGCGTCTTGCCGTCGGCGGTGAACACGCAGGCGCGCAGCGAGAGTTCGCCGCCGCGGTCCACGCGCGCGTACCCGGCGATCGGGCTGTTGCAGTGCCCTTGCAGCACATGCAGGAACATCCGCTCGGCCGTCGCCTCCCGGTGGGTGTCCGGGTCGCCGAGCCCGCTGACCGCGTCGATCAGCCCGGTGTCGTCCTCCCGGCACTGCAGGGCCAGGATGCCCGCGCCGATAGGCGGCATCATCGCCTCCGTCGACAGCACCTCGCTGATCACGTCGGTCCGGCCGATCCGCTCCAGACCGGACACCGCGAGCAGCAGCGCGTCCGCCTCGCCCGCCGCCAGCTTCTCCAGCCGGCGGTTGGCGTTGCCGCGAAACGGCACGCACTCCAGATGCGGGTGGCTGGCGGCCAGTTGGGCGATCCGGCGGACCGAGGAGGTGCCGATCCGGGTGCCGGCCGGCAGCTCGTCCAGGGTCAGCCCGCCCGGGTGCACCAGCGCGTCCCGGATGTCGTCCCGCTTCAGGAACGCGGCGAACACCGTGCCCGCGGGCAGCGGCCGGTCGGCGGGCACGTCCTTCACGCAGTGCACCGCGAGATCCGCCTCCCCGGCGAGGAGGGCCGCGTCCACCTCCTTGGTGAACGCCCCCTTGCCCTCGACCTTGGAGAGATCGCCCAGCCACTTGTCGCCGGTCGTCTTCACCGGGACGACCTCCGTCCGCACCCCCGGGTGCAGCACGGCCAGCTCGGCACGGACCCGCTCCACCTGGGCCAGGGCCATGGGGGAGTCGCGGGAGACGATACGGATCAATTCCGGTGCAGACATGAGGACACGATAGACCCTGGGCCGGTGCGGCACCGCTCGCGGACGGCCGTAGGAGCCGTCGTGCCACGGGGTTGGGCCCGCCGGCCGCGCGTCCCGCGGCCCCTACCCCGGCTCCTCGGGCAGGTCCGCCGCCGACTCCTCCGGCGTGAGGTCCGGGCGCGAGCGCAGCCAGGACGGCTGGCGCAGCATGCCGTGCCGGGTACGGGTGCTGTAGCTGACCTCGCCGACCAGCCGGGGCACCACCCAGCGTGCCCGGGGGATCCGCGGCACCGGGTCGAAGGGGCACCGGTCGCTCGCCGCCTCCCGCAGCAGCTCCGCCAGCCGGACGCGTTCCGCCTCGCTCCAGCCGGTGCCCACCCCGCCGACGTAGCGCAGCCGGCCCTCCGCGTCGCGCTGCCCGGCCAGCACCGCCCCGGGCAGTCCGGTCAGCCGGCCCTTCCCGGGCAGCCAGCCGCCGATGATCACGTCCTCGGCGCGCATGTTCCGGATCTTGATCCAGGCGCGGGAGCGGACCCCCGGCTCGTACACCGAGTCCAGCCGCTTGCACACCAGGCCCTCCAGCCCGTGCTCCCGGGTGGCGCGCAGCGCCTCGGCGCCGTGCCCCGTCACCGCGCGCGGGGTCGACCAGTACGGCCCGGCCAGGTCCAGCTCCTCCAGCCGGGCCCGGCGCCGCGCGTACGGCAGCCGGAGCAGCGGCCCGGTCAGATACGGCACGTCGAACAGCACCAGGTGCACCGGCACCTGAGCGGCCCGGCGCGCCGCCCGCGCCGGGGCGTGCGCGAGGCCCATCCGGCTCTGCAACAGCTGGAAGTCGGCCCGTCCCCGCTCGTCCAGGGCCAGCACCTCGCCGTCCAGCACGGCGGGCGTGGGGCCGAGCGCGGCGCCCAGCGGCCGGAGTTCGGGGTAGGCCGCGGTGATGTCCTCGCCGGAGCGGGCGCGCAGCAGCACGCTGCCGTCGCCGGGCAGGTAGACCATCACCCGCTGGCCGTCCTGCTTCGTCTCGTACGACCACCGCCGGTCCTGGGCGGCGGGCGGCAGGCTGCCGGGGGTGGCGAGCATCGGCGCGATGAGCGGCAGGGGCACGGCGGTCACGGCAGAACATCTCGACCGCCCCCGGCCCGCTCACGCGCCTTCCCCCCGCGGTTCCCCTGAACGGTCCCGCACGGTGGCTCCCGGACGCCGACGGATCGGCTGACGCGGAGGCGTCCGGGTGACCTCGGCCGGCCGGCGACGTGGCGCCGGGGTGCCGGCGGAGCCGCTCGCGCCGAGGCGTCTCGGGCGCAAGCGGACCGGCGTGCGTCGCGGCTCCCGGGTGCCGGTCGACCGGCCAGGGACGAGGCGTCCCGGGCGTCGCGGGCCGGGCAGCGCATGACACCGGGTGCGGCCGACCGGGTCGCGCCATGGCCCCCGGGCGTCGCCGACCGGCACGCGCCATGACCCCCGGACATCGCCGACCGGCTCGCGCCATGCTCCCCCGGCGTCGCCGACCGGATCGGGCCACAGCTTCCGGCGTGCGCCCACCACCCGCGCCGACGCGCCTCCGTGTCAGCCCACCGGCTCGGCCGACGCCTCGGTGCGCGTCGTGGCCGGGGTGCCGGCCGGGCGGTGCCGGGGGAGGAACCCGGCGAGCAGGAAGGCGAGGGCCGCCGCGCCCGCGCCGAGCGCCATGACGGCCTTGAAGCCGTTCTCGGAGGGCAGCGCGTGGCCGCCCAGGCTGGTCGTCATCTGGGCCAGGATCACGCCCGCCACGGCACTGGCCACGGAGGTGCCGATCGACCGCATCAGCGTGTTGAGGCTGTTCGCGGCGGCCGTCTCCGAGGGCGGGACCGCGCCCATGATCAGCGCGGGCATGGCGCCGTAGGCGAAGCCGACGCCCGCGCCGATCACGCAGGAGACCAGCACCAGATGCCAGATCTCGCTCATCAGCACGATGTTCAGCCCGTACCCGGCGGCGACGATCAGCGCGCCCGTCATCAGCGTGGTCTTCGGGCCACGCGACTTGGTGACCAGGGCGGACAGCGGGGCCGTGGCCATCATCACCAGGCCCTGCGGGGCCATGACCAGACCGGCGGCGAGCATGGACCTGCCCAGGCCGTACCCCGTCCGCGTGGGCAGCTGGAGCAGTTGCGGCAGCACGAGGGCCATCGCGAACATGGAGAAGCCGAACGCGATCGAGGCGAGGTTGGTGAACAGCACCTGGCGGCGGGCGGTGGTGCGCAGGTCGACCAGTGGCTCGGCCGTGCGCAGCTCGAAGAAGCCCCAGGCCACCAGGACCACGACGGCGAGCGCGAACAGGCCCAGGGTGGTGCCGCTGCCCCAGCCCCAGTCGGCACCCTTGGAGACGGCGAGCAGCAGCGCGACCAGCCCGACGGCCATGCCGGCCGCGCCGGCCAGGTCGAACCGGCCGCCGGTGCGCACGCCGGACTCCGGCACCAGGCCCAGTACCAGCACGGCGGCGCCGACGCCGAGGACCGCGGAGGTCCAGAACAGCACGTGCCAGTCGTAGTGGTCGGCGATGAACGCCGCCGCGGGCAGCCCCAGGGCACCGCCGACCCCGAGCGAGGCGCTCATCAGCGCGGTGGAGCCGGCCAGCTTCTCCGGCGGCAGCTCGTCCCGCATGATGCTGATGCCGAGCGGGACCACGGCGGCGGCCAGCCCTTGCAGCGCCCGGCCGGTGATCATCGGCACCAGCCGGTCGCTGAGCGCGCACACCGTCGAGCCGGCCACCAGCAGCACCAGGCTGGCCAGCAGCAGGCGCCGCTTGCCGAACATGTCGCCGAGCCGGCCGGCCACCGGGGTGGCGACGGCGGCGGCCAGCAGGGTGGCGGTCACCGCCCAGGCGGCGTCGGACGGCGAGGCGTGCAGATAGCCGGGCAGCGCGGGCACGATCGGGATCACCAGCGTCTGCATCAGCGACACGGTGATGCCGGCCAGGGCCAGCACCGCGACCACGGCACCCGGCCGGGACGGGGCGGAACGGCCGGCCTCGGCGGGCCGGGCGGGGGCGTCGGGCATGAAGGAACCTTCCGGAGGACGGAGATGGAGAACGGAGAGAACAGGGAGCGGTGAGGCCACCTTTTAAGTCAACTGCTTGACTTACTCTAGCGAGCCCGAACGCGGGCCCGGTCCGGGGTGGCGGTCCGGGCGCCGTAGGCTGTGAAGCGGCTGGACCTCGCCCGCCCCGGCCGAGGACCCGTGGGGCGGAGCGCGGGACGGACCGCCCCCGGGGTGGCGCACGTCCCGGAGCGGTGGTGAGCATGGCGCGCAGGACGGCGCGGACCGAGCAGGTGCACGCGACGCGGGAGGCGATCCTGACCGCGGCGGAACGGCTGTTCGCCGAGCACGGCGTGTACGCCGTCTCCAACCGCCAGGTCAGCGAGGCCGCCGGCCAGGGCAACAACGCCGCGGTCGGCTACCACTTCGGCACCAAGGCCGACCTGGTCCGCGCGGTCGCCCGGCGGCACACCCGGCACATCGAGACACTGCGGGAGCGGGCCCTGAAGGAGACCACGGGCTCCGCGGACGTGCGCGACTGGGTCGACTGCCTGGTCCGCCCGGTCACCGAGCACCTGGCCGGACTCGGCAGCCCCACCTGGTACGCCCGGTTCTGCGCGCAGGTCATGACCGACCCGGCGCTGCACGAGATCATGGTCGAGGAGTCCCTGGCCTCGCCGGCGCTGCGCGAGGCGGTCGAGGGCCTGAACCGCACCCTGCCGAACCTGCCGCCCGAGGTCCGCGCCGAACGCGGTCAGATGGTCCGGCTGCTGATTTTGCACACCTGCGCCGAGCGCGAGCGGGCCCTGGCCGAGTCCGCCCCCACCCCGCACGCCTCCTGGGGCGCGGCCGCGACCGGGCTCGCCGACGCGATCGTGGGACTGTGGCTGGCACCGGTCAGCGCGCGGACGGCCGCACCGGGGCGTCCCCGGGAGTGACGGAGCCGCGAGGGCGTCGAGGTCAGCGGGCGCGCGGTGGTCCGGCCCAGCCCAGCGACCGTTCGACGGCCCGCTTCCAGTTGCCGTACTCCGTCTCCCGCCGCTCGGCGTCCATGCCGGGCAGCCACTGCGCGGCCCGGTGCCAGTTGCGGCGCAGCACCTCCAGGCCGGGCCAGTAGCCGGCGGCGAGGCCGGCCGCGTAGGCGGCGCCGAGGGAGACCGTCTCGGCGACCATGGGCCGTACCACGGGCACGTCGAGCACATCGGCCACGAACTGCATGAGCAGGTTGTCCGAGGTCATGCCGCCGTCCACCTTGAGCTGCGGCAGGGGGACCGGGAAGTCGGCGTTCATCGCGTCCACGACCTCCCGGGTCTGCCACCCCGTGGCCTCCAGCACCGCCCGCGCCAGATGCCCCTTGGTGATGTACGAGGTGAGGCCGACGATGACCCCGCGCGCGTCGCTGCGCCAGTGCGGCGCGAACAGCCCCGAGAAGGCGGGGACGATGTAGCAGCCGCCGTTGTCCTCGACCGTGCGCGCGAGGGTCTCTATCTCCGGGGCGCTGCCGATCAGGCCCAGGCGGTCGCGGAACCACTGGACGAGCGCGCCGGTGACCGCGATCGACCCCTCCAGGGCGTAGGCCGGGGGCTGGTCCCCGATCTTGTAGGCGACGGTCGTGAGCAGCCCGTGCCGGGAGCGTACGACCTCGTCGCCGGTGTTGAGCAGCAGGAAGCCCCCGGTGCCGTAGGTGCACTTGGCCTCGCCGGGGGAGAAGCAGGTCTGGCCGAAGAGCGCGGCCTGCTGGTCGCCGAGGGCGGCGGTGAGGGGGATGCCGGGCAGCGGCGCACGCGTCTCGCCGTACCGCTCGGCGGAGGGGCGGATCCCGGGCAGCATCGGGCGGGGCACACCGAAGAAGTCCAGCAGTTCGTCGTCCCAGTCGAGCGTGCGGATGTTCATCAGCATGGTGCGGCCGGCGTTGGTGGCGTCGGTGAGGTGCAGGCCGCCGTCGGCGCCGCCGGTGAGGTTCCACAGCAGCCAGCTCTCCATCGTCCCGAACAGCACCTCGCCGTCCCGGGCGCGCTGCTCGACACCCTTGACGTGGTCGAACAGCCAGCGGATCCGCAGCGCCGAGAAATAGGTGGAGGGCGGCAGGGCGCACCGGTCGAGGAAGAACGCCTCGCCGGGATCGCGCAGGAGGCCGTCGACCAGTGGCGCGGTACGGGTGTCCTGCCAGACGATCGCCCGGCCCAGCGGGGCGCCCGTCCGCCGGTCCCAGAGCACCGTCGTCTCCCGCTGGTTGGCCACCCCGATCGCGGCGACCTGAGCCTTGTCGACGCCGGCGGTGGCCAGGGCCTCGGGCATCACCCGGCGCAGGTTCTGCCAGATCTCGACGGCGTCGTGTTCCACCCAGCCGGGCCGCGGGAAGTGCTGCCGGTGCTCCCGCTGCGCGACCGAGACCAGCCGCCCCCGGTGGTCGAAGAGGATGCAGCGGGTCGAGTTGGTGCCCTGGTCGACCGACATCACATACCGTTCAGCCATGATCGGGTCTGCCTTCCGACGGATCTGGGGGCGGCCGTCCCGGCTACCAGCGGGCGGCTCCCAGGTCTCTGGAGATCGCCCGGGCGGCCTCGCGGACCAGGCCGATCAGCGCGGGCCGGGGCCGGCCCCGGCCGTCGCAGATCCGTTCCACCGGCCCGGACAGCCCGATGGCGCCCACGACGAGCCCGCCGTGCCCCCGGATCGGCGCGGCGATCCCGGCCTCGCCCATGCTCATCTCCTGGAGCTCGGCCGCCCATCCGGCCTCCCGGACCGCGGCGAGCGCCCGGGTGAGCCGCTCCGGATCGACCAGCGTGTGCCGGGTGTACGCCTCCAGCCCCGGCCCCCGGTCCGGCTCGGCCGTCGCCGTGCCGAAGGCCAGCAGCACCTTGCCGAGCGAGGAGGCGTGCAGCGGCAGCAGCGCGCCCACGTCCAGGGTCTGGAAGCTGTCGTCCGGCCGGAACACATGGTGGACGACGAGGACCCTGCCCTCCAGCGGGGTGCCCAGGCGCACCGCCTCCCCGCTGCGGGCGGCCAGGGCGTCGGCCCAGTTCAGGGAGCGTGAGCGCAGTTCGTTGACGTCCAGGTAGCTGGTGCCCAGGTGCAGCAGGGCGGCCCCCAGCTGGTATTTCCCGGTCGCCGTGTCCTGCTCCACGAAGTCCACGTGCTGGAGCGTGCGCAGAATGCCGTGGGCGGTGCCCTTCGCCAGCCCGAGCGAGGACGCCACCTCGCCGAGCCCGAGTCGGCGGGGCCCGCCGGCGAGCAGCCGCAGAATCGCCGCCGCCCGCTCGATCGACTGGACCGGTCCGGCCATGAGCCGAGCCTATTACCGCCCGGGAGGCTTCGCGCGGGACGACCGCCCGACTGCGTGCCGAGGCGCGTTCGGTAATGCCGACCCCGGTTCATTGACCCGCCCGTTTTGTCTCCCTAGCGTGCTTTGAGGCCCGGAAGACGCCGAGACGAGCGCGCGAGACCGGCAGCACATCGGGAGAGAACATGGTGGCCCAGCTCAATGCCCTGCTTCGGGCGGCACATGAACACGTGTGTCCGGTGCCCCCCGTCGCCGGTGCCGTCTCCGCCGTACGCCGGCGGGCGGCGGCGCTCCTCGCCGAGTGGAGGGTGTGCCCGGAGCTCGTCGAGGACGCGCTGCTGGTGGTGTCGGAGCTGGTCACCAACGCCGTCGTGCACGCCCGGCCGCCGGCCGAACTCCGGCTGTCCTGGCTGCGCGGCGATCACCCCGCCATCCTGCGCGTCGAGGTCACCGACGCCGGGCCCGACCCCGCCGTGGGCGCGACCCGCGCCGGGATCGACCCGGACGAGCACGGCCGGGGCGAGGCGATCGTCCACGCCCTGGCGACCCGCCACGGCATACGGGTCCACCCCGGGCGGGTCACCCGCTGGGCCGAACTCGTCGCGGCCTGAGGCGGCTCCGCCTCGGGCCCCGGTCCCGGCCGCCACGGCGGCCGGACGGCCCCCGGCGGAAAGCGGCGGAAGGGCGGATCACCGAGCGGCCGGCCGCCCACCTGACCCGGCAGTTCCCCCCTACCGGGCCGATGCCGCCGGTACCGGCGCCCCGAGCCCGCCTACGCTCCAGTAATATCCGGCGGCAGGCCACCACAGGAGGAACCGTGCCCCGGTCCGAACGCTCACCCCTGCTGCTCGCCGGCCTGCTGGCCGCCGCGGGGGCCGCCCACTTCGCCGTACCCCGGCAGTTCGACGCGATCATCCCGCACTCGCTGCCCGGTCCGCCCCGGGCCTGGACCTACGGCAGCGGGGCCGTCGAACTGGCGCTGGCGGCCGGGATCGCCGCGCCCCGCACCCGCGCGACGGCCGCGAAGGCGGCGGCCGCCTTCTTCGTCGGTGTCTTCCCGGCCAACGTCCGGATGGCCGTGGACTGGCGCCACCGGCCGGCCCCGCTGCGGGCGGCGGCCCTGGCCCGGCTGCCCCTCCAGGTGCCCCTGGTGCTGTGGGCGCGCGGCGTGGCCCGCGGCGGAAAGGGGCGGTCGTGACCAGGCCCCTCACGGTCGGGGACACGGCGGAGGACTTCGCCCTGCCCGACGAGACCGGGACCACCCGCAGCCTCACCGGACTGCTGGCCGACGGGCCCGTCGTGCTCTTCTTCTACCCGGCCGCCCTCACCCCCGGCTGCACCGCCGAGGCATGCCACTTCCGGGACCTGACGGCCGAGTTCGCGGCCCTCGGCGCCCGGCCCGTCGGCATCAGCGGGGACACCGTCGGCAAGCAGCGGGAGTTCACCGACCGGCACCGGCTCGGCATGCCGCTGCTCTCCGACGCCGACGGCGCGGTCCGCGAGCGGTTCGGCGTCCGGCGGGGCTTCACGCTGGCCCCGACCAAGCGCGTCACCTTCGTGATCGCCGAGGACCGTACCGTCCTGGAGGTGGTCCGCAGCGAGCTGCGCATGAACACCCACGCCGACCGGGCCCTCGCCGCCCTCCGCGCCCGGCGGGGCTGAGCGGGGGTCACTGGAACGGGCAGCCCGGGTTCGGGGCGTCCTCGGAGAACGGCGAGCCGTGCGGCAGCACGTACAGCACGTCCAGGACCAGCGGGGTGTCGCCCAGGTTGCGGCCGATGTGGACGTAGCCGGGGCCGGCCGGTTCCTCGATGGTCTCGCCGGTGCCGTACACGCCGTCCGTGCGGCACGTGGAGTCGAAGTGGCTGAGGGTGCCCTGCCGCACCACGCCGTACAGCGGGCCGTCGTGGTAGTGCCAGCCGGTGGTCTGACCGGGCGGGAGCGTGACCTCCCGCAGGATGTAGTCGGTGCCGTCGACGGTGGCCCGGGCGAGGATCCGGGACGTGATGCCGGGCCCCGGCGGGGTGGCCCCGGCGGAGCCGCAGGTCACGAGGGCGGCGACGGTGACGACGCCGGTCACGGCGGTACGGAGTGCGGTGCGCATGCCGGCCTCCGGGGGTACGGGCGGATACCGCCGCGAACGTAGCAGCGCGGCCGGCCCGCCGGGGCCGGAACGCCCGCATCCGGAAACGGCCCCGGCGCCGGTACCGGGCTCAGCCCTCGCCGATGGCCGCCTGGGCCGGCGTGCGGCCGGTGCGCACCGAGCGGGCGCGCCGGGGATCGGGCGTGCCGCGCCCGGCCGGCCGGGCCCTTGCGCATCAGCAGCCATGCCTCCTCCCCGTCCGCGCCGTCCTCGCGGAACCGGGTGAGGGCGTACGCGCCGTGCGGCTCGGCGCCGTGGATACGTCCGCGGCCGCCTCCGTCCGCCGCCGTCGCCCGCCCCGGCGGCTCGCCGGTCCGCGATGCCCGGGTCACCCGGCGGGCCGCCACCCCAGGGCCGGGCCGAGCTTCGTCGCCATGTCCGTCAGGATCTGGACGTAGTCCTCGTACTCGAAGGTGAACGGCAGCGCGAACGCCACCTCGTCGATCTCGCGGAAGGCGGCGTGCGCGTGCAGCAGCTCGGCCAGCTCCGCCGAGGTGCCGACCAGGTCCGGTGCGAACAACTGCCGCGCCGGGCCCTGCGGGGAGGTGGTGCGGGGCAGCCGCCGGGCCGCGTACTCCGCGTACTTGGCGCGCTGCGCGGGGCTCGCGGAGTCGGTCGGGATCACCACCAGCCCGTGGGAGACCCGGGCCGCCTCCCCGTCGGGATGGTGGGCCCGGAACTCCCGGATGAGGGACGCCTGGATCGCGGCGAAGTCGGGCGGCCCGTCCGCGCCCCCGGCGTCCCCGGTGTCCTCCACCTTCACCACGCTGCTGGTCAGGAAGTTCATGCCGTGCTCGGCCGCCCGGCGCGCCGAGCGAAGGCTGCCGCCGCCGTACCACATCCGCCGCCCGAGCCCGGGGGAGTGCGGCTGGACGATGTCGGAGAAGACCTCGAACCCCTCCACCCCGCTGAAGCCGGTGACGGGCTTGCCCCGCACCAGGTCCAGCAGCCGCCGCACCCGCTCGAAACCGAAGTCCTCCGCGTCGGCGGTGTCCGGGTACAGAGCGCCCTTGACCTGGTCGTAGTGCGTCGGCGGGCCTATGCTGACGCCCGGGTTGAGCCGGCCGCCGGACAGCACGTCGACCGTCGCGAGGTCCTCGGCGAGCCGCAGCGGGTTCTCCCAGCCGAGCGGCGTCACCGCGGTGCCCAGCTGGATCCGCCGGGTGCGCTGCGAGGCGGCGGCCAGGACCGCGACCGGGGACGAGATGCCGTACTGCAGATGCCGGTGGCGGACCCAGGCGCTGTCGAAGCCGAGCCGCTCGCCCAGTTCGATGACGCGCAGCGTGGACTCGTGACCCCGGCCGGGATCCGCCGCGTCGAACAGGCCGATGGTCAGGAAGCCCAGCTTGCGCAGCGGGCGAGAGGTGGGCGGCACGGGTCCTCCAGCGGTCGTGTGTCGGCTCCGCCCCGATTCTGGCAGCCGAGTGTGACAACCATGTGATCAATCCGCCCGGGCCGCCGGCAGCGGGATCACGACCTCGTCCTCGACGGGCGGATCGAGTTCCTGTGCGAGGTTGCCCGTCGCGGCGAAGCAGCGCAGCCGCACGGCGTCCGCCGTGACGTCCAGCCGCAGGAAGCACTTGAAGAACGGCGGGCTGTAGGTGACGGAGGACGGCGAGAACAACTGGGTGTACATCTTCCGCACGGGCAGCCGGAACCGGGCCGGACGGTCGGGGCGGCGGCCGGTGCCGAGCAGGCCCGCGACCAGCCGGGTACGGCGGGTGACCCGGACGCCGGGGCCCGGGGCGCGGGCCGGTTCGATGCCGAGCCGCTCGGCGACGACGGCCGCCGCCTCCGCCTCGGTCAGCCGGAAGAAGCGGCGCAGCCGCAGTCGGCGGCCGTACAGGCCGCTGTAGAAGGCGAGCGAGTCGCCGCGCAGCGGGTAGCAGCGGAACTCGCGCTCGGTGACGCCGCCGACCGACACCCGCGGGATGGTGTGCGTGGCGTGCGTGAACGCCCCGCCGCCGCCCGCCACGACGTACTGGATGGTGCGGCCGTCCACCGTCACCGGGTAGCGCTGGTAGTTGTGGATGTCGCCGCCGATCGCGGCCACATAGTGGTGCTCGGGGGCCCGGACGATGTCGTCCACCGTGCCGCCGCCCTCGATGGGGCACGGGTGGTGCTCGCCGTCGACGTACAGCGGCGAACCGGTGACGAGGATCTTCGGCCTGGGGCCCCGGGATACCTCCCGCAGCCAGGCGCCCTGTTCGGCGTCGACCGTGCCCAGCAGGCCGGTGTCGATGCCGACGATCCGCACCGGCCCCGCGTCGATCGCCCAGTACGGGCCGGGCTGTTCGGCCCGCTGCCCCGGCGCCGACCGCAACGCCCGTGCGGCGGCGAAGCGTTGCTCGTCGGCGGGACGCGCCCGGTGCCACAGCAGGGAGCGCCACCAGGCGCGGGTCAGCGGGCGCGGCCGGGGCCCGGGGTCCGGCGGCGGGGTGTCGGCGCAGAACACCCGCATGAACGCGCCGAGGTCCTCGTACCAGTCGTGGTTGCCCGGTATCGCGTAGATCGGCCCCGGGTAGTCCTGGTAGGGCCGGAAGAACTTGTCGCCGTAGTCGTCGGCGCTGCCGACGGGGTAGATGACATCGCTGGCGAGCACCGCGAAGTCGGTTCCCTGACTCGCCCTCAGGAAGCCGGGCACGACGGCGTACTGGGACTCGCCCCCCTCGCCGGTGTCCCCGATGACCATGAAGGAGAACGACTCCGGTACGTCCCGCCGGATCACCATGTCGGCCGATACCCCGGCCTTGATCCGCCGGGCCACCCAGCGGCTGCGGGTACCGCCGGTCGGGTCGCCGAACCAGGACGCGAGCACGCCGTTGCGGGCGGCCCACAGGACGCGGGGGTTCAGCCACGACAACTGCTCGACGTGGTCCGGCATCAGCCGCCGGTAGGTGCCGGGCCGGGCCGCGCCCCAGCCGGCGCCCTGTGCGGTATCGCGTGAGGAGTCAGACACGCGGTGCACGGTAACAACGCGCCGGTCAGCGCGGGGAAGCCGGGGTCCCGCCCAACACCCGTGCGGCGGCGCCGCGTTCCCGCCCGGCCGGGCCACCGGCCGCTCTTGATCTCAAGCGCGGTCGAGGTTCTACGGTGCCCGGGTCAGTGATCGTCCGCAGGAGGTACCGCCATGACCGCTCAGCCCCGCGCCGACGCCGGACTCGCCGCCGAACCGGCCGCGTACTGGACCAAGATCGCCTACGAGTCCCTCATCGCCTTCATCCGTGCCCGGCAGGCCGAACTGGGCTTCACCCAGCCCGGGTACTGGCTGCTGCGCCACCTGTCGGAGCACGACCTCTCGGCCGACGGCCACGGGATGACCCTCGCCGAACTCCGGCAGGCCATGATCACCTACCTCAGGCCCGAGGACGACCTGGCGGCCGAGGCCGGGACCCTGCTGGAGCGCGGCTGGCTCACCCGCGACGGCGACGGTCGGCTGTGGATCACCGCGGCCGGGGACGAGGCCCGCGCCACCCTCAAGCGGCACGCCCCCGCGATCCGCGACCGCGTCCACCAGGGCATCTCCGACGCCGACTACGTCACCACCGTGAAGGTCCTCCAGCGGATGATCCGCAACACCGGCGGCGCGGTGAGCTAGGCATGCGCCGAGGGGCCCTGCGCGAAGGGCCCGGGGGAGTGGGTCGCCGCCCGTGCGGCCGTCACGGCTCGCGGGCGAGGCCCCCGTGCTCGGCGACGGTCTCCGGGGCGGGCGCACCGGGTTCGGCGTCACCGGGTGACCGGCACGACGCCCGGCCCGACCGGCTCCAAGCCGTCGAAGAACGAGGTGATCGCCTCGACGGTACGCGGGTGGTACGGGACCGAAACGGCCGTTCACCTCCCGGTTCGCCGTCGCCGCCGATAGGGGGAACCGGCTGATCACGCGACACCGCTCGCGATCCCGCACCCGGTGCGCCGGGTGCGGGACCGCGCCGGGTCAGCTGAGCGGGTCCAGCGTGAGATACGCCTGCCGCGGGCTGCCGTCGTGCACCAGCGACTCTTGGTGGCCGACGTCGTCGAAGGCGAACGCGTAGGCCTTGCCGTCGGCCATCTGCGCGTGCGCCGCGCGCGCGTACTGGTTGGTCACCGCGTCCCGGTAGAAGTCGGCCGTCGTGGCATCCGGCTGACTGGGGTTGACCAGCAGGGTGGACCGGTTGAAACCGGCGCACAGCGTACGGGAGATGGGTCCGCGCACGGTGTCGTTGGGCGCGTCCAGCAGTTTGTGGCAGCCGAAGACGCTGGAAGCGTCGGGCTTCTGGAAACTGGTGACGACCGTGCCGGCGGAGTTGGTGAAGTTCATGACGTTGCCCGAGACCCGGCCGTAGTACTTGGTGTTCGGCTGGTCGGCGAACGGCGTGACGGTCAGCGTCGACGTCGTGTACTTCTGCCAGACCCGGTTCACGTAGTCGTCCATCACGTTCGCCGGCAGCGCCCCGGTCTCCACCCCGTACAGCGGGGACAGCGCGCGCAGCACCGTGCCGTCGGAGCGGGTCTGGACGAGGTTCCCCCAGCCGCCCGGCTGGGCGCGCAGCGCGGCGAAGAAGCCGCTGTAGCCACCGGACTTGAGGTGCCCGGTGGTGGTCGTCCCGCCGTCGGCGCGCTGCACCCCGACGGCGTACGGCGCCGAGAACATGTCCACCTGGGTGCTGTTGAGCCACAGCCCGGCGTCGTTGAGCGTGTACTCCGACCAGTTGAAGAGGGTGTCGCGGTTGGGGTCGGACGGGTTCTGCACGGCCGGCTGGACCAGCCCGCCGGTGGTCAGCCGGAAGTCCAGCTTGCGGCCGTAGGAGAAGTAGATCCGGCCGGAGAACTTCGGGATGCGGATGGTCTTGGACTGGCCGGCGGCCGGGCCGGGTATCGCCGCGTCCGGCGCGGGGGTCGGCGGGTTGCCACCGGCCGGCCAGGCGTGGAAGACGCCGTCCGCGTCGGCCCAGCCCTGCCGCCCCGAGGACAGCTGGGTGCCGAGGTCGTAGACGTAGACCGGTTCGGAACGGCCCGAGTTGTTGGTGATCGTCAGGGGGATGGTGTCGGGGACGGCCGCGTCGGCGCGGCCGGGGGAGCCGAGCGCGAGCAGTCCGCCGAGCAGCGTCGTCGCGGCGGCCAGGGGCAGCGCGCCCCGCGTGAGCGTGTGCGGCACTCTCCACCTCCGTGTGGGGTCGGGGTCGTACGGATATGGTCCGTACCAGTTCTGAGAGCGCTCTCAGATTCCAGCCACGACGAGTTCATGTCAATGTCCGGGACCGGATCGGTCCGACGCCCACCGGTCGGCGGGCGCCGGCCCGCGCCGTCAGAATGTGCGCTTGAGCAGGTCGAGCAGGGCCGCCCAGTGCCGCTCGGCGGCCTCCCGGTGGTAGGCGGGGGTGTCGGCCTGGGTGTAGCCGTGGTGGGCGCCGGTGTAGACCTCGCAGGTGTGGCGCACCCCGGCGGCGGTCAGCGCCTCCTCGAGGCGTTCGATCTGCTCCGGGGGCAGCGACGCGTCCTCGTCGGCGTGCCCGAAGTACAGCTCGGCGGTGATCCGCGGGGCCTCCAGGTGCGGGCTGTCCGGGTCGTCGGTGGCCAGGCCCCCGCCGTGGAAACCGGCCGCCGCCGCGACCCGCTCGGGGTGGGCGCCCGCCGTCCACAGCGCGAGCCGGGACCCCATGCAGTAGCCGGTCAGCGCGACCGGGCCGTCCGCCACCAGCGGGCTGTCGGCCAGCCACCGCAGATAGGCGTCCGCGTCCCGCTTGACCAGGTCCGCGGTCAGACCGGCCAGCATCGGGCCGAGCCGCTCCCAGATGGTCGGGTCGGCGGCCGGGTCGATGAACTCGGGCAGGTCCACGACCGGCGCCCGGCCGAGCCGGTAGAACACGTTCGGCAGCAGCACCGTGTAGCCGGCCGCGGCCAGCCGGTCGGCCATCGACTTCAGGTGCGGTCGCGGGCCGAAGGCGTCCTGGTAGAACAGCACGCCCGGACGGGGGCGGCCGTCGGCGGGGCGGACGAGGTAGGCGTCGGCGACGCCGTCCTCGGTCGGGATGTCGACATCGTCACGCTGGACATCGGTCATGGTGGACAGGCCCTCCCTCGGGACAACGGGCGGCGGGCGGTGATGGCTCCCGGCGCCATGGCTGCGACCATGCTGTCACGCAAGATCGGCGACGCGCCGACCGGTGCCGGGCGTGGTGAGCGGCCGGCGGGCTCCGCGCCCGGCGCTCACTCGAAGCGGCTGGTGTCGCCCGCGCCCCGCCGGACGATCTCCGCCCCGCCGCCGGAGAAGTCGACCACCGTCGTCGGCTCGGTGCCGCAGTCGCCCGAGTCGACCACCGCGTCCACCACGTGGTCCAGCCGGTCCTTGATCTCCCAGCCCTGGGTCAGCGGCTCCTCCTCGTCCGGCAGCAGCAGCGTGCTGGACAGCAGCGGCTCGCCCAGCTCCGCCAGCAGCGCCTGGGTGACCACGTGGTCCGGGATGCGCACGCCCACGGTCTTCTTCCGCGGGTGCATCAGCTTGCGCGGCACCTCGCGGGTGGCCGGGAGGATGAAGGTGTAGCTGCCGGGAGTGGACGCCTTCACCGCCCGGAAGACGTCGTTGTCGACCCGGACGAACTGACCGAGCTGCGTGAAGTCCCGGCACATCAGCGTGAAGTGGTGCCGGTCGTCCAGCCGGCGGATGGCACGGATCCGGTCCATGCCGTCCTTGTTGCCCAGCCGGCAGCCGAGCGCGTAACAGGAGTCGGTCGGATACGCGATGAGCGCTTCCGAGCGCACCGCGTCGGCGATCTGGGTGATGCTGCGCGGTTGCGGGTTGTCGGGGTGCACGTCGAAGTACTTCGCCACCCGTCGAGCTTATGCCGTCCCGCAGGTCACACGCGCCTCACGGGCGCGATGCCGCGGGCGGTGTCCGCGGAGGGTCCCTGGAAGATGCCTATGAAGTCATACCTGACTGTATAGGTGTATATGCACGCCGTTCATGAACACCCGGCCGCTGCCCTCGGCCACCGCCGCGCGGAGGGTGTCCGGGCATGTCCGGGGAAACGGAGGCGACCCCCATGGCCACCGCGTCCCACGCCTGCGCGGTGGTCACCGGCTTCCTCTGCCCGCCGGTCGCGGCCCTCGCGGCGGCGGGGACGCCGGGTGGGGCGCGGATCGAGGAGGAGTGAGACCGGATCCGGAAGTTTTCCGGATCGGCCGGAATTCGGCTGCGTACATCCCGCGATCCGGGGCATCGGAGCATTGAGACGCCCGGGGATCCCCCCACCCCGGGCGCGGCATCTCCGCCGGCGGCTCCGTCCCCCCGGGCCGCCGGCGGAGCCGTGTCCGGCGCCGATTTCCTTCGGGTCAGGCGGACTCGGCCGAGCGAGCCGACGTGTCCGCCGGACGTGCGGGCTCCCTCGACCTCAAGAGTCTCGACGGTCCGGCCACCCTCAACTCCCCAGCCGCACCGGGATCTCCTGCCAGCCGTGGGAGATGAACGACGGCACGTGGCGCAGTTCGCCGGCCGGGCAGGCCAGGCGCAGGGCGGGGAAGCGGGAGAACAGGGCGGGCAGCGCGGTGAGTGCCTCCAGGCGGGCCAGCGGTGCCCCGATGCAGCGGTGCACGCCGACGCCGAACGCCAGATGGTCCTCGGCCGCCCGCGCCGCGTCGAAGACGGCCGCGTCCGGGCCGTAGTGCGCCGGGTCCAGGCCCGAGGCGGCGTACGTCGTGATGATCGCGTCCCCGGCCGGAATCGTCACGCCCGCGACCGTCAGCTCCTCCACCGCGAACCGCAACGGCAGCGCGGCGACGGACGGATGCACCCGCAGCGTCTCGTCGACCACCGCGCCCCAGCCGGTCTCCCCGGCGCGCACCGCGGCCAGTTGGCGCGGATCGGTCAGCAGGGCGACCACCGCGTTGCCGATGAGATTGACGGTGGTCTCGAACCCGGCGCCGACCACCAGCAGCAGCGTGTGCAGCAGTTCCTCGTCCGAGAGCCGGTCACCGTCCTCGTCCCGCACCCGGATCAGCTCCGTGGTGATGTCGTCGCCCGGACGGTCCCGCCGGTACGCGATCAGCGCGCCGAGCACCGAGCCGACGCGTTCGCGCACGGAGGCCGCGAACTCGGGGCTCGGGTCGGAGGTGTCCATGAAGTCGGAGATGAGCCGCGCCGCCTCCGGCCGCAACTCCTCGGGCACGCCGAGGAGGTCGGAGATCATCCGCATCGGCAGGGGATGCGCGAGCCCGTCGCGCAGATCGACCACGCCGCCGTCGGCGCCCGCGGCCTCCAGCGCGTCCAGCAGCTCGGCCGTCAGCGCGGCCACCCGGGGCCGCATCGCCTCGGTGCGCCGGTGGGTGAAGCTCGGCGCCACCAGCCTGCGCAGCCGGGTGTGGTCGGTGCCGTAGGTGGTCAGCATGTTGACCACGCCCACCCAGTTGGCCATCCAGCCCCAGGACGGATGCCGGTCCAGCTCCGGCCACAGCCGCCAGTGCCGGCGGGCGTCCTTGCTGACCCTGGCGTCGAGGATGAGGGTCTTGAGGGTGTCGTAGCCGGTGGGGGCCCAGGCGGGGATGCCGCCGGGCAGTTCCACGGGCACCACGGGGCCGAGGGCGCGCAGCCGGGCGCTCTCCGCGGGGATGTCGGAGCCGAAGGGGTCGAGGGCGATACGGTCGATGACGGTCACGACGGTCTCCACACTGGTCGGCCTTGCCTGAGACGGTCCCGGACCAGTACATCGCGTCACCGGCCGCGTGCACACCGCTCCGAAGTCATCAGGTCACGAATCAGGCCGAGTTCGGCCCCCACACCCGCCCCCTACGCCCCTCCGGCCCCCGGCGTCAGCACCAGCATGGTCGCGTCGTCGCGGACGCGGTAGCCGCGTCGCAGCAGGTCCGACCACACCGCGCCGGGCAGCTCGGCGGACGGGGTGCCGGCCAGGGCGGTCAGCCGCTCGGGCAGCGGGTAGAAGGCGCCGGCGGCGTCCCGGGCCTCCCACACGCCGTCGGAGGCCAGGAACAGCCGGTCACCCGGACGCAGCGGCACCGTGACCTCCTTCGGCGGATCGACGCCGACCAGCCCGATGCCCAGCGGCGGCGCGGGGACGACACCCACCTCCCGGGCCGCTCCGGGACGCACCAGCACGGGCGCCGGATGCCCGCAGGCGATCACGCGTACGGCCGCGCCGTCGGTGAACTCCAGCAGCAGGGCCGTCGCGAACAGCTCCGCGTGCCCCACGGCCGCCGAGTCCACCGCCAGCCGGCGGTCCAGCCGCGCCGCCACCGACTCCAGGTCCGGCTGGTCCAGCGCAGCTTCCCGGAACGCCCCCAGCAGCGACACCACCGTGGCCACCGCCGTCAGCCCGTGCCCCTGTACGTCGCCCAGCACCGCCCGCACCCCGTACGGCCCCGCGCGTACGTCGAAGAAGTCCCCGCCCACCAGCGTCCCGTCCTGCGCCGCCCGGTAGCGGGCCGCGCACCCGACCCGCCCGACCCGGTCCGGCAGCGGCGGCAGCACGGCCCGCTGCACCGCCTCGCCGATCGCCCGCTCGGTGTCCAGCTGGGCGTCCCGGCGGCTGCGCACATAGGAGACGAACACGCTCAGCGCGGCCACGAACACGACGGTCAGCAGATCGGTGTCGCCGGGGCGGTCCAGATGCGTGACCGGCAGCGTGAGCACCGCGACCACGCCCAGACCGAGGACCCCGGTGGTCAGCGGGCCGTACGACAGGACCGCCAGCGGCGGGATCGCGCCCAGCAGGAAGCCGAGGTCACGCGCGTGCGGAGTGATCAGCGTGGCCGAGCCGACGGCGGCGAGCAGCAGGACGGGCAGCACGCGGATCCACCACGGCGGTGGCGCGCCCCGCAGCCAGCCGCGCTCCTCCCGGTTCCCGCGCGGCCACCGGCCGCGCACCGATCCCACATCCCCAAGCTAGGCCCTGTCGTGAACTCCCGCCTGCCTCGCGACGCCATGCACGCTCCCCCAAGCTCTTCGAGCAGGGGGTGCCCCCACTCGCCGCACCGGGCCCAGACCCAAGTACGCCCAGTACGAGGGTCAGGGCCCGGCACTCCCCCAGCCTCCGGCCGGGGGGACCCCCAGAGCACGCACCTGACGCCGCCAGGCCCGCCCTCCGGGCGGACGGCGGGAGTCTGACGACAGGACCTGGCCGCCACCGGCTCCGGGCGCCCGCGCGGAAAACCGCTGGACGGCCGCCCGGCCGCCCGTCTAGCCTGAGCCCGCCACGCCCGAGCCGGACGGAAGAAGGAGGCGAGTGTCATGCAGGAAGACAGCAGTCGGCGCTCCCCCCTCCCCGTGCCCCGGGCGTGTCACGTCTGAATTCGAGGATCTGATGATCCGACCGGGAGCGTCGCCCATCCCACGCATCCCGGAGGAATCCATGACCGGCCTGGTCATCCGCGCGCTCGACGACAGCAGCGCGCACCTGTTCCACACCATGCCCGACCCGCTCGCCCTGGGCGACCGGCACCGCCGTACCCGCTACCGCCCCGACTGGCAGCGCGTCGCCCTGCGCGACGGCCGCACCGTGGCGCGCGCCGCCTGGTGGGCCCGGCCGGAGGACCCCGAGCCGCTGGTGATCAACTGGTTCGACGTCGCCGAGGGCGAGCGGGAGGCGGGCGCCGCACTGCTGCGGACGGCGCCCTGGCGGACCCCCGAGCTCGAACTCGACCTGCCCCCCGGCTGGCGGGACGACCCGCGCCTGCGGGCGGCGGCCGACACCCGCGCCGACGCCGCGAGCCGGGCCGGCTACACCCCCTTGGTGGAACGCTTCGTCTACCGCTGGACCCCCGACCGCGGCCTGCCCGAGCGGCCCGGACGGCTCGTGTTCACCGCCGAACCGGACGACACCGTCTTCTACGACCTGCTGCGCCGCATCCACCGCGGCACCCTCGACGCCCACGCCCGCCGGGCCGCCGAACAGCACGGCGTGGACCGGGCGGCCCAGGAGGATCTGGACGTCTTCCACTGGTTCCCCTCGCCCCGCGACTGGTGGCGGATCGCCCGCACCCCGGCGGGCGAGCCGGTCGGCATCCACATCCCGGCCCGCAACCCCTCGGGACCCTGCGTCGGCTTCGTCGGAGTGGTGCCCGAACAGCGCGGCCACGGCTACGCCTACGACCTGCTCGCCGACTGCACCCACTTCCTGGCCGGACAGGGCGCGCGGTTCATCGCCGCGGCCACCGACCAGGGCAACCTCCCGATGGCCGCGCACTTCACCACGGCCGGGTACCCGGTCGTGCACGAACGCGTCAACTACTGGGCCACGCCCGGTACCCGCTGACGGCCCGAGGCACCGACGGCACCGAGCCGCCGGGACCGGGCCCGGTTCGCCCCTGACCGAGCGGTACCGGCGGCGCTGAGCGCCCGGGGGCCAGGGTCCGGAGAGCGGCCGCCTACCCCCGGGCGGCGGCCGTGAGCCGGTCCTGCGCCGTGGCCAGGATCTCGGTGACCCGGAGACCGAACGCGGCGTCGCAGGGGTGCGGGCGGCCCGTGCCGGCGGCCCGCACCAGCGCGTCGGCGGCCCGGGAGAGCGCGGCGACCGCACCCTCCGAACTCCCGGGCATCACCGCCACGCCCGCCTCGCCCCGCAGCTCCACCTCGGCCCCGGCCGCCGCCGGCGGGGCCGTCAGGCTCAGCGTGAGGGAACTGGACGCGCCGGTGGCGTGGTCGAGCACCAGATGGACGGTGTCCGCGGGACCGTACGCCGCCGCCACCACCTGCCGTACGTCGCCCAGGACCGGCAGCAGCACCGACAGGGCGTGCGGGCCGACGTCCCACAGCGCGCCCTTCTCCCGCCGCCACGGCGAGGCCGCGAACGGGCTGTCGCTCGTGAACACCGCGCCCAGCCAGTGCGCCCGCGCCGTGAACCAGCCCGCCACGGCGGCCTGTTCCTCGATCCAGGCATCCGGCTCCTTCTGGAAGCGCGCGGTGAAGAACACCACCGACGCCACCCCGGCCCGCTCCACCGCCTCCACCACGGCCCGCCCCTCGGCGGCCGACACCGCCAGCGGCTTGTCCAGCAGCAGATGACGGCCCGCGCCGGCCGCCCGCACCGCCAACTCCGCCTGCACGGACGGCGGCAGGGCCACCGCCACCGCGTCCACGTCGGCCAGCAGCGCGTCCACGCCGGCGTACGCGGTGACCCCGTACCGCTCCGCCAGCTCGGTGGCCGCCTCCGGCCGGCGGCCCCAGACCCCGGTGAACTCCAGGCCGGTGTGTTCCGCGAGGGCGGGAGCGTAGGTCGCCCGCGCCCAGGGGCCCGTCCCCAGCAGTCCGATGCGCATGTACCGTTCCCTTCCGACAGCCGTTCCCCGCCTCTTCAGGATGATGCGCCGCGCTCGCCCGGCGCACACCCGTCGCCCGTGGGTACGTGCCCCGCGAGCCACTTCGCGATGGTGGCGGCGATCGGCTGCCCGGTGTCCAGCTCCACGAAACCGAACTGGCCGGACTGGTTGCACTCCAGGAACCACCAGACGCCGTCCGCGTCCTCCGCGAAGTCGAAGGCGCCGTACGCCAGTTCCGCACCCGCCATGTAACGCAGCACGCCCTCGGCGACGCGCGGGGGTACGTCCACCGGCTGCCAGGGAGAGACGGACGGGGCGAAACGGACGTCCACGTCGTCCGGGTGGGCGTCCGGGTCGGCGGGTTTGCGCGCGGCCAGCAGCGTGCCGCCGACGACGGTGAGCCGGATGTCGGCCCGTTTGGCGATCCGCCGTTGCAGCAGGGTCGGGCCGTAGGCCACCGCGGTGAAGTCGGTGTCCGGCGCGACCCGGCTGGTCGGCACGGACCGGGGCGGCTCCTGCGGATGCGCCCCGGAGACCGGCTTGACCACCAGGTCCGGGAAGCGTTCCGCGAACTCCCGCGCCGCCTGCGGGAACGTCGTGATGAGGGTGGCCGGCACCGCGAGGCCGCTGCGCTGGGCCAGGCCCAGCTGCCAGGGCTTGTGCCGGGCGCGGCGGGCGGCGTCCGGATGGTTCATCCAGCGGGCGTCGGCGCACCGCAGCATGCCGTACAGCGCCTGCGACGACTCCTCCGTCAGCCAGGCGGAGGGCTGTGCGGCACGGGCGGCCGGGGTGCCCGGTCTGCGCACCCAGACGGAGCGCAGACCGTCCATGCCCACCAGGCGCCCGCCGACGGACAACTGCCCCCGGCAAGCGCCCCGCACGTACTCGCCCGACAGTGCCACCCCGTTGGTCAGATCGGCGGGGTCGAGCCGGACGACGGGCACGCCGGCCTCGCCCAGCCGGAGGACCACCATGTCCGCCGTCACGTCTTCCTCACTGGTCAGGATGAGTACGGTCATCTGTGGGGGTCCGCGGCTCAGTCGTCGAAGTGTGTCTTGGAACCGGCGGTCGAGGTCGTGGTCCCCAGTGCTCGCAGGGTAGCGTGGTCGGTCGCGGCGATCCGCCCGTCCGGGAGGACGTTCAGTTGCAGTCCGGAGTCGTACGCATACGGCGTGGTGACGTCCAACTGCACAGCGGGGCGCGCGTAGTTGAGCGTGAACGGTTGCATGGTCTCTCCCTGATTAGGCTTTCACGTCCTTATACGAAGCGAACGAGTGATTGGTTGCCTCACTCTCCGTGACCACGGCACGGAGCGCCGTGGACTCCTATCGCGCGAGGGTCTCCCGCGCCGCCGTCAGGGCCTGTTCGGCGTACCCGCGCCCGAACAGCACCGCGTGCACCAGCAACGGGAACAACTGGTGCACGCGTACCCGGTCCCGCCAGCCGTCGGCCAGCGGGGCCGCCTCCTGGTAGCCGGCCAGCACCCGGTCCAGGTGCGGGCAGCCGAACAAGTGGAGCATCGCCAGGTCCGTCTCCCGGTGCCCGCCGTGCGCGGCCGGGTCGATGAGCCGGACCTCGCCGTCGGCGCCCCACAGCACATTGCCGTTCCACAGGTCGCCGTGCAGCCGGGCGGGCGGCTCGGCCGGACCCGCCACCTCCGGCAGCCGCGCGCAGACCCGCTCGAACACGCTCGCCTCGGCCGGGCGGAGCGTGCCGCGGTCGACCGCGCCGCGCACATAGGGCAGCACGCGGTGCTCGGCGTACCACGGCGGCCAGTCGGTACCGGGCGCGTTGCGCATGGGGGCCAGGCCGATGCGGGCGTCCTCGGGCCCACCGGGCGGCGCCGCCCCGAAGTGCGGCGCGCCCGCCTTGTGCAGGGCGGCGAGGGCCTGGCCGAAACGCAGCGCCGCGCCGGGACTCGCGGACCCGGTCGGCACCCGCTCGGTCACCATCCAGTGTTCGTCGTGCCCCAGCACCGCCGGCACCCGGACCGCGCCCGCGGCACCGAGCCAGCGCAGCCCCGCCACCTCGGCGCGCACCGCCCCGGGTCCGTCGCCCCGCTTGACCATCACCGGTGTCCCGTCGTCCAGCAGCACCTCGGCGGGCGAGCCGGACGACGGCCGGGTCCCGGTGGCGGTGCGCCCGGTGAGCCGGGACGCCACCTGTCCTGGATCCTCTTCACGGTTGACCACGGCCCCAGGGTAAGGCCCCCAACCAGGATGCCCAGCAAGGCGGTTCAACCATTGATACGACTGATGTCGGACAAACGGATGAGGTCACCGGCGAGGGTTCCCGAGCCGCTGCCGGGGGCCGCCGGGGAGCTCAGCGCCCGAGGGGCTGCGTGCCCCGGGTCACCCCCACCGGATTCCCGGCCGGCAGCAGCCCCGACTCCGCCACCGCGCCGGCCATCGGCTCCAGCAGCGCGGCCAGCCGCTCGGTCCGCTCGGCACCCAGCGCGGTCCACGGCCGCTCGGCCGCCGCGTCGGTCAGCGCCTCGGTCTCCGCGCGCAGGGCCGCGCCCGAGGGCGTGAGCGAGCCGTCCGCCGCGAGCCGGCCGTCCGCGCGCAGCCGCGCCCCGGCCGCCGCCCACTCCTCCCGCGACCACTTCCGCGTCTCGCGCAGGAAGTCCCCGTCGGACTCCCCGGCCGCCGCCTTGAGCACCATGGCCTCCACCGGCCCGAGACCCAGGCCGACCAGCACCGCCACATGGGAGTCGCCCCGGTGCTCGCGCAGCGTCGTCAGAGCCTGCCACAGCCGGGCGGCGGGCCGCTCCGGACGGTCGAGCGCCTGGTTGGCGGCGCCCAGCACCCGGCCCGTGGTGTCCGCCGCAGCGGCGGCCTCCCACGCGAGGTCCGCGGCCTCCGTGAAGGCGGTGCCGCCGACGACCTCCTTGCCGAACAGATGGGACATCGCCGCGTCCATCGCCTCCAGGCGGGCCGCCAGCACCTCCTCCGGAGCCGCGTACGCCCAGGCGTCCGGCAGCGCCCGGGCCACCCGCGAGGGGTGGAAGACGTAGAAGCAGCTCGTCACCACCGACGGGGGCACCGCGCCGAGCGGGGCGGCGCGCAGCGCGAAGTACCCCATCCAGAACCCGGGCAGCCCGAGGGCGTCCGCCGCCCGGTGCGCCTCCGGCGCGAAGTACACGAGGCCGTGCACCGGCTCGTACCGCTCCCACAGGGCGCGCGCCCGTCCGTCCGCCACCGCTTCCTCCCACCGCCTCGGCCTGCCGTGCTGTCGGCACCAGCGTGCGTTATGACGTCGGTCATAACAAGGGGGCCGGCGTCATCGGGAGCCGGCCCGCCGTTCCGGACGCGGGGGACGCGCCGGTGATTGACCCGTACGAGGGGTCGCCAAGCGGGCGCGCTGAGGCAGACGGGTGGCATGGTGACCCGGCTGGGCGGCTCGGATGGTGTGCGCCGGGGGCCTCGCTGACGGTGGTTCATGTCGGGACCGGGTCCATCCAGCTGATGAGGTATCCGCTGCCCGGTCACGGCGGAAGGACATCACTATGCGCTCTGCCCGCATGCTCCTGGCGACGGCGGCCACCACGGCCGCCCTCGCCTGCGCGACGCCCGGAGCCGCGTTCGCCGTTCCGGGCGAACAGGACAGCGGTCGTGACGACTCCTCGTACAGCAGGGAGCACGACAGCGACTCCGGCCGTGACAAGGGATCCGACAGCGACGACGACAACGAATACGGCAACAAGCGCGACAGCGGAGGGGAACACGACGGACCGCGCGGCGGAATGCACACGGGTGGCGGAGCGCTCGCCGCGGTGCGCAGCGGCGGCTGGGGCTCGGAGGACGACGACAGCAAATTCGACCCCGAGAGCTACCGCGACAAGGGCGAGGAGGAGGACGACGGCGAGGAGAAGGGCGACAAGGAGGAAAAGGGCGGCGGCAAGGGCAAGGGGGGCCGGAGCGGCAAGAGCGAGTGGGGCGAGGACAACGAGCACGACAAGCCGCGCGGCGGCATGCACACCGGCGGCGGCGCGCTCGCCACGCCGGGTGTCACCGCGGGCGGTGTCGCCGTGCTGGCCGTGGCCGCCACCGGCGCGTACACGCTGCGCCGCAAGAAGGCCACCGGCCAGGCGTCCTGACGGGCCACCGCCGTGCGCCAAGGGCCGCGGACACCGCCGACGCACCGACCGCGTCGGCGGCCCGCGCCTCCGCACCGCACCGGGACCGCCGCTGCCCCGTCTCCGCGTACGGCGGTGTCCCGACGGTGGCTTGTGCCGCCCGTACGGGGCCGGGACGGCCACTGTCGGCCTCTGCGCGTGCCGGCTCCGCCGGGGGCCGGGTCCCGTATCGCGCAGGGACGGCCCTTGTCCGTCCCCGGGCGCCGGTGCCGTGCGCGGGCCGCCATCGCCCGCCTCCGCGCGCGGCGGTGTCCCGTCGGTGGCTTGTGCCGCCCGTACGGGGCCGGGGTGGCCACCGTTCGCCCCCGCGCACTGGCTCCGCTGGTGGCCCGCCATCGCGCGCCTGAGCCCATGGCGGCGCTCCGCCGACGTACCGACCGTGCCGCGTCCGCCGGTGTGCTCACTGTCCCGATCCCGTGCTGCCGTGTCCGAGTGAGGTGGTGTCCGATGGCAGCAGATTCTTCCGCGGCCTCTCCGGCGTCGGCGGACGACCGGCGCTCCGGTCACGGAGGGCGGCTGACGCTGTGGGGGGTGGCGGCGGTCTTCCTCGCCCTCAGCCTGTTCGGCGGTCACCAGCCGACCGGTGAGCCCGGGCCGCCCCGCGCCTCGGGCGCCGGCGCCGCCGCCTCGGCCGGTCCCCGGCAGCCGGACAGGACGCTGCCCCGGTCCGCGCCGACCCGGCTGCGCATCCCGGCGATCTCCGTGGACGCCCCCTTCACCACCCTGGCCCTCGGCTCCTCGGGCCAGCTGGAGCCGCCGCCCGCGGGCGACACCAACCTCGTCGGCTGGTACGCCGACGGCGTCTCGCCCGGCGAACGGGGCACCGCGATCATCGCCGGACACGTCGACACGGTGACCTCGGCGGCCGTCTTCGCCAACCTGGGCCGGCTGGAGGCCGGCGACCGGTTCTCCGTGGAGCGGGCCGACGGGCGCACGGCGGAGTTCGTCGTCGACAGCGCCGAGACCTTCGCCAAGGACGACTTCCCCAGCGAGCGGGTGTACGCGGACGCCGACCGCCCCGAGGCCCGGCTCATCACCTGTGCCGGGGACTACGACCGTACGGTGCGCGACTACACCGACAACCTGGTCGTCTTCGCGCACCTGGCCTGAACCGCCGCGACCCCCGCCTGGCCGGGCTACGGCCGGGCGGCCGGGCCGGCCGCGAAGGGCCCGTCCGGGGCGAACGCCAGCGCCGCGAACCGCTCGCCGATCCGCCGGTGGCCCGCGGTGTCCGGGTGGAGGCCGTCGGGCAGCGGCAGCTCGGCGAAGTCGGCCTCGCCGTACAGCTCCCGGCCGTCCAGGTAGTGCAGCCGGGGGTCCCCGGCGGCCCGCTCGCGCACGATCCGGGCCAGCTCCTCCCGGACGACGCCCAGGGTGAGCTTCCCGGCCGCCCGCTCGGCGGGGTCCCCGGTGGCCCGGTACCGCAGCCGTCCCTCGCCCAGGGCCGCCAGGTCCATGGCGGTGGGGCCGGGCGTGTCCTCGTGCATCGGGCACAGGACCGGCGAGACCACGAGCAGCGGCGTGTCGGGGTGGCCCTCGCGGACGGTGTCGAGGAAGCCGTGTACGGCGGGACCGAAGGCGCGCAGCCGCATCAGGTCGGTGTTGACCACGTTGATGCCGAGTTTGACGCTGATCAGGTCGGCGGGCGTGTCACGCAGGGCGCGGGCGGTGAACGGGTCGAGCAGCGCGCTGCCGCCCAGCCCGAGGTTGATCAGCTCGACTCCGCCCAGGGACGCGGCGAGCGCCGGCCAGGTGGTGGTCGGGCTCGCCGCGTCGGAACCGTGGCTGATCGAGCTGCCGTGGTGCAGCCACACCCGGCGGCCCCGGTCCGGTACGGGCTCCACGGGGGCGTCGGCGCGCAGCGCGACGAGTTCGGTGGTCTCGTTGTGCGGCAGCCAGATCTCCACGTCCTTGACGGTGTCCGGCAGCCCGGCGAAACGCACGGTGCCCACCGGGCCGGGCCGGTGCTCGGCGGAGCCGGTGGCCAGGTCGATGGTGAGGGTGTCGCCCTCGGTGAGGGAGGCGCTGCCGGCCGGGCGGCCGTCCACCAGCAGCTCGTAGACGCCGTCCGGGCGGGGCGGTGCGCCGGTGTACACGCGCTTGACCGGCAGGGTGTCCAGCTCGACGGCGGTGGCCCGGGTGCGGAGGACCAGCCGTACGCCGGAGGGCTGGGACTCGGCCAGGGCCAGCTGCGGGTCGGCGCACTGGGCGCGGGCCCGGGCGGGCAGCCGGTGCGGCAGTAGCCCGCGGGCGGTGCGCTCCAGTTCGAGGGCGCCGCGGATCAGGCCGGCGGTGAGGGCAATGGTGTGCATCGTGTCTGCCAAGGGGTATCAGGGGCGGGCGGGCCAGTCGCGCAGCAGGGAGTCGAGGGCGTCCAGGATCCGGACCCAGGTCTCCTCGGAGTCGGGGACGCTGTGGGCGAAGCCGCCGGCCGTCTCCAGGCTGACGTAGCCGTGGAAGACGCTGCCGAGCAGGCGCACGGCGTGTGTCTGGTCCGGTTCGGCCAGGTCGTAGCCGCGCAGGACGGCCCGGTTCAGCTGGGCGATGCGGACACCCGCGCTGCCGGCCGCCGTCGCGTCGTCCAGCGGGTGGCGGGCCGCCGCGTAGCGGCCGGGGTGCGCGCGGGCGTAGTCCCGGCAGACGTTCGCGAAGGCGGCGAGGGCGTCCTTGCCGGACCGGCCGGCCAGCGCATCGGCGGCGCGGTCGGCCATCTCCTCCAGGGCGAGCAGCGCGATCCGCGTCTTCAGGTCCTGGGAGTTGCGCAGGTGCGAGTACAGGCTCGCCACCTTCACGTCGAACCGCCGGGCCAGCGCCGAGACCGTCACCTGGTCGAAGCCGACCTCGTCGGCGAGTTCCGCCCCGGCCCGGACCAGCCGCTGGGTGGTCAGGCCCGCACGCGCCATCATCTTCTCTCCTGTCTGCCGGAGAGGAGTATGTAACTTCCTAAAGGCTTTAGGCAAACGGAATCAAGGTTTAGGGGGGTGTGGCCGCCGTCGTGCTCACTCCCGCCCGCCGTCCTCCGTGAGGCGGAAGAGGGCGGCGCCGTGGGCGGGCAGGTCCACGGTGAGGTGCCGGCCGTCGTGCGGGACGTCGGCGTGGCTCCACAGCTCGCGGATCCGGTCGGCGGGGCGGGCGCCGGCCGAGCCGAGCGGCACCTCGTACCGGCGGGGTTCGCCGGCCAGGGAGAAGACGGCGGCGTACCGGGTGCGGCCGTCGGTGTCCCGGGCGGTCCACAGCACCAGGCCGTTCTCGCGGAGCACCTCGCGGTTGCCGGTGCTGTGCACAGCACGGCCAGCGCCTCGTCGTTGGTGAGCAGTTCGATGGTCTCGGGCGGGCTGGTGGGCAGGTCGCCGCCCATCATCAGCGGTGACCGGGAGATCAGCCACAGGGTGAGCAGGCTGATCTGCTCGGGGCGGGTCAGGGAGCACAGCCGGTCCGTGCCGCGTTCGGCGCGGATGCCGATCCGGCCGAGGGGCAGCATGTCGGCGTCCGCCCAGCCCGCCGCGCCCTGCCAGGGCGCCCACCGGGCCATCCGGGCGAACTGGGCCGCCACGTCCGCCCAGCGGTCCCACAGGTCGTCGCAGACGCGCCACATGGTGGCGTGCTCCCGCAGGTGGTCCAGGGGGGCCAGGGAGACGTCGGTACCGGGGGAGAGGCTCAGCTCGACCGGCCGGCCGCAGCGCTCGACGGCCCGCGCGTAGGCGGCGATCTCCCGTTCGTGGTACGGGAACAGCATGTCGTCGGCCTTGACGAAGTCCACGCCCCACGCGGCGAACCGCGCCACCTGGGAGTCGTAGTACGCCTGGGCGCCCGGATGGTCGTGATCCAGGCCGTAGTTGTCGGTGTTCCACGGGCACACCGAGGCGGTGTCGGCGATCTGGTCGGCGGTGAACTCCGTGCCGTGCACGGGCAGTCGGGCGGCCACGGCGCGACGCGGGATGCCCCGCATGACGTGCAGGCCGAAGCGCGGCCCGAGCTGGTGCACCCGGCGGGCCAGCGGCGCGAAGCCCGCCCCGGCGGCGGCGGACGGGAACCGGTTCGGCGCCGGGAGCTGACGGCCGTACGCGTCCAGGACCAGCGGGGCGTCCGGGTTGTAGCCGTGCGCGCGGGCCGTCGGCTCGTACCACTGGATGTCCACGACCACGGTGTCCCAGCCGTACGGCAGCGGCCGGCGGGCCATGAACTCCGCGTTGGCGAGCACCTCCCGCTCGGTGACGGTGGGGCCGTAGCAGTCCCAGCTGTTCCAGCCCATCGGCGGCCGCAGCCGGCGCGCGGGGAGGGGGCGGTCCACGGTGGTGTCCTCTCGGTCCGGCCGCCGGAGGGGCCCGGTCGGTGACGAAGGAGCGCGGCGGAGCCGCCCGACACCCACTTTTTTGTGGGTACTTGGCAGCCCCGGCCGTCCGGGAGAAGCTGTTTCACGAGGTCAGGGGCTGCCGGCGAACGAACGGAGGAGGTGACGGCCGAAGGCCCGTCAGGACGCAGCCTCGCTCGTGCGGAGCAGGTCCAGACGGCGGTGCCCCCACTCGGCCAGCGGGTCGAGTGCCTGGGCGAGGTCGCGGCCGAACGCGGTCAGCGAGTAGACGGTCTTCGGCGGCAGCACGTCGTGCACCTGCCGGTGCACCAGGCCGTCCTGCTCCATCTCGCGCAGCGCCTGGGTCAGCACCTTCTCGCTCAACCCGGCCAGCCGGCGGCGCAGTTCGCCGGGCCGGTGCGGGCCGGACTCCAGCAGCCACAACAGCGACGTCTTCCACTTGCCGTCGATCACGGCGATCGCGGCGGTCACTCCGCAGACGGTCGGGTCCTGGGCACGGCTGCGCGTCATCGTCGTCCTCTTCTTCGTTCCCGCGGCCCTCCGGCCGCTCTTCTCCACTGTTCACGATCAGCACATACGGGAGTCGCAACATGTCAACAGCCGTGAATCTTCCTGCCGTCACCGTGCTCGGCCTCGGCCCGATGGGCCGCTCGCTGGCGGGCGCGTTCGCCGAGGCCGGCCTGCGGACCACGGTCTGGAACCGCACGCCCGGCAAGGAAGGGGACCTCGCCGAGCGGGGCGCCGTCGTCGCGGCGACGGCCGAAGAGGCGGTGGCCGCCTCGGAGCTGATCGTCATCTGTGTGGTCAACTATGACGCCTCGGACGCGATCCTGCGCCGCGAGGAGGTCACCGGCGCGCTGAAGGGCCGTACCGTCGTCAGCCTGACCGCCGACACCCCGGCCCGGGCCCGGGACACCGCCGAGTGGGCGGCGGCCCACGGCATCGGCTACCTGGACGGCGCGATCATGACGCCGGCCCCCAGCATCGGCACCCCGGAGGCCGTCTTCCTGCACAGCGGACCGCGCGACCTGTACGAGCGGTACCTGCCGGTGCTGGAGGCGCTCGGCGGGACGCACACCCACCTGGGGGAGGAGGTCGGGCGCGCGGCCACCTTCGACATCGCGCTGCTCGACATCTTCTGGACCGCGATGGCGGGTTACGCGCACGCCGTGGCGATCGCCCGGGCGGAGGGCGTCACCGCGGGGGAACTGGCCCCGTTCGCCCAGGGCATCGCCGCGATCCTGCCGCCCCTGTTCGAGGAGTTCGCGCGGGACACCGACGACGGCACCTACTCCGGTGAGATCAACCCCATCACCTCGGCGGTGTCCAGCATGTCCCACGTCGTCGCCGTCTCCGAGTCCCACGGCATCGACGCGGGCGTCATGCGCTCCGTCGAGGGGCTGGCCCGCCGCGTCATCGGGCTGGGCCACGGCGGGGACGGGTTCATGCGGGTGGCGGAGATCCTGGGACGGCACTGATCCGGGGCGCACGGGCCCGGCCGGGGTGCGGGGGCCGGGGCCCCGGCCGGCCGGGCTCCTGGGGTGGCGCCTTCCGTGGTGGTCCGCGGCCCGCTCAGGGGGCGGCCGCCCACGGCCGTGGTCCGCGATCGGCGCGGCGGGGGCGCCCGCCCGCCGGTACCCGCAGGAAGCGGGGGACGCACTCGCGCCGGCCCCCCCGGGCGAAGCGGGCCGGGAGGGTCCGGATCCCCGGCGCTGCCACACCCCCAGGCGCGGCAGCCCCCGCCCGTCGACCGCCCGCACCCTGGCGGACCTGCGACTTGTGCCGCGCGGGTCGCCATGGAACGCTTCGGTCCGCCGGTCGTCACCGGGCCCGGCCCCGGTGGGGCGCGCACGAACGGGGGGAGTGGACCGATGGAGCTGGAGCTGCGGCACCTGCGGGTGCTGTGCGCCATCGCCGACGCGGGCAGCGTGGGCCGGGCCGCCGCCCAGCTGGGCTACTCGCAGCCCGCCGTGAGCACCCAGCTCCGGCGCATCGAACGGCACCTGGGCGAGCCGCTGTTCGAGCGCGGACCGGGCGGCGTCCGGCCGACCCGGTACGGCGCCGAGGTCGTCGAGCAGGCCCGGGACGTGCTCGCGCGGGCCGCCGCGATCGGGCACCGCCCGCCCGTCGCCCGCCCCCGCCGCACCCTGCGGGTGGCCGCGACCAACTCGCCGATGCTGTCCGGCACGGTCTCCCGGGTGCGTGCCCGGCTGCCCGAACTGACCCTGGCCGTCACCAGCGTCTACGCGTCCTCGCGGATCGTGGAGCTGCTGGAGGACGGCGCGGTGGACGCGGCCATCGCGGCCGACTACCCGGGCATGGAGCTACGGCACTCGTCCGCCGTACGGCACCGGGGGATCGTCACCGAACCCACCTTCGTCGCCCTGCCCGCCAGGCACCGGCTGCGGGCAAGCCCCCAGGTGCAGCTCGCCGACCTCGCCGAGGACGCCTGGTTCGTGACCCCGGACGACGGCGCCGGCTGGCCGGGAGTGTTCTACGACGCGTGCGCGGCGGCCGGGTTCACCCCGCGTACCGTGCACGAGTGGCTCGGCGACCAGTCCCAGTTGCAGAGCATGATCGCCGACGGTCTCGGGGTGTCCCTGGTGCAGCCGACGCTGCGGCCGATCCCGCACGTCGTGGTCAAACCGCTGGCGGGGTCCCCGCTGTGGTGCCGCTATGTGCTGGCCTGGCGGCCGGACACCGTCCTCGACGACGTCGTGGAGACCGTGGTCCGGGCCGCCACGGACGCCTACCGCGATCTCGTGGCCCAGGCCCCCCACCTGCGCACCTGGGCGTCCCGCACCTGGAGCGCCACCGGGGCGTAGGTACCGGACACCGGTCACCCGGCCGTACCCGGACGCCGGGCCCCGCACCGGTCGCCCCGCCGTATCCCGCCATCGGGGCCCGCACCGGTCACCCGGCCGTGCCCGGCCACCGGCATTCCGCACACGCGTCCCTCCCGGACGCGGGAGAACCGGCGGTCGCCCGAACGGCGGGGCCCGTGCGCCGCGCATGGTTCACGTTGCCCGTACCAGGTGGTAGACACGGCGGGGTCACGGTTCCTGTCCGCCAGCAGGAAGGTCACCGCCGTATGTCTGCAACACGCCGTCAGTTCCTGTCCGCGGCGAGCGCCCTGGGAGCGGGCGTCGCCTTCACCGGGGCCCTGTCCGAGGTCTTCGCGGGTACGGCCGCCGCCGCGCAGAGCCTGGGCCGCGCCGGCTATGGCCCGCTCGTGCCCGATCCGAACGGCCTGCTCGATCTGCCGAAAGGTTTCCGCTACACCGTGCTGTCCCGCGAGGGCGACCGGCTCCGCTCCGGGGAGGGCCCGGTGCCCTCCCACCCCGACGGCATGGCGGCCTTCGCCGGCAGAACGGGTCGTACGCACCTCGTCCGCAACCACGAGAACGGGGCGACCGCGCGGATCCCGGTACCGGCCGTCAGCGGCCTCACCTACGATCCGGCGGGCAAGGGCGGCTGTACGGCCCTGACGCTCGACCGGCATCAGCGGGTGCTCGCCGAGCGGGTCGCCATCGCCGGTACCGCCGTCAACTGCGCGGGCGGCCCGACCCCTTGGGGCACCTGGCTGACCTGCGAGGAAACCGAGGACAAAGCCGGTACCAACGGCTACACCAAGGACCACGGCTTCGTCTTCGAGGTGCACCCCACCGACCCGCACCGCACCGGCGCCGTGCCGCTGACCGCGCTGGGCCGGTTCCAGCACGAGGCGGTCGCGATCGACCCGCGCGACGGCGTCCTCTACGAGACGGAGGACGCCTTCCAGAAGCCGTTCGGCCTCTTCTACCGCTTCCTGCCGCACCGGCCGCTGGGCGGCACCGGCTCGCTGCGCGCGGGCGGCCGGCTCCAGGCGATGCGGGTGCCCGGAGTGGCGGACCTGTCGGCGATCCGGGAGACCGGGGCGCGCTTCGACGGCATCGAGTGGGTGGACGTACCCGACCCGCTGGCCGCCGCCACGCCGACCAGGTTCCAGGACTACGGCCCCGGCGGCATCACCCACGCGCAGAAGCTGGAGGGCTGCTACTGGGGCGGTGGCGGCGTGTACTTCGTGTCGTCCTTCGCGCGCGGCGCCGACGGTTCCGCGGCCGACCACTACGGCCAGGTCTGGCGCTACGACCCGGCGCACCGCAGGCTGACCCTGGCCGTCGTGTTCGGCCCGGACACCGACGTGCGGCTGCCCGGCGAGTCCCCGGACAACATCTGCCTCGCACCCGGCGGCGGTCTGATGGTCTGCGAGGACGGCAACGGCGCCCAGCACGTCTTCGGGCTGACCCGCCGGGGCGAGGTGTACGCGCTGGCCCGGGGACGGCAGAACACAGGGACGGACCAGAGGCCGCAGTGGGGCGAGTTCGCCGGGGTCACCTTCGCCCCCGGCGGAGCGACGATGTACGTCAACTGCTACACCCCCGGCACCACGTTCGCCGTGACCGGCCCGTGGTGAGGACAGGCGGCTGACGGCCCGATCGTGCCGGGGCCGGGCGGAAGGCGCACGCGCCCGGCCCCGGCACGAGGGACACATGCCCGCCCAACTCCCCGTAGACAGCGCGGTGTTATGGGCGCGGCGGTGGCATGTGCTATGTCACACACCATTGTTGGTCCCGGTGTGCGCTGAGACAGTGCCTCCGCGCCTCGACACCCCACAGAGGCGCGTCCCTTCGTGGAGGAAACCCGATGCGCTATCGCTTCGCACCGCCCGCCCGTGTGCCGAGAGGCGCCGCGGGCCGCATCGCCGGTGCCGTCGCCGTCGCCGTCTGCGTCGCCCTCGCCGGTCTGCCGGCCGAGGCGGTGCCCCGGCCGGCCGCAGCCCCCCGCACGCGCCTTCCCGCGCCGTCGCCGGCCGCCGCGTCCACCGCCGCCACCGAGCGACCCGCGATCCGGGCCGGACGGCTCGCCCCGGCCCAGCTCCCGCCGCGGCAGCCGGCGTCCGCTCGGCCGGCCCCGCGCGCGGCGAAGGCCGGCGATTGCGCCCCGGCCGACTTCGGCACCCGTACCGGCCCTGCCCTCGTCGCCCGGGTCAAGGCCGCGACCCCGGACTGCGTCAACAGCCTCTTCGCCCTGACCGGCGGTGACGCGCGCGCCGTCTTCCGGGAGGCCCAGATGGCGACCGTGGCGAACGCGTTCACCGGCACCGCCGGGCAGTACCAGGGCGACAACTCCGGCGGCCTGCTGCAACTGGTCCTGTTCCTGCGCGCCGGCTACTACGTGCAGTTCAACCACCCGCAGGACGTGGGCACGTACACCTCCCGGCTCACCACCGCCGTCACCGGCGGCCTGGACGCCTTCTTCGCCCGCCCCCGCTCCCGGGACGTCACGGAGGCCAACGGCGGCATCCTCGGCGAGACGGTGATACTCACCGACAGCGCCGACCAGCAGGACCGCTATCTGCATGTCTACCGGCGGCTGCTGACCGACTACGACAGCTCCTACGACGCCGTCGACAGCATGGTCAGGGCCGTCAACGACGTCCACACCCCGCTGTGGCGCGGCAACTGGAACCCGGCCTACGTGCGGGCGGTGCGGGACGACCCGCGGATCGTCGGCACCCTCCACGACTTCGCGCTGGCCCACACCGGCCTGCTCGGCACCGAACTGGCCTTCCTGGACTCCAACGCCGGGATGAACCTGGCCCGTTACCTCGAACACCCCGAACTGCGGGAGACCGTACAGCCGTTGGCCGTCGACCTGCTGGACCGGACCGCGATGACCGGGCCGACGGCCGCGCTGTGGGTGGCCGTCGCCACCCAGGCCGCCGCCTACGACGGCGCGCACTGCGCGTACTACGACGTCTGCGACCTGCCGGGCAAGCTCGACAAGGCCGTCCTGCCGGTCACCCACCGCTGCGACGCGGACATCACCGTCCGCGCCCAGGCGCTGACGGCCGCCGACCTCGGCGCCGCCTGCGCGAGCGTGCTCGGCCAGGACGCCTACTTCCGCTCGGTCGTGGGGTCCGACGGACCGATCCCCGGCCAGTACGCGTCCACCCTCCGCCTGGTGGTGTTCGCGAGCAGGTCCGACTACCAGACCTACGCGGGCGCCATGTACGGCATCAGTACCGACAACGGCGGCATGACCCTGGGCGGCGATCCGTCGGACCCCGCCAACCAGCCCGTGTCGATCATGTACCAGAAGGCGTCCGACGACGGTTTCCCGGCCCGGATCTGGAACCTGAACCACGAGTTCACGCACTTCCTGGACGCCCGTGACGACATGCGGGGCGACTTCGACCGGCAGGTCTCGGTGCCGGACGTGTGGTGGATCGAGGGCATCGCCGAGTACGTCTCCTACGGCTACCGCGGCCGCACCGACGACCAGGCGGTCCAGGAGGCCGGCCGGCACACGTACCGGCTGAGCACGCTGTTCGAGAGCACCTACGACAACAGCGATGTGACCCGCACCTACCCGTGGGGCCACCTCGCCGCGCGCTACATGGTCGAGCGGCACCCCGACGACGTCCGGCGCATGCTCGCCCGCTTCCGCGCCGGTGACTACGCGGGTGGGTACGCCGTCTACCACGACGGCATCGGCACCCGTTATGACGCCGACTTCGACCAGTGGCTCACGGAGTGCGCCGCGGGCGCGTGCGGCAGGCCGGCCTCGCCCTGACCGCACACCGCCCACAAGGAACGGCCGCCGACCGCAGAGCCCGGTCGGCGGCCGCACACTTGTGCGAGGCCGGGCGGATCAGACCGCCGTCGCCGGGAACGTCGGGTACTCCACGCCCGAGACGTGCTGGACGACGCGGACGACCTGGCAGGAGTAGCCGAACTCGTTGTCGTACCACAGGTAGAGGATCGCGTTGTCGCCGTCGACCTTGAGGGCGCCGGCGTCCACGATCGAGGCGTGGCGCGAGCCGATGAAGTCGCTGGAGACCGCGTCGGGCGCCGTGATGAAGTCGATCTGGCGCTTGAGCGGCGAGGTCAGCGACACCTCGCGCAGGTAGTCGTGGACCTCCTCGCGGGTGGTCTCGCGGGCCAGCTGGAGGTTGAGGATCGCGATCGAGACGTCCGGCACCGGGACGCGGATCGAGCTGCCGCTGATCTTCGCCTTCAGGTCGGGCAGGGCCTTGGCGACGGCGGAGGCGGCACCGGTCTCGGTGATGACCATGTTCAGTGCCGCGGAGCGGCCACGGCGGTCGGACTTGTGGTAATTGTCCAGCAGGTTCTGGTCGTTGGTGAACGAGTGGACGGTCTCCACGTGACCGCGCAGCACACCGTACTCGTCGTCCATGGCCTTCAGCGGCGGCACGATGGCGTTGGTCGTGCAGGAGGCGCAGGACAGGATCCGCTCCTCCGGCTTGACCGTGTCGTGGTTGACGCCGTGCACGATGTTCGGCACGTCGCCCTTGCCCGGCGCGGTCAGCACGACCTTCTCGATGCCGGGGCGCAGATGCCGGGACAGGCCCTCGCGATCGCGCCACTTGCCGGTGTTGTCGATGAGGATGGCGTCCCGGATGCCGTACTCGGTGTAGTCCACGGACGTCGGGTCGTCGGCGTAGATCACCTTGATGGCGTTGCCGTTGGCGACGATCGTGCCGCTGTCCTCGTCCACGGTGATCGTGCCCTGGAACTGGCCGTGGATGGAGTCGCGGCGCAGCAGCGAGGCGCGCTTGACGATGTCCTGGGCGCCGCCGCCGCGCACGACGATGGCGCGCAGCCTGAGGCCGTTGCCCGAGCCGGCCTTCTCGATCAGCAGACGGGCGACGAGGCGGCCGATGCGGCCGAAGCCGTAGAGGACGACATCGCGCGGCTCGCGGCGCTCGATCTTGTTGGCGCCGGTGGCGCCGGCCACCGCCTCGGCGGTGAACTCCTCGACGCTCAGGCCGCGTTCGTCGTCCTTGTACGTGGTGGCCAGCATGCCGAGGTCGATCTGGGACGGCCCGAGGTCGAGGGTGGTGAGGGCCTGGAGGAACGGCATGGTCTCGGTGACCGACAGCTCGGCGCCGGCGATCTGCCGGGCGAAGCGGTGGGTCTTCAGGATGCTGACCACCGACTTGTTCACCAGGGAGCGGCTGTGCAGCAGGACGGTCACGTCCCGTTCGCGGTGCAGCTTCCCGATGAGCGGGATCATCGACTCCGCGATCTCTTCGCGGATCTTCCAGTTGGTGAACGAGTCGTCGTTGACAGTCACAGATCCATCTTTCGAGCTAGGCAGCGCTCATATGATAACCACATGGGTGTGGCGGGTTTGTAGCCCCCTGCGGGCCATCGCGCCGGGGTGCCGAAGCCCGGTGTCAGGCGGGCCGTTCCGGCCGCCGCGTCCGGCAGCGGGCGACCAGGCCCGCGACGGCCACCAGCAGCGCGCTGATCCACACCGGGGAGCGGTGGCCGAGTCCGCCGTCTAGCGCGGCACCGCCCAGCACCGGGCCGAGCACGGCGCCCACGTTCAGCGCCGACGTCGCGAACGCGCCACCCAGCAAGGGCGCGTCGGCCGCCTCGTACAGCACCCGTGTGACCAGCGTGGAGCCGACCCCGAAGGCCAGCAGGCCGAGGACCGGCACCAGGGCGAGGGCAACGCCGGGCCGCCCGGCGGCCAGCGCCAGCGCGGTCCACCCGGCGAGCAGCGCGGCGCCGGCGAGGGGCAGCACCGTCCGGACGCCCCGGTCCGCCAGCCGGCCCGCCGCCGTCACCCCGGCGAACGCCCCCGCGCCGAACAGCGCCAGCACCCCCGGCACCCAGCCGGCCCCGAGTCCGCCGACCTCCGTGACCAGCGGCGCCAGGTAGGTGAACGTGCAGAAGGTGGCGCCGTTGACGAGCGCGGCGAGGCAGAGCACCCACAGCAGCCGGGGACGGCGCAGCGCCCGCAGTTCCTTCCCCGCACCCGGTACGGGCCCTCCGGCGGCCGGACCGCGCGGCACCGCCCGGGCGATCGCCACCAGCGCCGGGGCGGACACCAGGGCCACGGCCCAGAACGCCGAGCGCCAGCCCAGCAGTTGGCCCAGGGCGGCGCCCGCGGGCACCCCCGCCGCACAGGCGAGCGTGGTGCCGCCGAGCAGGACGGCGGTGGCCCGGCCCTTGGCGTCCGGCGCGACCATGCCGGTCGCCGCCGTCAGACCGACGGCGAGGAAACCGGCGTTGGCCAGGGCGGCGACCACCCGGGTCGCGAGCAGGACGGCGAAGTCGGAGGTGAGCGCCCCGACGACATGGGCGGCCAGGAACACCCCGAGGAACACCAGCAGCGACTGCCGGGGCGGCCGGCGCCGGCCGAGCAGCGCCGCCGCCGGCGCGCCCACGACCATGCCGACGGCGAAGGCGGACGTGAGCGTGCCCGCCGTGGGCACCGAGACCCCGAGGTCGCGGGCGATGTCCGGCACCAGGCCGGCCAGCATGAACTCGGACGTGCCCTGGGCGAAGACCGCCAGTCCGAGCAGATAGAGAGCGAAAGGCATCAAGACTCCACACACACCGTGTCGCGGACGGGTAGCGAGCACGCGGACCCGCGAAGGCACGACCGGTCGGTGCGGTCCTGAACGGCCGAGCGCGCGGGGCATCGCGTGCGGTCCCGGCCGGCACCGCCGCCCGCACGGGGGCGACGCGTCACACGGACGAGTGAGGAGGCACAAGAAGAGAAAAAGAGGTGCGTGCCGGTCCGGAACCCGGAGGACGGCAGCCCGGTGGTGGCCTGCGAACGACGAAAAGCCACCGGACGGCCGGTGGCTAGTGTCTGGATGCCTCGGGGCTGGACATGTCCCGCACGCTAACGCACGGGCCCGGGCGCGCGCCACCGGGTTTTCCACGGTGGCGCGCCCGGGGCCGCGGGGGTGTGCGGCCCTGGTGCCGGGGCGCGTGGGTCTACGGCCCCGGTGCCGGTGCCGGTGGTGCGGGTCAGCGCGGGTTGAAGATGACGCTGGCGAAGCGGGCGCCGCTGGGCGCCGCCTTGCCGGGGGCGAGCCGCGTCGCCGTGCCCTTGCACCGCTTCTCGGTGTAGACGACGAGCGTCTTCTTCGTCGCGTTGCGCGCCCCGCGCGCCTCCTGGGCCATGTCGAAGCACTTGTTGTCCGGCGGGTTCTGGATGCCGTACGTCTTGCCCTCGGGGCCGGTCCAGGCGAACGTGCCCTCGGCGGCGAGCGCGGAGCCCGTGGCGGTCAGGGCGAGGACGACACCGCCGAGCACGGCGGCGAGCGGACGACGATACAGACGCATGGGGTGTCCTTCGGATACTTCGGGATCGGGGGACGACGGAAACGGAAGACGACAAGGAAGACAGCGAGCGTGGGCCCGGGAGGCGGGAAGCGCGGCCCGGACCGCCTCCGTAATCTCCCACCCCGGCCCGGGCCGCCCCCGGAGCCGACACGGGCAGGTCCACCGTTCGAGTGACGGCGGGCGTCCCGCGGAGACGGCGGAACGCGGACCGGCCGGACGCGTCGCCCCGCCGGGGCCGTGCGAAGGCCCGGAAACGGGGTAGACGGGGGGACGCCCGAGGAAAGGACCGTCTCATGACGACCTATGTGATCAGCGTCCCCGGCACCTTCACCGCCGGGATCGGGGCCGACACCCGTACCCGGCTGGCCGAAGCGCTCCGGCCCGCCGATCCGCACGGCACCCGCATGGGCAGCGCGGAGGACCTGGACGTGCTCAGCGTCAACGACGACAACACCTTCACCCTGCGCCTGACCGTCGACGCGGACACCCGCCCGCACGCCGAGGAGGCGGCCCGCAGGCTCGCCGACGACGCGCTGCGGGACGCGGGACTCGACGAGCGCAGCGCACCGCTCGGCCCCGCGGTGGTCACCGGCATCGACTCCCAGATCCGCTGATCATCCTAAATAGGTAAAATCTAGGCGTTTGCTGAAAGATCGGGCTACCGGCCCGCCGAGAGTCACCGCCCCGCCGGAAGTGAACGATGCCCCGCAAGCGCTCCACGGACGAAGGCGACGAGTTGCTCGCCCGACTCGGTTCGCTCACCGCCCAGGCGCGCCGCCGCGCTCAGCTCCAGCGGACTCAGGTCGAGCTGGCCGTCGCCCTCCAGCGGGGCATGCTCCCCCGGGACCTGCCCGACGCCCCCGGCGTCCATGTCGCGGTGCGGTACACCCCCGCCAACCTCGGCCTCAACGTGGGCGGCGACTGGTACGACGCCTTCACCATGCCCGACGGCCGGATAGGGCTGTCCATCGGCGACGTACAGGGGCACAACATCGAGGCCGCGGCCTTCATGGGCCAGGTCAGGGCCGGACTGCGGGCGCTCGCCTCGGTCACCGGGGAGCCGGGCGAGCTGCTGGCCCGCACCAACGACCTGCTGCTCTCCCTGGGCAGCGAACTGTTCGCCACCTGCACCTTCATGCGGCTCGACCCGGCCACCGGGGTGCTGGAGAGCGCACGGGCCGGACACATCCCGTTCGTGTGGGCCACGGCCGACGGGAAGTCCGGGGTGGTCGACGACGAGGGCGGACCGCCGCTCGGCATCGAGCGGGGCGCCGAGTTCCCGGTCACCCGGCACCGGCTCACCACCGGCGGGGTGTTCGTGCTGCTCACCGACGGTGTCGTGGAGGGGCCCTCGCTGAACATCGAGGACGGCCTGGACCAGGTGGTCCGGCTCGCGGGCATCGCCGCCGTCGCCGGTCTGGAGGCGCACGCGCTCGCGGCGGCCGTGATCAAGGGCGCGGAGAGCGTCGGCCACGAGGACGACGCCGCCGTCCTGGTCGTGGGCCTCGACGGCCCCGCCACCGCCGTCTGACCGGCCCGGGCCCGCCTCCCGTGGCGGCGGAGCGTCCGGCCGGCGGGCTTGTGGCGCGACCGGCGTCCGGCGGCCCGCCCACTGGGCGGTCCGCCGTGCGGTCGGCCGCGTCCCGTGACGGCCCGGTGTTCAGCCATAGGGCCGGACGAGACCGTGGCTCGCCTCGCCGTCCCCGGTCCGCCGGTGTGAGATGGCTGCTGTGGTGGGTATCGAGGAGCTGCGCCGGCCGGGCGGCCTTGCCGTCCGGGTGGTCGCCGTCGCCGCCTGCTACTACGCGGCGGCCCGGCTCGGCCTGCTGCGCGAGCTGACCGTCGAGGGCGCCGTCGTCACTCCCATCTGGCCGCCCACCGGCGTCGCCGTCGCCGCCCTGCTGATCTTCGGCCTGCGCTGCTGGCCCGGCATCACGCTCGGCGCCTTCCTCGCCGTGCTGTCCCTGACCACGCCCGACGTCGAGATCCTCGGGGTCCTCTTCGGCAACACCGCGGCGCCCCTGTGCGCGGCACTCCTGCTGCGCCGGGCGGGCTTCCGCACCGACCTCAGCCGGTTACGCGACGGCCTCGCGCTGGTGTTCCTGGCCGCGCTGGCGGCCACCCTGATCAGCGCGACCGTCGGAGCCGGCTTCCTCGTCCTCACGGACGGCCTGCCCGTCCGCAGCTTCTGGCCCGTCTGGCTCGCCTGGTGGGTGGGGGACGCGATGGGCGTCCTCATCGTCACCCCGCTGCTGCTGGCGCTGCGCCGCGCGCGCCTGCCGCTGCCCCTGGGCCGCTGGCGGGAGGCCACCGCGCTGGCCGTCGTCGCCTGCCTGCTGGTGCCACTGGCCGCCTACAGCCCCATCAGCACGCTCTTCCTCGTCTACCCGGTCGTCATCTGGGCCGCGCTGCGCTTCCAGCTGGTGGGCAGCGTGCTCTGCGCGCTGCTGACCACCGTGGTGTCCACCGTCGCCGCGACCGACGGCGTCGGCGCGTTCACCGGGCTCGACCGGATCGAGGTGATGCTGAAACTCCAGGCGTTCAACGGCACCACCGCCCTGACGGCGCTGCTGCTGTCCGCCGTGATCATCGAGCAGCGCAACACCCGTGACTCGGTGGAGAAGGCATGCCAGGAGCTGGTCGAGGTCCTCGAACACCTCACCGCGGGCGAGGCCCCGCCGCCCCGGCCCCGCCCGTACCCCGGCGACACCGGCGACAGCGGGGACCGCTCCGGCGCGTCCGGCATCCCATGACCGGCCCGGCCGGTCCCGCCCACGACGCCGGACGACCCCGTGCCGGTCCGCCCGCGCCGCGGCGTCAGCGCTCCGAGCGGTTCGCCGGCCCCTCGTCGTCGCTGCCGGGCTCGGCGGCCGGGGTCCCGGCCGAGGTGGTACGGCGCTCGGGGACCGGCGGATGGGCGGCGCCGGTCGCACCGGCCTGACCGCCGCCCGTCGTGCCGTAGCCCCCGGGAATCCCTGGCGGGGTATCGGCGGCGGCCTGCGCCTCGCTGATGTGGCGCCGGGCGCGGACCCCGGGCCGGCGCTCCGGGTACGGGTAGTCGAACGGCTCGGCACCGGCCCGTTCGTGCTCCTCCTCGCGCCGCCGCCGCGCGGCCCGCCCGGCCGCCGTCGCGTCCTCGCTCCGCCGGTCGCGCTCGTGCTCGTGTTCTCGTGCGTTCATGCGGCGCCGAGTACCCGGGCGGCGGCCACCGCCAACGTGCGTCCCGGCGGTCGGACGGTGCCGCGTGGGCGGCGCGGGACGATGGGCCGGACCCGCACGGCACAGGGCGGACCGCGAGGGGCGGGGCGCCGTGGAGCAGCGGCCGGCTGACCGGACTCGGGGTTCCCGTCGTCGGCGACATCGGCTCCGGGCCGCTCGTCCCGCACCCCGGCCCTGCCCGGCGAACCCGACGCGAGCCGGCTGGGTGGCCCGGCCGTCCTCGACGTACACGTTCCGGCCGCAGCCCACCGCGCGGTACGGGCGGACGGACCTCACCACCCGGTCGGCCGTGGCCACCCGGGGCGTCAGCCGGGCGCTCGCCGCGCTCTTGGCGGCGGCCCCCCGGCCCGGCGGATCCGTGCCGGTGAGGTGCCGGTGGACCGGGCAGGAGTCGACCCAGGCGGGTACGCCCCCGGCTCCTCCTCCCGCTCGGGTGCCTCGAATGTCCCGCCGCCCCGCGCGTACGGCGCCCCGGCCGCGAGGCCGTGCCGCTGCGGTGTGTCGGCACCCGGACCAGAGGAGCTGCCCGTAATGTCCGTTTGGTCACGGTCCCGAGCGAGTGACGGGAGCGATCGGATGACGGTCAGGGGCGGCGGGGCGAAGGCGGTGACGCCGTGAGGCAGCGTCACATCTTCGGAACGGTGTTCACGGTGGAGGCGGCCATCGCGGGCGCCGTGTTCCTCGCCGTCCTCGGCCTGCTCGCCTGGACGCTCCTGCGCCACCGGGGCGGCCACCTCCCGGCGGGCGCCGCCGAGCGGGCCGAACGGCCCCGCCTGGAGGCGTACTACGTCGGCGCCCTGGCCGCCTTCGCGGTCTTCCTCGTGGCCTGGACCGCCTGGCAGAACCACCGGGAGCACCCCGCGGCGGGTCCGCGCCCGCTGCGCGTCGACGTCACCGGCTTCCAGTGGTGCTGGACCTTCCGCTACCCGGGCTCCCCGGCCCACCGCAGCGTCACCGGCACCTGCAAGGGCCGCGACATGCCCACCCTCGTCGTGCCGGCCGGCCGGACCGTCCAGCTCCGGCTCACCTCCCGGGACGTCGTCCACTCCCTCTGGGTGCCCGGACTGCGCTACAAGACCGACGCCTTCCCGCACCACGTGAACACCCTCACCCTCACCCTGGACCGGGCGGGCCGCTGGCGCGGCCGGTGCGCCGAGTTCTGCGGGCAGCGCCACCACACCATGGACTTCTGGATCAAGGCGGTGCCGCCGCGCGCGTACGACCGCTGGGCGCACGGCGGGACGGCCACCGCATGACGGTCACGCCGTCCACCCGGGCCCGGCCGGACGACTCCGGCCGGCCCGTCCCGCCGGGCGGCTGGCTCGGCTGGATCTCCACCACCGACCACAAGCGCGTCGGCCTGCTCACCGCCGGCACCTCCCTGGTCCTCCTGCTCCTCATGGGCGTCCTCGCGCTGCTGATGCGCGCCCAGCTCGCCCGCCCCGGGGAGACCTTCCTCGGCCCGCACCTGTACGACCAGGTCTTCACCGTCCACGGCTCCGGGATGATCTACCTGGTCATGACGCCGTTCGCGCTGGGCCTCGGCGTCTATCTGGTGCCGTTGCAGACCGGCGCCCCCGGCATCGCCCTGCCCCGGCTCACCCTCCTCGGCTACTGGCTCTACGCGTTCGGCGCCCTCGCCCTGCTCGCCGGCTTCGCCACCCCGACCGGCGCGCACGCCGCCGGCTGGTTCTCCTACCCGCCGCTGGCCGACGCCGAGTTCTCGCCGGGCACCGGCAGCGACCTGTGGATCGTCGGCGTCTGCCTCGCCGTCACCGGGGCGATCCTCCAGGGCTGGGCGGTGCTGTGGACCATCCTGCGCCGCCGCACCCGGGGCATGACCATGCTGCGGCTGCCCGTGTTCTGCTGGGCCATGATCGCCACCTGCCTGATGGTGATCGGCGCCTTCCCGGCCCTGCTAGCCGCGCTCACCCTGCTGGCCGCGGGCCGCGCCGACGCCTCCCTCTTCGCGTCCAACGCCTGGAACATCGGCTACCAGCACCTCTTCTGGTTCTACGGCCACCCCGTCGTGTACGTAATGTTCTTCCCGTACCTCGCCGCCGTCGCCGAGGTGCTCGCGGTGTTCTGCGGGCGCCGCTTCTTCGGCTACCGGGGCACCGTGCTGTCCCTGCTGGTGTTCGCCGCCCTCTCCATGAGCGTGTGGGGACACCACATGTTCGCCACCGGCCAGGCGGCCAACGACTACTACTCCCTGACCTCCATCGCGCTGCTCGTCCCCGCCGGTGTGGAGTACTTCGGCATGCTCGGCACCGTCCTCGGCGCCCGGCCGAGGCTGCGCACCCCGATGCTGTTCGCGCTCGCCTTCATCCCGCAGTTCCTGATCGGCGGCCTCACCGGGATCATGGTGGGCACCCCGGTGATCGACTATCACGTCACCGACAGCTACTTCGTGGTGGCCCACCTGCACTACGTGCTCTTCGCGGGCAGCGCCTTCGGCCTGTTCGCCGCCGTCTACTACTGGTTCCCGAAGGTCACCGGCGTGCTGCTGGACGAGGGCATGGGGCGGCTGCACTTCTGGCTGCTGGTCGCCGGCACCAATCTGACCTTCCTGCCGATGTTCGCCCTCGGCTACCTCGGCATGCCGCGCCGGGTGTCCACCTACGCCGTCTTCGACGGCTTCGGCACCCTCAACCTGCTCGCCGGGACCGGCGCGGCCCTCCTCGCCGCCGGCATGGCGGTGTTCGTGGTCAACGTGCTCCGCACCCTGCACGCCCGCCGCCTGGGCCGGGCCCGCCCCGCCGGTGACGACCCGTGGGACGGGCACACCCTGGAGTGGGCCACCCCGTCCCCGCCACCGCGCCTGAACTTCCCGGCGCACCGCCCGCTGCCGCCCGTCACCAGCTTCGCCCCGCTGCTGGACCTCAAGCGCCGGGAGGGCGGCCGCGCATGAGACGGCATCCGTCCGCCGTGGTCGTCGCGGGCTGGGCGCTGCTCAACGGCGTCCTCCTCGCCGTCCTCGCGGTCTACGGCGAGAGCCCGCTGGTGTACTGGCTGTGGGGCGGCGTCGTCCTGGTCCTCGCCCTCGCGGCCGGCGCCGTGCTGCTGTCCTCGCGCTCGGCACCCGAGCAGCATGTGCGCTACCGGGTCCCGGACCGGGGCGCGGCAGCGGTGCCGCCCGCCGCGGCCGGCCTGCTGCTGGTCGCCCTGGGCTTCGTCTACGGCCACTGGCTGCTGTGCGTCGCCGTGCCCCTGCTGGGTGTCTCGGCCGCGCTCGCGGTACGCGGCACCACGGCCCGGGAGAGGTGAGGGCGCCGTGCATCCCGCGCACGCGTCGGTCGCGGCGACGGCCGGGCCGGCGCTCTTGGTCGCCGCCGTGATCCCGGCCGCCGTCCACGCCCTGCGCCGCTCCCCGCTGTGGGAGCGGATCGCCGTCCCCGCCGCCGTGGCCCTGCCCCTGCTGGTGCTGACGCACGCCTGGGCGGTCCTCGGCGACCTCGGCGCCCTGCGGCCACCGGGCGGGGTCCTGGTCACCCAGCCCGCGCTGCTCGCGGCGGCCGTGCTGTTCTGGCTGCCGGTCCTGGCCCGCACCCGGCACCGGCTGGACGACGCCGGCCGGTGCCTGTACCTGTTCCTCGCGGCGCCGCTGCTGGACCTGCCCGCCGTCGGCGTCGTCGCCGCCGGACGGCCGGCGGCGGGCCTCGCCATGATCACCGGCATGCTGCCGGTCGGCGTCACCGCGGCGGCGGTCACCTGGGCGTGGGTGAACCGGGAGGAACGCGAGGCCCGGGCGGCGGCCCCGGGCCCCGGGGACGCTCACTGCGTGAACGGCGCGTTCACCAGCAGATCCTCCACGGTGGGCACCGCGAAGCCGGGCAGGTGACGGCGGCCGACCTCGGCGAAGGGGTGCATCAGCTCTCCCATGGGCTTGGTGCGGCACAGCGACAGGATCGTCTCCAGCGCGACCTTCTTGAACTCCAGCCGGGGGAAGGCGCCGAGCACCTCCGCCAGCGCGTCGGACGGGATCCGCTCCAGCCCGTTCCCCGTGAAGTCGAGCGCGGAACCCACGGAGACCAGGGCGATCTCCGGCCTCTTGCGGGCCGCGATGCCCGCGCTGGTGTGCAGGGCGATCGCGTCCCAGACCACGTCCACCCGCCCGGCGGGCACCCGCAGCCGGCGCAGGAAGCGGCGCGCGGCGTCGGCGCCGTCGACCTCGAAGCGCTCGGCCGGGGTCTGGAACGCCTCCACCAGCCCGAGGTCGTGCAGCACGGCGGCGACGAACGCCAGTTCCCGGTCGTAGCGCGCCCCCTGCCGGTCGAGCACCAGCGCGCCGAAGACATAGCTGCGCAGCACGTGGTTGAAGAGCGACGGGGAGCTGACACTGCGGGCGAAGGCCACCGTGTGCCGGGCCACCTCGCTGTCGGGGACGCGGACCCCGGCCACCGTCGCGGGCAGCGTCTCGCCGGCCTCGCCGGGCCGGGCGTGGGCGGCGGCGGGCGGACCGGCGAACGCGGCCGCCGCGCCGGCCGCGGCGGCACCGGCCCCCCGCTGGAGCACCGTACGCCGGGTGACATCGCGTGCGTCGGTGTGTGCCTCGGTCATCTGCGCGTTCCTCTCACGGGCGACTGGTCACCGCGAGCCTAGGAACGGCGGAGCCGGGCCGACAGCGGCGAAAGTGACAGCCAGTCACGGGATTCCGCCAGCACCGATCCGGCCCGGTCAGGCGCGCGACCCGCGCGCCTCCAGGCGTTCCCGCTGCGGACGGACCGGGTACGCGGGGTCCTCCGTCCGTCGCCCAGGGGCACGCGGTAGCCGCAGCCGTCGCAGATGTCCTGCTGGACGACGACCGTGCCGAACTCGGTGCGGAACAGTGCCCCCGTGGGGCACACGTCCAGGCAGCGTCCCCTCGCACGCCTTGCAGTCGATGCGCACGGAGGTGTCGGTGAAGAAGCCCACGCGCGTCGGGACAGCCGGCCGCGGGCCGTACGGCGCGTTCCCGCCCGGTCGGCGCCCTCGGTCATGGCGTCTCCTCCTCGCTCACGGCTTCCGCCGCCTTCTCCTCGGGCGCCTCGCCCGGCGCGGCCCGCGCATACGCCACCTGGCGCCGCTGCCCCGCCGTGGCCGGCAACCGCACGCTGCGGCCGAAGTACCAGCGGCTGAGGGCGTTGCGCAGCCGGTGCCGGCGCACCCAGCGCCATGCCTCCGCGCCCGCCGTCCGGGGCCGGGGCGTGTCGCGCACGAGGATGCGGCAGACCTCCTCGCCGGGCAGCAGGGTGTGCGCCTCCTCGTAGCCGCCGCCCGCCGTGCGCCGCACCTCGCCGGTCGTCTCCCCGGTCAGCAGCCGCCGCCGGTCGGCCGCCTGGAGCCCGAGACACGCCCGTCGGGTGGCGTGGAAGACCACGAACGGCACGGCGAACAGCGCGACGCGAAGGGTGCGGGTGATCAGTTCCACCGGCAGGTCGAACACGTAGGCCAGCACGTCCTGTCCGCCGGCCAGGAGCAGCACCGCGTAGGCGGAAACGGCCGCCGCGCCGAGCGCGGTCCGGACGGGCCGGTCGCGCGGCCGGTCGCACAGGTGCTGCTCCGGCCCGGGACCGGCGAGCCAGCGCTCGAAGAACGGATAGGAGTACAGGGCCAGGAACAGCACCGCGGGCAGCACGACCCCGGGCAGGAACACGTCCCAGGCGACGGTGTGCCCGGCGACGTCCGTCTGCGCCGCCGGCATCAGCCGCAGCGCGCCCTCCAGGTAGCCCACGTACCAGTCGGGCTGCGAGTCCAGGGAGACATGGTCGGCGCGGTACGGCCCGAAGTCCCACACCGGGTTGATCTGGAACAGCGCCGCCATCGCCGCGAGCACACCCGCCACGATCAGGAACAGGCCAGCGGACTTCGCCGTGTACTGCGGCACCAGCGGCTTGCCGATCACGTTCCGGTTGGTGCGGCCGGGCCGCGCCCACTGGGTGTGCTTGTGCACCACGACGTACGTCAGGTGCACCCCCACCAGCGCCAGGAGCAGGCCGGGCACCAGCAGGACGTGCGTCACGTACAGCCGGGGGATGATCTCGTGCCCCGGGAACTGGCCGCCGAAGAGGAGGAACGACAGGTACGTGCCCACGATCGGCACCGACAGCACGATGCCCTGCGCGGTGCGCAGACCCGTGCCGGACAGCAGGTCGTCGGGGAGCGAGTAGCCGCAGAAGCCCTCCAGCAGGGCGAGCAGGAACAGTGTCACCCCGACCGTCCAGTTCAGCTCCCTGGGCCGCCGGAACGCGCCGGTCAGGAAGATCCGCAGCAGGTGCGCGCCGATGGCCGCGACGAACACCAGCGACGCCCAGTGGTGCGTCTGCCGCAGCAGCAGGCCGCCGCGCACGTCGAAGCTGATGCGCAGCACGGACGCGTACGCCTCGGTGGTCATCGTGCCGCGCAGCGGCGCGTACGAGCCGGCGTACGGGGATTCCGTCATGCCCGGGTGGAAGAAGAACGTCAGCCACACGCCCGTGACCACCAGCACCAGCAGGCTGTACAGCGCCAGTTCGCCCAGCAGGAACGACCAGTGGTCGGGGAAGGACTTGCGCAGGAACTCACGGCCCGCGGCGGCCGTCGGCAGCCGCTGGTCCAGCGCCGTCACCAGGCGCTCACCGCGTCCCGCGCGCCGGGCCGGCCCCCGGTCCCGCGACTCCTCCACCGCGTGCTCGCCTTCCGCCCGGTGCTGGATCAGTCACTGTGTGTGCTTACCCTCCGAGCCTGGCACGGCGGCCCCCGCTCCGCTCGTCCGGCACGGCCGCCCGGCCGGTGCCGCCCGCCGGGTCGTCCGGTCCTCCGGCCCGTTTGCCGCGTTCGGCGCGCGGCTACCCGGTGGCCCGGACCAGTGGCCGCCGGGGCTCAGGGAGGTCGCCGTGGTGAAGGTGTCCGACAGGCTCGCCGCCCGGCTGCGGGACGCGGGCGTGGGCCGGGTGTACGGCGTGCCGGGACCGGCCGTCGACCCGCTGCTGCGGGCCCTCGGCCGTGGTCCCGGTGTCCCGGAGTTCATTCAGGCGCGGGGCGCGGAGTCCGCCGCGCTCATGGCCTGCGCCGAGGCCAAGCTCACCGGCCGGCCGGGCTGCTGTCTCGCCCCGCCGGGGGCGGGCGTGCTGCGGCTGCTGGGCGGGCTGTACGACGCGGCGGCCGATCGCGCGCCGGTGCTGGCCCTGGTGGGCGCGGACCCGGAGCCCCGGCGCGGGGGCGGCCCGGCCGTACGCCATCTGGCGGCGGTCTCCGTCTGGTGCGAGGAGGTGTCCGGGCCGGAGCTGGTGGCCGGAGACGCCCTCGACCGGGCGGTGCGGGCCGCGCTCGGCGACCGCGGCGTGGCGAGCCTGATCCTGCCCCACGGGACCCTGACGGCCCCGGCCCCATCTGTCATGCCCGGCCCGCCCCGATGCTTGGACTTCTCCGGGCTGTCGGGTTCCCCCGGAATCCGGCCCCCGTCGGCGTCGGCGTCGGTGCGGACGGCCGGGGCGGCCGACGTGGACGGTGTTCGTCGTGCGGCCGCGGTACTCGGGGGCGGTGGCCGGGGCGTCGTCGTGATCGGCAACGCGGGCCGGGCGGCGTCCGGGCAGGCGGCCAGGGTGGCCCAGGTGCTCGGCGCCGGGGTCGCCACGACCGCCCTGGCCCGGGACGCGCTGCCGGACGACCTGCCGTATCTGGCCGGCGTGGCGGGCCCGCTCGGCAGCGAGGCGGCCGCGGCCCTGCTGCGGGACTGCGCCACACTGCTCCTCGTCGGCGCCGAGGACCTCGACCGCGCCCTGCTGCCGGCTCCCGGCCGGTGCCGGATCGTCACCGTGGACCGGCACCCGGACGACTGCCCGCTCGACCCCGACGCTTCCGCCCTCCGGGTGAACGGCGAGGTGAGCGCCTGCCTGGAGGCGCTGCTCCCGCTCCTGCGCGGCGGCCCCGACCGCGGCTGGGCCGTCCGGGTGGAGCGCACGGTGCGGGCGTGGCGGGCGGCGGGGGAGACCCGGGCCCGCCGTTACTTCGGTACGTCGGTCAACCCCCGGTCGGTCGTCGCCGAGCTGTCCGAGCGGCTGCCCGACCGGGCCGTCGTCACCACCGACTCCGGGACCGCGCTGGACTGGTGGACCCGCCATCTCCGGCTCCGGACCGGCATGCGCTCGCTGCTCTCGGGTCACCTCGCACTGCCCGGCGCGGCCGTCCCGTACGCCGTGGCCGCCCGGTTCGCCGCCCCCGACCGGCCGGTGATCGCCCTGGTCGGCGACGGCGCGCTGCAAGGCGGCGGCCTGAACGAGCTGATCACCGTCCGGCGCCATCTGGACCGGCTGGCCGGACTGCCCCCCTTGGTGTTCTGCGTCTTCAACAACGGCGACCTCAACCGCCTCACCTGGCAGCGCCGCGCCGCCGAGGGAGATCCGCTGATCCCGCTGTCCGCCGAGGTCCCCGCGCTGCCGTACGCGCGATGGGCGCAACTGGCCGGGCTGCCCGCCGTACGCTGCGACCGGCCCCGGCACGTCGGTTCCGCCTGGGACGACGCGCTCGGCCGGCGCGGGCCGCTGCTCCTGGAGTTCGTGGTGGACGGTGAGACACCACCGGACTGGGCGGCCGGACCGGGCACCGACAGGCCCCGCCCGAAGGCCGTGAGCAGACTCATGGGGCCGGCCGGCTGACCGTCCTCGCCCAATGGGACGGGCCGGGGCGGCTCCCGCCCATGGCGGCGGGCGGTGATCGCGGTGGTGTGCCGTCGGTCAGTCGGTCAGTCGGCCGCTCGCGGCGTCAGCGGTACGGTCGCCGTGACCCGCTTGCCGTGGGACGGCCAGGTCACCTCCAGGTCGGGGGCGAGCATCGCCACCAGGTGCAGCCCGTGGCCGCCGATCCGGCGGGGGTCGGGGGGACGCCTGCGGGGCGGCTCCCGGGAGGTGTCCGTGACGGTGACGCGGAGCGCCCGCGCGCCCGGCAGCAGTTCCAGGCCCAGCGCGCAGGGGCCGGGCGCGTGCTTGGCCGCGTTGGTGACGAGCTCGCTGACGACCAGCTGGGCATCCTGCACCGAACGCCGTGCGGGAGTCGGCCGTGCCCGCGAGAGCAGGTCGGCGACGGCGTCTCTGGCCTCGGCGATGCTGGAGACGCCGGCGTCCCAGGTGCGGCTGTACCGCAGCACCGCCGGGCGGTCCTGCGTAGTCGTCGCGTGGGTCCTGAGCGGGATGTCCATACCTCGTTGCCCTTTTCCTCTGGGGTCAGGGGCCCTTCCTGTGCACAGGGGTGCCGTGCCGTCCCTGCTCGGCTACCCGCTGGACGGCGGGTCAAGGGGACGTTTGCGAGGAATCCCCCGGATGGGCAGGAACGCCCCGGTACCGAGCGCGTGAACGGGCCCGGGACTTCCGCTCGCGCTGGAACTCCCGGGCCCGTCCGGCGGCCGGTCCGGCACACACCTCGGTGGTCGGAGCCGTCTTCTCAGTGCCTCTTGAAGACGTCCTTCGCCTTCTCCTTGGTTTGCCGGGCGTCTCCCTTGGCGCCCTGCGTGCGGCCCTCGGCCTCCATGCGCTCGTTGCCCACGGCGCGGCCCACGGCCTCCTTCGCCTTGCCCTTGGCCTGCTCCGCCTTGGCCTTGGCCTTCTGGTTGCCGGCCATCGTGTCACTTCCCAACGTAGGACGCGGTCTGTGGTCCCCCTCCGGATTGCCACTGCGCAGGCGTCCAAACCCGGCGGAGGATCAGCGGGCGCGGCGCCGCCGCACGAGGTGGCGGCCCGGTAGCCGCAGTGGCCGGGCAGCGGTTCGGGAGGGGCCGGCGGTCCCGGAGGGGAGGGGACGACGTGCTTCCACCGTGTGTCGGTGCCGTCGTACGGCGATCAGGACCGGCTGACCGGGCTCTCCTGGTCCGGGGCGACGGGCTCCGGGCCGCCCCCGGCCTCCACCTCCGCCTCCGCCTCGTCCCCGGCCGTCGCCGTGCGCTCGGCCTCCGGCTCCGGCGCCGGGCGGGCGCGGCCCCGGATGCCGGTCAGCCGGAGGGCGAGCGGCTCGGTGTACCGGGCGGTGAGCGGGCCGAGGACGACCAGGATCAGCACGTAGGCGGTGGCCAGCGGGCCGAGGTCGGAGTCGATGCCGGAGGTCACGGCGAGTCCCGCGATGACGATGGAGAACTCGCCGCGGGCCACCAGGGTGCCGCCGGCCCGCCAGCGGCCCCGGCCGGAGATGCCCGCGCGGCGGGCCGCCCACCAGCCGGTGGCGATCTTGGTGAGGGAGGTGGCGGCGGCCAGGGCGAGCGCGGGCAGCAGCACCGGCGGAATGCTCGCCGGGTCGGTGTGCAGGCCGAAGAAGACGAAGAACACCGCAGCGAACAGGTCCCGCAGCGGTGCCAGCAGGTTGTGCGCGCCCTCGGCGACCTCACCGGAGAGGGCTATGCCCACCAGGAACGCGCCGACCGCCGCGGAGACCTGGAGCTGCTGGGCGACCCCGGCCACCACCAGGGTCAGGCCGAGCACCACCAGCAGCAGCTTCTCGGGGTCGTCGGTGGAGACGAAGCGGGAGATGTGCCGGCCGTAGCGCACCGCCACCAGCAGCACCACGCCCGCCACACCGAGCGCGATGGCCAGAGTCATGCTGCCCGCGGCGATGCCGGTCCCGGCCAGCAGGGCGGTGACGACGGGCAGGTAGACCGCCATGGACAGGTCCTCCAGCACCAGGATGCTGAGGATCACCGGGGTCTCCCGGTTGCCGATCCGGCCCAGGTCGCCGAGCACCTTGGCGATGACCCCGGAGGAGGAGATCCAGGTGATGCCGGCCAGGACGACGGCGGCGATCGGGCCCCAGCCCAGCAGCAGGGCCATGGCGGCGCCGGGCAGGGCGTTGAGGGTGGCGTCGACGATTCCGGCCGGGTACTGGGTCTTCAGGTTGGAGACCAGGTCGCCGGCCGTGTACTCGAGGCCCAGCATCAGCAGCAGCAGGACGACACCGATCTCGGCGCCGATGGCCACGAACTCCTCGCTGGTGCCGAGCGGCAGCAGCCCGCCCTCGCCGAAGGCGAGCCCGGCCAGCAGGTACAGCGGGATGGGCGAGAACCGCAGGCGGGCGGCGAGCCGGCCGAGCAGCCCGAGGCCGAGGATGATCGCGCCGAACTCGATCAGGAAGACCGCGGAGGAATGCATCGGCTCTCACTCCCGGCCGAGTATGGCGGCGGCGGCGTCCACGCCCTCGCGGGTGCCGATGACGATCAGCGTGTCCCCGCCGGCCAGCCGGAAGCCGGGGCCGGGGGAGGGGATCGCCTCGGCGCGGCGCAGGACGGCGACGATCGACACGCCGGTCTCCGTGCGCATCCGGGTGTCGCCGAGCAGCCGTCCGTTCCAGTGGGAGGTCCCGGACAGCTCGATCCGCTCGGCCACCAGGCCCAGCTCCGTGGTGGACAGCAGGGTGGGGCTGTGATGGGTCGGTTTCAGGGCGTCCACCAGGGCCTCCGCCTCCTGCCCGGTGAGCCGGACCGACAGCGCGCAGGCGTCGGGATCGTCGTTCCGGTACGCGCTCAGGGTGCGCGAACCGTCCCGGTGGGCGACCACCGACAGATGGCGGCGTTCGCGGGTCGTCAGGTCGTAACGGACGCCGATGCCCGGCAACGGCGTCCTGCTGGTGCGTGCGGTGCTCATGGCAGCCCCCCTGCCTCGGCCTGGAATGTTTCCTGGGGAAACCGTTACCCGACCCTATCCGGAAGGTGATCCTTCCAGGGGCGGGGGAGGCCGGGGCCGGGGCCGCTCTGCGGGAGGCCGGGCCACAAGGGAGGCCCGGCCACAAGGGAGGCCCGGCTAGGGGCGGGGGCTGCCGGTGGCCGCCTCGGCGGGGCCCGGCTGGCAGGCGCGGCACAGTTCGTGGTGTCCGTCGCCGGTGACGACGGTGCCCCAGCCGAGGCACTGCTCGCAGTCGCGGGCGAGGGTCAGGTCGGGGTGGGGCGGCAGAAGAGGGCTGCGGTGGGCTCCGTGCGCCATACGGGGAACGGCTCCTTGGGATCGCGGGTCGCGCGAAGGTCGGGCTGACAACGTCGTCCGGTGACCTCCATTATGTCCTACTTTTTCCTTACGTCTGTGGCGTGCGTCATATTCCCCGCCGTCGGGGCGCGGGGAACGGCTCCGTTTCCGGCCCGGTGAGAGGGGCAGGCGGTGATCAAGACGGCGAGCGGAAGGAGGCGCTCATGAGAGGTGAGACGTCCGGCGGGCAGTCCATGCCCGACGGGGAGGGGAGTGCGCGGAGCGGGGCGCGGGTGCCGAAGGCCGTGGCCCGGCTGCCGCACCAGGTCCGCGAGGAACTGAGCCGCAGGCTGCGCCGCAACCGGCGGGCCTTCCGCGCCGACGACGTCCAGGTGGTCGAGCCCCCGTTGCTGCGGCGCGCGGTCGGGGCATCCGCGCTCGGCAACTGCATGGAGTGGTTCGACTTCGGCGTCTACAGCTACCTCGCCGCCACCATCGGCAAGGTGTTCTTCCCCGGCGCCTCCCCGGCCGCCCAGGTCATCTCCTCGTTCGCGACCTTCGCCGCCGCCTTCGTCGTACGCCCCCTCGGCGGACTGGTCTTCGGGCCGCTCGGCGACCGGATCGGCCGGCAGAAGGTGCTCGCCACCACCATGATCATGATGGCCGCGGGCACCTTCGCCATCGGCATCATCCCCGGCTACGCCACCCTCGGCATCGCCGCGCCCGTGCTGCTCCTGCTGGCCCGCATGGTCCAGGGCTTCTCCACCGGCGGCGAATACGGCGGGGCCACCACCTTCGTCGCCGAGTACTCCCCGGACCGCCGGCGCGGCTTCCTCTCCAGCTGGCTCGACTTCGGCACCTTCGCCGGCTACGCCCTCGGCTCGGCCCTGGTCACCGCGCTGAACCTGGCCCTGACCGACGACCAGATGCTGTCCTGGGGCTGGCGCGTGCCGTTCCTCATCGCCGGGCCGCTCGGTGTGATCGGCCTGTACATGCGGATGAAACTGGAGGAGTCCCCGGCCTTCCAGCAGCAGTTGGACGAACACGAGAAGGCCCTGGCGCAGGAATCGGTCGGCAGCGAGTTCAAGGACATCGTCCGCAACCACTGGCGGCCCCTGCTTGTCTGCATGGGCCTGGTGCTGCTCTACAACGTCACCAACTACATGGTCACCGGCTATCTGCCGACCTATCAGACCGAGACCCTGCACCGCTCCAGCGGCTCCGCCGACCTGCTGGTGCTCGTCGGCATGGTGTGGATCGTCATCCTGATCACCTTCCTCGGCCGGCTCAGCGACCGGGTGGGCCGACGGCCGCTGTACGCCGTCGGCGCCGCCGCGATGATCGTGCTCGCCGTGCCGGCCTTCCTGCTGATCAAGGCGGACGGCACCTGGCCGCCGATCGCCGGGGTGCTGCTCCTGGCCACGCTGCTGGCCTGCTTCGCCGCGCCCAGCGCCGCCACCCTGCCCGCGCTGTTCCCGACCGCCGTGCGCTACGCCGCCATGGGCATCGGCTTCAACTTCGCGGTCGCCGCGTTCGGCGGCACCACCCCGCTGGTCACCGCCGCGCTGGTCGAGCTGAGCGGCGACGACCTCATGCCCGCCTACTACCTGATGCTGGCCGGCGTCATCGGCCTGGTCACCGTGCGGTTCCTGCCGGAGAGCGCCCAGGTGCCGCTCAAGGGCTCGCAGCCGATGGTCGGTTCCCGGGAGGAGCGGCGCGAACTCATCGCCACCTCCAAGGAGCTGTACGCCTTCGCGCGGGAGCAGGAGAAGGCGCGACGGGGCTGAGGGGGCAGCGCGGGCCTCCGTGGGGCTGTGGGACCCACGGAGGCTCACGCTATCCACCATGCGGAATAATGGTTCCGTTGGCTTGAATTGGTCGTGTCGCGGCTCTGTTACCCGCGGTACAACACCGCAATGACCCCCACCACGAGCTCCCCCACGTCTCCCCGGCCACCGCGCCGCCGGACCGTCCTGGCCGGCATCGGCGCCGTCCCCCTGGCGACGGGCGCGACCACCGTGACCCGCGAGGCCCCCCGCCCCGGGCGGGCCGCCGGACCCGCGCCCACCACCCTGCTGCGGGGCGCCGGACTCGTCCTCACCATGGACCCCGCCCTCGGCGCGGGCGACCTCGGCACGCTGGAGCACGCCGACGTCCTGATGCGCGACGGCCGGATAGCCGGCGTGGGGCGGCGACTGCCCGCACCGGCCGGCGCCCGCGTGGTGGACGTCTCCGGCATGCTGGTGCTGCCGGGCTTCGTCGACCTCCACAACCACCTGTGGCAGTCCAGCATCCGCGGCGGCTGTCACACCCAGGACCTGTACGGCTGGCTGGCCGGCTGCAACCGCGCCACCCTGCCGAGGATCGGCCCGCAGGACATGTACCGGTTCGTACGGCTCGCCGCGCTCGACGCCCTCCAGGCCGGGGTGACCACCCTGGTCGACTGGGTGCACCCCATCCCGTTCGACACCAGTGAGCAGTACATCCGCGCGCTGGACCGCACCGGACTGCGTTTCGTGTACGCGATGGCGCAGAACACCGCGGACCTCGATCTCGTACCGCGCGTGAAGAAGGAACTCCTCGACCCGCTGCCGCTGGCCTCCGCCCAGGTCGCCGTGCACGCCGGTATGGACCGGCTCGATCCGCTGCGCAGATCCCGCGAGGTAGCCCGCGAGCTGGGGCTGATGATCAACTCGCATGTGCTGGAGCACCGCGGCGACCGCGCGCAGGAGCCGATCCGCTCCCTGCGCACCGCGGACGCGTTCGGACCGGACCTGCTGATGAACCACGCGATCCACCTCACCGACGACGAGATCGCACAGGTCGCCGAGGCCGATGTGCGAGTGGCGCACTGTCCGCTGAGCAACATGCGGCTGGGCTCCGGCATCATCCGGCTCCCCGAGCTCGGGCGGCGCGGGGTGCGGACCGGACTCGGCCACGACGGCGGCACCAACGACACCTCGGACATGTTCGGCGTGATGAAGGCGGCCGTCGGACTGCAACGCGCCCTGCACCAGAATGCCGAGGTCCACCCGACGATCCCGGCCGTGCTGCGCATGGCGACGCTGGGCGGGGCGGAGTGCCTCCACATGGCCGACCAGGTGGGCTCGCTCACCCCCGGCAAGCGCGCCGACGTGCTCGTGCTCGACCCCGGCACGCTCAACTTCGCGCCCCGCTTCGACTGGCTGGGGCAGATCGTGCTCAACGGCCAGCCCGGCAACGTCAGTCACGTGTACATCGACGGGCGGGCGCGGAAGGAGCGCGGGAAGCTGGTGGACGTCGACACGGCCGAGGTGGTGCGGGAAGCCGAACGCGCCGCGGCCCGCGTGCGCGCCGGGGCCTGAGGCCGTCGCGGCCGGGCCGGCCCGCCCGGCCGCGCACCGGCTGCGTACCGGCCGCGCACCGGCTGCGTACCGGCCGCGCACCGGCCGCACGACCGGCACGGCGTCTTGGCCGGTGGGGCGCACTCGCCCGGCACGCCCCCCACGAGGAAAGATGTGCGGTGAGCGAACGACCCACCGATGCGGAGGAACGGTACTCATGCCGCACGAACGAGCCGGCCGGCCGGCCCGTCCCGAGGACCTTGTCGACGTGGCCCGGCTGGTCACGGCGTACTACACGCTGCACCCCGACCCGGCCGACCCGGCACAGCGGGTGGCGTTCGGCACCTCGGGGCACCGAGGCTCGTCCCTGGCGAGCGCCTTCAACGAGGACCACATCGCCGCCACCAGCCAGGCCATCTGCGAATACCGTGCTGCCCAGGGCACGGACGGCCCGCTCTTCCTGGGCGCCGACACACACGCCCTGTCCGAGCCGGCGAAGGCCACCGCGCTGGAGGTCTTCGCCGCCAACGAGGTGAGCGTGCTCATCGACGACGCGGACGGCTACACGCCCACCCCCGCCGTCTCGCACGCGATCCTGACCCACAACCGGGGCCGCGCCTCGGGCCTCGCCGACGGCGTGGTGGTCACCCCCTCGCACAACCCGCCCGCCGACGGCGGCTTCAAGTACAACCCGCCGAGCGGCGGCCCGGCCGCCTCCGACGCCACCGCCTGGATCCAGGACCGCGCCAACCAGATCATCGCGGGCGGCCTGAAGGACGTACGCCGGCTGCCGTACGCCCGCGCGCTCGCCGCGGACACCACCGGCCGCTACGACTTCCTCGGCACCTACGTCGGCGACCTGCCCAGCGTGCTGGACCTGGACGCCGTCCGGGCGGCCGGGGTGCGCATCGGCGCCGACCCGCTCGGCGGCGCCTCCGTCGCCTACTGGGGCCGGATCGCCGAGCAGCACGGCATCGACCTGACGGTGGTCAACCCGCACACCGACCCCACCTGGCGGTTCATGACCCTGGACTGGGACGGCCGGATCCGCATGGACTGCTCCTCGCCCTACGCGATGGCCTCCCTCATCGAGCGGCGCGACAGCTTCCACATCGCGACCGGCAACGACGCCGACGCCGACCGGCACGGCATCGTCACCCCGGACGCGGGCCTGATGAACCCCAACCACTACCTCGCGGTCGCCATCTCCTACCTCTACCGGCACCGCGAGCAGTGGCCGGCCGCCGCGGGCATCGGCAAGACCCTGGTCTCCTCCACCATGATCGACCGGGTCGCCGCCGACCTCGGCCGCCGGCTGGTCGAGGTGCCGGTCGGGTTCAAGTGGTTCGTGGACGGACTCGTCGGCGGCGACCTCGGGTTCGGCGGCGAGGAGTCGGCCGGCGCCTCCTTCCTGCGCCGGGACGGCTCGGTGTGGACCACCGACAAGGACGGCATCATCCTGGCCCTGCTCGCCGCCGAGATCACGGCGGTCACCGGCAAGACGCCGTCGGAGCACTACGCCGGCCTCACCGACCGCTTCGGCACCCCCGCCTACGCCCGGATCGACGCGCCCGCCACCCGTGAACAGAAGGCGCTGCTCGGCAAGTTGTCCCCGGCCCAGGTCACCGCGGACACGCTGGCCGGGGAGCCGGTCACGGCCGTGCTCACCGAGGCGCCCGGCAACGGCGCCGCGATCGGCGGCATCAAGGTCACCACCGAGAACGCCTGGTTCGCGGCCCGGCCCTCGGGCACCGAGGACGTCTACAAGGTGTACGCCGAGTCCTTCCTCGGCCCGGACCACCTCGCCCGGGTGCAGGAGGAGGCCCAGGCCGTGGTGGGGGGCGCGCTCGGCGGCTGACCGGGCGCGCGGGGCGGCTCCCGGCGGGGCCGCCCCGGCTCAGCCGCGCCCGCGCCCCCGCTCCAGCCGGTCGAGGACGGCCTGCGCCATGGCCGCCTCGCCCCGGGCGTTGGGGTGCGCGGGCGCCGCGGGCGCGGCCGGCCGGAGCGGCTCGATCCACCGGTCCGCGGGCGCCTGGCACATGTCGTGGCCGGCCGTGGGGCCGTAGGTGTCCACGTACTCGGCCCGGTTCACCCCGGCCACCAGCCGGAGCATCCGGTTCAGCCGCCTCTCGGTGTCCCGCAGGTAGGGGAAGTCCTTGGCCGCGAACGGGACTTGCGGGAAGCAGCCGCTGCCGTCGTCGGGCAGCAGGGCGGGATAGCCGACGACGAGCACCCGGGCGTGCGGGGCGCGGGCGCGCACGGCGCGCAGCACCCGGTCGACCTTCGGCGCGGTGCGCAGCACGGCGGCGGCCAGTTCGTCGTGTCCTGAGGCCCGGTACGCGCGCTGGCAGGGGTTGCCCGCCGGGTCCTGGGCGGCGACGCGGGCGCAGGTGTCGATGATGGAGCCGAAACCGACGTCGTTGCCGCCGATCTGCACGGTCACCAGGCCGGTGTGCCGGTCCAGCGCGTCGAGCTGGGGCGGGTTGCCGCCCTGCGCCCGCCACATCTCGGCGGTCGTGGCCCCGCCGCAGCTGACGTCCGTGAACCGGCTCGCGCGCCGCTCGGCGGCCACGAGCGAGGGGTAGTTGTGGTCCGAGCGGGCGCAGTCGGCGTCCACCTGCGCCGGGATCCCGGGTCCGGAGGTGTAGGAGTCGCCGAGCGCCACATAGGCGGCCGCGCGGCCGTGCCCTCCGTGAGGGTGTGGGCCCGTGTGTCCCGGGGAGTGCGCGCCGGCCGGCGGTGCAGTGCCGGCCGCGGCCAGCACGCATCCGCCCAGCACCGCCGCCACGGCGGCGGCCCGCCGCCTCGCCGGTCGTCTCTCGCGCGCCATGCGCCCCCCTGTGCTCGCCCTCGCGGTCCGACCGGATCTGTATACCGTCCGGTGCGTCCCGCCGACCAGAAGCGGGAGGCCGCGGGTTCGGGGGAGGGGCGGGTCAGACCCCGGACGCCTGGAGCAGGGAGTCGTCCTCCGGGCGGGCCCCGGACAGGCGGTGGCGGGCGGCGATCAGGGCCATGTCGACATCCCGGGTGCCGGTGGCCACGCACAGCGTGTAGGAGATGTCCGCGAGCCGCTGCCGGGCCTCGGGGGTGCTCTCCTCGGCTCCGAGCAGGGACAGGGTCTCGTACTGGGCGATGAGGTCCTTCAGTACCGCGGGGTGTGCCATGAGCATGCGTTTCGCCTCCTGATGATCCGCCGGACGATCGAATTCGCAGGCCGGATACCCCCGCTTCACCGGTGCATGCCCCGTCCCGCGCCGGGCGCGACGGCCGGAAACCGCTCTGTGGCCGGAACTCGTCCGCTCCGCAAGCGGTGGACCCCCTTCCGGCGGCCGACCGGGCGGCGGGTACGCGCCAACCACGTACCGTGTGTCACCGCGTCGCGACGGCCCGCTCTCACCCCGGGTCCACCGCGCCCGGCGTGCGCGGATGTGAAAGGCGACGCGCCAGCACGCCGTCACCGCAACTTCTTCACATGGCGATCACTTTCGGCCGATCCGGCTCCGGATCGGTGCAGGGGTGCAGACGCCGCGCCCGGCCCGTGCCTAGCCTCCCGGGCCATGCGATCACCTCTGCCGAGACGCCTCGGTCTCACCGCCGTCCTCGCCTTCCTCCTCGCCGTCTTCGGCCTGGCCCCCAGCGCGAGCGCCGCCGACCCCGCGCCGACCACCCTGACCTTCGCCACCGACTCCGCCACCACCACCCCCGGCGGCACGGTGAAGCTGTCGATGACGCTCACCAACAACAAGACCTACGACGTCTGGTTCGTGTACCAGACCATCGACCCGACCTGGCTGACCACCCAGCGTCCGGACCTGAAGTACAGCTTCACCGGGTGCAGCCTGGCCACCGCGGCCGGCAGCACCCCGTGCTCCGGCACCGGCCCGAGCAACCTCGGCGCGAACTACGGCGCCACCATCCCGCCCGGCCAGAGCCGTACCGTCACGCTGACCCTCCAGGTCGCCGCCGACTCCGGCTGCAACGGCAACATCGGCTTCTACTCGTACTACTACGCCGAGTTCAGCGACAGCAGCAACACCAACGGCGGACCCGTCTACACCCCCGAGACCCGGGTGCTCTGCGCCTGACGGACGCGGGTCGCGGTCACCGGCCGGTGACTGGAAACAGCCCCGGCCGCCCGCTCGACCCGGGACGTGCCGCGACACATCGCCCGGCGGACCGCGTGGTCCGCCGGTGCGTCGTACGGCGGCCGGACCTGCCAGCCGGACCCGCACCGTGTCCTGTACCACCGCGCTGGTCACGACGGAAAAAAGTTCCGCCCGGTTGCCCCGGTCGGCGGCCGACATGTGCTCTTTTCCGTCATCTTTCTTAACTCGACCACAAAAGCTCCACAGAGACATCACCATGTGACGCGACGGATGCGCCGACGACCGGCTTCTGAGGGGGACGCCGGCGTCGCGCGAGGGGGTGCGTCCGCTCCATGGGAGCCGTGCTCACCCCTGTCCGGGGAGGGGACTTCACCGCAATGAAGCGGACCATACGCACCACCGCCCTGACGGTGGGCGCGCTCATCGGCGCGCTCGCCCTGCCGGCCGGTCCGGCCCAGGCCGCCACCACCACCGCCCGCATCGACCTCAGAGTCCTGGTGGTGAGCGACGGGGGCCCGGCCACCGACGCCATCGCCGCCGAACTCGACACCGCCGGGACGCCGTACACCGAGGTCGATCTCACCCGCGCCGACCGGCCCACCATCGACGCGGCCTTCCTCGCGGACACCGTCGACGGCCGGCCGCGCGCCAAGTACCAGGCCGTCGTCCTGCCCAACGACAACCCGTTCGCGGCCGGCAGCGCCGAGATGAGCGCCCTCGCCGCCTACGAACAGACGTACGCGATCCCCCAGGTCGACGCCTACACCTACGCCCGGCCCCAGGTCGGCCTCCAGGTCCCCACCTTCGGCGGCTACTCGGGCAGCGTCGACGGCGTCCGCGCCCAGGTCACCGCCGCCGGACGGGCGGGCCCCTTCGGCTACCTCGACGGCGCGGTCCCCTTCGAGGACAACTCACCGACCGTGGGCGAGAGTTACGCCTACCTGTCGGCCCCCGCAGCCGGCGCCGACTTCACCCCGTACGTGCAGGCGCCCGTCCCGGGCACCACGAAATCGGGCTCGCTGGTCGGCGAGTACCGGCACGACGGCCGGCGCGAACTGGTCGTCACCTTCGTCTACAACCAGTACCAGCAGCAGTTCCGGCTGCTGGCCCGCGGGATCGTGGAGTGGATGACCGGCGGGGTGCACCTCGGCGCCTCCCGCAACTACTTCGCCGTCCACGTGGACGACGTGTTCGCCGCCGACGACCGCTGGGACACCGAGCTGAACTGCACGCCCGGCGACGTCGACTGCCCGGACGGCGAGGGAACCCCCGACCCGATCCGGATGACCCCGGCCGACGTCGACCAGGCCATCGCCTGGCAGAACAGCCGCCGCCTCACCCTCGACCTGGCCTACAACGCCGCCGGCAGCGTCGACCAGCGCGAGGACAACAACGGCGTCGACCGGCTCGCCGACAAACTGATCGCCGACCGGGGCCAGTTCCGCTGGATCAACCACACCTACACGCACGCCTACCTCGGCTGCGAGCAGAACGTCACCGTCGTGCCGTGGACCTGCGCCACTAATGTCGACGGCAGCACCAAGTGGGTCAGCCTCGCCACCATCGACTACGAGATCGCCACCAACCGCGCCTGGGGCCAGGTCGCCGGACTCCCCCTGGAGACCGACGAGTTGGTCACCGGCGAGCACTCCGGCCTGAAGATCCTGCCGCAGCAGCCGCAGGACAACCCCAACCTGGGCCCCTCGCTCACCGTCGAGGGCGTCAAGTGGCTCGCCTCCGACAACTCCCGCGACCCCGAGCAGCGCCGGATCGGCCCGGCCACCACCGTCTCGCGCTACCCGATGAACGTCTTCTACAACGCGGGCCGGGCGGCCGAGCAGGTCGACGAGTACAACTGGCTGTACACCAGCCGCGCCCAGGGCGGCAGCGGCATCTGCGAGGACAACCCGGCCACCACCACCTGCCTGCCGGCCCCGCTCGACCCCGCCACCGGCTACACCGACCACATCGTGCCGCTGGAGACCCGGATCGCCCTCGGCCACGTACTGTCCAACGACCCCAAACCGCACTTCATCCACCAGTCCAACCTCGCCGAGGACCGCATCGCCTACCCGGTCCTGAACGGCGTGCTCGACGGCTACGACGCCCTGTTCGCCGACAACACCCCCGTCGTCAACCTGCGGATGAAGGCCATCGGCGCCGAACTCCAGCGTCGCGCCGCCTGGAAGAGCGCCGTACAGGCCGGCCGGGTCACCGCCTACCGCGTCGGCACCACCGTCACCGTGCAGGGACCGGCCGGCACCGTCGTCCCGGCGACCCTGCCCACCGGCAGCACCCTCGGCAACGCCGCCTACGGCACCGCGTACGCGGGCGCGGTCTCCGGCTGGACCGCCTCCCCGGGCACCCCGCTGACCTTCACCCTGCCGTCCGCCGCCACCGCGCCCGCCGCGCACCCGGACGGCACCGCCGCCACCACCGCCCCGGCCCCGCGCACCGAGGTCCCGGCGGGCGTCACCCAGCGGGTCTCCACCACCCCGGGCAGCTGAACGCGCACCGGCCCCGGGGCCCGTCCGCTCCCGCACGGGGCGGACGGGCCCCGCTCCGGCCCGCCCACCGGCGCCGGAACCACACGACCACCCCACACCTCGGCCGTGGAGCCCCATCGATGCACGTTCAGCACGGCGCGCGCCGCCCCGGCGCGGCGCACGTCACCCTGCTCACCGAAGGCACCTATCCGCACAGCCATGGCGGCGTCAGCGTCTGGTGCGACCAGCTCGTCCAGGGCATGCCCGACCTCGACTTCGACGTCATCGCCGTCACCGGCACCGGACGCGAACCCGTCGTATGGGAACTGCCCGGCCACGTCCACAGCGTGCTGTCGGTGCCCATGTGGGGTGCCCCGCCCGAGGGCCGCCCGCCCCGGGGCCGGGCCGCCTCCCGGCTCGCCGACGCCTACGAACGCTTCCTGACCGCGCTGCTCGACCCAGGGGCCGAGGACCGTTTCCCGGCCGCGCTGTACGCCCTGGCCCAAGCCGCCGCCGAGGGCACGCTGAGCGCCTTCCTGCGCGGCGACCGGGCCGTCTCCCTGCTCGCCGGGGTGTGGAACCGCCCCGGCCTCCCCGTCCGGGAGGCCCGGCCCACCCTGCACGACGCGGTCACCGCCACCACCCTGCTGGAACACGCCCTGCGCCCGCTCGCCGCGCCCCCGCCCCGGCACGGCGTGGCCCACGCGGTCAGCGGCGGCGTGGCCGTCCTGCCCGGCCTGGCCGGCCTGGAGCGGCACCAGGTGCCGCTGCTGCTCACCGAGCACGGCGTCTACCTGCGGGAACGTTACCTCGGCTATCGCACCGCCCCCTACCGCTGGCCGGTGAAGGCCGTCGTCCTCGGCTTCTTCCGGCTGCTGGCCGAGGAGAGCTACCGGCGGGCCGCGCTGATCACCCCCGGCAACCGCTACAACCGGCTGTGGGAGGAACAGGGCGGCGCCGACCCCCGGTCCATCCGCACCGTCTACAACGGCGTGGACCCGGCCGCCTTCCCGCCCGCCGGCCCCGAACCGGAGACACCCACCCTCAGCTGGGCCGGCCGGGTCGACCCCATCAAGGACCTGGAGACCCTCATCCGCGCCTTCGCCCTGGTCCGCAAGGAGATACCCGAGGCGCGGCTGCGCCTCTTCGGCGGCACCCCCCGCGGCGGGGAGGCGTACCGGGAACGGTGCGAGGCGCTCGCCGCCGACCTGGGCCACGCCGACGCCGTCACCTTCGAGGGCCGGGTCGAGGACATCAAGGACGCCTACGCGGCCGGGAACGTGGTGATGCTCTCCAGCATCAGCGAGGGCTTCCCGTTCACCCTGATCGAGGCCATGTCCTGCGGCCGGGCCACCGTCTCCACCGACGTCGGCGGGGTCCGCGAGGCCGTCGGCGACGCCGGCCTCGTCGTCCCGCCGCGCGACCCGGACCGCATGGCGGCGGCGGCGCTCGAACTGCTCGGCGACGCCGGGCGCCGCCGGGCGATGGGCGAGGCCGCCCGGCTGCGGGTCATCGAACAGTTCACCCTGCGCCAGACCATCGACACCTTCCGCTCCATCTATCTCGAACTTCCTTACCACGCACGGCCGTTGCCCGAACCCGCCGCACGCGGGCAGCGCCCGCGGGCCGCCGCGGGGAGCCTGGCCGGATGAGCGGGCCCATGGCGCTCGAACCGGGCGGCACCGAACAGGACACCCTCGCCCTGCGGCTCGCCCAGGCACCGGCCCGCGGCGACGACCGCACCCTCGCCCTGCGGCTGCCCGGCCACGTCCCCGACCCGGAGGCGGTGAGCCGGCTGGCCGCCGCCCTCGCCGACCGCATCGGCCCCGCCGTCCACCCCTACGAGGTCGCCGCCCTGCTGGAGGCCGAGGGCCTGACCGCCGAACAGATCAAGCAGCGCTACGGCCACCCGAACCTCTTCTCCCTCGCCACCGCCCTGTACGAACAGGTGCCCCGCAGCTACCCGGAGCCCCCGCCCGCCGCCGACCCCTGGCGCCCGGACACCCTGCGCTGCCTGCTGCGGGGGGTACTGTTCGCCCTGCCCGGCCTCGCCTACCTGCTCACCGCGCCACTGTGGCACCCCGGCCGGCACGCCACCGCGCCGATCGTCGCCGGCCTGGTCTCCTGGGCCTGGGGCCAGGCCCTCGGCCACCGCGCCCATCTGCGGCTGGCCACCGGCCGCCGGGAAGCCGCCCGCACCCTGCTGACCGGCGCCCCGCTCGGCGCCGCCCTCGCCACCGCCGTCGCGGCCCCGCTCGCCGGCCCCCCTCCCGTGCTGCTCGCGGCGGCGGCCCAGTCGCTCTACCTGGCGGCGGCCGGCGTCCTGCTCGTGCTGGCCCGCGAGCGGCTGCTGCTCGCCGCGCTGACCCCGCTGATCGCGGGCACCGCCGTCCTGCCCTGGTGGGAACCCGGCGCCCCGGCGCGCGCCGGACTGCCGCTGCTGGCCCTCCTCGCCACCCTCGCCGCCACCGGCCACGTCCTGCGCGGCGCCCTCGCCACCCCGGCCGCCGGCGCGGGCGGCCCCCGGCCCCGGCCGCTGTGGTCCCTGCCGTACGGGCTGTTCGGCCTGGCCGCCGGGGTACTGGTGCTGCTGGAGGGACGGCACGAGCCGTACGCGGTGATCGTACTGACGGTCAGCATGGGCCCCGCCGAATGGCTGCTGTACCGCTACCGGGGCCTGTCCGTGGCCGCGCTGCGCGCCACCGCCACCCCGGCCCGGTTCCTGCTGCGCTCCGCCGCCGTCCTGGCCGGCTGCCTGGGCGCCTACCTGCTGCCGCTACTGCCCGCCGCCTGGCTGACCGGAGCCGCCCCGGCCCCCCTGCTGCTCCTCGCGGCCACCCTGTGGACCGCGCTGCTCCTCCAGGCGTTCGGGACCGCCTGGCCGCCGGCCGTGATCTGCCTGGCCGCCGCCGCGGTGGCCGGCCTCGCCCCGACGCTCCGCCCGCCACCCGGCCCGCCCGTCCTGCCGCTGTGCTGCGCCGCCGCCGTCCTGGCCCTGGTGACGTACGCGCTGCTGCTCCTCGGCCGGCCCGCCCGGCACGGCTGACCCCGTCCCCGCCCCGCCAACCCACCGGAAGGACCCCTCAGTTGACCTCCGTACCGCTCGCCGCCGTCACCGGAGCCGAGGGCTTCATCGGCTCCCACCTCACCGAGGCCCTGGTCGCCTCCGGCCACCGGGTCAGAGCCATGGCCCAGTACAACTCCTTCTCCTCCTACGGCTGGCTGGAGACCCTCGCCCCCGACGTGCTGGACCAGGTGGAGATCGTCCTCGGCGACGTCCGCGACCCCGGCTCGGTCCGCGCCCTGCTCGACGGCGCCGACGTCGCGTACCACCTGGCCGCCCTCATCGCGATCCCGTACTCCTACCAGGCACCGCACAGTTACGTGGACACCAACGTCACCGGCACCCTCAATGTGCTGGAGGCCGTCCGCGCCCTCGGCACCCCCCGGCTGGTGCACACCTCCACCAGCGAGACCTACGGCACCGCCCAGACGGTGCCCATCACCGAGGACCACCCCATCAACACCCAGTCCCCGTACGCCGCTTCGAAGGCCGGCGGGGACCGGCTCGCCGACAGCTACCACGCCAGCTTCGACACCCCCGTCGTCACCCTGCGGCCGTTCAACACCTTCGGGCCCCGGCAGTCCATGCGCGCCGTCATCCCCACAGTCATCGGCCAGGTCGCGGCGGGCGAACGCACCATCACCCTCGGCGACCTGAGGCCCACCCGGGACTTCACCTTCGTCAAGGACACCGCCCGGGCGTTCCTCGCCGTCGGCACCGCCCCCGCCGAACAGGTCGTCGGCCGCACCTTCAACGCCGGCACCGGCGGCGAGATCTCCGTCGGCGACCTGGTCGCGCTGATCGGCAAGGTGATGGACACCGACCTCGACGTCCGCGCCGACCCCGCACGCGTCCGGCCCGCGGGCTCCGAGGTGATGCGGCTGGTCTGCGACGCCACCCGGCTCACCCGGGCCACCGGCTGGCAGCCCGCGCACACCCTGGAGCAAGGGCTCGCCCAGACCGCGGAGTTCTTCCGCGACCCGGCCAACCTGGCCCGCTACAAGACCGGCATCTACAACATCTGACCCCGTCCGGCACGCATCGCCCCACCAAGGAGGAGCCCCATGCACGCAGTGATCCTGGCCGGAGGCAAGGGCGTCCGGCTGCGGCCCTACACCACCGCGCTGCCCAAGCCGCTCGTCCCGATCGGCGACCAGCACGCCATCCTGGAGATCGTGCTGCGCCAGCTGTCGGCCGCGGGCTTCACCCGCTGCACCCTCGCGATCGGCCACCTCGGCGAGATCATCCGCGCCTACGTCGGCGACGGCTCCCAGTGGGGCATGACCGTCGACTACGCCACCGAGGAGAGCCCGCTCGGCACCATGGGCCCGCTGCTGGGCCTCAGAGACCGGCTGCCCGAGAACTTCCTCGTGATGAACGGCGACGTCCTCACCGACCTCGACTACGCCGACGTACTGCGCCGCCACCGGGACTCCGGCGCCCCGCTCACCATCGCCACCTACGCCCGCAAGGTGCACATCGACTTCGGCGTCCTCACCACCGACGCCACCAAGGTCGTCGCGTTCACCGAGAAGCCCAGCCTCGACTACCGGGTCTCCATGGGCGTCTACGGCCTCAGCCGCGCCACCCTGGACGGCTACACACCCGGTCTGCCGCTCGGCTTCGACGAACTCGTCCTCGACCTGCTGAAGGCCCAGAACCCGCCGCACGCCTACGAGTTCGACGGATACTGGCTGGACATCGGCCGCCCCGACGACTACGACCGCGCCAACGCCGAGTTCACCACCCGCAAGTCCCTGCTGCTCAAGGGAGCCTGAGTACCACATGCGCATTCTCGTCCTCGGCGGCACCGGATACCTGGGCCGCCACGTGGCCGAGCGGCTGCGCGCCCTGCCGGGCGCGCAGGTCCTCGCCGCCGGCCGCTCGGCCGGTGCCGGACTCGGCGCCGACCTCGCCCGCGACCGTCCGGAGCGCCTCGCCGAGACCCTGGCGGCGGCGGCCCCCGACGCCGTGGTCAACTGCGCGGGCGCCACCGGCGGCGACCCCGTGACCCTGGCCGAGGTCAACGCCCGCGGCCCCGCCGCCCTCTGCGCCGCCCTGAGCGCGGCGGCCCCCGCGGCCCGCCTCGTCCACCTGGGCTCGGCCGCCGAGTACGGGCCGGGCACCCCGGGCGAGAAGGTCACCGAGTCGGCACCCGCCTGCCCGGTCGCGCCGTACGGCGCGACCAAGCTCGCGGGCACCCTCGCGGTGACCTCCGCCGCCCTGGACGCGGTGGTGCTGCGGATCGGCAACCCGGTCGGCCCGGGAGCGCCCGCCGCGAGCCTGCCCGGCCGGCTCGCCGACCTGCTCCGCACGGCCGGGCGGGACCCGCGGGCCGTACTGCGCCTCGGGGACCTCTCCGCCCACCGCGACTTCGTCGACGTACGCGATGTGGCCCGGGCCGTCGAGCGCGCCGTCACCGCCCCCGCCCCGCTGCCGAAGGTGCTCAACATCGGCGGCGGCACGGCCGTACCGGTACGGGAGCTGGCGCACGGCCTGGCCCGGCACGCCGGGTTCCGGGGCCGGCTGGAGGAGAGCGCGGACGGCTCGGCGCGCTCGGCCCGGGTGTCCTGGCAGTGCTCGGACAGCTCCGCCGCCGCCCGGGCCCTCGACTGGCGGCCGGCGCACAGCCTGGACGACGCCCTCGCCGCGCTGTGGGCGGCCACCGGGGAGCGGGTGCCGTGAGCCTGCTGGTGCCGCTGTACGTGCATCCGGCCGACGACCCGGGCGCCTGGCACCGGCTGGTCGGGGCGGCGGACCGCACCTACGCGGTCGTCCTCAACCCGGCGAGCGGGCCCGGTACCGCCCCCGACCCCGCGTTCACGGCGGCGGCCCGGGCACTGCGCGCCGCCGGGGCCCGGCTGCTCGGCTACGTCGACACCGACTACGGCGTGCGGGAACGGGCCCACATCACCGAGGAGGTGCGCCGGCACCGGGAGTGGTACGCCACCGACGGCTGCTTCCTGGACCGGGTGACGGCCGGCCCGGACGGACTGCCCGCCTGCCGACGGCTGGTGCGCGACCTCAGACGGTCGGGCGCCGGGACCGTCGTGCTCAATCCGGGCGTCCACCCGGCACCCGGCTACGTCCGCCTCGCCGACCTCACGGTCACCTTCGAAGGGCACTGGAGCACCTACGTGTCGTCGTTCACCCGCCCGGCCTGGACCGCCCGGCAGCCGCCCGGGCGGCTGTGCCACCTGGTCTACGGCGTCCCCGAGGTCCTGGTGCCGCTCGCGGTGCGCACCGCGCACGAGCGGGGCGCGGCGGTGTGCGGGCCGGTGACCGGCGAACCCCCCAACCCGTGGGCCGCGTTGACCCCGGCGCTGACCGGCGGAGACGGTGTGCGAGGCTGAGCCGATCAGCATCCGCACCCTGGAGGCAGCGACCGGCATGGCCGTCATCCACCACACCACCCTCAAGCCGACCAAGATCGAACTGCTCGCCGGCTGGCTGCCCGGCCGCCCGTGGTACCGCGGCGGCCCCGCCCCGGTGCTGGAGCGGTCCGGCGGCTTCCGGCTGGACGACCCCGAGGGCGAGGTCGGCATCGAGTTCATCGTCGCCACCGACACCGCGAGCCCCGAGCGGACGGCGTACCTGGCGCCGCTCACCTACCGCGGGGCGCCGCTGGAGGGCGCCGAGCACGCCCTCGTCGGCACCATGGAGCACGGGGTGCTGGGCACGCGCTGGGTCTACGACGGCTGCCACGACCCGGTGCTGGTCACCGAGGTGCTGGCGCTGATCGAGGGCCGCGCCCAGGCGATGGCCCAGAGCGTCAGCGACACCCCCGACCGCGAGGTGATCAGCTCCCGCACCGGCGCCCCGCTGTCCCTGGACGGGTTCACGCCCGAGCCGGCCGACGACGCCGACGGCACGCGGCTGCCCGCGCCGGACGGCACGGTGCTCCGGTTCCACCGCGTCCTCGAACCCGTCGCCGGACAGCGCCCGCCGGCGCCCCAGGACGCACTCGGCCATGTCACCGCGGGCTGGCCGGGCCCGGACGACGACCGGCTGTGGGCCGTCTTCATGACGCTGCGCCGGGCCTGACCCCCGCGTCCACGCCGCCCGGCGGGCTGCCCCCGGCCCCGGCACCGGGCCCGGCGGAGGACGGTCACCCGCACGGGCCAACTCCCGGCCGCGGACGGCTTCGCCCGGCGCAGCCCGGCGTGCGGCGGATGCCCGCGCCGGGTCAGATGGACTCGTGCGAACCTCCATACACCCTCCCCGCGGCCGGTCCCGGCTCTGCCTCACCGGCGCCCTGACCGTCCTCCTCCTTCTCCTGACCAGCCCCCCGGCCGCGCCCGCCACACCCGACCCGACCGGGGGCCCGATCACCCGCGGCAACGCCTACATGGGCATCGGCGTCCTCACCCACGACGGCGCCTCGGACACCCCGCCCCCGGCCCCCCGCGCCACCCAGACCGAGGGCGTGGACGTCTCCAGCCATCAGGGCGAGGTCGACTGGCGGTCGCTGTGGGACAGCGGCGTCCGCTGGGCGTACACCAAGGCCACCGAGGGGACGTACTACACCAACCCCTACTTCACCCAGCAGTACGACGGCTCCTTCGACGTCGGCATGGTCCGCGGCGCCTACCACTTCGCCACCCCGGACACGGCCGGCGGCGCCGCGCAGGCCGACTACTTCCTGGCGCACGGCGGCGGCTGGTCGGCCGACGGCAAGACCCTCCCGGGCGTCCTCGACATCGAGTGGAACCCGTACGGCGACGCCTGCTACGGCAAGTCGGCCAGCGCCATGGTCGGCTGGATCCGCGACTTCCTCGACCGCTACAAGTCCCGCACCGGCCGGGCGGCGGTCGTCTACACGGCCACCAGCTGGTGGTCCGAGTGCACCGGGAACTACGCCGGTTTCGGACCGGTCAACCCGCTGTGGATCGCCCGCTACGCCTCCACGGTGGGCACGCTGCCGGCCGGCTGGCCCTCGTACACCATGTGGCAGTACACCTCCTCGGGCCCCTCGGTCGGCGACCACGACCGCTTCAACGGCTCCCAGGACAAGCTGCGGCAGTTCGCCACCGGCTGAGCGCGTCCGCCCGCGTCCGGTTCCGGCCGCGCGCCGGAGCGCCCCGAGCCGGTCCGCGCGCTCGTCGCCGGGGCCGGGCGGCCTGACCCGGGCGGGTGTACCGGTGCTGCGGGGCGCGTGCCCCGGGACGAGACTGCTGGGAAGACGACCGCTGCCTGGATGGTGATACAGAGGTGACCGCAGAACCGGGCGGGCCCCCGCTGGAGGAGTTCCTCGCCGACCCCGCCAGCTGCACCCTGGACATGGCCAGCGCCGTCAGCCGCTGCGCGAAGGCGCTGGGCCTGCGGCACGCCGTGGTCTACCTCGCCGACATCCAGCAACGGCACCTCGTGCCGCTCACCGACGTCACCGAGTCCCTGCTCATCGACGAGACGCTCGCCGGCTGGTGCTACCGCACCCAGTCGCTGCGGGTGGAGGAGTCCGAGCGGGACGGCATGACCGCGTGGTTCCCGCTGCTCGACGGCGCCGAACGGCTCGGCGTCCTCGCCGTCCACACCCAGACGCTCACCGCCGAGTCACTGCGCCAGGGCCGCGCGATGGCCGCCCTGCTCGCCATGATGACCACGTCCAAGCGGGCGTACAAGGAGACCTTCGTACGCCGGACCCGCACCCGGGCGATGCACCTGCCCGCCGAGATGCTGCGCGCCTTCCTGCCCCCGCGCACCATCGGCAACCCGCACATCGTCTCCACGGCCGTCCTGGAACCCGCCTACGACCTCGGCGGCGACGCCTTCGACCACGCCCTGACCACCGACACCCTGCACGCCGTCGTGCTGGACGCCATGGGGCACAACCTGCTCTCCGGACTGACCAGCGCGGTCGCCCTGGCCGCCTGCCGCAACGCCCGGCGCGTCGACGCCGACCTGCTCGCCCTGGTGGACGGCGTCGACGAGGCGCTCAGCCAGTGGCTGCCGGACCAGTTCTGCACCGGGATCCTCGCCCGCCTCGACTTCTGCAACGGCGTTTTGAAATGGGTCAACTGCGGCCACCCCGCGCCGCTGCTGATCCGCGACCAGCGGCTGATCGTCGACGCGCTCTCCCGCGACGCCGACCCGCCCATGGGCCTGCGCTCCCTGCTGCACACGCGGGAACGCCAGGTGCACGAGTCCCGGCTCCAGCCCGGGGACCGCGTGCTGCTCTACACCGACGGCGTCACCGAGGCGCGGACCGCCGACGGCAGACTGCTCGGCCTGGAACGGTTCGCGGACTACGTCATCCGGGCCAGCGCCACCGGTGAGATCGCGCCCGAGACGCTCCGCCGCCTCATCCACTCGCTGCTGGACTCCCAGGACAGCCGGCTCCGTGACGACGCCACGATCCTGATGTTCGAATGGCAGCCGAACAGCCAGCTCCCGGGGACCCGCCTTGTCGGGTAGGCGCGGTGGTGACCGGGCTCAGCCGGAGCGGCATTCGTGGGAGAGGGCGGCGAAAGGGTTCAGGTGCCCGAGGCGAGGAGTTGGTCGGCCAGGCGGTGGGCCTGGGCCAGGAGGACGCCGTAGGTGGCGACCTCGTCGGGATCGTCCGTGGTGGCGCGGGCCAGGTCCCGGCGCAGCACGGTGAGGGCGTCGCGCAGGTCCGCCACGGCCTCGCGCAGCTCGTCCTCGTGGTCGTCGCCGAACCGGCTGTGGCTGTAGAGCCGCAGCGCGTCGGCGGTGCGGCACAGGAACTGCCCGTACCGCCGGGCGAGCGCGGGGTCCGGCCGGGGCGCCGAGCGGTCCTCGGCGGCGGCCTCCAGCACCGTGCGGGTCACCTCGGTGGTGTGCACGGCCGCGTAGTCCAGCACCATCAGCGCGTCCTCGTACCCCTTGCCGGGCGGCGGCGCGGCCCCCTTGCGGCGGCGCGGGTTGGCGCGCAGGCTCTCCCGGCTCCACTCCACCGACGAGCGGGCCTGCTCCACCAGCCGGGGCAGCCGCAGGGCGCGGTCGTGCCAGGCACCGGCCTCCGCGGTGTCCCAGCGGCCGGCGGCCAGTCCGTCCGCCACGTCCCGCAGGATGCCGTGCGCCTCCGCCACCGCGTTCCGCAGCGCCGCCTGGGTGTCGCGCAGGAACAGCGGCGGCCGGACCAGCGCGTTGACCGCGATGCCGACGACCGCCCCGAACAGGGCCTCGGCGAGCCGGGCGGCGGAGGTGGACACGGACACCGGTCCGCCTGTCAGCACGAACAGGGCGCCGGTGGCCGCGTACACCCCCTGGCTGCCCAGCCGCCGCCACTGGCCCAGCAGCATCGCCAGCGGCAGGACCACCGCCATCGCGGCCACCGGGCTGGGCAGCAGCAGCCCGACCGCCGTGGCCGCCACCGTGCCGGCCGCGATCGCGGCGAGCTGTTGCAGCCCGTGTGCGATCGACCGGTAGACGGTCGACTCCACCAGCACCACCGCGACCCACGGTGCGACGAACGCCACCGGTGCCTTCAGCCACCAGCCCGCCACCGCCCAGGCCACCCATGCGGCCAGCGCCGCCTTCACGGCCTGTACGGCCAGGTCCCGTTCCCGTCCGGGCCCCGCCCAGGCCCGCCGCGCCGCGCCCGCCGCGGCCGACAGATCGCGCCGCAGAGCCTGCCAGGTCAGTCGTATTCCACGCACGCGGCCCCGGGTGCCACCTCCCGCCCCCTTCCATGCCGACGCACATCCGTGCCGGCGCACACGACGGCGGCGCCGCCTCCCTGGGACGGGGAGACGGCGCCGCCTTCCTCACACGCCTCGCGGCGTCAGATCAGCCACCCGAGGAAGTGGGCGAGGCCGGCGAGGATGTCGGTGAGAACGTTCATGTCGTGCTGCTCCTTGCGGTGTTCCGTAGTGGGACATGTGCGAACTCCGGTCTGCAGCCCGTCCGTTCGCACAACACGAGTGTCGTCCCGTCGCACCGGTCACGGTGGTCACACGAGCGACGATCACCTGTTCCAGGGAACAGCTGATCCCTTGTTCGGATGATCGGACCGGCCGACGGATCGGCCGACGGGTCGGTGGATGGCTCAGGGCGGCGCCGCCCGTAGCGCGTTCAGCACCGCCCACACCACCGACACCAGCGGCACCGCCACCACCGCGCCGATCACCCCCGCGACGATGCTGCCCGCGATCACCGACACGGCCACGACCAGCGGATGCAGCCGCACCGCCCAGCTCATCACCAGCGGGTGCAGTACATGCCCCTCCAGCTGGCCGATGACCACGATCAGCACCAGCACCCCCGCCGCCGTCAGCGGGCCCCGCCCGGCCAGGGCGACCACCGTGGCCACCCCGAGCGCCACCGGGGAGCCCACCAGCGGCACGAACGCGGCGAAGAACTCCAGCAGCGTCAGCGGCAGCGCCAGCGGCACTTTCAGCACCAGCAGCACCACACCCACCAGCACGGCGTTGGTGGCGGCCACGATGATGATGCCGCGCGTGTACCCCGCGAAGGTCCGCCAGGCCGCCCCGCCCACCCGGTCCCACACCGGACGGGCACCGCTCGGCAGCAGCCGGTCCCGCCCCCAGGCCCACAGGCGCTCCCCGGAGTGCAGGAAGAACACCGACGCGAACAGCGCCAGCGCGGCGCCGGTGACCAGTTCCACCACCCGGCCCAGCTCGCCGACCGCGCTGCCGATCAGCGCCGAGCGGTGCGTGGCCACGTAATGCGCCACCTGATCCTGGAGCCGGGACAGCGCGTCCGGACCCAGCCGGAACGGCGGGCGGCGCAGCCACTCCTCAATGCGGTCCACCCCGCCGCGGAACTCGCTCGCCAGCCGCCCCGACTCGTCGGCCACCGCGCTGCCCACCAGCGCGAGCAGGCCCAGCAGCAGCACCACACTGCCCACCAGCGTCACCGCCACGCACAGCGGCCGGGGCAGGAACCGGGCGAGCAGATCGGTCGGCGGGCGCAGTACGGACGTCACCACCAGCGCCACGAACAGTGCCACGGCGACCAGATGGAAGCTGCCGAGGACGCTGAACACGCCGTAGACGGCGGCCCCGACCAGGATGAGCCGCCAGGCGTACGCCGCGGCCACCCGCAGCCAGGGCACCGTCCGCTCCGCCGCCCGCACCGGCGCCGCTCCACGCTCCGCGCGGGGCGGGACCGGCAGCCGCACCGAGTACGCCGGCCGGCTGCCCAGGACCGTGCCCCGGACCCGGCCCGGCCGCCCGGCCCCGGGCCGGCGCGCGTCGCCCACCACCGCTGCCGCCTCCTCTCCGCCTGACGGCCGGTCACCTCCCCAGCACCGTAAGCACGCCGGGCGCGGGCGGCGCGCCCGGCGAGCAAGTGGCCGTATCCCGCCCGGGGACGCTGATACCGCTCAGGGGTGGGCCGTACGGGGGGGACATCCGGAAATGCGTCGGCGGGGAGAAAAGGCCCCCGGTGATCACCGTCTCGGTTCCGCCGTTCCCCGTTCCCCGTCCGGTGCCGGCCGGGCCGGACCGGGCCGGGGGCCGGCGGGGGCCGTGGCCCGCCGGGGCGCGGCGCTCCCGGCACCGCCGCGTTCCCGGGCGTCACCGGCGGGCGCGGGCACGCCGTCACCGAGCGGCGCGGGCCGCCCGCCGCACCGGCGGTAGCGGACGATCGCCTTCGCCAGCTCGATCCGCTCGGGCTCGGGAAGGGTGCCGCCCTGGACGTAGCCGAGGACGTGCTCGGCGACCGTGCGCAACTTGACGTTCGTGCGCTGCGAGACATCCCGCAGCGCCCGCCAGGCCTCCTCCGGGGCGATCTGCCCCAGGGCCACGACGGCGCCGATGGCCTGGTCGATCACCGCGTGCGAGGTCACGGCGCGCCGCAGGTGATGGTTCTCCTCCAGCAGCCGGTCGTAAGCCGCCGCCAGGTCGGTCACCGAGAGCAGAACCAGGGGCTGGACCCGGGAGAGGGCGAAGAAGGCCATGGAGCACCTTTTCGGGTGGGGGGCGTCACGGCCTACACCTGCCCCCGGCGGGCGCCCGCACACGAAGCGAATCGGCCTCACGGACCGCCGTCCTGTGGGAGCGGGTTACGGAGGACGGCGCACCAGGTTCGGCGCATGCTCGTCTGGCAAGCGGCAAGCGGCAAGCGGCAAGCGGCAAGCGGCAAGCGGCAAGCGGCAAGCGGCAAGCGGCGGGCCGCAGCGCCCGCGCGTCTGCGTCACCCGTTCAGCGCCACCGTCCGCGTTCCCGGGCAGCCGCCGGGCGTCAGCCGAATCGCCCCATGTCCTGGGTCGCGCGGCCCACCGGCAGCAGTTCCCGGATGTCCGCCGGGCAGCGCGTTCGCCATCCGCTCGGTCAGCTCCGGGGCGAGCGCGGCGTCCAGCACCTCCAGCACCGCGGCGGCGTCCCGCAGGGCCCGGTCCTCGTCGGTGCCGGCCCGGGCCGCGACCCGTCCGGTGAAGGTGGTCAGCCCGAACCGCTCGCCCGCGGCCCCGGAGTCCCGCCCGGCGGAGGCGTCGGCCGCCTCCCGCATGGCCGCCGCCATGTCCGGCGGCAGCTGGGCGGCCACATGCCGGGCGAGCCCGGACGGCAGCCGTTCCGCCAGGGTGCTGACGACCGCTTGCGTAGCCCGCTCGGCCGTACCCCGGTCCGGCAACTGGGCCAGCGCCTGGACCTTTCCGATCATCTCGTCGTGCCGCATGAGACCGGTCCCTTCCGCACGATGCGCCGCGTACGCCCGTCCCGCGGGCGTCGCGCCCGTGCGCCCGGGTACCCCGAGCCCGCCCCGGGTCACCGGCGAGCAGGCCGCCGTCCCGGTTGCGTCGGCCACCCGTCGCGGGGTACGTGTCGGCAGCGGAGCATCAGCGACAGCGGGGCATCGGCGACAGCGGAGGCAGTGGAAGCAGGAGGTGCGTGTGGCGGCTGCGGAACTGGCGGCACCGTTGTGGGACCTCCAGAGCGGGCAGGGGCCGCGGCAACTGGCCGAACTGGGGCTCGCGCTGCTGCTGTCGAGCCTGATCGGCTGGGAGCGCGAGGCCCAGCAGAAGAGCGCGGGGCTGCGCACCCACACCCTGGTCGGCATCGCGAGCGCTCTGATGATGGAGGTCTCCCAGCACGGCTTCAACGCGGTGCTCGGCCTGGAGAGCGTGTCGTTCGACCCCTCACGGGTCGCGGCGCAGATCGTCTCCGGGATCGGGTTCATCGGCGGCGGCCTGATCTTCGTACGACGGGACGCCGTACGGGGCCTGACCACGGCCGCCACCATCTGGTTGACCTGCGCGGTCGGCATGGCCTGCGGCGGCGGGCTGCCCGTGCTCGCGCTGGCCGTGACGGCCCTGCACTTCCTGGTGGTCCGGGGTTACCCGCTGCTGTCGTCCCGACTCGTCCCCGGCCGTGCCGCCACCGCGTTCGAGGCGCGCCTGACCTACCGCACCGGGACGGCGCTGCTGCCCCGCCTGTTGCAGACGTGCACCCGGCGCGGTTTCCGCATCGTGCAGGTCAAGGTGGAACGGCTGCCCGGCCGCACCGACGACGCCGCGCGGGTGCTGCTGCAACTGGAGGGCACGGCGGATCCCTCCGTGCTGGCGTCGGAGCTGTTCCGGGACGACGGCGTGCTGGACGTGGAACTGTCCGCCGCGACGGAGGAGGAATGACCGCGTGGCCGGGGATGGCCGCGTGCCCGGGGACGGCCGCGCGCCCGGATGAGCCGCGTGCCCGGGGATGACGGGCGCCCGGTCTCGCCACGGGCGCCCACGGCGTCGCTCGGCCGGCCCATCGCGGGGCGGTGCGCCGCTCAGCGGGGGTGATGTGCCGCTCAACGCGGGGTGATGCGCCGCTCAACGCGGGACGGTGCGCCGCTCAGCCCTCGACCGACTGCTGGGTCGCCGTCCAGGCGTACTGGAGCCAGTCCGCCACGGTCAGCGCGCCGAAACCGGCGCACACCAGCCGGGTGAGCCGGGGTGACGCGGCGTAGGAGCAGGCCAGGGCGCCGGCGGCCCAGGCCGCGGTGCAGAACGGGCAGGAGACCAGGTCGCCGACGGCCCGCCGGAGCCCGGAGCCCTTGGGCTCGTCCATGACCTCGCTGGCCTCGCCCTCGTCGGCGCGGCGGGTGAACGGCACCCGGAGGAAGCTGGTGATCTTGTCCTTGGTCACCACCCGGGACGCCTTGTACGCCGCCGTGCCCATGAGCAGCACGTCCCAGGGCGGCACGTCCGGCGGCAGCTGTACGCCCCGGCGCCGGGCCAGCAGTGCGAAGGAGCCGATGCCCGCCGCGAACACGGAGGCAAGGGTGGCGTACCCGCCCAGCGGCAGGCCGTCCGCCTCGTCGTAGGGTTCGGCGTCCGTCGTCATGAGACCTCCCGATTGCCTCCGGTGTCCTGCCGCCCCGTACCGGGCGCGGGACGAGTGCCCCCCTGACCGGCGGCGACACGCGGCCTTGTGGCGGTGGTCCTCGGGGCATATTATTCATCATGTGATGAATAACTGTTCCTGAGAAGGGCGGCGCGGCCATGGACGACAACACCACATGCTGTGTCGTGGGCGGAGGACCGGCGGGCATGGTGCTCGGGCTGCTGCTGGCGCGCGCCGGGGTCCGGGTGACGGTGCTGGAGAAACACGCCGACTTCCTGCGCGACTTCCGCGGCGACACGGTCCACCCGTCGACCCTGGCCCTGCTGGACGAGCTGGGTCTGGCCGAGCGCTTCGCCCGGCTGCCGCAGCGCCGGGTCCGCACCGTCCAGCTGCCGGTGGGGGCCGGCCGCGCGCCGGTCACGGTCGCCGACCTCTCGGTCCTGCGCGGTCCCTACGACTACGTGGCGATGGTGCCGCAGTGGGACCTGCTGGACCTGCTGGCCGAGGAGGCCCGGCGCGAACCGTCCTTCGAGCTGCGGATGAACACCGAGGCGACCGGGTTCCTGGTCGAGTCCGGGCGGGTCACCGGGGTGCGCTACCGCACCGCCGACGGCGGCGCCGGCACGTTGCGCGCCGTCCTCACCGTGGCCTGCGACGGCCGCGGGTCGCTGGCGCGGGCCCGGCCGGAGCTGCGGCTGCGCCGCTTCGCCTGCCCCATGGACGCCTGGTGGTTCCGGCTGCCGCGGCGCGACGGCGACCCGTCCGGGCTCGTCGGCGGCGCCGGCGACGGCCTGCTGACCGCGATGATCGACCGCGGTGACTACTGGCAGTGCGCGGCGCTCATCCCCAAGGGCACCGACGCCGAGCGCCGCGCGGCCGGTCTCGACCGCTTCCGGGCCGACTACACCGCCGCCGCCCCCTGGCTCGCCGACCGCGCGCAGGCCCTCGGGTCCTGGGACGACGTCAAGCTGCTCGACGTCCACCTGGACCGCCTGCGCCGCTGGCACCGGCCCGGTCTGCTGTGCGTCGGCGACGCGGCGCACGCCATGTCCCCGGTGTTCGGCATCGGCATCAACCTCGCCGTACAGGACGCCGTCGCCGCCGCCCGCCTTCTGGCCGGGCCGCTGCGGCAGGGGAGGGTGCGGCTGCGTGACGTACGCGCCGTGCAGCGCCGTCGCCGCCCCACCACGGTCGCCACGCAGGCGCTCCAGCGCGCCGCCCACGCCCGCTTCATCGCACCGGTCCTGCGCGGCGGCCCGCCCCTGGGCGGCCCGGAGCGCGCCCGCCGCGTCGCGGCCCTGCTCACCGCGGCGCCCTGGCTGCGCCGCCTCCCCGCCTACTTCCTCGCCTACGGTGCCCGCCGCGAACACCCCCCGGCCCCGGCACCCGGCCACCAGCCGCCGGCCACGGAGCGCCAGGAACAAGGCAACTGACACCTCATCAGCGCCAACCGGCCCCGCCCCGCCCACCCCAGCGCACCCACCCCCTCACGCCCGCCCGTCCGGGCCGGAACATTGCCGTCTTTCTTTCGTGTAAGCACCGTTGTCGGAACAGAAGGCTCCGTGTTCCACTAATCTCCTTCCGCCACAACGATCACCCGCTCCCGGGCGGGAGAGCCATCCAGAGGGATCCGTGTGTGATGACCTGGGGTTCGAGAGGCTCCTCGGCGAGGAAGGCTTCTTCGCGCACATGCTCGGGCGGTCACCCTCGGGTGCCGGCCGTGAACCGCTGTACGGGCCCGACATCCCGGTCGTGCTGCTCACCGGCGGCCCCGGCATGGGCAAGGGGCGGCTGCTGCGCGCCGTACGGGACCGCTTCGCCACCAAGCTGCCGGTGATCTACCTGGACTGCGGCTCACCGGTCTACGCCGACCGGGCCGAGCCGGAGCCCGGCGCCCGCTCGGCCGCCACCGAGGTCCTGGTCGAGGCCGCCCGCCGGCTGTCCACCTGGCAGGGCACCGGCGGCGCCTTCACCTTCCCCCGGCTCTTCGCGGGCCTCGCGATGATCGCCACCGGTGTCGCGGACGGCACCCCCGAAGCGGTCGCGGCGGAGGTCGAACGGTACGCGGAGTTACCCCAGCGGCAGCGCTTCCGCGGCCTGGGCGCCGGTGACTTCTGGCGCGGCGCCCTCCTCGGCGCCATCCGGAACCTGCTGGCCACGCTGTCCGGACAGGCCCTCGACCCGTACTCCGCCGCCGTCAGCACCGCCCTCGTGGACGCCCTCGTCTCCGGCCTGGCACCCCGCGGCAAGGCCGAGATGGCCCGCATCTACGGCGCCTACCCCGGCGCGGCCGGACAGCCCGAGCACGGCCTGCGCGACCTCGCCGCCGACTTCAGGGCCGGCGGCGAGGGACGGGAGCTGGCCGAGCGCTTCCTCTTCCAGGCGCTGCGCGAGGACCTGGAAGCCGCCTACACGGGCGCGGTCGGCTGGCTGCGCCGGGTCGGCCGCCCCGCGGTGCTGCTGGACCGCGCCGAGTCCCCGCTGGGCGAGCGACTGCTGCGCGCCGTACTGATCGACCGCCGCGCCGGGCAGCGCGACCGGGTGGTGATCGCCGGCACCGCGCGCCGCGCGGACGGCGGCGCCTTCCTGTACGAGGGCCTGCCGCCCGAGGAGGTACCGGCCCCGGCGGAGTTCCGGCCGGCCGACGGCTCCCCGCCCGCGTGGTCCCGGCGCACCGACGCCCCGGCGGGCCGGGCACCGCTGGCCGACGGGGTCCTGCTGCTGCGGATGCCCCTGCTCACCGGCGACCAACTGCGCCGGGAGACCGAGCGCAGACAGCGGCGCGCCGAACCGGAGGGCGGCACCAACCGCCGCCGCATCGACGCCGCCGTGGCACGGCTGAGCGGCGGACGCCCGCACACGGTGATCCGGCTGGCCGAGGCCGCCGCCGCCTTCCGCATGCCGGCGGACGCCAACGACCGCGCCATCCTGGACGCCCCGCTGACCGGCACGGGCGACGGCGCCGCCGAGCTGCCCGTGGCCGAGGTGCTGCTGCGCGAACTCGTACTGGACCAGCTCCCGGTGCGGCTGCCGGCCGAGCACCACGACCACTGGCTCGACCTGCTCACCCATCTGTCGGTGGCGCACGACACGGAGTGCGCGGACGTCCTGCTGCGCCACCATCAGCGGCGCCGCGTGCACCGGCTGACGGCCCATCACGTCGAGCAACTGCTCACCGACACCGGATGGCCCACCTGCGAACGGCACTTCATCGGGGACTTCGGCCTGCGCCAACTGCTGGTGCACCGGCTGTACGCGTTGCTCCCCGACGGCGCCGCCTGGTACGCCGACCACCACCTGCTGCGCGACCACTACACCGGACGCGCGGCGGACGACGGGGCGCCGAGCGGGGCCGCCTTCCACTCCGTCACGGCACACCGCATGAACCACCACCTGGTCTCCGGCGGGGCCGACGACGTGGTCCGCCATCTGGCCGGCACGCTGCCCGGCCGCCCCCGGGAGTGGTGCGCGGAGCTGCTGGAGATCGCCCAGGCGCCGTACCCGTCGGGCGCGGACACCCGCCGGGAACGCGCCCAGGGGCTGGTCACGGTGGACGGACCGGCGTTGCGCCGCACGGTCGACCAACTGCTGCACGCGGTCTGGCTGTGCGAGGAGCGGACCAGGCCCACCGGCCGGGAGACCGCCCGCACGCTGGCCAAACTGCTGGACCTGCTGTCGATCATGGAGTTCGAGGGCGCCGGGCAACTGGGCCGGACCGCCACCGAGTGGAGCGGACTGGCCGAGAACGACCAGCCGTTGCTGCGCTGCACCTGCACCGATCAGCTCGGGCGAAGGAGATAACGCGGATGCCCAGGTGGAAGAAGATCCTCTACGCCCTGCTGGGCACGGCGGCCCTGGTGGCCGGGGGCCTGTTCGGCTGGACCTTCCTCCACCGGCCGGACACCTGCGCCGAGGGCGTCGCACGGATCGGCGACGAGTGCGTCGGCGTCAACGGCGAGGGCTACGACTTCGGCACCCCGGAGATCGGCGGCGTCGCCCGCGCCATCGCCCAGGAGAACGAGAGGATCGAGGACGGCCCCCATGTGACGGTGGCGATGATGCTGCCGCTCCAGTCCGGCAGCGAGGCGCTGCGCCGGCAGATACGCAGCGACCTCCAGGGGGCCTACCTGGGACAGCTGCGGGCCAACGAGGGCGAGGGCGAACCGCCGAAGATCCGGCTGGTGCTGGCCAACCCCGGCCGGGAGTACGCCCACCAGAAGACGGTGGTGGACACCCTGCTGCGCATGGCCCGCTCGCCCGAGGACCGGCTGCGCGCCGTCACCGGCTTCAACCTCAGCCTCGACGCCACGACCGAGGCCGTCGGGCGCCTGACCGCGCAGAAGATCCCCGTGCTCGCCTCCCGGATCACCGGCGACGGGATCGCGAACGAGGAGGGCCTGGACGCGGCGGCGAAACCGAAGTTCCCCGGCCTGGCCCGGATCATCCCCACCAACTACGAGGTCGCCCGGGCGCTGGCCGCCTTCACCGGGGGACAGGACCGGGAGGACCGCAGGACGGTGCTGGTCCACGACACCCGGCAGGACAGCTACAACGAGTCGCTGGCGAAGGCGTTCGACAGCATCGAGGAGAAGGGCCCGGCCGGTCCCGCCGAGATGTCCTTCACCTCCCCGGCGATCGACGAGGCGGGCTCCACCGGCAACCAGTTCACCGAGATCGCCAACAACATCTGCGTCTCCGGCCCCGACACCGTCTACTTCGCGGGGCGCACCCTGCACCTGCGGCTCTTCGCGCTCAAGCTCGCCGAGGTCGGCTGCGAGAAACGGCACTACACCATCATCAGCGGCTCCGACGCCGCCTCGCTGCGGCAGTACATGAGCGCGGACGACTGGGACGCGCTGCGCGGCACGGACGGCGAGGCCAAGGTGACGGTGCAGTACGCCGCCCCCGCGCACCCCAAGGCATGGGAGACCGAGCTGGCCGCCTGGCGCGACGAGTGGCGCGAGCGCCACGGCCGGGAACCCACCGCGAAGGAACTGCCCCAGTACCTCGCGGAGCCCAAGGAGGCCCTGGACATCCTGACGAACCTGATCAAAAAAGTCCGGCGCGGCGGGACCGACCTCGGTGCCCCGCCCAGCCTGGACGACTCCCGCACGATGCTCGTGTACGACGGCATGGTCACCATCGGCACCGCGCTGCACCAGGTGCAGAGCGGCCCCGCCGAGAAGGTGCCCAGCCTGGAGGAGGTCGGCCAGGAGTGGGTCCGGCTGAACGCCCAGCACCGGGTGCCGGGCACCAGCGGCCTGATCTGCCTGACCGGCGGCGGCAACCCGTACGACAAGCCGGTGGCGGTGGTCGAACTGGACCCGGGCCGCAAGGGCGAGGGCACGCTCAGGTACGTCGGCCTGGGCTGGCCCACCGGCACGCCCCAGCCGAAGAACTGCGTCATCCCCAGCAGCACCCCCTGACCCCCGCTGTCCGGCGCGGGCGTGCGTCACCTCACACATGACCTGGTGCGCACCCCCTCCCGGGCGTGCCGGGCGCCCGGCTACCGTGGCGTGGAGCCCCCTGCCCCCTCACCTCGGAACGGCCCGGCTGTGCCCACTGACCTGTCCCCCCTGATCGCCGCCACGGCGCGCTGGCTGACGGTCGCCTACCCGCCCAGCGGCGGCGCGCTCGCCGCCGCGCTGTGCGAGGCGCAGGCCCGGCAGGCGGCGACGGTCGCCGCCCGGCTGCGCTACCCCACCGAGATCGACGCGGGCCTGGTCACCCTGGCCGGCCCCGGCGGCGCCGCCCGCCTCGACTGGATCACCGGCGGGGAACCGGCCGGCGGGCACGCCGCCGAGGAGTGGGCCTGGCGCACCTGGGTGGACGAGGTCGTCGCCAGCTGGGCCGCCGCGCTGCTCACCGACCCCGAGCTGGCCGCCCTCGCCGTCACCGCGCTCGCCGACCGCACCGCCCACGCGCCGGCCGAGTACCGCCGGCTGCTCGCCCCCGACGACCGCGACCGCAGCGCCGCCGCCCTGCTCCGCCACCCCGACCTGCTGGCCCCCGTGGCCGCACTGCACCACGACCAGCTCTTGGACCGCCTCACCCCGGACCGCCCGCTCGCGGCCTGACCGCCGGACGAGCCCACCCGGGCGCCTTGCAGGACGCGCCGCCCGGCCCGGTACCTCGCGGCCTGGCCCGGACCGGCGCACGGCGCGCGGGCCTCCCCGCCGATCGGGGAGGCCCGCGGTCTCCGACTGTTCCGGTGCCGGGCCGGAGCGGCCGGCCGGTGCTCGGTGTCGGCCGGGCCCCGGTGTCCGGCTACTCGTTCCCAGGCCGTTCGCCCTTCGGACCGCGACCGCGTTCCGTCTTCGGGCCCCCGCTCCGCCCTTCCGGCTCCTGCCGCAAGGTCTCCTTGGCGACGGCATTGGCGTCCTGGTCGGAGATCCCCGAGCGCTCGGCCTCCTTGCGCAGCCGCGCCCTGCGGGTGTCGTACTTCTTGCTGCCGGGTTCGGGCACGACGATCACCTCCGGCCCCCGGGTCCCCGCGCCTTCCCCCCGGCAAACGCCCTTGGGGTCCCGGTGCGCGGGTCAGCCGGCCGCGTTGTCGGACCGCATGCGCACCTGCTCCTCCAGCCGCCGCAGACTGCCGTCCAGCGCCTCGCCCACCGCCCGCTCGCCCGGGTCGTGGCTCTCGTCGAAGAACGACAGGTGCACGGTCACCTCGCTGGCGCCGCTGCCGATGCCCGCCACCTGGAGCCAGCCGGTGTAGGCGCCCTGCTCGCGGGTGCCCCACTCCAGCCGCATCTGGTCCGGCTCGGCCCGCAGCAGGGCGGGCAGGTCCTGGCCGGACAGGTCCTCGTGCACGGTCACGGCGGGCGGGTCCTCGACGCGCACGTGCAGGGCGTCCGGGAGCCAGGCGTCGAGCTGGGCGACGTTGGCCGCCTGGTCGAAGACGTGCTCGGGCTGCGCGGGCATCGTGCGGGAACGTTCGTACTCGGACATCGCGGTAGCGCCCCTTCCGGTCGGAAGTCGTACCCCGACCGCGTGCCCCTTCCACGGCGGCCGAAAAGCCCCCGCCGCCGACCGCGGACCTCCGATGGGACGCATCGTGCCGCCCGGCTCGCCTTCCCGGCGGCGTGTGCGCGCGGCCGGGCCGGACTCCTCGCCTTATGGTCGCCCCGACATCGACATCCGGAGCGAACATGGAGAAGACGGACGAAAAGGCCGACGTGGCGCGGTGCGTGACCGCCGGTCCGCCCGAGCGCCGGAGCGGGACCCGGCTGTCCGGCGCCCGGCTGTCCGGCGTCGGGCTGTCCGGCGTCCGGCCGTGGTGGCTCGGTGCCGTGCTCGTGTCCGCCGCCGGTGCCGCGGTCGTGCTCGGGCCGGCCGGCACCCGGTGGCTGGAACATCCGGCCGTCCAGGCCTGGCGGACCGTCTGCCTGGCCATCACCGTGCAGGCGCTGCCGTTCCTGCTCCTCGGCACCGCGCTGTCCGGCGCCATCAACGCCTTCGTACCGGCCGGCCTGTTCACCAGGGTGCTGCCCAAGCGGCCCGCCCTCGCCGTACCGGTCGCCGGGGCCGCCGGGGCCGTGCTGCCCGGCTGCGAGTGCGCCTCCGTGCCCGTGGCGAGCAGCCTGATCCGGCGGGGCGTGCCACCGGCCGCCGCCTTCGCCTTCCTGCTCTCCGCGCCGGCCGTCAACCCCGTGGTGCTCACCGCCACCGCCGTCGCCTTCCCCGGCAACCCCGCGATGGTCGCCGCCCGGCTGCTCGCCTCCCTCGCCACGGCGGCCGTGATGGGCTGGCTGTGGCTCTGGCTCGGCAAGGAGGAGTGGCTGCGCCCCCTGCTGCGCCACCGGCACACCGGGCACCGGCCCGGACACAGCCGCTGGACCGAGTTCCGGCTCGGCTTCCGGCACGACTTCCTGCACGCCGGCGGCTTCCTGGTGCTGGGCGCGATGGCCGCCGCCACCTTCGACGTCGCCGTGCCGGGCGCCGTCCTCGACACCTTCTCCGGCTCGCCGTGGCTGTCGGTGCTGTTCCTGGCGGGCCTCGCCGTGCTGCTCGCCGTCTGCTCGGAGGCGGACGCGTTCGTCGCCGCCTCCCTCACCGGGTTCTCGCCGACCGCCCGGCTCGCGTTCCTGGTGGTCGGCCCGATGGTCGACCTGAAGCTCATCGCGCTGCAAGCGGGCACCTTCGGCCGCGCCTTCGCCTGGCGGTTCTGCACGGCGACCACCGTCGTGGCGGTCACCAGCAGCGTCCTGACCGGGGGAGCGCTGTGGTGAGACGCCTCGTCCAGAACCTGCTGCCGGCCCTGACCGGGGCCGGCCTGCTGCACACGGCCCTCTTCACCGACCTCTACCTGCGCTACGTCAAGGCCGGGCTGCGCCCCCTGCTGATCGCCTCCGGCGCCGTCCTGCTGCTGCTCGCCCTGACATCGGCCGTCGCCCCCGCCGGCCGGCGGCCTGCCGAGCACCACGGCCACGGGCACGACCACACCGGCACTCCCCGGGTCGCCTGGCTGCTGCTCCTGCCCGCGCTCAGCCTGCTCTGGTACGCCCCGCCCGCGCTCGGCGCGTACACCGCGGCCCGCGCCGGCGACAAACCGATGGCCGTACAGCACGGCTTCGCCCCGCTGCCCGCGACCTCGCCCCTGCCGCTGACCCTCACGGAGTTCATCAAGCGGGTGCGGCAGGACCGCGGCCTGGCCATCGAGGGCCGCACCGTCCGGCTGACGGGCTTCGTCACCCCGGCCGGCCGGGACGGCGGCTGGTACCTGACCCGGATCGTCTTCTCCTGCTGCGCCGCGGACTCCCGGACCGTCCGGGTGCGCGTGTACGGCAGACCGGCGCCGCCCGCCGACACCTGGCTGGCGGTGACCGGTACCTGGCACCCGCGCGGCACCCTGGGCACGCCCACCGCCGAGGCCGCACTCGACGTCCGGGAGGCCCGGCCCGTCGCCCCGCCGGTGAACGCCTACACCGACGACCTCCCGCTCACCCCGTCTTCCTGAGACGGGTTGCCGCAGCGGGGCGTACGACCGGCCGGGACGGGTGCAGGATGGTGTCGTGACGCTCGCTCCGCGACCGGCCCCCGGTCACCGCGTCAGGCCGCCCCGGTCGCGGGCCGCCGGTGCGCGGAAGGAGGCGGTGACGATGACCCGGACACCCCCCACGGCGGTCACCCGAGTGCGGCTGTGGCGCTGGCGGCGCAACCCGCTCAAGCGGCACAGCGATGTCGTCGAGGCATGGATCGTGCTCGCCGGCTGGCTGCTGACCCTGCTCGCCGGGATCGTCGCGGGCGTGGCGGCGGCCCGTGCCTCCGAGTCCGCGTTCACGGCGCGGCTGGCCCAACTGCACCCCGCTTCCGCCGTGCTCACCGACGGCGCGCCCCGCACCCCCGGCGCGGGCGGCGGCCACGCCGACGGGCGGGTGTGGGCGACCGTGCGCTGGACGGACGCGAACGGAGCGGTGCGCACCGACCAGGTCAAGGTCGCCCCCGGCGCCCCCGCCGGAAGCCGGGTCACGGTGTGGACGGACCGGGCCGGCCGAGTCGTGCCCGCGCCCGTCACCGGCACCGCCGCCGACGTCCAGGCGGCCCTCACCGGCGCCCTCGTCGCCCCGGCGGCCGGCGCGCTGGTCTGGGGCGGGGTACGGCTGGTCCGCGGCTCGCTGATCCGGCGGCGCATGGCCGAGTGGGACGAGGAGTGGAAGCAGATCGGACCCCGGTGGGGGAACCTCAGCGGGGGCGTCGGCTGACCGGGTGCGTCCGCCCCGGGCACGGAGACGGCCCCCGGCCGGGCCCGCCTCCCGGCGGCCGGATCCGCCCCGCGCGCGTGAGGGCGGCCCGGCTGGTTACCCGGCCCCCATGACCAAGCTGCACGTTCCCCGGCGGCGTCACCGGCAGGCCGCCGACGAGCACCAGGAGCCTTCGACGCCCACGCGGCAGGAGGCCGGACCCGCACCGGAGCCGGGGCGGGCGGCCCCGGACCGCGACGAGGAACGGGACGTCCGGACGCCCGCGCCGGAGGAGGCCGGGCCCGCGCCGGAGACCGAGCGGGCGGCGCCGGACAGCCCGGCCCGGCTGCCCCGGCGGGCCTGGGGCGCGGTGTTCCGGGGCGCGCTGCGAGAGTTCCGGGACGACCAGCTGACCGACCGGGCCGCGGCGCTCACCTACTACGGCGTCCTGTCGCTGTTCCCCGCCCTGCTGGTGCTGGTCTCCCTGCTGTCCGTCGTCGGCCGGTCGGCCACGGACCGGGTACTGGCCAACGTCCGTGACCTCGCCCCCGGCCCCGCCCGGGACATCCTCGTGCGGACCGTGGGAGAACTACAGGGCAAGGCCGGCATCGGCTCGGTGATGGCACTGGTCGGCATCGTGCTGGCGGTGTGGTCGGCGTCCGGCTACGTGGCCGCCTTCATCCGCGCCGCCAACGCCGTCTACGACATGCCCGAGGGCCGTCCGGTGTGGAAGATCCTCCCGGTGCGGTTGGGCGTCACGGTCGTCCTGATGGTGCTCTCCGTGGCCGGCGCGCTCATCGTGGTCTTCAGCGGCGGCCTGGCCGAGCGCGCCGGGCAGGCGCTCGGCCTCGGCGGCGCGGCCCTGACGGCGTGGTCGATCGCGAAGTGGCCGGTGCTCGTCCTGCTGGTCACCTTCATGATCGCGATCCTGTACTGGGCGACCCCCAACGCCAAGGTCCGGGGCTTCAGGTGGATCACCCCGGGCAGCGTCCTCGCCCTGCTGATCTGGCTGGTGGCGTCCGCCGGCTTCGCGTTCTACGTCGCCGGTTTCGCCTCGTACAACAAGACCTACGGCACGATGGCCGGCGTCATCGTCTTCCTGGTCTGGCTGTGGATCACCAACCTGGCCATCCTGCTGGGCCTGGAGTTCGATGCGGAGACCCTGCGGCAGCGGGCCATCGCCGGCGGTCACCCGCCCCACGCCGAGCCCTATGTGCGGCCCCGTGACACCCGGAAGTGGGACGAGGAGGACGTGCGCCGCCTGGACCGGCCGTGACGCGCGCGTCCTCCCCGGCCCGGCCGGCTCAGGCCGCGTAGCCGCCGTCCACCGAGAACTCCGCGCCCGTCACATAGGCCGCCTCCGGCCCGGCGAGGAACGCCACCATGGACGCCACCTCGTCGGCCGTGCCGAACCGGCCGAGCGCGGTCATGGCCGCCTGACCGGAGGCATAGGGGCCGTCCGCCGGGTTCATGTCGGTGTCGGTCGGGCCCGGATGCACCACGTTCGCCGTGATGCCGCGCCCGGCCAGCTCCCGCGCCAGCGCCTTCGTCAGCCCGACCACGGCGGACTTGCTCATCGCGTACAGCGTGGCCCCCGGCCCCGGCACCCGCGCGGTGACACAGCTGCCGACGGTGACGATCCGTCCGCCGGGCCCCATCAGCGCGGCGGCGGACCGGGCCGCGAGGAACACCCCGCGCACGTTCACCGCGAGGACCCGGTCGATGTCGGCGAGGGACAGGTGCTCCAGCGGTTCCATGACCCCGACGGCCGCGTTGCCCACCAGTACGTCCAGCCCGCCCAGTTCCCCGGCGGCCCGCCGTACCGCGTCCGCCGCCTCCACCGCGTCCGCCGCGTCGGCGCGCAGGGCCACCGCCCGCCGCCCCAGCGCCTCGATGTCCCGTACGACCGCGTCGGCCGCCTCCTTGTCGCGCACATATGTCAGGGCCATGTCCGCGCCCTCCCGGGCCAGCCGCCGGGCCGTCGCCGCGCCGATGCCCCGGCTGCCGCCGGTCACCAGGGCCTTCCTGCCGCTCAATTGCTCTCGTGAAGTCATGTGCCCATCCCACCGCCCGGGGCGCGGGAACACCGGCGGGGAACGGACACGGACCTGCCCGCAGTGTGCGGACAGCGGCCTGTCGGGGGGTGGGCGCGGTCAGTCCGCCAGGGCGCCGCGCGGACTGATCAGCCCCGTCTCGTAGGCGAGGATCGTGGCCTGGACCCGGTCGCGCAGCCCGAGTTTGGACAGCAGCGCGTTGACATGGCTCTTGACCGTGCCGGTGGTGACGCCGAGTTCGGCGCCGATCTCGGCGTTGGTCAGCCCGGTGGCGATCTTCAGCAGGACCTCGCGCTCCCGCTGGGTGAGCCGGCCCAGCGGCCCTCCGGCCACGGGCGGGGGCGGGCCACCGAGGGCGAAGGTGCGGATGAGCCGGCCGGTCACGGCGGGCGCCAGGATGCCGTCGCCGGCCGCGACCACCCGGATCGCGGACAGCAACTCGTCGGGCCGGGCGTCCTTCAGCAGGAACCCGGACGCCCCGGCCCGCAGCGCCTCGTACACGTACTCGTCCAGGTCGAACGTGGTGAGCACCAGCACCCGGGGCCCGCCGGGCGGCGCGGTGATCAGCCGGGTGGCGGTGAGCCCGTCCATGCCCGGCATCCGGATGTCCATCAGGACGACATCGGCCTCCCGCGCCGCCGCGAGCGACACGGCCGTCGCCCCGTCACCGGCCTCGGCCACCACGGTCAGATCGGGTTCGGCGTCCACGATGGCCGCGAATCCGGCGCGGACCACGGCCTGGTCGTCGACGACGATCACGCGTATGGCGACGGGGACACCTCCTGGACGGGGGCCCCAGGAGCCCCGGCCGGCAACGACACCCGTAGCCTACCGGCCGGTTCGCACGCGATCCGCCCCTCACCGGCGGCGACCTGCACCCGCAGGCGTTCGGCGACCGGGCCCGCGACGGCCAGCCGGACCCCGGTCACCGTGATCCGCAGGGTGCCGCGGCGGCGCCGCAGGGTCACCCGCGCCGGGCCCGGATCGCCCGCGCCGAGGGCGGCCTCGACGATCCGGTACACCGACACCTGCGTGGACGGCGGCAGCCCCCGGGCGGCCTCCGGCAGGCCCCGCAGCCGTACCTCCCGGCCCGCCGAACGCAGCGCCCGGCACAGCGCGTCGAGATCGGCGGCGGACGGCGACGGGGCCAGCGGCCCGCCGGGCCCGCCGTCGCCGTCCGCCAGGCCGCGCAGCATCTCCCGCATCGCGGCCAGCGCCGCCCGGGCCGTGTCCGCGACCTCCGCGAGCTCACCCCGGCGGGCCGCGCCGACCAGCGCCCGGGTGTGCGACAGCACCGCCTCGCGCAACGTGGCCGCCAGCCGCTGCCGTTCCGCCTCGGCCGCCCGGTCCGCCTGCCACATCGAGCTGGCGAACGCGAAGTCGTCGTACGCCACCGCCCGTACCCGGCGGCGGCGCACCAGCAGCCCCGCACCCCACACGGCGGTGAACACCGGGCCCGTCATCACGGACAGCATGAACGCCAGCAGAACCGCGTCGGCCGGGCCCGCCGGCTCGCCCGCCACCATGCCGTCGGCGCACGCGATCGCCGACACGGCACCGGCCGCCCCGAGGGTGGTCACGGCCGGCGCCGGCCAGGTGCGCCCGGCTCCCGGGCCGTAGGCCGCGACCGCGTACACGGCCAGCGTCTCCACGAGTGTGCCGGCGGCCAGGAACTGCGCGGCCTGGGGCGGCAGGGGCACCGCGACGACGGCCACCGGGCCCGCCCAGGCGGTGGCCAGCACCGCGCCGAACACCGCCCAGGGGGCCCGCCTGCGCCACAGCAGCGGCAGCGCGTGCAGCACCAGCAGGCCGCACACGAGCAGCAGCTCCGGCAGCACGGCCCGGCGCGCGGCGCCCGGCCAGCCCTCCAGGTCCGCCAGCATGTACGCCACCGGCAGCAGCATGGCGGCCAGCATCAGCGCGGGATCGGCGAACCGCTGCTCCCGCAGGACGTCACGCCGCCAGCCGGTCTCCTCCGGCCGCCGCGCCGCGGCGGCGTCGGGCAGCGTCGCACGCACCCGCCAGCCGCCCTCCGGCGTGGGCCCGGCGGTCAGCTCGCCGCCGACGGAGGCGGCCCGCTCGCGCATCCCGGCCACGCCGCGCCCCGCGCCGAGGCCCCCGGCACCCTGCGCGGTGACGCGCGGCGGCGCGTTCTCCACCGTCAGCTCCAGCAGCCCGTGCACCCGCCGGACGTCCACCCGGGCGGCGGCGCCGGGCGCGTACCGCAGCGCGTTGGTCAGGGCCTCGCGGACGATGCCGTGCACCGCCTCGGCCGCCGGGCCCGCGAGGTCGTCCGGGATCCGCGCGGTGACCGGACGGCCCAGCCGGCCGAAACCCGCGACGAGTTCCTCGATCCGCCCGCTCATCGGCCGGTGGTCCGGGCGGCCGGTGTCCCGCAGCAGCCCCACGAGCCGTTGCAGCGCGGTGAGGGTCTCCGTGCCGGTGCGCTCCGCGAACGCCAGCGCCTCGGCGGTCAGTTCGGGGCGGTCGTCGCGGAGCCGCAGCGCCGCGTCCACGGTCACCACGACGGAGGTGAGGTGATGGGCGCTCACATCGTGCAGTTCCCGGGCCAGTCGCCGGCGCTCCTGGTCGCCCGCGAGGCGGCGGGCCCGCTCCGCCCCGGCCAGCCGCCGGGCGGCGGTCAGCCGGCCGGCGAGCCACTGGCGCCGTGCCTCGCCGAGCCCCGCGCACAGCACACAGGTGCCCAGCGAGACGGCCATCATGGACAGCAGCGGGGCCCGCAGCCCCTCGGACACCGCGGCCCCCACCCAGTCGACGCCCACCACGGCGGCCAGCGCGCGCACCATGACCGGCACCGGGCAGCGCACGGCGACGGAGTACAGGGCGATCAGCGAGCCGAGGCCCACATAGCCGTCGGACCAGGCGAGCCCGCCGAGCACCCCGGCGGCCAGGGTGCCGGCCAGCGACCGCACCGGTGCGGTACGGCGCCGTCCCAGCGCGGCCGTCTCCACGGTCAGCGCGCACAGCACGGCGGCCAGGGCGAGCGGACCGGGGCGGCCGTCCGGGTACACCCCGGGCCACAGCAGGACGCCCTGCCCGGCCGCAAGCAGCAGGGGCAGAAGCCAGTTGCGTATCGTCTCCATCTCGCCGACGAGCGTAAGGGCCGCTCCATGCGGCGGGCACCGGCCCACGGGTGGAGGTCCGTCCCCACCCAGGGGTAGAGACACCGCTCCTGCCGTGGGCCGATGGCACACCTGCGGATCTTTGGCAGGCTGACGGCATGACACAGCCACCGCTCGCCGAGCAGCTCCCGTACCACCGTCTGGCCCGTCTCGCGCCGCGCCACCAGTGGTGGCGCCCGCTGCTCGGGACCCTGGTCGTGGCCGTGGGCTATGTGCTCGCCGTGCTCGTCCTCATGCTCTGCTTCCTGGTCCTGGGCGTGGCCCTCGGCTACCCCGAGGACGCCGACGGCTGGCCGGAGTTCGGGCCCGTCTCGGGCACCGCGCTGGATCTGCTGTCGATTGCGGTGGTCATACCCGTGCTGCTGCTGACCGTGCGCTGGATCGGCCGGCGCCCGGCCGGCACGGTCTCCTCGGTGACCGGGCGGCTGCGCCTGCGCTGGCTCGGGCTGTGTGCGCTGACGGCCGTGCCGGTCCTCGCCCTGGCGATGGGCGCCATGCTCCTGCTGCCCTCGGACGGCGGCGAGGCGGAGAGCCAGTGGGCGGGCTGGCCGGCCTTCGCGCGGGCCCTGGCCATGCTGCTGGTGCTGGTGCCGTTGCAGGCGGCGGCCGAGGAGTACGTCTTCCGGGGCTGGCTGACGCAGACGGCGGGGGCGTTCCTGCGGTCGCCGTGGGCCGCGGCGGTGCCCCAGGCCGTGCTGTTCGCCGCCGCCCACGGCTGGGGTACCGCCTGGGGCTTCGCCGACCTGCTGGTGTTCGGGGCGTGCGCGGGGTGGCTGACCTGGCGCACGGGCGGACTGGAGGCGGCCATCGCCCTGCACGCCGTCAACAACCTGCTGGCCTTCGGTGTGTCGGCCGCCGTGGTGGACGGGCTCGCCAGTGACGAGACCGCGGCCGACGCGGGCTGGCAGATGGCCGTGCTCGACGTCGCGGGCATCGTGCTGTACACGGCGGCCGTGACGTGGTGGCTGCGCCGCCGCCGACTGGACCGCACCGCCCCCGCGCCGCTGCCCCCGGCCCACCCGTACGGCACGGTGCCCGGGCAGTGGTCGGCGCACCCGTATGGCGTGACGCCCGGGCCATGGCCGGTTCACCCGTACGGATCAGCGCCCGGGCAGGCACCGGTTCACCCGTATGGTGCGGCGCCCGGGCAGGGACCGGTTCACCCGTACGGTGCGATACCCGGGCAGTGGCCCGGTCAGCCGTACGGTGCGATACCCGGGCAGTGGCCCGGTCACCCGACGGTCGGCGCCCCCGCGCCGCCGTCCGGGACCGCTCACCCGGGGGCTGCCGCGCCGTGGCCGGGCACGGGCGGTCCGGCCGGGTCGGCGGGTACCGGGGAGGACACCCCGGGCAGCCAGTGAGCGGGACACCGGCGGGTCCGTCCGTCAGCCCACCGGGGCGGGCGACGGTCCGCGGTTCGGGCCCGGCGTCGGTCATGGGACCGCCGTACGCGGCCCGTCGGTGGACATGACGGCGAGCGGTGCGGGTGATGTGCGAGGGTGTGCGGTCGGCTGGTGGAAGACCGGTTCCGCGGGCGGAGCCGTGCCCGCTCCCGGGCGACCTACCCGCCGACTCGCAAATAGCCGCTGCACAAAGGAAGTTGACGTCATGACCGACACGCTCACCGTGACCGTCCTGGGCACCGGCATCATGGGGGCCGCGATGGCCCGCAACCTGGCGCGCGCCGGACACACCGTGCGCGCCTGGAACCGTACCCGCGCCAAGGCCGAACCGCTCGCCGCCGACGGCGTGCTGGTCGCCGGCACGCCCGCCGAGGCCGTCGACGGCGCCGACGTCGTGCTGACCGTGCTCTACGACGGGCCGGCCGCCCTGGACGCCATGCGCGAGGCCGCCCCCGCGCTGCGCCCCGGCGTCGTCTGGGCGCAGTGCGGCACCGCCGGCACCGAAGCCCTCGACGACCTGGCCGCCTTCGCCCGCGAACACGGCTTGGTGTTCTTCGACGCACCGGTGCTGGGCACCCGGCAGCCGGCCGAGGCCGGACAGCTCCTCGTCCTCGCCGCGGGCCCGGCCGGGCACCGGCCCGTGCTCGCCCCGGTGTTCGACGCGATCGGCAGCCGTACCGTGTGGACCGGCGAGGACGGCACCGCCGGCGCCGCGACCCGGCTGAAGCTGGTCGCCAACAGCTGGGTCGTCGCCGCCACCACCGCCACCGGCGAGACACTGGCCCTGGCCAAGGCGCTCGGCGTGGACCCGCAGGACTTCTTCGACGCCATCGCCGGCGGCCCGCTCGACATGGGCTACCTGCGTGCCAAGGCCCGGCTCATCCTGGACGGGGAACTGACGCCCCCGCAGTTCTCGGTGGCCACCGCCGTCAAGGACGCCCGGCTCATCGTCCGGGCGGGCGAGGAGCACGGGGTGCGCCTGGACGTGGCCGCCGCGAGCGCCGCACGCCTGGAGCGCGCCGCCGCGCAGGGCCACGCCGACGAGGACATGGCCGCCGCCTACTTCGCCAGCTTCGGCGAAGCCGAGGCGCCGTCCGCCTGAGCGGGGGCCCTGAGCGAGGGGTGCCGCGGGAGGCGGCCCGGCCTCACTGGGCGGGGTCGGCGCCTTCCGCGTTCCCGGCCGTCTCCTCTGGAGCCGGTTCGGCGGCCACGGTGTAGAACACGGACGAGCCCTGCTTGCTGCGGTGCGCGCCGTTGCGGGCCACGAGGTTCTCCAGGGTGGTGCGCACGACCTTCGTCTGCACCGCCCGCTCGGGGTAAGTGCGGCCCAGCGCCTCGGCGACCTCCGCGGCGGAACGCGGCTCGTTCTGCTCGGTCAGATACCGGCGGACCAGCTCGACCAGCGTCGGCTGTGCGCTCTCCTTGGCCTGTGCGGGCTCCTTGGCCTGTGCGGGCTCCGTGGACTGCGCGGGCTGCGCGGGGACCTTCTTGGCCGCCGGTTTCCGGGGCGCCGGCTTCTTGGCGGCCGGCTTCTTCGGCCCGGACTTCTTGGTGTCGGGGCGCCGGGCGCCGCCGTCCTTCCCGCGCGGAGCGGGCACGACCGCGGCCGCGGCCGGGGCCGCGATGCCGAGCGCCTGCTGCATGTTCAGCAGAATGGCGTGGTCGTGCTGGAGTGCGGCCAACCGCTCCTGCAACGCGGCGATTTCCGCGGTGACGCGGTCCTGTTCCTTGACGTTCTGTTCTAGGTCCTTGGTCACCTGGCTGACGTACTGAGAGGCCAATTCGGTGACGGGCCCAGCGGTTTCCGGCATATCTACCTCCGCTTGTGGTGCGACACCTGGATGATACGGGTGAGTTAACCCGTTCTCACCTTTCGTGACGCACGGACACGGCGGTTCAGCCGTGGGCCGAGGCCGCGACCGAGCGGGCGGCGTCGATGGCGCCGGGGGAGCGGACCGCCCCAACCGGCGTGCGCCGTAGGCCGCGTGGCTAGGATGCCTGCTCATGGCGACGCGCGGACACACCGGTGCTCCCCGGCCGGGGCGCCGTGCCCGCGTGGCCGTGATCCTGGCCGGTCTGCTGCTGTGCTCCGGGTGCGAGGACTCCCTGGGGCAGCCCCCGCCGCGACCGGCCGGACCCTCCGCCGTCGCCGCGTGCCTGACCGGTTCCGGAGACCTCGTCGCCGACGTGGACGACGACGGCCGCCCGGACCGGATCACCGACCCCTCCCACCACGGCGCCCGTCTGGCCATCACCTTCGGCGCCGGCTCGCCCGGCGAACGGACCGTCCCGGCGCGGGGACTGGCCGACCGTCCGGGGAACCGGCAGCGGTATGTGCGCGCCGCCGTGGCGGACTTCGACCAGGACGGCTGGAGCGACCTGGCCATCGTCGCCGGGCGCGCCCAGGCCGGTGACGACCCGGTCCCGCCCCGCGTGGCCGAACTGCGACTGGGTCCCTTCTCCGGCACCGGCCGCAGCCGGCGCACGGTACAACTCGACCTGGGCGCCACGCAGGACATCGCGGTGGCCGACTACGACCACGACCGGTACCCCGACCTGGCGGCCTACACCTACGCGGGCGACGGTGTGTATGTGTTCGAGGCCCGGCTCGGCGACCCGCGCACCGGACTGCGGGCCGGCACCCGCGCGCACACCACGGACGCAGGGGCCACCGGTCACCGCCCGCCGGCCCGCCTCCCGCACGCCGGCCTGACGCCGTTCTACCCGGGGTGCGGGGCGAGGTGACCCGCCAGGAACCCACCCGGCGTCCGGGACGAGGGCGTCGGACACATGGCCTCCCCGTGCCGCCCCGAGGAACTCACCGGCGTCCGGGGACGAGGTCATACCCGGAACTCGCCGGAAACCCATGGGGAACTCACCCGAGGACGAGCGGGAGTCTCCTGCCCGGCCGGTCGCCGAGTGCGGTCCGTTCGGCGTCGGTCGGGGCCCGGCGGCCCGTGCCGATCCGCAGCGCGTCCTCGTCGGACCAGGACGCGGGGAAGGGGGACCCGGCGATCCGCTCCAGCATCGTGCGCGTCCGGGCGAGGCTCTCGGCGGGCGGCCGCCCGGCGCCGGGGAGGTGTGCGATCAGGTCCAGGTGGTGCAGGGTCCACTCCAGGACGTACGCCGAGAGGTAGTCGCCGGCGGTGAGGACCATGTCCTGGGTGCTCACCCGCAGTTCGGGATCGGCCAGTTCCGCAGCGCGTCCGGCGGCCGAACCGACGTCGTCCAGATGGAACTTGAGCAGTCCGGGGTCTTCGTAGGCGGCGGCCAGCCGGACCGTGAGCGCGGCCAGCGGGTCGTCACCGGTCGGCGGTGTGTCCGTGACGTGCCAGTAGGTCACCGCGTCGTGTGTCGGCTCGCCCGCCGCGGGTGTCACGAGGGTGATCAGGACGTCCTGGGCGTCGATGACGAGGTGGCACACCAGGTCGCGGACGAGCCAGCCGGCGCAGCCGGACGGCCGCGCGAAGTCCTCGTCGGAGAGTCGGGCCACGGCCGTGCGCAGGGCGGTCCAGGAGTGCTGGAAGAGGTCCACCCCCGCAAGCTAGCAGCGCGCCGTGGGGCGCATCGACCGATTTCCCGGACCCGTTCGCCACCCGGCGGCGGGCATCGGGTGTTCATGTGCATGAACTTCGCACACGTGGGTGTACATGTCATGCGAGGGTGTGCCAAGCTCAGCCGACTTTCTCTCGAACACGACGGAGTGGGAGGGCGAGCATGAGCGTTTCCCGGCGTGCGCTGCTGGTCACGGCGGCGGGTGCGGCGGCCGTGGGACCGGTCACGGAGGCGTCGGCGGCACCCGCGGCGCCCGGGCGGGCGGAGACGGGCGCGACCCTGCGGACGCTGAGCGCGGCGGCGGACTACGCGGTGGCGAAGGTCCGTGCCGTGGCGCCCCGCGTGACCGGCTTCCCGGTCGGCACCAGGTTCGAGAAGTGGACGTACTCGCGCGGCGGGGACTGGGTGGGCGGCTTCTGGCCCGGGACGCTGTGGATGGCGTACCTGTACAGCGGGGACGACACCTTCCGCGCCCGGGCGGTGGAGTCGGCCCGGAACCTGGCCCCCCGCCAGACCGACACCACCACCCACGACCTCGGTTTCCTCTTCTACCCCTCCTGGGTCACCGCCTGGCGGCTGACCGGCGACGAGGAATGGCGCACCGGCGCGATACGCGCGGCGGACTCCCTCATACGGCGCTACAACCCGCGCGGCGGGTTCATCCGGGCGTGGGGCGCGCTGGACGACACCGCCAACGCGGGCCGCGTCATCATCGACACGATGATGAACCTGGATCTGCTGGCGTTCGCGAGCCAGCAGACCGGTGACCCCACCTATCTGGACATCGCGGTGGCGCACGCGAGGACCACCCAGCGTGTGTTCCCCCGCCCGGACGGCTCGACCCCGCACGTGTACGACTTCGACCCGGACACCGGCGCACCCCTCGGGCCCGGCACGGTGCAGGGCTACGACGCCTCCTCCTGCTGGTCGCGCGGACAGGCGTGGGGCATCTACGGGTTCACCACCATGTACCGCAGGACCGGCGACACCGGGTTCCGGGACACCGCCCGCAGGCTCGCCGACTACGCCATCGAGGCGCTCACCCCGGACCACGTCCCCGTCTGGGACTACCGGGCGCCGCAGCAGCCGTACGACATCAAGGACGCCTCCGCCGGGGCCGTCATGGCGTGCGGCCTGCTGGACCTGCACGCGGCGACCGGCCGGAGCGCCTACCGGGACGTGGCACTGCGGATCCTCACCGCGCTCGCGGAGACGTGTCTGACCAGGCACTCGGCCCGAGCGGAGGCGGTCGTGGCCCGCTGCACCCGCAACCGCCCGGGAGAGGACGGCATCGAGATCTCGCTGCCCTACGCCGACTACTACCTCCTCGAAGGCATCCTGCGCGTGCTCCGCCCCGCGGACGTGGACCGGGCGGTCGACCTGTCACAGCCGTCCTAGCGGGCCCCGCGAGCGGATGAGGGCCGGGCGGCGATGCCGGTCGCGGCCGCTCAGCCCGCCGGAGCGTTCCGTGTCGCCTCGCGCGCTTCGGTGAGGGCTCGTTGCCTCACGCCGCCGAACAACCGCATCGTGGTGGCGGCCAGGACGTCGTCCCCGCCGATGGTCCGCCTGTCCCCCTTGCGGGTGGACAGGGCCAGGAGGGGATCCTTGAGGGGCGGGGGAGGGGCCGGTTCGCCCGGCGTCACCAGGGCGACCGTGCCGAAGCGCTTGACCCCGCCCTCGCGGACGACCATGGCCGCGTCCCGGGCGAGATCCGTCAGGAACACGCTCGCGATGCCGTCCAGGTCGCGGACCATCGCCGGGACGGCCGTAGCCCCCCGGCTCCGCAGCAGCTTCCTCACCCCCGCCTCGAACCGGTGGGCACCGGCCACAGCCGGCCTGCGCGGCCCACGGCGCTCATGGGGAGGCACGACGACACCATCGGCGTCGTACAGAACACCGGTCAGGCCCTTGAACGTCGGGCTGTGGTGGTACCACTTGGTCCCCACTTCGAGCTCGACGTTCCGGTCGATCGCCGAGAGAAGGTCGCCGGGGATCAGCTTCGTCCGGCCGGCCTCCGCCGCCGCCCTCCTCGCGCCGTCGATGATCTCCGTCAGCACCGTCCGCGTCACCGACGCGGCGGCCCACGCGGCCGACCGGGAGACGTGCAGCGGGGTCACGTCCCTGAACACCGCTTTGACCAGGGAGGGCTTGAACGGCGGGACATCCGTGACCGAGGCGGTCCCGGGACCACCGCGGTCAGGGCGTGCGGGCTGTGCGGTCATCTGAAGAAACGCTCCTTGCCGTCCGAGGTGCCAGAGGCCCACACTTCACCACGCGGTGTCCGGACAGCAGCGGTCGGGGGAGGGGCTTCGGCGGCGGGGGCGGCTCAGCGGTGTACGGAGGGCTCGTCGGTGCGCTCGTCCGCGCCCTTCGTGTGGCCCAGGCGTCCGGCGACGGCCCGGGAGCGCGCCGCCGGGCCGGAGCGGCGGTTGATCAGGACGACGCCGGCCACGACGACGGCGCCGCCGAGCAGTTCGACCGGGTGCGGGATCTCGCCGAGCCAGACGAAGGACACCAGGAGGGCGACGGGCGGGACCAGGTACAGCGCGGCCGTGGACGCGGCGAGCGGCAGGCGGGCGACGGCGTAGCCCCAGATCACGAAGCCCAGGGCGGACGGCAGCAGCCCGAGGAAGGCGACGGACAGCAGCGCGTCCAGGGGGGCGCCGGGCACGGCCCGGACCGTCGCGGGCACGAGCGGCAGCGCGAACACCGTGCCGGCGATCATGGCGTACGTGGCCACCTCCAGCCCGGTGTAGTGCCGCAGCAGCGGTTTGCTGGCGAAGTGGTAGACGCCCTGGACGACGGCCGCGGCCAGCACCACCAGGGAGGCGGCGGTGAACCCGGACACCCCCTCGCTCAGGGTGACGACGGCGGTGCCCGCGAGGGCGATGACGCTGCCGATGGCCACGTTGCGGCTGATGTGCTCGGCCAGGAAGGCGCTGCCCAGCAGGACGCTGAAGACGGGGGCGACGGCGATCAGCAGGCTCGCGGTGCCCGCCTCGACATGGATCTCGCCCCAGTTCAGCAGCACCTGGTAGGCGGTCATGCCGGTGAGCCCGCACAGGGCGATCTGCGGCAGGTCCTTGCGCCGGGGCAGCCGGACCCCGGCGAACGGGGCGATGGCGGCCAGGACGACGGCGGCGATGGCCAGCCGCAGCAGCGAGAGCGCCGCCAGACCGAGTCCGCCGACCCCCACCCGGATCGCCGGGAACGCGGACGCCCACAGGATCACGGTGCCGGCCAGTGCGAGGAAGCGGGGGGAGGCGAACCGTATGCGCATCCCTCTACGATGCCGAGACGGAAACAAGAAGGTCCAGTTAGCTTTCTTTACGGAAAGCGTAAGATGTGATGATGCTTGATGTTCGTCGGCTCAGGATCCTGCACCACCTGGCCATCCACGGCACCGTCGCGGCGGCGGCCGAGGCCCTGCATCTGACCGCGCCGGCGGTCTCCCAGCAACTGGCCGTCCTCGAACGGGAGGCCGGCCTGCCCGTCGTGGAGAAGCACGGACGCACACTGCGGCTGACCACCGCCGGCGAGCTGCTGGTCGCGCACGCGGAGGTGGTCCTCGGCGACCTCGCCGCCGCGGAGTCCGACCTCGCGGCGCTGCGCGGCGGCCGGCGCGGACAGGTGCGGGTGGCCACGTTCGCCTCGGCCGCCCGCACCCTGTTCCCGGCCGTGTACCGGGCGCTCGCCGAGGAGGACGACGCGTGGTCGCGCCGGCTCGCCCTGCACCTCACCGTCCTGGAACCCGGTGACGCGCTCCAGTCCCTGCACAAGCGGGAGTTCGACGTGGCCGTCGTCCACGGCTACACCGTACTGCCCCGCGACTTCCCCTCGGGCAGCGAGCAGGAGGCCCTCATGGAGGACCCCGTGGTGGCCGTGCTGCGCCTCGATCACGCGGACCGGCTGGGGCTGGCCCCCGGAGCGCCCGCGGACGTCTCCGCGCTCGCCCAGGCGCCCTGGCTGACACCCGCGCCGGACACCTCCTGCTACGAGATGATCCAGCGCACCTGCGGCGCCGCCGGGTTCGTCCCGGACGTCCGGGTCCGCAGCAGCGACTTCGGCGTCCTGACCTCCCTGGTCGCCGCCGGCGCGGGCGTCGCGCTGGCCCCCCGGCTCGCCCTCCCGGACGACACCGCCGGTGTCAGTCTGCACCCGCTGACCAGGCCGGTCAGCCGGACGATCTTCACCGTGAGCCGCTCGGGAACCGCCCGCAGGCCCGACATCCACCTGCTGAACTCCCTGCTGAAACGAGCGGCGGCCACCCACTCCGGCACCCCCTGACCGTCCGTACGGCGCCGTCGGGACCGCCCGCACGGTTCCGCCCCCGACCGCGTCAGCGCCGCCCCGGCAGCCGTCGTAGTTCCGCCACCCGCAGCAGGCGGGCCGTCGTCACGTAGACCGCGGCCAGCGTCACCGTGCCCGCCGTCAGGGACAGGGCCGTGGGCCCCGTTCCGGTGCCCAGCTCGGCGGCGCAGGCGTGGGCGGCGGCCCAGCCCAGGGCCGCGCCGAGGCCAGCGGCCAGCAGCAGTTGGGCGCCGCCGATCAGGAGCGTGTACAGACTGGTCGGCACCGTGTTGGCCGTGTTGTACGTGCTCGCCAGCAGGCCCGTGCCCAGTGCGGCGGCCTGGAGCACCGTGCGGACGAGTCCCGTCGCCCGGGACACCACGGTGCCGGCCGCCATCAGTATCGAGGCCCGGGCCGGTCCGCCCGGCGCCGGTCTCTTCCGGCGGCGGCCTCGCGCCCGGCGGTCCGCCCGGCCCGCCGGGGCGGCGTGCCGGCCCCGGGGCCGGCGCTGGGCCGGCACACCCCGTGGCCTCGTCTTCGCGTCCTCGATCATGAACACAACCTATGCGAGCCGGGTGGGCGGCCCGTGCCGCCCGGGGCGGGCGCCGGAGCCCGGACGCCGTGAGAGAAAATAGTTGCCTAGAGAAACTAGGAAGTGTGATGAAAGGTCCCGCATGCCGCACCTCACCATCGACCACTCCGCCCGTCTGGCCGGGGTCCTCGACGCGAGCGTCCTCGTGAAGGAGCTGCATCCGCTGGTCCTGGAGGAATCCGGATCGACCGGCGTGTGCAAGACGCTGGTCCGGCCGGTGGACACCTATGTCGGAGACACGTCCAGCGGGGAGACCGCTTTCCTGCACATCGAGGTGGGCCTCCTGGCCGGCCGCCCCGAACACCGGCGGGCCCGCCTGTCGGAGCGCGTACTGGCCCTGGCCGAGGGGCGGCTGCGCGCGGCCGGCGTGCCCGAGGCGGTCGTCTCGGTGGAGGTCAGGGAACTGGCCGGCAGCTACCGGCTGTCCACCGTGACCACGGCCGGCGGATGACCCCGCCGCGGCCCCGCGCCGGCCGTCGTCACCGGGGGACCCCTTAGCCGTCGCGGGGGCCCCTGGGGGCCCTAGGGGTGTCCCGCGTCACCACCCCCTGCCTAGCCTCCGACAGCGAAAGGGGAAGCGGACCGGCAACCGTCCGGAGGCGATCCGCACGGCCCAGGCCCTCACTTCGATCCCGATCGGATGGCGCGCTGGTGAACAACGAAGAGCAACTGCTCGACTATCTCAGGCGGACGACGGCGGACCTGCGGGAGGCGCGGCGACGGCTGCGCGAGACCGAGCGACGCGCACACGGCCCCGTCGCCGTCGTCGGCATCGGCTGCCGCTACCCCGGCGGCGTCACCACCCCCGAGGACCTGTGGGACCTCGTCGCGACCGGCACCGACGCGGTGACCGACTTCCCCGCCGACCGCGGCTGGGACGTGGACGCCCTGTACGACCCCGACCCGGCCCGGCCCGGCAAGACCTACTCCCGCACCGGCGGATTCCTGCACGACGCCGCCGACTTCGACCCCGGCTTCTTCGGCATCAGCCCCCGCGAGGCCCTCGCCATGGACCCGCAGCAGCGGCTGCTGCTGGAGATCTCCTACGAGGCATTCGAACGGGCCGGCATCGACCCCGCCTCCCTGCGCGGCAGCCGCACCGGCGTGTTCGCCGGCGTCATGTACAACGACTACGCCACCCGCCTCGGCTCCGTACCCGACGACCTCGACGGCTACCTGGCCAACGGAAGCGCCGCCAGCATCGCCTCCGGCCGCGTCGCCTACACCTTCGGGCTCGAAGGGCCCGTCGTCACCGTCGACACCGCCTGCTCCTCCTCCCTGGTCGCCCTGCACTGGGCGGTACGGGCGCTCCAGTCCGACGAGTGCTCCCTCGCCCTGGCCGGCGGGGTCACCGTGATGTCCACCCCGGAGACCTTCGTCGACTTCAGCCGGCAGCGCGGGCTCGCCCCGGACGGCCGCTGCAAGGCGTTCGCCGCCGCGGCCGACGGCACCGGCTGGGGCGAGGGCGCGGGCATGCTGCTGCTGGAACGGCTCGCCGACGCCCGCCGCAACGGCCACCCGGTGCTCGCCGTCATCCGCGGCAGCGCGGTCAACTCCGACGGCGCCAGCAGCCGGCTGACCGCGCCCAACGGCCCCTCCCAGCAGCGGGTCATCCGGCAGGCCCTGGCCGGCGCCGGGCTCACCCCCGCCGACGTCGACGTGGTCGAGGCGCACGGCACCGGCACCGCCCTCGGCGACCCCATCGAGGCCCAGGCGCTGCTCGCCACCTACGGCCAGGACCGCGACCGGCCGCTGCTGCTGGGCTCGGTCAAGTCCAACCTCGGGCACACCCAGGCCGCCGCGGGCGTCGCCGGCGTCATCAAGATGGTGCTGGCCATGCGGCACGGCGAGGTCCCGCCCACCCTCCACGTCGACGCGCCCACCGACCAGGTGGACTGGAGCGCCGGAGCCGTCGAACTGGCCCTCCAGCGGCGTCCCTGGCCCGCCACCGGACGGCCCCGCCGGGCCGCCGTCTCCTCCTTCGGCATCAGCGGCACCAACGCCCACGTCGTCCTGGAACAGGCGCCCGCCGACCCCGAACCGGCCGAGGACACACCCGACTCGCCCGCGCGGGAGGACGGCTGCGTCCCCTGGATCGTCTCCGGCCGCACCCCCCAGGCCCTCACCGCGCAGATCGCCCGGCTGCGCGACCACCTCGCCACCCACCCCGGCGCCCGCCCGGCCGACCTCGCCCTGTCGCTCGCCACCACCCGCACCCGCCACGAGCACCGCGCCGTCGCCGCCGGCCGGGACACCGCCGAACTGCTCGCCGCGCTCACCACCGCCACCCCGCTCACCCGGACCGCCGGCCGGACCGCGTTCCTGTTCACCGGGCAGGGAGCCCAGCGCACCGGCATGGGCCGCGCCCTGTACCGGGCCTTCCCGGTGTACGCCGACACCTTCGACGCGGTGTGCGCCCTCGCCGACCCCGGCCTGGAACGGCCCCTCGCCGACGTGCTCGACGACGACTCCGGCCTGCTCCACCGCACCGACTACGCCCAACTCGCCCTCTTCGCCACCGAAGTGGCCCTCTACCGCCTCCTGGAGTCCTGGGGCGTCACCCCCGACTACCTGGCCGGCCACTCCGTCGGCGAGATCGCCGCCGCCCACGCCGCCGGGGTGCTGTCCCTGCCCGACGCCGTACGGCTCGTCCTCGCCCGCGGCACCCTGATGGCGGCCCTGCCCCAAGGCGGCGCCATGGCAGCGCTGCGCGCCACCGAGGAGGAGATCACCCCCCACCTGGACGCCACCGTCGGCCTCGCCGCCGTCAACGGCCCGCGCTCGGTGGTGATCTCCGGCGCCGAAGACGCCGTCACCGCCCTCGCCGCCCGCTTCGGCGGCGGAAAGCGGCTGACCGTCTCGCACGCCTTCCACTCGCCGCTGATGGAGCCGATGCTCGCCGGCTTCGCCGAGGCCGCCGCCCGCTGCTCCTACGCCGAGCCCCGCATCCCCCTCGTGTCCACGCTCACCGGCGCCCTCGCCGACCCCGCGCACCTGACCACCCCCGGCTACTGGGTCGACCACGTCCGCCGCACCGTACGCTTCGCCCCCGCCCTGACCACCCTGCACGACCTGGGCGTCCGCACGTTCCTCGAAGTCGGCCCGGACGCCGCCCTCACCGCGCTCGCCGCCGACTGCGTACCCGAGGACAGCGTGACCATCGCCGCGCTGCGCCGCGCCGGCGACGAGGAACGCGACCTGGTCACGGCCGTGGCCCGGCTGCACGCGGCCGGCACCGACGTCGACTGGGCGGCCTTCTTCGCCCCGCACCGGGCCCGGCCCACCGCCCTGCCCACCTACGCCTTCCAGCGCAGCCGCCTCTGGCTGGACGCCGGCACCGGCGGCAGCGGCGACGCGGGCGGCCTCGGGCAGAGCGCCACCGGCCACCCCCTGCTGACCGCCGCGACCGACCTGCCCGACAGCGGGGGAGCGGTCCTGACCGGACGGCTCTCCCGGGCCTCGCACCCCTGGCTCGCCGACCACGCCGTGCACGGCGCCGTACTGCTGCCCGGCACCGCCTTCGTGGAACTGGCGCTCCAGGCCGCGGAGCGCACCGGCTGCGACACCGTCGGCGAACTCACCCTGCACGCCCCGCTGATCCTGCCCGAGCAGGGCGCCCTCGCCGTCCAGGCCGCCGTCGGCCCCGACCGGGACGGACAGCGGGAGCTGACCATCTGGTCCCGCCGCGCCGACACCCCCGACGCCCCCTGGACCCGCCACGCCGCCGGCGTCCTCACCTCCGCCGACGGCACGGACCCGGCCGGGCTCACCGACTGGCCGCCCCCGGACGCCGAACCCGTCGACCTGGCCGGCCTCTACCCCGCGCTGGCCCGCACCGGCTACGGCTACGGCGAGGTCTTCCAGGGCCTGCGCGCCATGTGGCGGCGCGGCGACGAACTGTTCGCCGAGGCGGCCCTCCCCGACAGCGCCCGCGCCACCGCCGCCGGGTACGGGATACACCCGGCCCTGCTGGACGCCGTCCTGCACGTCAACCTGCTGGACCTGCCCGGCGGCCAGGCGGTCCTGCCGTTCGCCTGGGGCGGCGTCACCCTCCACGCGCCGGGCACCGACACCCTGCGGCTGCGCCTGACCCCGTCCGGCCCCGACTCCGTCGCCCTCACCCTGGCCGACGCCGCCGGCGCGCCCGTCGCCACCGTACGCGGCCTCGTGGCCCGCCCCGTCACCGCCGACCAGCTCGCCGGGGACGGCGACGACCCGCTGTACCGGGTGGACCTCGTCCCGGCGCCCGCCGCCACGGCCCCGGCCCTGCCCCTGACGGCCGTGTGCGGCCTCGGACACGACGACACCGGCCCTGAAGGCGCCGATCCGGACCGTGTTCTTCTGATCGGCGCCGACATCCCGCACCACCCCGGTCTCGCCGCCCTCACCGCCGCCGGTCCCGTCCCCGACCTGGTCCTGCTGGCCGTCCCGCCCGCCCCCGACGCCGTACCGGACCTGCCCGCGCTGGTGCGCGCGCGGGTGCACGCGGTCCTGGACATGCTGCGCTCCTGGCCCGCCGACGAGCGGTACGCCGGGCGCCGGCTCGCCGTGCTGCTGCGCACCGGCGACCTCGCGCACGCCGCCCTGTACGGGCTGGTCCGCGCGGCACAGGCCGAGCATCCCGGGCGGTTCCTGCTGGTCGACAGTGACGGCAGCGCCGACCCCGGACCGGCCCTCGCCACCGCGCTCGCCGCCGGGGAACCGGAGGTCGCGGTGCGGGACGGCGAGGTGCGGCTGCCCCGGCTGGCCCGCGCCAAGCCCGGCGGCCCGCCCGCCTGGGACCCGGACGGCACCGTCCTGATCACCGGCGGCACCGGCGGCCTCGGCGCGCTGATCGCCCGTCACCTGGTCACCGCGCACGGCGTACGGCGCCTGCTGCTCGCCGGGCGGCGCGGCGTGGACGCCCCCGGAGCCGCCGGACTCGCCGACGCCCTGCACGACCTGGGCGCGGAGGTGACCGTCGCCCGGTGCGACGCCGCCGACCGGGACCAACTGGCCGCGCTGCTCGCCGACCACGACGTACGGGCCGTGGTGCACGCCGCCGGCGTCGTCGACAACGGCGTCCTGGCCGGCCTGGACGCCGACCAGGTGGACCGGGTGCTGCGGCCCAAGGTGGACGCCGCCTGGAACCTGCACGAACTGACCCGCGAGAAGGACCTGTCGGCGTTCGTGCTGCTGTCCTCCACCGCCGGACTGCTGGTCGGCGGCGGCCAGGCCAACTACGCCGCCGCCAACACCTTCCTCGACGGCCTCGCCGCCCACCGCCGCTCGCTCGGCCTGCCCGCCGTCTCCCTCGCCTACGGCCTGTGGTCCGATACCGGCGGCCTGGCCTCCGGCATCGACGCCGCCGACCTGGAACGGCTGCGCCGGCTCGGCCTGCCGCCCCTGACCCCCGCCCAGGGCCTGCGCGCCCTCGACGCGGGCCTCGGCGGCGAGGACGCCGTACTGGTGCCCGTACGCCTGGACGCCGCCGCGCTGCGCGCCCGGACCGACGGCGTGCCCGCGCTGCTGCGCGGCCTGGTCCGGCCCGCCCGGCGGCGCGGCACCGAGGGCGGCACCCCGGCGGGGTCCTGGCGCGACCGGCTGGCCCCGCTGGCCGACCCCGAACGCGACCGCGCCCTGCTGGAGCTGGTACGCACCCATGTCGCCGCCGTGCTCGGGCACCCCTCGCCCGAGTCGGTGGACCCGGGACGCGCCTTCCAGGAGATGGGCTTCGACTCGCTCGCCGCCGTGGAACTGCGCAACCTCCTCGCGGGCGCCACCGGGCTGACCCTGCCCGCCACGCTCGTCTTCGACCAGCCCACGCCCACCACCCTCGCCGCCCACCTCAAGACCGCGCTGGTGCCCGGCCCCGCCGACCGGGCCCGGTCCGCGCTGGCCGAACTGGACCGCCTGGAAGCCGCGCTGCACGCCCTGCCCGACGAGGACGGCAACCACGCCCGGGTCACCGCCCGCCTCGAAGCGCTGCTGCGCGACTGGCAGGACACCCACGGCCGGCACTCCGCACCCGCGGCGCCCGAGGACTTCGGCGACGCCAGCGACGACGAACTCTTCGCCAGGATCGACAACGAACTGGGAGCCCTGTGATGGAAGACTCGGCCACGGCCGGCAAGCTCCGCGACTACCTCAAGCGGGCCACGACCGAGCTGGAGCGCAGCCGCCGCCGCGTGCGGGAGCTGGAGGACCGCGAGCGCGAGCCCGTCGCCATCATCGGCATGGGCTGCCGCTACCCGGGCGGTGTGCGCACCCCCGAGGACCTGTGGCGGATCGTCGACGAGGGCATCGACGTCGTCACCGACTTCCCCACCGACCGGGGCTGGGACACCGAGGCGATCTACGACCCCGAGCCCGGCGCCCCCGGCAAGACCTACGTCCGCCACGGCGGCTTCCTGCACGACGCCGCCGAGTGCGACCCGGCTTTCTTCGGCATCAGCCCCAAGGACGCGCCCGGCACCGACCCGCAGCAGCGGCTGCTGCTGGAGGTCACCTGGGAGGCCTTCGAACGGGCCGGCATCGACCCCACCACCGTCAAGGGCACCCCGACCGGCGTCTTCGTCGGCCTGATGCACCACGACTACCTCGGCGGCACCATCTCCGGCAGCATCGTCTCCGGCCGCATCGCCTACACCCTGGGCCTGGAGGGCCCCGCGGTCACCATGGACACCGCCTGCTCCTCCTCCCTGGTGGCGCTGCACCAGGCCATCCAGTCGCTGCGCAAGGGCGAGTGCTCCCTGGCGCTCGCGGGCGGCGCCGCCGTCATGGCCAGCCCCGAGATGTTCATCGAGTTCAGCGAGCGCCGCGCGCTGTCCCCCGACGGCCGCTGCCACTCCTTCTCCGACGACGCCGCCGGCGCCGCCTGGGCCGAGGGCGCCGGCATGCTGCTGGTCGAGCGGCTGTCCGACGCGCTGCGCAACGGCCACGAGGTGCTCGCCGTGGTCCGCGGCTCGGCCGTCAACCAGGACGGCGCCTCCAACGGCCTGACCGCGCCCAGCGGACCGGCGCAGATCCGCGTCATCCGGCAGGCCCTCGCCGACGCCCGGCTCGCCCCGCACCACATCGACGCGGTCGAGGCGCACGGCACCGGCACCACCCTCGGCGACCCCATCGAGGCCCAGGCCGTCATCGCCGCCTACGGGCAGGACCGGCCGGAGCACCGGCCGGTGTGGCTCGGCTCCCTGAAGTCCAACATGGGCCACCCGCAGGCCGCGGCCGGCGTCGGCGCCGTCATCAAGATGGTCATGGCGATGCGCCACGGCACCCTGCCCCGCACCCTGCACGTCGAGAAGCCCTCCACCGCCGTCGACTGGAGCGCCGGAGACGTCCGGCTGCTCACCGAGGCCCGCCGCTGGGACACCCCCGACGGCCGCCCGCGCCGGGCCGGTGTGTCCTCCTTCGGCATCTCCGGCACCAACGCCCACACCATCCTGGAGGAGGCGCCGCCCGCCGCCGCGGAACAGGCCGCGCCCGAGCGGGCCGCGCTGCCCGTGATCCCCTGGGTGCTGTCCGGCAAGGGCCCCGACGCCGTGCGCCGGCAGGCGGAGCGGCTGCTCGCCGCGGCCGGCGGCCTCGACCCGTACGACGTCGGTTTCTCGCTGGCCACCACCCGCACCGTCTTCACCCACCGGGCCGCCGTCACCGGCCGCGACCGGGACGAGCTGCTGGCCGGGCTGCGCGCCGTCGCCGACGGAAGCCGGCCCGCCGAGACCGCCCCCGAACCCGGCCGGCTCGCCGTGCTGTTCTCCGGGCAGGGCTCCCAGCGGCCCGGCATGGGCCGCACCCTGCACGCCGCGTTCCCGGTGTTCGCCGCCGCCCTCGACGAGATCTGCGCCGCGTTCGACACCCACCTGGACCGGCCGCTGCGCGAGGTGATGTGGGACCAGGACACCGATCCCGCGCCGCTGCACCAAACCGTGTACACCCAGGCCGCCCTGTTCGCCTTCGAGACCGCCCTGTACCGGCTGCTGGAGCACTGGGGCGTCCGCCCGGACCTGCTCGCCGGGCACTCCGTCGGCGAGGTCGTCGCCGCGCACGTCGCCGGTGTGCTGGACCTGAAGGACGCCGTCGCCCTGGTCGCCGCCCGCGGCCGGCTCATGCAGGAACTGCCCGCCGGCGGCGCGATGGTGTCCCTGCTCGCCACCGAGGCGGAGGTCGCCGGGCTGCTCACCGACGGCGTCGGCATCGCCGCCGTCAACGGCCCGCGCGCGGTGGTGGTCTCCGGCGACGAGGACGCCGTGCTCGCCGTCGCCGCCCGGGTGGAGAAGTCCACCCGGCTGAAGGTGTCGCACGCCTTCCACTCCCACCGCATGGACCCCATGCTGGAGGAGTTCCGCGAGGTGCTGGCGCAGCTGACCTTCCGCGAGCCCGCCCTGCCGGTCGTCTCCAACGTCACCGGCCGCCTCGCCGACCGGCTCACCTCGCCCGAGTACTGGGTCCGGCACGTCCGCGAGGCCGTCCGCTTCCACGACGGGGTCACCACCCTGGCCGCCGAGGGCGCCACCCGCTTCCTGGAGGTCGGCCCCGACGCCGTCCTCAGCAACTTGGCCCAGGACACGGTGCCCGTCGTCATCGCCGCCCAGCGCCGCGACCGAGCCGAGGACGCCGCCCTCCTCGACGCCGTCTGCCGGCTGCACCTGACCGGCACCGGCCCCGACTGGACGGCGCTGTTCCCCGGCGGCCGCAAGGTCGACCTGCCCACCTACCCCTTCCGCCGCGACCGGCACTGGGAGGACGCCCCCATCCTCCAGGCCGAGCGCTCGGCGGCGGCCCGCGCGGGCGACGCCGCCGACCCGTTCTGGGACCTGGTCCGCGACCAGGACGTCACCGCCGTGGCCGCCACCCTCGGCGTCGCCGACGAGACCTCCGTCGCCGCCGTCGTACCGGCCCTCGCCGCCTGGCACGAGCGGCGGCAGGCCGACGCCGCGGCCGACGGCTGGCGGTACCGCGTCGCCTGGGAGCCGCTGGCGCCCGCCGCCACCCCGGCGCGCGGCGGCCACTGGCTCGCCGTCGTCCCCGCCGCCGGTGACCCGTGGACCACCGCCGTCCTGACCGGGCTCACCGAACGGGGCCTCACCCTCGACACCCTCACCGTGCCCGCCACGGCCGGCCGCGCCGAACTCGCCGCGCTGCTCGCCGGACGGGACGGCGCCGACGGCGTGCTGTCCCTGCTGGCCCCCGCCACCGCGCCGGCCGTCACCGCCGCCCTCGTCCAGGCCCTCGGGGACGCCGGGATCACCGCCCCGCTGTGGTGCGTCACCCGCGACGCCGTCGCCCACGGCCCGGCCGCCGCCGTCACCGGCCTCGACCAGGCCCCGGTGTGGGGCCTCGGCCGGGTCGCCGCGCTGGAACACCCCGAACGCTGGGGCGGACTGGCCGACCTGCCCGCCGCACCCGGCCCGGACACCCTCGCCCGGCTGGCCGCCCTGCTCGGCGACCCCGGCGGCGAGGACCAGGTCGTGCTGCGCGACACCGGCGCCTACGGCCGGCGCCTGGAGCCCGCCCCCGCCCGCACCGGCGCCCCCTGGACGCCGTCCGGCACCGTGCTGGTCACCGGGGCCACCGGCGCCGTCGGCAGCGCCGTCGCCCGCCGGCTCGCCGCCGAGGGCGCCGACCACCTGCTGCTGACCTCCCGCCGCGGCATGGACGCCCCCGGCGCCGCCGATCTGGTCCGCGAACTCACCGACGCCGGTACCCGGGTCACCCTCACCGCCTGCGACGTCAGCGACCGCCGGGCCGTGGCCGCCCTGCTGGACTCCGTACCGGCCGAGCACCCCCTGACCGCCGTGCTGCACCTGGCCGGCGTCCTCGACGACGGCGTCCTGGACGCCCTCACCCCCGAACGCTTCGACCGCGTCCTCGCCGCGAAGGCCGACGCCGCCCGCCACCTGCACGAACTCACCGCGGACCGGGACCTTTCGGCATTCGTGCTGTTCTCCTCGCTGACCGCCACCGTCGGCGGCGCCGGCCAGGCCAACTACGCCGCCGCCAACGCCTACCTCGACGCCCTCGCCGAACACCGCCGCGCCGCCGGACTGCCCGCCACCTCGATCGCCTGGGGACCCTGGGGCGGCGACGGCATGGCCGCCCACGGCACCGTCCGCTCCGCCGCCCGCGCCATGGGCATGTCCCCCCTCGACCCCGGCCGCGCGCTCACCGCGCTGCGCCGCGCCCTGGCCGGCGGCGACACCACCGTCACCGTCGCCGACGTCGACTGGGCGGTGTTCGCGCCCGCCTTCACCGCGACCCGGCCCAGCCCCCTGCTGTCCACGCTGCCCGGCGCCCGCCCCGGCACCGGCGGACCCGAACAGGCCGGTGCCGCCGACGGCTTCGCCGAGAAACTCGCCGGCCTCACCGGCGGCGAACGCGACCGCGCCCTGCGGGAGCTGGTGTGCGGCCAGGCCGCCGCCGTCCTCGGCTACGGCGACGCCGACGCGGTCGAGCCGACCACCGCCTTCCGCGACCTCGGCTTCGACTCCCTCACCTCCGTCGACCTGCGCAACCGGATCAGCGCCGCAGCCGGGGTGCCGCTGCCCGCCACGCTCATCTTCGACTACGCGACGCCCGCCGCCCTCGCCCAGCACCTGGGCACCGAGATCGCCGGCGCCGGCACCTCCTCCGTGGACTCCGTCCTCGCCGACCTCGACCGGATCGCCGCCCGGCTCGGCGGCCTGAGCGCCGAGGACATCGAACAGGGCCGGATCGCCGTCCGGCTGCGGTCGCTGCTCGGCGACCTGGACCAGACCCTCGGCCAGGAGGAGGCCGACGCGGTCGCCGGACGGCTGGAGGACGCCACCGCCGACGACGTCTTCGCGTTCATCGACAACGAACTCGGCTCGGCCTGAGGCGACCCCCGACGACACCCCGGCCGCACCGCGGTCCCCCCTCTTCGCACAGGAGTGGCGACACCCGATGACCAACGACGAAAAGCTGCTCTCCTACCTCAAGCGGGTCTCCGCCGACCTGGCCCAGACCCGCCGGCGGCTGCGCGAGGTGGAGACCCAGGACCGCGAACCCATCGCCATCGTCGGGATGAGCTGCCGCTTCCCCGGCGGTGTGAGCACCCCGGAGGAGTTCTGGCGGCTCGTCCACGACGGCACCGACGCCATCGGCGACTTCCCCGACGACCGGGGCTGGGACCTCGACGCGCTCTACGACCCCGACCCGGACGCCACCGGCAAGAGCTACGTCACCCGCGGCGGCTTCCTCGACGGCGCGGCCGCCTTCGAGCCGGACTTCTTCGGCATCAGCCCCCGCGAGGCGCTCGCGATGGACCCCCAGCAGCGGCTGCTGCTGGAGGTGTCCTGGGAAGCCCTGGAACGCGCCCGGATCGCCCCCGACGCGGTGCACGGCACCCGCGTCGGGGTGTTCGCCGGCACCAACGGCCAGGACTACAAGGACCTGCTGGCCCGGATGCCCGACGACAGCGAGGCCGCGCTCGGCACCGGCGTGCTGGCCGCCGTCATCTCCGGCCGCATCTCCTACACCCTCGGCCTGGAGGGCCCGGCCGTCACCATCGACACCGCCTGCTCCTCGGCGCTCGTCGCGGTGCACCTCGCCGTGCAGGCCCTGCGCAACAAGGAGTGCACCCTCGCCCTGGCGGGCGGCGCCACCGTGATGTCCACGCCGGGCAACTTCATCGCCTTCAGCCGGCAGCGCGGCCTCGCCGCCGACGGCCGCTGCAAGTCCTTCGCCGACGGCGCCGACGGCACCGGCTGGAGCGAGGGCGCCGGCATGCTGGTGCTGGAACGGCTCTCCGACGCCCGCCGCAACGGCCACGAGGTACTGGCCGTGGTCCGCGGCTCCGCCGTCAACCAGGACGGCGCCTCCAACGGCCTGACCGCCCCCAACGGCCCCTCCCAGCAGCGCGTCATCCGCGCCGCCCTGGCCTCCGCGGACCTCGGCCCGGCCGACGTGGACCTGCTGGAGGCGCACGGCACCGGCACCACCCTCGGCGACCCCATCGAGGCCCAGGCGCTGCTCGCCACCTACGGGCAGGGCCGCGAACAGCCGCTGTGGCTGGGCTCGGTGAAGTCCAACATCGGGCACACCCAGGCCGCGGCCGGCGTCGCCGGCATCATCAAGGCGGTCATGGCGATGCGGCACCGGGTCCTGCCCCGGACCCTGCACGCCGAGCAGCCCTCCACCAAGGTCGACTGGACCCAGGGCGACATCCGGCTGCTGACCGAGAACCGGCCCTGGACCGACCCCGGGCGCCCCCGCCGGGCCGCCGTGTCCTCCTTCGGCGCCAGCGGCACCAACGCGCACACCATCCTGGAGGAGGCGCCCGCCGCGGAGACCGGGGAAGCCGGGGAAGCGGGGGGACCGGGGGAGGCGGAGCCGCGCACGGCACCGCCGCTGGTGCCCTGGGTGGTCTCCGGCCGCACCGAACGCGCCCTGCGCGAGCAGGCCGCCCGCCTCGCCGCCGCCGTCGGCGAACTGGACCCGGTGGACGTGGCGCACTCCCTGGCCGCCACCCGCACCGCCCACCCGTACCGGGCCGTGGTCCTCGGCGCCGGCCGCGACGCGCTGCTGACCGCCCTGACCGGCGTGGCCGAGGGCGGCCGGGGCGCCGCCTCGGGCCGGGTCCGCAAGGGGCAGACCGCCTTCCTGTTCACCGGCCAGGGCGCCCAGCGCGCCGGCATGGGCCGCGAACTGCACGCCCGTTTCCCGGTGTTCGCCCGCGCCTTCGACGAGATCTGCGCGCTCACCGGGGACGACGCGCTGCGTGACCTGGTCCTCGGCGACGACCCCGCGCCGCTGCACCGCACCGCCCGCACCCAGACCGCGCTGTTCGCCTTCGAAGTCGCCCTGTACCGGCTGCTGGAGTCCTGGGGCGTCACCCCCGACTACCTGGCCGGGCACTCCGTCGGCGAGATCGCCGCCGCCCACGTGGCGGGCGTCCTGGACCTGAGGGACGCGACCGCGCTGGTGGCCGCGCGCGGCCGGCTCATGCAGGCGCTGCCCGAGGGCGGCGCCATGATCGCCGTACGCGCCACCGAGGAGGAGGTCCGCCCGCTGCTCACCGGCCGGGTCGGCATCGCCGCCGTCAACGGCCCCCGCTCCGTGGTGATCTCCGGCGACGCCGCCGAGGCCGAGGCGGTGGCCGCCCACTTCGGCAAGAATCGCCGGCTGACGGTCTCGCACGCCTTCCACTCGCCCCTGATGGAACCGATGCTGGCCGCGTTCCGGACGGTCGCCGAGTCCCTGACCTATCACCGGGCCGCCATCCCCGTCGTCTCCAACGTCACCGGCGCGCTCGCCACCCAGGACATCGCCTCCCCCGGCTACTGGGTGCGGCACGTGCGCGAGGCGGTCCGCTTCCACGACGGCGTCCGCGCCCTCGCCGCCGAGGGCGTCACCCGCTACCTCGAGGTCGGCCCGGACGCCGTGCTGACCGCCATGGCCCGCGACTGCCTGACCGCCGACGACACCGACACCGACACCGAGACGGGCACCGGCGCCGGTCAGGACACCGACGCCGTCCTGGCCGCCGCCTCCCGCCGCGACCGCGACGAGACCGAGACCCTGCTCACCGCCGTCGCCCGGCTGTACACCGGCGGCGCCGCCGTGGACTGGACCGCGCTGTTCACCGGCGCCCGCACCGTCGACCTGCCCACCACCGCCTTCCAGCGCGAGAGGTTCTGGCCCGAGACCACCGCGACCGCCGGCGACGTCGGCTCCGCCGGACTCGACTCCGCCGACCACCCGCTGCTCGGCGCCGCCACCGTCCTCGCCGACACCGACGGCGCCGTGCTCACCGGCCGGCTGTCGGCGCGCACCCACCCCTGGCTCGCCGACCACGTCGTCGCCGGCCGGATCGTCGTCCCCGGCACCGCCATGGTCGAGCTCGCCGTCCGCGCCGGCGACCAGGTCGGCTGCGCCCACCTGGACGAACTCGCCCTGGAGACCCCGCTGGTGCTGCCCCCGGACGACGGGGTACGGGTCCAGGTCGCCGTCGGCGCGCCCGACGCCTCGGGCGCCCGCACGGTGCACGTGTACGCCCGCGCCGAGAGCCTGCCCGCCGACGCCCCGTGGACCGCGCACGCCTCCGGCCTCCTCACCGCCGGCCCCGGCGCGCCGGGCACCCGCCTGGACGACTGGCCCCCGGAGGACGCCGAAGCGCTCGACACCAGCGGCCTGTACGAGCGGCACGCCGCCGCCGGACTGGAGTACGGGCCCGTCTTCCGGGCGCTGACGGCCGCCTGGCGGCGCGACGGGGAGGTGTTCGCCGAGGTACGGCTGCCCGAGCGGCCCGCCGCCGACGCGCCCCGCTTCGGCCTGCACCCGGCCGCGTTCGACGCCGCCCTGCACTCCCTCGCCCTGCTCGGCGACGGCTCCGCCGACGACACCGCCCGGCTGCCGTTCGCGTTCGCGGGCGTCACCCTGCACGCCACCGGCGCCTCGGTGCTGCGCGCCCGGCTCACGCCCGCCGGCGACCACGCCTTCACCGTCGACCTGGCCGATGCCGACGGCGCCCCCGTCGCCACGGTCGCCTCGCTGACCTCCCGCCCGCTCACCCACCTCGCCGGCCACGATCCGGCCGCCGACGCCCTGTTCGCCCTCGACTGGCAGCCGCTGCCCCTGGACACCGACGCACCCGAACCCGGCCACCGGGTGCTGCACAGCGCCCCCGGGTCCACCCCCGACGCCGTCCGCCAGGCCCTGCGCACCGCGCTCGCCGCCCTCCAGGACGACGACCCCCGACCGCTCGCCGTGGTCACCCGGGGCGCGGTGAGCGCCACCGGCGAGGACGTGCCCGACCTGGCCGGCGCCGCCGTATGGGGCCTGGTGCGGTCCGCGCAGTCCGAGCACCCCGACCGGTTCACCCTGCTCGACCTCGAACCCGGCGCGGACGCCGCCACCGTCCTGCCCGGCGCCCTCGCCACCGGCGAACCCCAGCTCGCCGTGCGCGCGGGCACCGCCCGCGCCGCCCGCCTGATACGCGCCGAACTCCCCGCCGAAGCACCCGACTTCGGCTTCGACCCGGAGGGCACCGTCCTGCTGACCGGCGCCACCGGCGGCCTCGGCCGGGTCCTCGCCCGCCACCTGGTCACCGCGCACGGCGTACGGCACCTCGCGCTGCTCAGCCGCTCCGGCACCGCCGACGACCTGATCGCCGAACTGGCCGCCCTCGGCGCCACCGCGACCGCCCACGCCTGCGACGTGGCGGACCGCGAGCGCCTCGCCGCCGTCCTGGCCGGCCTGCCCGCCGACCGCCCCCTCACCGCGGTCGTGCACGCCGCCGGCGTCCTGGACGACGGCGTGGTCTCCTCCCTCACCCCCGAACGCGTCGAGACCGTCCTCGCCCCGAAGGCCCTCGGCGCCCTCCACCTCCACGAACTGGCGGGCGAGCGCGTCAAGCTGGTGCTGTTCTCCTCCGTGGCCGGCACCGTCGGCGCCCCCGGCCAGGGCAACTACGCCGCCGCCAACGCCCTCCTGGACGCCCTCGCCGCGCACCGCCACGCCCACGGCGCCCCCGCCCTGTCGCTGGCCTGGGGCCCCTGGGCACCCACCGGCGGCATGACCGGCACCCTGGACGAGGCCGACCGGGCCCGGATGACCCGCGGCGGCATGACCGCCCTGACCGCCGGGGAAGGCACCGCGCTGTTCGACCGGGCCCTGCGCGCGGGCCGCCCTGCCCTGGCGCCGGTACGGCTCTCGCTGCCCGCGCTGCGCGCCCAGGGCCCCGGCCTCGCGCCCGTCCTCCGCGCCCTCGTGGGCCGCCCGGTACGCCGGGAGGCCGCCGCCGAGGGCACCGGCACCGGACTCGCCGAGCGGCTGGCCGCCCTGGGCGCCGAGGAGCGCGCCGAGACGCTGCTGCACACGGTCCGCGCCCATGTCGCCGCCGTCCTCGGGCACGCCGACCCGGGCGGCGTGGAGACCGACCGGGCCTTCAAGGACCTCGGCTTCGACTCGCTCGCCGCCATCGAACTGCGCAACTCCCTCTCCGCCGAACTGGGCCGGCGGCTGAGTGCCACCCTGGTCTTCGACCACCCCTCGCCCGACGCGCTCGCCGCCCACCTCGGCACCCTGGTCGGCGACGCCCCGGCCGCGGCCCGCGGCGCCCGGCGCGCCCGGGCGGCCCGCGCCGGGGAACCGCTGGCGATCGTCGGCCTGGCCTGCCGCTACCCGGGCGACGTGCGCACCCCGGAAGACCTGTGGCGGCTGGTCGCCGACGGCACCGACGCCATCACCCCCTTCCCCGCCGACCGGGGCTGGGACGTGGACCGGATCGTCGACCCCACCCGGAGCCGCCCCGACACCTCCTACGTCGCCGAGGGCGGATTCCTGCACGACGCGGGCGACTTCGACGCCGCCTTCTTCGGCATCAGCCCCAAGGAGGCCCTCGTCATGGACCCCCAGCAGCGGCTGCTGCTGGAGACGTCCTGGGAGGCGCTGGAGAGCGCCGGCATCGACCCGCACACCCTCAAGGGCAGCCGCACCGGCGTGTTCGCCGGCGTCCAGTACCACGACTACTTCGGCAGCTTCGGCTCCGGCAGCATCATCTCCGGCCGGGTCGCCTACACCCTCGGCCTGGAGGGCCCGTCCCTGTCCGTCGACACCGCCTGCTCCTCGTCCCTGGTGGCGCTGCACCTGGCCGCCCAGTCGCTCCGGCAGGGGGAGTCCAGCCTGGCGCTGGTCGGCGGGGTCGCCGTCATGGCCACCCCGGAGACGTTCATCGAGTTCAGCCGGCAGGGCGCGCTCGCCCCCGACGCCCGCACCCGCGCCTTCGCCGACGCGGCGGGCGGAACGGTGTGGGGCGAGGGCGTCGGCGTCCTCGTCGTGGAACGCCTCTCCGACGCCCGGCGCAACGGCCATCCGGTGCTGGCCCTGGTCCGCGGCACCGCCGTCAACCAGGACGGCGCCTCCAACGGCCTGACCGCCCCCAACGGCCCCGCCCAGGAACGCGTCATCCGCGAGGCCCTGGACAACGCCCGCCTCACCACCGCCGACGTGGACGTGGTGGAGGCGCACGGCACGGGGACGACGCTGGGCGACCCGATCGAGGCGCAGGCCCTGCTGGCCACCTACGGCCAGGACCGCGAGCAGCCGCTGTGGCTGGGGTCGGTGAAGTCGAACATCGGGCACACGCAGGCCGCGGCCGGGGTCGCCGGTGTCATCAAGATGGTGATGGCGATGCGGCACGGTGTGCTGCCCAGGACGCTGCACGTGGACCGGCCGTCCACGAAGGTGGACTGGGAGGCGGGGAACGTACGGCTGCTGACCGAGGAGCAGCAGTGGCCGGCCGCGGACCGGCCGCGCCGGGCCGGGGTGTCCTCCTTCGGGATCAGCGGCACCAACGCCCACGTCATCCTCGAACAGGTCCCGCCCGCCCCCGCCGAGCCCGCGGCCCCCGCACCCGAGGGCCTCGCCGTGCCGTGGCTGCTCACCGCCAAGACCCCCGCCGCGCTCGCCGGACAGGCCGCCGCCCTCCTCGGCCACCTCGACACCCACCCCGGCCTCGACCCGTCCGACATCGGCTGGTCGCTCGCCACCACCCGCGCCCGCTTCCCCCACCGCGCCTCCATCACCGGACCCGACCCGGCCGCACTGCGCGGCGCGCTGGCCGCGCTGGCCGACGGCGCCACCGCCCGCACCCTCGTCCAGGGCACCGCCCCCGGCCGCACCCGACCCGTGTTCGTCTTCCCCGGCCAGGGCTCCCAGTGGTCCGGCATGGCCACCCGACTCCTCGACGAATCACCGGTGTTCGCCGCCCGCATGGCCGAGTGCGCCGCCGCCCTGGCCCCCTGGACCGACTGGGACTTCGCCACCGAACTGCGCGGCACCCTGGACCGGGTGGACGTCGTCCAGCCGCTGCTGTGGGCCGTGATGGTGTCCCTCGCGCACACCTGGAGCGCCTACGGCGTCACCCCGTCCGCCGTCATCGGCCACTCCCAGGGCGAGATCGCCGCCGCCTGCGCCACCGGCGCGCTGTCCCTCGCCGATGGCGCCCGCGTCGTCGCCCTGCGCTCCCAGGCCATCGCCGAGCTGCTGTCCGGCACCGGCGGCATGATGTCCGTCGGCGAGGGCGCCGACGCGGTCCGCGCCCGGCTCGCCGCCTTCGACGGCCGGCTGTCGGTCGCCGCCGTCAACGGCGCCGCCTCCACCGTGGTCTCCGGCGACCCCGGAGCCCTCGACGAACTCCTCGCCCTGCTGCGCGCCGAGAAGGTCCGCGCCAAGCGCCTGCCCGTGGACTACGCCTCGCACAGCGCCCACGTCGAGACCCTGCGGGCCCGCCTCGCCGAGGTCCTCGACGGCATCGAGCCGCGTGCCACCCGGGTGCCGTTCTACTCCACCGTCACCGGCGGGCCCCTCGACACCACCGCGCTCGGCGCCGAGTACTGGTACACCAACCTGCGCGGAACCGTGCTGTTCGAACAGGCGGTACGAGCCGCCGTGGCCGACGGGCACCAGCTGTTCATCGAGGCCAGCCCGCACCCGGTGCTCACCGTCGGCATCCAGGAGACCGACGACGCCGTGGCCGCCGTCGGCTCCCTGCGCCGCGACGAGGGCGGCCGGGACCGGCTGCTGACCGCGCTGGGCGAGGCGTTCACCCACGGCGCCGCCGTCGACTGGACCGCCGTCGCCGAGGGCCGCCGGCCCCGCCGGGTGCCGCTGCCCGGCTACGCCTTCCAGCGCGAACGGTACTGGCTCGACAGCACCGCCGGCGGCGCCGACGTCACCTCCGCCGGCCTCGCCCCCACCGACCACGCCCTGCTCGGCGCCGCGATGGTCCGCGCCGACACCGAGGGCGCCGTGCTCACCGGCCGGCTGTCCGCGGCGACCCAGCCCTGGCTGGCGGACCACCGGGTGGGCGGCCGGCTGCTCTTCCCCGGCACCGGGCACCTGGAACTCGCGCTGCGCGCCGGCGACCAGGTCGGCTGCGGGGACCTCGCCGAACTCACCCTGCACGCGCCGCTCGTCCTGCCCGACCACGGCGCCGTACAGCTCCAGGTCACCGTCGGCGCGCCCGAGGGCGACACCCGGCCGGTCACCATCTGGTCGCGCCCGGAGAGCCCGGACGAGGAACTGCCCTGGACCCGGCACGCCGACGGCCTGCTCGCCCCCACCGGCACCCTCCCCGTCCCCGCCGAGCCGCTCACCGACTGGCCGCCCCGGGACGCCGAACCCATTCCGCTCGACGGCCTCTACGACGACCTGGCCGGCCTCGGCCTCGGCTACGGGCCGCTGTTCCAGGGCCTGCGCGCCGCCTGGCGCGCCGCCGACGGCCTGTACGCGGAGGTCGCCACCGACGCCGCGCCCGACGGGTTCGCCCTGCACCCGGCGCTCTCGGACGCCGCGCTGCACACCGTCGGCCTCACCGACGCGGCCGGCGAGGAGGCCCTGCTGCCGTTCGCCTGGTCCGGGGTACGGCTGCACGCCACCGGTGCGACCGCGCTGCGCGTCCGCGTCCGGCCCACCGGGGAGGGCACCGTCGCCCTGGCGCTCGCCGATCCCACCGGCGCCCCCGTCGCCACCGTCGACGCCCTCACCCTGCGGCCCCTGCGCACCGACGCGCTGGCCGCCGCGGCCCCGACGCCCCGCGCGGGCGGGCTGTACCGGGTCGAGTGGGTCCCGGCCCCGCCGGTCACGGCGGCCACCGGCCCGGTGGAGGTGGTGCGGGCCCCGGCCGGGGTGAGCGCCGCCGAGACCCGGGCGGCCGTCGGCGCGGTCCTGGACGGGCTGCGCGCCGGGCTGGCCGACGACCGCCTCGCCGACACCCCCCTCGTCGTCGTCACCGGCACCGACCCGGCGGGCGCCGCGGTCGGCGGCCTGGTCCGCTCGGCCCAGTCGGAGAACCCCGGCCGGATCGTCCTGGTCGAGTCCGCCACGCCCCCGGCCCCCGAACGCCTCCCGGAGGCGGCGTCCCTCGGCGAACCCCACGTGGCGTTCCACGAGGACGCGTGGAGACTGCCGCGCCTGGTCCGCGTCACCACCGACGGGCTCGACACCGGTGCTGACACCGACACCGACACCGGCACCGGCACCGGCACAGGTTTCGGGACCGGCACCGTCCTGCTCACCGGCGCCACCGGTGCCCTCGGGCGGATCGTGGCCCGGCACCTGGTCGCCGAGCGGGGGGTGCGGAACCTGCTGCTGGTGAGCCGGAGCGGCGGCGCCGAGGACCTGGTCGGTGAACTCACCGCGCTGGGCGCCCAGGTGACGAGCGTCGCCTGCGACGTCGCCGACCGCGCCGCGCTCGCCGCCGTACTGGACGCCGTACCCGCCGGCCGGCCGCTGACCGCCGTGATCCACGCGGCCGGTGTCCTCGCCGACGGGGTGCTCTCCTCGCTCACCCCGGAGCGGCTCGACACCGTGTTCCGGCCCAAGCTGGACGCCGCCTGGAACCTGCACGAACTCACCGCCGGCCTGGACCTGTCGGCGTTCGTGCTGTTCTCCTCCTCCGCCGCCACGCTCGGCTCGCCCGGCCAGGCCAACTACGCCGCCGCCAACGCCTACCTCGACGCCCTCGCCGTGCACCGCAGGTCCCTCGGCCTGCCCGCGCACTCCCTGGCCTGGGGTCTGTGGGCGCGGGCCGGCGGCATGACCGGCGCCCTCGGCGACAGCGACCTCGGCCGGATCGCCCGCGGCGGCGTCGCCCCGCTGGAGACCGAGGAGGGCGTCGCCCTGTTCGACGCCGCCGTGCGCGGCGCCGACCCCGCCGTGCTGCCGGTGCGGCTGGACCTGGCCGCGCTGCGCGCCCAAGGCGCCGAGGCGGCCCCGCTGTTCCGCGTCCTGGTGCCCGTACGCCGGGCCGGAGCGGCCGGTGCGCGCGGCGCGGCCGGCGGCGCCGACGCGCTGCGCGAGAAGCTCGCCGGACTGCCGGCGGCCGAACGCGAGCCGTTCCTCACCGACCTCGTGCGCGGCCATGTCGCCACCATCCTCGGCTACCGCTCCGCCCAGGACGTCGGCCGCACCCTGGCCTTCCGGGAACTCGGCTTCGACTCCCTGGCCGCCGTCGAACTGCGCAACCGGCTCACCACGGCGACCGGCCTGAAGCTGCCCGCCACCCTCGTCTTCGACCACCCCACCCCGGCCGTCCTCGCCCACCACCTGCTCGGCGAACTCACCGGCACCCTCGCCCCGGCACCCGCCCGCACCGCCCCGCGGGCCGCCGCCGACGAGCCGATCGCCGTCGTCGGCATGGCCTGCCGCTTCCCCGGCGGCATCGCCTCCCCGGAGGACCTGTGGCGGCTGATCGCCGAAGGCCGGGACGCGATCGGCGAGTTCCCCACCGACCGCGGCTGGGACCTCGACCGCCTCTACGACCCCACCCTGGACCGCCCCGGCACCAGCTACACCCGGCACGGCGCCTTCCTGTACGACGCGGCCGGCTTCGACCCCGCGTTCTTCGCCATGGACGACGAGGAGGCCCTGGTCACCGACCCCCAGCAGCGGCTGCTGCTGGAGACCTCCTGGGAGGCGCTGGAGCGCGCCTCCATCGACCCCGCGACCCTGCGCGGCTCCGACACCGGCGTGTTCGCGGGCGTCATGTACCACGACTACTTCGGCAGTTACGGCTCCGGCAGCGTGGTCTCCGGCCGGGTCGCCTACACCCTCGGCCTGGAGGGGCCCACCCTCAGCGTCGACACCGCCTGCTCCTCCTCGCTGGTCGCGCTGCACCTGGCCGCGCAGGCGCTCAGGCAGGGCGACTGCTCGCTGGCGCTGGCCGGGGGAGTGACCGTCATGGCCACCCCGGGCACCTTCGTGGAGTTCAGCCGGCACCGGGGCCTGTCCCGGGACGGCCGCTGCAAGCCGTTCGCGGACGCCGCCGACGGCACCGGCTTCGGCGAGGGCGCCGGCGTGCTGCTGCTGGAGCGGCTCTCCGACGCCCGTCGCAACGGCCGCCGTATCCTCGCGGTGCTGCGCGGCACCGCCGTCAACCAGGACGGCGCCTCCAACGGCATCAGCGCCCCCAACGGGCCCGCCCAGCAGCGCGTCATCCGCCGCGCCCTCGAAGCGGCCGGTGTCACCGCGGCCGACGTCGACGTGGTCGAGGCGCACGGCACCGGCACCACCCTCGGCGACCCCATCGAGGCGCAGGCGCTGATCGCCACCTACGGCGGCGAACACACCGACGAGCGCCCGCTGTGGCTCGGCTCGGTCAAGTCCAACCTGGGCCACACCCAGGCCGCCGCCGGAGTCGCCGGTGTCATCAAGATGATCGAGGCGATGCGCCACGAGACCCTGCCCGCCAGCCTCGGCGTGGACCGGCCCACCCGGCACGTGGAGTGGGAGGGGAGCAACGTCCGGCTGCTCACCGAGAACCGCCCCTGGCCGGACCCGGGCCGACCGCGCCGCGCGGGCGTCTCCTCCTTCGGCATCTCCGGCACCAACGCCCACGTCATCATCGAGGCCGCACCCGCCGGGACACCCGCCGAAGAGGCAGCCGGAGAGCCCGCCGCCCCGGCCGGGGGCACCGTGCCGTGGCTGCTGTCCGGGCACACCCCGGACGCCCTGCGCGCCCAGGCCGCCCGGCTGCTGGACCACCTGTCCGCCGCCCCGGACACCGACCCGCACCGGCTCGCCGGAGCGCTCGCCCACGCCCGGACCCGGCTCGGCCACCGGGCCGCCGTCCTCGGCCGCACCCGGGACGAACTGACCGCCGGACTGCGGGCCGTGGCCGAGGGCCGCACGCCCCCGGCCGGGGTGCTCGGCACCGCCACCGACGGCCGGCTCGCCTTCCTCTTCTCCGGCCAGGGCTCGCAGCTGCCCGGCATGGGCACCCGCCTCGCCGCGGCCTTCCCCGCCTTCGCCACCGCCTTCGACGAGGTCCGCGCCCACCTCGACCCGCTGCTGGACCGGCCGCTCGCCGAGGTGCTGGACTCCGCCGAACTGCTGGAGCGCACCGAGTACACCCAGCCCGCGCTGTTCGCCGTCGAAGTGGCCCTGTACCGGCTGCTGGAGTCCTTCGGCGTACGGCCCGACCTGCTCGCCGGGCACTCCGTCGGCGAGTTCGCCGCCGCCCACGCCGCGGGCGTGCTCGGCCTGAAGGACGCCTGCGCGCTCGTCGCCGCCCGGGGCCGCCTGATGCAGGCCCTGCCCGAAGGCGGCGCGATGATCGCCGTACGCGCCACCGAGGAGGAGGTCGTGCCGCTGCTCGGCGACGGCGTCGGCATCGCCGCCGTCAACGGGCCCGCGTCCCTCGTCCTCTCCGGGCCCGCCGGACCCGCCCGCGCGCTGGCCGCCCGCTTCGCCCGCACCAGGGAACTCGCCGTCAGCCACGCCTTCCACTCGGCCCTGATGGAGCCGATGCTGGACGAGTTCCGCGAGATCGCCGCCGCCGTGACGTACGGGACCGCGCGGATCCCGCTGGTATCCACCCTCACCGGCGCCCCGGCCGCCCCCGACGAGCTGTCCGGCCCCGACTACTGGGTGCGGCACGCCCGCGAGGCCGTCCGCTTCGCCGACGCCGTCACCGCCCTGCACGACGCCGGGGCACGGCACTTCGCCGAGATCGGCCCCGGCGGCGCGCTGACCGCCGCGGCCCGCGAGTGCCTGCCCGAGGGAGCCGCCGTCGTACCGCTGCTGCGCAAGGACCGCGAGGAGCCCGACGCGCTGCTCGCCGGGCTCGCCACGCTGCACGCGCACGGCACGGACGTCGACTGGACGGGCCTGCTGCCCCACCGCGACGGCTCGGACCTGCCCACCTACGCCTTCCAGCGCACCCGCTACTGGTTGACCGGCGACCCGGTCCCGGCGCACCCGGCCGACGGGCACCCGTTGCTCGGCACCGCCGTCGAACTCGCCGGCGCCGACGGCATCCTGTACACCGGGCACCTGTCCCTGGCCGGACAGCCGTGGCTGGCCGGCCACCGCGTGGGCGGGGCGGCGCTGCTGCCGGGCACCGCCTTCGTGGAGATGGCCCTGGCCGCCGGGGCCCGCGCCGGCTGCCCCGCGGTGGAGGAACTGACCGTCACCGAACCGCTGATCCTGCCCGAGGACGGCGCCGTCCGCCTCCAGTGCACGGTCGGCGAACCCGACGCCACCGGCGCCCGCGCCTTCCGGGTGTACGCCGCCCACGGCGACGGCGACCCCTGGACCACCCATGCCACCGGTGTGCTGCGGCCCGCCGGGGAACGGCCCGCACCCGGCCCGGCCGCCTGGCCGCCGCCCGGTGCCGAACCCGTCGGCCTGGACGGCGTGTACGAGCGGCTGGCCGAGCTGGGCGCCGAGTACGGGCCCGGCTTCCAGGGCCTGAAGGTGGCCTGGCGGCTCGGCGAGGAGGTCTGCGCCGAGGTCGCCGTGACCGGCGGCGCGGACGGGTTCGGCCTGCACCCGGCGCTGTCCGACGCCGCCCTGCACGCCATCGCGCTGCGCGCGGGCACCGAGGAGCGCATGACGCTGCCGTTCGCCTGGAGCGGCGTGGAACTGTACGCGCCGGGAGCGACCGCCCTGCGGGTGCGGATCGCCCCGGCGGGCGCGGGCGCGGTACGCGTCGAGGCCGCCGACGCCGCCGGGCGGCCGGTGCTGCGGGTGGCGTCGCTGGCGCTGCGGGCGGTGGACCCGGAGCGGATCGCGGCCGCCGCCGCGGGCGGCCACGACGACCTGTTCGCCCCGGACTGGGCGCCCGTCGCCGTGCCCGCGGCCCCGCAGGCCGGGCGGTGGACCGTCTGCGGCGAAGACCGCGAGGACCTGGCCGACGCCCTGGCGGGCGAGGTCGCCGAGGTCACCGTCGCCGCCGACCCGGCCGAGGCCGCCGCCCACGCCCCCGACACCCTGCTCCTCGTCCACCCCGGCGGCGCGGACCCGGACGCGGTCCGGGCCGGCCTGCGCCGCCTGCTCACCCAGGTGCGCGACTGGCTGGCCGACCCCCGGTCCGCCGACTCCACCCTGGTGGTGGCGACGCACGGGGCGACGGGCCCCGGGGACGTCACCGACCCCGGTGCCGGCGCCGCGTGGGGCCTGATCCGCTCCGCCCAGTCCGAGCACCCCGGCCGCCTCGTCCTCGCCGACCTGGACGGCACCGACGCCTCCCGCCGGCTGCTGCCCGCCGCCGTCGCCACCGGCGAACCCCAGCTCGCCCTGCGCGACGGCACGGTGCACGTCCCCCGGCTGGTCCGCGCCCCGCGCCTGCCCGAGACCGCCCCGGCCGGCTTCTCCGGCGGCGTCCTGGTCACCGGCGGCACCGGCGCCCTGGGCCGGCTGGTCGCCCGGCACCTGGTCACCGCGCACGGCGCCGACCGGCTGGTGCTGCTCAGCCGCAGCGGGCCCGAGGCGCCCGGCGCGGCCGCGCTGCACCGGGAACTGACCGCGCTCGGCGCCGAGGTGACGCTCGTCGCCTGCGACGCCGCCGACCGCGCCGCCCTCGCCCGGGTCCTGGACGAGCACCCGGTCACCGCGGTCGTGCACACCGCGGGCGTCCTCGCCGACGCCGTGCTGACCTCGCTCACCCCCGAACGGCTGGACACGGTGCTGCGGCCCAAGCTGGACGCCGCCTGGCACCTGCACGAACTGACCCGCGAACGGCCCCTGACGGCGTTCGTGCTGTTCTCCTCGGCGGCCGGTCTGCTCGGCAGCCCCGGCCAGTCCGGGTACGCCGCCGGCAACGCCTTCCTCGACGCCCTCGCCGCCCACCGCAGGGCGCTCGGCCTGCCCGCCGTCTCGCTCGCCTGGGGCGCCTGGGCGGGCAGCGGCGGCATGGCCGACCGGCTCACCGGCACCGACGCCCGGCGCGTCGCCGCCGGCGGGGTGCTCGCCCTGGACGCCGAGGCCGGGCTCGCCCTGTTCGACACGGCGACCGGCCGTCCGGAGCCGGTGCTGCTGCCGGCCCGCCTGGACCTCGCCCCGCGCGAGCCCGCCCGCGTCGCCCCGCTGCTGCGCTCCCTGGTGCGGACACCCCGCCCGGCGGGCCCGGCCGCGCCGGCCGCCGCGCCGGCCCTGCGCCGCGAACTGGCCGCCCTCGCCCCCGAGGACCGCGCCGAACGGCTGCTGCGGCTGGTCCGGGACGAGGCCCGTACGGTCCTCGGCACCGAGGAGTTCGAGGACGGACTGCCCTTCAAGGACCTGGGGTTCGACTCGCTGACCGCCGTGGAGTTCCGCAACCGGCTCAACGAGGCCACCGGCCTGCGGCTGACCGCCACCCTCGTCTTCGACCACCCCACCCCGGCCGCGCTCGCCGCCCACCTGGACGCCGAACTGGCCCCGGCCGCCCAGGACGGCCCGCGCGCCGAGGAGGACACGGTGCGGGCCGCGCTCGCCGCGATCCCGGTGGCCCGGCTGCGGGAGGCCGGTCTGCTGGACGGCCTGCTCGAACTGGCCGGACTGCGGCCCGCGCCGCACCCGGACGGCGAGGACGCGGCCGGCCCCGCCCCGATCGACGCGATGGACGCCGAGAGCCTGATCAGCATGGCGCTCGACGGCCTCGGCGGGGACGACGACGCCCTGTGACGACGCCCGCGACAAGGAAGAGGACCATGGCCGAGTCCGAGATGCCGGACACCAGGATGGTCGAGGCGCTGCGCGCCTCGCTGAAGGAGATCGAGCGGCTGCGGGAACGCAACCGCGCGCTGACCGCGGCGGCCCGGGAACCGGTCGCGATCGTCGGCATGGCCTGCCGCTACCCGGGCGATGTCCGCTCCCCGCAGGACCTGTGGCGGCTGGTCGCGGACGGCGGCGAGGGCATCACCGCCTTCCCCGCCGACCGGGGCTGGGACCCCGGCCTGTACGACCCGGCCCCGGGCACACCGGGCCGCTCGTACACCCGGCAGGGCGGATTCCTGCACGACGCGGGCGACTTCGACGCCGCCTTCTTCGGCATCGCCCCGAACGAGGCCCTCGTCATGGACCCCCAGCAGCGGCTGCTGCTCGAAGGTTCCTGGGAGGCCCTGGAGAACGCGGGGATCGACCCCGCGACCCTGCGCGGCTCCCGCACCGGCGTGTTCGCGGGCGTCATGTACCACGACTACTTCGGCAGCTTCGGCTCCGGCAGCATCGTCTCCGGCCGGGTCGCCTACACCCTCGGCCTGGAGGGGCCCACCCTCAGCGTCGACACCGCCTGCTCCTCCTCCCTGGTCACGCTGCACCTGGCCGCCCAGGCGCTCAGGCAGGGGGAGTGCACGCTGGCGCTGGCCGGGGGAGTGACGGTGATGGCCTCGCCGGGCACGTACGTGGAGTTCAGCCGGCAGGGCGCGCTCTCCCCGGACGGGCGGTGCCGCTCCTTCGCCGACGACGCGGCCGGCACCGGGTTCTCCGAGGGACTGGGCGTCCTGGTGCTGGAACGGCTGAGCGACGCCCGGCGCAACGGCCACGAGGTACTGGCCGTCCTGCGGGGTTCGGCGGTGAACCAGGACGGTGCCTCCAACGGGCTGACGGCGCCGAACGGTCCGTCGCAGCAGCGGGTGATCCGGCAGGCACTGGCCTCCGCCCGCCTCACGACCGCCGATGTGGACGTGGTGGAGGCGCACGGTACGGGGACGACGCTGGGCGACCCGATCGAGGCGCAGGCCCTGCTGGCCACCTACGGCCAGGACCGGGAGCGGCCGTTGTGGCTGGGCTCGGTGAAGTCGAACATCGGGCACACGCAGGCCGCGGCCGGGGTCGCCGGTGTCATCAAGATGGTGATGGCGATGCGGCACGGGGTGCTGCCCAGGACGCTGCACGTGGACCGGCCGTCCACGAAGGTGGACTGGGAGGCGGGGAACGTACGGCTGCTCACCGAGGAGCAGCAGTGGCCGGCCGCGGACCGGCCGCGCCGGGCCGGAATCTCCTCCTTCGGGATCAGCGGCACCAACGCCCACGTCATCCTCGAACAGGCGCCCGCCGAGGACCTGGCGGACGACGAACCGGACGCCCCCGTCGTCGTCTGGCCACTGTCCGCCCGCTCCGCGGCGGCCCTGCCCGCCCAGGCCGAACGGCTGCACGCCTTCCTCGCCGACCGGCCCGGACCGCACCCGGCGGCCGTCGCCCGCGCCCTCGGCACCCGGCGCACCGCCTTCGGCCACCGGGCGGCCGTCACCGGCACCGGCCGGGAGGAACTCCTGGCCGGGCTGCGCGCCCTCGCCACCGGGACGCCCGCGCCCGGCGCCGTCACCGGCCGGGCGCGCTCCGGCACCCGCACCGCGTTCCTGTTCACCGGGCAGGGCGCCCAGCGCCCCGGCATGGGCCTCGAACTACGCGCCCACTACCCGGTGTTCGCCGACGCCTTCGACGCGGTCGAGACCCGGCTCGGCCTGGACCTGACCGGGGTGCTCGCGGGCGACGACCCGGACGCCGTCCACCGCACCGAGTACGCGCAGCCCGCCCTGTTCGCGTTCGAGGTCGCCCTGTTCCGGCTGCTGGAGTCCCTCGGCGTGCGACCCGACCTGCTCGCCGGGCACTCCGTCGGGGAGATCGCCGCCGCCCACGTCGCCGGCGTCCTCGACCTGGACGACGCCTGCGCCCTGGTCGCCGCGCGCGGCCGGCTGATGCAGGCGCTGCCGGAGGGCGGGGCGATGGTCGCCGTACGCGCCACCGAAGAGCAGATACGGCCGCTGCTGGACGACCGGGTCGCCCTCGCCGCGGTCAACGGCCCGGACTCGGTGGTCCTCTCGGGCGAGGAGGACGCGGTGCTCGCCGCCGCCGGGCGCTTCGCCAAGGCCAGGCGGCTCACCGTCTCGCACGCCTTCCACTCGCCCCTGATGGACGGCATGCTCGACGAGTTCCGGGCCGTGGCCGGGAAGCTGGCCTTCCACCCGGCGCGCATCCCGCTGGTGTCCACCCTCACCGGCCGCCTCGCCGGGGACGAGGACCTGCGCGACCCCGGCTACTGGGTGCGGCACGCCCGGGAGACCGTCCGGTTCGCCGACGCCGTCACCGCCCTCGCCGCCGCGGGCGCCGGCCGCTTCGTGGAACTCGGCCCCGACGCCCACCTCACCGGCCTCGCCCGCGCCTGCCCGGCGGCCGACGGCGCCGTCCTCGTCGCGCTCGGCCGCCGCCACGGCGGTGAACCCGCCGCGCTGGCCTCCGGCCTGGCCCGCCTGCACACCGACGGCCTCACCCCCGACTGGGCCGCCCTGTTCCCCGGCACGGCCCGCGCCGAACTGCCCACCTACGCCTTCCAGCACGCCCGCTACTGGCTGAATGCCGACGTGCCCCTCACCGCCGGCCCCCTGACCGAACCCGCCCCGCCTGCCCAGGCCACCGCGCCCGGGGACACCGCGCCGCTGCGGCGACGGCTCGCCGGTGCCGGGCCGGCCGAACAGGAGGCCCTGCTCACCGATCTGATCCGGGCCCACACCGCCGCCGTCCTCGGCCACACCGGACCGGAGGCCGTCGAGCCCGACGCCGTCTTCCTGGAGATCGGCCTGGACTCCGTCACCGCCGCCGAACTCCGCGCCGCCCTCGCCGCCGCCCTGGGCACCACCGTGCCCGCCGGGGCCGTCTTCGACCACCGCACCCCGGCCGCCCTCGCCACCGCCCTGCGCGCCCACCTGGCCGGACCACCGGCGGCCGCGGACGGCACCGGCGACGACCCCGAATCGGTCGGCGGCCTGGTGCGGCGCGCGGCGGCCGCCGGACACATGGACCAGGCCATCGAGCTGCTGCGCACCGTCGCCGGGATCCTCCCCGGCTTCTCCCGCCTGGCCGAACTCGGCGACGTCACCGACCCGGTGCGGCTGGCCACCGGCCCCGCCCCCCACCGGCTGGTCTGCCTGCCCTCGCCGATGGCCCTGGGCGGCGCCCACCAGTACGCCCGCATCGCCCGGCACTTCGAGGGCCGCCGCGACCTGCTGGTGCCGGCGATGCCCGGCTTCGGCCCCGGCGAACCGCTGCCGCGCTCGGTGGACGCGGTGCTGGAGGCGGTCGTCGAGGGCGTCCGCCGGGCCTGCCCGGACGAGCGGCCGTACGTGCTCGTCGGCTACTCCTCCGGCGGCCAGTTCGCCCACGCGGCGGCCGAGATCATGGAGAAGGCCGGCCGGCCGGCCGCGGGCGTGGTGCTGCTGGACACCTATCTGCCCGGGGACGACGGCAAGGACGAGCTGTGGCGGCAGATGTTCGACGGCATGCTGGCCCGCGAGTCCGCCCTCGGCGGGTTCGGCACCGCCCGCCTCGCTGCGATGAGCCGCTACAGCGACCTCATCCAGCACTGCCCGCCGGGCGTGCTGACGGCGCCGGTGCTGTTCGTGCGGCCCACCGAGTCCTTCGCCACCGGGCCCGGCACCGGCGACTGGCGGGCGCTCTGGCCCGCCGAGCACCGGCCGGCCGACGTGCCCGGCACCCACTTCACGATCCTGGAGGACCACGCGGAGACCACCGCCGAGGCGGTCGAGGCATGGCTGTCCGCCGAGCTGTGCTGAGCCCGCGCCACCGCGGAGGCGGCGGACGGCGGACGAGGTGGGTACGTCGTCCCGCGCGGGCGGCCGAAAGGCCGCCCGCGCCCGCATTTCTCCCTTATTCGGCGAGCTCGCGGAAATGCGACACCCATGCCTCGATATCGCAGCGGACACTGTCCGGGTCGACCCCTAATCGCGCGGCGATTTCGTCCGCCGCCAATTCCGGCTGCCAGTCGCCGCGCTGAAGCGCGAGCCACATCGTCGTACCGCGCGGACCGCACCGGTGGCGCTTCCCGGTGCGCTCGCAGAACAGCTCCAGATAACCATCGGGCCGGACGCTCGCGGTCAGCTCGTGATCAGGCCTCCTGGCCATGGGACGTCCCATCTATCGTGGATTTATCCGGTCGGTTTCGACCGTACCCGCAGTCACGCCCCGGGACACGGGTGGCAATCGGCCCTTTCCCGGGGGAGCCAGATATGCGGGCACGGTGGTGGCAGCTCTGCACAAAAATGGCGTCACCCCTGCACAAAGATGGAGAGACCGCCGTACACAGGTCACCTAAATCCTGACGAAACCTGGACCGGGAAGGTAGAGAAACCTCTACCTCGAACCGGGCGGACAATGCCAATGTGCCGCGACCGCGCCGTTCCTAATCTGATCCCCAGACATCGCGTGAGAGACGCGTCATCCCCCGAGGGAGCCCCAGTGCACACTTCACACGACCTCCGCCGGACGGAGGCGGTACGGCTGGACGCCGTGTCGAAGACCTACGGCCGGGGGGACGGCCAGGTCGCCGCGCTGCGCGGGCTCACCATGAGCTTCGCCGACGGCACCTTCACCGCCGTGATGGGCCCCTCCGGATCCGGCAAGTCCACCTTCCTGCACTGCGCCGCGGGACTGGTCCGGCCCAGCTCCGGCACGGTCACCGTCGGCGGCACCGACCTCGCCGGACTGGACGACACCCACCTGACCAAGCTGCGCCGGGACCGGATCGGCTTCATCTTCCAGTCCTTCAACCTGCTGCCCGCGCTGACGGTGATGCAGAACATCACGCTGCCGCTGCAACTGGCCGGACAGCGGCCCGACAAGGCACTGATCCGCACCGTCGTCCAGCGCGTGGGCCTGGCCGAGCGGCTCGGCCACCTGCCGGCCCAGCTCTCCGGCGGCCAGCAGCAGCGCGTCGCCATCGCCCGCGCCCTGGTGACCCGCCCCGCCGTCGTCTTCGCCGACGAGCCCACCGGCGCCCTGGACACCCGCACCGCCGCCGCCGTGCTCGGCCTGCTGCGCGAATCCGTCGACACCGCCCGCCAGACCCTGGTCATGGTCACCCACGACCCGGTCGCCGCCTCCTACGCCGACCGCGTGGTCTTCCTCGCCGACGGCGCCTTCGCCGGCGAACTGCACCGGCCCACGGCCGACGCGGTCGCCGCCCGGATGACCAGGCTCGGCGCCTGGGAGGACGACGCCCACCGGCAGAGCGCTCCGCAGCACTCGGGGGGACGGTACTGATGTGGCGCCTGGCACTGCGCACCCTGAAGTTCCGCCGGACGAGCTTCGTCGCGACCTTCCTCGCCATGTTCCTCGGCGCCGCCATCGTCATCGGCTGCGGCGGCCTTATGGAGACCGGCGTCCGCATGGCCGCGGCGCCTCAGCGCCTGCGCGAGGCCCCGGTCGTCGTCACCGGTGAACAGACCTACGACTCCAGCGCGCTGACCGAACGGCACCGCATCGACGCCGGCCTGGCCGGCCGGGTGGCCCGGGCCGACGGAGTGCGTACGGCCGTGCCCGACGTGTCGTTCCCGGCCGCCGTCCTCAAGGACGGCAAGCCGCTGACGGAGAAGTCCGCGTCGTACGGCCACGGCTGGGCGAGCGCCCGGCTCACCCCCTATACCCTCGCCGCCGGGAGATCCCCCGTCACCGGCGGCGAGGCCGTACTCGACGCCGGACTGGCCCGGCGGGCCGGTGCCCGCCCCGGTTCCTCGGTCGACATCGTCGTCCAGGGCACCGCCCGCCCGTTCCGGGTCAGCGGCATCGCCGAACAGCGCGGCGACCACAACCCCGACGCCGCCGTGTTCTTCACGGACGACCGGGCCCGCGCCCTCGCGGGCGGCCGGATCGACTCCGTCGCCGTGCTGCCCGAGCCCGGCACCAGCGCCGCCGCCGTCGCGGACGCGGTGCGCGCCGAGGTCGGCGACCGCGCCGAGGTCCTCACCGGCGAGCGCCGCGGACTGGCCGAGCTGCCCGGCACCCTCTCCAGCCGGCGCACCGTCGTCATCCTCTCGGCGGTCTTCGGCTCCTCGGTCGTCCTGATCGTCATGTTCGGCGTCGCCTCCACCCTCGGCCTCTCCCTCCAGCAGCGCGCCCGCGAGATGGCCCTGCTGCGCGCCGTCGGCTCCACCCCGAAGCAACTGCGCCGCATGATCCTCACCGAGACGGCCGTGCTGTCGGTGACCTCCGTCCTGCTCGCCCTGGCGCCCGGATACGCCATCGGGCGGCTGCTGTTCAAGGTGCTGACCTCCAGCGGCGTGGTGGCACCCGCCATCACCTACCACGCCGGCCCGCTGCCGATGGCCGTCGGCGCCGCCGTCACCGTGCTCGCCGCGGCCGGCGCCACCCGGTTCGCCGGCCGGCGCGCCGCCCGCACCGAACCGGTCGCCGCCCTCGCCGAAGCCACCGCCGCCGGCCGCTGGTTCAGCCTGCCCCGGCTGCTGCTCGCGCTGTTCTTCCTCGCCAACGGCATCGGACTGGCCATCGCCACCGCCACCGTGATGGAGGACGGCCCCACCCTCGCCAGCACCGCCGGACCCGCCTCCGTGCTGTTCTGCGTCGGCCTCGCCCTGCTCGCGCCCGGCCTCACCAAGGCCATGGTGGCGCTGCTGCGCCCGCCCGTACGGGCCCTGTCCGGGCTCTCCGGCCAACTGGCGCTGCGCAACGCCGCCACCGCCCACGTCCGCATGGCGGGCGCCGTCGCACCGATCGTCCTGCTCATCGGCATCGCCACGGGCACCCTGTACATGCAGTCCACCGAGAACCACGTCTCGCGGACCTCCTACGACGCGAACATCCTCGCCGACTACGTCCTCGACTCCACCACCGGCGGATTCGCGCCCGGCGTCGTCGCCACGGTACGGGCCACGCCCGGGGTGGCCGCGGCTTCCGAGTTCGTCACCAGCCGGGGCTTCGTGGACCGCCCCGGCGGCCCGGCCGACGCCGATCTGCGCGGGGTCTCCGCGGAAGGGGTGCGCCAGAGCCTCGACCTGCCCGTGGTCGCCGGCTCCCTGGAGGACCTGCGCGGCGACACCGTGGCCCTGTCCGAGAAGAAGGCCCGGGAGTACGGGGTGCGGGTCGGCGACCGGCTGCCGCTGCACCTCGGCGACGGCACGCCGCTACGGCCCACCGTCGTGGCCCTCTACACCGACAACCCCAAGCAGCAGTACCTGACCCTGCCCGCGGCCACCCTCGCCCCGCACACCGGCGACGGACTGCCGCACCAGATCCTGGTCCGTGCCGAGCGGGGCACCGGCACCGAGGTCCACGACCGGCTGGCCGCGCTGGCCGCCCGGGTGCCCGGCACCGAACTGGACGACAGCTCCTCCCTGGCCGGCCGGAACAACCAGATCCAGCAGATCCTGGTGTCCGCCAACTACACCATCGTCGCCATGATCGTCGGCTACGCGGCCATCACCGTCGTCAACACCCTGGTGTCCGTCACCCGCAAACGGCGCGCGGAGTTCGGCCTCCAGCGGCTCACCGGCGCCACCCGGTCCCAGGTGATCGGCATGCTGACCGTGGAGGGCGTGCTGATCGGTGTCGTCGCCACCGTCCTCGGCACCCTCGCCTCCGCCACGACCATCGTCCCCTACAGCCTCGTCAAGAGCGGCTCGTACCTGCCCTCCGGATCCCTCGGCATCTACCTCGCCATCGTCGGCGGGTCCCTGCTGCTGGTGTTCGGCGCCACGCTGCTGCCCTCCTGGCGCGGCATGCGCAGCCCCGCCGTGGACACGGTGAAGGCCGCGTGAGCCACGCACAGACCGGGCCGTCCCCGCTCCCCCCGGGCGGGGACGGCCCCTGCGTGACCGGCGGGCGGGGATGGGAACATGAGCGCATGAAGACTGTGCCGGTCGCGTGGCGCGGCCGTCTCGGCCGGGCCGCCCTGGACACCCTGGTCGGCGTGGCCGTCGCCACCGGAGCCCTGCTGTCGGTCGTCCTCTTCGTCACCACCACCTACTTCGTCGTCATCTGCGTGATCGGCATCGGCTTCCTCGCGCTGCCGTACCTCACCCGGGCCGTGCGGTGGCTGTGCGACCTCAACCGGCGTGCCGCCGCCCGCTCCGGCGTCCCGGTGGAGCGGCCCTACCGGCCCGAACCGCAGGAGATCGAGCGGGACATCGTCGGCTGGACGCGCCGCTGCAAGTGGATCCTGGCCGACCCCGCGACCTGGCGGGACCTGCTGTGGCTGCTGCTCAACTCCGTCGTCGGGCTCGCCGGTTTCGTACCGGCCGCCCTGCTCTACTACGCGGGGGAGGGGCTGTTCCTGGCCTGCGGGCTGTGGCGGCCGCTCGCGGACGGGGGAACGGCCCGCTGGTACGCCTTCGTCACCGTCGGCAGCTGGCCGGCCGCGCTCGCCGCCGGCCTGCTCGCGCTCGTCGTGCTCACCGGCTGGCTGCTGCTCTCCCCGCTGGTGCTCAAGGGGTACGCCTACTTCGTCAAGTTCCTGCTCGGCCCGACCCGGGGATCCCAACTGGCTTCACGGGTGCAGCACTTGTCGGAGACCCGGTCGGGCGCGCTGGACATCCAGGCCGCCGAACTGCGCCGCATCGAACGCGACCTGCACGACGGCGCCCAGGCCCGGCTCGTCAGCCTCGGGCTCCAACTCGGCGCCGTCGACCGGAAGCTGGGCCAGGACCCGGAGGAGGCCCGCCGGCTGCTGCGGCAGGCCCGCAGCTCCTCCGTGCAGGCCCTGCGCGAACTGCGCGACCTGGTCCACGGCATCCACCCGCCGGTCCTCGCCGAACGCGGCCTGGCCGACGCCCTGCGCGCCCTGGGCCTGGCCAGCCCGCTGGAGGTGACCGTGGTGGTGGACCTGCCGGGCCGGCTGCCCGACCCGGTCGAGTCGGCCGTCTACTTCGCCGTGTCCGAACTGCTCACCAACGCCCTCAAACACGCCGACGCCCAGCGGGTCGAGGTCGTCGCCTGGCGCGCGGACGACACCCTGCACGCCCGGGTCACCGACGACGGCCGCGGCGGCGCCGACGCCTCGGCCGGGAGCGGTCTGGAGGGCATCCGCAGGCGGCTGGCATCCTTTGACGGCGTCCTGGAGATCAACAGCCCTCCGGGCGGACCGACCGTGATCAAGCTGGAGCTGCCGTGCGCGTTGTCCTCGCCGAAGACCTCTTCCTCCTGAGGCAGGGAATCATCCAATTACTGGAGGCGTACGGCTTCGAGGTCGCCGCCGCAGTCGACAACGGCACCGACCTCGCCGCCGCGATCGCCGACCACCGGCCCGACGTGGCCATCGTGGACGTACGCCTGCCGCCCACCTTCACCACCGAGGGCCTCCAGGCCGCCCTGCGGGCCCGGCGCGAACGCCCCGGCCTGCCGATCCTCGTCCTGTCCCAGCACGTGGAGCAGATGTACGCCCGGGAACTGCTGGCCGACGGCACCGGCGGCATCGGCTATCTGCTCAAGGACAGCGTCCTGGACGACGAGCAGTTCATCGACGCCGTACGCCGGGTCGCGGCCGGCGGCACCGCCATGGACCCCGCGGTCGTCGCCCAGTTGCTGACCAGTCACTCCCGGGACGAACCGCTGGCCGCCCTCACCGCCCGCGAACGCGAGGTGCTGGAACTCATGGCCGAGGGCTGCTCCAACACCGCGATCGCCCAGCGGCTCACCATCACCGAGGGCGCGGCGGCGAAACACATCTCGAACATCTTCACCAAGCTGATGCTCCCGCCGTCCAGCGACAGCAACCGCCGGGTCCTCGCGGTGCTCGCCTATCTCAACGCCTGAGCGGCAGCGGGGAGGTGGGGCGGGTAGGGGTGGCCGGGGGTCCCCCTCCCGCGTGAGACTGCTGGGGCCCGTCCGCGCCCCTCGCGCGGCGCAGCCGCCCCCGAGGAAGGGAACGCCCGCCCCATGACCACGCTCGCCGAGCACGACCGTCTCTGGATACGCCGCTACCATCCCCGCCCGGACGCGGCGGCCAGGCTGGTGTGCCTGCCGCACGCGGGTGGCTCGGCGACCTTCTACCACCCCGTCTCGGCGGGCATGCCGGAATCCGTGGACGTGCTCGCCGTGCAGTACCCCGGCCGCCAGGACCGCCGCCAGGAGCCCTGCGCGACGAGCATCCAGGAACTGGCCGACCGCCTCACCCCCGTGCTGCTGCCGTGGACCGACCGCCCCCTGGTCCTGTTCGGCCACAGCATGGGCGCCACGCTTGGCTTCGAGGTCGCCCGCCGGCTGGAGCGCGACCACGGCGTGGTGGCCCGGGCGCTGGTCGTCTCCGCCCGCCGCGCCCCCTCCTGCCCGCGCGACGAGTCCGTCCACCTGCGCGACGACGACGGGCTCATCGAGGAGATGCGGCTGCTCAGCGGCACGGACTCGGCCATCCTGGACGACGTCGAACTGATCCGCATGGCCCTGCCCGCCATCCGCGCCGACTACCGGGCCGCCGAGACCTACGTCTACGAGCCCGGACCGGGCCTGCGCTGCCCCGTCGTCGCCCTGGTCGGCGACGACGACCCCAAGGTCACGGTGGAGGAGGCGCGCGCCTGGTCCCGGCACACCGACGCGTCCTTCGAGTGCCGGGTGTTCCCCGGCGGCCACTTCTATCTGACGAACCATCAGAAGCAGGTGCTCGGCCTGCTGGCGGAGAAGGCGGTACGGGCATGAGGTCGGTCCTCGTCACCGGATGCGGCAGCGGCATCGGCCTGGAGACGGCGCTGGCGTTCGCCCGGCGCGGCGACCGGGTCCACGCCTGCGTGCGCGACCCCGCCACCGCCGGGGAACTGCTGCGGCGCGCCCGCGCGGAGGAACTCACCCTGGACGTCCCGCAATTGGACGTCACCGACGACGCCTCCGTCACCGCCGCCGTCACCGCGGTGCAGGACCGGCACGGACCCCTGGACGTCCTGGTGAACAACGCCGGTGTCGACCGCACCGGACCGGCCGAGACCATGCCCCTGGACCAGGCCCGCACCGTGTTCGAGACCAACTTCTGGGGTCCGCTGCGGCTGGCCCGCGCCGTGCTGCCCGGGATGCGTGCCCGGGGCTCCGGCGTCATCGTGAACGTCTCCTCGCTCGCCGCCCGCACCTTCGCCGTGCCGCACGGCGGGTTCTACGCGGCGAGCAAGGCCGCCCTGGGCGCCCTCAGCGAGGCCCTGTACGCGGAGGTCCAGCCGTTCGGCATCCGTGTGGTGTGCCTGGAACCGGGCAGCTTCGCCACCGCCATCCAGCGCGCGTCCCGGGCCGGCGCGGCCGACGGGCAGCCGCCCGGGACCGGCCCGTACGCGGCGGACCACGCCTGGCTGGACCGGTTCCTCGCCCGGGTCGCGGAGGGCGCCGCCGACAGCGCCGAGGCGGCCCGTGCGGTGCTCGCCGCCGCCGACGACCCCGCGACCCCCCTGCACACCGTGGTCGGCGAGGACGCGCGGGCGGCGCTGCAGTTCCTCGACGGGGTCTCCTACGAGCAGTGGCTGCCCCGCTTCCTGGAGCAGGCCGGGTCGCTGGCGGGCCCCCGCCCCGCCGGCCCCCGGTAGCACGACGACGGCGGCGGGACCGGGTCGCCCCGGTCCCGCCGCCGACGCGCGGGTCTCAGTCGTGCACGCGGATCGAGCGGGACGGGCACAGGTCCGCGGCCTGGACGACCTGCTCGCGCAGTTCCTCGGCCGGTTCCCCGGTCAGCAGGGTGACCAGTCCGTCGGCGTCCTGGTCGAACACCTCGGGGCTCAGCAGCGCGCACTGGCCGGAGCCCACGCACCGGTCGCGTTCGGCGATGACACGCATCAGGGGCAGTCCGTTCGCGTCGGCCGTCACCAGGTGACGGGGAGTTCGTAGACGCCGTAGACCATGGCGTCGTCCTTGAACCGCAGCTCCTCCACCGGGGCGGCCAGCCGCAGGCCGGGGATACGGCGCAGCAGCGTGCCGTAGACTGCCTCCAGCTCCACCCGGGCGAGGTTGGCGCCGATGCACTGGTGCACGCCGTAGCCGAACGCCAGGTGGGAGCGGGCCTCCTTGCGGTGGATGTCGAGGGTGTCCGGGTCCGGGAAGACCGACTCGTCGTGGTTGGCCGCGTTGTTCAGGGCGAGGATGCCCTCGCCCGCGCGGATGGTGACGTCGCCGACCTCGATGTCCGCCACCGCGACCCGGGCGGTGCCGGAGTCGGAGATGGAGAAGACGCGCAGCAACTCCTCCACGGCGTTCGGCAGCAGATCCGGATCGGCCCGCAACTCGGCCAGCTGCTCCGGGTGCTCCAGCAGCGCCAGCACCCCGAGGGCGATCATGTTGGCGGTGGTCTCGTGGCCGCCGACCAGCATCAGCCGGGCCATCGTCACCACATCGGTGTGGTCGGCGACCCCCTCGGTGCGGTTCTTCTCCAGGAAGCGGCTGATGAGGTCGTCGCCCGGCTCGTTCTCCTTCCGGGTGACGAGCTGGTCGAGGTACATGTCCAGGGCCTGCACGGCCGCCCCGTACTCCTGCGGGCTCAGGTCGTGGTTCATCAGCGCCGCCGACCACTCCTCGAACCGGGCGTGGTCCTCGTAGGGCACACCGAGCAGTTCGCAGATCACCAGCGAGGGCACCGGCAGCGCGAGGGCGGTGACCAGGTCCACCGGGCCGCCCGCGGCCAGCATCGCGTCCACGCGCTCGTCCACGATCTGCTGGATCCGCGGCCGCAGTTCCCGCACCCGCCGGGCGGTGAACTCCGGTATCAGCATGCGCCGGTGGGCGGTGTGCTCCGGCGGGTCCATGTTCAGCATCATCAGCCGGACCTGTGCCAGCAGTTCCTCGGGGATGTGGAACTGGTGCGGGTAGCCCGGCAGTTTGAGGTTGGAGCTCACCCGGCTGTCGCCCAGCACCTGCCGGACGTGCTCGTGCCGGGTGACCAGCCAGGCCGGCTTGCCGTTGACTTTCAGGGCGGCGCGGGAGACGGGGGTGTCGGCGCGCAGCCCGGCGTACTCGGGCGGCTCGGCGAACGGACAGGTGCGCCGCAACGGGAACCGCACCGGCGGCGCTTCCGTCCCGGGTACGGCGTCGGCGGACTGGGTCATGGCTGCCTTTCGGACGTCGGTGACGACAGGAGGGGCGGGGCGGTGGGGCGTCACCAGGTGACGGGCAGCTCGTACAGGCCGTAGACGATCGCGTCGTCCTTGAACCGCAGCTCCTCCACCGGGGTGGCCAGGCGCAGCGTCGGGATCCGTTCGAGCAGCGCGGAGTAGACGACCTCCAGCTCCATGCGGGCCAGGTTCTGGCCGATGCACTGGTGGACGCCGTAGCCGAACGCCAGCTGGCTGCGGGCCTCGCGGCGCACGTCCAGGCGGTCGGGGTCGGGGAAGACGCGGGGGTCGTGGTTGGCCGCGTTGTTCAGCGGCAGGATCCCCTCGCCGGCCCGGATGGTGACCCCGCCCAGCTCGATGTCCTCCAGGGCGACCCGGGCGGTGCCCGCGTCGGAGATGGAGAAGAAGCGCAGCAGCTCCTCCACCGCGCGCGGCATCAGCTCCGGCTCCGCGCGGACGGCGGCCAGCTGGTCCGGGTGCTCCAGCAGGGCCAGCACGCCGAGCGCGATCATGTTGGCGGTCGTCTCGTGCCCGGTGACCAGCATCAGCTTGGACATGCTGACGATGTCGGAGTGTTCCACGGCCGGCGTCTGCCGGTTGAACTCGATCAGCCGGCTGATCATGTCGTCGCCGGGCTCGCTCTCCTTGGCGGTGACCAGCCCGTCCACGTACTGGTCCAGCTCGTAGTGGGCGCGGCCGCGGTCCTCCTCGCTGATGTCGTGGTTCATGATGGCCCACGCCCACTCCTCGAACCGGCCGTGGTCCTCGTAGGGCACGCCGAGCAGTTCGCAGATCACCAGGGAGGGCACCGGCAGGGCGAAGGCGGTGACCAGGTCCACCGGGCCGTCCGCGCCCTTCTGGAGCATGTGGTCGATCTGCTGGTCCACGATCTGCCGCACCCGGCCGCGCAGCTCGCGCATCCGGCGCACGCTGAACTCCGGGGCCAGCATGCGCCGTTGCACGGTGTGGTCCGGCGGGTCCATGGACAGGAAGGTCAGCGGCACCGACTGGAGGATCTCGTCCGGCACCGGCACCTGGAGGGGGTAGCCGGGCAGCTTCAGGTTCGCGCTGACCCGCTCGTCGCCCAGCAGCTTCTTGTACAGGTCGTGCCGGGTGACCAGCCAGGCGGGCTTGCCGTTGACCTTCAGCCGGGCCCGGGAGACGGGAGCGGTCTCGCGCAGCTCGGCGTAGGCGGCCGGCGGGCTGAAGGGGCAGGCCCGCCGCATCGGGAAGTCCGGCGGCGCGGCCTGGTCGGCCGGTTCGGCAGGTGCAGTCATCAGGTCCTCTTCGCACGGGAGGGAGCGGGACGCGCCGGCGACGGATGCTCCGGGCTCGGCGCCGTGCGGCGCTGTCGGCCGTCCCTGGCACGCTAGGCACCCACCCCGGCGGGACCCAACCCCTAGCCGCCCCTAGGCCCTGTCGTCAAACTCCCGCCTGCCTCGCGACGCCATGCACGCTCCCCCAAGCTCTTCGAGCAGGGGGTGCCCCCACTCGCCGCACCGGGCCCAGACCCAAGTACGTCCAGTACGAGGGTCAGGGCCCGGCACTCCCCCAGCCTCCGGCCGGGGGGACCCCCAGAGCACGCACCTGACGCCGCGCGGCCCGCCCTCCGGGCGGACGGCGGGAGTTTGACGACAGGACCTAGGGAGCGGGGTACGACCGGTGCCCCGGGCGGGGCCGGGCGAGCGCGGCCCCCGCGCGTCGGTGAGGTCGCCGGCCACCGTGCCGGTGCGGGACACCTTTGGCGCGGTCCGCCTCGTCACCCCGCTCGCCGGTCGCCCGACCCGCCCCCACCCCCGTACGCCCCCAGTCGCCCACGTACCGCCTAGGGGCGGTTAGGGGTCCGGTGGCGGGGTGGGGGCCGTTAGCGTCGGCTGCGGAGTGCGGGGGAGACGGTGATGGCACCGCGCCCCGGTTCCTCCGGTCCCGGCCGGTGTCCGCGCCCGGTCGTCGTTCCGTCCCGCAGCGAGCAGAGGTGATCAGCGTGTCCCCGGAAGCCAGCGCGAAGGGCACCGTCCCCTTCGGGGAGTACCGGACCTGGTACCGGGTGACCGGTGAACTCGGCGCGGGACGGCCGGCGGTCGTCGCCGTGCACGGCGGGCCCGGCAGCACCCACGACTACCTGCTGCCGCTCGCCCGGCTCGCCGAGGACGGCTGGCCCGTCGTCCACTACGACCAGCTCGGCAACGGCGGCTCGACCCATCTCCCGGACAAGGAACCCGGGTTCTGGACCGTCGAGCTGTTCGAGGAAGAACTGGCCAACCTCATCGAGCGGTTGGGGATCGCCGACGACTACGTGCTGTTCGGCCAGAGCTGGGGCGGCCCGCTGTGCGCCCGGCACGCCATGACCGCCCCGCCCGGCCTGCGCGGCCTGATCGTCGCCAACGCGCCCGCCTCGTACCCGCTGTGGCTTCAGGAGATGGCCCGGCTGCGCGCCGCGCTCCCGCCGGAGGTGGACGACACTCTGCGGCGGCACGAGGCGGCCGGCACCTACGACAGCGAGGGGTACCTCGCCGCGATGCGGGTCTTCTACGACCGCCATGTGTGCCGGGTGACACCCTGGCCCCGGGACTTCCTGTCCTCCTTCATGGAGATCTACAACGACCCCACGGTCTACTACGCGATGAACGGACCCAACGAGTTCCACGTCATCGGCTCCCTGAAGGACTGGTCGATCGTCGGCGACCTGCACCGCATCCGCACCCCGACCCTGCTGATCAGCGGCCGCCACGACGAGGCCACCCCGGCCGTCGTCCAGCCGTACCACGACGAGATCCCCGGAGCCCGCTGGGAGATCTTCGAGGAGTCCAGCCACCTTCCGCACCTGGAGGAGCCCGAGCGGTTCCGCGCGGTGCTGACCGACTTCCTCAAGAGCCTGTGAATCGAGAGTTCGTGAAAGGGGACCCGGCCATGGCACACGACACCGCCCTCGTCTTCCCCGGCATGGGACCCGTGCCGTTCACCGAGGTGGGCAGGTTCATGGTGGCCAACCCCATCGCCCGGGACCTGGTCGCCGTGGCCGACGACGCCCTCGGCTACTCCCTCGTGGACGCCTTCCGCACCTCCCCGGGCGACTACTCGGAGGCCGCCCAGGTCGCCTTCTTCGTCAACTGCCTGGCCTGCGCCCACTGGGCCGAGGAACACCTCGGGGTGGAACCCGGCATCGTCGCCGGGCCCAGCTTCGGCGAGAAGGCGGCCCTCGCCTACACCGGAGCGCTGGAACTGCCCGACGCCGTCCGCCTCACCGCCGAGATCGCCCGCTGCCTGGAGGAGTACTTCACCACCGAGCACCGGGACATCGTCACCCTGTCCTTCGTCCGCGCCCCGCACGACGGCCTCGACGCGATCCTCGCCGAACTGGACGAGGCGGGGGAGTGGCACGAGATCTCCTGCCGCATCGACGACGGCTTCTTCATGGTGTCCCTCTCCGAACACCGGGTGAGCTGGATGGAGGAGCGGCTGCGCGCCATCGGCAGCCTCCCCCTGTACACCATGCGGCCCCCCATGCACGCCTCGGCGTTCCGGCCGCTGCGCGAGAAGGCCGCCCGCGAGGTGGTGTCCCGCTACACCTTCGCCGACCCCAGGCTCCCCGTCGTCGCCGACCAGGACGGCCGGGTGCTGCGCACCGGCGAGGAACTGCGCACCATGCTCCTCGACGGCTTCGACCACCCGATGGACTGGCCGAGCGTCACCACGGCCCTGAAGGAGGCCGGCGCCCGGCGGCTGTGCGTCGCCGGACCCGACAGCCTCTTCGGCCGGGTGCCCGGCACCGTCCGCCAGTTCGACGTCGTCGCGGCCCAGCCACGGCTGGCGATGACCCCCCGGCGCCGCACCCGCGCCGCCGCCTGACCCCGGCGCCGCACCCGCGCCGCCCGATCCCCGCCCGACTCGTTGGAGGCCCCCATGTGGGACGACCGGTTCGAACAGATACTCCGCCCCTTCCTGCCGTTCCTGCCGCCGCAGGAGGAGCTGACGCCGGAGTCCGACCTGAAGGACCTCGGCCTGGACTCGCTCGGCACCGTCCAGCTCCTCGGCACCCTGGAGGAGGACTACCAGGTCCGCTTCCGCGACAGCGCGCTCACCATGGACACCTTCCGCACCGCCGGCGTGCTGTGGGACACCGTGCGGGGCATGATGCAGCAGAGCACCGCGGGCTGACGGGACGGTCACCGTGGACCCCACCGTGGACGGCACGCTGTCCGGCCGGTTCGCGCGCGGCCTGGCCCTCGCCCCCGACCGGCCCGCGCTGCGCGCCGACGGCGTCGACCTCACCTACCGCGAACTGCACGAACTCGCCCTGGTCCGGGCCGGCTCGCTGCTCGCCCAGCTCCCCGGCCGCCCGCCCGCCGTGGGGGTGCTGGCCGGCAAGGGGCCCACGGCGTACGCCGGCCTGCTGGCCGGCCTGTACAGCGGCGTCACCGTCGTCCCGCTCCAGCCGGCCTTCCCCGCCGCCCGCACCCGGCGGATGATCGAGGCGGCCGGGGTCGGCGCGCTGCTCGCCGACGACGACGCCCTGCCCGCCCTGACCGCGCTGCACGAGGACGGGGTACGGCTGCCGACCCTGTTCGCACCCGGCGGGCAGCCCATGCCGGCGCTCGCCCTCGACCCGGACAGCGCCCTGAAGGCGCCCCAGCCCGCCCGCCCCGATGACATCGCCTATGTGCTGTTCACCTCCGGCTCCACCGGCCGGCCCAAGGGCGTGCCGGTCACCCACGCCAACACCGCCCACTACTTCCGGCTGCTCGACGAGCGCTACGACTTCGGGCCGCACGACGTCTTCTCGCAGACCTTCGACCTCAACTTCGACTGCGCCATGTTCGACCTGTTCTGCGCCTGGGGCGCCGGGGCCGCCGTCGTCCCCGTCCCCGCCCGGGCGTACGCGCGCCTGCCGGAGTTCGTGGCCGAACGGGGCCTGACCGTGTGGTTCTCCACGCCCAGCGCGATCACCCTCGTACGCCGCACCGGCGGGCTCGCCCCGGGCGCGCTGGGCTCGCTGCGCTGGAGCTTCTTCGCCGGGGAGGCGCTCGGCTGCAAGGACGCCGAGGACTGGGCCGCCGCCGCGCCGGGCGCCGCGCTGGAGAACCTCTACGGCCCCACCGAGCTGACCATCACCATCACCGCACACCGCTGGACACCGGGACGCCAGCCGAACGACATGGTGCCCATCGGCGCCGTCCACCCCGGCCACGACACCCTGCTGCTCGACCCCTCCGGCGCGCCCAGCACCGGTGACGAAGGCGAACTGTGCGTCGCCGGGCCCCAATTGACGCCCGCTATCTCGACCCGGCCGACGACGCGGGACGGTTTCTGGAACACGGCGGACGGCGCTACTACCGCACCGGCGACCGGGTCCGGCGCGCCGCCGACGGCGGCTGGCACTACCTGGGCCGCAAGGACGCACAGGTCCAGGTGCACGGCATCCGGGTGGAACTGGCCGAGGTGGACGCCGCCGCCCGCACCTGCCCCGGCGTCGAGGACGCCGTGACCGTGGCCGTACCCGTGGACGGCACCGTGGAACTCGCCGTCTTCCACACCGGCGCGCCCGTGCCGCCCGCCCGGCTCGCCCGCCATCTGCGCGAGCTGCTGCCGGCCGCCGTCGTCCCGCGCGCCTACCACCACCTGGACACCCTCCCGCTCAACGCCAACCGCAAGACCGACCGCAGGAAGCTCGCCTCCCGGGCCGCGGCCATGCGGCAGCCGGCCGGAGGCACACACGAAAGGCGGCAGGAGTCGCAGTGAACGGTCAACCGACAGTGCCGGCCCGCACCGACGCCCGGGTGCACGACCTGCTCGACGAGGCCACCGCCGACCGCCCCGACGCCTGGGCGGTGACCGACGGCACGGGCCGCTGGACGTACCGGGAACTGACCGCCCACAGCCACGCCGTCGACGCCTGGCTGCGCGCCAAGGGGGTCGGCCACGGCGACCGGGTCCTGGTCCAACTGCCCAGCACCCGGGAGCTGGTGGCGCTGCTGTACGGCACCGCGCGCCGGGGCGCGGTCCTCGTGCCCGTCAACACCGGCATGAAGGACTACCACCTGCGGGCGGTCGTGGAGAACGCCGAGCCCGCGCTGATCGTCGTCGCCGACCCGGCCGTGGACCGGATCGGCGCCCTGGCCGGCGGGGTGCCGGTCCTCGGACTCGGCCCGGCCTGGGCGGAGATCACCGCGCTGCGCGAGCGCGAGGTCCGCCCGGCCGAGGCCCCGGTCGGCGCCGACGACATCGCCGTCCTCGTCTACACCTCCGGCTCCACCGCCGCGCCCAAGGCGGTGATCTGCCCGCACGGCCGGATGGTGTTCGCCACCGAGGCCATCGGCCTGGAACTCGGCTACCGCCCCGACGACGTGGTGTTCTGCCGCTTCCCGATCTCCTGGGACTACGGCCTGTACAAGGTGCTGCTCACCGCCGCGGGCCGCAGCGAACTCGTCCTGGCCGACGGCGAGTCGGACCTGGTGCTGCTGCGCCGCATCCGCGAGACCGGTGCCACCATCGTCCCGATCGTGCCGTCCCTGGCCACCATGATCTGCGCCCTCGCCGCCCGCGAACCGGCCCGCGAGTCCCGGGTGCGCCTGTTCACCAACACCGGTGCCGCGCTGCCGAAGTCCACCGCCGACGACCTGCGCACGGCGTTCCCCGGCGCCGAGGTGGTCGTCCAGTTCGGGCAGACCGAGTGCAAACGCGTCTCCGTGCTGCCGCCCGCCTTCCAGGACGCCAAGCCCCAGTCGGTCGGCCGTCCGCTGCCCGGCACCCGCGCCTTCGCCGTGGACGACGAGGGCCGGCCGCTGCCGCCCTGGCAGACCGGCGAGATCGTGGTCGAGGGACCGCACGTCATGCCCGGCTACTGGCGGGCCCCGGAGCAGACCGCCCGCGCCTTCCGGCCCGCTCCCGACGGCGGACTGCGGCTGCACACCGGCGACTTCGGCCACGTGGACGAGGACGGCTTCCTCTACTACGAGGGCCGCCGCGACGACATGTTCAAGCACAAGGGCGTCCGCATGAGCACCACCGAGATCGAGGCCGCCGCCACCGACGTCCCCGGAGTCCGCGCCGCCGCCGTCCTGCCGCCCGCGGAGGACCGCCCCCTCGCGGTGTTCGCCGAGGGCGACATCGACCCGCACACCCTGCTCAAGGAGCTGTCGCTGCGGCTGGAACCCGCCAAGGTGCCCACCGTGAGCCGGGTCGTCGACGAACTGCCGCTCACCCCGCACGGCAAGCACGACCGCAAGGCGCTCGCCCGCCTCCTGGAAGGAGCCACCGCGTGACCGCCACCGAGCCGTCCGGCCGCGACCACCGGACGACCGCCGCCGAGCCGGCCGGGCAGGAGCGCCGCGTGCGCGCCGCCGAGCTGGCAGGGCGCTTCGGCACCCCGGCCTACGTCTACGACCTGGACCGGGTCGCGGCGGCCCGTGACGATCTGTTCGCCGCGCTGCCCGACGAGGTCGAGGTGTTCTACGCGGCCAAGGCCAACCCCCACCCCGAGCTGCTGCGCGAGCTGCGCACCGGCGGCTGCCGCGCCGAGATCAGCTCCGTCGGCGAACTCGACGCCGCCCTGCGGGCCGGCTTCCCCGGCGACCGGATCCTGTACACCGGCCCCGGCAAGACCACCGCCGAACTGGCCGAGGCGCTGACCCGGGGCGTGGGCCTGTTCTCCACCGAGTCCCTCGGCGACCTGCGCCGCGTCGGCGAGACCGCGCTGAAGCTGGGCCTCACCGCCGACTGCCTGCTGCGCGTCAACAACGCCACCGGCGCGGCGGCCACCGGCATCCGCATGACCGGCGTGCCCTCGCAGTTCGGTTTCGACAGCGAGACCCTGCCCGGCCTCGCCGCCGAGCTGCGCGAGGTTCCCGGCACCCGCGTCGTCGGACTGCACTTCTTCCCGCTGAGCAACGCCAAGGACGAGGCGAGCCTGATCGCCGAGTTCCGGCACACCGTCGGCACCGCCGCCGCCCTCCAGCAGGCCCTCGGCGTCACCTTCCGCTTCCTCGACATCGGCGGCGGATTCGCCGCGCCCTACGCCGTGCAGGGCGCCCGGCCCGTCTACCGGGAACTGCGCGACGCCCTGGCCCGGACGCTGGACGAGCACTTCCCCGGCTGGCGCGCGGGCGCCCCGCAGATCGCCTGCGAGTCGGGCCGCTACCTGGTCGCCGACAGCGGCACCCTGCTCACCTCCGTCGTCAACGTCAAGGACAGCCGCGACCACCGCTACCTCGTCCTCGACGCCGGCATCAACACCTTCGGCGGCATGTCCGGGCTCGGCCGCATCCTGCCCGTGTCCGTCGAACCGCATGAGTCCGTCGGCGCCGACGGCACCCCGGCGAGCCTGGCCGGGCCGCTGTGCACCCCGGGCGACCTGCTCGGCCGGGGCGTGGCGCTGCCCGCGCTCGACCCCGGCGACCTGCTCACCGTCCCCAACGCCGGCGCCTACGGCCCCACCGCCAGCCTGCTGATGTTCCTCGGCCGGCCCGCGCCCGCCGAGATCGTCGTACGCGGCGACGACCTCGTGTCCGTCTCCCGCATCGAGCACACCCGCACCTACGACCACGGACAGGCCCTGTGATGAGACCCTTCCCGAACGCCTCCGACCCCGGCGACCGGCCCGTACTGGTGGCCGGCGGCATCTCCGACTCCCACACCTGGAACCTCGTCTACCTCCAGCTCCTGCTGGAGGAGCACGGGCACCGGGTGGTCAACCTCGGCCCCTGCGTCCCCGAGGACCTGCTCATCGCCGAGGCCCTCGCGCACCGCCCCGCGCTCATCGTGGTCAGCAGCGTCAACGGCCACGGCTACCACGACGGCATGCGGACCGTCACCCGGCTGCGCGAACACCCCGCCCTCGCCGCGGTGCCCGCCGTCATCGGCGGCAAGCTCGGCATCGCCGGGCCCTGCGGCACCGAGGAGGTGGCCGCGCTGCGCGCCGCCGGGTACGACGCGGTGTTCGACGACAGCGCCGAGGGCGTTGCCGCCTTCCGGCGGATGCTCGACGCGCTGCCGCAGCGGGCCCTGGTGTGACCGGCGGCGGGTTCGGCGGGTTCGTGCGCCGGGCTCACGACGCCGGGCGACTCGTGGTGCAGCCCCGGATGGGGATGAGCAGCCCGCGGCGGATGCGGTCCGGGCTGCTCGCCACCCGGGACGCCAGGGCGACCACCGTCGGCACGATCACCCTGGACAGCTACACCCGGGTCGGCGATCTGGAGTCGGCACGCCTGGCCGTCCTGGAGGACGTGGCCCTCAACGGCTACCCGATCGTGAGCCACGACCCGGCCACCACCGCGGGCGTCCTCGACGGGATCCACGGCCCCGGCTTCCCGGTCCAGGTCCGGCACGGCTCCGCCGCGCCCCAGGACATCTTCCGGGCGCTGACCGCCGTGGGGCTCGACGCCTCCGAGGGCGGCCCGGTCTCCTACTGCCTGCCCTACGGGCGGGTCCCGCTGCGCGAGTCCGTCGCCCACTGGGCCACCGCCTGCGAACTGCTCGCCGCCCGCCGCGAGTCGGGCGCCGAACCGCACCTGGAGACCTTCGGGGGCTGTGTCCTCGGCCAGTTGTGCCCGCCGAGCCTGCTCGTCGCCGTCAGCGTGCTGGAGGCGCTGTTCTTCCGCCGGCACGGCATCCGCAGCATTTCCGTCAGTTACGCCCAGCAGACCCATCCCGGCCAGGACGCCGAAGCGGTGGCCGCGTTGCGCCGCCTGTGCGCACACCATCTGCCGGACACCGAATGGCATGTCGTCGTCTACGCCTACATGGGGCTGTACCCGGAAACGGAACAGGGCGCCTACCGGCTGCTCGGGAAAGCGGCCGAACTCGCCGTCGCCAGCGGCTCGGAACGGCTCATCGTGAAAACCGTCGCGGAATCCCGCCGCATTCCCACGGTGGCCGAGAACGTCGCCGCCCTGGAATACGCGGCCGAGGTCGCCGCCCGCACCCCGCGGGCCCCGCTGGACGCCACCGGCACCCAGACCTACGCCGAGGCGTCCGCCCTGGTCGACGCCGTACTGGAACTGGACGACGACCCCGGTACGGCCCTGTTGACGGCGTTCGCCGAGGGACGCCTCGACGTCCCCTACTGTCTGCATCCGGACAACGCCGGATTCAGCCGGAGTTATATCGCCGCGGACGGCCGGCTGGCCTGGGCCGACATCGGCAGGATGCCGCTGAACGGCATCGCCGACGTACGCCCGGCCCGCGCCGTCACCGCCGCGGAACTGCTCGATTCCCTGTCCTACGTACGCCGTTCGTTCGACGGACCCGACCCCCGGAACACCCGGGCCGTCGAAATCGCCCGCCCCTAGGGGTGGTTAAGGGTGTGGCCTTTCCAGGGCCGTCACTACGGTGTGGAAAAAGGTGAGGAAAACCGGTGTCGGCCGAAAGTGGAGATGCGTGGATGAACGGGCCCGGATCCGACTCAGCTCTGGCACGACGGCTCGCCACGGCCGTACCGTCCCGGCACCGCGCGCTGGTGACCGACCTGGTGCGCACGGCCGTGACCGAGGCGATCGAGACGGCCCGGCCGGGCACGGCGGCCCCGCTCGATGTGGCCGCCCCCCTCGCCGCGCAGGGACTCGACTCGCTCGCCGCGGTCGACCTGCACCGGCGGCTGACCGCGCGCACCGGCCTGGACCTGCCGGTCGGCCTCGCCTACGACTGCCCGACCGTCCAGGACCTCACGGCCCGGCTGCTCGCCGAGGTCCACGGCACCCCGGACACCCCCGCCGAACCGGCCGGTGAGACGGACCCCGGCGAACCGGTCGCCGTCGTCGGCATGGGCTGCCGCTTCCCCGGCGGCATCGCCTCCCCGGAGGACCTGTGGCGGCTGCTCACCGACGGCGGCGAGGTGCTGACCGGCTTCCCCCAGGACCGCGGCTGGGACCTGGACGCCCTCTACCACGAGGACCCCGAGGTGCCCGGCAGCACCTACGTGCGCAATGGCGGATTCCTCGACACCGCCGCCGAGTTCGACGCCGACTTCTTCGGCATCAGCCCGCGCGAGGCGCTCGGCATGGACCCCCAGCAGCGGCTCGTCCTGGAGACCTCCTGGCAGGCCTTGGAGGACGCCGGCATCGACCCCACGGCGCTGCGCGGCACCCCGGCCGGGATGTTCCTCGGCGCCGAGATCCAGGAGTACGGCCCGCGGCTGCACGACGCCCCGGACGGCCTGGACGCCTATCTGCTCGCCGGGAACGCCAACAGCGTCATCTCCGGCCGCGTCGCCTATGTGCTGGGCACCGAGGGCCCTGCGGTCACCGTGGACACCGCCTGCTCCGCCGCCCTGGTCGCCGTGCACCTGGCGTGCCGCTCGCTGAGGCAGGGCGAGTCCTCGCTCGCGCTCGCCGGGGGCGTCGCCGTCATGGGCGGCCCCGGGGTGTTCACCGCCTTCAGCCGGCAGCGGGGCCTCGCCGCCGACGGGCGCTGCAAGGCGTTCTCCGCCGCCGCCGACGGCACCGGCTTCGCCGAGGGCGTCGGCGTGCTCGTCCTGGAACGGCTGTCCGACGCCCGTCGCAACGGGCACCGGGTGCTGGCCCTGATACGCGGCTCGGCCGTGAACCAGGACGGCGCCTCCAACGGCCTGACCGCGCCCAGCGGCATCGCCCAGCAGCGGCTGATCCGCCGGGCGCTCGCCGACGCCGGCCTCACCGCCGCCGACGTCGACGTGGTCGAGGCACACGGCACCGGCACCCGGCTCGGCGACCCCATCGAGGCCACCGCGCTGCTCGCCACCTACGGCCAGGACCGCCCCGCCGGGGCGCCGCTGCTGCTCGGCTCCGTCAAGTCCAACCTCGGGCACACCCAGGCCGCCGCCGGCGCCGCCGGACTGATCAAGACCATCCTCGCCATGCGGCACGGGCGGGTACCGGCCACCCTCCACGTCGACGCGCCCACCCCGCACGTCGACTGGTCGTCCGGGGCCGTGGAACTCGTCACCGCGCAGCGCCCCTGGCCCGACACCGGCCGGGCCCGGCGGGCCGGGGTGTCCTCGTTCGGCGTCAGCGGCACCAACGCGCACGTCATCGTCGAACACCCCGAGCCCGAGCCCGCTCCGGGGCCCGAGTCCGCGGCCGAGGCATTCGGTCCGGACGCCCGCCCGGCCCCGCCCGCCGGGACACCCCTGCCGTTCGCCCTGTCCGCCCGGGGCGAGGCCGCCCTGCGCGCCCGCGCCGCCGACCTGCTGCCCCTCGCGGACGAGGCCGACCTCCTCGACCTCGCCCACTCGCTGGCCACCACCCGGGCCGCGCTGCCCGACCGGGCCGTCCTCGTCGCCGCCGACCGCGAAGAACTGCGCGCCGCCCTGCGTGACCTGGCCTCCGGCACCACCCCGCCCACCGCCCGCGCCGACGGCGAACTCGGCTTCCTGTTCACCGGGCAGGGCAGCCAGCGCCCCGGCATGGGCCGCGAACTCGCCGCCGCCCACCCGGTGTTCGCCGACGCCCTGGACGACATCTGCGCCCACTTCGACCTCCAGCTCGCCCGGCCGCTGAAGGAGATCCTGTTCGCCGGCCCCGGCACCCCCGAGGCCGAACTGCTGCACCGCACCGAGTACGCGCAGCCCGCCCTGTTCGCCCTGGAAGTCGCCCTGTACCGGCTGCTGGAGAGCTGGGGCCTCACCCCCGGCCAGCTCGCCGGGCACTCCGTGGGCGAGATCGCCGCCGCCCATGTCGCGGGCGTCCTCACCCTCCAGGACGCCACGATCCTGGTCGCCGCCCGCGGCCGGCTCATGCAGGCCCTGCCCGAAGGCGGTGCCATGCTCGCCGTACGGGCCGCCGAGGACCAGGTGACACCCCTGCTCACCGGGCGCACCGGCATCGCCGCCGTCAACGGGCCCGGCGCCGTCGTCGTCTCCGGGGACGCGGCCGACGTGGAGCTGATCGCCGCCGAACTCGCCGCGCGCGGCCACGACAGCAAACGGCTGCGGGTCGGCCACGCCTTCCACTCGCCGCTGATGGAACCGATGCTGGCCGAGTTCCGCCGGATCGCGCACGTCCTGGACTACGCCGAACCGCGGCTGCCGATCGTCTCCACCGTCACCGGCGGCCCCGTCACCGCCGAACTGCGCGACCCCGAGTACTGGGTGGAGCACGTCCGCGCCAAGGTCCGCTTCCACGACGCCGTCCGCTCCCTCGCCGACGCCGGGACCCGCACCTTCCTGGAGGTCGGCCCGGACGCCGTGCTGTCCGCCCTGGGCCCGGACTGCACCGACGCACCCGGCACCGCGTTCCTGCCGGTGCTGCGGCGCGAGCGGCCCGAGCCGCGCGAGGCCCTCACCGCGCTCGCCGCCGCCCACGCCCGGGGCGTCCCCGTCGACTGGCGGCGGCACTTCGCCGGCCTCGGCGGGCGCCGGATCGACCTGCCCGGCTACCCCTTCCAGCGGCGCCGCTTCTGGCTGGAACAGCGCACCGGCACCGACGCCACCGGCCTCGGCCAGCTCCCCGCCGGGCATCCGCTGCTGGCCGCCGTGGTCGCCGTCGGCGCCGAGGGCGTCGTCCTCACCGGCCGCCTCTCCACCCGCGCCCAGCCCTGGCTCGCCGACCACGTCATCGGCGGCCGGATCCTCTTCCCCGGCACCGCCTTCGTGGAACTCGCCCTGCGCGCGGGCGACCACGCCGGCGCGAGCACCCTGGAGGAACTGACCCTCGGCGCCCCGCTGGTGCTGCGCGCCGAGGAGGACATCGCCGTACAGGTCGCCGTCGGCGAACCCGACGCCACCGGCCGGCGCACCGTCACCGTGCACAGCCGCGCGGACCAGGCGGCACCCTGGACCCAGCACGCCACCGGCGTCCTCACCACCACCGCCCCGCCCGCCCCGCCCGCCCTGACCGAGTGGCCGCCGCCGGGCGCCCGGCCGCTGGACACCACCGGCGTCTACGCCGAACTCGCCGCCCAGGGCTACGACTACGGGCCCGCCTTCCAGGGGCTGCGCGCCGCCTGGCGGCACGGCGACGACGTCTGTGCCGAGGTCGCCCTGCCCGAGGACGCCACCGCCGACGCCGGCGCGTTCGGCCTGCACCCGGCGCTGCTCGACGCCGCGCTGCACGCCGCCGACCTCGACACCCCGCAGCGGCCCGAGGTGCTGGTGCCGTTCGCCTGGACCGGCGTCACCCTGCACGCCACCGGCGCCACCGCCCTGCGGGTACGGATCACCCGCCGGGGCGGCGACACCATCGCCGTGCGCCTCGCCGACCCCACCGGCGCCCCGGTGGCCGCCGTCGAGGCCCTGACCTCCCGGCCCGTACCGGACCAGGACGTCCTGTACACCGTGCGCCCGCAGCCGTACCCCCGGCCCGCGACCACCGAACCGCTGCGGACCGCCGTCCTCACCGACCCCGCCGGACCGCTGCCGGACGGGCCCGCCCCGGACGCCGTCGTGTACCGCGTCCCCGGACCGGCGGACGCCGACGCCACCCAGGCCCGCGCCCATGTCCGCGACGTCCTCGGGCTGTTGCGCACCTGGCAGACGGACGAGCGCCTCGCGGACACCCGGCTGGTCGTCGTCACCCCGCCCGAGAGCCCCGCCCACGCGGCCGTCCGCGGCCTGGTCCGCTCCGCCCAGGCCGAGAACCCCGGCCGGTACGTCCTGATCGAGCACGAGGCGCTGCCCTCCGAGACCGGCCTGCGCCGCGCCCTCGCCACCGGCGAACCCGAACTCTCCCTCGCCGACGGCGCGTTCAGCGTGCCCCGGCTGGCCGCGCAGCCCACCGGTGACGCCCCCGCCGCCGACTGGGGCACCGTGCTCGTCACCGGCGGCACCGGCGGCCTCGGCGCGCTCCTCGCCCGCCACCTGGTGACCGCCCACGGAGTACGCCGCCTGGTCCTCGCCGGCCGCCGCGGCACCGCACCGGACCTGCACGCCGAACTGACCGCGCTGGGCGCCGAGGTGACCGTGGCCGCCTGCGACACCGGCGACCGCGAGGCACTGCGCCGCCTGCTGGAACGGCACCCGGTGGACTCCGTCGTCCACGCGGCGGGCACCGTCCACGACGGCACCGTGGACACCCTCACCGACGCGATGGTGGACGAGGTCTTCCACGCCAAGGCCCTGGGCGCCTGGCACCTGCACGAACTGACCCGGGACCGCGAACTCTCCCGCTTCGTGCTGTTCTCCTCCCTCGCCGCCGTCCTCGACGGGGCCGGCCAGGGCAACTACGCCGCCGCCAACGCCTACCTGGACGCCCTCGCCGCCCACCGCGCCGCCCTCGGCCTGCCCGCCACCTCCCTCGGCTGGGGCCTGTGGGCCACCGACCGCGGCATGGGCGCCGGCCTGGACGAGGCCGCCCGGGACCGCATCGCCGCCTACGGCGTGCCCGGTCTGACCGCCGCCCGCTCCCTGGAACTGTTCGACGCCGCCGTGCGCTCCCGCGCCCCGCACCTGGTGCCCGTGGAGATCGACACCGCCGCCGTCCGCCGCCGCCCCGACGGCGTACCGCCGCTGCTGACCGGCCTAGTCCGCCCGGTCACCCGCCGGGCCGCGGCACGCACCGGCGCCACACCGGCCACGGACGGACGGCTCGCCGCGCTGCCCGCCGCCGACCGCGACCGCGCCCTGCTCGACCTCGTACGCACCGAGGTCGCGGCCGTCCTGCGGCACGACGGGCCGGCCGCCGTCGACCCCGGCCGGGCCTTCACCGACCTCGGCTTCGACTCGCTCGCCGCCGTCGAACTGCGCAACCGGCTCAACACCGCCACCGGGCTGCGGCTGCCCGCCACCCTCGTCTTCGACCACCCCACCTCCCGCGCCCTGGCCGCCCACATCCGCGACACCCTCTTCGGCACCGGCCCCCAGGAGGACCCCACCGCCCCCGCGCGCACCGCGACCGACGACGACCCGGTCGTCATCGTCGGCATGAGCTGCCGCTACCCCGGCGAGGTCCGCTCCCCGGAGGACCTGTGGCGGCTCGTCGCCGACGGCGCCGACGCGGTCGGCGGCTTCCCCACGGACCGCGGCTGGGACACCGACGCCCTCTACGACCCCGAGCCCGGCACCCCCGGCCGCACCTACACCCGCGAGGGCGCCTTCCTGTACGACGCGGCCGAGTTCGACGCCGCCTTCTTCGGCATCGGCCCGCGCGAGGCCGCCGCCATGGACCCCCAGCAGCGGCTCCTGCTGGAGGTGTCCTGGGAGGCCCTGGAGCGCTCCGCCATCAACCCGCACCGGCTGCGCGGCTCCCGCACCGGCGTGTTCGCGGGCGTCATGTACCACGACTACGGCACCCGGCTCGCCGAGGTCCCCGAGGACCTCGCCGCCTACCTCGGCAACGGCAGCCTCGGCAGCGTCGTCTCCGGCCGGGTCGCCTACGCCCTCGGCCTGGAGGGACCGGCCGTCACCGTCGACACCGCCTGCTCCTCCTCGCTGGTCACCCTGCACCTGGCGGCCCAGGCGCTGCGCCAGGGCGAATGCGACCTCGCCCTGGTCGGCGGCGTCACCGTCATGTCGACACCGGACACCTTCGTCGACTTCGCCCGGCAGCGCGGACTGGCCGCCGACGGCCGCTGCAAGTCCTTCGCCGACGGCGCCGACGGCACCGGCTGGGGCGAGGGCGCCGGCGTGCTCGTCGTGGAACGCCTCTCCGACGCCCGCCGCCACGGGCACCGGGTCCTCGCCCTGGTGCGCGGCTCCGCCGTCAACTCCGACGGCGCCTCCAACGGCCTGACCGCCCCCAACGGCCCCTCCCAGCAACGCGTCATCCGCGCCGCGCTCGCCGCCGCCGGACTCACCCCGGCCGACGTGGACGCCGTGGAGGCGCACGGCACGGGCACCACCCTCGGCGACCCCATCGAGGCGCAGGCGCTGCTCGCCACCTACGGACAGGACCGCGAACAGCCGCTGTGGCTGGGCTCCGTGAAGTCCAACATGGGCCACACCCAGGCCGCCGCCGGGGTCGCCGGAGTCATCAAGATGGTGATGGCGATGCGGCACGGCGTGCTGCCCCGGACCCTGCACGTGGACAAGCCCTCGACCCAGGTCGACTGGAGCGCCGGAGCCGTGGAACTGCTCACCGAGCAGCGCCCGTGGCCCGAGACCGGCCGGGCCCGCCGGGCGGGCGTCTCCTCCTTCGGGATCAGCGGCACCAACGCCCATGTGATCCTCGAGGGGTTCGCCGAGCCCGAGCCCGCCGAGCCGGACCCCGCCACCGCCCCGCCGGTGCTCGCCCTCCCGGTCTCCGCCCGCTCACCCGAGGCCCTGCGCGGCCAGGCCCGGCGGCTGCTGGACCTGACCGGTACCGCCCCCGCCGACCTCGGCCGGGCCCTGGCCACCACCCGCGCCACCCACCCCCACCGCGCCGTCCTCCTCGCCACCGGCGACGACCAGGCCGCCACCGCCCTGCGCGCCCTCGCCCACGGCACCGAGGCACCCGGACTGCTCGTCACCGGCTCCGCCACCGACGGCGACCTCGCCTACCTGTTCTCCGGCCAGGGCGCCCAGCGCCCCGGCATGGGCCGCGACTGGTACGACGCCTTCCCCGTCTACGCCGAGCACTTCGACCGGGCCGCCGCGCTCTTCGACAAGCACCTCGAACGGCCCCTCGCCGAGGTCGTCCTCGGCGAAGACGCCGAAACCCTGGAGCAGACCGCCTACACCCAGGCCGCCCTGTTCACCACCCAGGTCGCCCTCTACCGGCTGCTGGAGTCCTTCGGGCTGCGCCCCGGCCGGCTGGCCGGACACTCCGTCGGCGAGTTCGCCGCCGCGCACGTGGCGGGCGTGTGGTCGCTGGCGGACGCCGTCACCGCCGTCGCCGCCCGCGGCCGGCTCATGCAGGCGCTGCCCCCGGGCGGCGCGATGGCCGCCGTCCAGGCGTCCGAGGAGGAGGTGGCCGCGCTGGTGGACGGCGAGCGGTGCGCCATCGCCGCCGTCAACGGCCCCCGGTCCGTGGTCGTCTCCGGCGACGAGGACGCCGTCGCCGAGGTCGCCGCGCACTTCCCCGGCGCCCGCCGGCTGCGCGTCTCGCACGCCTTCCACTCGCCCCGCATGGCACCCGTGCTGGAGGAGTTCCGGGAGGTCATGGCCGGGCTGCGGGCCGCCGAACCGGCCCTGCCGATCGTCTCCACCCTCACCGGCGCCCCGGCCACCGCCGCCGACCTCGGCTCCGCCGACTACTGGACCCGGCACGTGCGGGAGACCGTGCGGTTCGCCGACGCGGTCGCCACGCTGGCCGCCCAGGGCACCGGCACCTTCCTCGAACTCGGCGCCGCGCCCGTGCTCACCGCCCTGGGCCCCGACTGCCTGCCGGACGCCGACGACACCGCTTTCGTCCCCGCCGCCCGCAAGGACACCGCCCCGCTCCCCGGACTGCTCGCCGCCCTGGCCGCCGTCCACACCCGGGGCTTCGACGTCGACTGGGGCGTGCTGTACGAGAACTACCCGGGCCGCCCGGTCGACCTGCCCACGTACGCCTTCGAACACCGCCGGTACTGGCTGCCCACGCCCGCCGTCACCGCCGGCGACGCCACCGGGCACGGGCTCGCCGCCGCCGGACACCCGCTGGTCAGCGCCCGCCTGGACCTGCCCGGCGACGCCGGGGTGCTGCTCACCGGCCGGATCTCCACCGCCACCCACCCGGCCCTCGCCGACCACGCCGTCCTGGGCACGGTCCTGGTGCCCGGCGCCGCCCTGGTCGACCTCGCGCTGCACGCCGGACGCCTGACCGGCCGTCCCGTCCTGGAGGAACTCACCCTGCACGCCCCGCTGGCGCTGCCCGGCGACACCGCCGTACGCCTCCAGGTCGCCGCCCGCGCCGACGGCACCGTGGACATCCACTCCCGCGCCGAACACGCCCCCGCCGACGAGGGCTGGACCCACCACGCCACCGGCACCCTCACCGACTCCGGAGCCGCACCCGCACCCGCGTCCGGCGCCTGGCCGCCGCCCGGGGCCACCCCGCTCGACGTCGGCGGCCTCTACCCGCGCCTGCACACCGAGGGCTACGACTACGGCCCCGTCTTCCGGGGCGTGCGGGCCGCCTGGCGGGACGGGGACACCCTGCTCGCCGACCTGGAACTGCCCGCGCAGGCGGCCCAGGACGCCGCCCGGCACGTGCTGCACCCCGCGCTGCTGGACTCCGCCCTGCACGTCACCTCCCTGCTCGACGGCGAGCCGGCGCCCGACGGGCCGGCCGACGGCATCGCCCTGCCCTTCGCCTGGACCGGGGTCACCGCGCACGCCCAGGCGTCCGTCACCGCCCGGGTCCGCGTCACCTCCGGCCCCGACGGCACCCGCATCGAGCTGGCGGACACCGACGGCCGGCCCCTGGCCACCGTCGCCTCCTACGTCACCCGGCCCTACGCCGCCGACCGGCTCACCCGGCGCCACCGCCACCTCTACGCCGTCGCCGACACCCCCCTGCCCGAGGCCGCCGGGCGCCCCGACCGCCGGAGCTGGGCGGTCCTCGGCGACGACGACCTCGGCCTCGGCGCCCCGCTCCACCCCCACCTGGACGCACTCGGCGCCACCCCGCCCGACGTGGTCATCCTGCCCGTCACCGCACCCGGCACCGACGACGTGCCCGGCGCCGTGCGCGGCGCGCTCGGCCGCACCCTGGAAGTCCTCCAGGCCTGGAGTGCCGACGACCGGTACGCCGGCTCGGTGCTCGTGGTCCTCACCGGCGGCTCCCTCGCCGACGCGGCCGTGCACGGGCTGGTGCGGGCCGCGCAGGCCGAGGACCCCGGCCGGATCCTGCTCGTCACCCGGACCGCGCCCGACGCCCCCGTACCCGACCGGGCCGCGCTCGCCGCCCTCCTCGACTCCGGGGAACCCGAGGTCCACTGGCGCGACGGCACGCCGCACGCGCCCCGGCTGGTCCGCGCCGACGACACCGAGGGCACCGCCCGCCCGTGGGGCACCGTCCTCGTCACCGGCGGCACCGGCGGACTCGGCGCCCTGGTCGCCCGCCACCTGGCCGCCCGGCACGGCGTCACCCGCCTGGTGCTGACCAGCCGCCGCGGACCCGCGGCGCCCGGCGCCGCCGCACTGCGCGCCGGCCTCGCGGAACTCGGCGCCGAAGCCGACATCGTCGCCTGCGACGCGGCCGACCGCACCGCGCTCGCCGCCCTGCTCGCCGCGCACCCCGTCGACAGCGTCGTGCACACCGCCGGCGTCCTGGACGACGCCCTGATCGGCTCGCTGTCCCCGGCGCGGCTGGACACCGTCCTGCGGCCCAAGGCGGACGCCGCCTGGCACCTACACGAACTGACCCGGGAGCGGGAACTCGCCCACTTCGTGCTGTTCTCCTCGGCCGCCGGCACCCTCGACGCCTCCGGACAGGGCAACTACGCCGCCGCCAACGCCTTCCTGGACGCCCTCGCCGCCCACCGCGCCGCCCTCGGCCTGCCCGCCACCTCCCTCGCCTGGGGCCTGTGGTCCGGCGGCGGCATGGGCGCCGCCCTCGGCCAGGCCGACGTCCAGCGCATCGAACGCACCGGAATCGGCGCGCTCGACCCGGACGAGGGACTGGAGCTGTTCGACGCCGCCGTGGCCGCGGACACCCCCGCCCTGGTCCCGGTACGCCTGGACACCGCCGTCCTGCGCCGCCGCGCCGGTGACGTCCCCGCCCCGCTGCGCACCCTGGCCGGCGTCACCGCCCGCCCGGACCGCGCCGAACACGCCCGCACCCTGGGCGAACGCCTGGCCGAACTGCCCGCCGCCGACCACGAGCACACCGTGCTGGAAGCGGTCCGCACCGAGGTGGCCGCCGTCCTCGGCCACCCCGGGCCCGCCGCCGTCGAACCCCGCCGCGCCTTCACCGAACTGGGTTTCGACTCGCTCGCCGCCGTGGAACTGCGCAACCGCCTGGGCACGGTCTGCGGACTGCGCCTGCCCTCTACCCTCATCTTCGACCACCCCACCCCGGCCGCCCTCGCCGGCCACCTCCTCGAGCGGCTGCGGCCCCAGCCGGAACCGGCCGCGCCCGCCGGGGACGACGACGAGGTGCGCGCCCTGATCTCCCGCATCCCCGTCGACCGCCTGCGCGCCGCCGGTCTGCTCGACAGCCTGCTGAAGCTGTCCGAGCCCGCCGCGGAACCCGCCCCCGCCGAACCGGCCGGGGACATCCGGACCATGGCCGTGGCCGACCTGGTACGCGCCGCCCTCGACCGCACCACCCCCCAGTGACACCACCCCGGTGCCGGACGACGCGCCGCGTCCGGCACCGGGCCCCCGTACCGGCGCACCCGCACCGCCGTCACCAGCGCCGCCGAGCCAGCAGGGAGCGACACCGACCGTGGACACATCCGTCGAGCAGATCGTCGAGGCGCTGCGCGAGTCGTTGCTAGAGAACGAGCGGCTGCGCCGGCAGAACGACCGGATCACCGAGGCGGCGCACGAGCCCGTGGCCATCGTCGCCATGAGCTGCCGCTACCCCGGCGGCGTGCAGACCCCCGAACAGCTGTGGCAGCTGGTCGACGCGGGCACGGACGCCGTCGGCGACTTCCCCGACGACCGGGGCTGGGACGTCGAGGCGATCTACGACCCCGACCCGGACGCCCCCGGCCGCACCCACGTCCGCGAAGGCGGGTTCCTCTACGACGCGGCCCGGTTCGACCCCGGCTTCTTCGGCATCAGCCCGCGCGAGGCCCTCGCCATGGACCCGCAGCAGCGGCTGCTGCTGGAGACCGCCTGGGAGGCATTCGAACGCGCCGGCATCGACCCGCACACCCTCAAGGGCAGCCGCACCGGCATCTACGCGGGCGTCATGTACCACGACTACGGCAGCTGGCTCACCGAGGTCCCGGAGGGCGTCGAGGGCTACCTCGGCAACGGCAACCTCGGCAGCGTCGCCTCCGGCCGCGTCTCCTACCTCCTCGGCCTGGAAGGGCCCGCCGTCACCGTCGACACCGCCTGCTCCTCCTCCCTGGTCGCCCTCCACCTCGCCGTACAGGCCCTGCGCACCGGCGAGTGCACCCTCGCCCTGGCCGGCGGCGTGACCGTGATGTCCACCCCGGACACCTTCATCGACTTCTCCCGCCAGCGCGGTCTCGCCCTCGACGGCCGCTGCAAGTCCTTCGCCGACGGCGCCGACGGCACCGGCTGGGGCGAGGGCGCCGGACTGCTCCTGCTGGAACGGCTCTCCGACGCCCGCCGCAACGGCCACCGCGTGCTGGCCGTCGTACGCGGCTCCGCCGTCAACCAGGACGGCGCATCCAACGGCCTGACCGCCCCCAACGGCCCCTCCCAGCAGCGCGTCATCCGCGCCGCCCTCGCCAACGCCCGCCTGGAACCCCACCAGGTGCACGCCGTCGAGGCGCACGGCACCGGCACCCCGCTCGGCGACCCCATCGAGGCCCAGGCGCTGCTCGCCACCTACGGTCAGGACCGCGCCGAACCGCTCTGGCTGGGCTCCGTCAAGTCCAACATCGGGCACACCCAGGCCGCCGCCGGGGTCGCCGGCGTCATCAAGATGGTGATGGCCATGCGGCACGGCCGGCTCCCCAGGACCCTGCACGCCGACCGCCCCACCACCCAGGTCGACTGGGAGGCGGGCGCCGTCGAACTGCTCCGCGAGGCCCGGGACTGGCCCGCCGACGGCGAGCCCCGCCGCGCCGCCGTCTCCTCCTTCGGCATCAGCGGCACCAACGCCCACGTCATCGTCGAGGCCGCCCCCGAGACCGAGCCGCGCGCCACGGACCCCTCCTGGTCCGGCCCGCTCCCGCTGGTGCTGTCCGGCAACGGCCCCCGGGGCCTGGCCGCCCAGGCCCGCCGCCTCCTCGACCACCTCGCCACCGCCACCGACCCGGTCCCCGACATCGCGCACACCCTCGCCACCGGGCGCGCCGCGCTGGACGAACGGGCCGTCGTCACCGCCGCCGGCCCCGCCGCCCTCACCGCCGGGCTGACCGCCCTCGCCGAGGGCGACGACACCGCGCCGAACGTGGTGCACGGCCGGCCCGCCGCGGAGTCCCGCATCGCCTTCGTCTTCCCCGGCCAGGGCTCCCAGTGGGCCGGCATGGCCGCCGACCTCCTCGACGCCTCACCGGTGTTCGCCGCGCGCATGGCCGACTGCGCCGCCGCCCTCGCCCCCGTCACCGACTGGGACCTCCTCGAGACCGTACGGTCCCGGCAGCCCCTGGACCGGGTGGACGTCGTCCAGCCCGTGCTGTGGGCGATCATGGTGTCCCTCGCCGAGGTGTGGCGCGCCCACGGGGTCAGGCCCGCCGCCGTCGTCGGCCACTCCCAGGGCGAGATCGCCGCCGCCTGCGTGGCCGGCGTGCTCTCCCTCGCCGACGGCGCCCGCGTCGTGGCCCTGCGCAGCCAGGCCATCGCCCGGGAGCTCTCCGGCCTCGGCGGCATGATGTCGGTGGCCCTGCCCGAGGCCCGGGTGCGCGACCTCCTCGCCCCCTACGACGGCCGGGTCTCGGTGGCCGCCGTCAACGGCGCCTCCTCCGTGGTGCTGTCCGGCGACGCCGACGCCCTGGACGCGCTCCGCGAGACCATCGTGGCCGACGGCCACCGCGCCAAGCGGCTCCCCGTCGACTACGCCTCGCACTCCGCGCACGTCGAGGCGGTCCGGGAGCGCCTGCTCACCGACCTCGCGGACATCCGGCCCCGGCCCGCCGAGGTGCCGTTCTACTCCACCGTCACCGGCGCCCGCCTCGACACCACCGGCCTGGACGCCGGCTACTGGTACACCAACCTCCGGCAGACCGTGCTGTTCGAGCCCGCAACCCGCACCCTGCTCGACGCCGGGTACGGGGTCTTCGTCGAGTGCAGCCCGCACCCGGTGCTGCTGCACAGCGTCGAGGAGACCGCCGACACCGCCGACACCGGCATCACCGCCCTCGGCTCCCTGCACCGCGACGACGGCGGCGCCGAGCGCCTGCTGACCGCCCTCGGCGAGGCATTCGTCGCCGGCGTCCCGGTGGACTGGACACCCGTCTTCGACGGCCTGCCGGTGCGCCCCGCCGACCTGCCGACCTACGCCTTCCAGCGCGAGCGGTACTGGCTCGGCCGGTCCGCCGGCGGCGGCGACGTCACCGCCGCCGGGCTGCAGAGCACCGGCCACCCCCTGCTGGGCGCCGCCGTCCCGGTCGCCGGGGGCGGCACCGTGTTCACCGGCCGGCTCGCCACCGCGACCACGCCCTGGCTGGCCGACCACGCCGTCTCCGGCACCCCCCTGCTGCCCGGCACCGCCCTGGTCGAACTCGCCCTCGGCGCGGGCCACCAGCTCGGCTGCGCGCACCTGGCCGAACTCACCCTCCAGGCACCGCTGACCCTGCCCGAGCGGGGCGCCGTCCAGCTCCAGCTGCACGTGGCCGCCGCCGACGACACCGGGCACCGCGCGCTGACCGTCCACTCCCGCCCCGAGGGCGCCGACGACACCGCCTGGACCCGGCACGCCACCGGCCTGCTCGCCCCCCAGGCCGGTACGCCCGCCTTCGACCTCACGGCCTGGCCGCCCCCGGGCGCCGAGCCCGTACCGGCCGAGGACGCCTACGACCGGCTGGCCGCCCTCGGCTACGACTACGGGCCCGCCTTCCAGGGCCTGCGCGCCCTGTGGCGGCGCGGCGACGAGACCTTCGCCGAGGTCGAACTCCCCGTGGAAGCCGACGCGTTCGCCCTGCACCCGGCCCTGTTCGACGCCGCGCTGCACGCCGGCGGACTCACCGCCGGCGGCCAGGACACCGCCCTGCTGCCGTTCTCCTGGACCGGGGTCTCGCTGTACGCGGCCGGCGCCACCGCCCTGCGGGTCCGGCTGCACGGCGAGGAGACACTCTCCGTCCGGCTGGCCGACCCCACGGGCGCCCCGGTCGCCGAGGTCGAGGCCCTGGTCTCCCGGCCCGTCGACCCGGCCGCGCTCACCGCCGCCGCCCGCACCGACGCCCTGTACCGGCTCAACTGGCCGGCCCTGCCCGCCCCCGAGGCGCCCGCGCCCGAGTACGCCGTCCTGGACGAACGGGGCCCGGCCGCGCTGGAGACCGTGCCCGCCTGGGCGGTGCTGCCCGCCGGCGGCGACGGCCCGGGCACCGGCGCGCACCGGGCGGCCGAGCGCGTGCTGAGGGCCGTACAGGACTGGCTGGCCGACGAACGCACCGCCTCCGCCCGGCTGCTGGTCCACACCGAGGGTGCCGTGGCGGCGGGGGAGGAGGACGTCACCGACCTGGCCGGAGCCGCCGTGTGGGGGCTGGTCCGGGCCGCCCAGGGGGAGCATCCGGGGCGGTTCGTCCTCGTCGACGGCGCGGACCCGGACACCGCGGTGGCCGTGGCGGCGGCCACCGGAGAACCCCAGCTCGCCCTGCGCGACGGCGCCGTGCGGGTGCCCCGGCTCGCCCGCGCCACCCCGCGCGGACCGGCACCGGCCCTCGACCCGGAGGGCACCGTGCTGATCACCGGCGGCACCGGGGTGCTCGGCGCGCTGGTCGCCCGGCACCTGGTCGCCGAGCACGGCGTGCGCCGGCTGGTGCTGGCCGGCCGCAGTGGCACCGCCGCCGACGACTTCGCCGACGTCGACGCGGAGATCGTCGTGGCCCGCTGCGACGCCGCCGACCGGGAGCAACTGGCCCGGCTCCTGGCCGAGATACCGCCACACCGCCCGCTGACCGCCGTCGTCCACCTCGCCGGCGTCCTGGACGACGGCCTGGTCACCGACCAGACCGGCGAGCGTCTGGCCGCCGTCCTGCGGCCCAAGGCGGACGCCGCCTGGCACCTGCACGAGCTGACCCGCGACCTCGGCCTCGCCGCGTTCGTGCTGTTCTCCTCCGCCGCCGGCACCCTCGACGGCGCCGGCCAGTCCGGCTACGCCGCCGCCAACGCCTTCCTCGACGCCCTCGCCGCCCACCGCCGCCACCACGGGCTGCCCGCGCACTCGCTGGCCTGGGGCTTCTGGGCGCAGCGCACCGGCCTGACCGCCCACCTCACCGACGCCGACGTGGCCCGCATGGCCCGCGCCGGCGTCCGCCCCCTGGCCACCGAGGAGGGCCTCAGCCTGCTCGACGCCGCCCTGGGCGCCGCCGAGCCGCTGCTGCTCCCGATCGGCCTGGACCTGGCCGTGCTGCGCCGCGCCACGGAGGTCCCGGCCGTGCTGCGCGGCCTGGTGCCCGCCCGCGCCCGCCGCACCGCCGCCACCCACGCCGACTCCGCCCCGCTCGCCGGCCGGCTCGCCGCCCTCGGCCCCGCCGAACGCGACGCGGCCCTCATGGAGCTGGTCCGCACCCACGTCGCCGCCGTGCTCGGCCACGGCGCCGACATGACGCTGGACCCGCGCCGCTCCTTCCGCGAGTCCGGCTTCGACTCGCTGACCGCGGTGGAACTGCGCAACCGCCTGGGCGCCGCGGTCGGCCTGCGCCTGCCCGCCACCCTGGTCTTCGACTACCCGGACGCGGGCGCGCTCGTCGCCCACCTCAGGACGGAACTGTTCGGGGAGGAGGCCGAAGCCGCCGCCGACGTCACCGTGCGGGAGGCGGACGAGCCGGTCGCCATCGTCGCCATGGCCTGCCGCTACCCCGGCGGCGTCGCCACCCCCGAGGAGCTGTGGCGGCTGCTGGCCGACGGCGGCGACGGCATCGGCGCCTTCCCCGCCGACCGCGGCTGGGACCTGGACGGCCTGTACGACCCGGAGCCCGGCAAGGCCGGTCACTCCTCCACCCGGTTCGGCGGATTCCTGTACGACGCCGCCGACTTCGACCCCGACTTCTTCGGCATCGGCCCGCGCGAGGCCCTGGCCATGGACCCGCAGCAGCGGCTGCTGCTGGAGACGTCCTGGGAGGCGCTGGAACGGGCCGGCATCGACCCGCACTCCGTGCGCGGCAGCCGCACCGGCGTCTTCGCGGGCGTCATGTACCACGACTACGGCAGCCGGCTGCGCCGCGTCCCCGAAGCCGTGCGCGACCACCTCGGCAACGGCAGCCTGGGCAGCGTGGCCTCCGGCCGGGTCGCCTACGCCCTCGGCCTGGAGGGCCCGACGCTCACCGTCGACACGGCGTGCTCGTCGTCGCTGGTGGCGCTGCACCTGGCCGCGCAGGCGCTCAGGCAGGGGGAGTGCGCGCTGGCGCTGGCCGGCGGGGTGTCGGTGATGTCGACCGTCGACACGTTCGTGGACTTCAGCAGGCAGCGCAACCTGGCCGCCGACGGCCACGCCAAGTCCTTCGCCGACGCGGCGGACGGCACCGCCCTGTCGGAGGGCGCCGGCATGCTGGTCCTGGAGCGGCTGTCGGACGCCCGGCGCAACGGGCATCCGGTACTGGCCGTCCTGCGGGGCTCGGCGGTGAACCAGGACGGTGCCTCCAACGGGCTGACGGCGCCGAACGGTCCGTCGCAGCAGCGGGTGATCCGGCAGGCGCTGGCCTCCGCCCGCCTCACCACCGCCGATGTGGACGTGGTGGAGGCGCACGGTACGGGGACGACGCTGGGCGACCCGATCGAGGCGCAGGCGTTGCTGGCCACCTACGGCCAGGACCGGGAGCGGCCGTTGTGGCTGGGGTCGGTGAAGTCGAACATCGGGCACACGCAGGCCGCGGCCGGGGTCGCCGGTGTCATCAAGATGGTGATGGCGATGCGGCACGGGGTGTTGCCCAGGACGCTGCACGTGGACCAGCCGTCCACGAAGGTGGACTGGGAGGCGGGGAACGTACGGCTGCTGACCGAGGAACAGCAGTGGCCGGCCGCGGACCGGCCGCGCCGGGCCGGAATCTCCTCCTTCGGGATCAGCGGCACCAACGTCCACGCCATCATCGAGGAGGCACCCGCCGAACAGCCCGCACCGGAGCCGGGCCCGGCCCCGCTGCTGCCGCTCGTCGTCTCCGGCGCCACCCCCGAGGCGCTGGCCGCCCAGGCCGTCCGGCTGCGCACGGTCGCCGGCCGGCCGCTGCCCGACCTCGCCCACTCCCTCGCCACGGACCGCGCCGCCCTCACCCACCGGGCCGCCGTCGTCGCCCGCGACGGGGACGAACTCCTCGCCGCGCTCACCGCGCTGGCCGACGGCACCGCCTCCGACGCCGTGGTCCGCGGCCGGCCCACCGGCGGCAGGACGGCCGTCCTCTTCACCGGCCAGGGCGCCCAGCGCCCCGGCATGGGCCGCGGCCTGTACGCCGCCCACCCCGCCTTCCGGGACGCGCTCGACGAGGTCTGCCAGGCGCTCGACACCCACCTCGACCGCCCGCTGCGCGACGTGATGTGGGCCGAACCCGGCACCGAGGACGCCGGGCTGCTCGACCACACGCTCTACACCCAGAGCGCCCTGTTCGCCGTCGAGACCGCGCTGTACCGGCTGCTGGAGTCCCACGGCGTCCGCCCCGACCTGCTGGCCGGCCACTCCATCGGCGAACTGACGGCCGCGCACGTCGCCGGGGTCTGGGACCTGGCGGACGCCGCCCGGCTGGTCGCCGCGCGCGGCCGGCTGATGCAGGCGCTGCCCGCCGGGGGCGCGATGCTCGCCGTCGACGCCACCGAGGACGAGGTGCTGCCCCACCTCGGCCCCGAGGTGTCCGTCGCCGCCGTCAACGGCCCCCGCGCCGTGGTCGTCTCCGGCACCGAGGCCGCCGTGGCCCAGGTCGCCGCCGCCTTCCCCGGCCGCCGTACCAAGCGGCTGCGGGTCAGCCACGCCTTCCACTCCCCGCTGATGGACCCGATGCTCGCGGAGTTCGAGAAGACCGCCCGGGAACTGCGGTACGCGCCGCCCGCGATCCCCCTCGTCTCCAACCTGACCGGAGCCCGCGCGGGCGAGGACGAGGTGTGCGACCCCGGCTACTGGGTGCGGCACGTCCGCGAGACGGTCCGCTTCGGCGACGCCGTCCGCGCGCTGGCGGCCGACGGGGTGCGCACCTTCCTCGAACTCGGCCCGGACGCCGTGCTGTCGGCCCTGGGCGCGCCCGCCCTCGCCGACACCGAGGGGGCCGCGTTCGTCCCGGCGCTGCGCCGCGACCGGGACGAGGAGCGGACCTACGCGGCCCTGCTCGGCACCGCCCACGTCCGCGGGGTCCCCGTCGACTGGCCGGGGGTCTTCGCCGGTACCGGCGCCCGCCGCACCGATCTGCCCACCTACGCCTTCCAGCGGCGGCGGCTGTGGCTGGACGACGAGCCCGGCGCGGTCACCGACGCGGGCGGCCTCGGCCAGGCCCCGGCCGGGCACCCGCTGCTCGGCGCGGCCCTGGACCTGGCCGACGACGACCGGGTCACGCTGACCGGCCGCCTCTCCCTGGCCACCCACCCCTGGCTCGGCGACCACGCCGTGGCGGGCGTGGTCCTCGTCCCGGGCAGCGCCTTCGTCGAACTGGCCGTCCAGGCCGGCGACCGCTCCGGCTGCCCGCACCTGGCCGAACTCACCCTGGAACGCCCGCTGGTCCTGCCCGGGCACGGCGCCGTCCACCTCCAGGTGTCCGCGGCGGCCCCCGACGCCGACGGGCGGCGACGGCTCACCGTGCACGCCCGCCCGGAGAGCGCCGACGGCGCGTGGACCCGGCACGCCACCGGCGTCCTCGCCCCGCGCACCGCACCGGAACCGGCCGCCGCGACCGACTGGCCGCCCGCCGGCGCCGTACCCGTGGACGTCACCGGCACCTACGACCACCTGGCCGCGCAGGGCTACGCCTACGGCCCGCTGTTCCGCTGCCTGCGCGGCGCGTGGCGGCTCGGCGCGGAGGTCTGGGCCGAACTCGCCCTGCCCGACCCGGCCGCGGCCGACGGCTTCGCCCTGCACCCGGCGCTGCTCGACTCCACCCTGCACGCCATCGACCTGCTCGACGGCCAGGACCCGACCGTGCTCACCCTGCCCTTCTCCTGGGAGGGCGTCACCCTGTACGCGACCGGCGCCACGGCGGTGCGGCTGCGGCTGACCCCGCACGGCACCGACCACATGACCCTGCGCCTGTACGACGGCACGGGCGCGCCCGTGGCCGAGGTGGCCGCCCTGCGCATCCGCGAGGTGACCGCCGACCGGCTGAACGCGGCCACGCCCGAGTCCGGCGACCTGTTCCACGTGCAGTGGGCCGAACTGCCGGTCCCCACCGGCGACTTCGCGCCCGCGCCCCGCACCCTCACCGTCCCCGCGGCCTCCGGCCCGGGCGCCGAGCCGCCCGCCGTGGCCCGGGAGAGCGCCGTACGCGCCCTCGACGAGCTGCGCCGGCACCTCGCCGAGGGACCGGGGGACGCGCCGCTGGTGGTGCTGACCCGGTCGGCCGTCGCCGTCCACGCCGACGACGCGCCCGATCCGGCACAGGCCGTGATCTGGGGCATGGTGCGGTCCGCTGCCGTCGAGCACCCCGGCCGGTTCGTGCTGGCCGACACCGACGGCGACCCCGCCTCGGCCACCGTCCTCGCGGCCGCCGTGGCCACCGGCGCCCCCGAACTCGCCCTGCGCGCGGGCGCGGTGTACGCGCCGGAGCTGACCCGCGTCACGGACCCGGAGCCGGCGGAAACCGCTCCGGGGTCCGCCGCGGCCCCGGCGGGACCCGCCGGGGAGACCGTGCTGGACCCGGAGGGAACCGTCCTGGTCACCGGCGGTACCGGCAGCCTCGGGCGGCTGCTGGCCCGGCACCTGGTCACCCGGCACGGGGTACGGCGGCTGCTGCTGGTCGGCCGCAACGGGCGGCTGCCCGAGCCCGGCCTCCTGGACGAACTGGCCGCCCTGGGCGCGACCGTGACCGTGGCCGCCTGCGACGTGACCGACCGGGACGCGCTCGCCGCTCTGCTGGCGTCCGTGCCGGACGAGTACCCGCTGACCGCCGTGGTGCACGCCGCGGGCGTCCTGGACGACGGCCTGGTCACCGACCTCACCCCCGAGCGGCTGGCGGAGGTCATGCGGCCCAAGGCGGACGCGGCCTGGCACCTGCACGAGCTGACCCGCGGCCTCGGCCTCGCCGCGTTCGTGCTGTTCTCCTCCGCCGCCGGCACCCTGGGCGCGGCGGGCCAGGCCAACTACGCCGCCGCGAACGCCTTCCTGGACGCCCTGGCCGCGCGGCGGCGCGCCGAGGGGCTGCCCGCCCTCTCGCTGGGCTGGGGGCTGTGGGACACGGGGGAGGGCATGGCGGCCGGGCTCGGCGAGACCGAGCTGCGCCGCCTGGCCCGCGACGGCATCCTCCCGCTGCCCGCCGACCGGGCACTGGCCCTGTTCGACCGCGCGCTGACCACCGAGGGCACGCCGACGGCAGGGGACACGCCGGCCGCCGGGGAAGCCCCGGCCGCCGACCGGGCCCTGCTGCTGCCGGTCCGCGTGCGGGTCACCGAGGACGCCCCCGCCCTGGTACGGGGCCTCGCCCCCGCGGCCGTACGGCGCACCGCCCGCCCGGCGGCCACCGCCGCGCCCGCCACCGCCGAGGCGCTGCCGGACCGGCTGGCCCGCCTCGGCGCCGCCGACGCCCTGAACCTGCTGGTGGAGACGGTCCGCGGGCATGTCGCCGACGTCCTCGGACACGGCTCCGCCGGCGCCGTCGACCCCCAGCGCCCCCTGGGCGACCTGGGCGTGGACTCGCTGGCCGCGCTGGAGCTGCGCAACCGGCTCGGCGCGGACACCGGCCTGCGGCTGTCCACCACCCTCACCTTCGACTACCCGACCTCCGACGCCCTCGCCCGGCACCTCTTCGCGGAGCTGGGCGTCGGCGGCGCCGCCGACCGGGTGGACATCGAGGCTGAAGTGGTGCGGCTGGAGGAGCTGTTGGGCGGCGCGCTGGAGTCGTCCGCGCTGGACGAGGAGCAGCGCGCCCGGGTGGCCGCCCGGCTGCGCACCCTCAGCGCCCGCTGGGACGGCACCGGGGAGTGGCGGGAGAACGGCACCGGGCAGACCGGTGGGACGGGGCTGGAGACGGCCACGGCCGACGAGCTGTTCGGCATCCTGGACGACGAACTGGGCAGCTTCAGCTGACCGTACGGCACGCGGCCCCACCGGAGATCTCCGGTGGGGCCGCGTGCCCTCCCCGCGCCGGGCCCCGCCCGGACGACGACGAGGTACCGCCGTGCCGCTCAGCCCGCCGACGAGTGGGTCTCGGCCCAGCGGTCCGACAGCTTGGGGATGCGATGCTCCAGCATTTTCGACGGCAGCTCCGCACGGCTGGCCACCTGCAACTTGCGGTAGACCCGGGTGAGGTGCTGCTCCACCGTGCTGATCGTGACATGCAGCCGGGTGCTGATCTCGCGGTTGGTGTAACCGAGCGCGGCCAGCCCGGCGACCCGGCACTCGGCGTCGCTGAGCAGGGCCGGGCCGTCCTCGGACTCGGTCGCGTCGGGCCGTACCGGGTCCTCCAGCAGGTGCGCGTCGACCGGCGACTCGATCCGGCAGGCTTCGGCCTCCCGGGCCGCCTGCCGGGCCACCAGCCGGGCCCGGGCGTACTCGCCGAGTTCGTAGTGCGCGGCGGACAGGTCGGCGTACGCCTGGGCCAGCGCGTAGCGGTCGCCGCACGTCTTGAGCAGGTCGATCGCCTCCCGCAGCAGCGAGGCCCGGCGGTGCGGCCGGCAGGTCGCGGCCAGCAGCCGCAGGGCCATGGCCCGGGCCCGGGAGCTGTGCCCGCCGGGCAGCCGCAGCTGCTCCTCGGCGTATTCGCGGGCCGTGCGGGCCTTGCCGATCCGCAGGTTGGCCAGGGCCAGGTCGGACCGCCAGGGGATGCCCTTCTGGAGGTTCGGGTTGCCCTCGCGCAGCAGCCGTCCGCAGGTCTCGAAGTCGCTCAGCGCCGCGAACGGCCGGTCGGTGGCGAGGTGGTGGTGGCCGCGGGCCCGCAGGTACTGGATGCCGAAGACGGTGCGGAACATGGGTTCCGGAACGTCGTGCTTGAGCAGTTCCTCGGCCTCGGCACAGCGGCCCAGGGCGGTGTAGGCGGAGACGGCCGTCGACAGTGGCAGGCCGATGAGCACCCCCCAGCTCTGGGCGCCCAGGATGCCGAGCGCGTCGAGCGCGCCCTGCGACGCGCTGGTCACGTCCCCCTGGAGCAGGGCTATCTCGGCCCGGATGGAGCCGAGCAGCGCTTGCCAGGTCGTCGCCCGGCGCTCCACGGCGCACTCCAGCAGCCCGTCGCAGGCGTCGGCGGCCAGCGCGGGCCGGTCGGCGTGGGCGATGGCCAGCAGGGACATCGCGACCAGTTCGAGGTTGAGGTGGTCCAGCCGGTGGCCTTGCAGGGCCTGGGCGACGGCCGCGGCGGACTCGTCGGTGGCCTCGCCGCCGACCAGGGCCGCCACCCGCGAGGCCAGTCCGCCGGCGTCGGCGCGCACCGGGCGGGGGCGCGCGTCGAGGCCGGCGACCGGGACACTCCTGCCGGGCAGCGCGACACCGTAGAACCACTGCCGTACGAACTCCACCTCGGCGACGATCTGCGCGTCGGCGGGCGACTGGACGCGCACGAGCGTGGCCACGGCCTTGGCCGCCAGCTCGGTGTCGCCCCGCCACAGCAGATAGCGCAGGACGGTGGCGGTGTCCCGCATGCTCAGCTCGCCGTCCAGCGCGGCCTCGCGCAGCGGCTCCAGGTGGGGGCCGGCCGCCGCCGGGTTGGTACGCCACTGGGCGCGGGCCAGGGCCACCGACAGGGCGTGGGCCTCGCGCCGGTCGGCGCACCCGCGCAGGACCATGCCGAGGTAGGCGGTGCAGCGCTCCACGTCGTCGGCGGCCAGCGCCTGTTCGGCGGCGGCGCGCAGCACTCCCGCCCCCCAGGAGGCCGGCACCAGGTCCGCGGCGTGCAGATGCCGGGCCACCTCGACGGCGGGGGCGCCGGAACGATACAGCAGGTGGGCGATCCGGCCGTGCAGCTCGGCGCGGGCGGCGGCGTCCATGTCCTCCAGCACGGCCGCGGCGGCGGTGGGGTGCCGGAAGGCGTGCCCGTCCAGCAGGCCGGAGGAGTTGAGGACGGCGACGGCTTCCTGGGTGCCGGCGGGCGTGGTGCCGGCCAGCTCCGCGACGGCGGCACCCGGCGCCGGGGTGCCGAGCGCGGCCAGGGCCCGGGCCACCCGGACCTGGCCCGCCTCGCCGCGGTGCAGCAGGGACAGCACGGCCTGGCGGTAGGCGGCGCCGGGGACGGGCGGGCCGATCTCGGGGCCGAGGCCGGCGCTGTCGTCCAGCAGGGCGTGCACGAGCAGCGGGCTGCCGGCGGTGGCCCGGTGGTAGGCGCCGCACACGGGTTCCGGCAGGGTGCGCCCGGCCTGGGCGGCGAGCAGCTCGCCGACGCTCGCCTCGGACAGCGGGGCCAGCCGGACCCGCCGGTGCGGCTGGCGCAGCAGCTCGGTGTGCGCGGCCGTGTGGAGCGCGCCGAGATGACCGGAGGTGGCGCACACCACGAGCACCCGCCGGCAGCGGCTGCGGCGCAGCAGGTGGACGACCGTCGTCAGGGAGTCCGGGTCCATGGCGTGGGCGTCGTCGAGGGCGAGGACCAGGGGCCGTTCGGCGGGGATCAGGCGCAGCAGCGCATCGGCCGCCTCGGCCGCCGGGGGAGCGGCGGACGCGGGGAGGGGGTGGGATCCGGGGTCCCGGGGGCGGCGGTCCGGCGCCGGGGAGCGCTCGGCGGAGGGGGCGTGGGGTGATGCGGCGTTCTCCGTCTCGGCGTTGCCGAGTAATTGCCCGACCAGACTCATCGGCTGGTTCCGTTCCGCCGCACTGGCCGTACCGGTCAGTATCCGGGCGTCGGCGCTGTTCAGTGTGGCGAGGAATTCGTGCATCAACTGGGTCTTGCCGGATCCGGGACCCCCCGTGATGATCACGAGTCGGCCGTTTCCCCGTGCACTGTCGTGTAATGCCTCGGCCAGGGACTGGAGTTCTCTCGAACGGCCGAAGATGTGCATCGTGCCTCTCCCCATGGACTCTTAATTCCGAACCGGATCATGCTCCGCTTTCCGCGTGATGAGTGGCGGCGGGGTGTCACGCGACGGTGCGTGGAGAGTTCACAAGGGCGGCGACGGCGTCGCAAAGGCGGCGCGCCGGAGCGGTTCGGGCCCTGGCGGACGGCTGCTGACCGGCGGCGCGGCGTGCGCGTGTCCGCCGGTGTGTTCCCTGCCTGCATCGCGAGAGGCGTTGCATCCTCTGGTCTCCCGTTGGCGCCGCGTACTGTGGACACCCCGCATGGATTCCGGCCAATTGCTGGCCGGAATCCATGCGGGGTGTCGCGGCTTTGCTGGTCGATCCCTGAATTAAAGTTCAGAAAGACATAGCAGACTGAAACGTTATCTGTCCAGGCCAACGTTGTCAACAGTCGTCATGTATCGGTCACTTATGGTCTCGTTATACCTCCTGCCTACTGGCTGGACGAACCGACGAGGCATCGTTTTACAGACCGTTTATTTACCGGTTGATGAATGAAAGGAACCGGGCGCGGGCCGTCGTGAGATCGGTCACGCGAAAGCCTTTCCGCTGCCCGTTCGGGCACCGGCCCCCGCCCGGGGCCGGGTCAGGGGAGGATCGAGTCGATGTACCCGCCGTCGACCCGCAACGCACCGCCGGTCGTCGCCGACGCCTGCTCAGAGGCGAGATAGACGACCATGTGGGCGATCTCCTCCGGCTCGATCAGCCGCTGGAGCAGGGACTGCGGGCGGTGCCGGCGCATGAACTCGCGCTGCGCCTCGGCCCAGGGCAGCTCCCGGTCGACCAGCTCGTATACGAAGTCCTCGACCCCGCCGGTGTGGGTGGGCCCCGCGATGACCGAGTTCACCGTCACGCCCGTGCCTGCGGCCTTCTTGGCGAAGCCCCGGCTCACCGCGAGCAGGGCGGTCTTCGACATCCCGTAGTGGATCATCTCCGCGGGGATGACCACCGCCGAGTCGCTCGCCACGTACTGCACGCGGCCCCAGCCGCGCTCCGTCATGCCCGGCAGAAACAGCCGGGTCAGCCGTACGGCGGCGAGGACGTTCACCTCGAAGTAACGCCGCCACTCCGCGTCGGTGATCTCCAGCGGGTCGGCGGCGCCGAAGACGCCGAGGTTGTTGACGAGGATGTCCACCCGCGGCAGCAGCTTCGCGACCCGGGCCGCGCCCTCGTCGGTGGAGACGTCGGCGGCCACCGCCACCGGCTCCGTGCCGGGCACCTCCCGCGCCAGCGCCTCCACGCTCTCGGTCACCCGCCGCTCGTCACGGCCGTTGACACCCACCTGGGCGCCGGCCCGGGCCAGCGCGACGGCGATGGCGGCACCGATGCCCTGCGTCGAGCCGGTGACCAGTGCGGTACGTCCTGTCAGATCGATGCGCATGAGGACACGAGTTCCCCTCGGCCCGCCGGCCTACCGCGGCCCGTGCCCGGCGGGCGCACCTGGCGAGGCCGACCGCTTCTCCCCGCACGATCCCGCGCGCCGCGTCAAGATCCCGTCAGCGCGGGGGAGCCGGGCGCCAAGGTCCCGTAAGGAACCGGTCGGGGGCGGCCGGAACCGGACACACCCTGGGTGCACCGCGCACCCGGTCCGCGCGCGACCGAAGAACGAAGGAGCACGCACCCATGTCCGTCCTGACCACCGGGCCCGGCACCGCCCCCGCCGATGAGGAGCCGCCCGATACCGGGGAACGGCACCGCCTGACCGCCGTCACCGGCCTGGCCGCGCTGTCCCTGGACGCGATGGCCTCCGTGGCGTACGGCCCGGAGGCCATCGCCCTGGTACTGGCCGCAGCGGGTGCCCGGGGCCTGGGGTTCACCCTGCCCGTCACCCTGGCCATCGCCGCGCTGCTCGCCGTACTCGTCGCCTCCTACCGGCAGGTGATCGCGGCCTTCCCCGACGGCGGCGGCTCCTACGCCGTGGCCAAGGCGCACCTGGGCACCCGCACCAGTCTGGTGGCCGCCGCCTCGCTGGTCCTGGACTACGTGCTGAACGTGGCCGTCGCCGTCACGGCGGGCGTGGCCGCGCTGACCTCAGCGTTCCCCGCCCTGTACGGCGCCCGGCTGTGGCTGTGCCTCGCCGTGCTCGCCTTGGTCACGGGCGTCAACCTGCGCGGGATCGCGGAGTCGGCGAAGGCGTTCATCGTGCCGACCGTCGTCTTCGTGGGCGCCGTCTTCGCGCTGATCGTCGTGGGGCTGTTCCGGTCCGCCCCGGTCAGCACGGCGACCGCGGCCGGCCACGCCTCGGTGGTCGCGGACAACGCCGGCGGGGTCGGGGCGCTGCTCCTGATCAAGGCGTTCGCCTCCGGGTGCAGCGCCCTGACCGGAGTCGAGGCCATCGCCAACGCCGTGCCCTCCTTCCGCGCCCCCCGGGTGCGGCGGGCCCAGCGCGCGGAGGCCGCCCTCGGCGCCGTCCTCGGCCTGATGCTGATCGGCCTGGCCGTGCTGATCGGCCGCTTCCACCTCCAGCCGGTCGCGGGCGTCACGGTCCTCGCCCAGCTCGCGGACGCCTCCCTCGGCCACAACGGGGCTTTCTACGTCCTCCAGTTCGCCACCATGATCCTGCTGGCGCTGTCCGCGAACACCTCCTTCGGCGGCCTGCCGGTGCTGCTGAAGCTGCTCGCCCGGGACAACTACCTGCCGCACGTCTTCGCGCTCAAGGCCGACCGGCAGGTGCACCGGCACGGGGTCCTGGCCCTCGCCGCGGTCTCGGCGGGCCTGCTGGTCTTCTCGGGCGGTGACACCAACACGCTGGTGCCGCTGTTCGCGATCGGGGTCTTCGTCGGCTTCACCGTCGCCCAGGTGGGCATGGTCCGGCACTGGCGCCTGCGACGAGGTCCCGGCTGGCGCGGGAAGGCCCTGCTCAACGGCCTCGGCGCGCTGCTCACCGGGGTCTCGGCCAGCGTGGTCACGGCGAGCAAGCTCACCGAGGGCGCCTGGCTGGTGGTCGTGGCACTGCCGCTGCTGGTCGCCGTCTTCGTCGCCGTGCGCCGGGCCTACGACCGCATCGGGGAGCGGCTCGGTCTCGGCCGCGTCCCGGAGCCCCCGCACCGCGAGCGCTCGCTGGTGATCGTCCCGGTGTCCTCGCTGTCCCGGCTGACCTCCGAGGCGCTGACGGCCGCCGCCTCCCTGGGCGACGAGGTCCGGGCCGTGACCGTCTGCCACTCGGACCCGGAGGACCGCGCCGCGCTGCACGCCCTGGAGCGGTCCTGGGCCGCGTGGGACCCCGGTGTGCCGCTGGTGCGGCTGCACTGCGCCCGGCGCGGCCTCGGCCGGCCGATCGCCGCCTACGTCCGCCAGGCGGCCGCCGCCGAGCCCGGCACCCGGGTCACCGTGCTGATCCCGGAGACCGAGCCGGAGCGGCCGTGGCAGCGGCTGCTGCAGAACCAGCGGGGCGCGGTCGTCGCGCACGCCGTGCGCCGGGAGACGGACGCGGTGATCTGCCGCCTGAGGTTCCGGCCGGCCTGATGCCTCGCGAGAACACGCGACCGGCCGCCGGTGACGACCGGTAGCCGTAAGAAAACCGTCAAAGACACGGGCGAGGCCGTAAGAGAGGCGTCAACAAGCGGCCGGATCCGGCCAGAGAGGCGCTTTCCTCGTACTCGTCCGTTTCCACCGAACCTCACTCCAGGAGTTCGCGATGGCCGATCTGGCCTTCGTCGTCACCGTGCTCGCCGGTTTCGCGCTGGTGGCTCTCGTCGCCAAGGGGGTGACGAAGCTGTGACCGCCGAGAACATCGTCGGCCTGGTCGTGGCCGTCGCCCTGCTGGGCTACCTCGTCCTCGCCCTGATCTTCCCGGAGAGGTTCTGAGCGCGCACATGGGTCCCGTACTGGCAGGCGTGCTGCAACTGCTCGCCCTCGTGGGCGTGCTGGCGCTCGTCCACATCCCCTTCGGCAACTACATGGCCCGGGTCTACTCCTCGAAGAAGCACCTGCGGGCGGAGAGGTGGATCTACCGGGGCATCGGCGCCGACCCCGACGCCCAGATGACCTGGCCCGCGTACCTGCGCGGTGTGCTGGCCTTCTCGCTCGCCGGTGTCCTCTTCCTCTATCTGCTCCAGCGGCTCCAGGGCGTCCTGCCCGGCTCGTTCGGCTTCTCCTCGGTCAGCCCGGCGCAGTCGTTCAACACGGCCGTGTCGTTCGTGACCAACACCAACTGGCAGTCGTACGCCGGTGAGCAGACCATGGGCCACGTCGTGCAGACCGCCGGCCTGGCCGTGCAGAACTTCGTGTCGGCCGCCGTCGGCATGGCGGTGGCGGTGGCGCTCGTGCGCGGCTTCTCCCGGTCGCGCTCCGGCGAACTCGGCAACTTCTGGGCCGACCTGGTGCGCGGCACCCTGCGGATCCTGGTGCCCGTCGCGGCGCTCGCCGCCGTGGTGCTGGTGGCGTGCGGGGCGCTGCAGAACTTCTCCGGCGTCCACGAGGTCGGGCAGTTCATGGGCGGCCGGCAGCAGTGGGGCGGCGGCGCCTACGCCTCGCAGGAGGCCATCAAGGAACTGGGCACCAACGGCGGCGGCGTCGCCAACGCCAACAGTGCCCACCCGTTCGAGAACCCGACCCCGTTCACGAACCTGCTGGAGATCTTCCTCATCCTGGTGATCCCCTTCTCGCTGACCCGCACCTTCGGCGTACTGGTCGGCAACGTCAGGCAGGGCTACGCGATCCTCGGCACCATGGCCGGCATCTGGCTGGGCTTCGTCGCGCTGATGATGTGGACCGAGTTCGCCCACCACGGCCCGGCGCTCCAGGCCGCCGGCGGGGCGATGGAGGGCAAGGAGGTCCGCTTCGGCATCGGCGGCTCCTCGCTCTTCGCGGTGACGACCACGCTCACGTCGACCGGCGCGGTGGACTCCTTCCACTCCTCCTTCACGGGCCTGGGCGGCGGCATCACGATGCTCGGCATGATGCTGGGCGAGATCGCGCCCGGCGGTGTCGGCTCCGGCCTGTACGGCATGCTGATCATGGCGGTGATCGCGGTGTTCATCGCCGGCCTGATGGTCGGCCGGACACCCGAGTACCTGGGCAAGAAGATCGGCGCCCGCGAGATGAAGCTGGCCGCCTGCTACATCCTCGTCACCCCGGCGCTGGTGCTGGTCTTCACCGCGGCCTCGCTCGCCCTGCCGACCCCGCCGCACTCGATGCTCAACCCGGGCGCGCACGGTTTCTCCGAGGTCCTGTACGCGTTCACCTCGGCGTCGAACAACAACGGCTCGGCCTTCGCCGGCCTGAACGCCAACACCGACTGGTTCAACACCATGACCGGACTCGCCATGCTGCTCGGCCGTTTCCTGCCGATGGTGTTCGTGCTGGCCCTCGCCGGCTCGCTGGCCGGGCAGCGGCCCGTCCCCGTGACGGCGGGCACCCTGCGCACCGAGAAGCCGCTGTTCACCGGCCTGCTGGTGGGCGCCATCCTGATCATCACCGGTCTCACCTACTTCCCGGCCCTGGCACTGGGCCCGCTCGCGGAGGGCCTGGCGTGATGAGCACCGACGTACACAAGCAAGAGGACTCGATGTCCACTCCCACCCTCGCGCCCCACCACGACACACCGACGGGGCACCAGACCGCCGAGGGCCGCGTCCGAGCGGGCCTCTTCGACCCCCGGCAGCTCGTCACATCGCTGCCGGACGCCTTCCGCAAGCTCGACCCGCGGGTGATGGCCAAGTCCCCCGTGATGTTCGTGGTGTGGATCGGCTCGGTGCTGACCACGGTCTTCTCCCTCAAGGACCCCGGCGACTGGTTCGGCTGGACCATCAGTGTCTGGCTGTGGCTGACCGTGCTGTTCGCCAATCTGGCGGAGGCGGTCGCCGAGGGCCGGGGCAAGGCCCAGGCCGACACCCTGCGCAAGGCCAAGACCGACACCGTCGCCCGTCGGCTGCTGCCGGACGGCTCCGAGGAGCGGGTCCCCGGCACCGGGCTCACCGTCGGCGACCTGGTGGTCTGCGAGGCCGGGGACGTCATCCCCGGTGACGGGGACGTCGTGGAGGGCGTCGCGTCCGTGGACGAGTCGGCCATCACCGGCGAGTCCGCGCCGGTCATCCGCGAGTCCGGCGGCGACCGCAGCGCCGTCACGGGCGGCACGAAGGTGCTGTCGGACCGGATCGTCGTCAGGATCACCACCCGGCCCGGGGAGACCTTCATCGACCGGATGATCGGCCTCGTGGAGGGCGCGGCCCGGCAGAAGACCCCCAACGAGATCGCGCTGAACATCCTGCTGGCCTCGCTGACCATCGTGTTCCTGCTGGCCTGCGCCACCCTGCCGCCGTTCGCCGGCCACGCCGGCACCCATCTGACGATGGTGGTGCTGGTCGCCCTGCTGGTCTGCCTGATCCCGACCACGATCGGCGCCCTGCTCTCCGCGATCGGCATCGCGGGCATGGACCGCCTGGTGCAGCGCAATGTGCTGGCCATGTCGGGGCGTGCGGTCGAGGCCGCCGGTGATGTCTCGACGCTGCTGCTGGACAAGACCGGCACCATCACCCTCGGCAACCGGCAGGCCGCCGAGTTCGTGCCGGTGCGCGGCACGACCGAGGCCGAGGTCGCCGACGCCGCCCAGCTGTCGTCGCTGGCCGACGAGACCCCCGAGGGCCGCTCCGTCGTCGTCCTGGCGAAGGAGCGGTACGGGCTGCGGGAGCGGCACCGGGGCGAACTCGTCGGCGCCGAGTGGGTCGCCTTCACCGCCCAGACCCGCATGTCGGGCGTGGACGTCGACGGCCGCAGGGTCCGCAAGGGCGCCACCGCCTCGGTCATCGCCTGGGTGGAGGAGCGGGGCGGCACGGTCGCCGAGGACGCGGACCGGATCGCCGACCGGATCTCCGCGGCCGGCGGCACCCCGCTGCTGGTCGCGGTGGAGGACGCGGGCGGCGCCCGGGTGCTCGGCGTCATCCACCTCAAGGACGTCGTCAAGGAGGGCATGCGGGAGCGGTTCGAGGAACTGCGCCGCATGGGCATCAGAACGGTCATGATCACGGGCGACAACCCGCTGACCGCCCGGGCCATCGCCGAGGAGGCGGGCGTGGACGACTTCCTCGCCGAGGCCACCCCCGAGGACAAGATGGCCCTCATCAAACGGGAGCAGGCCGGCGGCAGGCTGGTCGCGATGACCGGCGACGGCACCAATGACGCGCCGGCCCTCGCCCAGGCGGACGTCGGCGTGGCCATGAACACCGGTACGTCGGCCGCCAAGGAGGCCGGCAACATGGTCGACCTCGACTCCAACCCGACCAAGCTGATCGAGATCGTCGAGATCGGCAAGCAACTCCTCATCACGCGCGGCGCGTTGACGACGTTCTCCATCGCCAACGACGTGGCGAAGTACTTCGCGATCATCCCGGCGCTGTTCGCGGCGGTCTACCCGGGCCTGGACAAGCTGAACATCATGCGGCTGTCCTCGCCGGACTCCGCGATCCTGTCGGCGGTCGTCTTCAACGCGCTGATCATCGTCGCGCTGGTACCGCTGTCGCTGAAGGGCGTGCGGTACCGGCCGATGAGCGCGGACCGGATGCTGCGCCGCAACCTCGGCGTCTACGGCGTCGGCGGCCTGATCGCGCCGTTCGCCGGCATCAAGCTCATCGACCTGCTCGTCTCTCTGATCCCCGGGATCGGGTGAAGGACATGAAGAACTCCGTTGTGAACACCGGCCGTCTGCTCGGCGCGGGCCTGCGCGCGCTGCTGGTGCTGACCGTGCTCACAGGCGTCCTCTATCCGCTGGCCGTCACCGGTGTGGCCCAGGCGCTGTTCCGCGGCGCGGCGAACGGTTCGGAGACCGAGGCGGACGGCAAGGTCGTCGGCTCGTCGCTGATCGGGCAACAGGGCTACAGCCTGCGGTACTTCCAGCCCCGCCCGGCACACGGACTGGCCGAGAACTCGGTCAACACCCAGTACCGGCTGCTCGTGTCCGGGGCGACCAATCTCGCCGCCGACAACAAGGAGTTGCTCCGGCAGGTCGAGGACGCCAAGGCCAAGGTGGTCCGGGACAACTCGGTGCCCGGTCACCCGGTCCGTCCCTCGGACGTCCCCGCCGACGCCGTCACCTCCTCCGGCTCCGGCCTGGACCCGGACATCTCCCCGGCCTACGCCGCCCTCCAGGTGCACCGGGTCGCCGCGCGGAACCACCTGCCCGTCGCCGCGGTACGCGAGCTGGTCGCGGACCACACCGAGGGGCGCACGCTGGGATTCATCGGCGAACCGCGCGTGAACGTCCTGGAGTTGAACATCGCGCTCAAGGACCTCGCGGCCAGGCGGTGACGGCCTTACGCGACCGCACGGGAGCCGGCGGCACCATGGCCCGTCCCGGTGCCGCCGGCTCCCACGGCCCTGACAGGAAAGGTGCACACCCATGACCCGGGTCCTCGTCGTGGAGGACGACCCGCAGCTCGTACGGGCCCTCGTGATCAACCTCCAGGCCCGCCGGTACGGCGTCGACGCGGCCCCCGACGGGGTCACCGCGCTCCGGCTCGCGGCCGCCCAGCGGCCCGACGTCGTGCTGCTGGACCTCGGCCTGCCCGACATGGACGGCGTCGACGTGCTCAGGGCCCTGCGCGGCTGGACCCGCGTCCCCGTCCTGGTCCTGTCCGCCCGGCAGGCCTCGGACGAGAAGGTCGCCGCGCTGGACGCCGGCGCCGACGACTACGTCACCAAGCCGTTCAGCATGGACGAGCTGCTCGCCCGGTTACGGGCCGCCGTCCGCCGCACCGAGGAGGCACCGCCGGTTCCGGAGCGGACCGTGGTGGAGACGGAGGCATTCACCATCGACCTGTGTGCGAAGAAGGCCGTACGCGACGGCCGGGAGGTCCGTCTCACCCCCACCGAATGGCATCTGCTGGAGATCCTGGTCACCCGCCCAGGCCGGCTCGTCACACAGAAGCATCTGCTCCAGGAGGTCTGGGGGGTCTCCCGCAGCGACAAGAGCAACTACCTGCGCGTCTACATGGCCCAACTGCGCCGCAAACTGGAGACCGACCCCTCCCACCCGCGCTACCTGATCACCGAACCGGGCATGGGCTACCGCTTCGAAGGCTGAAACCGCCGCCCACGTGTCCGGCGACGCCGGTTCGTCACGTGAAGCCGGCCTGCGCATGCCCCGGTGGTGGTGCCGGAACGGCGTCACGGGCCGGTGAGGAGGACCAGTTGGCCGGTGGCCCGGGTCATGGCGACGTAGCGGTCCACCGCTCCCTGGACGCCGGTGCCGAAGTGGTCCGGGTCGACCAGGACGACCAGGTCGAATTCCAGGCCCTTCGTCAGCTCCGGGGGCAGCGAGCGGACTTGGGACGTCGCCGGGAACGTGGGGTCGCCGATGACGCAGGCCGTCCCGTCCGCGTGTGCGGCCAGCCAGGTGTCCAGGACGGGGCGCAGGTCCGCGACCGGCCCGTGGACCACGGGGAGACCCCCGCGGCGCACGGACACGGGCACGTTGGCGTCGGGCAGCGCTGCCCGGATGACCGGCTCGGCCTCGGCCATGACCTCCTCCGGCGTCCGGTAGTTCACGCTGAGCGAGGCCAGCCGGATCCGGTCGAACCCGACCCGCTCCAGCCGCTCCCGCCACGACTCCGTGAACCCGTGCCTGGCCTGCGCCCGGTCCCCGACGATGGTGAAGCTCCTGGACGGGCACCGCTGGAGCAGCATCTGCCACTCGGCGTCGGTCAGTTCCTGCGCCTCGTCCACCACGATGTGCGCGAACGGCCCGGCGAGCAGGTCGGGGTCGGCCGAGGGCAGTTCGGCCTCGTCCACCAGGCTGACCTCCGCGTCCTCGCCGCGCAGCATCCGCACCAGGCCCTCGCCGTCGTCCCCGTCGGCCCCGGAGGACGACACGGCCTCTATCAGGTTGTCGACGACCCGCGTCATGCGCTCCCGCTGTGCCGCGAGGACCGCCACGCGCCGCCGTTCGCGCCGTGCCACGTCCGGGTCGCCGAGCCGCTGCCGCGCCGCGTCCAGCAGCGGCAGGTCCGACACCGTCCACGCCTGGGCGTCCGCGCGCCGCAACCGCCGGACCTCGTCGGGGGCCAGCCAGGGCGCGCACAGCCGCAGATAGGCGGGCACCGTCCACAGGTCCCCGACCAGGTCGGCCGCCTCCAGCAGCGGCCACGCCCGGTCGACGGCCGCCAGCAGCTCCCGGTTCGCCCGCAGCGACCTGCGCAGCAGCTCGGGCGGGGCATCGCCGTCGTGCTTGTCCTGAAGGATCGTCAGCAGCTCCTCCAGTACCTGCTCGCGGGCCTCGTTGTGCGGGGTGCCCGGTTCCGCCGCGTCGAACGCCGCCGCCCAGTCCTCGGCGGTCAGCCTGATGTCGGACCACGGGGTGGTGACCGTCATCCCCTCGGCGGGCGGTTCCTCGTAGAACCTGACGGCCGTCTCGATCGCCCGCACCATCCGCGCGGACGACTTCAGCCGGGCCACCTCCGGGTCGGCCTCGGCCACCGCTTCCGCTCCCTCGGCGACGAGGTCCCGCAGCGTGCAGGTCTGCACGCCCTCCTCGCCGAGGCCGGGCAGCACGTCGGAGACGTAGGACAGGTACGGCCGGTGCGGGCCGACGAACAGCACCCTGCCCCGGCGGCGGCCGAGCCGGGGATCGGCGTACAGGAGGTAGGCGGAACGGTGCAGGGCGACGACGGTCTTGCCGGTGCCCGGGCCGCCGTCCACGACGAGCGCGCCCCGGGAGTCCGCCCGGATGACGGCGTCCTGGTCGGCCTGGATGGTGCCGAGCACATCCCGCATCCGCGCCGAACGGCTGCCGCCGAGACCGGCGATGAACGCGGACTGGTCGTCCAGCGCGGCGTGTCCCACCAGGCCCTCGGCGGTGAACACCTCGTCCCAGTAGTCACCGATCCGGCCGTTCGTCCAGCGGTACCGGCGGCGGCTCGCCAGGCCCATGGGGTTCGCGTGGGTGGCCCCGAAGAACGGCTCGGCAGCGGGGGAGCGCCAGTCGACCAGCAGCCGCCGGCCCGTGCTGTCGGTGAGGCCGAGCCGTCCGACGTACACCGGCTCGGACTCGTCCGCGGCGACCATGCGCCCCAGGCACAGGTCCAGGCCGAAGCGGCGCAGCGTGCGCAGCCGGGCGGTCAGCCGGTGGATCTCCGCGTCCCGGTCCATCGCCTGCCGGCCGGTGCCGCCGGGCGCCCTGCGTTCGGCGTCGAGACGGCCGGACAGTTCGGCGATGGACTGTTCCAGACACTCCGCGATCGCCGCGAAGTGCCGTTCGTCGTCGGCGATCAGCGCCGGATCGGCCTTGGCGGACAGCCGGTCGGGCAGGTCGAAGGCACTGGTGGTCAGGTGGGGTGTCACGTGGGAGTCTCCGATGTGGCCGCGGGTTCGGCCGGGTAGTGGTAGGGGCGTCGGGGGAGTCGGGGCCGGCGGTCGAGCCGGAGGGGACCGGTGACCGAACTGGCCGGGACCGGCGATTCTGTCAGCACGAAGCGGCGGCCCGGTCCGCCGGGAATCACGGTTCTGTGTGCCGGACCGGCCGTCCCGTCAGCAGGGAGCGGCAGTCGCGCCGGCCGGACTGGCGATTCCCGTCAGCGGGGAGTAGCGGTCGTACCCGCCGGGCCGATGGTTCTCTCAGCCGGATGTGGCGACATCGAGCAGCAGTCGCGCCGCCACCGACGCCCCGTCCGCGCGGACCCGGCCCGCCACCGAGGTCGCTCGCGCGCGGGTCGCGGGGGCGAGCGCCGTGCGGAGCGCCGCCGACAGCGAGGCGACGGTGGGGGCGGGGCCGTCGTGGGCCGCGCCGATGCCCAGTTCCGCGACCCGGCCCGCCCAGTACGGCTGGTCCGCCGCCTGCGCCACCACCACCTGGGCCGCTCCGGCCCGGGCGGCCGTCGTCGTGGTGCCCGCGCCGCCGTGGTGCACGACGGCGGCCACCCGGGCGAACAGTGCCTGCTGGTTGACCTCCCCGACCTCGAAGCGGTCGTCCCGGTCGCCGCCGGGGGACAGCTCCGCCCAGCCGCGCGCCAGGACCATGCGGCGGCCCTGCGCGCGGACCGCCTCGACGGCGACCCGCGCCATGTCCGCCGCCGCGTGCAGGGGCATGCTGCCGAAGCCCACGTAGACCGGCGGAGCGCCGGCGTCGAGGAACGCCACCAGGTCGGCGGGGAGCGGTCGCGTGTCGGGCAGGATCCACGCGCCGGTCTGTACGACGTCGAGGTCCGCGGTCTCGTGCCACGGGTCCAGGAACGGATCGCTCGCCAGCCAGGGCCGGTCGCCGACGACGTAGGCGCGGACGTCGTCCACCGGCGGCAGGCCGAGGGAGGCCCGGTTGGTGTTGAGCGCCTCGCCGAACAGCGCGTTGATGTTCTGGGCGTCCAGTTCCCACAGCGTCTCGTGGTCGGTCACCTCGGGCGGGAGCGGGCGGCCCGGATACGCCAGCGGCCGGCGGTGCGGGGCGGGCAGGGTGAGCTGCTGGAAGGTGACGGACACCGAGGGGATGCCCAGTTTCTCGGCCACCGACAGCGCGCCCGCGGCGGCGGGCAGCGCACCGGTCGCCACCAGCAGATCGCATCCCTCGGCCGCCTCGGTGACCGGCCCGAGTTGACCGGCGATCAGCTGGGCCGCGCGCTCGGGCAGGGAGGCGGGGGAGGGCGCCGCCCGCGTCAGCGCGCGGGCCGAGGGGCCGACCGGCACCAGCGGCACGCCGATGCCGGCCAGCCGCCGGGCGAAGTCCTCGTCCGGCGGCGCGCACACCCGCACCTCGGCGCCCAGTTCGCGCAACCGGACCGCGAGCCCGGCCAGCGGTTCCACGTCCCCACGTGACCCAAAGGTCGACAACAGCACACGCACTTCGCAGAACTCCTGTTTCGGTGGCTTCCCGGCTCAGGCCGACGATTCTGCGGTACGAAGGGGGCCTTGCCGCAAGGCCCCCTGTGCGCTATAAGTTAAGAGTGGCAAGGAGTGGGTGACCTCCTTGCCTTTGTCTTTTCCCTCGGGTTTCCCTCGGCTTCCGCCGACTTCCCTCAGCGGCCGTGTTCTCCGGCCGCGCGGTCCCGTTCCGTCCTGGCCCAGGCGACATGGCCGTCCGGTCGGATCAGCGCGGCGCGCACCCCGGCCCAGGCGGCCGGCGGCCGGAGGAGGGCGCCGGTGTGCCGGAGGGCGCCCGGTGCCGAGGGCCCGTCGGGCGTGTCCCCGACGAGGTCGAGCAGGAGCGGGCGACCCGGGCGCAGCAGGGAGAACAGCCCCTCGGCTCCCTCGACGGCCAGGTCCGGGGCGCGGGTGCCGGTGAGCGGATGGGCGGCCGGGTCCGCGGGCGGGTAGCCGTCGGAGAGTCCGGAGACCCGCTCGGCCAGCGTCGCGTTGAGGGCCGGCTGGGAGGCCAGCAGTGCGCCCAACTCCGCGCGGAGCGCGAGCCCTTCGGTCGAGAAGGCCGTCATCAGGGCGGTCTGGGCGCGGCTGCTCTCCAGCAGGCGGGCGCCCACCGGGTGGCGCTCGTCGTGGTAGGAGTCCAGCAGCGCCTCGCCGGCCCGGCCGGCGAGGACGGCCGCGAGCTTCCAGCCGAGGTTGTGCGCGTCCTGGATGCCGACGTTCATGCCCACCCCGCCGGTGGGGAAGTGCTGGTGGGCGGCGTCCCCGGCGAGCAGCACCCGCCCGTCGCGGTAGCGCTCGGCCTGCCGGGTGGCGTTGCCGAAGCGGGAGAGCCAGACGGGGTCGCGCAGCCCGAAGTCCCGCCCGGTGATCGCCCGTACCTTGGCCCGCAGCTCGTCCAGGGTGAGATCGCCCGGCCAGGTGGCGGTCAGGTCGTCCGGGGTGATGCCGACCAGCCGGGTCGTGCCGCCGGGCAGCGGGACGGCCATCAGTCCGCCGGACGGGCCGCAGACACTGAACCCGGGCGGCGGGGGGCTGTCCAGCCGTACGTCCCCGAGGAAGCCCAGGACGGTGGCGGGCGTGCCGGGGAAGCCGATGTCGGCCGCCGCGCGGACGGTGCTGCGCACTCCGTCGCAGCCGACGGCGTACGCGGCCCGCAGGTCGTACGGCCCCTCGGGGCCCTGTATGCGGACGGTCACCGCGTCCGGCGCCTGGGTCAGGCCGGTGACGCGGTGTCCGCGCAGGAGGCGCGCGCCCAGCGCGAGCGCACGCTCCTGGAGGAACTCCTCCGTCCTGGCCTGCGGGAGCGCCAGGGTGTACGGGAACGGGGTGTCCAGCGCGCGGAAGTCCAGCCGGGTGCCGAGCCCGCCGTAGTGGCCGCTCGGGATGGGGGTCCCCGCCTCCAGGAAGGGGCCGTGGGCGCCCCGCGACGCCAGGATCTCCAGGGTGCGGGGATGCACGGTGAGCGCCCTGGACCGCCGGTCGGGCTCCGGGCGTTCCTCCACGACGGTGACCGTGACCCCGCCCAGCCGCAGTTCGGCGGCGAGCCAGAGCCCGACGGGGCCTCCTCCGGCGATGACGACCTGCTGTTCCACGCCTGCCTCCTTCTTGGTCAGTGACCAACGATGGTGGGTGCAGTAAACTAGGTCAGTGACCAAGAAGCAAGCGGATGCGGAGCGCGGCCCCCGGCTGGACGCCGGCACGGTGGTGCGTACGGCCCTGGCACTACTGGACGAGAACGGGCTCGACGCCCTGTCCACCCGAGCGGTCGCCGACCGGCTCGGGGTCCGGATGAACACCGTGCTGTGGCATGTGAAGACCAAGGCCCGGCTGCTGGAGCTGATGGCGGACGCCGTCGTCGGGGAGGCCCCGCTCGACCGCCTGCCCGACGCCTGGGACGACCGGGTCCGCGAACTCGTCCGCCGCTACCGCCGCGCCCTGCTCGCCCGCCGCGACGGCGCCGCCCTGGTGACCGGCACCTACCCCGCCGAGCCGCACACCCTGCGCTTCGCCGAGGCGCTCGTCGGCGCCCTGCTCGACGGCGGCATGGCCGAACGCGAGGCGGCCTGGACCATGTGGGCCCTGGTCTACTTCACGCTCGGCCTGGCCCAGGAGGAGCAGTCGGCCGCCGCCGCCCGGCCCCGGGACGGCAGCCTGGCCCGGGCGGTCTCCGCGGACACCCACCCCGCCCTGTACCGCACCCTGGCCCACCTGGGCGCGGAATCCTTCGACGCCCGCTTCGAGTTCGGCGTCGACGCGATCCTCACCCGCGGCTGAACTCAGACGGAAGCCCGCGGCACGGACACCACACCGCCCCCCGGACCCCGCAACGGGGACAGCAGCCCGGGCAGCGCACTCACCGTCATCCCCACGGCCCCGGCCCACAGCGTGGCCGGGGCCCCGAACACCGGTCGTCGCCCGGCGGCTGGCGGTTCCAGTGGGCGTCGCCGGAAAGCTAGTGCACCCGGTGGAAGCTGCTGGAGCAGCACTACGCAGGGCAGTCGTCGGCCGTCGCGCGCCGGGTGCCGGTCACAGGCCCATGACGTCGAACAGGAGGGTCGGATCCGGCTCCGCCACCCGGTCCAGGCTCTGCTCGGCCCAGATGACCTTTCCCCGCGCCGCGTACCGGGTCCCCCACAGGTCCGCGAACTGGGAGACGAGGAACAGCCCCCGGCCCCCCTCGTCCGTGCTGGCCGCGCGCCGCAGCCGGGGCGAGGTGTTGCTGCCGTCCGACACCTCGCAGACCAGGGTGCGGCCCAGCAGCAGTCTGACCCGCACGGGCGGGGCGCCGTACCGGATCGCGTTGGTGAGCAGTTCGCTGAGGATGAGTTCGGTCGCGAACGCCGTCTCCTCCAGCCCCCAGTCCGCCAGCCGCCGGCTCACCTCGCCCCGCACCCGGGGCACGGCCGTCACGTCGAACGGCACGTCCCAGGCCGCCACGCAGGAGGGCTTGAGCCGCCGGGTCCGGGCGACCAGCAGGGCCACGTCGTCACTGGGGCGCTCGGGCAGCATCCGCTCCACCAGGGCGCGGCAGGTCTCCTCCGGCGTCCGGTCCGCGTGCGCGACGGTCGAGGAGAGCAGCGTCAGGCCCTCGTCGACGTCCCGGCCCCGGCTCTCGATCAGACCGTCGGTGAACAGCACGAGACGGCTGCCCTCGGGCAGCTCCAGCTCACCGGTCTCGAAGGGGTGCCCGCCCACTCCCAGAGGCGGCGACAGGGGAAGGTCCGGGAAGGTGACCCGGCCCTCCGGATCCACCACGGCGGGCGCCAGATGCCCGGCGCGGGAGACGGCGCAGCGCCCGCCGACCGGGTCGTAGACGGCGTAGAGGCAGGTCGCGCCGGTGAGCGGCACATGGTCGTCGGCGGTCGCGGTCTGCGAGTCCAGCCGGTTCACCATCTCGTCCAGGTGCCCGAGCAGCTCGTCCGGGGTGAGGTCCAGCGAGGAGAAGTTCAGCACGGCCGTGCGCAGCCGCCCCATGGTGACCGCGGCCTGCATCCCGTGCCCCACGATGTCCCCGACCACGAGCGCCACCCGGAACCCGGGCAGCGGGATGACGTCGAACCAGTCGCCGCCCACCCCCGAGCGGGCCGGCAGATACCGCGACGCGATCTCCAGCACGTCCTGCTCCGGCAGCCCCACCGGCAGCAGACTGCGTTGCAGCGTCACCGCCATCTCGTGCTCCCGGGCGTACCGGCGGGCGTTGTCGATGGCCACGGCGGCCCGGGCGACCAGCTCCTCGGCCACCGCGACGTCCTCCTCCTCGAACCGCGGAGAGCCCGCGCCCCGCCAGAAGTCGGCCATGCCGAGGACCACCCCGCGGGCCCGCAGCGGCACCGTGATCAGCGAGTGGATGCCGTAGTCCAGCGCCCGCTCCGCCCCGCCGGCGTCCCGCGCCCGCCAGTCCTGGGCGGCGCGCAGGTCCGGCACCAGGACGGCCTTGCCCTGGCGCAGCGCCGCCGCCATCGGGGTGTCGGCCATCACGAACCGGATCACCTCGCCCACCGGCTGCAACGGGTGCCCGGCGTGCGTGCCGCGCAGCGCGGTACGGCGCATCTCGCGCACCGCGCTCGTGGGCTCCTCGCCGCGCAGCACCGAGTCCAGCAGCTCCACGGTGACGAAGTCGGCCATGCGCGGCACCGCCACCTCCGACAGCTCCTCGGCCGTGCGCCGCACGTCGAGCGTGGTGCCGATCCGCATGCCCGCCTCGTACAGGAACGACAGCCGGCCCCGCGCCAGCTCGGCCTGCCCGGACAGGGCCAGCAGCTCCGTGGTGTCACGGAACGTGGCCACGAGCCCCGGGGCACCGCCGTACGGGGCGGTGGGCCGGATGTTCACCGCCAGCAGCCGGTCCCCGGCCTGGACGACCTCGTCGGTCGCGGCCTCGCCCGCCTCCAGCAGCCGGGTCGGCCCCGGTCCCAGCCCCAGTTCCCGCACCTGCCGCCGGTCGGCGTCCCGGGGGAGGCCCAGCAGCCGGCGCGCCTCGTCGTTGGCGAGCAGCACCCGCCCGTCCCCGCCGAGGATCAGCACCCCCTCGCGCACGGCGTGCAGCACGGCGTCGTGGTGCTCGTACATCCGGGTCATCTCGGCCGGGCCGAGCCCATGGGTCTGCCGCAGCAGCCGGCGGCTGACCAGGGCGGCGCCGCCGGTCGCCAGGACCAGCGCCCCGGCCGCCGTGCCGAGCAGCACCGGCAGCTGGCGGACGAGGACGTCGCCGACGTTCGCGTACTCGATCCCCGCGGTGACGACGCCGACCACGCGCCGGCTGGGGTCCGTCACGGGGACGAGGGCGCGCACCGCGTCGGCCGGCCGGCCGTGGAAGGTCTCGGTGAACGTCTCTCCCAGCAGCGCCCGGCCGACCCCCTGGGCCTTGGTGCCGATCAGATCGGGGTTCCGGTCGGTCAGCCGGATTCCGTGCTCGTCCAGTACGGCGACGAAGTCGACACCGGATCCCTTGCGCACCTGTTCCGCTTCCGGCTGGAGCCGGGCCGTCGGATCCGGCGAGCGCAGTGCCTGTGCCGTGCCGGGGGCGTGGGCGAAGGCCTCGGCCACCGCCAGCGACCGGTCCCTGGCGCTGCGCTCGGCGTCGTACAGCCCTTGCAGCACCAGGGCGGCGGCCCCCACCGCGACCAGCAGCAGCATGATCAGCGCCTGGAACAGGAAGACCTGGGCGGCGAGGGTGCGGACGCTCAGGGACGGCGGGATCCGGCGCCCGCGAAACGGCCACGGCAGTCGTCGACGGGGCGGATCGGAGGCCCGCCGGGTGCCGGGCGGCGGCGCCGCTTTCGCCCTTGGACGGCGGAAACGTCCGCTCATCTCCCTTTTCTAGCACTGCGGCTCGGTGACCGGCGACCGCTGTGCGCCGGCCGGGCGGGATGTCGCCGCGGCGGTGTCGGCCGGGCGGGTGACGGGGCCGCGGGGCCGGGCCCGCTGAGGCCCGCCCGCGGGCCGGCGCCCGTCCGCCGCGGGCAGGCCGGGTCCCGGGTCTGCGGGGTTTCGTGCCGGCCGGGGCGGAAACATGCCGCTGAGCGGAGCAATCGCCGGTGTGCCGCGCACGGGCGCACCAGGCTGGGGACCTTGTCGTGCGCTGCTGTGACAGGAGTCCGTGTGCGAAGACCACGTATGCCGAAGCCTGGACATACCGGTCGGGAGCCGGAGGACGGCGCCGGTGCGCGGACGCGGTTGCCGAAGCCTCCCGGGTGGCTGCGCCGGCTGCCGGTCCTGTACGTCGCTGCCGTGCTGCTGCTGGAGCCCGCGACCCCCGTCGAGTGGCCGGTGAGCTTCGTACTGATCGCCCTGCCCCTGGTGACCGCGTTCGCCTACGGCCCCGTGGCCGTCGCCGGTGCCACCGTGTTCGCCGTCCTCCTGGAGGGCGTCCTGGCCGGCACCCCGTGCTGCGCCGGCCGGCCCGTCGGCTACCTGTGGGACCGCTACTACGTGGCCTCCTACGTCTGCACGACCCTGGTGGGCGTCCTCGGCACCATCCTGGCCGCGCACCGCACGCACCGCGAGCGCACCCTCGCCGACGTGCGCTTCGTGGCGGACATCGCCCAGCGGGTACTGCTGCGGCCGGTGCCGCACCGGATCGGCGACCTCCTCCTGGACAGCCTCTACCTGTCCGCCGCGGCGGAGGCGCGCATCGGCGGGGACCTCTACGAGGCCGTCCCCACGCGGTACGGCACCCGGCTGCTCATCGGCGACGTACGGGGCAAGGGACTGCTCGCGGTGGAGACCGCCGCGGCCCTGCTCGGCGCGTTCCGCGAGGCGGCGCACGACGAACCCGCGCTGCCCGCGCTGGCCGACCGCGTGGAGACCAGCATGGACCGCAGGGCGGCCCTGCTGGGCGGGAACGAGGTGGGCGAACGGTTCGTGACCGCCGTCTTCGTGGAGATCCCCGCCGGGGAGCCGGTGCTGCGCGTGGTCAACTGCGGCCATCCGCCGCCCGTCCGCATCCGCTCCGGGGAGGTCCGCGAACTGGACAGCGGACGGTCGGCCCCGCCGCTCAACCTCGGGGTGCTGGCCGGGGAGCCCTACCACGTGGAGGAGTACTCCTTCCGCCCCGGCGACCAGCTGCTGCTGTACACGGACGGCATCACCGAGACCCGCGACCCGGAGGGCTCCTTCTACCCGCTCCTGGAGCGCCTGCGCGCCTGGCGTTCCCTGCCGCCCCAGGCGCTCCTGGAACAGCTCCACCACGACCTGCTGGACTACAGCGGCGACCGCCTCCAGGACGACATCGCGGCGCTCGCGGTCTGCCTCCCCGACGGCGACCCGGCCGGACCCTGACCCCACCGTGTGACTTGTGTGGCTGTCGTGGACGTCGTGTGAGGGTCCCCCCTGGGATCTCCACGTGCCCGAACCTTGGCGGTGAGACATGCTGTCTCTTATAAGCTAAAGAATAGTAATCACTTTTTTCCAGCGGTGGACGGCGATTGCACATGACAGGTCGAGTGGTGAAACAGGAGAGGGCGGCCCGCACCCGTGCCGCCCTCATCCGCGCGGCGGCCGAGACGTTCGCGGAGTACGGCTTCGCCGGCACGACCGTCTCGCGGATCGCCGAGCGCGCCGGGCTGACCCTGGGCGCGATGTACTTCCACTTCAAGTCCAAGGAAGAGCTGGCGCGTCTGATCGTCACCAGCCAGCCGGAACTGGTGGTCCCGCCGCTGGAGTCGCAGGGGTTGCAGCACGCCGTCGACCTGACGCTGGCCTGGGCCTACGAGCTGCTCGACAACCCGGTGCTCCAGGCCGGGGCGCGCCTGGTGCTGGACCAGCGGCTGTTCATCGAGCCGCAGGTGAACTCCTACCGGCAGTGGACGGGCATCCTGACGGACGACTTCGAGCAGGCCCGGCGCCGCCGCGAGCTGCGGGCCGACGCGGACCCCGAGGCGTGTGCCCGGCTGGTCGTCACCTCCTGCACCGGCGCCCAGATCCACACCCAGTTGGAGACCTCGCACCGGGATCTGCCCGCGCGCGTCGAGGAGATGTGGCGATGCCTGCTGCCCGCCCTCGCCGTGCCCAGCGCGGCCAAGAAGGTGGTGTTCGGCGAGGAGCGGATCAGGGCGGCGTCCTTCTGAGAAGCGGGAGGACGGCGGCTGTAGAGCGGGGGACGGCGGCTGAAGAGCGGCGGACGGCGGCCCCCGTCCGCGCGTGACGCCTCCTTTTCGCTGCCCGGCTACGGTTTGGGAACCGGAACGACCGGCAACGTACCGGAGGGGGCGATGGGGTGGACTCGGGGCTCGGACCGTTCGTAGGCGGAACCGCCATGATCACGGGCGCCCGTTAAAGAAAAAGAAAAATAATTCTATTATTATGGGAAGGGGGAGTGCCTGCATACAGGTGAGGGACGCCCCGCTCAAGCGCTGCGAACGGCACCGTAAGTGACCTGAGTCGGAGGGGAACGACGTGGAGCTGAGGATGCTCGGGGAAGTGGCGGTACGAGAGGGGACGTTACCCATCTACTCGGCCGAGGTGCCGACCAGGCAGGTGCTCGCTCTCCTCATGGCGGCGGCCGACCGCGCCGTACCGGCGTACGCCCTCGCCGACGAACTCTGGCCCCAGGGCCTGCCGGACCGCGCCCAGGACGCGCTGGAGCACCACATCGGCCGGTTGCGCGCGGTCATCGGCGCGGCCTCGCGGGCGTCGGGCAGCGAACGGCCGGCCGAGCAGGTGCTGGCCTCGGTGCCCGGCGGCTACCGGCTGGACACCGGCGGCGGTTCCAGCGACCTCAGGACGTTCGAGCGGCTGACCGGTGCCGGGTACCGGGCCATGGAGGCGGGCGACCTGCACCTGGCCGGCCGGCGGCTGCGCGAGGCCCTCGCCCTGTGGACCGGCGCCCCGCTCTCCGGCGTCCCCCACGGGCCCCAGCTCCAGGCCCACGCGGTCCGGCTCACCCGCTCCTGGCAGCGTGCCGTGGACCGGTGGATCGACGCGGAACTCAGGCTCGGGCGCTGGCGGGAACTCTGCGTCGACCTGACGCAGGTGCTCACCCGCTACTGCCCCGACACGCCGCCGTACGCGCGGCTGAAGGCGGACCTGGACCACCGGGGCCAGGACCGCGATGTCATCCGGGACTATCTGCGCGGACGGCGCGAGACGCGCACCGCGTCCGTCCAGCCGCTGCCGGGCCTCGTCGCCGAACGGCGGGAACCGGACCGCCGGGAACCCGGCCGACGGGAGCCCGACCGGCGGGAGCCCGGCCGACAGGCGACCGCCGCGGGCCTGGAAGCCGGCACGCTGCCGCGCGTTCCGCTCGGGACCCTGCAGAGCGCCTGACGCGCGGCGGACGCGGCGGGGGAGGGGCAGGACGCGTACGGCCGAGGAGGCCGGGACACGGGTGGGGGTGACCGACCCCGCCACGTACCAGCAGCGAAGCGGGCGGCTGACGGTGTCGCGGCCGGTCCGCTCCTTTCCGGCGGGCCTGCCGCCCCGGGGACTTGACGGACTGCCCGGTGACCTGACGGAGCGGGTGGCGGAGCGTTGGCGGTGATCGCGGGGTCCACCAGGATGGCGGTCCGGTGGGCGCCGTGCTGCCCGGCCGGAGCGACGACAGGGGACTGTGTGCGACCCCGCTCCTCCTGGTGCACGGCCCTTCCTCCACCGGTCCCTGAACAAGGAGTCGCGAGCCCTCGTGAAGCACCAGGACACCAGCGCCTCGTCCGCCGCCGGCCTGCGGTGGGACGAACTCGACCGCCGTGCCGTGAACGTCGCCCGCGCCCTCGCCGTGGACGCCGTCGAAACCGCGGGCCACGGCCACCCCGGCACCGCCATGAGCCTCGCCCCCGCCGCGTACCTCCTCTTCCAGCGGCTGCTGCGGCACGACCCCGCGGACCCGCGATGGGCCGGCCGTGACCGGTTCGTGCTCTCCTGCGGCCACTCCAGCCTCACCCTCTACACCCAGCTCCACCTCTCCGGCTACGGACTCGAACTCGACGACATCAAGGCGCTGCGTACGGACGGCAGCCTGACGCCCGCCCACCCCGAGTACGGCCACACCCCCGGCGTCGAGACCACCACCGGGCCGCTCGGCCAGGGACTGGCGAACGCGGTCGGCATGGCCATGGCGGCCCGGCGCGAGCGCGGCCTCTTCGACCCGGAGGCCGAGGCCGGCCAGTCGCCCTTCGACCACACCATCTGGGTCTTCGCCTCCGACGGCGACCTGGAGGAAGGCATCAGCCACGAGGCCGGCTCCCTCGCCGGACACCAGAGACTGGGCAACCTCGTCGTGCTCTACGACGACAACCACATCTCCATCGAGGACGACACCCGCATCGCCCAGTCCGAGGACGTCCTGGCCCGCTTCCGGGCCTACGGCTGGCAGACGGAGCGGGTCGACTGGACCACCCCCGACGGCTACCGCGAGGACGTCCCCGCCCTGTACGACGCCCTGGCCCGGGCCCGCGACACCACCGACCGGCCCTCGCTGATCGCCCTGCGCACCGTCATCGGCTGGCCCGCGCCCCACAAGCAGAACACCGGCAAGATCCACGGCGCGGCCCTGGGCGCCGAGGAGGCCGCCGCCGCCAAGCGCGCGATGGGCCTCGACCCCGACGCGGCGTTCCAGGTGCCGGCCGAGGTGCTGACCCACGCCCGCGCGGTCGCCGGCCGGGCCCGCGACCTGCGCGCCACCTGGGACAAGCGCTACGCGGACTGGCGCGCCGCCCAACCCGGAAAGGCCGCCCTGTACGACCGGATCAGCACCCGCCGGCTGCCCGAGGACTGGACCGCGCACCTGCCGGCCTTCGCGCCCGGGCAGCGGATCGCCACCCGCAAGGCGTCCGGGGAGGTGCTCACCGCGCTGGCCGCGGCGCTGCCGGAGCTGTGGGGCGGCTCCGCGGACCTCGCCGAGAGCAACAACACCACGATGCGCGGCGAACCCTCCTTCGTCCCCGAGGAGTTCGCCACCGCCGCCTTCCCGGGCCACCGCTACGGCCGCACCCTGCACTTCGGCGTCCGCGAGCACGCGATGGGCGCCGTCCTCAACGGCATCGCCCTGCACGGCGGCACCCGGCCCTACGGCGGTACGTTCCTGGTCTTCTCCGACTACATGCGGCCGGCGGTACGGCTCGCGGCCATGATGAGGCTGCCCGTCACCTACGTGTGGACCCACGACTCCATCGGCCTCGGCGAGGACGGGCCCACCCACCAGCCCGTCGAACACCTCTGGGCGCTGCGGGGCATCCCCGGCCTGGACGTCGTACGCCCCGCCGACGCCAATGAGACCGTCGCCGTCTGGCGCGGTGTCCTCGAACGCACCGACCGCCCGGCCGGGCTGTGCCTGAGCCGGCAGGGCCTGCCGGTGCTCGACCGCGGGGAGGGCAGCGGGCTCGCCCCCGCCGACGAGGCGGTCCGCGGCGGATACGTCCTCGCCGACGCCGAGGGCGGCACCCCGGACGCGGTCATCATCGCCACCGGCAGCGAGGTCCACCTCGCGCTCGCGGCCCGGGAACTGCTGCGCGCCGAGGGGACCGAGGCACGCGTGGTGTCCATGCCGTGCCTGGAGTGGTTCCTGGAGCAGAGCCAGGACTACCAGGACACGGTCCTGCCGCCCGGGGTCACGGCCCGGGTCTCCGTGGAGGCGGGCAGCGCGCTCGGCTGGTACGCCCTGCTCGGCTCCGCCGGACAGGCCGTGTCCCTGGACCAGTTCGGTGCCTCGGCCGCCCCCGAGGCGCTGTACCGCCGGTTCGGCTTCACCCCGCACAAGGTCGCCGCCGCGGTGCGCGCCAGCCTGGAGCGGACCCGGCGGACCGAGCGCCACTGACCCGCCCTGCCCCTCGCAGCACAGGAAGGAACCAGCTGATGCCGACCCGGCGACGCGCCGCGGTTCTGGGCTCCCCCATCGCCCACTCGCTCTCCCCCGTACTGCACCGCACCGCCTACCGCGAACTCGGCCTGCACACCTGGACGTACGACCGTCACGACATCGGCGAGGAAGCCCTGGAGACCTTCCTCGGCGGCCTGGACGACAGCTGGGCGGGACTCTCGCTGACCATGCCGCTGAAGCGGGCCGTGCTCCCGCTGCTCGACACCGTGAGCGACACCGCGCGATCCGTACAGGCGGTCAACACCGTGCTGTTCACGGCGGACGGCCGGAAGGAGGGGCACAACACCGACGTCCCCGGCATGACGTCGGCGCTGCGCGAACGGGGCATCACCCGCGTCGGGCACGCCGCCGTCCTGGGGGCGGGGGCCACCGCGGCCTCCGCCCTGGCGGCCCTGGCCCGCATGGGGGCGCCCGAGGTCACGGCCTACGTGCGCGGCGAGGGCCGGGCGGCCGAGATGACCCGGTGGGGCGAGCGGCTCGGACTCGCCGTCCGCACGGCCCCCTGGGACCGGGCGGCCGACGCCCTGGACGCGCCCCTCGTCATCTCCACCACCCCCGCCCGGGCCACCGACGCCCTGGCCGAATCCGTACCCGCCACCCCGGGAGTGCTCTTCGACGTCCTGTACGATCCCTGGCCCACCCGGCTCGCGCACCACTGGCGGACCCGGGGCGGAACCGTCGTCGGCGGCCTCGACCTGCTGGTCCACCAGGCGGTGGGCCAGGTGGAGCTGATGACGGGCCGCCGGCCGGCACCGCTGCACACCATGCGCGCCGCCGGCCGGCGGGCCCTGGACGGCCGTGAACAGCCAGTCTGACTTGGGCGTTTCGTCCGTGCCGGGCACCACCCCGGTGTCCGGCCTTCCCGACAGGCCGTGGTTGACTCCTTCGTCACGGTCTGCCTAAGTTCTGTTCGCGCACGCGAAAGGCCAGGCCGGCGGGGGTAAAGGCGATGACCGACGCAGCAGACAGAGACCGTCCGGACCTGCTCACCGTGCTCCGGCTACTGGCCGAAGAGGTACCGTCCCACCGTTTCGAGGAACTGCTGCTGCGAGCGGAGCGCACCTGCTCCCGCGAGGAGCGGGACCGGCTGGAACAGGCGGTCCGGCTGGCACACGTCATCCACGCCTCCCAGCACCGGCGCCGGCAGCGCGAGGACGGCCTCGCCGAACTCGTCGACACCGCCCGCGACATGACCCAGCCGCGCGACCTGGGCGAGCTGATGCGGGTCATCAGCCGCCAGGTCAAGCGGATCACCAAGGCGGACATGGCGTGCATAGGGCTGTACGAGGGCGACGGCACCCTCAGCCTGCACGCCGCCGAAGGGGCCACCACCGGCATGTGGGCGGAGGTGCGCCCGTCCACGGGAGCCGGGCGGCAGGCCATGACGATCGGGGCCCCGTTCTGGACGGCCGACTACCTGCGCGACGACCGGTTCGAACACTGCCCGCACGCCGACGAGATGGTCCGCGCCGAGGGCATCGCCTCACTGCTCGCCGTGCCGCTCGTGCACGGCGACAGCACCCTGGGCGTCCTGTACTGCGCGAACCGCACCGTACGCCACCTCACCCCCGAAGAGATCGGCCTGGCCTGCTCCCTGGCCGCGCTGGGCGCCGTGTCGCTGGAGCGCGCCGAGCGCCTGCGGGACGCCAGCGACGAGGTCAGCGAACTCGAGACCGACGGCTTCCGCTCCCGCACCACCGTGGCCAGGCTGCAACAACTCGCCGACGTCCACTCCCACTTGATGGGGCTGCTGCTGTCCGGCGCGGACCTGGAGACCCTCGCCCAGGCTTCCGCCGACGCGCTCGACGGCACCGTCCAACTGCGCAATCCGGCGGGCCGTATCGTCACCGCCACCGCGCCCCTGCCCGACCTGGACGACAACGCGGTGACCGAGGTGTCCTGGGACGCCCACGCGCAGCGCACCCCGATACCGTACGGCGACGACACCTGGATCGCCCCCGTGGTGGCGGGCGCGGAGAACCTGGGGTTCGCCGTGCTGCGCCCCGCCACCCCGCTGATCGGCGAGGACGAACGGCTGCTGTACCTCGTCACCCAGGTCTTCGCCCTCCAACTGCTCCTGCGGCACGGCACGGCAGCGGCAGAAAGCCCCCTTCCCGACGAGCTGCTGGACGAGCTGATCGCCCTGCCCTCCGGCGGATCACGCCGGGCGCACCGCCTGGAGCAGCGCCTGGGCAGGGCGGGCCTGGACCCGGCGGCGCCCCATGTGCTGCTCGTCGTCCGCATCGAGGGCGGACCGCACGGGCGCGCCATGATGTGGGCCTCCTCCTACGCCTACCGGCACGGCGGCCTCAAGACCGCCCGGGACGGCAACATCGTGCTGCTGCTGCCGGGCACCGAAGCCTCGGACACCGCCCGCTCGGTCGCCGGTGTCCTGTCCGCGGTGCTGGGCCACCCCGTGACGGTGGGCGCCTCCGGGCCCGGCCGCGGGCCCACCGAGGCGGGCCGGCTCCACCAGGAGGCGGTGCGCTGCCTGAAGGCGCTGACCACGCTCGACGCCGTCGGCAGCGCCGCGGCGCTCGACGACCTCGGCTTCGTGGGGCTCCTGCTGTCCGACGGCCATGACGTGGGCGGCTTCATCGACAACTCCATCGGGCCGGTCCTCGCCTACGACCGGGACAACGACACCGAGCTGGTGAAGACCCTGGAGGCGTACTTCGCCACGGGCGCCAGCCCGAGCAAGGCCGCCGACAGGCTCCACATCCACGCCAACACCGTCTCGCGGCGACTGGAACGGGTCGCCGTGCTGCTGGGCCCGCGCTGGCAGCAACCCGACCGGGCCCTGGACGTCCAGCTCGCCCTGCGGATCCACCGGATGCGGGCCCTGCTGCGCCCCGACACCGCCGGCGCGCCGGAAGCCTGAGACAGCAGTGTGGCCCCGCGGGGCCGCCGGGTCCACGACGGGCCCCCGGATGTGTCAGGTCCGCCCGCACCGGCCGCCCGGAGGTGACGTATTCACCGGCACGCACCAGGGCACGGCCGCGCCGGTCACTAGCGTGCCGTGGATGAACACACACATACCCGTGGGCACCGGCCCGAGCGCGTACGACGTGCGGGTGGGCCACGGCCTGCTGCGCGAACTCGCCGACGTCCCCGCCGCGGCGGCGGCCTCGCGCGTGGCCGTGCTGCACGCGCCCCGGCTGCGCGACACGGCCGCCGCGGCGGCGGGGCTGTTCGCCGGGCGGGGCCTGCGGCCGACCGTGATCGAGCTGCCGGACGGCGAACAGGCCAAGACCGCCGACACCGCCGCCCGCTGCTGGGAGACGCTCGGACGCAGCGGCTTCACCCGCACCGACGTGATCGTGGGCATCGGCGGCGGGGCCACCACCGACCTGGCCGGCTTCGTGGCCGCCACCTGGCTGCGCGGAGTGCCCTGGATCGCCGTACCGACCACCCTGCTGGGCATGGTGGACGCGGCGGTCGGCGGCAAGACCGGCATCAACACCGGCGAGGGCAAGAACCTCGTGGGCGCCTTCCACCCGCCGGGCGCCGTCCTGTGCGACCTCGACGCGCTCGGCACGCTCCCGGCCGCCGACTACACCGCGGGCCTCGCCGAGGTCGTCAAGGCCGGCTTCATCCGGGACACCGCGATCCTGGACCTGATCGAGGCGGACCCGGAGGCTGCGCGCACCCCGCACGGGCCGCACACCCGGGAACTCGTCGAACGCGCGATCCGGGTGAAGGCCGAGGTCGTCACCCAGGACCTGCGCGAACAGGGCCCGCGCGAAGCCCTCAACTACGGCCACACGCTGGGCCACGCGATCGAGAAGTGCGAGGGCTTCACCTGGCGGCACGGCGAGGCGGTGTCCGTGGGCATGGTGTTCGCCGCCGAACTCGCCCGGCTGGCGGGCCTGTCGGACGACACCGTGGTACGGCGCCACCGGACCGTGCTCGACGCGGTCGGCCTGCCCCTGCGCCACCGCGGCGGACGGTGGCCCGAACTGCTGGACGCCATGCGGGTGGACAAGAAGGCCCGCGGGAACACACTGCGCTTCATCGTCCTCGACGGCATCGGCCGCACCCGAGTCCTCGCCGACCCCGGCCCGGACCGGCTCGCCGCCGCCTGGGCCCGGGTGTCCGGCTGACCGGGCCGGTCCGGGCAGGGCGCCCGACGGGTAATCCCGCCTGGTACGGACGTCGATGGGAAGGGGAGGTTCCACGCGCCGTTGCGCGGATCCACCTCAACCCGTCGGCTGCTGTGCGGAGTTCCTCCTCTCGCCGGGCACGGCGCCCTGGCGACGGCCGGTGCGCCGTCCGGCCGGGGCCGTGGTGGCGGCCGGACCGGTCAGGCCCCGATGAGCCGGCCGGTCTGCCGCGGCCCGTACTCCGCGGCGTGCAGGGCGATCGCCGTGTGCGCCACGGAGGCCAGCGTCATGTGGCGGTGCCAGCCGCGGAACGACCGGCCCGCGAAGTCGCGCAGCCCGGCCCGCTCGCCGATGTCGTCGCAGTCCCGCTCCACCCGGTCGGCCAGTTTCGCGGTGCGCACCAGCGACGCGGCCGGCACCCGCGGCAGGGAGGTGAGCCAGAGGGCGGACGGGGGCCGGCCCGGGTCGGTCCACTCGCCCAGCAGGAACAGCCGCCGGGGCGCCCCGCCGACCGGGCCGGGCAGGACCACGGGGACCTTCGCCGCCCAGGAGGCGCGGGGCAGGTGCGGCTCGGCCGGGTCGTACCAGCCGGCGGGCACCCGCATCCCCTTGAGCAGTTCCAGGATCCGGCGGGCGGGCAGCGGTCCGGCCCGGTGCCCGGGCAGCGCCGGGTCGGCGACGGACAGCGGGCTCGAGGGGCTGATCCGGGCGAGGAAGGGCACCCCGCCCGAGGCCAGGCGGCGGGCCGCGGCGCCCACGTCGCAGCGGCGCAGATCCAGCACGGCGGGCCGCCGCGGGATGTTCCACAGCCGCGCCATCTGCAGGGCCACGGACACGGCGCACTCCTCGGCGCTCTCCGGCGCCGTCCGCTCGGGCACCTCGGCCCGCGCCCGCCGCTCGGGGTCGTTGACCCAGCTCTCGGGCAGCACCATGCGCCAGTTGACGGGGGCGCTCGCCGCCGGCGAGGCCAGCCAGGCGCCGATCACCTGCTGGCCCCGGACGACCTGCCCCAGGTGCGGGGCGAACTGCTCGTCCACGCCCACCGAGTACTTGCCCGCCTTCGGTATGTGCATCGGCTGTATGACCCACGCGTGCGGTGCGAGGGTGTGTTCCAGATAGCCGGCCAGCGCGGCGCGCAGGGGCTGCCAGTCCCAGGTCGAGCTGGCGACGAAGTGGTGCAGGCTCTGCTCCAGGCCGGGCCGGCCCAGATGGGCGGCGATGTTGCGGATGGACTTGCGGCCCCGGGTGGTCAGCAGTCCGCGCAGGTACTGCTCGGCCTGGCGCCGCTGGTCCTTCCGGCCGAGTAAGGAGAACAAGGCGGCGCACAGCTCCGCGACGATGTCGTCGGGCACCTCGCCCTCGGGGGAGACGGAGCGCTGGTGGGGCACGGACGGTGCGTGGGTGGCGTCGACTTTCCCGAGGACAGACGTGTTCACGATGCTCCAGCCGTGTTCGGGCAGCTCTCTACGGTTACCTGAGCACCATGGCCGGTACGGCCTCGGCGGGACGAGGTGTGCCTGCCACCCGAATATGCCGGATCCTGCGTGGAGTACTACCTGTGAGGGCCCCGCGGGCACAGGACACAGCGGCACGGTTGACGCGCCGTTGACGGAGTATTGCGCCGACTACCCAGGGTGTGTGGCCGGACCACCGCCGACCCGGGTGGGTGTGGGGGCCGCACCCCACACCCACCCGCTCACCTCAGCGAATCGCCAGGCTGTCGAGGTAGGAGCGGACGTTGCGGCGGGTCTCGGTGACGCTGTCACCGCCGAACTTCTCGGCCACCGCGTCCGCCAGGACCAGCGCGACCATGGCCTCGGCGACGATCCCGGCGGCCGGCACCGCGCACACGTCCGAACGCTGGTGATGGGCCTGCGCCGCCTCGCCCGTGGCCACGTCCACCGTCCGCAGCGCCCGCGGCACCGTCGCGATCGGCTTCATCGCCGCCCGCACCCGCAACACCTCACCCGTGGACAGACCGCCCTCCGTACCACCGGCACGGCCCGTGACCCGCCTGATCCCCTCGTCCGTGACCACGATCTCGTCGTGCGCCTTCGAACCCGGCACCCGCGCCAGCTCGAAACCGTCACCGACCTCCACACCCTTGATCGCCTGGATGCCCATCAGCACCGCCGCCAGCCGAGCGTCCAGCCGCCGGTCCCAGTGCACATGCGAGCCCAGCCCCACCGGCACCCCGTACGCCAGCACCTCCACCACACCACCCAGGGTGTCACCGTCCTTGTGCGCCTGGTCGATCTCCGCGACCATCGCCTTGGACGCGTCCGCATCCAGGCAGCGCACCGGATCCGCGTCCAGCCGCTCCACATCCGCCGGCGTCGGGTACACCCCGTACGGCGCCCGCGCCGAGGCCAGCTCCACCACATGCGAGACGACCTCGACCCCGGCCGTCTCCTTCAGGTACGACCGCGCCACCGCGCCCAGCGCCACCCGCGCCGCCGTCTCCCGCGCCGAGGCACGCTCCAGAATCGGACGGGCCTCGTCGAACCCGTACTTCTGCATCCCCGCCAGATCCGCGTGCCCCGGACGCGGACGCGTCAACGCAGCATTACGCGCCAACTCCTTCAGCACCTCAGGGTCGACCGGGTCGGCCGCCATGACCTGCTCCCACTTCGGCCACTCGGTGTTCCCCACCATCACCGCCACCGGCGAACCCAGCGTCAGCCCGTGCCGGACACCACCCAGGAAAGTGACCTCGTCCCGCTCGAACTTCATCCGCGCACCACGGCCATAGCCGAGCCGCCGCCGCGCCAGATGATCCGCCACCATCTCCGTGGTGATCGGCACGCCGGCGGGAAGACCCTCCAGCGTCGCGACAAGTGCGGGACCGTGGGACTCCCCAGCGGTCAGCCAACGCAGCGTGCTCAACGCTCTCCTCCGGTGCCGCTGTCGGTGAAGGCCCGGTCGCCGTGCAGCCAGGAGACCTTCTCGTACATGTCCCGCTGGGACAGCGCGGAGAGCATGGCGTTGCGCTCCTGCGCCCGCTCGCCCGCCGGGTGGTACAGCTCGCTGCCCATGCGGCGGGCGATGAGCTGGGTCCGTCCCGCGCGTTCGCGGCGCAGGGCGTTGTACTTCTCCAGGCGCTGCACCAGGTCGTCCTCCCGCGCGGTCTCGGTCACCTCGCCGAGCACCACCGCGTCCTCCAGGGCCTGGCAGGCGCCCTGGGCCGCGTACTGCAGCATGGGGTGGGCGGCGTCACCGAGCAGCGCGACCCGCCCCTCGGTCCAGGCCGGAACGGGGTCACGGTCGCACAGCACCCATTCGCGCCATCCCTCCCCGAGTTCGAGCAGCCGCCGGGCGGTCGTGCCGATGCCGGGGAACTGGTCGAGCACATGGGCGCGGTCGGCCTCGCGTCCGGCCACCGGCACCGTGGCGCCGTCGTCGCGGGTGACAGCGAGATTGAGGTACCGGCCGCCGCCGATGATGTAGTGCACGAAGTGCCACTTCGGGCCGGCCCAGAGGGTGACCGTGTTCCAGCGCAGCTCCTCGGGCACCTTCTCGATCGGTATCACCGAGCGGTAGATGGTGTGTCCCGACACCCGGGGTTCGCCGTCGCCGAGCATCTGCGCGCGCACCGTGGAGCGGATGCCGTCCGCGCCGATCAGCGCCGCGCCGTGGAAGGCCCGTCCGTCGGTGGTGTGCACCGTGACGCCCGTGGCGCTCTGCTCGTAGCGCTCCACCGAGGCGTCGGGGACGAGTTCCACCGCGTCCAGCCCCTGGCAGGCGGCCAGCAGCGGCTGGTAGAGGTCGCCGCGGTGCACCACGGCGTAGGGGTTGCCGAACCGGTCGCGGTAGGCCCGGGTCAGCTCCATGCCGGCGACCTTCTCGCCCGTGGTGCCGTCCATGAAGCACAGTTCGTCGGTGAACACGGCCTGTTCGCGCACGCCCTCGCCCACACCCAGGCGGTCCAGGGCGTGGAAGGCGTTGGGCCCGAGCTGGATGCCGGCACCGATCTCGGCGAAGGTGTCACGGCGTTCCAGCACGGTGACCCGGTGTCCGTTGCGGGCCAGCGACACAGCCGTGGCCAGTCCGCCGATGCCGCCCCCGGCGATCAGTATGTGTGTCATTTCCGATCCTCAAATCCCTTCACTGGCAAACGCGTCGCTGTTCTGTGGGTCAGGCGGAGGCGCGGTCCGGGCCGGCCGGCAGCGGATGGCCGGGGAAGAGCCGGTGGAACTCCTCGTGGAATCCGGGGAAGGTCTTGGCGACACAGCCGGGGTCGTCGAGCGTGAGGTTCCCCGTGCGCAGATTCAGCACCGAGAACGCCATGGCGATGCGGTGGTCGCGGTGACAGGCGATCCGCGCGGGCGAGGTGCCGCCGGGGTGCACGGTGATCCAGTCCCGGCCGGTGTCGGTGCGCACGCCCAGCGCGCGCAGGTTCCCGGCGACCGCCTCGATCCGGTCCGACTCCTTGAGCCGGGCGTGGCCGATGCCGCGGATGGTCACAGGCGCGTCGGCCAGCGGGGCGATGGCCGCCAGCGTCATGAACGTGTCCGAGATGTCACCCATGTCGACGTCGAAACCGCCCCTGAGCGTGCCGGTCCCGGTGACCGAGACGGCGTCCTCGGTGCGCCGCACCCGGGCCCCGGCCCGCTCCAGCACCTCGGCGAACCGCACATCGCCCTGGAGGCTGCCGTGTCCCAGACCGGGTACGGTCACCGTGCGCCCGGTGACGGCCGCGGCGGCCAGAAAGTACGAGGCGGTGGAGGCGTCCGGCTCGATCCGCAGGTCGGCGGCCCGGTAGCCGGTGGGGCGGACCGCGAACGCGCCCGGGGCGTCCTCGGCCACGTCGGCGCCGAAGTGCCGCATCAGCGCGATGGTCATGTCGACGTAGGGACGGCTGACCAGTTCGCGCACCTTCAGCAGCAGGCCGCCGCGCAGCAGCGGGGCCGCCATCAGCAGCCCGCTCAGGAACTGGCTGCTGAGGCTGGAGTCGACCTCCAGCTCGCCGCCGTCCAGCCCCTCGGCGCGCACCCGCAGCGGCAGGGTGCCGTCCGGCCCGGTGTGCACCTCGGCGCCCAGGCGGCGCAGCGCGTCGGCGAGCGGTGCCACGGGACGGGCGGTGAGCTGGTCGCTGCCCGTGAAGACGAAGTCGCCGTGGCCGGCGGCGGCCAGCGGCGGCAGGAACCGGGCGGCGGTGCCCGCGTCCGCGCACCAGATACGGCCGGTGCCCCGCGGACCGCGGCCCAGCCCGGTCACCTGCCAGGCGCCGTCGTCGTCCGACGACCGGATCCGCACGCCCAGGTCGTCGAGCGCCTGGCGGAAGGCCATGGTGTCGTCGCTGATCAAAGGGGCGGTGAGCACAGTCGTCCCGGCCGCCGCGGCGGCGAGCAGGAGCGCTCTGTTGGTCAGTGACTTCGAGCCCGGAACACGGGCGTGCAGCGCCTCGGGCGGCGCGGGGACGGTGGTCATGGCTGTCCTTTGTCGAGTGCGGCCGGCATCGAGAGCGGCGCTGTTGGTCTGCGACGGCACGGAGGAACACCGCGGAGGGGTTCCGTACGGTCAGGGGGCGGCGGAGGCGAGCAGGGCGGCGATCTCTTCGGCGATCTCGCGCGGACCGCGGTCCTCGGCGCGCACCGACACCACCGCGAGCCGCCGGTACAGGGGCAGCCGGGCGCGCATCAGCAGCACGAGCCCGGCCCGGGGGTCCCCGTCGAGCAGGGGCCGGTCGCCGTCGGCCAGGACCCGGTGCGCCAGCGTGTCCAGGCCGGCCCACAGGTGCACCACACGGCACCCGCGCAGCCGCGCCCGGGTGCCTTCGTGCAGGATCGCGCCGCCGCCCAGCGCGAGCACCCCGGCGTGCTCGGCCAGGGCCGCGGTGACCGCCCGGTGCTCCAGGAGACGGAAGGCCGGCTCGCCCTTCTCCCGCAGCACCTCGGGCACGGGCCGGCCCGCCAGCCGGGTCACGTCCTCGTCGGTGTCACGGAATGAGACACCCAGCAGCCCGGCCAGTTCCCGGCCGACGGAGGTCTTGCCCACGCCGGGCATGCCGATCAGGATGGCCGCGGGACCTGTCATGAGGTGCTGCCTTTCGGGTCGGGGACATCGAGCCGCGACGGGGCGGGGCGGGCACGAAGGCCCGGCCGTGCTGTCGGGGGAGGGCTCGCGGGCCCGGGCCACGCGCGCCCGAGGAGGCTTACGGGGCCAGGGCTACGCGCGCCCGAGGAGGCTTACGGGCCGGGGGACTTGTGGGGCGGCGGACCGCCGGGTCCCACCGCACGGGGGCGCCCCGCCGGAGCCGTACCGTACGAGCACGCTCCCGCGCCGCCGCGGGACCCGGTCACGGGCCCCGCGGCGGCCGGAGGTCTCCCGCCCGCCGTCGAGGAGGGGTGACCCGGCGGTGGGGCGGGTTCCGGGGACCGTCCTCGGGGGCCGACCGGGGTCGGCGCCGGAGCGGGAGGTCCCGGCCAGGGTGCTTCGTGCGGCTTCGGGGATGTGCGCGGCCGCGGCCGGTCAGCCGGCCGCCGGGGTGAGTGCCAGGCCCCGGCCGGAGAGCGCGGCGAGGGCGAAGTCCCCCTCCACGGTCGCCTCCACGTCGAAGGCGTGCCGCTCGGTGGGCGGGTAACCGATCAGCTCCGCCGCCCGGTTCGGCAGGGGAGCCGTGGCCGCCTCGCGCGACTCCCACAGCAGCACCGCCCCCCACCGGTCGGTGGCCTCGTCCGAGATCCAGAACTTCAGCCGCAGCCCGGGCATCCGGGAGAAGCGGTCCACCGCCTCGTCGCGGAGGAAGTCGCGCAGGGACCCGATGGTCTGCCGGGAGCGGCTCAGGTCCCACCAGACGATCACCGCGTGCATGTCCCGGCCACCTCCTCCAGGAGCGAGCCGATGATGCGCGGCCCGTCCACGGTCAGCACGGACTCGGCGTGGAACTGCATCGAGGCGAAGCCCCGGGCGCGCAGCGCGTGCACCTCGCCCGTCGCCGCGTCCCGGCTCACGTCGACCGTTCCGTACTCCGGGTGCGCGAAGCGGCCGGAGTCGCTGTGGGCGGCGAAGGTGTTGTAGAAACCGACTCGCTCGGTGCTGCCGAAGAGGTCGATCACGTGCTGGGCGCCCTGATTGGGCGCCGGGCGGCGCAGCAGGTCCAGGCCGAGGAGCATGCTCAGCACCTGATGGCTCAGGCACACCGCGAGGAACGGCCGCTTCTCCTCCAGGAGCCGGGCCACCGCCGCCCGCAGATGGGCGATCTTCGGGTGCGCCGTCTCCCGCGGGTCGCCCGGTCCCGGGCCCATCACCACCAGGTCGTGCGCGTCGAAGTCGTACGGCTCGTCGAAGCGCCGCACCGCCACCTCGCAGCCCAGCGACCGGATCTGATGGGCGATCATCTCCGTGAAGGTGTCCTCGGCGTCGACGATCAGCACCTTGCGCCCGGCCAGCGGCCCGTCGGAGGCACCCGGACCGGCCGGCTCCTGGAGCCAGAACCGGGCGATGCCGTCGTTGCGGGAGTCCAGCGCCTCGCGCACCGCCGGGTGGGAACCGTACCGGGTGGGTTCGGCGTCCCCGAGCGCGGCCAGCAGCCCCGCGGCCTTGGCGCGTGTCTCCTGCACCTCGGAGGCGGGGTCGGAGTGGCGGACGAGGGTCGCCCCCACCCCGATGCTCATCCGTCCGTCCGCGTCGATGTCGGCGGTGCGGATCAGGATCGAGGAGTCCAGCGTGCGCCCCCCGGCCGCGTCGCGTCCGATCAGGGCGGCCACACCGCTGTAGTAGCCGCGTCCCTGCGGCTCGTAGCGGCTGATGACCCGGGCCGCGCTCTCCAGCGGGGAGCCGGTCACCGTCGGCGCGAACAGGGTCTCGCGCAGGATGTCGCGGACATCGCGGTCGGTGCGGCCCTCGATGAAGTACTCGGTGTGCGCGAGGCGCGCCATCTCCTTCAGGTACGGGCCCCGCACCCGGCCGCCCGCGGGGCAGATGCGGCCCATCATCTTCAGTTCCTCGTCGACGACCATGTACAGCTCGTCGGCTTCCTTCTCGTCGGCGAGGAAGTCCAGCACGCCGTTCAGGTCGGGGCCGGAGGACGGATAGCGGTAGGTGCCGCTGATGGGGTTCATCACGGCGTTGCCGTCGTGGACGCTGATGTGCCGTTCGGGGGTGGCACCCACCAGCGTGCGCTCGCCGGTGTGGATCAGGAAGGTCCAGTACGCGCCCGCTTCCCGCTCCACCAGCCGGCGGAAGAACGACAGGGCGGCGGCGCTGTCGAAGTCGGGCAGCACAGCGGTGAAGGACCGCTTCATCACGAAGTTGGCGCCCTCGCCGGTGCCGATCTCGTCGGCGACGACCCGGCGCACGGTCTCGGCGTAGGCGTCGTCGTCGACGTCGAAGCGCTCCTCGGTCATCTTCACCGGATGGTCGGGCAGCAGCGCGAGCGTCGGGCGCAGCGGCAGCGAGGCCTGCTCGTCGACGCGCATCGCCAGCAGCGGGGTGCCGTCGTCGGGGGCGGCGAAACCGCGCTCGGACAGCTGCCGGTAGGGGATCAGCGCCAGCAGCTCCTGGTGGGCGCCGGTGCCCGCCGGGCCCTGGAGCTCCAGGTCGGCGAGCGTGTCGGCCCGTGTCACCTCGCCGGCCAGCAGCTCCAGCGTGTCCGGTCCCGCGGTCTCCGGACGGCGCAGCAGCGCGAACGCCCCCGCCGACCCGTCGAGGATGCGCGCCAGCAGGCGCTGTGCGTCCTCGTTCCTTGCCATGGTGTGGGTCCTTTCGCCTGCGACGGCCGTCAGCGGGCCGACGCGGTGGCCGCGTCGAGTTCGGTCAGTACCGCCTGGGACGTCACGACCTTCGCGGCCCGCTCGGCGGCGTAGGTGAGGGCCAGCCGGTGGTAGTCGGCGGAGAAGTCGGCGACCGCGTCGGCCACCAGAAACGTCTCGATGTCGTTCGTGTACGCCTCCACCGAGGTCATCAGCACGCCCACGTGCGCGTACACCCCGCAGACGATCAGCTGGTCACGCCCGCCGGCGCGCATCCGCTCCAGCAGGTCGGACTTGAAGAAGGCGCTGTAGCGCCACTTGGTGAAGGTCCAGTCGTCGTCGTCCGGCTCCAGCGGGGAGACCACCTTGCGGTGCTCGGGCGTGGCCCGCATGCCCGGTCCCCAGAAGTCCTTGAGCAGGCCGCGCTGTTCGGGGGTCATGCTGCCGGGCTGCGCGGTGTAGGCGACGGGCACGCCCAGCGCCTTGCAGGCCGTGCGCAGAGCCGCCGTGTTGTCCACCAGGGCCCGGCCGAGGGCGGTGTCGCGGGGGAACGGCTCGAGGAAGAACTCCTGCATGTCGTGCAGCAGCAGCACCGCGCGCCGCGGGTCCACCCGCCAGCCGACGATGTTCTCGGGCAACTCCTCGGCGGTGGGCATCGGGTAGGGCTCGACGGGGGGAATGCCGGGCATCGTACGGTGGTTCCTTTCGTCGTCAGACACCGAGGGTGGCTCCGCCGTCCACGGTCAGTTCGTGCATCGTGATGTGGCCCGCGTCGTCGGAGAGCAGGAAGGCGACGGCCCGGGCGATGTCCTCGGGCAGGGCGACCTTGCCCAGCGGGATGCCGACCCGGTACTGGTCCGGACGGCCCGCCACGGACGCCTGGGCGGCGGTCTCGGCGGTGTGCATGCCGCGCAGCATCGGGGTGTCGGTGGAGCCGGGGGCCACCACGTTGCAGCGGATGCCGTACGACGCCACCTCCAGGCCCAGGCACTTCGTGAACGCGGTGGCGGCGGCCTTGGACGCCGCGTAGGCCGCCATCTCGGCGCGGGCCGTGCCGGCCGCGTTCGAGGCCACGGTGACCACGGCGCCGCCGCGGCGCCGGATCATGCGGGCGACCACGGCCCGCGACATGTGGAACACACCGGTGGTGTTGACGGAGAGGGTGGCGTTCCAGTCCTCGTCGGTCAGGGTGTGCGCCGGGCCGAGGCGCAGCACACCCGCGGCGTTGACCAGCTGGTGCACGGGCCCGAGCCGGGCCTCGACCTCCTCCACGAGCCGCTCCACGGCTTGGCTGGAGGTGACGTCGGCGGCGAACTCGGTCACCGCGAGGCCCTCCTTGCGCAGCAGGGCGGCCGTCTCGGCCAGCCGCTCGGCGTCGCGGTCCACGGCCGCCACCGTGGTGCCCCGCTCGGCCAGCAGCCGGGTCACGGCCGCTCCGATGCCGCCGGCCGCCCCGGTGACCAGGGCGAGGGTTTCTTGCACGGTCCGAACCTCCGTACGTGATGGGTGTCGGTGGGAAACGGTGGGCGGGGCCCGGGGTTCAGCCCCGCCAGGCCGAGGCCGCCTCGACGGCCTGGCGCGGGTTCAGGCGCGGGTCGCAGAAGCTGAGGTACTTGTCGCCGATGCGCTCCAGGCTGATGTCGTGCGAGACGCACTCGGTGACCGCCTCGGGCGTCGTCTCCAGGTGCAGGCCGGCCGCGACGCCGCCGTTCGCGCGTACCGCCTCCTGGAACGCCTGGATCTCCTGCACCACGGTCTTGACCAGGCGGGTCTTCAGGCCCTCGGGGCCGGTTACGGTGTTGCCGTGCATCGGGTCCGACAGCCACAGCACCGGGTGGCCCTCGCGGGCGACCGCCTCGACCAGCGCCGGCAGCTTCTCGGCCGCGTTCTGGGCGCCCATGCGCGAGATCAGCGTGAGCCGGCCCGGGCGGTGGTGGGGGTCCAGCTTCTCGCACAGGGCGAGGATCTCCTCGGGCGTCATGCTCGGCCCGACCTTGACGGCCACCGGGTTGGACACGGCGGCCAGCAGCGCGATGTGCGCGCCGTCCAGCCGGCGGGTGCGCTCGCCCACCCACGGCCAGTGGGTGGAGGTCAGCAGCAGCGTGCCGTCGGGCTCCCGCCGCAGCAGCGGCAGTTCGTAGTCGAGCAGCAGCGCCTCGTGGCTGGTCCACACCGGCGCGCCGAACTCCGGGCGGCGCCCCGCCGAGCCGAGCCAGCCCAGGTAGTGCATGGTGTCGCTGGCGGCGCGGTAACCGGTGAGCAGGTGGCCGGGGTCGGGGCGGCGCAGCTCGGCGTCCGGCTCCGGGCGGTTGACCATGTGGCCGCGGTAGACGGGCAGTTCGACCCCGTGCACGGTCTCGGTCGGGTTGGAGCGGGGCTTGCCGAACTGGCCGGCGATCCGGCCGACCCGTAGGACCGGCTTGCCGGAGGCGAGCTTCATCGTGCCCGCCAGCATGTCCAGCAGCGCGGTCTTGCGGGCGACGTCCTCGGGGGTGGCCTCGGCGGGGTCCTCGGCGCAGTCGCCGGACTGGACCACCTGGAGGTGTCCCGCGGCGGCCTCGGCCAGCAGCGCGTGCAGCCGGCGCACCGACTCCAGGTCCACCAGGGCGGGCATGCGCGTCAGGTGCGTGCGGACGTCGGCGAGGCCGGGGTGGTCGGACCAGTCGGGCTGCTGGAGAGCGGGCAGGGACCGGAGGTGGGACTCAACGTCGATCATCAGTTTCCCTCGGCAGAGCGCGCCGGAGCGACTCCGGCTGATGGTGGGCGTGATCGTTCGCGAAACAACACAGGGCACACGGGCATCGGCCCGGTTCACCGCCCGGTGTTTCATCCGGCAGCGGCTCGTGTACGGCGCTGAGGCCGGGATGGTGGGGGTGGGGCGCCGGCATGTGCCTCGTGAGCGCCCCGCTGTGGACACCACTGTCCGGGACATGCGTGCGGTCCGGCAAGCCGCGACGCGTAGTCTGTCACGTACGGGGCAGGGGGTCGGGTTGCCTCGGCAACCTCTCAACTCCCGCCTCTGCAAAGTGAGTTGTGGCAACCGTGTCGATGGCCGGATGCCTTCCGGGTGCGTCGGCGGGCGCCTCGTCGCGCACGCTGCCCGGAAGGCCCGGGGGCTGTCGGGAGCGCGTCAGCGGTCGGCCGGCTCGTCCGCCCTGATGTGGTCGTGGATCAGGGTGAGCCGGGCCAGGGCCACGCGGCTGGAGATGCCCAGCTTGGCGAAGGCGTGCCGCAGATGGCTGTCGACCGTGTGCGGGGAGATGCACAGACGCTGGGCCACGGCGCGGTTGGTCAGTCCCTCGGCCACCAGGCGGGCCACCCGCAGCTCGGCGGGGGTCAGGCTCGCCCAGCCGGGGTGGACCGCGGCCGTGCGCCGGGAGAGGCCCGCCGTGGGGGCGGCGGGGGAGTTCGGGCGGGTGTACCGGTCGGCTGCGATGGTGTAGGTCACCGGACGACTCTTTCCGGCGGACCCGGGGGCGGCAACGCCACGACGGTCAGTCCGTCAGGTTCCGGTTCCGCGCGGCGGGCCGGGTCCGCGCCGGACATCCGTGGACCGGGCATTCGCGGGCCGGGCATCCCGCAGACACGTGATGCGGACTCCGCCCGGGTCCGCTGGAATGCCGGATGCACTCACCTGTCGAGAGGACATCACTTTGCGTACCGCGCCACCGCACAGCGCCTCCTACCGTGCACAGGAGCGGGTCTGATGCTCGACTCAGCGACCGTCGACGCCTATCTGGAGCGCATCGGCGCCAAACACCCCGAACGTGCCGACGCCAGGGCCCTGGCCCATCTGCACGAGCGGCATGTGCTCAGCGTCCCGTTCGAGAACATCGACTTCGCGTACGGCAGGCCCAGCCCGCCCATCGGCCTCGGCGCCCCCGCCCTGGAAAAGATCATCGGCCGTAACCGCGGCGGCTGCTGCTACGAACTCAACGGAGCCTTCCACGAGTTGCTGCGCAGCCTCGGGTTCGACGTCGCGCCCCTGGCCGCCCGGGTCATGGAGGACAACGGCTTCACCCCGCCGATGGGACACATGGCCCTGCGGGTCCTGACCGAGGACGGCGACGGGCCGTACCTGGCCGACGTCGGCTACGGGAACGCCTTCCGCCACCCGCTGCGGCTGTCCGAGCGGGGCGAACAGGCCGACCGGCAGGGCACCTTCCGGCTGGCCGAGGCGGACCACGGCGACCTGGACCTGCTGCGGGAGGGCGAACTCCAGTACCGCCTGGAGCCACGCCCGCGCGAGCTGGCGGACTTCGCCGCCATGACCTGGTGGCTGCGCAGCAGCGAGGACTCCCCGTTCCTCGCCCGGCAGGTGTGCACCCTGCCCACCGCGGAAGGCCGGGTCACGCTGGCCGGGCGGACCCTCACCCGGACCACGGGCGCGGAGAAGACCAAGGAACACCTCGCCGACGACGCCGCGCTGCTGGCCGCCTACCGCACCGTGTTCGGCATCGAGCTGGCCTCCGTCCCGCCCACGGCCGACGCCCACGAGCACTCCTGACGTTCCACCGATCCACGGAGACACCCACCATGACGCAACAGCCGACCGGTCTCATCGACGTCCACCACCACGCGATCCCGCCGGCCTACGCCAAGGCGCTGGGCGACCGTGTCGCCATCCCCGGTGTCGACTACCCCACCTGGAGCGCCGAGGCCAGCCTCGATGTGATGGACCGTCACTCCATCGCCGCCGCCGTGCTGTCCATCACCGCCCCCGGTGTCACCTTCGCGGAAGGCGACGAGGCCCGCCGGCTGGCGCGTCAGGTCAACGAGTTCTTCGCCCAGACCGTGGCCGCCCACCCGGACCGCTTCGGTGCCTTCGCCATCCTGCCGCTGCCCGACGTCGCCGCCGCCAAGGACGAACTGGCCTACGCCGTCGACGAACTCGGTCTGGACGGGGTCGGGCTGCTGACCAGCTACGGGAACCGCTACCTCGGCGACCCCGAGTTCGAGCCGCTGCTCGCGGAGATCGCCGAGCGGGGCCTGCCGGTCCATGTCCACCCGGGCACGCCGCCCGCCAAGGACCTGGCGACCTTCGATCTGCCGCCGTCGCTGTACGAGTTCACCTTCGAGACCACCCGTACGGTGGTCAGCCTGCTCTTCAACGGGGTGCTCGGACGCCTTCCGCATCTCAAGCTCATCGTCTCCCACGCGGGCGGCACCCTGCCCTTCCTCGCCCAGCGCCTCACCTACGGGCCGACCATCGGCAAGTACCTCACCGACCGCGCCCCCGCCGACGTGATCGGCCAACTGCGCGGCATCTACTACGACATCGCCATGTCCGCCACCTCGTTCGCGCTGCCCGCGCTGACCGAGCTGGCCGCACCCGACAAGATCCTCTTCGGCAGCGACTACCCGTTCATGCCGGCCTCCCACACCACCGAGAACGTCGAGGGCTTCGCCCGCTTCCCGGGCTGGGACGACCAGCAGCGCACGGCCATCGGCCGCACCAACGCGCTGGCGCTGTTCCCCCGGCTCGCGGGGGCCTGATCCCGCGTCACGGGTGACACCCGCGGTATCGCGGGTGCACCCCGGCCTCCGGCACGCGACCGCCGTCCGCCGGGTGAGCACGGAGGGCTCGGCTTCGTAAGGCGGCGCCGCCGCACTCGGCACGAGGCGCCGGCCGACGTCCTCGTGCTTACGCCCCTGTCCTGCCGGTGGGGTCTCCCGGCGGGTGGGCGGCGGTACAGGCCGCCTCGATCATGCGGAAGGTCTCGTCCAGTGCGGCCTCCGGGTCGGCCGCCTCCCGGGCCGGCGAGCAGGCGTCGATCACGAACCTCGCGATGGTCCGGCACGACGTCGTGGCCGGCGGCAGTCCGAGATCGGCGGCGATGGCCGCCGCCGGCGACTCCGCATGGCGCAGCCGCATCGACCGCTCGTACTCCAGCAAGGCCCGCGACCCGTCGATCACGCGCCAGACCGGGGCGGCGCCGTCCCCCGTGCGGTGCCGCACCAGGGCCCGGACCTCACGGCGCAGCCCGGGGACGAGCGGCTCGCCCGGCGCCCGGCCGGTGACCGCCCGGGCGAGGCGCCGCTCACGCCGAGACCGGTGTCCGGTTCTCCGGCGCGGCCGGCAGCGTCCCGGACGCGCTCGCCTAGACCGTCCGTCTCCTCTCGCTCGGCAGGCTCCACATCCCGGTCGAGAAGTCGTACCCGCTCGCCGAGGCCGCGGCGGCGCACATCGACAGCCGGGCCGGTCACGCGCGCGGGCGCCGCGTCCTGGTCGTCCGACGGCCGGCCGGCGCCGTCCGCTAGCGGACGACGGAGCCTTCGAGCGGCTGAGAACTCCCGCCCGTGCACACGGGCGCGAAGGGGGCTCTCTCATATGCCCCAGCCGCACGGCCGCTTTGGCGTGGGCGCCGGTCAGAGGGCGGAGACGGTGCTCTCCACGATGTCGAGCAACGCGTCCCTGTCCTTCTGGATGCGGGCGAGTACGCGCAGTCCGTAGTACGTGCTGAGGATCTGGCGGGCGAGCGCCCCGGCGCCGCGCTCGGAGGAGATCTCCCCGGAACGCTGCCCCCGCGCGATGGTCTCGGCCAGCGCCTGCTCCACCGTGGCGAAGTGCCGGCGGACCTCGTCGCGGACCTCGTCGTCCGAATCGGCTTTCTCCACCGACGCGTTGATGGTGAAGCACCCGGAGGCCTCGGGGTCCGCCAGGTCGGTTTCGACGGCATGGACCATCAGGTCCCGCAGCCGCTCCCTGACCGGGCCGGGCCGGTCAAGGAGCGCGGTCTGCTCGGCGGTGTGCGTCTCGTAGTAGTGGCGCAGGGCCCGCAGGTACAACTCCCGCTTGTCACCGAAGGTGTTGTACAGGCTCGACTGGCCGAGGCCGGTCGAGTCGGAGAGGTTCCGGGTCGAGGTGGCCTCGTACCCCCGCCGCCAGAAGGTTTCCATGGCGGCGGTGAGGGCGTGCGTCTCGTCGAACTTCCTTGGCCTGGCCATACCCGCATTCTACGTATTTTGGAGCGAGCGCACGGAAACTCGGGGCCGGATCAGCCGGCGACCGCGACGGCCTCGATCTCGATCAGCCAGTCGGGATCGGCGAGCGAGGCGACCTGCACGAAGGACTCGGCGAACGTGTGCGGGACGAAGTACTCGGCCCTGAGCCGCGCGAAGGCGTCCTGGTCCCGGGCGATGTCGGTGACGAACACGGTCGCCTTGACGACCTGGTCGAGACCGGAACCGGCGTTCTTCAGAACGAGGGCGAGGTTGGCCAGCGCCTGCCGGGCCTGGGCCTCGAAGTCGCCCTTGCCGACCGTCGCGCCGTGCTCGTCGATGGGCCCTTGCCCCGAGGTGAACACGAAGTCCCCGACGCGAATGCCGAGCGCGATCCCGGCGGGGGCGTACCAGTCGGGATCGGCGGTGACGCGGACGCGCTGCGGGGCACCGGATGCGTCGGACATGGGGCTCCTCCTTGGAGCGAGGAAAACGGGGTGACTGACGGAAGGCGAGTCTAGGCGGATCCGTCAGCCGCCCAACGCCTCCCGCACGGCGAGCACTTGCTCGTCGATCGACCGCTGACCGGACTCGGTGCCGAAGGAGTCGAAGATGTGGAAGGCGCCGGCCCACTGGTGGAGCGTGACCGGGACGTCCGCCTCCATCAGCCGCAGGCCGTAACGGATTCCCTCGTCGCGCAGCGGGTCGTACTGGGCCGTCACGATGTGCGCGGCGGGGAGCCCGCCGAGGTCGTCGGCGCGGTTCGGCGCCGCGTACGGCGAGGTCTCCCGCCGCTCGTGCCCTTCGCCGAGGTAGTGGCGCCACATCGACTCGGACTGGGGCGTGGACCAGACGGGGGTGTCGTGGAAGCTCCGCGCGGACGGAGTGTCCATGCGGTCGTCGGTCACCGGGTAGGTGAGCAGCTGGAGGGCGAGCTCGGGGCCCTTGCGGTCGCGTGCCATCAGGGCGACGGAGGCGGCGAGGGCACCACCCGCGCTGCAACCCGCGACACCGAGGCGTGCGGGGTCCACCCCCAGCTCGCCGGTGTGGGCGGCGAGCCACCGCAGGGCCGCGTAGCAGTCCTCCGCGCCCGCCGGGAAGGGGTTCTCGGGCGCCAGCCGGTACTCGACGCTCACCACGACGACGTTCGCCCGCGAGGCGAACCACACGCACTGGTTGTGCTCGGTCTCCAGGCTGCCCATCACGAAGCCGCCGCCATGGATCCACAGCAGGCCGCCGTGCGGACCGGTCGTCTTGGGGGTGTAGATCCGTACGGTGACGTCAGGCGCCCCCTCGGGACCGGGGATGAGCCGCTCGGTGACCGTGAGGGCGCTCGTGTCGGCCGGCTCCCACTGGGCCTCGAGGTCCTTGAGGGTGCGGCGGGCGACGTCCGGCTGGGCGACGTCGAGGTAGGGGATCTCCCCGACGAGCGGAGCCAGATCGGCCCGGAGCGTCATACGGGTGGGGGCGGGCGTGGCGTCTTTGCTGGTGGCGTCACTCATGGGGTCATCGTGTCCTGCGGGCGAAGGAGTCCGCCGCCGACATCTGTCGCGACTTGGGGCACCCGGACCGCCGATTGGTGTGCCGACCTGACGGAGTGTCCCGCGGGGGAGGGTGCCGGCGCGTACCCGGAACTAGCCTGCGCGGGTGTACGAACCGATGCCGAACCCATCGCAGCCGTCCGCCGGGCGCTCCGCGGCTCGATCTGGCCGGAACTCGCTGCCGGGCTCCGCCACGTCCTCCGGGCAAGGCCCGCGGTCAGGCCCCTGCGCGGCCTCGGACCCCGCCGCCGGCCGGAGTTGTGGGCTGGGGCCGTCTGCCGGGCACGGTTGTCCGGCGGACCCTGCGGACTTCGTGGTCCCTGCGGACTCCGTGGACTCTGCGGACTCCGTGAACCTTGCGGACCCGGCGGTCCCCGCGGAGCCCGCTTCCGGTCAGGGGTGTCCGGCGGGGCCCGTTTCCGGCCACGGTCGTCCTACGGGTTCCGCTGCCGGTCGGTGTGGTCCGCTGGGCTCGCCTGCCGAGCCGTCTGCCGAGCCGCCTGCGGGGCCGTCTGCGGGGTTTTCCGCCGGGCCGCCTGCGGGGCTCTCCGCCGGGCTGTCCGCCGCGCTCCACAAGGGGGCTCCCGTGCACGCCATGTGGGGCCTGGCGGGGGGCCTGGCGACCGGTCCGCTGTCCGATCGGGCCGGCGATGCCGCATGGGACGTCGCGGATCCCGCATGGGACTGGGGGACCGACGCCGCATGGGACTGGGCGACCGGTGCCGAGGCGAGGCCGGTGTCCGGTGGTCCGGCCGGTGCCGGGCCGGACGACGACCTGTGGCGGCCGGGCGGACTCGGGGACCCGGCGCTCGTCCAGGCGGTGCTGTCGTCCGCGATGCCCGAGGCCCAGCGGTCCCGCGCGCTGTACCTGCTCGGGCTTGCCCTGGCCGGTCCGATGCGGGCCGCCGCCGTGGTCGTCTCCGAACCCGCCGCCCTGCCGGAGGCGTTGCGCGCCTGTGCCGCGGGTCTGCTCGCGCCGCCGACACGGGCGGGCGGTCCGGCGCCCCAGGCGGCGCTGTGGCCCACGGTCGGTGTCCTGCTGCTGCCCGCGGCCGGTGCCGGCCGGCGCCCGGCCACGGTGCCCTGTGGCGTGGCCGTCGGACTGGGCCCGGCGGTCGCCCCCGAGCGGCTGCCGGAGTCGTGGGCCGAGGCCCGGCGCGCCGCGCGGTTCGCGGGCCTGGGCCCGACCTGGCCGCGGCTGGCGGACACGGCGGAACTCGGGGCCGAGGCCCTCCTGGCCGACATCCCCCGGGCCGCGGCGCTCGCGCACCCGGACGTGGCGGCGCTCGCCCGCCTCGAAGCCGAGCCGGACGGGGCGCAACTGCTGGACACCCTGGAGACCGTCTGCCGCACCCGGTCACTGCGCGAGGCCGCCAAACTCCTGTGCCTGCACCACAGTTCCGTCGCCCACCGGGTGGCGCGGGCCGAACGGGCCCTGGGCATGTCGCTGAGCGACCCCGCGCAACGGCAGCGGGCCTACACGGCACTGCTGCTGTGGCGGCTGAACGCTCCCGGCAACTGGCGTAACTGAGCCGCCACTTCGGGGGCGTCTCATCGTTCCTTAGTTTTGAAGCAGTCGCTCCGAAATGTGCTAGCGTCGCTCCCGAGGACGCCCTTCCGCTCTTGGCCGGACGCAACACCGGTCCGCATCCCCGCATTTGGAGGCATTCCATGCCCCTTGCCGTCTACATCCTCGGCTTGGGAATCTTCACCCAAGGCACTTCGGAGTTCATGCTCTCCGGGCTGCTCCCCAATCTGGCGGATGACCTGGATGTCTCCATCCCCGATGCCGGGTTGCTGATCTCGGCGTTCGCCATCGGCATGGTCGTCGGGGCGCCGCTCCTCGCGGTCGCCACGCTCAAGTGGCCCCGCCGCACGGCCCTGGTCGCCCTGCAGGCCGCCTTCATCGCCGCTCACATCGTCGGCGCCCTCGCCCCGGGCTACGGAGTCCTGTTCGCCACGCGTGTCATCAGCGCCCTCGCCTACGCGGGCTTCTGGGGCGTCGCCGTGGCCACCGCCGTCGCGCTCGTCCCGGCCAACGCCAAGGGCAAGGCGGTCGCGGTCGTCGCCAGCGGACTCACCCTCGCCACCATCATCGGCGTCCCCGCGGGCACGGTGCTCAGCCAGTTCGCCGGATGGCGCGCGGCCTTCTGGGGCGTGGCCCTGCTCACCCTCATCAGCCTGGCCTGCTCGGTGTTCGCCATTCCCGGCGGGCGGGGGTCCGCGGAGGAGACGCGTACCGTCCGCGCCGAACTGCGGGCGATGGCCCGGCCGCAGCTGTGGCTGTCGTACGCGGTGACGGCGTTCTCCTTCGGCGCCGTCATCGTCACCTTCAGCTACCTCGCCTCCCTGCTCACCGACGTCACCGGGCTGGCCGACGGCTGGGTGCCCGTCCTGCTGGCGCTGTTCGGCGTCGGCGGCCTGCTCGGCATGGTCATCGGCGGCAGGACCGCGGAGGCGTACCCGATCCGCACGCTGGCGCTCGGCACCGGCGTCCTCGCCGTGACCTCGGCGCTGCTCGCGGTCCTGGCGGAGAACACCGTCGTCACCGTCGTCCTGGTCTTCGTCCTCGGTATGGCGGGGTACGTCACCAACCCGATCCTTCAGTCCCGGGTCTTCGTCGTCGCGCCCGGCGCACCGACCCTGGTCGGCGCCACCAACACCTCGGCGTTCAACGTCGGCAACACGCTCGCGCCGGCCCTCGGCGGCATGACCATCAACGCCGGGTTCGGCTTCGCCTCGGTGGCCTGGGTAGGAGCCGGGCTCGCCGCCGCCGGTCTTCTCGGGACCCTGTGGGCAGGACACCTCCAGTACCGCTCCGGCCCGGTCAAGGGCAGTGTGGTCGCGGGTGGCGGCACGCGCCAGGGCCAGGAGCGGACCGAAACCCCCGTGTGACCCGGGACGACGGCCGCGGCTCCCGTACGCACCGGGGCTCGGCCCTCGGCCCCCGGCCCACGCGGCCGAAAGCCCGGCCGTCGCGCCCCAAGCCCAGGCCCATGCGCCCCCGCCCGGGAAGCCGGCGCCCTCCGGAGCGCACAGTCCTCGCAACCCGCGGCGCGCGGAGCCTCCGGACTCCGCAGCCGCGACCCCTTCCCCCGCCCAACACCCTCTGTCAGCCGAGTCACTTGACCTGACAGCGGGTGCATCGGAAAAGCGCCGTGCCCCGGCCCGTTGCCTCCCCCGCCGACGGACCGGGGCACGGTCATGCCCGGAAACTTCCCGGCGGCGGTCAGGCCGTGATGCCGCCGTCGATCACCAGGTCGTGGCCGAGGGCGAAGCCCGACTCCGGCGAGGCCAGGTACAGCACCGCCGCCGCGCCCTCCTCCAGGGAACCGATCCGGCCGAGCGGGAACATGCCCTTGGCGCGCTCCACACGCTCCTCCGGCGTCTCGTTCTCCAGCAGTGACATGGGAGTGTCCATCGAGGACGGGCTGAGCGTGTTCACCCTGATCCCGTCGGCGGCGTACTCACGCGCCGCGCTCCGCCCGAGCGCCGCGATCGCCGCCTTGCTCGCCCCGTAGGCGCCGGCCCCCGGGATGGTCAGGTGTGCGCCGACCACGGAGCCCACGTTGACGATGACACCGCCGCCGTGCGCCCGCATGTGGCGGATCTCGTGCTTCATCGACCGCCAGGTCCCCAGCAGGTTGATCCGCAGCGTCTGCTCGAAGACGTCCTCGGCGAGCTCGGCGAGCCCGGCCGGTTCGGGCAGGTACCCGGCGTTGTTGACCGCGATGTCCAGGCCGCCGTGCCGTTCCACGACCGTCCTGACCAGCGCTTCCACATCCGCCTCGACGGCGATGTCGGCGGTCGCCCAGCTCGCCTCGCCGCCGTCCTTCTCGATCAGCTCGACCGTCTCGACCAGCCGGTCGGGGGTGCGGCCGGCGACCAGCACGGTGGCACCCTCGCGGGCGAAGGCCACGGCGGTGGCGCGGCCGATCCCGGAACCGCCACCGGTGACGAGCGCCACCTTGCCGGTGAAGCGATCAGTCATGTCTCTCATCCCATCGTCGCTACCTGCGTGCACGCGCACGTCGCACGCGCCGCGCACGCACCACGATGGGCGCAACCGCCGCCCGCGCCATCACGTATTCACCTGGTTTTCGCGCCCGGCGAAGCCGGCCCGCGCGAAACGGCCGCCCCGCCGGTCAGCCGCCCTGCCGGTCGCCGGGAAGGTGACGGAAGCCGCCGCGAGACCACGTGAACACGTGATGCCTACGGGGCCCGCCGCCCTGTGGAGTTGAGCGAGCACGCGTACACCCGCGGAGAAGGGAAAACCTTGAGCTTCGAGGAATTCGAGGGCATCGTCCACATCCCGCCGAAGGCCGGGCCGGCACGCTGGGTGTTCGGGGATCACTACACGATCAAGGCGGACAAGGAGAACACGAACGGCTCGCTCGGCCTGATCGAGGCCATGGTGCCGCCGGGTGGAGGACCGCCGCTCCACATCCACCACGACAGCGACGAGGCCTTCTACCTCATCGAGGGCGAGCTGGAGATCTCCAACGAGAAGCGGAAGCAGATCGTCGGGGCCGGCGCGTTCGTCTTCGTGCCCAGGGGCAAGGTCCACGCCTTCAAGAACGTCGGCGACGAGCCCTGCAAGATGCTCATCATCTTCACGCCCGCCGGTTTCGAACGCTTCTTCACCGAGCTGGGTGTCCCCGCCGAGGAGGGCATGCCCGCCCCCGAGGCGGCGCAGTACGCGGCCGATGTCGCGAAGGCCCAGAGCATCGTGGCCCGCTACCGGGCGGAGTACGTCTGACGCCCGTCGGTGACGGCCGGGGCGCGCCGCCGACGGCCCGCCGAGCCGCACGGCGACAAGAGGTAAGACGAGGACCTGCGCCGACGGCCACGCGGGCGAGGCGTCCGGCACCCGCATCGCCCCCAAGGGCGTGGAGCCCGGCGCTCAGAGATACTCGAAGAAACGGGTCCACCAAGTGGCGAGGCCCTGATGTGGCCCGTAGCTGCCGTAGGCGAAACCGTCCTGTCCGAGCCAGGTCACTCCGGTGTAGCGCCGGTGGAGCAGGCGCTGCGGGACCAGTCTGTAGCCGAGCGCGGAGAGCGCCGAAACGATCCGGTCACGCTCGGCAACGGAGACCACGCCCTCGCGGACGGCATGGTCCAGGTCCTCGTGGCTGTCGGGCGACGGGGTGGTCACGACCGCGAGGTCGCCGTAATTGCTCAGACGGACGCCGAGTGGAATACCGGCTTGGGTCGCCTGTTCCGGGACGTTGACCCTGAAGTAGTAGCTGGCGTCCTGGATTTGGTCTTCGAGTCGACACGGATGCCCAAGGTCATCGCTCAATCGGTTCCGCAGTTGGATCGCCCGCGCCTCGGCGGCGGCATGGTCGAATGTGTCCGGGAACTCCAGGTGGTGTGGGCCGGGCAGCTGATCAAGGTCATGGAACAGCGCCAGTATCTGCTCGTCGTCACTCACTCCACCACTTTAGGGCTGCCGACAAGCGTACCGGTCCTGTGACCTGGCCAGCGGTCGGTGTCATCCGGGAGACCGCTGGGCAGCGGGACGCGGTCAGGCGCGTGGTCGCACGTGACAGACCCGGCGACGGCGACGACGGTCCCCGGGATACTGGTGGCCCATGAATGAGGTCGAAGTGGTCGTCGCCCATCGCGAGCGCGCGACTCTGCGCGCCGGTGATGTGTTCCTGAAGGTGGATGCCGATCAGGCGCGCATCGACGTCGAAGTCGAGGCGATGTCACTGGCGCCGATCCCGACCCCGGAGGTTCTGTGGCGCAAGCCCCCCGTGCTCGCGCTCGCCGCACTTCCGGGGACGACGCTCGGGCGCCTCGGTAAGCCGTCGACCGGGACGCCGGCGGCGTGGACCGCGGCGGGCGCCGCGATCCGGAAGCTGCACGACGCGCCGCTGCCGCCCTGGCCCGGCCGGGCCGGGCGGAGCGTCGAGCAGTTGACGAAGGAACTCGCCGACGAGTGCGAGGCGCTCGTGACGAACGGCGTCCTGCCCGCGGACCTGGTCGCCCGCAACCGCCAGGTCGCCGAGGCCGCGCTGCGGCCGTGGACTCCGGCGTTCACGCACGGCGACCTGCAGATCGCGCACGTCTTCGTCGACGGCGACGAGGTCACGGGCATCATCGACTGGTCCGAGGCGGGCCAGGGCGATGCCTTGTACGACCTCGCCGCCTTCACGCTCGGACATGAGGAGCACCTTGACGACGTCGTCACCGGCTATGGCACCGACATCGACCTTGATGTGATCCACGCGTGGTGGTCGTTGCGAAGCCTGCTGGCGGTTCGCTGGCTGATCGAGCACGGCTTCGACCCCTTCGCACCGGGCTGTGAGGTCGACGTGCTGAGGTCCCGGATGTGAGGCTGCGCGGCCCAACGGCGACTGCCTCCTGCCGGACCGCCGCAGACCGGACCCCGACCTGCGGCCGGCCGTCGTACGGGCCCTCGTCGGCGGTGACGAAGCGACCGCCGCCCTGTGGCGGCAGGCGCTGCGCACGGCCCCCGGGGAAGCCGAGGCGGCCGCCCGCGTCCGCGCCTGCGACCGGTTGCCCCGCCGGGCCGTGGTGCCGGAAGGCGTCGCCGGTGTCGGCAAGACCTCGCCGGCCCGGGACGTGGCCCGCCGCGTCGCCGCCCGGAACCCCGCCGGCGCACCCGTGTTCTCCGCCCGCCTGCGCGCTTTCGCGCCGACCGGGCCGGCCGCGGCCCCCGCCGCCGTGCTGGAGACCTTCCCGCGGCTGTTCGGAGTCACCGGCGACCGCACCCCCTACGGCGTCACCGCCCGCACCGCCCTTTACCGGCAACTCCTCGCGGTCAACGGCGCGTTGATGGTGGCGACGCGGCGGACGCCGAGCAGGTTCGACCGCCGCTCCCCGGGGACGCGGCCTGCCCGGCGCTGGTCACCAGCCGCCGTACGATGCGCGCGCTGCCCGGCGTTCCCCGCCTCACCCGTCCGCGCCGCATGGCGCAGCCGAGGCCCGGGCGCGCGACATACACGGCCAAGTGGCGTATTACTGGGTGGGCTTGACGTTCAACTCCACCACCCGAGGAGCCCGGATGACGGACCGTACGGAGTCGATCGAATCGATGGAGCAACTCGCCCTGGTCTGGCGCGCCATGGTGCTCGACCGTGATCCGGCCGCCGACGTGCGCGACCTGCCGGGCATCGCCGTCCGCTGGGCCGACTCCCGGTTCGCCTTCTGGAACTGCGTCACGCTGACCGAGGTCGACGCGGACCCCGCGCTGGTCGGGGAACGCCTGCGCCAGGCGGCGGACATCATGCGCGCGAAGCGGCACCCCGGGTTCCTGTGGCTCTTCGAGGACCTCCTCGGCGACGAGGCCCGCGCCCAGGTCCGGGCGGAGACGGAGAAGGCGGGGCTGGAGTACGCCTTCCCCGGCACCGGCATGGCCGGAGACCTGCTTCCCCTCCCCGAACCGACCCACCCGGAACTGACGTTCGTCCGCGTGACCACCGACGACCACCTCCGGGCGTACGCCGACCTGAACTCGCGGGCCTACGGCTTCCCGCTGGAGGACGGCCGTGACGGGCTCCTCGGATCCACTCTGTGGAAGAACCAGGTGCACGCCTACCTCGGCCTGCGCGAGGGCGTCCCCGTGACCTGCGCGGCGACGGTGGAGGCCGACGGGCGGCTGTTCGTCGTGCTCGTCGCCACGGCGCCGGAGTGGGAACGTCGGGGCTACGGCGAGGCGGTGACGCGCAAGGCCCTGTACGAGGGTGGCCGCGCCACCGGCCTGACCCGCGCCACCCTGCACGCGACGGCGGCGGGGGCACCGGTGTACCCCAAGATCGGCTTCCGCCCCAACTCGCCGATGGGTTTCTACAGCCTCAAGCAGTGACTTCCGGCAGCGGCTTCCGGCCCCGCTGCCGTCCTGCCCCGTACGCCGGTCCGACCGCCGTCCCTCACCGGGCGGCGAGGCGGGCGAACTCCCAGGGATCGTGCGCGCTGAAGACCGTGACCTCGTCGGCGTGGGCGCGCTTGAGGCAACGGAGGCGGTCCCGGGTCGCGACGCGCGCCGCCGCATCGGTCTGCGCGCCGTGCTGCACGGGTTCCAGGACGGGGTGGGCGAACGGCGGGTCGGCGTCGAGTTCCCCGTGGTACATGTACGCGTCCCCCGCGTGCAGCAGCCACCGTCCGTCGCCGTCGCGCACGGCCACCCCCGCGTGTCCCGCCGAGTGACCGGGCAGCGGCACCAGCAGCAGTTCGCACGACAGCCCCACCGGTCGGGCCACGCCCGGGAAACCGAACCACTCCGCGTGCTCCGTCACCGGCGCGGGTGTCAGCAGCGGACCGTGCGCCCGGTGCGCCGGCATGAAGCGGTCCAGGCTGTGCCGGTGGTGTGCCGCCGCGGGGTCGCCGACGGCCCGGTACTCGCCGGGGTGCACGTGTACGCGCGCGTGGGGGAAGTCCGGCAGCCCGCCCGTGTGGTCGCGGTGCAGGTGGGTGAGCACGATGTGCCGCACGTCCGCCGCCGCGTACCCGAGCCGTACGACCTGGCGCAGCGCGGTCTCCTCCGGGTTCAGCGCGGGCCGCGCGTACGCCACCCAGTCCGCCCCCAACGACCGTACCGGGTCCGGGAGATCCGAGGTGCCGAGACCGGTCTCCACCAGGATCAGCCCGTCCGCGTCCGTCTCGATGAGCAGGCAATGGCAGACGAGGGGCCGTGCCCGGTCCACGGCACTCGCCCCGGAGGACTCGTCGCGCGGCGGTGGAATCTCCCGCAGGGAACCGCATGCAGTCCGTTGGCGGGCGATGTTCGACCAGGCCATGTTCGAGGATCGTCGGCCGGTTCCGCCGGGTCGAGCCGAGGGCGACGGCTCGCGCCTACCTGTTCGGACTACTTTCCGGACAGTCGTTGGTGCTACAGGCCAGTGCGATGAAGCTCTGGCCCACTACGAGGGCGCCCGCGTCCTCTTCTACGCCCTCGGCAACCTCTACGAGGAGGCGAACACCCCTGCCGAACTCGGCGACGTCCACCTGGCGCTCGGTCGGCCCGACCGGGCCCGGGACCAGTGGAGGCGGGCGGCCGACCTCTTCCGCGTGCAGCACCGTGCGAAGGAGGCCGACATCCTCGAGGACAAGTGGGCTTCAATGACCGACTGACCACCCGGCCGAATGTCGTCGATGCAGGCCGGGCACCTGGATCACAACACCACCCAACCGCCGTAGCCGGAGAATCCGCCCTTGCCCGCGCAGTAGGCGTACGACTGCGACCCGTTGGCGTACTTCGTCTGACCGAAGGTGATGGCGCCGTTGTTGCACTCGGCCCAGGCGTAGAACTTCGTGCTCGGGGCGCCGGAGCACTGCGCCGCGTAGGTGTTGGTGTCGGACCAGGACGTGCGGCAAGTGGGGGCCGCCGCCCCGGACTCGCCGGCCGGCGCGGCCTGGGCTGCCGGAACGGCTCCGAGGACGACTGCTGCCGTGAAGACGCTGCCCGCGATGGCGTGACGAAGACGCATGGTGACTCCTAATCGGCGGAGACTCGTTCGTCGGGTTCCGGATGTGTCCGGCCCGTCACGTGCCACCATGCTGGGGGCGGCTTGAGGAAACCTTGGACGATCCTGCGGCGCGGCCGTGCCGCCCGCGTCCTTATTTCCACCGGCATGCGGTGGACGGTAGTCCCAACGTCGATCCGCGAGGTACTGCTGCGGGCCGTCCCGGAGGGCGCCGCCCGGCCCGGCGTCTTCTCGCTGGTGGCCGCCGGACTGGAGCGGCGTACGCAGGACCTGGTGCGCGTGTGCGTCCTGGAGGACCGGGCCGCGGATGCGATGTGGGCACGTGCCCACACCCAGGCCGGCTGGTGCCTGTACGCCCCCGCGTGCGCGCTCGTCGAAGCCGACCGTGCCCGACCGCGCCCGGCGGAGCACCTGGCCGTGCTGCCGGGCATCACCGTGCTCGACCTGGACCTCCCGGCCGCTCTGGCCGTAGCCCGGCACGAAACCTGGGCAGCGGCGCACTGCCAGTACGCGGGCCCAGCCGACCCAGGACCGCCCGGACGGAGCGATCATCGCCACCACCGCCCCCGACCGGTGGATCGGTGAGCCGGTCCGCGTCCTCGACCTGACACGGGAACCCGGGCTGTACGCGGGCACCGGCATCACCCCGCTGAACCCGACCTGACCCTGCTGCATCCATTTCCCGGCCCCGCCGGCAGCGCGCGGAAGAAGGAGCTCCGTCCGCCGACCTTCACCGGTACCGGACTATCGAGCGCGGCGAGCAAGCGTTCCAGCAGTCGGTGTCCGCTGACGGAATCCAGGCAATGTGTCGTCGCGCGTTCGGCCCCGATGCCCCGGTTGTGTCCGCCGAGGAGCTGGGGTCGGGGATGTACAACAACGTCTACCGGCTGAGACTGGCGGGCCGGGATCGTCTGGTGGTCTTGCGGGTGGCTCCGGAGGAGCGGCGGCAGTTCCGCAGTGAGCGGCATCTGATGCGGAACGAGTTCGCCTGCCAGCCGTGACTGGCCCCGATCACGCACCTGATGCCGAAGGTGATCGCCGCCGACTGGACGGGGCAGGTGATCGGCCGGGACTGGATGATCCAGACCCAGCTGGACGGTGTTCCGGCCCCCGAGCATCTGGGGGCGTACCCGCGGAGCATGTGGTCGGCGTTCTTCCGGCAGCTGGGGAAGATTGCCCGGGCCGTGCACGATGTGCGGGGGCCGCGTTTCGGGCCGGGCTGGATGAGGTCACCGAGCCGGGCTGCTGACCGGGGACCTGTGGACCGTGAACTGCCTGCTTGACCGGACTGCCGCCGAGCCGGTGATCACCGGGATCCTGGACTTCGACCGCGCGTGGTTCGGGGCACCGGACGCTGACTGGACGATCCGGATGGCCACGGCCAAGAATGACGAACGCACCGCGTTACACAGGCAAGAGCTACTGGCTGCGCGGCAACTGCACCACAACGCCGGAACAGACCGTGACCAGCTACTCCCCTTACCGCGTAGGCTGGTATCTGTGGGAAAGCTGAACCCCCTCGCAGCCGCGACCGCGCTGGCCGCCGTAGCCGTTCTCGCCGTTGGCTGCAGTGGCGATGACAGCGACGCGCCCGACGCCAGCCGCAAGGGGCCTGTTCCCCCCTCCTCCTCATTGGCGCATACACCAGCCCCTGACCGTGCCGAGCACATTCCTGGTGAAGCCGTGACCAAGGCACCGGTCCTGCCGGACGGCGAAGTCGTCGCACAGGCTGTGAATGCCAGCGGCAACCGGGAGTTGGAGGTGAAAGGCGGCCTCAAGAGCGGTCCCCTCGCGGTTCTGGTGAACTGCAAGGGCAAAGGCGAGCTGACTGTCGAGGTCAAACCGGTCGGGTTGAGCTTCCCGCTGAAGTGTGTGGCCGGGGAAGTCAGCAGCACCTACAACCAGATGGACCTGGAGAAGACCCGCGGGCAGGGAACGGTGAGCGTGACCGCGCCGTCCACTGTCCGATGGGCGATCAGCGTCGGTCACTAGGCTCGGTGCTTCCTGGTGGTCCGCCGCCGTGTCGGTGGTCCACCAGGCTTTCCTGCACTGTCGGCGGTGGCCCGGAACGGCGCAGCGGAGCGGACGCGACGAGTGCGCCGGCCCGCGGAGCCTGTCCGGTGCCGGTGTTCGACGTTGGTGCTGGCGGCCCTTGGACCGGCGATCGACGTGCTGGCCGCCGGGCGGACCCGGATTCCCCCGCCACCCGGTGCTTTGGGCGGATTCACGAGAAGCACCGGCTCGGTCGTTCCTGGCCTGCGGATACCCTCGCTCCGCGTGAGCGGCGGCGAGCCGGTCGTCGAGGCGACCGGCTCCCCGAAGGGCACCTTCGACCGGACCATTCGGAGTTCTTGGCGCTCCCCAACGCCACAGCCGTGGGGGAGCGCCCCTCGTAGACCAAAAGGGTCTCCACCTCGCGGGGCGGAGACCCTTGTCCTCAGTGGACGTCAGGCGCGCCGTTTGTCCAAGTCCTCAGCGAGGGCCGAAGAGAAGATGGTTCCCGCCAGCCAGGCGTCCTTGTCGGGGCCCTCCGTCGGGATGATCAGTCGGCGACGGACCCAAGGGGCCTCTCGGCCGGGGAGGTCCACGACGGCCTCTGCCCAGACCCCGTGATCGTCCTCCGAGTACGAGAGATCAATCAGAGTGGCGGCGTGCTCGGCAAGTGCCGATCCCAGCCCTTCAACGACCTCGACGTGGAATTCTTCGAGGTACGCCCCATACTCTGTGATCTTCGTCATCAGTGCCTAGCACCCGCAATTGTAGTAGTACGCCGTAATGACACCGACGGGGCGGTGGTCCTTTGAGCGCGAGTCGACTCGCTCCGTGAACACCACCTTCATGCCACTCGCGTTGGGGTTCCGGAAGGTGTGGCTGTCCAGCTTGCAAGTGATCTTACTACCACTGGTCGCGCATTTCCCTCGGTCCAACGTCTTGTCGATGTCCTGTTTCATGTTCGACCAGCTCGAGATCTGGTCGGCATGACCGGACTCGATGTGGCGCTTTCCGAACCCGTCGATCCCGCCGGCGTCCTTCTGGCCGACGCGCAGCGGAACGTCCTCTCCGTCAGGGCCGATGTGCGTCGAGTAGACGGTCCAGTCGATAGGATTGGGGTTGGTTGCCGCCTGCGAGGGCGAGGTCGCGGCACCGAGCACGCACACGGCGGCGATCACGGTGGCGGCCGCGGTGCGGCGTCGACGGATGAGCATACGCATGTTTCCCCCAATGAAGGTCAGAAGCTCCGGCGCCTTGGTCAGTTGACGCGGGAAAGCCGGAATCATCTTGCCGTCGGGGTCGCATGACGGTCAACCAAGATCGGATCTGTTCCGCCAGCCGGTGCGATGCCGCGACTCGGCCGCTATTGACCGATTCGGGAGCGAGTCCCTCCGCTCGCGACGCGATCAGTGCGGCGAAGGTCCGGAGGCGACTGGTTGAGAACAGGCGCCGGTGAGCCTGCCGCCCAGCTTCCGGGCCGTGCGCACGAACATCTCGTGCGGGTCCCGGGCCGCCTGTGGCTCCGACTGCGTCTTGCGGCGCTGCAGCATTAGCAGCACCCCCGTCGCATCCGCGGCGATCGGCCGGAACGTGATCAGGCCCTGCCGCTCCAGCGGTTCCCCGCACACGCTGAAGTCCGGCAGCACCGTCACCCCCAGACCCTCGGCGACCTCAGCTTGCCCATCTCGGCACCGTCGGTCGAGTACGCGAAGGACGCGGCGCGACCGTCCGTCCAGCAGCCGGTGCACGTATCGGTGCATCACATACCCGGTGCGCACCGCGATCAACGGCTCGGTGACCAGGTCCTCCACCGTCACCACCGGGCAGGAAGCAAGCGGGCTGTCCGGCCGGACGCACACCACCGGCCGACCCCGCAGCAACTCGGATCGAACTCGATCTGCGTACCCCCAACCGGGCGCCGGCCTGCTCGGTTCCGAGCGGAGTGTCGGCGGCGACCAGGTCCGCCAGTTCCTCGCGCCGGCGAACCTGGTCGACCTGGCCGGGGCGGTGCAGCGCCCCGGCCGCGGGACTGCGGCGTACTGGTCAGTCCCGGGACCCGCAGTAGACATATCCACACACACCAGCCGTGGCCAGGACTGCGGTGGTGACCCAGGTGTACGCGGCGGTGCTGGGTTGCAGAAGGACTGCCCACTGTTCGGCAGCCCCGTGCGGTTTGGTGCCGACCAACCACATCACGACCGGCACGAGCACAGGAGGCGTCCAGGCCGCGCCAGCGGGCGGCAACCAGATCGAGCACAGCGCCAGTCCTGTGAGTAGGACGGTGTTGCGTACTGCTACTCCCGCATCGACCCATGCCCCGGCAATTCCCAGCACGGAGCCCATGGCTGCGACCAGGCCGAGCGTGAGGGCTCTCAAGCGTGCACCAGCTCTGGCAGTGGCACTCGTCGTGGGGTCCAGCAAAGGTGGAAGGCGAGTTCGTCGCTGGTGGGGTTGCGGCGGATCAGTAGGTGGACGACGCCCTCGTGCCGCCCGGTGACGAGCCGCGCTGCCCCGTCGACATCACCCTCGCCGCCCTGGGCGGCCGGTGGACCCCGCTGGTGCTCCGTGATTTCCTGCGCCGTGACCGGGCCACCTACACGGAGCTGTCCGCCGCCCTGCCCGCCCTCTCGGACAAGGTCCTCTCGGACAAGGTCCTCTCGGACCGGCTGGCCCAGCTGACCAGGGTGGGCGTCATCGAACGCCACCGGATCCCCGGCTGGCCGCCCCGGGTCCGCTACGAGCTGACGGGCCTCGGCCGCGCACTGGAACCGGTGGTGCGCGGCATGTGGGAGTGGGGCACGGCCCGACGGGACGCCTCCGCCTGACCGCCGGCCGCGGTGGACGCGTGCACTCGGCCGGTCAGGAGTGAGCGGCTACGACCGGTCGCGCCCGAACCCGCACCCGCGCCCGGGACGCCGCGAAACGGACGGCGTCATTCTGCCCCCGCCGTCGTCGCATGCGTTTACGATCAAGCGGTGGCCTCGGGAAACACCCGACGGCCGGGGAAAGCAGGGGGAGTTATGAGCAGCATTTCGAGGCGGTCCCTGATCGGGTACTCGGGGACGGCCGCCGCCGGCGCGGTGATCGCCGGTACGGCCTCGGCGTCGCCGGCCCAGGCGGCCCAGCCCGCTCAGGCAGCCCAGGCCGCTCAGGCCGAGTCGGCGAGCACGGCGGCCAACTTCCCCGAGGGGACGCTCTTCGACGGCCGGTCGCAGCGGCACATCGGCCCGGACACGCCCTCCGAGCTGTGGATCAAGTTCAGCATCGTCAACGCCGAGACGCCGGCGGCCTACTCCGTCACCCCGCAGGAGATCGCCGACGCGATCAATGACCTCCTGGCTTCCCGGGGCTGGCCGACGGCCACCTTTTACGGCACACCGGCCCCCGCGCCGCTGAACTGACCGAGCCGGCACCGGCCCTCCCGTCCCACCCCCCGTGGCCCCTCGGCCACGCGGCCGCGCGACCGGCCCGGAAGACCCGCGGGAGGCGGGGGAGGAGCCGGCGTGGCCGATCAGCACCGGACCGTGCCGGGGGGGCGAAGTGCCCGCCGATGCGGTGCTGCCGGCCGGTACCGGCCGACAGCACCGCGCCGGTCGTCGGCCCCGCACGGGACGACCGTGTGGTGGCCTGCGTCCGCGCGGTGAACCCCGCGCCGGTCCGGAGCCCCGAGCCGACGGCGGTCGCCCCCGTCACGACCGCCCGCGCCGCCCGGCGCCCGATCACCGGCGAGCCCACGGGCCCACGGACTCACGCCCGCCGTCCGTGCCGTGGCCGGACGCCCGGTCCCGGCCGTCCGCGCCGCCCGGCCACCGGCGAGCCCATGGGCCTACGGACTCACGCCCGCCGTCCGTGTCGTCCGGCCCCCGACCACCGGCGAGCCCACGGGCCCACGGACTCACGCCCGCCGTCCGCGCCGCGGCCGGACGCCCGGTCCCGGCCGTCCGCGCGTCCGCACCCTCAGTCGTACCCAGGGCAGTCCACATCCTCCGCCGGCCATCGGACCTCACCCGTGCCCAGCGTGATCACGGCCCGGGGCCGCATGGGACCCTCGCCGCGCCGCGACAGGACGACCACCTCCTCCACCGCCGCCGACAGCGCACCGAGCCGCACGGCGCACTCGGCGGCCAGGCGCCCGGGGTCCCGGGTGCGGCCGAGCGACAGATGCGGGGTGAACCGCCCGCCACGCCCGCGACACAGCGGGAACCGCGGCTCCAGCTCCCGGTACAGGCGTGCCCACGGGGCCGGATCGGCGGCGGCCGGATCGAGCCAGACCGTGGCGTAGTGCCGATGCCGGAAGAAGCGCACACCGGACAGCCGTGCCGTGAAGGCCGGGATGTGCGCCGCCGCGGCGCCGAGCAGCGGCACGGCCCGCGCGAACTCCTCCTCCGGCACGAACCCGAACAGCACGTTCACATGCGGCGGCCACCGCCGTACCTGCGGATCGTGCTCCCAGCGGATGTCCTGAACCGGCGGCCAGAGCCATCGCGGCGGCAGCCACGCCACCGCCGTGCGGGGCGTCGACGCCACCGCGAGCACGTCCGGCGGCCCGGCACCCTCGAAGGCCGCGGGACCGTCGGCCTCCGTGTCCCCTGCGTCTCGCACCGCCGTCACACGCCCTTCGCTCGTCCGCGCCCGAGGCCGTGCCCGGGGCCCTGCGCGGTCTCGGGACGGCCGGGTCGCGCAGCCGTGGTTCCGCCGTACCGCCGGTACGTTCAGGGAACGCCCGCCGGCCGGCCGGTGCAACCCGCCTCGCGGGTGAAGCCGGTCCGCTAACGGGTGCCGTCGGCGGGGTCGAGCTTCTCGACGACCGTCTCCTCCGGGCCGATCGGGCGTCCGTCGCCGGAGCGGATCTCCAGCGGGCTCAGCGGGCGCCGGTCGCGCCGGTCGAGGAGCCGCGAGTGCGCTTCCCCGGGGGCGAAGCAGTGGGACTCGCCCCACTGGCGCAGCGCGACGATCACGGGGAAGAGGGCGCGGCCCTTCTCCGTGAGCACGTACTCCTGGTAGGGGCCGCCGTCGGAGGCCGGCACGGTCTCCATCACCCCGGCCCGCTCCAGCGCGCGCAGCCGGGTGGTGAGGATGTTCTTGGCGATGCCCAGGCTGCGCTGGAACTGGCCGAAGCGGCGGCTGCCGTCGAAGGCGTCACGCACGATCAGCAGCGACCACCAGTCGCCGATGGCGTCGATCGACCGGGCGACGGGGCAGGGATCGGCGTCGAGCCGGGTGCGGGCGACCATCGGGCTCCCCTCCTTCATTGCTGGTTGCAACATGCTACCAGTGCCCCCTAGAGTCCGGCAGGTAGCAACTTGCAACCGCCTGGGGAGGGTGCCGTATGCCGAGTGACCGCTGCGCGACGAGCGGACGGACGGCCCGCAACACCGCGCTCGCGCCGACCGGACCGCCGCCCGCGCGCCTGGTCCTGCTCTTCGCCATCGCCTGCGGCAGCGCGGTGGCCAACGTCTACTTCGCCCAGCCGCTGCTGGTCACCCTCGGCGAGCGGTTCTCGCTCGGCTCCGGCCTGCTCGGCGCGATCGTCACCGTCACCCAAGTCGGCTACGCGGCGGGCCTGTCCCTGCTCGTCCCGCTCGGCGACCTGGCCGACCGCCGCAAGCTGATCACGCTTCAGCTCGGCCTGCTCGCCGCCGCCCTGCTGGCGGTCGCCCTGGCGCCCGGGACCGCCGTGCTGCTCGCCGGCCTGGTGATGGTCGGCGCGCTCGCGGTCGTCACCCAGACGATGGTCGCCGCGGCGGCCCACCTCGCCGCTCCGGCCTTCCGGGGACGGGTCGTCGGAGCGGTCACCAGCGGGGTGATCACCGGCATCCTGCTGGCCCGCACGGTGGCGGGCGTCCTGGCCGACCTGGCCGGCTGGCGGTCCGTCTACCTCTTCTCGGCCGCCGTCACCGCCACCCTCGCCGTGCTGCTGCGCCGCGCCCTGCCGGCCGGTCCGCCGATGGCGGACCGGCTCCCGTACCGGCGCCTGCTCGCGTCCACCGTCACCCTGTTCGCACACAACCGCCTGCTCCGGGTGCGCGGGGCGCTGGCGCTCCTCGTCTTCGCCGCCTTCAGCACCCTGTGGAGCAGCGTCGTCCAGCCCCTCAGCAGCCCCCCGTGGTCGCTGTCGCACACCGCGATCGGCGCGTTCGGGCTCGCCGGAGCGGCCGGCGCGCTGGCCGCGGGCATCGCCGGCCGCTGGAACGACCGCGGGCTCGCGGGGCGGACCACCGGCACCGCGCTGGTCCTGCTCGCCCTGTCGTGGCTCCCGCTGGCCTTCACCCGGCAGTCGCTGTGGGCGCTCGCCCTCGGGACGGCCCTGCTGGACTTCGCCGTCCAGGCCGTGCACGTCACCAACCAGACCCTCATCCACGCGGTGCGCCCGGACGCGGGAAGCAGGATCATCGGCGGCTACATGATCTTCTACTCGGCCGGCAGCGCCCTCGGCGCCACCGGCTCCTCACTGGCGTACGCGGCGGCGGGATGGCCCGGGGTGACCGCCCTGGGAACGGCCTTCAGTTGCGCGGCCCTGCTGCTGTGGGCGACGACCCGCACGCCGTGATTCCGCCGCCGCGGCTTCTCGACGACCGCCCGCCTCACCCGGCGGGCGAGCGCCGTGGCCGGTCACCGCCGCGCTGTGCGGACAGGCCCGCCCGCAGCCCGTCCCGCAGCCGGGTGAGCCGCTCGATCTCCGTGTCCAGCGCGGCGATCCGCCGCTCCACCACCGCCTCCCCCACGACTCCCGGCCCGCCCCGGTCCGCCGCCGCGGTCCCGCACCGCGGCGCCGGGTGGACGGCGAGCAGGGGGAGCCGGCCGGCCACGCCCCGCAGGTCCTCGACGGTGAGCCCGAGAGCGAGCAGCTCCCGGATGACGCGGAGCACGGCGAGTTCCCAGGGGCCGTAGTCCCGCTGTCCCGACCTCGTGCGCGGCGGTGGCGGCAGCAGGCCGCGTTGTTCGTAGAAACGCAGCGCCCTGGGTGTCGTCCCCACGGCCGCCGCCGCGTCGCCGATCCGCACGGTGCGTACCTCCCGCCGTCCGTGGCAGCGGCCGTCAGCCATGGTCCGGCAACTCCACGACGACCGTGCCGAATCGCTTGCCCTCGATCAGTTCCCGCAACGCCCATGGAGCACGATCGATGCCCGAGACCCGGGTGAGGGGGAGCCGGATCCGGCCGGACCGCAGCCAGTCGGCGAACCGCGCGGTCCACTCCGCCCGCACACCGGGATGGTCGGCGTCGAGGTACCCGCGCATGGTCACCCCCTTGACGATCAGTCGGTAAACGTCGATCCCGGTCGGGGCGGCGGCGCCGGAGCCCTCCGCCGCCAACTGCCCGGACAACGCCCCGACCAGGGCGAACCGGGCGCCCTGCCGGGCGGCGTCCACCGCCGCGGTGAGCTGCGGGCCGCCCACGGTGTCGAGGAGTACGTCGATGCCGTCCGGCGCGGCCTCGGCGAGCTGACCGGCGAAGGCCCGGTACGCCTCCCGGGAGTTCCCCGAGCCGCGCCCCTCGCGCCAGGAACCGGCGGTCAGTACCGCGTCGTAGCCCAGCTCGGCGACGAGACGCCCGGCCTTCCCGGGCGATCCGGTGGTGCCGATCACCCGGGAGGCGCCCAGCAGCCGGGCGATCTGCCCCGCCAGCGAACCCACCCCGCCGGCGGCCCCGGTGACCAGGACGACATCTCCCTCGCGCACACCGGCGACCCGGGTCAGCGCTCCGTACGCCGCGGAGCCGGAGGCGAGCTGGGCGACCGGGTCGGGCAGTGCCGGATCGGTCCTCGCGCACTCCGCCTCGGGTACGAGGGCGTACTCACGCCAGCCGAGCGGGTGCGTCACCGTGTCGCCCGGGCGCAGCGGGCTGCCCGGCGGAGCGAGGACCACCTCGCCGACGGCCGGCCCGCTCAGGGTGTCCCCGGGGCGCGGCGTGGGCATCGGAGTGTCCTTCGCCGCCCCGCCGAGCAGGGTGCGCAGTCCGCCGTAGACCAGGAACCACCGGTTGCGCACGAGAACTTGTCCGGCTGCCGGAGTCCCCACCGGGACTTCGGCGAGGGTGAAGTCGGCGGGCGTGGGCAGCCCCGCGGGCAGAGCGGCGAGCCGTACCTCGCGGCTGATCCGCTGGGGGACCGACGTCATGGGTGACCTCCTGGGGGAGTGGCGCGGCGACGGGGGAGGGGCGGGACGTCGCCGGGCGGCATGCCGACGCGTCCGGCGGCCGGGACACGGTGGCTCCGGCCGGTCGAGCGCGCACACGCTAAACCCTGACCCGCACGTCAAAGGCAAGACCGCCCCGAGCGGTGACCCGGCCGCCCGGCCTGCGGCGCTGGACCGGGAGAGTACGGCGGCGAGCCGGGGTTGGTGCCGGACACGGGCGGGAGGCGCCGAGCGGCCCGCCCCCGGTGCCGACCTCCCCGTCGGCGTACACCCGCGGTGACGGCAGGGCCACCACCGCGTGACGCCGCACGGCGCCGGTGGCCGATCGGTCGTGCTGAGAGGAGACTGTCCAGGGAAGGCGTGCGTCATGCTCCATGCACTCGAACGAGTGAGCTAGCTGAACAGTCGGTCCGGGGGACTCGTCGCCGGCCGGCCCGGGCCCTCGGGGCCCCGGCCGCCGTGAGAGGCGGCCACGCGCACCGAGACGCCTCAGGCGGCACCCGGGGTGACCGCGCAGGTCCACACCCGGACCGCCCGCCCGGCGCCGTGCCGTCCGCCGCCGCGACGCCGGCCGGAACACGCATCCGCTGCCACGAGTACCGCCCGACCGACCAGGACCGGGAAGGAACGATCGGTTCATGAGCGGCATCCAGGTGCGAACGCCCGTCGCGGCCGACGGCCGACTGGGCGAGGCCGGCGAGCATCCCGGCCTGAGCGATCCGGACTATCTGCTCCGGCGCGGGGAGATCGCCGCGCGGGCCCGCGGCCACCGGGTGGGCGACCCGTCCCCGCCCGTGGACTACACCGAGGACGAGGAGAGAACCTGGCGCACCGTCCACCGGGCGCTGTGGGCGGCCCAGGGCGAGCACGCGTGCCGTGCCGCCCTCGACGCCAGGGAGCACGCCCCGGTCCCCGCGGACCACATCCCGCAGCACGCCGAGGTCGGTGCCCGCCTGCGGCGGTCGACGGGGTTCGACTTCACCCTCGCCGGGGGAGTCGTCGAGAACAAACGGTTCCTGGGATCGATGGCGGACGGCTACTTCCACGCGGTGCAGTTCGTCCGGCACCCCGCCGTACCGCTGTTCACCCCCGAACCCGACGTCATCCACGACGTCTTCGGCCACGGGATCCACCTCGCCTCGCCCGCGTTCGCCCGGATCTACCGCCTGATCGGGAAGGCGGCGATGCGGGTGGAGCGCGCGGACGTGCTCCAGATGATCAGCGACGTGTACTGGTTCACCCTGGAGTACGGCGTCCTCGACGAGGGCGGGACCCCCAAGGCGTACGGCGCTGCCCTGCTGTCCTCCTACGGCGAGATCGGCCGGCTGCACGCGGCCGACGTCCGGCCGCTGGACATCGGCGCCATGCTCGCCACCCCCTACGACATCCGCGGCTACCAGCCGGTGCTCTTCAGCGCCCGCACCCTGGACGAGGTGGCCGATGTCCTGGCCGGCTTCCTGGAGGACCTGGACGACGACGGCGCACCGGGCCGGCGGCCGGCCCCGGGCGCGGCGGGCACCACCGTCGGCCGCTGAGCGGGCGGGCCCGCCCGGCGGGTTCAGCCACGGGCCTCGGCGGCGGTCCTCAGATCGCGCAGCCACGCCTCCAGACTCCGGCGCAGCAACTCGCTCGCGGTGGGGACGTCCGCGTCGACCTGGGGCCCGGAATGCGTCTCCTCGGTGCGGACCCGGACACCGTCCTCGGTCGCGGTGAAGTCCCACACGTGGACGCCGTCGATGCGCAGGTCCTCGCCGACCGCGGGGCCCGTCCAGCGGAGGCAGGAGTGGTGGCGCAGCTGCCCGACCGTGGAGGTGATCTCCAACTCGGTGGCGGGCGTGGCCGGGTTGGGCGGTACCGGGACGGTCCAGCGGAACGCCGAGCCCGCCCGGAGGGGACCGTGGCCGAGACGTTCCGCGGTCGTCACGGACGGCTGCCAGGAGGGCCAGCGCTCCACATCGGTCTGGAGCCGCCACACCGTGCGCAACGGCGCGTGGATCAGGGTCTCGGTCCGGTAGCGGACCTGTGCGTGGGGATCGACACCCTTCCCCTCGCAGGTGAGGGGCCCGGCCGGGCTGCCGGGTGAGACGGCTCCGGCCGGTGCGACGGCGGCCGCGAGGAGGCCGGCGACGAGCGGGAGGACGCGTAAGACGGCGCGGACGCCGGTGCTGCGGGACGCGGTCATGGTCGCTCCTTGGCGGGTTCGGTTCCGGGAATCTACCGAAGCGGTTCGCTGACCGCCGCTGCTGCCGTCCTGGGAGTGTCCCAGCCCACGGTTGACAGGTCCAGACCAACAGGGTTTGAGTGACCGTCACGTCACGTGGGCCCGCCGAGGTGTTCGGTGCGCCGTGCCGAAGGAGTGAGCAGCGCTGAAACGCATCAAGAGGTTTCTGACCGTACTGGGTGCCGTCGTCGCCACGGCCGCCTTCCTGCCCGTCGCCGCGCCCGCCGCGGCGGCCGTGGACACGCCCGCCTGCGCACCGTTGTGGAGCGCCACCACCGCCTACCCGTCCGGTGGCACCGTCTCCCACCACGGGCGCAACTGGAGCGCCAAGTGGTGGACGCGGAACGAGAATCCGGGCGCCACCGGCGTCTGGGAGGACCGGGGCGCCTGTGCCGGAGGGGTGTCGGACTTCGTCATCAGTGAGGCGCAGTTCGACGCGATCTTCCCGGAGCGCGACCCCTTCTACACGTACCAGGGGTTGATCGACGCGCTCCACGCCTACCCGGGCTTCGCCAACACGGGCACGCCGCAGACCCGGGCGCGGGAGGCCGCCGCCTTCCTGACGCACGCGGACTTCGAGTCGGTCGGGCTCCGGTACGTCAAGGAGATCAACGAGGCCAACTACTGGCGCAAGTGCGACGACAGCCAGCCCTACGGCTGCCCGGCGGGGCGGGAGGCGTACTACGGTCGCGGCCCGATCATGTTCAGCTGGAACTTCAACTACAAGGCCGCCGGTGACGCGCTCGGCCTGGACCTGCTGAACGACCCGTGGAAGGTGGAGCGCGACCCGTCGGTGGCCTGGCAGACCGCCCTCTGGTACTGGAACACCCAGAACGGTCCCGGCACGATGACCTCCCACGAGGCGATGGTCGGCGGCGCGGGGTTCGGCCAGACCATCCGCTCCCTCAACGGCGCGCTGGAGTGCGACGGCGGCAACCCGGAGTCGGTGGCGTCGAGGGTCGCCCGGTACGAGCGGATCACCGCGATCGTCGGTACGGCACCGGGGTCCGGGCTCACCTGCTGACGCAGACCGCTCCCGGCGTGTGCATGGTGACGTACGCGCGCATCCAGGTTGTACGGACGCGAAGATTCATCGCGCGCGGACGCGCCGCGAACGGCCCTCACTTCCGAACCGCGCACGGAATCACCGCAGTTGACAGCGTGACGGGCGTACATGGCCGACACTCCGGCGAAGCGTCCTCGCTCGTCGGCAGGTCGAGGACGGCCTTTGGTCTAGACCTTGACAGGTTCAGACCACCCGGCTTAAGTGTGGTGGCCCCCCCATGGCGGTGTCGCCCGTCGGCGACACCGCGCCGAAGGAGCTGATCGCGTGATCAAACGTGTCATGAGCCTGCTGGCCGCCCTCGTGGCGGTCGTCGCGACGCTCGTCATCCTCCCCGCCGCTGCGGCCGGTGCGGCCACCGCGGCCGCCTGCGCGCCTGCCTGGAACGCCTCGTCCGTCTACACGGGCGGCGGCTCCGTCTCGTACAACGGGCACAACTGGACCGCGAAGTGGTGGACGCAGAACGAGCGTCCGGGCGCCTCGGACGTCTGGGCCGACCAGGGCGTCTGCGGATCGGACGGCGGCGGCCAGCCCGACCCCTCGGGTTTCGTCGTCAGCGAAGCGCAGTTCAACCAGATGTTCCCGAACCGGAACTCCTTCTACACCTACAGCGGCCTCAAGGCGGCGCTGAGCGCCTACCCGGCCTTCGCCAACACCGGCAGCGACACGGTGAAGAAGCAGGAGGCGGCGGCGTTCCTCGCCAACGTTAGCCACGAGACCGGCGGCCTCGTGTACATCGTGGAGCAGAACACCGCCAACTACCCGCACTACTGTGACACCACCCAGCCCTACGGCTGCCCGGCCGGCCAAGCCGCCTACTACGGCCGCGGTCCCATCCAGCTCAGCTGGAACTTCAACTACAAGGCCGCCGGTGACGCCCTCGGCATCGACCTGCTGGGCAACCCCTGGCAGGTGGAGCAGAACGCCTCCGTGGCCTGGAAGACCGGCCTGTGGTACTGGAACACGCAGTCCGGTCCCGGCACCATGACGGCCCACAACGCCATGGTCAACGGCGCCGGTTTCGGTGAGACCATCCGCTCCATCAACGGCGCCCTGGAGTGCAACGGCGGCAACCCCGCCCAGGTCCAGAGCCGTATCAACAAGTACCAGGCGTTCGTCCAGATCCTCGGTACCACGCCCGGCTCGAACCTGAGCTGCTGAGCTCGGACCCATCCTCAGGAGGAGGGGCGTGCCCGTCGGCGGCCGGGTACGCCCCCGATCCACGCACTCCGTCGCCGGGGCGTACGCCGGTGGCCGACGTGTGCGCCTCGGTGCCGCGCGAGGACCGGCATGCCAAGGGCGATTGCTCCCTGCTGCTCCCGGCCGTACGTGAACCGGTCCGCTCGGGACCCGGTGCCGGTGCAGTGAGAGAAGTGGCGGAAGGCTTCGGAGATGGTCGGCACGCCGACCGACTTGGGCATGGCACCACCACGTCACCCTCGTGACCGCCGCCCACACATTTCTCACCCGGCAACGGCCGGCCCCGCACCCTCTACCGGGCCCTCGACGCCCTCCAGGACGTCCTGAGGCGCTGGGTCGGCGCCTGGCTCCCTGGCGGCCCTGGCCCAGTTGCCGATCGTTGCCCACGGCCGTGAACCGCCGATCGTTCGCCGTTACCGGCGAAGGGAGTTCGGCCGTCGGCCGCCCGACCCGGACTTGATGATCGTGCCGGCGCCCCAGAGGCGCGGCGTGCGCCCGGGGCCGGCCGGATCGGCGCCTGACGCGGCGGCCGGGCGAGCCGTTCGGCACAGGCTCATGGCTCATGGCTCATGGTTAGACCCTATTACGAACGTTCTTGACCCTCGCTCGCCATTGGAGTTATAACTTCTAACGAAAGCGCCAGCCCCTAACGGGGGTGGCAGTCGAGGGAGGTCTCATGAACGCCGAAACGATGGTCGAGGTCGTGCTGCCGGGCAGGGTCGAGCCGGAGGGGCTCGAGGTGCGGCACGGGGCCGTTCCGGCTGCCGGTCCGGGCCAGGTCGTCGTCCGTATGGAAGCCACCGGTGTCTCCTTCGCGGAGCAGCAGATGCGCCGCGGCCGCTATTACGACCAGCCGCCCTTCCCGTTCGTCCCCGGCTACGACCTGGTCGGCACCGTGGCGGCGACCGGTGAGGGTGTCGACGCGGGGCTGGTCGGCACACGGGTGGCCGCGCTGCTGAAGGTCGGCGGATGGGCCAGCCACGTGCTCCTCGACGCCGCCGACCTGGTGCCTGTCCCGGACGGGATCGGCGCCGCAGCGGCGGAGACCGTGGTGATCAACGGCATCACGGCCTGGCAGATGCTGCACCGCAAGGCCCGGGTGCGCGCCGGCCAGACCGTTCTGGTGCACGGCGCCAACGGGGGTGTGGGGTCCGTCCTGGTCCAGCTCGCCCGGGCCGCGGGCGCGCGGGTGATCGGGACCGCCTCCGCACGTCACCACGCCGCCCTGCGGGAACAAGGGGTGACCCCGATCGACTACCGCACCGAGAACATCCCCACCCGTGTCCGGGAACTCGCCCCGCGCGGCGTGGACGCCGTCTTCGACCACGTCGGCGGCCGCGGCATCGTCGACTCCTGGAGCCTGCTCGCCCCCGGCGGAACGCTCGTCTCCTACGGCAGCGCCTCCACCCGCGACGCCGAAGGCTCCAAGCAGTGGCCCGTCCTCAAGCTGCTGGCCCGGGTCTGGCTGTGGAACACGCTGCCCAACCGCCGCCACGCCTACTTCTTCAACGTCTGGGCCGGCCGCGCCCTGAGTCGCGACCGCTTCCGGGCCCGGCTGCGCAACGACCTCACGGAGGTCTTCGAAGCTCTGCGCCGTGGTGACATCACCGCCCGGATCGCCGCCGAACTCCCCCTCACCCAGGTCGCCGAAGCCATGCGGCTGGCCGAATCCGGCACCATCGCCGGAAAGGTCGTCCTGCACGCCTGACACATCAGGCACCGTCACATATGCTTCCCCCCGCCCACGATCACACTTCTCTCGCACCCGCCGCGGCGCGAACAGCCTCGGAAGAGCCCCGTTCTGCCCCGCTCCGAAACGGAGTTCCAGGGCATGCGGTGCGGCACCCTGCGGGTCCCGCTCGATGTTCCGCGTCGTTGGCAGAAGCGCCGCAGGCGCCACCGAACGGATCGCGGGGGACCGGTTCGTGCCGGCGCAGGCCGCGGGCACCTGATCCGGCGCGCGGAACGGGTGCACACCGCGCTGTGTCACCGACGCCGTGTCACGGAGCTCACTCCCCGCGGCCAGGACCCCGGCATCGGGTGCATGCCGCTAGGAGTTGTCGCCAAACACCATCCGCCAGCCCGCGCCCGGGGGTGGAGGCCATTTGTATCGCCGTAAGCCGAGGCGAGTGATCGACTGCCTCGTGACGCGGTGGTGTCGGTGGCTACTTCTACGCTTTCAGCCGTGAACACAGAGGATCTTTCATGGCAGGTCAGCAACTACGGTGGCATTTCTCCCCGGAAAGTGACTCTCCTGCTGGAGTACGGTCACCTGGACCTTGTGATCCAGGCGGCGGAGGAGCGCGGCGAGTGGTTCTGCGCGGACGGAGCGGTGCGCGAGCTGTGCCGGGCGGGTGAGTTCGGGCGGGCACTGGAGGTGATGGAGCCGTTCGCCGCGACCGGGTGGCGGACAGCTCTGTGGGCGAAGGCGCAGATCCTGTCGCGGGCGGGCCGGGTGGCTGAGGCCCTGGATCTGGTGTGCCCGGACGAGGAGGACCGCGCTTCGCCGACCGTGTGCCGTGACGTCGCCGAACTGCTCGCCAAGGCAGGGCGCGTGGATGAGGCCATCGACCTGCTCGTGCCGCACATCGGTGAGCCGTGGATCCGGACGGCCCTGGTGGAGATCACCGAGGACAAGGACCGTGACGAGCGGGTGCTGGAGTTGATCGCCCCGCACGCCGAAGCCGCACGGCACGCCCACGACGAGGGCCGACGGGACCACTCCTGCTCGGACGCGCAGGAGCTCCAGGCCCGGGTACTGGAGCGTGCGGGCCGCGCCGACGAGGCGATCCGGATCCTGGGGGAGGACATGGCCAGGCGCCGATTCCTCTCCGAGAACACCCTCACCGCCTACGCCGAACTACTGGCACGCCACGCTCGGCTCGAGGAGCTGCGCGAGCTGGCCACCGGACACGACGCACACGCCGTCCTGGACATCTACGCCCGTGCCCTGCGAGAGCACGGGCGGGCCGAGGAGGCCGAAACGGTGATGCGTGAGGCAATCGCCGCCGACGACTGGGTCGGCTACCGGGCCTGGCTGTCCTCGGTCTTGCTGGAGGACGGCCGACTGGACGACGCGATCACCGTGGCCGAATGCGGCTTCGGCTGGTACGACTGCTCCAACCTCCTGGCCCCGCTTGTCCATCCCCTCCTCGGCCGGCCCGCAGAACTGCTCTATCTCCTGGACCATCCCCTTACCGTGCCCCACCACGGTCATGAGGAGTTCCAGCACTGGTGGCGGGCCTTCGCCCTCGCCGGCCTCGGCCGTGCCGAGGAAGCGATCGCCGTGGTCGAAGCCCACCCCGATCCATGGACCGACCCCCGCATCGTCAGAGCAGGTCTCCTCCACGCCGTCGGCCGCCTTGCCGAGGCCGCGGCGGAGCTGCGGGACCTGGGCACTATCGCGGCACGTGAGGAACTGTTCGAGGTCCTGGTCCGGCAAGGACAGGCGATAGAGGCGATAACCGCCCACCCCACAGTCGCCGAACAGCGCGCCGCCAAGGCAAAGACCGAACCCACCCCCACCCCTCTCAGGGAGGACGGGTACTCCGCAGAACCCCCCTTTTAGCGTGGCGCTGTCACGCCGACATCACAGTGACGCGCGAGTGACGGCCGATGCCGACGTGATCACCGTACTGGGAGGTGGGGGCGACCGTGCCGGTGTGGTCGATGGCGGTCACTCCGACGACCTCGTCGTACGCTGCCCGCGCCGTTCAAGCGCGGTCCGGTACCCGGGGCAGGGTGCGGATCGGGCGGGTCAGCAGTAGTGCGGTGGCGGTGAGCAGGGCGACCACGATGCCCACTTGCAGTACTCGGTCGGTGCCGAAGGCTCCGGCGGCCGGACCGGCCAGCGCGCTGCCGACCGGGAACATGCCGACGGAACCGGCGACCTCGTAGGCGTGGACGCGGTTGAGTACCTCGCCCGGCACCTGGGTCTGCACGCTGGTGGCCCACATGACGCCCCAGAAGGTGATGCCGATCCCGACCACGACCTGGGCGACGGCGAGCAGCCACACCGGCCAGTCGAGCACGATGCCGAGCGGGTAGAGCGGGTACGCCAGCATCGCCACCGCCCCGGCGGCGAGCGGACGGACCGGCTTGTAGCGCAGCGCCAGCACCCCGCCGGCCACGGTGCCCGCCCCGAACGCGCAGTTGAGCAGGCCGAAGGCGGTGGCGCCGTGCGCGGGCACGATCACCCCGGCGGCGACCGACAGCTGCGGTCCCCAGGAGAGCACGGCGAAGAACATCCAGATCACGATCACGCCCCACAGCCAGCTCCGGGAGCGGAACTCGTACCAGCCGGCCACCAGGTTGCGCCACAGGCTCTCGCCGGCCGGCGGCGCGGGCACCACGCCGAGCCGCAGTGCGAGCAGGCAGCCCGCGCTGGTGCCGTAGGCGACGGCGGAGATCACCATGACCCAGCCGGTGGCGGCGGTGCCGACCAGCACGCCGGCCAGCGCCGGGCCGCCGAGCGCGGTGAGCGCCTCGGAGATGCGCAGCACACCGTTGGCGCCCTGCACGTCCCGGGCCACCAGCGGGACGGTCGAGGAGGCGCCCGGCTGGAACATCGCGTTGGCGGTGCCGGCCACCATCAGCAGGCCGTACAGGTGCCAGAGGTGGTCGATGCCGTGCAGGAACAGGAAGGCGAGCAGCACATGGGTGGCGAGGTTGGCCAGGTCGGAGGCGATCATCATCCGGCGGGCGGTGAACCGGTCGGCGAGCACCCCGCCGAAGAGCACCAGCCCGGCGAACGGGCCGACCAGGAAGGCCATCGAGTAGCCCGCGGTGCTGAGGTCGTACCCGGAGCTGAGCAGTCCGGCCGAGACCGCGACCGGCAGCATGGCCCAGCCGAGCAGGCCGGCGCTGCGGGCGGTGAAGTAGTACTGGAAGTTACGGGACCAGATCGCCGGTTCCCCGGCCGGCGGCGGCCCGGCGGCCCGGTCCTGGTCGTGCGGGGCCGTCACCGCCGGGGTGTGGTCTGCCGAGCGATCCTTCATGGGTCTTCAGTGCTCCAGCCGTAGATCGTGTTCTTCTTGGTCGAGCGGCCGGCTGCCGCCGGTGCCGGGCGGCGCGGGCAGTTCTGCCAAGGGGACCGGTTCCAGGCCGCGCTCGAGCAGGCCCTCGATGATCGACGGGAGGGCCTGTACGGTCTGGCGCCGGTCGCCGCCGCCCTCGTGCATCAGCACCACCGAGCCCGGTCCGGCGGCCTCCAGGACGGTCGCGGCGATCCGCTCCGGTCCCGGTCTCGCCCAGTCGCGGGAGTCCACGTCCCACAGGGTCAGCGTGGTCGGGTGCCCGTCGAGCGCGGCCAGTACTTCCGGGCTCAGCGCGCCGTACGGCGGCCGGAACCGGGTCGGCGCCTCGCCGGTCACCCGGGCCACCGCCTCCGCCGTCCGGTCGAGCTGTTCGCGCAGTTGCTCCGCGGTCAGGTCGGGCAGGAAGGGGTGTGACCAGGAGTGGTTTCCGATTTCGTGGCCGGCCTCGGCGATCCGGCGCACCTCGTCGGGCAGCGCCGCGACATGGTGGCCGACGCAGAAGAAGGTGGCCCGGACGCCGTAGCGGTCCAGGATCTCCAGGATCCGGCGGGTCTGCACCGGGTCGGGGCCGTCGTCGAAGGTGAGCGCGATCCGGGGCGTGTCACGGTCGCCGTGTTCCAGGCAGCGCCCGGCCGCCGTCAGCGCCGCCTGGAGCGGTTCGCTGCGCCGTACGCCCTCGAAGTACTCGTCGGCGCGGCCGGCCAGGGTGCCGCTCTCGGCGGTCACCCGGGCCAGCCCGCCCGGGGTGCGGTGGGCCTGCTCGGCCAGTCGGCGGGCCGGGACGGAGCCGAACCGCGGCCGGGGCGGCAGCAGCCAGGGATCGGCGCGGTAGACCTCCAGGCCGGCCGCCGTCAAGGGTCCGTCGAGCAGGCCGTTGGTGCTGTCGATCACCGCGGCCAGCGGCTGTTCCCGGCCCAGTTCCCGCAGCCAGGTGATGAGTTCGGCGACCTGGGCGGCACCCCAGCCGCTCGGTGCGGTCACCCGGCGGCCCGCGCCGTCGATGACCTCGACCCGGTAGCCCGTGCCCGTCCAGGCGATGCCCGCGTACCGCGTGCTCATGCCTCCCCCAGCGCCATCGCCTCGGTGACGACCAGCCGCTCGACCCCGCGCAGGAAGGTCTCCATGCCGTCGCGGGTGAGGACGGCCGGGTCGGCGGTCATGCACAGCTCCAGGGCGCCGGGGGCGGTCAGCACGTCCACCGCCACGGAGACGTTCGCCCGGGGCAGGAACTCCGTGGGCCAGCTCAGCTCGGTGCTGCCGGTCAGCTCGGTCAGCGCGGCCCGCGGGCGTCCGGTGGTGTCGAAGGGGCCGGTGCCCGGGTCCCGGGTGTCGTTCCACCAGCACGAGTGGTCGGCGGCCTCACCCCGCTCGACGAGCCGCGCCACCTCGCGGTCCAGCGCCCACTTGTCGTATCCGGCGTGCCGGAACGCGCTGAACGAGACGGACCGCGTCCGCCGTACCGCGTCCTGGAAGTCCCGGCCCGCGTCCGGGAGGAGGAACACCGCTTCCTGCGCCATCGTGCTGACCGACTCGGCGGCGGCCGGCTGGAAGCGGTTGCTCACCACCACCTGGAACAGGATGTCGTCGTTCCCGGACATCCTGGCCAGCTGGTGGGAGGCCGCGCCCAGCAGCACCGCCGCGTCGCTCGCGCCCCACCCGGCCGCGACCCGCTCGACGGCGACCGCGAGCGCGGGCGAGCGCAGCAGCGCGTTGGGGAAGAGCCGGCCCGGGTCGGTGTCCGCGAGCTCCGGTGCCGCGGGGGCGGTGAAGATCCGCCGGGGGCCGGCGGCCAGCCGTTCGCACCAGTAGCGCCGGGCCGCCTCGTCGCGGCGGCGGCCGAGCGGGGACGCCTGGAACTCGGAGGCCTGCAGCGGCTGGAGGGCGGGCCGGGCCGCGAGCAGCGACTCGGCGGTCTCGCCCGCCTCGATCAGCCGCAGGTCGCGCAGCATCCGGCCCTCGCCCCACAGGTCCATCGCGGTGTGCGAGGCCGCCAGCACCAGCCGGTGCACCAGCCCTTCGCACTCCACCAGGCCGACTCTGAACGGCCACTGGCGCGCGTGATCGAAGGAGCGTCCCGCCAGCTCCTCCAGCAGGGCTTCGCCGACCGCCGGGGCCTTGGCGGCGGCGCAGGTGCGGACCGCCACGGGCAGTTCGCCGCACCCGTCCACGACCTGGCGCAGCCCGTCCTCGCCGTCCGGCAGGAGACGGGTGTGCAGGCTGTCGTGCATCCGCAGCAGCTCCGTCAGGTCCGCGAGGACGCGGGCGGCGGGGCGGGGCGGGTCGAGCGGCAGGTCCAGCCGCAGATTGTAGCGGGGGGCGTCGTCACCGAGCCGGGTGACGACGCCCCAGATCGCCCGCTGGCCCCAGGTGGCGGGGCCGGTGCCGGATCTGGCGGAGTCCAGTGTGAGGGTCCGCTCCTCGACCGTGGTCATCGTGTTCCGAACCGTCCTTTCGGGTTGCCTCGTTCGGCGCTGCTGACAGGGGGGGGCGTGCCCAGACGGCTACAGGCCCTGTGAGATGACCATGCGCTGGATCTGGTTGGTGCCCTCGACGATCTGCAGCAGCTTGGCCTCGCGCATCCAGCGCTCCACCGGGTGGTCGCGGACATAGCCCGCGCCGCCGAGGACCTGCACCGCGTCGGTGGTCACCTTCATCGCCACGTCGGTGGCGAACAGCTTCGCCTTCGCCGCTTCCAGCGAGTACGGGCGGCCGGCGTCCTTCAGCCGGGCGGCCGCCAGGGTGAGTGCCCGGGCCGCGGCGATCTGGGTGGCCATGTCGGCGAGCAGGAAGCCGATGCCCTGGAAGGAGAGGATCCGCTGCCCGAACTGGCGGCGTTCCTTGGCGTACCGCACGGCGTAGTCGGCGGCGGCCTGGGCGATGCCGACCGCGCAGGCCGCGATGCCGAGCCGGCCGCGGTCCAGTGCGCCCATCGCGATCAGGAAGCCCTTGCCTTCGCGGCCGATCAGCCGCCCGGCCGGCACCCGGACGCCGTCGAAGCCTAGCTGGGCGGTCGGGTTGGACCACACGCCGAGTTTCCGTTCCGGCTCGTGCACCACCATGCCGGGTGTATCACCGGGCACGACCAGGCAGGACAGGCCCCGGGCGCCCGGTCCGCCGGTGCGGGTGAACACGGTGTAGAAGTCCGCGTGTCCGGCGTGGGTGACCCACGCCTTGGTGCCGCTGATCCGGTAGCCGTCGTCCTCCCGGACCGCCCGGGTGGCGAGGGCGGCGGCGTCCGACCCGGCCTCCGGCTCGGACAGGCAATAGGCGCCGAGGAGTTCGCCGCCGAGCATGCCGGGCAGCAGTTCCTCGCGCTGGGCCCGGGTGCCGTAGGCGGCGGTGCCGAAGCAGGCGAGATTGTGCACGTTGACCGCTTCGGCGACCCCGAACCAGTGGTAGGCGATCTCCTCCAGCGCCTGGAGGTAGACCTCGTACGGCTGTCCGCCGCCGCCGTACTCCTCGGGGTACGGCAGGCTCAGCAGCCCGGCCTTGCCCAGGGTGCGCACGATCTCCCGGGGGAAGGTGTGGGATTCCTCGAACTCCGCCACGCGCGGGGCGAGTTCGCCGGCAGCGATGTCCCGGACCAGGCCGAGCAGATCGGCCGCCTCCTCGGTGGGCAGGATGCGCTGGACCTTCATCGGAAGTCCTCCGTGCGTGTCGGATGCGGGTGGGCGGGAGCGGGGCGGGCGGCGCGCGGCGCGGTGCGGGGGCGGCCGGCCGGCGTGCGGGCGCGCCGGGCCCGGTGGCGGCGGGGCGCGCCCGGGACGGTGCCCGTTCGGCGGCGGCCGGCCGTCCCCCGGCGGGCCGTTCGGGCGGTGCGGTCAGCCGCGGTCCCAGCCCGCGGTCTCCGGCCAGTGCCGGCCGACCCGGCGGACGGCGTAGTCCCAGTACGAGCGGACGGAGAGGTCGGCGTAGACGAAGTCCTGCTTGGCGGCCACGTCCCGGTCGGTGGACCAGGCGTACGGCACGCCGGTGCTCTCGGCGGTGAGCTGGAGGCGGCAGGCCCGCTCCAGCACCTGGGCGAAGACGGCGGCGTGCCGCACGCTCTTGCCGACGATCACTCCGCCATGGTTGCGCAGCAGCACGGCCGGGTGCTCGCCGAGGTCCTTGGCGATGTGCTCACCGGTCGCGATGTCCAGTACGGTGTTGCTGGTCTCGGTGAACAGGCCGAGCCGGTCGCGGAAGTAGGCGCCGTCGTGCGAGACCGGGCGCAGCTCCAGATCGGTGGCGCCGAACAGCAGGGTGTACGGCGCGTGGCTGTGGACGATGCCGTTGACATCCGGCCGGGCCCGGTAGATGGCCTGGTGGAGGGGGAGTTCCGGCGGTGCCTGCGGCGGGGCGGGCCGGGTGTGGTCCACGGCGCAGCGGACCACGTCCGCCGGCGCCGCCTCGTCGAAGCCGACCAGGGCGCCCTTGATGAAGAACTCGTCCCGGCCGGGTATCCGGGCGGAGATCTGGCCCTGGTTGAAGTCGTCGTGCCCGTCGAGGGAGAGCATCCGGGCGCCGAGCGCCACCTGGAGTACGATCCGGCGTTCGGCCGGGTTCAGCGGCTGCGGTTCCTCGGTGGTCATGTCCTGCTCCCCGCTGTCAGGTCGTCGTAGACGGTCCGCATGGTGACCAGGCCGGGAGCGGCGGCGCGGGCCCAGTCGGCGGCGGCCAGCACGCCCCGGGCCGGCACCGTCCAGCTCCCGACGTGATGTCGTACGTGCAGCGACTCGCCGTCCCAGGTGTGGGTCAGCTCGTGTTCGCTGACGGGCAGTCCGGACCGTTCGTCGGCGATGTCGGCCACCTCCCGGCCGCTCGCCCCGGCCCAGGTTCCGGCGAGCGCCAGCGCGGTGGCGCTCGGCCGGTGTGCCTTGCCGAGCGGGTGTCGTTCGCGGACGGTGGTCACCGGGTCGAACCGGCCCGTGGCGTAGGCGGCGGTGAACTCGGCGATGCGCGCCTGGAGGTAGTGGCCGAAGGAGAGGTTGGTCGCCCGGACCACCGGCACCGTTCCGGCCAGTTCCGCCAGCGCCTTCCACTGGGTGTCCGACAGGTTGGAGACACAGGCGACGAGCGGTACCCGGTGGCCCGCGCAGTAGTCGAGGACGTCCGGGTGCGCCTCGGGGGCGCTCGCGTCGATCAGCACGTCGGGGACCGCCTCGGCGGACCAGCCGGTACGGCGGGAGGCGGTGAGGCAGACCGTGGTGCCGTCCGCCCGGCAGACCGCGCGCACGGCCGAGCCGAGTCGCCCCAGGCCGACGATCCCGATCGTGCGGCCGCTCGCCGCGGGTGTCTCAGGCATCGGCGTCCGCGCCGCCGGCGAGCACCAGGGCCGTGACGGAGTCGATGGTCTCGTAGTGCTCGATGGCGGCCTCCGGGTCCAGGTAGACCCCGACCTCGTTCTCGATGCTGTCGATCAGGCGCATGTAGGAGAGCGAGGTGTACCCGACGTCGCGCAGGGAGTAGCCGGCGGCGGCGAGGTCGGCGGCGGTGACGCTGCCGTCACCGGCCGCGATGACGAGATCGATGATCTTGGTGCGGAGCGCGCTGCTGTCCATGGGCAAGTCCTGTGGGTCGGAGGGAGGTTCAGTGGCTGTCTGGGGAGCTGAGCAGGCGGCGCAGGCGCTCGACGGACGGCTTGCCGATCGAGTTCGCCGGTATCCGGTCCACCACGCGCAGGATGCCGGGCACCTTGAACGACGGGAGGGCCGCCGCGCAGTGCGCGCGCAGGGACCGCGCGGTCACGCCCGGTTCCGCGGCGACGACGGCGGCCAGGGCCGGTTCGCCGTGCTGGTTCTCGGCTTCGAAGGCGACCGCGTCCAGGACACCGGGGGCCGCGCGCAGTACGTCGGCGATCTCGATCGGGTCGATCTTGCGCCCGCCCACGTTGACCATCCGGCTCGTGCGCCCGGTCAGGTGGAGCGCGCCGTCGAGCAACAGGCCCTGGTCACCTGTGTGGTAGTAGCCCTCGCCGTCGAGACGCCGCTCGAACAGGCCGGGCGCGTTGAGGTAACGCGAGCCCATCGACTCGCTCCTGACCCGGATGCCGTGCTCCTCGGCGAGCAGGTGCACACCGGGCAGGGGCGTGCCGAGCCCGCTGGCGGTCGCGTCGGCGGCATACGTCAGCGGCCCGGTCTCGGCGACACCGTAGTAGTTGTGGATCGGTACGCCGGTGAGCCGGGTGAACTCCTCGCGCACCGAGTCGCGCAGTGGGGCACCGGAGGAGATCGCGGTGCGTACGGTGGCGAAGCCCTTCTCGGGGGCCCGCCGCACGATCGAGTCGTACAGCGCCGGGAACGCCACCAGCCGGGTGGCGGCCGTGCTCTCCAGGAGCCGTACCACCCGGGAGGCGGTGGGCAGACCGTGGGACAGGTGCAGTGAGGCGCCTTGCAGGAAGGCCGCCAGCAACGAGGTGTTGAACGCCAGGCCGTTGGAGAGCGCCGCGAAACAGGCGATCCGGTCCTCGGCCGTGAGACCGGTGCCCTTCACCCAGTTGGCGGCCGCCGCGGACACGGCCGTGCCGGAGAACTCGATGCAGTTGGGCCTGCCGGTGGAGCCGGACGTGAACCGGCACACCTCGGTGTCGTCCAGCAGGCGCGGACGCGGGGTTTCGTACCGGCGCACCCGGCTGACCGTGAGGTAGCCGAACTCGCCGTCGTCCGTGAGGTGTTCGCTCACGATGTCCCGTACGTCGGCGCTCGGGGCGTGGATCAGCAGGTCCAGCCCGCAGTCCTCGGCGATCCGGGAGAGTTCGAACGGGCCGGACGCCGAGTCGGCCAGGAAGGGCACCGCGCCCGCGAACAGCGTGGCCAGGTAGGCGACCACGTATTCGACGGAGTTGGTGGCGTACAGACCCACCCGGGGCGGCTCGCCGCGCACGTCGTACCGGGCGAGCCGGTCCGCCGCGGCACGGGCCCGGCCGGCCAGGTCGGCGTAGCCGAGCTGACCGTCGGCGTCGGTGACCGCGACCCGGTCGCCGTGGCGGGCGAGGACGTCGGTGAGTACTTCGGGAAGGACGGCGCGCATCGGGGTCACCGCTCGTTCTGGGCGTGCGCCATGGCAAGCCGGTCGAACTTGATGCCCGAGTCGTCCGGGCGGCCGATCAGCAGGGCGTACAGGATCTCGTCGTCCTCCGGCAGCCCCGCCAGCGTTCGCCACAGCGGTGTGTCGAAACCGCCGATGGCGGTCACGCCGACCCGCGCGCGGTGCGCGCCCAGGTAGAGCAGTTGGCCCAGGGCGCCGCAGCGGAAAGCGAGCTCGCGAAGGTTCTCGGCGCCGGCGGCGGAGCCGGCCCCGGCGAGCGAGGTGCGCGGCACGTGCAGCAGCAGGATGGCGGCGGCCCCGGCGAGGGCGCGCTGCCGCATGCAGGCTCGGGCCACCTCGTCGGTGGACGGCAGCCGTCCTGGCCGCCGCTCGCCGGTGTCCAGCCGGTACACCGCGTCGTGTCCGGGTTCCGCGGCCGACCGCAGCACGAGCGTGGCGGACAGCGCCGTGGCGTCGGGCAGGTCGGTCTCCAGCGGTGTCGTCAGGGCCGAGACCGCTTGCCAGACGGCGGCGGCGGGGACGGGGGCGCCGGTGAACGCCTTGCTGGAGGCGCGCGTTCCGATCAGTTCGGACCACGCGGACGCATCGCCCAGGCCGCTGTCCGCGGCGGGCAGCCGTCCGCCCGTGCGGACGCGCGCGAGCGGCGCGGCCACCGTGTGGAGGGCCGGGGCCTCCAAGTGCCCGGTCCACCCGGCGAGGGAGTCCCAGCAGGTGCGTTCCAGCCATGACCGCCAGGTGGGGCCGCGCCGTTCCCGGTCGGTGTCGTCGTGTACGGTCCACCGGGTCCAGGAGTCGTCGGCCGGACCGGCCGGCAGCAGGGTCACCGAGTGAATCTCCCGGCAGTTCTCGTTCGCCTCCAGCAATCGCGACAGGGATTCCCTCGGGAAGCGCAGCCGTAGCGCCCCCGCCGCGCCACGGCCGGCCGCGGCCAGTACGAGGTTCCCGGCCGCGTGTCCGGCATCGAGCTGGGTGTAGAGGTACCCCCGGTCACCGTATTTGCGCATGGAAAGCCAGGGGCGGGTGAGCGTGACGACCAGGGCGCCGCCGCCTTCCGGGACGGCCAGGTCGGACGCGTCGAGTGCGGCGGCGACGGCCGCCCCGGCGGCCACCCGGGCGCAGGTGCGCCGGTCGGCGTCGACGCGGAACGCCGTCGGCACGCCGTCCTCGTCGGTGAGGACGGCGAACTCGTAGGGGTACAGGGCGCCGGCCGACGGCACCGCCCGCGCCGCGTACGAACCGCAGGCGCGGTTGGCCTTACTGGTCAGCACGCCTTCCTCGAGCAAGGACAGGGCGCGGCGCAGTCCGGGCGCGGCGACGGGCCCGGCGGGTGGTTCGGGGGGCGCCGACGGCAGCGCCACCCGGTCCCACAGGTCGGCTTCCGGTACGGGTCTACGTACGGTCAGGTTTCCTTGCACGTCGGCACCAGCCTCCTGTTGTCTGACAGCCCACGGGATGTGCCTGAGACGGGCGGTGACCTCCGTACGGACGGCACGGAGGTGATACACCAATGCGACGATGTGTCATTTGCGTACGCAATGGCACCTTGCAGGAATAGCAGCTGTTCTTCGATCAGGACTGACGCGTTCTCGGATCGCGAGACGAGCGCATGATTCTGGAACCGGAATGCGGCACGCATCCGGGAGAGCGTGTGCAGGAAGGGAACACATGATCGGTTCTCGGCCATCGCCAGCATGCCAAGCGGCCTCGCATTGGTCAAGACCAATGAGCCAGAGCTGTTTAATGAACGACCACCCCGCGGCCGAGGGGTCGCCTCGACCGGCCCTGACGGCGACCGCGAAATCGTCGCAAACCAGCCGAGTCGCACCGGACCGCATCACGGGGCGCACCATCCGAGCGGCCGTCGGCTTGCCCACCCGGGTGTCCGACAGCGGTACCCCGCGTGTGGACATGCTCCAGGCCGCGACACATCCTGCGGCCGCCGAAGAAACGGCGGATCATCTCACCGACAAGTCAGGGTCCTGGTCCCGCCCGGCGGGGCCGGCGCCCGCGTCACCGAGGACGCGGACACGCTGACCTCCGCGATCCTCTCCCGCCTGGACTACCCCGACCGGCGTCGCTACCGGGATGGCGGTGGGGCGGAGTCGCGTGCGACAGGCACCGGCGACGTCAGAGGGGCGGCGGTGGAACGGGCCAGGACTCCTTCGCCGGATCGTCCAGCCAGGCTCTCTGGCCCGAGGAGTCGATGGTGAGTCCGAACCGCGTCACGTCCGGGGACCCGCGTTCCTTCCACCAGTCGTAGGCGTCCCGGACTTCGTCCCACAGACGTCTGGGCCCGGACTGCCACACCAAGGCGTGTTCCTGGCCGTCGCGGAAGAGCACGCAGGCCCATGAGGTGTCGATGAGGCTGTAGAACCAGACAGGATGCTCGCCGCCCCGCTTGTCTGCCACTGCCTGGCGGCAGTGAGGAACCCGAAGGCCCAGGACGAACGGCAGATCCGTGAACTGGCCCGTCAGGAAGTCTTCTTCAGCGAGTGCCACCGTGCTCTGGCCGGCGCCCTCCAGGGGACCTGCGGACAGGTAGTCGGCGGGCCGGATCGCCGGGCCCCGTTGCGCGCGGAGCTTCATGAACTCCACCAGCCTGGTGAAGGGCCCTGTGGCTGTCCCGCCGTCCACCACCAGGCGGACCACGGCGTCGGCATTGCCGTAGGAGGTGCCCCAGGGAGCGAGGATCACACCGCCGCGCCGGGTCTGCGTGACCCAGTCCATGGGCAGTCGGCGCAGGCCGACCGTGGCCAGGATACGGTCGTAGGGAGCGGCCGCGGCGTGCCCGTGGAACCCGTCGCCCACGACCACCTCGGGGCGGAAGCCCAGCTTGAACAGGCGGTCACGAGCCGTCGCGGCCACCGTCGCGTCCACTTCGACGCTCGTCACGTTGCGCTGGCCGAGCCGGTGACTCAGCAACGCTGCCGTCTCGCCTGTCCCCGTGCCGACGTCCAGCACGCGCATGCCCGCTTCCACATCCAGGTCCCGCAGCAGGGAGAAAACGGTGGAGGGCATGGACGAAGAACTGGTGGACAGCTTTCCGGGATCACTGCCGCTGTGCGCGCCGTCGTCCCACTGGGTGACGATGGGCACGTTACTGTCGGCCGCCGCATACCAGGCGTCCGGGTCGGCGCGTTTGTCGACGCAGACGCTCGAACGGGTCGACATGTCGTAAGGCCACATGAGATGCGGGAGGAACGCGGCCCGGTCGACGGCCGAGAAGGAAGGCATCCAGTCCGACGACAGCGCACCGATCTCCGCCAGCATCCGCCTCAGCTCTTTGCGGCCGGGGCGGTCGGTGCGCAGCGCGGAAGACGTCATTTCCGGTGCTTCCCGTCCCCTTCCGGGCTGGACCCGTCGGGGCTCGGGGGCTCTTCCGGCGGCGTCCACGGAGTGCCGGGGTGACCGTCACCGTCGCCGCCCGACTGAACCGGCGGAGCAGGCCGCTCGCTCATTCTTTTCCTCCTGCGGGTCGGTAAGAGGCAACCACTGGATTTTCGACATCCCCGATTGCGGCAGCGAGCCACTTTCCGGCCAAACTCACCCACAAAACAAGCAGTTAATTTGCGTGACAGTAGGGTTATAGATAAATCGCGAAGACCGAGCGTAGAGAATGCCTGTGTGGCATATGGCATCGGCATATACGGCACGCAGCCACACGAGAAATCAATTCCACGGTGAGACCTGGCCTGGCGCGCGGCACAGTCCGGCACGGCCCGCCCTCGACGCTCCATCGGCCCGCCACGAACGTCTCTTGTCAGAGGCCCCTGGCATGCTGCCGCCATGATCGATGAGCACCACGGGCTGCTGGCCGGCCTGGACGACGTGGACTGGGCGGCCCTGTCCCACGCCTATGGGTCGGCCGAGGACGTTCCCGGACGGATACGCGCGCTGTGCGGGGCCGACGACCAGGCGCGGCAGGAGGCGTTCCAGAGCCTGTTCAGCAGCATCTTCCACCAAGGCTCGCGTTACCAGGCCTCTGCGCACGCGGTGCCGTTCCTGGCCCGGATCGCGGTGGCCGGGCCACCGGCCGCCCGCGAAAACACGATGTGGCTGCTGACCCGCCTGGCCGTCGACTGGCACGACGAGTACGACCTGACCACCGGCATCAACACGGCCGGCTGGCGTGCTGCCGCCGCCGAGCACTCCCCGGAGAAGGAACTGCCCTGGTACGAGGAGCAGTTGGCCGGGGCAACCGACGAGGACAAACGCACGATGCTGCGGGAGATCCGGGACTGGGTCGCGGCCGGGAACTCCCCGGACGCCCGGTGGAGCGCGTTGCGCGGCTACGACGCGGTCCTCGCCGAGCTGCCCGGACTGCTGGTCCTGCTCGACGACGCCGATCCGCGCATCCGGACCCGGATCGCCTACCTCCTCGCCTGGTTCCCCGAAGTGGCCGCCACCACGCTCCCGTTGCTCCTCGCCCGCACGGCGCGGGAGGACGATCCCCTCGTGGCCGCCACCGCCCTGGTCGCCGTCGGTCTGATCGGCACCGCGATGCTGGCCGCCGACCTCACCCCGTACCTGGACGCGGACGAACCCCTGGTGCGGTGGGCGGCAGCCACCGCACTCGTCCGCATCGCCGGCGACCGGGAAGGCACTGTCGAACCGCGGCTGCTCGACCGCGCCGTCGCCGAACTCACCACAGCGGCCGACAACCCCGCGCCCACCCCCGTCACCGACTACAACGAAGGCGACTTCCACGGCCACATCGAACGGACCCTGCACAGCCTCCCCACGGGTGCGCCGCAGACAGCCCTCGCCGCTTGCCTGCCCCGTATCGAACGTGACCGCGACGGCCGCCGTACCCGCACCGCCCTCAACGAACTGTTCCCCGCGCCGTTGCCGCACCCCCTGCCGGACTACGCCGACCTCCCGGTCCGGCAGCGCCAGTTGCTCAGCGCCCTGGCGGAACAGCACCACCCCTGGATCGTCCGCTGGATGGAGGGCACCCTCGCCGAGCGCGGCCTGCCGGACTCCCAGGACGGCCTGCGCGCCTACGTCGGACTGCCCCTCACCGACTGAGCCGCACCGTACGGCGTGAACGGCTGCCACCTGCCGTGGGCGGTCATGAACACGCAGGCCGTATGCTGCGATCGTCCGGCGAGCCGCCAGCTGAAGGGAAACCGTCCACCGTGTTCCAGGAGACCCCCGTCTACGACCGCCTCGTCGCCGAACGCGGCGAGGTCCCCGTCCAGGTCCGCGGTGAAGCCGACCGGATACACCGCGACCTGGCACAGGTGCTGCCCTGGCTGTCCACCTCCCGGCCGGGTGCACCGCAGAACGTCTTCGAGCCCAAGCGGCTTCCCACCGCCCTGTGAGGACGACGGCAGCGGTGGCCTGTGCCTCGAGCCGCGACTCCGGGGACATGCCCGCAGGCATCGGCGGCCAGAACGAGGCCGGCACCCGCAAGCCCTGACGGCTGGTGGGGCACAGCACAAGGTCTGCGCTGTGCCCCACCAGCCCTACGGTGCGAACGGAAGGGAAACCGGGAGTGCCGGGCCGGGTGCCGACCACTGTCCCAGCGGCGCGCACCCCGCCCTGCTGCGCCAGGCACTGGCCACGTCATCGCGGAACGGCCTCGAAGCCGCGCGCGAAGCGAGGTTCAGGACGCGAAGTCGGCTATTACCTCGTCCATGTCGTAGCTGTACACCTCCCGTTCACACGGCCCGCAGGCGCTCGGCGCGTGCTCGCTCAGCGACCACAGCCGGGGCGCCTTGCCGTCGCCGCGTCCGTGGGCCAGGTACAGGTCCTCCGGCCCGAAGGAGCTCTGGAGCGCCTTCTCGGTGCCGGCCAGCCGCACGGTGCCGTCGACCGTGCGCGGGGTGGCCTGGAGCAGGCGACCGTTGTCATAGGCGTTGCTGCGGTGGAAGTACCACTTGCCCTCGTACCGCAGGGCGCCCTGGATCTTGTGCCACAGCGGCTCGCCGCCGAAGGAGCCGCCCGTCGGCAGCCCGTAGGCGAGGTCGGCGTCCGCGACCGTGCCGGGCGCGCCCTCCACGGCCGCGGTGAGTGCCGTCATGGGGTAGGTGCCCACCCGGCCCGGACTCGTGCCGCCGCCGTTGAGGTTGCAGTACTCGCCCAGCACCAGATGATCCGTGCCGGTGCGGTCCAGGGAGACGTAGGAGGCCTTCGGCCGGCCGGTGGTGTAGCACTGGTTCTTGCTCGTGTCGCCGGTGTTCCTCGCCGTCGTGAACGTCAGCGTGGCGACCTGCGGCATGACATAGCGGTAGCCGTACCCGTACCAGACGTTGCTCTGGCGGCCGACGCGCTTTTTGTCCTGTACGTCGCTGACCAGGCCGTCGGGCGTCGGGTCGTCGGTCGCGGCGTCGCCGTCCGGGTTGAGGTCCATGATCCGGCGCAGGTCGAAGACGCGCAGACCGTTGGCCGTGTCGGCGACGTACAGGTAGTTGCCGTACCAGACCATGCCGCCCGCGTGGATGCCGTTCTGCGCCTTGCAACTCGTCGTGACCGTGCCCGCGCACTTGCCCTCCCGGGCGTGCAGCGCGTCGAAGGAGATGTGCTCCTTGGAGTTCACGTACGGCCAGACCAGCAGGACATGACGGTACTTCTTGGTGGCCTGGTTGAAGAAGGTGACCCGCACGCCCTTCTCGTTGCAGGCGTCGGACGCGCTCGCCTCCAGGCAGTTGTCCCGGCCCGAGACCTGATCGCTGCGGCCGGGGTTTCGCGCGTCGTACCAGCCGACCGCGACGGGCTCGGCGTTCGAGGTGCCCCAGTCCTCGTCCTCCTGGGCGTCGGAGACACCGGTGATCGCCTGCGGGACCCACTCCGTGGAGGTGGCGTCGTCGTTCTCCCAGCACACCCGGTCGGTGACCAGCAGATCGGGGCCGTAGATACCGGTGGCGCCGCAGTCGCCGTCCCGGTCGGCGGACCGGTTGGCCTGCTCCAGCAGCTCGGTCAGTCCCTGCTCGGGCAGCGCGGCTTCCAGCCGGTTCACCAGCGCCGTGAGGTCGGAGCCCCTGGCGAGCCGGAAGTCACCCGGCCGTCCGGGGACCGGATCGGCCGACACGGAAGCGGTGACCGAAGGGGTGCCGCCGGAGCCGACCGTGTCGTCCTGCTCACCCTCGTGCTCATCGGCGAAGCCGTCGTCGGGCATGCCCTCGTGCACCGGGACGGGATCGTCCGCGGCCGTCGCCGCAGCCGTGCCCCCGGCCGGGAGGAGAACGGACAGCAACGCCCCGGCCAGTGCCGTGCCGGCGGCCAGACGCGTGCGTGACAACAATCGGCTCATGCGACGCCTTTCCTTGAAGGTACTGATGGTGGCTCAGCCACCGGGCGGCGGAGGGCCGCCGTGGTGTGCCGCGGCAGAGCGGCCCGAGGCGGCCGGAGAGAGGCGCATCTTCCTGCGAACCCCCCTCAACTGCCGCGCTGTCGGCCAGTTCCTCGGTACCGCGCACCGTACTGGTTGGGCCGAGCCCACGGCCACGCCGCCAACGGCAGTGAAGAACAACCATCACCCTCGCTTCACCGCGCTACGGAGACGAGCACGAGGAAGGCGGTGACGGGCCCGCGCGTCGCCCCGGGCCTCGCACACGATGCCGAGCGCCGCCTCCGTGACACGAGGCTTTCGTCCAGGGCGAGTTCGGGTGCTCAGTGGTAACGGCTGAGGCGGCCGAAGCGGGCCAGCAGGTCGTACGCGGCGTCCTCGTTCAGGCCAAGGGCCGCGGCCGTCTGCTCGGCGGTGGCGTCGCGGCTGACGTCCAGGGCCGGCCAGTACGCCGTCTGCACGGCGATCACTTCCAGTCGGCGTGCGGCTCGCAGGGCCGCGAGCGGTGCCGTCCTCGCCAGCTTCTCGATCTCCGACTCGACCCGCGCGAGCAGGCCGGCCAGTGGTTCCGGCACGGTGACGGCCGACCGCTCCACCTCCACGGTGTGTACGTCCCACTCCTGGGCGCACGTGTCCGCGATGTCCCCGGCCGCTTCGGCCATGCTCTGCTCGCCGTACTCCTCCCAGCGCAGGGTGTGGGCCGGACCGGTCCAGCCGCAGGAGCACACAGCCCGCAGCGCGGCGGCCCGCGGTGCCCGCACGAAACCGTCGCCCCCGTCGTAGACGTTCCACTGCGACACTTCCCGCCCGCCGCCCGCAGAGGTCATGTCGATGAAAACAGGGTCCGGCACGCTGCCGTCGGCCAGCAGCACACCGACCGTGCCCTCGTGCGAGGCACCGAACTCCTCCGTCGTCCACGACTCCCGCTCGCCCACACCCATCAAGCCCTCCCGCATCGCATGCCGAACCCCCCCGGCGCGTCCAGGGCGGGGTACCGGCACCGACAGTGCCGCAGATGCGGCCGCCTTCACCACCGGAACCACCGAAGAGGTGAGGGGGAGGCGAAGCCCCATAGTGTTGGTGATACCTTCTAACCGTCGGTTGCCGAGAGAGCGGGGAGAGGGCCGTGAGCAAGCCGGAGGCGAGCACTCCCAGGGAGCGCTACCGCGCCCAGGTGCGGGAGGAGATCAAGAAGCACGCCTGGGAGCAGATCGCGACCGCGGGGGCCTCCGCGCTCTCCCTCAACGCCATCGCCAAGCGGATGGGCATGAGCGGACCGGCCCTGTACCGCTACTTCTCCGGCCGTGACGAGCTGATCACCGCCCTCATCAAGGACGCCTACCGCAGCCTGGCCGACACCTTCCGCGCCCGCGCCGAGGCCGGTACCGATCTCCGCGACCTCGCGCACGCCCTGCGCGAGTGGGCCCTGGCCGACCCCCAGCGCTACTTCCTCGTCTATGGCACTCCGGTGCCCGGCTACCGGGCGCCCGACGACACCACCCGGATCGCCTCGGAGATCATGGCGGTCATCCTCGACGCCTGCGCCGCCGAACAGGTCCCCGACGCGCCCGCGTCTCCCCTGGAGGAACACCTGCAAGCCCACCGGGCCTGGGCCGGACAGCACCCGGCACCCCCGTCGGCCCTCCGGCGCGCCCTCGCCTTCTGGACCCGGCTGCACGGCGTCCTGTCCCTCGAACTCGCGGGCCAGTTCACCGGCATGCGCTTCGACCCGGCTTACCTGTACACGGCCGAGGCCGAGTCCGTCGCCCCCCACTGACCAGGGCGCATACCCCCACGCAGTCCTCCGGGACCCTCTCACGCCGGACGGTTCGGGGAACCGGCAGGGCCCTGCCGCCTCTGCCACGATGAGGGCATGAGCGATGAACGGCGAAGCCTGCTCGCGGAGAAGACGCCCTTCCCCGACGGCATCGAGGAAAGACTGCGTGACCAACTCACCTTCCTGGTGGAGGTGGACCAGCTCAAGACCATCCTCCGGCAGTCCCCCCTGGCCGCCGCGGACCGTCGTGAGAACGACGCGGAGCACTCATGGCACTTGGCGATGATGGTGGTGATCCTCGCCGAGCACTCCGACGACCCCATCGACGTCGGGCGCACCGTCCAACTCGTCCTGCTGCACGATCTGGTGGAGATCTACGCCGGGGACACCCCGCTGTACGACAGTGCCGCGGGCGTCGACCAGCGGGAGCGCGAAGTGGCCGCGGCCGACGAGCTGTTCGGTCTGCTGCCGGCGGACCAGGCCCGGCGGATGCGCATTCTGTGGGACGAGTTCGAGGAACGCCGCACCCCCGAAGCGAAGTTCGCCAAGGCGATGGACCGGCTCCAGCCGCTCCTGCTCAACTGGATGGCCCGGGGCGGCACATGGCGTACCCCGGGCATCACGGCGGACGACGTCCGTGCCCGCAAGGCCGTGATCGGGGAGGCGTCCTCCTCGCTGTGGCGGGCCGGACGGCTCCTCATCGACGAGGGGGAGTCGCGTGGCTGGTCGAGAAGCGGGGCGCCCCGGCCCTGACGCGGGAGTCCCTCCGCCGGTCCGGAGCCGCGCGTCCGGCAGGTCGCCCCGCAGGACACCGGGAGGCGCGCCGCCGGTCGTAGACGTCCCGGTGCTCGCCGACGGGCCGTCGCGGCACCGGATCCGCCACCCGTGGCGCTCCGGCCGGAACGCGGGTGGTTCACTCGGCCCGCTGCCCGTGCCCGGTGAAGAAGTCGACGAGGCTGTACGGGGCGTCGTCGCCGAGGAGCAGGTCGTGGACGCGGAACGCCACGGCGGCAGCGGCGCCGCCGCGGGTGAAGAGGGCCTCCTCGTACGAGGCGAGCGCTGCCTCGGTGTCGTACGGGTGCGCGGCGAGGGCGCCGCCGAGTTCGGCGCCGTCGTACATGGCGAGGTTGGCTCCCTCGCCGGACGGGTGCATCAGGTGGGCGGCGTCGCCGAGCAGCGTGACGCCGGGCACGCGGTCCCAGCGGTGTCCGACCGGCAGGGCGTGAAGGGCGCGCGGGACCGGCGGAGTCTCGCCGTCCGTGATCAGGGAGGTGAGTTCCGGGGCCCAGTCCTGGAACTCGGCGGCGATACGGGCGGTGGTGCCCGCGGCGTCCCCGAAGTAGAGGGAGTCCATCCATTCCCGCGGCTTGCGCAGCGTCACGTAGGCGTGCAGGACGCCGTCCGGCTCGCGATGGGCGGAGATGCCCCGGCCGGGGGCGAGCGCGAAGAGCGAGCCGTCGCCGACCGCCCGGGCGGCGGCGGGATGGCGGGTGTCGCTGTCGTACAAGTAGGTCTCGATCAGGCAGGTCCCGACGTACTCGGGCCGGGCCTCGGACAGCAGCGGGCGGACCCGTGACCACGCTCCGTCCGCGCCGACGAGCAGGCCGGTCGTCACGGTGGCCCCGTCCGCGAACGTCACCTCGTGCCGGCCGCCGCCGAGGGCCCGTACGGCGGTGGCCTTGCGGCCCCACCGGACCGTGCCGGCGGGCAGCGAGTCGAGCAGGATCCGCCGCAGCTCGCCGCGGGGCACCTCCGGACGCCCGCCGGTACCGTCGTCCGGCTCGTCCAGCAGGACCTTTCCGTCCTTGTCGAGGACCCGGGAGGCCTCCGCGCCCTGGTGGATGATGCCGAGGAACTCCTCGTGGAGCCCGGCGGCCTTGAGCGCGAGCTGCCCGTTCTGCTCGTGGATGTCGAGCAGGCCGCCCTGGGTGCGGGCCGTCGGCGAGGGCTCCGCTTCATAGACCGTCGCCGGGATGCCGTGCACATGGAGAACGCGGGCGAGCGTGAGGCCGCCGAGTCCCGCTCCGATGATCGTGACGGGGGTGGTCATGGGTGTTTCCCTTCGGGGCGCGGACCGTCGGGCGGACACCCGGCGGATCGGCGGAGCACGACTGGAGCGGTCCTCCGCCAGTCGGACTGGAACGTCGTTCCAGAAGTCCCAGACTGGAACGACGTTCCAGGGCTTGTCAAGATGGAATGACGTTCCAGGCGCCTAGACTGCGGACATGGCAAGCAGGAAGAGTCGTCCGGAGCGGCGGCAGGAACCACTCTCCCGGGAGCGCATCGTCGCCGCCGCCGTCGAACTCCTCGACACCGTCGGCGAGGACGGCCTCACCTTCCGTGCGCTGGCCGAGCGCCTGGCGACCGGCCCGGGAGCGATCTACTGGCACGTCACGGGCAAGACCGAACTCCTCGTCGCCGCCATAGACGCCGTCATCACCCCCACCCTCGCCGGCGACGACACCGGCGCGACGCCGCAGGAGGCGATCCGCGCGCTCGCCCTCGGGGTGTTCGACGCGATCGACGCCCACCCCTGGGTCGGCACCACGCTCGCCCAACTCCCCCGCACGCCGGGGAAGTCGCCGATGCTGCGGGTCTTCGAGCGCCTCGGACGCCAGGTGCGGGCGCTCCACGTACCCGGACCCGCCCAGTTCACCGCGGCGTCCGCGCTGTTGAGCTACATCCTCGGAGTGGCGGGCCAGAACGCCGCCAACACCCGGGCGGCCCAGGCGAATCCGGACCGGACCGCGTTCCTCGACGCCGTGGCGGCCGCGTGGCGGGAACTGGACCCCGACGAGTACGCGTTCACCCGCGACGTCGCCGGACAGCTGCGCGAACACGACGACCGGGCGGAGTTCCTCGCCGGGATCGACCTCATCCTCGCGGGCGTCACCGCCGGCCGGGCCGACGGCCGGACAGGGCCCTGAGGCGGCCGTAGGGTGAGGGCATGCCGGACGACCAGCACCGCGTGACCGTGGACGACGACGTCGAGTTCCCCGTCCCCGCCCCGGGCGAAGCGTGGACGGTCGGAGCGGTCGTCCTCGACCGGGCCGGCCGCGCCTTCGCCCAGAGACGCGGTCCCCGCCGACGGCTCTTCCCCGACTGCTGGGACGTCGTCGGCGGGCACGTCGAGCCCGGCGAGTCGTTGCCGGACGCCCTTGCCCGCGAGATCGAGGAGGAAACCGGCCGGCGCCTGCGCCGCGTCCGGCGCCTGCTCGGGATCACCACCTGGACCGGCGACGACGGGGCCGGACCCCGGCACGAGGCCGACTACCTCGTCGAGGTCCACGGCGATCTGGACCACCCCGTCCTGGAGTGGTCCAAGAACACCGCCTTCCGCTGGTTCGGCCCCGGTGACCTGCCCGTCCTCAAGGAGAACCGGGTTCCCGGCGAACACCTCGTCCACGACCTGATCGCGAAGACCCTGCGAGAGCACTCCCCGCGGGCCGGGTAATTCGGTCGCGGAGGGTGATCCGCCGCAGCAGACTGGGCAACGTGGAGCGCTTGACGGAGATCGCGGAACGGCTGGCCGGTGTCGGCGGCATCGTCGGGGTGTGCCTGGGCGGCAGCCGCGCGAGCGGAACCCACGGCCCCGACTCCGACTTCGACCTCGGCCTGTACTACCGGCCGCCGCTCGACACCGCAGCCCTGCGCCTGCTCGCGGCCGAGCTGACCGGCGGGCCGGTGGAGGTGACCGAGCCGGGCGGCTGGGGGCCCTGGGTGGACGGCGGCGCCTGGCTGACCATCGACGGCCACCGCGTGGACTGGATCTACCGTGACCTGGACCGGGTGCACCGGGTCTGGCGGCAGTGCCGCGCCGGGCGGTTCGAGATCGGCACCCAGCCCGGCCATCCGCTGGGCGTGTACTCCCACGCCTACGCCGGTGAGCTGGCCCTCGGCCGGATCCTCGCCGACCCCGGTGGTGAGCTTCGCACCTTGCGGGAGCAGACGCGCCACTACCCCGAGCTCCTGCGCGAGGCACTCATCGGCAACGCCCGCTGGGAGGCGCCGTTCATCCTGGCCGGCGCCCGCAAGGGGGCAGCCCGCGGTGACGCCTTCTACGTCGCCGGCTGCCTCTTCCGCGCGGTCGGACTCCTCGTGCACGCCCTCCACGCCCACGCCCGCCGCTGGGTCCTCAACGAGAAGGGAGCGGTCCGCGCCGCCGGACAACTCGCCAACGCCCCCGAGGACTTCGCCGAGCGGGCACACAGCCTGTTCTCCGCCCTCGGCACGACCCCGCACACCCTCACCACCGCCGTCGACGCCGCCGACCGCCTGACCGCCGAGGTGTGCGAGAAACTCGCGGAGTGACCCCGGCGCCTCATGGCGCGGAGAGCGGGCGCGCGGGTGGTGTCGGTCACCCCTGGGCGGCGCATGCCTCCGCCTCCGCCAGGTAGCGGGCCACCGGACCCAGGGTCAGCATGCCGCTCGCGCCGCCCGCGTGTTCGGTGCGGGCGGGGTGCAGGGCCGTCGCCGCGCGGGCGGCGAGCGCGGGCTCGCCGAGGCGGGCGGCGGCGTGGGCGGTCAGGCACCAGAGTGCCTCCTGGAGGTGGTCCGGGGGTGGTTCGGGCGCCGCCGAGAGGGCGGCGCGGGCCTCCTCCACGCGGTTTCCGGCGAGCAGCACCAGGGGCTGCGTCCAAGGACGGTACGGGCCCCAGTCGAGGGCGGGATCGGTGGGCGCGGGACGGTCGTGCAGGAGACGCAGGCCCAGGAGGGCGAGGGCGAACAGGCCCCGGTGCAGCCCCGGCATGCTCGCCGTCCCGGCGAGGGCGTCCTCCGCCGCGCGGTAGCGCGCCGCGGCCGTGGCGGCAGTTGGCCCGCCGGGTTCCGCGCTGCGGGCGGCCGTGGCCCGGGCCCGGAACCAGCCGGTCAGGACCGGGACGAGAGAGGCCTCGGTGCTGACGGCGAGCCGCTCGGCGGCCCGGGCATGTGCGGTCGCGGCATCGAGGTCGCCCAGGGCGGAGGCGGACTGCAGCCGGATGAGCCGGCCCAGCACGGCGAAGTTCGGCAGCTCGTGCCGCGTGGCCAGGCCGAGGATCTCGGCGCCGATCACGTCCCGCGTTGCCGCCAGCCCGGGGCGGGCGAAGGACTGGAGGAACACGCCGTTGAGGGCGAACACCAGCAGGGCGGGATCACCCAGCTCCCGGGCCAGCGCCTCGGCCGCACGCGCCGCCCGCCCGGCACGCTCCCGTTCGGCACCGGACAGATCGGCGCTGCGGCTCTCGACCGCGACGGTTGCCAGCAGACGGGCGCGCAGTTCGGCGGGGCCGTCGGCGCCGAGCGCGGCGAGCGTACGCTCCGCCGCCGCGACGACGGCGCGGGACTGCCCGGGGTCGTCGGCCCGGCTCCACAGGGCGGGCACGTCGTAGGCGCCGATGACCCGGGCGGTCAGGGCGGTGTCCCCGGTGCGCTCCGCCGCCTGAACGGCGGCGAGGCGGTCGCGTCGCGAGTGGACGAGGGCGTCGCCACCCGCCAGGGCCAGGGTGCGCGCCAGTTCCACGGTGGTGCGCGGGCCGAGCCGTACGCCGGCGGTCCACACGGTACGCGCGGGCCGGAGCGTCGTGGCCCCCTGGAGAATGTCCGCCTCCAGGCGCTTGAGGTCGGCACCCGGGTCCAGGCCGAGCTGCTCCACGAGCATCGTGCGGGCCCGGCGGAGCGTGGCCAGGGCGTCCGCCTGGCGGCCCGCCCGGTGCAGCGCGCGGGCCAGCAGCCCCCAGGCCGGCTCCCGCCACGGGTGTTCGGTGACGTGCGCGCCCAGTTCGGCGACGAGCTCGGCCCCCGAACCGGAGTCGAGGACGAGGCGGGCACGCAGTTCCAGCGCCTCCAGCCTCAGCTCCTCCAGCCGGGCCCGCTCGCGCCGCGCCCACCCGGCGTCGGTCACGTCGGCGTAGGCCGGGCCGCGCCAGGCCGCGAGGGCCGCGTCGAGGCCGGGCAGCGCGTCGGGGCTCCGCCGGGCGTGGGCCAGGGCATCCTCGAACCGGTGGGCGTCCACCTGGTCGCGCGGCAGGCGCAGCGCGTAGCCGGGGCCTTCCGTGACGAGTACGCGCGGCGGAGTGCGCGGCGGCCGCTCGGGTTCGATGGCACGGCGCAGCGCGGCGACGAACGTACGCAGCGCACCCACGGCGCGCACCGGTGGCTCGGCCCACAGGTCGTCCACGAGGGTGTCGGTGGCGACCATCCGCCCCCCGGCGGCGACGAGCCGGGCAAGCACCTCGCGATGGCGGGGTCCGCCCAGGTCAACCGGGGTGCCGTCATCGCGGAGGGCCCGCACGGCACCGAGCACGTCGATTCGCATGCCCTCCATCTTCCGTGCCGCGGGTCCGCGGTGTCGAAGCGCACTGATCGGCTGCTGATCGGCGTCGCCCACGCTGGTCCGGTCAGTCCACCGACCCCTGGAAAGGGCCCTTTCATGACGCTCACCATTCCCGGTTTCGACCACGTCCGCCTGCCCGGCGCGGACGGCGTGGAGCTGGCCGCCGCCGTCGGCGGCAGCGGCAGCCCGGTCGTCCTGCTGCACGGCTTCCCCCAGACCCACCTGATGTGGCGGCACGTGGCCGAGCGGCTCGCCGGCGAGCACACGGTGATCTGTCCCGACCTGCGCGGCTACGGCGCCAGCGACAAGCCGGCGGCCACCGGCCCCGAGGTGTACTCCAAGCGCGCCATGGCGGCGGACGTCGTCGCCCTGGCGGCGGCGCTCGGCCACGAGCGCTTCGCCCTGGCCGGCCACGACCGGGGCGCCCTGGTCGCCTTCCGGGCGGGCCTGGACCACCCCGAGACCCTCACCCACCTGGGCATCCTCGATGTCGTGCCGACGCTGGACATGTGGGACGTGCTGCACGGCGCCCGGGCGGCGGTCGGCTACCACCTGTTCCTCATGGCGCAGCCGCCGGGACTGCCGGAGACGATGATCGCCAACAGCGCGGACGCCTACTTCGGCTCCTTCCTCGACGCCTGGGCCGCCGACCCGGCCGCCCTGCCGGAACCGGTCCGGGCCGAGTACCTGCGGGCGAGCGCCGCCGCCGTGCCGTCGATCGTCGCGGACTACCGGGCCTCGGCGGGCATCGACGTCACGCACGACCAGGCGGACCGGGACGCCGGATCCCAGCTCGCCATGCCCGTGACGGTCGTCCAGCAGGACTGGGGCGCGCAGCTGGGCTACGACGCCGCCGCCGTCTGGCGCGCGTGGGCGCCCGACCTGGACCACCGGCTGACCGGTGCGGGGCACTTCATGGCCGAGGAGGCGCCCGACGAGATCGCGGGGGCGCTCCGCGACCTGCTGCTCCGCTGAGCCGGCCGACACCGGGCCACGGGCGGCGGGGAAGCCCTCCCGTCAGCCCACGGCCGCATCTCGACTGTGTGCGGGGGAGCAGCCGGCCGGGGGAGGGGAAGCGAGGGCGCTCGGCACCCGCACCGGGCGGGCCGTCCCGATGGCGGTACGGACCGAGCCGGTGCGGTCGGCCGGGGCGGCGAGGACGGCCGACACCCCTCGGGGAGCCGGCCGTCCTCGCCCCGCGCCGTTCAGGCCATTTCGACGTAGCGGTGGACCCGGTCGAAACGCCGGGCCGCCAGGTCCCCGTGCCGGATCACCCAGTGGGCCACGCCGGAGTCCAGTTCCGTGACGTCGTCGCCGTACCTCCAGGTGGCCAGGAGAGTCCAGTCGCCGGTGTCCTCCCCATTGGCCGAGGGGTCGGCCTCCCCGGGATCACGGGCGTAGTGGACGGGGTCGTTCTGGGGCGAGACCGGATGGCCGCCGATCTGCAAGGACCAGGGCGGACGGTAGCCGCCCACGTGTGACCATGCGCCGTCGAGTTCGTCGGCGAGTTCGAACTGCTCGTCGTCGGCGAGGTCGCCCCATCTGTCGAGGGCGAAGCTCTCCGGCATCTGCGCGCTCAACTGATTCCACACCGTGCGCAGTTCGCGCGGCCGGTACGGCTTGCGCCAGCTGTGTTCGAGGGGTGTCGGGGTCGTCGGGGTGCCGGCGGGGACGTACAGCACCGCGTCGGGCACCTGCCCCGCGATGCTCACTTCGCTGTCGGCGAAGAAGAGCAGGTGGCCGTCGGCGGGGAGGGGGAGGCCGGTGGCGCACGGCGGGAGGGCGGCGAGGTCGACGGAGGCCACGAAGGGGTCGGACGGCTTCGGCACGCCGTGCGGCAGCAGGGGGTCGCCGCCGGCTCGGGCCACGCGGGGACCGTCACCGCCCTCGGCCAGGTACACCGCGGGCAGGGCGACACGTATCCACTCCTCCACCTCCTCCGGCGGCAGGCCCTGGGATGCTGCCTCGGCTCGGAAGCGGTTCGGTCCGTCCATGGTCTCGTCGGTCACGGGGCCACCCTAACGGGCTCGCGGGCGGGTGTCGCAGGCGCCAACTCGCGTGAAGTGGGAGGCGACTTCGTGGTGCGGGTAGTCTCGATCCCGGTCAACAGTCTCGTGGCTTGGAGGAAGTACCCATGACGAAGGGCCCGTTCGTCGCCATGTCCGTCGCTACGGCGGCGCTCGGCACCGCGCTCGGCTCCCTCGCGCTCGAACTGCGCGCACAGGGCTACGAGCAGTACGTCGAATCCGTCAGCACCTTCAGCATCCTGATGTACATCACCGCGGCCCTCGTGGTGACGACCTGGGTCCGGGACGGCCGGCCGCACTCGAACTGAGCCGGACCGGACTCCGGTTCACCCGCCCTGTCCCGGCCGAGCCGGGGCGGGGCAGGCGCGCGCCGGGCCCCGCGTACTGCGGGCCCCGGTCCTCCCTCCTGTCGCAAGCGTTGACACGGCGTCACACCCCTCTCATCATGGGAGCGCTCCCATAGCCGGGTTCCGGCCGCCCCGCACCGCCCGCACGCGCACGATCGCACCGCACCCGCTCGGCCCGCTCCGCTTTCCGTGTCACCGGCGCGGAACTCCTGCTGCCGCGTCGGCACTTCGTCTGTCCGGCGGTCCCGTCCGGCATCCGCCGTGCCGCCGGACCCCTGAGGGAGGACCCCATGCCACCACTGCACAGACCCGGCCGCACGGCCGGCGCCGGGGGCCCCGGCGCCCTCGCGCGCGGCGCGTTCGTGCTGGCCGCCGCGCTCGCCCTGCTGACCCCGCTGGCCGGTGTCGCACCCGCCGCTCCGCGGACGGCGGCCGCCGGGGACGTGGACGTCCGGGTCAACGCCCAGGCGGCCCTGGGCCGGTTGTCCGACACCGCCCGGGGCGTCAACGCCGCCATCTGGGACTCGCACATGAACGACCCCGAGGTCTCCCGGCTGATGAAGGCGGCCGACGTCGGGATGATGCGCTACCCCGGCGGCTCCTACGCGGACATCTACCACTGGGAGACGCACACGGCGCCCGGCGGATACGTCGCCCCCGGCACCGGCTTCGACGCCTTCATGGGCACCGTCCGCGCCACCGGCGCGCAGCCCATCCTGATCGCCAACTACGGCTCGGGAACGCCCGAGGAGGCGGCCGGCTGGGTCAGGTACGCGAACATCACCAAGGACTACGGCGCGAAGTATTGGGAGATCGGCAACGAGATCTACGGCAACGGCCATTACGGCAGCGGCTGGGAGCACGACGACCACGCCGACAAGAGCCCCCGGGAGTACGCCCGCCAGGTCCGCGCGTACGCCGAGGCCATGAAGGCCGTCGACCCGACGGTCAAGATCGGCGCGGTCCTCACCGCGCCGGGCGAGTGGCCGGACGGCGTGGTCGGCGAGGGCGACCCCGGTGACTGGAACAACACCGTGCTCGCCGAAGTCACCGACGTGATCGACTTCGTGAGCGTCCACTGGTACGCGGGCGGGTCCGACACCACCGCCCAGGACGCCATGGCACGGCTGGCCCGGCTGCCCGGTGAACTGCGGGAGGTGCGCGCCCAGCTCGACCGGTACGCGGGCGCGGACTCGCCGCGCATCGGCATCGCCCTCACCGAGATCAACACCAACACCGGCGGCGCCCGGCTCACCGCCCGCCCCAACGGCCTGTTCGCCGCCGACGCCTTCATGACGGCGCTGGAGAACGGCGTGTTCAACGTCGACTGGTGGGACACCCACAACGGCGCCGGCCAGATCACCACCGTCGACGGCGAGACCGACTACGGCGACATGGGGATGCTCTCCAGCGGCGCCTGCACCGGCGACGTCTGCGAGCCGGCGCCGAACACGCCGTTCCACCCCTACTACGGCATGAAGATGACCAGCCAACTGGGTACCGCGGGCGACACCATGGTCGCCGCCCAGTCCTCCGCGCAGGACGTCTCGGCGCACGCCGTGCTCCGCCGCGACGGCCGGCTGAGCGTCCTGCTCGTCAACAAGGACCCGGACGCCGCGCACACCGTGGACCTGGACTACGCGGGCTTCACCCCGTCCGCCGGCGCGCCCGTGGTGCACCGCTACGCGCGCGGCGACAGCGACATCACCGAGGCGGGTGCCGGGGCCGCGACCGCGTCCCAGGTCACCGTGCCCCCGTACGCGCTGCTCACGGTCACGCTCGAACCGCGGTCCGGCACCGGGCCCGGCGCCTCGGCCGCGGGGACCCCGGGCACCCCGAGGCTGGAGGCGGTGACCGACACCTCCGCACGCCTGTCCTGGACGGGGGCGACGGGCGCGGCCCGCTACCTGGTCCAGGAGCGCGACGGCACGTACACCCGCCTGGTCGGCGAGACCACCGGCACCTCCGTGACCCTGCGCAACCTGCCCCCGGGCAGCACCCACACGGTCAACGTGCTCGCGGCCGACGCCTCGGGACGGCTCTCCGCCCCGTCCTCCCCGCTGACGTTCACCACGAGCACCCCGCCGAATGCCCCCTGCGCGGTGACGTACCACCGTGACACCGGCTGGGGCAACGGCTTCGTCGCCACGGTCACCGTCCGCAACCTCTCGGACACGCCGATCACCGGCTGGACCGTGGACTGGGACTGGCCGACCGGCGGGCAGTCGGTGTCCTCCGGCTGGAACGCCACGTTCCACCAGACCGGCTCCCACGTACGGGTGACCGCCCCCGAGGGTTCCGGGCCGCTGGCCCCGGACGGGGCGTCGACGGCCTCCTTCGGTTTCGTCGGCGCCAACGACGGCCCCAACCCGGACCCGACGGTCTTCCGCCTCAACGGCGCGGTCTGCTCCGGCGGCTGAGGTTCGGCGGCTGAGGGTCCGGCCCGCCCGGGGCAGGGTCTGCCGACCTGCTCCGGGCGGGCCCGGGTCAGGCCTCCACCGTCTCCGTCAGCCCGGTGACCGCCTCCGGCCAGGGGGCGGGCGTGGCGATCAGGGCGCGCAGGGACCGGGTCCGACGCGGGGGCAGGCCGATCGTCAGGATTCCGGTGGCCCGGTCGGCCGTGCCGTACAGCGCGGCCAGCTTGAGCGGGTCCTTGCCCAGGGTGCGGACCTCGATCCGGTCGGCGCCGGCCAGTACACCGTGGGCCTGGAGCTTCAGGTCGTACTGGTCGGACCAGAAGTACGGCACCGGGGTGAACGGGCGCCGCTCGCCGAAGCGTTCCGGGTCCAGCTCGGCCAGGAGGTTGCGGGCGGCGGCGAGGCCCTGCTCGCTGGCGTTCATCCGGTGCTCGATCCGCAGTTCCCGGCCCAGGCCGGGGTGGTACCAGCGGGCGACGTCACCGGCGCCGTAGAGCCCGGGGGCCGCGGCGCAGAACTCGTCGCAGCGCAGCCCGTCCGACAGGTCCAGGCCCGCCGCCTCGGCGCCGGGGCCGCGCAGCCAGTCGACGGCCGGGACGGAGCCGATGGCCAGCAGCACGTCGTCGGCCTCCAGCACGGCGCCGTCGGCGAGCACGACACCGGTCGCCCGGCCGGCCTCGGCGCGGATGCCGGTGACCGCCTGTCCCGAGCGCAGGGTGACGCCGCGGGCGCGGTGGACGTCGGCGAGGAGCCGGCCGACCTCCGGGCCCAGCACCCGCCCCATCACCGTGTCCTCGGTGCCGACGAGCGTGACCTGATGGCCGAGCGCACGCGCCACGGCGGCGGCCTCGGCACCGAGCACGCCACCGCCGACCACGACCAGCCGCCGGCCGGGCGTGGCCAGGCGCCGGCGCAGGGCGAGCGCGTCGTCCAGGGTGCGCAGGACGTGCACCCCCTCGACCGCGTCGCCGCCGGGCAGGGTGCGGGGCGCCACACCGGTGGCGGCGATGACGCCGGCGCAGCGCAGCACGGTCCGCCCGGCGTCGCCCAGCGTGAGCGCGCGCCGCTCGGGGTCGTAGGCGACGGCACGGGTGCCCAGCCGCAGGTCCAGGCCGAGCTGCGACAGCTGGCCGGCGTCCCGCAGCGCGGTGCGCTCGGGCTCCCAGTCGCCGGACAGGACGTGCTTGGACAACGGCGGCCGGTCGTAGGGCGGATGGGGTTCGTCGCCGATGAGGGTGATCTCCCCGTCCCAGCCCAGGCGGCGCAGCCCTTCGGCGGCGGCCAGCCCGGCCGCCGCCGCGCCGACGACGGCGATACGGGCACCGGGGGTCCGGGCGGCGCTCATTCGCGCACCTGGATGGCCGCGGCGGGACAGATGGTCGCGGCCTCGCGCACGGCGGCGTGCTGACCGGCGTCCGGGGCGGCGTCCAGCAGGACGACGATGCCGTCCTCGTCACGCTGGTCGAAGACCTCGGGGGCGACCAGCACGCACTGGCCGGCGCCGCAGCACTTCGCCTCGTCGATGGTGATCTGCATCAGGATTCCTCCAGGAGTGTGGTGGGGTCGGTCAGAGGGGGGCGGTCACCAGGTGACCGGGAGGGCGTGGCAGCCGTAGATGACCATGTCCGTGCGGAAGGGGATCTCCTCGACCGGTACGGCGGGGCGCATGCCCGGGAAGCGGCGCAGCAGCGTGGTGATCACCACCTGGAGCTCGGCGCGGGCCAGCGCCTGGCCGAGGCACTGGTGGATGCCGTAGCCGAAGGCGACGTGGTGCTGGGCGTTGGGGCGGCAGATGTCGAGCCGGTCGGCGTCGGGGAAGGTGTCCTCGTCGCGGTTGGCGGAGGGCACGGCGACGATGACGCCCTCCCCCGCGCGGATGAGCTGTCCGCCGACCTCGACGTTCGCCAGGGCCGCGCGCCGGGGGCCGTTGCGGATGATGCTGTGGAAACGCAGCAGTTCCTCCACGGCGCCGCGGACCAGGGAGGGGTCCTCGCGCAGCCGGCCGGCGGTCTCCTGGTCGAGCATGAGGGACAGGGCGCTCAGGCCGATCATGTTGGCCGTCGTCTCGTGCCCGGCGACCAGCAGCAGCACGGCGAACGCCACGAGGTCCTCGTGGGTCAGCTCGCCGCGCGCGTACTGCTCGGTGGCGAGCCGGCTGATGATGTCGTCGCCCGGCTCGGCCTTCTTGGCGTTCACCAACTGGTTGATGTAGGCGAGGAGTTCGACTCGGGCGGGTTCGCGCTGCTCTTCGGTGAGGTCACGCGAGAGCAGGGTGCCGGTGAGCCGCTGGAAGGTGTCGTGGTCCTCGTAGGGCACGCCCAGCAGCAGGCTGATGGCCAGCGAGGGCAGCGGCAGTGCCAGAGCCTCGACCAGGTCGACGGGGTGCTCGGAACGGTCGACGCGCTCCATCGCGTCGCACAGTTCGTCGGTGAGCCGCTGCAGGGTGGGGCGCAGCGCCTCCACCCGCTTGACCATGAAGTCCCGGGTGACCATGCGGCGCAGCCGGGTGTGCTCCGGCGGGTCCATGCGGATGAAGCCCCGGGTGGCGCCGGGACGCGGGCTGCCGCCGGTCATGCCGCTGACCGGATAGCCGGGGGCGGAGGTGTCGGAGCTGAAGCGCGCGTCACCGAGGATCGCCCGGACGTCCGCGTACCGGGTGGCGAGCCAGGCCCAGCCGCCGTCCTCCAGGGCGACCTTGGACAGGGGCTCCTCCAGGCGCAGTCGCGCGAGACCCTCGGGCGGATCGAAGGGGCACCCGGTCGGCGGCCGGGCGGGCAGCGGCGGAAGCGGTGCGGTGGTGGTCATGCCACTCCTTGTGGGGGAAGACCTTCGACTAACACCTGTTAGCTTACGACCGTTTCCTTAGGGTGGAGTGCGGTCCGGGCCGCAGGAGAGGTGAAGGAAATCGGGTGATGTGATGGAGAGGGCGCCCCGGACGCATGCCGACGGCGGCCGCGAGGCAGGGGACCGCGGCAAGGGGGGCAGAAGAAAGGTGACGAAGGGAAGCTGACGGAGCGTCAGCGTTCCAGCAGCAGGCCGAGCAGTTCGTCCACGAAGCGGTTCAGCCGGGCGGTGTCCTTGCGGCGCGGCATGACCTGCCACAGCGTGACCCGGCCGTGCAGCGCGCACCACAGCAGGTACGGCGCTTCGGCGCGGGTGCCGCGCACCCGCCAGCCGGCCTCCTCGCAGTGCGTGAGCGCCTCGTGCAGCCCGCGCAGGAGCAGCCCGGCCGGGTGGCCGTGCAGCCGCTCCTCGTCCACCGGGGACTGCCAGGTCTCGCACATCAGGCGGTACTTGGCCGGATTGGCCACCGCGAAACCGCAGTACGCGCGCAACTGGTGCCGCAGCCGCTCCAGCGGATCGCCCGCGGGCGCGGAGGCGTCGGCCTCCGCCATCAGCGCGGCCAGCCGCTCGTAGTGCTCCGCCAGCACCGCCCACACCAGCTCGGTCTTGTCGGCGAAGTGCCGGTAGATGCTCGGGGTGGCGATGCCGACCTCCCGGGCCACCGCCCGCAGCGAGAGGGCGTCCTCGCTGCCCACCTGCTCCAGCAGCCCCCCGGCGGCGCGCAGGATCTCCTCACGCAGCCGTTCGCCCTGCCCGCGGGGGTTGCGCACGCGCGCCGTCCGCTCCGCGGGAGCCCCGGCGGAGTCGTCTCCGCGCCCCTTCGCCTCGTCCACCGCCGTACACCTCCTCACACCGCCGACGGCCGCACCGCACCGCCGAAACCGGTGGTCATCCGCCGATCACCGCAGGGCAGCCGCCCCGAACCGTACACGACACCGGCCGCCACACCGGCACACGCGGACCGGGCACCGTGTCGGGGAGCGGATCACCCGCGGCCTGGGGAGATACCGGGCGGAGCGGGAGCGGTCGCCCCCACAGCTCTCGCAGGGCGGCGTTGACGGCGGCGGGACGCTGGGTGTGCGGGTGGTAGCCGGGCACCCGGAGCACACGGGCGCCGACGGCCACCGCCTCCCTCCGGCGTGACCGGGTCCGGGACGCCCGCGGTGTCCCGCACCCCGCACGGCATCGCCTCGGCCACCGGATGGCCGACGGCGGCCGAGAACGCGGACGGCTGGATCAGCGGGCGGGACCGCACGAGGTCGGGGCGGCGGCCGGCGGCGAGCATGGCGGCCGGTCCGCCGTTGCCGTGGCCGACCAGGTGAGCGCCTCCCGGGCGGCGGGCCGGCAGTTCCACCAGGTCGTCGGCGTCGGTGCCGAAGTCGCCGCGGTTGCGGTCCGGGCTCCCGCCGTGACCGCGTCGGTCCGCCGGCGGCAGGTGGGAGCGGTCGGGTGCCCCGCCGCTGGACGGCCGCCTGCCGTCCGGGTCGCGTCGGGCGGCGGCGGACTCCGTCACAGCACGGGCGCGCCGGGAGGGGAACCGACGAACCGTGCCGCCTCCCGGGGCCGGAGCGCTGTCGCTCGAGCGGGAGGCGGCACGGGTGGGTCACGGTCGGGCTGGTCCCGGTGCCCCGCCGGTCAGGGCCGGCGGGACGGCGCGGGGGTCAGACCGCCGCGGTGCGCCCGGTGATGGGGCAGGCCCCGGCGGCGGCGCCCGCCGCGCCGAAGGCGGCGGTCTTCGCGGCCGGAGCCGTCCCGCCGACCTGCTGGAGGATCTCGTCCGACAGCAGGTCCTCCTTGCCCTTGAGGGCGTCGGCGACCTTGAGGTCGGTGTTGAACACCATCTCGGCCGCGACGTTGTCCTGGACGATGCGCGCCAGGTTGTCCAGGGCCACGGCGATCGGGTCCGAGGGGGTCTCCACGGTGGGCAGGTCGATCAGGTGGGTGTCCACCTTCGCCTGGTTCATGGTGCGGCGGATGATGATGGACGCCTGGTTGAGCTCGGACGTCGTCCAGATCGACAGCACCGTGACGTACAGGTCGCTCCACGCGGCCTCACCGATCAGCGTGCGCCACCGCTTCATCAGGGTCTCGATGCCGGTGATCTGCGCGGTCGCGGCGAAGGTCATGTTGACGCGGATCGACGGGTAGACGGTCGCGGCGAACCGGTTGTACGCCACCATGTCGAAGGACTGCGCCTTGACGATGGTGTCGATGAACTTCATGGCCTCCGACAGGATCGTGGTGCAGGAGTTCTCCAGATCCAGCGGGAGGTTCGCGGTGGGCAGCTTCGTGTACGCCGAGTTCAGCGTGGAACGGAAGCTGGTGAGCGGAGTGATCCAGCCCTTGTCGCCCGGGGTCTTGAACGCGACCATGTCCAGGTCGTGCGGGTCGATGCGATCCGCGTTGGGGATGTTCGGCACCTGGTCGCTGAGGTAAGAAGCGATCACCGAGAAGATGCCCAGCGGAACGTGGGCGATGGACTTGGCCAGTTCGAAGTACTCCGGGACCGGGTTGACGGTCTCGACCTGGACTCCGTTGTTGATGAGAGTGAAGCGTCCGCCGACCGCGTTGTTCTCGACGACGATGACCGGACTGAGGTGCTTGACCAGCTCGGCCTTCAGGGACGCGTAGTTGGCGCGCATGCCGGCGTTGACACTGCGTATCGCGTCCCGTGCCGCCTTCTCGTCGGTCGCCGCCGGTGCGGCCGACGCGGTGGTGGTCGCCTGTGTGGTGAGGAGGGTGGCTGCCCCGGCTGCCGAAACGGTACCCAGAAATCCTCTACGAGTTGCCATGCCCCGTCTTTCCATTGTGAGTTCGGTGGTGGGGTTGGGGGGAAAGGCGTGGGGGGAGTTCAGGTGGGGGGCGTGGGGGGAGTTCAGGGCGGGGGGAAAGGCGTGGGGGGAAGTCCGATAAAGGGGGAAGGTTCAGTGGGGTGAGGTGGTCCGGCAGGCCGTCAGGACAACGGAGATCCGGCCGAGTTCGCGGACGTCTCGTCGTAGTCGTCGAGCCGGCGCGGCGTCGTTCCGGACATGGGATACCACCTGAGGGAAGGGAGTGGGGAAAGCACCGCATTCGGTGCGTTGACCTGCACCTATGACGCTACGGCCCGACACACGCGTCGGCAATGTCATCTAGCATGCAGAAACAGACATCGACGTTGCCGGCTGGGGGAGCTAGTGCACACCGTTGAACGACTGATCGTGATCGTCCTGTTCGAAGGCGTCGACCTGCTCGATGTCACGGGACCGCCGGAGGTGTTCGCCCTCGCCCGGCGCGAGACGGAGGACGCGGCGGGCTACCGCGTGGTCCTCGCCGCCGAGACCATGGCCCCGACCGTCACCGCCGCCGGGGTCCGGATCCTGCCCGACATCACCTTCGACGAGCTGGCGGCAGGGAGCATCGACACGCTCGTCGTGCCGGGCGCGGTCGAGGTCGACGGACACCGGCGCGTGCACGCGCTGGTCGATCCGGCCGTGGTGGAACGGGTCAAGCAGCTCGCCCCCCGGACCCGGAGGGTCACCTCCGTGTGCGTCGGGGCCCATATCCTCGCCGCGTCCGGACTCCTCGACGGCAAGCGGGCCACCACCCACTGGTCGACCGCCCAGCAGCTCGCCGCCGACCATCCCGCGATCGAGGTCGACTCCGATCCGATCTTCATCCGCGAGGGCAACGTGTGGACCGGCGCGGGCATCAGCGCCTGCCTCGACCTGTCACTCGCGCTGATCGCCGAGGACCTCGGCGAAGCCATCGCGCTGCGCGTCGCCCGGCAACTGGTGATGTACCTGAAACGGCCGGGCGGGCAGAGCCAGTTCAGCGTCCCGCTGGAACAGGTCGCCGCGACCCGGCGCATCGAGGTGCTCCGCCACTACATCCTGCGCCACATCGCCGAACCGCTCACCGTCGCCCAGCTCGCCGACCACGCCCACGTCAGCGAGCGGCAGCTCACCCGCATCTTCAAGAACGAGCTGGGCACGACACCGCACGCCTACATCGAATCGGTACGCGTCGAACGGGCCCGCAACCAGTTGGAGGCCACCGACGCCACCCTCGAACGCGTCGCGACCGCCTGTGGGTTCGGCACCGTCGACACCCTCGTCAGGGCCTTTCGCCGCCGGCTCGACACCACACCCACCGACTACCGGCGCCGGTTCCGGACCAGCCCCCGCTGAGCGCGGCCCGTCCGTGTGCGGCGCCCCGGCATCCGCGGGAGCGCCCCACACGGACGGCGGGTCACTCGTCGGCGAGCGTCAGGTTCGGCACCCGCCAGGCCGCGATGAGGAAGGCCACCAGGGTCACCGCCGCACCGGTGAGGAAGACGAGCCGCATCGAGGCGATGTAGCCCTCCAGGAACGGCAGCGCCGCGCCCCGGTCGAGAGACCGCAGGAAGGCCGAGTCCTCCAGGTCGACACCGCCGCCGGGTCGCAGCACACCCGTCAGGGCGTGGGCGTTGTCGGGCTGGGCCAGCAGGCGGCGGTAGGCCGGGTCGTGGCGGGCCTCGGACAGCCGCTCGGCGATGCTGCCGCCCGCCGTGGAGAACAGGATGGACAGGAAGGCCGCGGTGCCCACCGTGCCGCCGTTGGAACGGAAGAAGTTCACCGACGCCGTCGCCGCGCCCATGTCCGTACGGGGCACCTCGGACTGCGCGAGCGTGGTGAGCGTCTGCATCGACGCGCCGAGCCCCGCGCCCATCAGGGCCATGCCGAGGGCCGCCTGCCACAGCGGGCTGTCCACGCGCAGGGTCGCGAACACGAGCATCGCGGCGGTGAACGAGCCGATGCCGGCGACGAGATGCACCTTGAAGCGGCCGGTGCGCGCCATCAGCCGGCCCACCAGCAATGTCACGGCGAGGTTCGCGGCGACCGTGGGCAGGGTGGCGAGCCCCGCCTCCATGGGGCTCATGCCGCGCACGAGCTGGAGGTAGAGCGGCAGTGTCGTCATCGCGCCGAACATGCCGATGCCGACGACGAAGTGCAGCCCGACACCCAGCCGGAAGGCGCGGATGCGGAACAGCCGCGGCGGCAGCAGCGCGGCCGCGCCCATCCGGCGCTCCACCACGACGAAGGCGACGAGTCCCAGCGCGCCGACGGCGTACATCAGCAGCGCCGGGGGCGACCCCCAGCCCCAGGTGCGGCCCTGCTCGGCGACGGTCAGCAGCGGCACGATCCCCACGGCCAGCGCGAGGGCGCCGCGGTAGTCGAGCCGGTGCTGCACCCGCCGGTGCGGGAACCGCAGGACGCGGACGATCGCCACGGCGGCCACGGCCGCGAGCGGCACGTTGAGCAGGAAGATCCAGCGCCAGCCGTCGATGCCGAGCAGCGTCTCCCGGTCCGCGAGGGCCCCGCCCGCCAGCGGGCCGACGATGCTGGCACCACCGAACACGGCCATGAAGTAGCCCTGGTAGCGGCCGCGTTCGCGCGGGGTGGTGATGTCGGCGATGATCGTCATGGCCAACGACATCAGCCCGCCGCCACCGAGGCCCTGCACGGCCCGGAACGCCGCCAGCTGGTGGATGGACGTGGCGCATCCGCACAGCAGCGAGCCGGCCGTGAACAGGCCGATCGCGGCGAGGTACACGGGCCGCCGGCCGTATATGTCGGAGAGCTTGCCGTACAGCGGGGTCGCGAGGGTGGCCGTGATGAGGTACGCGGTGGTCGCCCACGCCTGGGCCGTCAGCCCGTGCAGGTCGTCGGCGATGGTCCGCAGCGCGGACGCGACCACCGTCTGGTCCAGCGCCCCCAGGAACATGCCCAGTACCAGACCGGACATCACCGTGGTGATCTGCCGGTGGCCGAGCCGCACGGGCGCGTCGTCGGCCGCGTTCTGCCGTTGGGTTTCTGAGGAGGTCACGAGTCGTCCTAGAGGGGTGGGTGCCGGGGGAGAGGTGCCGGGGGCCGCGCGCGTGCCGCGGGAACGGCCCCCGTGTGCTGTGGCCCGCGGGCTACCCGGCGATCTCCTCCAGGTCGCCGACCGCCCGCTCGATGTCGGGCAGCGTCAGCATCGCCAGCTGGGCCGCCCGCATCCGGGCCCGGGGCGCCGGGTCGGCGAGCAGCGTCCGGCACATGTCGGCGATGCCTCGCACGCCGCGGTCGGTGATGTGGCCGCCCAGGCCCAGCTCCGCCACGCGCTCAGCGTTGGTGTGCTGATCCCCGAAGTGCGGCAGCACCGCCAGCGGAGTGCCGGTGCGCAGGGCCTCGCGGACGCTGTTGAAGCCGCCGTGGGTGAGGAACAGGTCCACCGACTCCAGCAGCAGCGGCTGCGGCACCCGCTCGGTCACGCGGACGTGCCCGGGCAGCCCCTCGGTGTCCACCGGAACCCCGGAGGTCGACACGATCACCGTGCAGTCGTCCAGCTCGGCCGCCGCCCCCAGGATCGCCTCCAGGCTCTCGGTGACGTCGGGGATCTCCACCGGCAACGGGTTGGCCCCGGCGCCCATCTGCTCGCGCACCACCGGCAGGGCGGTGCCGATCGCGGCGTACACCAGGGGCCGGTCCGTGGGCAGTTCGACGACCCACTCGGGCAGTACCTGGTGTCGCTCGACGTCCACCGTCTGCCGGTACGACAGCGTCGGCGGCAGGTGCCGGCAGAAGGAGTGGGAGGGCGGTACGTAGTCGATCCGGCCGTGTGCCACGAGGGACAGCGGATCGTCCTGCTCGGGCAGGCCCAGCTCCCGGCGCCGTTCGTTGAGCCGGGGCATCACTACTTCGGGCTCGATGGTGTTGGTGAACCCGGAGGGCGTCGGCAGCTGTGGCACGCCCAGCTGTTCGGCGATGAGCACCGCGGCCATGTCCATGCCGTCCCGGAGGATCAGGTCGGGCCGGAAGTCCCGGACGATGGGGGCGAGGATGTCCAGGTGCGGCTTGACGCCCGGCCCGGCCAGGGCCCGCATCAGCAGGCGGGGCAGTACCGGCGAGGACAGGGTCAGCTCGCCGCTGTCCTGGAGCTCGTCGAGGTGCGGGGCGAGCAGGGCGACCGGGTCGAACTGCGGTAAGGCGGCGCGGACTTCCACGTCGTCGTCGTGGAACACGGGGGCCAGGGCCTCGGTGGTGACCACCAGGACCTGATGTCCGGCTTTGGCGAGGGCGCGCAACAGGGGCAGTTGAGCACGCCCGTGCGAGGGACTGCCGAGCGTGGTGCACAGGACTCGCATGGGGGGTTGGCCTTTCTCTCGTGGAGTTTCGGCGGTGGCGGGCGAAGGAGGGTGGGGCCGGCCGGAGCAGGCGGGACACACGGGAGGCGCGGACGGACGACGGACGACGGACGACCGGTGACCGGCGACGGAAGACGGCGGGGTGACCGATCGGCGCGTGAGACGCGTGAGACGCGTGAGACGCGTGAGACGCGTCAGGCGCGGACGGCCACGGCGTCGGTCCTCCGCCCCCGGCTCATGCGACCCGTGCCGGAGCGCTCGCGCGTCCGATGCCCTGCCAGCTCAGTCCGGCCCGGGCGAGCCGGTCCGGGTCCAGCAGGTTGCGGAAGTCGTGGACCTCGTGGCCCGTCATGCGCGCGGCGATCGCCGCCCAGTCGAGGTCGCGCAGCTGGGGCCACTCGGTGAGGACGACACAGGCCGCGGCGCCCTCCGCCGCCCGCACCGGGTCGTCGGAGAGCTCGGCCAGATCGCTCAGGTCGGGCTGCTCGTCGCACAACGCCGGGTCGTACGCGGTGAGTTCGGCACCCCGCTCGCGCAGCAGCCGGGCGACGGCGAGCGCGGGCGAGTCGCGCAGGTCGGAGGTGCCGGCCTTGAACGTCAGCCCGTACAGGGCGAGTCGTACGCCGTGCAGCGAGCCGTCCGGGCCGCGGCCGCACGCGGTGGCGATCCGCTCGACGAGCCGGCGCTGATGGGTGACGTTGGTGTCGATCGTGGCGCGCAGCAGGGGGAAGTCGACCCCGGCCTGCTCGCACACGGTGAGCAGGGCGTGGGTGTCCTTCGGCAGGCAGGAGCCGCCCCAGCCGGGCCCGGGCAGCAGGAAGGAGGAGCCGATGCGCGGGTCCCGTCCGATGCCCTCCGTGACATCGCCGATGTCGGCGCCGAACCGCTCGCAGGCGGTGGCGAGGTTGTTGGCGAAGGACAGCTTCATCGCGAGGAAGAAGTTCGCCGCGTACTTGGTGAGTTCGGCGCTCGCCGGGTCGGTGAGCACCAACGGGGCGTCCAGCTCGGCGTACAGGTCGGCCACCCGCCGGGCGGCGTCCCGCCGGGCGGCGCCGATCACGATCCGGTCGGGGTGCAGGAAGTCGTGGACGGCGCGGCCCTCGCGCAGGAACTCGGGGTTGCTCACGACGGACACGTCCGCGCGTCCGAGCAGTGCGGCGACGCGCTCGCTGGTGCCCACCGGCACGGTCGACTTGTTGACGACCACACAGCCGGGCGGCAGGACGTCACGTATCTGCTCCGCGACGGCCTCCACGGCGGCGAGGTCGGCGGCGCCGCCCGCGCCCATGGGGGTGGGCAGGCACAGGAAGACCACCTCGGCCTGAGCGACGGCGGCGGCGGTGTCCTCGGTGAACTCCAGCCGGCCCGCCTCCAGGGCGTCCCGGACGGTCTCGGGCAGGCCGGGCTCCAGGATGTCCACCCGGGCCGCGCGCAGCCGCTCCACCTTGCGGGGGTCGGCGTCCGCGCACACCACGGTGTGGCCGAGGGAGGCGAGACAGGCACCGGTGGTCAGTCCGACGTATCCGGTACCGACCACGGCGACGCGTTGAGCAGGCACAGAAGATCACCATTTCCGGTCGATGGGGCCCGTGGGACGGTTCCGGTGGCGCGCGGGGAGGGCGCGCGCCGCCGCGTCGTGCGGGCGACCTGGAACGGGCCGACTTCGTCGTACGGCCCGGGGACAGAGAGGAACTGAAGTCATCAATCGTTGACCCGTTCCAGGTATGGCATGTGGAGCGAAGACAAGTCAACGTTTGATGACAACGATCGGTGACTTTGAGCCAGCCGCCCCAGGCTGGAACATGGGCCGTTGGCGGGCGGGCCGTCTGACGATGGAGGTTTGGTGACGTGACGGGAGTACAGAACGGCGAGGCGTCGGAAGCGGTGGCCGACCGGCCCGCCCGGAGGCGTTCGGCCACGGCCACGCGCGCGGCGCTCAGGACCGCCGCGGCCTTCCGGTTCGGCAAGTACGGATACGAGGGCACCAGCGTGCGCGACATCGCGGGTGACGTGGGGGTGGACGCGGCTCTCGTCTACCGGTACTTCGGCTCGAAGGAAGCGCTGTTCAACGATGTGACGGGAGCCGGCAAGATCTTCGAGCCCCTGCTCCAGGAGCCGGTGGAGGCGATACCCGACTGGCTCTGCGCCATGCTCCTGGGGGCGCCCAAGGACGGGGAGTTCACCCATCCGGTGCTCTCGGTGCTGCGGTCCTCCGGCAAGGGCGAGGCGGTCGCGCGGCTGCGGGCGGACTTCAGCGAGGTGTTCTCCACGCGTCTGGCGGCCCGCCTCGGCGGCCCGGACGCCGAGTTGAGGGCGGAGCTCCTGGCGGCCTGGATGCTCGGCACGAGCCTCGTCCTCACGGAGATCCGCCCCCCGGCGCTCCAGTCGGCACCGGACGCCAAGCTGGAGAAGTACCTCCGGTCGGTCATCACGACGCTCCTCGGTCCGGCCGTACTCGACGGAGGGGCACCCGAGGCGGGGGACGGCGGCCGGGTCCCGGGCGACTGCTGCGCCACCATGCGGACCGGGACCGGGGGAGAAACCGATTGAAGTAAACGTGAGGTCGTACGTATTCTTTGTGGCGCCCGGAATCGCTGAGCCAGTTGTGCCTTGCCGCTGCTGATCACCCCGCTGCTCAACACGGTCCTGGCGCGGATCGATCCGCAGACCGCGGGGATGGCCTCCGGATCGCTGTCCACCGCTCAGCAGGTCGGTGGCGCGCTGGGGGTGGCGGTCGTCGGAGCGGTGTTCTTCCACGCCTTCCACGCGGGTGCCGCCTCGGGGGACCGGGTGCGCGGCGGGGCGCGCGTTCGCGCTGACGTCCCTGACGTCCTGCGCCGTCGCGGCGCTCGCGGCCCTGCTGGTGTTCCTGCCGAAGACGCCGCCGACGAAGACATGACGGCACGGGGCGGGCGGCCGGTGCCTTCGGGGAGCGATCACCCGAAGGCGGCGGACCGTTGTCGCGTACGGTCCGGCGCGCGAGGAACGCTCAGGGAGCCTTCAGCAGGTCTTCCACGGTGCGGCGGACCTTGGCGACGACGTCCTCATCGCCCAGCCGCAGGGCAGTGTTGGCCGCGCAGAGCACGGAATCGATCTGGAAGACCGCGAGGTCGATGTCGAGTTCCGCGATCTCGTGGGAGCCGACGGCGGTCCGCAGTTCCTGCCCGAGGGTGTCGAGCCATTCCCGCTGATGGCGGAGGAGGGCGTCGCGGACCGGTCCGGGCCTGCTGTCGAAACGGGCCATGTTCGCGACGCGGAAACAGCCGCCTTCGAGCAGCGGTGTCCTCGCGTACGCGATCCAGTGCTCGATCAGCGAGCGCAGCCGGGCGGCTCCGGGCGCCGCGTCCCGTGCCGGGCGGACGACCGCGTCGATGAACATCTCGCGCGCGTACTCGAGGGTCGCGAGCTGGAGCACCTCCTTGGACCTGAAGAGGGTCTGGATGCCCGCCTTGCTCATGCCCGTAGCGGTCGCGAGACGGCCGAAGCTCACGTCGTCCAGTCCGTCGACCGAGGCGATGTCGACCGCGCGACGGAGCGCGGCCTCACGCGTCCGCGCCCCTTTGAGCAGGCGTTTGTCGGTGACCGGCACCGTGTCCGCTCGCGTGGCGAACGCACGTGCTCCCGTGTCCATACGGTCGATCGTACTCGGGCGCGGGCGCGCGGGGCGGGCGGGCCGGTGGTCAGGGCGTGCGGTGCGCCAGGGCGGCGGCCAGCGCCCGGACCATCTCGCCGGCCATGACGGCCTGGCCCGACGTGGAGAAGTGGACGCGGTCGGCGCTCAGCAGGTTCTCCCGGGAGTTGACGGGGTGATCCCACATGTCGACGACCACGGCGCCGTACTCGCCGGCGAGGGTGCGGATGAGGTCGTTGAGGGTGAGCACGCGCTCCGTCCAGTCGGGGAAGACCGGCACCACGTAGGAGCGCCCCAGGGTGAAGGTCGTCAGCTGCGCGCCCGTGGCCGCCGCCAGGTCGTACAGCGTGCGCAGGTTCCGCTCGATCTCCCCGAAGTCCGGTGCGCGGCGCAGGAGGTCGTTGGCCCCGCAGGGCAGATGCAGCAGGTCCGGGGCGAACTCCCGCATGGCGCCGGCCTGGTGGGTGAGGGTGTCGAGCGTCGTCGCGCCGTTCACCGCCGTGTTCAGGTAGGCCAGCCCGGGTCGCACCTGCCGCAGGATGTGCGCGACGCGGTCGGGCCAGCCCTGGTCGCCGTAGCCGGCGCTCTTGTCCCCCGTCCCCGCCGAGAGGCTGTCCCCGATCACGGCGTAGCGCTGCCAGGGGGCGTCGAACAGCATCGCCGCGGCGTCGAGCGTGGCGAGGCAGAAGGGATCGGTGTCCTCGGTGAAGGTCGTAGCCATGATTAAAGAGTGCGGTCGACCGTATGTATTGTCAACGCTCGTCCGGCACCCGGGAGGCGCGACCCTCGCGTACGCGCGATGCCACGCGACCGCGCGGTCGGCGTTCGCCTGAGCGGTCGGCGGGCCCGGCCGCTCAGGACCGCCTCAGCTCCGCGCGGGCAGTCCGCGTCCGGCGGGCACCGTGTCGCGGTCCGCCGCGGTAGTGAGGGACCGTACGGCGGCGCCGGCGTCGGCCAGGCCCGCGCCGCAGTCACCGCCGCAGCTGCTGATCGGGCGGGCGGTCGCCTTGATGACGCGTTCGACCTGGGCGGGGGTGAGGCCGGGGCGCAGTTGCAGCAGGAGCGCCGCGAGGGCGGAGATGTGCGGGGCGGCCATACTCGTGCCCTGGAGGTAGGCGTAGGACTCGTCGGCGGGGTCGGTGGTGCCGAAGTTGTACGTGGACAGGATCCTGGCCTCGTTCCCGGCGCCCTGAGAGCCGCCGGGCGCCGTGATGTCGACGCGCGGGCCCCAGTTGGAGTACGAGGCGCGGTTGCCCTGGCGGTCCCCGGCGGCGACGGTGATGACACGGTCGCAGTTGGCCGGCGCGTAGTCGTCGGCATTGGCGTTGTCGTTGCCGGCCGCCACGACGACGGTGCTGCCACGGCGGACGGCGGAGTCGATGGCCTGCTGGTACGCGGCCGAGCAGGGGGCCTTCTCGCCGAGGCTGAGGTTGATGACCTTCGCGGGGGTCTTGTTGGCCGGGATCCCGGGGACGGTGCCGCCGGATGCCCAGACGATCGCCTCGATGGTGTCGGACTTCTCGCCGCCGCACGCCCCGAGGACGCGTACGGGCTGCACCCCCGCGTCGTGGGCGGTACTGGCGACGCCCACGCCGTTGTCGGTCCGCGCGGCGACGGTCCCGGCCACGTGGGTGCCGTGCCAGTAGGTCTCGCTGCCGGGCGAGCCGGGCTCGCACTGGCCGGGCTCGGTCCAGGAGCCGGGGTCGTGGTAGTTGGGGTCGCGGCCGTTTCCGTCCCGCGCCCGGCCCGGGTCGGTGATGAAGTCGTAGCCGGGGATGATCCCGGCCTGGAGGTCGGAGTGGGTGACGTAGCCGGTGTCGATGACGGCGACGGGTACGCCCTTGCCCGTGGCCAGTTCCCAGGCGGGCGGCACGTTCATGCCGGCGTTGTCGTCCCACAGGTCCCACTGGAAGCGGTAGAAGGGGTCGTTGGGAGTGACCGCGGCCATGGGCCGTACCCGGCTGTCGGGTTCGGCGTAGGCGACATCCGGCTCGGACTTCATCTGCTCGGCCACGGCTGCCAGGGGCTTCGGGCGGCTGTCGGCGGTGCGCCGGGCCACCTTGAGCAGGACGGCACCGGTGGCCAGACGCCGTACGAAGGTCAGGGCGGTGCCGGCCCTCGGGGACGTCAGGGCGTCCCGCACGGCTTGGTCGGAGCGCGCCTTCGGTGAGCCGGGCGTGTAGCCGACGATCAACTGCTCCGCCCGGGGCAGGTGTTGGGCCCCGGCCGTGGCGGACGGCTGCGCCGCGGCGTGGGGGGACAGCGCCATGGGCACCGTCAGGGCGGCCAGTGCCGCCGCGGCCAGGACGCACGAGCGTCGTCTTGAGGAGATGTGCACGGACTTCAGCCTTCCTGGGGGAGAGGGCGAGTCGGGGCGGCGTCGCTGCGTGGTCGCGGCCCGGAACACGGTGGTTGCCTGGAGTCTCGCCGTGCGGCGCGCGGGGTGAACCACCGTGTGGAGGCGCGGAGTACCGCCTCGACCGCCCGCGCACAACCCGCCCCGCCCGCGCCGCCGACGCGCCCTCTGCCGGCCGGTCGCCCGGCCCCAGGCGACCGGGACGTGCGCCCTCCGGCCCCGGGCCGGTCTCAGTGGAACCGCGTCGTGTACAGCCGGGCCTTGTAGATCTGGGCGCCTGGACGGGTGCGGTCGCCGCCCGCGGAGAAGTGGACGGTGGGCCCGCCCCACACGGAGTCCTCCGTGTCGGGGTCGGTGGTCCACATGGCCTGACCGTTCGCGTGGCGTACGTAGGACTTGGGGTGGGGCAGCGAGGCGACGGTGGTGAGGGCGCGGGTCGTCTTGTGCAGGGAGTAGACGTGGCGGCTGTCGGCGACCAGCAGGGTGCCGGGCCGGCTGTAGTCCGGCTGGAGGTCGTGGCCGTTGCCCGCGATCTTGATGTCCGGTCCGTGCTTGACCAGCCGGGAGTCGCGCATCGACCCGGCCACGCGGTAGCTGCGCACGACGGTGCCGCCGGTCACCCACAGCAGCTTGTTCTGGTCGTCCCACAGCACGGCGTGGGCCTTGGTGAACTCGAGGGTCTGCACCTCCTTCAGGGTCGCCGGGTCGCTGCTGGACGGCCCGAAGACGTGCAGCCGGTCCCGTGACCCCGCGACCACGACCGTGCCGGCGTCGGGCACCCGCTCGATGCAGTGCGGGTAGCTGGTGACGCGCGCCGACCACAGCAGGTCGGCCCGGGTCAGATGCGCCTTCGAGGTCACGTTGACGATCGCGGCCCGGCCCTCGCCGGGGCGGCCGAACGTCATCAGCGCGATCATGCCGTAGCGCCGGGTGTCCCGGAAGCGGATCTCGAAGGGATGGTCCCAGCCGGGGGCGTTGCCCGTGCTGAAACTCCATCGGACCTGGGCGTCGGTCCACTGGGCGGCGCGGTCGAAGACGAGGATCCGGCCGGTGCGCTGTTCGGTGATCGCCACCCGGTAGGTCGCCGCCGCGGCCGTACCGGAGGTGTCCTGGGAGGTGCTCATCTGCGGTTCTCCTGGTCCGTGAGGGAAGAGACGAGGTGCGGGGACGGCCGGAAGGGGACGGGCGATGCCCGTCCCCACCGTGCGGACCGGAAGGCCGCCCCCCGTGACGGTCCTCCGGTCCGCGCGCCGACCGGTCAGAACGAGCCGGCGTTCAGGGCCTTCTGCAGGGCGCGGGTGGTCGCCGCGTCCCACTCGCCGCCCGCCGGAGTGGCCAGGCGGTTCTGCAGGGCGGTCACCGTCTTGGGCCCCACGACGCCGTCCGCCGTCACCTTCAGATGGCGCTGGAGGGCGGTGATGGTGAGCGGGCCGAACGCCCCGTCGACCTCCAATCCCGCCTTGTCCCGGCTGTTGAGGGCGCGCTGGAGCGCCGCGCAGGTCGCCGGGCCGAAGATCCCGTCGACCTCCAGCACCGCAGGAGCGGCGACGAGGGCCTTCGGGCGGATCGGCGCCTTCTTCCCGGCCAGTGCCGCCTTCATCATCGCCGCCGACTGCGGGCCGTACTCGCCGTCCGCCTTGAGGCGGTGGTTGGCCTGGAAGGTCTTCACCGCCTTCTGCGTGGCCGGGCCGAACTGGCCGTCCACGGTGAGCCCGGCCTTCTGCACCGTGTTGAGGTTCTTCTGCAGGGTCTTGACGGCCTGCCCCTTCGAGCCCAGCCGCAGGATGCCGTCCCCGGACGGCAACGGCGCGCTGCCGCCCTTGTAGGCGGGACGGCCGTAGCCCACTATGCAGGCGGAGCTGCGCCGCCGGCGGCGGAAGGCGTTGGAGGTGTTGCCCTCCAGGGTGGTGATGGTGCGGTTGGAGTGCACCGCCTCGACGATGCCGACGTGGTCGATGGCACCGATGGAACGGGAGCCGGACCAGTCGAAGAACACGATGTCGCCCGGGCGGATCCCGCCGATGCCGTAGTGCCAGCGGCCCTTCTTCTGGAAGGCGCGGGCGTGGGCGGTGGTGAGGGCGAACTTGCCGCCGACCGCCTGGAGGTTGTCGGAGTGGGCGGCGGCGTAGCTGACGGCCATGTCGCACCAAGGGCCGGTGAATCCGTACCACTTGGTGATCAGGTTGCGGTTGGAACCGGGCGGGTGCTCGGTGGTGCCCAGCAGCTTGCGGGCGGCGGCGAGCATGCCCTGAACGTTGCCCATGTCAGAACTCCACGTCTTCGGGAAGGGACTGGACGTCTCCGGTCACCGCGTCATCGGGGTCCTGGCTGACGCCGGCCTGGTCGGGGTCGACATCGAAAATCCCCGCACCGCCCACCGGATAGGGCGGCTGCTCCACGGGCTCGGTCATGAGTGCTCCTTCGTGTGCGAGTCGTACGGATCCATGGCGGCGCGGGCGGTCCGGAAGACGGCCGTCCGGCGCCGTGCGGCGTACCGCAGCGGTGCCGCCGGACACCGAGTTCAGCCGCCGCGGAGTTGGTTAGCAGCCCCCGTTCGCGCAGGTAATCAAAGTGCGCGCGCCGACGCGCCGCCTGGCCGTCGCCGGGGCCGGCCCCTACCGTGGGGCGCGGCGCGAGGGGACGGCGCCGGTGCGGCAAGGGGGGACAGGGGGGACAGGGGATGGGACGTCCGGAGAACCCGATCGATCCGGAGGCGGGGCCGGTCCAGCGGTTCGCGGTGGAGTTACGGGCCCTGCGGGCGGAGGCCGGCGGTCCGACGTACCGCTCGATGGCACAGCGCACCCCGTACTCGGCGGCGGCGCTGTCCCAGGCGGCGGCCGGCGAACGGCTGCCGTCGGCGGAGGTGACCCGGGCGTACGTCACGGCGTGCGGCGGCGACCCGGACGAGTGGGAGAAGCGCCGTCAGGCCGCCGCCGACGAACTGGCCGCCCTGCCCCACGAGGACCACGACGTCCGGGACTCCCCGTACCGGGGGCTGGCCCGGTTCGAGCCGGGCGACGCGGCCGTCTTCTTCGGCCGCGACCAGCTCGTGGCGGACCTGACGGAACTGGTGCGCGGGCACCGGTGCGCGGTGGTGCTCGGCCCGTCGGGCAGCGGCAAGTCCTCCCTGCTGCGCGCCGGGCTGATACCCCGGCTGCGCCGGACGGGCGACGCCGACACACCCCTCGCCGCCATCCGCGTCCTCACCCCCGGCCCGCACCCGGCGCGCTCCCACGCGGACAAGCTGCGGCCCGCCGGGGGAACCGGCGACACCCTGGTCGTGATCGACCAGTTCGAAGAGGTCTTCACGCTGTGCCCCGACCCGCGGGAACGCGCCCGCTTCATCGAGGCCCTGCTCGCGGCCCGGGAGCCGGGCAGCCGGCTGCGGGTGGTCCTCGGCGTACGCGCCGACTTCTACGGCCGTTGCCTCGAACACCCGGAACTGGCCCGCGTGTTGCGGGACGCCGCAGTGCCGGTGCCGGCCATGGGACGCGAGGAACTGCGCGAGGCCGTGGTCAAACCGGCCATGGCCCGCGGCCTCACCGTCGAACGGGCCCTGACCGCGCAGTTGGTGGAGGAGGCGGCCGGCGAGCCCGGTGGCCTGCCCCTGCTGTCCCACGCGCTGCTGGAGACCTGGCGGCGCCGCTCCGGCCGCACCCTGACCCTGCGCGCCTACGAGGCGGCCGGCGGAGTGCGCGGCGCCATCGCCCAGACGGCGGAGGACCTGTACGCCGGGCTGTCGGACGGTCAGGCCGGCCACGTACGACGGGTGCTGCTGCGCCTGATCACCCCGGGCGAGGGCACCGCCGACACCTGCCGGCCGGTGCGCCGCGCCGAACTGCGCACCACCGACCCGCAGTCGGCCGGCACCGTCGACACGGTACTCGAACGCCTGGCCCGCGCCCGGCTGATCACCCTGGACGGAGAGACGGTCCACCTCGCGCACGAGGCCCTCATCACCGCCTGGCCCCGGCTGTGGGGCTGGATCGAGGACGACCGGCACCGGCTGCGGGTACTGCGCCGGCTCACCGAGGCCGCCGAATCATGGCGGGAACTGGGCCGGGACCCGGGCGCGTTGTACCGGGGCACCCGGCTGGCCGAGGCCGACGAGGCCTTCGAACCGGCCGACCGGCACCGCGAACTGAGCGCCGGGGAACGGGAATTCCTGCACGCCAGCACGGCCGCGCACGCCCGTGAACGCAGGCGGCTGCGCGGGCTGACCGGGTCGGTGTCCGTGCTGCTGGTGCTCGCCCTGGTGGCCGGTGCCGTGGCCTGGCAGCAGCACCGCACGAACGAACGCCGGCACCTGGCCGCCACCGCCCGCCGCGCGGCCACCGCCGCCGATGGTCTGCGCACCACCGACCCGGGGACGGCGCTGCGGCTCGGCGTCGCGGCCTGGCGGCTCAGCCGGACCCCGGAGACCCGGTCCGCCCTCATCGGCGCACTCGCCCAGCGCGACCTGCCCACGTTCACCGTGCCCGACCCCACGGACACCCAGCTGCTCAGCCCGGACGGGCGGACCCTCTTCGGCCTGGGCGACGGCAGGTTCGTCCGCCGGGACCTGGAGACGCGCCGGGTGATCGACAGCAGACGGCTGCCCGCCGGCATGGACGACCTCGGCATGGGCGACATGAGCCCCGACGGGCGCTATGTGTCCGTGCCGGCCGGGGACGACGGCCTGCGCGTCCGGATGTGGGACACCCGCACCGGCCGGTACCACGGCCCGGTCCTGGGCCCTTCCGACGACGGCTCCGGCACGCCGGGAGAGCCGCTGCCGGAGGGCGACCCCGACAGCGCCGGAGAGGAGGGCACGCTGGTCGCGGCCGAGAGCGGCACGCGGGCGGAGTTCGGTTTCAGCTCCAGCGGGCACGCCTACCTGTTCCTCACCGGCAGCCGCCTGGAGGCGTGGGACACCGGCAGCGGGCGCCGCCTGTTCAGCCACACCGCCAAGGAGCTGGAGACGGCCGGCGGTGGCGACATCAGCCCCGACAACCGGCTGGTCGCGACGTGCGTGCAGGGCGATGTGCGGGTCTGGGACATCCCGGCCCGGCGCCGCGTCGACACGGGCTGGCGCAAGCGGTTCGCGTGCGGACCGGAGGCCGGGCTTCAGTTCTCGCCCGACAGCCGTACCCTGACGACGACGGACACGACGGGAATACGGCGGGTCACGGTCCGGACCGGGGCCCAACCGCCCCGGCTCGCTCAAGTCGCGCCGCTGAGCCACGTGTTCAGCGCGGACGGCACGCTGGTGGCCGGAGTGGGCGGCGACGACCTCCTGCTGTGGCGGCTCGACCATCCTCAGGCGCCCGTGGTCCGGTACCCGCTGACCGACATCCAGCCGGACGACATCCGCATCGACACCACCGCCCGCGTCCTGCGCTACACCGCCGCCGGTTCGGACGGAGTGACCGTCGTCCACGGCGTCGACATCGGCAGCGCGCTGTCGCCGCGCTGGAGCACGCGTGCCGCCGCCGCGGCGGCCCTGAGCGCCGACGGCTCGGTGCTGGCCGTCCTGGACGGCGGCGGCAAGGGCCCGGCCCGGCTGCGCATCCACGACGCGCGGACCGGCCGGCCGCGGTACACGATCACCGCTCCCGGGGTGCCCGTGGAGTCCGACGCCCTGAGCGGCGGCGAGACGGTGATGTTCCTCAGCGCCGACGGCCGCCGCCTCGCCTTCGGTTCGGGCCCGGCCGACCCGATGGGGCCGACGCGCATCACCGTGTGGGACACCGTCCGCAACCGGAAGCTCACCGAACTGAGGCCCTACGACGACGACATGCCCCCGGCCGGGTGGGTGCTCAGCCCGGACGGCCGGTCACTGCTGACCACCGGCGTCGACGACGCGACGGTGACCGTGTGGAACGCCGACAGCGGCCGGAAGACCGGGGACATCCGCTTCCAGGACACGGAGAACGGGCAGGACGGCGCCGGAGCCGGCGACTTTGTCAACTCCATGTCCTACGACGGCGATGTCCTGCTGATGAGCGACGGCACCCTGCTGACGGCCGACGGCCACGGCAGGCGGCGGGAGACGATGGACTGCGCCTGCGTGAGTGTCCTGAGCCCCGACGGCAAGCGCGCCGCCTTCGCGGACATCGACGGCGGCATCACGGTGTGGGACGTCGAGCGGGCCACCTCGCTGGGCAGGCTGCCCGGTGGCTACTTCAGGGGCGCCACGGGCGAACAGGAGGAGACGACCGCGCTGGTGTTCTCCCCGGACGGCAGCGTGCTGGCCGCGGCCGGAGCGCAGGGCACCGTACGGCTGTGGGACGTCGACTCCCGCCGCCGACTGGGCACCGACCTGCCCACGGCCGGAGACCGCGTCCTCGCCCTCGCCTTCACCGGCGACGGCGGCAGTCTGCACGTCGCGGGCGAACACGTGCCGTTCCAGCGCGTCGTCCTGGACCCGGACCGCGTGGCCGAGACGGTGTGCCGCCGCGCCGGGGGCGGGCTGTCCCGCGCGCAATGGCGGGTGTACGTGGCGGACGTTCCTTTCCGGAAGGTTTGTTAGCGGGCGCGGGCGCGGGCGCGGGTGCGGGCGTGCGCGCTGGCGGGTCAGGTGCCGGCGGGCTAGGTGTCGTCGGGGAGCGTCGGCGAGGCGGGTCCCGGCGGGCTAGGCGTCGTCGGGGCGGGTGTCGGTGGGGCGGGTGGCGCCCGCCGATGCGGCGACCACGCACAGCACCGCGATCCACTGCGTCCAGTGCAGCGACTCCTGGAGGACGACCAGGCCGATGAGGGCCGCCATCGCCGGTTCCAGGCTCATCAGGACCCCGAACACGTGCGGTGGGACCTTGCGGAGTGCTTCCAGATCGAGCGAGTACGGGATCACCGACGACAGCAGTGCCACCCCGAGGCCCGCCAGCAGGATCCATGGTCGTGCCAGCGCCGTTCCGCTGTCGGCCACGCCGAACGGCACGGCCACCAGGGCCGCGACGGCCATGCCCAGAGCGAGACCGCGCCCCTCCGTGGTGTGGCGGCCCAGCGCCGCGCCGACCAGGATGTACAGCCCCCAGCACGTTCCCGCGGCGAGGGCGAACAACAGACCGACCGGGTCGAGGTCGCCGCCCCCCTCCATCAGCAGGACCACACCGCCCGCCGCGAGCAGGGCCCACAGGGCGTCCAGCCAGCGCCTGGATCCGGCCAGGGCGACCGCCAGCGGTCCGAGGAACTCGGTGGTGACCGCGATCCCCAGCGGAACGCGGGCCAGCGCCAGATAGAAGCACAGGTTCATCAGGCCGAGCGTCACGCCGTAGCCGAGTACCACCGCCCAGGTGCGGCGAGGCATGCGCAGCGACGGCCGCCACAGCAGCATCAGCACCGCGGCCGCGAAGAACAGGCGCAATGCGACCGTCCCGAAGCTGCCCACCGTGTCGAACAGGTGCTTGGCCAAGGCCGATCCCACCTGGACGCTGACAACGCCCAGCAGCACCAGGGCGGTTGGCGGGATCGCGCCGAAGCCGCGTCCGGCCAGTGCGGTCAGGGAGGACCGGGGGGACGCGCCGGGTTCCGTCCCGTCGACGCTCATGGTGGCCACGCGTGGATTATCGACGCCCGGGCTTCGCGCGGCACGTGATTTTTCCTGGCGCACCGGGTCGCTGCGTCACGCTCCGATCCGCGCTGCCGATTCCCCCTTCAGCGTCCTTCCCGTGGGTCCGCCGTCGGGGCGCCCGGCGCCTCGTGCCGCTGGTCTCCGGCCGCTTCGAACGCTAGGAACTTCGCGGACTTCTCGGCGAGTACGGCGGCGAAGAACGCGGGCGCCTCCTCGCCGAGCATCCGGTACAGCGCCACCAGGCTGGTGATCGCGGTGTCCGCGACCTCCTCCTGCACGTGCCGCCAGGTGTGGCTCTGGCCTTTCCTGGGGTTGGTGCCCCAGGCGCCGATCACCGCCTGCGCGGTCTCGCCGGCCTCCTCGGAGATCTTGAGCGCTTGCAGCGTCCACTGCTGCTCCGGCGTCATGCCGCGCCCGGTGTCCAGGCTGGTGAAGAGCGCGGCGAGGCGGCCGATGTCGTCCCAAGGCGGTGCGTCCGAGGGGAGGTGTCCTTCGGGGATGCTCATAAGGGTTCGTACTCCTTGGAGTTGCTCCGGCCGGGCGGCCGGACACGGCGACGGCCCCCGGGCGCACGGCGGTTCCGTCGGTCAGCGGACGCGGCGCAGTGCCTCCGGGGTGAGGTCGGCGAGGGTGGGATAGCCGTCGACGGCCATGAGGAGGTCGGTCTCGGCGAGCAAGGAGCGCAGGACGTGGACGATGCCGTCGGTGCCGCCGAGGGCCGCGCCGTAGGCGTAGGGGCGGCCGATGCCCACGGCCGTGGCGCCCAGGGCGATGGCCTTGACGACGTCGGCTCCGGTACGCACCCCGGAGTCGAACAGCACGGGCAGGCCGTCGGCGGCCTCGACCACGGCGGGCAGGGCGTCGAGTGCGGGCAGGCCGCCATTGGCCTGCCGGCCGCCGTGGTTGGAGCAGTAGACGCCGTCCACACCGCCGTCCTTGGCGCGGCGGGCGTCGTCGGGGTGGCAGATGCCCTTGAGGATCAGCGGCAGATCGGTCATCGACCGCAGCCAAGGCAGGTCGTTCCAGGTGAGCGGGTTGCCGAAGAGCTGCGCCCAGTGCATCACGGCGGCCGCCGGATCGTCCTCGGGGGACTTGGCGAGCCGGGAGCGGAACACCGGGTCGGAGAAGTAGTTGGCCAGGCAGTGGCCGCGCAGCTGGGGGAAGTTGGCGTCCGCCAGATCGCGCGGTCGCCAGCCGGGGATCCAGGTGTCCAGGGTGACCACGATGCCCCGGAACCCGGCGGCCTCCGCCCGGCGCACCAGGCTCTCGGCCACCTCCCGGTCGGTGGGCGTGTACAACTGGAAGAAGCCGGGGGTGTCGCCGAACTCGGGGGCCACCTCCTCCATCGGGTCGACCGTGAGGGTGGAGGCGACCATGGGCACGCCGGTACGGGCGGCGGCCCGCGCGGCGGCGAGATCGCCGTGGCCGTCCTGGGTACACAGCCCGATCACCCCGACCGGCGCCATGAACAGCGGCGTGGCCAGCGGCATGCCGAACAGGTCCACGGACAGGTCGCGTCGGGTGGGGCTCACCATCATCCGCGGTACGAGTCCCCAGCCCTCGAACGCGGTGACGTTCGCCCGCTGGGTGTACTCGTCGCCGGCGCCGCCGGCCACGTACGAGCGGACCGACGGCGACATGGCCGCCCGCGCCCGTTCTTCGAGGTCCGCGTAGGTCATCGGCAGGCTGGGCATCACTCCGCGCAGCCCGTCGAGGTAGATCTCGTACTGGTAGTCGGCGTAGGACATGATCCGGCTCCCCGGTGCTTCGCGGTCTCGGCACGGCCCGTCGGCACGGGCTCCCGAGCCCCACAGCGGAAGCGACGGCCCCACACACCCACGGAACGCGGAATTCTCGCCCAACATAAGCCCCGCCCACAGCATTTCGGCAAAGCCGCTCAGCGAGGACGACGTCACGTGTCCCCTGATTTCCGGTCGTCCCACCGGGGTCCATTGCGGCTTCCCGGCCCCCCGGATAGATTCCCTGCTCGCCACGTCATTCGGGCAGAGGGGCGCCGGGCCGAGGAGGGGGCACGTGAGCGGACTCCATGACGAAGGCCACACGGTGGCGGGATGGACCGGCTGCGCCGTGGCGACCATAGGCACCGCGGTCATCGGTGTCGGCGTCTGCGGCTGGCGCCCGGGGATCTGGCTGGGGCTGGCCCTCACGGCGGCGGCGGTGGTCGTCACGTGGATCCTCCACCTGGCCGGCTGGGGCAAGCCGCCCGGGGTGCGGCCGGTCGGCCAGCACCCCCTGGGTGTGCGGGACCGGTCCGCTCGGCAGGGCCACGCGGGCTGCCTCGGCTGCCGACTCGCCGGACGACGCGCGGCCCGGGCCCCCGCGACGGCGGTGCCCGAGCCCGCCCCCGAACCGGCGGGTGCCGCACCGGCGGGCGCCGGGGCGGACATGCCGGCCTGAGCGCCCGAGGGGCACCCGCACCACCAGGCCCGGACCACTGTCACACGCGGCGACCGACCTCTTCCGCGCACGCGTGCTCAGCGCGCGTTCCCCGCCCGTATCCGTGCCCACACCTCGCCGCGCCGCCGCGGCCCTCACCCGTGCCCGCACACTCCGCCGGCCACGGCTCGGCTGTGAGGTCTACTCGCCTGCCACGGCGTCCAACGCCGGCGCGATGACCGCGAAGCAGCCGTCGGTCAGTGCGGCGGGATCCGCCGTGCCGTCGCTCTCGCTCCACTGTTGCAGCACCGTGTGGAAGGCGGTCAGCGCCATCCCGGCGGCCAGGCGCGGGTACAGCTCCGTCGCCGGGTCGAGGCCGAGGCGCTCGGCCACCACGGCCGCCAGCTCCTCGCGCCACTGGGCCTGGCGTTCGAGGAAGCGGGCGAGCAGGGCGGGGGTCCCGAGGATCAACTGCACGACCCTCAGGGTCCGTTCGGTCTGACCCGCGCACATGTCGATGGACCGCCACACCGTGTGCCGCAGCGCGGTGGACGGTGATTCCGTTGCCGGGCGGTTCGCCAGCTCCTCCCGCATGGCCGCGCCCAGCCCGGTCAGGAACTGGACGACGACGTCCTCCTTCGACGCGAAGTAGCGGAAGAACGTCCGCTTGGACACCCCCGCGGCGGCGGCGATCTCGTCCACCGTGACCGCGTCGAACCCGCCCCGCGCCAGCAGGCCCAGCGCCGCCTGGGTCAACTCGTCGGCGACGAGCTGCCGCTTGCGCTGGGCCAGGGTTCCTACGGGACGGGAAGTCATCTCCCCATCGTATCCGCCGTGCCTTGTCTGGCTCTCAATGTCGTACTTGACACTTGGTGACACGTAGGGCACGGTGAGCCGCATGACGAGACAGAAGAGCTGGACCGCCGATCGGATCCCGGACCAGGAGGGGCGGGTGTTCGTGGTCACGGGCGCGAACAGCGGCCTCGGTCTGGCGACCACCCGGGCACTCGCGCGCAAGGGCGCCCAGGTGATCCTCGCCGTCCGCGACGAGGCCAAGGGGCGGCGAGCGGTCGCGCAGGCGACGGCCGGCGGATCCGGGGCCCGGCTGGAGGTGCGGCGGCTGGACCTGTCCGACCCGGACTCGGTCCGCGCGTTCGCCGACCGGCTGCGCGCCGACGGCGTCCGCCCCGACGTGCTCGTCAACAACGCCGGTGTGATGGCGCCGCCCAGGACGCTCACCGGGCAGGGGCAGGAAGTCCAGTTCGCCGCCAACCACCTCGGCCACTTCGCCCTCACCGGCCTGCTGCTCGACCTGCTGGCCCGGGGCGACGACCCCCGCGTGGTCACGGTGACCTCCGCCAACCACCGCCAGGGCCAGATCTTCTTCGACGACCCGACCGGTGAGCGCACGTACGCGCCGATGGCGTACTACAACCAGTCCAAGCTCGCCAACGCCGTCTTCGGCCGGGAGCTGCACCGGCGGCTGAGCGCGGCCGGCAGCCCGGTCCGCAGCGTGCTCGCCCACCCCGGCTACACGGCCACCAACCTCCAGACGGCCGCCCCCGTCGGCATGGTGAAGTTCCTCTTCGGCCGCCTGCTGCTGCCGCTCGCCCAGACCCCGGACCAGGGCGCCCTGCCCCAGCTGTACGCGGCCACCGCCGAGGACGCGCGCGGCGGCGAGCTGTACGGGCCGGACGGCATGGCGGAACTGCGGGGCGCGCCGAGGCGGGTGGAGCTGGCGCCACGGGCCGCCGACCCGGCGACCGCCGCCCGCCTGTGGGAGCTGTCGGAGGCACTGACCGGCGTGCGGTACGCGCTCCCGGCGACGGCCTGACCCACCCGCACCGCTGCCCCCACTCCGCGAACGCCGTTCCAACTCCCGTCCGCGGTCGGCGAGTCGAGCGGGACACTGAGTACGACGACTCATGCCCGCCCGGGTGAACCCTGGCAGGCTCCGCGCCATGACGAGTGACGAAAGGGCGCTGACGGCCCTGCATCTCCTCCTGGTCTGGGCGCTCATGTCGGCCGTGATGCCGGCAGTCGGCTTCGCGCTGCTGGCGGCGGCCTGGGCCGGCGGGTACGGGGCGCTGGTGCCGGTAGTGGCGGTGAGCGTGCCGCTGCTGGTCGTGCTGCTGTCCATCATGGGCGCACCAGTGAAGGCCGTGGTGCCGCTCTGCGCCTCCGTACCGAAGCGGTTCGGCTGGTCGGCCCTGGTCCTCGTCCTCGGCACCCTCGGCGTCCTGGCGGGCCTGGCCGTCTACGACGACGGCGTCCACCTGGGGAGCGCGGGCACCCGGGTCGCGCTGACCGGAGCGTCGTACACGGTGGCCGCCGCGTTCTTCGTGCCGAACCGGCGGGTACGGCTCGGCGCGATGGTGGTCCTCGCCGCCGCGGTGGCCTACGGCGGCTTCATCGGCCCGGACCAGGCGCGGCAACGCCGGCACACGGGGGAGGTCGCGCGGTACCGGGAGCACCGGGAACTCCTGTACACGATCGACACACCTCCCGGTATGCGCGTGGCCCGCGCCGACGTCGGCTCCGTCGCCTTCGCCGTCGAGTACCACTCCGTCCGCAGGGACGGCTACGTCGGCCTCAGCGTCCGGATGCCGCGCGACCCGCGCCCCTCATGCCCCACGCCCCCGGAGAAGGACGTGACCTGCGCGGTGGACAAGCGCGGCGACATGAGCGTGGTCCGGACGTTCCCCGGCGGCCGCCACACCTCCCTCACCCGCCGGCACGGCGCCGTGGAGGCCGAGGTCAGCAGCCAGACCCTGGACGAACCGGCCCTGCGCCGCCTCCTGGACACGCTGCACCCGCTCTCGGACGCGGAACTGAAGGGTCTGATGGAGGAGAAGGCGCTCGGCTGACGGCGAGACGGTCTTCACGCGCACGCGCACGCACGCGTCGGCCACCCGCAGCACCTCGCCCAGCACTTCGTCCAGCCCCGGTCAGTGCAGGAATTTCAGACCGACGACCCCGCAGATGATCAGGGCGAGACAGAGCAGCCGGGCGACGCCGACCGGATCGTGCTGGAAGACCATGCCGTACAGGGCGGTGCCGACGGCGCCGATGCCGACCCAGATGGCGTAGGAGGTGCCGATCGGGATGGCCCGCATGGCGTAGGACAGGCCGGCCATGCTGAGCAGGAGCGCGACGACGAACAGCGCGGCGGGCCGGAACCGGGAGAGGTTCTCGGAGGCGTCGAGAGCGGCGGCCCACACCGTCTCCATGATCCCGGACAGGAACAGCACCACCCACGCCATGCCGGCCTCCTCCGCGACGTCCGGGGGCGGCGCCCGTGCCGTACCCGCCCTGTACGGCATCCTCCGCGCGGGCAGCGGGCCCCGCATGCCGTCGGCGCCCGTTCGGCCGCGTCACCGTCGGCACCCGGGGCCGGGCCGTCACTTCGAGCACGCGCCCAGTGGTGGAGCGGGCGGAGAGGGACCGGCCGAAGACGGCCACCGCGCTCACCCCGGCCGGGCCCGCCGGTACGGCGGACCGCCGTCAGGTGTCATCCGGGCCGTCGTCTCCAGCAAGGACACCGTGAACGGATGCTGCGGTGAGGCGAGGATCCGCTGCGCGGGACCCTCCTCCACGACCTCGCCGTCGTCCAGTACGGCGATACGGGCCGCCAGGGCGGCGGCCGTGCCGAGGTCGTGGGTGATCAGGACCAGCGACAGGTCCCGGCGGTCGCGCAGCAGGCCGGCGAGCGTGTCGAGGATGCCCCGGCGGGTCACCGTGTCGAGCCCGGAGGTGATCTCGTCGCAGATCAGCACGCGGGGCCGGGCGAGCAGGGCGCGGGCGAGGGCGGCCCGCTGGAGCTCGCCACCGGACAACCGCCCCGGCCCGCGCCGTACTTGGCGCTCGGTGAGCCCGAGACCGGTGACGGTGGCCACCGCCTCGGCCAGGGCGTCCGCCTCCGCCGCTCCCCGCAGCCGCACCGCCGTGCGCGCCACCTGCGCCAGGACGGAACGGTGCTCGTCGAAGGCGGCCCGGGCGTCCTGGAAGACGTACTGGACGGCGGCCAGCTGGGCGCGTGTACGGTCCCGCAGGCTGCGCGGGAGCGGCGCGCCGTCGAGGAGAAACTCCCCGTCGTGGCCCCGGTGCAGGCCCGCCAGACAGCGCGCCAGGGTGGTCTTCCCGCTGCCCGAGCGGCCGACCACGGCCAGGCACTCGCCGGTGCGGAGGGTGAGCGCGGGGGCGCGGAGCACCGTGGTCCGGCCGTGCCGGGCGGTCAGGCCCCGGACCCGGAGCACCTCCTCCCCGGCGTCCGGGAGCCCGGCGCGGTCCGCCGGGCCGTCCGCCGCCAGCAGCTCGGCCGTCCAGGGGTGCCGCGGCGCCTGCCACAGACGGTCCGCCGGGCCGGACTCCACCATGCGGCCCTGGCGCAGGACGAGGACCTCGTCGGCCAGTGCCCGTACCACGTCCAGGTCGTGGCTGAGCAGGACGACGGCGATGCCCTGGCGGGCGACGGCCGCCAGCTGGTCCACGATGCGCCGCTTCGTCAGCGCGTCCTGGCCGGTGGTCGGCTCGTCGGCCACCACCACCCGGGCACCGAGCAGCAGCGCCTGGGCCAGCACGACGCGCTGCTGCTGGCCGCCCGACAGCTGATGGGGGTAGCGCCGCAGCACCGCCTCCGGGTCCGGGAGCTGGGCCAGCGACAGGGCCCGCAGGACCTGCCGGCGCGCGGCGGCCCGTCGCTCCGGCCGGGGCAGTCCGCGCACCCGCGTACGGGCGATGTCCCGCAGCAGCGCGCCGACGCGGCGCGCCGGGTTGAGGACGGCGCCCGGGTGCTGGGGCACATAGCCGACCAGCCCGTCCGGGACCCGTACCGCACCGGTGACGCGGGCACCGGCCGGGTACTCGCCCAGCAGCGCCAGGCCCGTGGTCGTCTTGCCGCTGCCGGACGCGCCCACCAGGGCGGTGACCTTGCCCGCGGTGACCCGCAGGCTCACTCCGTCGACGATCGCCCGGCCGTCGATCTCCACGCGCAGGTCCCTGATCTCGGCGACCGCGTTCATGTGCGTCTCCTCTTTGCGAGTGCGGCGTCGGCGAGCAGGTTGCCGCCCATGGTAAGGGCGACGATCAGCAGGGCGGGCACCACCACCGCCCAGGGCTGGACGTACAGTCCGGTGCGGTTGCGGTCCACCATCACCGCCCAGTCGGAGGCGTCCGGCTCGACGCCCACGCCGAGGAACGCGGCGGTGGCCACGAGGTAGAGCACCCCGGTGAGCCGTACGCCGGCGTCGGCGGCGAGCGTCCGCGCGACCGACCTGCCGACGTAGCCGACGGCCGTGCGCCACCAGGTCTCGCCCTGCATGCGCAGCGCCTCGACCGCGGGACGCGACGCCACCTCCGCTGCGGCGGCCCGTACGATCCGGGCGGCGTCCGGGATGTTGACCAGGGCCACCAGCAGCGCCAGACCCGCCGTCCCCGGGGTGACGACGGAGGCGACGAGCAGGATCATCAGCAGCGACGGCACGGCGAGCAGCACGTCCAGGGGCCGCATCAGCACCTCTTCCAGCCAGGCGCGGTGGGTGAGCGCGCCGATCAGCCCGAGGGGCAGGGCGACCAGGTACGCCAGCGCGGTCGCCGCGAGCGAGACGAGCACCACGGACCGGCCGCCGAGCAGCACCTGCCGCCACACGTTCCGCCCGACGAAGTCGGTGCCCAGCCAGTGCCCGCCCCCGAGCGTGAAGGACGCGGCACGCGGCCCCGGATCCCCCGCGCACAGCGGCCCGAGCAGGGCCAGCAGCAACGGCACGGCGACGACGAGCCCCCCGGCGACGAAACGCGACCTCATGCCGCCACCTCCGATCGCGGCGCGAAGCGGCGGGCGACCAGGTCGGCGCCCAGGTTCAGGACGACGGTCGTCACGCCGAAGACGACGGCGAGGCCTTGCACCACCGGGACGTCGCGTTCGGCGACGGCGTTCATCAGGACGGTACCGAGCCCGGGGATCACGTACAGCGCCTCCACGACGATGACCCCGCACAGCAGCCAGTCGATGGTCCGGGCGAGCTGCTGGGCGGCGGGCGTGATCGCGTTCGGCAGGGCGTGCCCGTACCGGACCCGGGCGCCCGGGACGCCGTAACGCCGGGCCTGCGCGACGTACGGCGAGTCGAGCGCGTCGGCCATCCCGGCCCGTACGAGGCGGGCCAGCGAGCACACCGGCCGGGACAGCAGCACCAGCACGGGCAGCACCAGGGCGGCGGGATGGGCCAGCAGGTCGGTGCCGTACCCGACGGCGGTCGGCGGCAGCCAGCCCAGGCGCAGCGCGAACACCGTGGTCAGCAGCACGCCGAAGGCGAACTCCGGCACCGCGTACACGCCCAGCGTCACCGAGCTGACGAACCGGTCCACGAACCGCCCCTCGTGGCGGGCCGCGAGCACGCCCAGACCGACCCCGGCCGGCACCAGCAGCACCACCGTGAGCGAGGCGAGCAGCAGCGTCGGGCCGAAACCGCCGGTGATGTACGTGCTGACGGGCCGCCCCGAGGCCAGTGACGTGCCGAAGTCGCCGCGCGCCAGCCCGCCCGCCCACTCCAGGAGCCGTTCGTGCGCCGGCCGGTCGAGGTGCATGGCCTCCCGGATGGCCGCGATCCGCTCCGGGTCCGGCTGGTCACCGGCGAGGGCCACGGCGGCGTCGCCCGGCAGCGCCTCGGTGAGCGCGAAGACCAGCAGCACGACGGCCGCCGTCTGCGCGGCGCCGAGCAGCAGCCGCCGGGCGATCCAGGACGGGAGTCCGGTCACGCGAGCCACACCTTGTCGAAGCGCGCCCAGTCGAGGGAGTTGGCGGGCGCCCCGGCCGCGACCCCCCGGACGGTGCGGGCGGTGCCGATGATCCAGTCGGCGAACCCCCACACCAGGAAGCCGCCCTCGGCGTACAGCCGGCGCTGCATGCGCTCGTAGACGGCGGCCCGCTCCTTCTTGTCCTTGGTGGACTGGGCCTGTTGGTACAGCGCGTCGAAGTCCTTGTGGTGCCACTTGGTGGCGTTCGTGGTGGAGCCGGTCAGCAGCCGCTGGGAGATGTGCGCCTCGATGGGCATGGCGCCGGAGCGGTAGGAGCAGAGGGTGCCGGAGTCGAGGATGTCCTTCCAGTAGCTGTCCTTGCTGCCGGTCCTGATCTCCACGGTGACACCGGCCTTGGCGGCCTGGTCCCGGAAGATCGCGGCGGCCTCGGTGAACCCGGCGGCGACGGGCGAGGTGTCCAGGGTGACCTTCAGCCCCTCCGCGCCGGCCTGCCTCAGCAGCGCCTTGGCCCGGCCGAGGTCCTGCGCGCGCTGCGGGAGACTCGCGGCGTAGTACTCGTAGCCCTTGCCGAACAGGTCGTTGCCGATCTCGCCCGTGCCGGACAGGGCGCCGTCGACCAGTTCCTCGCGGTCGGCGATCAGGAAGAACGCCTCGCGCACCCGCTTGTCGTCGAAGGGCGGCCGGTCGGTCTTCATCGCGAAGGACTGCATGACGCTGTTGCGCAGCCGCACGATCTCGATGTGCCCCTTGCCCTCGTGGGCGCGGGCGGTCGCGGGGTTCAGCTCGTGGGCGTACTCGACCTGGCCGCCGAGCAGCGCGTTGATCCGTGCCGACTCCTCGTTGGCGACGACGAACTCCACCTCGTCCAGGTACGGGGCGCCGTCCCAGTAGTCCTCGTTGCGCCGTAGGACGGCCGACCTGCCGGGCGCGAAGGAGACGAAGCGGAACGGTCCGCTGCCCACCGGCCGGCCGTCGAAGTCCTGGCCGCCGCGCGGCACGATGTACGCGCCGAACGCGGCCAGCACGTTGGGGAACTCGGCGGTCGGCCGCTTGAGGACGAACTCGACGGTGCGCGGGTCCAGGGCCCGGCTCGCGGCCAGGTCGATGGGCTCCAGGGACGCCTTGGCGCGGAACGCCTCGCCCGGGTCGGCGATGCGGCGGTAGCTGTACAGGACGTCCTCGGCGGTGACGGGCCTGCCGTCGTGGAAGGCGGCCTCGCGCAGGGTGACCTTCCAGCGGTCCAGGCCCGCGTTCGGTTCCCACGCGGAGGCCAGGCGCGGCCGGGCGGACAGGTCGGCGCCGTAGTCCGCGAGCTTGTCGAAGAGGGCCTTGGCGCGGGCCACGTCGGCGAACAGGTTGGCCAGGTGCGGGTCGAGGGTCTCGGACGCGCCGCCGCCGGCGAACGCGGCACGCAGCCGTCCGCCGCGCCGGGGCTTGCCGTCGCCCTCACCGGCCGTGTCGGCGGAGCCGGAACCGGCGCAACCGGTGACGGTGAGCGCGCCGAGGCCGGCCATGGCCCCGGCCCCGGCGAGGAAGCCCCGGCGGCGCAGGCCGGGGAAGCGGAAGTCCAGCGGTGTCTGAGGGGAGTTCATGACGTGTCCTTGGTGTGCCGTGCGAGCGGTTGTCGGCGTGGGGGATTCAGGGGCGGTGTGCCAGGCGGGCGACGAGGTGCAGCCGGTCGGCGTCGGCCGTCTCGCCGGGCGGATCGCCCTCGTGCCACACGGGCTCGGTGCGCGGGCCCGGCCCGTCGTGCAGGGCGAGCACCTCGAAGCCGTGGGCGGCGAGGAGCCGGCGCAGCTCCTGCGGGAAGAGCAGCCGCCACGCGGAGCGCTGTTCGACGGGTGGGGAGCCGTCGTCGGCGGTCCACACGCGGGTGCGGCGCAGCAGCTGCGCGGTGCGGTCTACGTACAGGCGGGTGGTGGAGCGGTAGCCGACCCCCTGCCACTCGAAGCCGTTGACGGCCGGGGTGTCGAGCAGCTCCGTACGGCCGAGGAAGAACGCGCCGTTGCGCATCTCCGCGACGAGCAGCCCGCCGTCGGCCAGCGCGTGGCGGCACGAGGCCAGGAAGCCGTCGAGCTGGTCGTTGGTGTGGCAGTACAGCAGGGCGCTGTCCAGGCACACCACCGCGTCGAAGGCGCCCTTGCCGAGGTCGAAGCCGCGCAGGTCGGCCCGGACGTAGGCGGGCCCGGGATGGTGTGCGCGGGCGTACTCCAGCATGGCCCGCGACAGATCGGCGCCCGTGACCGTACGGCCGGACGCGTGCAGGTGGGCGGCGTCCCGGCCGGTGCCGCAGCCCAGGTCCAGCACGCGGGGGCCGGGGGCCGCGTACCGCCGCAGGCAGTCCTCGGCCCAGCGCCCGGCGAGCCGTCCGGGATCGGGGAAACGCGCCTCGTACAGCGCCGGGTTGTCGGTGAGCAGGTTCCTCGAGAGCGGGTCGTCCATGGGTGTCTCCTCACGCGGGCGCCGGTACGGGCGCGGCGACGGCGGGCAGGACGCGGCGGCGGTGCAGCCAGGCGACACCGGCGGCGGAGGCGAGCCCGAAGGCCAGGCAGCACGCCCAGGGCAGCCAGGGCGCGCCCGCCGGTCCGGCGGTGTCCATGGCCCAGCCGACGACGGTGTTGCCGACGGCGGCGGCGATGCCCGACACCACGTAGAACAGACCGAAGTAGGTGCCGGTCAGCTCGGCGCGGCCGAAGCCGGGGATCAGCTCCATCACGAACGGCTGGGCCGTCATCACGCCCAGGTAGAGCAGCAGTGCGCCGGCCAGCACGGGCAGGGCGCGCAGCACCGCGTCCGTGTGGCCGCCGGGAGCCGTCGCGTACCCCGTCACCGCCATCGGCGGTACGAAGGACAGCGCCATCAGCACGAGCCCGGCGCCGATCCAGCGTGCCCGGGCGCCCCGCGACTTCAGCGCGCGAGTGATCCGCAGCTGGAGGCCGAGGTTGGTGAGGGTGCCGACGAGGAACACCAGGCCCGCCGCCCCGTCCCAGCCGGTCGCCTTCCGCGCGCCGTCGGGGAGCAGCAGGTAGAGCTGGTTCTCCATGGTGAACATGCCGACCATGGCCAGGGCGAACAGCAGGAAACGGCGGTTCCCGGCCACCTCCCGCCAGTCCCCGAGGACGCTGCCGCGGGCCGGCGCGACCTCGTGGGCCGGCAGGACGAGTGCCTGCGCCACGGTGAGGACGGCGAAGATTCCCGCCGCGGTGAGCGCGGAGACCCGGAAGTCGGCCAGCAGCAGCGCGCTGCCCAGCAGCGGCCCGATCAGTGCGCCGGCGGTCGCGAACACGTTGAACAGGGCGAACGCCTCCGCCTTGCGGTCGCCCGCCGCCAGCGCGAGATAGGCGCGCACCGCCGGGTTGAACAGCGCCCCGGCCAGTCCGCTGAGCACCGAGGCGGCGAGCAGCACGGGCAGCCCGTCGCCGAGCGCGAAGAGCCCGAAACCGACGGTACGCAGCGCGCACCCGGCGATGATGACCCCGCGCGCGCCCAGCCGGTCCGCGGCCGAGCCGCCGATGAGGAACAGGCCCTGCTGGCTGAGGTTGCGCACGCCGAGGACGATGCCGACGACCGCCGCCGACATCCCCAGGTCCTCGCCCAGGTGGACGGCGAGGTAGGGGACGAGCAGGTAGAAGCCGGTGTTGACGCCGAGCTGGTTGACCAGCAGCAGCCGGATCGCGAGCGGGAAGCGGCGTATCTCGTGCCACGTCCTCATGCCGCCGCCCCCTCGGTGTGCCGGGTGCGGGGCCGCACGCCCAGGCCGGGTTCCCGGCTCGCCCGTACGGTGCCGTCGTGGCCGCCGATGCCGGTCCAGGGGTCGTCGGCGAGGAGCAGGTGCCCGTCGAGGTCGGCCCAGCGGGCGCGGTCGGCGAGGTGCACGGCCGGGGCGATGCCGAGGGTGCTGGCGGTCAGGCAGCCGAGCATCAGCTCGGTGCCGCTGCCCTCGAGCAGCCCGGCGATCCGGAGCGCCGCGTACACGCCGCCGCACTTGGCGAGCTTGACGTTGATGCCCTGCACCCGCCCCGCCAGCCGGCGGGCGTCCTCGACGCCGACCGCGTCCTCGTCGGCGACGATCGGCAGCGGCGACCCCTCGGCGAGCCGGGCGAGCGCCTCCGGGTCGCCCGGCCTCAGGGGCTGCTCCACGGCCTCGACGCCCAGCTCCGCGAAGAGTGGCAGCAGGCGCCGCGCGGTGTCCGCGTCCCAGGCCCCGTTGGGGTCCAGCAGCAGCCGCGCGTGCGCAGCGGCGGCGCGTACGGCCCGTACGCGCTCCACGTCCTCGGCGGGGTCCCGGGCACCGGCCTTGATCTTGAGGACGGAGAAGCCGTCCCGGACGAGGCGGGCGGCCTGTGCCGCGGCCCGGCCGGCCGGGATCAGGCCGATGGTCCGGGCGGTCCGGGCGGCCGGAGCCGCCGGGGCCCCGAGGAGTTCGTGCACCGGGACCCCGGCGCGCTTGCCCACGAGGTCGAGCAGCGCGGACTCGACGGCCGCCACCACGGCGGGCGGAGCGCCGGGACGCTCGCCGTCGCGCAGGGCCTCCAGGGCGCTCTCGGGCGTGGCGAACCGGGCGAGCCACCGCGTCTCCGCGTGCAGCAGCCGGGTCAGGGTCTCGGTGTCGAGGCCGTAGTAGACGCTGGTGACGGCCTCACCGTGGCCGTGCTGTCCTTCGTGCTCGACGGTCAGCCAGACGGCCTCACGGGCGGCCATCGTGGAGCGGGATATGCGCAGCGGCTCGGTGAGACGCAGATGTGCGGTGCGCTGACTGGCCTTCACAGGGGTTCTCTTCCGTAGGGGTGTCGAGTGGATCGCGGACGGTCCGGCACCGCGCCCAGCCGGTCGCCTCCACGGCCCCGGGGTGCGGGATCTCGACGGGGCGGGTGGCGGCGCGGGCCGGGTCGAGCCCGTGCGCGGCGGCGAAGTCGTCGTCGTACACGCTGCCGAGGTAGCGGTGCGGCCCGTCGGGGAAGACGGTGGCGACCACCGCGCCGGGGTGTACCCGGGCGGCCCAGGCGGCGACGAGGGCCACGGCTCCGGTGCTCCAGCCCCCGCTGACGAAGTTTCCGGCGGCCAGCCGCCGGCAGGCGTCCGCGGCCTCGGCCGGGCCGACCCAGTGCACCTCGTCGAAGGCGTCGTAGGCGACGTTGCGCGGGTGGATGCTGCTGCCCAGGCCCCGCATCAGCCGGGGCCTGGCCGGCTGGCCGAAGATCGTGGAGCCGGTGGCGTCCACGCCGATCAGCCGCAGCCCCGGCCAGTGCCGGCGCAGCGGGCCGACGATGCCGGCGCTGTGCCCGCCGGTTCCGACGCTGCACACGAGGACGTCCAGATGGTCGAGCTGGGTGGCCAGCTCGGCGGCCAGGGACGCGTAACCGGCGCTGTTGTCGGGGTTGTTGTACTGGTCGGGCCAGTACGCGCCGGGCAGCAGCGCCAGCAGTTCGCGCAGCCGGGCGAGCCGGGCGGCCTGCCAGCCGCCCTCGGCGGCCGGGCGGTCCACCAGCTCCAGCCGGACGCCGTAGGAGCGCAGCAACTGCCGCATCGACGGCTCCAGTTCGATGTCGCCGACCAGCACGACGGGATGCCCGAGTGCCTGCCCGGCGAAGGCCAGGCCGACACCGAGCGTTCCCGAGGTGGACTCCACCACCGGTGCGCCCGGCTGGAGTTCACCGCGCTCCCGGGCGCCGAGCAGCATGGAGACGGCAGCGCGGGCCTTCATGCCGCCGACGCCGTGCGCTTCCAGCTTCGCCCAGAAGCCGGGGTGCGGACACGGCAGGTCGACGGTGATGCGGGCGAGCGGCGTACCGCCGAGCAGGCCGAGCAGTTCGCGGTTGCCCGCCGGGCGCAGGACGGCCGTGGTCACAGGGCGGCTCCATAGCGGTGGATGGTCCCCGGGCCGCCGTCCAGCCAGAAGAAGGGGTAGGGCTCCGCGCACACCGCGCTGACCCCGGCGCCGATGAGGTGCGGCAGGACGGCGCTGCCGGTCTGGGCGAACATCACCAGCTCCTTGCCGTGCCGCAGGGCGTGCTCCCGCAGCGGCTCGAAGCTGCCGTTGCCGAGCGTCATGCCGGAGGCGAGGATCGCGTCACAGCGCTCCAGCTCCGCCGGCGCGTCGGTCCGCACCGGCTCGCCCCACTCGGTCGTGCCGCCCTTGAGGTCGCACGGGACGTACGCCAGCCCGCGCTGCCGCAGCGCCTCCAGCAGCGAGTTGACGACGCCGACCACGAGCACGGTGCTCCCGGGCGGGGCGTCGAGCAGCTCCACGACCGCGCGGGCCCGGGCCTGGGACTTGTGCAGCGAGGTGCCCGCCGGCAACGGGCAGGGCCGTGCGCCGTTGGCGGGGAGGTGCGGCCGGACGTGCATCAGGTACGCGTCGAGGGCTGCCACGCGCACCGGCGGCAGCTCGTGCCCGAGGAGCCGGGCGACGTCGGCGCCGACACAGTCCTCGACGGCGCCGTCCGGCAGCGCGCCGGGCTCGACCGCGCACGAGCCGACGGCTTCGCCCAGGCGCAGGCTCAGCACCTCGTTGCGGTACCCGCCGCCGCGCCCGTCGTGGCGTACCGCCTGCCGGGTGGTGAACGCCACGGTGATGCGCTGGGTGGCCGGGTCCGGTCCGAGGCGGCCGTCGAGAACCCGCCGGACGAGGTCGTCGTACGAGGAGGCCGTGGTCCGTATGCCGGTGGGGGCGGTCATCGGGCCACCACCCGGGGCCGCAGTCCGGCGAGCAGGGACTCGACGCGGTCGCGTGCGCCGAGCCCGCCGGTGTCTCCGGCCATGATGTGCCCGAGGTACTCGTTGTTGCTGGCCGCCGCCCGCACCGCCGTGCCGGGCTCGGGGAGCCGGAGTTCCAGCACACCGGCCGCGTCGAGCACCTCGTCGGCGCCGTCGACCGCCTCCAGCACGCCGTCGCCGTCCGGCACGAGGAAGGCGATGGCGGCGCTGGTGAGGCCGGTGTCCGCGCGCCGCAGGTCCGGTGCGCGGCCGAGGGCCACCGCGACTCCGGCGGCGGCCAGGTCGATGCCGGTCACATGGCGTATCAGCTCGGTGATGCGGTTGCCGGCGGGGCGCGGGTTCACCTCCACCAGGCGTGGCCCGGCGGGCGTCAGCTTGATCTCGGTGTGTGCCACGCCCGAGTCGAGTCCGAGGGCCTTCAGCGCGTCCAGCGCCGTCCGTTCGGCCGCCTCGGTGTCGGCGGGCGGGAGCGCGGCGGGGAACATGTGCCCGGTCTCGACGAAGGCGGGTGCGCCGCCGACGCTCTTGTCGGTGACGCCCACGACGTGCGTGGTGCCGCCGTGGGCGACGGTCTCGACGCTCACCTCGGGCCCTTCGAGGAGTTCTTCGAGGAGGACGACGGGGGAGCGGCGCTGTCCGCGGGCGTTGACGGGGAAGCCGGCCAGCGCGCGGTAGGCGTGTGCCAGGGCGGGTTCGTCGTCCACGCGCCGTACGAACATCCCGGCGCACAGGTCCACCGGCTTGAGCACCAGCGGGTAGCCGAGGTCCCGGGCCGCGGCGGCGGTCTCGGCCCAGTCGCCGCAGACCGCGAAGCGGGGGCCGGGCACACCGGCCTCGGCCAGGATCCGGCGGGTGGCGTCCTTGCGGCACGCGTTCTCCACCGCCTCGGGGGCGGGGCCGGGCAGCCCGAGCCGTCCGGCGATCCGCGCGGCGGCCGGGAGGTAGTAGTCGCAGGAGGTGATCACGCCGTCGAAACACAGGCTGTCGTGGGCCCGTTGGACGAAGGGCAGCAGCGTCTCGTCGTCGTTCGTGTCGGCGGTGAGCACATGGCGGGCGGCCAGCAGGGGGTGTGCGGTGCCCTCGGGCGCGGAGCGCAGGTAGTGGTGCAGGTCGCGGGTGAGGAAGGTGAACTCGTGCCCCTCCTCGCGGATCGCCCGTGGCAGGAGTCTGCTCATCGATCCGACCCAGCTCTCGACCATCAGCAGATGAGCCACGGCTTCCCCTTTTCACGGTGTGGACGAAGGACTGCTGTCGTGCCGACGGCGTGTCGCGCATGCGTCGGCTTGACCGAGGGGGACCTTATCGATATTCGTTTTCATTGTCATCTGATGTCACGTCGGTTCTCTGAATGCGAGACTCGTGCTCCCTGCCGTACGCCCTCTGAGCGCTCTGTGCGCCCTCGTCACCACCGCCGCCGTCCCGGCCCCGGCGGCCCCTTCCGCCGCAACTCCCGTACCATCTGAGGCCGTTGCCGCCCCCGCCCCACTGCGGTTCGGCGCCTGCCCCCGGTCCGTGCCGTCCCCGCCGCCGCCCGACCGGGTGGAATGCGGTTGGCTGGAGGTCCCGCTGGACCGGGAGAGCCCCGACGGCCGGCGGATACGCATAGCCGTCTCCCGGGTGCCCGCCTCCGGCACACCCGGCGAGCGGCGCGGCGTCCTCCTCGTGAACCCCGGCGGGCCCGGCGGCCCGGGGCTGTCGTACGCCGTCACCAAGCGGGCGAAACTCCCCGAGAGCGTCCGCCGCGCGTACGACGTCATCGGCTTCGACCCGCGCGGCACCGGACTGAGCGCACCGGCCGACTGCGGCGCGATGGGCGGCCTCTTCGACAGCCCGGCCCCCGACCCCGTCCCCGTCGGCCGTGCGGCGGAGGCCGCGTACCTCGGCTCCTTGCGGCGCATGGCGGACGACTGCGCCGCCGGTGCGGGCGACGCCTTGTCCCAGCTGTCGACCGCCGAGACCGCCCGCGACATGGACGCCCTCCGCTCGGCCCTCGGCGAGCGGCGGATCGGCTTCCTCGGCGTCTCGTACGGCAGTTACCTCGGCGCCGCCTACGCCGCCCTGTTCCCCCGCCGGGTCGGCCGCATGGTGCTCGACAGCGTGGTGGGCCCGTGGAGCTGGTACGACTTCGACCTGCGCCAGAGCCGGGCCCTGCTGCGCCAGCGCGAGGTGTTCTTCGCCTGGGCCGCCCGGCACCGGAGCCGCTTCGGCCTCGGCGGTCGCGCCGACGAGGTGCGCCAGGCCTACGCACACGTCCGCGACGGGCTCGCGGCCCACCCCGTGGACGGCTTCGGCCCCGCCGAGTTCGACCGCGCCGTCTACCGCGCCCTCGGCCGCACCGAACGCTGGACCGGCCTCGCGGACGGCATCCGGGCGTACCTGCGCGACGGCGGCACCGGCGGGCTGCGCCCCGAAACGCCGTTCGACGGCGCCGCCTCCCGCACCTACGAGTCCGCCAACCGCATCGTGAAGTGCGCCGACGGGCCCGGTCCCGCACCCGCCCGGGTCCTGGCCGACCTGCGGCGCACACGACGGATCGATCCGCTGCCCGTGCTCACCGGGATGGAAGCCTCCGCCTGCGCCTTCTGGCACCACCGGCCCGGACGGCGCCCCGGCCTCGGCAGTCCGGACGCCCCGCCGGTGCTGCTGGTGGCGTCCGAAGGCGACCCCGTCACCCCGGCCGAGGGAGCCCGGCGGCTGGCGCACCGGTTCCCCGGCTCACGCCTCGTCACCCTGTACGACGACTACTCCCACGGGGTCTTCGCCAGCCGGGGCAACCCGTGCGTGGACCGGACGGTCGCCGCGTACCTGGTCGACGGGACGGTGCCGGCGGCACACGTGCGCTGCGCCGGACCCGGCCTGCCGACCCCCTGACACCCCCCCGCACCCCAGGAGACAGCGATGAGCCACCCCCCGCACCCGGCGTACACCGTCCGCCCCGCCACGAAGGCCGACGTGGAAGGCGCGCGGCGACTGATGCTGGACACCTTCTACCGGGACTTCGGCTACGGCTACGTCCCCGAATGGCACCGCGACGTCATCGACATCGAGGCCACGTATCTGGACCACCCCCGCCACCTCCTGCTCGTCGCCCGCCACGGCGACGAGGTGGTGGCCACGACCGGCGTGCGGTCGGCGGGGCCGGCCCATCCGCCGCACCCCCGCCGGCTCGCCGAACGCTACCCGTCGGGCACCACCGCCCAGCTCGTCCGCGTCTACGTGCGCGCCCCGCACCGCCGTCGGGGACTGGCGCGGACGCTGGTGCGGCGGGCGTGCGACTTCGTCGCCGGGACCCCCGGTTACGACAGCATCTATCTCCACACCAACGTCGACGTGGAGGGCGCGGAGGCCTTCTGGCGCGGCATCGGGAAGGAGGTGTTCGACGCGCGCACCACGGGCGAGCACGGTCCGGGCGTCGGCACCGTGCACTTCGAGATTCCCCTCCACCGCCACTAGGAAAACGGGAATCATTTTCATGTAGAGTGGCCGAGTTCCGTTTCCGACCTGGAGGTCCCATGGCTGTCCCGAAGCGCAAGATGTCCCGCAGCAACACGCGTCACCGCCGTGCCCGGTGGAAGGCGGACGCGCCCCGCCTGGTGCCGGTCACGGTCGACGGGGTGTCGCACCTGGTACCGCGGCGGCTGGCCAGGGCCTACGAACGCGGCCTGCTGCCGGTCAGGGGGTGAGCGGCAGCGGGGTGCCAGGGGCGCGAGCCGGACGCGGCGCCCCCTTCATGGGCGCCGGCGCGCCGGCCCTGTCGATCGGCGCGCACCTCCAGGTACCCCGCGCCCCGGCCACCGGTGGTCGTCCGCCGCCCGTCACCGTATGACGCGCCACCGGTTGTCGGCGGTGCCGTCGTCCGGGGCCTGCACCGCGAAGGCGCCCATCGCGGTGGAGTTGTTCTCGATGCCGAGCAGTTTCCCGCTGTGCGCGTTGCGGATCTTGAAGGTGCCGTCGCCCTGGTCGATCAGGAACCACCGGTGGTCGGCGGTGCCGTTGTCCGACCACTGCAGCACGGCGGCGCCGTCGGCCGTGGACATGTCCCGTACGCCGAGCACCTTGCCGCTGTGCACATTGCGGAAGCGGACGGCGTCACCGTCGGGGACCAGCTCCCAGTCGTGGTCGGCGGTGCCCGAGTCGCTCCATTGCAGCGCACGGCCGCCGTCGGCGGTGGACATGTCCTGGATGCCCAGCACCAGACCAGCGGCCGCGTTGGCGAGCCGGACGGACGCCACACCCCCGGTCCTCCAGTAGACGGTGTAGTTGTGGCCGTGCGCGTCGTGGAACGGACCCAGGGCCACGGGGGAGCCGTTCGCCGTGGCGGTGAAGGCGAGCGCGGTGGAACTGGTCCGCCTGATCGAGGAGACGTCCAGGGCGGGAAGGGAGCCGAGCGCGGTGTCGCCGTAGTCGCCGGCCAGGACGACCGGTCCGTAGGTGACCGCGGCGACACCCGGGTTGTCGTCGGCCGGGCGCACCACGGTACGCATGGGCAGGCGGACGGTCACGGTGTCGCCGGACGCCCAGGCGCGGGTCAGGGCCGCGTAACTGCCAGGGATCGTAGAGATGTTCTGCACGACGCCGTTGACGCTGACGGTGGCCCCGGCGGTCCAGCCGGGGATGCGGACGCGCATCGTCCAGGTTCCGCCGACGTCGCCGGTGACCCGCAGGGTCGTGGTGTCGCTCGCCGGGTACGACGTGGTCTGGGTGACGGTGATGCCGCGCTGCGTCCAGGTGAGCACCGAGGGCACGAACAGGTTCACGGTCAGGGTGGTACCGGCGTGGAAGTACACCGAGTCCATCAGTCGGGTGTGTATCTCCAGGCCCGTGCCCTGGCAGCACCAGAACGTGGTGTAGTCGGTGCTCCAGGTGCCGCCGCCCCAGGCCGGCCCCACACCCCGCCGGCCGCCGGGGTTGAGCGGGGTGAAGTAGGTGACGTGGCCGTGCGGGTCGGCCGGGTTCTGCTGGCCGATCATCTGGTTCAGCCACGCCTGCTCGTAGTAGTCGAACAGCTCGGCCCGCTCCGGCGTCAGCGCGAACAACTCCCGCGTCAGCGCGAGCATGTTGACGGTGTTGCAGCTCTCGCAGGTGTCCTGCCGCAGGTAGGCGGCGATGGCGCCCGGGGCACGGAAGTGCTCCGCCTGGCTGTTGCCGCCGATGGCGTAGGTGTGGGCGTGGACGCAGAAGTTCCAGGCGTTGGTGGCGATGTCCCGGTAACGGGTGGTGCCCGTGGCCTTGTACGCGCGGACGGCCCCGATCCACTTGGGCACCTGGGTGTTGGCGTGCAGCCCGGCCAGCCGGTCCTCGCCGGCCGCCAGCGGGTCGAACACCGCGGCGTGGTCGAACCGCCGGGCGACGGTCAGCCATCGCGCGTCGCCGGTCTGCTGGTACAGATCGGTCAGAACGGCGTTCATGCCGCCGAACTCCGTGCCCAGCATGGCCTGGAGCTGCGCGGTGGTCAGCCGGCCGGTACGCCGGTCGACCCAGCCCGCCAGGGCCAGCAGCACATCACGGGCCTGCGTGCTGCCGATGTACCGCCACACGTCCAGCAGGCCGGTCAGCGTCTTGTGGACGGTGTAGTACGGCACGTTCCCGTTGGACAGCGTGCGCGCCTCCAGGGCGGTGAAGTCGGACTCGGGATAGCCGGAGAGATACCCCGCGCCGAACCCGGCGGCGCCGTTGTTGGCCTGGCACTTGGCCAGCTCCGCGACCATGTACAGGGCCTTGTCCCGGCAGACGCCGTCCCCGGTCACCGCGTACGCCTGGGCCCACGCGGTGAGGAAATGACCCTGGACATGGCTGCGGAAGGGGAAGTCGGGGGCCTCCCAGCCCCCGGTGGCGGCCGCGCCGTTGGTGGACAGACGGTGGTTGGCGCGGAAGTTGTACAGCAGCCGGTCGACGTCGACGAACCGCAGATAGCTCTGGGTCCGGTTCTGGTTGTCCAGCCATCGGCTCGCGGTCAGCCTGACCTGGCCGAGCTCGAAGGGGAAGACCTGGGCTCCGATGTCGGGCCGGGCGGGGGGTACGGCCGCGTGGGCGGCGGAGCCGCCGAGGGCGGGGCCCACGGCGGTCGCCGCGGCGGTGGCCCCGGCGAGCTGGAGGAGACGTCGTCTGCTGACGGAGGAGGACATGGACACACCCTTTCGGTGTTCGGAATCTCGAACTCCGTTCGCGAAATCGTCGAGAACATAGTTGGGCGCCCGACGGGCCGTCAATGTCGACGACCAGACTCTTCCCGGGAGCCGCCGCGACCACCTCGCTCGCGCCGGCCGCCGACCTCAAAGGCAGGTCCGGAAGTGAGAACGCCGTTCTCCGTCGGCCACTGACCGACTGATCCACTGACCGGTCCCTCCTGTGCTTCGCGGGGGCTGACGGAGTCCCGCTCCGCCAAGGGGCGTACGCCGCGCCGTCCGGGTCCGCTCCGGTGCGCCCCCTCCGCCGCGCACCCGAAGCGTGTTCCCCGCTGGACGGACACCCCCGCCGTGCCACTGTGGCGTCGCCGAAGGGCACCGGTGGCGCGCCGGGCAGGGCACGCCGCCGTAGCGGAGGGAGCGTGGGAAGTGGAGCTGGAGAAGGCCGCGTGGACGGGCATCGCGGGGACACACGCCGACGCCTATCGGAAGGGGTTCGACATGTTCCTCTCCGGGACGGACGAGAAGACCACCACCCACGCCTACCTGCGCCGGGTGGTGGACCGGCTGCCCGCCCGGCGGACGCTCCTGGACATCGGCGCCGCCCAGGGCACGACGACGAGCTATCTCGCCCCGTACTTCGAGCGGGTCGTGTGCGTCGAGCCCAGCGAGCCCATGCGGCGCGCGCTGGCGCGGGCGTGCCCGCGGGCGGAGCTGGTGGCCGAACCGGTCGGCGAGGCCCGGGTGGACGCGCGGGCCGATCTGGCCCTGCTGTCCCACGTGCTGTACTACATCCCCCGTGCCCAGTGGGCGGCGACGACGGCACGCGTCATGGAGTGGGTGGCGCCGGGCGGCGTCCTGCTCGTGCTGCTGCAGAATCCCGACAGCGCCTGCATGCGCATGGTGCGCCACTTCACCGGCCGCCACTTCGACGTGCGGGAACTCGTCGGCGAACTGGCCGCCCTTCCGCCCGGCCTGGCCGGCCGCACCGAACTGGACGTCCTCCCCGCCCGCTACCACGGCCGCAGTCTGGAGGAGACCCTCACGGTCGCCGACTTCCTCCTCAGCGTCCCCGACGCCCCTTCCCCGACCCGCGAGGCGGTCGAGGCGTACGTACGGCGGCACTTCGACAACGAGGACGGCACGTACACCTTCCGCCACGACCAGCACGTACTGAGCATCGAACGCCCGGCATCCTGAGCGAACGGCGGCGACTTGGATTCGTTCGGTGGGCTACGATGCCGAGATGAATACCGGGACGGCATCGCGCCACGCACGGATCGGTGACCCGGTGCTCTCCTGAGCGCCGTGCGGGCCGGTGCGGGCCCACTGTCCGGCCGAGGTCCTTCCGCCGCCGCGCGGGCTCCGCCTCCGTCGTGTTGATCGCAGGTTCGAAAGATCAACCACGACAGGAGAGTTCATGCCCATCAAGACATTGCTGATCCCCACCGCCGACGGCCAGGCCGACGCCTTCGCCGCCTTCCCCGACCACGGCGAGCGGCACCCGGCGGTGCTGATGTACCCGGACGGCTTCGGCATCCGGCCCGCACTGCGGGAACTGGCCCGTGAGCTGGCCGGGCACGGGTACTACGTGCTGGTCCCCAACATCTTCTACCGGCACGGCCCGGCACCGGTGATCGCGCTTCCCGAGCACATCGGAGAGGAGACCCGGCCCGAGGTCTTCGCCCGGCTGATGCCTCTGATCGAAGCGCACACCACCGAACACGCCCGGCGCGATGCCGACTCCTACCTGGAATTCCTCACCACCCGGCCGGAGGCCGCCACCGGGCCGGTCGCGGTGACCGGTTACTGCGTAGGCGGCCTCCTGGCGGTGCGCACCGCCGCCGCCCACCCCGGCCGCGTGGCCGCCGTCGCCGCGTTCCACGGACCCGTGGGCGCCGACGGCCCCCGCCTCCTGTCCGGGCTCACCGCACAGGTCCACTTCGGCCATGCCGAAGGAGACATGACCCCCGAGGCCCTCGGCGAGCTCAACCAGGCCCTGGACGCCGCGGGGGTCGGCTACACCTCCGAGATCTACCCCGGCACCGTCCACGGCTTCACCATGTCCGACACCGACGCCTTCAGCCCCGCCGGACTGCGCCGCCACTGGGACCGCCTGCTTCCCCTGCTGGACCGCGTCCTGGCCGGCCGCTGAGGCTCCGGCACCGGGTCCCGCGCACCGGCTACGGCCTCTGGGGCACCAGGGTCGTAGCCGGTGCGCCTCTTCGGGTACCGTCGCGCCGGATCAGGGGGCCTTCTTCGCGGTCCCGCCGCCGCTGCCGCCGGCCTGCGCGCCGCCACCGGACTGCGTGCCACCGGTGGCCTGGCCGCCGCTCTGGCCGGCGGCGGCGGACAGGTTCTGCAGGGACTCGAGGGCCTTGGTGAGCGAGGTGAGGGTCTCCTGAAGCTGGGCGACCTGGCCGGGCAGGCCGGACAGTGCCGTGGCGAGGTCCACGGCACTTCCCGCCGCACCGGCCGCGCCGGAGGCCCCGGCCAGGAGACCGCTCAGCCCGGCGAGCGGTGCCCCCGCCGCCCCGCCCGCCGTGCCCAGCCGACTCGCCAGGCCGGTCACGTCGGACAACGGCTCGCCCCTGAGCAGCCGGGCCGCCTCTTCCTCGCCCAGGCTCTGCAACGCGGCCAGTTTGCCCAGCAGTTGGAGCGACTCCGCGGGCAGATTGGCCACCGCCTGCAGGCGCAGCTGCCGGGTGAGCAGGTCGGCCCCGGAAGACGCGGAGGCGGCCGAGGGGCGGTCGAGGATGTCGTCGAAGGCCTTCTTCGCGTCGTCGGCGAGGTCACCGATCAGGGTGCGGAAGGTGTCCGTCATCGAAGTTCTCCTTGTGCGGTGCGAGGGGGAGCGGCTCAGGTGTTCCAGGTGCGGTGGATCACGGCCGTGGCGGCCTCTGCCAGGGCCGTCGTACGGGGTGAGTCGGGAAGGTGCGGTGCGAGGCCGGCCCAGGCCTGCCCGAGCAGACGGGTCGCCTCCTGTTCGCAGACGCGGACCGCCCCGGTGTCCTCGATCGTCCGCGCGGCCCGCTGGACGGCCCGCTCGTCCGGGTCCGCGCGCAGCGACTGCCACAGGGCGGCCGCCTCGGCCCGCGGCAGCAGGGTGACGGCGTGCGCCAGCGGAAAGGCGACCTTGGCGTTGGACAAGTCCTCCGCGACCCGCTTGGTGACCCGCTGCCGGTGGATCACGCCCCGCAAGTCGCAGACGTCGTCCATGATCTGGTAGGCGAGCCCGAGGGCTTCACCGAACTCCCCGATGGCGGCGCGCTGTTCCGGTGCGGCCCGGCCGATGAGGGAGCCGATCTCGCACAGGGCGCGCACCTGGGCTCCGGTCTTCAGCCGGTGGGTGAGGGTGAGCATCCGCAGCAGCGGCCCGGCGTCCCGCGTGGCCAGCGCCAGCTCCAACTCCTCCGTGTGACCCTGGAGGTCCAGGGCCTGGCCCGCGTGCGTGGCGCGCAGCCCGGCCAGGTACGTCTCGTACACCGCCAGGCGGAGTTCCGCGTCCTCGGGCAAGGTGCGCCGGACGGCGCGGTCGAAGCTGAAGTAGGCCGCGGTGCCGGCGTTGATGGCCGTGCTCTCCCCGAAGAGGACGTGGGCGGCCGGACCGCCGCGGCGCAGCGGGGAGGCGTCCTCGACGTCGTCCACCATGAGGGAGCCGGCGTGCCCCACTTCGCAGGCGGCGATCACTTCCGCGTACGGACGGGGGTTGACGCCGAACGTCTCCAGGACCCGGGCCATCAGGTGGGCGCGCCAGCGTTTGCCGCCCGCGTCGAGCAGATGGCGCACCGGGGCGACGAGGGCGGCGTGGAGCCGCCGGTCGCGGCGGTCGTCACCGATCTGCTTGGGTCCGGGCCGCCCCTCGCTGCCCATGAGTTCCAGGCTGAGGGTGGTCGTGGGGGAGGGCGGGCAGAGATGGGCGAGCCCCTCGTCCAGCGCCGCCGCCACGCGTGCGGTGTCGCCGCTCGTCGTCACGGGGCCGGGCGGAGTCCGCGGCTGCACCACCACCCCGGTGCTGCCCGTTCCGGGGCCGGGCAGCGGTGACGTTCCGTCAGACATGAGACCACTCGCTTCATTTACGACTGCACTGACCGGCTAAACGTAGCGAACAATCATAGATGACACGAAACGTGAAGCTCGATAGGAAAATCGTATAAAAGCTCGGTTTGTTTGAACCGGGTGCCAATCGGTACATTCCTCATTCCGCGAACAACCGCCCCCGAAAGGACGGCCTTTGATGCCACCGCGCAACGTGGTCGAGGAGTTCGTCGACAACGTGGCGGGCGACTACCAGAAGGCATTCGGCGACATCCTCGGCCAGGCGGCCGGCGACGAGGACAAGGCCGCCCGGATGCTCGCCGCGCCCGCCCTCGCGCTGGCCCTCTTCCTTCCGGCGACGCTCCGGCAGGCGGGCGGCCTGGGCATGGTCACGGACGGCGTGCTCGGCGGGCTGGACCTCGTCAGGTCACTGCTGGAGCCCGCGGACACGGCACGCCCCTCCGGCGGCCGGGCACACGGCGGGTGAGAGGAACCGATGCGGGACCAGGCAAGCGGGCGACTGCTCACCGTGGTAAGGGTGCTCGGCGAGCTGGCCGCCCAGGAGGCGGGACGCACCCCCGCCCGCACCGGGCAGGCCGGCACGGAGACCGACGGCTGCTCCTCCGGCATGGCGGACGGGCTCGTCTCCGCGGGCGCCATGCGCCGGGCGCGGGCGGCACGCGCGGCACTCGAACGGCTGGGCCCTCTGTACGTCAAGGTGGGACAGGTGCTGGCCACCCGTCCGGACATGGTCCCGGCGCATGTGCGCGCCGAGTTCCAGAAACTCAACGACCGGGTGCCCGCCCAGCCGTTCGCCACCTTCGCCCCCGTGCTGGAGGCCAACCTCGGCCCCGGCTGGCAGCGGATGTTCGACGACGTGGACGTCACCAGCCCGCTCGGCGCGGCCTCCCTCGCCCAGGTGCACCGGGTCACGCTCCGCGGCGGCGCACCGGGCGTCGTCAAGATCCAGCGCCCCGGCATCCGCGGGGTCGTCCGGGCCGACATGGCACTGCTGCGCCGTGCCGCCTGGCTGACGGCGCGCGGCGCGCCCCGGTTCAACGAGGTGGTCGACGTGCGGGCCATCCTCGCCAACGTCTTCGACGCGATGGAAGCGGAACTGGACTTCACCAAAGAGGCGGCCAACATGGAACGCGCCCGGGCCTCGGTCGGCCGGTTCCCGCACCTGGCGATCCCCGAAGTCGTCGCCGCCACCCCGGGCGTCCTGGTGCAGTCCCTGGCCCCCGGTGGCTCGGTGGCCCGCGTCGACCGGGAGGAACTGAGCCCGGAGCACCGCGAGGCCATCGCCCGCGAACTGGCGGCGTTCATGGGGCGGGGCTATTTCATCGACCGCTTCTACCACGCCGATCCGCACCCCGGGAACGTCTTCGTGACGCCCGACGGGCCGGCCACCCTGCTGGACTGGGGCATGGTCGGCCGCGTCGACCAGCAGACCAGCATCCGCATGCTGCTGCTGTTGATGGCGGTCGGCCAGAACGACGGCCACGGCCTGGCCAAGGTGTGGGCCGAGATGGGCCGCAGCACGCCGTGGACCGATCTGCCGGCCTTCTGCGCCGACATGGCCGCGCTGGTCCCGAAACTCGCCTCGGCGTCCATGGCCGAACTGAACTTCGGCGTCGCGTTCGGCGCCGTACTGGAGAAGGCCGCCCGCCGGGGCATCGCCTCGGCCCCCACCGTGGGCCTGATCGGCAAGTCCCTGGTCAATCTGGAGGGCAGCGTACGGCTGCTGGCACCCCACCTGACCTTCTCCGATCTGTTCGAGTCCGAGGTCCACGGCATCGTGCTGCACGTGCTGCGCGAAATGATCTCCCCGCAGCACACGGCCCGCCGGGCCCTGGAATCCCTGCTGGCCTACAGCATGGCCGGGGAACAACTGCGGGCCGACCCGAACGGCCTCGCCGATCGGGCCCTGTTCCCGCCGTCCGGCCCGGCCCGCCGGGGGACGCCCGTGCCGCCCGCGCGCTCCAGCGGACGGCAGCACGCCCTGCTGGCCTGCGGGGCGCTCGCGCTGTGGGCCGTCCACCGCCGAGCGAACAAGCACGGGTGACGGCACGGAAGCCCAGCTGACGAATGGACCGAAATCATGGACATCACCCATATCGCCAGGGAACTTCTCGGCGCCCTGGCGGACGACTCCAAGAAGGCGCTCGACGACCTGCTGGACCGCCCCGCCCCCACCGGACGACACTACGGCGGAACGGCCGACACCACGCGCCAGTGGGCGCTGCTCGCCGAGCTGACCACCCCGCCAGCCACTACACCCGCCGGGGCCGGGAACCTCACCGGTGCCACCGCCCTCGCCGACAGCCTGGCCGCGCTGCCGCGCCTGCTGGACCAACTCACCGCGGTCGCCGACCGGCTCGACCAGACCCTGCGCCACCTCCCCTCCTTGCCGGACCTCCCCGCCGACACGGCCACCACCGTCCGTGAGACGGCGACGACAGCCGCCGCCACCGCGAAGGAGACGACCCACGCCGTGACAGCCGCCCCGCAGGACGCGGTGTCCTCGACCGTCCAGAAACTCCGCCCGCTCGGCTGGTGAGGCATCCGTCACGAGCTGTCGTACGAGGTGTGAGCGGATGCCCGCGGTTCGAAAATGCTCAGCACCCGCTCGCCCCGGCCGGTACGGTCTCGACCGTGTCCCCGCTGTGGGGAGGCCGAGAACCGCGCGCGGCCGCCCGGCAGTTCCCACGCTGAGAGTAGGTCTGGTCGATGGCATGTCGTATCGGTGAGCTGGTGCTGGGCTGCCGCGAGCCCGAGGTGCTGGCTCGGTTCTGGTGCGAGGTCCTGGATTTCGTGGTGCTCGGTCGCGAAGAGGACGGCAGCATCGAGATCGGGCCGCGCGAAGGGTTCGGCGGTGCGCAGCCGACGCTCTTCCTCAGCCGCAGGGACGAGCCGGAGCCGGGCAAGTCCCGGCTGCACATCGACGTCAACGCCACCGACCGTGATCAGGACGCCGAACTCGAGCGCCTCCTGAAGCTCGGGGCGCGTCCGGCCGACGTCGGCCAGACCGGCGAGGAGTCCTGGCACGTCCTCGCCGACCCCGAGGGCAATGAGTTCTGCCTGCTCAAGGCCCGCCTCAACCCGCTCTGACGGCTCCGCCCCCCTCCACGCCGCCCGGTGTGCCGGGCCCGGTCCGTTTCCTCCCGCCGCTGACACGGGAACCGCAGCTCTGCCGGGCGTCGGCGCGAAACCTCCTGCCGGGTCATCCGCCGACGTGTAGCCCGTCCGAGTCGGCCGGGACCGGCGAGAGCCGGTAGGCGCCCCCATGGGAGACGACACGGCCGGCGGTGGGCGGTGCGAAGTGGGTGCCCAGGACGAGGGCCTCGGTGTCGGCGAGCATGCCGAGCAGCGAGCGGCGCGTCTCCTCGGACCGTTCGGGGTCGATGTCGACGCAGGCGCCGACGGCGGGGTGGGCGAGCTGGACCGGGTGGTGGACGCAGTCGCCGGTGATCAGGGCCGTCCGTCCGCGGCTGGTCAGCTCGACGGAGAGATGACCGGGGGTGTGCCCGGGGGTGGGGATCAGACGCAGGCCGGGGAGGACACGGAGGCCCTCGGCGGGCACGTCGACGAGGTCGATCAGCCCCGCCCGCTCCACCGGGATCACGGAGTCGCGGAACATCTGCCTGCGCGGCTCGTCCATGTCGTACCCGGCCCAGAACTCCCGCTCGGCGCGGGAGGCGAGGTGGCGGGCGTGGGGGAAGGTGGGGACCCACTCGCCGTTCACCTTCCGCGTGTTCCAGCCGACGTGGTCGGCGTGCAGGTGGGTGAGGATCACCAGGTCGACCGAGTCCGGGGGGAACCCGGCGGCGGTGAGGCGCTCCAGGTAGTCGGTGTCCAGGTCGTGCCACGCGGGATTGGCCCGCTCCTTGCCGTTGCCGATGCCGGTGTCCACCAGGACGCGCCGCCCGCCGACGGTGAACGCGAAGCTGTGGCTGTCCAGGCGCAGGACCCCCGCGTCGTCCGCGAAGTGCGGGCGCAGCCAGTCCTGCCTGGCGACGAGGTCCGGGGTGGCACCGGGCAGCAGCCACGGTCCGGTCGCGGGCGGCAGGAGAACCTCGTCGACACGGTGGACGACGAGGTCGCCCACGGTCCAGGAGGGGACGGGGGTCGGGCCGGTGGCCGGGGGAGTGCGCATGATCGGTCGTTTCCTTGTCGGTCGTCTTCCTCGGGGAACGGCGCGTTTCTTGGGGAACGGCGCGCGAGGGTGCGTGGCCGGGCGCCGGGTTCGGGGCTCCGCGCCACCCCTAAACGCAATCTGTTTGCTTTAAGGAACCGTAGGTCCTAGAGTCCAGCTAACGCAAACGTTTAGCTTTAGGTTCCGGGCTGCTCCGCGGCCCCTGCCGTTCGAACCCCGCCGGACCAGCCCGGACCACCCAAGCCCACCCCAGCTCCGAGGGAGAACGCCCATGTCCTCCGCCGAACTCACCCCAGCGGAGGCGGCCCGCTGGGCCGCCCGCGCCGGGCTCCCGCTGCCCGCCGACCGGCACGCCGTGGTGGCGGCCACCGCCGGCCACATCCACTCCGTCGTCGCGGTCCTGCGGGAGCTGGACTTCGGGGACACCCCGCCCGCCCTCGCCTACCGCGCGGAACAGGAGACGCACGATGCAGCCGTATGAACTCCCGCTGAGCGTCGCGGCCGAAGCCATCCGGACCCGGCAGCTGTCCCCCGTCGAGCTGGCGGACTCCGTCCTCCGGCGCGCCGAGCGGGTGGAGCCGCACCTTCAGGCGTACGTCGCCGTCGCCGCCGAACACCTCCGCCGGGCCGCGCGCGAAGCCGAGGGCGAGATCGCGGCCGGCCGCCACCGCGGTCCGCTGCACGGCATTCCGATGGCCCTGAAGGACCTGATCGATGTCGCGGGCGTGCCGACCTCGGCCAGCTCCCGGGTCAGGGCCGGGCACAGCGCGCGGGTCGACAGCACGGTCGCCGCCCGGCTCTCGGCCGCCGGCGCGCTCCTGGTCGGCAAGACCCACACCCACGAGTTCGCCTACGGCCTGACCACCCCGCAGACCGGCAACGCCTGGGACACCGGGCGGGTCGCGGGCGGCTCCAGCGGAGGCTCCGCCGTGGCCGTCGCCGCGGGCACCGCCACCTTCGGCCTCGGCACCGACACCGGCGGATCGATCCGGGTGCCCGCCGCGCTGAACGGAGTGGTCGGCCTGAAGCCGACCTACGGCCTCGTCCCCCGCCACGGCGTCACCTCGCTGTCCTGGTCACTGGACCACGTCGGCCCGATCACCCGCACCGTCGAGGACGCCGCCCTGGTCCTCACCGCCCTCGCCGGACACGACCCCCGCGACCCCGCCTCCCTCACCACCCCCGCCACGGACTACCGGCCGGCCGCCGACCCGGACCTCACGGGGCTGCGCGTCGGCGTGCCCCGCACCTACTACTTCGACCACGTGGACGGGGAGGTCGAAGCCGCCGTCCGGCGCGCGATCGACCAGCTCGCGGCCCTCGGCGCACGCCTCGTGGACATCGAGATCCCCATGACCCGCTACATCCAGGCCACCCAGTGGGGCCTGATGGTGCCCGAGGCCACCGCCTACCACGCGAACACCCTGCGCACGGTCCCCGAGCTGTACCAGGCCGACGTCCGCGTACTCCTCGAGGCCGGCGAACTGATGCCCGCGGGGGACTACCTGCGCGCCCAGCGCTCCCGCGCCCTCATGCGGCGGGAGTGGGCGCACATGCTGCGGGAGGTCGACCTGATCGCCGCTCCCACCGTCCCGGCGACCGCGGTCAAGGCCGGTCAGGAGACGATCACCTGGGCCGACGGCACCGTGGAGAGCGTCTCCGACGCCTACGTACGCCTGTCGTCCCCCGCCAACATCACCGGAGTGCCCTCCCTCACCGTGCCGGTCGCGTTCGACACGGCGGGCCTGCCGATCGGCATGCAACTGCTCGGACGACCGCTCGGGGAGAGCGTGCTCCTGCGGGTCGGCCACGCCTACCAGCAGACCCGGCCCGCACCCGCACTCGCACCGGCGGCCTGAGACCCCGCCCCTCGGCCCGCCCCGCCGGACCACGCGGACGGGCCGAGGCGCGACCGGGCGCGCTCAGGACCGTGGCCGAGGGGAGACAGGCGGCCCGCGCCAGACGCAATGAATGAGCTTTAAGCTGGATGTCATGAGCAGGCAGATGGTGCGCCCCGGCGGGCGCAGCGCCCGGATCCAGGCGTCCGTGCACGCCGCCGTACGCGAACTCGCGTCGGAGCTGGGCCGGGACGCCCTGACGGTTCCGCTGGTCGCCCAGCGCGCGGGCGTGACGCCTTCGACGATCTACCGCCGCTGGGGAGACCTGCAGGAACTGCTGTCGGACGTCGCGGTGGAGCGGCTACGGCCCGACACCGAGCCCGAGGACCACGGCACCCTGGCGTCCGACCTGACCGCCTGGGCCGAGCAGTTCCTCGACGACATGGCCGCCCCCAGTGGCCGCGCCTACATCCGTGACGCGCTGCTCGGCGACCCGGACGGCGGCAACGCCGGCCGGTGCTCCGACTACGCCGCCGCGCAGATCGACGTCATCCTCGCCCGGGCCGCCGGACGTGGCGAGCACACCCCCGAGACCGAGACGGTCGTCGACCACGTCGTGGCCCCCCTGATGTACCGCATCCTGTTCCGCCCGGACGGACTCGACGCCTCCTACGCCCGACGGCTCGTGGCAGGAGTGCTCGCCCCTGACCGTCGCTGACCAAGGGCCGCCGCCCGTGTCGTAGGTCCGGTGGGCAGTGGCAGGTCCGATTGTCAGTGGCGGATGGAAGACTGCCCGGCATGATCGAACCGAATCCGAAAGCGGACCTTCTCCGATATCTGCAGGAGGCGCGGGACGCGCTGCTGTGGAAGCTCGACGGGCTCTCGGAGTACGACGTCCGCCGTCCGCTGACCCCCACCGGAACCAACCTGCTGGGGCTGGTCAAACACGTCGCCGGTGTCGAACTGGCCTACTTCGGCGACACCTTCGGACGCCCGTTCTTCGAGAACGAGCCCCCGCCCTGGTGGTACACGCGGGAGGCGGAACCCAACGCGGACATGTGGGCCACCGCGGAGGAGTCCCGGGAAGAGATCGTGGGGCTGTACCGCCAGGCGTGGGAACACGCGGACGGCACGATCGCGACGCTGGCTCTCGACGCGACCGGTCACGTCCCGTGGTGGCCCGAGGAGCGGCGGGAGGTGACCCTCCACCACGTCCTGGTGCGCGTCATCTGCGACACCCAGCGCCATGCCGGCCATGCCGACATCGTGCGCGAACTCATCGACGGAGCTGCTGGGTACGCGCGGGACAACGACAACTTGCCGGCCGCGGACCAGGCATGGCGGGAGAGCCACTACCACCGACTGGAGCGCGCGGCCCGGGCCGCCGGCGGCGACTGACCGCGCCCGGCTGCCGCCGCCCCGCCGGATCAGACCACGCTGTCATCCCCTTGACGCCCGGCCTCCGCCCGCAGCCTCGCTGACCGCTCGCGCGGGTCGTAACGGGCGCCCACGCCCTCGATCAGCAGCACATCCCCCTCGATGTGGTCGGTCCGCAGCCTCAGGATCTCCTGGTACGCGGGGGAGACGTACCAGGCACGGGCCGTGGCCAGGTCCGGGAACTCGATCAGCACCATGCTGCCGGGCCAGGCACCCTCCACCACCTCGGCCGGCGGACCGTGGATGACGAAGCGCCCGTGGAAGGGGTCGAGGGTGCCTTGGATGCGCTCCAAGTACTCCAGGACGTCGGGATGATGACGACGGCTGCGGAGATGCGCGAAGCCATAAGCGGGCATGACGGGTTCCTTCACCGGGTCGTTCGCGTCCCCCTGCGGGACGACGCCCCGAAACGTAACCGCGAGCCTCATCGCGCCGCGATTACCAGGGAGGTAAGGAACACCGCGCCGTGCGGGCCGAGTCGGGGTCAGGAGACCACGCGCAGGTGGGTCGGCCAGCCGATGCGGTTCAGCAGGCGGAACATCTTCTTGATGTCCGTCGGACGCAGCTTCACGCAGCCGTTGGACTTGTAGTCCCCGTCGCCGTCCCAGCGCCGGTTCTCGGTGCTTCCCTGGCCGCCGTCACGGTTCATCTCGGAGTGGATGAACATCTCCGTGCGCGTCAGGGTGCCCCGGGAGCACTTCATGTCCTGAAGACGGATCGCGTACCCCTTGATAAGACGGCCGTCGTAGAAGGGGTCCTTGAGCTTGATCCTCCAGTTCCCGTTCGGCATCCAGCCTTTGGCGCGGACGCAGTCGTCCTTGACGCCGGTGCCCGAGCCCGCGCGGTAGGTGGCGCGGAGCTCGTCCCCCTCGTAGACGGAGAGCTTCGAGCGGGTGGGGGAGGCCGGGTTCTTGTCGAACACCAGGGTGGTCGCCGGTCCCGCCGCCCCGGTCGCGGTTCGCGCGGGCGCGTGGGCGGTGGCGGCCGGGGCGAGGGCCGGCACCGCGGTCAGGGCGGCCGCCACCGCCACGGCGGCCGTGATACCGCGTACGCGCGGTCCGTTGCTGCTCATCTGTGTACCTGCTTTCTTTCCGCACGGTCTGTTCGGGCCGCGCACATGCGGGAGTGGTGGCGGGGGCGGGCGCCGCGGCCCGCCCCCTCGGCTGCCGGGTCAGGCGATGGCCAGCCGGACCTGCGCCGACCTCGTCCCGCCGAAGGTGAAGGAGAACTGTTCCCGGACCCCGGAGCCACAGGCGGACTTCGTCCTGTAGTCGCCGTTGCCGGCGTTGACGCGGACGACGGCACACTTGGCGTCGGCCCGGGTGTCCTCCACCCAGCCGGACACCGTCACCTTGTCGCCCGAGCAGCGCAGGGACCAGGCGGCCCTGGCCCCGTCGATCACCGGGGCGGACGACGAGGGGCACGTGGCCGCGTTCGCCGGGCCGGCGGCGGCCACGGCCAGGCCGCCGGCCAGAACGGCGGCCGACAGGGCGGACGTGAGGGTCTTGCGGACAGCGGACATGGCTGCTCCTCCAGGAGAAAGAGTCACGGAAGCCGGACCGGAACGCGGCTCGGGGCACGTCGCCGCCGACGGAGGCGGGTCGGCCGGAGCGCCGGTCGCGGCAGCAGCATGGCCGGAGCGGCCCGACAGCGGAAGCCGATGCCGGCCGCTCGTCCAGGCACATCCATGCCGCGTCCGGGCATCGGCGAACGGAGCACCTGTGACGTGTCGTTATGCCTTCGGGAGCGCGGGCCGGCTCGCCATGCGGGCGGGCCCGCGCCGTCGCCTCTCAGCCGGACGCGGACGGCGGCATGCCCGTGGACCGCTGATACGCCGGGGCACCGGCGGGAGGACGCTGCCGCACCAGCAGGGCCAGCCAGGTGTCCGGGTCCGCCCTGCCGGTCACGGGCAGGTGGTGGGTGCGCTGGAAGAACCTCAGGTCGTCGGCGGTCACCGCGGTGTACTGCCCCGACACCACCGTGCCGCCCTGGCCCACGTTGTCGAGGAGTTCCTGCACGGCCAGGACCGTGTGCCCGGAGGAACCGGGCCCGACCGTCCGCACCAGCTCCGGCCAGGTGTCCCGGCCCACCTTGCCGTCGGACACCAGATGGCGCTCCCTCTGGAACCGCATGACGGCGTCCCGTGTCTCCGCACCGAAGAAACCGTCCGTCCTCACCTTGTAGCCGTACGCGTTGAGCAGATGCTGCAACGCGCGGGCACGGGTGTACTGGTCCTCCTTCCTCATCCTCAGCAGCGGCCACTCGTACGGCGACTCGCTCACGCGCAAGGCGCCGGGAACGCCGTCGGCCGGGACGCCGCGGCCCGGGGCGACCAGTGCGTGTACGGCGATACCGGCGGCGAAGGACAGCACGACGGCCGACGCCAGCAGCACCGGAAGGAGCCGGCGGGAGCGGGGCCGGACCCGCCGGCCGTACCGGCCCGCCCGTACCGCGTCACCGGCACCGGCCGGGGCACCGGCGGTCGCGGGGGCGGTCCCGGTGGAGGTGCCGGCTTCAGGGGCGGCCGGTGCTCCGGCCGTCGGCGTTCCCGGGACGGCACCAGGCTGTTCCGCGAGGCCGGCCGCGGTCCTGCCACCGGCCGGCCGTTGGCGGCCGCTCTCCTCCAGCGCGGCCCGGCACAGCGCCCTGGCCCGTTCCAGTTCCGCTGCCGGGGCCCGCAACCGGGCGTGCAGGGCCTCCACCACCCGCGGGGGAGCGTTCAAGGGGTGCTTCGGGTTGAGGTAGCGCGACAGCGTGGTCTGGTCGATGCCCAGTCTCGCCGCCAGTGCCTGCTGAGTCGGCCGGGCACCGCCGGGTGCGCTCCCGGCCTCCTCCCACCAGCGGCGCAGCAACAGCGCCAACCGCGCTCCCGGCGCCCGGTCCGGTTCCGGGTCCGCTTGGTCACGCATGTCCGTGTCCCCCAGTGGTCGTCGGGTGGGTCGGCCGGGCATCCGTACCGGTGCATGGACGGCATCACGGCAGGCGGGCCGGGCATGCCTCGGCATGCATGGACGCATCGGCGTACAGCGGCGCAGATCGTAGCGATACGGAAGCCGGATTCCGGCGTGCCCGCCGCGCGGCCGTCGGCGGCTCCTCGCGGCCACGGGCACCGCGCGGCCGGGCGCGGCAGCGGGCCCCCGCCCGCCGGAGGGGCGAACGGAGAGTGGGTGTGACCGTGCGCGCGTTCATCCGGACGAGTGCGCGGTACGGCGCCGGCCTGACGTACGTCGGTCACTCACAGGGAGGATGCGGTCTGGGGGAGACTCCTGCCCGGGCTCAGTCCGTCGCGGTCTTCCCCCCGGCCGGGGTCGAAGTGTGCCGGGATGTGCCGGAAGAAGAAGTTGTGGATCAGCCGGGCGGTGGCCTTGCTGTCGCCGAAGTACTCCTGGGCCTGGTGGAACTGGCCGGGGTCGAAGAGCACCAGCCGGTTCGGCACCATCGCCAGGGAGAGCAGTTCCCGCCACCGGGTGATGTCCCCTCCGTCGGTGAGGATCTCCTGGGCGTCCGGACGGCCGCGCAGCTCGGAGAAGTGACGCACTCCGGTGCGGCGGTGGGCGTAGAGGGAGGTGCCGCCGCGGCACTGCTCCGCCGTGTTCAGGTACAGCACGCCCGCCCAGCGGGCCTCGTCGATGTGGATGCGGGCGCCGCGGTGCAGGTTGACCTTCCAGTCCATCGCCGTCGACATGTGCAGATGGTTGGCGATCAGTTCCGCCCGGCTGCCGGGGCCCAGCACCTCGCAGATCCGGCCGATGGCCTCCTCCTCCATCCAGCGGGGCGCCGAGGCGGTGCGGTAGGCGAAAGCGCTGTCCGTGCGCGGGGTGAATGGGCGGGACAGCGCGGCGGCCCGGGCGCGTTCGAAGTCCGCGTAGACGTCGTCGACGACGATGAGGGAGGCGTGGTCGATGCCGGTGACGGTCATGGCGGGGCTCCTTCGAGGTCACGGGCGACGGCGGCGCGGCCATGGGCGCCTGAGGTGCCTTCGCGCACGGAGGTGCCCTCGCGCACGGAGGTGCCCTCGCGCACGGAGGTGGCCTCCTGGACGGGAGCGCGGTCGCGACCGGACGCGGCGTGGTCCAGGACGAACGCCGTCACCTCGGCCACGGCCCGGCGCGAGGCGGCCTGGCAGAACCGCTCCACATGGCCGACCGGATAGCCGCTGAGGGTCACCGCCGCCCGGCCGCGCAACCGTTCGGCGAGGCGCCGGCCGTGCCGGGCGTCGGCCCGGGTGTCATGGGCGCCGGTCTGGATCAGCACCGGCGGCAGCGGACCGGCGGGCAGCGGCAGGTGGAGCGGCGACAGCGCGGCGAGGGCGGCGCGCTGCTCGGGGCGGGACGGGTCGCCGAGCAGGGCCGTCCAGTACCGGCCGATGCCGAGCGCGGGGAAGCCGACCAGGTCGGTGACGGGGAAGCGCAGGACCCAGCCGTCGAACAGGCCGGGCTCCAGCAGCACCGCGCGTGCGGCGCCGACCGCGCCCATGCTGTGCCCGAGGACGAACAGGGGCCGGTCGGGCCCGGTGTGCTCGCGCAGGTGCCGGGCCGCGTGCAGCAGGTCATCGTACCCGCGCTCGCCGGACGGCACCCGATGGGCGGGGACCAGCGACCGGGTCGCCGCCCGGGCCAGGGTGAGCCGTCCCGCGCGGGCGAGGTCCTCCAGCGCGCGTTCCAGCGGGGCGTTGGCGAGGGCGGTGAGCCCGCCGTGCTCCAGCAGCAGCACGGGGCCCGCGGTGCCGGACAGCCGCACCGGGAGCCGGTGGCCGTCGCCCGCCGCGCAGAACCGGGTGGTGCGGGGCGCGGACGCGGGCCAGGGGAGCGCGCGGAGGGTGCGCGGGGCCGTCGCACCGTCCAGGAGCTGTTCGACGTGGCCGGCGGTGCCGCCGTCGGACCCGCGGCCGACCCGCAGCCACAGCGCGCAGTCGGCGTCGGGCGCGGCGGTGACCTCCGGGAACGAGTCCCCGGGCGCGCCCCCGGCGACCAGGCGGGGCGCGGGGCCGGTGCCGTCGATGCGGTACAGGGCCTCGGTCCCGCCCGCGACCACGGCGCGGACGACCACCCCCTGTCGGGTGCCCCAGAACCAGGCCGGTGCCGTCCCGTCCGGGAAGGCGACCGGTTCCCCGGCGGACGGGTCCGTCTCGCCGGGCGGAAGGGCGTACAGGACGGCGCGGGGCGTGCCCAGCGCCTCGCCGCGCCACCAGCGGTGTGCGCCGAGTACGAGACGAGTGCGCGGGGAGGACGCCGCCGGCAGCGCGGTGACGGTGGGGCGGCCGGACCCGGGGGCGAGGCGCAGCAGCCGGTGGGCCGTCACACCGCGCGCCGTCGACTTCACGAGTACGGCGTCCGGGTCGGCCGTCGGCTCCAGGGTGACCAGGGCGTCCGGGGGGTCGCCGAGCGGCACCGGCCGGTCGAGCGCGAAGGGTTCACCGCAGCGGTGCACCGAGACCCTGATCCCGTCCACCGGGGGATCCTCCAGGCGGGCGTCCGGCGGGAAGCCGGTGTAGACGAAGCCCGACCCGGCCGGCCCGCCGGTCGCCGACGGCACACGGGGCAGCCGGACCAGGGCGGGGCGGCGGGCGAGCACGCGGTCCGGCGCGCCGGCCTCGGTGAGGTAGCCGTAGTCGCCGCCGGGACGGCCGTACAGGACGGCGGCGGGACGGCCGAGCGGGACGGTACCGGGGTGACCGTGCGGAACGGCTCCGGGACGGCCGTGTGGGCCGGCGGCGGCCCCGGTGCCGGCCCCGGTGCCGGGCTCGGTGTCCGCCGGGTGGACGGCGAGGACCGTGAGGCCGTCGGGTGCCTCGGGCAGGGCGACCTCGCGCACCCCGGAAGCGTCCCCGCGCAGCAGCCGTGCCCCGCTCTCCGCGTCCTGCCACCAGTAGCCGGCCGCGCCGACGACCAGCAGTCCGTGCACCGCCACCGGCTCCGGCACGCCGGAAGCACCACGCTCCCCATGCGCGTACATGCCGCGTCAGCCCTGCTCGTTGGAGGCGAGTTCGTGCCGCCCGGCGGCCAGGTACAGCCCGCCCAGGACCAGCAGCGCGGCGGCGAGGCAGCCCGTGACCGCCTGGGTGGGGAAGCTGTCCGCGGCGGGGGAGCGGACCAGCAGCACGCAGTACGTGAACGGGTTCACCGCGGCCAGCGCCCGCATGAACAGCGGCAGCCCGTCCAGGGAGTAGAACAGCGGGGCCGTCATGACCAGCGGCAGGCTGAACAGGGACGTCATCAGGTCGCGCTTGCTGTAGCTGTTGATCCCGAACCCCAGCGCGCACCCGGTCAGCACGGTCAGCAGACACACCAGCACCGCCAGCCCCGCCATCCTCAGGTCCTGGACCGGGCTGCCGCGCCCCAGCAGCTGCTTGAGGACGCAGATGGCCGCGATCTGCACGGTCGCGACCACGGTGTTCGCCGCGAGGATCGAGCCGACGTACTGCGGGAAGGACACGTCCGTGGTCCGGGCGACCGCGTACACGCCCCACTTGCGGTCGTTGGCGACATCGCCCATGCACCAGAACAGGGCGCGTACGGCGATCACCACGAGGACGCCCGCGTAGGCGAAGTCGTCGTAGGCCATGCCGTCGACCCGGGTACCGGCGACCAGGGTGTCCAGTCCGGTCACCATGAAGAGGAAGTAGGCGGGGGCCTCGACGACCCGGCTGAGGTGGCTGGTCCGCCAGTTCCACACGCTGAGCAGGTGGAAGCGGGCCAGCGTCAGGGAGGTCTTCACTGCTGCACCGTCACAGTCTCGTTCTCGGGGGCGGGCGTGCGGTCGGCGTAACGGGCGAGGTACACGTCGCGCAGGGACTGCTTCTCGGCGCTGAGGTCCCGCACCCGCGGCTCGGGCGGCAGCCAGGCGAGGACCGGGCGCAGCCCCGTGGCCAGCGGCACCCGTACCGACAGCCCCGCGCGGTCCGCCGCCGTCGTCAGCTCCCACTCCGCCGGCAGCGCGCGGGCGAGCCGTTCCGGCATGGTGTCCGGCATCGGCTCGGCGAACACGACGTCCACCTTCATGGTGGCGCCGGCCCGGCGGACGAACTCCGCGACGGGCAGGTGGGCGCGCAGCCTGCCCTCGTCCAGCAGGACCAGGTCGGAGGCGGTCCGCTCGACGGCGTCCAGGTCGTGCGAGGAGACCAGCACCGTGCTGCCCGCGGCGGCGCGGCCGCGCAGATGCTCCATCACCAGCTCACCGGCCGCCGGATCGAGCCCGGCCGTCGGCTCGTCCAGTACGTAGACGGCCGCGTCGGCCACCAGCGCCCGCCCGATCTGTACGCGCTGCAACTGCCCGCCCGAGATGTACTCGGCCTGCCGGGAGCGCACCTTCTCCAGGTCCAGCAGCTCCAGCACCCGGTCCACGGCGGCGACCGGTGTGCCGGTCAGCCGCGCCACCAGCTCGATGTTCTGACGTACCGTCAACGACCAGTCGACCATGGTCCGCTGGGGCGCCCACATGACCCGGCCGCGCCCGATGTCGGCCGTGACCGAGCCGGAGGTGGGGCGGATCAGCCCCGAGACGATGTTCAGCAGCGTCGACTTCCCCGCGCCGTTGTGGCCCACCACGGCCAGCAGGGTGCCGGGCTCCACGGCGAAGGAGACGTCGACGAGGGCCTCCGTCCCCGTGCGGTAACGCTTGGTGACGTGATCGACGGTCAGGCTAGGCACCGAAGTACTCCTCCACAAGGTCCGCGCCCGCCTCCTCGCCGCCCTCGGCGGGCAGCGTCAGCAGGCTTCGTGCTCGGTCGGTCGCGAGCGTGCCCTCCAGCCACGACCAGGCCCCGGCCGGCCACACCCGCGGCACCGGCCCGCCCGGCTCCAGCGTCGGCGGGGCGGGCGCGGCGGCGCGCCGTACGGCGACCAGGCGCACCGGCCGCAGCCGTCGCCCGACGGGCACGACCGCGCCCAGGCCCTCCGGCCGGGCGAGCACCACCTCACCGCTCACCGTGCAGAAGGAGCGGCGCTGTTCCAGCCCGGACAGGGTGCCCTCGCGCATCGCGGCCAGCGTACGGCCGCGCACCCCGGTCGGCGTGAGATACGGCCGGGCCGCGCCGGTGGCGCGTTCGACCACCAGCAGCTGGTCCGAGGCCAGGGCCCAGCCGCGCGCGAGGAGCACCAGGCCGAGGCTGGTCTTGCCGCTGTGCGGTGCGCCGAAGAAGGCCACGCAGCGACCCGCGCGCACCAGCACCGTGGCCTGCGCCGCGGCGACCGTGTCCCGCAGGGCCCGGAACGGCGGCAGCGGCGACGGCACCGAGGACCAGCGGGTGAAGCGGCGCTCCTCGATGAGGTCGCCGCCCGGCTCCGCGCACAGCCGGAAGGACTTCGGCACGTCGTCCTTGGCCAGCAGCGAGCGCAGGAACCCGCCCTCACCGGCGGACAGTTCCACCCGGTACCGGGGCCGTGCCCCGTCCCGGGCCCGGTGCGGACCGAAGAAGAAGTCCAGGTCCACGGCGTCCGCGGGCGTGCACCGCACCCGGACCACGGTGCCGAAGAAGTCGAGGAAGCGCTCGGCGTTCCGGTCACCCGGCATGGCCGCCCCCATTTCCGGTCAGCTGTTCGCACGTCTCCAGCAGGGGCGCCAGGTGCCGGTGCGGGTCCCAAGCGACGCGTGTGACGGGCCCGTCGGCGCGCGCGGTGAAGCGGTCGCCGCGGGCCAGGTCGAGGCGCCAGGACAGCCGGTACGCCCGGTCGGACGGGGCGCAGCGGCCGAGCCGCTGCGGGCGCACCATCCAGGTGCTGCCCCAACGGGTGGGCACGCACGGCGCGCCGGCCAGGAGCGAGGCGTCGAGCCAGGGCAGCAGCGGCAGGCTGCGCGCGCGGACACCGACGGGCCGGCCGTAGTAGTACAGCCGTCCCCCGGTACGGCGGTCCAGCACCAGCAGGTCGTCGGAGACGAACCGCCAGCCCAGGCGCAGCAGATGGGCGACGACGACCGACTTCCCGGTGCCGCTGGCCCCGGTGACCGCCAGCGCCCGGCCGTCGTCGTCCGGTGCGGCCAGGGCGGCACCGTGCCGCAGGCGCACCCGGTCGCGCAGCGGCGGCAGTCCGAAGGGCGGCACCGGCGAGGGCAACCGGGCCCGGACGCCCCACTCCTCGTACAGCAGCCAGGGCCCGCCCGGCGTGCGCCACCAGACGCGCTTGGGTGTCGCCGTGCCGAGGGCGGCGGTGAGGCAGCCGTCCCCGTCCGCCTCCAGCCGTACGCTCAACTCCGCGTCGCTGTGAGTCTGTTGGCGTACGAGGTGGTCGTCGAGGTAGTAGCGCAGGTGGTCGGCGTCGCGGGTGTGCGCGCAGTGGAAGTCCACGGTCGTGCCGAGGAAGCGGGCGCGAACGGCCGGGGGCGTGCGGTCAGGCATCGAGACCACCCTCCATGCCCTGCTCCCGCTGCCAGGCGGTGAGTTCCTCGCTGATGGCCCGCCGGTCGGCGCGGTAACCGGGCTCCTCGAAGGGCATGCCCCGCACCCGGCTCGGGATCAGGGAGCAGGCGTGTTCCCGAGGGCTGAGCAGGCTGTCGAACATCCGCCACGGAAACTCCACGCTCAGCCCGAGCGCGGCCCGTTCGTCCCACAGCCCGCTGCCGGGCCGCAGCTCGCACTCGGTCAGGTACTTGGGCGCGGGGAGACCCGCCCCGCGGTGCGCGCGGATCTCCGCGAGCAGGCGCCGGCGGTGGTCCGGTGTCTCCTTGGGGTGGCCGATCATCACGCCCCACACGCTGCGCATGCCCAGCGAGCGGGCCGCGCGGAGCATCCGCACGCCCTCCTCGACGCTCTGCCGCTTGTCCATCAGCGCCAGGTGGTCCTCCAGCAGGGTCTCGATGCCGAGCTGTACGGTCACCCGGCCGAGCCGGGCCAGCTGCCGCAGCCGTTCCCGGCCGAAGTCGGGCCGTATCTCGCAGAAGACGCGGTAGTCGAGCCGCTCCCCGGAGGCGTCCAGCGCCTGGGTCAGGCGCGGGGGCAGCGCGGTGTCGAGGAACTGGAAGCGGCGCTGCCCGTACGTCCGGGCCAGGTGGGCCATCTCGGCCAGTACCCGGGCCGGGTCGTGCATCTTGAACCGGGCGTCGTAGGCGTCGTTGAAGTTGCAGAAGTCGCACCGGTCCCAGTAGCAGCCGCGGGACAGCTCCAGGCTCACCACCAGCCGGTCGCGCAGCCAGGGCCGGCGCGTTCCGGCCGCGACGAGGGCGGACTGCTCGGCGTACCCCTCCTTGAAGGTGTGCGCCCGGCCGGCCACGAGCCGGCGCCGCCCGCCCAGGGCGTGGTGCACGGCGTCGCCGAGGACGTCCTCGGCCTCCCCGTACACCACCACGTCCACCTCCTCGTGCCGGGCGAGGACGTCCCGGGCGACCTGCGAGGAGCCGAAGTAGCCCCCGAGCACCACCCGCGGCCGGGGCACACCCCGGGCCCGGGCGGCGCGGGCCGCGCGGCGGGCCAGCAGCAGGCTGGGCAGCAACTGGAAGTGGGTGCTGGTCAGGCACAGCACCTCGGTGCCCACGAGGCGTTCGGCCAGCCGGTCCAGATAGGCGTCGAACAGCTCCCGCAGCCGCGCCTCGTCCCCGGCGCCGGCGAGGATCTCGGTCCGGGCCAGTTCGGCGCGTTCGGCTCGGTGGGCGGGGGCGGGCGGCGACCACAGGGGCAGCAGGGCGACGTCGGAGGCGAAGTGCCGGTTGGTGAACAGCTTGTACGCGCTCTCCGGCAGGCCCCGGCCGCGCGCGAAGGCGTAGAACTCCATGTGCGCCGGCAGGAACCGGGCCCGGCAGCCGAGCTGCCGCAGCCGCCGGGTGATGAGCACGGCCGGGTAGCAGGTCGCGAAGGGCGTGAAGAAGGGCAGCGAGACCACGGCGACGGTGGCCGCGGGCGCGGCCCGGGCGACCGGCGTCAGCGGCAGGGGTGCGGGGCTTGGCGTCATCGGGGAGGGTCCCTCCGGGCCGTCCGGCGGAGCGAGGTGACGTCGTGGGGGCGGGGCGCGATGATGAGGGGGTGGTGCGGGTCCGGTGCACCGGCTTGGCCCCGGTGCACCGGACCCGTCCCGTGCGGGCGGATCAGTCCACGACGAACTGCTTGTGCAGGCCGGAGGCCATGATGGCCTCCTCGATCGTGGGCTCGAAGAAACCGTCGTCCTCGAACTCGACCTCCGCCGCGGCGGTGTCCGTCTGCTCCTCTGCCATGGGTTCACCTCCTTCCGGCGACTCGGTGCGCTGACCTGTCCGGGGTCTCCACGGACAGGAACCGGGCGATCAGCAGCCGCCACACGAAGGCGCGCAGCCGCGGTACGGAGCCTGGGGCGCAGCGCGCGGCCAGCTCGGCCCATCGCAGGCCGCCGCCGTCGCCGTGTCGGTCACCGTCGGCGTCCTCGGCCGTGCCGCCTGCTCCGGCCGGGTCGGCGGCTACGGCTGTGCCGCCTGCTCCGGCCGGGTGGGCGGCTTCGCCCGCGGCGGCGACGAGACGGGCGGCGGCGGCCCCGGAGGCGGACAGGCGCAGGCGCTGCCCGGTGATCCAGGAGGTCAGGAAGGTGTCGGTGCCCTCGTGGACGAGCCGCGTGCCCGGCCCGAGGCGCAGGCGCAGGTCGCCGGTCAGCTGGGCGGCCGAGGTCAGCGTCCGGGCGTCCGGGCCGACGGGTTCCAGGCACCGGTGGTGCAGCGCTGCCCGCAGCAGCGTGCGTTCTGCCTGGTCTCGGCACACGTCCACGGCGCGCCCGGGCAGCGCGTCGAGCAGTCTGCTCGGCAGGCCGAAGAGGGCTCCTTCCCGGGGTTCGTAGAGGAGGGTCCGGTCGCCGTCGTGCAGCCGGACGACCCAGCCGTCGGCGGGGCGCAGCACCATGCGGTCCCAGTGGGGTCCCGGGCAGGGCACCCGCGGCGGGGCGGTCCGGTGGCCCCGGCGGGAGTCCGCCCGCAGGAAGACGACCTCCTCGGCGGGGCGGTCCGCCGAGTCGGGGGAGCCGCTGAGGATGCGGTCCGCCCGGGCGGCGATGTCCCGGTCCTCCGCGTCACGCGGCTGCGGGATGGGGCCGACGTACTCGTACCGCAACGCCATCTGGAGGTCCTCGCCCGCCTCCGGGGGCTCCAGGCGCACCTGGTACTCCTCCGGGGCGGCGGCCACCGGGGACAGCGCGTCCAGGACGAACGGGCCGATGCCGAAGGTGCTGTCCGGCACGCCGTACCGCTCCCGCGACCGGGCGAGGGTCGCGGCCGCGAACTCCACGGTGCGGGCCGTCTGCCAGCGCGCCTCGCCGGGGAACCCGGCGATCCCGAACAGGTGGACGCTGATGCCGGAGGCGAGCAGCGCGTCCAGATTGGGCGCGATCCAGGACGCCTTGATGTCCTTGCGCATGCGGTCGAGGACGTCCTGGTTGTACGACTCGAGCCCGAGGTCGAGCCGGCGGCACCCGGCGGCGTACAGCGCGTCGGTCAGGCGGCGGTCGATGGTGGGGGAGAAGCGGGTCTCGCCGTACCAGCGGTGGTCGCGGCCGGCCAGCCCGCGGGCCAGGCCGCGCATGCTGCGGACGGTCAGGATCTCGTCCACGAACTGGAAGTGCCGGATGCCGTGGCGCCGGTGCAGCTCGTCCAGCTCGGCGACGACCGCCTCGGGGGCGCGCATCCGGAACGCGTCCGAGGCGAAGGGGATCGCGCAGAACGCGCACTTCCAGGCGCAGCTGCGGGAGGCGATGACCGGCAGGACGGGTCCGGGCGCGAGGTAGCCGTCGGTCAGGGGGTGGTCGGTGAAGTCGGGCACGGGCAGTTCGCCGAGCGAGGCGGTCACGGGCGGGCGGCGGTGCAGGGCGTCGCCGTCGGGCAGGACGATGCCGGGCACGTCGTGCGGGGTCCGGCCCGCCAGCAGCCGGTCCACGAGGGCGACGACGGACTCCTCGCCCTCGTAGCACACGAGGGAGTCCACCAGCGTGAAGAACGGGTGCCCCGGGCGCAGCCGGTCGGCGATCCGGGTGACGAAGTTGCCGCCGAGGGTGATGTGCGCGGCGGGCCGCTCGCGCCGGATCAGCCGTGCGGCCGTCAGCGCGGCGATGAGCTGGGAGTCGGCGGACACCGACAGCCCGACCACTTCGAGGTCCGGCAGCGCGCGCAGCCGGGGCACCAGGACGCGTTCGAAGACGTGCGGGTACGGGTTGTGCACGGGATCGGTGACCGCGCGCATCACCTGCGCGCTGGAGACGGGGCGGTGGCGCAGGTCGAAGCGGTCGAAGCTCAGCCGGGCACCCGGGGTGAGGGCGGCCATGCCGTCGAGGACGGCATGGCACACGGCGGTGGCGGCCCGGTGGCCGTCGACGTCCTCCACGGAGGCGGGCGAGCGCAGGAACGCCGCCGCGCGGTCCACCGCGGACCGTGCCGCCTCGAACTGGTCGCGGGCCCGGCCGGTCAGCGTCTGAGCCCGGTGGGCCGCGTAGTCGCCGGCCCCGTCCCGGCTGAGCAGGAGGCGCATCGTCTCGGCGGACAGGTCGAGCGCGCGGGCGGCCACGCCGTGGCGGCGCAGCACGGCCAGCAGGAGGGGGACGGCGAGATGGGGGGCGTACGGGTTCCACAGCGGGGGGTTGATCAGCAGGACGCGGGGTGAGGAGTGGGCGGTGTCCAGAGCCTGGGCTGTGCCGGGAATGCCGGGTGGGGGTGCGGGATTGCGTGGATGCATGGGCTCACCTCGTCCCGTGCCGGGAAATGGTCCGGCCTTCATGACTTTTTGACTTCACGGTGAAGGCACGGAGGAGCGGTCGGTGTAGGTTCCCTCGCCGTCCCAGCGGCCGATGCGACCGGGGACGAAGGTGCGCCGCACCGCGTTCGCGTGCGGGGACCAGGGCTGTCCGAGGAGACGGCGGGTCAATTCTTCGAGAGGGCTTTTCGGTTCCGGGCCGTCGGCGAGATTCATCGGCGTTTCGAGGGCCACGACCGGGTTGGAGATGAACCGGGGCCGCCCTCGGGGATTGGGTGCCGATTGATGAGCGGTCAGCGGGTGCAGGATCCAGGCGTCACCCGCTTTTCCGGTCAGGGCCAGGTGTCGCGCCGGATCCCCGACGAAATCCCGGGCGGGAATGTGAGCGCTGGTCAGTCCGGCCGGATGGCGGGCCAGGTGCCGGAGAATGCCCGCGGTGGCCGAGGGCGCCGCGAGGGTGGCGCCCTCGCCCTCCTCCACGTCGGTCCACAGCACGAACAGCAGAAGCGCCTGTTCCGGGCTGTCCGGATGGTGCACGAAGAAGTCACCGTCCACGTGCCAGCTGTCGGCCAGCCCGGTGGTACGGAAGTTGCAGATCAGGGCGTTGCCGAGCCGGGCCGGCCGCCTGATCCGGGCGGCTCCGCCGAGCAGGGCGCACACGGCCGCCCAGAGTGCGGGCGCCACGTCGGCGAGGTCGGCGACGCGGGTCGGAGGCAGCGAGGTGACGCCCGGGGGCACCGTGAGCCGCCCGTCCACGGTGAGCCCCTCCCGGCGGAGCGTGGTCTCGAAAAAGACCTGGAGCCGGGATCCGGGGCCGAGGTCGAGCGCGTTTCGCACACGGACGTATCCATTGCGGAGAAAAGAGGACACGAGAGAGACATGAGCCAACGGAGCCCCCCGTACTTCGCTTGACTGAACCCTGAAGAAAAAGGGATCGAATGAGGGAGTCATGGGGGAGGGTGGTCAATCCTCGCCGATCATCGATGAACGTTCTTTGATGGAACTGAGGCATCGGTGGAACGCTGAATCATCGGTGCGGTGGGATGCTAGCAGCGCCCACTTCGCGACGTCCATCAGTGTGCGCTGTCTCTGCGGATCTTCAGAACTCCACAAAGCGGACATCGTGCTTCTGAAACCTGGTATTCCCCGCCTTGATGGAGAGACGCGAGCGATCTCGCCACCCCTCCTTTCGACAGGTCGCCGAGGCAATGCCGAACAGACCCACCGCCGGGAATGGACACAGCGCTGTGCGCCGTACATCACCCCCCAGACACGCCCCACACCGACCGAACATCACCCGCACGAGTGACAACTACGGTGCCTGAGAACACCGCACCGAAGGGCAACGCCGGTCAGGATCGTTTGTCGACGGCGACTTCGCCGTTCAGGATCACCATGCGGAGGTCGCGGAGGTTGCCGATGTCCGCGGTGGGGTCGGCGTTCAGTAGGAGGAGGTCGGCGTGCTTGCCGGGGGCCAGTGTGCCGAGGTCGGGGCGGGCGCACTGCCGTGAGGCGCCGCTGGTGCCCGCGGCCAGCACCTGCGTGGGCGTCATTCCCGCCGCGACCATGAGTGCGGCCTCTTCCAGGGTGTTGGCTCCGAACAGGCCCCGGCCGTTGAAGGAGTCGCTGCCCAGCGCGATGTGCACGCCGGCCTCGGCGACTTTCCCGATGTTGCCGCGGGCGTCCGGGTGGGCGTCGTCGATCCAGAGCGTGGGCGTGTAGGTGATGCCGTGTTCGAGCATCAGGTCGATGAGCGAGTGGTCGGTGAGGGGCTCGATGGTGACACCGTGCTCCAGGCCGTCCGCCCCGGCCTCGATCGCCTCGCGTGCCGCGGCCTGCTGGGTGGTGTGGACGGTGACCCGGAGGCCCCGCTCGTGACCGGCCTCGATCCCCGCGCGAAGGAGATCGAGGGGGAGCCGCACCAACTCGACACCATCCGGGAAGACCGGATTCCGCCAGAGGTACCCCGGCCCGCCGGCATGTGCGCACGCGCCTTCCGACAGGAGTTTGATCGCGTCCACCTCGCGGTCGGCGAGGTGGTGCACCAGGTCGCGGAACTGCCGCACGCTGTCGACCTCTCCCGTGAAGCGCTCGCGCGCCCACGGGTTGCCGCCGAAGACCGTGACGGCGGGATGCCCGCCGCGTCCGGTGATGCCGCAGCCGGTCGCCAGCAGTCGTGGGCCCTTCAGCGCGCCCGAGGCGATCTTGGATCGTGTGTCCAGGATGCCGTCCGTCGGATCGCCCACCGACTTGATCGTGGTGACCCCGTGGTCGAGGAACAGCCCGAGCTTTCCCGGGAGTTGATCCTCCTCGAAGGCCCGCATCGAGTCGGGACCGGTGATCGTGTGTACGTCGTAGAGATGAATGTGCGTGTCGATCAGGCCCGGCAGCACCCATCCTCCGGCCGCGTCCACCTCTTGTGTGCCCCTGAGCGGTCCGGCCGAGACGGACGCGATCTTCCCGCCGTCGACGGCGACGTCGTACAGACCGGGGAGCGCCCGGTGGCCGTCGAAGACATGGGCGCGCCTGATCACGAGGTCATGGGCGGCGGGGTCGCGGGTCTCGGCGTTCGCGATCGCTTCGGATTCCTGAGGCACCGTTCTCCTCCTGGAGCGTAGGTGGGGCCGCCGGTGTGCCGGCATCGCGACCGCGCTCCGACTGCCGAGCCCCGCCAACTCCAGCACCTGTCACCGCCGATGACTAACTGCAACTAAGGTAGTTGCAGTTAATTCGATGGTCAACCGCCGGCCGCTCGGGGCGCCGGAAGCCCGGGACGGCATCGCGCGACGTGCTGCTCCCGGTCGCGCGATGCCATGGTCCTCGCCCGTGGGCTCCCGGCTCTTCAGGAGCGTTCCTCAGGGCCGGGTGGCACTCGCCGCCCACACCGTGGGAATCCGGCCCGACCACGGGCTCGCCTGTTCCAGTTGGCCCGCGAGGCGGAACAGTCGGCCTTCGAGTCCATGCCCCGCGGCGAACTGCATGCCGATCGGGAGCCCCGTCTCGGAGTGGGCCGTCACGGGCACGGACATGGCCGGCGTGCCCGCCACGTTGAACACCAGGGTGAACGGTGAGCGGTCGTTGAGGCGGTCGATCCAGCCGAGGCCGTCCAGCGCCTCCGCGCCCTCGGCGTAGGTGCCCAGGGGTACGGGCGGCTCCGGCAGGGTGGGGGTGAGCAGTACGTCGTACGTGCCGAAGTGCCGTGCCAGGCTTCGGGCGACCCGGTTCCGGATCGTGAGAGCGGCGACGAACTGGGCGCCGCTGACCCGCTGCCCGTAGTGGTAGCCGGCGAGGGTGGGCGGTTCGAGGGTGGAGGAGTCGACCGGCCGGCCGAAGGCGGAGGCCAGTGCGTCGACCTGTGCCGTCAGATTCGCCGTCATCAGGCGGGCGTTGGCCAGGACGAACTCCTCCCAGTCGGCTCCGAGGCCGACCTCGGCCTCCTCCACCCGGTGGCCGAGGGATTCGAGCAGACGCACGGTGCGAGAGAGGGCGTCGGCCACGGCGGGGGCGGTGCGGCGTCCGCCCCACGCCTGGGCGAGCACACCGATCCGCAGCGAACCCGGATGGCGGGTGACTTCCTCCGTGTACGGCCGGGACGGCGGCTGGGCGGAGTAGGGGTCACCCGGTTCCGGACCGCGGATCTGGTCGAGCAGTGCCGCACTGTCGCGCACGGTGCGGCTGAGGCCGCCGTGCACCGCCAGGCCGTTGAAGACCTCGTCGAAGTCGGGGCCCATGGACACCCGGCCACGGGTGGGCTTCAGCCCGAAGAGGCCGTTGCAGGCGGCCGGGATGCGCAGCGAGCCGGCGGCGTCGGTGGCGTGTGCGACCGGGACCACTCCGGCGGCGACGGCCGCGCCCGCGCCCCCGCTGGAACCGCCCGCGCTCCGCTCCGGGTCCCACGGGTTGCGGGTCGCGCCGTACAGCAGTGGTTCCGTCGTGATGCTGTAGGCCATCTCCGGTGTCGCGGTACGCCCGAACGTCACGAGGCCGGCGCGGCGGAAGCGTGCCATCAGGGAGGAGTCGGCGCGCGCGACGTTGCCGAGCGCGAGGCGGCTGCCCAGCTCCATCCGCCTCCCGGCCATGGAGACCGCGATGTCCTTGATCAGGAAAGGCACCCCGGCCAACGGCGCGCCGTCGGGGACGGGCGCGTCGTCGGCGGACCACGTCTCCACGATGGCGTTGATCCGCGGATTGACCGCCTGCGCGGCCTCCCGCGCGGCTGCTTCCACTTCGGCGGGGGTCACCTCGCCGTCGGCCACCAGCTCCGCGAGCCCGACCGCGTCGAAGCTCACGTACTCGGAAACTTTCACTGTCACTCCCAGCAGACAGGACGATACCGATGGGTCTCGGATGAGACCGAACGGTATCGCATGGAACGGACTGGTACCGTAACAGTGGGTGTGGGACCCGCACCGGACCGGACGTCACGGAGTAGTCATGGCAGCGACCGCCAGAAGGCCGGGCAGGGTGGCCAAACTGCCGCCTCGTGAGCGCATCCTCGACGCGGCGGAAGAGCTCTTCCAGAGCGAGGGGATCCGGCGGGTGAGCGTCCAGGCGATCGCCGAGAAGGCCGAGACCACCAAAATGGCGATCTACCGGCACTTCGAGACCAAGGACGCCCTGGTCGCGGAGTGGCTGCGGATCGTCGCCGCCGACTACCAGGCGGCCTTCGACCGGGTCGAGGCCGAACACCCCGGCCGCCCCAGGGAGCAGATCCTCGGCCTGGCCCGCTTCATCGCCGAAGGACTGCCGGGCATCTCACACCGGGGCTGCCCGTTCATCAACTCCCTCGCCGAACTGCCCGACCGCTCCGACCCGGCGCGGCGAGTGATCGAGGAGCACAAGGCCCACCAGACCCGCAGACTGATCGGCATGTGTGCCGAGGCCGGACTGTCCGACCCCGAGCAGGCCGCGGCCGAGATCACCTTCGTACTCGAAGGCGCGCAGGTCAGCACGCAGAACGGAAGCATCGACCAGGCGGGGGACCGGCTGATGAGGACCGTCGAGGGCATCCTGGACCGGCACCGCGCCTCCCCCGGCGCGACCGGCTGACCGCCCCGTGAGGGAGGGGCTGCTGCCGAAGGTCGGTGGTCACCCCGCGAGGGCGTGCGCGAGAAGCGTCTCCGCTGCCGCCCGCGCGTGCCGGCCGTAGTCCGCGTCGCCCAGCACCATGGCCCGGCTGGCCGCCCCGTCCGCCAGGGTGACCAGCTGTTCGGCGAGTGCGGCCGGCTCGCGGCAGCCCAGTTCCGTCACCAGCGCGGTGACCAGCTCCACCATCCGTAGTTTCTGCTCGCGGGCGTAGGAGTGGACGGTGCTGTCCGGGTCGGGGAACTCCGCCGCGGCGTCGATGAACGGGCACCCGCGCACCGGTACCGCCTCCGGCGCGGGCTGGTCGAACAGCCCGAGGATCCGTTCCCGCGGCGGGATGTCCTCGCGGGTCAGCACGCTCTCCAGGGTCGCCCCCGACGAGGCGAGGTCCTGGAGGTGGGCGATCACCAGGTCGCTCTTGGTGCGGAAGTGCGCGTAGAGCGTCCGCTTGGACACCGGTGCCGCCTCCGCGACCTGCTCCATGCCGGTCGCGTTGATCCCCTGGACCGCGAACAGCCGGGCGGCGGCGGCCAGGATGCGCTCCCGCCCGCCACGCCCGCGCGCCCCGGGGGCGGTAGTCGTCGCACTCATGCGCCAAGTATACGTCTGCGTTTACCTCGACGGGAGACCTCTGCTAGGGTCCGGCGGTGTCCGCAAGTAAACGGTCACGTTTACATCATGTTGTCGAGGAGCGTTCCATGAGCCTGTTGGTCCCCAGCGAACTGAGCGGCTGCGCGGAGAAGTTGATACGCGGCCGGCACGCGACCCGCGCGTTCCGCCCGGACGCCGTGCCCGAGGACACCATGCGCGCGATCTTCTCGCTGGCCGGCGCCGCGCCGTCCAACTCCAACGCGCAGCCGTGGCGGGTGGAGGTGGTCAGCGGCGCCGCGCGCGAGCGCCTGGCGGATGCCTTGCGGGCCGCCCACGCCGCACACCGCACCTCGGCCGACTTCCCGTACTCCGAGGACATGTACGCGCAGGTGCACCAGGCGCGCCGGGCGGCGTTCGGCGCCCGCCTGTACGGAGCGCTGGGCATCGGCCCCGACGACCACGAGGCGCGCGCGGCCTACGACGCGCGGAGCCTGGGCTTCTACGGCGCGCCGCACGCCGCGTTCCTGTTCGTCACCGGGGACGGCGGGCCCCGGCTGGCCGCCGACGTCGGCGCCTACATGCAGACGCTGCTCCTGGCGATGACCGCGTACGGCGTGGCCAGTTGCCCGCAGGGGCTGCTGAGCTTCTACGCCGACACGGTCCGCACCGAACTCGCAATCACCACGGGCCGGTTGCTCGTGGGCATCTCCTTCGGATACGCCGACGAGGCCGCGCCCGTCAACCACGTCACGACCGAGCGGGCCGCGCTCGAAGAGGTCACGACCTTCCACGGGTAGGGAGCGGCCGGCGGTCGCCATCGAATCCACACCTCCGTGTCGGTCGCCGCGTAGCCCGGCCGCGGTTGTGCCGCGTTGACGCCGTTCACGCCCTTCACGCCCTTCACGCCCTTCACGCCGTTCAGGTCGTTCAGGTCGTGAACCGCCGCCGCTCGCTCAGGAGTTGTGCCGGTCCTCGGCGGCGAAGGCGGCCAGCCAGGCCAGGGGAGCGTTCCAGTTGATGGCGACCTCGTTGGTCGAGTACGAGCCGATGTCGTCCACGTAGCAGGCAGCCGGCCGGCATCCGGGCAACCGCTCCTCGGCCACGGGGTCCTGAAGGGCGCTGTTGGGTCCGCCCGCCAGGGAGCCCGCGGGCGGGTTGGGCAGCGAGGCGTCGTACGCGTGCGCCCAGAACCGGTGGTGCTGGTTGTGGGAGTACCGGGTGCCGTAGCCGGTGACATAGGAAGTCCCCAGCGTATTGCGGCCCAGCAGGTAGTCCATCGTTTCGACGGCGCCGTCACGGTAACGCCGTTGCCGGGTCAGGTCGTAGGCGACGCCCATGACGAGGGCGTTGTTCGCGACCTGGCTGTTGGAGCCCCAGACGTACGCCGACGAGGGGATCGGGACCGGGTAGCCCTGGGTGCCCAAGGTGGTGAGGTAGCCGTCGGCGGCGGAGACGACGGAGGCGCGCAGCCGGGCCACGTCCGGGGCCGGCAGCCGGTTCGGCACGGTGGCGAGGGTGAGGCGCCCGAGGGCCGCGGTCTCGGCCCACCCGAAGCCGAAGGAGGTGAAGACGTCCGAGGACGTGTGCCAGGGGGAGGAGGTGACGGCGTCGCGGTACGTCTTCTCCCCGGTGGCCGCGTACAGTTCGGCCGCCGCCCAGTAGAACTCGTCGCTCACCCGACCGTCGCCGTACGCGCCGCCGCCCGTGCTGTCGGAGTCCGGCGCGATCACCCCGGGGTTCGCCTCGGCGGCGGCCCATGCCTTGCGCGCGGCGGTCAGGCAGCGTGCCGCGAACGCCCGGTCGAACGGGGCGTAGACCCGGGCGCACTGCGCGGCCGTCGCCGCGAGGTTGAGGGTGGCCGCCGTGGAGGGCCGGTGCAGTTCGCGCGGCTGCGGGTCCTGCTCGGGACGGGTGGGCAGCCCCGTCCAGTTGGCATCGTGGATCTTGTGGAAGGCCATGCCGGCGTACGGCCGCCCGTCCGGCACCTGCATGCGCAGCAGGAACTCCAGCTCCCAGCGGGCCTCGTCGAGCACATCCGGTACGCGGTTGCCGCGCTGGGGACCCGCAGCGTGGAGTCGCCGAGGGCCTTGGCCGTGCCCGCACGCGCCGCCCGGTCGTAGGAGTTGATCAGCAGCCAGGTGGAAATGCCGCCGTTCACCACGTACTTGCCCTGGTCGCCGGCGTCGTACCAGCCGCCGCGGACGTCGAGGGAGTAGTCGCAGACACCGGCCTGGCAGGGCACCTGTGTGTCCCCCATGTTGGGTGCCACGCCCAGGTGTCCGGCCGGCCGCGCGTAGGCCGCCCCGGCGAGGGATGCCTCGATCGGCGTGCCGCTGCGCTGCTGGTAGAAGAAGGACATCGAGTCCGAGAACAGGGAACCGTAGAGGCCGGCACGGATGTCGAACGCCGGACTGCTCTGCCCGTCCACCACCAGCCGGAAGCCCTTGCCGACGCCCCGGTACGACGTGAAGTCGGCAAGGTGGGTGGAGTCGCCGGACGCCGCGTCGGCGCCGCGCGGCGTCGTGGAGCCGGAGGCGACGGTCCGGCCGGAGGCGTCGACCAGCTGCCACGCCAGCGGCTGCGCCGACGAGTTGACGACGGTGGCGCGTTTCGGGCCGTCCGGGAGATACCCGAGCTGGTTGATCCGGACCGGGGAGTCGTCGGGGGCGGCTGTGGGCGCCGCCGCGGTGGGCGCGGGCCCCGCGGCGCCGGTGGCGTCGGTCAGCGTGCCGGCGAGGGCGAGCGCCGTCACCAGACCGACAGCCGCCACGCGACAACGACGCCGGACGCCTGGGAAGGGGGAGGTCATGGGCTGCTCCTGGGCTGGACGGGACGGGGTGGGAGCGCTCCCACGCAGCGTTGCATGGTCATGTCACTGCGTCAATCACTCGTGCGGTATCGGTGCGGGGGGGCGGATCCGAGGAGCCGGCCAGCACCGAGCGCAGCCGCACTTCCGAGGTGGTGACGTGCACTATGGCGCTGGCCTGTGCGAGCAACTGGTCGCGGGCGCACAGGGCGTTGTAGATGGCCTCGTGCTCGGCGAGCATGACGTGCGAGGCACGCGGGCCGACTCCAGGTCCTTCACCGCCTCCCGCACACCACTGCGGGACAAGCCCATCTGGGTGGCCAGTCGGGGTTCGGGCGGCAGGCGCGCACCGGGCGACAGTTCACCGGACTGAATCAGGGACCGGATCTTCGCGATCGCCTCGTCGGTCAGTGCCACGGGAACGCCTTGGAGCGCGCCGGGATCAGGACAGGCGAAGTCGGAGTCCCAGCTCCAGCCGTGAGAATCGGTTTGGCAGCCATTGTCAGAGGTGCCAGGCAGACTGCGTCGTATGAACTTGGTGACCGCACACGACTACGCATGGGTCCGCACCTCGCCGCTCTTCCGCCACATGATGGAGAGCGGATACACCCTGACACTGATTCGGGGGCGGAGCCCGCAGGAGGTGCTGCGTGCGATGCAGGCGGAACCGCGCGGCACTGGGGAGGGCACGACCGGGCTGATCGAGGCGGATGACGCTTACCGTGCCGAGGTGGATGACGACTACTGGGACGATTCCCACGTCGCGGGCGCCTTCAAGGTCCCAGGTGAGGACGGCGACTGGACGGTTGTCCTCGGCTTTGACGGTGGCCTTGGGTCGCCGTACGCGGAGTCGCTGTCGGAGGGCGGCCGGGTCGTGGCGCACTCGAGCAACGGTGGCAAGCCCATCGACCTCTTCCACTGGTTCGAGGACGGTCAGCTCCGTACGACGTTCGAGTGGCCCTCGGTGCGGGACGGCAGCAGCCCCGACGAACTGGTTCCCTTGTTGCGGGAAGTCGGCTTCCCACTGACTCCCGAGGGAGAGCACGACGACAGCGCCCCGGTCGTCGACGGGAAGGCGGCGGTTCTCGCTCTGGCAGAGAGACTCACCGGCGTACGTGTCACCGAATCCCTGCTCCAGAGCGCTACATACGAACTGGGACTCGTCCCCGAACAGCCCGCCGAGGAATGGACCGGCGTGGTCATCGACATCACCGATGCCCACGGAGAGCGTCTGTACAGGGAATGGACCTACGAGGAGATAGCGGCGGCTTCCGACCGCGCACGGGCGAAGGCGAACGCGCCGGTCCGGATCACCCACAACGAGCCTCCCGCCAAGGCTCGTTCGGAGCGCGAGAGGCATGAGTAGCGAACGGGCGCGTGGGGGTGCCTCGGCTATCCGGCTCAATCAGTGCCCACAGGTCGTCGTCCACGATCCAGCTTGCGGAGCCGGCCGTGATCAACGGGCCTGACGGCGCGTAGGCCAGCCGTGGTCTTCCCACTCCGCTCCGCAGAACCGCGCCTCACTCACTGCCGTGTCGCCGACCCTGGTGGCTCGGATGTACATTTTGAGACCGTCCAATCCCGGATCTCCTCCGCAGCCGATGACCAGGCCCGTTCCGCTGTCCTTGACATGCCGGGTCAAGGCCGCGTCAACAGCGGAAACCGGCCTGCCGATCAGGCGAATGCCGTCGAACTCGACCTGCGGGCCAGTGCGGCCGTGAACAGTGACGGCACCTAGAACAGGATGCTGGCCATGTCCGTAGGAGTAGTGCGCGGTGACACCGGCCGTATCGTAGCGGTCTTCCTGTAGGAACCACTCGCCGGGCTCTTCCCACGGCTCTCCGTAAGAGTGCCGGCCGCGACGGATGGCTGGCTCCTCATTCAGTGCGGCCGCGACCTGTGACGGGCACATACCAAAACTGAGCGGCCCAATCCTCTCCAGCGGTGTCCAATCCCAGGAGAGCCGTTCCTGCTCGGCCTTCATCGGCCACGCTCCCGCATTCGAATCCCGCTCGCGGACATCGCACCACTGGATGATCGGTTCGGAGCCGTAGGGATCCGCAGCCAGGCCGGGGGCGACGAAGAGGGCATCGGTGATCACTGCGTCCCGTCGTTCCGCGTAGCCCTCGGGCGACAGCCCCCATTCCAGAGCGGCGCCCATGGAAACCCCCCATGCCTCGACTTCGGGATCACCGCTCCAGTTCACCCGCACCGAGGCCTTCTCCCGGCGTGCGAGGTCGTGGATGTCCGAGCGGACCTCGGACGGTACACGGGCGATCAGCTCAACGTCCCGCAGCCGCACCAGAGGCCCATCCATCGCGTCGATGGCCACCGCGACCAGACCAGAACCCTGCCCGTATACCGCAGTCACACCCCAGTCGCCGTAACGGCCCCAACCCATCCCGCTGTCCAAGCCCTGCGAGACGTAGGCGACCGCCCCATCGAGAGCCGTCGCCACCTGGTCGGGGGTCATCCCGAACCGCAACGGTCCCACCCCGACCAACGGCTCGAGTACCCAGTTGGCCCGCGTTCCGGGCTTCCTGTTCCACCAAGGCATGCCAACTCCGACAATCGCTCTGGAAATCCTCGGCAACACCCTGCCGGTGATCTGGTCAGCCACCCTAGGCGCAGCCTCGGACAACGCGTTCCACCGGGCGAACACCGACCCGGCCGGCACCGGCCTAGCCTGGCCCGAGTCCGCCGGGCGCAGCGCTGTGGGTGGGGCCGAAGGGGAAGGACTGCTCGATGAACGCGTCTCCGTCTCCCGGCCGTCCTCGGGTCTACGGCCTGGGACACGGCAGGTAAGGCGGACAAGGACCTCCTGCCTGCTCATCTCCGTCGTGGAAGCCGCGCTCCGGGCCGGCGTCCCCGGCGCCCCGTGTCTGCCGTCACGACTCGACCACCTCCACATGGTCACCCACGGCGACCACCAGGACCCGTGCCCCCGGCTCGGTGGAGCGCCAGCGGTGCCGGACGCCGCCGGACAGCAGCAGCGTGTCCCCGCGCCCCAGCCGGTGGATCCGGCCCTCGGCCTCCACCTCCACCGAGCCGTCCGCCACGTACATCAACTCGTCGTTGCGGTGCCGGAACTCGCGGTCCGCCTCATGTGCGCCGACGAATTCCAGCGCGTGCAGCTGATGGCGGCCGCGGACCACCGGCCGCACCCGTGCCTCCCGGTCTAGGCCGCTGTCGTCGCCCGCGCGCACCACGTCGACCGTGCGGGTCTCGTCCGAGGCCGCGAGGAGCTGTACCGCCGTGGTGCCGAGGGCGTCCGCGATCCGCTGCAACGAGCGCATGCTGGGGCGCGCCCGGTCGTTCTCGATCTGGCTCAGGAACGGGGAAGAGAGCCCGCTGCGCCGTGCCACCTCGGCGAGCGTCAGGTCGAGTGCCCGGCGGCGACGACGTACGGCAGCACCCACCCGAGGTGTGTTCCCGGCCTCCATGATGCTCCCGTCCTCTCCCGCCCCGCGGCGCCGTGCTCCCTGGTCGACGGTGCCTGACGGCACCTTACGCGGCGCGCGGCGAGCGGCCGCAGGCGGTTTCGTACTGCCGACACACGCCCGTCACACAACACCTCTAGCGTCAAAGTCGATTGATCACGTCAAAGAAAATTTGAAGGAGCGAGGAGTTCCGCCGTGCCCCCGATCGACCAGAATTCACGCCGTCGGCGTCCCACCGGCCTCATCGCCCTCGACGAGACGGCCGTGTCCGACGGCTACACCCTCTACGCGCCGCTCACCGGCACCGGCGAGGTCTACCTCATCGACATCCACGGCCGCACCGTGCACCGCTGGGACCTCCCGTACCGGCCCGGCCGCCACGCCCGCCTCCTGGCCGACGGAACCCTCGCCTACAACGGGGTGCTCCCGGGTGAGAAGGCCCTCTTCCCGATGTGGCACAAGTACCGGGGCGGCGTCATGCTCCGCGCGGCACCCGACGGAACGGTGCTGCGGGAGCACCGCGACCCCCTCCAGCACCACGACGCACACCACCTGGACGACGGCCGGATACTCTATACGGCCCTGGAGGCCCTGACCGGGGCCCAGGCGGCGGCCGTACGAGGCGGAGTGCCCGGTTCCGAGGCCGCGGGCGACGTCGTCTGGGCGGACACCATCAGGGAGGTCGGTCCGGACGGCGAACTCCTGTGGTCCTGGCGCGCCGCCGAGCACCTCGACCGCGCGTCCTTCCCGCTGCACGAGGCGTACGCCCGTGAGCACTGGCCCCTCATCAACAGCGTCACGCCCCTGCGGGACGGCAACATCCTCGCCAGCCTGCGCAGTGTCTCGGCCGTCGTCGTCATCAGCCGCGAGACCGGCGACATCCTCTGGCGCAGCCGCCCCGGCACGGTCAGCCAGCAGCACGCGCCCACCGAACTGGACGACGGACGGCTGCTGGTCTTCGACAACGGCGTCTTCCGGCCCGGCCACGACGTGCCGTACTCGCGCGTCATCGAGATCGACCGGGCGGACGGGGACATCGTGTGGGAGTACCACGACCCGGCCCGCGAGTTCTTCTTCGCGCCCTTCATGGGCTCCGCACAGCGCCTGCCGAACGGCAACACGCTCGTGACCGACTCTCCGTCCGGGCGGTTGTTCGAGGTGACGAAGGACGGCTACCTGTGCTGGGAGTACGTCGTCCCGTACTTCGCCGGCTATGCGGAGAGCGAGGTCCGGGGCCTCTTCCCGTCCGAGCCCAACGCCGTCTTCCGCGCCTACCGTTACCCGGCGGCCGACATCCCGTGGCTGGACGTGACCGCATGACGGGCATCCCGGCCCCGGCTGCCGCCCCCTCCGCCGAAGCCGTCGACGCGCGGGTGCCGCTGCGGCGGCTCGTGCCGCTGGCCGCCCAGCACGTCCTGGTACTGATCGCCGCCCCCGTCTCCACCGTCTTCCTCGTCGCCGGCACCCTGAGGATGCCGTCCGGTGCGACGGCCTCGCTGCTGAGCGCCGTCCTGCTGCTGTGCGGCGCGGGCGCCCTGCTCCAGTCCCTCGGCGTGTGGCGGATCGGCGGCCGCCTGCCGTTCGTCATGCTGCCCGGCGGTGCCGCGACGGCGCTGTTCCTCCAGATCGCCCAGGAGCACGGCGCGGCGACCGCCACCGGTTCCGTGCTCCTGGCGGCAGCGCTGCTGCTCGCCGTACTGCCCCTGTACACCCGTGTCGTACGGCTCTTCCCGCCCCTGGTCATGGGCGTGACCGTCCTGCTCATCGGGATCGCGATGATCCGCGTCGCCGCCCGGCTCGTGACCGGTCCGGACGGCAGGGGCGAGCCGCGCGCGGTGCTCCTGGCCGCGCTCACGGTCGCGGCGACCGTCGCCGCGTACGTGCTGCTGCGCGGCGTATGGCGGCAGACCTCCGTCCTCATCGGGATGGCGGCCGGAACCGTCGTGGCGGTGACGACCGGACTCGGCACCTTCGCCCCCGCGGCCGGCGCGGGCTTCGCACTGCCCGCCTTCCTGCCCTTCGGGCCACCGCGCTTCGACCTCGTGGCCGCCCTTCCGCTGCTCGTGTTCAGCCTCACCACGCTGGCCGAGATCACCGGGCAGACGGTGCTCAACAGCGAGACCGTGGGCCGGACTCCCGCTCCCGAGCGGGACGTTCCGCGCGTCGCCCGCGCCGACGCCCTCGTCTCCCTGGCCGGCGGACTGTTCGGCACCTCCCTGATGATCACCAGTGCCGAGAACATCGGGATCGGCCGGCTCACCGGAGTCCGCAGCCGCTTCGTGACCGCGGGGGCAGGCGTGCTCCTGGTCGTCGTGGGCCTCGCGACACCCGTGTCCCGGGCGCTGGCCGGCATACCCGAGGCCGTCGTGGGCGGCTCCGCGCTCGTCGTCTACGCCGTCATCGCCGTCATGGGCGTCGAGATGCTCCGCCGAGCCGACCTGTCCGGCCCGGGGACGGGCAACCTGACGGCCGCGCTCGCGCTCACGGTCGGGCTGCTGCCGTTGCTCAGCCCGGAGTTGTACGCGGGGTTCCCCGGCTGGGCCCGTACGATCCTCGGCAGCGGAGTCGTCGCCGGAACCCTCACGGCGGTGCTCCTCACCGCGCTGCTCGGCCGGTCCGGCCCTGTATACGAACCCCCGGGAATCGGCCATCCGTCCCGGGAGCCTTCGTGAACCCCGGTGCATACCCGTCGGCACCTGCGACTTCGGCCTCAATGTCGATGCCGCCACGAAACCTTCACGTATGTGGCGCGGCGTCCACCGACGTTGCCGTGTGTCCATGAAGGGTGCACGGGCTTCACCGTTGTCGTCGGTTCGTTGTCGTGCGGCACCGTCTCCGGGTCAATGATCAGTGGAATGAAATTCCGCGCCTTTGAGTGAAGTGACCGAATGCGGGCGGGAGATGACTGGATTCACCCCCTCACCCTTCCGTGGGGGCACGGGTGTGGCTAGGGTTCTGATCAAGTCGGCCAAGCATGCGATCAACGCGGGAGGATACGGTTGAATTCTCCGGGAGCAATATTCGAAAACTTACGGATCGACGTCCTGGAAAGGATGCTTTCCGGTGACAACGTGAAGAAATTCACCTGGCCCGTGCTGGGTGAATTCAACTGGGCACTCGACTGGTTCGACGAACATGCGGACGGCAACGGGAAATCCGCGCTGATCTGGTACGACAAGAAGAGGGTACGGCGCTCGATCTCCTACGCGGAACTCAAAGAGCGCTCCGACCGGGCCGCGGCCTGGCTCGTTCGTCACGGAGTCGGACCGGGCAGCCGTGTCCTGGTCTCCCTGCGCAACGGCGCGGCGTTGTGGGAGATCATGCTGGCCGTCATCAAACTCAACGCCATCATCGTTCCCGTCCCGATTCCCGTCAGCAGCGGCGAAATGATGGAGACCGCCGTCCTGAGCGGCGCCACCGTCATCGTCGCCACCCCCGAAGTGGCCCAGGAGACGCCGCTCTCGCCGCCGTGGGTCGGCATCACCGCGGGCGGGAACGCGCCGGGGTGGGTGCCCTACGAGGACGCCTTCTCCCGCTGGCACACCTTCCGCCCCGGACGTCCCGCCGATGTCGCCTCCCCGATGATCATCGACTGCTTCGCGGGGCGGAACACGGGCGAGGCGGTTTCCTCCCTTTCCTATTCGGGTTACGCGAGCACGGTCGGAAGGGTGGCGGACCTGCACTTCACCCGTCTGACACCCGGAGCGGGCTACGCCTCCGTCGCCGCCGCGGGTTCCATCGACTACCTCCTGTACACCTTTCTCGGCCCTCTGGTGGCGGGAACCGGAGTCGTTTCCGTCGACCCCGCCGAGATATCCGGGCTGGACGCCCTGGTCCTGGCCGAGTCCGTCGGCAGCGTCCACGCAGCTCCCGAATTCGCCGACGCGGTCTCCGAGGCCGTCTCGGGCGTGGACCTCTTCACTTCCGCTCCGGTGGACCACCCCGCGATCCGGCACTTCCTCGACTGGGAAGGGGCCCTTCCGTCGGATTCCGTGCGGTGGGGAATACGGCACCGTCAGTCCACCGTCGCCCTGACCGGTACCGTCCGTCCCGGACACCGGGAAGGCAGAGTGGTGGAAATCCTCCCAGGACACGAGTGGGAGATCATCCCGTCCGGCGCACGGCGATCTCCCTTGTCGGGTGACATCTGCGTGCGATTGAGCAACTGGCCGGAAACCCCCTTCGGTTCGAGCGGCGCCGGTTCGTCCGGCAGCCGGCGACTGGACATTGGGATGGCCGGACACCTGGTCTCCGACGACGCCGTCGTCCTGGACACCACCGGCGGTGCGGTACGCGCCACGACGCCGGCGGACCGCCCCTGACAACGCGCGGTCGGGCCGACCGCAGGCGTCGCACCCGATGCCGGCCACTGGGCTGTGCGGGAGGCGTTCACAGGGGCGCCGGACGCAGACCGCGGCAGGAGCACATCGGCTCGCTCGGCAGTGCCGCGACCGACTCGGCGAGAACGTCGCGCAGCCGCTGCAGGTTGGCACGGAACGCCTCCATGACCGCTTCCTGGGTGACGCCCGTGCCCGTCTCCACGCCCGCGTCGTGATCGGTGACCAGGCACAACGGCACACAGCACAGGCCGAGTTCGCGGGCGAGGGCGACCTCCGGATGGGCCGTCATGCCGATGAGCGACCAGCCCTGGGCGGCGTACCAGCGGGACTCCGCCCGGGTGGAGAAGCGCGGGCCGTCGATCACCACCTGCACGCCGCCGTCGACGGCGCCCCAGCCGCGGCGGTCGGCGGCCTTCAGCACCACCGTCCGCCCTTCCTCGCAGTACGGGTCGGCGAAGGTGGCGTGCGCGACGTGCGGGCCGTCGAAGAAGGTCTGGGTGCGTCCGGTGGTGCGGTCCACCAGCTGATCGGGGACGACGAGGCTGCCGGGCGGGATGTCCCGGGTGAGGCTGCCCACCGCGCCCGTGGCCAGGATCCGGGTCACTCCGAGTTCCCTGAGCGCCCAGAGGTTGGCCCGGTAGTCGACACGGTGCGGGGGGAATTCGTGGTGTCGGCCGTGACGGGGCAGGAAGGCCACCGTGCGGCCGCCGAGAGTGCCGATGGTCGGCGGCGCGCTGGGGGCGCCGTAGGGGGTGTCGACGGTGATGTCATGCCCGTCGTCCAGAAGGGTGTAGAGGCCGGACCCTCCGATGACGGCGATGTCCGGTACGGGTGTGGTCATGGTGTGTTCTCCGAGCGGGGAACGGGCTGGGGGCCGAGCGGGCCGGGGGCGTCGAGCCGGCCGGGAGGAAGGGGGAGAGCGGCCGGGCTCGTGGGTGCCCGCGTCACGCCGGAACCTCCTGGGCGACCGCCAGCAGGTCCCGGACCACCGGGTGCCGGTGCCCGGCCGGGCCCTCGCTGGCGGCGCCGGAGTCCTCCTCGGCGGCGCGCCGGACCAGCACGGTGCGCCATCCCGCCGCCCGGGCGGCATCGAGCTCCTCGACGCTGTCGGAGGCGAAGGTGATGCCGTCGGCCGGTGCGCCGAGGGCCGCGGTGATGGCCCGGTAGGAGGCCGGATCCTTCTTCGGCCCGGCGGTGGTGGTGTCGAAGTAGCCGGACAGCTGGTCGCGCAGGTCCCCGAACGGGCTGTGCCGGAACCACAGTCGCTGCGCCTGGACCGATCCCGACGAGTAGATGTGGACCGGAGTGCGCCGCCGTCGCCAGGCGGCGAGCGCGGTCACCGTGTCCGGGTAGACATGTCCCGTCAGGTCGCCGCGCGCGTACCCCTCGGCCCAGATCATGCCCTGGAGACGCTTCAGCGGCGGTGCCTTGCGGTCCTCGTCGGACCAGCGCTCCAGGAGACCGACGATCTCCTCGTCCCGTGCGTCGGCCGCCGTGCCGCCGAGGAGCCGGACCTCCGCCAGGACCGCCCGCACCTCGGGCTCGTCGTGGTGGGCGGCGATCCAGGAGGACAGCCGGGCACGGGCGTAGGGGAAGAGGACGCCGCGCACCTGCGTCCCGGAACTGGTGGTGCCCTCGATGTCGAGGACGACGGCTTCCCTCATGACGCCGCCAGGAGCTGCTCGAGCGTCGGGAAGCGGGAGGCGACGCTGTCCGCGAGGAACTCGCCCACCCAGCCGTCCTCCTTCTGGAAGAAGCGGATGGCGGTGAAGTCGGGGCGCGTCCCCATGTCGAACCAGTGGACCGTCCGCGCCGGTACGGAGATGAGGTCGCCCCTCGTGCACACCGTGGCGTAGACGTGGCGGTCCGCGTGCAGATAGAAACAGCCGGCCCCGTCGACGAAGAACCGCACCTCGTCCTCGGTGTGGAAGTGCTCGTCCAGGAACTTCCGGCGTGCCGCCTCCGCCTTCTCCGGCCAGGCCGGGTCGTCGGGGGCGGGCTTCATCCGGGCGACGTCCACGATCCGGTAGTTCCCGGCCTCGCCGACCGTTTCGATCTGGCGCCGGTAGGCGTCCAGGACGTCTTCGTCGGACGCGTCGGGCGGCAGGTCCACCGTCTCCCAGCGTTCGAAGCGCACCCCGAGCGGCTGGAGGGCCGAGCGGACGCGCTCCGGGTCGTCGGTGCGCAGCCGGACCCGTTCCGGGGCGTCGTCCGCCATGATCTGGAGAAGTGTCATGGGGTTCGCTCCTCGACGGGGCCGGCTCCGTGACGGCGGATCAGCAGGACGAGCCGGCACAACTCCTCGACGCACTCCAGCCTGTTGAACGCCTGCTCCAGGTCATCGCCCCACACGGTGACGCCGTGCCGGTCGATGAGGAGGGCGGGGGCGGTGTCCGTGCGGCCGCTCAGGCGGTCGCGTACCTCGTCGGCGATGCGGGGCACGTCGGCCCGGTTCGCGAAGACGGGGACGGGGACCCGGGCAGGGTCGGAGACGCCGAGTCCCTTGGCCAGCTCCAGGTCCTCGAACACCACGTCCCGGGCGGGCCCGGTCACGGTCGCGAGGGCGGTGGCGTGCGGAGCGTGGGCGTGGATGACCGCTCGCGCCCCGGGACACGTGCGGTAGACGGCGAGATGAATGGTGGTCTCGGCGGAGGGCCACGCGCTCTCTCCGACCAGGGGCAGACCCCCGTCGGGGTCCACGAGCACGGTGTCGGCGGCGGTGATCGTGCCCTTGCCGCATCCGGTCGCGGTGATGAGGACGGCGTCGCCGGAGCGCACGGAGACATTGCCGGAGGTGCCGGGCATCCAGCCCTGGCCGTAGAGCCGCCGGCAGACCTCGGCGAGTTCCGCGCGCATCGGCTCGGTGTCCTCTGCGATGGTCACAGGCTTCATCAAGGGGTTCCTTCGTCGGACGGGGAGGGGGCCGGGACGCGGCGCAGCGCGTCCACACGCAGCGGCGCCAGCCGTTCGGCCCCCTTGAGCGGGGTGATCTCCGTGAGCACCGCGCACCCCGCGACGGCGGCTCCCGCGGCCTCGACCAGCGAACGGGCAGCGGTCAGGGTGCCGCCGGTGGCCAGCACGTCGTCGACGATCAGCACGGCGTGTCCCGGGCCGAGGGCGTCGGCCGGGATCTCCAGGGTGTCGGCGGAGTACTCGCTGGTGTAGGACGCGGACAGGACCTTTCCGGGGGTCTTGCCCGGCTTGCGGGCCAGGACCAGCGGGACGGAGGTCTCGGCGGCGACGGCGGCGGCCAGCGGGAAACCGCGGGCCTCGATCCCCAGCACCGCGTTGAACGCGGTGCCCGCCCGCCGGCTCACCGAGCGCGCCGCGGCCCGGAGCAGGCCGGGCGCGCGATAGACCCCCGCCAGGTCCTGGAAGCCGACCCCGGGCGCCGGGAAGTCCGGCACCAGACGGGTGGCGTCCGTCATCCGGCGCGCCAGGGCGTCGCCGGTGTCGTACACGCCGTGCTCGGTGACGACGGCGTCGATCAGATCGTGCGGGGTGACGTCGAAGGCCGGGTTGTACACGGCGGTGTCCGGCGGTGCCGACCGCTGTCCCGCGAAGGTGAGCACTTCCTCGGCGGGCCGCTCCTCGATACTGATCGTGGACCCGTCCGGCAGGCTGTCGTCCACGGTGGAGGTGGGGGCCACCACGAGGAAGGGGACGCGGTGCCGGGCCGCGGCCAGGGCGAGGGGGTACGTTCCGATCTTGTTGGCGGTGTCGCCGTTGGCGGCGATCCGGTCGGCGCCGACCAGGACGCAGTCGACGCGCCCGGACGCCAGGGCGAACGCGGCGGCGCTGTCGGGGCACAGGCGTACCGGGATGCTTTCCCTCTGAAGCTCCCAGACGGTCAGGCGGGCTCCCTGGAGCAGGGGCCGGGTCTCGGTGGCGAGCACCTCCGCCACCAGCCCCCGGGCGTGCAGGTCGCGCACGGTGCCCAGGGCGGTGCCCCACGCGCCGGTGGCGAGCTCGCCGGTGTTGCAGTGCGTCAGGATGCGCAGGGGGCGCCGGCCGAGCCGGTCCAGCAGCCAGTCGGCGGCGTTCCGGGCGGCGGAGCGGTTGATCCGTTCGTCCTCCGCCAGCAGGGCCAGTGCCGTGGCGAGGACCGCGTCGGGACCGCGGCCGACCGCGGCCAGGGCCCGGTGAACGCCCGCCGAGAGGTTGACGGCGGTCGGCCGGACCCGGGCGAGCCGCTCCGCGTCCGCGCGCACGGCACGCTCGCCGAGGCAGCCGCCGCCGTGGCGGGCGGCCGAGAGGGCGACGCCCAGCGCGCCGGCGATGCCGAGGGCCGGCGCGCCCCGGACGGCCAGGGTGCCGATGGCGTCGATGAGTTCGTCCACGGTGCTGATGGTCAACTGCCGCTCGGCGTACGGCAGGGCCCGTTGGTCGAGCAGTCGGATGTGACCGTTGTGCCAGTCGATCGAGCGCGACACGTGCATGCTCCCACGGCAAGGGGGGCCGGTTCCGGTGGTTGCGGCGCACCGGAACCGGCCCGGGCGATCGGGACTCAGATCCGCTGCGTCAGCTGGAAGACGACGGAGCCGTCGGCGGTGGTGCGCTGGCTGAGCACCTTCAGCCGGCCCGACTCCTCCCGCAGGTGCCGGTACTCCTGGAGGGCGAACTTCAGACAGTAGTTGGTGACGAAGATGCTGTCGGCGCCGGACTCGTGGACGCGTTCCGCGGTGACGGCCGCCATCGTGGGGGCGCCGTCCGTGCCGAGGGACACCGGCACCAGGTACACGCCGTACTCGGAGTCCGCGTGCGGCCGGCTGCGCTCCAGGGCTATCTTCGAGAAGCGCCGCATCAGGTCGTTCTGGTAGAAGTTGAAGATCGGGTGCCAGCCGCCGTCGGAGAGGATCTGCATCTCCGACAGGAACAGGTCGCCGGGCTCCAGGATGTGTTCCAGCATCTCGTTGATGTCGGCCGGGTGTTCGTTGCCCTCCTCGAAGCCGAGCATGGTCACCAGGTTCCGCACGCCCGGAAGGCGGTAGCGGGTCTCTCCGAGGTTCTCGAAGAGGGTCTGGTGGTACGAGAACCGCTCGGCCGGGACGAGAGCGGCCAGCTCGCGCCGCATCGTCTCCCGCGAGGCGGGGTTGATGTCCACGCCGTTGTACCGCCGGATGTCCAGCCCGCGGCGCTGGAGGTCGCCGATGATGTACTTGGTCTTCACCGGCTCCGGGCCCAGCTCGGTGTACTGGAGGGGCGCGGAGCCGAGTTCGGCGGCGATGTCGCCGAGCACCGCGTCCAGGGCGTCGACGAGGGGCCGTTCGCGCATCGAGGTGTTGCCGATCCGACGGTCCGACAGACCGCGTTCGTTCAGCGCCCACATCAGGCGGAAGACCTCTTCCAGGGCGGGGTCCGACTTCGTGGGGTCGTCACGGTGGTGGTACTTGTCCACGTTCTGCGGAATACTGATGCTCTCCTCCGGTACCCGCAGGTACATGGCCAGCCCGGAGCGGATCTGGTCCACGAGGCCGGTGGCCTGCCGGACGGGAGCATCGACGAGCTGCTGCGACATGTGATCTCCTAGAACGCCGAGTGGGCGGTTCGCTGCGTGAGAGGTGACGGGCTGGTCGGCTCGGTGACCGGCCCCGCGGAGGTGACAGCTCCGCGGGGCCGCACGGCCCTCGGACTCACCGAAGGTCGGACCACGTGATGGCGGGGCTCCCGGCGCGCAGGCTGAAGTCCATGGACGGGTTGCGCGTCGGCCACTTCAGGCGCAGCCAGTTCGGCACGGTGGCCACGATGCCGTCGTCGCCGGCGAGGTGCCAGAAGGTGTTGGAGTCCTGCCGCGCGAAGTAGGGGCAGAACAACGACAGTACGAACGTCACGCGGCGGCCCGCGGTCACCGGCGTGACGGCGTGGTACAGGTGACTGCCGTGGATGAAGAGCGTGGCGCCGAGCTCGTCACAGGGCGCTTCCGTGATCCGCTCGTCGTCCTCGGTGACCCCCTCGAAGGCGTCGGTGCGGCCCTTGAAGTACTTGAACCGGCCGCCCTCGTACTCGTCGCCCTCGTTGAGCTGGATGGTGAAGACGTAGTCCATCCCGTCGCGGTGCCACTTCGCGATCTCCCGCGCGCCGGTCCGGCTGCCTTCGAAGTAGTTGATCTGGACGGTCGGGGTGCGCAGCGGGTGCGGTATGAGAGGCACACCCACCATCCGCGAGCAGGCCAGCAGGAAGTCGCGGTCGCGGATCATGTTGTTGATGAAGGGAGACATCAGATCCGCGCTGCGCACCCGGCGGGTGACGATGAACTCGCTCTTGCCCGCGTAGGCCTCGAGGTTGTCGCAGACCTCCTTCAGGCGGGAGACGCCCTCCGGGGTCAGTAACTGGGTGGGGCCCACGACCGCGGTGTCGTCGATGACTCCGTAGCCGCGGTTGAGTTCGCCGGTGTCGTAGCCGAACTCCTGGAGCTTCACGGTCGGTGCGTGGATCTCGGACCGGACGAGATCGCTGCTCCAACGGGGTTCCGCGGGAAGGTTGTTGTCGAACCTCGGCCTGCGAGCCCGGATGGCGTGGAAGACCTGATCGAATCCCGTGGCGGTCTTGGGCAGCTCCAGAGCGCCCTTCTTCGTGTTGCCGGAAAGGTCGATCGCCATGCGTTCATCTCCTTCGGCAGAGAATCGGCCCTTGAGTACACTGACCGGTATGGTTACACGCTAGGGAGTCACTGCTTCAGGTGTCAACAGCCCCTCCTGAAGAGGTAATTGAGGCACCAAAAGGAGTTTTTCGCAGCCGCTGGGAGCGCACCTCACGGCGGATCACGTGTGTACGTGAACACGTCGCACGTGAGCGTGTGAGCATGTGTGCACAGCAGGACATGTGTGCACAACGGGAAGCGCGTGTGGACCCGGGCAGGGTCAGGAAGACGGTCCGCGCCGGCTGTCGGAGCCCGCGGCCAGGGTCGACCGGGCTGCCTCCGGCTCGTCCGCCGGGCTCGGCGGCTCTTCGAGAAGGGGAGCGGCACCGGACCCATGGCGCGAGTGCACGAGGGCGACCCCGGCCACGCAGACGGCGATGCCTACGGCGCTGAGCAGGCTGATCGCGTCGCCGAACATGAAGAAGCCCCAGACGAGGGTGGCCGGCGCGGTCAGATAGATCAGCGAGCTCACGTAGGTCACACCCCGCCGCTTGAGGATGTACCAGTACAGGCCGTACCCGGCGAGCGTGGACAGCGCGATCAGCCACAGGATCGCCAGCCACGCCTGCGACTCGGTGGGCATCGCCGCCTGCCCCGTGGCGACGCCCACCACGCTGAAGAAGAGGGCGCTGGTGCCGCACTGAATGGCCAGCGAGTCCATCAGCGGCGTCTCCAGGCGGGCCTTGCGCTCGATCAGCGTCGCCACCGTGAGCGCCACCATGCCGGCGAAGGGGACCAGGTAGGCCCACGCGGGAGCCTCCGTGTGCAGCCCCACGTCCCCGGCGATGACCACCGCGACCCCGGCGAGGCCCACGCCGAGACCCAGCCGCTGCCGCGTGGAGGTCCGCTCGCCCAGGACCAGGCCGGCCAGCACGCTGGCGCAGATCGGCTGCAGCGCGTCGATCAGCGAGACGATGCCGCTCGTGACTCCCAGATCGATCGCGCCGAACATGCTGTACAGGTAGATGCTCTGGGAGAACAGGCCGATCAAGGCCTGGACGGCGACGGCACGCGGTGTCATGCGCCGGCGTCTGACGAGGAACTGCAGGCAAAGCAGCATGGCGGCCACGGCGATGAACCGCCACATCAGGATGGTCACAGCGCTGGAGACGGCGGTCCCGAGACCTGCCCCGATGAAGCCGGAGCTCCACATCACGACGAAGAGGGCCGCGATGGCACCGTTGCGTGAAGCGCTGGGTGACTTGGGGCCCATCACGTCCTCCCGCCGATGTATACATACCGGTTTACCTACTGAGGTAAACATACCGTTGGGTGTACAGTCAAGGTCATGAAGGACGACTCGGGACTGCCGGGCGGGGTCAGAAAGCGGCGCACTGCCGGAAACATGACGCCCGCCGCTGTCAAGATCCTCGATGCCGCCTCCCGCCTCTTCTACGAGGAGGGGATCAGGGCCGTCGGCGTCGAGGTCATCGCCGAAGAGGCCGGGGTCACCAAGAAGACCCTGTACGACCGCTTCGGCTCCAAGGACGAGCTGATCGTCGCCTACCTCCGGGCGCGCGACGGGCTCTGGCGGACCACCCTGACCCAGCACGTCAACGAGCGGGAGGCGCCCGCGAGGGAGAAGCTCCTCGCCACGTTCGACGCCCTGCACAACTGGCTCCAGGAACGCAACCCGCGAGGCTGCGCCTTCATCAACGCCTCCGTGGAGCTCCCCGAGGACCACCCCGGGCAGGAGGTGGCCTTCCAGCAGAAGGCGTGGCTGCGCGCGTACCTGGAGCAACTGGCCGCCGAAGCGGGAGCGTCGGACCCGGCCGGGCTCGCCGACCAGCTCCTCATCCTCCATGAGGGCGCCTGCATCGCGAACTCGATGCGTTCGGTCGACAACGCGGCGATCCGCGGCAGGGAGATGGCCGAAGTCCTGATCGAGTGGGCCGTGAATCCGTCCTCGGCGGCGCCGGGCAAGCCGTCCGGCGAGGACTGGGACGGGGCGGTCGCCACCGAACCGGGCGCACGGACCGCCGCCGTGGGCCACGGCACGACGTGACCGATCACTGACTTCCGCTGCGGCATCCGGCCGGGTCACGCGAGAGTCCCCGCCGGGCGCCGGACGGCGGCGGTCGGGTGGGACCGGGCCGGGCGCGTCGCACGGATTGTCGGCCATTCGGATCCGGGCCCGTGACGTCGGCCTCTCCGGGCACCGTGCCACGTTCCGCGCGCTGAACTGCTCGGACGCCCGGAGGAGTACGGCACCTGTGGGAAGCCTGGCCGCCTGGAGCGTGGCCGAATCGCGCGGTCGGCCACGCGCGGGCGGGGATTCGCGGACGGCACAAGGTGTATCAACGGAAGCGGTACCGGGGCGAAAGCCTCGGAAGGTCCGTGGCGCGTATGGGGGAAGCATGCCGCGTTGGAGGGAACTACCCGATTCGCCGGCGGCCGGACTGTCGGTGAATGGCCCTATGAGCCCGCACACCCGGCGGGTGCCGCGCCGATGACCGTCCCCGCACCCGAGTGCGCGGCGCTGACCGAAGGACTCCGCGCCGTCAAGGCACGCACCGGTCTGAGCCTGACGGGGCTGGCCGAGCGCACCCCGTACAGCAGATCGTCCTGGGAGCGTTACCTCAATGGGAAGAAGCCGGTGCCCCGGCAGGCCGTCGAGGCGCTGTGCGCGATGGCGGGAGAGCCCTCCGCGCGGCTCCTCGCGCTCTGGGAGCTGGCGGACGCCGAATGGAGCGGACGGGCCCGGTCCACCCGTCCCACCGCACCGTCCGCACCCGCGGCGCCCCCGGTCTTCACGGGCGCCGGCACGGGCGCCTCCGGCAGGGCCCGGCGCGACTCCTGGCTCGTCGTGGGCGCGGGTCTGGCGGTGGTGGTCGCGGCGATGACAGGGGTGCTGATCGTGGCGCTGACGGTGCTGAACCCGGGCACCGGGCAGCAGGCGGGCGCGGCGCTGCCCGCACTGGATCCCGCGCCCGGATGCCAGGGCGAGACGTGTGAGGGCAAGGATCCCGACCGCATGTTCTGCGGACTGCCCGGCCGGGCGGACTCGCTCGGGCCGGAGCGTCGCACGGCCACCGGCGCCCGGATGGAGATCCGGTACAGCACGGTCTGCGCCGCCGCGTGGGGCCGGATCTGGCATGCGCGGGTCGGGGACGCGATCGAGCTCTCGGCCCCTGGCGCCCGTTCGCGCCGGACCGTCATCGAGAACGCGACGGACACCGGTGTCTACCGTTTCACGTCGATGATCGGCGCCCCGTCCAGGAACGCCCTGCGCCTCTGCTTCCTGCCGGCGTCCGGCGCGGGCCGGCGGGAGTGCGTCTCCCCCCGCTGACGGGAGGCCGAGCAGGGGGCGGCGGGGAAGTGCCGTGCCGCCCGGCGGTGATCACGGTCCGCACGGGTCACCCGCGGACCCGTGCCCGGGTCAGGGCCTGCGGACCTCGTAGTGGTAGCAGCCGTACTCCACCGCCCGTACGTGCACGAGGGCGACCTGGGGGTCGCTGAAGGCCGTGTGCAGGGCCTGTTCCACGGCGGTCTGTGCTCGGGCGGGGTCGACCGGCAGCCGTACGAGCGTGCCTCCGGTGATCCGGCCCGCGCCGTCGTAGCGGCGGAAGACCCGCTGGGCCCCGGTCTCGGCGAACGGATACCCGCACTCCGGGTCCGGGCCCTGGCACGGGCCGGTGTGGATGAACACCGGGCCCACCTCGTCATAGGCCCCCGGGCGGGCACCCACCTCCGCCGCCCAGCGGCGCAACGGAGCGTACGAGACCAGCGAGATCCGCTCACCGGCACGGCTGCGGCGCAGACAGCAGCGCAACGGCGCCCCGCCCATGTCCTGCACGGGGGCAGGGGGAACCGCGCCGGCGTCGTCGCGTGCGCGGAGTGCGTCGAGGACGTGGGGAGCGATGGCGAGCGGCTGATGAGTCGACGGTGTCATGCGTCCAGGCTGTGCGAACGGGCCCGCCGGTGCCTGCGGGAATCCGACGTCGAGTCCGGCCGCTCGCGACATGAAGCAGCCGGTACGCCGGGCATAACGCGAGGTTATGGCGAAGTGCTAGTACCCGGGGCCCCGCTCCTTACCGAAGCTAGGTCATGTCCATGCCGTAAACGCCGTCTGGTGGCGGCGTATCTCCATGGACACGGCCCGCGAGGCCGTCCACCCCACACAAGTGCGCTTCTTCAGGCGCCCTCCGGATCGAGGAACCTTGCGTATATCAAGGCTTGCGCCCGCTCTCGCCGCGGCAGCGGTCTCCGCCCTCGCGCTGTTCGCCCCCACCGCCTCCGCCGCGCCGGCGACCGCCCCCGTCACCACGGGCTCCCAGCCCATCATCGGCGGCGGGTACGCCGGCAGCGGCCCCTGGGCCGCCCGGCTGTACTCGAACGGCCAGGAGACCTGTTCGGCGACGATCATCGCCCCGACCTGGGTGCTCACCGCGAAGCACTGCGTGTCCGGCGGCTCGCTGTCCTTCCGCGTGGGCAGTCTGGACCAGTACAGCGGCGGCACGGTCGCCAACGGCGTCCAGACCTACACCCACAGCGCGGACCTGGCGCTCGTCCGTCTCGACCGCTCCGTCTCCACGACCTACGCCACCCTCGGACAGCCCGGCACGGTGCGGGTCGGCCAGAGCGTCCAGGTGTACGGCTGGGGCGCCACCTCCCAGTGCGGCTCGGAGATCAACTGCCAGTCCCGCTACCTCAAGGTCGCCAACGTCACCGTGTCCAGCGGCTGCACCGACGCCTACGGCGGCTCCGCGATCTGCGCCTACCGGGGCAACGGGATCACCGCGGGCGGCGACTCCGGCGGCCCGATGATGGCGAACGGCGTCCAGGTCGGTGTCGCCTCGACCAGCGATCGCCAGACGAACACCGCGTACACCAACGTGACGGCGTACCGCTCCTGGATCCAGTCGATCGCCGGCGTCTGAACCGGTCCCGCCTGCCCTGTCCCCTACGGATACGGAGCGGGGCAGGCGGTGCCACGCCTGCGAAGCTCGCCGCTCAGGACGAAGTGCGGCGGCGGTGCAGGGCGGCGACGACCCCCAGGACCACGCCGACCGCGATGACGATCAGCCCGCGCGCCCAGACCTTGGCCTCGACCTGCGTGGCCAGCACCACGCACGAGACCGCTCCCAGCACGGGGACGCCCGTGTACGCCCGGAAGTGGGGGTGCTCCGCGCGGTCGCGCCGCTGGACCAGGACGGCGGTGTTGACGAGGAAGAACACCACGAGGAGCAGCAGGACGAGGGTGGAGGCGAGGGTCGCCACGTCTCCGGTGAGAGCCAGCAGGAACGACAGGGCGGTCGTGGCCGCGATCGACGCCCATGGAGTGCGCCGCCGGGGCAGCACACGGGTCAGGAAGCGGGGGAGGAGGCCGTCCCGCGCCATGCCGTAGGCCAGCCGGGAACTCATGATGCCGGTGAGCAGCGCGCCGTTGGCGACGGCGACGAGCGCGATCGCGCTGAACAGCTTCGGCGGCACCCCGCCCGCCGCCCTCACCACTTCGAGCAGCGGACCACTGGAGCCGGCCAGCGTTCCGGTGGGGACGGCGGCCGAGGCGACGACTCCGACGAGGACGTAGACGGCACCCGCCGTCACCAGGGCGCCGAAGAGGGCGCGAGGGTACGAGCGACGCGGGTCGCGAGTCTCCTCGGCGACGTTGACGGAGGTCTCGAAGCCGACGAAGGAGTAGTACGAGAGCACCGTTCCGCTCAGGACGCCGGCCGCGGCCCCGGTGTCTGCGGTGCCGAACCGGAAGAGCCGGCCGGGGTCCCCGTCGCCACGCAGGAACAACCAGGCCCCGAGGCCGACGACGAGGAGGAGGCCGCCGACCTCGATGACCGTCGCCGCCACGTTGGCGCGGGTGGACTCGCTGATGCCGCGGGCGTTCAGCAGAGCCAGACAGCACAGGAAGACCGCGGCCACCAGCACCACGGGCAGGCTGACGAAGGCGGTCAGGTAGTCGCCGGCGAAACCCCGCGCCAGCGCGGCGACGGACACGATGCCCGCGGCGAGCATGCAGTACCCGGCGAGGAAGCCGGCGAACGGCCCGTACGCGAGGGTGGCGTAATGGGAGGCACCGCCGGCCCGCGGGTATTTCGTGGCGAGTTCCGCGTACGAGGCGGCGGTCAGGAGCGACAGCAGCAGGGCCAGGAGCAGGGGCAACCACACGGCACCGCCCGACTCCGCGGCGATCTGGCCGACCAGGACGTAGACGCCGGCGCCCAGCACGTCGCCGAGGATGAAGAAGTACAGCAGGGGCGTGGTCAGCGCCTTCTTGAGCGGGGAGGCCCCGTCCTGAGAGGCGCTGTCGGTCGTCTGTGCGGGGGGAGTAGTCACCACCGCCGCCTACCCCCTGTGGCGCGGGTGATGGACGGAACGGAAGTGACGTGCGCTGAATGGCCCCGCTCCATCACCGCCCGCATGGACGCTAATATGTCCCGTGATGTACGTTCTAGTGACATTTGTCGTGCTGGCACCCTTCGGCGACGACTCGCCGGAGAGGAGAACGGGATGACCGAGTCACGCGTGGCGGCGCCGGTCACGGAGGTCGCGCTGCCGTGGGCGGCCGACGGCCTGTCCGGCTCGCCGGAGGAGGGACTCCGGGCCGGGCTCGCCGCTCCAGCACCGGTCCGGCACCGCAGGATCCCGTCGCTCTTCGGCTACGACGAGACCGGTTCGCAGCTCTTCGAGGAGATCACCGGGCTGCCCGAGTACTACCCGCCGCGGGCCGAGCGGCGGCTGCTCACCGAGCACGGCGACGACCTGGTCGGCCTGGCGGACCCGGCCGAACTGGTGGACCTCGGGGCGGGCAGTGCCCGCAAGTCCGAGATCCTGCTCGCGGCGATGGACGGGCACGGCCTGCTGCGGGCGTACACGGGCGTGGACGTCAGCCCCGAGCCGATGCGGGAAGCCGCCGGCCGCATCCGGCGGCGGTGGCCGGGCGTCCGGGTCACCGCCGTGCACGGCGACTTCCTGGCGGCCCTGGCCTGGCTGGGCCGGGCGGAGCGGATCGCGCACCGCGCCGCGGCCGGAGACGACGGCAACGGCTCGGGCGGCCGCCTCCTGGCACTGCTCGGCAACACCCTCGGCAACCTGTCCGAACCCGAGCAGACGCGGTTCCTGCGTGCCGTGCGGACCGGCTGCGCCCCGGACGACCACCTGCTGATCTGTGTGGACCTGAACGAACCCGTGGAGGTGGTGCGGCGCGCCTACGGGGCCGGATACACCGGACCGCGCCCCGTGCGCCGCATGTTCGCCCTGAACACCCTCCGCCACCTCAACCGCCGCTACGGCGCGGACTTCGACGTCGACGCCTTCGAGCCGGAACTCACCTACGACGTGGCACGGCGCGAGGTGCGCGGCGGCCTGCGCAGCCTGCGGCGGCAGCGGGTGACGTTGCCCGGGCTGGGGCTCGCGGTGGACTTCGACGCGGGCGAGCTGCTCCTCCACGACGTGATCCGCAAGTTCACGGTGGACGGCCTCGTGCGCGCGGTCGGCGCACACGGTATGCGCTGCCGACGGCACTGGGTCGAGGAGGAGTTCGGCTACGGCGCCTTCCTCTTCCGGCCGGACCGCTGACGGCCCGGCCGGCCACCAGTGCCGCGGACAGCCGTCGTCAGCCGCAGTCGTATGCGACCGGTCGGCGGGATTCCACACCGACCAGTGTCCGTTCGTCGTCGCTGAGCCAGTTCAGGGCGAACCCGGACGGGACGCCGGTCAGCGGGTCGCTGACCACGCCGTCGCGCCAGAGAACCGGCTGCCGCTGGGAGTTCACGAACCTGTGGCCGCCGACCGTGCCGTGGCCACCGACGGCCGTGGCGTTGATGGCGCCGCTGCCGATGGTGCGGACGAGCCCGCCGCGCGCGGTCCACTCGGCCGCGGCGTTGGTGTCGTTCAGGCCGCCGACGACACGGCCGTCCCGGACGGCCCACGGGGTGCCGTTCGACGCGAGCTCGCGCCACTGGCCGTCGGTGTCCCAGACCAGACCGCCGACGCTCGAGTCGCTCTGGGCGATGATCCTGCCCTGGTCGTCGACGTCCTGGAGGTGCAGGTAAGCGACGTCCGGGGTGGGCAGCACCCGGTACGTGCCCGGCGCCCCGGCCGGCCACACCACTACCCGGAACTTCCGGTCGACGGTGGCCGTGCCGACGATGTCGCCGTTGTCGCTGACCAGATCGGCGGAGTAGTTGTCCCACGCGGGGTCGCCCGGCAGTCGGTGGGTGGTGCCGTCGTGGTCGACGGTGATCGCGACGAACTCGTTGCCGACGATGGTGTCGCCGACCACCAGTCCTGACGCGTTCACGTCGTTGAGGTGCGGTATCTCACCGGAGACCCGCAGCGCGACCTTCCCGTCGTCCCACAGGGTGCCCCGTGGGTCGGTGATGCCTCCGCCCATCCACGACCGGTTGCCGGTGATGCCGACGGCCCAGCGGTCGCCGTCGTAACCGTCGAGCGTGCCCACGTCCGCACCGGCGGGCAGCTCCCACACCCTCTTCTGCCACGTGCAGGCCGCTGCCGCCGCACCGGCCTGGCCCGCGGGTAACGTCACCAGCCCCAACACCATCGCCGACACCGCGCCCAGCACTGTCGCGAGCGCGTGCTTTCCGCGTCGTTCCGACACCGGCTCCACCCTCCTGTTGGCGTGATCGCCACAGTCCAGCACCTCCGCCCAGAGCGGCGCTGTAGCAGGCGGGAGCACGAGGGGCGGACCGGGGCCGGCGGAGGCGGCACGGCGGCGGGCTCCTCAGCCCGCCCGGGCCGAGGGCTCGGGGCCGGGGACAGGCGGAATCGGGGTGGCCAGCACCTCGCTGAGGAACGCCGGCAGCGAGGCCCGTACCCCGGCGAACGCCTCGTGACCTCCCGGGTAGCGCTGCCAGGTCACCGGATGGCCCCACGAGGCGAGCAGGTCGCGCAGCCCGGCCCCGCTGCTCTCCGGCACGATCCAGTCGCGCGCCCCGTGCCCGATCCACACCGGCATCCGGCTGTTGGCGGGCGACGGGCCGCCCTCCGGGAGCAGTGCTGCCAGGTCCGGCGGCAGGAACGGCGCGTACAGGGCCGTACCCGCGAGCGGTTCGCCGTACCGCAGGGCCAGGGTCAGGGCGACGGTCGCGCCCTGGGAGAACCCGGCGACGACCGTCCGCCCGGGCCCGATCCGCGCGGTCTCGGCGCGCAGCAGCGCGGTGAGCGGCCGGTGCACGGCCAGCAGGCCCGGAACGTCGATCCGGTCCAGGGCGAACAGCAGGCCTGCGGCGAGAGCGGGCACGGCATTCCAGTGCCGGGAAAGGCGACGAGGCGTCTTCGAAATAGCTGCTTGGCCGTCCTCGGAACGTTTCACCGTGCGGGTGGGGCCGTGGCCGCCCACCAGCCGAATCCCGGAAGGGAAAGGGTCCCGGACCCGGTGTCGATGTCACCGGCTCCCGCCGCACGCGTCCAGCGCCCGGCGGGCACCGCCGCCGTGGCGGGCGCGGCAGTGAAGTTCAGCCCGACGGCGACGCGGGCGCCGCCGGGGCCGGTGAGGGTGTAGGCGAGCACGGCGTGGTCCAGGGTGTGGACCTGGGTGCGCGCCCGTACCAGCCAGGGGTGACGCCGCCGCAGCCCCACCAGGGTCTGGTGGAGCCGTTCCACGTCCAGCCCGTCCGTGCCGAGACCGGCCGGGTCGGCGGGGAACGCGGGGCGGATGGCGTCGTCCCCGCCCAGGCGTTCCTCCTTCACGCCCCGCATCGCGCGCTCGTCGCCGGCGTACACCGACGGGATCCCGCCGACGGTGAAGAGCACCGCGAGGGCGTGCCCCAGGTGCCGGGGCTCCCGTAGACGGCTGGCGATCCGGGTGACGTCGTGATTGCCGACGAACGTCTGCGGGGCGAAGGTGTCCAGCAGGGCGTTGTGCCGCTGGAGCGCCCAGGCCAGCTCGTGCGGGTTGGCGTCGTTGAGCGAACTCCAGATCGCCTTCCACAGCTCGTACTGCGTGACGGTGTCCAGGCCGCCCTCCGTGACGTGGGCGGCGTAGTCGCCGTGGATGACCTCCCCGCTGAACCAGGCCCGCGGATGCCGGGCGCGCACCCGGTCGGTGACGGTCCGCCAGAAGGACCGCGGTACGGCGTAGGCGGCGTCGAGCCGCCAGCCGGCCACGCCCCGGTCCAGCCAGTACTCCAGCACGGAGACCACGTGGTCGGCCACGGCGGGGCTGGCGTGGTTGAGGGCGACCAGGTGGTGGTGCCCCTCGAAGGTGGCGAAGTCGTCGCCCTCGGGCACGAACCAGTCGGCGTACGGCGAGGCGGCCCCGGCACGCCGTACATCGGCGAACGCGCCGAAGGACCGGCCCACGTGGTTGAAGACGCCGTCCAGCAGGACCCGCACCCCGCGGTCGGCGGCGTGTGCGACCAGCTCGGTCAGGTCCTCCTCGGTGCCGAGACGGGGGTCGATCCGGAAGTGGTCGACCGTGTCGTAGCCGTGTGTCTCGGAGGCGAACACCGGGCCGAGGGCGAGGCCGTTGCAGCCCAGTCGGACCAGGTGGTCCAGCCAGCCGGCCAGGGCCGGCAGCCGGTGGCGCGGGGGCGTGCCCGGGGGCAGGGCGCCGCGCTCGGCGCCGAGGAAACCGAGGGGGTAGACGTGCCACCAGATGGCGTGGTCGGACCAGGGCACGGAAGCCTCCGTCAACGGGTTCGGGGCGGGCGGACGGGGTGGCCGTCCGGTGAGTCGGCGAGACGGGTCATCAGGCGCGCGGCGAGCAGCAGCACCTGCTGCTCGGTCTCGGTCAGACCGGTGAGGGCGTCGGCGAGCCAGGCATCGCGCCCCGCCATGTCCCGGGCGAGCGCCCGGCGCCCGGCCTCGGTCAGCCGCACCACCCGCTGCCGCCCGTCGTGACTGTCCCGGCTGCGGCTGATCAGGCCGTCGCTCTCCAGTTCGGCGAAGACGCGGGTCAGTGACTGGGGCCGCTGATGGTCGGCCGCCGCCAGCGCGCCGGCCGACATGGGCCCGTTCCGCCGCAGATGCGCGAGCACGCTGCTCTTGTTGAGGCTGAGCCCGTCCTCGGGGCGCTCCGCGCTCAGCCGGCGCGCGAGCCGGACGACACCCTGCCTGATCTCCGTGGACCGGTCCTGGCGGTTCCCGTGCTCCGGATGATCTGGTTGCTTCGTCTTCACTTTGTTAAGGTACCACTCAATAAAAATCACCACCTGATCCCTGAAACAGCCCACGAAACACACGTCTTGTCGGCGGTGATGTTAAGCGATGCGTACTTTTCCCGGGGCTGTGCGCCGGGTGCTGCGGTGGGACGGGGACGGGGCGCACCTGCGGGCGGCGGCCGTGACCACGGGGACCGTCCTCGGCGCGTACGGCTGGTCACTGTTCATCGAGCGCGTGGCCGGGCTGCGGGTGGACAGCATCGTCCAGGCCGTCGTGATCGCCTCGGCCCTCGGCCGGGTGCAGCGCGCCTTCGACCGCACCGACCGGCTGCTGGCCTGCCTCGTGCTGCCGTGCGCCGCGGCCGGGGGAACGGAGCTGGGCGCCCTGATCCGCGATCACCCGGACGCGGGGGACGCGGTCTTCGTGCTCGGCATGAGCGGGGCGATCGCCGTCCGCCGGTTCGGCGCGCGCGCCACCCGGGCGGGCACGCTCGTGGTCCTGCCGCTCGTGGCCGTGCTGGTGGTCCCGGCCGGCGCCGTACCCGCCGACGGCCACCGGGCCGCCGGGTGGACGGCGCTGACGGCGCTGTTCACGGTGGTGTGGGGCGCGGTGCTGTCCTGGGCCGCCCACCGCACGGGTTTCGTGCCCCGGCCACCCGCCGCCTGGGTGGTGCGGGAGGCGCCCCGCACCGCCGGGGGGCTCGCGCCCAGCACCCGTATGGCCGTCCAGATGGCGGCCGGGCTGACGGCCGCCTTCCTGGTCGGGCGGAACGTCTGGCCGGACCACTGGGCCTGGGTGGTCCTCACCGCGTACCTGGTGGGCAGCGGGGCGCGCAGCCGTGGGGACGTACTGGTGAAGGGGGCGTGGCGGACGGCCGGCGCGGCGGCCGGCACGCTGGCGGCCGGTGCCGTCGCGGGCTTCTTCGGGCCCCGTTCGGACACCGCCGTCGTGGTGATCTTCGCGGTGCTCGCCGTCGCCACCTGGCTGCGCGAGCTGAGCTACGCCTACTGGGCGGCCTGTGTCACCGCCGTCCTGTCGCTGCTCTACGACTGGTTCGGCCAGAGCTCCGGCGACCTGCTGCAGACCCGGCTGGCCGGGATCGCCGTCGGCGCGGTGACCGGCCTGGCCGCGGCCTGGCTGGTGCTGCCCCTGCGTACGGCCGCCGTGGCCCGGGCCCGCACGGCCGCCGCGCTGGCGGGTCTGGGGGAGCTGCTGGAGGCCGACTGGCACGACACCCGTGCCGTACGGCGGGCCCAGGCCCGGTTCGCCCACCGCGTCGAGCAACTGGCCCTGGCCGTGGCCCCGCTGCGCCTGGCTGCCGGTCTGCCGGTGCTCCGGGGGCGCCCCGGGGACCAGGCGCTGCGTGCCTGGACGGCGCTCAGGGAGTGCGCCGAGCCGGTCGGTGAGCTGGCCGCCGCCATCGCCGCGGCCCCGGCCGTCCTCGCCGACGACCCGGCGGTGACCCATCGCCGTACCCAGGTCGCGGCCCGCGCGCTGGCCGTGCGCCGTACCCTCGGCCGCCGGCCCCAGCCCCCCGCCCCCGTGCCGCGGAGCGCACCGGACCCACGCCCGGCCGCCCGGCCCGCCGTCCAGGCGCTGACCGCGCTGGACACCCGGATGTGCGCCCTGCTGCGGCTGTTCGCGCCCCCGCCCGCCGGCTGACGGGCGCTGCCGCTCCGCCGGGACGACAGGTCCGGCCCCTTCCTTCAGCGAGCCGCGGCGGCTTCCGTCGGTGCGGTGTCGCGGAGGCCGAGCCGAAGGTGCTCGACGTGGTAGAGGGCCTGTTCGAGGAGTTCGGCCACGTGATTGTCGTAGAGCGCGTAGATGACCGAGCGGCCCCGGCGTTCCCCGGCGACCAGGCCGAGGTTGCGCAGCAGGCGCAGCTGGTGGGAGCAGGCGGACTGCTCCATGCCGACGGCCTCGGCCAGTTCGGTCGCCGCGCACGGGCCTTCCTGGAGGCGGGCCAGGATCCGCAGCCGGGAGGGCGTCGCCAGGGCCTGGAGGGTGGCGGCCACATCGGCGGCGCCCACGGTCTCCAGGCGCTGGCGCGCGGTGGCGGTGGTCTTGGCGTCAACTCCGTGGCCCATGCCCCCATCCTACGGAGACTTCCCGGGCCCGGCGCGAATACATGAATAGGTCTTCAAGTGATCCTGTACGGTGGGGGAGCGGCACCGCCATGCGCTGCCCGCTGCCTCGTCATGCCGTCGTGAAGGACACCCCCGATGACCTCCGCACTCGCCCCGGCCCCGGCCGACCGCGCGGCACCCCCGCACGGCGGGGACCCCTCCCGCCGCCGTACCCCCTTCCTGTCCCTGCCCGAGGCCCGCTGGGCGGCCACGGCCACCGTCTGCTTCCTGCTCGCGCTGCCCCTGCACCTGACCGGCGCCCCGGCCTGGACCTGGGGCCCGCTGTACGCGCTCACCTACGCGGCCGGCGGCTGGGAGCCCGGCTGGGCGGGCCTCTGCGCCCTGCGGGAGAAGAGCCTCGACGTCGACCTGCTGATGGTCGTCGCCGCGCTCGGCGCGGCGGCGATCGGGCAGGTCATGGACGGCGCGCTGCTGATCGTCATCTTCACCACCTCCGGCGCGCTGGAGGCCCTGGCCACCGCCCGCACCGCCGACTCCGTACGCGGACTGCTCGACCTCGCGCCCGCCACGGCCACCCGCCTGGGCACCGGCGACACGGAGGAGACCGTCGCCGTCGCGGACCTGGCCGTCGGCGACATCATCCTCGTACGGCCCGGCGAACGCGTGGGCGCCGACGGACGGGTGATCCACGGACGTGGCGACGTCGACCAGGCCACCATCACCGGCGAGCCGCTCCCGGTGACCAAGGAGCCGGGCGACGAGGTCTTCGCCGGAACCCTCAACGGCACCGGCGCCCTGCGCGTCCGGGTCGAGCGGGACGCGTCCGACTCGGTCATCGCCCGCATCGTGCGCATGGTCGAGGAGGCGTCCGAGACCAAGGCGCCGACGCAGCTGTTCATCGAGAAGGTCGAACAGCGCTACTCGCTGGGCATGGTGGCGGCGACCCTCGCGGTGTTCCTCGTCCCCCTCGCCCTCGGCGACGACCTCACCGGCGCGCTGCTGCGGGCCATGACCTTCATGATCGTCGCCTCGCCGTGCGCGGTGGTGCTGGCCACCATGCCGCCGCTGCTGTCGGCCATCGCCAACGCCGGACGGCACGGGGTCCTCGTCAAGTCGGCCGTGGTGATGGAGCGGCTCGGGCAGGTGGACGCGGTGGCGTTCGACAAGACCGGCACCCTCACCGAGGGCACCCCACGCGTCACCGACGTACGTCCGCTGACCGGTTCCGGCGTCGACGCGGACGGACTGCTGCGCCTCGCGGCGGCCGCCGAGCGTCCGAGCGAGCATCCGCTGGCGCGGGCCGTGGTGGACGCGGCACGGGAGCGGGGGACGGCCCTGCCGACGGCGGACGGCTTCGCCGCCACCCCCGGGGTCGGCGTGACCGCCGTCGTGGACGGGCGGAGGGTCGCGGTCGGCGCACCGGCCCGGTTGCCAGCCGCGGCCACCGGGGCGCGGGCCGCCCGGGCGGCGGCCGTCGCCGCCGAGCTGGAGGCGGACGGCCGGACGGCCGTGCTGGTCACCGTGGACGGCGATCCGGCGGGCCTGCTCGGCATCGCCGACCGGCTCCGCCCGGACGCGGCGCGCACCGTCGGCGCCCTGACCTCCCTCACCGGCACCCCGCCCGCGCTGCTGACCGGCGACAACCCGCGCGCCGCCGCCCGCCTGGCCGCCGAGGTCGGCATCGAGGAGGTCCGGGCCGGGCTGCTGCCCGAGGACAAGGTGCGCGCGGTCAGGGAGCTGGAGGCCGCCGGCCGCAAGGTGATGGTGGTCGGCGACGGCGTCAACGACGCACCCGCGCTGGCCGCCGCGCACACCGGCGTCGCCATGGGCCGGGCGGGCTCCGACCTGGCGCTGGAGACCGCCGACGCGATCGTGGTCCGCGACGAGCTCGCGACCGTGCCCGCCGTGGTCTCACTGTCCCGCCGGGCCCGTGCCCTGGTCGTCCAGAACCTCGTCGTCGCCGGTGTCTTCATCGCCGGCCTGGTGGTCTGGGACCTGGCCGGCGACCTGCCGCTGCCGCTCGGCGTCGCCGGTCACGAGGGATCCACCGTCCTCGTCGGCCTCAACGGACTGCGGCCGCTGCGCGAGACAGCCTGGCAGCGGTCCCGCACGGACGCACCGAACTGACCTTCACCGGCCGCCGGAGCCCGCCGCCGGGCCCGGGGTTCAGCCGGTGCAGCAGTTCTGCGGGGGCTTGGGGAGGGCGGTGGTCTCGCGCCGGCAGTAGCAGGATGCCTCGACCGGTACGTCCGCCAGCGCGGTGGCGAGCTTCAGCTGCCGGGACACGATCCGGGCCTCCCCCTCCTTGCCGAGCCGTACGAGGCACTCGTGCAGGCCGTGCAGCGCCCAGACGTTGTTCGGGTGTTGGAGCGGGCGCGGCAGCGTGTCGTCCAGCCCGAGGTCGGCGCGGTAGACGGCCTCCGCCTGCGCGACTCGGCCCTGTTCGAGCAGCAGCGCGCCGTACGCGTGCCGGGCCGGCTGCATCCACCCCCACGGCTCGTCGTACGCCAGGCCGTCGCTCAGCTCGATCGACCGGCGCAGCGCCGCGAACGCCGTGTCGTACCGGCCCTTGCGGTACTCCAGTTCCCCGTCGAGCATGTACGCGGCGATCGCCAGGATGTCCGTACAGGTGTTGTTGAACAGCGTCCGGGTTTCGGGGACCCGGGCGGCCGCCTCGCGGAACAGTTCGCGTTCCGTGTCGGCCTCGCCGGTGCGGCCCAGCGCGGAGAGCGCGACCCCGCGCGCGTACCGCAGCATGGCCGTGGTCACGCAGTACAGGCGCGCGTCGGCGGGCAGCGGCAGGCGCAGGATGTCGTCCCAGCGGCCGAAGCGGACGAGCACGTGCACCCGCATCGCGAGGAAGCCCTCCAGCCAGTCCGCCATCGGCGGGCTGTCCAACCGCAACAGCTTCTCGGGCACCGCGGCTTCGAGCCGCTCCGCCGTCTCCAGGGCGTCCCGGAAACGGCCGAGGAACATCGCGCCGTAGATCTTGAAGTGAAGGTTGTGGCAGCGGTACAGCGTGTAGAAGTTCAGCGCCCCGGAGCGGGCGAGGAACTTCTCGTCGGCCGCGATGGCCGCGGTGTTGTCGGAGACGACCCGGCGGTAGTCGCCGCAGAGCACCTCCAGGTGGGACGGCATGTGCTGGAGATGGCCGGCGTCCGGCATCAGGTCCCGCAGCCGGTCGCTCGCGGGCAGCGCGGCCTCGGGGGTGGGGGACATCTCCATCAGGTGGATGTACAGGTGCAGCAGGCCCGGGTGCCGGGACCCCGCCTCGGTGGCGAGCGCCCGCTCCAGCACCGCCCCGGCCTCGGTGGTGCGTGAGCCCGGCGCCGGCTTGCCCGCGCGGATGTCCCACAGCTGCCAGGGCGTCAGGCTCATCAGGGCGTCGGCGTACAGGGCGGCCACGTCGGGGTCGTCGGGCGCCAGCCGGTGCACGGCCCGCATGCTGTCGGCGTACGCGGCGTTCCACACCGGGCCCTCCTCGGCGTCCGGGGTCCGGGCGCGTGGGTAACGGGCCCCCAACGCCTCGATGAGGGCCTGCTCGACCGGTGTGGCGCCGGCCGCCTTCGCGTGCGCGCTGCGTACGGCGGCGTGCGCGCGTTCCACCGTGTGGCCCAGGTCCCGTTCGTCGAAGGCGTCCCAGGGCTTGTTGTAGTTGGGGCCGAGCGCGTAGGCCAGGCCCCAGTCGGCCATGGCGCAGCCGGGGTCGGCCGCGCCGGCGGCCTCGAAACAGCGCACGGCCTCCTCGTGGTTGAAGGCGTACGTCCAGTTCAGCCCGCGATCGAACCAGGTCTGCGCCTCGGCGGACGAGGTCGTCACGGGCCGGCCGTGACTGCCGAGGTCGTAGTACTGCATACGGGCTCCCTCAGGGCTGACGGTCGGATGCTCCGGACACTGCCCCGTCCGTCCCCGGGAAAACAGGTGAACTCCGCACCACAGCGCGTCAGTTGACGTCAAGTCAACACGGCCGGTCAGCCATCACCCGGCCGGCCACACGTCAGCACGGCCTCGCGCAGCCAGCGGTGTGCCGGGTCGTCCGCCCGCCGGGTGTGCCACGCCTGCTGGTAGGCGAAGCGGGGGAGGTCCAGCGGCGGAGTGAACCTGCGCAGCGTCCGGTGCCGGCGCAGCGGCCCGACGGCCCGGCCGGCCACGGTCAGGACCAGATCGGTGCCCGCGAGCAGGTCCACGGCCGCGCTCCAGTGGGGCAGGGTCACGGCGAGGCGCCGGCGCAGCCCGCGCGCGGCGAGCGCCGTCTCGATCTCGTCGTGCGCGTCGGGCCGCATGGCCAGCATGATGTGCGGCCGCTCCAGCCACTCCGCCAGCGACAGGCCGCCCCTCTCCGGCAGTACGGCCTTGTCGGCCACGCTGACGAACTCCTCCTGGAACAGGTCCTGGACCTGGATGTCCTCGGGCGGGTGGGGGAACACCCCCAGCGCCAGGTCCACTTCGCCGTCCGTGAGCTGGGCCAGCATCGCCTCCCGGCTCGCCTGGCCGATCGCCAGGTCCAGACCCGGCGCCCGCTCGCGGACGTACCGCACCAGCGGCGGCAGCACGATCCGTGAGGCGTAGTCCGACAGACAGAGCCTGAAGCGCCCGCGGGTGCGCGACGGATCGAAGTCCGGTGCGCTCAGCAGCCCGTTGAGACGTGTCAGCGCCTCCTCCAGGGGCCGCACCAGCGCCTGCGCACGGGCGGTCAGGACCAATACGGCCGCCGTGCCGCACCAGCAGGGGATCACCGAACCGCGTACGCAGCTGGGCCAGGTCGTGGCTGACGGCCGGCTGGCTCTTGTTCAGCCGCAGGGCGGCCCGCGTGACGTGCTTCTCGACCAGCAGCGCGTGCAGCGTCAGGAGCTGGTTGAGGTCGATACGGCGCAGCTCATCCATACGGCGAATACTACGAATGCACACAAAGCATTTCCATTGACGAGCGTGATGGCGCAAGGTCGAAGCGCCGCCCCGCGGACCCTTTCGGGGCGGCGGCCGACCACACCTCACCCTCCGGAAGAGCCATGTCCACCTCGCCCGGGGCGGCCGGCACGCGCGCCACCTCCGCCGTGCCTGTGCCCGCCCGCCAAGTTGCCGCCCTCTGGCTGGTGTTGCTCGCCGCCCCGGTGGCCGCCGCCGGCAACGCCGCCGTGCTGATCCTCGACGATCTCGGCCGCTCCCTCGGGACCCCCGCGGCCACCGCCTCCTGGCTGGTCACCGCGTACGCGCTGGCCCTCGCGGTCGCGACACCGCTGTTCGCGACGCTGCTGCGGCGACGCGGCACCCGGCCCGTACTGTGGCTCGCCGCCGCCTGCGTCGCCGCCGGTACCGCGCTGCTGGCCGTGTCCCCGTGGCTGCCGCTCCTCCTGGCCGGACGCGCTGTGCAGGCGGCGGGCGGGGCCGGCCTGACGGCCATCGCCATGAACCTGGCCGGCAGCGCCCGCCGCATGGGCGCGATCAGCGCCGGGACCGGCATCCTCGGCGCCGTGGGACCGCTGCTCGGCGAACGCCTCACCGAGACGGTCTCCTGGCGCGCGGCGCTGTCCCTCCTGGCGGTCACCCTCCTGGCCGTCCCCGCGGTCGGCCGCCGCACCGCACCGGCACCGCCGCCCCCCGGGGACCGCTTCGACGCCCGGGGCGCGCTGCTGCTGGCCCTGCTGTCCGGCGGGCTGGCGCTGCTGCCGTCCCGCCCGCTGCCCGCCCTGGCCGTGGCCGCCGTCGCCGCCGCGCTGCTGGTCTCGCACATACGGCGCCGACCCGACGGCTACGTCCCCGCCGCCGCGCTGCGCTCCGGCCGCTTCCGCGGCTCGGTCCTCATCGCCCTGACCCTGTCCGGGTCCTACTTCACGCTGCTGTTCGCGGTGCCCCAGCTGCTCGCCGACCGGGCGGAGCGGCCGGCGACCTCCGTGGCCCTGGGCCAGATGGCCGCCATGATCACCGGTTCCCTGCTCACCCTCGGCTTCGCTGCCGTCTCCGCGCGGCTGCGCCCCCGCACGGTACGGGTGGTCCTGCTCGCGGCCGGGACGCTCGCCGCCGCCGCGGCCGCCCTCGCGCACGGCGCGGTCGTGCCGCTCGCGGCGGTCGGCCTGGCCGTCTTCGCGGCCACCTCCGCCAACGCCACCCAGTCCGTGGTCGCCGCCTCCGCCGTCCCCGACCGCCAACGCCCCGCCGCCATCGGCCTGTTCCAGCTCGCCTATCTCCTGGGCGGCGCCCTCGGTCCGGCCCTCGCCACCACGCTCGTGCTGCGCTGAATCGCGGACCGGCCGGGTTGTTGACGAGGGGAACCGCTGAAACTACTTTTCATCGCATGAATGCGTTTGCGAAGGAAACTTTCCTTCCGTGAGTGTGCGTCAGCTCGACCTGCTGGTGGTCGTGGTCTACCTCGTGGCCATCGCCGTGATCGGACTGCGCCTGGCCGGGCGGCAGAAGACGGCGAAGGACTACTTCGTCGGTGAGGGCCACATGCCCTGGTGGACCGTCTCCTTCTCCGTCGTGGCCACCGAGACCAGCGTGCTCACCGTCATCAGCCTGCCGGGTGGCGCCTACACCGGGCAGGGCTTCGGCAACGTCGAACTGGCCCTCGGCTACGTCATCGGACGCGTCGTCGTGGCGACCGTACTCATCCCCCTGTACAAACGGGGCGGTTTCGTCAGCGCCTACCAGTACCTGGGCAGCCGGTTCGGACTGAAGGTGCAGGGGCTCGCCTCGGTGACGTTCGTCTTCACCCGGCTGCTCGCCGAGGGCGTCCGGCTGTTCGCCTCCGCCATCCCGATCAAGCTGCTGCTGGACGAGTTCGGCGTGCACGCCGGCTACCGCGTCATCATCCTCGTACTCACGGCGATCACCGTCGTCTACACCTACCTCGGCGGCATCCGGGCGGTCATCTGGACGGACGCCATCCAGATGGGCCTGTACCTGGGCGGTGCCCTGCTCGCCATCGGCGTGCTCGCCGCCCAGGTCGGCGGGGACGGCGTCCAGCGCGCCCTGGACGCGGGCCGGTTCCGGCTCTTCGACACCGACTTCGCTCTGGCGCACGTCCTCACCAGCCCGTTCGCCCTGCCCACCGCGATCATCGGCGGCGCCATCTTCGCGATGGCCAGCCACGGCTCGGACCAGCTGATCGTCCAGCGCGTCCTGGCCACCCGCTCACTGCGCGACGGCCAGAAGGCCATGATCGCCTCGGGTGTCTTCGTCACGGTCCAGTTCGCCGCGTTCTCCCTCGTCGGCGCGCTGCTGTGGTCCCACAACCAGGGCAGGACCTTCCAGGAACTGGGCCTGAGCAGCTCCGACAACCTCTACCCGGACTTCATCCTGCACGGACTGCCCGTGGTGGTCTCCGGCCTGCTCGTGGCCGGCATCCTCGGCGCGGCCATGGGCTCGCTGTCCTCCGCGCTGAACTCCATGTCGAACTCGACCGTCGCCGACATCATCCACAGTTTCTTCCGGAGCGTGCCCACCGAGGAGTTCCTGCTCCGCCTCGCCCGGCTGATGACCCTGGTGTGGGCGGTGCTGATGGCCCTGTTCGCCTGCGCCTTCAGCACCAGCACCGGCAACGTCTACCTCACCGGACTCACCATCGCCGGATACACCTACGGCGCGCTCCTCGGCGCGTTCCTCCTCGGCCGGCTCGTCCGGCGGGCGAACGAGACCGACGCCGTGATCGCGTTCCTGGTGACGGTCGGCGTCATGACGTACGTCGTGCGCGGCGTCAGGATCGACGTCAGCGCGGGCGGCGGCACCGTGCCCACCGCGATCGCCGCGCAGTGGCTCGTCCCCCTCGGTGTGGCCGTCACCCTGACTGTGGGCGGGCTGACCAGCCTGTTCCACCGGGCACCGACGAGCGCCCCGGCCCCGCTGGACGAGGGCGGCACCGAGCGTACGGCGGCCACCGTCGCGCCCGAGTGACCAGGCGGGCGGCAGCCCGACCGCTTACCGTGACACCCCCGGAGGAGCCATGCACCAGCCGCCCCCGGCCCCGCCCGCCCGGCGCGCCCCCGGCCGGAGGGAGGCGCCGTGCGCGTGATCGGCCTGATGTCCGGGACCTCGTACGACGCCATCGAGGCCGCCGCGGCGGACCTCGCGCTGGACGGTGACGCCCTGCTCCTGCGGCCCCTCGGCCATCTCTCCGTCCCCTGCCCGGACGAACTGCGGGACGACATCGCCGCCGCCCTGCCCCCCGCCCACACCACCACGCGGGCCGTCTGCGCCCTGGACACCGGCATCGGCCAGGCCTTCGCCGGCGCCGCCGGCCGGGCCCTGCGCGAGCTGTGCGCCGGGACCGCCGACCTCGTGGTCTCGCACGGCCAGACCATGCACCACTGGGTCGAGGACGGCACGGTCCGTGGCACCCTCCAGCTCGGCCAGCCCGCCTGGATCGCCGAGGCGACCGGCCTCCCCGTCGTCTCCGACCTGCGCAGCCGGGACGTCGCCGCCGGCGGCCAGGGCGCGCCCCTGGTCGCCCTGACCGACGCGCTGCTGCTGTCCGGACTGCCCGGCACACCCGCCGCGCTCAACCTCGGCGGCATCGCCAACATCACCGTCCTCGCACCCGGCGCCGAGCCGCTCGCCTTCGACACCGGTCCCGCCAACGCCCTGCTGGACACGGCCGTGCACCACTTCACCGACGGCGTCGCCACCTACGACGAGGACGGCCGTCGGGCCGGAGCCGGCCAGGTCAGCCCCGGACTGCTGCGCGTCCTGCTGGACGACCCCTACTACCGCAGGCCCGCCCCGAAGAGCACCGGCAAGGAACACTTCCACCTGCCCTACCTGCGGCGCGCCCTCGACACCGCACCCGTGCCGGCCGCCGCCGACGTCCTGGCCACCCTGACCCGGCTGACCGCCGTCACCGTGGCGGACGCCTGCCGCGCCCACGGCGTCACCCGGCTCGTCGTCTCCGGCGGCGGCACCCGCAACCCGGTGCTGATGCGCATGCTCGCCGAGGAACTGCCGGGCGTGCCGCTCGGCCCCAGCGACGACCTGGGCCTGCCGTCGGCCGCCAAGGAGGCCCTGGCCTTCGCCGTCCTGGGGTTCCTCACCGTCCACGGCCTGCCCGGCGCCCTGCCCTCGGGCACCGGGGCCCGCCGCGCGACCGTGCTCGGCAGCATCACCCCCGGCCGGACACCGCTGCGCCTGCCCGAACCCGCGCCACGGCCACCGCGCCTGCTGCGGATCCTCCGCTGACCCGGTCGGCCGTGGCGAGCTGGGAGCCCCGCCCGCCCGGGGTCGGTGCCACCCGGGCGGGCGAGGACGAGGGGACCGCGCCGGGCGGGGCTCCCGGACGGGCGCCGGGGGCCTGCCGGCCGGTGGTCAGGTGCCGGCGCAGTGCGGGGACGGTGTGCCCGCGGTGCCGGTCGCGGTGAAGCCGAACGTGGCCTTGGCGCCGGGGGAGAGGGCGCCGTTGAAGGCGGCGTTGCGGACGGTCGCCCGGCCCTGGGCCGTGGTCAGGGTGCCGTTCCACAGGCTGGTCACGGTGGCCCCGGCCAGGTCCCAGTCGACCGACCAGCCCGTCAGCGCCCCCGAGCCGGTGTTCTCCACGGTGACCTCGGCCTGAAACCCGCCCTGCCAGGAGGAGACGGTGCGGAAGGCCGCCGTGCACGCGCCCGGGGCCGGAGTCGGGGTCGGGGTCGGCGTGGGAGTCGGCGTGGGTGTCGGGGTCGGATCGGGGGCGTCGTCGTAGGTCAGCCCGTACCCGTACGGGAACAGCGGGCTCTTGCCGTCGCCGTCGTTGACGGGCTGTTGCGAGGCGCCGCGCATCCAGCTCATCGGCAGCTTGCCGGTGGGGGCGTGGTCGCCGAACAGGACGTCGGAGACACCCGCGCCCTCGGTGCCGGGCAGCCAGGCGGCCAACAGCGCCTTCCAGTCCGGCAGTTGCGCGGTAATGTCGAGCGGCCGGCCGGAGACCAGCACCACGACGACCGGCACCCCGCTCGCCTTCAGCCGGGCGAGGGTCCCCAGGTCCTCCTGGTCCAGTCCCAAGCCGTTCGGCCGGTCGCCCCGGCCCTCGGCGTACGGGGTCTCGCCGACGACGGCGACGGCGGCGGTGTAAGTGGAGTCGATGCCGTTGCCGTACCGGTCGTAGGTGACGCGCGAGGGGTCGGTGACGGCGGCGCGGATGCCCTGGAGCACGGTGGTGCCGTCGGTGACGGGACCGCTGCTGCCCTGCCAGCCCACGGTCCAGCCGCCGCTCTGGTTGCCGATGTCGTCGGCTGACTTGCCGGCGACGAACAGCCTGGCCGACTTCGCCAGCGGCAGCACCCCGCCGTCGTTCTTCAGCAGCACCTGGGACTCCCGCACCGCCTGCCGGGCCAGCGACCGGTGCGCCGCCGAGCCGACCGTGCCGGTGAACGACCGGTCGGTCAGCGGGCGTTCGAACAGGCCCAGCTGGAACTTCTTCGTCAGGATGCGGCGGTTGGCGTCGTCGACCCGGGCCTGCGCGATCCGGCCGGCGGTCACCTCGCCGCGCAGCAGGGCGAGGAACTTCTTGTAGTCGTGCGGGACCATCACCATGTCGACGCCCGCGTTGACGGCCGTGGAGATCTCGGCGCCGGTGAAACCGCTCTGCCCGTCGAGCTGGTCGACCGCGGCCCAGTCGGACACCACGAACCCGGTGAACCCCAGCTCCCCCTTGAGCACATCGGTGACCAGGTACTTGTGGGCGTGCGACCGGACGCCGTTCCACCTGCTGTACGACAGCATCACCGAGCCGACCCCGCGGCGCACCGCCTCCTTGAACGGCGGCAGATGGATCGCCCGCAACTCGGCCTCGGACAGCACGGTGTCGCCCTGGTCCACGCCCGCGGTGGTGCCGCCGTCGCCGAGGTAGTGCTTGGCGGTGGCCAGCACCGACGCCGGGTCCGCGCCCAGGGTGTCGCCCTGCAGTCCGGTGACGAACGTCGTCATGGCGGACGGCAGTTCGGGGCTCTCGCCGTACGACTCATAGGTGCGGCCCCACCGGTCGTCGCGGGCGACGCACAGGCACGGGGCGAAGTCCCAGTCGATGCCGGTGCCCGAGATCTCCTCGGCGACCGCGCGTCCGACCCGCTGGACGAGCGCGGGGTCACGCGTGGCGCCGAGTCCGATGTTGTGCGGGTAGAGCGTGGCCCCGCGCACCGCGTTGTGGCCGTGCACGGCGTCGATCCCGTAGATCATGGGGATGCCGAGGGGTGTGGCCAGCGCGGTGCGCTGGAGCGAGTCGTAGGTGTCCGCCCAGGTCTGGGCGTTGTTGGGGCTGACCGTGGAGTCGCCTCCGGACAGCACGGACCCGATCCGGTACGTGCCGAGGTCGGACTGGGGGACGAGGGCGTCCTTCTCGATCTGCGTCATCTGGCCGAGCTTGTCGTCCAGCGTCATCCGGGACAGCAGGTCGTTCACCCGGTCCGGAACGGGCAGCGAGGCGTCCTGGTAGGGGAGTCCGGCGGCCGGTGCGGCGGCGGCCCGCTCCGGGGCGGCCGTGGCGGGCCCGGAGAGGACCAGGCCCGCCACGCACAGGGCCACGGCCGCCGTCACCCGGCGGCGGGCGGACGGAAAGCGCCTGGCGGCGCCGTCGGGGTGCGGTGACAGTCGCATGAGGGTCCTCTCCGGGGAGGCGGGAGGGGCGGCGAGCCTGGAGGTGGGAGCGCTCCCATCGCCGGTCTGCTGGGACTGTAGAGACAGGCACACGCCCCTGACAAGACGATCCGCCGAAGAACTTGCGAAGGAGTCGGCCGCGGTGGCGGGCCGGAGGTTCAGCCGTCGTCGCGTACGGCGGCCAGGCCGTTGAACACCCCGATGTAGGCGGTGCCGTCCGGACCCACCGTGATCGGCGCCCAGTTGTTGTCGTACCCGACGCCGGTGCCGACGAGCTGCTTCCAACGGGTCCGCCCGGTGCGGAAGTCGACCGCGGTCAGGTACCAGGCGTCCACGCCGAGGCCGTTGGGATCCTTGGTGTAGAGGTAGATCAGCCCGTTGCCGGTGGACAGTTTGGGCACGACGGACGGCGACCGCTCACCGCTCTCCCACACGGTCTCGCAACCGCTGCCGTCGGGGCGGACGTCGATCCGGGTGACCCCGCCGACGACACTGCGCCCGAAGGTGAGGGACGAGACGTTCTCATAGCCGTAGTTGTTCTCGACCACCAGGCTGTCGCCCCAGCTGATCAGGGAGTTGTCGGTCGTGGACGCGCCGGGCGCGAAGACGGGGACCTCGCACACCAGGCGCCGGCCGGCGGGCACGTCCGCGCCGCGCCGGTAGACCAGGACGTGCATCCGGTCGTCGGCGTTGTCGGTGATCGCCACGTACCGTCCGCCGTCGCCGAAGATGTCCGGAGTGGTGCCCGAACCCTGGTTCACCGAGCCGGGCTTGGTGCCGGTGCCCCGGTCGTAGGTCTGCCGCCACACCACGGCGGGGGTGCCGTCCGCCGCCGCGGTGAACTCGTACAGCGCGTGGTCGGAGACGATGGACACGCCGTCGGCGGCGACGGAGAAGGAGTTCTGGATCTCCTCACCGTTCAGCCGGACGGAACGGATGGTCCCGGTGGCGGGGTCGACGGTGCCGACCCGGCCCTGCCGGGTGACCCACCAGATCCGGCCCTGCCAGTCCGGCATGACGGAGGTGACCGGGTCACAGCTTCCGTCGGGGTACGGATCGGCCCAGGTCGCGCAGTCGTGGGGCACCCACTCGCCCAGGTCCCAGTCGTCGGTGACGGTGAACTCCCAGCCCCCGTCCGCCCGTTGCCGGTGGGCGAGGCGGACGATGTGCTGCCGGGAGTCCGCGAGCACCAGCCGGTCCTCGTGGTCCAGGTACGCGTAGGCCCCGCCCGAGGTGTCCTTGAAGATCCGGGAGAAGTCGAGCCGGGTGATCGCCTCCACGGTGGACGGGCGTTGGGGCAGCTCGTACTCGGCCAGCGTGGCCAGGGACCGCGGGTCGAGCAGCTTGACCAGGAACCCGGTGAACGTCCCGCACACGGTGACGATCCGTCCCGCCCGGTCGAAAGTGACGGTGGCGCACTCCCCGCCCAGCGGCGCCATCCGCTCGCTGTCGGCCCGCGGGCGAGCACCGAGCGGGCCGGACCACGGGGAGGTCGCGCTGCCCCAGCCGTCCGCGTGCATCCCGGACCGGCCGTTCGGCGCGAGGTAGGGGTGCTGGGGCGGCGGGGTGCCGGGCAGTGGCCGCGCGGCGGCCGGGGCGCCGGCGTAGGCGTCGACCAGGCGGTGTCCGGGTGCCTTGGGGATCGGGTCGGCCGACGCGGGATGAGTCGCGGCGGCGGTGCCTGCGGCCAGGGCCAACGCCAGGGCCAGGGCCCGGCCGGGCGTCCTGCGGGACATGGGGCTCCTCGGGAGTGGGTGCGTCGGGTGGTCGCGCCGCCGCGACCATAGGAGCGGGCCCTCGAGGAGTCCAGGGGAAGGTGACGGTTGTTCATGACCTCGCAACAGGGGTACCGGCAGCGGTGGGCAACCCTCCACCGGACCCAGGTGTCTCACTCCGTAATGGCGTGACAAACGATCAAGGGGGCAACATCATGCGACGAACAGCGGCGGCGGTAGCGGCGCTCGTTCTGGCGGGAACCGGGCTGGGGATGGTGACGGCCGCCGCGGGCACGGCGTCGGCGGCCACCACCGGCGCCACGGCCTGTCCGACCGGCTGGGGCAGCGGCGACAAGGGGGGTCCCGCGGCGGGTGCCGTGCCGCTGAAGAACATCAGGGCGGGCCGGCACGACTGCTTCGACCGCCTGGTCTTCGACGTGCCCGGCGGCGGCACCCTCAGCTACTCGGTGGGTTACGTCGACCAGCTCCACCAGCTCGCCAGCGGGGAGTACATCCCGGTCGGCGGCGGCGCCGTGCTCGACGTCCGGGTGGGCGCGCCCGCCTACGACCCGGCGACCGGCGCGGCCGCGTACCCGGGGCGGGCCGGCCAGCCGCTTCCGGGTGTGGACATCAGCGGGTACAGCACCTTCAGGGACGCCCGGTTCTCGGCCAGTTTCGAGGGGGAGACGCAGATCGGTCTCGGCGTCCGCGCCCGGCTGCCGTTCCGGGTGATCCAGCTGCCCGACCAGCTCGTGGTGGACGTGGCGCACTCCTGGTGACGTCGGCGCACTTCTGGCGCGTGACGTGCTTCGGGTGACGTGACGCGCTTCTGGTCACGACGTGCGCGCCTGGTGAAGTGCCGCGTTCCTGACAGGGCGGCGGGCGAGAGCGGACGGGCGACTGGCCCCCGCGCGGCCCGCCGCCCGGGACGGGCGGGCCGAGCGCCTCGCGACGCCGGCGCGGGGTAGCCGGAACCTACCCTTCCGGCGGTCGAAAGGGAAGCCCCGCGACGGGAAGGGAAGCCCCGCGACGCGGCCCTTCGGACAGTCCTTCGACAGCCCTCCGGCGCCCCCCGGCCGTGTGGCGGCGTGTTCCGGACGGTGCGCGGGGAACTGCCGTTGCCGTGGCGCTCATATCGGGTATATCTCCCTGGCGTCGACAAAGCGGCATGTGCGGTCGACCTCGGCCCGGGAGGCACGATGAGCCAGCAGCCTGTCCTTCTTCCCTACTCCGATCCGGCCTTCCTGGCGGACCCCTTCCCGCTGTACCGGCGGCTGCGCGAGGAGGGCCCGGTCCGGCGCGCGATGATCGCCGGCGGCCTGGACGCCTGGCTGATCACCCGCTACGAGGACGGACTCGCCGCCCTCTCCGACCCCAGGCTGAGCAGCGATGTCCGCGACGCCTCGGACCCTCGCCTCACCGCACAACTGCCCGAGTTCGAACGCGAGTCGATGATGAGCAGCATGCTGCGCGCCGACCCGCCGGACCACACCCGGCTGCGCCGCCTGGTCTCGAAGGCGTTCACCGCGCGCCGGATCGCCGGGCTGGGCCCCCGCGTCCAGGAGATCACCGACCGGCTGCTCGACGCGGTGGTACCGGCCGGCCGGGCCGACCTCGTGGCGGACTTCGCGCTGCCGCTGCCGGTCACCGTCATCGGCGAACTGCTCGGCGTGCCCGGGGACGACCGGCAGGACTTCCAGCGGTGGACCGACGCCATGCTCGTCCGTGACGAGACCATGCCCGACCCGGCCGTCGTCAACGAGGCGTGGCAACGGATGCACGCCTATCTGACCAAGCACCTGGAGACCAAGCGCGCCCGGCCCGGCGACGACCTCCTCAGCGCGCTGATCAGCGCCCACGACGAGGAACAGCGGCTCAGCCAGGACGAGCTGATCGCCATGACCTTCCTGCTGCTGGTGGCCGGGTACGTCACGACGGTCAACCTGATCAGCGGGGGCATCGCCGCGCTGCTCGCCCACCCCGCGCAGCTGTCGCTGCTGCGGGAGCGCCCGGAGCTGCTGCCCGACGCCGTCGAGGAGTTCCTCCGCTACGACGGACCGGTCAACCCGGGGATCGTCCGGTTCGCCCGCGAGGACGTCGAGATCGCGGGCGTGACCGTTCCCCGCGGGGCCACCGTCGTGATCGCGTCCGCGATCGCCGACCGCGACCCGGCCCGGTTCACCGACCCCGACACGCTGGACGTCACCCGAGGTGACAGCGGTCACCTGGCCTTCGGACACGGCATCCACTACTGCCTGGGCGCACCGCTCGCCCGGCTGGAGGGCCGGATCGCCATCGGCACGGTGCTGCGCCGCCTCCCGGACCTGGCCCTGGCGGTGCCACCGGCCGAGCTGACCTGGCGCCCCGGCGGCCTGCGCGGCTTGGCCCGGCTTCCGGTCACGTTCATGCCCGGCGGGCCGGTGGCCTGAAACACGGGGGTGCGCTCGCGCCGACGGGGTGCCGGAGTCTCACCGACGCGGGCGGTGACCCGGCGGGCCGTCCATGGTCGGCCTGGGGGTGTTGACCTGGGGTTTCGACCTTCGTACGGCTCGGGCGCGAGCCCGGTGTACGGGACGCCGGTGGGCTCCGACGGGCCGCAGCGACGGCCTTCGCCACCGTTGTCATCCCACGCCAGGACGCGCCTCCGGCGGCGAATTCCTGTACGAGACCGGTGACATTGCCGGTCCGGTCGTGCCGCGCGGCACCGACAGTGGCACTGCTCACCCCACTGGCGGAGCCCGCCGGCCGGAGCGCTCACGCGCGCCATCCGGGCCGGACGGGCGGCTCGCCACGACAGAGAGGACGACTCGTCGTGCAGCACCCGCGCACCAGCACCACGGCACCGGCCCCCCGCACACGCTCCACCCGTCGTGCCGGACGGCTGGCGACCCTCGCCGCGGCGGTCACCGCCGTCGTCGGCCTGACCACGCTCGGCGGGCCGGCGGCCCACGGTGCCGACAACCCCTACGAGCGCGGCCCGGCGCCCACCGAATCCAGCATCGAGGCGCTCCGCGGCCCGTACACCGTCGCGGAGACCAGCGTCTCCCGGCTCGCCGTCACCGGCTTCGGCGGGGGCACCATCTACTACCCGACCAGCACCGCCGACGGCACCTTCGGCGCGGTGGCCGTCTCACCCGGCTACACCGGCACCCAGTCCTCCATCGCCTGGCTCGGCCCCCGGCTGGCCTCCCAGGGGTTCGTGGTCTTCACCATCGACACACTGACCACGCTGGACCAGCCCGACTCCCGGGGCAACCAGCTGCTCGCGGCGCTCGACTACCTCACCGGCAGCAGCTCCGTACGGAACCGCATCGACTCCAGCCGTCTCGGCGTCATGGGCCACTCGATGGGCGGCGGCGGCAGCCTGGAGGCGGCCAAGACCCGTCCCTCGCTGCAGGCGGCGATCCCGCTGACCCCGTGGAACCTCGACAAGACCTGGTCCGAGATCAAGACCCCGACCCTGATCTTCGGCGCCGACGGTGACACCATCGCCCCCGTCGCCACCCACTCCGAGCCCTTCTACAGCACCCTGCCCAGCTCCCTCGACCGGGCGTACCTGGAGCTGAACGCCGCGACCCACTTCACGCCCAACACCTCGAACACGACGATCGCGAAGTACAGCGTCTCGTGGCTGAAGCGGTTCATCGACAACGACACCCGCTACGACCAGTTCCTCTGCCCGCTGCCACGGCCGAGCCTGACCATCGAGGAGTACCGGGGCAACTGCCCGCACACCTCCTGACCGGCCCTGCGGACCAGGCGGCGACCGTCGCTCACGGCGGTCGCCGCCGGCGTCGTGCCGGGCCGCCTCCGCCGTCCTACGACCAGGACACGGTGCCGCCGTGACGGACCGCAGGGGTCCGGACGTATGCCTTCCGCCCGTCCTTACGCGTCAGTAAGGTTTCGGGAATGAGCGGAGAGACGACTCTGGGGCCCGGTGCGGCGCGGCACCGGCCGGATCCGGTCGCGACGCTGGGGGAGCGGCTGCGCGAGGGCGGCGCGTACGTCCTGACCGGTGAGCCCGGCAGCGGTCGCTCGACCGTCCTCGCCAGGATCGCCCGCGCGTTCGACGCCGGGCCCGCCGTGGTCGTACCCGCCCGTCCCGAGCGGTTCCGGCAGCCGCTGGCCGGGCTGCGGTCGCTGTGCCGGGCGGCCGGGGTGCCCGATGCCGACGCGGCGGGCCCGGTGCCGGACCTGATCGGCGCGCTGCGGGCGACCGTGGCGTCCGGGACGGTCCTGCTCTGTGTCGACGACGCCGACCGGTGGGACACCGCTTCCCGGGCCGCTCTCGGCCGACTGGCCGCACTGCTCGCCCCCGGCGGCGGAGTCGCCCTGGTGCTCACCGTGGCCGGATACCGGCCCGTGGACCCGGAGTTCGCCGGTCTGCCGCTGCTCCGCGTCCCCCCGCTGTCCGCGCCGGACGCCGCCGCTCTGCTGGAGGAGGCCGCGCCGGGCGCGCTCGACCCCCGGGTGCGCGAGGAGATCACGGCCGCCGCCGAGGGCAACCCCGGCCTGCTGCTCGGCGTGGTGCACCGCCTGACCCCGGCGCAGCTCGGCGGCATCGCCCCGCTGCCGTGTCCCCTGGTCGCGGCCGAGACCCTCGCCGCGTCGGCGGGCCGCCACCTCGCCGGACTGCCACCGGCCCAGCGGGACCTGCTGCTCGTGACCGCGGCGGCCGTTCAGGTCTCCGGGGAGCCGACCGCCGAAGCCGACCTCGTACGACGCGCGGCGGCCCGGCTCGCCGCCGCCGGGCCGGGCCCCGATCCCTTCGCACACGCACCGGCGCATCCATCTGCCGAGTACGGCCCCCTGCCGGGCCGAAGTCTCCCGCCCTGGCCGGGGCCACGCCCTGACACCGATCCCTTGCCGGAGCCGGCTGCCGGGGCTGAGTCCGTGCCGGGTGGCGGCCTCGATTCCCCGCCGGAGACGCGCGCCCATGGCGGCCTCATGCCCGGTCATGGCCCCGTTCCGCTCGCCGCTCCACACTCCGACGGCGACCTCGTGCCCGGCCGTGGCCCCGGTCCGCACGGCATCGGCGACGACCGGCTCCTGTCGGGCGGCACCGCGCTGCCGGAGGCGCTGTACGCGGCCGAGGGACGGGTCGGTTTCCGCAGTACGGTGCTGTGCCGGGCGGTGTACGCCGACGCCTCGGCCGAGCGGCGCCGTGCGGCCCACGAAGCGCTGGCGCGCACGCTGCCCGACGCGCGCGGCCTTCCGGCGCTGCTGCACCGCTCCTGGGCCGTCGCGGGCCCCGCCCCGGCGCTGGCCGCCGCCCTCGCGTCCGCCGCCGCTGACCCGGCGTCGGCAGCTACACCCGCGCAGCGCTGTACGGCTTACACCCGCGCCGCCGAACTCGGCGCGGACGGCGTCGAACACGTCCGGTGGTACACGGCCGCCGCCGGACAAGCTCTGCTCGCCGGTCAGTCGGCCCGGGCGCTGCGACTGCTCGACACGGCCCGCTGCCGACCGGCGCCCGCACCGGTACGCGCGCGTGCCGAACTGCTGCGCGGCACCGCGCTGCGCTGGGACGGTCCGGTCGACGACGCCCGCGAAACCCTGCTGCTCGCCGCGGCCCTGTCCGCGCCGCACGACCCCGAGCGGTCCGCCGAAGCCGCCCTGGCCGCCGCGGACGCCGCCTGGTCGGCGGGCGACGTCGCCGCGTGCCTGCGCGCCCTGACACAGGGCCGCTGGTGGACCGGCACCCACCGCGCGGGAGAGGCCCCCGGTACCGCTCTCACGGGCCGGACCCTCCCGGGCATCCCACCCCCGCCCGCAGAGCGGGCCGCGGCCGAGCGGATGCCGGGCGCGGGGGGAGGGCCCGGTGCCGCCTCCGTGGGCCGGACACGGCCCGTGTCCGCCGATCCGCTCGGGGATGAACGGGTCTGCGGTAGGGAGGAGGCGCCCGGCCCGGTGGGTCAGGTGCCGCCCGTGTCCGCCGGTCGGCCCGGGGACGAGCGGGGCCTAGGCACGGCGGGGCAGGTACCGCCGCTGTCCGCCGTTCCACCCGGGGACGAAGGGGGCCTCGGCACGGCGGGAGCACCTGGCCCCCTGGGACAAGTACCGCCCATGCTCGCCGAATGGGGCCCTGGCATCCCGGAGGCCCCCGGCCCCGGTCTCCTGGGGCAGGCGCCGTCCGTGAGTCAGCTTCCGGTCGCCGGTGGGCTCGTGGCCGGGCGGGGCTTCGGTGCCGTGGCGGCCCTGCGGGACCACCGTGCGGGCATGCGCGCGGTCCTGCAAGGGCGGTTCGACCTGGCCGCGGCCCCCCTGCGGCGGGTCGTGGAGCGCGCGTGGACGGCGGACGACCCGGAGGAACTGCTGCGGGCGGCCTCGGCGGCCCTGCTGCTCGGCGACACCGCCGCCGCCCGCCGGTCCGGTGCCCGGGCGCTCGCGGTGGCCCGTACCCACGGGTCCGCCCTGCACGAGACACGCGCCCTGGAGTACCTGGCCTACGGCGAACTCCGCGCCGGACGGCACGCGCTGGCCCGGGCGCACGCCGAGGAGGGGCTGCGCAGCTCCTACCGTGCCGGGCTGCGCAACACGGCCGCCCACCATCACGCCGTACTCGCCCTGGCCGCCTCCATCGCCGGTGAGGCGCACACCGTCGCCGAACACGCGACCGAGGCCATGAACACCGCCCGCCGGCACGGGCTGGCCCAGGCCGCCGCGCTGGCCCAGTGGGCGCTGGCCCGCGCCGACCTGGGGCACGGCCGGCCCCGCGAGGCCGCCGAACGGCTCGCACCCCTGGTGCGGCCCGGCTCGGGCCGCGGCCACTTCGCCGTCTGGATGCTCGCCGTACCGTGCTACGTGGAGGCCTGCGCGCTCGCCCGGCAGCCGGAGGGCGCCGGGGACGCGGTCGAGGACTTCGCGCTCTGGGCGGCGTGCGACGCCGACTCGCAGGCCCCCGCCCAACTCCTGCGCTGCCGCGCCCTGCTGGCACCGCCCGAGGCCGCCGACGCGCTGTACCGGCAGGCGCTGCGGCGGCACGGGGAGGGCGCCGGGGACTTCGAACGCGCCCGCACCGAACTGCTCTACGGCAAGTGGCTGCGGCGGCGCCGCCGGCTGCGCGAGGCACGCACCCATCTGCGGGCCGCGCTGCTCGGCTTCGAGCGCTGCGGCGCCGGCCCGTGGGCCCAGCAGGCGGCGGCGGAACTCCGGGCGAACGGGGTGACGGGGTTGCCCGGGGTGACCGGCTCCGCCGGTGTGCTCGGCGCGGACGGACCGGCCGTCGGCGTGCCCGGGGACGCGGCCCGGCCGGACGGGCTGGCGCGGCTGACCCCGCAGCAACTGCGCATCGCCCGGCGCGTCGCACAGGGACTCACCAACCGGGAGGTGGCCCTCAGCCTCTCGGTCAGCACCCGCACCGTCGACTACCACCTGCGCAACGTCTTCGCCGCCCTCGGCGTCCGCTCCCGGATGGAGCTGGCCCGCCTGGTGGCGCAGGACGGGCAGGCCGTGGCCCAGCCCTGAGCACAACGTGCGTCAGGTATCCCGGTGCTGCCTGAGCACCGCGAGACCCGCCGCGTACAGCAGGAGCACCGCGCTGAGCGGGAGGTAGTAGACGGGCGGCAGGACGGTCAGGCCGAGCACCGGGCCGAGCGGCGAGGGCGGCACGGCCAGCCCGATGACGGCCAGGGCGAGCGCCGCCCAGGACACCGGCCCGGGCCGGCGGCCCCGGCCGCCGCCCCGCTCCCCCCGGAGCAGGAACATGACCAGGGCCTGGGTGAGCAGGTTCTCGGTGAACCAGCCGGAGTGGAAGAGCGTCTCGTCGTCCCCGCTCCCCGGGCCGGTCGGGACGAACGCGAGCACGCCGAAGGTGGCGAGGTCGGCGACGGCGTTGAGCAGCCCGAAGCCGGTGAGGAAGCGCAGGAGGGCCCGCGGGCGCAGCACGGCCGGCCGGCGCAGCGCCGACGGATGCGGCCGGTCGTGGGCGAAGGCGAGCTGGGCCGCGTCGAAGCACAGGTTCTGGGCCAGCACCTGCCCGGGGAGCATCGGCAGGAACGGCAGCAGCAGACCGGCCGAGAGCATCGCCACCACGTTGCCGAGGTTGGAGGACAGCGTGACGCGCAGATACGTGGCGATGTTGCCGCCCGCGTGCCGGCCGGCGGCGATGGCGTGGGCGATCGCGGTGAGGTCCTTCCCGGCGAGCACCACATCGGCGCCCTCCCGGGCCACGTCGGCGGCGTCCCGCGGGGCGAGGCCGACGTCGGCGGCGCGCAGGGCGGGCAGGTCGTTGACGCCGTCCCCGAGGAAGCCGACCGTGTGCCCGCCCGCGCGCAGCGCCTGGGTGATCCGGGCCTTGTGCTCCGGCGTGCAGCGGGCGAAGACGGTCGTACGGCGGACCAGGCCGGACAGTTCGGCGTCGGTGAGGGCGTCGATCCGGCCGGCGGTGAGCACACCGTCCGCCGGGACGGGGATCCCGAGGTCGCGGCAGGCGCGCAGGGCGGTGCCCGGGTGGTCGCCGGTGAGCACCTTGACGGTGACGCCCCCGTCCATCAGGTCCCGCAGCGCGTCGGCGGCGGTGGGCGCGAGCGCGTCCCGCAGGGTGACCAGGCCGCGGAAGGCGAGCCCGCGTTCGTCGGCCGGGGTGTAGTCGCGGGCGCGGGCCGGGCGTTCGGCGGTGGCGACCGCCAGGACCCGCAGCCCCTCCTCGGCCGCGTGGGCGGCGAGGGCCCGCTGCCGCTCGCGTTCCGTCTCGGCCAGGGCGCAGCGCTCCAGGACGGAGTGGACGTCCCCCTTGACGACGAGGGTGTGCGTGCCGAGCCGGCCCGGGGTGCGGATCACGGCGGTGGCGAGGCGGCGGGCCGGGTCGAAGGGGACGGCGGCCACTCCGTCGCAGGCCGTCGGCGCGTCCGTATCCGCGTCCAGGAGTGCCTCGTCCAGGGCGTCGGGCTGGGGCAGGTCGGCGAGCTGGAGCGTCCACCAGGCGTTGACGGCGGCCCAGCGCAGCACCTCGGGATCGTCCCGGCCGTCCGCGCCGAGCGACCGGTCGACGACCGGCCGGTCCTGGGTGAGGGTGCCGGTCTTGTCCAGGCACAGCACGTCCATCGCACCGAGGTCGTGCAGGGCGGGCAGCCGCTTGACGATCACGCCCCGGGTACGGGCCAGCAGCGACGCCCCGCGGGCCAGGCAGACGGTGACCAGGACCGGCAGCATCTCAGGGGTCAGCCCCACCGCCACCGCGACGGCGAACGGCAGCGTCTCCAGGCCCCGTCCGCGCAGCGCCGCGTTGGCCATGAGGACCAGCGGCGGGGTGAGCAGCATGAACCGAATCAGGATCCACGAGATACCGTGCACGGACCGGTCGAAGGCGCCGGCCTCCCGCCGGCCGGCCGGGCCGCCCTGGGCAGCGGCGAACCGGGTGCGCGCCCCGGTCGCGGTGACGACCGCGGTGGCGCTGCCGGTGGCGACACTGCTGCCCAGGAAGCAGTACCGGGACTGCCCGAACACCCCGCTGCCCGTCCCGCCGGAAAGATCGTCCGCGTGCTTGGCGACGGCCGCCGACTCGCCCGTCAGCGCCGACTGGTGCACCGTCAGCCCACTGGCCCGCAGCAGGCGTACGTCCGCCGGCACCAGGTCGCCCGGACCCAGCCGGACGACATCCCCCGGGACCAGCTCGTCGACCGGAACCTCCCGGCTCACCGGCGCCGCGTCCTCCCGCGGGCGGCGCAGCACGGTGGCGGTGGTGGCGACCAGCTCACGCAGCCGGGCCGTGGAGCGGTCCGCCCGGTGCTCCCCGGTCGCCCGCAGGACGCAGCTCACCGCGACCAGGAGGAGGATCACCGAGGCCGTGCCCCAGGCGAGAACGGCCGCCGACACCAGCCCCAGGCACGCCAGCACCGCGGTGAACGGATCCCGCAGGCTGCGTACGCACAGGCGCGCCCAGGAGACCTCCCGCCGGGCCGGGAGCACGTTGTCGCCGAACCGGGCCAGTCGCCGCCCGGCCTCCGCCTCCGTCAGGCCGCGCGGACCGGTCTCCAGCGCGCGCAGCACCTCCAGCACGCCGGGCTCCGAACGCTCCTCGCGGCGAGCCCCGTCGACGTCTCGGTCCCGGACCGTCCGCGTGGTGGCGTCCGGACCCGGATCCGCCGCGTCCCGACCTGAGGCCGCGGCGGCCTCAGGCACCGGTTCCGCGCAGCCCGCGCGTCCGGCCGGAGCCGTACCGGGAGGGCCCGGACAGATGCGTGACCATCACCCGTACGAGTGTGACCACGTCGGGATCGTCGATGTAGTAGACCTGCCGCCGGCCCTCCCGGCGCGAGCCGACGAGTCCGGCCAGCTTCAGCTTGGTCAGGTGCTGGCTGACGGCGGGCAGCGCGCCGCCCACCCGATCGGCGAGGTGGGTCACATCGCTCTCGCCCTGGGACAGGGCCCACATCAGGTGCAGCCGGGCGGTCGAGGCGAGCAGCCCGAAGGCGGCGGCCGCGGCCGCCAGCACCTCGGCGGGCGGGTCCTCCAGGGCACCGGCGCGGTCCGTCACAGTTCCCCCGTCCTCTCCTGTCCTCTCCGATGGCGCCCCGCGGGCGGCCGGCGTCCACGGGCCCGCCCATCGTAAGCGCCGGGTCACCGGCCGTCGTGCGCCGCCGGGACGCCGGTCATCGCGTGCTGCCGGGGTTTCCCGGGCCCGGTCCGTCATCGTCCCGCCCGGTCCCGGCGCTGTCGCAGGCGTGCTTCTTCGAGACGGCCGAGGAGGAAGGGCACCACCCCCCGCTCCAGCAGGGCCAGTTCCCAGGCCTGCCGGGCCCGGGCCACGGTGTCCGCGGGCGCCGTCGCCGTGCGGGAGCCGCCCGGGCGGTCGTCTGCCACCGGCCCGGACCGCCGGACCAGGTGACCGATCGCGAGCCCGACGGCCGGCGCGCCCAGCAGCAGGCAGACCGTCAGCACACCGTCGCCGGCGTGGGGCAGAACGCCGGAGAACCACATGCCGTACCCGGAGAACAGCAGCACCAGCCCTACCGAGGACAGGACGAGCCGCACGGACGTCGAGGGCGGCGGCCCGGCGGCAGGGGCCGGCCGCCCGGGGTCGCGGGACGGCGGCGGGGCGGCGCACGACGGCACCCCTGGGCCGGGGGGCGGCGGCGCGGGGTCACGCGGGGCCCGTCGGCCCCGCCTCCGGTCCGAACTCGCGGTCATGGCCGCCAGATACTCGCGGTACTCGATGTCGGCGAACGCGGTGATCGCGTTCATCGCCCCGAGCGCCCTCGCGCGCAGCTCGGCGCGGTCGACGAGGTTTCCGCACCGCTCCATCGCCTCCACGACCTGCCCCAGGCTTATGGCCTGGTCGAGTACGCGCTCGAACACACCGCCGAGTTCAAGCCCGAGCGGGGCACTGTCCGTCATACATCCCCCAGGTGCGGAAGGTTCGCCGGCAGCAGGTCCGCCACCCGTCGCAGCGTGGCGCGGTGAGGGGTGGCGCGTCTCATAGTCGCAAACTTGCGCAACCAACAGAACGGATCGTGGGGTCGGTCGAGGGGGCGTGAAGAAGGGAAAACGCGGAGAAGGGAAAAGGGGAAGGGGAGACCGGCGGCCCGGTCTCCCCTTCCCCTTTTCAGGGCGTTCGGTTTCCCGTCAGGGCACTCAGCTCAGGCGCAGGGCCTCGCGGAGGGTGGTGAACAGGTCGGTCTGGTCGGTGACACCGAGCACGCGGTAGGCCAGCGGGCCCTGTGCGGCGATACGCACCTGGGTGCCGGTGTGCTCCTGGGACTGGCCCGGCGTGTTGGTCGAGTAGTTGACCTTCAGCTGCTGGCCCTCGTTGGTCACCAGGGTGGCGGACAGGCCGGGCGGGGTGGCCTCCAGCGGCACGATCTGGCTGGTGTGGCCGTGGTCGGCGGTGGTGACGACGAGGGTGTCCGGGTGCTGGGCCGCGTAGGCACGGGCGACCTTCACCGCGCGGTCGAAGGCGGCGGTCTCGCCGATCTGGCCGCAGGGGTCGGCGGCGTGGTCCTGCTTGTCGATGGAGGCGCCCTCGACCTGCAGGAAGAAGCCCTTCTCGGAGTGCTTCTGCCGCTGCTTGGCCTCCAGCAGCTGGAGCGCCTTGGCGGCGGAGTCCGCCAAGCTCGGCGTGTTCGACGGCCGGTTCGGGTTCGAGGTGACGCAGCGCTGCGGGTCGGTGCCGCCGACGGCGGCCGGCCTGCCGGTCCACTCGACCGGCACGTTGCCGGAGGCGAACAGGCCGAGGACGGGCTTGCCCGGCTTCGCGGCCTTCATCGAGGCGTTGTCGGTGACGACCTGGTAGCCGAGCTTCCTGGCCTGCTCGGTGACGGTCAGGCCCTTGTACCTGCCCTGGGTGACCTTCTGCTCGAAGCGCTGCTTGCCGCCGCCGAAGAGGACGTCCACCTTGTGGTTGACGGATTGCTCGGCGATCGAGCCCGGGCCGCCCGCCGCGATCGTGTCGGCGGGGCACTTGGCCATGTCGGCCGGGCCCTGGCAGGAGCGGTCGGTGACGTGGGAGGCGAGCACGGCTGGGGTGGCGTCGGTCAGCTCGGCCGTGGTGACGCTGCCGGTGGCGTAACCATTTTTCTGTGCCAGTTCCAGGATCGTGCGGACGGCCTTGTCGGAGCCCGGCGTCTTGGAGATGCGTCCGTTGACCGTCTTCACACCGGTCGCCCATCCGCTGCCGCTGGCGGCGGAGTCGGTGACGTAGTCCGGTGTGCCGTCCTTGTGCACGGCGTACGTGGTGTACTCGCCGGTCAGCGGGAACTTGTCCATGTTCAAGCGGCCGTCGGCGCCGACGGTGTAGTCACGGGCGAGCGTGATCTCCGAGTCTCCCATGCCGTCACCGATCAGCAGGATGACGTTCTTCGCCTTGCCGCCCTTGATGGCGTCCTCGGCCTGCTGCTTGGTGTCGGTCGCGCCGGCGCCGGTGGTGAAGGCGACGACGGCGGCGGTGGACGCCAGCAGCGCGGTGGCGACGGTGAGGTGACGGCGGGACGGTCCGTGCATGGAAGCGACTCCTTGGGGCATCCCGTCCCGGGAGGGACGGGCGTCAACGGGCGTCAGCCCATCACCCGTTGATGAATCGCGTGGAAACCCCTGGTGGGGCGCCGGTTTCGGGCACGTGGCCCCCGGGCGGCCTCGATGGCGGAGCCCATGCCGACGGGACCAGCGCTGTGCCGGCGGTACGGGCTCAGGGACGGGCGATGGCTCGCTCCAGCAGGCCCTGAAGGGTGCGTTGCTGCTGCGGGCTGAGACCGGCCAGCGGCGAGTCCTGGGAGAGGAGCCCGAGGAGCCGGTCGCGCAACGCCGTGCCCTCGGTGGTGAGCAGGAGCTGCTTGGCGCGGCGGTCGGTGGGGTGCGGGCACCGCTCGACCAGGCCCTGCTTCTCCAGTTTGTCGACGACGAACGTGGCGTTGGAGGGCTCGCAGCTCATGCGCTCGGCGAGCTCGCGCATGGTCATCGGGCCGGTCATCTCCCGCAGCGCGGTCGCCTGGGCGGCGGTGAGGCCCAGGGCGGCGGCCCTCTCCCGTACGTGCTCGGTGATCTGCTGCGCGAGTCCGTTCACCAGACCGCACAGCTGTCGTTCGGCGCTGGTCTGCGGTTCCGGAGCAGTCGTCATGGGGCCCATCCTAGCAAATCCATCAAGTTCGGATATTTAGAGCTTGAATGTTTCTAGCTTGATGCTTATCGTGGTGGTGTGCCGACCGGGAGACATGACGGTGACCGGCATCGATGCCCGGCGCCGACGACCGAGGCCGGGGAACGAAGAAGCAGGGAGACGAAGCACATGGTGGCCAACTCCGCACTCGCCCAGGACGACCGGCTGCGCCGGCCCGCGGGAATCCGTTCGGTACGGCTGGGCGACACGAAGGTGTCCTTCATCCCGGACGGAGCCGTGCAGGGCAGGCCGCGCGCCTGGCTGCCGGACACCACCGAGGAGACCTGGGCCGCGCATCCGGAGTATCTGGACGCCTCCGGGTACCTCGTGGCGAGCATCGGCGGCCTTCTCGTGGAGCACGGAGACCGCGCGCTGCTGATCGACGCGGGGTTCGGCCCCCAGTCCCTGCCGGCCGTCCCGGGCGCCCCGAACGGCGTGCTGTACGGCGGCGCGCTGCTGGACAGCCTGGCCGAACTGGGCTGTGCGCCCGAGGAGATCGAGGCCGTGGCCTTCAGCCACCTGCACCCGGATCACACCGGCTGGGCCGTCCACCCCGCCCCGGGCACCGGCCGACTCGCGTTCGCCCACGCCGACCACCTCGTGCCGGAGCCGGAATGGGCCGCGCGTGACCTGCCGGAGGCGGCCGGCGGCCTCTCCGAGGAGACCGTGTCGGCGCTGGCACCGCGCGTGCGCACGGTGACCGACGGACAGGAGGTCTTCCCCGGCGTGCGCGTCCGGATCACCGCCGGCCACACGGCGGGGCACGCGGAGTACGTCATCACCGGCGGCGGGAGCCGGCTCATAGCCTTCGGCGACTCCCTGCACTCACCGATCCAGGTGGACCACCCGGAATGGTCCTGTGTCTACGACCAGGACCCCGCCCGGGCCGCCGACCACCGCCGACGTCTCGTCACCGAGCTGGCGGAGCCCGGCACGATCGGCTTCGGCGTCCACTTCGCCGACGCGGTGTTCGGCCGGGTCCGGCGGGACGGCGACGGCCCGGCGTGGCAGCCTCTGGACGCCTGAGGCGCAGGGCGGGGCGCACGGGCCGGGCGGGGGCATGCCCGGGGAGCGGGCGCACCGCGCGAGGGCGCGGATGGCCGGTGAGGGTGTGGGGGCTCCGCGAGGGCGCCGCTCGTACGACTCGTACGGCTCGTACGACGACGGACCCGCCACTCGTACGACGACGAACGGGCCCACTCGTACGACGCGAACACGCCCACCCGTACGGTGACGCACCCGCGATCCGCCGGACGGCGCCGGAGTCCCGCGTGCCCTCCCCGCGTTGGGCCTCGGTACCCGCCACCATGGACCCGGCCGTGCCGACCGCCCACCGTGGCGGCGTGCTGGGGACGGCCGCTCGGCGACCCGGTGAGGAGAGCGCGATGACGACGGAACACGGCCGGGTCAGCCGCCGGGACCTGCTCCGGGGTTCCGCTGCGGGGCTGACGGCGGTCGCGGCCCCGGTGACGTCCCCGGCCGTGGCCGTGTCCGCCGCCGTAGCACAAGACACCTTGTGCTACCGCCAGTTGACCGGTGGATCGGTGACCGCGTCCCGTGACGGGTCCGTGGTGATCGCCGAGGTGCAAGGGGTCCTGTGGCGGGTGCCGCCGGAGGGCGGGGAGGCGGTGCGGATCACCGACTGGGACCTGGAGGCGACCCGCCCGGCCCTGTCCCCCGACGGCAGGCGGCTGGCGGTGGGCGGCTACCGGGGCGGCGGCTTCCATCTGTGGACGCTGCGGACCGACGGCGGCGGGCCGCGCCAGGTCACCGACGGGCCCTGGGACGACCGGGGCGTGGCCTGGTCACCCGACGGCAGCCGCCTGGTCTTCGCCTCCGAGCGCGGCGGCGACCCGGTGGCCGGTGCGTCGTTCGGACTGTGGACGACGGACGCGGACGGCGCCGGGGCCGAGCGGCTGACCGGCGGCGCCTACGAGGACCTCGACCCGGTCTGGTGGCCGGACGGGCGCTCGGTGGTGTGCGTCCGCGCCGCCCACACGCCCGACGGCGCCAGCGACGGCGGCCTGGCACTGGTCCGCGTACCCGCCGGGGGCGGCGCCGGGCAGGTGCTCCGCGGGGTGGGGGAGGGCCGGCTGCTGTGCCCGTCGGTGTCCCCCTCGGGCCGGATCGCCTACCTGCACCTGTCCGGCACCACGGGCTCCCCGTCCCTGCCGGCCGCGCGGGCCACGCTCCTGGTGGACGGCCGGGTGGTGACCGAGGGCGAGGACCTGGCGGCGGCCCCGCCGTGCTGGCTCGGCGACGACCGCCTCCTGTACGTCGCCGACGGCCGGCTCCGCCTCCGCACCCTCGGCGCACCCGGCTCGGTGCGGGACATCCCCTTCACCGCCCGGATGCCGGTGCCGCGCCCACGGCGGCGCCCCAGGCCGCTCTCCACGGCGGCGGCGGGGCCGGTGCGCGGCATCCATCTGCCCGCCCTCGCACCCGACGCCGGCAGCGTGGCCTTCGTGGCGCTGAACGCCCTGTGGGTGCAGCCCGTCGGCGGGGCACCCCGCAAGGTGCTCCAGGCCGCCGCCGTCCACCATGTGCAGATGCCTGCCTGGGCGCCGGACGGGCGGAGCCTGCTGTACTGCACCGACCGGGACGGGCTGACGGCCGTACGCCGGCTCCACCTGAACGGCGGGCACGACGAGCCGGTCACCGGACCCGGCCGGCTGTACCCGGCGGCGTCCCCGGACGGCACCCGCCTCGCCTGCCAGGACACCCGGGGCAACGTGCTGCTGCGCGACCTGGCCACCGGCGCGGAGCGGGTGCTGGCCCGGCCGCTGGCCGCCGACGGCCCGCCCGGCGCCCCGACCTGGTCACCGGACGGCCGGTACGTGGCCTTCTGCGACCGCAACCGGCTCAACCACCGCTTCCGCGAGGGCTACCACCTCATCCGGGTCCTCGACACCCGCACCGGCACCGAGCGGCGCCATCTGCCCGCCGCCCACCAGTCGCTGTCCGACCGGGCCGCCGCCGGCCCCGTGTGGTCGCCCGACGGCCGCTGGATGGCGCTGGTCGCCGAGTCGGCGCTCTGGCTGCTGCCCGTCACCGGGGACGGCACCCCGACCGGTCCCGCCCGCCGGCCCACCGGCGAACCGGCCGACCATCCCACCTGGGCACGCGAGACGAACACCCTGCTCTACCTGTCCTCGGGCCGGCTCCGCCTCCTGGACCCGGCCCGGACCGAACCCCGTACGCTGTCCGTGCCGCTCACCCACCGTCCGGCCGGCGGCCGGGAGCGACTGCGCGTCCACGCCGGGCAGTTGTGGGACGGCACCGGCACCGTCCCGCGCCGCGACGTCGACATCCTCACCGACGGCCGCCGGATCACCGCCGTCGAACCCCACCGCCCGCGCCGCCCGGGGTACCGCACCCTGGACGCCTCGCGGCACACCGTGCTGCCCGGCCTGTTCGACAGCCACACCCACCCCTACAGCGCCACCTACGGCGCCCGGCACGGCCTGGCCGCACTCGCCTACGGCATCACCACCATGGCCTGCATGGGCGCGTCCCTGTACGAAGCGATCCGGCTGCGCGAGTCCCTCGCCTCCGGGCACAGCACCGGCCCGCGCCTGCTGGCCTGCGCCGAACTCATCGACGGTGCCCGCACCGCGTACGCCATGGGCCGCGCCCACCGCACCGCCGCCGGTGTGCGGCGCACCCTGGAGCGGGCCACCGCCCTGAACGTCGACTTCGTCAAGACCTACGTCCGCGCCTCCGGGGAGGTCATGGCGCGGGCGGCCGACGCCGCCCACCGGCTCGGGGTGCCCAGCGGCAGCCACCTGTGCGCACCGGGCCGGGTCGCCGGACAGGACCTCACCACCCACCTCCAGGCCACCCAGCGCCTGCCCTACGGCCACGCCACCACCCCCACCGGCCACATCCACCAGGACCTCGTCCAGCAGTACGCCGACGGCGACTTCGCCCTGATCGCGACCCCGTTCACCGCACAAGCCCTGCTGGGCGCCGACCCCGCCCTGGCCGACGACCCCCGGGTGCTCACCCTCATGCCGCCCTGGGACGTCACCGCCGTCCGTGAACGCGCCCGCACACCGCCCACCGACGAGCAACGGCGGGCCCTCGCCACCGAGATGGCCGCCTACCGCCGCCTCGCCGCCGAGGGCGCCCTGCTCGCGGTGGGCACGGACGCGCCCCTGGTCCCGGCCGGCCTCTCGCTCCACCTGGCCCTGCGCGCCCTGCACGCCCACGGCTTCACCCCGGCCCAGGCCCTGCTGTGCGCCACCGCCGCCCCCGCGCGGCTGTTCGGCGTCGAGAACGACCTGGGCACCGTCGAGCCGGGAAAGACCGCGGACCTGACCGTCGTCGACGGAGATCCCTTCACCGACTTCGGCAGTCTCCCGCGCACCCCGCTGGTCCTCCGGGACGGCGTCGCCCACCACCAGAGCGACCTCGTGGCCGCGGTCCGGGGCACGGTCACGACGCCCGCTTGAGGACCACCGTCCGCATGCCCCCCGGCCCGCCGCGCTCGTGCGCCACCCGCAGTCCGGCGCCGCGGAACCGCTCCAGCACCCAGGCGTGGGAGAGCCGTAGCTTGCGGTAACTGTGGGCGTTCAAGGACCAGTCGCCGCTCGCGGGGTCCCGGGTGTGGATCAGGTCGTGCACCACGACCGTGTAGGCGTCGAAGTCGTCCGGGTACTCCAGGAAACAGGTCATGATCCGGTCCTCGGTGGAGCGGACCGGGAGGAAGCGGTCCGTGCCGGTGAGCGGGACCGTCAGATCGCGGTAGGCGAACACGGCCGTTCCCCCGGGCGCGAGCGCGGCGGCGACATCGGCGCACAGCGCGGCCACGGCCCCCCGGGTCGGCAGATGGGTCAGGGTGTCGCCCAGGCACACGATGGCCCCCACCGAGCCCGGGCGGACCAGCTCCGGCAGGGCGGTGCGCACGTCCGCCCGCACCGGGCGCACCTCCGGGGTGCCGGCGGCGTGCGCGGCCAGCTCGCCCAGGAGCGGTTCGCTCAGGTCGACGGCGAACACCGGATCGAAGCCGAGGCCGGCCAGGGCCAGACTGGTGTGCCCCGGACCGCAGCCCAGGTCCACGGCCGTCGACCCGGCCGGGCCGGGCACCACGCCCCACTCCAGCAGCTGGGCGCGCTGGGCGGCGGCGAGCGCGCGGAGATCGCCTCCCAGCATCCAGGTGTAGTGCTCCGCGAGAAACCGGTCGTAGTGCTCGACGGCGGTCGTCATGGGGCGGTCAGGGCTCCCTTCGGATCCGGTGGGTGAAGGGAAACCTAGAGCGTGATACGGCCGTTGCGAGTGCCCGCCGAATCCTATTCGGGGCGCGGGGAAAAATGGCGGCCATGGACTCCATTGATTCGGCGATCCTCGGCCATCTGCAGCGCGATGCACGGCTCACCAACCGGGAGTTGGCCCGCAAGGTCGGCATCGCCCCGTCCACCTGTCTGGAGCGGGTCCGGTCGCTGCGGGCCCGCGGGGTGATCACCGGTTACCACGCGGCCGTGCAGCCGCGCCTGTTGGGCCGTTCGCTCCAGGCCCTGGTCTTCGCCCGGCTGCGCCCGCTGAGCCGGGACGTGATCTCCGGCTTCGAGGCGTACCTCGCCGAACTGCCGGAGGTGGTCTCGGTGTTCGTGGTCTCCGGCGACGACGACTTCGTGGTGCACGTGGCGGTGCCGGACATCGAGCGGCTGCACGCCTTCCTCATGGACCGCTTCAGCGCCCGCCGGGAGGTGGTGAGCTTCCGCAGTTCCGTGATCTACCAGCAGACGAGCAGCCGGGTGCTGAGCCCCCTGGCCGGCACCGAACACAGTGAGGGGAGGTGACCGGGGCGGGTACCTGACGCACGGTCGAAATCCTCCGTCGTCCCGCCGGTGAACCGGTGTCCTTCCGGCCGCGTCAGTCGTCGGTGCCCAGTGTCCGGGCCGCGAACTCCGCCAGCCGCGACCGCATCTCCTCGCGGGACAGTCCGCTTCCGTCGGCCAGGTGGGCGACGAGGTCGGCCCGGGTCGCGGCGAGCAGGGCGTGGGCGGTGAATTCGGCGTCGGCCCTGCCCGGCACCTGCTCCAGCAGTTCCCTCAGCAGGGCGTGCCATCGCTCGTAGTGCTCCGTGCGGTACGGGCTGGCGTCGCCCACCTGTTCCAGGGCCAGCGCGAGGTGGCGGTTGTCGAGCTTGAAGCACAGCACGGCGTCGAGCAGGGCGAGCACCCGCCGGCGCGGCGGGCTCCCCGGGCCGAGCGGCGGCGGGCCCTCCTCCACGCTCGCGCGGACCGGTTCGAGCCGTGCCTCGTACAGCGCCCGGAGCAGCCCGGTGCGATCGCCGAAGGCACGGAAGAGCGTCCCCTTGCCGACGCCGGCCGCCGCCGCGATGTCGGCCATGGTGACGTCGTCCGGGCGCTCGCACCGGGCGAAGAGCGTGTCGGCGGCGGCGAGGACGGCCGCGCGGTTGCGGGCGGCGTCCTTGCGCGGTCTGCGGTCGGCCATGGGCCCTCCTCTGTTGCAATCCGGACCGGCGGTCCGTATCTTCGATGAAGCGGACCGACGGTCCGTATCGTACTGGAACGGAGACAGCCATGTCCGTGACCACCCCTGCCACCGCCTCCCCGGCCGACCTGTACCGCCACAGCCTGCGCCTGCTCCTCGACAAGGACATCCCCGGCTGGATCGCGCTGTGGGCCGAGGACGGCGTGATGGAGTTCCCCTTCGCCCCGCCGGGCCGGCCCGGCCGGCTGACCGGCCGGAACGCCATCGCCGCCTACATGCGCCACTACCCCGACCACATCGACCTGCACGACTTCCCCGAGCTGCGGATCCACCAGACCACCGAGCCGGACACCATCGTGGTCGAGATGCGCGGGGTGGGACGGATCGTGGCGAGCGGCGACCCGTACGACATGACCTACATCGCCGTCGTCTCCGTCCGGGACGGCCGGTTCACCTCCTACCGGGACTACTGGAGCCCCCTCGCCCTGCAGGCGCCCGGCCTGGACTTCAGCGGATCCGTCCAGACGCCCGGTCCCGACTCCCGCGGGAGCGACGCCCGATGACCACCTCCGGCACCATCCTGGTCACCGGTGCCACCGGCACCACCGGCGGCCGGACCGCCGCGCGGCTGACCGCCGCCGGACACCGCGTGCGGGCCGCGAGCCGCCGGGCCACCCCGGTCCCGGGCACGCGACCGGTCCGCTTCGACTGGTACGACCCCGGCACCTTCGACGGCGCCCTCGACGGAGCCGACCGCGTCTACCTCGTCCCGCCCCTGGGCGACCCGGACCCGGCCACGGTCATGCTGCCCTTCCTCCGGCGGGCCCGGGCCGCCGGCGTCCGCCGCGCCGTGCTGCTCGGCTCCTCGGCCATCGCCGCGGACGGGCCGGGCGTGGGAGCCGTCCACCGGGCCCTGCCCGAGCTGTTCGACCAGTGGGCCGTACTGCGCCCCTCCTGGTTCATGCAGAACTTCACCGGCACCCACATGCACGCCCGGAGCATCCGCGAGCACGGCGTGATCCTCACCGCCACCGGGAGCGGCCGGGTCGGCTTCGTCGACGCCGACGACATCGCCGCCGTCGCCGTCCACGCCCTGACCGACGACCGCGCACCCGACACCGACCTCGTCCTCACCGGTCCGCAGGCGCTCGGCTACGACGACATCGCCGCCGTCGTCACCGAGGTCACCGGCCGTCCCGTGACCCACCGGCCGCTGACGTACGAGCGGATGCGGGACCGGCTGGCCGAACAACTCCCCGTCGAATTCGCCGAGATGCTGGCCGGCATGGACCGCGCCATCGCCGAGGGCGTCGAGGACCGCACCACCGACACCGTCCAGCGCCTCACCGGCCGCCCGCCGCACGGCTTCCGGGAGGTCGCGGAGCGCGAGCTGACCCGGGGAGGATGAGCGGGGACCGCACCGAAAGGGCCGGACGGCCCTGTTCCGCGGTCCCGGAAGGGGCCAGGATCGGCGGGGAGAACCGAGTAAGTGACAGGGAGTTACCATGGCGGAGCGCGCGCAGACCGGACCCGGCAACCCGATCCGGGTCTTCCTCCTCGACGACCACGAGGTGGTCCGGCGCGGGGTGCGCGACCTGCTGGACGACGAGCCGGACATCACGGTGGCCGGCGAGGCGTCCACCGTCGCACAGGCCCTGGCGCGGGTCCCCGCCCTGCGCCCCGACGTGGCCGTCCTCGACGTCCGGCTGCCGGACGGCGACGGGGTCACCGTCTGCCGGGAACTGCGCTCGCAGCTGCCGGAGCTGGCCTGCCTGATGCTGACCTCGTTCGACGACGAGGAGGCGCTGCTGGACTCGATCATGGCGGGCGCGTCCGGGTACGTCCTCAAGCAGATCCGGGGTTCGGACCTGGTCTCCGCCGTGCGCACGGTGGCCGGCGGGCAGTCGCTGCTGGACCCCAGCGCCACCACCCGGCTCCTGAGCAGACTGCGGGACGGGCGGGAGGAGGAGGCCGAGCCGGACGCGCTGCCCGGACTGACCGAGCGGGAGCGGGAGATCCTGACCCTCATCGGGGAGGGGCTCACCAACCGCCAGATCGGCAGGCGGCTGTTCCTCGCCGAGAAGACGGTGAAGAACCACATCTCGCGCCTGCTCGCCAAGCTCGGGGTCGAACGCCGTGTCCAGGCGGCCGTCATCGCCACCCAGGTCCGCGGCCGCCCGCGCGCCGACGGCCACCGGCCGTGAGCCGACGGCCCCCGGAACCGACCGGTGCCCGGCCGGTCACATGCCCGACAGCCGGCGGCCGGTGACCAAGTCCGGCGCGATGCGTAAGAACACCCCGCCCGGCAGGGGCAGCCAGGAGTCCGGGCCGCGCCGCGCGAGGCGCTCCCGCTCGGCCGGGTCCGTCACCAGGGCGGCCCGGCCGGTGACGACCACACTCCAGCCGCTGCGGGCCGCCGCGTCGAACTCGTCGGCCTCGAAGGCGACCACGGCACCGTCGACCGCGCGCACCAGCTCCGAGTCCGCCGACGTCCGCAGCACGACGGAGGAGTCCGCGTCCAGGCGGAAGTTGACCGGCAGCACGGCCGGCAGCGCCCGCCTGGTGTACACGACGCGGCCGACCGGCACCCGGCCCAGCAGGCGCAGGCAGGCCTGTCTGCCGAGCGCGTGGAAGTCGACGTCCTGAAGCACCAGGCCATCGTGGACCCGGGCGACCGCGGCGGGTAGGGCCGATAGGCCCTGCCCGCGCGTCCGGAAACCGCTGCCGGGGAGCCTGCCGCCCGCCCCCGTGCCACGCCCGTCCGCCCCGGCCGCTACCGTGATCCCCGACGAGGCGGCCGCGCGGGGCGAGGGTTCGGGGAGGAACGGCGGTGGAGAGCTCCGAGGGCACGGGTGCGGCAGGCGTCGTACGGCTGCCGCAGCTGAGACTGGACGAACTGCTGGGGGAGTTGCAGGCCCGCCTGGACGCCGCCCGCGGCACCCAGAACAAGGTGCACACCCTGCTGGAGGCCGTGGTCTCCGTCGGCCGCGAGCTGGACCTGGAGCAGGTGCTGCACGGCATCGTGGAGGCGGCGGCGGTCCTGGTCGACGCCGAGTACGCGGCGCTCGGCGTGATCGGCACCGGCGGCACACGGCTCTCCGCGTTCGTCACCTACGGCGTCGACGCCGCCGGCATCGCCCGCATCGGCCCCTACCCGGAGGGCCACGGCATCCTCGGCGAACTGATCCGGCACCCGGAGCCGCTGCGGCTCGACAAACTCTCCGAGCACCCGGCGTCGTACGGCTTCCCGCCCAACCATCCGCCGATGAACACCTTCCTGGGCGTACCCATCCGCGCCCGCGACCGGGTCTTCGGCAACCTCTACCTCACCGAGAAACGCGGCGGGCTGCGGTTCGACGAGGACGACGAGTCGCTGCTGTCCGCGCTGGCCGTGGCCGCGGGCGTGGCGATCGACAACGCCCGGCTGTACGAGGAGTCCCGGCTGCGGGAGCGCTGGCTCGCGGCGACCGCCGAGGTCAGCAGCAGCCTGATGTCCGGCGCGGACCAGCCCGAGGCGCTGGCGCTGATCGCCGAGCGGGCCCGCGACATCAGCGGCTCGGCGCTCGCCGCCGTGGCGACCCCCGTCCAGGACGCCGGCGCGCTCGCGGTGGAACTGGCCATCGGCTCGCAGGCCGACGCCCACCGCGGCCTCGTGCTGCCCGTGGAGGGCACCCTCACCGGCCGCGCCTTCGCCCTGGGCGCCCCCGTGACCAGCCCGGACGTGGCACGCGACGAGCGGGTCACGGCGGGCCCGCCACGGTTCGCCGGACTGGGCCCGGCCGTCGCCGTCCCGATCGGCCGGGAGGACCGGGTCCGGGGCGTCGTCCTGCTGGCCCGCGAGACGGGCGCGGCGGACTTCTCCGACAAGGAGACGGAACTGCTGACGGGATTCGCCGCGCAGGCCGCCGTCGCCATGGAACTCGCCGAGCGCCGCCGGGACGCCGAGCAGATCGCCCTGCTGGAGGACCGCGACCGGATCGCCCGGGACCTGCACGACCTGGCCATCCAGCGGCTGTTCGCCACGGGCATGACGCTGCAGAGCGCGGACCGGTTCATCCAGCACCCCGAGGCCGCCGAGCGGGTGCGGCGGGCCGTGGACGACCTCGACGAGACCATCAAGATCATCAGGTCCGCGATCTTCGGCCTGCGCGCCGACGACCGCGACGAGACACCCGGGCTGCGCGCCCGCGCGGTGCGCGTGGCCGGCGAGGCGACCCCGGTGCTGGGATTCGCGCCCAGCGTCCGGATGGAGGGGCTGCTCGACACCCACGTGCCCAGGGAGACCGCCGACCACGTGGTGGCCGTCCTGTCCGAGTCCCTCGCCAACATCGCCCGGCACGCCCACGCCGACCACGCCGACGTGGCCCTGGAGACCGACGGCACCGAGGTACGGCTCACGGTCACCGACAACGGCGTCGGCATCCCGCCCGGGGGCCGTCGCAGCGGCCTGCGCAACATGGCGGAACGCGCCCGGAACCTCGGCGGGGACCTGGAACTCGGCTGCCCGGAGGGCGGAGGAACCCGGCTGCTCTGGCACGCGCCCCTGCGGCGGTAGCGCCCCGGCCGGGGCCCGCCGCCGGACGGCGGCCGTCGCCAGGAATCACCCGAACGGAGCAGCGCGGGGGCCGAACGGCCGTAGCCCGCCGGGACCGGGGACCGTTTGACCGGGCCCGGCCCGGTGGCATCGGTCATGGTGGACGTACGGGGCGACGGTCCGCAGCCCGAGGAATGAGGAACCATGGCCGAAGACAGACCACCGGGACGGCTGCCGCAGGGCGACCTCGGGCGCCGCATCGAACAGCGCCGCCGGGAACTGGGCCTCAGCGTGGAGGACCTGGCGTTCCGGGCGGCCATGGCCCCGGCCTACATCGAACACCTGGAGAAGCACAGCACCGCCGCGCCGGAGGCCGGCACGCTGCTCCGGCTGGCCGGGGCCCTGCGCACCAGCGCCACGGAACTCGGCGGCGGACACGTCGACCTGCCGTCCGGCCTCGGGCAGGCCGCCCGGTCACCCCGCTTCACCGAGCTGGGCGAGGAGGACTGCCGTCGGCTGCTGTCGACGCACGGCGTGGGCAGGATCGCGGTGTCCACCCAGGCCGCCCCGGTCGTCGTACCCGTCAACTACAGCGTCATCGACGACGCCATCGTCTTCAGGACGCAGGCCGGGACGGTCTCCCTCCAGGGGCTCGACCGGGAAGTGGCCTTCGAGGTCGACCGCGTGGACGACGCGCTCAGCCAGGGCTGGAGCGTCGTCGTGCACGGCACCGCCGAACAGGTGACCGACCCCGACGCCGTACGTCATCTCGCCGAGCGGGCCTACAGCGCGCCCTGGGCCGGCGGGGAACGCGACGTCTGGGTGCGGATCGGGATGACCGCGCTGACCGGCCGCCGTATCGACACCTGGTAGCCGACGGCCCCGGGGGCCGGATCAGTGCCGCCGGTCCTGGTCCTCCCGCACGACGACCACCGGGCAGGCCGCGTGCTGGGCGCAGCGCAGGCTCACGGAGCCCAGGAACGCGCGGGCGAAGCCGCCCCGCCCCCGGCGGCCCACGACGAGGATCTCGGCCCCCTCCGAGGCCGCGATCAGCACGTCCGAGGGATCGCCCTCCACCAGGATCTCGCGCATACCGGCGGGCCGTCTGTCCGGGAAGACCGCGCGCATCTCCTCCGCGAACCGCTCCTGCGCCTGCTCCAGGTCGAACTCGGGGTCGATCGCGGGCCCGGTCCAGCCGATGGCCGACGGGGTGTCCCAGGCGTACACGGCCTCCACGAAACCGCCGACCATCTCCGCGTACCGCGCCGCCCAGCGCAGCGCCGCGTACGACGTCGGGGAGCCGTCCACACCCGCGACCACGCGGGCCTTCGGTTCAGGGGGTTGCATGGCCACCTCACCAGCAGTCGTTGTCGGTACTCTCCACGCTGCCCGGGACGACGGAACTGTGCCAGCCGGGAAGTCCCCTCCGCCGCGCGGGGTGAGCACGGGGAGTGAGCACCTCCGTACGGCGCCGCGTGGTCAGACCAGGCTTCCGCTGCCGTAGGGGGCGTACAGGTCGAGCAGCCGGACGCGGGAGGTGAGCAGCCGCTCTACGAGCACCCGGCCCACCCAGACCGCGATCGCGCGGTCGAACTCCGGGTCCTGGGCGCACATGGCCCGTACCGTCCCGGCGTCGAACTCCCACGCGCGCACCGGACTGATCGCCTCGGCGCCCAGGCGCCAGAGGTACGGCGGGTGGTACCAGGACCAGCCGACCAGCTCGCCGTGCCCCAGCGAGGCGACGACGGCGGGACGCCGGCCGGGCACGCGGACGTCGAGGGCGACCGTGCCGGTGCGGACGATCCACAGCCGGTCGGCACGCCGGCCCTCCTCGAACAGCCGGGTCCCGGCGTCGAAGGACACCTCACCGGCTGTCCGCATCAGCCGTGCGCGGTGCTCGGCGGGGAGTGCCGCGTTCATGGTGGTGGCGGAGGTCATCACACCGGCTCCCTTCGTGTGGTCTGCCCCCAGCGTGGGCCGTCGCCGCCCCCGCCACCACGGGCCGCCCGGCCCACCCCCGGGGCCCTTCGGCCCCTCCGCGCACGCCTCCCGCCGGTGACGGTGCCGAGCACCGCTCTCCGGGCGTCCTCAGTGGCCGTCGGCCCGGGCGCGCGCGTGATAGAGGTCGCGCAGCAGGGCGATCTCGGCTCCGTGGTGCAGCAGTTCCTGGTTGACCCACCACACGATGTCGAGGAACGGCTCTTCCGGATCGCCGCCGTACGGATAGGCGCAGTACCCGACCGTGTCGAGCGCGGTGTCGTCGGCGCCGAGCAGTGCCTTCCGCCATGCCTCGGCACCGCTGCCGAAGGCCGCCGTCGCGGTCGCCGCGTCCCCGCTGATCCGGTAGTCGTCCCGGGTGAGCCGCCGGCCGCCGGCGGTGTGGTCGGCGCGCAGCGTCAGCATCTCGCCGAGGTGGCTCAGGCGCCAGGCGATCGTGGTGAAGGGCGGTGGCCAGGGGTGCGGGTAGGCGGCGGCGTCGCGCCCCCAGTCACCCGCGCCCGCCAGGAACGTGGCGCGCGGCCCCGGCCCGTCCTCGCGCCGCCGCACCGACCAGCAGCCCGGCACCGGCTCCCAGAAGTACTCGTCGTCCGTCATCGGGCCGACCGGGGTGTCCGTCCCGTCGCCGCTGTCCACGACGGGCCCTGTCATACGGTCGGCGAGACGCCTGTACGCGAAGTCGAACTGCTCCAGCAGCGGCAGCAGGCGGGACGGCACCGTCATCGGAGGCTCCCTGTGTCGAAAACCGGTTCGGGACGGTCCGCCAGACTGGCACAGCCGTGGCCGGAGCCGCGCTCGCTTTTCCGCGCGGCTCGGTGATGCGGTGAGGGGCGGGGCGCGGAGGGAGAAGAACGGGCGCGCGGGGAGCGCGGACCGGGGCGGGGCGCACGGTCGCGGTCGCGGTCGGAGGTATCCGGGGGAATCCGGAGGAATCCGCAGGAATGACGACGCGCGCCGCATGCCCCTGCGTGGCGCGCGTCCATGGCGGACGATGGGCCCAAGGCCACGTCGTCCCCCGGAGGGAACTCCATGAGGATCCACCTGACCAACGTCTTCGTCGACGACCAGGACAAAGCCCTGCGCTTCTACACCGAGGCGCTGGGCTTCGTGAAGAAACACGACGTTCCGCTGGGCGAGGACCGCTGGCTGACCGTGGTCTCGCCGGAAGACCCCCACGGCACCGAACTCCTGCTGGAGCCCTCCGGCCATCCGGCGGTGCGGCCGTACAAGACCGCGCTGGTCCAGGACGGCATCCCGGCCGCCTCCTTCGCCGTGGACGACGTACGGGCCGAGTACGACCGGCTGCGCCGGCTGGGCGTGCGGTTCACCCAGGAACCGCTGGAGACGGGCACGGTCACCACGGCCGTCCTGGACGACACCTGCGGAAACCTGATCCAGCTCGTCCACACCTCCTGAGCACTACGGCGGCGGACCAAGCGGGCGCGCCAGAGACGGGACAACGGTGCCGCAGAGGGACCACTTTGTTGCGGCCTTGCCGCCGGCGTCGGAGACGATGACAGCAGGCGTGCTCGGGGCGCCGTGCGTACACGGCCGGCACGGCCGGGGTCTTTCACGAGTGCCGGCGGCTGCCCGAGTTCTGGTGGAGACCGTAGACCGCATCGAGAACCCGGGAACGCGGCGATCGGGCCGTGCTGCGCCGGCTCAGCGTGGCGGCTCTTCCCCGGCGGGGGCGGACCGGTCCGGAGTGATGCCGGTGAGGACGGCCAGAACGGCGAGACGGATGCGGTTGTCCCGGCCCGTCTTCGCCATCAGGTTCGCCACGTGCGTCTTCACCGTGGTGACCCCGAGATGCAGCCGGTCGGCGATCTCCTTGTTGGACAGGCCCGCGCCGAGCAGGCCGAGTACCTCACGCTCGCGCGGGGTGACGGCCGGCACCGGGAGGGCCACGGGGGTGTCGGAGGAAGAACGGGCGCGCAGGGCATGGGAGACGAGGCGGCCGAGAACGTTCCGGCTGAAGGGGGCTTCTCCGTCGGCGGCCCGGCGTACGGCGTCCAGGAGTTCGGTCGGCGGGGTGTCCTTGACGAGGAAACCGCAGGCTCCGGCCACGAGCACCGGGTACAGATGGTCGTCGTCATCGAACGTGGTGAGGGCCACGACGCGGGTGGCAGGGCGCGCGGCGAGGATGCGGCGGGTGGCCGTGATGCCGTCCATTCCGGGCATTCTCAGGTCCATGAGGACAACGTCGGGAGCGAGGCGTTCAGCCAGTCGTACCGCCTCCGCTCCGTTGTCCGCCTCGCCCTGGATCTCGATGTCCGGGGCCTGCTCGAAGAGCATGCGCAGCCCCATGCGGACCAGCTGCTGGTCGTCGACGATCAGGAGCCGGATCACAGCAGCGGCTCCACGCCGGTGGCGATGGCGGGCAGTTCGGCCGTGAGCCGCCAGCCCCGAGCGGCGGGGCCCGCCTCCAGCCGGCCGCCGAGCAGGTCCACGCGTTCACGCATGCCGATCAAGCCGTGTCCGGACGGGCCCGGGTCCGGTGGCCGCATTCTTCCGGCCCCGTCGTCGCGGATCGTCACCTGTACGGCGTCATCGGCCAACCGAACGGTCAGCTCCGCGTGTGCGCCGGGTCCGCCGTGCTTGGCCGCGTTGGCCAAGCCTTCCTGCGCCAGCCGGAGGACCGCGAGGCCACGTACCGCGTCGAGCCGCGCGACACGGGGATCCACGGAAGCGGTTACGGCCAGACCGGACTGGCGGCTGTGCTCCGCCACCGACTCCAGTGCCGTCGGCAGCGCCCCGGGCAGGACCAGGGAACCGGTGCCGGGACCGGCACCGTCCGGGGTGCGCAGTACGGCCACCAGGCGCCGCAGATCGGTCAGTGCCGTGCCGGCACTGGAGTGCAGGTCGTCGAGGACTTCGGTGATCCGCGGGTCGGTGGTGCCGGTGGCGGCGACGACATGCCGGGCGACACCCACGCGCAGCACCATGGAGGAGACGTGGTGGGCCACGAGGTCGTGCAACTCGCGCGCGATGGTGGCGCGCTCCGCCGTGCGGGCGGCCAGCAGCTGCTGTTCGGCGCGAAGCCGCTGCTGTTCCGCGTGCTGACGGGCGTGCACCGTGGCGTCGCGGGTCACCCGCACGTACGCCCCCAGGAGCAGTGGCAGACCTGCGACGATGCCCATCTTGTAGAGCACCGCAGGAAGCTCGCCGGGCAGGTCGTCGAGACGGTTCACGGCGACGGCGACCGCCAGTGCCGTCGCCCCGGCGGCCAGGCGGCGCCCGCGCTGCCGAACGGCCAGCTCGAAGAGGGTCACGGCGGCCAGCACCTTCACCGCGGAAACGGTGCTCGTGCCCAGCGCGTGGGCGACGACGAGCAGTACCGACTGCGCCAGGAGCGCGCCGAACGCCCACTTGCCCGCGGCCAGGCACAGCACAAGTCCGGCTGCGGCAAGGCCCCATTCCTGCGCTCCGGACGGCCGCCGCAGCAGCAGTAAGTCGCCGATCAGCGCGCCGGCGAGTGCGAAGGCGCGTATGACGGCGTATCTGCTGTCGAACGCAAGCTCGATCCAAGATCGGTTCACCCGGCCCACGATAGGCGGACGTCCGGCTCCGGGGGTCCTGCCGTGGGAGGAGGGTGACTCCTCCTACCGGCCGTGAAGTACGGCCGGTAGGAGGGAGCCGTGCGCCAGGGCGGGCTGCCACTGTGCTCGTCATGGATACGCATGCGAACACGAACACGAGTACCGGCACGAGTGCGGGTTCCGCGGCCACGGGGCGGCGGACCCTCCTCAGCGGTGCTGGGGCCCTGGGCCTGGCAGGCGCGGTCTTCGGCACCACCGCCCACGCGGTCGGCACCCGGTCCGGGTCCGGGACCAAGGCCGGCCGCTTCCAGGGGAAGTCGGTGCTCATCACGGGCGCCACCTCGGGTATCGGCAGGGCGGCGGCGATGGCGTTCGCCGCAGAGGGTGCCCATGTCGGATTCTGTGGAAGGCGAGCCGCGTTGGGGCGCCAGGTGGAGCGGGAGATCCGGGCCGCGGGCGGCGAAGCCACGTACATCCAGGCCGACGTCCGGACAGCCGCCCAGGTGCAGAGCTTCGTGGACCGGGTCGCGAGCCGTTACGGCGGCATCGACATAGCCTTCAACAACGCCGGCATCGGTAGCGGCAGACTTCCCCATGAGATGAGCGTCGAGGAATGGGACGACGTCCAGGCCACCAACGCCCGAGGCGTGTTCCTCGCGATCAAGTACGAGATCCCGCACATGCTCAGGGCACAGCGCGGCGTCATCATCTGCACCTCGTCGTCAGCGGCCGAACAGGCGCGGCCGAACGGCGCCGCCTACACCGCGAGCAAGCGGGCGGTACAGGGCATCGTGAAGTCCGCAGCGCTCGCTTACGGGCCCAAGGGAATCAGAATCAACGCCCTGCTGCCCGGTACCACCGACACCCCCTTCGTCCGCCCGCCGGGCATCCCGGACGCGGACTGGGCCCTGTACAAGCAGGCGTGGGGGCCGCTCAACGTCGACGGTCTCGAACGGATGGCCGACGCGGAAGAGATCGCGTGCGCGGTGCTCGGGCTCGCCTCCGACGACTTCCCGTACATGACGGGCGCGTCGGTCACCGTGGACGGCGGAAGCACGGCGGGCCGCGAGATGACCCGGCCGAGCGGTATCTGACGGTGCGGCCTTGGCCATCGGATGATGCACCGACCCGGCCGAGGCCGCCCGGCAGGGACCGGCGGAGACGGCCACGGCGCCCCTGCCGGAACGTGCGCCTGCCGAAGACCGACGCCGCCCGCGCCGCGTACGACAGCCGGGCCGGCACCCCGGACGCCTGGCCTCCGCTCGGCTTCCCGCAGCGGGAGCCCGCGGGGTGCCAGGGCCACCCGGGCGCCAGGCGCGTGCCGCTGGAGGCTGTCACGGGGCGTCGCGGCCTACGGTGGGGGGATCCGATGGGAGGAGTGGACGTGGAGATCGTTGCGTACGGTGTTCTCTCCGATGAGGAACCCCTGCTCAGGGCCGCGTTCGACAAGGCGTTCGCCGGGCGCCACGAACTGCGCTGCCTGCGGCTGTTCCTCGACCGGGACACCGTCCCGACGGCCGCCGGCCACGAGATCGTACTGAGCAGTGTCAACGACACCCTGGACGCCGGCGTGCTGCGCACCCTGGCCGAGGGCGGTACCCGGATGATCGCCCAACGGTCCACCGGCTACAACAACATCGACCTCGCCGCCGCCGGGGAACTCGGCGTCACGGTCGCCCGCGTCTCGTACTACTCCCCGTACTCGGTCGCCGAGTTCGCCTGGACCCTGGCCCTCGCGGTCAACCGCCGGATCGTCCGCGCCGCGCACCGCACCCGCGAGTTCGACTTCCGGCTCGACGGACTGATGGGCCGCGACCTGCGCGGCCGGACGGCCGGTGTGGTGGGCACCGGAAAGATCGGGTCCGCGTTCGCCGAGATCGCCCACGGGTTCGGGATGCGGCTGCTGGGCTGGGACATCACGGAGAATCCCGACTGCCTCGCCCTCGGCATGGAGTACGTTCCGCGCGAGCGGCTCTTCGCCGAGGCCGACCTGGTCAGCCTCCACGTGCCGCTGCTCCCGGAGACCCATCACCTTGTCGACGCCGGCACGCTGGGCCTGATGAAGGACGACGCCATCCTGGTCAACTCCAGCCGGGGCGGCCTGGTGGACACCGACGCCCTGCTGGCGACCCTGCGCGCCGGACGGCTGACCGGCGTGGGCCTCGATGTGTACGAGGAGGAGGCCGGTGTCTTCTTCCTGGACAAGTCGCTGGAGGTGATGACCGACGAACGCCTGGCCCGGCTGATGACCTTCGGCAACGTCCTGCTGACCTCGCACCAGGCGTACTTCACCGAGGACGCCGTCGGCCAGATCGTCCGCACCACCGTGTCCAACGTCGAGGACCACCTCGCCGGCCGCCGTGGCGACAACACACTCGTCGCCGCGCCATGAACCCCTCTGACGCGTGTGCTCACCTGGTGTCCTGGGTCGGCAGCACGACACACAGCTCGTAGCCGCCGTCACTGGTGGGGCCCGAGGTCATGGTGCCGCCGAGGAGTTCGGCGCGCTGGCGCAGACCGAGCAGGCCGTGGTGCGCCCCGGGCAGGGGCAGCGGCGGCTGGGTCGGCGCCGTGTTGGTGACCCGGACCCGGACGGCGCCGTCGGCATGGCTCAGATCGATGTGGGCGGTCGCGCCCGGAGCGTGTTTGCGGGTGTTGGTCAGCGCCTCCTGGACCGTGCGGTAGACCGCGCGCTGGACGGTCGGCGGCAGCCCTTCGGGCAAGGCCATGCGCAACTCGGTCCTGATGCCGCAGTTGTCGGCCAGCCGTTGGATGTCGCTGAGCGCCGGCTGCGGGGTGAGCTCCGTGGGGTGACCGCTGGAGGCGCGCAGGACACCGACCATGTGGCGCAGTTCGTCCAGCGTCTGCACGCTCAGCCGCCGGATCGTCGCCGCTGCCTCCCTGGTGTCCGGGTCACCCGCGCCCACTTGCAGCGCCCCGGCGCGTACGGCGATCAGACTCACCTGGTGGGAGACGACGTCGTGCATCTCCCGTGCCAGCTGAGCGCGTTCCTTGGCGAGGACGGCCTGGGCGGTCAGCAACTGCTGATGGTCACGCGCCTCCGAGATCTCCGCCAGCCTCAGCGACAGATCGCGACGAGTACGCACCAACTGCCCCAGGAAGACGGCCGCCGCCGCCGTGGCGGCGCTGTACCCGACGGCGATCAGTGTCGGGGTACGCGTCAGGTCCAGGTCCGGCGACGGTAGCGACGTCGTGTCGCTGACCGCGAACGCCAGGGCGCACACCACGAGCAGCGCCCGGGGACGGTTGAGCGAGGCGAGCGTGTACAGCGCGGCCAGGCAGGCGAAGACCGCGTCGGACAGCAGGACCGCGGGCAGCGTGAGCAGGAAGGTGAGCAGCGGTTGCGGCCGGCGCAGCAGCAGGGCGACCGCGGCGGCCAGCGCGCACGCCATCCGCAACGGCTCCTCGATGTCCCAGTGCGCCCACACGTCGATCAGCGCCAGGGCCACGGCCACGCCGTCCAGGAGGAGCGGGGACGGCCGGCGGGTCATCCCGCGCCCTCCGCGAGGAGCCCGGCCCGCTGGGCGAGGAGGGCGGCCTGGACCCGGCCGCTGACCTCCAGCTTGGTCAGGATCGCGCTGACATGGTCCTTCACGGTGCCGGTGCTCAGGTGCATCCGGGCCGCGATGTCGGCGTTCGACAGACCCTCGGCGATCAGCACGAGCACCTCGCGCTCACGCTCGGTCAGCCGCTCCAGAGCCTTGGGCGGGCGCTCCTGCGCTCCCGCGTTCAGATAGCCGTCCACCACCGTGCGCGTGACCTTGGGCGACAGCACCGTGCCACCGCGGGCCAGGCTCTGCACCGCCGGCGGCAGCGCCTCGGGGTCGGTGTCCTTCAGCAGGAAGCCGGCGGCGCCCGAGCGCAGCGCCGTCTCCACGTACTCGTCCATGTCGAACGTGGTCAGCATGGCCACCACCGGAGGCTCCGGCAGCCGCCGGATGTCGCTGAGCACGGTCAGCCCGTCCACGTCCGGCATGCGGATGTCCAGCAGGACCACATCGGGACGCGTCTCCCGCACCGTCCGCAGGGCCTGACCGCCGGAGACCGCCCCGACGACCTCGATGCCGTCGGCCGCGTCCAGAATGCGCTGGAAGCCCGTGCGGATCAGGGCCTCGTCGTCGACCACCAGTACCCGGATCACGTGTGCTCCAGCCTATGTGGGAGTACTGTGTCCGATTCGTACCACGCCGGGCGCGACCGCGCCGCCGGGGGCGCCCGCGTCGTCTTCACGGCCCCGGTGCCGTGCGCGTACGGGGTCGCAGTCCGGTGTCCGCCGGACCGGGGGAGGGGACTGCCGTCCGGTGGCCGCGCGGCGGTCAGGTCAGGGCCGTCCGGCGGGACACAGCCGCTCCCGGCCGGCGGGCAGGGTGAGTACGGCGCCGGGGACGCTGCCCCCGGCCGCCGGGGGCAGCCGCCGCGGTGCCGGGGGCGGCGCGAGCCGGGCCGTCCAGTGGCCGTCGCGCAGCGTCAGCGTCACCGTCGACAGCGGCGGCACCCGCAGCTGCCAGAAGGCGCGGGCGGGCACCGCCAGGGCATGGACCAGCGAGGCCCGGATGACCGCCGCCTCGGTGATCGCGAGCAGCCCCGGGCCGCCGGGCAGCGCCGTCAGCCAGGCCGCCGTACGGTCGCAGAGCCGGGCGACCGACTCGCCGCCGTGCGGCGCGGCCTCGGGGTCCGTCAGCCAGGCGGACAGGCCGTGCGGGTCCTTGGCCGCGATGTCCCGCAGCGGGCGCCCGTCCCACGCGCCGTAGTCCAGGTCCCGCAGGGTCTCCTCCGGCGTGGCCTCGACCGCCAGGGCCCCGGCGATCCGCGCGCAGCGGGCCGAGGGCGCCCGCAGGGCCCGCGCGTACGGCGGCAGGGCCGCCCGCACGGCGGTGGCCACGCGCTCGTTCGCGAGGACCCGGTCGGGGCCGCCCGGTGCGGCGGTCGCGCACAGCATCGTCAGTCGCACGGTCACCATCCGCCTCCTTCTCACGGAGCGGCACCTCTCCGGCCCGGTGCGCAGGGGTGCTCACCGAGCAGGGGGTGCCCGCCAGTCACCACACTCCAGGCAGCGGGACCGGTCGAGCCATCCGGCAGATGGCCGGACCACCCCCGCCGGGTGGCGGGACCCTCGCCGCGAAGAGATCCGGTCGCCGGTCGCGAAAGACGCGGCGGCGGCCCCGTACCGGCCGCGTCAGCGCAGCCCCAGGCAGGGCAGCCAGCCGCGCGGTGCCCCGTGGGCGGCGGTCAGCAGCGCCGCCAGCACCCCCGGCAGGCCGGTGAGGAGGTCCCCGGGCCACTCGGCGAGCCGCTGAGCGGCCAGCCGGGACGTCACATGGCCGACGAGCCGGTCCTTCAGCGCTCTCGCCGCCGGCAGCCGGGCGTGCTGGTCGAAGGCGTCGGCGACCGCCAGCACGCCCGCGGCCCCGTGGCACAGCCCGAGATGGTCGCCGGGGGTGTCGCCGAAGAGGTGGAACGTCTCGTCGTAGTGCTCGGCGAGCGTGGCGAAGGCGGTCGCGGCCCAGTCGGCGGCGGCCCCGTCCCCGAGGGCGTCGGCGGCGTCCCACAGGGCCCACGCGACCCCCGGCGTGCCGTAGCACCACGCCTGACGGGGGTTGGCCTCGGGGGAGGGCGGCCCGGCGAGCCCGGCGCCGGGCCAGGTGCGGATGCCCCGCTCGTCGTCGTACGCCTGGCGGACCAGCCAGCGGGTGGCCCGGCGGAGGGCCCCGGCGAGGTCGCCGGCGAGGTCCGGGTCCGGTCCGGCGCGGCGCAGTGCCGCGGTGAGCGCGGTGACGAGCCCGGCGACACCGTGCCCCATACCGGTGTTGACGCGGCCCTGCACCCAGGCCAGGAAAGCGTGGTCCCGGTACTGCCCCGCGCGCAGCCGCCCCAGTTCCTCCTCGTCGCACAACAGCGCCAGGTGCGCGGCGACCGCACGCGGCACGGGCAGCTCCGGTTCCGTCGCGCACAGCGCGAGCAGCAGGCCCGAGGGGCCGGAGATCAGGTCGTAGTCGGTAAAGGCGACCTCGCGGGTGCGGTAGCTGAGCGGGCGCCCGGCGAGGTGGGCGCCGAGCCGGTCCGCCGCGGCCCCCAGCCCGGGGTGCACCCGCGCGCCCAGGCGCAGGCCGACGAACGTGCCGGCCAGGCCCCCGTCGTACAGGGCGGGGTGGGACGGTCCGCGTCCGGCCGTGCGGGACCAGACGGCCACGGCGGCGGGCGCCGCCCGTTCGTCCGCGACCAGGTGGGCCAGCACCGGGATCCCGGGGTCGCAGCGGTGCCGGCCCCGCTCGGGCGTCTCGGCCCAGTCCAGCAAGTAGCGGACGGCGAGGTCGTGGACGAACTCGTGCGGCGGGGCGGCCGGTGCGGCCGTATCGTGCGGCATCGTCTTCCCAACGTCGTCGCGGGGCGGGGCGGAGCGGCCCGCACGGGCGGGCCGCTCACTCATCGGGTGCCGGCCGTCCCGGCGGGCCGGTCGGCGGGCGGGCCGGGGGCGTCGTGCCGGCCACCGTGGACCAGGGCCTGGGCGGCGGCCTCGGCGAGCCGCCCCGGGCTCTGGTCGTGGGGGAGCCGGAGCAGGAGCTGCGCGGCGACTCGCGCGCCGCCGTGCAGCGGGTCGCGCACCAGCAGGTCTTCGGGAGCGGGCAGCATCTCCTCCACCAGCAACGCGGTGCCCGCCTCCCGGGCGCACAGCCGCTCGATCAGCTGCAGGGCCGTCAGCGAGGCGAAGTCCACCGGGACCGGCTTCGCGCCGGGGGCGGTGCGCACGAACGCGTGCCGGGGCAGACCGGCGGACCGGCGCAGCAGGGCGAGGACACGGACCTTGGCGAGCAGGTCGTCGCCGGGCTCCCACAGCTTGCCGCGGTCGATACGCCAGGTCGCCGGGGTGAGGACGAGGTCGCCGCCCGCGGTCAGCCGGGGCAGCCGGGCCCGGTCGGGCAGCGCCGCGTCCAGCGCGTCCAGCCGCACCAGATAGGAGGCGGCCGGATGGCTCGCCGCGAGCAGCAGCCGCACGAGGGTGTCGTAGGGCGGGGCGGGGGAGCGGGTGGCCTGGTACACGGGAATGACGCGCCGCCCGTCCGCCTCGGCGACGATCCGGCCGTGGACACGCCGCAGACTGATGCGGTCCAGCGGAAGGTAGCGCGCGTGCCCGCCGGGCGAGCCGTAGTACGGCGTGGGGTCCGGGTCGCCGGTCCACCAGCGGGTCGTCACCGGACGGCGCACGGCGTTGGCGGCCCGCTCGGCGAGCGGCGGCACGAGCAGGTCGACGAAGCGGACCCCGGCGCGCTCCTCGACGGCGGAGAGGAAGGCGCGGTGGGCGTCGCTGTTGCCGTAGCCGCCGTGCAGGGTGCGCAGTCCTTCCGCGAACCGGGCGTCGAGCACCCCGGCGGACGAGGCGGTCTCCAGCACCGCCACCGGGCCGCCGTCGGCGGAAGGGGGCAGCGGGCGCAGCAGGCAGTCGACCGGCCAGGGCGGCAGCGTGGCACCGTCGGGCGGTGCGCCCAGCTCGTCCAGCAGTGCGTCGTCGAGGTCCACGCAGGCCGTGCCGGAGCGGGCGGCGGCGTCCAGGTGGGCCAGCAGCCGGGCGTAGCCGCCGGCGGGATCGTGGGCGGCGTGCCAGCCCGAGTAGCGGCGGCGGACGGGCGGCGGTTCGTCCGCGCTCAGCCGGTCGGCGAGGATCTCGCTGATGGGCCGCGCCTGTTCGGTCAGCCCGGCCAGCCAGGGCTGCCGCTCCGGCGGCTCCGCCGGCCGGTCGGCCTCCCGGAGGGCGGCGAGCCGGGCCGCGATCCGCAGCCCGCGCCGGACGCGTGCGGCGGCTGCCGCGGGCACGGCGGCACCGGCACCGAGCCGGCGGTAGGAGTCGAGGAACCAGGCGTCCGCCCCGCCCCCCGCGGGCATCGGCGGCAGCGCGCCGGTGGCGGCGACCGTCTCGGCCGGCACCCAGCCGGAGCAGTGCTGCCGGGGCGCCCGGCAGATCTGTACGACGCCCAGCCCGTGCAGGTGCTGGAGGAACCCGCGCAGCACCGCGGGGGCCACGGCCGGCCGGCCCGGCGCGGCGCTCAGCGGTGGCAGCATGCGGTCGAGTTCGCCGAGCGTGCGCGGCCCGTCGGCGAGCAGGGCCAGGACGCTTTCCAGCACGCGGGTGCGGCGCAGCACGACCTGCCGGAGCCGGCCGGGTTCACGGGGGTCCACGACGTAACAGCGCACCTGCCCGGGCGGGTCGCCGGGGCCGGGGGCGGACGGTTCGGCGAAGTGCAGGGGCGTCGGCGCGAGCAGCGTCGCGGGGTCGGCGGTGCTCAGGTCCGCGGGGGCGCCGCCGGCCCGCAGGAGGTGCACGTTCTCCACGGCGATCGCGGCGAGGTCGCCGAGGGGGGTACCGGGCGTGAGCAGCGGGCGGCGGCCGTCGTCCGGGCCGTCGGTCACCGGGAGCGCGGCGATCTGGCCCGCCCAGCCGCGCGGAGTCGTCTTCACCGCGGCCCGGCCCACGATGCGCCACAGATAGGCGGCACGTTTGCGCAACTGCTTGCCGGACCACGACTGGCCGTCGGCGAGCCGCCGTTCGATGTCGTCGGCGAGCGCGGGAGCGGCGCTGTCCAGGAACGCGCGCAGCACCGGGCTGGAACACGCCGTACGCCACGCCTGCTCGGCGACCCGCCGCTGCTCGGCCGTGACCTCCTGCCGCAGCCGGGACAGCGCCGCCTCCGCCGCCTCGGCGCCGCGCAGCAGGGCGCGGGCCTGCCCGGCGAGGTCGGCGGGCACGGCGGACGAGCGCTCCAGCAGCACGCAGTCCGGCGCCCCCGGTGCCGCGCCCGAGTGCAGCCGTCGCCGCAGCGCGAGTACGGCGCCCCGGTCGGCGGACGCCAGCGAAGGGTGCGGCACGACCTCGGCACCCAGTCGGTCGGCCAGCGCCCGGGCCTGCCCGGCGAGCCGCTCGGCGGTGTCGGCGTGCCGGACGGCGCCGTCGAAGAGGTGCTCGGCGGCACCGGCCGTCCAGGCCGCGCCGGGCATGCCGCCCAGCCGCAGCAGCGCCGTGGCCCCGAGCGCGGTGTCGCGCGTATCGGCCGGTCCGGGAGCTTGCGCCGGTACGGACGTGCTGCTGGGTGTCGTGTCGTGCGTTGCGCGCCCGCCTTGCCCGTCCTGCCCGTCCTGTTTGTCGGCCGGCTGGGCCGCTTGTGCCGGTACGTGTTCCATGCTCAGTCCGCCTCCTCCCGGCCGTCGGCGGCGAGTGCCTCGGTGAGCAGGCACTGGCGTGCGGTGGGGAGCGCGCCCCGGTTCCAGTGGAAGATCACGTGGTGGGCGGCGGCCCGGCGCGGACCGATCGTGGCCTCACCGGAGGCGAAGTAGTGGTTGTGCCAGAGCTCCGCGGCCCGCCCCACCGCGGCCAGATGTTCGCCGAGGACGTCCCGCCAGGCTTTCGGCAGAGCCTGGAGCCGGCCCTCCGGGCTCTGCTCCCAGTAGGCGCGGATCCCGGCGGCGGCCCGGCGCAGGTCCGGGTCGCCGAGGCCGCCCGGCAGCCGCCGGCCGGCCTCCTCCCGTACGGCCTCCCAGACCCCCCGGTGCTCCCAGCCGACGATGCCCAGTCCGTCGAACACGGCGTGCAGCAAGGCCAGGGACACCCGCCAGCCGACCGGCGCGGGAGCACCGGCCGCGGCGGTGTGCACGTCCAGCCAGGCCCGGGAGTCCGCGGTGAACAGCTCGTGCACCCAGGGCATGGAGCGCGGGCCGCCGAAGAGGTAGGTCTCCGGCTCGTACACACCGGCCCTGGCCGGCGTCCCCGCGTCGCCGGTCCGCTCCGGCGTCAGGTGGCGCAGCAGGGCGGCGCGCAGTTCCGGTGCCCGGGACGGCTGCGCCGCGAGGAACCGTACGCGCAGCCCCGGGGGCTTGTGCATGAAGAAGAAGTCGCGGGCCTGTCCGGTGCCGAGCAACTCACGTGCCGCGGCAGCGAGTCGGCCGTACGGCGGCGGCATGACGGCCAGGTTGAGCTGGACCCAGGCGGCCTCGGGGGTGTGGGTGCGCAGGGCTTCGAGTCCGGCCGTCAGAAAGGTCCGCCGGGCCGCGGCGTATTCGGGGTCGTCCTCCGTGAGGGGTACGGTGCCCGGCGGCTCGGTACGTACGTCGTCCAGGCAGTCGGCCAGTAACCGCTCGACCCGCACCATGCGACCTCCTCACGGGGAAGGGCAATCCACTCCTGTGATGTCCATGGGGCATGCGTTCCGAAGCACGGAAGCAAATTGGTCATATGATCAACAGGAGTGCGCGGGGGGCATGTCGCGCGCGGTGACAGCCCGTCCGACGCGCTGGTGCCGCTCCGGCGCCGCCGGTGAAACAGGTGGCCGGATCGGTGTCCCGACGCGATCATGGACCGGTTCACGATCGCCTCTCACCGCCGGGGGACCCGCCATGCCCGTACCCGCCGATCCGACCGTCCTGCACCCCATGCCCGACCAGCCGCGCGTGGTCTTGCTCAAGCCGCTGGTGAAGTCCCCGCTGATCGAGGTCGGGGAGTACTCGTACTACGACGACCCGGACGACCCCACCGCGTTCGAGACCCGCAACGTGCTTTACCACTACGGACCGGAAAAGCTGATCATCGGTAAATTCTGTGCGCTGGGGACGGGGGTGCGGTTCATCATGAACGGCGCCAACCACCGTATGGACGGCCCTTCCACCTTCCCGTTCCCCACCATGGGCGGCTCCTGGGCCGACCATTTCGACCTGCTCACCGGCCTGCCGAACCGGGGGGACACCGTCGTCGGCCATGACGTCTGGTTCGGCCACGGTACGACGGTGATGCCGGGCGTACGGATCGGACACGGCGCGGTCATCGGCTCCGGCGCCGTGGTCACCGCCGACGTACCCGACTACGGCATCGTCGGCGGCAACCCGGCCCGCCTCATCCGCACCCGCTACTCCGACGAGGAGATCGCCCGGCTGCTGGCGGTGGCCTGGTGGGACTGGCCCGCGCAGCACATCACCGAGCACGTGCGCACGATCATGTCGGGCACCATCAACGACCTGGAGGCCGCCGCTCCGGGCGACGGCCGGCCGTAAGAGCACCACCGACGGACGGGCCGGAAGCCGGCCGCCGCGTGTTCGTCGTCGGCGAAGACGGTCGCCGGCCCCGGCGGCCGCTGCCAGGGTGTGGCCATGAAGACGACGCCCGACGGACGGCCCGTCCCGCCCGCCTACGCCGACGAGCGCGCAATGCTGGAAGCGTGGCTGGACTTCCACCGCGCGACGCTCGCCCTGAAGTGTTCCGGTCTGACAGACGAACGATTACGGCTTGCCTCGGTGCCCCCGTCGCCCATGACGCTGCTCGGTCTCCTGCAGCACATGGCCCAGGTGGAACGCAACTGGTTCCAGCGGGTGTTCGCCGGCCGGGACGTGCCGCCGGTCTTCGGGGAGAGCAACCCGGACGGCTTCGGCCTTGACCCGGGACGCGGACTCGACGGGGCGATGGCCGTCTGGCGGGCGGAGGTCGCCCGGGGCCGTGCGGTGATCGCCGGAGCGGCGCTGGACGACCGCGGCCGGCTGTCCGAGCGGGAGGCCGGTCACGTCGGCGACCGGGGAGTCTCCCTGCGCTGGATCCTGGTGCACATGATCGAGGAATACGCGCGTCACAACGGTCACGCGGATCTCGTTCGCGAGCGGATCGACGGAGTCACCGGCGCGTGAGACATGCGCGCGGCGCGGGGCGGGCCGCGCGGGCGCCCGGCCGCGTCTGGTGGCTCGCGCCCGCGCCCCGGTTCACCGGCCGAGGAGGCCCGCCTGCCTAAGCGATCGAGAAGGTGGTGCCGGGGGCGGCATAGTCCACGGGGCCGTGGAATCGGGCCGAGGCGCGTCGTACCGCTTCGGCCGGGGTGAGGGTCGGGCCGACGTGGGTGACGAGCAACCGGCGCGCCCCGGCCGCCCTGGCCGTGTCGCCGGTGTCCTCGGGGGTGTGGTGTGCCTGCGGGCCGTCGCCCGGGGCTTGGCCGCTCTCGGCCTCGCACAGCAGCGCGTCGCACCCCTCGGCCAGTCGCGTGAGGTTCGCGCACGGTGCGGTGTCCCCGGAGTAGACCAGCGACCGGCCCCCGGCCTCGATGCGCACGGCGAAGGCCGGGATGCCGTGCTCCACCGCCCGGGTGGTCAGCGTGAGACCGCCGACGCTCGCCTGATGCCCGTCATGCAACTCGTGGACGGCGAAGGCGGATTCGACGGGGCTGCGCTCCGAGGTGTTGGTCAGGAAGTGGGCCAGCCGGTCGGCGATGCCCGGCGGCCCGTACAGGGGGATGGGCGCGGCGAACCGGACGTTCGCGAACAGCACCGCGTAGTACGCGGTGAGCAGGTCCGCGCTGTGATCGGCGTGCAGGTGCGAGATCCAGATCGCGTCCACCTCGTCGAGCCGGACATGCCGTTGCAACCGCGCCAGTGTCCCGCTGCCCGCGTCCACCCAGAGGCGGGTGGCGCCATGGGACACCAGGTAGCCGGAGCACGGATTGTCGACGGTGGCGTGGGGCGTCGCGGAGCCCAGGACGGTGAGTCGGAGAAGATCGCTGGTCATTCGCGGAGTCTATAGAGCGGATGATCTTATGAGAGCGTCAATTTCTTGTGCGCGGATAACCCGTACGGATGACGTCGGTTCGCGTCACTTCGATGTGCCGAGGCGCGGGCACGGGTCGGTCGGGGGGCGGCGGCGCGGCGCGAAACGTACCCTTCAAGACAATAAAGAAGCTCATTCTTTAATTCGCTTTACATGGTGAACCGTTCCGCTCGGAAAGCATGCGACGGCAGCGCTTCCCGAGCGAAGGGAGTCGGCGGCATGGCCGACTGGAAGCAGATCAGCGGTGGGTTGACGCGGATCGCGGTGGGTTCGCGTACGAACGTGTGGGGTGTGAACTCGGCGGGGAACATCTACCGCTACACGAACAACGACGCGAGTCCGTGGGTGCAGATTCCCGGTGGGCTGTCGGACATCGGTGCGGGTGCGGACGGCACCGTGTGGGGCGTGAACTCGGCGGGGAACATCTACCGTTACACCGGTGACCAGGAGTCGGGTCACTGGAAGCAGATCAGTGGCGGGTTGACGCGGATCGCGGTGGGTTCGCGTACGAACGTGTGGGGTGTGAACTCGGCGGGGAACATCTACCGCTACACGAACAACGACGCGAGTCCGTGGGTGCAGATTCCCGGTGGGCTGTCGGACATCGGTGCGGGTGCGGACGGCACCGTGTGGGGCGTCAACTCGGCCGGGAACATCTACCGTTACACCGGCGACCAGGAGTCCGGCCACTGGAAGCAGATCAGCGGCGGACTGAGGGCGATCGCCGCCGGCTCCCGCACCACGGTGTGGGGCGTGAACTCGGCCGGGAACATCTACCACTACACCAACAACGACGCGAGCCCGTGGGTGCAGATTCCCGGTGGGCTGACCGACATCGGGGCGGGTGCGGACGGCACCGTGTGGGGCGTGAACTCGGCCGGGAACATCTACCGTTACACCGGCGACCTGCCCGGCTGACCGGGCACGGCGGCGCCCCGGCCCCGCACGCGGAGACCGGGGCGCCGCGACCGTACCGTCCTCGCGGCGGGGTCAGCGCGCGGCGAGCAGGTCGAGGGTGTCGAGCACGCGGTTCGAGAAGCCCCACTCGTTGTCGTACCAGGCGACCACCTTGACGTGGCGGCCGTCCACGCGGGTGAGGGCCGAGTCGAAGATGGACGAGGCCGGGTTGCCCGTGATGTCGGACGACACGAGCGGGTCCTCCGAGTATTCGAGGACACCGGCGAGCGGACCCTCGGCGGCGACGCGGTAGGCCGCCAGCACCTCGTCCCGCGACACCTCCCGGCTGACGGTGGTGTTGAGCTCCACGATCGAACCCACCGGAACCGGCACCCGGATCGAGTCACCCGACAGCTTGCCGTCCAGATTCGGCAGCACCAGCCCGATCGCCTTGGCGGCACCCGTGGTGGTCGGCACGATGTTCACGGCGGCGGCACGTGCGCGGCGGGCGTCGCGGTGCGGCCCGTCCTGGAGGTTCTGCTCCTGTGTGTAGGCGTGCACCGTCGTCATGAAACCGTGCTCGATGCCCGCCAGTTCGTCCAGCACCGAGGCCAGCGGAGCGAGCGCGTTCGTCGTGCAGGAGGCGTTCGAGACGATCGTGTGCAGGGCCGCGTCGTACGCCCCGGTGTTGACCCCGTACGCCAGCGTGACGTCGGCACCGTCCGACGGAGCGCTGACGAGCACCTTCCTCGCGCCCGCGTCCAGGTGCGCGCGGGCCGCCTTGGCCGAGGTGAAACGGCCGGTCGACTCCAGGACGATGTCCACCTCGAGTTCGGCCCACGGCAGGCGCGCCGGCTCCCGCTCGGCCAGCACCTTGATGCGCCGGCCGTCGACGACGAGCGTGTCCCCGTCGGCGCTCACCGGCCGGCCGAGCCGGCCGGCCGTCGTGTCGTAGGCGAGCAACCGCGCCAGGACGGCGGGCTCCGTGAGGTCGTTGACGGCGACGACCTCCAGAGCGCTGTCGCGTTCGAGCAGCGCGCGCAGCACGTTGCGTCCGATGCGGCCGAATCCGTTGATGGCTATGCGGGTCATGAGTGCTCTCCTTTCCGTTCGCCACCATCGTGGATCGCCGCGTCCGCCCATGCCGACGGCGCGGGCGCCATGGTTCGCAAGGATCGCGCCAGACCGCCGCCCGGCCGTGCCCGCCCGTCGTCGCATCCCCCGGGCGTGCGGTGGGCAGTTGGGAAGCACGGTGCCGTACGGGGCGAGGACATGGGCGTGTTGGCGGCGTCGCCGCGAGCGTCGGCGGGGGACCGACCGTGGTGGTGCGAGGGCGGCGGCGCGTTCCGGGAATCCACGGTCGACCGCGTGAGGCGGGGCCGCCTTTCGGCGCGCGGGGCAGTGGACGGTTCGCTCACCTTTTCGCCGACCGGGACATCGAGTTGCGCCCTGTCAAGATGTGACGTCGCCGTCCTCCGGCCGCTGCCCCGTGAGCCGGGTCGCGAGGCGGTAGACGATCAGGGTGTCCCGGTACTCCTTCCCGGCGACGACTTCGTCGGGAAGGTTCGTGCGCTCGCTGTGGGACGTCGACATCCGCTTCCCGGTGCCGGGGAAACCGACCGCCGTTCGCGGCTCCTCCAGGAAGCGGAGGCGGTCGGCGCGGACGGTCGCCCGGAACGCGATGTCCCAGGGCGGGGGCGCGACTCCCGTTGCCGGGGAGCCGGCCGTTCAGGGTGGCTCGTCCCGCTCCCTGGGGGCACGGCGACGCACGGGACGGGGCGGCACTTTCCCGTCCTCGCCGCGTACTCGGCGCGCCCGGGTGCCACCGCGACCAGGGTCGGCCGGATCCCGGGACGCGTCGTCGGGCCCGCGCGTCCGAGTCCTTCCGGGCGGCGTCGCGGTCCGGCGAACGGCACCGCGCGCGGCCTCCGGCGCGTCCGCGACGACGCCGGGTGCGTCCTCGACGACGTCGGGTACGTCTTCGGCGGCGTCCCAAACGCCCTCAACGGCCTCCGGTGCGTCCTCTACGTCCGCTACGGCATCCGCTGCTTCCCCGACGACGCCGGGTACGTCCTCGACCGCCCCGGTCACTCCGCTCGCGGCGCCCGTCACAGTGCCCCCGGCCGCACGGCCCACGCCCCCGACAGCGCCCGCGGCACCCCGCCCGACGCCCTCCACCGCGGAGCCGGCACCAGAGCCCACCCCTTCCACGGCCGAGCCCGCGCCACGGCCCACCCCTTCCACCGCCGAGCCGGCGCCACGGCCCACCCCCTCCACCGCCTGTCCGGCCCCGCGGGCCACGCTCTCGACCCCTCGGCCGGCGCCCCGGCCCACGTCGCGCACCGCCGCCCCGGCTCCGCTGCCGAGGTCGCCGACCGCCCTGCTCGCGCCCGTACCCAGCTCGCCGACGGCCTGCCGCGCCCCGCTCCCGACGTCCCGCACGGCGGACCCCACCCCGCGGGTCAGTTCCTCGAGGATCTGCGGATTGCGGTCGAGCGTGGTGAGCACGCGGTTGATGATCGTCGCGACGTTGTCGAGCCGCACCTCCAGCCGGGCCTGCGCCTCCACCCCCGAGATGCCCAGATGCACCCGGCCCAGGGCGACATCGGCGCCCACGTTCAGCCTCAGCAGGTCCAGCACCTCGGCCTGGAGCGAGACGTGCGCCCGTAGGTCCTCCACGTCCAAGTCGATCTGGTCCACCTTGAGCACCGGGACATCGAGGAAGACATCCGGCTCCGCGTCGGCCGCCCTCCTGCGGACGACGGGCTCCTCGTCCGGGCCGGCCAGGTCGTCGTAGACCTCGTCGTCCGCGTCGGCCGTCTCCTCGTAGACCTCGTCCTCAGGGCCGGCCGGGTCGTCCTCGTCGTACAGCCCGGGCTGCTCCTCGATCGGCCCCTCACCGTCCTCGGCGCTGTCACGCATCACCGAGCCGCCTCCGCTGGTTCGCCGGACATTTCATCCCATTCTGCGGGCATATGTCACAGGATGCTCGGCGCGGGCACGCCATTGGTATCCCCTTGGGGACTGGTCGTTTTTTCGTCTTTGACCTATGGGGTGCCCAGGGCGTGCACTGGAAGAGCAGCAACCAGCGGTGGGCCGAAGCCCGAGTGAGGACTCACTCGGCGGCTGTCCGGGGAACCCGGGACCGGTGCCCCGCATGTTTCTCCGACACGGAAGGGCGATCATGGCCACGCAGCACAAGAAGATGGATCCGTTCGCCGTCGAAGGCGACTTCTTCCGGATCAAGGACCTGCTCGAACCCGAGGAGCGGCAGACGCTGGAGCGCATCCGCTCCTTCCTCGCCGACAAGGTGGAACCGACCGCCGGTGAGCTGTGGGCCCGTTCCGAGTCCCCCCTGCACCTGGTGGACGCGGTCCGCGACCTGGGCATCACCGGCATCCCCGGCGACGCCCCCGGGATCACCGCGCGCAGCCCGCTGCTGAGCGGACTCATCAGCATGGAGATGGCCCGCGTCGACCCTTCGTTCGCCACCTTCTACGGCGTGCACAGCGGGCTGGGCATGGGCTCCATCCGGGAGTGCGGCTCCGAGGAGCAGCGGCAGCGCTGGCTGCCGCAGATGGTCGAGTGGCGCAAGATCGGCGCGTTCGGTCTGACCGAGCCGCTGGTGGGTTCGGGCACGGCCCGCGGACTGCTGACCACGGCCCGCCGCGACGGCGACGAGTGGGTGCTCAACGGCGAGAAGCGCTGGATCGGCAACGGCACGTTCGCCGACCTGGTGGTGATCTGGGCCCGCGACGAGGCGGACGGGCAGGTCAAGGGCTTCGTGGTGGAGAAGGGAACCCCCGGCTTCGCCGCCCGCAAGCTGGAGGGCAAGATCGCCCTGCGCGGTGTGCAGAACGCCCACATCGTCCTGGACGACGTCCGGGTCCCGGAGGAGAACCGCCTCCAGCGGGCCGACTCCTTCCGCGACACCGCGCGCGTCCTCAAGGTCACCCGCGGCGGTGTCGCCTGGCAGGCCATCGGCTGCTCGATCGGCGCCTACGAGGCGGCCCGCGCCTACGCGGTGGAGCGCGAGCAGTTCGGCAAGCCGATCGGGAGCTTCCAGCTCGTCCAGGACCTGCTGTCCCGCATGCTCGGCAACATCACCGCCTCCCAGGCGATGGCGGTGCGGATGGCCCAGCTGCACGCCGAGGGCGCGCTGAGCGAGGCCCAGGCGGCCATGGCCAAGATGTTCTGCACCACCCGGATGCGCGAGACCGTCGCCTGGGCCCGCGAGGTGTTCGGCGGCAACGGCATCCTGCTGGAGTACAAGGCGGCCCGCTTCTTCGCCGACGCCGAGGCGCTCTACTCGTACGAGGGCACCCGCGACATGAACTCCCTCATCGTCGGCCGGGCGGCCACCGGCATCAGCGCCTTCGTCTGAGCCCTGAGCCCTGAGCCCTGAGCCCGAGCCCCGAGCACTGGGCCCCGGCCCCGAGCCGCGAACCCGGCCCCCAGCCACGAGCCCTGGCATCGAACCACGAGCCTCGCGTCCCAGAGCGCGGAGCCCGTGGCTCCGTGCCCCGAACTGCCCCAACCCCCGAACCCACGCGCGCGCCGCCGGCCGGCCGCGCGCCGCCGGTCCTCCCTCACCGCAGCCCTCCCGCTCCGCACACCTCCCCGTCCCGCACCGGGACGGGTCACTCCACAAGGGGATGAGACGTTCATGGACCACTCCACCCCGGCATCCGGCACCCGCCCCCTCGACGGCCTGCGCGTCATCGACCTGGCCAGCGTCATCATGGGGCCCTACGCCTGCCAGATCCTCGGCGACCTCGGCGCCGACGTCATCAAGATCGAGTCGCCCACCGGTGACGTGATGCGCCATGTGCACCGGCGGGACGCCGACACCATCGGGGCGCTGGCGCTCAACATCAACCGCAACAAGCGCAGCGTCCGACTGGACCTGAAGACGCCCGAGGGCAAGCAGGCCGCGCTCGCGCTCATCGGCACGGCCGACGCGCTGATCACCAACATGCGCCCAAGGGCCCTGCGCAAGCTGGGCCTCACCTACGAGGACCTGGCCGAGAGCAACCCGCGCCTGGTCTACTGCAACGCCCAGGGCTTCCGCTCCGACTCGCCGGCCGCCGACTACGCCGCCTACGACGAGGTCATCCAGGCCGCCTCCGGCATGGTCGACCTGATGCGGCGGGTCACCGGCCAGCCCTACTACGTACCCACGGCCATGGCCGACAAGGTCTGCGGCATGACCATCGCCTACTCCGTCCTCGCCGCCCTGCTGGGCCGGGAACGCACCGGCAAGGGCCAGCACGTCGAGGTGCCGATGGCGGACACGATGTTCGCCTTCACCCTGGTCGAGCACATCGGCGGCCAGGCGTACGAGCCCCCGGCCGGACCCGTGGGCTTCCCGCGCTCCCTGGAGCCGGGGCACGCGGCGTTCCCCACCAAGGACGGATACGCGTGCGTCCTGCCGTACAACTACCGTGACGCCGAGGCATTCTTCACGTTCGTCGGGCACCCCGAGGCGCTGGAGGGCTTCACCCCCGAGAACTTCCAGTCGAAGATCGGCCAGCTGTACGAGCTGCTCGCCCGGTACACCGACGGGCACACCACCGCGGAGTGGGACGCGTTCTGCTCCCGGCACTCCATCCCGTTCGCCCCGGTCATGAACCTCGACCACGCCGGCGAGCACCCCTACTGGGTCGACGGGCACATGCTCGAGGTGCAGCAGCACCCGCACGTCGGTGCCTACCGGGTGATCGGCGATCCCGTCCGCTACTCCGGCTCGCCCTCCGGGGTACGGCGGCCCTGCCCGGAACTCGGCGAGGACACGGCGTCCGTCCTGGCCGAGATCGGCTACACCCCCGAGCAGGTGGCCGCGGTGACCGGCGAGGCCGACGCGGGGCGGTGACGGGGAAGCACACCGGAGCCGCACACCGGAGGCGCACTGGGAGGCGTATTCACGCTCCCGGCCCCGGCCCCGGCCCCGGACCCGGACCGCCGGGGGAGCGTGCCGCGCATGTCTCCCGGAGAATGTCCAGGAACACCCGGCAGGCCGGGGACAGGGGCTCCCTGCGGCGCGCCACCCCGAACGGGGCACGCACGGGCGGGGCGAGGGGCCGTACGACCCCGCCCTGTTCCGCGATGCGCTCGGCGTACCAGCGGTCCACCAGAGCCGCGCCCGCGCCGGTCAGCACCAGCGGGATGACGGAACCCAGACGCGGAGTGACGACACCGGCCCAGGAGCGCACCTCCTGAGCCGACTCCAGGCCACCTTGCCCGCGTCCCGCGCCGTGCTCGCCCCCCGCGTCCTCCTCGTGCCCGGTACCGGCGAGGGCCCGGCGGATCGCGTGCCGGGCGGAGCCGCCGTGCAGGACCGCCACCAGCGGCATGGCGCTCACCTCGGCCGGCGACACCGGTCCCGGTGCGACGGCGGTGCCCGGCGCCATGGCCAGCCAGATGTCGTGGTGCCCCAGCTCCTCCGTCACCAGGTCCGGGGACGGCGGCAACGGCAGTGAGACCACGGCCAGTTCATGGCGCCCGTCGGCGAGCGCGTACACCAGCTCGTCGTCGTCGGGCGCGTCCTCCACCAGTACGCCGACCCCCGGGTGGGCGCGGCGGAACCGGCCCACCGCCGGCGCCAGCGGGTCGGCCGTCACCGAGGCGTGCGCCACCAGCTCCAGCCGGCCGGCGCGCAGCGACGCCACGTCCGAGACCGCGCGGCCCGCCGCCCGGCGCGCCGCCAGCAGCCGCCGGGCCGGTTCCACCAGGGCCCGGCCCGCCGGGGTGGGGACGACTCCGCGCGGCGTCCGCTCGAACAGCTCGGCGCCCGCCTGCCGTTCGATCGCCCGTACGGTCTGCGACAGGGACGGCTGCGCCACGTGCAGCCGCCGCGCCGCCGCGGTGATACCGCCGCTGTCGACCACGGCCAGGAAGTACTCGGCCTGGCGCAGACCGGTGAACGGCGCGCCCCGGCCCGGTTCACCCGGCACAGGACCCACCACCCACGCGCCCTCCGTCGTCCGGTGCCACCGCCAGGCCGGCCAGCGCCCGGGCGGCCGGGGACAGCCGGCCGGGCACATACGCCAGCCCGTACCGCTGGCGCAGCGGCGGATCGAGCCGGCGGACCCGCGCGCCCTGCCCGGCGGCCCACCGTGCCGCCTTCCCGGCGAGGAAGGACATGCCCGCCCCGGCCAGCACCAGGGGGACCACCATCTCCCGGTGCGCCACCTCGACCGTGACCCGCAGCCGCACCCCGTGGGCCGCCAGATGGTCACCGACCAGCGCGCGCTGGCGGCTGTGCCCGGTGACCCCCACCGTCTCCCGGCCGGCCAGCCACCGGACCGGCAACGGGTCGGGCGGGGGCGGTTCGTCGGGCGGGAAGACGGCCATGATCTCGTGCTCGGCCAGCGGGCGCACCACGATGCCGTCCGTGTCGAGGGGCAGATAGGCCAGGCCCACCTCGGCCCGGCCGTCCGCCAGCATCCCGGGCACCTCCGCGTCGCGGTCGGTGACCTGGACGCGCACGCGCACCTCGGGGTGCAGCCCGCGGAACCGCCCGAGGAGCGGGGCGCAGGGATCGACGGCCAGCACCGGCGTGGTGACCAGGTCCAGCTCCCCGGCCGGTCCGCCGTCCAGACCGCCGATCACCTCACCCGTCCGGCGCAGCTCACGCAGCAGCAGCCGCGCGTGGGGCACGAACGCGTGTCCCGCCGGCGTGAGGACGGCCCCCCGCCGCACCCGGCGCACCAGCGCCGCGCCCATCTCCTTCTCCAGGGTGCCCAGGGCCTGGGACAGCGACGGCTGGCTCACCCCGGCGGCCGCCGCCGCGTGACCGAGGCTGCCGTGCTCGGCGACCGCGAGGAAGTACTCCAGCTGCTGACTGTTCACGCTCCGCACCGTACCCGGACCGGCCCGCGATCCCCCCGCCGACGGCGGCGGATCCTAGTCCCGCCGGACGAAGGTGCGCCGGTACTCGGTCGGGGTGGTGCCGAGGATGCGCTGGAAGTGGGTGCGCAGGTTCGTGCCGGTGCCGAGGCCGACATCGGCGGCGATCTGCTCGACGCCGCGTTCCGTACGCTCCAGCAGTTCGCGGGCCAGGTCCACGCGGGCCCGCATGACCCACTGCATCGGTGTGTACCCCGTGTCCTCGACGAAGCGCCGGGAGAGGGTGCGCGGCGAGACCGCCGCGTGCCGGGCGAGCGCCTTGAGGGTGAGGGGTTCGCCGAGCCGGTGCAGCGCCCACTCCCGGGTGGCGGCGAACCGCTCGCCGAGCGGCTCGGGCAGGCTGCGCGGCACGTACTGCGCCTGACCGCCGCTGCGGTAGGGGGCCGCGACCAGGCGCCGGGCCGCGTGGTTCGACGCGGCCACCCCGAGGTCCCCCCGCAGGATGTGCAGGCACAGGTCGATGCCCGAGGCGGCGCCGGCCGACGTCAGTACGCTGCCCTCGTCGACGAAGAGGACGTTCTCGTCGACGCGTACCAGCGGATGCTTCGCCCTGAGCGCCCGGGTGTAGTGCCAGTGGGTCGTGGCACGCCTGCCGTCGAGCAGCCCCGTGGCGGCGAGCGCGAAGGCACCCGTCGAGATGGCGGCGAGCCGCGCGCCCCGGGCGTGGGCGGCGAGCAGCGCCTCGACCACGGCGGCCGGCGGGTCCTCGCGGTCCGGGAACCGGTAGCCGGGGATGAAGACGAGCTCGGCCCACTCCAGCGCGTCGAGGCCGTGGGCGACGTGGTACGACAGGCCGTCACCGCCGGTGACCAGACCGGGCGCGGCGCCGCACACCCGCACCTCGTACGGCATGCTGGCCCGGGTCGTGAACACCTGGGCGGGAATGCCGACGTCGAGCGGCTTGGCACCCTCCAGCACCAGGACGGTGACACGACGCGTACGGGAGGACGACACGGGAACAGGGTACGAGCCGCGGCCTCAGCGGGAGCGGGCGGCCCGCTCGGGGCGGAGATCCACGTGGCCCGCGGGGAGTTCGCCGGTACGGGCGTGAGTGTGGGACGAGGGCCGGAGGCGGCCGGTCAGCGCCAGGAACGCGACGAACGCGCCGGTGACGACCCAGCCGGGCCAGCCGGTCATCCCCATGTGCAGCGGATCGAGGGCCGCCGTGGGACCGGCGAACTCCTTGACCATGCCGACACTCATCGAACTCACGAACGCGTGACCGATGACGGCGGGCACGACCGACCCCGACCGCAGCCTGAGCCAGGTGAACACCGGCAGGATGAGGACGCAGCTCACCAGCATCGCGGGTACCGACACATACCAGGGCCGGCCCGGGTACTGGCCGCCCATCAGCAGCGTGGGCAGATGCCACAGGGCGAAGGCCGCGCCGGTGACCGCGTACGCCCGGACCAGGCTCCGGCCGCCGCCGTCCCCCGCGAGACGCGGGAACAGGTATCCCTGCCAGCCCAACTCCTCGCCGAAGAACAGCGGGAGCGACACCAGCATGCCCAGTACGGCCCCGGCCGCCCAGCCGCCGAGGCCGCTCCAGTGCACGCCGCCGAACGGGTAGCGGCCGGCCAGGGTGCCGAGGGCGAGGGCGGCCGCCGTGAGTCCGCAGGGCACGGCGAAGGCCGTCAGGCACGCCCGCGCGGTACGTCCCCACGGCCTCGGCCACCGCAGGGCGAGCGTGTCCCGGACCCGGCCGCCGCGCTCGACCCGGCGGACGACGAGGATCGCGGCGAGGGCGGGTGCGAGCATCGCGGCCGCGATGCACACCTCTTGCAGCGCACCGGTCTCCTCGCGTGCGTCGCCGCGGTGGTAACCGCCGAGCAGCAGCGGTGACATGGCCGCCCACATGCCGAGGTAGGCGACCCCGAGGTACACCAGGAGGCCGCGCCGCCCCTTCACGAGGGGCAGGGATCTTGTGGAGAGCGTCATGCCGGGGACGCTACGAGGCCGCGCGGCGGCACGGAATGCGGCTGGGTCGCCTGTCGGGGGTGGCTCTGACACCACCCCGGCCGGGGGTCTTCCCACCCCGGGAATGCCGTCCCCGGCGCCGGCCCGGACCCTTCGTCGCGCTTTCAGGACTCCCGCTGCCGGGGCCGCCAGCCGCCGGTGACCTCCTTGACGGGCTTGTGCGGGAAGCGGCGCTCCGCGTACCGCCGGGCGTCGGAGTCCGGCAGGACGTACAGGGTCTCGGTCTTGTCCTGGAGCGGGCGCAGCACCGTGTCCATGAACCCCTTGCGGTCGTCGAGGTAGGGGCCGAGGACGTCCTCCCCGGCGGGGCAGACGGCCACGCAGTAACCGGACTTGTAGCTGGGCTTGAACGCCAGGCTCTGCCACATCGACGCGTTCTCGGGATCGGTGACGCGGGAGCGGAAGTCGGCGGCGTCCGCGCTGTCCGCCACCGTCTGCGCCCAGTCGGTGAACCCGCTCATGAACTCCCGGTAGTTGTGCGTGACGCAGGCCATGAAGTCGAAGTCGCCGTCCTTCGTGAGGGCGCCGACGGGGCAGGCGGCGACGCACAACTTGCAGTCGATGCACGGGTTGTGGTCCAGCGGCTGCCCGTAGGCGCTCACCTCCGCGTCCACCAGCACGGTGGCCAGCAGGACGAAGGTGCCGAACTTCGGGTGGATGACGTTGCGGTGCAGCCCCATCACACCGAGGCCCGCCGCCACGGCGACCGTCTTGTGCGCCACCACCCAGATACGGCCCGGGAACCGCTCCATCTCCTGCGGGAAGCCGGCCGACGGGTTCAGCGCGCGGTGGCCGGCGTCCTGCAGGGCCCGGGTGACCGCCCGGGCGGCGTGGTTGATCTGTTCGTCGGCCTGGTGGAACTCCTGGTTCGCCACGCTGCGGGCGGGCGAGCGGTAGTTGTCGCGGTTCATCCGCACCACGAGCGAGACGAGGGTGCGGGTGCCCGGCAGGGCGGCCAGCGCGTGCTCGCGTTCCCCGGCGAGGTCCGGGTGGCCGAGGCTCACCGCCGCGGCGTCGTCGGCACCGGCGGCCAGACACAGCTCCCGCAGCCACTCCGCGTCGATCACCGGCGGGGGACCGTCCGCGGCCCCGGAGTCCCGGCGCGCGAGGACGGCCCGTACGGACGGATGGCCGGCGAGCTTCGCGGGCAGCTTCGGCCGCCCGGCTCCCTCCGTGGCATGTGACTCGCGCATCCCGGCACCCTCCCAGTGAGTTGGAATTTCAAACTCACTATGCCCGGCGAGGGGACCGGTCGGCAAGATCCCCCTCGCCGGGAGACCGCCTCGTCACGGGTTCGGGAGCAGCAGCACCGTGTTGGAGACGGCCCCCGCCGCGGTGTTCACCGGCGCACCGGGGGCCGTCCCGGGGCTCCCGTGACGGACGTAGGCGCCCGCCGTGCGGCCGTTCACCAGGAACGGGGAGACGACGAACGGCACCCGGGCCGTCTCCCGCGCGCCGTCGGCACTCCGGAAGCGCATCCACGTGGTGTCTGGCACGATCCGGCGCTGGAGGACCAGCGTCTCCTCGCGGGACCGCCGTGCGAGCAGGTCGGCCCAGTCACCGGCGGCGACCTCGAGGCCGGCGACGAAACCCGTACCGCCGTGGCCGCGCGACGGTTTGACGACGAGACCGGCCCGCTCCCGTTCGGCGCGCGCCAGGACGTGCCGGCGCCGTTCGGCGGACTGCCCGGGGCCCAGCCACGCCGTCCACGGCACATGCCCCAGGACCAGCGCCCGGTCCTCGGGCGCGTACAGGTCCAGATCCTCGTGCATCCAGGCCAGCACCTGCTTGTCGCTGAGCAGGCACGCCGCTTCCGGCACGAACAACCGCACGCTCCGGGCCCGTACCGCCTCGCGCAGCACGCCGAGGGCCGCCGTGTCCGCCACCACGGAACCGACGAACTGATTGAAGACCACGTCGACGCGGTCCCCGCCCACCCACAGCCCGGCGGCGCCACCGCGGACCTCGGACAGATCCGCGACCGTCACCTCCAGCCCTACCGCCTCCGCGGCCGCCGCGGCCGGCCGCAGATAGCGGCGCAGCGCGCCGGGGCCGTCCAGCTTCGCCGCGATGCCCGAGGCCGCCCGCCAGGTCGGCACCAGCACCCGGCGGCGCCCGCCGTCCGGCATCGGCTCCGGCACCGCTCCGGCGAGGGCCAGCGCCCTGGCGCGCAGGGTCGACGGCGGCTCGGCCCATACGCCGTCCGGCCGGCCACGGGCGAACGCCGCACCGCGCCGCTCCAGGCCCGGGACGCCGTAGATGTTGGGACCCACGTTCAGCTCCACGAACCAGGGCCTGCCCCCGGCCACCAGCGCGTCGGGGCGGGCCATGCGCAGCAGCGCGGGGTCGGACAGCGGCTGCGCCGGGTCCAGGAGCCGCGGCACACGGTGGTCGTCCAGCGCCCGGCACAGCTCTCCGGCGGTCCCGGCCCGGCGCCGGCAGGCGAGGAGCGCGCACCGCAGCACGCCCGCCGCCAGCTCGCCGAACCGCCGGTAGTCCGCCGCGGCGAAGACCAGCGGGCGCAGCGCCTCCCAGTGGCTCGGCAGCGCGTCGAGCACCCACCAGTCAGCTTCGGCGGCGGCGCGCCGCATCAGCTCCGAGCGGGCCTCACCGGGCAGCCGGGGCCACAGGTCGCACAAGGTCACATCCGGGCCGCGCTCCACGTCCGCCTCCTCCCGCTTCCCATCCTGCGGGAGCGTTCGGCGCCGTGCCCGCGCGGGCTGGGCCGTCGGCCGCGTGGGCTACGCCGTCGGTCGTACCAGCCCGCCCGGCTCGTCCGCCGGCGCCGGCGCCGGCGTGCGGACCATCAGGTAGACGCACACCGCCACCACGGCCGTGCCCACGGCCCCCGTGTACAGCGCCGCGTGCAGACCGTCCAGGAACGCGGCGTGGAACCAGCGGCGCACCGCACCGGCGCCCGGGCCGGCGAGCGCCGCCGCCGGCCCGTGGGCCAGCGCACGGTCGGCCAGCGCGGTCGCCTGGTCCGCCGGGAGGACGGCCTCCGCCTGGCGCAGGAACGAGTCCCGCATCCGGGAGTTGAGCACCGCCCCGAGCGCCGCCACGCCGGTGACACCGCCGAGTTCGCGCAGCGTCTCGGCGATCGCGGTGGCCATGCCGGCCCGCGGGCCGCGTACCCGCTGCACGACGATGACGTTGACCGGTACGAACGTCAGGCTCACGCACACCCCGATGACCGGCAGGACCCAGCAGTACTCGGCGTAGCGCGCGTGCTCCCCGTACCCGGCGAGCCCCGCCAGCGCGAGCGGGCACAGCGTGACGCCGATCAGCAGCGGCCGCAAGGCGCTCCCGCGCGCGGACAGCCTGCCCGCGACGGGGCCCGTGACCACGATGAACGCGGACGCGAGCAGGAAGACGAGGCCGGCTCCGGCCGGCGACCAGCCGAGGATGTACTGGAGGTACAGCGACAGGAAGAAGATCGCTCCGAACAGGGCCAGGCTCGTGGAGAAACCGGCCAGTGCGGCCACCGCGCAGAGCCGGTCGCGGAAGAAGGACAGATCGATCATCGGCGCGGTGGCGCGCGCCTCCACGGCCAGCAGGGCGGGCAGCGCCAGCCCGGCCGCGGTGAACCCGGCCAGGACGGCCGGGTCGGTCCAGCCCTCCGACGGCCCCTGGATGAGCGCGAAGATCAGCCCGCCGACGCCCACGGCCGCCAGCGCCTGTCCGGGCAGGTCCCAGGGACGGCTGCGGCACGGCGCCGCGTACGGCAGGAAGAACGCGCCGAACAGCAGCAGGCACACGCCGATCGGCACGTTGATGAACAGCACGCTCTGCCAGCCGAACCGCTCCACGAGCGGACCGCCGATCACCGGACCCAGGGCGAGCCCCAGGCCGGACGCGGCGCCGCGCAGCCCCAGCGCCCTGGCCCGGGTGGCATCCTCGGGGAAGACCTGCCGCAGCAGGGCCGCGCTGGACGGCAGCAGGGCCGCGCCTCCCGCGCCCTGGACGATCCGGCCGGTGACGAGCGTCGCCCAACTGTCCGCGGTCGCCCCGAGCGCCGACCCCAGGGTGAACGCGGCCAGTCCGGCGAGGAACAGCCGGCGCCGCCCCAGCCGTTCTCCGACGATGCTGCCCGGCAGCAGGAAGGCCGCCAGGACCAGCGTGTACGAGGCCACGACCCACTCCAGGCCGCCGACACCCACGGCCAGGTCCCGGCCGATGTCCGGCAGCGCGTTGTTCATCGCGAGGTTGTCGAGCATGACCATGAAGACGGCCACGGACTCGACGACGAGCACGGCACCGGGGCGGCGGCGCCGGGGTCGGGGCAGGGCGGGGGCGGCGGCGGGCGAGGGCGGGCCGGTACGCGGCAGGGACATGGCGTCGTCCAGACGGGGAGAGGGGCGGGATTCGGGTCTGCGGGGCGGGCCGAGCGGTTCCGGGCCGGTGGAGCGGGCCCGGCGGATGCGGGGTCGGCGTCTTCGGGCGGGGGTGGAGCGGGCCGGGCGGATTCGGGTGCGGTGGAGCGCCCTGGGCGGTTCGGGCCGACGGATCGGGCCGGGCGGATCCGGGCGGTGGGTCGGGTCAGGGGGATGCGGTCGGTGGACCGGGCCGGGCGGACCCGGTCAGCGGGCTCGCTCGGCGCGGAGCCGCGGTGCGCGGTCGAGAGCCCGGGCGGGATGGCGGTGGCAGCCGTGCCCTTCCCGCCGGGCGCGGTGGGCGGGCTCCGGACACTGTCCGGAGAATTCCGCGCCCGAACCGGACTGATGGGCGCCTCGCCCGGGGAAAAGGACTGCGATCACCTGGCAAAAGGTACGCGTTTTACGCCGGAACGCAGGCCGATGACGGCGAAGATCACTGACAGAGGTGAGGCGCGTACCCGGGCGGGCATCATGCGGATGATCGGACAACCTGCGGCAATGGCAGGTGTGTTGATCGAGAGGGATCGGACCAAGCTCTGTATGGGACAAACGCGATCACGATAATGACAATGGCCTGTTCCCCCGGGGCAATTCTGCCCAGGGTCGGTTCCCTCTTTCTCGCGTAGGGTTGGCAGCGACTCCTGTTCGTGCGTCCGTACCGGAGCACTCGGATGACCAAGCGCGACACGGGCCGGTCCTCGGCTGCCACACGACCGGCCGCACGGCGGACCCTCGCACCCGGTGTGACCGCCGGTGACTGGGGGCTTCTCCTCCTCAGACTGACCTTCGGGCTCATCATGGCGGGCCATGGCGCCCAGAAACTGTTCGGCCTGTTCGGCGGCCCGGGTCTGACGGCCACCGGCGAGGGATTCGCGGACCTCGGCTATCGCCCGGGGAAGCTGTTCGCGGTGATCGCCGGCCTCTCCGAGTTCCTCGGCGGCCTCGGCCTGGCGGTCGGACTGTTCACCCCGCTCGCGGCCGCCGCGCTGGTCGGAGTGATGATCAACGCGATGGCGACCGTGACCGGGGCGCACGGCCTGTGGGAGTCGGACGGCGGCGCCGAGTACAACGTGGCCATCGCCGTCGTCGCCCTGACCGTGGCCGCGACCGGCCCGGGCCGACTGGCCCTCGACCGCTTCTTCCCCTGGCGCGCCGGTGGCTGGCCCGCAGCGGGCGTCGCCCTGCTGCTGGGAGGCATCGGCGCCGCGATCACACTGAGCCTGTGAAGGCCGGTGACCCGAGCCTGTGAAACCGTCGACCGGAGCTTGTGAAGACCGGCGGCAGCACGCCGTACTCGCCGTACGCGCACCGCTGCCGGGCCGTCCGCCCGCGCGTGCCGATCAGAGCTGGGCGCGCACCCATCGCGGGTCGGGGTTGACGTACGGCCGGCCCGCCACCACCACCGTCGGCACGGTCTCGGCACCCCCGTTGACCGCCCGCACCGCCGCCGCGCCGGCCGGGTCGCGCCAGATGTCGACCCAGCGCAGCCGACGGGCGTCCCGGCCCAGCCGGAACCGCAGACGCAGGCAGTACTTGCACCCCGCACGCCAGTACACGACCGGCCGGCCGTCGACCGCGCCGAGCTCCCGCGCCTCCACCGCGCCGACCGGCCGGGGGAACACCAGCGGGGAGTGCACCACCGCGAGCAGCGCGAACACCGGCCACACCGCGACGGCCGGTGCGACGGACCCGTCCACGGCCCACACCGCCGCGACGAGCGAGCCGCAGCCGATGAACAGGAGGGGCAGCGCCCAGGCACGCATCATGATCAGGCAGCTTATCGGCAGGGTGAGTCGAGTGGGCCCAGGCTGACAGCGCATATGGCCACCAGCGCGCACCCGCGCCGATTCCCCCGGGCATGACGCGGAGCGGCCCGCACCGGGCCGATGGGTCTCGGGCCGGTGCGGGCCGCTCTCGGTGACTTCTCTCCGGGGGCTGGTCAGACCGCCTTCGTAGGCTGTCGGGCGGGCTCGGGGGTGAGGGGTGCCGCGGTGGTGGTCCGGCGTGGTGGGGCCAGGGCGGCGAAGATGGCCACCGCGCCGATCGCGGACACCGCGGCCGTTCCGTACAGGGCGAGGTGGAGGGCGTGGGTGAAGGCGTCGGCCCGCACGGCCGAGCCGCCGCCGGACAGGTCGCCCGCGGCCACCTTCGCGGCCAGTTCCCGTGATCCGACACGGGTCTCGACGAGACTGACCAGGACCGCGCCGTACACGGCGATGACGATGGCCTCGCTGCCGATGCGCATGGTGTTGAGGAACCCGGCGGCCATACCGGCCTGTTCGGGCTCGACGAGGCTCATCGCCGTACCGTCGCCCACGCCGAACGACATCCCGGCGCCCAGCCCGGTCATCAGCAGCGGACCGGCGATCACGGCGACGGAACCGCCGGGGCCGATCACGGTGAGCCACGCGTTTCCGCCGGCGAACATCAGCAAGGACAGCGTGATCAGCGTACGGGGGGACACACCCCGGTTGACCAGGACCCCGGCCAAGGGCGGGGCCAGCAGCACCGGCGCGGTCAGCAACAGCAGGACCGTTCCCGCGCGTTGGGCGGAGAAGCCGCTCGCCCCCACGAGATAGGTGGGCAGGTAGGTCAGCAGCGTCACGAAGCCGAACGTCGTCACCACGGGCACCATGCACAACGCGAAGAACCGGCGGTTCCGCACCAGCGTCAGATCGAGGACGGGAGCCGCGGAACGCGACTGCAGCACGACGAACAGCACCAGCAGTCCCGCGCCGCCGGCGAGCAGCGCCGCCACGCCGGGGCTCGTCCAGCCCCATTGCGGGCCCTGGACCGCGCCCAGGACGAGCAGGCCCAGGCTTGCCACGAACACCAGCGCGCCGGTCGCGTCCAGCCGGGGACGCCGCGGGGCGCGGGACTCGGCGACGAACCCGACCCCGCTCAACGCCACGACGAGCGAGGCCGCGTGCAGCCCGAACGTGGCGCGCCAGCCGAGCGTGCCGACCAGCAACCCCGACAGGGTCGGCCCCACCGCCAGACCGACACCGGCGGCACTGCCGAGGGCCGCGAAGGCACGGGTGCGGGCGGCACCGTCGAAGGTCGTCGCCAGGATCGCGCCACCGCTGGCGAACACCCCCGCCGCGCCGATGCCCGACAGGGCGCGGGCGAGGTCCAGCATGACGACGCCGGGTGCGAGCGCCGCGGCCAGCGAACCGGCGGCGAAGACCGCCGATCCGGTCGCGAAGATCCGCCGGCGCCCGACCAGGTCGGCCGCGGACCCGGCGACCAGCATGAACGAGGCGAACGTCAGGTTGTAGGCGTTCATGACCCACTGCAGGGGCGCGCCCGCGGTGTGCAGGTCCTCGCCGATGCCGGGCAGTGCGACGGCCGCACCGGAGATGGACATCGGCACGGTGGCGAAGGCGAGCAGGACCACGGCCAGCGTGATCGCCGGACGTGGTCGGCCCGCGGAAACGGTAGTCACGACGGAGGACTCCTCCAGGAGACGGCAAGAAGTGGCGCCGAACAGCCACTTGGGCGACAGTGCCACTCAGTGGCATTAGCTGTCAAAGGGCAACCGCGTCCGGGTGGTAGGCTCATCGTGTGAGTGACGATCTGCGCGAACTGCCGCTACGGGAACGGAAGAAGCTGCGCACGCGCCGGGCCCTGGCCGAGACCGCGCTCCGTCTGTTCACCGAACGCGGCTATGACGCCACCACGCTCGACGACCTGTGCGACGCGGTGGAGGTGTCCAAGCGGACCTTCTTCCGGAACTACCGGTCCAAGGAGGACGTCGCGCTCGCCGCCGACAGCGACCTGTGGTCGGCGTATCTGGACCGCGTGGCCGCCGCGAAACTGGACGGCCCGCTCCTCGAAGCCCTCCGAGTGGCCCTGAACGCCACCCTGGAGGGCATGGACCCGGACTGGGAACGCCGGTTCCTGGCCACCCGTGAGCTGTCGGAGTCCGTTCCGGTGCTCCAGTCGCACAGCCTGGGGTACTGCCAGGACACCACCCTGGCCATGGTCGAGACACTGGCCGGCCGTTCCGGTGCCGACGTGGACGAGACATGCCTCCGGCTCACCGTGGAGATCTTCGTCGCCTCCTGGCGCACGGCCTGCCTGCGCTGGACGGCCGAGGGCGGCCAGGGGGGGCGCGACGGCCTGACGGACCTCATCGAGCGGACCTTCGCCCTGCTCCCCGACGCCCTCACCTGCGCCGCCTAGGCTCTGCGGGCCCCGCGACGGGCGCCTGACGGGCGACGGTGAAGGGGGCACTCCGCGCCCCCGGGCCCGGAGCGGAGTGGTGCGCCTCCGCCCCGCCCCGGCGGCACGCGCGGCACGCTCGCCTGGCCGCACGAGCGCTGACGTGGCGCGTCAGGTCCGGCGCCGGGCGTGATCGTCGACGAACGAGTGGGCGTGCGTGTAGCGCTTGACGCCCGGTTCACCTCCCGAGGCGGCTTCCTGGGCGGCGGCGTCGGTCCATTCCGTGACGACGATGGTTCGCTCGCCGTCGGACGTCACATGGAGGTGCGCCGCGAGCAGGCCCGGCGCGGGAGCGGTCGCGGTGTCCGCGTCGCCGGCCGCCACCGTGTGCACGGCGAAGAGGCCGGCCGGGCTCCGGCCGTCGTGAACGACGCTCCGGGTGAGGCGTGTCCGGGTGAGCCCGGGGCGCTCGATGCCGGGCACCAGCGCGTCGACGCGGCCGACGACCTCGGTGCGCCGGGCGCGGGCCCAGGCCAGGTGCTCCTCGTCGCTGGTCCACTGGGCGTAGAAGAAGAGGCCGGTGCCGTCCAGGGAGAGGAAGACGTGCTGCGCCAGCCGCCCGGCGGGCGCCTGTGCCGCCGCCCACTCGTGGCGCAGGGCGTCGGCAGCCGTGCGTGAGCGCTCGGCGGTTCCGGTGAGCCACTCGCTCATCAACGTCGTACCGGCGCGAGGGTGCTGGAGGTCCCGCAAACGTGTCATGAACGACGACTCTGGTACCTCAACCGCACTCGAGGTCAAGGTCGCGTTCCGCCCACCCCTTCAGTGATCCTCTTCCCGCGCGGACACCCCCGAGAGAAAACGCTCGCGGTCGACGACGGCCCGGTCGATCTCGCCGGTCGCGACGAGGTGGCCGGAGTCGTCGACGGCGCGGACCGGGAAGGTGAGGCGCCGGCCGTCCACCGACGGCGGCTCGGCGCTCACCCGCACCCGCGCACCCACGCGGGAGGCGCGCAGATGCTTGACGCGGATCTCGGTCCCCACGGTCGTCCGGCCGTCCCGGGTGAACGGCGCGGCGGCCCGCACGGTCGCCGCCTCCAGCCACGCGATCAGCCGCGGGGTGGACAGCACCGGCACGTCGCCGCTGCCCATCGCCACGGCGGTGTCGGTATCGGTCACCTCATGATGCATGGCACCACGCTATCGCCGTGCGGACGCGACCAGGCCGCCTCCCCCTTCGCCGCCCGGAGTCCCGGAGATCACCCTCGCGGGAAATGCGGGAGACGGCTCTGTAAGAGGCAAACCCCGGCCGCACCACTCGGCTAACATGATCGAACTCATGACGAGCGCACCCAACGCTCGTCATTCACCGGAAAACCGTGCTATCCGGCGCGAAAAGACACCTAAATAGACAACAACTAACAAATCGGCCAGAGAATTGATACCTATACCAACACGGGTAAATACCCGAACAAAGGGCGGAACCGAGGTCCCCCTGTGGCGCCGACCACGGGTGATCCTCTGGACCGCGGCGGCTGTGACGACTGTCGGTTTCCTGGTCGCACTGGAGATCACCGCACATCACTACGGTCTGCGGGGGCCGCTCACCACCGAGGCGCGAGAGCTGATATTTCCGCCCAAGTCGGGATTCCTGCTGTACGCCAGCATGGGCCTGATGATGGTGGTGCTCACCTGGCGGCAACGGCTCGTCGCCGCGGGCATCGCGGTCGGCATCGACGTCGTGTTCCTGCTGGTGCGCTGGGCGTCCGGTTTCCACTACGACTTCGACGAGGGCCACCCCTTCGGCAACGGCGCGCTGTGGGTGCTCCTGGGCTCCGCGGTCTTCGCCGTCGTACGCCGCACAGGACAGGAGCGCGCCCTCCTGCTGAAGGGCGTCGGACTGGGCCTGCTGCTCATGGCCGGCCGCAAGACCGGTGACACCTGGCTGCTCATCACGTCGAAGAGCCGGCCGATGGTGCTCGACCAGTACGTGGCGGTCGCCGACCACGCGCTGGGCAACCCGTCGTGGCTCGTCGGCCGCCTGGTGAACGCCAGCGGACCGGTCGGCACGCACCTGCTCGACTACGTCTACGCGCAGCTCGCGGTGGCCGCGGTCGTCGTCGCCCTGTACCAGCTGCGCAACGTGGCGACCGAGCGCCGCTTCCCCCGCCACCACCTGGTGCGCACCTTCCTGGTGATCGGCCTGCTCGGCCCGGGCATCTACATGATCTTCCCCGTGGTCGGCCCGATCTTCGCCTACGGCCCGGGCGCCTCCGGCACCGGCGGCCTGGAGTGGGCGGCGGCCAACCTCTGGCCGCACACACCGACGCCCGTCGCCACACCGCACCCGATGCTGTACGACGGGATCACCCCCCGCAACTGCATGCCCAGCCTGCACACGGCCTGGGCCACCGCCATTTTCATCCACTCCCGCAAGGGCCCGAGAATCCTGCGGTACGGAGGCGCGTTCTGGCTGGTCGCCACGCTCGCCGCGACCCTGGGATTCGGCTACCACTACGGCGCCGACATCGTGGCCGGCGTGGTGTTCACGCTCACGATCGAGGCCGCGCTGCGCTCGCAGGCACGGGGCTGGGACCGGACGGGGACGCGACTGGTCGCCCACGGCGCGACGGTCTTCGTGGCGCTCCTGGTGGCATACCGCTACCTGCCCATGGAGATGGCCCGGCTTCCCTGGCTGTTCGGGCCGCTCGTCATTCTGGCGATGCTCTCGGTGATCTACGGCTACCTGCGGACCACCTCGCGGTGGGAACCGAGGCCCGTGCCGGCGCCCCGACCGGAGCCGCAGCCCGAACCGGTGTGAGCCATGGCGCCGCACCGGACGCGCGAGCCCGGGGTCGGCACCGGGACCGCGGCGACGGCGACCGCCGTCGGCCGGATCACCGACCCCGGCGGTCGCCGCGATCAGCGCACGACCGCCGAACGCCCCCACGCCACGCCCACGCCGGCCGTCGCCCGACCCCCGCGACCGACAGCCCGAGCCCGCCGAGGACCGGCGGCAGCGGCGGCGCCCCGCACCGTGAGCAGGACGCTCGGCGTCAGATCCCCAGGTGTGAGAGCACCGTACCCATCGCGCGGGTGACCGCCTCCCGGGACTCGTCCGTCGGACCGTGCAGCTCGAAGCCGTGGGCGCCGTGCGGTACGTCGATGATCTCGACCGGGGTCCCGGACTCCTCCGCCGCGCCCAGGAACCGTTCGACCGTGGCGGCGATCTGCGGAGTCTCCAGGCCCGCCCGGGTCAGCAGGAGCGGCGGCGGCTCCGCCCCGCCGGTCCGGAGCGCCTCGGCCGGGCGGAAGCGCGGGGGGACGGCGCCCCAGCCGGGCAGCGGGGCGAGGACGGGGTAGGTCAGGGCGACGCAGCGCAGCCACTCCGGCGGGGCGGTGAGCCAGTCGGTGACGAGCAGCCCGGCGCCCGAGAAGAACCACAGGGCGATACGCTCCGGGTCCACGCGCGGGTCGGCCCGCAGCAGTTCGAGGGCCTCGGCCACGTCGTCCGCGGCCCGCGGGTAGGCGGTGAGGCCGTGCAGGCGGTGCTCCACGACGGCGCCCACCGCGCCCAGGCTCGCCGCGAGGCGGGCGTAGCCGAGGTAGAACGGCCAGTCGCGGGGCGCCGGGACGACGTCGGGCGTCAGCGGGCCGCCGTGCACGAACAGCACCGCCGGCCGGGGCGCACCGGTTTCCCCCGGTTCCGGCAGGTGCAGGTCCACGCGGCCGGTCCGCACCCGTGGCCGCTCCGGGAGGTCCAGCAGGAACGGGCGCAGGAAGGCGGGCTCGCCCTCGGGCGGGGACAGCCTGTGACCCTCGTCCGCGGCGGCACGGCACAGCACCTCGGCCAGCTCCCGCGGACTCGACAGCATCGGCCAGTGGCCGGTGGCCAGTTCGAAGAAGCCCACCCGCGGGTCGGCGAGCTTCCGCAGCTGCGGCGGGCCGACGCGCACCAGCTCCTGGATCCCCTCGATGGTCGTCCCCCCGGCCGTGCACAGCACCGCGCTGACCGGCACGCCCGCCGCCGCTCCGGTCAGCCGCAGCGGCTGGGTCAGCGTGCGCGGCGGCTGGGCGACGGCCAGAGCGCTCAGGAACTCCAGCCGGTCTGCCGTAAGACCCTCGGTGCTGCCCCAGCGCTGCCAGTCTTGCGGCCCGGGCGGCGGAACGGGCCGCGGGTCGCCGCCGGCCCCGAGCAGCTGATGCACGGCGGGGTCCGGTACGAGGGCCAGGGCCGGGTCGCCGGGCTGCGGCAGCCCGGCGTCCAGGTGGACGACGCGGGCCACCCGCTCCGGACGCAGGTCGGCCGCGCCCAGCACCGGGTGGATGGCGTAGTCGTGACCGACCAGCACCACCTGCGGCACGTCCAGGGAGTCGATCAGCCGGACCACGTCCCGGACATGCGTCTCCAGGTCCGCCTCCGGCCGCATGTCCAGCGTCACCGGGTACGCCCCGGCACCCTTCCGCCGCAGCCGGCCCACCACCGCGCTCCAGATCCGCCCGTCGGTGAACGGGCCGGAGACCAGCACAAACGCAGACATCAGCGCCTCCAGACAAGTAGATCGTCGCGGGTAACGTAGGAACTCCCCCTGAGGGAGGTTCAAGCTGTGTCACCGGACGGCACCCTGAGCATCGGCGACCTGGCCGCGCGGGCCCGCACCACGGTCAAGACCATCCGCTTCTACTCCGACCAGGGCCTGCTGCCCGAAACGGCCCGCAGCGGCGGCGGCCACCGGCGCTACGGGCCGGACGCCCTGGCCCGGCTGCGGACGATCCGGTCGCTGCGCGCCCTCGACGTCCCCGTGCCCGAGATCAAGCGGGTCCTGGAATCCGGTGACGGGCCCGGACTCGATGATGGCCTGGAAGCCGTGGTGGCACGGCGGTTGGACGACATCGGCGGACAACTCGCCGCCCTGCGCTGGCGGGAGGCCGCCCTGCGGGCTCTACAGGACGGTGAACCAGGGCAGTTGGCGGAGCGCCTGGAGCTGATCGGAGCGGTCAGCGTCCCGCCCGACACCTCCGCGATCGCCCACTACTGGCGCCGACTGCTGCCCACCCGGCTGTCCGCCCGGCTCCGCACCGCGATCACCGAGGCGGCCGTCCCCCAGCCGCCCGCCGACCCCACCCCGGACCAGGTCCTCGCCTTCGCCCGGGTGCACGCGCTGGCCACGGACGCCACCGACCACTGCCTCGCCGGCCACCGGCCCGTCACCGAGACACACCCGGACCTGCTCTACGACGGCCTGTACGAAGCCCACCGACTGGTGGAGGCCGCCGTACGGGACGGTCGCACCCCGGGCCCGGGCGAGGCCCTGGACTGCTATGCCGCCGCCTACGCACGGGCCGCCGCCACCCGGGACACCCCTGCCTTCCGCCAGGCACTGGCGGCCCGCCTCGCCGCGGCGGACCACCCGGTGATGCGCCGCTACTGGCACCTGGTGGGGGCGCTGCTCCCCGGCCTCACCCTCGGCGCGGCCGACGCCTGGCTCCGCGAGGCGCTGGCCGCGGACACGGCGACGGGCTGAGTCACCGAACGCGGCCGGGGGTCAGTTCCGCCACTCCCGGGCGAGCACCGCGTAGACGTACTCGCTGCCCCAGCGGTCCCCGTCCAGGTCGTTCTCCACCAAGTGGGCCTCGCGGCGCATCCCGAGACGCTCGCACACCCGCGCCGACGCCGTGTTGAGGGTGTCGAGCCGGGCGAAGACCCGGTGGGCGTTCAGCTGCCCGAAGGCCACCGAGAGCAGCGCGCCCGCCGCCTCGGTGGCGTAACCCCGCCCGGCGTGACGGGGATTGAAGACCCAGCCGATCTCGGCCTGCCGCGCGTGCGCGTCGGTGAGGGTGAGGACCACCTCGCCCACGACACCGGGCTCCTCCTTCCGGCACACGGCCAGCAGCAGCGTGTCGCCGTCCGACCGCCAGCCGGTGCCCCCGGCCCGGGCCGCGACGGACTCGGCACAGCCCTCGCGGGTGAGCGGCGGCCGGTACAGGTAGCGCGCCACCTCCGGCAGGCGCTGGTAGGCGTACCGGTCCTCGACGTCGGCGGGTGTGAACAGCCGCAGCACCAGCCGGTCGGTGACGACGGGTGCCGTGACGTGCTTCGTGGTGTCCTTCGAGACGGCGGTCATCGCGTTCCCCCCAGGTACTGCTGCCCGGCCTGCCTGCCGCGACAGACTAGCCGGGCACCGCGCGCCCTTTCCCGCGCTTTTCCGGGGGAGCCGGCGGCCGGCCGCTCAGTCCAGGGGCACGGCCACCTCGCCCGTGCCGGTCGCGCTCGCGCCGCCGCCCGCGACGCGGACGGTGAACGGCCGGTCGGTGCCGCGCGCGGTGACCCGCAACCCGGTGCCGTCGCGGCGGACGGTGAAGGCGGCGGCGGGGGTGCCCGACAGGTCGGGGACCGTGACCTCGGCGGTGAAGTCCGGCTCCGCCGTGGGGTGGACGAGCAGGGTGGGGGTGTCCAGCCAGTCGCCGTCGGGGCGGCTGTCGTCGGCGGCCAGCGGCAGGACGGCGCCCTCGCGGACGTACAGCGGCAGGCTGTCGTAGCCGTGCCGTTCGGTGCGCCAGGCCGGGCCGGTGACCCGCTCGCCGGACAGCAGGTGCGTCCAGGTGCCCGCGGGCAGGTAGACCTCCACCTCGCCGTCCTCCGTGAACACCGGGGCGACCAGCAGATCGGGGCCCAGCATGTACTGGCGGTCCAGCGGGCGGCACGCCGGGTCGTGCGGGAACTCCAGCAGCATCGGGCGCATCACCGGCACGCCGGTGCGGTGGGCCTCGGCCGCGGCACCGTACAGGTAGGGCATCAGGCGGTGCTTGAGCAGCGTGAACCGCCGGGCGACCGCCACGGCCTCCTCGCCGAAGTTCCACGGCACCCGGTAGGAGGTGGAGCCGTGCAGCCGGCTGTGCGAGGAGAGCAGCCCGAAGGCGAGCCAGCGCTTGAACACCGACGGGTCGGGGGTGCCCTCGAAGCCGCCGATGTCGTGGCTCCAGAAGCCGAACCCGCTCAGCGACAGGGACAGCCCGCCGCGCAGGGACTCCGCCATGGCCTCGAAGGACGCCCAGCAGTCGCCGCCCCAGTGCACCGGGTACTGCTGCCCGCCCGCGGTCGCCGAGCGGGCGAAGAGCACGGCCTCGCCCTCGCCCCGCTCCTTCAGCAGGAGTTCGAAGACGGTCCGGTTGTACAGGTGGGTGTAGTAGTTGTGCATCCGCTCCGCGTCGGAGCCGTCGTGCCAGACGACATCGGTGGGAACGCGCTCGCCGAAGTCGGTCTTGAAGCAGTCCACGCCCTGGTCGAGCAGCGCCTTCAGCTTGGCCTGGAACCAGGCGCGGGCGTCGGGGCTGGTGAAGTCGACCAGGCCCATGCCCGCCTGCCACAGGTCCCACTGCCAGACGTCCCCGTCCGGCCGGCGCACCAGATGGCCCAGGGCCGCCGCCTCCTCGAAGAGCGGGGACTTCTGCGCGATGTACGGGTTGATCCACGCGCTGACCCGCAGGCCCTTCTCCTTCAGCCGGGCCAGCATGCCCTCCGGGTCGGGGAAGACGGCCGGGTCCCACTGGAAGTCGCACCACTGGTACTCGCGCATCCAGAAGCAGTCGAAGTGGAAGACCGACAGCGGGATGCCGCGCTCGGCCATGCCGTCGACGAAGGACATCACGGTCGCCTCGTCGTAGTCGGTGGTGAACGACGTGGTCAGCCACAGGCCGAAGGACCAGGCGGGCGGCAGCGCCGGGCGGCCGGTCAGGGCGGTGTAGCGGGCGAGCACCTCCTTCGGGGTGGGACCGGCGATCACGTAGTACTCGACGCTCTGGTCCTCGACGCTGAACTGCACCTGGCCGACGGACTCCGAGCCGACCTCGAAGGAGACCTTGCCGGGGTGGTTGACGAACACGCCGTAGCCGCGCGAGGAGAGGTAGAACGGGATGTTCTTGTAGGCCTGTTCGCTGCTGGTGCCGCCGTCCGCCTGCCAGATGTCGACCACCTGGCCGTTCTTCACGAACGGCGTGAAGCGCTCGCCGAGGCCGTACACCTGCTCGCCCACACCGAGGGCGAGCTGGGCCAGGACATGGTGGGCGCCGTCGTCGGTGGTGGCGAAGGCGGTGCCCTTGGCGCCCGCCCGGGTCAGCTCCCGGCCGTCCGGGCCGAGGAACGCCAGGGTCCACGGGGCCGCCTCGTCCAGGCGGAGGGTCAGCGGTCCGCTGGTCAGCTCCGTGACCGTGCCGTCCCGGCGGACCGCGCCCGCGCCGTCCGGGTCCCCGCCCAGGGCGAAGTCCGGGCCGGGGCGGCGCTTGCCGGCGTGGTGGGTGACCCGCACACCGATGACGCCCTCGGCGGGGGAGAAGCAGTCGACCGTGAGCAGCGGCGCGTTGAGCGTGTCCCCTCTCCGCGCCACGTTCTGCACGGCCGCATAGGCGGTGAAGCGCTTCGATGACAGCCGTACGTCACGCGGCTGCACCGCGTAGGAGATCTGCACGCCGTCGCGGACGCGCCAGAAGCCGTTGGTGAACTTCATGTTCTTCCTCGGGGGAGCTGGAGTGGTTCGAGTAGGGCGCGAAGGCGCCGCCCGGCGGTCCGATCGTACACAGGACACCCCCCGGCCGGGCAGGTCCCTGCGTCGATAAATCCCTTCTGAGCAGGGCTGATTGTGGATTTCCAGCCGCTCGTCGGCGGCGGCGCGGAGGAACGGACGTGTGCCCGGGTCTGGCGCGACGGCCCGCGCATGGCGTATTAGTCATCACCATAAACAAAGGCGTCCGGCGTCGTTGCCGGACGGTACGACAGCAAGGGCCGCACATGTCGAAGCGCTTCAATAGACGCTCCCGCAAGGCCGTGACACCTCTCGCCGTCGTCTGCGCCCTGCTCGCCGGGGCGGCACTGACCGGCTGCGGCCGGGAGCGCGACGGCTCCGTCTACACCGTGCTGAACTCCTCGACCGACGAGACGTACCACCGCTGGGACGCCGAGGCGATGGCCCGGTGCGGCAGGCGGCTCGGCGTCACCGTCGAGCAGCAGAGCGTCCCGGCGGCCCAGGTGATGACCAAGGCACTGCGCATGGCCTCCTCCAAGTCGCTGCCGGACATCGTGCAGTTCGACGCCTCGGAGATGCCGGTGTTCGCCGAGGCCGGCGGGCTGACCGACCTCAGGACGCTCGGCCTGGACACCGACGGCGTGCCGCGCGGCATCGTCAACTTCGGCTCCTACCGGGGTACGTACTACGGAGCCGCCCGGTCGGTGAACACGCTCGCGCTCTTCTACAACAAGGACCTCCTCGGCCAGGCGGGCCTGAAAGTGCCCACCACCTGGGCGGAGTTGCGCGAGACCGCGCGGAAGCTGACCCGGGGCAAGCGCTACGGCCTCGCGCTCAGCGCGGGCGGCGCCGAGGACGGCGTCTTCCAGTTCACGCCGTTCATGTGGTCCAACGGCGGCGACGAGACCCGCCTCGACGGGCCGCGGGTCGTCGAGGCGCTGGACTACTGGAAGAGCCTGCTGAAGGACGGCTCGCTGTCGAAGTCGACGGTGGGCTGGACCCAGGCCGACGTCAACGACCAGTTCATGGCGGGCAACGCGGCGATGATGATCAACGGCCCTTGGCAGGTCGAGACCCTGAACACCAAGAAGTCCCTGCACTGGGGCATCGCGCGGATCCCCGTGCCGGAGCCCGGCGCGAAGTCCGTGGCCCCGCTGGGCGGTGCCGTGCTCACCGTCCCGGACACCGGCGACGAGCGGCGGGAGCGGATGGCGGGGAAGATCGTCGGCTGCCTGACGAGCGAGCGCGAGCAACTGACCTACGCGCGCAACAGCTGGATGGTCCCGGCGAACGGGAAGGCCGCCGCCGTCTGGCGCGGGCAGGTGCCCCAACTGGACGCGCTGGCCGACCAGGTGGCCGCGGCCCGGTCCCGCACGGCCCGGCTCGGCGCCGGCTGGCCGGCCGTGTCGCTCGCCCTGCAGAGCGCCTTCCAGGCCGCCCTGACCGGCCAGTCCAGTCAGGCCGCCCTCCAGCGTGCCCAGCAGCGGGCCACGAGCGGGAACTGAGGTACGCGCAGATGACCACGCCCACCGTCACCGCGCGCGGCGCGGCGCCCGCGGCCGGCGTACCGGCCGCCGCCCGGCCGCGGTACCGGCGACGCCTCGCCCAGTGGGGATTCGTCGCCCCCGCCGTGCTGTTCATGCTGCTGTTCTTCGGGTACCCGCTCGTCCGCAACGTCGTGATGAGCTTCCAGCACTACACGCCGAAGACGTTCTTCACCGGCGAGGCGCCCCTGAACGGGTTCGACAACTGGTCGGCCGTCTTCCAGGACGCCCTGTTCGGCAAGGCCCTGTGGCACACGCTCGTCTTCACCGCGGGCTCGTTGCTCGGCCAGTTCTGCGCGGGCCTCGCCCTCGCCGTCTTCTTCACCCGCAGGTTCCCGCTGAACGGCGTCCTGCGGTCGCTGATCCTGCTGCCCTGGCTGGTGCCCATGGTGGTCTCCGGCATCGTGTGGCGGCGCATCCTGGACCAGGACACGGGCGTACTGAACTCCTTCCTGGACGCCGTCGGACTCGACGGCCACACTCCATGGCTGACCAGTCCCCACATGGCCCTGCTCTCGGTCATCCTGGTCAACATATGGATCGGGATCCCGTTCAACATGGTCATCCTGTACGGCGGTCTCCAGGAGGTTCCCCGCGAGCTGTACGAGGCCGCCGCCCTGGACGGCGCGTCCGCCTGGCGGACCTTCCGGTCCGTCACCCTGCCGACGCTCCGTCCCGTCATCACGGTCGTCCTCGTCCTGGGCTTCATGTCGACGGTCAAGATCCTCGACCTGATCCTCGCCCTCACCGACGGCGGCCCCGCCGACGCCACCCAGACCCTGGGCACGCTCACCTACCAGAACTCCTTCGTACGGCTGGACTTCGGGGCCGGCGCCGTCGTCGGCAACGTACTGATCCTGATCTCCGCGGTCTTCGCGGTGCTCTACCTGCGGGCCAACCGCACCGAGGGGAAGTGACCGGCGATGGCCGCCGACAACGTGAAACCGCGTGCGGGGCGCCGCCGTTGGGGCTCCACCGCGGCCGGGCTGCTCGTCCTGGCCGTGATGCTGTTCCCGCTGTACTGGATGCTCGACACCGCGCTCCAGCCCGAGGCCGGGCTGCTGGAGGTCGATCCGGTGCCGCACCGCCTGGACCTGTCCGGCTTCTCCAAGGCGCTCGACGACCAGGGCGGGCATCTGCTCACCTCGCTGCTGGTCTCGCTCGGCGCGGTCGTCATCTGCCTGGCGATCGCGGCCCCGGCCGCCTACGGGCTGGCCCGGTTCCGGCTGCGCGGCACACGCACCGTCGTGTTCGGCACCCTGATCACCCAGATGGTGCCCGGCATCGTCATCGCCAACGCCCTGTACACCTCGTACGTCGATCTGGGCCTGGTCAACTCCTACTTCGGCCTGATGCTCGCGGACGCCTCGCTGGGCATCCCCTTCTCCATCGTGCTGATGCGGTCGTTCATGCAGTCCATACCCGGCGAGGTGATCGAGGCCGCGGAGATGGACGGCGCGGGACGGCTGCGCACCTTCCTGCGGGTGGTGCTGCCGATGAGCCGCAACTCCCTGATCACCTCGGGCCTGTTCGCCTTCCTGTTCTCGTGGAGCGACTTCATGTTCGCGCTCACCCTGAACACCACCGACGACGTCAAGCCGGTCACGCTGGGCATCTACCAGTACATCGGCGCGCACGTGGGCGACTGGGGCTCGGTGATGGCGGCGTCCGTGCTGTCCGCGGTGCCCGCCGCGATCCTGCTCGTCCTCGCGCAGAAGTACATCGCCGCCGGCATCACCGGCGGCTCCGTCAAGTGACCTCGGGGCAGGGCGAAGGTGCCGGCACCCTAGCACCGGCGCGGCACCCGGGCCCGCCACGGACACTTCCTCCTGTACCGGCGCAGCCCACCGGGCGACCGGCCGATGACATCAAGCATGCACCGAGCGCCTCGGATGCGCCCGGCGGCCGGTGCCCGCCGGGCTCGACTTGCCGTCGCGGCCGGGGAGCCGCAGCATGGCCGGAAAGACGGATCCGAGGGCGACAGCCGCGAGGCGGACCGCCGTAAGGCAGGTGAGACCCGGAGACACACGAGGCAGCATCTCGGGTTGCGTCCGCGGATGACGTGCCTCCGATCGACCCACCGTGGTTTCCGGCCTCCGGCTTCCCGTTCCGGGGCGCCGCGAGGCCGAGGACGTCTGGGAGGCCGGCCAGTGGTGTACTTCACGAATTCGCTCGACCGAATGGTCCCCGACGCACTGGCCGGGTTCGCCCGAGTCCATGCCGACCTCGTCGTCCACGACGAGGCGGCCGGTTTCTTCCACGCCCGGCACCCGGCCCCCGGCCGCCGCGTGGCGATCGTGTCGGGCGGCGGCTGCGGGCACGAACCGCTGCACCTCGGTTTCCTCGGCGCGGGCATGCTGGACGCCGTGTGCCCCGGCCAGTTGATGGCCTCCCCGCACAACCGGCAGGTGTTCGACGCCTCCCGTGCCGTGTCGCGCGGCGCGGGCGTGCTGCACCTGGTGAAGAACTACACGGGGGACCGCATCAACTTCGGCATCGCGGCCGAGCGGCTCGCCCATGAGGGCATCGACTGCGCCCGCGTGCTGATCGACGACGACCTGGCGTCGGACTCGCCCGAGTCGGCCACGGGCCGCCGGGGCACCGGGGCCGCCGTACTGGTGGAGAAGGTCCTCGGCGCCGCCGCGGACACCGGCCTCGGGCTGCGCGAACTCGTCGACCTCGGCACCGATGTGGTGAGCCGCTGCCGTAGCCTCGCGGTCGCCTCGGCCGCGCATCGCACTCCGGCCACGGGGCGTTCCGCGTTCGACCTCGCCGAGGGGGACCTCGAGTGGGGGGTCGGCATCCACGGCGAGCGGGCCCGCCGTACGGAGTCCCGGCCGGCCCTGGACGAGCTGGTCACCCGGATGACGGAGGAACTGCTCGCCGCGCTGGACCCGGCCGCCGGTGACTCGGTCATCGCCCTGGTCAACGGGCTCGGCGGGGTGACGCGCCTGGAGTTGTACGGCGTGGCGCGGCAACTCGCGGCACGCCTGGACCGGTGGGGACTGGTCCTCGAACGCGTCCTCGTGGGCGACTTCGTGACCGCGCTGGACATGCGCGGCTTCTCGCTCACGCTGATGCGGGCGGACCCGGAGACGGTCAAGTGGTTCGACGCGCCCGCGCACACGCCCTCATGGCCCCGGTGACCAAGGGCGGGCAGGAGGTGGCACCATGCTGGAGCACTACTCGGCGCAGGACGACGCGGCATCCCCGGACAGCGCCGTCGCGAGCACGACGTGGACGGACATCCCCGTCGCCCAAGCGGCCTTCACCGAAGGCTGGATGCGGAGGTTCGCCGCCTCCGTCCGGGCCACCGAGACCGAGCTCACCGCGCTCGACCAACGGGTGGGCGACGGCGACTTCGGGACGAATCTCCGCTCGGGACTGGACGCGTCCGTGCGCGCCCTGGACCAGGCGGGGCCGGTGCCACCGGCTGCCGCCGGGCGGGCCGGCGGACCGCTGCGGACGGTGGCGACCGTCTTCCTGGACGGGGTCGGCGGCACCAGCGGCCCGCTGTTCGGGCTGCTGCTGACGGAACTGGCGCTGGCGGCGGTCGGCCCGGTACTGGACGTGACCGCGCTGCGCGCCGGACTCACCGGTGGGCTCGCCGCCGTACAGCGGGTCGGCGAGGCGCGGCCGGGGGACAAGACACTCGTGGATGCCCTGTATCCGGCGTGCGAGGCGCTGCGCGTGTGTCCGGAGCAGGTCGGCAGCCGGGTGGCCCTCGCCCATGCGTCGCGCGCCGCATGGGAGGGGGTGCGCCTGACGGCACGCCTGCGGGCGCGCCGTGGCCGGGCCAGTTACGTCGGCGAGCGGGGCAGGGGAGTGCCGGACCCCGGTGCGGTGGGCGTCGGCCTGCTGCTCTCCTCGGCCGGCGGCGTGGTCACCGCGCTGCCGCCGTCCGTGACGGATCCGGCGCCGCGGCGGCCGGACTGAGCGGGCGGCGACCCGCCTTCCGGGGACGGACCCGGGCCACCGTCGACCCGCCGTGGGACGGCGGTCACGGAGCCGTGGCCTGTTGAAGCCCGGAACCGGTCGGCGACGGGGCCCCGGCGGGCTTCGGCGGCGAGGTCCTGAGCGGCGTCCGCTCGGTGGCCCAGCGGATGATCCGCGGGTCGTCCAGCGTCTCGACCCACAGGCCGGTCAGGGCGGCGGTCTCCTCGCCGGGCCAGGGACCGGCGCCGAGCACCGTCAGACCGGCCCGGACCGCGGCGAGGATCCCGCAGTGCGTGTCCTCGACCGCCAGCGTGTCGGCCGGATCGGCGCCGCAGCGCTGGGCGGCCGTCAGATAGACGTCCGGGTCGGGCTTGGGCCGGATCGTGCCCTCGGGCACCACCACGGCGCGGAAGTGACGGAGCAGCCCGGCCTCTTCCAGACCGGGTTCGACCACGTCACGGGGGCAGTTGCTGGCGACGGCCAACGGGGCGAAGGCGGCCGCCGCCCGCACCAGGTCGCGGGCGCCCGGCATGATCACCGGATGGTCGCAGACCAGGGCGCGGAAGTGCCCGAGCAGCCGGTCGGCGAGGTCCCGCCCCAGTTCGGGACGGCCTCCCTCGTCGGCCATGAGCTGCCCGCACTCGGTGTAGTGCAGGCCCTTGGCCCGTTCCGCGAAGCCCGCGGCGGGGGTGAGGCCCACGTCGTCGAGAACCCGCCGGCGAGCGGTCTCCCAGTGTCGTTCGGTGTCCAGCAGCGTGCCGTCGCAGTCGAAGACGACGGCCGCCGGTGTCCAGGAAAGGATGCGATGAAGCGTCATCTGTGTGCTTTCCGTTCGGATGGGCCGCGAGAGCGCAGACCGGGGTGTGACGTCCTCTCACCGCGAGGGTGCGAGCGGCGCCGACGGGCCACCCGTGTGCGCGGGGCGGCGCAGGGTTCCGGGCGGGGCCGGAAGTCGTACGGTCGGCCGTTGACGCCCGTACGGACTAGTCCCACCAGGGAACATAACGATCGTTACGCTAGAATTGGTCACGCATGGCAGTCAAGCGGTGACGTCAAGTTACGCTCGCAAGGGTGATTGGTAGTGCAGAACGCCGAAAGCCGGGCATTCTCCGTCCTGTTCGAACCGGAAGGCACAGGTGCGGTGGTGCGGCACGCACACGATCCGCGCGGGCGGAGTGAACTCGGTGAAGCGCAGCGCCGTCAGCCGGACGCCGGTGGGCCGGGACAGGGCTCCGTCGCTCGCCAGCGCGGCGGCCTGGCGCGCCGCCTCCAGCAGCACCATCCCGGGCACGTGGTCGGTGGCGTGGTCGAAGAAGAAGGGATGCCAGGGGTCGGCCGCGTCCACCAGCATCTCCGGAGGGTCCCCCCGGCCCCGGCGGCGCTGTCCTTCACCTTCGGGACCGGCGCGGCCGATGACCACGTCCCGGGCGTGGGACACCCCGAGCCGGGCCGGATCGGGCCGGAGCAGCCCGGCCGACGCCGGGGGCTGGCAGGTGCCCGTCAGCGGCCCGCGCAGGGCGGCGTACCGTTCGGGGGAGAGGAACCGGGCCCCGCCGCCGGCCCTGGCGAACACCGCGCCGTCGGCCAGGAACTCCGTGTGCAGTCGCAAACCGGCGGTGGTCCCGTCGGAACCGGCGCGCAGCCCGGTGACCCGCACCCGGCAGGTGACCTGGGTGGCGCCGTGGGTGGCGTGTGGCTGCGCTCCTGGGTCCGTGGTGAAGAAGACGTCGGTGATGAGCATGCGGGTGTCCATCGGGACGCCGAGGTAGCGCAAAGGGATGAAAATACCCAGCTGCCGTAATGTCTCCACCACCATCAGCGGATGATGCGCGGCATGGCCGTCGACCGGAAAGGTGGGATGCGACCGCGACCAGCAGGCGGCCGCCAGAAACCGCGTCGCGTCGACGCGTTGTACGTCGGTGAGCAGGACCTCCGCCACGGACGCCCGGTGGACCAGTTCCCGGGGGACCGTGCGCGACCAGCTCAGGTCCCGCGGCTCTGCGGCGGTGCCACGGATTCGAGCGTCCATTCCCCCAGCAGACCGCAGTTCGGCGCGTTCCGCACACCGACTCGACAGTCCGGGCGGGCTCGGGTACTACATTGCCTAGCGGCAGGTGAGGTACGGGAACCTCGGAAAAAGGTTGCGACGCGTGCGAGCGAATCTGACACGGCGGGCTCTGCTGGAAACCGCGGCACAATTGTTCGATGAACGGGGTTATGCCGGGACCAGCATCAGCGATATCAGCGCGCTTTCCGGGCGCACCAGCGGCGCCATCTATTTCCATTACGCCAGCAAGGAGAAACTGGCCCTCGCCGTGGTCGAGGAGCACTTCGCGTCCTGGCCGCGCATGATCGAACGCCACCGCTCCACCGGCCGCCCGGCCCTGGAGAAACTGGTGGCGCTGAGCTTCACCGTCGCCCGCGCCTTCCGGGACGACGTCGTCGTACGGGCCGGGTCACGCCTGTGGATGGAACGCAAGGCGATCGCCGCTCCGCTGCCCACGCCCTTCGTCGACTGGATCGGGGTCGTCACCGAACTCCTCGCCGAGGCACGCGCCGACGGCGAACTCGCCGACGGCGTCGATCCGGTGACCGCCGCGCACAGCGTGGTCTGCGCGTTCTTCGGCCTCCACACCGTCTCCGACGCGCTGGACGGCCGCGAGCACATCGAGCAGCACCTGCACGACCTCTGGCGGCTGCTCCTCACCGCCCTCCAGGCCCACCCGGACCCAGCGGCCCTGCTCGACCGCGTCCACGCCGCCCGGTCCTCCCCTTCCCCGGCGGAGCGACCGCGGGCCGACGAGGCCGTGCTCACCCGCGCCGAGGCGTAGCCGGCCACGGGTGCGGAGACCCGAGAGCGGGGCAGGCCACCGGCCCGCCCCGCTCGTCGCCGTCAGGCGGACGGGTTGACGGTCACCGTCGCGGAGTTGTTCCCGCTGTCCGGGTCGAAGGCGAACGACGTGCCGTAGTCGGGCCGGGCGACGACACGGCCCGTCGCGTCGGGGACGACCCGGTCGACGCGCAGCCGGAACGGGAAGCCGACGTCCAGGCCGGGCTTGGCCCATATCGGCAGGGTGCAGGCGTAGTGGGACGCCCCGGCGGCGTCGCAGGTGTCCGGCACGGACGTGGCGGTGGTGCCCTCCGGGAGGTAGAAGTCGATCACGGCGACCGGGTCACCGGAACTGACGTTGCCGACCCAGGCCGGGCCCTGGTTGGTGAAGCGGAAGGCGGCGGTGACGGTGTCCCCGGCCCGGCCGCTCACCTGGGTGCCGTGCACCGCGAAGTCGGCGGTGTTGCGGGCGCTGATGCTCCACGCCTGGTAGTTGTCCGAGACGTCGAGGTCGGTGGCGCCGCCGCCCGGCTGCACCTCGTAGTCGAACCGCTCGTACAGCGCGTGGCCGGTCACGGCGAGCCGCAGCGGCTCCGGCAGCTCCACCGTGGCGCCGGGCGCGATGTCGGTGTCGAAGGAGCACGTCACGTGCGTCATGGGCGAGTACTCGTTGTCATCGGCGTCCGGCCCGTCGTAGGCGCACTGCGGGTAACGGGTGACGAGATCGAGGCCGTACGTCGCCCACAACTGCACGCTGAAGCCGTGGGCCGTCTGGTCACCGGTGTTGGTGACGGAGAGCGGCGCCGTGAGGGTGGTCCCGGGCGCCACGTCCCGCACGCTCCGCGCGGCGTCGACACCCAGGTCCGGACCCGAGCCGACGGTGACGAGGGTCTCCGTGCCCGGGGCCACGAGCTTGCCGTCGGGGCCGCCGGTGGCCTCCGCCGAGTACTTGATGGCGCCCTGCACCGAGCCGACGCCGGTGCCGGCGGCGGCCCGCACCTTCAGCTCGACCTGCGGGGTGTAACCGGTGGGCACGTCCCCGGTGTCGCACACGGCGACCGTACCGGCGCCGTCCGGCGCGCAGTTGCCGGGCCAGACCACGTCGACGGCCCCGGCCAGCCCCGAGACGTCGACGGTCAACCGGCCGTCGGTCACGGTGAAGTTGGAGTTGTCGTGGTACAGGCCGAGCGCCAGCGACCGGTACTCCCCGGCGGCGCCGTCCGCACCCACCGTGACCGGCTGCTCGTACGGCGCCTGGATCCACAGCTGGTCGGTCTGCGCCTCGTCGGCGAAGGCGACCCCGCTGCCGAGACCGGCGGCCAGCAACGCCCCCACAGCTCCGGCACACGCGCCACGACGCAGCACACGGCCGACGGAGACAGAACTCATCGCATCCCCCACATCGGAAAGAAGTGAAACCCGGTGCGGTGATCACCGGGCTCCCCTTGGACGGCCGGACCGGCCGAAAGGTTGTAACCGACCTGCGAAGTCCCGGCGTTCCGCCGCACGTCAGGACCCCGGGCAGGCCTCCGGCCCCGACTCGGCGAGCAGACTCAGGCCGCAATAGGCCGCCTTGGGGTAGTACGCGCCCATCACCTCGGCGGTGCGGGCCGCGTCGCTCCCCGCCGGAACCCGCTGGATCGCCTCGGCGAAGCCGGGCGCGGCCACCATGTTCCGCAGGATCAGCAGGTGCCGGGCGGTCGGTGTGGCCGAGGACAGCGGCAGGAAGGTGACCCCGGGCACGCGCTCGACGGCCGCCCGCTGTTCCTCCGTACCGACGGCGTACGTGTAGGTGCCGGCCGGGGAGAGACGGGTGTCGAAGTCCGCGCGGCAGCCGGGGTCCACCCCGCCGCCGGGCAGCGGGTTGGCGACCACCTCGCCCGGCCCCCACCACAGGTTGTCGCACATCGACCAGTACCGGACCTGGGCGTTCCCGGCGGGCCAGGGCCGGGCGCGGTCCCCGGCGGTCGCGGTGGGCGCCTTGCCGCGGACGACGAGGACCTGTCCGGCGGGCGGCGCGTCGAAGCCGGCGCTCAGATACGCGTTGTCCGGGTTGGGGTAGAGACCGGCACCGCCCGACCGGGAGAAGGCCGGCCGGGGCGGGGTGCCCTCCCCGGCCGGTGACGGGGTCCCGGAGGGCGCTCCGACGGCGGCAGCGCCGGGGGACAGGGCGTCCGCGCACGTCCCCACCCGGACGCGGTGCCCGTCCTGGACGAAGGTGACCTTCGGCAGGCGGAACTTCCCGTGCGGCAGGTAGATCCGGTGGACGACGGTCCCCTCGGCGCCTTCCGGGGTGCCGGCGGGGGCGAGCGGCAGGGCGTTGGGCCGGCCCGCCGGCGCCTCCGTGACCGTGACGGTGAACTTGCCGCCGGGCCGGGCGGGTCGGCGGTACGGGTTGCCGCTGCCCCGGTCCGGGACGAGCTGATGGTCGGTCAGCGCGGACGGGGTTCCGTCCGGGCCCGTGAAGCTGCTGCGGTGGGCGTCGTAGGTGGCGATGGAGGCGTAGCGGGCGTCCGGGAAGCGGCCGTCGAGCCGGATGGTCAGGCCCTTGCGCACGGTGTAACGCAGCAGCCAGTACCGGGCATTGGTGTCCGGATAGGCGACGTTGGACGTCTGGTAGCCCAGTGGTTCCCAGGCGCAGTCGGGCACTGCGGGCACGGGGGAGCCGGTCCGCGCGGCGGCCGCGGGGGCGGCCCCCGCCAGGACGAGCGCGGCGGCGAGGAGAACGGGCTTCCAGGACTTCACGCGGCTGTCCTTCCGTTTTGGGGGTCCAGCCAGGACGCGGCGGCGGCCAGGAGGTGGCGTACCCCGGCGGCGACGGCGTGCCGGTCGGAGGGCGCGTAGTACGGGGAGTGGTTCGTGGCCGTGCCCGGCGGGAGCGTGCCGCGTTCCAGCGCGGCCACGGCCGCCTCGTCGAAGTCCCCGGGGTCAGCGCCGCCGAAGTGGAAGAACACCGACGGGCACCCGGCCGCCGCCGCGAACCGGCCGAAGTCCTCGCTGGCCGAGAGCGGAGCGGGCAGGGTGTGCCCCAGGGCACCCGCGTCGCCCACGGCCGCCAGGACGCGCTCGGTGGCGGCCGGGTCGTTGACCGTCAGGGGGAAGGAGTCGTACGTCGTGATGTCCGGCGTACGGGTGGCGCCCTGCGCGTCGGCCTCCGCGTCGACGACGCGCCGGATGTCGGCCAGGACCCGCTCGCGGGTCTGCTCGTCGAACGTCCGCAGGCTGCACAGCAGTTCGGCGGTGTGCGGGATGACGTTCGCCACGGTGCCGGAGTGCAGGGCCCCGACCGTGAGGAGCGGTGACGGGGACAGCGGTGCCAGACGGGCGGACAGGGTCTGGAGTCGCAGCACCACGGCCGCCGCCATCACGATCGGATCGACGGCGAGATGGGGGGCGGAGGCGTGCGCGCCCGCGCCGTACAGGGTGACCCGGAGGCTGTCGGCCGCCGCCATGAGGGGGCCGGGCCTGGTCGTCACCACACCGGCGGGCAGCGGGCCCACGTGCTGGCCCAGCACCACATCGGGCCGGGGGAAGCGGTCGAGGACACCGTCGTCCAGCATGGCCCGCGCGCCGTGGCCCACCTCCTCGGCGGGCTGGAAGACGGCCACCGCGGTCCCGCTCCAGGCGCCGGGGTGCGCGGCGAGCTGCCGGCACACCCCCAGCAGGGCGGCGACGTGCACGTCATGACCGCAGGCGTGCATCAGCCCCGGCTCGACGGAGGCGTACGGGAGCCCGGTCTCCTCCCGCACGGGCAGGGCGTCCATGTCCGCCCGCAGCCAGACCACCGGACCCGCGCCGTTGCGCAGGACGGACACCACACCGGTCCGGCCCACCCGCTCGGTGGTCTCCCATCCGCCCACGTCCGCCAGTTCCCGGACGACGGCGGCGGCGGTACGTCGCTCCTCGAAGGCGAGTTCGGGATGGGCGTGCAGATCGCGGTAGACCTCCTCCCAGTGCGGGAGGTGGGCCGCGAGGCCGCGGCTCAGGCCGGTCTCAGGCGGAGTGGGCGGCAGCGGAGCTATCACTGTCGTCCTCCTTCGGGGTGTCGGTGACGACGGCGCGCAGACGCGCCAGGAAACGGGGGGAGGTCTGGGGCACCCAGAGCACGGCGGCGACGGCGAGCACGGGACCCACGAGCAACGACCAGAACGCGGTGCGATAGGAGAAGGCGTCGACGATGTGACCGAACAGGGTCGGCACGACGATGCCCGCCAACTGGCCGCCGAACAGGATGATTCCCGAGGCCGTACCCGTCAGGCCCGGCGGAAGGCTGCGCAGGGGCACCGAGAAGCACGGCATGTAGCACAGGCCGACGGCCCCGCTGACGAGCGTGCCGACCACCACGAACTGGGCCAGCGTGGTGGTGAGCGGCAGCAGGACGAGCAGTCCGCCCGCCACGCACATGGCCGGGACGACGATCCGCCGGGGGCGCCCCTCGAACCTGTCGCTCAGCCGGCCCCCGATGACGGCGGCGACCGCCGCGAGCAGGGTCGGCGCCAGGGACACCAGCCCCGCGTCGGCCACCGCCAGACCGCGCTCCTCCATCAGGAAGGAAGCGCTCCAGCTGTTGAGCCCCCACACGACGACGTCGTAGGCGAGGAACATCACCGCGAAGCCCCAGACGACCGGCGACCGCAGCAGGGCGGTCGCGGCTCCCTTCGGCCGGCTCAGCGGCGGACCGGTCTGTTCGGCGGGCAGCGGTCCGGGCAGCCCGCGCCGGAGGGCGACCACCACCAGCAGGCCCAGCACGGACACGGCCGCGAACATCACCCGCCAGTCCCAGTGGGCCAGCAGCAGCCCGCCCAGTACGGCGGCCAGCAACCCGCCGACCGCGTTGGAACTCTGGATCCAGCCGTTGGCGGTCAGCCGCTGCTCGGGCAGACTTCGCCGGCTGAGGGTGTCGATGGCGGCGGCGGGGAACAGACCCTGGGCCACGCCGAAGAGACAGCGGAACACCACGAGCGCGGTGAACGACCAGGCGACGGCGGTCAGTCCGGTGAACACCGACCACAGGACGAGGGCCGCGCACACCACCCGCGCACCGCCGAAGCGCGCGGCGACCAGGCCGGCGGGAAGCTGCGTCAGCGCGTAGGTGACGAAGAACGAGGAGAGGACCACGCCCCGCTCCGCGTGGCTGAGACCGAAGGCGTCGCCGATCGACGGCAGCGCCAGATTGATCACCTGCCGGTCGATGTAATCGACGGCCCAGGCGGTGAACAGCAGGACCGCGGTGGTCCGGGTGGTTCTGAGCAAAGGGGTCCTCCCGCCGTGCGAGGCGACGCTTGGCGGACACCCTGCACCGTCCGCCGCTTCACACCGCGCAATCGCAGGATTCCGGCAGCCGAGGGGACTTGCCGCCGGAATCCGGCAACCCGGTTATGGGCCGGGGCCCTTCAGCCGGGCCGTCCGCGCTGACAGGATGAGACGCGTGCCGCCCACCGACCCCGCCCTCCCGGACGCCCCCGACGAGACCGACCTGGCCCTCGTCGAGGCCCTGCAACTGCGGCCGCGCGCCACCTGGGCGCAGATCGCCTCCGTCATCGGCATCGACGCCACCACCGCCGCACGCCGCTGGCGGCGGCTCACCGCCGACGGCCTGGCCTGGATGACGGCCTACCCGGCCCAGCACGCCTCGGTCGTCGGCTACGTCGACCTCGCCTGCGCGCCCGGCGCGGTCGACGCGCTGACCACCGAACTGTGCCACTGGGGACCGGTGTTCAGCGTGGAACGCACCACGGGCGACCACGCCTTGTTCCTGGGCGTGGCGGCGTACGACCTGCCGTCCCTGGACGACTTCGTCACCGGGCGGCTGGGACGCCTGGACGGGGTGCGGTCGGTACGGCTGAGCATCTGTACCCGGGTGTACCGCGAGGGCAGCGGATGGCTGGTGCACACGCTCAACGAACGCCAGCGCACCCATCTCACCGGCGGCGACGGCCGTACCCGCGCACGGCCCGGCGGCGGACCGCACGAGGGCGACCGCAGGCTCCTGCGCGCGCTCGGCGCCGACGCTCGCCGGGGCCACGCCGAGCTGGCGCGGGAGTGCGGACTGAGCGAGACGACCGTACGCCGGCGGCTGGCGCGCATGATCGCGGGCGGTGAGGTCTACTTCCGGTGCGACCTCACCCAGCAACTGGCCGGCTGGCCGGTCATCGCCGCGTTCCGCATCGCCGCCCCGGGGCCCGGCACCGAGGCCGTGGCACACGCGCTGGCGGGGCTGCCGGAGACCCGGCTGTGCGCGTCGGTCACCGGGCCGGACAACCTGCTGCTGTCCGTGTGGCTGCGCTCGCCCGCCGACTGCCTGACCCTGGAGGAACGCATCCTGCACCGCCATCCCGGGCTGCGGATCGGCGAGCGGACCATCACCTTGCACACCGCCAAACGCATGGGCAGGCTGCTGGACCGGTGGGGCCGTGCCCAGGCCCACGTCCAGCTCACCGCGGCACCGGAAACGGGGGCCTCGGAGGACGGCCGAGGCGGCTGGGCGGCAGGAGGCCGTCGACCGCGTTGATCGCTGGGCTCGACGCCCGGAACACCATTGAGAAAGCCCTTTCCCATCCTGGCCAGTCTCTTGACGTGCCCCTGTCGCAACTGGCTGTATGGGAGCGCTCCCACATGTTGTCGGCCGACTTGTTCACCCACTCATGGAGTCGCAGTGAGACCAACGACAAGTACGACACCGAGGAACCCGGTCGCCGTATGGCTGGCCGCCGTGGTCACCGTGCTCGGCCTGCTCGCCCTCTCCCCGGTCCCCGCCCACGCCGTTTCCCGCCCGGCCGCCGCCGCGACGGGGCTGCACATCGGCAACGGCCGCCTCCTCGAAGGCAACGGCAACGATTTCGTGATGCGCGGCGTCAACCACGCGCACACCTGGTACCCGGGCGAGACCCGGTCACTGGCCGACGTCAAGGCGCTCGGGGCCAACACCGTGCGCGTCGTCCTCTCCGACGGCCACCGCTGGTCCCGCAACACCCCGCAGGACGTCGCGTCCGTCGTCCAGGACTGCAAGGCCAACCGCCTGATCTGCGTCCTGGAGGTGCACGACACCACCGGCTACGGCGAGGACTCGGCCGCCGGCACGCTCGACCACGCCGCCGACTACTGGATCAGCCTCAAGGACGTCCTGGCCGGCCAAGAGGACTACGTCATCGTCAACATCGGCAACGAGCCGTGGGGCAACACGAACCCGGCCGGGTGGACCGAGCCCACCATCGCCGCGGTCAAGAAGCTCCGCGCGGCGGGCTTCCAGCACACGATCATGGTGGACGCGCCCAACTGGGGCCAGGACTGGCAGGGCGTCATGCGCGCCAACGCCCGCGCGGTGTACGACGCCGACACCACCGGCAACCTCCTGTTCTCGATCCACATGTACAGCGTCTTCGACACCGCGCAGGAGATCACCGACTATCTCAACGCCTTCGTCACCGCGAAACTCCCCCTCGTCATCGGTGAGTTCGGCGGACCGGCCGACCAGTACGGCGACCCGGACGAGGACACCATGATGGCCGTCGCCGAGCAGCTCGACCTCGGCTACCTGGCCTGGTCCTGGAGCGGCAACACCGACCCGGTCCTCGACCTCGCGATCGACTTCGACCCGGCCCGGCTCAGCTCCTGGGGTCAGCGCATCTTCCACGGCGCCAACGGCATCGCCGCGACCTCGCGCGAGGCCACGGTCTTCGGCGGCACCGCCCCCGACACCGAGGCCCCGACCGCACCGGGCACCCCGACGGCCTCCGGCGTCTCGCCCACCTCCGCCACCCTGACCTGGCCCGCGGCCCGTGACAACGTTGGCATCACCGGCTACAACGTGGTCCGCCTCAACGGCACCACGGAGACCACGGCCGCCTCCACCACGGCCACCACGGTCACCGTCTCCTCCCTGACCGCCGACACGACGTACACCTTCGCGGTCTACGCCAAGGACGCCGCCGGCAACCGCTCGCCCCGGTCCGCGACGGTCACCGTCAGGACGGAGAAGGGCACCGGCACCCCCGGCGCCGGCTGCTCCGTGCGCTACCGCGTCACCGGTGAATGGCCCGGCGGCTTCCAGGGCGAGATCACCATCGGCAACACCGGCACCGCCGCCATCAGCGGCTGGACTCTGGGCTTCAGCTTCCCCGACGGCCAGACCATCGGCACGATGTGGGGCGGCACCCCGACCCAGAACGGCGCCTCGGTGACGGTCGCCGCCGCTCCGTACACGTCGACGGTCCCCGCGGGCGGCTCGGTCACGGTCGGTTTCACCGGCGGCAAGTCGACCGCCAACACCTCGCCTGCCGCGTTCACCCTCAACGGCACCGCCTGCACGACCACCTGACGGACCTGCCTCGGCCTCCGTGGAAGTCCCACGGGGGCCGACGCGTCGTGCCGGACGGCCCTTCGTCACTCCTGCAGCCGGTCGGCGGCCGGCCGCGGTCACCCGGCGCAGCCGACATCCAGTACCTCGACGACGTCGTCGTGGACGGTGTACACCAGCCAGCACCATTCGCCGAAGGCCGCGGCAAGATCAGGGACCTGGGCCCGCCGGTCCTCGGAGACGGCCGTGATGAGCATGATGATCTCCGCGTGCATGTCGTCAGGGACGTCGAACAGCACGTTGGCGGCCCGTTGAATGAGTTCGATTTTCATGGCGTCCACCCGTGGACGGCAGGATTTCCCGTGGTGTGCGGATGTATACCCGCGCGGGGTCGGGCACGGAAGTGGGAACAGGGCCCGTGCCCATGGTAATTCCGCCGGCCCCGGCCGGAGCCGCTGAGACCCCGCACGCGGCCCGCACGCGGTCAGGTCGTCCGCCTCCTCCGGCGCGATCCGCGTGGAAACGGCCGGTACGAGACCCGGCGCGAGACATCCGGCGCCGCTGCACGGCCCCGTCGGCGTCAGACCCCGGCGGGCCAGGTGTCCGCCTCGGGGGTCGCCGCGGCCGTCGGGCGCAGCGGGGTGAGGGCCCGGGTGTGGTCGAGATAGCAGAAGGCGTCGTAGCGCTCGGCCAGGACGGTGGGCACGTAGTTGCCCATGCGTTCGTAGCGCGGCTGGTAGACCACCCCGATGGCCCGGTGGCCGCGCTCCTCGTGGAACCACGCGCGCCGGCCGGTGGCGGGCGGCCGCTGGAACTGCACAGGGGGGAAGACGAAGAGGGCCCGCTCGCCGGGCAGCGCCGTGTGCAGCAGGTCCTCCAGGCTGCCGGTGTGCGCGGGCGGCACCTCCATGACCCGGGGCGCGTCACCCCAGGCGTCCGCGGCGATCACCGTGCCGGTGTACGAACCGAAGCCGACCAGCGCCACGCCCGCGCCCATGTGCCGTTCGCGGACCAGCTGACCGACGTTGATCTCGCCGATGTCGGCCATGTCCGTGGCGCGGGCGTCCCCGACATGGGTGTTGTGTTCCCACACCACCGCCTTGGCATCGGGGCCGTAGTGCTCCATCAGCCGGTCCAGCGTGTCGGCCATGTGCCGGTCGCGGATGTTCCAGGAGTCCGGGCCGCTGTCCAGCATGGCCCGGTAATAGCGCTCCGCACCGGCCAGCACCTCGGCGTTCTGCCGGGCGGCGAACTCCGTGAGCGAACCGTCCGGGGAGGCCGTCCGCGCGGCCCGGTGCCGTGTCTCCGTGAGCAGGGAGATCACCTCCCGCTCACATCCCTGGGGGACGTACCGTGTGGCCAGCGCATACGCGTGCGGGTCCTCGGCGTACGGTTCGAAGCACCGGTACGCGTCCAGGGCGGGCCGCACCCGTTCGGGGTCGTGCTCGCGGAGGTGGGCGAGGACGGCGTGCAGCGACTCCCAGAGGCTGTAGACGTCCAGCCCGAAGAAGCCGACGCGCCGCTCGGGGGGCAGCCCCTCGTTGTGCCGGCGCAGCCACCGGGTGAAGGCCGCGACCTCGGTGTTGCCCCACATCCACGCCGGCCAGCGGTCGAAGCCCGCCAGCACCTCGCCGGGGTCCTCGGGCGCGCCCGGGGCCGCGACCACCGAGCAGTGCACGGCGTGGCAGTCGGGCCAGTCGCCTTCCACCGCGACGAAGGAGAACCCCTTCTCCTCGATCAGCCGGCGGGTCAGCTCGTCACGGAGCCGGTAGTAGTCGGCGGTGCCGTGGGACGCCTCGCCCAGCAGGACGTAGCGGGCGTCGCCGATGCGGTCCAGCAGGGGGTCCAGGGAGTCCGGACCGGTCAGCGGCAGGGCCGCCTCCCGAATGCGGTCCTGTTCGGTGTCGGGCACGGCTCGCCTCCCTTCCGCGGGGTGCACCACCGGGTCCCCGCCGCCTTACGCCCCGAAACCCGAGGTCACCGTGGTGCCCACGGTTTCCGGGTTGCTGGTGCGCACAGAGAGGTGTGACGTGAATCACAGTGTGGGGCTCGTGGGTGTTGCTTCACTCACCCAAGTAGGGGAATTCGGATAAAAAGCACATAAGCCTCAATGCTGGAGAGGAGACGACGCCCATGTCGTATCCGCAATACTCCACCGGCATGACCGGACACCCCGAGATGGCGGAGATGCGGGAGCGGCTCGAACGCACCGCCTCCACCGGCAGGGCGATCGCCCTGGAGGGGTTGATCCTCCTGACCGGTCTGTACGTCGCGATCTCGCCGTGGGCCGTCCACTTCGCGGGCCTGCGGAACATCACCGCCAACAACCTGATCGTCGGCATCACCATCGGCCTGATCGGTCTCGGCCTGGCCCTCGTGCCGGAGCGGATGTTCCGTCTGGCCTGGGCGCTGGTACCCCTGGGTGTCTGGCTCCTGATCGCGCCCTGGGTGGTCACCGCCACGCACGGCGCACGGGCCGGTGTCATCTGGAACAACGTCCTGACCGGCATCATCACCATGGCGCTCGGACTGGCGGCCATGGGCCTCACCATCGGCGTCGCCCGCCCCGACAAGCACTGAGCCGAGGAGCGTGCCGCACCCGCCGGGTCCGGCACGCTCCCCGCCGCTCCATGCCCGGGCGAACGAAGTGAAGGTAAGACGATGCCCACCACCCGCTCATCCGACTTCGAGCACGCCATCCACAGTGCGAACATCTGGCTCAAGGCGGTCGCGCAAGCCCTGGGAACGGACGACCGCCATCTCGCTCACCGGGTCCTGCGCACCGGCTGCACACCCTCCGGGACCGGCTCACCGTCGAGGCGTCGGCCCACCTCGCCGCACAACTCCCCGAACTGCTGCGCGGCGCCTACTACGACGGCTGGACCCCGAGCTCCGTGCCCATCAAGTACGACACCGACGGCTACGTGAACCGCTTCGTCCAGGAAGCCAGGGTCGACGCCGAAGACGTGCCGAGGATGGCGGCGGCCGTCACCACCGTCGTACGCGACCACGTCTCGCCCGGCACGCTGGAGTCGGCACTGGACCAGCTCCCGAACGACATCTGCGCCCTGCTGTTGCAGCCGGCCTGAACCGGGCGGGCCCGCCACCTCGTGAAGGGTTGAGAAGCGGAGCGGGGGCCCTGCGGAACGGTCCGCAGGGCCCCTGTGGCATGCGCGGAAACCCTCCCGCGCGCGGTGGTGCGGGGCGGCCGGTGATGTGCGCGGGCACGCGCATGGCGCGACGTAGGCACTTTCCGTGGTGAGTGGTGCGGTTTTGTCAGGGTTGTGCTGCCCGTTCATTCGTGCGGTGTGTTTATGCGGTTCAGCCGGTTATCCCACGCCGGTTCGGTCATCACCGTTGCGGGACCGGACCCCGCATGCCGGCGGACGGGCCGCCGGTCCACACCCCTTCGGCTCGAAGGACACGGAAGGAGGTGACAGACATGGAGGACCACGAGGAGGTCTACGAGGCGCCGATGCTGAGCGAGGCCGGCGACTTCGCCGAGGTCACCCTCGGGTGGCCGTGGGGCAACCGCTACGACGGAGGGCTGCCGCCGTACTGGCGCTACCCCTGAGGCCAGTGAGCCAGGTGCTGTGAACCCGGTGGGCGCGCGCGACCGTGCGCGCCCACCGGGCGTGGGGGCGCTGGACCTGTCCGTGAGGAGAAGGAGTGCCGTGGACGACTGGTGGGTGATGCTGCCCGACGCACCGGCCGCCGCCGCTGTCGCGGAGCGGCTGGACCGGGAGGACGTGCGCCGCGTGCCGCACGCCTCCGGACGGCCCTGGCTGGTGGGCCGGTGGGACGCCGGCCAGGAGGTGTCGGCCTGGGCGGGCGAGGCACGGATCGTGCTCCTGGGCCGGAGCTGCGTGCGGGCCGGGACGCTACGGCGGCGGATCGAGCGGGTGCGCCGGCCCGCGGAGGCGGAACGGGCCGTGACCGGCCTGGCGGGCAGCTTCCATGTGCTGGCCTCCGTCGGCGGACGGGTGTGGGCGCGCGGTACGGCATCGGCCGTACGCCGTGTCTTCACCACACACATCGACGGCGTACCGGTGGCGGCCGACCGCGCCGATGTGCTGGCAGCCCTGTCGGGCGCGGACCCCGACCCCGGGGCGCTCGCCGTGCGGCTTCTCCACCCGCCGGTGGCTTCCACGGTCCTCGCCGACCGCACCTACTGGCGCGACGTGCGTGCCGTACCCCCGCAGGAGGCGTTGGTGTGGGAGCGCGACGGGCGCCCCGGGCCCCGGGCCCGCTGGTGGAGTCCGCCCGAACCGCACCTGTCCCTGACGGAGGCCGCGGCCGAGGTACGGACGGCACTGACGGACGCGATCGGCACCTGCACGGCCGGCGGCGGCACGGTCAGCGCCGATCTCTCCGGAGGGCTGGACTCCACGAGCCTGTGCTTCCTGGCCGCACGGGAAGCGGACCGGCTGGTCACCGTGCACTGGGAGGGACGGGACCCGGACAACGAAGACGCCGTCTGGGCCGCGCGCGCCCGCGCGGCACTGCCGTCGGCCACCCACCTGGTGCTGACCGGCGAGGAGTCTCCCGACTGGTTCGCCGGCGTCGGCGGGTTACGGCTGCCCAGCGAGGAACCCTGTGCATGGGTACGCGACTTCGCCAAACAGACCGACCTGCTGCGGCGGGTCACGGAGCACGGCTCCCGGCTCCATCTGAGCGGTGGCGGCGGCGACGAGATGTTCACGCCGTTCCCCTGCCACCTCCAGGACCTGGCCGCCACCCGGCCGTGGCAGGCATGGCGGTTGCTGAGCAGGCAACGCCACCAATGGCGCGCCGGTCACCTCTCGGTGGCCCGCGGCCTCCTCGGACGGACCCCCTACCGGCGGTGGCTGCGGGACGCCGCCGGACACCTGACCCTCCCACCGCCGTCGGGCTTCACGGACACGCTCGGCTGGCAGCCCGAACCCCGCGCACCGGGCTGGGCCACCCCCGAGGCGGTGGCGATGATGACGGACGCGCTGCGCAGCGCGGCGGCCGACAGCCCCGAACCGCTAGCGCCCCAGCGGTCCGTGCACTGCGCGCTGCAACAGGTCCGGGAGGGCGGCAACACGATCCGCGTGCTGAACCAGACGCTGGCCGGCCCGGACCTGGCCCTGCCCTACACCGACGACGCGGTCGTCACCGCCGCCCTGTCGGTCCGCCCGCTGGAAGCCGTACGGCCCGGTGCGTACAAACCGCTGCTGGGCGCAGCCCTGTCCGGCACCGTGCCCGCGCACCTCCTGGCCCGCCCGGACAAGGGCCCGTACGACGCCGACTTCTACCACGGGCTGCGCCGCCACCGCGGGGAACTGCTGGCCCTGACCGAGGACTCGCTGCTGGCCGACGCCGGGCTGATCGACGCCGAACGGCTGCGCCGCGCCCTGCGCCACCACGCCACCGCCGCCGAACTCGACCCGCTGCTCCACACGTTGGGCTGCGAGGTGTGGCTCCGCTCGCTGGACGACGACGGCCCGGCCCCGGTGCCGGATCCGCCCGCCGCGACAGCACGGTGAACAAGGGGTACGGCGATGAGAGGAGCGCGTTGATGTCCGTATCGCTGGCCGCGTACGTGACCGCGGTCGACACCGACGGCGGTGCCATGGTCCTGCTGGACGAACGCACCGGGAAATACCGCCAGTTGAATCCCACCGGTGCGCTCGTCCTCCGCCTGCTGCTGCGGGGCGCCACCGCCGAGGACGCCGCCGCGGCCCTGGCGGAACGCTATCCGCAGGCCGTCGCGCGCGCCGGGGAGGACGTCGCGCGGCTCGTGGAAGCCCTGCGGCGGGCCGGGCTGCTGCGTGACTGAGCCGCCAGGCATCAGCCGCTCCCCGGACTCCGGGAGCCCGGGGGAGGCCCGGGAGCCCGGCGGACGCCCGAGACAGACACTTTCGCCACCGCACCAGGAGCACTCACCATGACCGACCCCGTCGGAGCACCACAACCGGCCATCGTCCCGCCGCTGCGCCGCCTGCTCGCCCGGCTGGCCGTGGCCGCCGCCCGCCCGCTGGCCGGCGCCGGACCGCGCCGCATCCGCGCCGTCCTGCACCTGCTGCGCCGCGGAGCCGTCCCCGCCACCCGGCAGCAGGCCGCCGCGGCCCGGCAGGCCGTCATCACCGTCAGCCCGCGCTGCGCCGCCGACCGCAGCTGCCTGCAACGCTCCCTGGCCACCGCCCTGTTGTGCCGAGCGTGGGGAACCTGGCCCACCTGGTGCACCGGCGTGCGCACCGAACCCTTCCGCGCCCACGCCTGGGTCGCCGTCGGCTCCGAACCCGTGGGCGAACCGGCACACGAACGCGGCTACACGCCCGTCATCACCGTCCCGCCCCTGCCCCTCACCGGGAACCGCTGATGACCGGGCGTCCGAGCCCCGGCACGGACACCGCCGCCGGTGGCCGGGGAACCCGGCGCGCCCTGCCGTACGCGGTGCACACCCGGGGACTGGCCAAGACCTACCCCGGCGGCCAGGACGCCGTACGGGGCGTGGACCTGACCGTCGCGACCGGCGAGATGTTCGCCTTCCTCGGCCCCAACGGCGCGGGGAAGTCCACCACCGTGTCCATGCTGTGCGCGCTGAAGAGACCCACCGCGGGGGAGGCGTGGGTCGCCGGGGCGAACGTGCTCACCGAATCGCACCTGGTGCGCCGCCGCGTCGGCGTCCTCTTCCAGCACAGCGCCCTGGAGCGCGACCTGACCTGCGCCCAGAGCCTGCGACTGCACGCGCGCCTGCACGGTCTGTCCCGCTCCGACGCCCGCTCCCGCACCGGCCAGGTGCTGAACGCCGCCCGGCTCGCCGAACACCGGCACGCACGGGTACGCACCCTCTCCGGCGGCATGCGCCGCCGCCTCGACATCGCCCGCGCCCTGCTGCACGAACCCCGCGTGCTCTTCCTGGACGAACCGACCGCCGGACTCGACCCGCCCGCCCGCGCCCGCCTGTGGCAACACCTGCGCCGCCTGCGCGAGGACGAGCACATCACCGTCTTCGTCACCACGCACTACCTGGAGGAGGCCGAGTACTGCGACCGGCTCGCCATCATCGACCACGGTCGCATCGTCGCCCACGGCACGCCCGCCGGCCTGAAATCCGCCCTCGGGCAGGAGACCGTACGGCTGCGCACCAGCGACAACCGGCGGGCCGCCGCCCTGCTCAGAGCCGACCACGGCCGCACCGCGTTCGACGGCGGCGAGGAGGTCACCGTGCCGGTGACCGACAGCGCCGAGTGGCTGCCCAGGCTGTGCGCCACCCTCGGCGTCCACGGCATCCACATCCACACGGCCACCGCCACCGTGCCCACCCTGGACGACGTCTTCTTCCACCACACCGGCCGCCCCTTCGAGCCCGAGAGCGGCACCCCATGACGACGGCACGCGTCTCGTCCGGGGCGTACCGGGCCGGGAAGGCCGGCGTGCGCCAGGAGGTGCGCGCCGTCCACGCACTCATCACGCGCGACTGGCTACGACTGACCGCGAACCCCACGAACACGGTGCTGATGCTCCTGCAGCCCCTGCTGTTCCTGCTCGCCTTCGGCGGCGGCCTGTCCGCACTCGTCCCCGACAGCGCCGTCGGCGGCCAGTACCGCGCCTTCATCTATCCCGGCATCCTGCTGATGGCCATCCAGGCGCCGGCCATCAGCGTGGGCATCCGTCTGATCACCGACCGGTACAACGGCACCATCCGCGAGCTGCTCGTCACCCCCGCCCGCCGGTCGAGCCTGCTGTGCGGGATCTGCCTCGGCGGCTGCGCCACGGCCACGGCCCAGGGCGCCGTCCTGCTCGCCCTGGCACCGGCCGGCGGACTGCCCTACCGGCCCCTGCCGCTCGCCGCCCTCCTCGCGGAACTGGCCCTGGCGTCCTTCACGGTGACCGCGCTCGCCCTCGTACCCGCCGTACACACCAGGCGGCCCGAGACCTTCAGCACGCTCCTGGCGCTGACCAGCGCCCCCCTGCTCTTCGGATCGGGCGCGCTCGTCCCCCTGTCCACCCTCCCCTCCTGGGTGGCCACCGCGGCCGCCCTCAACCCGCTCGCCTACGCCACCGACCTCCTGCGCCGCACCGCCAGCCCCGCCGCTGCCGCCGGTGTCCACTGGGGCACCTGGCAGCCACCGCCGGCCCTGGAGGCGGGCGTCCTCCTGCTGACCGCGATCACCGCCCTCCTCTGCACGGCCCACCGCTTCGGCAGCACGGACGACGACGCGACGTGACCCTCACGCTCCTCCGCGGCCGGGCTTCCGCCACGACAGCGAGTACCGGCGGAGCACGTGGCGTCGATGGCGCGTACCGGGCAACGTCCGTCGTGCGGTGGCCCGCACCGGCCCGTAGCTCATCCGGGGAACGGCGACCGGCATGCCCTCACCGAACACCACCAGCGTGCCGCCAGGCCGCAGCAACTCGCGTATCCGGAGCAGGGCGGCCTCGAAGTCCGTGCGGGCGGTCATCCGGGGCGACTTGTCGATCCCCGTGACCCGCTGGGACCCCGCTGCACACCACCGGCCGGGGCCGTCTCCCGCGACCGTCCGGTGTGTCTCACCGGCGCGGAGTCAGCGGTCCGGCACCGTTCGGGCCGGTTGCCGGGCCGCCGGGTTCAGCCGTGTGCCGACGCGGGTGCGTACGTGTGGTCGCCCAGGGCGCGGTGCACCAGTTCGAGGACCATGGCGGTCACTCGGTGCTCGTCGATGTCGGCCCACCCGTCCCCCTGGCCGATGAGGTCGTCCAGCAGGCCGTCGGACGCGTGGTAGGCCATGCGGAACGCCACGCGGGTGTCGCCGGCCCGGAACGCGCCCGCGTCCGTGCCCTCTTCGACGAACGCGCACATCAGGTCGATGACCCGCTGGTTGGCCTGCCGGCACAGCTCCAGGGCCTTGGCGTTGGCCGAGCCGTAGACGATCCGGTGCAGTTCGGCGTTCGCGACGGCGTGCCGGACGAGGGCGCTCATCACCCGGTCGATGGTGGGCCACCAGTCGTCGCTCTCGTCCAGGATCTCCTGTGCGGTGGAGACGATGGCGTCGACATAGCGCTCCCACAGCGCGCCGAGCAGGTGGTCCTTGGACTCGAAGTACAGGTAGAAGGTGCCCTTGCCGATCTCGGCCGCGTCCGCGAGTTCGGAGATGGTGGCGCGTTCGAAGCCCGTTGTGCCGAACACGCGTTGCCCTGCGCGCAGGATGTCGTCCCTGCGGTCGTCGGGGCTCTTGGTGACTCGCTTCCTCCGCGTCGTCGCCGGCATGCCCACCTCCGTTCACGCGGTGTCGTGGAGCCCTGTAGGGGCTGCCCAATATATCTGACCGCCAGTCGGTTCCCGTCCATTGACTGACTGTCGGTCATTTGTTTGACTGACCGCCGGTCATACGCGACCGGCCGACGCGCCGCGACGACGCACCCGCGACACCGACCCAAGGACCACCAGATGACCACGCACGGCCTGACGGCTCCCGCGGAGTCCAAGCCCGCCCCGCGCGGCCCGGCCCGCTTCTGGGCCACCGCCTATACGCTCCTCTGCCTGCTGACCGGCACCAACCTGCCCACCCCGCTGTACCGCGGCTACGAGCGCGAGTTCGGCTTCTCCCCGCTCGTGGTCACGCTGATCTTCGCGGTGTACGTGGCCTCGCTGATCCCCTCCTTACTGATCGCCGGCCCGCTGTCCGACGCCGTGGGGCGCCGCGCCGTACTCCTGCCGGCCGTGGCGCTGGCCGCCTTCGGCTCGCTCGCCTTCGCGCTCGCCGACGACGTCGGCTGGCTCTTCGCCGCCCGCCTGCTCCAGGGCCTCGCCGTGGGTGCCGCCTCCGGCGCGCTCACCGCGGCACTGACCGAGCTGGAGCCCCGCGGCGACCGGGGCCGGGCCGCCCTGGTGTCGACGGTCGCCTCCGTCGGCGGGCTCGGCGCGGGCCCCCTGATCGCGGGTCTGCTCGCCGAGTACGCCCCCTGGCCCTACGTCCTGCCCTACGCCCTGGAGATCGTGCTGCTGGTCCCCGCGGCCATCACCATGGTCACCCTTCCCGCCACCCGGCCCACGACCCGCTGGCGCCCCCGCCGTCCCACCGTCCCGGCTTCGATGCGCGGGCTGTTCCTCGCCGGCGGCACGGCGAGCTTCCTCGCCTTCTCCGTGATCGGGCTGTTCCTGAGCCTGGTGCCGGCCTACGTCACGAAACTCTCCGGCAGCGACAACCTCGCCCTCGCCGGCGGCGCCGTCACGTTGATGCTCGCGTGCTCAGCACTCGCCCAGATCGCGGCAGCGGGGCGCCGGACTCTCGGCGTCCAGACCACCGGCCTCGTCGTACTGGCCGCCGGCCTGGTGCTGCTGGCCGTGGCCGGCGGCCTCTCCTCCCTCCCGCTGCTGCTGGCGGCCACCGTCGTCGGCGGCGCCGGGCAGGGGCTGGCCTTCCTCGGCGGCATCACCGAGATCAACCGTGCCGCTCCCGAGGGCAGGCGCGCGGACGTGCTCTCCAGCTTCTACGTCGTCGTCTACCTCGGCGTGGGCGTCCCCGTCATCGGCGTCGGCCTCCTGGCCACGGCCACCGGTCTCCTGACGGCCGTGCGACTCTTCGCGGCCGTGGTGTCCGTGCTGTGCCTGCTGGACGCGGCCGTCCTGTTCCGCAGGCACATGGCCGGGCGCGACGCGAAGGGGCTGCCGTAGCCCAGGGGCGGACTCCCGAGGGCGTGACCCGCGCCCGGCGCCTCTTCGAGGAGCACAGCTCAGCGCAGGTGCCGTCGTCTCCTCCAGCCAGGCGGCACGGCGCCGCGGGGCGTCAGCGGGGTGTCGACCGGCGTTCGTACACGATGACCCTGCGGCCGCGGGTCTGCTTGTCGGCCACCGGTTTGAAATACCTGTCAAGGACAGCGGTCTTCATCGTGTCCTGGGCGCCTCTCGGCGGGCGGGCCGCCGGGGGCGCGTCCGTCACCAGGAGGACCCGCTGTTCGGCGAGGAGCGCGGCGCGTATGTGGTCCGGGTCCGTCTCGACAGCTCTCAGAGTGCCGGACTTCTCCGGAGACTCCGCCAGTGTTATGTCCCGCAGGCCCGCGAAGGCGTCCGGGGTGACGGACTTGGTGTCCCTGCGGAGCGAGGGTACGAAGAGCACCGCGTTCCCGGGCCGCTTCAGGCGCCGTACGTCCGAGGCGACGGCCAGGACGTCGTCCACCCTGCTCGCCGGGGACCGCTTGGCCAGTGACTGCGGCAGCAGGGCCGTCATGGTCACGGCGAGCGTGACGGGGAGAATCCACCTCGACGCCTTCGGGAAGCGGGGCTCGGCCGCCCGTATCGTCGTGCCGACGGCCGTACCGATCAGGAGGGCCAGCCCCAGCATGCTGTAGAGGACGTAGCGGTCCAGGAAGACCGGCTGGATCAAGGACAGGGCGATCAGGCCGAGTTGGGGCACCGCGAGCAGCGGCAGCCCTACGGCTGCCGCCGACGGCCGGCCTGCCCGCGGCCGGTCCAGCAGCGCGCAGGTGCCGCCGATCGCCAGCAGCACCGCCGGGCCGATCAGCATGTGCCAGGACAGCGGCGGTATCCAGGCCAGCTGCGCGGACTGGCTCCGGCTGAACATGATCAGCGGCAGCACTCCGGCGGTGGCGCACCCGGCCGCCACCGTCCAGCGAGCCAGGACCGCGCGCCCGGCCCGGGTCCAGAGCAAGGTGGTCAGATGTGCCGCGAGGATCATGAGCGAGAGCCAGTTCAGCAGGCCGGTGAGGAGGACGGCGGTGCCGTAGGCAGCCCAATGGCGTGTCCGGGCGGGCTGTCGGAGGACGGTGGTGAGCAGCAGGGTGGAGAGTGCCGCACCGGCTGCCACCAGCGCGTACGACCGGCCCTCCTGGAGATGGAACTGCACGGCCGGCAGCAGCCCGAACACCATGCCGCCGGCCAGGCCCGCCCATGTACCCGCCACGCGGCGGCCGATGACGGCCACGCAAGCCGCCGCGACCGCTGTGGCCAGCACCGACGGCAGCCGCAGGGTCGTGATGCCGGGCCCGAAACACGTGAACAGCCCGTGCATCAGCAGGTAGTAGAGGCCATGGACCACGTCGACGTTCGCCAATGTGTGCCAGATCTCCGCCGTCGAGCGCTGAGCCACCTGCCAGGTCGCTGCCTCGTCCCGCCACATACTGTCCTGCCGCGACAGCCCCCACAGACCGAAGACGAACGTCCACAGCATCGGCACCAGCCACACGACAGCCGTGCGCAGCGGGGTCGTCGGCGCCGCTCGTGGTGCCCTGGGAGGGGAAGACGGGAGGGCGGTGTCCAACTTGCGGCCAGTCGACATGAGCGGAGGCTCCCGAAGCAGTTGTCTATGAGGGCTGACTGCCGGAAGTCACCTACCGGCCGTCAACCGTATCTCGCCCGGCAGGCGCCCACAGCCGGCGGAACCGGTCGCTCGCGCGCGGGAGTTCGCCCACCAGCCCACCGAGCCGCGGATCGTCGGCGTCCGCGCCGACCGACGCGCCGAACCCGGTGACCAGGCTGACGGTGGCCACCAGGGGGATCGCTCGGCCGGATCGAGGAACACGTCCCCGAGCCGCAGGCACGGCGCCCCGGCGTTCCTCAGCCACGCGGCCCCACCGTTGCCATGGCCCGGTCCAGGGCGTCGGCGAAGGACCCCTTCCCGGCCGAGACGGACCAGGAGTGCTGAGCGGCGACCAGGCAGCCGAACGCCGCGGCCGTCAGGGCGCGGGGTGCCGGGTCGTCGGGGGAGTAGGGGGCACCGATCGAGGCGGCCCGCTCGCTCAGTTCGGTGACGACGGCCTCCTGCGCCTGTTGCAGCTTCTGGAGGTAGCCGGCGAGCAGCACGGGGGTCTCGAAGACCAGCCGGTGGACCGGCGCCGGAGTGAGCCGGTGCCCCGGCGCCTCCCGGCGGGCCACCAGCACGTCGAACGCGCGGCGCAGGGACGTCCACACCGGTTCGTCGGCCGGGCGAGCGCGCAGGGCGGCGAGCAGGTCGTCCACGACGAGACCGAAGTGCCCGAGGACGATCTCCTCCTTGGTGGCGAAATAGCGGAAGACACTGCGCTGGGACATCCCGACGGCCGCCGCGATGTCGTCGACGGTCGTCGCCTCGAAGCCGCGTTCCAGGAACAGCGCGGTGGCGGCTTCGGCGATCTCTTCCCGCACCGCGCGGCGGGAGAGCTCCCGCAGGCCGTCCCGTTTCCCACCCATGACCCCCGCACTCTAGCGAGACAGGCGGTGGTCGTCGGCCCGGTCGGCGACGGTGGCCGTATCCGGTGTGCCGGGGCCCCGGTGGCCCGAGGGCGGACATGCCGGGCCGCCCGGTGGCCCGGAGGCGGGTGGGTCACGGACGACTCGGTGCCGGGTCCGGCTCGGAGAGGGGCGTCGCCGTACGGCGGGGCAGGAGCAGCGGGGTCGTCAGGACGAGCACGCCCGCCAGGCCGATGGCCGTACGCGGTCCGAGCAGGCCGCCCAGCACGCCCCAGACGGCGGTCAGGAGCGCGGTCGCGGACCTGGTCGTCACCGTCCAGGCGGACAGGGTCCGGGCGACCCGGTCGGGCGCGGTGCGCTCGAGGCGGTAGGTGGCGCAGACGGGGTTGAACACCGCGCAGCAGAAGATGAGTCCCAGCTCCACGCCCATCACCAGCAGCAGCCCTCCGGTGCCGGGCCCCAGGAAGGCCAGGCCGACGGGCCACAGCGCGCGCAGGGCGCCGGACACCACCAGGACCCGGTGCCGCCCGAACCGGGTGACGAGCGGCCGGGCCAGCCGCGAGCCGGCCAGCCCGGCGAGGGAGGGCACGGCGAAGGCGAGGCCGTACTGCCACGGCGCGAACCCGAACCGGCCGAGCATCAGCACGGCCAGCAGCGGCTCGACGGCCATCACCAGACCGTTGAACAGGACGGTGTTGAAGAACAGGGGCCGCAGCGCCGCGTCGGCGAGGATGTGACGCCAGCCGTCGAGCAGGTCCCCGGCCCGCACGCGCGCGGCCCGCCGGTGCTCCGGCCGCGGCTCGTGTCCGCCCATCGCGCGGATGCCGAGCGCCGAGAGCAGATAGCTGACCGCGTCGGCCAGCACCGTCGCCACCGGCCCGAGGAACCCGATCGCCGCGCCGCCCAGCGGCGGTCCGACGATCGTGGTCGTCCAGGTCGTGGACTCGAACCGGGCATTGGCGACGAGCAGGTCCTCGCCGGGCAGCAGCGTCTTCAGGTACGCGCCCGAGGCGGTGCGGAAGGTGATGTCGGCCGCCGCGACGACGACCGAGACCAGCAGGAGTTGAGGAAAGGTGAGGGCACCGCACGCGAACGCCACCGGGACCGTCAGCAGCGCCGCGCACCGCGCCAGGTCCATCCCGATCAGCACCGGCCGCTTGCGGCGGAACTCCACCCACGGACCGAGCGGCACCGCCACGGCCGCACCCACCGCGGCCCCCACCGAGGACAGCGCGGCGACCTCGGCCGGTCCCGCGTCCAGCACCTGGACGGCGATCAGCGGGAACGCGCCGAAGGCGAGCCAGGTGCCGAGCGCACTGGTCCCGTACGCCGCCCAGAGCCACCCGAACCGCCGCCCCAGCCGAGGGCCGAGCACATGACCCAGCCTGCGCCCGCTCCTCATACCCGCGTCCCTCGCATCCGTACCACCGCCCCGCGATCGGAAGCATCAAACCGGGACTGCTGCCCGGGGATCAAACAACCGCGGCGCCCCACACCACAACCAACGGTTGTGGTCATAGGGTGTCGGCATGGACCTCGAAACCGTCCGGACCTTCGTCGCCGCCGCCGACGCGGGGCAGTTCCAGGGGGCCGCCGCCGAGCTGTCGCTCACCCAGCAGGCCGTCTCCAAGCGCATCGCCGCGCTGGAGCGCGACCTCGGCGTGCGGCTGTTCACCCGCACCCCGCGCGGCGCCGAACTCACCATCGACGGCCAGGCGTTCCTGCCCCACGCGCGCGAGCTGCTGCGCCTCGCCGAGCGCGCGGTCACCTCCGTGCGCACCGGCCGCCGTCCGCTGCGCGTCGACGTGCTCGCCTCGCGCTCCGCGCCGTCCGGCCTGATGCGCGACTTCCACCGCGCGCACCCCGGGACCGAGCTCGACGTCGTGTGGCTGTTCGATATCGAGGCGGCCGTCACCGCTCTCCGGAACGGTGAGATCGACGCCTCCTTCCGCGCCGTGGCCGCGCCCGGTCGGCCCCTTCCCGAGGACATCGAGTCCGTGCGGGTGCTCGACGAGCCGCTCCAGCTCCTCACCGGCCCCGCCCACGCCCTGGCGGGCGCCCGGTCCGTGCCCCTCGCACAGCTCGCCGGACACCGCATCTGGATGCCCGGCGTCGTCCCCGGCACCGAGTGGGCCGCCTACTACGACGACCTCGTGGCCGAATTCGGGCTCACCATCGAGGCGACCGGCCCCAACTTCGGCTCCGACGCGCTCCTCGACACCGTCGCCGACACCCCGGCCCTGGCCACCTTCATGGGCGCGCACACACGCCTCGTCTGGCCCGCCGGCCACGGACTGCGCCGCATCCCGGTGACCGACCCGACGCCCGTCTACCCGCACTCCCTCCTCTGGCACCGCGACAACCCCCACCCGGCGCTGGACACGCTCCGCGCCCACCTCGCCGCCGAGGCGGCCGGCCACGACGCCGCCGGGACCTGGACACCGGGCTGGGTACTGCCGCGCTGACCGCCGCCACGTCCGCGACCATCCGCTCCCGGGCGCACGGACGACGGCCCGGGGCCGCCGGGGCGGCGACCCGCGACATCGGCAGGCCCGGTCCCCCGTACGCCCACCGCGCCGGCCCGTGACGGCCGCGGGCTTTCAGGACACGCTGATGTCGGTGTGCGCCTGAGCCACGCGCAGCAGCGCCTTCGCGATCACGTCGGCCTCGTCGTCGCTCAGATGCCGGGCGAAGTGCTCCCAGATGCCGCGCAGGTAGACCGGCGCCGTCTCGCGCAGCGCGGCCAGGCCGTCCTCGGTGATCACCGCCCAGGTCACCCGCTTGTCCGTGGGATCGGACCGCTTGGTCACCAGGCCGAGCCGGGCCATCTCGTCCACCAGACGGCTGACCCGGGTCCGGCTGAGGACCACGCGCTCGGCGACTTCCTGCATACGCAGGCCCCGCTCGCCCCCCGCACGTAGCTCCAGAAGCACGTCGTACCAGGTCAGCGGGATACGGCCGGACCGCTGGACGTCGCTCTCGATCGCCCGCACGGCGGAGTTGTGGGCCAGCAGCAGCGCTCGCCACGCCTCGACTCGGTGCTCACCTTCGTTCACAAGGACGAGTGTAACGAGACTTGCTTGCGTGCGCACGCACGGATTAAGGTGTGTGCAGACGCACTGATTTCCACTTCGAAAACGGGAGGCGTACATGGTTCAGCGGATCACGCGCGACGAGGTGAAGAAGAAGATCGACGAAGGGCTGGTGACGGTCGTCGAGGCCCTGCCCGCCGAGTACTACAACGACAAGCACCTGCCCGGCGCGCTCAACCTGCCGCACGACCAGGTGGACCAGCTGGCTCCCGCCCTGCTGCCCGACAAGGAGGCGGAGGTCGTCGTCTACTGCGCCAACGAGCCGTGCCCCAACTCCGGCATCGCGGCCCAGCGGCTGGCGGAACTGGGATACGTCAACGTCAGGGAATACGGCGAGGGCAAGGACGACTGGGTCGGGGCCGGCCTGCCGACCGAGTCCGGGGCCTGAGCGGAGGACCGACCACATGACCACGTCACCGACCCGTACCGTCGACGGGGTGGAACTGCCCGCCGCCGGCACCTGGAAGATCGACCCCGGACACGCCGAAGTCGGCTTCGTCGGACGGCACTTCATGCTGACCAAGGTGCGCGGCCGGTTCACCGGCGTCGACGCCACCGTCGAGATCGGCGAGCGCCCGGAGGACAGCAAGGTCACCGCCGTCATCGACATGGCCAGTGTGGACAGCGGCGACCGGACGCGCGACGACCACCTGCGCTCCGCGGACTTCTTCGACACGGAGAAGCACCCCAAGGCCACCTTCGTCTCCACCGCGGTCACCTGGGACGGCAAGCGCGGCACCCTCACCGGCGACCTGACCATCAAGGACGTCACCCGCCCGGTGGCCCTGGAGGTGGACTACCTGGGCTACGCGCGCGACCCCTGGGGCAACGACCGTACGGTCTTCTCCGCCCACGGCAAGATCAACCGCGAGGACTGGGGCCTGACCTGGAACATGGTCCTGGACTCCGGCGGCATCCTCGTCTCCAAGGAGATCGAGCTGTCGCTGGACCTGGAGGCGATCAAGGAGGCCTGACCTCCCGCCTGAGAGGCCCCGGTGCGCCGGCCCGCGCACCGGGGCCCGTCCGGCATGCGACGGCGCGTGCGATGCGTGCCACCTCTGCCGCGTGTGCCACGCGAGTGCCCCTGTGCCGCGTGCGCCACAGACGCCATGTGCGCCATGCGTGCCACATGTGCCGCACGAGACGCGTGCCGTCCGCCCGCATGTGCCCGACACGGGCCCGACCCGTGCCCGTTACGTGCCGGACATGCGCCCGCGTGCTCCCGCGCGCCGTCCCGTCCTGACCGTGCGCCCGCTCGCCCGCTCGGCCGCCGTCGGTCCGCCGGACGGCGCGGTTCCTCGCTGTCGGACTCACGGAGCAGGGCGATGGAAAGCCCCGCCATGCCGACGAACTCCGGTGCCAGGCAACGCTGTTGCCCACCTGCGCACCGACGTGACGACGCCCATGGACACCGTTTTCCCACGCCGTGCCGACGGGTACGGTGCCTGACCCATGCCCGGAAGCGCGCACCGCGCGGCGCACGACGGGAAGCCGGCGCGCGGTCTGTCAAAAGGCGGCCCTTTGTGACGGTGAGTCGCTTGTCCCGCCACCGTCGACTGTGGCACAGTCACCTACCGGACGAAGTCCGTATACGGGGGTATACATGTCTGGAACTCGTTTCCGAACTCACGTCGTAGCCGGCGACGAGCACTCTGGCCTCCTTCCGTAGGGGCACCCTTCCCACCGTCCGACCGGGACGGTTCTCCGCGTGCCCTCGGCCGCGGTCCGCGCAAGAAGTCCTCTGACACACGAGCCGGGTCTCTCACATGCCGTGACGCGCCCGCTCGTGCCCGCACTCGTACGCCGTACGACTGGAGGAACCATGACCATGCACGCCGGCACCACTCTGAGCACCGCGCACGACCAGCTGCTCGATCTGACACAGCATGAGATCCAGGCCCTGCGCACCGAGTTCAACCTCGCCGACGCCCACACCCACCAGCGCCAGTCCGCCGCCCAGCACGAGATCGTCGGCCGCCTTCCCCAGCTGTGGTACGAGGCGGAGGAGGGCCTCCAGGCCACCTACGAGCAGCGGTTCACCGAGGCGTTCTTCCGCCTCCACCGCCAGCCCACCGCCCTGGCCAGGAACAAGACGCTCCTGTCGTACGCCGCCTCCATCTCCACCATGGTCGTGGCGATGTACCTCAAGCAGCGCCGCGCCGCCGTCACCCTGGTCGAGCCGTGCTTCGACAACCTGCACGACGTCCTGTCGAACATGGGCGTGCCGCTGTACCCCGTCGAGGAGTCGGCCCTGCACGACCCCGACCGCATCTACACCGAACTCAAGCGCCGGGTCCGCACCGACGCGCTGTTCCTCGTCGACCCCAACAACCCCACCGGCTTCACGCTCATGCGGCACGGCCGCAAGGGGCTGGAAGAGGTCGTCAGGTTCTGCAAGGACCACAACAAACTGCTGGTCATCGACTTCTGCTTCGCCTCGTTCACCCTCTACGACCCCGAACTGGCCCGGTTCGACGTCTACGAGCTGCTGGAGGAGTCCGGGGTGAGCTACCTGGCGATCGAGGACACCGGCAAGACCTGGCCGGTGCAGGACGCCAAGGCCGCCATGCTCACGGCCAGCGACGACATCAAGGAAGACATCTACAACCTGCACACCAGCGTGCTGCTGAACGTCTCGCCGTTCGTGCTCAACATGCTGACCCAGTACGTGGAGAACTCCCGGAAGGACGGCCTGGCCTCGGTCCGCGACGTGCTCGACACCAACCGGGCCGCCGTCGAGGAGGCGCTGCGCGGCACGGTCCTCGAATACCAGGAACCGGTCGCCAAGACCAGCGTGGCCTGGGCGCGCATAACCCACCCCGAGCTGACCGCGACCGAACTCCAGCGGGAACTGCGCACGGAGGGCGTGTACGTGCTGCCCGGGCGGTACTTCTACTGGAGCCAGCCCGGCCGCGGCGAGCCCTATGTCCGCATGGCGCTGGCCCGTGAGCCGGAGATGTTCGCCGGCGCGATGCGGCGACTGCGGAAGGTGCTGGACCGCTATGCCCGCTGACACCCCCGCCGCACAGGACCGTGAGGTCTTCGTCGACGCGGCGCTGTTCCTCGGCATGCACAGCCAGGACGACGGCCTGCGCATCGCCTGCAAGGCGTTCTTCGTGGAACGGCTCGACACCCGCGTGGTCATGAACCTGGAACAGGTGGGCCGCTGCGACGACGTCATCTGGAGCTACTCGCGCGAACTCCAGGACCTCTACTACCCGTTCATGGACCAGCTCCACACGGTCATGGACATCAGCCGGGAAGGGTACGACCGGGCCGATGTCGGCCTGGCCCTGTCCGACCCGACCCTTCCCGGACAACTGCCTTTCATCGACCGGCTGTTGATCGCCATGGTCGTCAACCGCAAGGGGCTGCTGCACACCGTCGGCCCCCGCGGGGCCGCCTTCGGGGGACTCCCCGTGCGCGCCGTGGCCGCCTGGCCCGCCGGCACGCCCGAACCCACCTTCCCCGCGCCGCTGGAGCGGCTCTACCACGCGTCGCTCGCCCTGCGCCTGCCCCCGGACCGGCTGGGCATACCGGCGCCGGACCGTACCTGAGGGAGCCCGACATGTACCAGGGAGTGATCGCGGCCCTGGTGACGCCGCTCTCGGAGACCGGTGAGGTCTCCGAGAGCGGGGTCGCCCGGCTGCTGGACACCGTCCGACCCCACGTCGACGCCCTGCTGCCCAACCTCAGCACCGGCGAAGGGCGTCGGCTCAGCGACCGGCAGTGGGAGGACATGCTCACCGCCACCGTGAAACACGCCGGCGGCCTGCCCGTCCTCGCCGGCGTCCTGCGCCCCACCACGGAACGGGTGCTGGAGCGGGCCCGGGTCGCGCTGGACCTCGGCGCCCAGGCGCTGGTCGCCACCACCCCGTACGGCCCGGGGATCACCCAGGACGAGATCCGCCGGCACTTCACCGCACTCGGCGAGCGCGGCGGTCTGCCGGTCGTCGTCTACCACGGCACCGAAGTCGCGGGAAACGCAGCCGACTTCGACACCCTGCTGCGGATCTGCGAACTGCCCTCGGTGGTGGCCGTCAAGGACTCCTCGGGCAGCGCGGACTTCACCCGGCGGCTGGTCCGGGCCCGGCCCGGGGCGCGCGTCCTCGCCGGACTGGAACACCTGCTGCTGGAGTCCGGGCCCGTCGACGGATACGTGGTCGCGCTCGCCAACGCCGAACCGGAGCTGTGCGCCGACCTGTTCGCCGGCCGGCTCGCCGATCCGGCCGCCCGCCTCGCCGACGCCTGCGCGCGCTACGGCCTGGAGCGGGACGACTGGTACCGCCGGATCAAGACCGCGCTGTACCACCGCGGCGTACTGGAGACCGACAGGACCGTGGAGAACGCGGAGGCGGGCGAATGAACACCGAGGCACCCGGCACCCTGCCGCGCGGCACCGAGCCGCCGGTCACCGCGCCACCCGGCGGTGGGTCGGTCCACCGGGAACTGTTCCGGCTCAACCGGACACCGCTGGACTCCCGGCTGCTCGCCCGGGTCGAGGAGATCGAACGGGACTGGATCCTCCCGCTCGTGCGGTCCATCGAGTCGGCCACCGCACCGGTCGCCGACCGGGCCGGCTGGCAGCGCCTGCTGGCCGGGCTGCTGGCCAGGGAACGCGCGGGCAGCCCGGCCGGCGCCTACCTCGCCGAGCGGGCGAGCCGCGAGGAATTCGCCCTCGTCGTGCGGGAGTTCGCGCTCGACGGGCTGACCGAGGCGCAGAACTTCTTCCCCGCCGTGCCCCGGCTGCCGATCAAGGCGCAGATGGCCGTGATGCGGGTCCTCATCGACGAGTTCGGCTGCGGCAACCTCCAGCAGGCGCACTCCCAGCTCTACCGGATGCTCCTCGCCGAACTCGGCCTGCCCCAGGAGCCGGAACACTTCCTGGACACCACCGCGGACGAGACCTTCCAGTTCCTCAACGTCTTCTACTGGCTCACCCAGCGCGCCCCGCACGTCGAGTACTTCCTGGGCGCCCTGGCCTACCTGGAGGCATCCATACCGGACGCCTTCACCCACCAGGCGCGGGCCTGCGAGCGGCTCGGCATCCGGCACGGCCGCTACTACACCGAACACCTGCACATCGACACCTTCCACATGCGGGAGATGCAGTTGGCCATCAAAGAGTACGAAGCCGCCTACGGTCTCGACCCGACCCGGCTGTGGACCGGAGCGCGACTGCTCTCCCGGCTGATCGGCGGCGCCTTCGACGCGGCCGTGGCACGGGCCAGGGAGTCGGCCGGCGGGGTGGCGGCATGACGGGCCGCACCGGAGCCGAGGAGCCGGTCCTGGAGGAACTGCCCGGCGACCGCCTGCGCGTCCGGGTGGCCGGCCAGGAGTTCGTGACCGACGCCGCCTGCCCGCACCGCAAGGGCAGACTCGTCCACGGACAGGTCAACCCCCGTACCCTGCGCATCAGTTGCCCGCTGCACCACAGCAGCTTCGACCTGACCACCGGCTGCCCGGCGAGCGGCCCCGCCGAGGAGGCGCTGACCGTGTACCGGGGCGGCGTCTGGCCCGGCCACTACCGCGCCGAGCAGGTCTGGCTCCCCGTCTCCGAGCAACTCCTGGACTGGGGCGAGGAATTCCACGAGCTGATGCTCGACGACGAGCTGCGCATGACGGCCTTCCAGACAGCCGTCGGCGAGGCGGTACGCCCCGGGGACACGGTCCTCGACCTGGGCACCGGCACCGGCATCCTGGCCCGTTGGGCCTTGGAGGCCGGGGCGGCCCGGGTCTACGGGATCGACCTGAACGAGAAGGTCCTGGCCACCGCCACCGAGCGGCTCGCCGAGGCCGGGTTCGCCGACCGCTTCATCCCGCTCGCGGGCCTCTCCTTCGACCTGGAGCTGCCCGAGCGGGTCGACATCGTCATCTCCGAGATCATGGGCAACCTCGGCGACAACGAGAACTTCTCCGCGATCCTCGACGACGCCCGGGAACGCTTCCTGCGCCCCGGCGGCACCATGCTGCCCCGCCTGGTGGACACCTTCCTGGTGCCGGTGACCGCCGAGTCCGCGCACGCGCAGCTGACCGGCCCCGGGCCCGAGGACGCGGGCGGACCGGACGCGTTCGCCGCCCTGCTGGCCGACCGCGGCGCCCGGGACCCCTATTCCCTGTACTACGACGTGATCCTCCCGGTCCACGGCCACCTGAGCGCACCGGGCCTGCTGCGGCGCTACGAGCCGGGAGGCGAGCGGACCGGACCGGGCGGCACCCCCGTCTCGTACGACGTGCCGCTGGCGTTCACCGTGCGGCGGGACGGCGTGTTCACCGGGTTCAAGGGCTACTTCACCGCCCGGCTGTCGGACACGGTGGCGCTCGACATCTCCGGCGACGACATCGCGGGACGCACCACCTCCGACAGCTGGAAACACTGCTATCTGCCCGTCGAACGCCCGGTGCGGGTGCGGCGCGGCGACCGGATCGCCATGACCTTCAGCCGCCGCGGCGGCCGGGACGGCAGCCCCTTCGGCCAGACCTACGGCTGGCAGGGCCGGATCCTGTCCGGCTCCCGGGTGCTGGACCGGTTCGCCCACAGCACCGGCCCCGCCATCGACCTGCCCGCATGACCACGACGCACGGGGGAGTCCACCCAGACATGAACAGCACAGCGGCACCGGCCGAGCGACCCGGGGACGGACGTCCGGTACGGACATACGACGTGGTCGCGCTCAACGTGCCCATCGCGTACAACGAGTTCGGCGACCACGACCGCAACGGCGCCCTGTACACCCTCGCCTCCGACGCGCCGGAACTGAGGGAGCTGGCGGCCTCCTGGCCGCAGCCGTTCCCCAGCTATCTGGACCAGCCCGAGCTGGTGCCCGGCCCGCACCCGCTCGCCCGCCCGCTCGTCCTGCGGGTCCGGCGCGGCGAACGCCTGCGGGTCCGGCTGACCAACGAGCTGCCGCGCCCCGCCGGCATCACCCTCCAGGGTGTCCGCTACGACGTGCGCACCATGGACGGACTCGCGGCGGGCGCCAACCCGGACAGCAGCGTGCCCCCGGGCGGCACCCGCGTCTACGAATGGGTCTGCGAACACGAGGGCGTCTTCCACTTCGGGGACATGTCCGACGCCCGCGGCGAGGGCACACAGAGCCACGGCATGGTCGGCGCGGTCGTCGTCGAGGCGCCCGGGGCGACCTGGACCGACCCCGAGACCGGAGCGCCGCTGGCCACCGGCCTGTACGCGGACGTCCATCTGCCGGACCGCAGCTTCCGCGAGTTCGTCGTCTTCATGATGGAGTACCCGAGCAACGACAACCCGGCGGTGCCGCCGCCGATGCCCGGCCACGGCCACGGTGGGGGACACGGCGAGGACGGGGGACACGGCGGCGGACACACCGGGGCCGGCGCGCGGCCGGCCACCGGGCTGCCCGCCTTGCGCCCGAACACCTCGGACACCGTCGACGACCTCACCCCGCCCAACATCGCGATGCTGCCGGTCAACCACCGCATCGAGCCCATGGAATGGCGGATGTACCGCTACCAGAAGCTCATCGAGGAGGGCCGTATCGACCCGGTCCGGGACGCGGTGATCGGCGAGGAGGTGCACCACAGCTCCTGGCTGTTCGGCGACCCCTCCACCCCGGTCCTGCGCGGCTACTCCGGCGACCCCACCGTCATCCGGCTGGTGCACGGCGGCATGCGCGACACCCATGTCTTCCACACCCACCTGCACCAGTGGCGGCTGCGGCCGGACGACGAGAACGCGCCCATCGTGGACTCCGTCAGCATCGGCCCGCAGGAGGCCATGACCCTCGAACTGATCGGCGGCCTCGGCTCCCGGCAGGGCGCGGTCGGCGACTCGATCTGGCACTGCCACATGTACGTCCACTTCCACATGGGCATGTGGGGACTGTTCCGGATCTTCGACACCCTCCAGGACGGCACCGGCAGCTACCCCGACGGCCGCACCGTCCAGCCCCTCGTCCCGCTGCCGCACCGCCCGGCCCCGCCGGCGCCCACGCCCGAACGGCCCGGCTTCCCCGGCTTCCTCGCCCAGTCCGCCACCTTCCCGCAGAAGAACCCCCGGCCGCCGCGGACCCCGCTGCAGCCGCCCGGCATGGGCCGCGAGCCCACCCCCCTGGAAGCCGCCGCCTTCGTGGACGACCCCCAGCCCGGCGAGGCCTTCACCAAGATCGCCCCACCGGACGCGCCGGTGCGCCGCTACCACCTGGTGGTCACCAACGGCACCCTCTACTACCACGGCGACCCCACCGACGAGCACGCCGTGACCTGGCACGACCACAACGCCCACTTCTACGTCCTCGCCGAGGAGATCGAGGAGGCCGGCGGCCTGGACGAGTTCAAGCGGCAGCTCGCGCGCGGCGAACGCACCCTCGAACCACTGGTCATCCGGGCCAACAAGGGCGAGGTCCTCGAACTCACCCTGACCAACGCGCTGCCGACCGGACCGCAGGAGGAGTCGGCCTTCGACCCGCACCTGCCGTTCCAGCCGGAGTGCGGACTCCACACCCACCTGGTCAAGTACGACCCGCTGATCTCCGACGGCTCCGCGGTCGGCTGGAACTACCTGTCCGCCACCACCACCGCCGACCAGGGCGAGGAGGACCACGGCCGGTACCACTCCTGGACCTACCGCTGGTACGTGGACGAGGAGTTCGGCACCGTCCTGTTCCACGACCACCTGCTCGCCAACTACCGCCAGCGCCACGGGCTGTTCGGCGCGCTCATGGCCGAACCCGAGGGCGCCGTCTGGGTCTCGCCGCACGACCACGGCAAGGAACTGCGGCGCGGCACCCAGGCCGTGATCAAGAAGGCCGACGGCACGGCACACCGGGAAATGGTCCTGGCCATCGGCGACTTCGTGCCCATGGTCAAGCACGGACACGGCGACCACGGCGAGCCCGTCAACCCGCCGCCGGTGCCCGGAGCCCCGGACGACCAGGGCGCGATGGGCGTCAACTACCGCAGCGAACCGCTGTCCGAGCGCGGCGGGGACCCGGCCCACTGGTTCTCCAGCGCCGTCCATGGCGACCCCGGCACCCCGCTGCTGCGCGGCTACCCCGGAGAGGACCTGCGCCTGCACGTCCTCCAGGGCTCCCACGAACTCCAGCACAGCTTCACCCTCTCCGGCGCCCGCTGGCGCGAGTGGCCCCGCCGCGCCGACACCGCCTGGCGCGACCAGCAGACGCTGGGCATCTCGAACGTCGCCGAGCTGGCCCTCGCCCCGACCATGGTCCCCGGCGACCACCTGTGGTCCTTCAGCGCGGGCAACGACCTGTGGCTGGGCTGCTGGGGCCTGCTGCGGCTGCACGACCGCCGGCAGGCCGACCTGCCGCCGCTGCCCGGCCGGACCACCGGCGTCCCGCAGCTGCCGGCCCGCCGCCGGGTGCGCCGGTACACCGTACGCGCCCGCGCCCAGGTCATCGAGTACAGCCCGCTGCGCACCGACCCGTACGGGCTCGTCCTCACCGCCGACGGGGACGGCGGCCCGGAGGAGGGCCCGCTGGTCCTGCGCTGCCGCGCCGGGGAATGGGTGGAGGTCACCCTGATCAACGAGCTGGACGGGCCGCCGCCCGCCAGCCCGCTGGACCCGGCCCTGATGAACGAGGCGGACCCCGGGGCCCGGACCGTCTCCGGCCGGGTCTCCCTGCACCCCACCCTGCTCGACTTCGACGTCCGCACCGACGACGGCGCCCACGTGGGCCGCAACGCCGACTCCACCGTCAAGCCCGGGGCCGCCCGCACCTACCGCTGGTACGCCGCCGAACCCGGCGTGGTGCTGCTGCGCTCCCACGCGGACGTCATCTCGCACCCGCGGCGCGGACTGGCCGGGGTGCTGGTGGTGGAGGAGGCCGACGCCACCCCGTACGACCCGGACACCGGACGGGAGCGGTGGACCGGCGAGCGGGCCGTGGTGCGCCGCCCGGACGCCGAACCGGTACGCGAACTCGTCCTGCTCGCCCAGGACGGCCTGCGGCTCTACCACGACGGAGACCTCACCCAGCCGGTCACCGACCTGTTCTCCGACAGCCCCGACGACGCCGGCCAGAAGGCGTACAACTACCGCACCGCGGCCCTGCACCCGCTGGACCCGGTGCTCGCCGACCCCCACCCGCCGACCCCGCTGCTCACCTGCCGGCCCGGCGACCAGGTGGCCGTGCACCTGGCCATCGCCTCCCACCGGATGCGCAACCAGTGCTTCACCGTGCACGGGCAGGTGTGGGACGCTTCCGAGACCGGCCTCGGCTGGCACGTGTCCACGATCGGCGCGCTGGCCTCCGGCAGCACCCGGACGGTGCGTTTCCGCGCCCAGCACCCGGGAGATCACGTCTACCGCACCGGCAATCTCCACTGGGGCCTCAGCGAGGGCTGGTGGGGGCTGATCCGCATCGAGGAGACTCCATGACCCGCACGACCACCGGTACGGACGGGCAGTCCGATCCCCGGCTGCCCGCCGCACCCGACACCATCGCCGTCCACACCGACCTGAACTGCTCCTTCGCCCACGTCGCCGTGCACCGGCTGCACGAGACCCGGCGCCGCCTCGGCCTGGAGGGACGGCTCTGGTTCGATTTCCGGGCCTTCCCGCTGGAGCTGTTCAACCGGGAGGTCAACGCCCGCCCCGGAGTGGATTCGGAGATCTCCGTGCTGGGTGCGCTGGAGCCCGAGGCCGGCTGGCGGCTGTGGCAGGGACCGGACTGGGCCTACCCGGTGACCACACTGCCCGCGCTGGAGGCGGTGCACGCGGCCAAGGCGCAGGGCTGGCACGCCAGCGAGCAGCTGGACCGCGCCCTGCGCCGGGCCTTCTGGGCCGAGAACCGGTGCATCTCCCAGCGCCATGTCATCCTCGACGTCGCCGCGGAGACCGGCGCGGTGGACGTGGCGGCGCTGGCCGAGGCGTTCGACAGCGGCACCGCCCGGCCGGCGATCATGGCCCAGTACGCGTCGGCCCGCGGCGGCCGGGTCGACTGCAGCCCGCACCTCTTCCTCCACGACGGCACGGACAGCGCCAATCCGGGCATCACGGCCCACTGGGTCAACGGCGGTTTCGGCGTCGGCTATCCCGTCATCGACGAGGACCGCCCGGAGATCTACGAGAAACTCCTGACCCAGGCGGCGGCGCTGCTCTGACCCGACCGGGGCGGTGGGGGCCGCCGGCCGCGACCGGGCCGTCGGCCCCCGGCCACGGCGGTGGCGGCCCGTGCCCGTCCGGTTCCCCGGCCTCGGCCCGTACGGCCCGCCCCCTCACCCGATCACCCCGCGCCCGGGCGCTTCCGGCCGTACGGGGGCACGGTAGAGAGGGGTGACCCGCCGACGGGCGGAGGCGGAGGGAGCGGCCATGAGGGACGACACGGCACCGGCCGGGGACGCGGCAGGTGGCGGCCTGGCCTGTCTGGTGACCGGGGCCACGGGCTACATCGGCGGCCGGCTGGTGCCGGAGCTGCTCGACGCCGGTCACCGGGTGCGCTGCCTGGTCCGCACCCCGGACAAGCTGCGCGACCACCCGTGGGCCGGCCGGGTGGAGATCCTCCGGGGTGATGTGACCGACGCCGAGTCGGTGGCCCGGGCGATGGACGGCATGGACGTGGCCTACTACCTCGTGCACGCACTCGGCACCGGCCGCGGGTTCGAGGAGACCGACCGGGCGGCGGCCCGCGTCTTCGGCGGCCAGGCCCGCCGGGCCGGCGTCGGCCGGCTCGTCTATCTGGGCGGTCTCACACCCGGATCCGTCCCCGAACCCGAGCTGTCCCCGCACCTGCGCTCCCGAGCCGAGGTCGGCCGGATCCTGCTCGCCTCGGGTGTCCCCACGGCCGTGCTCCGCGCCGCCGTGATCATCGGCTCGGGCTCCGCCAGCTTCGAGATGCTGCGCTACCTCACCGAGCGGCTGCCGGTGATGGTCACCCCGCGCTGGGTGCACACCCGGATCCAGCCCGTCGCCGTACGGGACGTCCTGCGCCTGCTCACCGGCTGCGCCCGCCTGCCGCGCGAGGTGAACCGTGCCTTCGACATCGGCGGACCGGAGGTGCTCACGTACCTCGACATGATGCGCCGCTACGCCGCGGTGGCGGATCTGCCCCGACGGCTCATCCTGCCCGTCCCCGTTCTCACCCCCCGGCTGTCCAGCTACTGGGTGGGCCTGGTGACGCCGGTCCCCGCCTCGATCGCCCGCCCCCTGACCGAGTCCCTGCGCCACGAGGTGGTGTGCCGCGAGAACGACATCGAACAGTACGTGCCCAGCCCGCCGGGACACCCGATCGGCTTCGACCGCGCCGTCCGGCTGGCCCTCCAGCGCGTACGCGACGCCCAGGTCACCACCCGGTGGTCGTCGGCCGCCGTGCCCGGCGCGCCCAGCGACCCGCTGCCCACCGACCCCGACTGGGCGGGCGGCAGCCTCTACACCGACGTACGCGAACGCGACGCGGACGTCTCGCGGGAGGCGCTGTGGGAGGTCGTCGAGGGCATCGGCGGAGAGCACGGCTGGTACTCCTTCCCCCTCGCGTGGGCGGTGCGCGGCTGGCTCGACCGGCTGGTGGGCGGCGTCGGCCTGCGCCGGGGCCGCCGTGACGCCCGGCACCTGAGGACCGGCGACTCCCTGGACTTCTGGCGGGTCGAGGAGATCGCCCACGGCCGGCTGCTGCGGCTGCGCGCCGAGATGCGGCTGCCCGGCCTGGCCTGGCTGGAGATGAGCGTGGACGGCGCCGACGGCGGACCGGTCCGGTACCGGCAGCGGGCGCTGTTCCACCCCCACGGCCTCCTCGGCCACCTGTACTGGTGGGGCGTCTCGCCCTGGCACGCGGTCGTCTTCGGCGGCATGGCCCGCAACATCGTCCGCACCGCCGAGCGCGCGGCACCGTCCCGGCCGGGTTCCTCCGGCGCCGCGCCAGCGCCCGGGGACAGGGGCGCCGAGGCCCGGCGGACCACCGGAAGGGGCTGACACCCTTGCGTGTCTCGATCGTCCTGTTCACCGCCGACCTGCGCCTGTACGACCACCCGCCGCTGCGCGCGGCCCTGGACACGGCGGACGCCGTCGTCCCGCTGTTCGTGCGGGACCCCGCCGTCGAGGCGGCCGGATTCGCCTCCCCCAACCGCCGCGCGTTCCTCGACGACTGCCTGGCGGACCTGGACGCCTCCCTGCGCCGGCGGGGCGGCCGGCTCGTGGTGCGCTCCGGCGACCCGGTGGCGGAGGTGTGCCGCGTGGCGGCCGAGGCGGACGCCGGCGAGGTGCACCTGGCGGCCGGGCACAGCGGTTTCGCCGCGCGCAGGGAGGAACGGCTGCGGTCCGCCCTGGAGGCGGCCGGCCGCCGGCTGTCGGTGCACGACACCGTCACCGTCGCCGTACCGCCCGGCCTGGTCACCCCCGCCGCCTCCGACCACTTCGCCGTCTTCACGCCGTATCACCGGCACTGGACGCGCATCCCGCCGCGCCCGGTCCTGCGCGCCCCGCGCCGGGTGCCCGTGCCCGACGGGGTGAGCGGCGAACCGGTCCCCGCACCCGGGGCGACCACCGGGCCGTCCCCGGCCCTGCCGCCGGGCGGGGAGAGCCGGGGCCGCGCGCGGATGACCGCGTACCTGCGGCAGGGTCTGGACGCCTACGACAGCACCCGCGACGACCTGGCCGCCGACGCCACCTCCCGGCTCTCCGCCCACCTGCACTTCGGCACGCTGTCCCCGGTGGAACTCGTCCACCGGGTCCGCCGGCACGACGGGCCCGGCGCCGAGGCGTTCCTGCGGCAGCTCGCCTGGCGCGACTTCCACCGCCAGGTGCTCGCCGCCCGGCCCGCGAGCGCCCACCGCGACTACCGCACCCGGCACGACCGCTGGCGCACCGAGCGCACCGCCGCCGCGGACATCGACGCCTGGCGCGAGGGCCGCACCGGCTACCCGGTCGTCGACGCGGCGATGCGGCAACTGCGCGTGGAGGGCTGGATGCACAACCGCGCCCGGCTCCTCACGGCGGGATTCCTGACCAAGACCCTGTACGTGGACTGGCGGATCGGCGCCGCCCACTTCCTGCACTGGCTGGTCGACGGGGACCTGGCGAGCAACCAGCTCAACTGGCAGTGGATGGCCGGCACCGGCACGGACACCCGCCCCAACCGGGTCCTCAACCCCGTCACGCAGGGCAAGAGATACGACCCGCGGGGCGCGTACATCCGCCGCTGGCTCCCCGAACTCGCGGACGTAGAGGGGGCGTTGGTGCATGAGCCGTGGAAGCTCCCGGCCCCGGCGCGTGCCGCCCTCGACTACCCCGACCCGATCGTCGACCTCGCTGACGGCCTGGACCGCTTCCGCCGGGCCCGCGGCAAGCAGCCCTGAGCCGGCTGCCACGGGGTGGATGCCGGGCCGCGGGTCAGAAGGCGTACCGGATGCGCAGCCAGGGCGCGTGGGCCGCGACCAGACCGCGCAGGGTGCGTACCGCCCGTGCCTTGACCCGGCCGTCGTAGCGGACGTTCAGCGCGCCGTTCTGCGAGCGCTTGTCCTCTTGCAGCTCCGGCTGCCAGAGCAGGTCCTCGGCCCGGGGGTGCCAGCCCAGGTTGACCTGGTGCAGGTCCCGGTTGTGGGTGAGCAGGATCACCTCGGCGGCGGCCTGTGTCTTGACCCGGTCGGGCAGGACGTCGTCCAGCTGCCGGAGCAGCTCGCTCCAGGCTTCCTCCCAGCCGGGGCGCAGCACCACGGGGGAGAGGTTGAAGTGGACCTCGTAGCCGGCGTCCAGGAAGTCCGCCGCGGCGGCGATCCGGTCGCCCACGGGCGATGTCCGTACGTCCAGCAGCCGCGAGTCCGCGGCGGGCATCACGGAGAAGCGGATCCGGGTACGGCCCCGGGGGTCGAGCGCCAGCAGGTCCGGGTTGACGAACTTGGTGGCGAAGGACGCCTTCGCGGTGGGCCAGCCGCGGAAGGCGCGCACCAGGTCCGCGGTGTTGTCGCTGATCAGCGCGTCCACCGAGCAGTCGCCGTTCTCCCCGATGTCGTAGACCCAGGCCGACTCGTCGCACTGGTTGGGTTCCGGCTTGCGTCCCTGGCGGGCGATGTGCCGGGCCAGGTGGGCGATGATGGCGTCGATGTTGGTGAAGACGGTGACGGGGTTGGCGTATCCCTTGCGGCGCGGGACGTAGCAGTAGGCGCAGGCCATGGCGCACCCGTTGGACGGGCCGGGGGCGATCCAGTCGGCGGACCGGCCGTTGGGCCGGGTGGCCAGCGTCTTCCGCTCGCCCAGGACCAGCGTCTCCCCCTTCACCCGCACCCAGCGCTCGACATTGCCCTCGCTGCCGTGCAGCCCGGGGATGCGCCAGTGCGAGTCCACCTCGATCAGCTCCGCGTCCGGGAAGCGGGCGAGGATCTGGCGGCCGCGCGCGGAGGACGCGGCGGCCGGTTCCGCGTAGATCGTCCGGACGGGCAGCAGACGACGGGCCGCGGCGGACTCGCGGAACGGCGGACGGCCGTCCGGGCCGCGCCCGGGTGTCCCCGGGGCGGCGTCCAGCGCGTCGAGGCCGAACAGGGCGTCGAGGCCGTCGTCACCGGGGTCTGCGGAGGGGTACGTCATGCGCGTCTGCCGAACGGTAGGGGAGGGGCCGTGGGCGGGGGGAGGGCCACGTTCCACTGTAGGCGTTCGTCCGGGACCGCTGGGTGATCGTCTTCAGACCGGGGCCGGCCGGGTCGGTCCCGGTTCCGCGTGGTCCCGTACCAGGCGCCGGAACGCCCGCGCCGCCGGGGAGAGGCCCCCCGCCTCCAACCGGCGGGGGAGAAGGCCAGCGCCAGCGTCCGGTGCAGGCGGGGGTGCGGCGGCCGGGCCACGACGGCACCCTCGGTGTCCTGCCACGCGCCGCGGCCGAGCGTCGGTGCGATGCTGACCCCGAGGCCGCTGGACACCATCGTGGCGATCGCCGACAGTTCGGCCGCCTCGAACGCGATGTCGAGTTCGACCCCCGCTTGCCGGGCCGCGTGCCGGACCAGGGGGCGGCAGCCGCCGGTGGAGAGGATGAACGGCTCCTTCGCCAGGGCGGACACCGGTACGGCCGGCGCGTCCGCCAGGGCGTGGTGCGCCGGAAGCAGCGCCACCATCTCGTCCGAGCCCAGTTCCACCACGTCCAGCCCCGGGGCCGGCAGCGTCACCACCCCGGCCTCGACGGCGCCCCGCTCCAGCCAGGCCCGTACGTCCCGGTCGAAACCCTCCAGCAGACGGACCCGCACCCGCGGGTGGCGGTCGGTGAACTCCGCGATCCGGGGCGCCAGCAGGGTGCCGGTGGCGGTCGGCAGCGAGGCCAGCCGCAGTTCACCCGTCACCTCGCCGGTGGCCGCCGCCACTTCGGTGCGCACCAGGTCGAAGTGGCGCACCGCCTCGCGCGCGTGCGCGACCGCGCGCCGGCCGGGTTCGGTCAGCCGGACGCCGTCACGGCCCCGGACGACCAGCCGGGCCCCGAGCTCCCGCTCCAGGGAGGCGACCGCACGGCTGACCGCGGGCTGGGAGACCCCCATCCGTTCCGCCGCCGCGGTGAAGCCGCCGTGGTCCGCCACGGCCAGCAGGACGCGTAGTTGTGAGAGACGCATCACACTTCCCCAGAGACGTCGGCCCGCCACCAGCGATCATGCCGGGCCGGGCATGATCGCATACCGCCACCATTATTTGCCCGCCGGTACGCCATGGCAGAAGGGTGTCGGCATCCGAGAACCGACCCCCGACCGACCGTCGTCAGGAGCCCCGCCATGACCACCGCGCCTGCCGCAGCCCGCCGCGCCACCGTCGAGGTGGACGGCCTGCCCGCCTCCTACCTGACCGCCGGTGGCGAAGGCGCCCCGGCCGTCCTGCTCCTGCACGGCACCTACTGGAGCCGTGTCTGGCTGCCGGTGCTCGGGGACCTGGCCGCCGCGGGCCTGCGGCCGGTCGCCGTCGACCTGCCCGGGCTGGGACGCTCGGCCGGCGAGCTGACGGTGGCGACCGCCTCGGTCCCGGCCCTGGCCTCCTGGGTCGCGCGGTTCGCCGCCGCCCTCGCGTTGCCCGGGCCGCTGCGGGTGGCGGGGCACGACATCGGCGGCGCCATCGCCCAGCACCTGCTGGTGGGCCAGGACGCGGAGGTCGAGCGGCTGGGCCTGGTGAACTCGGTGAGCTACGACTCCTGGCCGGTCCCGGGCGTGGCCCGGTTCCGCGATCCGGCCGCACGGGCGGCCGTCACCCCCGAGGAGCTGCTGGCCGCGCGGCGGACCGCCCTCACGGCCGCGCTGGGCCGCCCGGCCGGGGAGGCCGAGATCACCGAGTACCTCCAGCCGTGGACCGACCCCCGCACCGTCCGCTCGTGGCTGTGCCTGGCCGCCGCCGCGGACAACCGTCACACCCTGGCCGCGCTCCCGGCTCTCACCGCGTCGACCGCGCCGAAGCTGCTGGTGTGGGGCGAGGAGGACCGTTTCCAGCCGATCGCCTACGCCGAGCGGTTCGTCACGGAGGTCCCGCACAGTACCCTGGCCCGGATCCCCGGCGCGGGCCACATCCCGATGGAGAACGACGCCCCCGCGGTGGCCCGCGCCCTGGCCCGGTTCTTCCTCGGCTGAGCCGCTCTCAGACGAAGAAGGCGTTCATGCCGGGAACATCCGAGAGGTAGGTCTCGATGCTCGCGATCCGGCCGTCGCGCAGACGGCAGACGGTGGACAGATGTTCGTCCAGTCGGACGTCGCCCCGCCGGGCGGTGTTGTGCAGGGACAGCGCCATGTTCTCCCGGCTGACCAGGATGTGCAGCAGGCGGAAGTCGAGACCGTAGGAAGCGATCTTCCGGGCGCGTTCCACGACCGCGTCGGCGCCCACGGCCGTACCGGAGATGGTGTTGTCGCCGGGCAGCGTCCAGGTGGCGTCATCGGTGAGCAGGGACCGGATGCCGTTCCAGTCACCGGCGGTGAGGAAGGCGTGGAACCGCGTGCCGAGCTGGTGCGCGGCCTGGTACGGGTCCTCGTGCGGGGGCATGGTTCCTCCACGGAAGAGCGGCTAAAGCAGTGGTCTTCGCGTTAGTCAGCGTAGGTGGCCCGCTGGCTAAAGCACAACTCTTTGCTTTAACCTGGGAGGGTGTCCGCCAAAAGCAAAGACAGCCGTCCCGGAGGCAGAAGCGCCCGGGTGCGTGCCGCCGTCCACCGCGCGGTGGTGGAACTCGTCCATGAAGTCGGCGCCGACAGGGTGACCATCCCCGCGGCGGCGCGCCGCGCCGGCGTCAACCCCAGCTCCGTGTACCGCCGTTGGGGCACGGTCTCGGCCCTCCTCGCGGACGTGGCCGACCGGCGTCAGGACGAGGGGGCGCCCGAGCTGCTCGGTGATCTCCGTGAGGACCTGGAGCGGGTGGCGGTCTGGACGCTCGCGGACCTGTCACGGCCGGGCGGTGTGGCGTTCTTCCGCGCGGAAGTGGCGCCGGATGTGGACGAACGCCGGGCCGGCCTGCGCGCCTGCCTGGAGCGGGTCAGCGCTCGCTTCCGGGCCCCGCTGGACGCCGCCGCCGAGCGGGGAGAGGCGGCGCCCCCGCTGGAGCGCGTACTCGACCGGGTGGTCGCCCCCCTCTATTTCCGTGTCGTGTTCTCGGTCCCGGGGACGGACGAGCGGTACGCGCGCGACCTGGTCGCCGAACTGTGCGCCCCCGGCCTGGACGCCCCGGGTGCTCGCGGTCGCCGCTGACCTCCGGTTCCGGCGGTCGGAGTGTCGGACGTGCGCGATCTGTTGACACCCTTCGGGCGCTTCCTATCATCAAACCTTGTCCGCTGAAGCGATCCATATCCGAAATATCGAACCCATGTGGTTGTCATGCGCATGACCTACACCCATGTGCCGGTGGTGGGACGCCACCCGCCTCAACCCCCAGGAGATCGCTCATGTCTGTGACACCGGCCCGCCCCGGGCGGGCCAGACCGCTCGTCCTGTCGGCCCTCGTGCTGGCCCTGGCCACCGCCCTGCTCGGCGGCCGGGCCTCCGCCGAGGGCGACGCCGTGACCGCCGGCTCGCTGCCCTGCGACCTGTACGCGTCCGGCGGCACCCCCTGCGTGGCCGCGCACAGCACCACCCGCGCCCTGTACTCCGCGTACACCAGCCGCCTCTACCAGGTGAAGCGCGCGTCCGACGGCGCCACGCGGGACATCGGCGCGCTCGGCGCGGGCGGTCACGCCGACGCCGCCGCGCAGGACTCCTTCTGCGCGGGCACGAGCTGCCTGATCACCGTCATCTACGACCAGTCGGGCCGAAGCAACCACCTCACCCAGGCACCGCCCGGTGACTTCCAGGGCCCCGCAGCCGGTGGTTACGACAACCTCGCCGAGGCGTCCGCCGCGCCGGTCACCGTGGGCGGCCACAAGGCGTACGGCGTCTTCATCGCCCCCGGCACCGGCTACCGGAACAACAACACCAACGGCATCGCGACCGGCGACCAGCCGGAAGGCATGTACGCGCTCCTCGACGGCAGCCACTACAACAGCGGTTGCTGCTTCGACTACGGCAACGCCGAGACCAACAGCCGGAACAACGGCAACGGCGCGATGGAGACCGTCTACTTCGGCAACAGCAAGGCATGGGGCTACGGCACCGGCAACGGCCCCTGGGTCATGGCCGACCTGGAGAACGGTCTGTTCTCCGGGGTCAACCGCGGCTACAACGCCAACGACCCCAGCGTCAGTCACCGGTTCCTCACCGCCGTCGTCAAGGGCGGCCCCAACCGCTGGGCGATCCGGGCCGGCAACGCCCAGTCGGGCGGCCTGTCCACGTACTACGACGGACCGCGCCCCAACGCCTCGGGCTACAACCCGATGAAGAAGGAAGGGGCCATCATCCTCGGCATCGGCGGTGACAACAGCAACAGCTCCGCCGGCACCTTCTACGAGGGCGTGATGACGTCCGGCTACCCGTCGGACGCCACCGAGAACGCCGTACAGGCGAACATCAACGCGGCCGGGTACGCCCCCTCCCCGCTGGCGGGCGCGCCCACCGTCGGCTCCAGGGTCTCGCTGCGGGCCACCACCTCCTGCTGCACGACCGACTACCTCCGGCACAACACGGCCGACAACAACGCCGCCATCGGCCCCGTCTCCTCGTCCAGTCCATCCACCGACAAGGCCGCCGCCACCTGGATCGTGCGCGCCGGCCTGGGCGACTCCTCGTGCCTCTCCTTCGAGTCCGCCGACAAGCCGGGGCAGTACCTGCGCCACTACGACTTCCGGCTGCGCGTCGACACCATCGACAGCGGCGCGCTGGCCAGACTGGACGCCACGTTCTGCCCGCAGCCGAGCCACAACGGCCAGGGCGTCTCCCTCCGGTCCGCCAACTACCCAGGGGACTTCGTGCGCCACTACGAATACGGCGCCTACGTCGCGAGCCACGGCGGCTCCCACGCCTGGGACAGCGCCACCGCCTGGGCCGACGACACGAGCTGGGTCGTGACCTCCCCCTGGGCCTGACGCCCGCCACGCGACACCCGCACTCCGGCCGTGCCACCCACCCCGGTGGCACGGCCGCCGTGTGTCGCCGTATCGGCCTCCGGCGGGCGAAAGTTTCGCTTATTCGGCGAATCGGCACGACAATCTCCGTCCCGCGCATTGTGGTCGCCGTGACGCGTTCCTAGCCTGGGAGCGCTCCCACGGTAATCCGCCCGCCTCCTCGGCCTTGGAGGTCCCATGCGCCCGGACCGATCGCGTCGCCACCGCCCAGGACTGCTGACGGCCACAGCCCTGGCCGGGGTCGTGGCCCTGACCTGCACGACCCCGCAAGAGGCCCGCTCCGCCACCGGCGCCGTCACCGCCGCACCGGCCGCTCACGGCGTCGAGGACGACGGAGCCGAGTGCCCCGTACCCGCCACCGGACAGGGTCCGTCCCGCCCGCTGCTCCCGGACCCGTTCCTCGAACTGGACGGCACCCGCGTCGCCACCGCGTCCGACTGGCGGTGCCGCCGGGCCGAGATCAGGGAACTGGCGGAGCGCTCCCTCTACGGCCAGAAGCCGTCGAAGCCCGCCAGTGTGACCGGCACCGTCTCGGCGACCTCGATCACGGTGAACGTCAGCGACCAGGGCAAGAGCGCCGGTTTCTCCGCGCGCGTCGAACTGCCCGGCGGTTCCGGCCCCTTCCCCGCCGTCATCGTCTACGGCGGGCTCGGCGCCGACACCAGCACCATCAAGGCATCCGGCGTCGCGGTCATCAGCTACGACCCGTACACCGTCGGCAAAGAGGGCACGTCCCGCGGCAGCGAACAGGGCGCCTTCTACAGCGTGTACGGCTCGTCCAGCCCCACCGGCCTGCTGATGGCCTGGTCCTGGGGCGTGAGCCGGATCATCGACGTCATCGAGCAGTCGGGCGGCACGATCCTGAAGGCGGGCGCGACCGGAGTCACCGGCTGCTCGCGGTTCGGCAAAGGCGCTTTCGTGGCCGGCGCGTTCGACCAGCGGATCGCCCTCACCATGCCGATCGAGTCGGGGACCGGCGGCGTCCCCGCCTACCGGAGCGTCCCGGGGGAGAGCGGCGCCCAGCCGTTGAGCAGCGCCTACGCGGAGCAGCCGTGGCTCGGTGACGCCTTCGGCCCCTACACCGGCACCCCGGACACCCTGCCGGTGGACACCCACGAGATCGTCGGCATGGTCGCTCCGCGCGGCCTGTTCATCATGGAGAACCCGCACGTCGGCTGGCTCGGTGCCCGCTCCGGCAGCGTGGCCGCCCTGGGCGGAGCCGAGATCTACCGGGCGCTGGGCGCGGGCGGCCACATCACCTACTGGTCGGACGTCCGGGACGGCACGCACTGCGCGGTCCGGCCCGAGTGGAAGAGCCCGCTCCAGCAGAACCTGTCGAAGTTCCTGTTCGGCTCCGGCGGCGGCTCGGGCGTCTTCCGGATCGCCTCCGGCAAGGCCGGCGACCTCGCACAGTGGCGCGACTGGCAGACGCCCGTGCTCACCCGTGCGGGCGGGACACGGTCCGCGACCGGCACCGGTACCAGGTGACGCCTGGAACGCACCGGCGCCACCACCGCCTCCGGCTCCACCGTGCACGGCGGAGCCGCCGCGCCCGCGGCAGGCACGGACGGGCGTGGGCGTTCCGCCGGGGCGACGGCCGGTCCCCTCCGTCCCCGGGGGACCGGCCGTCCGTGCTCGTGGCCCGTCGTAAGACGCCGCTCACCGGTGGAACAGGGCGACCGGGACGGCGTCGGCGAGGGCCTGGTACCCGGCCGGGTTGAGGTGCAGGTGGTCACCGGTGTCGTAGGCCGGCCGCAGCCGGGCCGGGGCGTCCGGGTCGCGGACCGCGCGGTCGAAGTCGATGACGGCGTCGAACCCGCCGCCGGTGCGGATCCACCGGTTGACCTCTTGCCGGGCCGACTCGTGGGCGCCGGCCGGATCGTCGTAGCCGTTGCCGCCGAAGGGGGTGAGGGTGGCGCCGTAGACCCGGATGCCCTGGGCGTGGGCGCGGGTGACGATCTGCCGGTAGGCGCCGATGAGTTCGGCCGCGATCCGCCGCGCGTCCGCCGCGGAGGTGCCGGCGGTGCCGATGTCGTTGACACCCTCGAAGACGATGAGCCGGTCGACGCCGCTGCGGGCGAGGACGTCCCGGTCCAGCCGGGCCAGGGCGTTGGGGCCCAGCCCGTCCCGCAGGACGCGGTTGCCGCCCGCCGCCTCGTTGACGACGGCGATGTCCGCGGTGCCGGGGCGGGCCGCCAGCCGCGCCCGCAGCCGGTCGGGCCAGCGGTCGTTGCCGTTGGTCGTCGATCCGCGGCCGTCGCTGAGCGAGTCGCCGAGGACGACGGTGGCGGAGGCGGTGCGCCGCGACCACACCTCCAGCCCGCTCAGGAAGTACCAGTGGTCGACGGTCGTCGCACCGGGCAGCTCGGCGTCGTCCAGGTGGTCGCCGGCGAGCAGGTGGGACGTCGTACGGGATCCGGGGTGCGAGGTGATGGCGGTGGAGGCCTGCCCGTGCGCGAGGTACAGGGTGACGGTGAGGTTGCTGCCCGGCGCCACGTCGAAGTCCAGCGGATCACTGACCGCCTGTGCGCCCTGCGGGATGTCGAAGCCCGGCTGCCCGCCGAACGTCACCCGCCGGGAGCTGCCCGGCACGATCGCGCCGACCCCCGCCTTGCCGTCGGCCGGGCGGGCCACGGAGACGGCCGTGACGGGCAGGTCGGCCCCGCCGAAGGCGTTGGACAGGCGCAGCCGTATGCGCTTGCCGCCCACCCCGACGTGCACGGTCTGCCGCACGGTGGCGTTGTCGAACACGCGGTCGCTCTGGGTGAACGGTGCCGGGGGCATGTTGCCCGGCTCGGTCAGCTGGGGCATGGACGCCCAGGTGTCCGTCCACTGCCCGCTCCCGGCCGTCACGGCGGCGGGCCGCGCGGGAGCGGCCCCGCCGGACGAGGCGTGAGGGGACAGGCCCACCGTGGCGGCGATCGCCGCGGCGGCGGCCACGAATGACGCTGCTCGTTTCATGTGACGGTTCCTCCGACTGCTCTGATTGCTGGGGCTGGTGGGGGTCAGGCCCGTTCCGCCACGGCGTGCGTGGCCGTGCCGGATCCGGGCTCCGGGCCGGAGACCGCCGCCACCACTGCGTCCGCCTCCGCGTCCGGTTCGGGCAGGAGCAGGCCCAGGCCCGCGTAGACGACGAGCGAGGTGACCAGCGGGGTGACGACCACCGTGGTCTGCGAGGCGCCGTCCAGGCCGTACTTGACGAAGAAGTAGCCGCCGAGTCCGAGCGCCCACGACGTGAGGGCCGCCCGGGAGCCGCAGCGGCGGAAGGCGGGCAGCAGCCCGAGCAGCATCGGGATGGAGATCGGGCCCATGACGGCCGCGACCATGCCGACGATGATGCCGAGGACCCCGCCGAAGTGGTCGGCCTCGATGGCCACGACCATGGAGACGGTGATGAAGACGACCGTGACCACCCGCGCCGCCCGCAGTCCGCGCGCCGTGCTCACCTCCCGGAACCCGGGCAGGACGGCGGGCATGATGTCCCGGGTGACCACGGCCGAGATGGCGTTGGCGTCCGAGGAGGCCATGGCCATGGTGTGCGAGAACATGCCCGCCAGGGTCAGCCCCACCAGGCCCGCGGGCAGGTACGACTGTGCCATCAGCGCGTAGGTCTGCTGCGGGTCGGCGATGTGCGGCATGAGCACCGGCGCGGCGACCGCCGGCAGCAGCAGTACGGCCGGCCACACCAGGTAGAGGGCCGCCGACAGCCCGGCCGAACGGCGGGCGGACCGCGGGGAGTCGGTGGCCATGTACCGCTGGGCCAGGTTCCACATGCCGCCGTTGTATTCGAAGAGCTTCACGACGACGTACGCGGTCAGGAAGCCCGCCGTGTAGGGGCCCACGAGGGGGTCGGTGTGCCCGGCCGGCAGCCGGTGCCACAGCGTGCCGAGGGCGGAGACGCCGCCGAGCCGGTCGAGGACGACCCACATCATCGACAGCGCGGCCACGCCCTGGATGACGAACTGCCCGAACTCGGTGAGCGCGTCCGCCCACAGCCCACCGACCGTGCAGTACAGCAGGGTGACGACGCCGGTCAGCAGGATGCCGTGGGTCATCGACATACCGGTGAACACCTTCAACAGCACGGCCACCGACGCCCACTTGGCGGCCACGTCGAAGACCTTGAGCAGGGCGCCGCTCCACGCCAGCGCCTGCTGGGTGGGCAGGTTGTAGCGGCGCACCAGGTACTCCAGCGGGGAGGCGACCTGGTAGCGCTCGCGCAGCCGGTTCCACCGGGGCGCGAAGAGCCAGGCGCCGACGCCGGTGCCCAGGGCGAGCGGCAGGAAGGCCCAGACGTAGACGGTGATGCCGTAGTCGTAGGCGACCGCGGCGTACGCGACGAAGACGGCGGCGCTGTAGCCGGACATGTGGTGCGAGATGCCGGTCAGCCACCAGGGCATCCGGCCGCCGCCGGTGAAGTAGTCGGACACGTCGTCGACACGCCGGTGCGACCACAGGCCGATCAGCAGCATCACCAGGAAGTAGCCGCCTACGGCGGCCCAGTCGAGCCAGTGCATGGGAGGACCTTCTTGTCGTGAACGGCGGTGAGGCGTACGGACGCAGGGACGGACCGAGCGGGGCGCGCCGGGGTCCGCCGGGGGTCACCAGCGGGGTGACTTCTTCTCGTACGACGGATCCAGCCGGCGCATGTACCCGGTGTCGTCCCGGTTGCGCAGACCGCAGCGGAGGTACTGCTCGTGCAGCCGGGCCAGCGCGTCACGGTCCAGTTCCACGCCGAGGCCGGGGGAGCGGGGGACGGCGACCGCGCCGGACCGGAAGCCGAGCACGCCCGGGACGATCACGTCCTCCGTCGGGTCCTTCCACGGCCAGTGCGTGTCGCAGGCGTACGTGAGGTTCTCGGTGGCGGCGGCCAGGTGGGTCATCGCGGCAAGACTGATGCCGAGATGGGAGTTGGAGTGCATGGACAGACCCATGCCGAAGGTGGCGCAGATCCCGGCGAGCAGCTTGGAGCGGTGCAGGCCGCCCCAGTAGTGGTGGTCGGACAGGACGACCCGGACCGCGTCGTCGCGCACCGCGGAGGGCAGTTCGTCGAAGGCGACGACGCACATGTTGGTGGCCAGCGGCATCGGGGCCTCCCGGGCGACCCGGGCCATGCCCTCCTGGCCGGGGGTCGGGTCCTCCAGGTACTCCAGGACGCCTTCCAGCCGCCGCGCCACCTTCAGCGAAGTCTCCACGGTCCAGGCGGCGTTGGGGTCCAGGCGCAGCGGGATGCCGGGGAACGCCCGGCGCAGCGCGAGAACCGCCTCCACCTCCTCCTCGGGCGGCATCACACCGCCTTTGAGCTTGATCGCCCCGAAGCCGAACCGCGCCATCATGCGCCGGGCCTGCGCCACGATGCCGTCCGGGTCCAGGGCGGGTCCCCACTCGTCGGGCTCGTGTCCGGGATGCGCGGCCCACTTGTAGAACAGGTAGGCGCTGTACGGGACTTCGTCGCGGACGGCACCGCCCAGCAGATCGCTGACGGGACGGCCGGCGGCACGGCCCTGGATGTCCAGGCAGGCCACCTCGAACGGGGAGAAGACCCGGTCGACCGTGCTGCTGGTGGTGATCATGCCGGTGAGGCCGTGGCCGTCGCCGCCACGGTCGTCGCCGATCAGCCCGGCGATCCGGCGGCGCATCGCACCGAGCGCGTGGACGTCCATGCCGGTGAGGGCGTCGGCCGCCGAGCGCAGCCGGCGCAGGTGACCCTCGTCGGCATAGGTCTCGCCCAGACCGGCGATGCCCTGGTCCGTCGTCACCTCGACCACGGCGCGCAGCGCGTAGGGTTCGTGCACGCCGACGGCGTTGAGCAGGGCGGGGTCCTTGAACGCCACCGGTGTGATGTCGACGCGGCTGATCCGCAGGTCCTCGCTCATCGGATCGCCGCACCCCTCTCGATGATCTCCTCCAGTTCGGCGAGATGCCCGGGCGTCGGATCGGTCAGCGGCGGACGCACGCCCCCGACATCGAGACCGCGCAGCCGGACGGCCGCCTTGACCAGGGCCACCGCATAGCCGGGCACGCGTTCGCGCAGCGCGATCAACGGGTGGAAGAAGCCGGCCAGCAGCCGCTGCGCCAGCTCGTCGTCACCGGTGGCGAGGGCCCGTTGGAAGGCGAGAGCTGTCTCGGGGGCGAAGCAGAACGCCGCCGAGGAATACAGGTCCACGCCGATGCCGCGGTAGGCGAGCTGGGTCCCTTCGGCGGTGGGCATGCCGTTGAAGAACTGGAAGTCCCGCCCGCCGGTGGCCGGGTCCGCCCGGACCGCGGTCACGATCCGGGCCAGCAGGTCCAGGTCGCCGGTGCCGTCCTTCAGGCCCACGACCCTTGGCAGGCGTGCGACTTCGACGGCAGAGGGGACGTCGAACCGGGCGGTGCCGCGCTGGTAGACGATCACCGGCAGGGAGGCGGCGGCGTGGACCTCGCGCACATAGGCGACCAGCCCGGCGGGCGGTCCCGCGACCAGGTACGGCGGCATCAGCAGCAGCCCGTCGGCACCGGCCTCCTCGGCGGCCCGAGCGTGCTGCCGGGCGAGTGGCAACGGCCCGCCGGCTCCCGCGAACACGGGAACCCGGCCGGCCGTCACGCGCACCGCCGTACGCACCACGGAGGCGAACTCGGCCAGGTCCAGGGCGTGGAACTCCCCGGTCCCGCAGGCCACGAAGACCCCACCGGCCCCGGACTCGATCCCCGCTCTCAGATGGTCCGAAAGTTTCGCCGCGTCTATCGATCCATCTTCCGTGAACGGGGTGACGGGAAAGAAGAGAATGCCCTTCAGCACGCTGACCTCATCCGGTGACTGTCACATATGTGAATGGCCGTCATGATGACGAATGGTGGGACGGAATGTATGGTCGCCCGCCGAGTCGGGTCAAGGTGTGTGCGGCGGCTGTCTGGTCTGCGGAGCGCGTGGACCGCTCGACCGCCGAGCCGCAGCCAGCCGAACGCCCAGCGAAACTTTCGACGGCCTTCGACGGTCGGGCTGCTCGGATTTATTGATATATATGTTATTTCCCTCGCATGGGTGAAAGCGCCACTGTGTCGGTTTTCCGTACGCATGGACGGGGATTGCCCGGACAGAGGGACAGTGCGGACAGGCCCGGTGTCCCCGCCGAGAGACTCGCCGAGGAGACGGCTCGATGAGAATCGGAGAAAAGCGCCGGTTCCGGCGAGATCCCCTGAAGTACATCGACATCCTCCGTCGCCGCAGCGCGACGGAAGTGTTCCGGCTTCCCCAGGGCGGCTATTGCGTCCGGGACGCGGATCTGGCGCAGACGCTGCTGCGCGGCCCGGAGTACAACAAGGGGAGGTCGGGATTCTTCGGTGACCTGCTGTCCACGCGGGAGGCACAGGTCGAAGTCGGCCACGCGGTACGGAACTTCCTGCGCGCGGGACGGCCGCGGTACCGCGCCGGGCTGCCCCGGACGGTGACCGCCCTCCCGGCGGTCAGCCGCTGGCCCGCCGCCGGGAACACGCTGGTGCACCGCTGCCTGGCCGACCTGCTGCTGGATCCCCAAAGCCCGGCGCGGACGGGAGGGTCGACCGGTCAGGCGATGCGCCGGGGAGTGGTGTTCCACGCGCCGCGAGCCCGGTAGCGAGCGCGGGCGGAGTTCCCGCGGGCCAGGCTGCTCACCGTCCTGACCGAGGAGGTGCGGCACCGCCGGGAACACCCCGCCGGCGAACCCCGTGATGTGCTGGACGCCCTGCTCGGCGCCTGCCCTCCCGCCGAAGTGACCGACCGGACGCCGGCCGAGCCGCACTTGATGATGTACCGGGCGATCGTGGTGCCCATCGGCGCTTCGCCGGCGTGGTCGGTGCTGCCGGGCTGCCTGCACCACACGTCGGACGCGCCGTGGCCCTGGCCCGCCGACCAGGTCGTGCGGGAGGCGCTCCGGTACCGCCCGGCGCCTTGGCTGCTCGGCCGCACCGTCCCGCACGCCGTCGAACTCGGTGGCGTCACCTTCCGCCCCGGCGACCTCCTCTTCGCCAGCCCGTACCTGATGCACCACGAGAAGGGCCGGTGGACGGCCCCGGCGAATTCCGGCCCGAACGCTGGGAGGAGCCGGGCGAACACGGCCCCTACGTGCCGTTCGGCGCTGGCCCCTACATCTGTGCAGGCGCGGCGGTGGCGCAGACGCTGCTGACCGAGTCGCTTGCCGCGCTCACCCGCGACGCCCGCCTGACCGTCACCGGCGGCGACACCCGCGCGGTCATCTCCGAAGGCAATGTTCCGCGACCGTTCGTTCTCCATCGCACCCCATGCCACGGGGGAAACGAGCGCGAGAGAGAAGGGAGGTGAACAGTCATGGCCGCATCGATGCGACGCATCTTCAGCAACAAGCCCGCCCGCCGCTGGTACTGGTACTGAGCGCCACGGCAATGACGGCCCGGAAGCCGGCCCCGGCCTCCGGGCCGTCCCGCGCCGGACAGGAAGCCGCGCCCCGCGCAGCGAAACGCCACCAGGCAATTGCGTTCGGAGGCCCTCGGCCTGCCGGTGAAGGCAGGTGTCCGTGTCGATGACGACCTGATGACCGGTATTCACTTTCGGTCGTGTCGGTTTCTCGGGTGTTGCCGGATCAGGGTTATTTTCTTCAGGCAGTATCCACGTGAGTGACGGTGTTTCCCACTTCTCGCCGGGCTGCGTTCCGGAAGGTGAATGGGCGAGATGCCGCTTCTCGGAAACCGGGAGAAAACCGATGAAGATTCTACGGCTCGTTGCCGTCCCACTCGCCGTCGCCGCATTGTTCGGAGGCGCGACGACGGCACAGGCGGACACCGAGGGATCCTCCTACAACCTGAACCTGCTGCCGTGTACGCAGGTTCCGATCCTTCCGATTCCCATTCTGTCCCTCTACCAGCACCCGGCCGACTGCTCCAAGGAGGTGACCAAGAGCGACGGTGGTGACAGCCAGCACCACTGATCGGGCTCTGCTCACCGGGGACCCCGGCGGACGCGTTGAGTATCGCGCTTTCGGTGCGCTGCTCAACGCGTCGAGCAGTGAGCGATTCCTTCAGGATTCTTCCATCGGCTCTCCCATGATTTCTCCTGGACACTAACAGGACGGGACAGTCCCGGACCGCTCGTGCCGCACGTTATACGGCCCATGCAAGTGGGTGGAAAGAGGCACACGATGGCACCGCTCGATGCCGCCGCTCTGGCGGGAAGCACCGAGGGGATGGCCGCGCTGCGACGTCTCGTCGACGAGGTTCTGCGGGCCGCGCAGGCCGGTGCTCGACGCCGAGGCGGCCCGGTGGCTGCGGGTGGACCGGCCGCGGTCGCTGAGCGGAACTCCGACCTGCTGGCGCACGTGCTGCCCCTGGAAGGGCTCTCGGACACCGAGGCCCTGGTGCCGCTCGCGGAAGCGTTCGCCTGGGGCAGCGTCGACCTGGCCTCACCGTCGACCGCGGCGTTCCTGCAGTGCCCACCGCTCACCGTCGCCGCCGCCGCGGACCTGGTGGTGAGCACGTTCAACCAGTCGGTGGACGTCTGGGACAGCGGTCCCTTCCCCATGGAGTTGGAGAAGGCGGTGTTCGAGCAGCTCCGTGTGCTGACCGGGCTGCCCGAGGGGACCACGGGGGTGATGACTCCGGGTGGTTCCATCGCCAATCTGCTGGCCGTGATCATCGCCCGGGACGTGCGCGGGTCAGCCCTGTGCGGAGTGGGCTTGACCGAAGAAGGCTTGCAGGCGACCCCACGACGGCTACGGGTGGTGTGCTCGCGCGAAGCCCACATCAGCGTCGACCGGGCGATCGCGGCGGCCGGCCTCGGCAACGCGGCCGCGGTGGTGGTGGAAACCGGCGCGGACGGCCGGATGTCAGCCGGAGCGGTGCACGCCGCCTTGGCCGCCCTGCCGGCGGATCACGTTCCCTTCGCTCTTCTGGCCACCGCCGGGACCACGGACCTCGGCGCCGTCGACGACCTGCCGGCCCTGGCCGAACTCGCGCACGCGCGCGGGATGTGGTTCCACGTCGACGCCGCCTACGGCGCCGGCATGCTGTTCTCACCGCGGATGCGACCGCTGTTCGCCGGCATCGAACAGGCCGACTCCATCACCCTGGACCTGCACAAGTTCGCCTGGCAGCCCGCCTCCTCCAGTGTGCTGTTGGTGCGCGACGGCCGCCACTTCCGTCCCCTGCGGCGCGAAGCCGCCTACCTCAACCCCCGGGACGACGAGCAGGCCGGTCTTCCCAACCAGCTCGGCCACACCCTGGAGACCACGCGGCGGGCCGACGTACTGAAGGTCGCGGCGTCTTTCCGCTGCCTGGGCAGGCGCGGCATGGCCGAGCTGATCGACCACTGCCATGCCATGGCGCGTCACGCCGAACGTCTGGTCGCCGGCCACCCGAGGCTGCGGGCCGCCGCGCCCGTCACCCTCACCCGCCTCGTCTTCCGTTACCTGCCGCGGCGACCGGAGCTGAACGACCAGGTCAACGCCGGTCTGCGCAGAAGGCTGCTGACCGAGGGAAGTGCCGTCATCGGCCGTACCACCCGCGTTGTCGAAGGCGCCGAGCGCACGCACCTGAAACTGACCGTCATCAACCCGATGACGACGACACAGGACATCGAGAACCTCGTCGCCGGGATCGTCGCCGCCGGAGAGGCCGAGGAGCGGGCGATCCAGGAGCAGGGAAGACGATGACCGACTCGCCTACCCACTCCGGTGTCGACCTGCGCGCCCTCGGTGACAGGCGCACCGCCCGGCTGACCGGATGGATGACCGACGCCGGCCTCGACCACCTGGTCCTCACCGGGCCGGACCACATCCGTTACGCCACCGGCTACCGCGCGCAACTCGTCAGCGAGGGCGTCGACTGGTACGCCGCGATCGTCGGCGCCGATGGCGAGGCGGAGGTGTTCGTACCCTTCACCGACACCGTCACCGACACCGAGGTGCCCGAGCCGGGCCCGGCGCTGCCCAGGCTGCGACGCCTCCGGCCGGCTCCCTCCTGGGCCCCGGCCGCCTGCCAGCCCGGGCAGTGGGCACGTTCCCTCGCCGCCGCCCTGAGCGCCCGTCACGCCCGACGCGTGGGATACGACGCACTGGACGCCGGCATCCTCCACGACGTCGCGACCGACCTGCCAGGGACCCGTTTCAGGCCGTGCGCCGCCGATCTGTTCGCCCTGCGCGCCGTCAAGGACCCGCTGGAGATCGCCCTCGTCGAAGCCGCCTGCCGCATCAACGCGGCGGCCCTCGACCTGGCCGTGGCCGGTGCCGACGCCGGCATGCGCGACCACGACCTGCTCGCCGTGGCCGCGGCCCACCAGCACCGGTCGGGGGCCGAGTTCCTCACCCACTCGGTCTGCAACGTCCGCAAGGGCAGCGGCGGCTGGTTCGCCGACGGTGCCCCGCTGAGGGAGGGCGAGCCCTTCTTCCTCGACATCGGCTGCCACGGACGCGGAGGGTACGCCTCCGACGCCGCCCGTACCGGGTTCGTCGGAGAGCCGCCGGCCGGCATCGCCCGCGCCTGGCAGCAGTTGCTCACCGCCTATCAGGAAGGGCAGGACGCGGCGCGCCCGGGGGTGCGCTGCTCCGTGATCCACGAGACCATCAACGCGTGCCTCGCCCGGCACAAGCTGCCCGTGACGCCCTACGGAACAGGGCACGGTGTCGGGCTGCGCTGCTGCGAACTGCCCTCCATCAACGCCGCCGACCGCATGGACAGCGACGCCGTCCTCAGGCCGGGCCACGTCATCGCCCTCGAACCGGAGACCGCCGTGGACCACCACGGCACCCTGTTCGTCCTCAAGATCGAGGACAACTTCGCCGTCACCGAGACCGGTCTGCGCCGGCTCACCCACCACACGCGCGCCTGAGTCGGGAAGACCACCGCGGCGCCGGCCGCAGACCGAGGCGGACGGGGCCTCGCCGTGGGCTTCCACACCGACGGCCTCGACGCACACGTCCGGGCCCGGACACCGGTGGGCTCGCGCCGTTCGCCGTCCTTACGGTCACAAGGAACTCGCCACCATCTCCAGCATGACCTCGTTCGTCCCTCCGTAGATCCGCTGTACCCGCAGATCGTCACGCATCCGTACGAGCGGGAAGTCGGGGTCGTGTGCCGCGGTTTCGCCGAGGGCGTCCAGGCAGCGGTCGATGATGCGGCCCGTCGTCTCCGTGCACCAGACCTTCGCCATCGAAGCCGTCGCCGTGTCCAGCTCCCCGTCCAGCGCCCGCTCCACACAGTCGTCGAGGAAGGACTCCGCCACACGCGCCCGCGTCGCGCAGCGGGCGATCTCGAAGCGGACGTGCTGCTGTGCGAACAGCCCGGCCTCCCGGGCCCGGTCCAGCGTCACGTCCACCGCGCGCCGCGCCGCCGCGACCGCCTCGGCCGCGATGATCAGCCGTTCGCGCGGCAACTGCCGCATGAGCATGAGGAATCCGGCGCCCTCCCGGCCGAGGAGGTTCTCCGCCGGCACCAGCGCGTCCTGGAAGTACAACGGCGCGGTGTCGGAGGTGTGCTGGCCGAGTTTGGCCAGCCGCCGGCCCCGCCGCAGCCCGGGGGTGCGGTCGGCCTCCACCACCAGCAGCGACATGCCGCGGGTCCCGGCGTCCGGGTCGGTGCGGACGGCGGTGACGATCAGGTCGGCGCTGGAGCCGTTGGTGATGAACATCTTGCTGCCGTCGACCCGGTAGCCGTCGTCCCCGCGCACCGCCGTCGTCCGCATGCCGCGCAGATCGGACCCGGCGTCGGGCTCGGTGAGGGCCAGCGCGCCGACCAGGTCGCCCGAGCACATCCCGGGCAGCCAGCGGAGCTTCTGCTCCGGGGTGCCGTACCGCTCGATGTACTGGGCCACCACCCCGCTGTGCATGGAGTTCCCGAAACCGTGCTCGCCCACCCGCACCTGCTCCTGGAAGATCACCAGATCGTGGGCGAGGGTCCCGCCACCGCCCCCGTACCGCTCGGGCACGGAGGCGCCGAGCAGGCCCAGCGAGCCCGCCTTGCGCCAGAAGTCCTTCTCCACCCCGCCCCGGCGCTCCCATTCGGCCCGCCGGGGCACGACCTCGTCGGTGAAGAACGAACGGGCGAGTTCCTGGACCGCAAGTACGTCATCGGTCATCCAGCGGCGAACGTTTCGAGCCACGTTGTGTGCCACTCCTCCAAGGTCCCCCGGCCCCGGGGCCGTCGGCCACGGCGCTGCGGGCCGAGCTGCCGCACGGCCCCGGACACGGACATCGACCACACCATCAAACACCGCCATTCCCCGGCGAGTTGGCAACCAGTCATGCCTGGCCGAAAGCGCCCGGTGGCCGGCCGGGGGCGTTGTGGCGCGCGATAACGGTTGTTACAGTGCCGCAGTCTCTGATCGAGATACGGGGGTGATCGGTTATGCCGTCTTCCGCAGCCGTGATCGAGCGGGATCTGTTGCAGTTTCTCGAAACTGTCGCACGAGAGAGTGTCCGTGGTCCGGACGACGATCTTTTCGCCGGGGGTTACCTCAACTCGCTGGGCGCCTTGGAACTCGTCGCCTTCCTCGAAGGACAGTATGGAATAGCGGTCGAGGTGGAAGACCTCGATCTGGACAACTTCCGGTCGGTGACCAGGATCGTCGACTTCGTCCTGGCGAAACGTTCTGCTCGTGAACAGGGTGGCTCCCCGGGGGCCGCCGCCGTGGCCCCGGGCGGGAGCGGGCGGTGACCGAGCCCCTGCTCCGCACCGAACCGAACGACTTCATCGAAGGCATCCGGCAGGCCGCGGCGGAGTGGGACACGGCCGGCGGGCCGCCCCGGGACATGGCGGAGCGGATGGCCAAGGCCGGTCTCCTCGGCGCCGATCTGCCCGCCGCTCACGGCGGCTCCGACCGCTCAGCACTGCGGCTCGGCGAACTGACGGCCGCGCTCGGCGCCGTGTGCACCTCGCTGCGCAGCCTGCTCACCGTGCAGGCCATGGTGGCCGCCGCCGTGCTGCGCTGGGGCACCGAGGAACAGCGGCGCACCTGGCTGCCCGCGCTGGCCTCGGGCGAGCGGATCGCGGGCCTCGCCGTCACCGAGGCGGACGCGGGAAGCGATCTGAACGCCGTCCAGACCACCGTCGAACGCGTCGGCGACCGGATGCGGATCAGCGGACGCAAGCTCTGGGTGACCTACGGCGAGTGGGCCGACGTCCTGCTGGTCCTGGGTCGCGACGGCGACCGTCCGACCGCCGTCCTGGTCGAGACCGACCGCCCCGGAGTGGAACGGGAACCGGTCTCCGGCCAACTCGGGCTGCGCGGCGCCCGGATCGCGCACATCCGGCTCCGGGACGTGGAGGTGTCGGCCGAAAACCGGGTCGCGCCACCGGGGTTCGGCCTCTCCCACGTCATCGGCACGGCACTCGACCACGGCAGGTTCACGGTCGCCTGGGGCTGCGTGGGCATGGCGGGCGCGTGCCTCGACGAGGCCGCCGGCCATGTGCTGACCCGCCGTCAGAACGGGGTCGCGCTCGCCGAACACGAGCTGGTGCGGGCGAAGATCGCCGAGATGCACCTGGCCGCCGAATCGGCCCGGGCGCTGGCCGAGCGGGCGGCCCGGCTGCGGGACGACCGGGCCCCGGACGCGGCCTCGGCGACGTTCGCCGCGAAATACGCCGCCGCCCGCGCGGCGGCCTCCGTCAGCCAGGACGCGGTGCAGCTCCAGGGCGCCGCCGGGTGCGCACCCGGCAGCCTGGCCCAGCGGTTCTTCCGGGACGCCAAGGTCATGCAGATCATCGAGGGCGCCGACGAGGTGGCCCTGCTGCGGGTCGCCGAGCACGTCCTGGGCGGACGCCGGGCCCGGGCCGTCCCCGGGCCGAACCCGGCCGGAGACGAGGCGGCACGATGAGCGCGTACGCCGGCACGCCCGGGATACGCATCGGGCCCGTCCACCTCTGGCACCCCGAACACACCCTGGCCGTCACCGACCTCCCCGAGCGGGCCACCCTGTCCGAGGCCCGCGACCGGCAGTTGCTCGCGCTCGGCGTCGACCGGGTGCGCGTCGCCGACGGACTGACCGAGATCGACCTCGCCGAGCGCGCGGCGCTGGGCGCGCTCGCCGACTCCGGCACCGACCCCGCCGACCTGGACGGGCTGCTGCTGGTGCAGGGCCGCGCCCCGGAATACCTCATGGCCTCCGAGGCCACCCGGCTCCAGCACCGGATCGGCGCCACCCGGGCGCTGACCCTCGGCGTCGGCGACCTGGGGTGTGTGTCCAGCAGCGCCGCCATCGAGATCGGCGCCGCGCTGCTGCGCGGCCGGGGCGGAGGCGGGCGCATCCTCGTCGCGATGGGCGTGCGGGCCGCGGCCACCGCCCGCTACCGCCCACCGATGACGGTCCTGGGCGACTGCGGCGCCGCGTTCCTGCTCACCACGGACGGCGACGACGGCGGCGGTGCGCCGTACCCCTCGGGCGTTGACACCGGCGGCGGTGCGTCGTACACCTCGGGCGTTGACACCGGTGGGGGTACGTCCTACAGCTCGGGCGACGCCCCCGTCGGCGGCCGGACCGCACGCTACCGGCTGCTCGGCCAGGAGCTGCGCAGTGACGGCCGCTACGCCGATCTGTTCCGCATCCGCTACCGCGAGCTGCCGCCCGAGCGGTGGGCCGAGGAGTGCGCGGACGAGAACGCGTACTCCTTCCAGCTCGCCATCGAAAGCCGCAACCGGCTGCGGGACCTCAACGCCGAACTGCTGCGGCGGTGCGCGACCACCCAGGACGAACTGGCCGCCGTGGTCATGCAGAACCTGTCCATGGGCGCGTTCGCCTTCTGGCAGGACGCCCTCGGAGTGAAGATCGCCGACGTCTGCCGCGACAACCTGGCCGGCCACGGCCACCTCGGCCCGGCCGACGTGCTGATGAACCTGGAGAGGCTGGCTCCGTCCGTGCCCGTCGGCGGCAGGGTGCTGGTGATGAACAGCAGCCCCGTCGCCGCCTGGTGCACCGCGCTCGTGGAGCGGCTGCCCGACTGAGCAGGGGACCCGCCGGTACGACGGCCCGGTCCCGGGCCGTCCGCCCGGGGCCGCCCCGCGCCACCCGAACCGGAAGGACGCAGATGACCGCGGCCGTTGGCCTTCCCACCGTCAAATGCCTGGTGTGGGACCTGGACGACACCCTGTGGGACGGGGTGGTACTCGAAGGCGACCGGCCCAAGCCGTTCGCCGCCGCCCTGCGCACCCTGGACACCCTCGACAGCCGCGGCATCCTGCACGCGGTGGCCAGCCGGGGCGAGCGCGACGTCGCCGAACGCTGGCTGAAGGAGTGCGGCCTGGCCGACCGCTTCGTCGCCCTGGAGATCGGCTGGGGCGCGAAATCGGACGCCGTCGCCGCCGTGGCCGAATCCCTGAACATCGGCATCGACACCCTCGCCTTCATCGACAACGATGCCTTCGAACGCGGCGAGGTCGCCGCCGCCCACCCCACGGTGCGCTGCTACCCGGCCGACCAGGTGGGCGCCCTGCCGGACCTGGACGACTTCCGGCCGCCCTTCGTCACCCCCGAGTCCCGCCAGCGCCGCGCCATGTACCAGGCCGAGCAGCGCCGCAAGGCCGCCGAGGAGTCCACGAGCGGCTCCCAGGCGGAGTTCCTCGCCTCCCTCGGCCTGACCCTGACCGTGCGCCGCGCCCGCCCCGGCGACCTGGAGCGCGCCCACGAACTGACGGTGCGCACCCACCAGCTCAACAGCACGGGCCTGACCTTCTCCCTGGAAGAGCTGCGGGACCTCGCCGCCTCACCCCGGCACGAGGTGCTGGTCGCCCGGCTCACCGACCGGTTCGGCTCCTACGGCACCATCGGCCTGGCCGTCAGCGACCTGCTGGACGGCGAGCAGCGGCTGCGGCTGCTGCTCATGTCCTGCCGCGTGCTCTCCCGCGGCATGGGCCGGGTCCTGATCGGACACATCGTGGAGCGGGCCCGCGCCGCCGGCCGGGTGCCGCGCGCCGAGTTCGTCTCCACCGGGCACAACCGGATCACACTCGTCACCCTCGGCTTCGCCGGCTTCGTCCCCGTCGAGCGCGACGGCGACCGGATGCTGCTCGAACACCGCCCGGACCGCGGCGAGGCCGACTCCCCGCACGTACGGGTCATCGACGAGGACGACGTGAACGACGAGGACGACGAGCACACGGACCCGGCGGGCCCGGCCGGCATCGAGGACGGGGAGGGGACGACCACGTGACCGGGATCGACACCGCCGAGCTGACCGAACTGGTGCGCCGCACCGTGGCCGAGGCCGTCGGCCGTGCGGACGACGAGGTCGGCGACGACGACACCCTGGTGGGCCTCGGCCTGGACTCGCTGCGGGCCCTGGAACTCGCCGCCCGGCTGGAGAAACGCCTGGGCGCACGCCTCGACCCGTGGCTGCTGCTCGACCGCGAGACCGTCGCCGAGGCGGCCGAGGGCATCGCCGAGCAACTGCGCGCGGACGGCACCGGCCGGGCGGAACCGGAGCCGGCGGGCGCCACGGCCGCCGACGGACGGCGTGAACCGTCCGACGGCGAACGCAGACTGTGGTTCCTGTACCAGCTGGCCGAGGACTCCTCCGGCTACCTGCTCTCCTGCGGACTGCGCCTGCGCGGACCGCTGGACCCGCCCGCCCTTCAGGCCGCGTTCGCTGCCGTCGTCACCCGCCACCACCCGCTGCGCACCCGCTACGCGGAAGGCCCGGACGGCGAACCCGTCGCCGAGACCCTGCCCCCGCCCGCCCCTTTCCCGCTGCCCGTCACCGACCTGCGCGACCGCGCGGACCGCGAGCAGGCGGTCCGGGCCGCCGCCGAGGAGGACCGCCACACCCCGTTCGACCTCGGCGCGGGCCTGCCGCTGCGGGCCCGGCTGCTGCGCACCGCCGACGACGAGCACGTCCTGCTGCTGGCGATGCACCACATCGCCTTCGACGCCTGGTCCACGGCCGTACTGCTGCGCGAACTGACCACCGCCTACCGCGCGCACCGCGAGGGCACCGACCCACTGGCCGCGCTGCCCCGCCTGGAAGAGGGCTACGACGCCTTCGCCCGGGCCCAGCGCCGCGGCTCGGTGCTGCGCAGATCCCGTCTGGCCTGGTGGCAGCGCTACCTGGAGGGGGCGCCGCCGCGCATCGACCTGCCCGGCGACACCGACGGCGCCGCCCCGCACGCCGGCACCCACGGATTCGACCTGCCGACCGACCTCGTCGCCCGGCTGAAGGAGTTCTCCGCCGGCGAGGGCAACACCCTCTACACCACGCTCCTCGCGGGTTTCCTGGCCCTGCTGCGCGCCCGCGGCGCCGGTGCCGACCTGGTGGTCGGCACGCCCGTGACCGGCCGGGTCACTCACGCCTACCAGCAGCTCATCGGGCTGTTCGTGAACACCGCAGTGGTCCGCGCCGACCTGTCGGGCACCCCCACCGTGCGGCAGACCGTCGACCGTGTCCGGGCCGCGGTACTGGGCGTGCGCGATCACCAGGAGCCGTTCAGCGAGATCGTGCGCGCCGTCAACCCGCCGCGGGTGCCCGGCCGCAACCCGCTGTTCCAGGTCATGTTCGACATGCACAGCCTGCCCATCGACCTGCTCGACCTGCCCGGGGTCGGCGTGTCCTCGCTCGACGGCCGGCCGGTGTCCCTCAACACCGTCGAGGCGGCCGGCGAGGAGGCCAAGTTCGACCTCACCCTCACCGTCGAGGACCGCGGCGAACGGGTGCTGTGCGCGCTGGAGTACGAGGCCTCGCGTTTCAGCCGCCCCTGGGCCGAGGCGTTCGCCGCCGACTACGCCCGGTTGCTCGGCGCCTGGGCCCGGGACCCGGACCAGCCCCTCGCCGCCACCCTGCCCGCCGCCGCGTCCGCCGCGCCGCCTTCGGTGCTGACCGGGCCGGCCGGACCCCTGGACGACATCGCCGCCCACCGGCTCATCGAGGACCGTGCCGCCGAGCACCCCGACGCCCCCGCCGTCCGCGACGGGCACGACGAGCTGACCTACGGCGCACTCGACACCCGCGCACAGGCGTTCGCCCACACCCTGCGCCAGGAGGGCGTACGCCCCGGCACCGTGGTCGGCCTGCTCCTGCCCAGGTCCGCGAGCCTGGTCACGGCCGCCCTCGCGGTGTGGAAGGCGGGCGGTGCCCACCTCACCCTCGATCCGCGCTACCCGGCCGAACGACTGCGGGCCATGCTCACCGAGTCCGGCTGCCGGCTCGTCGTCGGCGACCCGGGCCTCGTACCGGAACTCGCCGACGCGGCCCGCTTCCTTCCTGTGACACCGCCACCCGGCGACAGCGGCGACAGCGGCGGCACCGGTGACATCAGCGATATCGGAGACAGCGGCGGCACCGGTGGCATCGGTGGCCACCTGTCCGGCCCGCCCGGCGCAGAGGCGGACCGTGCCGCCTATGTCGTGTTCACCTCCGGCTCCACCGGGCGGCCCAAGGGCGTCGCGGTCACCCACCGGGCACTGCTGAACAACTTCCGCGCCTGGAGCGCCGCCTACCGCCTCGACCAGGTCCACGCCCACCTCCAGATGGCCGGCTCGTCCTTCGACGTCTTCCACGCCGACCTGGTGCGCGCGCTGTGCTCAGGGGCCTGCCTGGTGCTCTGCCCGCAGGACGCGCTGCTCGACCCGCCCGCACTGCTGCGGCTGCTGCGGGAGAACCGGATCGGCTTCGCCGAGTTCGTGCCCGTGGTCCTCCAAGGGCTGCTCGAACACCTGGAGGAGCAGGACGCCGACCTGTCGTTCCTGCGCGCCCTCGCCGTCGGCTCCGACGCCTGGCCGGCCGGCGCCCACCGCCGCCTGCTGCGCCGCATGGCCCCGGACGCCGTCCTCGCCAACTCCTACGGCCTGGCCGAGGCCACCGTGGACAGCGCCCTGTTCACCGGCGACCCGGCCGGCCGCACCGACGAACAGCAGGTGCCCATCGGCCGCCCGCTGCGCAACACCCGCCTGTACGTGCTCGGCGAGGACCTGCGTCCGGTGCCGCGGGGCACCCCCGGCGAACTGTGGGTGGCCGGCGCGGGCGTGACCGCCGGATACCTGGGCCGGCCCGACGAGACCGCCCGGCGGTACCTGCCCGACACCGTCGCCGGAGCCCCCGGCGAACGGATGTACCGCACCGGCGACCGGGCGGTGCTCCTCGACAGCGGCGACCTGGTGCTCCTCGGCCGGGTGGACCGCCAGCTCCAGGTACGCGGGCTGCGGGTGGAACCGCAGGAGGTGGAAACGGTGCTGGCCGCCACCCCGGGCGTGCGCCGGGCCCTGGTGGTCGCCGACCCGCGCGGAGCCGCCGAGGGCCTGGTGGCCTACCTCGTGCGCGAACCGGGCGCCGACCCCGACCCGCGGCAGGCCACGGCGATCGCCCGCCGCGCCCTGCCGGAACCCGCCTGCCCCGGCCACTACGCCGTCGTCGACACCCTGCCGCTCACCCCCAACGGCAAACCCGACCTCGCCGCGCTGGCCCGGGTACCGCTGGCCGCGGCCGGCGCGGGCGGCACCCGGACCGCACCGCGCACCGAAGCGGAGCGGGCCGTCGCCGCCGTCTGGCGCGAACTGCTGGAGACGGACGACATCGGCGCCGACGACGACTTCTTCGAACGCGGCGGACACTCCTTGCTGCTCACCCGCATGGTGGCCACCCTGCGGCGACAACATGGCGCCGCGCTCGCCCTGTCCGAGGTGTTCCGGCAGCCGACCGTGGCCGCCGTCGCCCGGCTGCTGGAACAGACCGGCCGGACCCCGGCGCCGGCCGTCCCACCGCGCCGCACCGCGGCCCGCGCCACCGTCAGGATCGGCGCCGACGGCACCGTACTGGCGGCGGAGGACAGGTGAGCTCCGTGGACGGACAGGTGAGTGCCGTGGACGGACGGGTGGGTTCCGTGGACGGACGGGTGGGTTCCGTGGACGGACGGGTGGGTTCCGTGGAGGGGCAGGTGGGCCCCGTCGACGCCGTACCCGCCCGCGAGGCGGCCGCCGAGGTGCTGCCCGCCACCTCCGCCCAGGAGCGGCTGTGGTTCGAGGAACAACTCGACCCCGGCCGCGCCCTCTACGCCGTGCCGTGCGTGCTGGAGCTCACCGGGCCCGTGGACCGGGAGGCGCTCGCCACCGCCCTCACCCGGCTGGTGGCCCGGCACGAGGCCCTGCGCACCGGCCTGCTGCGCCAGGACGGCCGTCTGCTCCAGGTCGTCCTCGGCCCGGACCAGGTACGTGCCGAACTGGGCTACGAGGACCTCCGCGGCGAACCCCGCCCCGCGACTCCGGCCCACGAGGGACTCGGCGGCGACCCCGGCCCGACCGCCCGGGCGCTGGAGCGTGCCGAGCGGGAGTTCCGGCGGCCCTTCGCGCTGGCGCGGCCCCCGCTGCTGCGGGCGCTGCTGCTGCGCACCGGCGTGGACCGGCATGTGCTGGTGCTCACCGTCCACCACACCGTCTGCGACGGCGCCTCCGTCGCCGTCCTCGTCGACGGGCTGTTCGGCGAGTACGCCCGGGTGCGGCGCGGCGAGCCGGCCGCACCGCCCCCGGACGGTCCCGGGTTCGCGGACTGGGCCGCCTGGCAGGAGGAGCGGCTCGCCCCGGAGCGCGAACGGCTGCTGGCGCACTGGAAGAGCGCGCTGACCGGCGTCACCCCGCTCGTGCTGCCCACCGACCGGGAGCGGCCCGCCACCCCGGACCACGAAGGCGCCGTCCGCCACACCGCGCTCGGCGGCGCCCGGCTCGCCGCCCTGCGCGCGCTGTGCCGCGCCGAGGGCGTCAGCGGCGCCACCGGTCTGCTCGCCGCCGTCTGCGCGCTGCTCCACCGTCTCACCGGACAGCGGGACGTGTGCGTCGGCATGCCCGTCTCCCGGCGCGACGACCCCGCGCTCGCCGAGGTCGTCGGGATGCTGGTCAACACCGTGCCCGTACGCGTGGACCTGCCGGGGGAGACGACCTTCCGGGAGGCGCTGCGGCGCACCGGCCGGGCCGTGGCCGACGCCGTCGCCCACGGCGACCTGCCGTTCGACGAGATCGTGCGGGCCGCCGACGTGCCCCGGGGCGCGGACACCCCGCTGTTCCGGGTGCTGGTCGGCCACGAGCGCGCCGACGGCCCCCGGGCGGACGCCACCGGGCCGGCCGTGCGCGAACTGCGCCCGCCGTTCCCCACCGCGCGCTACGACCTGTCGTACTACTTCACCGAGGACGCCGACGACGCCGCCCTGTCGGTGGAGTACCGCACCGCCCTGTTCGGCCCCGACCGGGTCGAGCGGCTGCTCGGCCACTTCCGCACCCTGCTCACCGCCGCGCTCGCCGCCCCCGACCGCCCGCTCGCCGAACTGCCCCTGCTCACCCCCGAGGAGGAGCGGGAGACGGCCGCGCTCGCCACCGGCACCCGCGTGGAGGAACAGCCGCCGGTCACCGAACAGATCGCGGACTGGGCACGGCGCACCCCGGACGCCGTCGCGGTCGCCTGCGGCGGCACACAGGTGACCTACGCGCGGCTCGCGGAGCGCGTGCGCCGGCTGGCCGCCCGGCTGCGGGAACTCGGCGCGGGCCCCGAACGGCCCGTCGTCGTCGCCGTACCGCGCTCCGCCGAACTGCCCGTCGCCCTGCTCGCCGTACTCGCCTCCGGATCGGCCTTCGTCCCCGTCGACCCCGGCCACCCGCCCGCCCACCTGGCCCGGATCCGCGCCGACAGCGGCGCCCGGCTCGCCGTCACCACCACCGCCGCGCGCCCCGCGCTGCCCGGGGACGGCCTGCGTACGCTCCTGCTGGACGCCGGGGAACCGCTGCCCGAGGCACCGGAGCCGATCGCGGTACCGGAACCCGGCCACCTCGCCTACGTGCTGTACACCTCGGGCTCCACCGGCCGGCCCAAGGGCGTGATGATCGAACACCGGTCGCTGGCCGGACTGATGGCCGTGATGGACGAGGTGGACCCCATCGGCCCCGGCGACACCTGGCTCGCCACCTCCAGCGTCACCTTCGACGTGTGCCTGGCGGAACTCCTGTGGCCGCTCACCCGGGGCGCCACGGTGGCGGTGTCCGCCGCGGGCGTCGGGCGCCCCGGACTCGCCGGGGAACTGCGCCGCTTCGCGCCCACCCACCTCCAGGTCACGCCCTCCGCCGCCCGGCTGCTGCTCGCCGACCGCGACACCGCCGCCGGGCTGCGCGGCCTGCGCGCCCTGATCCTGGCCGGCGAACCCCTCACCGGGCCGCTGGTACGGGAGTTGACCCGCGCCACCGGCGCCCGGGTGCACAACCTGTACGGGCCCACCGAGGCCACCGTGTACGCCACCCACCACCCCGACCCCGACCCGGAACAGGCCGCCGTCCCGATCGGCCGGCCCGTCGCCGGCGCGGTCGTCCAGGTCCTCGACGAGCGGGGCCGCCCCTGCCCGCCGGGCGTGCCGGGCGAGCTGTGGATCGGCGGCCTCGGCGTCGCCCGCGGCTACCTGGGACAGCCGGAACTGACCCGCCATCGGTTCACCGACGCCCCCGCCATCGGTGGGCGCGCCTACCGCACCGGCGACCTGGCCCGGCGCCGCACCGACGGGGTACTGGAGTTCCTCGGCCGCCTCGACCGCCAGGTGAAGGTGCGCGGCGTACGGGTGGAGCCCGCCCAGGTGGAGCGGGCCCTGGAGGAACACCCGCGGGTACGGCAGGCCGTCGTCGCCCCGCGCACCGGACCCGCCGGCATCACCGAACTGATCGCCTACGCCGTCCCCGCCACCTGCGACGAGGCCGACCTGCTCGCCCATCTGCGCGCCCGGCTCCCGCAGGCCATGGTGCCCGCAGCCGTGGTGGCCCTGGACCGGATCCCGCTCACCCGGAACGGCAAGACCGACTTCGCCGCGCTGCCCGGGCCGACGGTACGGCGCCCCGCACCGGGCGACGGCCCGCCGCGCACCGAGGCCCAGCGGGCCGTCGCCGCCCTGTGGGCCGAGGTACTGGGCCGCCCGGGCCCGGGGACCGACGCCGACTTCTTCGCCTCCGGCGGGGACTCGCTCAAACTCGTCGCCCTCTACGAGCGGTTGGAGAGCCGTTGGCCGGGGGCGCTGCGGCTGGCCGAGCTGTTCGACCTGACGACGGTGGCGGCACAGGCCGAGGCGGTGGAGCGGCGAGCAGGGACTACGACACCGGCCGGGCCGGACGACGGTGCCGCGCCGGACGGCGGCGGACCGGACAACGCCGGGCCGGGTGGTGCCGGGTCGGACGGTGCCGGACCGGGTGGTGCCGGGTCGCGGAGGGTGGAGCTGTGACGGACCGGCCTCCCGTGCGAGCCGGGCGTCTCGGCTCCGCACCACCGGTGCCCGGCTCCACGACCGGGCACCCGGACCCCGCATCCCCGCCAGGCCCCGCATCCCCGCCCGGCCTCGTACGCCCGCCCGGCCCCGTATCCCCGTCCGGTCCCGACTCCCGGTCCGGGCCCTCGGCCAGGCGGCCGGACCCCGTATCCCCGACCGGAGCCACGACCCGGGGCCGTGCCCCGGGGTCCCAGACGACCCGCAAGGAGACCGTCGCAGCCATGAACGACGTCGCGATCATCGGGGTCGCCGTCCGCTTCCCCGACGCGCCCAGCCTGGACGCCTTCCGGGACAACCTGCGCCGGGGCCACGACAGCGTCCGGCCGCTGTCCCCGGAGCGGATCCGCACCAGCGGCATCGACCCGCACCGCGAGTACGCGGAACTCGCCCACCTGGACCGCGTCGACACCTTCGACCACCGGTTCTTCGGGCTCTCCCGGCGCGAGGCCGAAGTGCTCGACCCGCAGCACCGCCTCGCCCTCCAGCTCGCCTGGCACGCCATGGAGGACGCCGGGCACAGCCCCGCCTCGCTGCGCGGCACCCCCACCGCCGTCATCCTCAGCGCCCCGCGCGCCGACTACTTCCGGCTGGTGCCCCGCCCCGACACGCTCAGCCTGCTCGGCAACCTGCCCGCCGGCCTGCCCGGACGCGTCTCCCAGGTGCTCGGCCTGACCGGGCCGTCGTACGCGATGGACACCGGCTGCAACGGCTCCCTCGTCGCCGTCCACCAGGCCTGCCGCGAACTGGCCGACGGGGAGGCGGAGTACGCGCTGGCCGGCGGGGTCAGCCTGAAGGTGCTGCACGAGCCGCGCGACGCCCACGCGCACTTCCCCGAGATCCTCTCCCCGGACGCCCGCTGCCGCGCCTTCGACGCCTCCGCCGACGGCACGGGCGACGGCGAGGGCGGCGCCGTCCTGCTGCTCACCACGCTGGAACGGGCGCTGCGCGACGGCGACCACGTCTACGCCGTCGTCAAGGGCGGCGCCGTCGCCCACAACGGCCCGCGCACCGGCGCCATGGGCACCCCGTCCCCGACCGCCCAGGCCGAGGTGATCCGCCGCGCCTGGCGGCGGGCGGGGCTGGAGCCGGGCGACGCCGGATACCTGGAGGCCCACGGTTCGGGCACCCGGCTGGGCGACGCCGTCGAGCTGCGCGGCATCGCGCTGGCCCGCGGCCAGGCGCCGGGGGCACCGCTGCCGGTCGGCTCGGTGAAGACCAACATCGGCCACCTCGACCACGCAGCCGGCATCGCGGGACTCGTCAAGGCACTGCTGTCGGTCCGGCACGGCGAGCTGTACCCGTCCCTGCACTACACGGCCCCGCCCCAGGGGCAGGACCCCGCCGACCACGGCGTGGAGGTGGTCACCCGGCCCCGGGCGTGGACCGAGCCGGACGGCCGGCCGCGCCGCGCCGGGATCAGCTCGTTCAGCCTCGTGGGATCCAACGCCCACCTGGTCATCGAGCAGGCCCCGCCCCCGCGACCGGCGGTGCTCCCGCGACCGGCGGACGGGAGGGACGCGCGCACCCATCTGGACGCCCCCCTGGCCGTCGGCGTGTCCGCCCGGGACCCGCGCACGCTGGCCGAGACCTGCGAGCGCCTCGCCGCCGCCCTGGACACCACCCGCCCTCCGCTCGCCGACACCGTCCTCACCCTCACCGCGGGCCGCGACCACCACGACCACCGGGTGGGCCTGGTCGCCCGGACCACCGAGGAACTCGCGGGCGCCCTGGCGCTCGCGGCGCTGCGCACCCGGCAGGGCCAGGGCGCGGGCGCCGCTCCGGCACCGGCCCGCGACGGTGTCCATCTGCTGCTCTCCCGGGACATCACCCTCGCGGACCCCGCGCGGGACGCACCCGGCCCGGAGTACGCGCCGGACGGACCGGCGGCCCGCGTGGTGGACCGGCAACTCGACGCCCACCGCCGTTTGTCCGGATACGGCGTCACCGTGGCGAGCCTGCTCAGTTCCGGCGTCGGGCGCTGGGCCGCCCGGGTGATCGACGGCGAGGCGACCCGGGCGGAGGCCGACGCCGCGCTGGCCGCGGAGGACGGGATCGGCCCGGCCCCGGACGGCGACCGGCTGCGGGCCGCGCTGGACCCGCTGTTCACGGCGGAGCGACCGCCGGTCTTCGTCGCCCTGGGCGAGGACGGCGAACTGGCCCGCGCCGTCGCCGCCCGGCTCGCCGAGCGTCCCGGCGCCGCCCTCGTCACCGTGGGCGGCGGTCCCGACGCCGTGGCCCGCGCGGTCGCCGAGCTGTACGCGCTCGGCGTGCACATCGACTGGCCCCGGCCCGAGGGCGCCCACCGCACCCCGCTGCCCGGCTACCCGTTCCAGGAGGAGCGCTGCTGGGCCCGTCCGGAGGGCGAGTACCTGCGCTGGGAGGAGCTGTGGCCGGGCGCGGGCCCCCGGCCGGAGGCGTCACCCGCACCCCGGCCGGCCGCCGTGACCGAACCGGCCGCCCCGACCCCGTCCCCGGCCACGTCCGCCGACGTTCCCGTGTCCGTGGGCGCTTCCGTCGCCGCCTACACCCCCGTCCCCGCCGACGCCCCCGTCCCCGTCAACGGCTCCGTCTCCGCCGACGCCCCCGCGTCCGCCGACGGCTCCGTCAACGGGTCCGTCCCCACCGATGAGTCCGTCATCGACCGCATCCGCCGGGCCTGGACCGACGCCCTGCACGCGGGGGAAGTCGCCGACGGCGACGACTACTTCAAGCTGGGCGGCAACTCCATCACCGCCCTGGAGGTGATCAGCGCCCTCGACCGCGAGTTCGGTGTCACGCTGAAACTCGTCGACCTCTACGACCACCCCACCCTGGCCGGCCTCGCCGCGTACGTCGCCGACCGCGCGGGACTGCCGGAGACCGCGCCCGCGCGGCACCGGCCGACCGTCCCGGAGCCGCGCCCCCAGCCGATCCCGCCGTACCAGCCGCGACCGGAGCCGCGACCGCACGCCACCGGCACCGAGCCACAGGAGCCCCACGAGCCCCAGCGGCCGGCAACCCGGGCGTATCCGGCCCCCGTGCCCACCACCCCGCCTCCCATCACCCGCACCGACGCCACGGTGCTGTCCTTCGGTCAGGAACGCCTCTGGTACCACCAGCAGTTGGAGCCCGGCAGCCCGCTGTACAACATCCCCACCCGGGTCCACCTGCACGGCACCCTCGACGTCGAGGCGCTGCGCGGGGCCCTGCACGACCTGGTGGAGCGGCACGAGATCATGCGCTCGTACCTCCCGGCCCGCGACGGCCGGCCCGAACTGCGCATCGCGCCGTCGCTGCCCGGCCTCGGCCGGTTCGTGGACGTCCGCGGCGAACCCGATCCGCTCGCCGCCGCCCGCCGCCTGGTCGAGGAGGAGGCCACCGCCCCCTTCGACCTGGAACACGGACCGCTGACGCGCGCCCTGATCGTCACCTACGGACCCCGGGACCACGTCCTGTGCCTCAACGTCCACCACGCCGTGGACGACGGCTGGAGCCCGGGCATCCTCGACCGCGAACTCACCGAGTTCTACACCGCGCGTACCGAGCGCCGCGCCCCGCGCCTCGACCCGCTGCCGGTGCGCTACACCGACTACGCGCACTGGCAGCGCCAGTGGCTGACCGGGGACGTACTTCGCCGGGAACTCGACCATTGGCGCACGGAGTTGCGCGACGCGCCCGTGCTCGACCTGCCCGCCGACCGGCCCCGCCCGCGCCGCAAGGACTTCGGCGGCGGCCTGCACACCTTCACCGTCCCCGCGCCGGTCGCCGCCGCGCTGCGCGAGACGGGCAGGCGGGAACGGGCCACCCTGTTCATGGTGCTGCTCACCGCGCTCGACGTGCTGCTCGCCCGGCTCACCGGCGGGCGCGACATCGTCGTGGGCTCCCCGACCGCCGGCCGCGACCGGCCCGAGACCCGGGGCCTCATCGGCTTCTTCAACAACACCGTGGCCCTGCGCACCCGGCTGGCCGACGGCCAGCGGTTCACCGAGGTGCTGCGCGAGGTGCGCCGCGTGGTGCTCGACGCCATGGAACACGCCGAGGTGCCCTTCGAGAAGGTCGTCGAAGCCGTCGCACCGGCGCGGGACCTGAGCCGCAACCCGCTGTTCGACGTGGTCCTGCTGCACCAGACGATCCCCGTCATCCAGGGCCGCATGCCGGGGCTGGAGCTCAGCTCCTTCGAGGCCGAGGACCGTACCATCGTCCACAACGGACTGGCCCCCGGCACCGCCAAGTTCGACCTGACCTTCTGCGTGTGGGAGCGGGACGGGCACGACGACCTGCCGGTCGGCCTGGAGTACAGCACGCAGCTCTTCGACCGGGAGACCGCCGCCGCCATCGGCGACGCCTTCCTGGCCCTGCTGCGCGCGGTGGCCGCCGACCCCGAGGGCGAGGCCCTGGCGCTCCCGCTGACGGACGAGGCGTCCGCCGCCCCCCTGTACACCCCGCCCCTGCCCGGCGCGCCCGACGCCACCCTGCACTCCCTGGTCCTCGACCAGGCGCGGCGCACCCCCGACGCGCCCGCCGTGGCGCTGGACGACGCCACCTTCACCTACCGCGACCTCGACCTGTGGTCGGCCGACACCGCCGCCCGGCTGGCCGCCGCCGGAGTCGCGCCCGGTGACCTCGTCGCCGTACGCCTGCCCCGCTCGGCGCACATGGTCGCGGCGGCGCTCGGCGTCCTCCGGCTCGGCGCCGTCCACCTGCCGCTCGACCCGCGCCAGCCGGACGCCCGTACCGCCGCCATGCTCGCCGACGCCCGCCCGCGCGCCCTGATCACCGACGGCGCGGCCCCGCCCGCCTGGACCGGACCCGTCGTCCACCTCGCCGGCCGGCCGCCGCGGACCGCGCAGCCCCCGCCGGACCCGGCCGCGCCCGGCGACCCGGCCTACGTCATCTTCACCTCCGGCTCCACCGGACGGCCCAAGGGCGTACTGGCCGAGCACCGGGGCGCGGCCACCCTGGTGCGCGCCACCCGACGGGAGTGGGAACTGCGGCCCGGCGAGCGCGTCCTGCAGTTCGCCGCGCCCACCTTCGACGCCTGGATCTGGGAGGTCTTCACCGCACTCGCCGCCGGCGCCGTGCTCTGCGTGCCCGACCACCGCACCGTACTCGCCGGCGACGACCTGGCCGCGGCCATGACCCGGCACCGGGTGCACACCGTGATGCTGCCGCCGTCCGTCGCCGCCTCCCTGCCGGAGGACGCCGACCCGCCCGCGCTGCGGCTCATGGTGCTCGGCGGGGAACCGGTGCCGCCGGAGCTGGTACGCCGCTGGGCCGACCGGTGCCGGGTCGTCAACGCCTACGGGCCGACCGAGGCCACCGTCTGCGTCACCATGGGCGACTGCGTGCCCGACGGCTCCCGCCCCGCCATCGGGCGCCCGCTGCCCGGCACCCGGCTGTGGGTGCTCGACGAACGGGGCCGTCCCGTGCCGCCCGGCGTCCCCGGCGAGCTGTACATCGGCGGCGCCCAGGTGGCCCGGGGCTATCTCGGCCGGCCCGAGCTGACCGAGCGCCGGTTCGTCACCGTGCCCGGCACCACCGAGCGCGCCTACCGCACCGGAGATCTGGTACGCCGCCGGGCCGACGGATCGCTGGCCTTCGTCGGCCGCGCCGACAACCAGGTCAAGCACCGCGGCTACCGCATCGAACTGGAGGAGATCGAGGAGGCCCTGCGGGCCTGCGGCGCCAAGGACGCCGCCGTGGTGCTGGACACGGACACCGAGGGCGGGGTGCTGCGCGCCTTCGCCGTACCCGGCGCCGGCCCGGCCGCCACCGGCGAGGAGCTGCGCGCCCGGCTCGCCGACCGGCTGCCGCCCTACATGGTGCCCGCCGACCTCACCCTGCTGCCCGCGCTGCCGCTGACCCCGCACGGCAAGGCCGACCGCCGGCGGCTGACGGCACTCGGCCGCGAACTCGCCGGCGACGAGGCGCCCGCACCCGCCGGCCCCCCGGCGCCCGCGCCCGCCGACGCCCTCGAAGCGGACCTGCTCGACCTGTTCCGCAGCGTGCTGGGGCGCGGCGGGATCGGCGTGCACGACGGGTTCTTCGAGTCCGGCGGGCACTCCCTGCTCGCCGTCCAGCTGATGAGCCGCGTCCGGGAACTGACCGGCCGCACCCTGCCGCTCGCCACCCTCTTCGAGCACCCCACGGTCCGCGACCTGGCCGCCCTGCTGCGCTCCGGACCGGACCCGGCAGCCCCCCGCTGCCTCGTCCCCGTCCGCGAACGGGGCACCGGCGAACCGCTGTTCTGCGTCCACCCCTCCGGTGGCAACGTCCTCGTCTACCACCCGCTCGCCGACGCGCTCGCCGGGGACCGCCCGCTGTGGGGCCTGCAGTCCCACGGCCTCGCCGAGCACACCGAACCCGACAGCACCGTGGCGGCGATGGCCGAGCGCTACCTCGCCGAGATCCGCGAGATCCAGCCCACCGGCCCATACCACCTCGCGGGGTGGTCCTTCGGCGGCGCCGTCGCCTACGAGATGGGCGTACGCCTCCACCAGGCGGGGGAGCGGGTCGCACCCGTCCTGCTGCTCGACACGGACCTGACCGCCACCGTGCCCCGCCACACCGCCGACGACGCCGAACTGCTGGCCGGCCTGCTGGCCCCGTTCACCCCGCCGGACACCGCCCGGGAACTGCGCGCCCGCCTGCCCGGCACCCCCCTGGAGAAGGCCGTCACCACGGCCCGCGACCTCGGGGCGCTGCCGCCCGGCACCGGACACCCGGAGGTGCGGCGGCTGCTGCGCGTCCTGCGGGCCAACGACGCGGCTTTCGCCGCCTGGGAGGTGCCCGACTACCCCGGCGACCTGACGGCCGTACGCGCCGCCGGCGGACGGCTCACGGACCAGGGCCTGGCCGCGCTGCGCGAGCGGGTGCGCGGCCGGCTGACCGTGGTCGAGGTGCCGGGCGACCACTTCACGATGCTCACCGAGCACCGCACCGCCCTGGCCGAGCGGCTCGCCGCGCACCGCGCGCGCGAGCGGGAGACGAGGACCGGGCGCGGCGGCACAGACAGCGTGGGATCCAGCACGGTTGGAGGAGGACAGTGAGCCAGGAAACCCAGCGGCCCGTGGGGATCGTCGGCGCCGGGGTCATGGGCGCCGGGATAGCCCAGTGCGTCGCCCAGGCGGGCCACCCCGTGGTGGTGGTCGACCCCAGCCGGGAGGCCCTGGACGGCGGGCGCCGCCGGGTCGCGGACGGACTGCGGCTGAGCCGCCTGCTGCGCGGCTCCCGGGGCGGTACGGCACCGGCCCCGGGGACGGACCCGGCGGGACTCATCCGGTGGACCACCGACTACGGCGACCTGGACACCGCGTGGTTCGTCGTGGAGTGCGGCCCCGAGCGCACGGACGTCAAGGAACGCATCTTCGAACAGCTCGACAAGGCCTGCCCCGAGGACACGGTGTTCGCCACCAACACCTCGGCGGTCCCCGTCGACCGCCTGGCCGCCCGCACCCGCCGCCCCGGACAGGTGCTGGGCATGCACTTCATGAACCCCGCCCCGCTGAAGGACACCGTGGAGGTCGTCCGCGGCCCCAGGACCGGCGAGACCGCCCTGCGCCAGGCGGAGCGGCTGCTGGAGCTGACCGGCAAGAAGGGCATCCAGGTCGCCGACGGCCCCGGCTTCGTCACCAACCGGGTGCTCATGCTCACCTGCAACGAGGCCGCCCAGGTGGTCCAGGAGGGCACCGCGGACGCCAAGACCGTCGACCGGATCTTCCGGGACTGCTTCGGCCACCCCATGGGCCCGCTGGAGACCGGGGACCTCATCGGCTGGGACGTCATCGTGGACACCCTGCACGTGCTGCGCGAGCACACCGGCGACGCGAAGTTCACCCCCTGCGAACTGCTGGTGGGGATGGTGGAGCGCGGCGAGACCGGCCGCAAGGCCGGGCGCGGCTTCTTCACCCACACGGCGGCCGGGGCCCGGGGAGGCGCCCGGTGAGCCGCGAGCGCACCCTCGCCGAGGCGTTCCTGGACGCCGTCCACAACCGGCCCGACGACCCCTTCCTCACCCTGGTCGAACCCGGCGGCGACCGCACCGTCACCCTCGCCGGGCTGGCCGGGCACGCGGCCGCGGCCGGCCGGCTGCTGCGGGAGGCCGGGGCCCGGCCCGGCGACCGGGTGCCGCTGGTGTTCGACTCCGGCCTCGCCGCCGTCGCCGCGTTCTTCGGCACCCTGCTGGCCGGGATGACCCCGGCCATGGTCGCCCCGCCGATGGGCCGCCGCCAGGGCGCCGCCTACCAGGAGCACGTGCGCGCCGTCACCGAACGCTGCGCCTCCCGGCTCGGCCTGACCGACCGCGAGTTCGCCGGCGCGCTCGACGGCGCCGCCGCGCACCCGTTCCTGCCGCTCGTCCCCGACCGGCCCGCGCCGGTCCCGGACCGGCCCGACGCCCCCGGGGCGGGGGGCCCGGTCGCCCTGCTCCAGTTCACCTCCGGCAGCACCCGCGCACCCAAGGGCGTCCAGGTCACCCACGCGGGAGTGCTCGACAACACCGCCCTGTTCGCCGAGCGGTTCGGCCTCGGCCCCGGCCGGCCCTTCTGCTCCTGGCTGCCGCTCTACCACGACTTCGGCCTCATCGGCGGCCTGCTCAGCTCGCTGCTGTCCGGCGGACGCCTGGTCCTGATGCCCCCTCAGGCGTTCGTCCGCTCCCCGCTGGGCTGGCTGCGCGCGGCCCAGCGCGGCGCCGCCACCGTCACCGGATCGCCCAACTTCGGCCTCGCCCTGTTCAACCGGCGCTTCGCCACCGAGCCCGCCGAACACCTCGACGGCCTGGACCTGTCCGGCCTGCGTACGGTCGTCGTCGGCTCCGACCCCGTCGTCCCCGAGACGGTCGAGGCGTTCCGGAAACTGCTCGCCCCCTACGGCCTGCACGACCGCGCGGTGCGCGTGGGCTACGGGCTGGCCGAGAACACGCTCGTCGTCACGGCGGTACCGGACGGACAGCCGCTGCGCACCCTCACCGTGCGCCGCCCGGACGGTGCACGCGGCCCCGTCCGGCCGACCGGGAGTACCTCTGACGGCCCGGTGGTGACCGCAGTATCGTGTGGCACGCCTGCCGGCCATCAGGAAGTGAGCATCGTGGACGAGCACGGAACGACCGTCGGCTCCGACGTGATCGGTGAGATCCAGGTGTCGGGGCGCAGCGTGGCGCTGGGCTACCTGGACGACCCCGAAGCCACCGAGGCGGCGTTCCCCGGCGGTGCCCTGCGCACCGGCGACCTCGGCTTCCTGCACGACGGCGAACTGTACGTCACCGGGCGGCTGAAGGACGTGGTGATCGCCCGCGGCCGCAACCTCAACGCCCTGGACGTGGAACGCGTCGTGCGCACGCTGCCCGGCGCCCACGAGGGCGAGTGCGCGGTCTTCGGGGCGCGCACCGTGGAGGGCGAGGAACTGGTCGTCGCCCAGGAGGTACGCCCCGCGTCTCCCGAGGACCACCGGGCCCTCGCCCGCGAGGTGACGGCGCTGATCGTGCGGGAGTTCGGCATCGCCCCCGCCGATGTGCTGCTCGTCCGCATGCGCACGCTCCCGAGAACGTCCAGCGGCAAGCTCCGGCGTTCCGGGTGCGCCGACCTGTACGAGCGCGGCGAACTGGTGACGCTCTACCGCCAGGGATCCGCCTCCGTGTGAACGGGACGGACGACCGGGCGGCGGCAGGCGCTCGAAGTGAGATCGGGTCCGTGTGCGAGAGGAGCGAAGTGCTCGAAGTCATCGACTTAGTCAAGCGCTACGGCGAGGTGACCGCCGTCGACGGTGTGTCCTTCCACGTGGCGGCCGGTGAGATCGTAGGGCTGCTGGGAGTCAACGGCGCCGGGAAATCGACCACGCTGGAGACGATCGTCGGCCTGGTCACACCCGACTCGGGCACCGTCACGGTGGACGGCCACGACGTGCGCGCGCACCCGGAGCGGGCCCGCGCCCACATCGGGTTCGCCGCCCAGGACACCGCCCTGTACCCGAGGCTGACCGTGCGGGAGAACCTGCGGTTCTTCGGCCGGCTCACCGGGGCGAGCCGCCACGACGCCGACGCGCGGGCGGACGAGCTGATCGGCCTGCTGGGCCTGACCGAGCAGGCCGGACGGCTCGCGGGCGTCCTCTCCGGCGGCGAGGCGCGCCGCGCCCACGTCGCCGTCGCCCTCATGGCCCGACCCCGCCTGCTGCTCCTGGACGAGGCCACCGTCGGCCTCGATGTCCGCACCCGCACCCACATGCTGGAGCTGGTGGTCCGGGCGGCGCGGGAGAGCGACGCCGCCGTGCTGTTCTCCAGCCACTACCTGGCCGAGGTGGAGACCATCTGCGACCGGGTCGTGATCATCCACCGGGGCCGGGTGCTCGCCGACGGCACCGTGGCCGAGACCATCGGCCGGCACGCCAAGTCCGCCGTCGAGTTCACCTTCGGCGACGGCACCCGGCAGCGGCACGAGGTCTCCGACCCGGCGGCCGAGCTGCCCGCGCTGCTGGCCCGGCTCGACACCGGCGCCGGCGCCCCCGAACTGAAGTCCGTCAACGTGCTGCCGGCCTCCCTGGAGACCGCGTTCTGGGCCCTGACCGGGGAGGAACCGGCGGGACTCGTCGAGGAGGTGGCGTGATGCGGCTCGACCGTCTGGCCGTCATCGGCGGCAACGAGTGGCGCATGCTCTGGAAGGACCAGGCCGTCGTCATGCTCCTGATCGTCACCCCCGCGGTGATGATGGGCATCATGGCGGACGGGCTCGCCCCGGTGGTCCGCGAGAGCTTCGCCGCGGGCGCCGCCATGAGCGGCGCCGACTTCGCCGTGCCCGGCTTCACCGTCATGTTCGCCTTCTTCATGACCGGCTTCATGGGCAACGGCTTCTTCCTGGAACGCGGTTGGGGCACCTGGCAGCGGCTGCGGGCCTCCTCCGCCCGTTCCGCGGAGGTGCTGCTGGGCAAGACCGCGCCCTACGCGGCGGTCTCCACGCTCCAGATCCTGCTGATGCTGGCCTTCGGCTGGCTCGTCCTGGATCTGCACCTGCGCGGTTCCGTGGCCGGGCTCGTACTCATGATCATCGCGGTGGTGGCCGTCATCATGGCGATCGCCCTGTTCCTGGTCGCCCACTGCGGGTCCAGCCAGCAGATCAGCGCGTTCACCAACCTGGTCGGCATCGTCGGCGGGGTGATCGGCGGCGCCTTCCTGCCGGTGGACTCCCTGCCCGGCTGGACCCAGGCCGTCGCCTATGTCACCCCCCAGTACTGGGCGGTGGACGGCCTGTCCGGCGTCCTCGGCGCCGGGGACGGCCTGGCGGACGTGGTACCCAACGCCGCGGTACTGCTGGGCGCGGCCGTCGTACTCGTCGCCCTGTCGGCACGCCGCCTGTCCCTGACGGAACAGGAACGCGTCGCCGCCTGAGGACGCCCGGGCGTCCCGCCCGGGGGCGTCCGGGCGTCCGCCGGGGGGCTCCGCGCCCCTCGTCCCCGTACGCACAACACAGAGCGAAAGGTTCATCATGGCAGTCATCCGTACCGCCGGTTCCCACTGGGAAGGCACCCTCCAGGACGGCCGGGGCACGGTCACCCTCGCCTCCTCCAACGCCGCCACCCACGAGGTGAGCTGGCCGAGCCGGGCCGAGGAGCCGGCCGGCCGGACCAGCCCCGAGGAGCTGATCGCGGCGGCCCAGTGCGCCTGCTACAACATGTCCCTCACCCACACGCTGGAGAGCAAGGGCCACACCCTGGAGTCCGTGGACACCAAGGCGGAGGTCACCTTCGAACTCGGCGCGGGCCTGACCCGCCTGGCCCTCACGGTCCGCGCGACCGTCCCCGGCATCTCGCAGGAGGACTTCCGCGAGGCCGCCGAGACCGCGAAGACCAACTGCCCGGTCACCATGGCTCTCTCCGGCATCAAGGAGATCACCCTGGACGCGGCCCTCGCCTGACGGCCCCCGCCCGGCGGCCGCGGCACCCACCGCGGCCGCCGGGCCGGGCCGGGCGGGAGCGGGGTCGATCGGGCCGGCCCCGTCGCCGTACGGGCGGCCGGACCAAGGGCGGCCGACGTCCGGCGGCGGACCGATCCGGGCCGCGCGTCCACCGGTTGACGGCAGGTTGCCGCAAGGGCACACCGAGGTGCCCGTTCGGTCCCCCCGGGCTGCCCCGGGGTCTCTGGCGTACCTCCCCTCGCGCCCTGTATCCAGGAAGGAGTCGCATTCGGCCGTCAGATGAGGAACACGTGCACGACCACAGCAGGACGAGGACGACCGAGGCGGACACCCGCCCGGCACCGGCCCGGCGGGCCGCCGCCGGACCGCGGACGGACGCGCCGGGCCTCGCGGCCTTCCAGGCGGCTGCCGGGAACGACGCCGTGGTGCAGATGCTGCGCCGGGCCGGTCACCTGCCCGCGGAGCCGCACCAGCACGGTGCCGGCTGTGGACACGAGCAGCCCGAGGTGCAGCGTTCCGCCGTCCACGACGTGCTGCGTGCCCCCGGCCGTCCCCTGGACCAGGCCACCCGTACCGACATGGAGACCCGGCTCGGCGCCGACTTCTCCGACGTGCGCATCCACAGCGACGCGGCGGCCCGGTCCTCCGCGGCGGAGGTGGGAGCACGTGCCTACACCTCGGGCAGCCATGTCGTCCTCGGCGAGGGCGGGGCGGACCGGCACACCCTGGCCCATGAGCTCGTACACGTGATCCAGCAGCGCCAGGGCCCCGTCGCCGGCACCGACAACGGGTCCGGTCTGCGGGTCTCGGACCCCGCCGACCGGTTCGAGCGGGAAGCGGAGGCCACCGCACGGCACGCCCTGGCGGGGCACACCGCCAAGGCCCACGACCCCGCTCCCGGCGACGCTTCCGCGGTGCGCACGGGGGCCGGCGGACCGGCCGCCGTGCAGCGCATCGTCAAGATCACCCCCGGCATGTACATGCGGGGCGTGGGAGCCACCGAGACGACGCTCGACCCGCGCCTGTTCCGTCGGTATCTGGCGATCGCGGTGGAGGACGAGGTGCACCGCGCCGAGCAGGTCGACCCCGCGGGCGCCTACGAGACGAGACTCAAGCAGATCAAACGGACGCTGCCCGACGTGCCGGAGGCCCTGCGGCTGACCACCGAACTCGTCAACGCGGTGAACACCGTCCTGGAGGCACAGCAGACCTACGTCTCCAACTACAACCCTCCGAGCCACGAGGACGGCCCCGGTGCCATGGTCCCGGTGCCGAACGCCGCGACCCGGTACGCGACGAAGCCGGACACCGTCGAAACCGGTTACTACCACACGTCCCTCGTCGCCAACCGGGAGGAGCCGTACTGGGGCGACGACACCACGATGCGCGAGAAGACCGCCAAGTCGCTCGGCCCGCTCGTCGGCAAGGCCCCGACGGAGCAGCCCAGGCTCGGGCAGCACGCACACGGCGGCGAGAACCTGCCGTTGAAGCGGCTCACGCTGGGTCAGGCCGTCGAGATGCTGCCGCGCCCGCTGCTCAACCTCATCTTCGACGTGCGCTACCAGCTGGAGGCACCGGACGCGGGACAGCGGCAACCCGTGATCGACGAGCGGACCGAAGCCCAGAAGGCGGACCGGGACAAGAGCCCGCACGAGCCCGGGACCCTGCGCAGCTGGCACCAGGACGACTACGGCAGGCTCCCCGACAACGGGTTCGACCCCGCCGCCGTCCCTGCGAACTCCCAGGCACTGCACGCCCATTACACCGCCCATTCGCAGTCCGGTGCGGGCTCCTCGGTCCAGAACGCGGCCACGGCGCCCCGCGGGTTCGCCGAGTACACCGGCACGGGAAGCAACTGGGAACACAACGTCAAGGTGGTGCTGGACTACATCCAGAAGCGCGTCTACCTCACCTTGACGCACTACCAGTACTGGGCGCTGATCCCTCCGGAGCAGAAGGGCCAGCCGTACACGTTCTGGCAGGGGCCGGGCCAGAACCTGGAAGCGGCCCGCGCGGCACTCGCCGAACAGCCGCGCGGCGCGACCGGAATCATGATGAGCCCCTGGCTGGAGATCGGCATGTCCTGATCCTCGTAGGAGTGCCGTCGTGTTCGGGCAGCCGGACACCGTCGGCGGGCTGCCGCGGCGGCCCCCCGTCGCCGGCGTGCTCGGCGGCTTGAATCCGGCCGCGACCGCGGACTTCGTCACCACGGGTGGCGAAGCACCAGCGGTTGGCCGCCAGGGCGTCGTCCGGTTCCGGGCGGGGGCCACGGCCGTGTACGGCGGTGAAGTCGTACGGTGTGCGGACGGACACCGTCCAGCCGCGCGCGGCGAGTTCGCCCGCCGTGTCGGGACGCGGCTCGTCGTCGAACAGGGCGAGCAGGTCGATGCCGGCCTGCTCCCTGGCAGCGGCATAGACCGGACTGGCCCGTACCCGCGGCGCCTCGACGCCCGGTTTCACCTCGTAGGCCAGCGAACTGCCCGCGGCGCTCAGCCGGTCGATCGTGGCCACCAGACGGCGTTCGGCCGCCGCCGGCAGGTAGAGCAGCAGCCCCTCGGCGAGCCACGCGGTGGGCGCGGTGGCGTCGAAACCCGCCTTCGGCAGAGCCTCGGACCAGTCGAGCCGGAGATCGGCCGGAAGGACCCGGCGCCCCGCCGCGGGAGCGGCGCCGACCCGGTCGAGCACCGCTTGTTTGAACGTCAGCATCCCGGCCGTGTCCACCTCGTGGATCACACAGCCCGGCGGCCAGTCGAGCCGGAACGCCCGGCAGTCCAGGCCCGCCCCCAGCAGGACCACCTGCCGGACGCCCTGGCGCGCCGCGCGGAGCAGGTGGTCGTCCAGGACGCGGGTGCGCAGGCCGAAGTACCGTCCGAGCCGACCCCACAGCGGGTCGGCAGCACCGGCGGGCACCTGTTCCGGGCGGACCGGCCAGCCGGCCGAGGCCGGTGCCGCGCGCACGAAGTGCTCCGCGAACGGGTCCCGGGCCAGGGCGTCGGGGCGGTGCGTCTCGATGGCCCGGGCCGCGGCCACCAGCAGGGCCGTGCGACCCACCCCCGCCGCGACGGCGGGGTTCAGTCCGGCGGCCGCGCGCACGTCGCCTCCTCGGCTCGGTACACCGGCGCGGTCCACGCCCGGGGGTCGTCCGCGGCGGTGGTCCGGGCGCCGTAGACGAGCCGCATGAACCTCAGCACGGCGTCGTACGGCAGGTGCAGCGCGGCCGTGCAGTCCGTCAGGACCGTTACGTGGAAGCCCTTCTGGAACGCCGTGCGGGCGGTGGTGTCCACGCACACGTCCGCGTACAGCCCGGCGAGGACCACATGGCCCACGCCCCGCGCGCGCAGATGCTCCTCGAACCCGTCGGACAGGAAGGCGTCGAAGCAGGCGCGTTTCGTGAACACCCGCTCGCCCGGGGCCGGGACGACGGCGTGGAACCGCGCGCCCCACGAACCCTCCAGGCACTTGGGCCGCTTGCCGAGCGTACGGTCCCGCAGCCGCCAGCCGGGCCCCTGGTGTTCGGGATCGCCGACGAAGCGTACGAAGAGCACCTCCACGCCGTGCTCGCGCGCCCGGGCCACCGCCCGGACACAGCCAGCGACGGCCCGTTCCAGCACGGTGACGTTCTCGCCGAAACGGGCCAGGGCCGCCGGGCCGGCGCAGAAGTCGTTCTGCAGGTCCACGACCACCAGGGCCGTCCTGTCCGGTTCCGTACCGGTCATGACCCGCCGACCAGGGCGTCGTCCTTCGGTACCCCGCCGGTCGGCGCGGCGTCGAGCAGGGTGAGCAGGGCGTCGACCACGGCGCTGGTGGAGTGCCGCCCGCCGAGGTCCGGGGTGCGTACGCCCCGCTCGTCCAGGGCGCGCAGGGCCTGCTCGGCGGCCCGTACCGCTCCGGGGCACCCGGCGTGGCGCTCGGCGACGAGTGCCGCGGCGCGGATCGTCGCCACCGGGTTGACGAGGTCCCGGCCGGCGAGGTCGTCGGCGGACCCGTGGACCGTCTGGTACTCGACCAGGCCGGACAGCCCGGGATCCAGGCAGACGTTCTCGGTGCAGCGGCTCTCCTGCCGGTCGGAGCCGAACCGGTCGAGCAGCATGACGTGCATGATGTCGGCCCACTCGTTCCCGGCGACGACCAGCGTGCGGTCGGGCAGCCCGTGGGTGATCAGATTGCGGTTGACCGTGTCCGGCTGGAACAGGTCGACGCGTATGCCGAGCCGCTCCGCGAGTTCGGCCACCCAGGCGTCGAGGGCGCCGTCCAGCAGGTGGAACTTGTAGGCCATGACGATGCGGTCGGGCGGACCGTCCGGCCACTCGCGCCGGGCCCGGCGCAGGGCGTACGTGAGCACCGCCTCGGTGATCTCCCGGCTGAAGGCCATGGTGCGGGTGACCTCGCCGTGCGTGTGCCGGTTGTCCCCCGTGTAGAACCCCTGGGCCTGGTCCCGCACCAGCAGCATCGAGCGACCGGCGCCGGTGAGGAGGTCCACCTTCACGGAGCGCAGCCGCTGCCGGACGAGGTAGAGCGACTGGGCGTTGACGGCGGTGCGGAAGACCGCCCGGGTGCCCCCGGCGGCCAGGGTGCGGCAGAACCGCTCGTAATGGTCCGCGTCCTCGGCGGTCAGCGCCTGAATCTTGGCCACGTCCCGTTCGGCGCGCAGCGACTGGTACGAGTGGTACAGGCGCGGGGAACGCTCGATCGTCACGCCGTGCGGGTGCCCGGCGGTCAAGGCGCCGAGCACCCGCTCGAAGACGTCCGCGACCTCGGGCCCGGTGCCCCGGCCCACCGCCAGTCCGACGACGGGCCGCACCGTGCCCGATTCCCCTTCGCGCGGGGCGACTTGGGGGAGGCTCATCGGGCGGTGCCCGCGGTGAGGTGGTCGCCGGGGATGCCGGCCTTCTCCGGACGGTAGTAGTCCCTGATGCCGTCCGCCCAGGTGGCCACGGGGACGCGGTCGCCGTCGACGGGCTGGAAGGCGTCGAACAGGGCGTCGATGTTGGGGCGCTGGAATCCGATGGCCGTCATCAGGGCGGTGAAGTGCGCGCGCTCGACGAAGCCGTCCCCGTCCGGGTCGCCGATGGCGGCGAGGGCGTCCGCGAACTCGTCGACCGTGGCGTCGAACCGCGACGGGTCGAGCACGACGGCGGTGAACTCCTCGGGGCTGACGCGCCCGTCACCGTCGGTGTCCAGCTCCCGGACGAGTGTTTGCCAGTAGCCGCGGAAGGCGTCGAGCAACCGGCTCCGCGCGCTGTCGCCGGCCTCGGGCACCGCGGCGACGACCCGCGTGCCCATCAGCTCGAAGTCGTCGGCTTCCAGGACGCCGTTGCCGTCGGCGTCGAACAGGGAGAAGACGAGCTGGACGCGGTCGTTCGCCTCGGTGGTGGGCATGGTGTGTCCCCTTACGACGGAAGAGCGGTGCGGCGGAATGGCCGAAGGGCTGTCCGGAGCGCTGAGGAACGTCCGGCGGACGCCGACGGCTCCCGGCCCTGCGGCCCGACCACTATCGGCACGCCCTTGTCGCCCCGGCGCGGAAAGCAGGGTGCGTGCACACGAAAGGAGGGAATCCGTCGGCCGGCGCATGAAACGCCGCCACCCTGGAAAGGACCCCCGGCCATCCCTCGCGACCACGCCCGGCCATTCCGTGACACCCCCGGAATCACCGCTGTCGACCATGGCCCTCAGTCAAGCCCGCGCGCGAGGTCGTGGGTGAGGTCGGTGAAGGCTCGCGCGGCGGCGCTCCGGTAGGCGTCGGCGCGGGCGAGGAGCGCGACGGTGCGCACCGGCAGGGGCGGGTCGAGGGGGACGAGGGCGAGGTGGGGGTGGTCGTGGGCGATGGCGTCGGGCAGGACGGTGGCCAGCGTGGTGCGCCGGACGATCGCGGTGAGGGCCTGGATGGAATTGGCCTCCACCGCCGTGCGGGGGCAGATGCCGTGCTCGGCGAAGTAGTCGTCGATGTGGGTTCGGGTGGCGAAGTCGCCGGTGAGCAGGGCCAGTTGCATCCGGGCGAGGTGCGCCACGGGCAGGGCGCGGTGGTCGTCGGCGGCATGCCCGGCGCTGGTGACCAAGGTGAGGGACTCGGTGAACAGCTCGGTGGCGGTGATGCCGGGCAGGTGGGTTCCGGTGAAGGCGATGCCGAGGTCGATCTCGTCGGCCAGCAGACCGGCCTCGATGCGGTCCTGGGTCATCTCCCGCAGGGTCAGGGTGATCCCGGGGTGGCGGCGGTGGAACTCGGCGGCGAGCGGACCGGTGAGATAGGCGGTGAAGGTGGGGGTGACGGCGAGGCGCAGATGACCGCGGCTGAGGTCCTGCACGTCGTGGACGGCGCGCTCGGCGGCGGCGAGGTCGCGCAGGGCGCGGCGGGCGTGGTGGACGTACGCCGCACCGGCGTCCGTGAGGCGCACGGTACGGCCGGTGCGGTCCAGCAACTGCGTCCCCAGCATCCGTTCCAACTGCTTGATCTGCTGGGAGAGCGTGGGCTGGGAGATGTGCAGCTCTTCGGCGGCGCGGGTGAAGGTGCCGTTCTCCGCGACGGCGATCAGATAGCGCAGATGACGCAGCTCCAGGGCCATGGAATGACTATAGATGCGACCTATAGGAGCTAGGCCCAGCAAGTCTTGGACGCTATAGGAAGGGGTCGTGCAGGGTGGGGTGTGCCGGCCCGGTAAGGGCGGCGATTCCGTTCAAGGGGGGTGACCCGATGTGAAGGGAAGTGACCCCGTGCATGATCTCGCCGAGGGCGTCGCGCGGTTCCAGCGGGACGTCTTCCCGGCCAAGGAGGACCTCTTCGCCCGCCTGGCCGGACAGCACAGCCCGCACACCCTGTTCATCAGCTGCTCGGACGCCCGTGTCGTCCCGGAGCTGATCACCGGCAGCGAGCCGGGCGAGCTGTTCGTCGTCCGCACCGCCGGCAACCTCGTGCCCGCCCACGGCCCCTTCCCGGACGGGGTCGCGGCGAGCGTCGAGTACGCCGTCGCGGTGCTGGGCGTGCGGGACGTCGTGGTGTGCGGCCATTCGGCGTGCGGCGCGATGACCGCCCTCGCCCGCCGCCACGACCTGTCCGGCACCCAGGCGATCGCCGGCTGGCTGCGGCATGCCGACGCCTCCCAGGCCCGTGCCGCCCGCGCCGGCGACGTCGACGCGCTGGTACGGCACAACGTGCTCGCGCAACTGGCGAACCTGGCCACCCACCCCTCGGTCGCCCGCGCCCTGGCGGAGCGGACGCTCACCCCGCACGGCTGGGTCTACGACATCCCCACCGGCCGCGTCGACATCCTCACCCCCACCGGTCACCCGGCCGCCCAGGCGTCCTGACCTCCCCTGCTCGCGGACATCCCGCGACATACCCCGTAAGGAACGTGATTCCCATGGTGCACGCCCAGTTCGACCCCGCCGCCCGTCAGGCCCTCGCCGCGAAGGCGGTCGAGGCCAAGATCCGCAAGAACCTGTCCTGGGAGCAGATCGCCGACGCCTCGGGTCTGTCGGTGGCCTTCACCACCGCCGCCGTGCTCGGCCAGCACGCCCTGCCGGCGGAGCCGGCCGAGGCCGTCGCCGAGCTGCTGGGCCTGGACGAGGAAGCGGTGCTGCTCCTGCAGACCATTCCCACCCGCGGCTCCATCCCCGGCTCCGTCCCCACCGACCCGACGATCTACCGCTTCTACGAGATGCTCCAGGTCTACGGCACCACCTTGAAGGCACTCGTCCACGAGCAGTTCGGTGACGGCATCATCTCCGCGATCAACTTCAAGCTCGACGTGAAGAAGGTCGCCGACCCCGAGGGCGGCGAGCGCGCGGTGATCACCCTGGACGGCAAGTACCTGCCGACCAAGCCCTTCTGAGCGCTCACTCCGCACGGAACCGGCCCCGGCGGAGCCGCGTCCGCCCGGCGGAGCCGCAGGCACCGGCGTGACCCGGACATGCCAGGCAGGGGGGCGCGCGGTGCCGTGGGCCGGGGCCGAGCGGGGCGGTGAGAGAATTGCCCGCGTGAAGGCAACAACCAGTGACATCGAGAAGGCGGCCGAGGTGCTGCGCGCCGGGGGCCTGGTGGCGCTCCCGACCGAGACCGTCTACGGTCTGGGCGCCAACGCCGAGGACCCCGCCGCCGTCTCCCGCATCTTCCAGGTCAAGGGGCGCCCGCCCACCCACCCGCTGATCGTCCACATCGGTGGCGCGGAACATCTGGACGAGTGGGTCGAAGAGGTGCCCGCGACGGCGCGCCTGCTCGCGGAGCACTTCTGGCCGGGTCCCCTCACGCTGGTCCTGCGGCGCGGCCGGCGGGTGCCCCTGGAGGCGACCGGCGGCCTGGAGACGGTGGCCGTGCGCGTGCCCGACCACCCCGTGGCACTCGCGCTGCTCGATGCCTTCGGCGGCGGCGTCACGGCCCCGTCCGCCAACCGCTTCGGCTCGGTCAGCCCCACCACGGCGCACCACGTCCGCGCGGAGCTCGGCGAAGCCATCGACTTCGTGCTGGACGGCGGCGCCTGCGAGGTCGGCGTCGAGTCGACCATCGTCGACGCCACGGGCGAGATCCCGACCATCCTCCGGCCCGGCGGGGTGACCCGCGAGGAACTCGAAGCGGTGCTGGGGCACCCGGTCGCCGTCCCCACCACGAGCAACGTCCGGGTGCCGGGCCAGCACCCGTCCCACTACGCGCCGCGTGCGCGGGTCGTCCTGGTCGAGCCGGAGCAGGTCGTCGCCGAGGCGGAGCAAGCCCAGGAGCTGGGACATCGGGTGGGTGTCCTGCTTCCCCCCTCGCTCGCCGGTGCCTCGGTGAAGACGCACGTCGTGGAGGCCGTCCCCGATTCGATGGCCGCCTACGCGCGCGGGCTGTACGGGCTCCTGCGCGATCTCGACCAGCGGGGCTGCGACCTCATCGTGGCGTCCCTGCCGACGGAGGAGGGGCTGGGGCTCGCGATCGCCAACCGGCTCCGCCGGGCCGCGGGACCCCGTTCCTGACTGATCGTTCCAAAACGAGCGGAACCGGCGGCGCCCGGCGAAGGCCCGCTCGACAGCGCGGCGGCCCCTGCCTCGGCAGGGGCCGCCGCGCTGCGTCACCCTCGCTGCCGACGCCGACCGAACCGTGGCGTTTTCCGGGCGGGTCGGTCGGTGCGGCCACCCTTGACGGCGGATCAGAGGGCTCCCATACTGGCGGCCAAATCGATTTGGCCAAATCGATTTGGCTCTCCGTCCAGGGCCGGATCGCGGCTGAAATCCGAGCGTGCCGTACGCCCGAACGGAGCCCGAACGTGTCCAGTCCCCGCCAGAGCCGCTCCACGGTCGGCCAACCACCCGACTCCGGCCGGACCCCGCCCCCGGACCCGACCCCGCCCCCGACCCCCGTTACGTCCTCCCACCCCGCCCCGCCCGCCACCGATCCCGCCGATGCCCGTCCCGCCGGTGCCCACCCTCCCTCGGCCGCCCGCGCCGACGGCATCGACTCCCCGGTGAGTGACGGCACCGACTCCCCGGCCAGTGACGGTTCCCAGCCCGAGACGCCTCCCTTGGACGACGGGCCCGGGGCTCACCCCTCGGACGATCACCCAGGGCCCCACCCCGTGGACGAGTCACGACCACTGGGCCGGATCCTGCTCTTCGGGATCCAGCACGTCCTGGTCATGGCCGCCACCCCCATCTCGGCGATCTTCCTGATGAGCGCCACCCTCCGGCTCGGCAGCGAGCTGACCGTCGACCTGCTCTCCGCCGCCTTCGTGCTGTCCGGCGTCGGATCGCTGATCCAGTCGCTCGGATCCTGGAAGGTCGGGCCGCGGCTGCCGTTCATGATGCTGCCGGGCGGGGCGCCGCTCATCCTCTTCCTCGCGATCGCCGAACAGCACGGCCTGCCCACCGCCACCGGCTCGGTGATCCTGACGGCGCTGTTCTCCTTCGTCGTCCTGCCGGTCTTCACCCGGCTGCTCAAGTTCTTCCCCGCCCTCGTCATCGGCACCATGATCGTGATCGTCGGGGTCAACCTGGTGAAGGTCGGCGCGGTCCTCGTCACCGGACAACCCGGCACGCCCGGCTTCGCCGACCCCGGAAACCTCGGACTCGGCATGGCGACGATCGGGTTCACCGTCGTCTTCTACCTGCTCTTCACCGGCATCCTGCGTCAGCTCGCCGTGATGCTCGGCCTGCTCGCCGGTACCGCGCTCGCCGCCGTGACCGGCGCGATCGACGCGGGCGGCGCCGGCGGTGGCGAGCTGGTCAGCCTGCCGCAGCCGACGCCCTTCGGCTCACCCGTGTTCCATCTCGTCGCCGCGCTGCCGCTGATGCTCTACAGCCTGGCCTCCATGGCGGAGGCCACCGGCCAGACCGTCATCAACGCCGAGGCCGTCGGCAAGAAGATCGACCGCCGCACCGACGTGCCGAAGACCGTCCGGGGCGACGCCCTCACCTCGCTCCTCGGCGCGTTCTTCGGCCTGCCCCTCATGGTCACCAGCGGGGAGAACATCGGCATCGTCCGCGTCACCGGCGTCCGCAGCCGGTTCGTCACCGCCGCGGCCGGCGTCTTCCTCGTCGTCATCGGCTTCCTCGCCCCCGTCACCCGCGCGATCAGCGTGATCCCGTCCGCGGTCGTGGGCGGCACCGCCATGGTCGTCTTCGCCGTCATCACCGTGCTCGGCATCCAGACGCTCGGCCGCTCCGACCTCGACCGGCACACCAGCACTTTCATCTGCGCGGTCGCCCTGGCGCTGGGACTGCTGCCGATCCTCGTGCCCGGTGTGTACGGCCACTTCCCGCCGAGCGTCCGCATCCTCCTGGAGAGCGGCGTCGCCGTCGGCGCGATCGTCGCCGCGGTCCTCAACATCCTCTTCCACCACATCAGGCCGGGCATCGCCGCCCGCCTGACCGTCGTACGCACAGAAGGCGACCGATGAACCAGCCCGAGCGCGAACTCCTCACCGCCCCCGGCCCGCTCCTCCTCGTACCGGACGTGGTACTGCTGCCCGAAGGCCCCGTCGACGGCCTTGCAGTCGTGATCGACGACGGCCGCTTCGAGGCCGTCGGACCGGCGGACGAACTGGAGCGCACCCATCCGCGGTCGCGGGCCGTGCGACTGCCCGGCCGCCTCCTGATGCCCGGCTTCGTCGACGCCCACCACCACCTCACCCAGAGCTTCGGCGCCGCGCTCGCCTTCGGGGAACCCTCGGAGATCTTCCGCCGGGTGTGGGTGCCGCTCGAGGGCGCGCTGGACGAGGAATCGGCCTACACCGCGGCCAAGCTGGCCGCCCTCGAAGCACTGCGCGGGGGCTTCACCACCGTCGCCGACGCCGGCACCCGCGCCGGTGTGGACGTCGAGGTGGTCGCGGCGGCCGCGCGGGACGCCGGGATCCGCTGCGTACTGGGACTCGTCTGCAACGACGCGGACGACGCGAACAGCGGCACCGGCGGTGCCACGGCGGCCGACCCGGCCGTGCTGCGCGGCGCGGAGCGGCACCTCGCCCGATACGCCGGCGACCCGCTCGTCCACGCATCCCTCGCCATCTCCATCCCCGAGGCGGCCACCGAACGCACCCTGCGCGGCACCGCCCGCCTGGCCGCCGAGTCCGGCGCCGTCGTACAGATCCACGTGAACGAGCACCTGGCCGGCGTGGAGCGCTCACTGGTACGGCACGGACTGCGGCCCCTGGAACACCTGCACCGCATCGGCGCGCTCGGCCCCCAGCTGCTCGCCGCGCACGCCGCGCTCCTCACACCGCATGAACTCACCCTCCTCGCCGACACGGGAGCCGCCGTCAGCTACAACCCCGTCGCCAGCGCCTGGAAGGGCAACGCGGTGGCGCCCGCGACCGCCATGGCCGAGCGCGGCATCCGCTTCGGCCTCGGCACCGACGGCACCCGCGGCGACGGCTTCCGGCTCGCGGAGGCCGCCGAGTTCGCCCAGCGGCTGGCGTACGGGCTGACCACCGGCGACTCCTCCTGCGGCGCCGGCTGGACATGGCTGGAGACCGCCACCCGGGGCGGTGCCGACGCCGTCGGCCTCGGTGCCCGCACCGGCACCATCGCCGAGGGCCTGGCGGCGGACTTCCTCCTCGTCGACATCGGCACCCCCGAGCTGGCCCTCTCCTGGGACCTGCCCTGGGAGCTGGTGCGGCGCGGCAACCGGGACCAGATCACGGCCGTCTTCGTCGCCGGGCGCCTGCGCATGTGGCACGGCCGGCCGGCCGACTGGGACGGGGCCGCGCTGGTGCGGCGCGCCGCCGAACTGGCCCGTGCCACCGTCGGCAAGGCGGACATCACCCGGGCCCACCGCACCTCCACCGAGGCACGGGCACTGCACCGGTCGCGGGAGCGGGTGACGGCGCGGTGACGGTACAGACACTGACGGTCCTCGCCCTCACGGTGGCCGTGGCCGCGTTCGTCCAGGGCAGCAGCGGGCTCGGCTTCGCGCTGATCGTCGCGCCGGTGGCCGGGATGCTCGATCCCCACCTGGTCCCGGTCTTCGTCCTGGCGTCGATGATCCCGCTCAACCTGTACGTCGCCTGGCGCGAGAGGGCATCGCTCGATCTGCGCGGCGCGGGCTGGATCACCGGGGCGAGACTCGCCGCCACCCCGGCCGGGCTGGCGGTGCTCTGGATGATCCCGGAACGCGGCCTCGGGGTGTTCGTGGGCGTCTCCACCGTGCTCGCGGCCGTCGTGAGCCTCGCCGCGCCCGCGTTCACACCCGGCCGGGCCGCCTACGTCGGAGCGGGCGCGGTGACCGGACTGACGGAGACCGCGACCGGTGTCGGCGGACCTCCGCTCGCGCTGGTCTACCAGCACCGGCCACCGGCCGAACTGCGCTCCACCGTCGCCGCGTGCTTCCTCGTCGGCGAAGTGGCCTCCCTGGCGCTGCTGTTCGGGACCGGGAAGGCCCAGGCGACGGAGCTCGGCCAGGCCGCCCTCCTGCTGCCGGCGATCGCCGCCGGAGCGTGGCTCAGCCGGCTGGTGCACCACCGGCTCGACGCGCGCAGGATGCGCCTGTTCGTCCTGGTCTTCGCGCTGGTCTCCGGGCTCGCCCTGATGCTCGGCTTCTGACGGTCCGGAGGGGGCCGGGTTCAGGTCCGGGCGGCCCGGACGGACGACGCCCGGGCGATCACCCGCGGCTCGGGGGACACCGCCACCGACGGTACGGCGGTGTCCCCGCGCAGCCGCCCCAGCAGCAGCTCCACCGCGTCGGACGCCGCCCGGTCCAGGTGCAGATCGACCGCTGTCAGCGGCGGTTCGCAGGTACGGGCACGCAGGCCGTCGTAGCGGGTGACCACCATGACGTCGTCCGGTACGGACCGCCCGCTGTCCCGGACCGCCCGGACCGCGCCCACCGCGAAGGCGTCCACCAGCGCGCAGACCGCGTCGATGCCGGGGTGCTCGGCGAGCAGGGCGGCGCACCGCTCGTACCCCGCCCGCTCACCGCCGGACTCGGGGACCCTCGCCACGATCGGTGTCCAGCCGTACTCCTCGGCGAGCCGCTTGTACGCGGCGATCGCGTCCACGGACGAGTGCCGCGCACCGGCGCCCACCAGCAGCGCCGGCCGGCCGGCACCCTGCTCGCGCAGGTGCCGCAGCAGCAGCTCCGCGACCAGCCGGCCGCGCAGATCGACGTACGGGGTGTCCTCCTCGGGCGACACCGGCCGGCCGAGCGCCACGTACGGCAGCCCGCGCTCACGCAGTTGGGCCGCCGCCGCGTCCTCGACGTCCGGCTCGACCACGATGGCCCCGTCGATGTCGACGGAGTACAGCGCCGAGCCCGACTGCACGGGCGGTACGAGCACGAGCGCGTAGTCGTGCAGCAGGGCGCGCTCCGCCGCGGCCGCCGCGACCTCCATGTAGAACCCGAGCCGGGACGGCCCGCCCGCCACCGCGAACGGCATCGAGGAGGCGAGCGCGATCACCTTCGCCTGCCCGCGCCGCAGCCGCTGCGCCCGCAGATTGGGCCGGTAACCGAGCTCGGTCGCGACCTGCCGGATACGCTCCCGCGTCCGGGGATCGACCTTGCCGCGCCCATTGAGGGCGTGGGACACGGTCGTACGCGAAACCCCGGCCACCCGCGCGACATCCGCGATCGTCGTCGGCTTCGGACCGGGTGCGGAGACAGCCATCTGCGCGGACACTCCTAGCTGACGAGAACGATTACCCGCCCATCTTCCCCGACTGACCCGCCCATCTTCCCCGACTGCTGCCGCACAGCGATCCCCGGAGGGCCGCTGAGCGTCCGGTCCCGGGTGGCATGATGCCCCGATGATCTCTTCGACACCTGCCGTAGTGCCCGCAGGCCGGATGAGCCGGAGCGGTCAGCCCGTGTTCCGGCTCACGGGGGACGTGGAACTGCGCCCGTGGCGACAAGACGATGCCCAGGCCCTCGTGGACGCCAGTCTCGACCCGGATGTCCAGCAGTGGAGCCGTCCGGGGCGTGACGTCTCCCTTCAGGACGCCCGAGCCAGGATCGCCCGCTGGCACGAGCGATGGACGTCCGAGCAGGCGGCGATCTGGGCCGTCGCGCGCCCCGGCGAGCGCCCCATGGGGCTGATCGGTTGGGGGGACATCGATCTCAGGGGCGGGAGCGCCGAGATCCTGTACTGGCTGCTGCCGGCCGGCCGTGGCGGCGGTGTCATGACCGACGCGGCCGTCCGTCTCAGCCGGTGGGCCGTGGACGACCTGGGCTTGCACCGGCTGCGCCTCACCCATTCCGTGGCCAACCCGGCGTCCTGCCGGGTGGCGACGAGGGCCGGCTTCGCCTTGGAGGGCACTATGCGTCGTGCCCTCCTGCACGCGGACGGGTGGCACGACGAACACCTTCACGCCCGCGTACGAGGCGACAAGTGGCCCGGTGAATGAGCCCAGTCGGTCTTGGCGGGTTCGGGTTCGTGTCCTGGTATCGGTGGTCCGAGGCGTCGCTATCCGGTGGTCCGGTAGTCGGGGTCCAGGAGGCCGGCGGAGTGGAGCCGGTCGAGGAAGGCGTGGATGTCGGATTCGGCCTGTTCGCGTGCGATGCCGTAGCGGGAGACCAGATGCTCGGCGGTCGTGCGTGGGTCCGAACCCCGGGCGAGGTGTTCCAGGATCGCCGCCGCGGTGGTGTTCAGCTGCCAGTACCGTCCGCGGCGCTCGTCCAGCAGGACCAGCCCGTCGTCGGTCGCGACGGTCGTCACGTGGGGGCGCAGTCGCGCTCTCCGGGTCATGGGCGGACTTCCCCTGACCGGGAGTGGCTCTCGACGGTGATCAGTGGCCGCCACAGGGTGGTGTCGGTGCTCTCCCCGACCGCGGTCCCTTCCGCCTCCACCCAGGCGTGCGCACGGAAGGGCATCGTACGGACCCCCACCCGCCACGTCGGCCACGTGCCCCGCACACGGCACAGCAGGGCGATGGCCACGGACCGCTGGAGACAGCCGTCACCGGCGCACATGACGCTCACCCTGAGCACCGCCGCCCGCGCCGCCGCGGCCTCCTCGTAGGTCGCCGGTCTCGCTCCCTCGGCCACACGGGTCAGCACGCGCCGCACGTCGTAGGGCGGCCGGCGCGTCAGGAGGCGTGCCGCGCCGACGGCCAGCACCGCGCACAGATGCCGTCCCGGAGTCAGGGGCCGCTGATCGCCGGGCCGCGCCAGCGCCGCACCTCTCGCTTTCCTCACCGTGTTCCTCCGGTAGGTGTGTCAGGGGTCCATCCCGCCGGTCACGGCGCCGCGAGGCGTGGGCGGGACGCGGCCGCGCAGCCAGGATTCGCAGTTCAGCGTCAGGATGAGGGCAGCCGGCAGGGGACCTGGCCGCTGCGGGGCCAGGCACGCCTGCCGCAGTTCCCCCGCGTCGATCAGCCCCAGCCGGGCCAGCCGCGAGTCGTCGCACAGCGCCGCGAGCCTCCGTCGCTGACTGCGCAGGCCGGTGTGGACGTCCTCGGCCATGTCGTTCTTCGTGGAACGCCGGAGCATTCCGGGGGGCACGGTCCGGGCCAGGGCTTCCCGCAGGAGCGGTTTGAACTCCCAGGGACTGGACCGTTCCTCGGGGCGGGTCGCCAGGCAGATCTCCACCACGCGGTCGTCGAGGAAGGGCGTGGCGGTCTGCACACCCGCCTCGCCCGTCACCTGGCCGACCAGCCGGGCGATCCGGCCGGACGTCCTGATGTTCTCCAGGGCCAGGTGCTGGGTACGGGTCCCGGCCAGCGGCCGGGCATGGCGGGCCGCGTCGGTCAGGGCGTCCGCGACCGCCTGCGCGGCCCGCGCGGTGATCCACGGGGGCAGCCGCAGGGCCTGGTGCCAAAGGGGCGGGGGAACGCGCCACTGGCCGGGCATCGGCGAGCGCAGGTGCCGGGCGCTGTGCGCCAGCCACGCCCCGTACGGGCGGCGGTCGCTGACCATCTGCCAGGTCTGCCGCACCGACCACCGCCGCAACCCCCGCTGTCCGTAGAGGTGGTTGAGGGCCGTCAAGGGGTGCCGCCGGATCAGCGTGTGCACGTACGACGGCGGCGCCGTCAGGACCTCGTCCCCGCCGTGGCCGGTCAGGTGCAGCCGGGATCCGGCCGACCGGGCGAGGCGCGCCAGTTCCAGGAAGCGCGCGCTCTGCAGGCCCTGGAAGGGCTCGTCGTGGCGGGGGCGGGTGTCGAAGAGGCCGGCCAGGGCATGGGGCAGTCCGTCCACGCTGATCAGCCTGTGGTCGGCTCCCGGCATGTGACCGGCGGCCCGTACCGCCGCTCCCGTGTCGTCGTCCTCACTGGTGAGACCCGTGAGGGTGAGAGCGACGAGCCGGGCCGCCCGCTGCCACGCGAGATAGGCGACCGGGGTCGAGTCGAGTCCGCCGGACAGGTCGCAGCTGACGACCGCGCCCGTCTCGACACGGGCGTGTACGGCGGTGGAGAGAGCCTCACGCAGCAGGACGGCGGCCTGCGCCCGGGTCAGCTCGGGGTGGGGCGGGCTCCATCGCCGCCCGGTGCGTGTCCCGCCGTCCGGGGGCAGTTCGAGGAAGTGGTCCCCGGGCAGCGACCGGACACCTCGCCACACGGTCGTCTCCGACAGCGGGTGCGGCACGCCGGGGAGGAGCAGCCGCAGGGCCAGCGCGGTTTCGTCCAGTGCGGTGGCGCCGGCGGCCAGGAGGTCCGCGCGGTTCGACGCCAGCGGCCCCGCGCCGTGGAACAGCCGCCGGGTGTGGGCCAACGTGCCCCAGGCGCGGACCGTTCCGCCGGACGAGACGACGACATGATGGCTGCCGGGGAGCCCCGACGCGGCTCTGTACAGGTCCGTCGGCGTCCGTGAGCCGGCCAGGCGGCTCTCCAGCAGCCGCCGGTCCACCGGGCAGCAGCCCAGCACCGCGACGGTTCCCTCGGGGGTGCGGCTCACCAGGAGCCGGTCGCCGTGGAGTCGGCCGACGATCAGCGGGCGTCCCGACGGATGCGTGGCCAGGACCTCGGCGCCCGGGGCGGCGGGGGCGCGGACGCCGTCGCGGTCGGGAACGACGACGAACTCGCCCTCGCCGCCCGGCTCGTGCGTGTCCGGCACGGCCAGGGCCTCAGTCCCACAGCCAGATGGTGTCCCAGGTCTGGGAACCGATGCCGTTCGTCAGCTCGGCGAACTCCCCGAGTTCCACCATCATCGGGGACTCGTACTCCTCGACCGTCACTTCCGGGTTGTCCATCTCGTTCCTCCTTCCAGCGGCTCACGGAAAGCCGCCACGGGGGCCTGGTGCGGCCTGGTGCCATGAAGGGCGAGGACAATGCTTCCGCATGAACAGGCGGAGCAGCACCGGAATGGGACTACCTTCCGTATCCAGTCAGCTCCGTTCTGTATATAGATCGCGAGTGCGAGATCGGTGGCCGCCCGGTGCCGAAGCACCTTCCGTGACGGGTGACGTACGTCTGGGAGCCCTCCGTTCAGCGGCTCGGCGAAGAAGCACGCCGTCCGCGACCGGCGTAGCGTACGTCGAGCGGCCGCCCCGCCGACGGGCCCGGCCATTCCGGCAGAACGGCAGTGATCGCACCGAGACGACCAGCAGGAGGCCGGTATGTCCCCGGCACATCCCGACCCGGCCGGCGACACCGGCACCGGTCTGGCGCCGCCATGTGCCCTGGGCGCGGTGTGGGCCGTACGGCACGGGCAGAGCACGGCCAACCGAGCCTTCGCCCTGGCGGAGCGGTCCGGGGCCACTGTGTCGCCGGTGCCCGGACGCGACCGCGATGTCCCGCTGTCCCCGCTGGGCCTCGCGCAGGCCCACGCCCTGGGCGACTGGCTGGCCCGCCAACCGCCCGCCACCGGGCCGGATTTGGTGGTCTGCTCGCCCTTCACCAGGGCGCGGCAGACCTGGCAGGCGATGGCGGACCGCGCTCGACCGGGCGGAGCGGCGCCGCTCCCGGTGCTGGTCGACGAGCGGCTGCGGGACCGGGAGATGGGCGTCTTCGAGCTGCATCCCCCCGCCGCGCTGCGGGCCCGCGCGCCCGAGGAGGCCGCCCGCCGTGAACGTCTCGGCGAGTGGTGGTACCGGCCGCCCGGCGGCGAGTCGCTGACCGATGTGGCCGTGCGCGTGGGCCAGTTCGTCGGCGACCTCCAGCGTGCGGCACCCTCGCGGAGGGTCCTCGTCGTGGCGCACGACGCCGTGGTCCTCGCCCTGCGCCACGTGCTCGCGGGCGTCGGCGCACCCGCGCCGGACCGGCTGCCTCCCGTCCCGAACGCCTCGGTGTCGTCCTGGCACGGCGACGGACAGCGCCTGCGCCCCGCGTCCTGGGGCGACACCGCCCACCTGACCGGCCTCGACTCCCCGGACGACAGCGCCCGAGCGTGAGCGCCGCCCATGGCAACGCGCCGGGAGGGACGCGCTGCGGTCCGTCCGAGCGCGGCGACTCCGGCCGGGGGCCACCGTGGGAGCCGCGCCGGGTGCCCCCTACGATGCCCTGATCGCGGCGCGCGCCAGGTGCGCCGTGGGGGAGGGGATCCGGAACATGGTGAACAGACACGGCCGGCGCGGCGGTTGGAGATCGGGGGCGCTCCTGATCGCCGCCGTCATGGGCGCTCCGCTGCTGTCGGCCGCACCCGCGGCAGCGCACGGGGCGGTGCCCGGCGATTTCAACGGCGATGGCTACCGCGACGCCGTGCTGCCCGCGCCCGGGGCGAACGTCGCCGGCAAGACGGGAGCCGGCGCCTTGGTCGTGCTCTACGGGTCGAAGACGGGGCTGTCGACGTCCCGGCGGGCGACCATCACGCAGAACACCGCGGGGGTGCCGGGCGCGGCGGAGACGGACGACGGATTCGGTGCTGCCACCGCGACGGCCGACCTGAACCGGGACGGCTTCGCGGACCTGGTGGTCTCCACCCCGTACGAGGACACCCCGAGGGGCAGGGACGCCGGCATGGTGACGGTCCTGTGGGGCGGCAAGAAGGGGCTGACCTCCGGCACCGACCTGCCGGCGGCCACCGCGGGCAGCTATTACGGCCTCGACGTGGCCGCGCTGAGCACCGGCCCCGGTGTGAAGACAGAGGTGCTCGTCGCCGGGTACGAGGGGGCGATGGTCTTCCAGGGCCCGTTCAGTCGCAACGGCACCTACGGCCGGGCCTTGGAACACCGGGAGACCGCCAGCGTCGGAAGTGTCGCGTTGGGCGATTTCAACGGAGGGGGCCACCCCGAGGAAGTGGCCGTCACCATCCGGGAAAGCGGACTGAGCGGCGGCGCGGTGTACATCGGCCCCGTCTTCGAGGGCGCCCAGCAGAAGGGCAACGGCCTGATCCCGGCCACCGGCGACGTCAACGGCGACGGATACGCCGATCTCGTCGTCGGAGACCCGGACGAGCCGGACAGGGCCGGAGCCGACGGCGCGCTCGGCGGCCGGGTGCTGCTGTGGTACGGCTCGGCGCACGGCATCGCCCGGGACGCCAAACCCGTGCAGCTGACCCAGGACACCCCCGGTGTCCCCGGTGCCGGCGAGAAGGAGGACAGCTTCGGCCGCGCCCTCTCGGTGGCCGATCTGAACCACGACGGGCTGGCGGACATCGTGGTCGGCGCGCCTCTGGAGGACACGGGCAGGAGAAACGCCGGGCAGGTGACGGTGATCCCCGGCCGCCGGACCGGGGCCCTGGGCGGTGGCGCCTACGCCTTCACCCAGAACACCGCGGACATCCCTGACACCGACGAGAGCGAGGACGCGTTCGGCAGCACCGTGGCCGTCGGGGACATCAACAAGGACGGCAAGCCCGAACTCTTCGTCAGCGCGGCCGAGGAGAACTTCTCCACCGGCGCGGTCTGGGTCCTGCCCGGCGGCACCGGCGGTCCCACCGCCAAGGGCAGCCGGGTGATCACCGCGGCGTCCGTCGGCTTCGCGCAGAAGGAGAACACCCGCCTCGGCGGCTGGCTCCTCGGGTGATCCGACCGGGCGCGTGCACAGCGGCGGTCCCGCACCGGCCACCGGCGGCCCCGGTTCCGCGGCGCACCAGGCCCGAAGGGGCCGTCCGTTCCCCGGCGCACCGGCCGTAACCTCCCGGTCCTCGGTCTCGTTCCAGCAGGCGACACATCTGCCGCCGGGGAGTACGGGGGAGGGACGAGCCATGGGCCGTCGGCCGCGCGGAGTCCGTATGTGGATGGCCGCCGCCATGGCGGCCGTCATCGTCCTGAGCGGCGGCACCGCCACCGCCGCCACACCGGCCCCGGTCACGGCCGGGCCCCTGGTCTGCCAGGGGCCGGTCATCGGATGCGTGCGGGACGCGCGCCGCACCCTCGAGGGGATCCGGGACCGGCTGGGCTGCGACCACCGCGCCCCCTTCCCCGCCATCTACGTCCACCTGGAGCGCTCGCTGGAGACGGCGGTCGCCCACGGCGAACCCTTCGACGAGCCGTCCTGGCTCGCCGGCAGCCTCAACACCGGCTTCGTCAACCTGTACCTCGACGCCTATGAGGCCGACCGCGCGGGACGCCCCGTACCGGCCGCCTGGCACGCGGCGTTCGCGGCGGCGCGCACCGCCGATGTCAACGCCGGGCAGGACGTGCTCCTGGGAGCCAACGCGCACATTCAGCGCGACATGCCGTACGTCCTCGCCGCCCTCGGACTCACCCGCCCCCAAGGCGGCACGCGCAAGCCCGATTACGACCGCTTCCAGACGGTCCTGGACCGCGCCTACGGCCCTGCCGTACGGGACGTCGCCGACCGCTACGACCTGATCGTCGCCCTCGCCGACGACCGCTGGAACCCCATCGCCGGCCTCACCGCCGGGCAGCTGTTCCGGTCCTGGCGTGCCCAGGCGTGGGAGCACGCCCGGCAGCTCGTCGACGCGCCCGACCAGGCAGCCCGTGACCGTGTCGTCCGCAGGATCGAGACGAACGCCGCGGACTGGGCGCGACTGCTGGGTGCCGTCCGCTTCCCCGGCTACCGGACGGTCCGCGACGACTACTGCCTCACGCACAACAGTCGCAGGCTCGCGCCGACGCGTCCGTAGCGAACCGAGGCGCCTACGGGCCCGGCGGGAGGCCGGCCGGTCCGCCGGCCTCGCGGTCCGAGGACGGCCATACGTAGGGCAGGTCGTCCGGGACGCCCGGGAACAGGTCCGCGTAGGTCTCCGGGTCCTTGCGGACGAGCGCGGACTGGTGGCTGCGGTGGAAGGCGGCGTCGCCGAGCCACGGCGGCAGTTCCCCCGCGCGGGCGAGCGCGGCCTGGTCGCGCACGTGAGCGCCGGGGTGGGCTCCGGCGTAGTCGGCGACCAGTGACGCGGCGCAGCTGTCCTGGTGTCCCTGTTCCCGCCACACCCGGCAGATCTCCAGCCCGTAGCGGACCAGGGCCTCGTCGTAGCCGTGCCACATCCGCACGGCCGGGTGCCTGCGCCAGCCGTAGCCGGGCACGGTCAGCCCGCGCAGGACCTGGAGCGCCTCGACCCGCTGCTTGCCCAGGCGGCGGCGGTCCAGGAGCAGGGCGGAGCGGCGGAAGTCGGAGTCGGGCAGGAACGTCTGCATGGTGCTCCCTGGATGCCATGGCCGGTGCCGTGTACCCGTCCTCCTTCCCGCTCCGCCGCGCCGACGGGTGCGTCGTCGGCCGAACGGGTCAGGCGCGCCGCCGCCCCGGCGTCCGGTGCCCTCAGGGACGGGAAGAAAGAGCGAAGCCGGTGTAGCCGTTGCGGGCCACGGTGTCGCACTCCTCCCGGTACCGGTCCAGACCGCCCGCGTAGGCGAGGAACACACGGGGTTTGCCCGGGACGTTCGCTCCCGTGTACCAGGAGTCCACCGCCGGGTAGAGCGTACGGGCGGCGACCTCGGCCACGTGGGCGCCCCAGCCGGCCTCCGCGTCCGGGAGGGCGTCGATCTCCGTGACGCCGTTCCGCCGCAGGTGCCCGATGCAGTCGGTGATCCACTCGACCTGCTGTTCCAGGGACACCGCGATGTTGGTGAGCACGGACGGGCTGAGCGGCCCCAGGACGCTGAAGAGGTTGGGGAAGCCGGCCGAGACGAGCCCCAGGTAGCTCCGGGGGCCCTCCGCCCACCTGTCCCGGAGGGAAGCGCCGCCCTTGCCCACGATGTCGATGGCGAGCTGGGAGCCGGTCAGGGCGTCGAAGCCGGTGGCGAAGACGATCATGTCGAGGTCGTGCTCCCCGGCCGAGGTCCGGATGCCCCGGGGCGTGATCGTCTCGATCGGGGTCGTGCGCAGGTCGACCAGCGACACGTGCGGCCGGTTGTAGGCGGCGTAGTAACCGGTGCCCAGACAGGGGCGCTTGGTCGCGAACGGGTACGTGCGCGGCGAGAGCAGTTCGGCCGTCGCGGGGTCGGTGACGATCGACCGGATCTTGGAGCGGACGAACTCCGCCACGGTCTCGTTGGCCTTCTCGTCGGTCAGGATGTCGGTGTACGTGCGCAGCAGCCCGTTCAGGAAGCCCTCGCCCCAGGCGGCTTCGTAGGCGGCCGTGCGCTCCGTCTCGTCCGCCTCCAGGGCCGACCGGGTCGGCGGCTCGAAGACGGTCCCGCCCCGGGACAGCCGCTGGGCGCGCCGGAACTCGGGGTAGCCGGCCTTGAACCGGGCGGTCTCCGCGGACGGCAGCGGGCGGTTGTGCGCGGGCAGCACGTAGGCCGGGGTGCGCTGGAAGACGGTGAGGGAGGCCGCCTCGTCGGCGATGACGGGGATGGCCTGGACGCCCGAGCATCCGGTCCCGATCACGGCTACCCGCTTGCCGGCGAAGGAGACGTCCTCGCGCGGCCAGCGGGCGGTGTGGTGGATGGCGCCGGTGAAGCTGTCGGCGCCGGGTATCCCGGGATCCTTGGGGACCGACATGCAGCCGGTGGCGAGGATGACGAACCGGGCGGTGACGGTCCGTCCGGTGTCCGTGGAGAGCCGCCACAGATGACTGTCCTCGTCGTACACGGCGCGGGTGACCCGGGTGCGCAGGACGACGTCCCGGCGCAGGCCGAACCGGTCGGCGACGTGGTGGATGTACCGCAGGATCTCCGGCTGGGAGGCGTAACGCTCGCTCCACTCCCACTCCTGGTCCAGTTCCGGGGAGAAGGAATAGGAGTAGGACAGGCTCTCTATGTCGCAGCGGGCCCCGGGATACCGGTTCCAGTACCAGGTGCCGCCGACGTCGTCACCGGCTTCCAGGACCACCGCCGTGAGACCGAGCTGCCGCAGCCGGTGGAGCTGGTAGAGGCCGGAAAGGCCGGCGCCTACGACGACGGCGTCGACCGTGTGCGCCGCGACCGGCGGGCCGGGGTGGGTAACCATCGGGTCTCCTGTTCTTCCGGATCGCCTCGCGGCTCACCTTGTCGTCCGGCACCAGGTCCACGAGGGTCCGCGCCGCCTCCGCCGAAGCCTAGAAGGCAAAGAGATGGTCAATCAATGGTCAAGCGGGGCGCGGCGGTTGCGGATGCCCGGCGTCCGGCGCCGACGCACCGCCCTTGGAGCACCGGTGGATTCACCGATGGCAGCCCGCCGCCGTTCCCCGACACTGCGGATTCAGCCCATTGGGACCCGCACCCACGGAGGAAACCGTGCGCATGCCCGCTCGATCATCCCGGCGGTCCGTCACCGCCACCGTGCTCGGGACGCTGCTGTGCGGCGGCGTTCTCGGCACTCCCGCGGCCACCCCGGCCGCGGCCTCCGCCGCCGGGGCCGCGAGCCCCACGGTCACCGTCCCGCCCGCCGGCGGCCACGGCTTCCCGTTCCTCGCCGCGGCGGAGGACCTCGGCTCCTTCGGCTACACCGAGAGCGAGTACTTCATCTCGGGCACCGCCACGTCGTACGCCAAGTCCGGCCTGTGGACCTCGGACGGCCGGTGGGACGTCCGCGCGTCCGGTACCGCCCCCTACCGAAGCCGTCTGCTGGTGCGCCGCCCCGCCGACCCGGCCGAGTTCAACGGCACGGTGGTCGTGGAGTGGCTCAACGTCAGTGGACAGCTCGATCTCTCCCCGGACTACTGGTTCCAGCGGGACGAACTGCTGCGCCAGGGCTACGCCTGGGTCGGCGTCTCGGCGCAGGCCGTCGGCGTCAACGGCGGGCTGGGCGAGATCAAGGGCCTGAAGGGCTGGGACCCGGCGCGGTACGGCAGCCTGGTCCATCCCGGAGACGCCTACGCCTACGACATCTTCTCCCAGGCGGGCCAGGCGCTGCGCGCCCCGAACGGGCCCGACCCGCTCGGCGGGCTCCCGGTCCGGACGCTGCTCGCCGACGGCGAGTCGCAGTCGGCGGGCTTCATGACGACGTACGTCAACGCCGTCCAGCCGGTGTCCAGGGTCTACGACGGCTTCATGGTGCACAGCAACAGCGCGATCGCCGCGCCGATCAGCGGCGAGCTCGCCGACACCCTGCGGATGCCGAACCCGTCCCGGATCAGGACCGATCTGCCGGTGCCCACCTTCGTCGTGCTCACCGAGACCGACGTGCCGGGCGCCGCCGCCGCACGGCAACCGGACACCGACAGCGTCGTGCGCTGGGAACTGGCCGGCACCGCGCACGGCGACCAGTGGGCCTACGACACGGGCGAGCCCACCGTGCGCAAGTCGGCGGGCCAGGCCGCGCCGTCGGCCGACTGCGCCCCCGGTTCGGCCCCCTTCAACGACGGGCCCGGCCACTGGGCGATGAACGCGGCGCTGCGCCACCTGGCCGACTGGGCGCGGGGCGGTGCGCGGCCGCCGAGCGGTCAGCCGCTGAGCACCCTCCTGCGCGACCCGGCCACCGGCCTGGCCACCGGCGGCGTCCGGCTGCCGGACGTCACGGTGCCCACCCGTACTCTCACCGGTGCGCGCGACACCACCGGCAGCGGTGTCTTCTGCGGCCTGTACGGGGCCCGTGACCCGTGGAACGGCGACGCCGACGTTTGGGACCGGCACGACGACGGCGACCCGTCCGACCCGAACTTCCCGCCCACCGCCGAACCGGTGCTCAGCCGGCTCTACCCGACCCACGCCGACTACGTGGACAAGGTGCGCACGGCCGCGCGGGCGTCCGTCGACGCCGGCTATCTGCTGCCGGAGGACGCGGCGGCGATCGTGGCCGCCGCGCAGGACTCCGGCATCGGCGGCTGACCCGGCAGCGGCTACACCACCCGGATGCCCACGATGCAGGTGTCGTCGTCCGTGTCCGACCTGCTGTAGGTCAGCAGGCCGTCCAACTGCTGGTCCAGGGTCTTCGGCGCCGTACGGGCCGTGGTCAGCAGGTGGGCCAGGGACTCCTCCACGGACCGGTCACGGCGTTCGATCAGGCCGTCGGTGTACAGCAGCAGCGTGTCCTCCGGAGCGAACTCCAGCTCGGCCTCCTCGTAGACGGCCTCCGGCACCGCGCCCAGCAGCAGGCCCTTCACCAGCGGCAACGGCGCCGCCTCCGAGCCGCGGACCAGGACCGGCGGCAGATGGCCCGCCCGCGCCCAGCGCAGGGTGTGCCGCTCGGGGTCGTACAGCGCGCAGACCGCCGTGGCGGTGACCGCGCCGGTCAGATGGTGCGCCACGATGTTCAGCCACGACAGCAATTGACCCGGCCCGGCACCGGTCACGGCGAGCCCGCGCAGCGCGTTGCGCAGCACCACCATGCTGGTGGCCGCCTCGATGCCGTGGCCGGCGACATCACCCACGCACATCAGGACCAGCCCCGACGGCAGCACCACGGCGTCGTACCAGTCACCGCCCACCAGGTGCTCGGTCTCCGCCGGGCGGTACCGCACCGCCACCTCCAGCCCCGGCACCGACAGCGGCGCCCTGGTCGGCGGCATGATCGCGTGCTGCAACTGCAGGGTCAGCCGGTTGCGCTCGGCGGCCTGCTGCTCGGTGTGGGCGAGCTGGTCCCGGGTCGCGGCGAGCGCCACCTCCGTCCAGTGCTGGGCCGAGATGTCCTGGTAGGCACCCCGCACCACGAACAGCCGGCCGTCGGTGTCCAGCACCGGTTCGGCGACCACGCGGATGTGCCGGGTCACGCCGTCGGGCCGCTGCAACCGGAAGGCCGCCGAGGCGGGCCGGCGCTGGTGCAGCACCGTGCGCAGGAACCGGCCGAGGGGCACGGCGTCGTCGGGGTGCGCGTACGCCGGCAGCTCCTCCAACGGGACCGGCGTGCTCGTCGGGGGCCGGCCGTAGAGCTGGAACAGCTGGTCGTTCCAGGTGATCTCACCCGTGAGCAGGTTCTCCTCGAACCCGCCGATACGGCCCAGGCGCTGGGCGTGCTGGAGCAGGCTCGCCAGCCGCGCCGTCTCGTCCTCGATGCGCCAGATCAGCAGCACGCTGTTGCCGTGCCGGCTGATGCTGATGTCCGCGACCGCCGACAGCGACACCTGGTCGACCAGCGAGGTCAGCTGCATGCGGCGGGCCCGGAACGGCTCGCCCGTGGCGTACACCCGCTCCACCCGGTGGAACAGCTCGCTCTTGCCCGCGGCCATCGGGTACGCCTCCAGCAGCAGCGCCCCGTTGACCACCGCCCGCGGCCGGCCCGCCGGATCCAGGAAGTGGTTGTTGATGTGCTGGATGCGGAAGTCGACCAGCTGCCCGGAGTCGTCGAGGTACGGCACCAGGACCAGGGCGGGGTCGTGCAGCCCGTCCGCCAGGTCCATCAACTCGGCGGTGTCCGGCAGGACACGGGGCTCCTGCCCGGCCTCCCGGCGCGGCGTGTACGTCTCCAGCGTGTGCGCGCACAGCTCGGCCAGGGCCTCCACCTGCCGGACGACCCCCGATGGCTGCGGCTCCAGCGGGCCCGGCCAGGCGATCTCCAGCACCCCGTGGATCCGGCCCCCGGTGCCCGCGGGCACCGCCACCCGGGCCCCGTCCGGGTGCAGATACCGGCCGATGGTGGGCAGCCCGGTCTCGGCGAGGGAGCCGAACCACTGACCGGCGCGCTCGGTCAGGCCCCGGCGCGCCACCGTCGCCACCTCCGGCGGCACATACCTCCATCGGGCGGCCTCCGCCGGGGAGAACCCGGCGCTGCCGGCCAGGGTCAGCGAGCCGTCGGCACCCGCGGCCCAGACGGCCACGGCCACCGCGCCGAGCGGGCGCAGCGCGTGCTCCAGCAGGGAGTCGGCGACGGCCTGGGTGTCGTCCGCGGCCAGCGCCCCGCTCTCGGCCGCCCGCAGCCGTACGGCCGCGGCGTCCCGCTCCGCGGCGCCCGCCGCGGCGGCCAGGAACGTGTTGGTGATCTCCGACATCCGGTCGCGGGCGGCCTGGTTGATGACCTCCACCGCGAACTCCAGCGGCGTCGCCCCGGACTGCTCGGTCAGCTCGGCGAGCTGCCGGGCGGCCTGCGCCGGACCGCAGCCCAGCCGCTCCACCAGGATGCCCTTGGCCAGCTCGATCAGCGCCCTGCCCTCCGCCTCCGCCTGCGCGGCGCGTACCTCGCGGCGCAGCCGCTCCACCGTGGCGGCGAGCCTGCCGACGGGAGACGTGGGGGAGACCCCGGCCAGATCCGTCGGCGCCGGATCGCCGACGGCCGGCCGTCCGGCGAGCGCGGACGGCTCCGGGCCCGGAGCGATGTCCTCGGGCTCCTGTGACTGCTCGGTCGTGCTCACGACAGTACTGCTCCTCGGCCGAAGCGCGCTCGCGCGCTCACGCGGACAGCCAGCGCCGGACGCAGGCCATGAGGTCGTGGGTGTCGACGGGCTTGGTGACGTAGTCGCTCGCGCCCGAGGCCAGGGACTTCTCCCGGTCGCCGGGCATCGCCTTGGCGGTGACGGCGATGATCGGCAGGTCGGCGTACTGCGGCAGCTTGCGGATCTCGGCGGTCGCCGTGTAGCCGTCCATCTCCGGCATCATCACGTCCATCAGCACCATCGCGATGTCGGGGTTGCCGAGCAGCGTGTCGATGCCCTTGCGCCCGTTCTCCGCGTGCAGCACCCGGAATCCGTACATCTCCAGGATCCCGCTCAGCGCGAACAGGTTGCGCGCGTCGTCGTCGACGACCAGGACCGTACGGCCCCGGAAGCTGTCGTCGACCGGCGGGGCGAGGTCCTGCCGGTCCTCGGTCCGGACCAGGGACAGCACATCCCCCGGCTCCTCGGCCGACAGGTGCAGCGCGACGCGCTCGCGCAGCTCGTCCAGACTGGACAGGAACTCCAGCGCCCCGTTGTCCCGGTGCGAGCGCAACGCCTCGTCCCGGGCCACCTCCGGCCGGCGGCCGCTGTGGACCAGCACCGGCACGCCGGCCAGCCCCGAATCGCCCTGCAAGGCCCGCAGGAACCGGCCCGCCTCCTCGTCGGGCATGTCCAGGTCCAGTACGACGCAGTGGCACGGCTCGGCGGCCAGCGCGCCCGCCGCCTCCTGCGCCCCCACGGCGGTGATGACCTCCACGGCGGGCAGCGGGGAACCGTCGTCCGGGCTGTGCCGGGCCACTTCCGCGACCACGCTCTCGGCGACCAGGGTCAGCAGCCCGCGCGGCCGCTCCTCCACCACGAGCAGCCGGCGCGGCCGCTGCCGGGCGGGGGAGGACTGCGGTGCGGGAGCGTCCTGGGCCGCCGGGTCCAGCTCGGCCGGTTCCTTCGCCGCGCGCCGGCCGCTGCCGAGCAACTGCTCGAAGTCCGGCCGGGCCACCGGCAGGTACAGCGTGAACGTGCTGCCCCGGCCGGGGGCGCTGTCCACCGCGACGGCGCCGCCGAGCAGATGCGCGATCTCCCGGGTGATGGACAGACCGAGGCCCGTCCCGCCGTACTTGCGGCTCGTGGTGCCGTCCGCCTGCTGGAACGCCCCGAAGATCGTCTCCAGGTGCTGCTCCGGAATGCCGATGCCGGTGTCCCGGACCCGGAACGCCACGACGGCACCGCCCCGCACGACTCCGTCCGGGACCTCCCCGTCCGCGGCCGGCTCGATGGCCAGCTCGACGCTGCCCTGCTCGGTGAACTTCACCGCGTTGGAGAGCAGGTTGCGCAGGATCTGCCGCAGCCGGGAGTCGTCGGTCAGCAGGTCGGCGGGCGCGCCCGGCGCGGTGCTGACGGCGAACTCCAGCCCCTTCTGGGACGTCATCGGCCGGAACGTGGCCTCCACGTAGTCGATCAGCTGGCGCAGCGGCACCCGCTCCGGGGCGACGTCCATCTTGCCGGCCTCGACCTTCGACAGATCGAGGATGTCGTTGATCAGCTGGAGCAGGTCACTGCCCGCCGAATGGATGATCCCGGCGTACTCGACCTGCTTCGGCGTCAGGTTGCGCGACGGGTTCTGGGCCAGCAACTGGGCCAGGATCAGCAGGCTGTTCAGCGGGGTGCGCAGCTCGTGGCTCATGTTGGCCAGGAACTCCGACTTGTACTTCGAGGCGAGCGACAACTGCTGGGCGCGGGCCTCCAGTTCCTGCCGGGCCTGCTCGATCTGGAGGTTCTTCGCCTCGATGTCACGGTTCTGCGAGACGAGCAGGGTGGCCTTCTCCTCCAGCTCGGCGTTGGAGCGCTGGAGTTCCTCCTGCTGGGACTGCAACTCGGCCGAGCGGACCTGGAGTTCGGCGGTCAGTCGCTGCGACTCCTCCAGCAGCTCGTCGGTGCGGGCGTTCGCCACGATCGTGTTGAGGTTCACGCCGAGCGTCTCGCGCAGCTGCTCCAGGAAGTCCCGGTGGATCGAGGTGAAGGCGGTGACCGACGCCAGCTCGATGACACCGAGGACCTGGTCCTCGAACAGGATCGGCAGCAGGATCAGCGCGGTCGGGACGGTCTGGCCGAGCCCGGACGAGATGGTGACGTAGCCCGGCGGCAGCGCGTCGACGGTGATGGTACGGCGGCTGCGGGCGGCCTGGCCGACCAGCGAGCGGCCCACGGGGAAGCGGGCGGGCCGCTGGTCGTCGTCGGGCCTGCCGTACGAGCCGACGAGCCGCAGCTCCGGGCCGCGGTCGCCGTCCTCGGAGAGGTAGAAGGCGCCGTACTGGGCCGCCACCAGCGGCGTCAGCTCCTCCATGATCAGTTCGGCCACCACCGGCAGCTCCCGGTGGCCCTGCATCAGGCCGGAGATGCGCGCCAGGTTGGTCTTGAGCCAGTCCTGCTCCTGGTTGGCCCGGGTGGTCTCGCGCAGCGACTCCACCATGGAGTTGATGTTGTCCTTGAGCTCGGCGACCTCGCCGGAGGCCTCCACCGTGATCGAGCGGGTCAGGTCGCCCTCGGCCACGGCGCTGGCGACCGCGCCGATCGCCCGTACCTGACGGGTCAGGTTGCCGGCCAGTTCGTTGACGTTCTCCGTGAGCCGCTTCCAGGTGCCCGAGACGCCCTCCACCTCGGCCTGGCCGCCGAGGCGTCCTTCGGTGCCGACCTCGCGGGCGACGCGGGTGACCTCGTCGGCGAAGGCGGAGAGCTGGTCGACCATCGTGTTGATGGTCGTCTTCAGCTCCAGGATCTCGCCCCGCGCGTCCACGTCAATCTTCTTCGACAGGTCGCCCTTGGCCACCGCGGTCGTCACCAGCGCGATGTTGCGCACCTGGCCGGTGAGGTTGTTCGCCATGGAGTTGACGTTGTCGGTGAGGTCCTTCCAGGTGCCCGCCACGTTCGGCACGTGGGCCTGGCCGCCGAGGCGTCCTTCGGTGCCGACCTCGCGGGCGACGCGGGTGACCTCGTCGGCGAACGCGGAGAGCGTGTCGACCATCGTGTTGATCACGTCCGCCAGCGCGGCTACCTCGCCCTTGGCCTCGACCGTGATCTTGCGGGACAGGTCGCCGCGGGCGACGGCGGTGGCGACCTGGGCGATGGAGCGCACCTGACCGGTCAGGTTCGACGCCATCACGTTCACGTTGTCGGTGAGGGCCTTCCAGGTGCCCGAGACGCCCTTGACGTCGGCCTGGCCGCCGAGGCGTCCTTCGGTGCCGACCTCGCGGGCGACGCGGGTGACCTCGTCGGCGAAGGCGGAGAGCTGGTCGACCATCGTGTTGATGGTGTTCTTCAGTTCGAGGATCTCGCCGCGGGCGTCGACGGTGATCTTCTGTGAGAGGTCGCCCTTGGCCACCGCGGTCGCCACCTGGGCGACGTTGCGGACCTGGCTGGTGAGGTTGCCCGCCATGAAGTTGACGGAGTCGGTCAGGTCCCGCCACGTGCCCTTGACGCCCTTGACGTCGGCCTGGCCGCCGAGGCGTCCTTCGGTGCCGACCTCGCGGGCGACGCGGGTGACCTCGTCGGCGAAGGCGGAGAGCTGGTCGACCATCGTGTTGATGGTGTTCTTCAGTTCGAGGATCTCGCCGCGGGCGTCGACGGTGATCTTCTGTGAGAGGTCGCCCTTGGCCACCGCCGTCGTCACCTGGGCGACGTTGCGGACCTGGCTGGTGAGGTTGCCCGCCATGAAGTTGACCGAGTCGGTCAGGTCCCGCCACACACCGGCGACCCCCGGCACCTTCGCCTGGCCGCCGAGCCGTCCTTCGGTGCCGACCTCGCGGGCGACGCGGGTGACCTCGTCCGCGAAGGCGGAGAGCTGGTCCACCATCGTGTTGACGGTGTCCTTCAGCTGGAGGATCTCGCCGCGCGCGGGCACGTCGATCTTCTGCGACAGGTCGCCCTTGGCCACCGCCGTGGCCACCTGGGCGATGTCGCGGACCTGGGTGGTGAGGTTCCCGGCCATGGCGTTGACCGAGTCCGTCAGGTCGGCCCAGGTCCCGGAGACCCCGGGCACCTCCGCCTGTCCACCGAGGGTCCCCTCGGTGCCCACCTCACGGGCCACCCGGGTGACTTCGGAGGTGAACACGGACAACTGGTCGACCATGCCGTTGAACACGGTCGCGATGTCACCCATGAGGCCATGGGCGTCTTCCGGTAGGCGCGTCCCGAAGTCGCCGTCCCGCACGGCTGTCAGGCCCGCCAGGAGCTGCCGCAGCTCCTGGTTGCCCGGCGCGGCGTCGACCGTCTCGGACTTGTCGCTGGTCATGCGCAACCTCGTCCCGCTCCCCATGGGCCCTCGGCGGTGAGGACCCGAACACCCCTGCGGCCCGAGAGGGCCCCAATACTGTGCATTTCCGCACTTCACGGATCTGCGTGATGAGAAATACGCCGAAGGCTAACCCGCTTGGCCCCCGCCGCACAAAACCGCCCCCGCCGTGCGCCCCCGCCACGCCGCCCCCGGGCACGGCGGGCCGGACGGCGACGCTCCGTTCGACGTGAGGGGATGCCCGGCGTCCCACGTGAGGGAGGCCGGGCCCCGGGTACTCGGTGCGCCGTGCGGGGGCAGGGCCGCCGGGGGCGGGCCGGCGGACGGCGACCACGAGGACGGGATGCACCATGCTGAGAGACGCCCAGGCCCGGCCGGTCCGTGAGCCGGCGGCGTCATGGCGGGTCCGAGCGGCCGAGGCGGCTTTCCGGCTGCTCGCCAGGCTGCGCGGGGCGCCCGCCCTGCACCCGCACGGGCTGATGTGCGCGGGCGACGTGGAGGTGCCGGACGGCGGTGCACGCTGGGGCGCGCCGTGGCTGGACGGACCGGGCCGGTTCACCGCCACCGTGCGGCTGTCCCGGGCGGCCGGGCTGCCCCGGCGCCTGCCCGACGCGCTGGGTCTGGCCGTACGGGTGGACGACGCCGAGGGACCCGGCCGGGCCCTCGATCTGCTGCTGACGAGCAGCGGCCGGGGCCGCCTGGGCCGGTACCTGCCACGGCTCCGCGCCGACGCGCTGGGCGGGCCGTACTCCAGCCTCCTGCCCTACCGGGTGGGCGGTCGCTCCCGCGTCCTGGCCGCCTTTCCCCGCCGGTGCGGGCAGGCGCCGGTGCACGGTGACCCGGCGAGCCTGGCGCGGGCGCTGGCCGCCGGTCCGCTCGTCTTCGACCTGTGCGCCGGGGGAGCCGGCGGTTCCTGGCGGCCGTTCGCCGTGCTCACCGTGCGCTCCGCCCTGCCGGCCGGGCCGAAGGAGAGCGCGGACTTCGACGCCTACGAGCACGATGCCCGGGGTTTCACCCCCGGCCCCGCGCTCGCCGCCGTCCGCCGGGCGGCGTACCGGGGGTCGAGGGCCGGCCGCCGCTCACCGTAGTGCTGTGCCCACCGGGCGATGCTCAGCCGCCGGACGCGGGAGGTCGGCTCACCCGGCCGTGCCGTCCTCCGCCTGGTCCCCGTCCCGCAGGCGGACCTCGAGGTGGCCGTCGACGACGCGTGTGTCGAAGGCGGGCTGGGGGGAAGTGGCCGGGCCCTGGACGTTCCAGCCGTCCGCGAGCCGGAAGACACTGCCGTGCCAGGGGCACCGGACACATCCGTCCTCGAGGGTGCCTTCGGACAGCGGCCCCGCGAGATGGCTGCACCGGTCGGCCAGCGCGTGGAAGGTCCCGTCGGCTTCGCGGACGACCAGGACCGGGACATCGTCTACAGCGCGCCGGGTCGCCCGGCCGGTCGGGAACTCGGCCACGGCCCCGACCCGGTGCCAGCCGTCCGAGACGACCTGGGGAACTTCCTCCGCGTGGTTGGCGCCCGCGGCCTGCCGGTAGGCGAGGTGGCCGCCCAGCAGGCCGCCGGCCGCCACCGCGGTCAGTCCCAGGAGGCCGAGGCCGCGGCCGGCCTTCGTGCGGCCCTTGACGCGACAGGCGAGCGAGGCGGCGTACAGCGCGACGGCCGTCGTGTTGGCCAGCGCGTGCACCAGGCCGACACGCTGCTGGCGGGGGTGCAGCTCCGCCCAGTCGACGGCTCCGGCCAGCGCGGCCGGGGCGGCGGCGGCCAGGCCGACCGCGATCAGCGAGTCCGCCGCCCGCGCCCGGCCGGGGCACAGGTCCAGCACCGCGGCCGACAGCCAGCTGCCGACCGGCACCTGCACCAGCAGCGGGTGCACCGGATGGCCCAGCCACCTGCCGTGCAGCAGGTCCCGGCCGCCGCGCAGCGGCAGGGCGCGCACGCCCCGGCTGAGCGTGTCGGTCACCGCGTCACCGTGCGGCTGCCGTTCGACACTGTCCAGGAGCCGCGGAACGATGTCCCGCCGCATCCGGCGAGGTGGTGTTGTCGTCATGAGTGGCTGGGTCCCCCGCCGCGCATACCGCAAACGGGGCCCGGTCTCACATCCTGGACGACCGGCAGGCGACGGGCCGACCACAGGGGCCGGCTCGTCGCCGAGGGGTGTCCGTGCCGCCCGTGCCGCGGCGGTCGTACGGCTCAGCAGGCGCCGAGGTCCTGCCAGACACCCCACTGACCGGTGGTGCCGGGCTCCTCGCCCGTCGTCCACCACTTGGCCTTCCAGTTGTGGCCCTTGTGCGAGACCTGCTGGCCGCCGGTGTACACCGTGTCCTTGGCCCACGGGGCGGCCGTGCACTGGTTGCCGGAGCCGCCGGTGACGGTCAGGGAGTAGGTCGCCGAGTGGCTGCCCGAGGCGCCCGCGCCGGTCACGGTGACCGTGTAGGTGCCCGACGCCGCCGCCTGGGTGGTGGCCAGGGTGAGCGTGGAGGAGCCGCCGGCGGTGACCGAGGCGGGGCTGAGGGAGGCGGTGACACCGGCCGGGGCGCCGCTGACGCTCAGCTTCACGTCCTGGGCCTCGCCCTTCGTCACGGCCGTCTTCACCGTGGCCGTCGCGGACTGCCCGGCCGTCACGGACCCGGAGGCCGGGCTGAGCGCCACGGAGAAGTCGTCAGCCGGGTTGGGGACGCCGCCACTGGTGAACGGGGCGAAGATGCGTGTGAAGTCCCATGTGTTCTGTTCGATGCCCGAGCAGTTGTCCGCGGCTCCCCCTCCCGGACAGCCGCCGTTGTCCCGCTGCAACGCCCAGAAGGACAGGGTGTTGATGCCCTTGGCGACCGCCCAGTCGTACACGGTCCGGGCGTTGGCCAGGGTGAAGGTCTCCGCCTTGCCGAAGTCGTCGACGCCCGGCATCTCGGTGACACCGACCATGTTCCACAGCTGGGCCGGGGTCTTGGCCGGATACAGCTCGGCGAGCAGGTCGTACAGGCCCTGGGCGGCGGTCTGGGTGTCCTTCGCCATGTCGTGGGGCTGGTTGTCGTAGTAGTCGAACGTCATGAGGTTCACGACGTCGACCCGGGTGCCGTTGCTGATCGCGTTGCGCAGCAGCGCCTCGCCGTTCGCCGCGGGACCGCGCGTGGTGGTCGGCAGGGTGTAGGAGATCTCCACCTTGCGCCCGTTGGCCGCCGCCCAGTCCTGGACCAGCTTGATGGCCTTGTTGCGACGGTCGATGCCGGCGGCGTTGTCGAGCGAGTCCACCTCGATGTCCATGTCGAGCCGCGAGATGTCGTAGGTGGTGATGACCTTCTGGTACGCGGCGGCGATCTGCTGGACGTCGGTGCAGCTGTCGGCGATCTCGGTGCCGGTGGTGTCGGCGGTGTACCCCCCGAACGAGGGGATGACGTCGCCTCCGTTCGCCTGGATCGTCTTGATGTCGGCGCCGAAGGTGGAGGCGGCGATCGGCATGCTCGTGTCGCCGTTCCAGTACGGCGTGCAGGAGCCCTTGGCGGCGGTCTGGAGGAACGCCATCGTCAGGTGCTTGGCGCCCGACTGGGCGGACAGGGCGGCGGGGCTCTCGCCGGTCCAGGCCTCGAAGTAGGGGGCGAAGACGTGGTTCGGCAGGGGGGTCGCGGCTTCGGCGGCGCCGGTTCCCGCGAGGGCGAGGCCCACCGCGGCCGCCGTGGTGGCGGCAGCGGCGAGGGCCGCGCGGAAGGAACGCACGAGTCTCATGTCAGTCCCGGTGTGTGGAGGGCAGGCGGCAAAGGTTGTGCGCGGGGAAGGAGTTGCCGACTACTGGGATAGCGCCCCCGCAGAGGCGGGTCAATGGTCTGGACCAAAAAGGGACTAGACCAATTTCTCGAACGGGGGCGCCCTGTCGCAGTACAGGGCACCCGGCGGTGGACTGGACCAGGCCCGCGCCTTCGACCAGGTCGGCACCGGGATGACCATGCGCGCCGAACGCGGGTATACGGGGTGCCGAGCCGACAAGTCTTCCGACGGGAGGAGCAGACGATGACCGACGACGCCTGTCTCGTGCTGAAGTCCGATGCGATGGCCGCGCCCGGCGTGCCGCCGACGGCTGTCGGTGACCTGGCCTGCCTGGAGACACCCGCGGTGCGGGCCTGGCTCCAGGCCCACGGGGTCACCGAGACCTCCCCGGACCTGCGGCTGGTGCCGCCCGAGGAGACGGCGGCCGTCCCCGAGGACGCCGAGCGGCTGTCCGTGCCGCTCGCCGAGGAGGAGCTGAGCCGGCTGCGCCACCACACCGCGCCGCCGGACCGGGCGCGGCTGGAGGAGGAGCTGCTGGGCTACCGCTCCTGCACCGACGGCCGTGACGCCCTGCTCGCCCGCGCCCTGGCGGCCGGTGTGCCGGCGCACCGCGTCGCGGAACTCACCGGCGAGGACCTGGCCACCGTCGAGGCGGCCGTCCGCTGAGGACCGCGCCGACCGGACGGCGCGGTCGCCCGAGCTGCCGTCAGCGACCGTGACGTCCGGGTATTCGGCGAAGGTGCGGAGCACCGATGGCTGCGCCGTGCTGTCGGCCGAACGGATGAAGCGCCCTGCTGGGACCGGTGCTTCGGCCGGGAGCGGGCTCGTCCGGCGCGTGTCGGTCCTGGCCGGGTGCGGATGCGTCCGGGAGGGTCCGCGTGGAAGCCGGGGCGGAAGGATCGGGAGGTGCCCGCGGTGGGCTATGAGGACCTGGGCCTGGACGAGGTGCTGCGGGCGGCGGAGGACGCCGCGCCGGTGGAGTCGGTGGACGTGATCGCCCGGAAACTGGAAGAGCGGTTCTCGGCGAGCGAGGTCTCCTTCTGGCTCGTGGACATGCTCGGACAGGCAGCCGTACGGCTGCCCAGGGCCGGCACGGCCGGGCAAGCCCTCGGTCGGGCGGAGCGACGGGAGCTGGCGGGCAGCCTGTACGACCGGGTACTGCGTGCCCAGGACGTGCGACAGGAGCCGGCCGAAGAGGGCGGCCACCGGTTGGCGGCCCCGGTCACCAACCGCGGCGACTGCATCGGCGTGCTGGACCTGGTGGTGCCCCGCGTGGACGACGCGCTGTGCGAGGCGGTCGCGCAGGCCGCGCACGCGCTGGCGTACATCGTGGTGACCGACCGCCGCTTCACCGACCTCTACCACTGGGGACGGCGCACCACCGAGATGACCCTGGCCGCGGAGATCCAGCACCAGCTGCTGCCCTCGGCGGCCTGCTGCGAGGCCGCGCAGTTCACCCTGGCCGGTGGCCTGGTCCCGGCCGACGACATCGGCGGTGACACCTACGACTACGCCTTCGACCAGGACGCCCTCTACCTGTCGATCACCGATGCCATGGGCCACGACACCGACTCCGCCCTGCTGGCGACGCTGACCGTGAACGCCCTGCGCGGCGCCCGCCGGGCCGGGGGCGGAGTCCTCGACCAGGCGTACGCCGCTCATGAGGCGCTCAGCCGGCACAGCCGCGGCATGACCACCGGGCAACTGCTGCGGGTCGAACTGGACACCGGCGCCTGCGAGTTGGTCAACGCCGGCCATCCCTGGCCCCTGCGACTGCGCGGCGGCCGTGCGGAGGAGGTCGCCATCCGGGTGGACATGCCGTTCGGGGTCCCGGCCCCGGTCAGCTACGAGGCGCAGCGGCGTCGTCTGGAGCCCGGCGACCGGCTCGTCCTGATCACCGACGGCATGCACGAACGCGCGGCCGCCGCGGTCGACCTCCTCTCCCTCATCGGCGCCACCCGCGACGAGCACCCCCGTGAGGTGGTCCGGATCCTGACCGCGGCGGTGCACGACGCGTGCGGAGGCGAACTGCCCGACGATGCCACCCTCTTGGTGCTGGACTGGCACGGCGGCGGCGCGGTGCGGCGCCGCACCAGCGGCGGTTCCGACACCTGATCCGGCAAGCCACCCGGTCCCGCCGGGTGGCACTGTGCAGGGGGCGGGGCGGCCACCCCCGCCGCCGGGGGACTCGAGCCCGCCGCTTCACTCAGGCAGAGGGATCGACAACGCGTGCCGGAACTCGTCACGCGGGTCCCAGCGGGCCTTGACGCTCTGCAGACGCGCGTAGTGATCCTTGTAGTACAGGGTGTGCCACGGCGTCCCGGAGGTATTGAGGGCCGGGTCGGCGAGATCGGCGTCCGGGTAGTTGATGAACGAGCCGTCACTGACCGCGCCGGGCACGGGCACGCCGCCAGTGTCGGCGTACACCGCGCGGTAGAGGTCGCGTACCCATCCCAGGGCGGCCTCCTCGGCCTCGGGGCTCGGCCAACTGGTGAGATAGATCGCCTTGAGGACGGAATCCCGCTGGGCCACGGCCGTCTCGCCGGGCGCCACCGCGTTGACCTGCCCTCCGTAGGACACCAGCCACACCGAACCGTCGGCCTCGCCGCCCGCCTCGCTCGACAGGTGCGCGTACAGCACGTCCGTCTGCCGGTCCGTGAAGCGCCGCCGCAGATAGGCCGCCTTGGCCTTGTAGTACGTCGGTTCGCTCTCCTGGACGGCCGCGGCCGCCTGGAGCCACGGCCGGACCGCCGTGGTCCGCGTGGGCCGGGCCCGCACCCCGGCTCCGACCGCGGCCACGTAGTCGTCGACCAGCCGCCGTGCCCCGGCGTCCGTGGCATCGATCTGGCCCACCAGATCGACCGTGCCGAACCGGCGGTTGTTGAGCATCAGCACGCCGAACAGGCCCGCGTAGGGGGAGCCGGGCGCGCTGTTGCGCTCGTACCAGCCGCCGTGGTTGGTGACCAGGCGGCTGAACGACTGCCGGTCCAGGTCCTTCCAGGACCAGGAGGCGCTGAAGGAGAGCACGGACTCCGGCGCGCGCGGCAGCAGCCGCGAGGGGTCGGAACCCCGCGCGCCCGGGGACCGGAACCAGTAGCGGGTGACGATGCCGAAGTTGCCGCCGCCGCCCCCGGTGTGCGCCCACCACAGGTCGCGGTGCGGGTCGTCGGGCTCCCGCGTGGCGACCACGCTTCGGGCCCTGCCCCGCTCGTCCACGACCACCACCTCGACGGCGTACAAGTGGTCCACGGACAGGCCGTACCGGCGTGACAGGGCGCCGTAGCCGCCGCCCAGGACATGACCTCCGACGCCGACCTCGGCCGTGGCGCCCGCCGGGACGGTCACGCCCCAGCCGAGGAACAGGTGCCGGTAGACCTCACCGAGCAGGGCACCCGGCTCCACCGCGAAGGCCCGCCGCCGTGCGTCGTAGGAGACGGAGGACATGGGGGAGAGGTCGATGAGCGCCTTGACGGCCGGGTCGTCGACGAAGTTCTCGAAGCAGTGCCCTCCGCTGCGCACGGCGATGCGCCGGCCCTCGTCCACCGCTCGCTGCACGGCGTCGACGACGTCCCGGGTCGAGGACGCCACGCGTACGTAGTCGGGGGTGCCGACGAAACGCGCGTTGCTGCCCCGGCGGGTCAGCGACGCGTACCGCGTGTCGCCGGGACCGACCGTCACCGCGCCCGGCGCACCGGTGCGCGCGGCGTCCGCCGCCGCGGCGGCGCTCGGTAAACCCAGCCCCGCGGCGGCGCCCCCCGCCGCGGCCGCTCCCGCGAGAACGCCGCGTCGTGTCACCTCTGCCATGGCCGGCTCCTGTCGTCGGCGGCGCCGGAACCGGCGCCGAACTGCTGATGCCTCATCACCAGCTCATGATCGACCGCGTGACCGGTGCCGGACATCGTGCCTGATGACCAACGGGCCCTCCGCCTTTGGAGTACGCGATCCCCTCCTCGGGGAGGTTGCGCCGTGCCCCGTGCGACCGCAGACGGCGTGCGGGTCCGGCCGGGCGCGCCCCCTTGCCCAAGTGATCTTCACGGCTGTTACATGTCCTTCACAGGCGTCTCACCGACACCGGTGAGGTGCTCTACTCAGCCTGTGGGGGGCACAGTTGAATACAGCACAGCGATCCGGACGTCTCGCGGCCACACTCCTCGCCGCCGTGCTCGCCGGGACCGGACTGACCGTCGCCGCCGCGCCCGCGGCCCACGCGGCGGCCTCCGAGGCGGTGGCCAAGCTGCCGATCGGAACGTACTCGGGCCTGGCCGTCGACTCGGTCCACCAGCGCGTCTACATCGCCGACCAGCGCGACACCAACTCCGACGGCACGGTGCTGGTCTACGACTTCCAAGGCCAGAAGGTCGCCACGCTCCAGCACCAGTACGCGGTCTCGGGCGTGGCGCTCAGCGAGGACGCCGCGACGCTGTACGTCGGCGAGCGCGGCCGCGTCGTCGCCTACGACACCGGCACCCTCCAGCAGAACGGCGCGTACGGCGCCACCTACGACACCTGCGGCCGGCAACTCGCCTTCGCCGGCGGCAAGGTGTGGAGCACCAGCGCCTACGTCTACCAGACCTACCAGTGCGCCACGGCCTCCACGAGCCTGAACATGCTCACCGACGGCACGGTCGGCACGACCGGCTGGAACGACGTCGGCCGGCTCCAACTGGCCCCGGGCGCCGGCGGGCAGAACCGTCTCCTCATGGGCCAGCCCAAGGAGAGCGGTGCGGCGGACCCGTTCCTCGCCTCGTTCGACGTCAGCGGCACCACCCCGGTGCGGAACGCCTCCCGCCGGTTCGCGGACGCCGGCGGCAAGGGCGCCCTCGACCTGAAGGACATGGCGGCGAGCGCGGACGGCACCAAGGTGGCCGTGGCCGACGCCACCGCCGGCACCCGGCTGCTGAACGCCGGCGACCTGACGGACGCGTCCGGCCAGTACCCGGCGCTGCCCGCGGGCGCGTCGTCCACCGCCGTCGCCTTCAGCGGCGACGGCAAGTACATCGCCCGGGGCGCCCAGGCGGCCGGCAGTACACCCGACCTGCTGGTGCAGAGCGCCGACCCGGCCGACGGCACACCGCCGCTGGAGTTCGCCTTCCAGGGCAGCCTCGACGGAAACGGCGTCGCCCCGCGGGGCCTGGCCTGGTCCCAGGACGGCTCCCGGCTCTTCGCGGTCACCCGGGGCGGCAGCGGCTACGAGTACTGGCTGCACGTCATCCAGCCTCCGGCCGTCCAGTACGACACCCGCTTCGCCGGCGAGCTCACCCACAGCCCCTCCGGAGCCGTCGCCGGCGAGCCGCTGTCGATGCGCGGCCGGCTGGAGTGGGACGGGCCCGCCCCCGCCCAGCCACTGAAGGTCACCGCCGTGCGCGAGGACGCGAACGGCACCCACCAGCTCGGCACGGCGACCGTCAAGGAGGACGGCAGCTTCACCGTCCTGGACGAGCCCGACCTCGTCGGCGGTGCCACGTACCGGCTGTCGTTCCTCGGCGACCTCACCCACCGCCCCGCCACCGATGTCACCCACACCGTGACGGTCGGCAAGGCGCCCGCCTCGATCACGCTGACCGGGCCGGAAGAGGCCACCATGAGCGGGGGCGTCCACCTCACCGGCACGTTCACCGCACAGGGCAAGGCCCTGCCCGAGCGGGCCACGCTCACCGTGCGGCGCTCGGACCGGCTCGGCACCGGCACCCTGTCGTCGGTGACCGTCGCCGCCGACGGCACCTTCACCGTCGACGACCTGCCGCGCGCCCGGCGCCAGGTGACCTACACCGTCAGCTGGCCGGGCGACGACCTGCACACGAGCGCGACAGCGTCGGCCACGGTGCAGGTCAGGCGCTGAGGTCAGCACACCGGTCCCGCTTCGCTCCCTCCGGGGGCGGGGCGGGCCTCCCGGCGTCGGCACAACGGCCTTGCCCCGACCGCCCGTTGTCCACCGCCACGAGTCCGCCGTCGACACGGGCGCCGAGGCCATCGACATCACCGGCGGCGACCAGCACGTGATCGGCGGCGACTACGACCGTCAGGCACGCCAACGCGCGGTGAAGAAGGGCGTGTTGCTGTCGGATGCCGCCGAGGACGGGGATCGCCGCCGCCCCGACGGCCGGGTCCGTCAGCGGTGGCCCGGAGCCGTGCCGAGGTGCGGTCGCGCCGCGCCGCCGCGCCCGTCGAACCCGCGGTGGCGCTGACGGCGCACGGTTCTTCCGCGCCGCCCGAGGCCCTACGCGGTCCGGTATGCCCGGAGGAAGGTCCGCACTCCCTCGATGACGAGCGGCCGGACGCGGGGGTCCTCCGCGGCATTCGCGGAACCCAGCCTGTCCAGCGCCACGCCGAAGGTCAGCGCGATGAACTGGTCGGCCGCCAGACGGGGGTCGGGGACATCGAGCAGCCCGGCCGCGGCGAGGGCGGCGAACCGCTCGGCGATCGCCTCGTCGGGGGCGTCGGCCATGGAGTTGTAGTCCTGATGCGGCAGGTGGCCGGACTCCGCCCGGACCAGTCGGCGCAGCGTCGCGTACTCCGCCGAGCCGAGCATGTCGGTGGCGATCCGCATAGAGAACGTGACCAGGGCGTCCTCCAGACCGGCGGCCTCGGTGAGGCCGGTGAGGGTGTCGTCGAGGGTGCGCCGGATGATGCCGACCATCGACTGGCCGATGGCGTCGACGACCGCTTGCAGCAGCGTCCGCTTGTCGCCGAAGTAGTCGTACACCGTCCGCTTGGACACCTTGGCCCGGGCGGCGACCGCGTCGACGCTGGTCCGGTCGAAACCGTCCGCGAGGAACAGTTCCCGGGCCGCCGTGAGGATGGCGGCCCGCTTTTGCGCGGATCCCTCGCGGAGGGTCTTCGTGGTGGGCGTCTTCGTGGTCGGCATGCCCACATCGTAACCGTTCTACACTGCACGGTGTAGTGTAGTATCGGCTCGACCGTGCGGCACTCGTACGCGGATCCGCCCGGCGGGACCGTGCGGGCGCCGACTCGCCGCCCGCTTCCCCGGGTTCGCCCCGACAGACGACCCCCGTCCCCGAAGAGTCATGCGCACCCCGCCCCGCGTGAAGGCCCCTGTGCCCGCGCCGGGTCCGGCAAGACGGCGGTGCCTCGCGCACCACCGGTCCCTTCCTCGTCCGGCGAAGACGGAAAGGAACGTCCATGACCGCAACTCTGGCTCCCCCGGCCCGCGTCGGGAAGGCCGCTGTCGGGGCGCTCGGCGTGCTGGCAGTCGCCACCGGCGCCCTGGAGTCGGTGGTGACACCGACGCTCCCGCTCCTGCAACGCGAACTGGACATGAGTCCCGCCGAAGGGGCGTTGCTCAGCATCGTGCTCCTCATCACCGGGGCGCTCGTCACCCCGGTCGCGGGCAAGTTAGGTGACCGCTACGGCGGCAAACGGGTCCTCATCCGGCTGATGGCGGTCGTCTCGGCCGGTGGTCTGGTGTCCGCCCTGGCGCCGAACCTGCCCGTGCTGCTGCTCGGCCAGGTGCTTCAGGGGGCGATGGTGGGCGCGCTGCCCCTGGCGTTCATCCTGGTGCGCGCGCACCTCCCCGAGGGGGCGTCGAAGGTGGCCATCGGAGTGGTCAGCGGGCTGTTCGTGGGGGGCGGGATGGCGGGGACGCTGTCGGCCGGGCCCGTGGCCGAAGGGCTGTCCCGGCACTGGATGTTCGCGCTGCCTACGATCGCGGTCATCGGGGCCACCACACTGGTGCACGGACTGATGCCCCACGATCCGCCGGGACGGCCGGACGCCACCGGAATCGACTGGCCCGGGCTGGTCCTGCTGAGCGGGACGCTGGTCACCCTCATGCTCGTCCTCGCGTTGGCGCCCGACATCGGCGCGCGGCCACTCGTGCTCGGCGCGCTCATCGTGGTCCTGGCCGCCTTCGCGACCGGTTGGATCGCCGTCGAGCGTCGCGCGGCCGCGCCGATGGTCGACCTGCGCATGCTGGCACGGCCGGCGATGTGGCAGTCCTGCGTGCTGACGTTCATGATCTGCGTCGGCACCTCGGTGGCCGTCTATCTCGTCCCGCAGCTGTTCGCGGTGCCCTCCCACGCGTACGGATTCGGGGCCGGAGCCACCGAGATCGGCCTCTACCTGCTGCCCGGCGCCGTGGCCGCGTCGCTGGCCGGGCCGATCAGCGGGCTGGGGGTACGGCGGCTCGGCTCGCGTGCCGTGGTCGGCGCCGGGATCGTCATCATGGCCGCCGCCCTGACCGCCCTGGCGGCCGCGCATTCGGAAGTCTGGCACCTCGTCATCGGCAAGATGCTGATCGCGCTCGCCAACGGCCTGTGCGTCACGGCGATGGTGACCAGCACCGCCACCTCCGTCGACCGGAGCGACACCGGCATCGCCACCGGCCTGGTCCTGGTGACCCGCGTGATCGGCTTCGCCGTGGGGGCGCAGCTCGGTGGCGCGCTCCTCACCGCCGGGACCCCCTCCGGCTCGGACGTCCCGGCCGAATCGGCCTTCGTCACCGGCTTCGTCATAGCCGGTGCCGTCACGGCGCTGTCCCTGCTGGTCGCCCGCACCATGAGCGAAGGAGACAAGAAATGACCCACACCGGCCTGTCGAGGCAGAGCCATGCCACTCCGAGGCGCAAGGTCCTGATATCCGGGGCCGGTATCGCGGGGCCCGCCCTCGCGTTCTGGCTGAACCGCTACGGGTTCGCGGTCACCGTGGTCGAGAAGGCGGGCGCGCCTCGCGGCGCTGGTTACCCCGTCGACGTGCGCGGCACCGCGCTGGAGGTCGTCCGACGGATGGGCATCCTGCCACGACTGCGGGACGCGCACATCGACACGCGCCGGCTGACCTTCCTGGACGGGGACGGCCGTGAGGTGGCCTCGGTCGACCCGCACGCCGTCACCGGCGGTGCGGCGGGACGGGACCTGGAGGTGCGGCGCGGGGATCTGGCCGACGCCCTTCACACGGCCGTCCGTGACGACGTGGAGTTCTTGTTCGACGACTCCATCGACATGCTCGACCCGTCGGACCACGGGGTCGACGTCGCCTTCCACGGGGGCGGCACGCGTACGTTCGACATGGTGTTCGGCGCCGACGGCCTGCACTCACGCACCCGCGAGCTCCTGTTCGGCCCCGAGGAGCGGTTCCACCACCATCTCGGATACTGCTTCGCCGTGTTCACCCTGCGCAACACCTTCGGGCTCTCCCACGAGACCGTGATGTGGAACGTCCCGGGCAGGGCCGCGGCACTCTACGCCGTGGGGGACGACGACGAAGTCCACGCCTTGCTGAACTTCGCCCGCCCGCGACCGCCGTCCGACGCGCTCCGGAACCCGCGAGCCCAACGTGCCCTTCTCGCCGAGGTCTTCGCCGACGCGGGATGGGAGGTCCCGGGCATGCTCGCCGCCCTGCGCGACGCGGACGACCTGTTCTTCGACGGGGTCGGCCAGATCCGCATGCCCCGCTGGTCCAGCGGCAGGGTCGCGCTGGTGGGCGACGCCGCGTACGCACCCTCGTTCCTCACCGGACAGGGCTCCAGCCTCGCGCTCGTCGGCGCGTACATGCTCGCCGCGTCCCTGGCCGACCGGGACCACACGGCGGGCTTCGCCGCCTACGAACGCCACACCCGCGAGTTCGTGACCCTGAACCAGCAGCGGGTCGGCGACGGCGACGCGTCACTCTTCCCCACCACGGCCCGGGCCCTGGAGCGGCGCAACGACATGCTGCGCGCCCTCAAGACCACGCCTCCCGCAAAGGAACGACCGGCCCACTCGGCCCTCACCCTGCCCGACTTCCCACCCCTGACATGAGCCCGGGCCCGAGCGTCGATGACGTACCTCGCCGGCGGCCGGGACAGCCGGTCCGGACCCGCCACCGGTGACGGCGAGCACGCCGCCCACGAACCACCCGCTCCCGCCCGGCCGACCGGTTGCTTCGGTTCCGCTTCCGGTCCTCGGGCGGGTGACGACCACGGTCTTCGGTGGGGGAGGGGACGACGGCGGTGGTGTGGTCCCCGAGACGCGGGCTCGCGGCGGTACGCGTCGCGCGCCCGGGCGGTGAAAAGGCGTTGCACAACCCTATTGACCGACCGGACGGTATGCCATTCTTCGGGGCAGGACCAGACGGGCGGCAGTCACCGCACGGACCCAGCGGCCCGCTGTGAGCCGCCGAGGTGTCCCGGGCGCGCCGCCGCCGAGCCGACCCCGGGGGATGACCGCGATGCACCAAGCTTCAGGGACACCGACGGCGCTCCGCCACGCCCCGGCGGCCGTACCCCGGCCCAGGCCGCCACGGACGCGCTCACTGATCGACGCCGACGCGATCGGTGTGCTGCACCGGGCCGCCCGGGCCCTCCTGGCCGATCTGACGGGCCTCACCGACCGCCTGCTCACGGCGCTCGAGGACCGGGAACCGGCGTACCGGGCGGCACTCCGGACCGACCCGCACGACACCTGGCGGGAGGCGCACCGCTCACTGCGGCACAGCGTGGCCTCGCTGATCGACCCGCGTGGCACCCGGGACGCGGCCCGGCGCTGCTCCTGGAAGATCGGCGTCGCGCGTGCCGAACAGGGCCTGCCACTGGACGCGTTGCTGCACGCCTTCCGGCTCGGCGGCTCGTTGGTGTGGCAGGGGCTGGTGGAGGAGACCGCCCGGACGGCACCCGAGGACGTCCGGCTGCTCGTGCACGTGGCGGCCGATGTGTGGAACTTCGTCGACGAGCACTGCACCGTCGTGGCCGATGCCTACCGGCAGGTGGAGAGACAGATGACATGGCGGCGCGAGAACCGGGTCCGGCTGCTGGCCGCCGCGCTGCTGGACGGCACCAGCCGCATCGCCGACCTCCCCGAGGCGGCCGAGGCGCTCCGACTGCCCGAGCAGGGGCGGTACGTGGTCGTGGCGGTCACCGGCGGACGGTCCCCCGCACCGGCCGGCCCGCGCGCCGCGCTGCCGGAGCGGTCACCGCGCGCCCACTGGCACACCGGTACCGACGTGGACTACGGCATCCTGCTCACCGAGGACGGCGAACTCCCCGATCCGGTGGTGCCGCCCGCGCCGGGCACCCGGGTCGGGATCGGCAACGTGGTCGGCGGTCTCGCGGCGCTCGGCGAAGCCCGGGCCCAGGCCGACCTGGCGCTGAGCCTGTGTCCCGCCGAGGGCGGCACCGTCCGGCTGGCGGAGCAGCTGCCCGCCGCGATGGTGGTGTCCGCGCCGGAACTCGCCGCGTCGCTCACCGAGCGCGTCCTCGGACCGCTGGCCGCTCTCGAACCGGCCGACGCGGACGTACTGGTGGAGACCCTGGCCGCCTGGCTGGCCTGCGACGGCTCGGCGCAGCGGGCCGGGGAACGCCTCTACTGCCATCGCAACACCGTCCTCAACCGGCTGCGCCGCTACGAACAGCTCACCGGACGCTCACTGGCCCGGCCGTCCGACGTGGTGGAGATCAGCCTCGCCCTCACCGCGCGCCGGCTCCCGCCGCTCTGACCGCCGGCACCGGGCGCCCGTGACGCCGTAGCCGAAGGGCCGCGGTCAGGCCCGTGCCGCCCGCCGCCGGGCCGTCCCGCGACCGGTTCCTGTGGGGACGGGACACGAGCGGTATCCGCTTTCCATCCGAGAGGCCGTGCCCGGCGCCTGCCTGCCTCCGCGGGGCTGTCTCCTGCGCCCCCTCCCGTCGTAGGGCCGGACCGTCCACTCGCGGGTCCGCCCCTGCGGACACCGGGCCCGCACACACCCGCTGGGCCCGCGCACAGCCCCGTGCCGCCCGCACTGGGCGGGCGCACCGAACGGGCCGGGACGCCTGTACCGCCGGGCGCGGGATGTGCTGTCGTGAGTGCCCCACCCCGCAGCGCCCCATCCCCGCAGGGTCCCATCCCCCCAGTGCCTCACCCCGCAGGGTCCCTTCCCCCCAGTGCCTCAACCCCGCAGTGTCCTGTGCCCGCAGTGACCTTGCCCCCAGTCCCTGACCCCCGTGCCGCACCGGCACGGACCCGAGGAGCCGCGATGCCCGCACCACCCTTGGACGACCGGCCGGCCCTGGCCGTGGAGCACCTCGACGTGACCTACGGACGTGCCGTCTCCGCCCTGCGCTCCGTCACCCTGACCGTGCCACCCGGCGAGGTGGTGGCCCTGCTCGGCGCCAACGGAGCCGGCAAGTCGACCCTGCTGCGCGCGGTGTCCGGCACGCTGCGCCTGCACCGGGGAGCGATCACCGCCGGTCGCGTCGCCTACGGGGACACCGTTCTGGACGGACGCGACCCGGTCGCCGCGGTCCGTGCCGGTGTCGTGCAAGTGCCCGAGGGAAGACGGGTGTTCGCGAGTCTCACCGTGGACGAGAACCTGCGCAGCGGCGGCCTGGGCCTCGCCCGGCGCTCCCCGGCCCGGCAACGGCAGGCATCGGAAAGGGTGTTCGCGCTCTTCCCCCGGCTGGCCGAACGCCGTCGGCAGGCGGCCGGGCTGCTCTCCGGCGGCGAGCAGCAGATGCTCGCCATGGGCCGTGCCCTGATGGCCGCCCCGCGCCTGCTCCTGCTCGACGAACCCTCCCTGGGTCTGGCCCCGTTGATGGTCGAGCGGATCGCCGAGGTCATCCGGGAGATCAACAGCCAGGGCACCGGCGTGCTGCTGGTCGAGCAGAACGCCGGGATGGCCCTGTCGTTGGCCGACCACGCCCATGTGCTCGACGTCGGCGAGGTACGACTGTCCGGCCCGGCCGCCGAACTCGCCGGCACCGACGCGGTCCGCCGCCTCTACCTGGGCGAGGAAGCCGCCGCGCCCGGACAGGGGGCCGCGTGACCACCCCGCGGGTCCCGCCGGCCGCCGAAGGCGCCCCACCGCACGCCCACCGCGCCCCGGCCGCCCAGGGCGTCCCGCCCCTCCAAGTCCGCGACGTCACCGTCCGCTTCGCCGGCCTCACCGCCCTGGACGAGGTCTCCCTCACCGTCGCCCCCGGCACCGTGCACGCCCTCATCGGCCCCAACGGCGCCGGGAAGTCCACCTTCTTCAACGTCCTGTCCGGGCTCTACCGACCCTCCTCCGGCACCGTCCGCCTCGGCGGCACCGACCTCACCCGGCTCGCCCCGCACCGCATCGCGGCCCTCGGGGTGGCCCGCACCTTCCAGAACATCGTGACCACCGAGGGCACCGTCGCCGACAACCTGATGGTCGGCCGCCACGCGCTGACCCGAGCGGGGTTCGCCGCCGGGGCGCTGCGCCTGCCGCGCGCCGTGCGCGAGCAGCGCGAGCACCTGGAGAAGGTACGGGAGATCGCCGAACTCACCGGCCTCGGACCCCACTTCGACCGGCCGGTGGCGTCGCTGCCGTACGGCGACCGCAAGCGCGTCGAACTCGCCCGCGCGCTCTGCCTGGAGCCCAAAGTACTCCTCCTGGACGAACCGGTGGCCGGCATGAACGCGGGGGAGCGGGCCCGGACCGCCGAGGTCGTCACCGAGGTCCGCGCCCGGCTCGGCCTGTCCGTGCTGCTGGTCGAACACGACATGGGCCTGGTGATGCGCCTCGCCGACGAGGTCACCGTGCTCGACTTCGGCCGCCTCATCGCCCAGGGCACCCCCGACGAGGTCCGTGCCCACCCGGAGGTGCTGCGCGCCTACCTCGGCACCGCGGGCGACCGGGAGGACACCGCGTGAACGCCTTCCTCACCAGCTTCCTCAACGGCCTGTCCCTGGGCGCCGTCCACGCCCTGGTCGCGCTCGGCTTCGTCGTCATCTTCAAAGCCTCCGGCGTGCTCAACTTCGCCCACGGCTCCCTGCTGCTCCTCGGCGGCTACCTCACCGCCCTCTGGCATCCCCACCTCGGCTTCGCCGGCGCGCTCGCCGCGGCGGTGCTGGTCACCGCGTCGGTCGCGGGAGCCGTCGACCGGTTCCTGCTCCAGCGCGGCGACGCCGGCACGCACACGACCCCCGCGCAGACCATCGTGACCATCGGCGTGGACGTGCTGCTGCTCACCGACCTGTCCCGCCGGATCGGCGGCGACCTGCTGTCGCTCGGCGACCCCTGGGCGGACTCGGTCACCCGGATCGGCCCGGTCACCGTCGCCGACAGCCGGCTCGCCGCGATCGTGGTGTCCTGCCTGGTCATCGGCGCGGTCTTCGCCGCCTTCCGATACACCGCCTGGGGGCTGTCCCTGCGCGCCGCCGCCGAGGACGCCGAGGCGGCCGCCCTGATGGGCATCCGGCTCTCCCGGGTACGCACCGGCGCCTGGTGCCTCGCGGGGGCCCTGGCCGCGACGGCCGCCGTGTTCCTCGCCGCGTTCCCCGCCCCCGGCCTGGAGCGCACCACCGGCCAGCTCGCGCTGGCCGCGTTCCCCGCCGCGATCCTCGGCGGTCTCGCCTCACCCGCCGGCGCCCTCGCCGGCAGCCTGCTGATCGGGCTCACCGAGGCGTTCGCCGCCGGCTACCAGTCCGAACTGCACGTGCTCGGCGACGGGTTCGGCGACGTGGCGCCGTACGCGGTGATGGTCGTCGTGCTGATCGTCCGGCCGCAGGGCCTCCTCGGCGCGAAGGGTGCCGCCCGTGTCTGACCTCCCCCCGCGCCGCACCCGCCGGGCCCTCGCGATCCTCGTCGTGGCCCTGCTGCTGTGCGCGCCGCCGTTCTACCTCGACGTGTTCTGGTTGCGCATCGGCCTGTTCGCGATGGCGGCCGCGACCGGCGCGATAGGACTGGGCCTGCTCACCGGCACCGCAGGCCAACTCTCCCTCGGCCACTCCTTCTTCCTCGCGATCGGCGCCTACGGCTACACCTGGCTGGGCGGCGACGAGCCGGGCCCCGGGCTGCCCACCGCGCTCGCCCTGGTCGCGGCGGTCCTGCTGGCCGGGCTGGCCGGCGGACTGTTCAGCCCCGTCGCCGGCCGGGTGCGCGGCGTCTACCTGGGCGTGGCCACGCTCGCCCTGGTCTTCCTCGGCCACCACCTCCTGGTCAGTGCCGAGCCGGTCACCGGAGGCTTCAACGGCCTCTCCGTACCACCGCTTTCGGTCGGCTCCTTCACCTTCGACGGGAGCGGCCCCGAACTCGTCGTCCTGGGCGTCCCGTTCGGCGCCGAGGAACGCCTGTGGTACCTGAGCCTGGCCCTGTTCGCATTCACCTGGTTCACCGCGCGCGGCCTGCTGCGCTCCCGGGCCGGCCGCGCCCTGAAGGCGCTGCGCGACAGCGAGACCGCCGCCGCCGTCATGGGCGTACCGGTGGCCCGCTACCGGGCCGGGGCGTTCGTCCTGTCCTCCATGTACGCGGGCCTGGCCGGCGCCCTGCTGGCACTCGCCTTCCGCCGGGTCGTGCCGGACTACTTCGGGCTCGCCCTGTCCGTCGACTATCTCGCGATGATCGTCATCGGCGGCCTCGGCTCGGTGGCCGGCGCCACCGCCGGCGCGGTCTTCGTCACCGCGCTGCCCCTGCTGATGACCCGGTACGCCGACCAGCTCCCGCTCGTCACCGCACCCGGCGCGGCCGGTGGCACCCTCGGCCCCACCGAGGCATCCCGCTACCTCTATGGCGCCGCCATCGTCCTCGTCCTGATCTTCGCCCCCGACGGTCTCGGCGGACTCCCGCACCGGCTGCGCGCCCGGATCCGGATCCGACGCCGCCCGGCCGCGGACCCCCTCCCCGCCGCATCCGCCGTACGAGCCAAGGAGCACACCCCGTGAACACCAGGAACCGCACCACCCGGGCCGTCCTCGCCCTGTCCCTGGCCGTGCTCGTCGCGGCCACCGGCTGCAGCTCCAAGGCGAAGAGCGGCGACGGCGGCGACACGAGAACCGGCGGTGTGCGCACCGGACCGGGGGTCACCGCCGACACCATCAGACTCGGTGCCCTCACCGACCTGACGGGCCCCTACGCCACCCTCGGCAAGAGCAACGTGCAGGCGCAGCAGCTGTGGGCCGACCAGGTCAACGCCCAGGGCGGGATCTGCGGTCGGAAGATCGAGATCGTGGTCAAGGACCACGGCTACGACGTCCAGAAGGCCGTCACCGCCTACGCCGACATCGCCTCCGACGTCGTCGCCCTGCCCCAGGTCATCGGCTCCTCGGTGGTCTCCGCCCTCCTCGACGACATCGAGCGGGACGGGATACTCACCTTCCCGCAGGCATGGTCGGCGTCCCTGCTCGGCAAGGACGCGGTGCAGGTCCTCGGCACCACGTACGACGTCGACGCACTCGCCGCCGTCGACTACCTCACCCGCACCAAAGGCATCGGGAAGGGCGACAAGATCGGGCACGTCTATTTCGAAGGGGACTACGGCGACAACGCGCTGGAAGGCTCCACCTGGGCGGCGGAGCAGGCCGGGATCACGGTCGTCGGCCAGAAGATCCAGGCGACCGACACCGACCTGTCCGCGCAGGTCGCCGCGCTCGCCAAGGCCGGCGTCAAGGCGGTGCTGATCAGCGCCGGACCCGCCCAGACCGCCTCCCTCGTAGGCGTCGCCGCCGCGAGCGGGCTGAAGGTCCCGGTGGTCACCAGCGCGCCGGGTTACGCTCCGCAGCTGCTGAAGACCCAGGCGGCGCCCGCCCTGGTCGCGATGCTGAGCATCGTCAGCGCCGCCCCGAGCGTGAACTCCGACCTGCCCGGCGTCAAGGCGATGGTCGCCGCCTACAAGGAGAAGTACCCGGACTCCACCGTCGACTCCGGTGTGCTCTCCGGCTACAACGCGGCCCGGCTCATGGGCGAGGACCTGAAGAAGGCGTGCGCGGCCGGCAGTCTCACCCGCGCGGAGGTGATCAAGGCACACCGTGCACAGACCGAGGCGGACACCGGTCTCGGCACCCCGCAGGACTTCTCCGACCCGTCCCGGCCGGCCAGCCTGTCGACCTACGTGATCAAGCCGGACATGAAGGGGGTCGGCGGAACGGTCGGCGTCGAGGAAGCGCACCGGGCGCCCGGCGTCGAGGAGTACCTCAAGCAGCGTTCCTGACCCCCACCGGACGACCTCCTCACCCCGGGGCGGAACCCCACCCGGAGAAGCCCGGGCCCGCCCCGGCCCGGCGGATCGTCCCCGTCCCGCCCGCCGCGACCGGTTCCGGCCGCATCGGCACGCTCTCCCGAAGACGCGCAGGTCAGGAGGGTCGCAGGGGTGACACCACCCCGGCGGCCCGGGGGAAATCCCCCGGCTCGAACCGGTACCTGGCTGGCTGTCCCGAGGGGACGCGCACGCCGAGACTCGGTGGCATGACGATTTCCCCGCAGGCCACGGCCCTGATCACGGTACCCGCCGAGCCTTCCCCCGACCCCGGAGCCGGGAGCGACTTCTCCCGGCTGTCCCGCCGTATCACCGAGGCCGGACTGATGCGCCGCCGTCCCGGCTACTACGCGGCACGGCTCGGGCTGGTCGTCGCGCTGACGGCGGCGGGCTGGGGCGCCTTCCTCGCGCTCGGCGACAGCTGGTGGCAGCTCGCGGTGGCCGCTTTCCTCGCGCTGATGAGCGGCCAGACGGCGCTGGTGGCGCACGACTTGGCACACCGTCAGGTGTTCCGGCGCGGCCGGGCGAGCCGGATCTGGGGCCGGCTCTTCGGCAACCTGGGGATCGGCATGAGCTACGGCTGGTGGATGAACAAGCACACCCGCCACCACGCCAACCCCAACCATGAGGAACTGGACCCGGACGTCGCCCCGGACATCCTGGTGTGGTCCACCGCCCAGGCACGCGACAGCCGGGGCCTGGCCCGTCTCATCGGCGGCCACCAGGCATGGCTGTTCTTCCCGCTGCTGACGCTGGAGGGCTTCAACCTGCACGTCGCCGGCGTGCGGGCGCTGCGCTCGCCGTCCATGAAGCACCGCACGCTGGAGGCGGTACTGCTCCTTGTGCACTTCGCCGCCTACCTCTCGGCGCTGTTCCTGGTGCTCCCGCCCGGCAAGGCGGTCGCGTTCCTCCTCGTGCACCAGTGCCTCTTCGGTGTCTACCTCGGCTGCACCTTCGCCCCGAACCACAAGGGCATGCCCACGCTCAGCGGCGACGACCGGCCCGACTTCCTGCGCCGCCAGGTGCTCACCTCCCGCAACGTGCGCGGCGGCCGGCTCACCGATGTGCTGCTCGGCGGGCTCAACTACCAGATCGAGCACCACCTCTTCCCGAGCATGCCCACGCCGCATCTGCGCCGCGCCCAGGTCATCGTGCGCGCGTACTGCGCGGAGATCGGCGTGCCGTACCACGAGACCGGCCTGATCCGCTCCTACCGCGAGGCCCTGACACACCTGCACCGGGTGGGGGAACCCATCAGGCGGCAGCGCGAGACGGCCGGCTGACCGAGGCACGCGTGCCGCTGTGTCCGGCACCTTTGGACGAAGCGGCCACTACGGTGTGCCCATGTGCACCTACGCCTTCGTCCACTACAAGCTGCACTACGCGTGCGTGTCGTGCCGGATCGGTTTCAAACGGCACCCCCGCGACGGCGGACACACCTGTCCGCGCTGCGCCGCGCCGCTGCTGTGTGCCGGCCATGACTTCGCGACCCCCCGCCGCAACGATCGGAAGGCATGGTCGGTCGTCGCGGCGGTCCTGGGCGCCGGACTGCGCTACGAGGGCTTCGAGCCGTGCGGTTGCGGACGGGATCCGAAGTTCCGCCCCCGTACCCGTGCCCAGGTGCGCGCCCGCCGCCTCGTCGCCGCACGGACCGGCGTCCCGCTCGCGGAACTGCTCGGCCGGGCCGACCCGTTGGCGCCGCGCTGATCCGCTCCGACGTACGGGAGAGAGCACGGCCGTCGGCCGGGGCGGAGGGTCACTGCCGTTCGGACCGGTCGCGCCGCTCGCGTTCGTACGCGTTCCAGTCGGCCGGCGGATATGTCGCCTGCGGGGCGGCGAGGGCCACGTCGGTCGCGATCGCGGTCTCCTCGGGGAAGAAGCCGAGGTCTCGGACCAGCTCCATCGCCCGTACGGTGTCCGCGCCGAGCGGACGCGCCATGCGGTCCGCGCCGGACGGGAAGGACACCGGCTTCATCCGCGCCACCCGGAGCATGCGGTCGGCTCGCTCGTCCAGGCCGAGGACGGAGTAGCCGACGGCCAGGGCGAACTGTTTCAGCGCCGTGGCCATGGCCCCGGAAAGGTCCGAGATGCCGCGGAGCGTCTGCGCAGGGCTTCCCGCGACGGCGTCGTACGGTGTCGGTCCGTACTGCCGCTCCAGACGCTTGTGCTCGCCCTCCAGCAGGGCGTGCGCCTCCTCCAACACCCGGGCGACGCGCGCCAGTTCGCTCAAGTCGTGGAACACCGTGTCTCCTTCCCGTTCGCTGGGCCGACTCTACGAGTGATCGCGGAGCCGCCGGGGGGCTGTTGCGTGGAGGTGGCCTGATGGTGTGACGGGCGGCCGACCGGTGGACACGGCGGTGACCGCGGGACGAGCGCGCTACGCCCGGCGGCCTCCGCGCAGGTCGGAGGCCGCCCGCCGCGACGGCGGCACGAGCATCACGGGCGCGGGTCGGAGGCCCCCTCCCGCGACGGCGCCGCCTTCTTGAACAACTCGTAGACGGCCAGATAGTTCTCCCCGCCGTGGCCCTCGGCGACGGCGCGCGCGGCGATCTCCTTCATCAGCCGCGGGTGACCGGAGTGGACGCCCTGCTCCTCGCTGGTGCGGGTGATGTGGTCCAGCGCGTTCAGGTTCATCTCCAGCGTGCTCAGGGTGCCCGGATAGTGGTCGACCTTCAGGCCGCTCGCGCGGCGCTGGACACCCTCATGACCGTTCCCCCGCAGTACGACGTCGCCGGGACCGAGGTCTGCCACGCCGCGTCGGAGCCGGTACCGGCCGGGTTCGACGCGGTGCTGCGCGGCGCGGGCGACTGAGGCGGGGAACCCGCTTGGTACGCGCCTGGTGCAGGCGCCGCGCTGTTCGGCCGGGCAACGAAGCCGGTCGTGCCCGTGGGGCCGGCCCGCGCTGTCCGGACCGCCCCCGTGGCGGGGAACGGTCCGGACACGCGGGGATGACGACCAGGTGCGTCATCCCCCGTACCGACCGCGACGTCGGCTCAACTCGTGGCGCAAGTCGCGCCGTTGAGGCTGAAGGACGCCGGGGCGGAGGTGTCGCCGGTGTGCGTGGCCTGGAAACCGAGGGTGGTCGAGGCGCCCGGGGCCAGGGAGGCGTTGTAGACGGCGTTCCGCGCGGTCACGGTGCCGGTGGACGGCGAGAACTGGGCGTTCCAGCCGGAGGTGATGGCCTGTCCGGCCGGCAGCGTGAACGTCAGCGTCCAACCGTCGACCGGCTCGGTGCCGGTGTTGGTCACGGTGACCGCGGCCGTCAGTCCGGAGTTCCACGTGCTGGTCGAGTACGTCACCGCGCACGCGCCGGCCGGCGGCGTGGGCGGCTCGGTCGGCGGCTGGGTGGTGCCGGAGTCCAGTCCGAAGAAGGAGATGACGCGCGCGGCCATGCCCGCGGCCGGCAGGGTGTGTCCGACGCCCTGGACGCTGATGGCCTCGACGGGGGCCTGGGTGCCGGTGCCGCCGTAGCGGGTGCGGGTCCAGTTGGACTGCGGGTGGTCGGTGGACGCGGGCGTCTGGCTCACGCCCAGGACATTGGTCCACTGCTTGATCTCTTCGCCGAAGTTCGGATAGCGCAGCGTGGTGTCCTCGGTGCCGTGCCACAGCTGCATCCGGGGCCGGGTCCCGCTGTAGCCCGGGTAGGCGCCGCGGACCAGGTCGCCCCACTGCTGGGGGGTCTTGGTGACGGTTCCGTTGGCACAGGCGCTGTTCCAGCCGGAGCCGTCGGTCGTGGCGAAGCAGCCGAAGGGCACGCCCGAGAAGGCGGCACCGGCCTTGAAGACGTCGGGGTAGTCGCCGAGCAGGACGTTGGTCATCATCGCGCCCGACGAGGCCCCGGTGACGTAGACGCGGTTGGGGTCGGCGCCGTAGCGCTGCTGGGCGTAGGTCACCATCGACACGATCCCGACCGGGTCGCTGCCGCCGCCGCGCTTGAGCGCTTGTGGCGACGAGACGTCGAAGCAGCCGCCGCTGCGGGTCGCCGAAGGGTAGATCACGAGGAAGCCGTACCGGTCGGCCAGTGAGGCGAACTCGGTGCCGGAGTAGAAGGCCGGACCGGAACCGGTGCAGTAGTGCACGGCCACCAGGACCGCGGGGCGGGCCGGCGCGCTGTCCGGGCGGTAGACGTGCATGCGCAGGTTGCTCGGGTTGGCGCCGAAGCCGGTGACCTCCGTCAGGGAGGCCGCGTGGGCGGCGGGCGCGGACAGGGTCAGCATGGCCAGCAGCGGCGCCAGGGCCGCGAGCACGGCTGTCAGCAAGGTTCGTAGTCTCGGCCTTCTCCGGATCATGTCCTCGGCTCCCGTCTCGAAACATTCGGAGGTCTTTCGGGAACGTGCCGCGCCACGGTAGGGGCAGCGAAGGGCGGCGTCAACCACTAACGCCGAAGTGCGACTCTCTCTCCGGTCTCGGCTCTGGTTCATGACCTGCTCACCACATTCGATCAAGGTAACGAAACTTTCGATTGAGCTCGACGCGTATCCGCGCACCGCGCCGACCGGGGCCCGGACCGCGTCCCGTCCCCCGGCATCAGCTGTAGGCCATATGAGCGTTCGAGTGGCGATGCCCGGTGGACCGGCTCATCGTGGTCGGTGCCCGGTCCTTGTCCTGGGGGTTCACAGCCCTCCCGGGACCGGTGACAGCGTCGTGCGGATGACTACCGAGATCATGGGAACGCGGATGAGCCGAATGGGAACAGTGGGAGCAGTGACACTGATGGGCCTGGGCGTGCTGGGGCTGTCGGCCCCGACGGCGGCCTTCGCCGAGGAAGGCGGCCCGGAGGTGTCGCGCGTGGTCTGCGGAACGGACGCGGCCACCGGGCTGGCGGTGACGGCCGGCAGCGCCGGGGACTGCGCGGCCGCCCTGCGGGTGGCGGATGCCTACACCAAGGCCGGGCTCCGGGAGGGCGGAGCGGTCACCGTGGTGCGCTCGGACGACACCGTGTGGCGCTGCCAGGAGCAGCAGGGCGACCCGAATCCGTACCAGGAGTGTGTGGACACGACCGACTCGGCCCGGCACGTCATGCTGACCTCGTGACGCCGACGCGGCTGCCGCCCTCCTGCGCGAGCGTGCCAGGGACTCGCCTGCGGCTACGCCGACAGGTCCGGCACTCCGCCCCGGACGGCGGCCCGTCGTTCCCCCTGGCGCACCACCCATGACTCGGACAGCAGCACGGCCAGGCCGCCGGTCGCGAGCACCCCGCCGACGAGCAGCGCGCCCCGCACCCCGAGACCGGTGGGCAGCAGCAGGCCGCCGACGAGGGAGCCGCCGGCGATGCCCACGTTGAACACCGAGGAGCCGACGGCCGAGGCGATCTCGGTGCTTCCGGGCGCCACGTGAAGAATTCTGCTCTGCAGCGCGGTCGTCATGGCGGACATGGCGAACCCGAGCAGCGCCACCAGGCAGACGGCGGCGACGGACCGGTCGCCCAGCAGGCGCAGCCCGAACATCGTCGCCGTCAGCAGGGCCACGGCCAGCACCATGGTGCCGCGAGGACGGCGGTCCACCCGCGCACCCGCCAGGGCGGTGCCCGCGATCCCGGCGATGCCCGAGCCCAGGAGCAGGGGCGCCACGGCTGACTGGGGGAGGCCGGTCACGTCGGTGAGGAACACGGTGATGTACGTGTAGCCGGTGAAGACACCGCAGATGACCAGGGCCGTCGCCGCCATCAGGACCAGGAACCGGCGCCGGCTGGGCTCGGCGCCGGCCGCTCCGCTGCCCTCCTCGCCGGCCCCGGACGGCAAGAGGACGGCGACCGCGACAAGGGCGAGGAATCCGAAGCCGCTCATCACCACGAACGGGATCCGCCAACCGGCCTGCTGCCCCAGCCACGTTCCGGCCGGGACACCCACCACGGCGGCCAGGGACAGACCGGAGAACAGCCCGGCGACCACCCGGCCCCGGACCTCGGGAGCGAAGAGGGTGGTGGCGGTCGACGCGATCACGGACCAGAACACCGAGTGGGTGAGCGCCACCGTGACGCGGGCGGCGAGCAGCACCCAGTAGCCCGGGGCCGCGGCGGAGACGAGATTCGCCATGACGAACAGGGCCAGCAGCGCGCAGAGCAGCGTTCGGCGCGGCACCCGGCGGACCAGGCGGGTCAACGGCACCGAGGCGACGGCCACCACCATCCCGTATCCGGTGACCAGGCGGCCCGCCGACGCCTCGGACACGCCCAGATCGTCGGCGATCAGCGGAAGCAGACCGACCGGCAGTGTCTCCACGGTGCTCAGGGAGAACAGCGCCAGCGCCAGCGCGACCACCACGACCACGGCGGTCGAGGTGCGTATGGGCGTTCCCGTTCCGGTGAGGGGCACTGTAACTGCCTTTCCTTCTGGTGGTGTCCGGCGCTCCGTGCGGCCGGGGAGGAAGCCCGGGGACAAGGCCGGGCGGCGTCAATGAATGCATGATCCGATGGCTCGTGCAAGCGGATTTCTGTAAACACCCCGTAAACGGCGGCGTGTTGCTTCATTTTGGCCAGGAGCGCGGAATCAGCCGAAACTATTTCGATCCTTGAATCGACGAACGGAGGACGTGTTGGCTGTCTCTCGCATGTCCTCTACGGAGACTCTCGGCACGTCATTCCAAGGAACACGGAGGAGCAATGCCCACTTCCACGGGCGGGGGCAAGCGCGTCGGTGTCGCCTTCCTCGGCTGCGGTTATGCCGCCGACTTCTACGGCCCCACGCTGCCCAACTACCCTGAAATCAACCTCATAGGCGCTTACGACCCCGAAGGGGGCCGGGCGAAAAGTTTCGTCGCGGAGTACGGCGGGCGGTTATTCGGAAGCATGGAAGAGGTGCTCGCCGACCCCGAGGTGCAGATCGTCGTCAACCTCACCCCGACCGCTTTGCACTACACGGTGAACCGGGCCGCCCTGTCGGCCGGAAAGCACGTGTACTGCGAGAAGCCCATGACCACGAACATGGCGGAGGCGAGGGAACTCGCCGCGCTCGCCGCGGAGCGCGGGCTCCTGATGTGCGGCGCGCCGGCCACGGTGTTCAGCCGGTCCGCGCAGACCCTCATCCGTGCCGTCCACGACGGAGCGGTGGGCACACCGCGCCTCGCCTACGCCTCGCTCGACATGGGGCCGCTCGCGTTCATGGCCTACCGCGACTGGCGCAGCAAGCGCGGGGTCCCCTGGCCGTACCGTGAGGAGGTGGCCAACGGCTGCGTGCTGGAACACGCCGGCTACCTCCTCACCTGGCTGACGGCCATGTTCGGTCCCGTGGTGCGCATGTCCGGCCAGACCGTCACCCCCTTCGCGGACCAGTGGGAGGGCGTCGTAGCCGACGTGGCGCCCGAGACCTCGTTCGGCGCGCTGCGCTTCGCCGACGGGACCGTCTGCCGCCTCACGATCGGCTGGGCGGCGCCCGCCGACAAGTCCCTGCTCGTCGTGGGCGATCAGGGCGTCCTGTCCGTCGATGACGTGTGGCAGGCGTCGAGCCCGGTCACGCTGCGCCGCCGGGTACGGACGACCGGCAGGGACACCGGTTACCTGGCCGAGCCCGAGCGACTCCCCTTCGTCCTGCCCCCGCTGGAGCACGGATACGACGACGAGGCGCACGACCTGACGGTCGGCGCGGGCATCGCCGACCTCGCCCGGGCGGTGCTGACGGGCGACCAGCCGCTGCTCGGCGCGGAGTTCTCCCTGCACATCCTCGACGTCAGCCTCCGCTTCGCCACGGCCGCGACCGCGGACGAGCACATCGACGTACCGGCCCCCTCCGCGACCCGCCTGTGGGGCGACCGGTACCGGCTGCCCGCCGAGCTCTCCGCCCTCGCCTGACCCCACCCACCCGCGCCCTCTTCGGCAGCCACCCGCCGGCCGGACGGCACAACGGAGGAAACCGTGTACGGCAACACCCGAGGAATTCCCGGCTCGTCAGGCGTGCACCACGTCGCCTACACCGTTCCAGACCTGGACCAGGCCGTCACGTTCTTCGTCGACGTGCTCGGCGCGGAACTCGCCTACCGGCTCGGGCCGGTGGAATTCACGGACAGCGACTGGATGGAGAGATACCTCGGCGTCGACCCGAAGGCGGTGATGGACCTGGCCATGCTCAGGCTCGGCCCGGTGACCAACTGCGAGCTGTTCCAGTACTCCGCTCCCGACCAGCGAAGGGAGATGCCGCGCAACAGCGACTGGGGCGGCCATCATCTGGCTTTCCACGTCGAGGACATGGACGAGGCGGTGGCATATCTGCGGGCTCAGCCCGGTGTGCGGATACTGGGCGAGCCGCAGCCCCTGGAACCCGGGTCGACCAGAGGTGACAGCTGGGTCTACTTCCTGTCTCCCTGGGGAATGCAGCTCGAACTCATCAGGATGCCCCCGGGAATGTCCTACGAGAAGGAGACCACGACCCGCCTCTATCAGCCCGGCGGGCGGTGACCTCCTCCGTCACGCGGCCCGGTGCGCCGGTGATCCGTGGGGCGCCGCGGCGGGCGCAGGCGGCACGGCCGCGCCCGCCGGTCGCGGGACCCGCCGGACACCGGTGCACCGGGCCCGGGCCGGCGGGCCCCCTCGCCTCCGGGACCGGTCGGGGCCTCCACCACCGGGACATTCCCGCCTCGTACTCCTGCGCCCCGACAACCTTTCGAATAGGGCGCTGTAAACATCGGAACCCGCCATCATGGATCGCACGGGTGGCGGAACAAAGGATCTTTCCGCACGCGGTTCGAAGCACGGCGGAATATGATCTTCATATTCCCCGGGCGTTGTCTGTGAAGATCCTTCGGGCCTGCTGTCGATGACATGCGGGCGTAATGCGCGAATGCCAGGCGTTTACGTTCACGAAACTTTCCTTCGGGGTGGCCGGAACGCGCCTTGATGCCCGAACTGCCCATGCCTCAAGGTTGGTTCGTCTACGAGCATCAGGAGCCACAAGCGTTGCTTGCCCCGGCCGGCCGACCGCCGACGGGGAACTGGCGGGGGAAATCGATGCGTGTGCACGCCCAGCGTTGACCGTCTGGTTACGTGAGGTCGTCAGCAGCGCCGGAACGGAACCTGTCTCTTTGCCCGCCTGCCTCTTGGTGCCATTGCCCGGTGCCCGAGACAGGGGCAGGAGGGGGAAAGCCGATGAACTCGGTGAGCGCCGCCAAGCCGACCTATCCCGGCGTCTACGTCGAAGAGCTTCCCAGCAGCACCCGCACCATCTCGACCCTGACCACGTCGGTGACCGCGTTCGTCGGCCACACCCGGCGCGGTCCGCTCGACGAGCCGGTGCGCGTCACCAGCTTCGCGGAGTTCGAGCGCCGCTTCGGCGGGCTCAGCGCACGCGGCGCGGTCGGCTACGCGGTCCACCAGTTCTTCGGCAACGGCGGCACCGTCGCCGTCGTCGTCCGTGTCGCCAAGGCCCGCAGCGGAAAGGCCGCCCGCGTCACCCTGAAGTCCACCGAAGGACACAGCGACAGCGACGTCCTGGAGGTGCACGCCAAGGAGCCCGGCGGATGGGGCAACGGCCTGCGCCTGGCCGTCGACCACGACACCCCCCACCCCGACCACACCTTCAACCTGCGCGTCCACGACGCCCGGGGCCAGGCCCGCGAGAGCTTCACCGGCCTGTCCATGGACCCGGCCAGCGCCCGCCACGCCCCCACCGTCGTCAACGCCGGCTCCCGGCTGATCCGCGTCCACGCGGTCGGCGAGGGCCGCCCCGACCCCTCCGGCACCGTCTCCAAACCGTTCGGCCACCGGCTGCCCGACCTCGCCGTCGACCTCACCGTCAAGATCGGCGACGCGCAGCGCGAGTTCACCCTCTACGACCCCGACTGCGACGGCGAAGCGCCGTGCTCCGTCGCCGAGCTGGCGCTGCTGCTCGAACGCAAGCTGCGCGCCCTGCCCGACGCCCCCGGCAAGCACGCCTTCGCCGGCACCGAGGTCACCGTCTTCGGCCGCCGCCTCCAGGTCGTCGCCGGCTCCACCGACCCCGAGGACGTCGTCCGCTTCCTCGGCGAATGCGCCAACGACCTCGGCCTGGAGGCATCCGTCAACCCGCCCGTCTTCCCGCTGACCGGCGGTGAGGACGGCAAGGCACCCGGCCCGGGCGACCTGATCGGCTCCGAGGCCGCCAAGACCGGCATCCAGGCACTGCGCCAGGTGGCCGACGTCAACCTCCTCGTGCTGCCCGAACTCGCCGCGTACGAGAAGACCGAGGACATCCTCACCGTCGTCTCGGCAGCCCAGCGGCTGTGCGCCGAGCGGCGGATCTTCCTGCTGGTCGACGCCCCCTCCACCTGGGTCAGCGCCGACACCGCACGCGCCGGCGTCGCCGCCTTCGACGCGGTCCGCGGCAACCACGCCGCCCTGTACTTCCCGCACCTGAGGCTCACCGACCCGCTCACCGGACGGCTGCGCGCCTTCCCGCCCTCCGGCGCGGTCGCCGGCGTCATCGCGCGCACCGACGCCGAGCGCGGCGTGTGGAAGGCCCCGGCCGGCACCGAGGCACGGCTGGCGGGAGTGCACTCCCTCACCGTCGGCCTCACCGACCGGGAGACCGGTCTGCTCAACCCGCTCGGCGTCAACTGCCTGCGCACGTTCCCGCTGACCGGCCCCACCGTCTGGGGTGCCCGCACCCTGGAGGGCACCGACGCGCTGGACAGCGAGTGGAAGTACGTGCCCGTGCGACGGCTCGCCCTGCACGTCGAGGAGAGCCTCCGACGCGGCCTGCAATGGGTGGTGTTCGAGCCCAACGACGAGAACCTCTGGCAGCAGGTCCGGCTCGCCGCCTCCTCGTACCTGCACACCCTCTTCCGGCAGGGCGCGTTCAAGGGCGGCACCCCGCGCGAGGCCTACTTCGTCAAGTGCGACAGCGACACCACCACCGACGAGGACATCGCGAACGGCGTCGTGAACGTCCTGGTCGGCATCGCACCGGTCCGCCCCGCCGAGTTCGTGATCGTGAAGATCCAGCAGACGTCCGGCCAGTTCGAGCTGTAGTCCCGCGGGAATTCCGGAAGAGCCGAAGGAATCCGATGGCAGAGTTCACCGTCAACGCCCATCGTTTCGACCCCTACAAGAACTTCAAGTTCCTGGTCCTGTGGGACGGTCGTACGGTCGCCGGCATCAGCAAGATCAGCCCGCTCAAGCGCACCACCGAGGTCGTCAAGCACCGCCACGGCGGCGACCCCAGCTCCCCGCGCAAGTCGCCGGGGCGTTCCGAGTTCGACGGCATCACCCTGGAGCGCGGCGTCACCCACGACCCCGAGTTCGACCGCTGGGCCAACAAGGTCTGGCAGGTCGGCGCGGGCCTCGGCTCGGAGGTCTCCCTCGCCGACTTCCGCAAGGACATCGTCATCCAGGTCCTCAACGAGGCCGGACAGGTCGCCGTCTCGCACAAGCTGTACCGGACCTGGCCCAGCGAGTACCAGGTCCTCGGCGAACTCGACGCCAACGCCAACGCGGTGGCCATCCAGTCGCTGAAACTCGAGTGCGAGGGCTGGGAACGGGACTACGAGGTGCCCGAACCCGAGGAACCCTCCTTCCTCAACCCGGCCTGACGCAAGGCGCGGTGAGACGACAGGATGCGGGGGGAACGGATGGCGGACACCGGGGCGGCCGCGCTGCTGGCCACCTGGGAGGCGGGCCTCACCGAGGCACCCGCCGGGCGCGCCCTGCTGCTGCACGGCACGGCACGCCCGGACCTCGACACCACCGCACTGCCCGCCGTACCGCTCGGCGAGCGCGAGGGCGACCTGCTCACCCTGCGCCGCGCCCTGTTCGGGGAACGGATGCAGGTGCGGCTGGAGTGCCACGCGTGCGGCGCCGACATGGAATTCGAACTGGACGCCGGGGAGTTCGCCCGGTCCCTCGACCGGCCCGCGCGGCAGGTCGTACGGCTGACGGAGGACGGCTGGGACATCGCCTTCCGGCTGCCCGCCGCCGCCGACCTCACGGCCGCCGCCCGCGCCACCGACCCGCGCACCGCGCTGCTCACCCGCTGCCTGGTCACGGCGGCCCACGACGGGACGCCCCGCACCGCCGACTCCCTCCCGCCTCCCGTACAACGGCGGATCGCCGAGGCCGTCGAGGCCGCCGACCCCGGCGCCGACATCACGCTCAACGTCGGCTGCCCCGAGTGCGGCACCACCACCCGGGCCGAACTCGACATCGCCTCCTACCTGTGGACCGAACTCGACGCCTGGGCCAGGGACATGCTCCTCGACGTCCACCTGCTGGCCACCGCCTACGGCTGGAGCGAGCCGGAGATCCTGGCCCTGAGCCCGCTGCGCCGCCGTTACTACCTGGAGCTGTGTGCGGATGTCTGACTCCTCCGTGACCGACCCCTCCCGGGCACCCGACTTCCTCGACCGGCTGATCGCCCGGCACACCGCCACCGCCACCGCACCGGACACGGTCCGGGTACGGCCGCGGCTGCCCGGCCCGTTCGAACGCGTCGAGGCCGTCCGGCCCCGCACCCCGGAGCCGGACTCCGCGGACACCCCGTGGCCGACCACCGCTTTCCCGGCGGCGCCCGAGCCGGACGGCCCCCGGCCCGCCACCGAGATCCACCACCACACCGAACACCGCCGGACCGTCGTCCGCACCGAACCGGCCCTCACCGCGACGGAGTCGGGCCGGGCGGCCCCGGCCGCCACACCCGAGGCACGGCTGCTGCGCCCCGCCGGCCCCCTGACGGCCGGACCGCACCCGGCACCCCGCACCACCGCGCGCGGCACCGGCCGGCCGGACCCCGAGCCGGGCGCGGACCGGACCACGGCGGCCACCCCCACCCCCCTGGCGGCGGGCGGTGCTCCCCCCACCGTCGTGCCCACGGCGGCCCGCCCCAGCGCGGCGGACGCGACGGCGGCCCGGACGGCGGTACGGCAGTCCGCCGGACGCCGCACCGGCCGGGCACCCGAGCAGGTGGTACGCGTGCAGATCGGCCGGCTCGAGGTGACGGCCGCCCAGCCAGCCGCCCGCACCGGCTCCCGGCCGGGCACCCGCCCCGCCGAACGGCCCGGCACGACCCTCAGCCTGGCCGACTACCTGGCCCGGGAGCGCGAGTGACCACCCGCGCCGCCGATGAGCGGGCGGCGGTGCCGGCGGGCAAGAGGGCGCCGGTGCGCGGGGTCGCCGGTGAACACCGGGGCGCGCGTGAGTCGTTCGACGACAGGGACGGGGAGCCGACGTCATGAGCAACGCACTCGCCATCGCCCATGTCAGCCAGGCCCTCGCCCTGCTGATCGAGTCCCACCTCCAGCCGGAGATCGACATGGCCGTCAAGGTGGAGCCGCGCAAGCCGCCCACCGAGCCGCCGGCCGACCCCACCATCTCCGTCTTCCTCTACCAGGTCGCCCCCAACCCCTCCCGGCGCAACGACGACCTGCCCACCCGCGCCCCCGACGGCACCCTGACGCGCCGGGCGCGGGCGGCGCTCGACCTCAACTACGTGATCAGCGCGTACGGCGACGAGACCGAACTCGTCGCCCAACGGCTGCTCGGCTCGGTCGTGCGCACCCTGCACGAGATCCCGGTCCTGCCCAAGGACATCATCGAACTCGCCGGGGAAAAGCCCTACTTGGCGGGCAGCGACCTCGCGGAGACGGCGCAGCGCGTGCGGTTCACACCGAACGTGATGGACATCGACGAGACGTCGAAGCTGTGGGGAATGCTCTACCAGACCCCCTACGCCCTCTCCGTCGTCTACCAGGCATCCCTGATCTTCATCGACGGCCAGGAGACCCCGGTACCGGCCAAGCCGGTCCAGCGGCCGGAGGTACGCGTACTGCCGTTCGGCGCCCCGGGGGCGCCGGTGCCGCCGGGAACGGGTGGCAGCCCGGGGGAGGACCGGGCAGGAGCGACGGACACCCGGCCGGCGGACGGGGACCGGACCGGAACGGAGGAGGCCGCGCCGGCGAAGGCGGCCGGGACCGTGGCGAAAAGCCCGGCGAGGACCACTGCCAAGGCTCCCGCGAAAGCCGCCGCCAAGACGCCCGCCCGCGCCCGCAAGAGCACGCCCAGGACGGCCAAGGCGGCGCGGCCACCCGCACGCGGGACGAAGCGCGACGCGGACGGCACCGAGAACACCGACCACGACTGATCCGGCACGGACGACCCGACGGGGGCAGGTGAACACATGGGAGACGACCAGGAGCCGACGACGGGCGGCGGCACCGCGCTGACCGCCGGGATCAGGCGCGTCCTGGCCCGCGTAGACGCCCACGCCGCCCGCACCGGCCAGGGCCACGCCACCGGGGAGCAGGCCGACCCCGGCACCGCCCCCACCCCCGGGCCCGCCCCGGCCCCCGCCCTCGCCACCCCGCTCGACGCCCTCGTCACCCTCTTCGGACTCACCCCCTTCGAACGCGACCTGGTCCTGCTCACCGCCGCCGACGAACTCGACCCCACCACCGGCGCCCGGTGCGCCGCGGCCGCGGGCGACCCCCGGCGCGCGTACCCCACCTTCTCCCTCGCCCTGGCCGCCCTCGGCGAACCGCACTGGAGCGCCCTCACCCCCGTGGCACCGCTGCGCCGCTGGCGGATCGTGGAACTGGAGGACGAGACCCGGCTGACCGTCTCCCGGATCCGGCTGGACGAACGCGTCCTGCACTTCCTGCTCGACTCGCCCCACCTCGACGCCCGGCTGCACGGCAGACTCCGCCGCACCACCGCACCGGACGCGCTCCCGCCGTCGTACGACCTGGCCGCGAGCCGGCTCGCCGACGGCTGGCGGGAGGACGGCCGGGACCCCGGCGCGCCACCCGTGGTCGAGGTGACCGGCGGCGACCCGCGCAGCCGCGCCGAACTCGCGGCCACCGCGGCCGCCCGCTGCGGCCTCGGGCTCTACGCGATGAGCGCCGAGGACCTGCCGGCCGACCCCGCCGAGCGCGACCGCCTGGCCCGGCTGTGGCAGCGGGAGGCCATCCTGCTGCCCGCCGCCCTGCTGGTGGAAGCCGGCGACCTGGACCGCGAACAGCGCGCGGCCACCGAGGCGTTCCTCGCCGGGGCCGCCGTACCCGTCGTCGTCTCCAGCCAGGACCCGCTGCCCACCGGGCGCCCGCCCGGGACCCGCGTGGCCGTGCCGCGCCTGGACGACGACGAGCGACTCGCCCTCTGGGCCGACGCGTTCACGGGAGTGGCCGACCTGGCCGACGGTGAACTGCGCTCCCTGGTCGCCCAGTTCCACCTGCCACCGCACGTGATCCGCTCCACCGCGGCCGCCGTGGGCCGCCGACTGCCGCACGAGGACGAGGCGCGCGCCGCCGAACTCGCCTGGCGGGCCGGACTGGAGGAGGCCCGCGTCGGCATGGACGAACTGGGCCGCCGGACGGAACCCCGGGCCGGCTGGCACGACCTCGTGCTGCACGACCGCCAGACCGCCGTGCTCCGCGAGATCGTCGCGCACGTGCGCCGGCGGCCGACCGTCCTCCAGGAATGGGGATTCGCCGCCACCCTGCGCCGGGGGCTCGGCGTCACCGCGCTGTTCGCGGGCGGCTCCGGCACGGGCAAGACACTCGCCGCCGAGGTCATCGCCAACGAACTCGGCCTGGACCTGTTCGTCGTGGACCTCTCCCAGGTGGTGAGCAAGTACATCGGCGAGACCGAGAAGAACCTGCGCCGTGTCTTCGACGCCGCCGAACGCGGCGGCGCCCTGCTGCTGTTCGACGAGGCCGACGCCCTGTTCGGCAAGCGCAGCGAGGTCAAGGACAGCCACGACCGGTACGCCAACTTGGAGGTCAGCTATCTGCTGATGCGGATGGAGGCCTACCGGGGCCTCGCCATCCTCACCACCAACATGAAGCAGGCCCTCGACACGGCCTTCCTGCGCCGCATCCGCTTCGTGGTCGACTTCCCCTTCCCGGCCGAGCACGAACGCGCCGAGATCTGGCGCCGCGTGCTGCCGCCGCAGGCCCCGCTCAAGGACATCGACCCGGACCTGCTGGCCCGGCTCACCGTCGCGGGCGGCTCCATCCGGAACATCGCCCTGTCCGGGGCGTTCCTCGCCGCCGAGGAGGGCGACCGGTTGCGGATGCGGCACATGCTCGCCGCCGCCCGCACCGAATACCTCAAGCTGGAGCGCTCACTGACCCCCGCGGAGGTGCGCGGATGGGTGTGAACAGGCGGCCCTCGGCGATCCGCGTGGAGATCGGCGAACTGGTCCTCGACGGCTTCCACGCCGACCCGGCCCGGGTCTCGGCCGCGTTCGAACGCGAACTCGCCCGCCTCGTACGGCAGCACGGCGTGCCGTTGGCGGCGAACGGTGCCGTGACCGTGGAGGCGCTCACCGGCCTGCCGCCGCTGCCCGCCGGACTGTCGGCCCGCCGCCTCGGCCAGGAGCTGGCCCGCGCGGTCCACGACGGGCTCAGCGGCCACGGGGAGGTGACCCCATGACCGCCAGGGCCCAGGACGCGGCAGCCCGGGAGACGGCCGAACAGCGGCGCCGCAGACGCAGGGAACGCGCCGCCAAGTCCCGTACGCCCGAACCGAAGAACATCGTCAGCGGCGCCGGGCAGCCCCTCGACCCCGGCCTGCGCCGGGAGTTGGAGGAGCAGCTCGGCCATGACCTGAGCCGCGTCCGCCTGCACACCGACCGTGACGCCGACCGTCTCACCGAGCTGCTCGGCGCCGACGCCGTGGCCGTCGGCCAGGACATCCTCTTCCGCGCGGGCGCCTTCCGGCCCGGCACCGGCGACGGCCGCCGCCTCCTCGCCCACGAACTGCTGCACTCCGTCCAGAACCCGCACGGCCTGGGCGCCTTGCGCGCGGGACGCGATCCGGGCGCGGTCAGCCTGCCCCAGCAGTCCATCGAACGCGAGGCCGAGTCCGCCGCCCAGGACCTCGTACGCCCCTCGACCGAGCAGACCGCGCCCCAGGTCACCGAGAGCCGGCCCACACCCGGCTGGCTGCGCTACGCCACCGTGCACGCCGACCGCAGCCGGGCCGAGGCCGTCGACCCGGCGACCCTGCTCGACCGGCTCGCCAACTCGGTCGTACGGTCCCTGCGGGGCGACCCGGAGGACCTGTCCCGGCGCACCCGCAAGCAACTCGCCCGCCTGCCCGAGGAGTTGCTCGACGGCGTGCTGGTCCGCCTGGAGAACCGGCTGCTGGCCCCGGAGCACGACCGGGTGCTCGACCTCGTCGAAGAGACCGGGGCATACGACGACCATGCCCAGGACCTGGAGGTCAACGCGCACGACGCGCCCGCGATCGAGCCGGACGTCGCCGAACAGCTGCGCACCGAACGGGAGGAGGCGCTGCGGTCACGGGAACAGCGGCGGGCCGACGCGGAACGGCCGGGCATCGCCCCTGGACCGGAGAAGGAACGGGCCGACGACCAGGGCGCGGCCGGCAGCACCCCCCAGAACGGCGGCACGCCCGAGCACGGGACTACTCCGCAGGGTGGGGAGGCGCCGCACGGGAGGCGGCGGACACCGGGGTCACCAGGGCCGGCGCGGGGCCCGGCACCGGCGGTGGGCACGGCGGGTACGGCGGCGTCCACCGGCGGACAGGAGCAGGACACCCTGCGGGCAGCCCCCGGGGCGGCGCCGGCCGGCGAACGGCGAAGCGACACGGAGACGACACCGACGGCGGGGCGGGAGCAGAGCGGGAAGGCCGGCCCGGACGGCGGGGAGCAGACCGGGGAGACGCGGACTTCCGCCGCGAGCAAGGAGGAGTCCGCGGCGCGGAACCGCCCGGGCGCGGCCGAGGCCGCCGTCGCCGGGCAGCAGTTGCGGCAGCAGGACAAGAGCGGCCAGAAGAAGCCCACCGGTTCGCCGACGGCCTCGGGCCCGGACGTCCGGCTCCCGGGGCCGTTCAGCACCCTCGAGGGCAGACGCAGCCAGGACATCGACGGTCCCGAGGAGAGGACCGAGGAGGACCCCTTCGGCTCCGGCAGCGAGTCCGAGGTCGACGTCGGGGGCGGGGAGCCGAGTGCCTGGGACGTCAGACTCCGGCCCGAGGACTTCCTGCCGGAGCGGGACCTCGACGTGTCCGCCGTACCGACGGCCGACGCGCTCGTCCCGGGCGCGTCCGCGTCGGCGTCGGTCCCGTCCTTCCCCGCCCCGCCGCCGACCAGGGCGGAACAGGTACAGGCCGAGCGGGACGCGGAGGACGCGGAGGAGGCGGAGGACGGCCCGGAGGAGGAGACGGCCGCGACCGGCCCCGGGGACGAACCCGGGACGTCCGCGCCGGAGACCGAGGGCGGTCCGGACCGCGCGGGGTCCTCCGGACCGGCGGTGGCACAGGCCACCGCGGTCCCGCCCGCCCCCGGGACCCGTGACCCCAAGGGCGGAGACGACCCGAAGGCGGGCCCGGTCGCCGCGCAGACCACGGTGCAGCAGGCGCCGGGCCGGGCCGACGGGGCCTCCGAGGGCGGCGGGGCGGCGGGGGAGACGGCCGCGAAGGAGGAACAGGGCACCGCCGCCGCGGGCGACAAGGGAGCCGGCGGCCAGGAGAAGGAGTCCCCGAAGGCGACCGGCGGCCAGTCGGCGCAGAAGGACGCCGAGGCCCGGGAGGCGGGCGCGGAGGCAGGTTCGACCGGGACCGCCGGACGGCCGACAGCGGTCGCGCAGGGCGCCGGGTCCCCGGCATCCGTGCCGGACGCGTCCGCCGCCGTACCCGGCCCGACGGCGCCGGGCACGGTGTCCGAACTTCCCGTGACGCAGGCGCCCGGCGCGGGCGAGGCACCGGCCCCCGAGGCCCGTACGACGCCGGGGCCCCGCGCGGCGGCGGCTCCGCAGCCCGCGCCCACCGCGAAGGCAGCACCGGCACCGGCGAGGACGGCCACGGAATCGCCCGCCGAGCCGGAACCCGCGCCGCGGCCGGCGCCGGAGCCCGAATCGGCCGACGGGCGAGCCTCCCGGGGCGGCAGCGGTGGCGGTGGCGGTGGCGGTGGCGCGGGTGCCGCCCCGGCCCGGTCCAAGGGCAAGAAGGACGGCGCGCCGGTACCCGACCTCTCCGGGGTGTCCCCCGAGGCGGGCCTGGCGACGGCCGCGAAACTCAAGCCGCACAAGGCACTTCAGGCCATGGGCGGGGTCGGCGGCGCGGTGGACCGCTCGGTCGGCGACGAGCACCAGGCCCTGGCCTCCGCGCCCCCCACGATGCAGCGCCCGGCAGGCGCGCCGCAGACGCTGCGGGGCAAACCGACGACGGACGCCCCGGCGGAGTACTCCCAGGACAGGCCCCAGGAAGCCCAGGCTCCCGAGCAGAAGGACGCGGAGGTCACCGGCGCCAAGCAGCCCGAGGGCCAGATCGAGGCGGAGAAGGCCGAGGAGCCCGGCGGGTGGGACACCTTCAAGATGGCCCTCGGCTTCATCGGCGGCAAGATCGTGAACGGTGTCGCGAACCTCCTCGGCGCCGACAAGCCGGTGGTGGATCCACAGGCGCTGGCCGCGAAGTTCGCGGGGCTGCCGACGAAGGACGAGGCCCTCAAGCAGGCCCGGGCGGGCGATGCGCCGGGAGTCGGCATGACCGGGGCGGCGGAGCGGTCGGCCGGCGAGCAGGACGGCCACGTCGACGCCAAGGGCCGGCAGACGATCGACACCGCCCGGGAGGACTCCGGCCGGCGGATGGGCGAGGACCAGGTCTACCCGGACGCGCCCCAGGAGACGATGACCGCCAAGGTCCCCGGAGCACGGGGCGGTCAGGGCGCGGCGGCCGACGGCGGCGGGACGACCGGCGCCGTACCCCCGGAGGCCGCCTCCGAGGTGGCGGAGCACGAGCGGGGCCCGCAGTTCCAGGCGGCGTTCACCGATGGCACGCGGAGCATGTCCGAGGGCCGGCAGGCCAAGGACCGCGACGTCCGCGACGCGCGGGACCGGCACCGGCAGAAGGTCGACGCCGAGATCGCGGCGAACACCGAGTCGCAGGCCGCCGAGCGCGCGAAGGCCATGGGCGAGGTCACCGCCCAGCGGGCGGACTGGCGCAAGGAGCAGGACGAGCAACTCCAGTCCCTCGGCGACAAGAAGAGCGAGCGGCACGACAAGGTCCGCAAGGACGTCGCGGACAAGGAGAAGAAGACCGATGACGACGTCGACAACGAGAAGCAGAACAGCGACAAGAAGATCCAGGACGAGAGCGACAAGGCCGAACGCGAAGCGGACCAGAAGCGCGACGGCGCCGTCCAGGAGTCCGGCAACTGGGTCAGCAAGGCCTTCGACTGGATCAAGCAGAAGGTCATCGACATCAAGAACGCGATCGTCCGGGTCATCCGGGCGGCCCGCGACGCGGTCGTCGGCTTCATCAGGAACTTCAAGGACACGGTCGAGCGCTGGATCAACGAGGCCCGCAAGAGCATCGTCGACGCGATCAAGAACCTCATCAAGGACCTGATCGAGTTCGCGGTGGCGATGGTCCGGGCGGTGATCGAACTCGCCGCGAGGATCCGCAAGTTCGTCACCGACCTGATCTCGGCGGCGATCGCCCTGGTCAACCGGCTCGCCCAGGCGCTGAAGCAGGCCGTCTCCGACCTCCTCGACGCCATCGGCAAGCTGCTCAGCGGCCTTTTGGACATCCTGAGGAAGGCGCTCCAGGCGGCGGTGAAGGCGGTCGTCGAGGCGGTGAAGGCGGTCCTGGAGTTCGCCTCGAAGCTCCTGAGCGCGCTGGGCGCCTGGATGATGATCGCTGTCGACTTCCTCTCCGACCCGGGGGGCTGGCTCGGCGGCGCGAAGAACTCCGCGGTGGACGGCGCGAAGAACCACCTGTTCCGCGAGGTGTCCGCGGCCGTCAAGGCGTGGTTCCAGGAGAAGATCCAGGAGATCATCGGCGTCCCGAAGGCGATCATCGACAAGCTCGTCAAGGGCGGCTTCACCCTCGACCGGATCGTCAAGGAGGCATGGGACGCGGTCGTCCCGCAACTCCCGCTCATCATCGGTGAGTTGGTGATCACCAAGGTCGTCGCGAAGCTCATTCCGGGCGCCGGCTGGGTGATGGCGGTCATCGACGCGATCCGCACCGCCTGGGGTGCCCTCAGTGCCATCCTCAGCTCCCTCGACGCGGTCCTCACCTGGCTCAAGGCCGTCCGCACGGGCGGCGCCGGCATCCTCTTCGCCAAGGCCGTCGCCGCGGGCGTGGTCGCGCTGCTGGAGGTCCTCTACCAGGCCCTTCTCAGCGGGATCGGCAAGTACGTCGCCAAGGTGGGCCGCCGCCTGCGGGGCGTCGCGGCGAACCTCACCAACGACAAGTCCGGCAAGCCGGGGGACCGGGGGCGCCCGGGAGCGGAGGACACGGAGGGCCGGGCCCCGAAGAAGCCGAAGACCGAGGAGCCCACCGGCCGCAAGCCCGCCCCGCCCGCCAGGACACCGGGCGACGCGAAGACACCCCAGACCACGAACGGCCAGCCTGGGCAGCCCGCGTCCAAGGACCGAAACGGCCCCCCGAAGAACCCCACCGAAAAGCCGGACACCAGGCCCACCCCACCGGCGAAGCCGAAACCCCGGCCGGAACCGCGTCCGAGGCCGAAGAACGAGCCGGAGCCAAGACCGAAGAGCCCGGACGGCAAGGCGTCGGCCGAGCCCAGGCCCGGTGACGGGGACACCCTTGGTCCGCGGCGACCGACCGCGGACCCAGGGAGCGGCAGGAGCAAGCCCGCCGACAACGAAAGGCGTGACAGGTCGGAAGGCGAGGGAAAGGGTGATGACCGCCCTGGCAGGTGGAGGACTGAGGGCAAGGGGGGCGACAAGCCGGCCGAGGCGAAGAGAAGAGACAAGGGCGGGAAGGAGTCCAAGGCGAAGCACGAGTCCAAGGGGCCGAGACACAAGCGCGACACGCACGAGGGCCGGAGGTTCACTGAGAAGGGTCCGGACAAGGAGAAGCAGGACAGAAAAGACCAGCGCAAGAAAGACGAAGAGTCGCAGGACACCAAAGATGCGCGACTCCAGAAGATCCTGGCCCGCATCAGGCCGCGTATCAAGGGAACTCTGAAGCGCGGCACCACGGGCGTCCCGTTCCGTATGTTGCTGAGCGGGATGCGCGCTTGGTACCGACTTACCTCGCTGGAAGCGGCGAAGTCAGGGAATCACCGTGACGTCCTGGCGACGCTGAACCCAGCGGGCAGTGCAGGTTCAGCCTATGTGCCTACACCGCAAGAAATTCGCCTCATAATTCGGGAGGCGGTGACAGGAGTACTTCAGATCACGGCCGTGCACAACGCGGCTCAGCGGATCGCTGATGAGGAAGCGTTCCTTGCTGTCGACAGCCGAGCCACGCGTGACATTCCCGTCGAGGAACTTCCCAATATTTCGCATGGAGCGGACTTTCCCGGCGCGGTCACGCACATGTTGGCCAGGGGAGCGAACATTCCTCGTTCGATGATGGCTTACACCATTGGTCGCGAAGATGAAAACGAGCAAGGTAGAAGAAGGAACGTCAGGCAGAGGATCTACGACTGGCACGCGACCCCTCATCCCACCAACTCGGAAGTGAAGGGGGTGACCTCCTATCCGGCTCTGTTCAGAACCCTGAGAAGGGTCTGGCAAACAGTGTCGCGTCGCGCGAGAAAGAAGCTGGACAGGTCTGCTGGCCTGGCCCCGGAGGCAGTCAAGGCGTTGGAGTCGCTCGACCGCAAGGATGCAACAGTTGCTCAAATGATACAGGGATTCCTGGAAACCGGGCTGTGGCCTCAGGATGTGACAAAAAAGGAGCGCGAGAAACTGGGGAGGGTTGTCTATCTGATGTATGTACGAGAGTCCGTGCGCGACCCGGAGAACGTGGCTCTCGCTCCTGTGACCATCGACCTCATCGCGCGCGGACACATGACCTTCCACGAGGCATTCGCCGAGTTCGAGGGCGAGGATGGCACGGTGGAGTCACGGACGCGCACAGGCGGACGAGGCCGCTACCCCGCCTCGATGGAAGGCGCGGCACCCGCTGCCAGGGGCCTGGTGGCGGAGGACAGAAATGAACGCCTGCGGGTGGCCGACCACGGGAGGGAAGAAGCCCGGCGCGAGCTTGAGTGGCGTAAAGTCGACCTGGTGACCCGCTGGCTTGAGGTTCAACTACGCTCCAGGGGAGAAGTCTGGGGCGGTACTCAGGCCGATGTCGTGGAATTCATCAGAAAGTTCATCGTCGAGCACCATGGTCTGGTTGAGTAAGGGAAGGGCTTCCATGTCGAACGCCACGCGTATTGTCCTGAAGCGCGACGTGAGCAGGGATCAAGTGGGCTATGTCGCTTACGATGCGAAGTGGCGTATCCATTCGGTCACCCGTGAGAGCGAGTCACCGCAGCGCCAGGTCTGGATCACGAAGACTGGTGACACGGTCATCACCTTTCTTGAGGATCCCTATCTTGGGCTCCGCTACGTAGTTGTCCAGGGTGCGCAGGTCTCCGAAGTCGTTCACCTCCTTCGGGCCTCGCTTCCTTGCTGGACCAGCGAAGAGGCCCTCGATTTTCTTCGGCAATCCTCACATTCGGATGAGAAGATTCACGCCGTCTACCTTGTTGCGGCTACCGCTCCTGGTGATGAAGACCCGCAAGTTGCCGCGACCTTGCGGAATGTCGCTCGCGAAGAAGACCCAGAGGTGCGTCTGGCTCTCCTCGTCGGTATGGGCTACTTGGCGGAGTGGGCGACCGTGCGGTCCATCGCGAACTCCCTTGTGCTGAACGACCCGAATGATGAAGTCCGACGTAGTGCAGCACTTCTGCTGGAGGGGCTGGACCAGCCGAATGTGAACTGAAACGCCAGCCGCCAGGGCAGAAAGGAGGGCCGCTCATGACCCGCTACCCCGACACCCCCAAACCCATCCGCTCCGGCCTCGTCGTGGTCGACCCCGATCACGGCACCCCCCAACGCGTCATCGTCCTCCAGTTCAACCCCGACACCCTGGAGCGCGGCATCGCGCCCCAGTCCGCTGGGGACGGTGGGGACGCCGGTGGTGGGGGGACCGGGAGTGGGGACCGGAACGAGGCGTTGCGGTTGAAGGGGCCCGCGCAGGAGACGTGGAAGTTCACCGCCGAGATCGACGCCACCGACCAGCTGGAGATCGCCGCGCCGGACGGGATCCATCCGCAGCTCGCCGTGCTGGAGATGCTGGTGCAGCCGACCACCGCGCAATTACGCGCCGCGACCAGGCTGGCGCAGCGGGGCAGCATCGAGATCAGCCCGATCGAGATGCCGTTGACGCTGTTCACCTGGGGGAGCAAGCGGGTGCTGCCGGTGCGGCTCACCGAACTGTCCGTCAACGAATCGGCGTTCGACGTGCACCTCAACCCGATCCGCGCCTCGCTCAGCATCGGGATGAAGATCCTGACCGTCAGCGACCTGCCGGCCGGACACAGGGGCGCCGACCTGTACATGGCCCACCTGGCGCAGAAGGAGCGGCTCGCGGCCGCCGCGCGCGGTGGCGGCCTCGGCACGCCGGGCCTCGGCGGAGCCGACCTCCTGACCGGAAGGGGATGAGGGGCGACATGGCGGAGACCGAGCCGTACGAGAGCGCGCTGGACTCGATCCCGGGCGCCCACCCCTACCCGCGCACCAGCCGGTACCACGACGCCGAGATCGGTGTGCACCGGCGCGCCGACGGCACGGAAGTCCGGTACACCAAACGGCGATTGCTGCCGCCGCTGGACGAGGAGACCGAACCGCACGTCGTCGGTGCCGGTGAGCGGCCCGACCTCCTCGGGCAGCGGTTCCTCGGCGACCCCGGCCAGTGGTGGCGGATCGCCGACGCCAACCCCGTACTGGACCCCAGGGAGTTGACGGACGAACCGGGACGGGTCATCGGCATCCCGCTGGCCGGCGGGTTCCCGCGGGGAGAGCAGCGTGTCTGAACAGCCCGTGGGGCACGGCCCCGTCCACATCCAGCTCCTCATGGGCCCCAAGCTCGCCCGCCCGGTCCCCCTGGAGGTCGCCGAGGCACTGCTGTCCGCCCAGATCACGACCACGGCGGGGGAGCGAAGCGGATTCCAGTTCGCCTTCGACCTCACGAAGAACGGGCTCCTCAGCAGACGGCTGCTGCCCGAGGGCTTCTTCGACCCGAAGACCCGCGTCGTCCTCACCGTCAGCGTCCGCGGCACCCCCGAAGTGCTCTTCGACGGGCTGATCGTCCGCCAGGAGGTCGGCGCCAGCAACCTCCCCGGCCACTCTACCCTGACCGTCACAGGCGAGGACCTGACGCTCCTCATGGACCTGGAGGAACGCACCGCCCGCTACCCCAACCTGCCGCCGTCCCAGCGGGTGCTGGCGATCCTGCGCCGGTACTCCGACTACGGCATCCGCCCCGACGTCTACCAGGAGAAGATCGCCCAGCCCCCGCACCAGGACCTCCGCGTCCACTACCAGACCGGCACCGACCTGCAATACATCACCGAACTGGCCCGCGCCAACGGCTACACCTTCTACCTGGAGCCCGGTCCCGCCCCCGGCTACTCCTCGGCACGCTGGGGCCCCGAGGTGCGCATCGGACTGCGCCAGCACGCCCTCAACGTCAACATGGACGCCCTGTCCACCGTGGACCAGCTGACCTTCGCCTACGACGGCACCGCCCGCGAGGAGCCCCAGGCGCGCTGGCAGGACCCCGGCACCCGCCAGTCCACCCTGCTGCCCCAGCCGCCGGTCAGCCCCCTGCGCCCGCCGCTCGGCCGCCGGCCCACCCCCGCGCTCAAACGCAAGACCCTCTCCGGCACCGCCAAGCAGCAGCGCGAGCAGGCCGAGGCCGAACTCCTCGCCCGCGCCGCCGTCTCCGCCGACGTCATCTCCGGCTCCGGCTCGCTCGACGTCAGCCGGCACGGCTACCTCCTCCAGCCACGCCGGCTCGTCGGCGTCCGCGGCGCCGGACGCGCGTACGACGGCGACTACTTCGTCAAGTCCGTCACCCACAACCTCCGCCCGGGCTCCTTCCAGCAGAACTTCACCCTCTCCCGGGAGGGCCTGGAAGCGCGCGGCGACACCGTCCGGCCGTGACCCACCCGACCCACCGACGAGGAGAGCACCCCGACCATGGCGGCACCCAGCAATCGCTACCTCGGCAAGTTCCGCGGCCGGGTGGTCAGCAACGACGACCCGTTGCGGCTCGGCCGGATCACGGCCGAGGTCCCGGACGTCCTCGGGGACGAGCCGTCCACCTGGGCGCTGCCCTGCCTGCCGTTCACCGGGCCCGAGTCCGGGCAGTTCGCGGTGCCGCCACCCGGCGCCGGCGTCTGGATGGAGTTCGAACAGGGAGACCCCAGCTTCCCGGTGTGGACCGGGTGCTGGTACGGCGACGCGAGCGAACTGCCGCCCGACGCCCGGCGCGAGCTGCGGGCCGGCGCGGCGAGCAAACCCGTCGTCGTACAGACCCCGGGGGACCACAAGATCGTCCTCAACGACACGGCCGGCACCGAACAGGGGATCCTCCTGCAGGCCCAGGGCGGCGCCTACATCCGCATCACCAAGGAAGCCGTGGTCATCGCCACCGGAGCAGGAGCCGAGATCACCCTGCGCGGCCGGGAAGTCACCATCAACCAGGGCCAGTTGACCGCACAGTCCAAGCGATAGACAAACGGGGGAAGAGAGTTGTCCGGGAGTCTGCTCCACGCGGGCGCCGTGATCGGCTGCCCGCACGGCGGCCGAGCCGCACCCGCCACCGCACCCTCCGGCGGCGTCCGCGTCGACGGCGTCACCGTGGCCACGACCGCCCACGCCTACGTCGTCACCGGCTGCCCGCACACCGTGGAGGGCGTGCCCTCGCCGTGCGTGTCCGTCCGCTGGACCGCCGCCGACACCGGCGTCACGGCCGACGGCGCCCCCGTGCTGCTCGACACCTGTGCCGCCCAGTGCCTCAGCGCGGCCCTCGTCCCGCAGGGACCACCCGTCGTCCAGGCCGCGCAGCGAAAGGTCACCGTCCGATGAGACCGCCGAGCCGACACACCCGCCCGCGCAGCGACATCGCGTTCCCGTTCCACGCCGACCGCCGCGGCCGCACCGCGCACGCCCGCCCCGCCGAACACGTCCACGACCTCATCGAACAGCTGCTGTTCACCAGCCCCGGCGAGCGCGTCATGCGCCCCGACTTCGGCTGCGGACTGCTCGACCTGGTCTTCGCGCCGATCGGCCCCGAACTGGTCAGCACCCTCGAACTCTCCGTCCAGGCAGCCCTCCAGCGCTGGCTGGGCGACCTGATCGAGGTCGTCTCCCTCGACATCGCCGCCGCCGACGACACCGTACGCGTCCAACTGTCCTACCTGGTCCGGTCCACGGGCACCGTCCAGGAGGACCTCTTCGAGGGGAGGGCGGCATGAGCGCGGGAGCCACCCGGCGGGCCAAGGTGCGCGCCGCCCACCTCAACGGGATCGACGCCGTCGAGGTGAGCGACGACGGGCTGCTGCTCACCGTCACCTTCCTCGGCAAGGCGCCCAGCGGCCTCGGCCCGGAGAACGTCCGCATCGACGGCGGACGGCGCGTCACCGGCCTCACCGCCGTGGACCTCGGCGTCGAACGCGAGGAGGACCCCGAACTGGACGACCGGCTCCACGTCACCCTCGACCGGGCCGGCGACACCTCCCGCTACCGGCTGTCGCTGGTGGAGGCCGACCCCTACGGCAGGCCCGGTACCGAGCCGTACCACGGCTTCGACCAGCGCTACTCCGGCGCGGAGTTCCGCTTCTGGCCCGACTGCCCGAGCCCCTTCGGCCGCGCGGACGCGGGCGAGGACGACACCGCCCTCCCGGCCGCCCCCGTGATCGACTACACGGCCCGCGACTACGACTCCCTCCGCAAGCTCCTGCTCGACCGGCTCGCGCTGACCACCCCCGACTGGGCCGAGCGCAACCCGGCCGACCTGGGCACCACCCTGGTGGAACTGCTCGCCTACACCGGCGACCAGATCAGCTACCAGCAGGACGCCGTCGCCACCGAGGCATACCTCGACACCGCCCGCCGCCGCGTCTCCGTACGCCGGCACGTCCGGCTCATCGACTACCCGATGCACGACGGCTGCAACGCCCGCACCTACGTGACCGTCCAGACCGCCGCCGACCGCACCCTGGCGCCCGGCACCTACCGCTTCGCCGCGGTCGACGTACGCGCCCTCGACCCGCACGACCGCCCCGGACCCGGCACGGTCATCGACGACAACGACCTCGGCGACCTGGACGAGCGCGGCTCCGTGGAGGTATTCGAACCCGTCCTCGCCGCCGAGCCGCTGGAACTGCGGGTCGCGCACAACGCGATCCGGTTGTGGACCTGGGACGGCGAGGTCTGCGCGCTGCCCGTGGGAGCCACCGCCGCCACCCTGCGCGACGAGTGGACGGACCCCGCGACCCGCCGGGAGCGCGGGCTCGCCCTGCAACCGGGCGACGTGCTGATCCTGGAGGAGGTCAAGGGCCCGCGCACCGGCACCCCGGGCGACGCCGACCCCGCCCACCGGCAGGCCGTCCGCCTCACCTCCGTCACCCCCGGCCTGGACCGCGTCGAGGACCAGCCGGTGCTGGAGGTCACCTGGGCCGCCGAGGACGCCCTGCGCGTCCCGTTCCGCCTGACCACCCGGGGCGGACGCGACTGCCTGCCCGTCGAGGACGTGACCCTCGCCCGCGGCAACGCCGTCCTCGTGGACCACGGCCGCTCCGGCACCGCGGAGACGGTCACCGTGCCGCCGGCCCCGGCCGTCGTGGCGCCCTGCGGCCCGCCCGGCCACGGCTGCGAGGAGCCGGCGTGGGGCAACGCGCCGGCACGGCTCATCACCTCGCTGACGGACCGCGCCGAAAGCGGCCGGGCACTGCGCCCCGACGACGTCCGCGAACTGTTCGACGTCGTGGGGGAGCGGGCCGTCACCCGCGCCGGAATCGGCCTGGCGGGGGCCGGACAGCGCCACGAGCACGTGGTGCCCGGAACGGCGCACGCGCAGGCCGCGGCCCTGCGGACGCTGCTCGCCCAGAGCGTCTATCCAGGCATCCGGCCGCGTTTCCGCCCCGTCCTCGGCCACGCCCCCGTCACCCAGGCCGTACCGTTCCCCGACCCGGCGGCGGTCGCCGCCGCACAAGCGGAGCGGATCGCCGCGATCCCGGACCGGGTCCGGCAGCGGCTGATCGAGCTGTGGCGCAGCGCCCGCGACGCCGACGGACTCGCCGAGGACGAGATCACCGAACTCGCCGTGCTCTTCGGCCTGAAGCTGCTGGAACGGCTGGAACTGCGCCGGCACCCCGTCCGCGCCCTGCGCGAACTGCTGCACCGCCGTGACGAGTTGCTCCACGCCAAACGGCGGCGCATCGACGTCCTCACCGCGCGGGCCCGCGCCGGCACCGTCCTCGACGCCCACATCGCCTGGGAGATCGCGCACAGCTGGGGCCCGGCGTACGCCACCGGACTCCACCCCGACGAGCCGGTGCTGCGCGGCCCGGCCCGGGCCGCGCTCGCCCAGGACCCGCGCCGCGCCCTGCCCGCCGTACGCCTCACCGACGGCGAGACGGTGTGGGAGCCGCGCCGGGACCTGCTCGACAGCGCGCCCCGCGACCGGCACTTCGTCGGCGAACCGGAGGACGACGGACGGCTCGCCCTGCGCTTCGGCGACGGACGGCACGGCGCCGGTCCGGCCCCCGGAACACGCCTGACGGCGCGCTACCGCCTCGGCGGCGGCAGCGCGGGCAACGTGGGCGCCGAGGCCATCAACCATCTCGTCGTGACGGCGGGCGAGCCCGGCGAGCCGGTACCCGCCGCCACCGTCCGCAACCCGCTGCCGGCCACCGGCGGCACCGAACCCGAACCCGTGGAACAGGTACGCCAGTTGGCCCCGCTGGAGCTGCGCCGCACCCGGCTGCGCGCCGTCACCGCCGCCGACTACGCGGCACTCGCCTCCGCTGTGCCCGGCGTCCAGCGGGCCGCCGCCGACCTCCGCTGGACCGGCAGCACACAGGAGGCCCACATCGCCGTCGACGCGTACGGCGGCACCCCGTCGCCGCGCCTGCTCGACACGGTGACCCAGGCCCTGGAGACGTACCGGCGCATCGGTCACGACCTGGTGGTCGGCCCCGCCCGGCTGGTGCCGGTGGACATCGCGCTGCGGGTGTGCGCGCTGCCCGGTCACCAGCACGGGCGGATCCTGGCCGACCTGTACCGCGTCCTCGGCCGCGGCCGGCTGCCCGGCGGCCGGCTCGGCTTCTTGCACCCCGACGCCCTGACCTTCGGCGAACCCGTACGGCTCAGCCGCCTGGTCGCCGTCGCCGCGGCCGTCCCCGGCGTGGAGAGCGTCGAAGTGACCCGGCTGCGGCGGCTGTTCGAGCCGGACCGGGGAGAGCGGGCGGACGGCCTGCTGCGCCTCGGCCCACTGGAGATCGCCACCTGCGACAACGACCCCGACCGGCCCGAACAGGGCCGGCTGGAGATCACCCTGGGAGGAGCCCGATGAACCGGCCCTGTCCCTGCGGCGGCGCATGCGGCGGCCACGACGAGCGCCTCGCCCCCGCCCCCCTCCACAACCCGCCGGGCCGCACCGCCCTCGACTACCGCGTCGACGAGTACGGCACCTTCCTCGCCGCCCTCCTCGACCGGCTCGCCTCACCCGCGTACCCGGCCCTCGCCCGGCTCACCGTACGCACCCCCGACGACCCGGCCGTGGGACTCCTCGACGCCGCCGCCGTCCTCGGCGACCTGCTGACCTTCCACTCCGAGCGGATCGCCGACGAGGCCTACCTCCGCACCGCCCGCGACCACCGCTCCCTGGTCCTGCTGGGCCGGCTCGTCGGGCACCGGCCGCGCCCCGGACTGGCCGCCACCACCCATCTGGCGTACACCCTCGAACGCGACCCGCGCGCCGAGACCCTGCCGGTGCCGGTCCCGCGCGGGGCCCGCAGCCACAGCGTGCCCGCCTCCGCCGACGAGCGGTCGCTGACCTTCGAGACCTCCCGGGACCTCACCGCCCGCTGGGACTGGAACGAACTGACGGTACGGCGCCGCAGGCCCTCCCTCCTCACCCCCGACGACCTCGCCCGCCGCTCCGAACTCTTCGTGGAGGGCACGGCCAACTCCCTGCGGACCGGCGACAAGCTCCTCTTCGTCTTCGGCGAACAGGCGGGCGGAGAACGGAAGTTGATCACGATCGCCGGCGTCCGCGCCGACCCCGGGGAGGAGATCACCGCACTCACCCTGGCCCAGTCGGCCCCGCCCACGCTCAAGGAGCTGGTGGCGGAGGTGCGACGCTGGACCGCCGAGCCGGCCGCCCCGGGCGAACCCGGCGACGAGCCGCCGACCCCGGACGTCCCCAACCCGCGCCCGGTCAGCCGCCTGATCGAGGACTTCGACGACCAGATCCTCGCCCCCCTGCGCACCGACCTGGACACCATCGACACCCCGGAGCGGCTCGCCACCCGCCTGGGCGAGCCGGTGGCCCGCCTGCGCGAGGCCGCGGTCCTGGCGGAGCCGTACGAGGACGTCGCGGCGTGGTGCGAACAGTTGGCGGCGGTCCTCGCGGAACTGGCCGGCCGGGCGCTGGCGCAGGCCCCCGCCCGGCCCGCCGACCCCGCCGCGGGCACTCCCGCCGCGCAGGGCGACGCCACCCCGAGGACCCGGGCGGGCCTCCACGCCACCGCACGGCACGAGGCCCGGCCCGATCCCCGTGAAGCCGCCCTCCAAGCCCTGAACACGGTCCTCCCCGCCCTGCGCGCCGCCGCCCCCGAGCCCCGGCAGGAGACCCGCACCCGCCGTCCCGGCACCGACACCGCCCGCCTGCTGAGCGCCCTCGACCCAGGGCTGGCCGGCCTCTACCCGGCCTGGCGCACCGCCACCGCCCCGGCCACCGGCCCACTGCTGCGCACCCTCCTCGCGATGCGCGTCACCGCCGCCCCCTTCGGCGCGACCGCCCCCCTCAAACCGGTCCAGGACGCCCGCGGCCGCGTCATCCGCACCGCCGACTGGCCGCTGACCGGCGCCGCGCTGGCGAGCATGCGCGTGGTGTACGACCCCGCGGGCCGGACGCCGGTCCGCGCCGAGTTCCAGTACGTCGAGGGCAGCGGCTCCGACCAGCGCGCCGAGAACCTGCCCGTCACCCGGCCGGTCACCTTCACCCTGGGACCCGGCCAGGTCGACCTGTCCACCCAGGCGGTCCGCGACCACGAGCCGATCCGTCCGGCCGCAGACAGCGAACCCGGGGTCACCGCACGCCTCCACGCCGGCCTGCCCGAGAGCAGCCTGTTCGTCTCCCGGCCCGAGGACGACGGCACCGTACACATCGCCGTGACCGGCGGCACCAGCGAGCAATTCTCCTTGGAGCCCGGCGGCAGCAGGCAGTTCCCCCACGGCGCGTACCGGGTGAGCGTCACCTACACGGTCGGCGGCACCGCACCGAACGTCGAGATCGTCATCGCGAGCAGACCCGCCCCCCTCAACCGCCGCATCCTGCGACTGGACAGCGTCCACGACGCCGTCACCGTCGGCAGCTGGGTGGCGATCGAGCGCCCGGCCAAGGGCACGAGCGTCCCCGGCGACGCCTCGCTCGCCTTCGTCACCACCCAGGTGGTGGCCGCCCGGACGGCGGCGTACTCCGACTACGGCATCACCGGCCGCGGCACCGAACTCACCCTGGCCGACCCCTGGCTGGACGAGGCCGACGTCCTGCTCTCCCACATCCGCGACACCACCGTGCACGCGGCCGGCGAGCCGCTGCGCCCGGCCGACGAGCCGCTCGGCGAGGACGTACACGGCAACGAGATCGAACTCGCCGAGCTCTACGACGGGTTGCGGCCCGGCCGCACCCTCGTCGTCAGCGGCGAACGCACCGACGTACCCGGCGCGAGCGGGGTCACGGCGAGCGAGGTGGTCACCCTCGCCGCCGCCGACCCGGCCATCGACCCCCACCTCCCCGGTGACCACGTCCACACCCACCTCACCCTGACCACGAACCTGGTCCACCGCTACGACCGGGCGAGCGTGCGCGTCCTCGGCAACGTCGTCGAGGCCACCCACGGCGAGAGCCGCGAGGAGGCCCTCGGCAGCGGCGACTCCGATCGCGCCAACCAGACCTTCGCCCTCTGGCAGTCCCCGCTGACCTGGCTCGCCGCCGACAACCCGCCCGGCGCCACCCCGGTCCTGGAGATCCGCGTGGACGGCCTGCTCTGGCACGAGGTCGACAGCCTCGCCGGACGCGGCCCCACCGACCGCGTCTACATCACCGGCACCGCCGCCGACGGCCGCACCACCGTCACCTTCGGCGACGGCGTCCACGGCGCCCGGCTGCCCAGCGGACACGAGAACGTACGCGCCCGCTACCGCTTCGGCACCGGCAAGGCCGCCGACGTCCCCGCCGAACGGATCACCCAGCCGCTCACCCGCCCACTCGGCGTCACCGCGGTCACCAACCCGCTCCCGGCGACCGGCGGTTCGGACGCGGACGGGCCGGGCCTGACCCGTCGCACGATCCCGCTCGCCGTCTCCGCCCTGGACCGGCTGGTCTCCCCGGCCGACTACGCGGACTTCGCCCGCTCCCGGGCCGGCATCGGCCGGGCCGCCGCCCGCGAACTGTTCGACGGACGGCGGCGCGTGCTCCACGTGACGGTCGCCGGCACCGACGACGTGCCCCTCGCCGACGACAACCTCCGGCCGCTGCGCCGCGCCCTGACCGAGTACGGCGACCCCGGCCTGCCGGTCCGGGTCGACGCCCGCGAACTCGTCCTGCTGCTCATCGCCGCCAAGGTGAAACTCGCCCCGGACCACACCTGGGAGACCGTCGAACCCCGGCTGCGCCAGGCCCTGCTGCGCCGCCTCGGCTACGAGGGGCGGGAACTCGGCCGGCCCGCCCGCCTGACCGAAGTGCTCGCCACCGCCCACTCCGTGCCCGGCGTCGACCACATGGACGTGGACGTCTTCACGGGCGTGCCCGCCTCCGCCACCCCGGACCGGCTCACCGCCCTGCTCGCCGGCCCCGGCATCCCCCGGCCCACGGTCCCCGCGCACCCGGCCGCCTACGACGAGCGGACCTACACGGTCCGCGCCGCCGACGGCGAGACCCTGACGTCGGTCTGCGCCCGCCACGGCATCCCGCTCGGCCGGCTGCTGCGCCTCAACCCGGACATCACCGACACCCGGCGCCTGCCCAAGGACCGGACGGTGGTCGTCTTCCGCGGCATCCGCCCGGCCCAGCTCGCCATGCTGTCGGCGCGGGCCGCGGACACCCTGATCCTGACGGAGGTCAAGTGATGTCCCCCGACGCCGAACCGCGCACGCCGGCCGACCGGCACCCCGACGGACTCGCCGAACTGCTGCCCCGCCGGCACCGGTCGCGCGACGCGGAGGAGGGCGAACCGCTGCGGGCCCTGCTCGCCGTCATCGGCGAGCAACTGGACCGGGTCCGCGACGGCGTGCACCAGGGCTACGAGGACCTGTTCGTGGAGACCGCCGCCCCCTGGGTGCTGCCCTACCTCGGCGACCTCGTCGGCTACCGCACCCTGCCCGGCTACGAGCACGTCCTGACCACCGGGCTGCACGACGGTGGCCGGGCGGCGCTCGCCGAGGCCGTCGCCCCCCGCCGGGACGTGGCCGCCACGGTCGCCCAACGGCGCCGCAAGGGCACCCTGCACCTGCTGGAGGAACTCTCCGACCGGGTCGCCGACTGGCCCGCCCGCGCCGTCGAACTGTCCCGGCACGTGGCCCACACCCAGCCGGTCAGACTCCACGGCACCGGCCGGCGCACCGAACGCGGCCGGCTGCTCGACCTCAGGGACGGCTCGGCACTCGCCACCGCGGGCGGCCCCTTCGACACGACGTCCCGCACCGTCGACGTACGCCGCGCCGACTCGACGCGGACACAAGGAGGGTGGACACCGGCCGGGGTCGGCCTCTTCGTCTGGCGGCTCAAACCGTACGCGCTCACCACATCACCGGCCTACTGCGTCGACCGCGCCCGCAACCTCTACACCTTCTCCATCCTCGGCAACGACACCCCGCTGCTCACCCGCCCGGTACCCGAACCCTCGCCCGCGCACATCGCCGCCGTGGACAACGTGCCCGCGTTCATCACCCGCCGGCTGCTGCACGACCGGCTCGCCGACTACTACGGCCCCGGCAAGAGCCTGTGCATCCGGCGCGACGGCGAGGACCGGCCCGTACCGCCGGCGGACATCGTCGTCGCCGACCTGTCCGACTGGCGCTACCGGCCCGGGCGCGGGCAGATCGCCGTCGACCCGGAGCTCGGCCGGATGGCGTTCGGCGCCCGCCGCGCGCCCCGCCAGGGCGTCTGGGTCGACTACCACCACGCCTTCGCCGCCGACATGGGCGGCGGCCAGTACCCGCGCCCCGACCGCGGCGCCCGCCCCGACGCCGACCTCTACCGGGTCGGTCCCGGCGGGCCGTACCGGCGGATCATGGACGCCTACCGGGCCTGGCAGAACCACCGCGGCCCCGGCCGGACCGGCATCATCGAGATCACCCACAGCGGCGCCTACCAGGAACAACTGGACTTCGACCTCGACCCCGGCGACCGCCTCGAACTGCGCGCCGCCGAGGGCACCCGGCCGGTGATCCGGCTCCTCGACTGGTACAGCAACCGCCCCGACGCCCTCAACATCCGCGCCGTGGACGCCGACTGCGCCCCGCACGAACGGCCGCGCATCGTCCTGGACGGGCTCCTCGTCGCCGGGCGCGGCATCAACGTCACCGGCCCCGTCGGCGCCGTCGTCGTCCGGCACTCCACGCTCGTGCCCGGATGGTCGCTGGAGCCCGAGTGCGCGCCGCACTCGCCCGACGAACCCAGCGTCGTCCTGGAACGCACCACCGCCTGCCTCCGGATCGAGCACAGCGTCCTCGGCACCATCGAGGTCATCGGCGACGAGGTGAGCCAGGACCCCCTCCACATCCAGCTGAACGACAGCGTCCTGGACGCCACCGGCGACGACCGCGCGGCCCTGTCCGCCCCCGACTGCCGCCACGCGCACGCCGTGCTGCACCTGCGCCGCACCACCGTCATCGGGGAAGTGCACACGCACGCCGTCGAGTTCGCCGAGAACTCCGTGTTCACCGGCCGACTGCACGTGGCCCGGCGCGGCATCGGCGGGCTGCGCCACTGCTATGTGCCGCCCGGCTCGCGCACCCCGCGCCGCCATCGCTGCCAGCCCGACCTCGTCGGCGCCGAACAGGCGGAGTCCGTAAGGCCGTTGTTCGTGTCCACCCGCTACGGGACGCCGTGGTACGGCCAGTTGGCCGACCAAGGCCCCGAACAGATCCGGCGCGGCGCCGACGACGGAGGTGAACTCGGCGCGTTCCACGACCTGTACCGCCCCCAGCGGGAGGACGCGCTCAGGGCGCGGCTCGCCGAGTACACCCCCGCGATCGCGGACGCCGGGATCTTCTTCGTGACGTGAGCGGTGCCGCCGTACGACCCACCCGCAGACTTCCGAACCAGGGGGGACCCCCTTCATGCACGCCGACCTCTCCCGCGCCACCTTCCGCCCGGAGCGGCACTACTCCGCGGTCCTCGCCCAGCAGGGCCGGGTACAACTGGACGCCGACCTCAACGAACAGACCGCCATCCAGCTCCACCAGGCCCGCACCCTCGCCGCCGACCTCATCGGCCGGCACGGCGGACCCGCCGACGCCTGCGGCTTCCGCATCGAATACGTGGGCGGCAAGCACGACATCGACACCCTGCACATCCACGGCGGCCGCTACTACGTGGACGGCATCCTGTGCGACGCGGACCGCCCCGCGCCCGGCGTCCCCGTACCGGACGAGGACACCGCACCGCGGCAGCCCGCCGGGACGGACGCCCACTGGGACTACTGGAACCAGCCCGACGGCTTCCGCGACCCGGAACGGCCCGGCGACCGCCTGCCCTCGCCCGCCCGGTCGCCCTTCCTCGTCTACCTCCAGGTGTGGGAGCGGACGGTCTCGGCGGCCGAGGACCCGGCGCTCCGCGAGGTCGCCCTCGGCGCCGCGCTCCCGGACACCGCCGTCCGCACCAAAGTCGTCTGGCAGGTGCTGCCGCTGCCCCTGACCGCGCTGGACCTCGGCGACGCCGAACCGTCCCCGGGCGCCGTCCGCGACGCCTTCGACAAGTGGGCCCGGGCCCAAGCCGCGCCCTCCGCCCGGCTCGCCGCCCGCGGCGAACGGCCCGAACACGCCGACGACGACCCCTGCCTGGTCCGCCCCGACGCCCGCTACCGGGGCCCGGAGAACCAGCTGTACCGGGTGGAGATCCACGCGGGCGGCGAGGCGGCCGACGCCACCTTCAAGTGGTCCCGGGAGAACGGCTCGGCCGTCTTCCCGGTGGACGAACTCGACGGCACCTGGGTTCAGTTGGCCACCCTGGGCCCCGACGCCAAGCTCGGCTTGGAGGTCGGCGACCACGTCGAGGTCACCGACACCGCCTACGCCTCCCGGCTGGAGGCGCTGCCCCTGCTGCGGGTCGAGGAACTGGACCTGCCCGGCCGCCGCGTCCGCCTCTCCGCCGAGCCGGACCCGCGCGTGGGACGCCTGCCGCACCTGCACCCCTTCCTGCGCCGCTGGGACCACCGCGAAAGGCCCCGGCGCAAGGGCCGCACCGAGTCCCTGAAGGGCGGCGCCCTGCCGCTCGCCGAAGGGCGGTGGCTGCCGCTGGAGGACGGCGTCCAGGTCTACTTCGCCGAGAACGGCACCTACCGCACCGGCGACCACTGGCTGATCCCGGCCCGCACCGCCACCGGAAGCGTCGAGTGGGACACGGACGCGGCCCGCCGCCCGCTGCTGAAGGCCCCGGCGGGCATCGACCGGCACCTCGCCCCGCTGGCACTGGTCACCGGCGAGGGCAGCACCGCCGACCTGCGCCGGGCCTTCGGCGCGCTCGCCGCGGACGTCCCCCCGGCCGATCAGGCGGCCCTGGACGCCGAGGCCCGCGCCGCGCACGAGGAACGGGCCGCGGAGGCCGGCCCCTCCCAGACCACGGCGGCGGCGGGGGCCGCCGCGGAAGGAGACGAGTGATGGCACAGCCGATGAGCGCGGCCAAGTTGCTGGCGGTCCTGCGCGCGGAGGGCCTGACGGTGCACGAGGTACGCGACTGGCGCAACCACAACCGCAACACCAAGGGGCCCTGGGGCCCGGTGAACGGCGTGATGATCCACCACACCGTCACCTCGGGCACCCAGAACTCCGTGAACATCTGCTACGACGGCTACGCGGGCCTGCCCGGGCCCCTCTGCCACGGGGTCATCGACAAGGAAGGCCACGTCCACCTCGTCGGCAACGGCCGCGCCAACCACGCCGGTCTCGGTGACGGCGACGTGCTGCGGGCGGTGGTCGACGAGAGCGCGCTTCCACCGGACAACGAGGCCGACACCGACGGCAACCGGCACTTCTACGGCTTCGAGTGCGTCAACCTGGGCGACGGCAAGGACCCCTGGCCCGAGGTGCAGAAGGAGGCCATCGAGAAGGTGTCCGCCGCGATCTGCCGGCACCACGGGTGGTCGGAGCGCTCCGTCATCGGCCACAAGGAGTGGCAGCCCGGCAAGCAGGACCCGCGGGGCTTCACCATGGACGCCATGCGGCGCCGCATAGCCGACCGGCTCGCGGGCAAGGGCGGCAAGGAGCCGGGCGGCCCCAAGCCCGGACCCAAGCCCAAGTACGCGCCCTTCCCCGGCGCCGGCTTCTTCCACACCGGGCGGAAGTCCCCCCTGATCACCGCCATGGGCCGCCGCCTCGTCGCCGAGGGCTGCGGCCGCTACGAGAAGGGCCCGGGCCCCGAGTGGACCGAGGCCGATCGCAAGTCCTACGCGGCCTGGCAGCAGAAACTCGGCTACCGCGGCAAGGACGCGGACGGCATCCCGGGCCGGACGAGCTGGGACAGACTGAAGGTCCCGTCGGGCGACTGACCACCTGATGAGATGACCGCGGACGCCGGCGTACCCGGCGTCCGCGTTCGTGTGTGACGGGCCCGATCACCGGGCCGGGCCCGGACCCCCTCGCCTTCCCACCGGACGTCTGCCGCCGGGACACGAGGGGCTGTCGAAATGAGGACTGGCCACGCTCGACAAGCTCGGAAACCTCGGCACTTCCCTGCTGGAGCGGTTCCTCCCCTCCGCCGACGCGGAGGCACTCACGTGCTAGGTGCGCCGCAACGCGGAGGGGTACTGGCAGGACGATGAACTATTTCGCTTACGGCGTGCGCGGACTGCTGACCGCCGTGTTCCTCATCGCCGCAGCCGGCAAGACCGGCAGGGCCGGAGCGTTCTCCGCCTACGCCGACTCGCCGCGCCCCCTCGCCGTGGTGCCCGGGCCGTCGCCCGGCCGCGAAGCCGGGCGACGAGGCATCGCGGTCACGGCGGGGGGAGCTCCGGACGCGCCGCTCACGGGCGTGGCCCGATCAGCCGTTGCCCGGCGCGTACCGAGATCGCCGTCGCCGGGCAGGAGTCCGCGGCGTCCAGCGCGCGTTCGTCCTCGGGGATGTCCGCGGCGAGCGGCTCCGCCCGGCCCTCGTCGTCCAGCCGGTACAGCTCGGGTGCGATACCGGCGCACATGCCCGATCCCATGCACAGGGCGCGGTCCACCCCGGTCGTCCAGGACACCGCCCTCACCACCCCACCGGCATCTCGCGCGGACCACGGACCAGCATCTGGTCCTTCCAGCGCACGTCGCCCGCGAGACGCAGACCGGGGAAGCGTTCGAGCAGGGCCCCCAGAGCCTCCTGAAGCTCCAGCCTGGCGAGCGGTGCGCCGAGACAGTGGTGCACCCCGTGCCCGAACCCGAGGTGCTGGACGCCGGTCCGGGTGATGTCGAGCCGGCCGGGGTCCGTGAACTTCAGCGCGTCGCGGTTGGCGGCGCCGATCGCGACCAGGACGGGCTCACCGGCGCGGACGAGGGTACCGCCGACCTCCACGTCCTCGGTGGCGTACCTGGGGAAGCTCGCGCCGCTGCCCAGGGGCACGAAGCGCATGAGTTCCTCGACCGCGCCGTGCAGCAGCTCGGGGTTCTTGCGGAGTAACTCCATCTGCTCGGGGTGGTCGAGCAGCGTGTGCACGAAGTTGGGGATCTGGGTGGCCGTCGTCTCGTGACCGGCGATGAGGATGCCGTCGCACAGATCGACCAGTTCCAGTTCGCTCAGCCGGTCACCGGTGTCACGCGCCTCGATCAGGCCCGTCATCAGGTCGGGTCGCGGGTTGCGCCGGTGGTCCGCCACCAGTCCGGCCATGTAGGCCCGCAGTTCCTGCCTGCTGCGTTCCAACTCCGCGGCCGTCAGGGAGCTGGTGGAGAGCGCCGCGTCGCTCCAGGTCCGGAACTTGGGGCGGTCCTCCTCCGGCACTCCCAGCATGCGGCAGATGACGGCGACCGGGATCGGCAGCGCGTAGTGTTCCACGAGGTCGGCGGGCTGCCCCATGGCCTCCATCTCGTCGAGCAGCCGGTGCGCCAGGTCCCGGACCGCCGGACGCAGTTTCTCCACCTGGTGCACGGTGAACGCCTTCGCCACCAGCGTGCGCAGCCGTGTGTGCCCGGGCGGGTCCATGCTGAGGATGCCGCTGTCCTGGCTGCCCTCCGAATGACGTGGTGCGTCGTGCCGTAGCGCCTCCGCCCTGCTGAAGCGGCGGTCACCCAGAACCAGGCGCGCGTCGGCATACCTGGTGACCAGCCAGGCGGGCTCCCCGTACGCCAGACGTACGCGCATCAGGCCCGGTTCCTCAAGGGCCGCCTGGTACGCGTCCGCCAGGCTCAGTCCGTCGGGCTCGTTGAACGGATAGGGCACGGGCTGTTCGGCCGTGACCGTCATGGCGTGATCTCCCGGTCGCTCGGTGGATGCCATTCGATGGTCACGTCCGCTCACCGGCGTCGGCAACAGCGCTTTCTCAGCCATCGGGCGGCCCCCGTGGCAGCGCCACCGGACAATGGGGGTGGCTGCCGCCGGGCGCCTGGACCTCAGCGTTACGCCCTTGCGGACCGCCATCGTCCAGCCCGCGCCGACCACGTCGCCCTGGCCGGGAATCGGCTTCCCAGGCGGCAGGGCTCGCGCGGCCAGTCACGGTCCCGCTTCGCCGTCGTGCGCGTCCGCCCGGCCGGCAAGGCCGTCGAGCGTCCCATCCTGGCCGTCACCTCGGCCGAACGGGGCTGGTGGGACGGAGTGCTGCCCGACTGCCGGCCGCTGGTCGAGTGGCCCGGGGGCGCGGAGACGCCCGCCGACCACTGGCTGTCCAGCCCTCGACGCCCTCCAGGATCCCTGAGGTGCTGGACCGGTTGTGCGCCACCTGCCACCAGCCACCAACCGCTGCCCAGCAGGCCACACACGACGTCAAGATCGAGACAGACCTGACGGAGCCGTACTAGAGCCGCGCCATCCCGCTCGGCGCCGGGTACGGGGCGCGGAAGGTGAACGCCTGCGGGCCGGGGCCGTTTTCGCGCACCATCGCGATCCGCTCCATCGCCTCGTCGACGGTCGGGCGGTGGCCGGCCGGGATCCACCACAGGGCCTGGTGCGCCTCGGTCATGCGGCGGAACCACTCCCGGCGGCGGCTCAGTACGCGAAGGTGATCGCTGTGGTACGTGAACCTCTGGAGCGCTTCGACCGATTCCCAGACCGAGCAGTTGAACAGCAGCAACGTGTCGTTGTCGACGGGGCGGATGCCGGTCGCGTCCATGCCGCCGGCGTCCACCATCCGCCAGACGAACCCGGGACTCTGGTCGGCAAGGGCGTTGATCTCCGGTTGCAGGGCGACGAAGTCGGCCAGCTCGGGGCTGTCCAGCGGGGCGACCATGCGGCCGATGTTGACCTGCGCCAGATGAGAGTCAGTCATGAGCACAGCATGGCCCGGCCCGACTTCTATCGTCAATCACTTTTATTTTTAGAAAGGGCGACACAGCAGCCGCCGGGGCACGGATCCAACGCGGGTGACCACCGCTCGTGCGCCAAGCCCTCGATGAGCGCCAGGTTCATCCCGCAGATGAGGGCGGGGAACTCCGTAGCCAGCGCGTGGTAAGGGCAGTTGCGCAGCCGCAGCGTCTCCCCGTCCCAGAAGGGTTCGTAGCCCCGGGCCCGTAGCACCGCCTCCACGTCGTCGGCGGGCCCGTCCGGGTGTGCCGCGCCCGCCGCCCTCGCCGCGGCCTGCAACTCCCGGTCCAGCCCGGCGTTCTCCAGCACCTCGGCGAGCAGCCGGCCGACGGCCTCGTACGACCGCGGCGGCACGGAGACGGCATGTTCCCCCTCGGCGCGCCGGTACAGCTTCGCCGGCCGCCCCGCCCCGGGGCCGGTGCGCCCGGACAGCCGCCGGAAGGAGACGGCGAGCAGCCCGGCCTCGACCAGCTTGTCCAGATGGAAGGCGGCCAACGACCGGGAGACCCCGGCCGCCTCCGCCACCGCGTCCCGGCCCACCTCCTCGGGGGCGGCGGCGACGTAGCGGTAGAGGCGGCGGCGCACGGGATCGCTCAGCACGGCCAGCATGTCGAAGGTGGAGTCTTCGTCAGTCACACGCCGACTCTATGACCCGTCAGGGCCTGCCACCGATGCCGAGGAAGCCGGAGAGCGCCACTCGCCGGCCCGCCAGCCCCATCACCACACCGGTGTCTTCCGCACCCGTCGCAACCGCCCACTCCCCACGCCGCACCCGCACCGCCATCATGGGAGCGCTCTCGTACTCGTCGCACGCGCAGATCTCCCGACACCGGAAGGACCGCTCATGCGTACCGCTCCCCACCTCTCCCGGCGGGCACTGCTCACGGCCGCCGCCGCGAGCGTCACCGCGGGCGTCACCACCGCGGCGGCCACGCCCTCCCAGGCGTCCGGCGCCCACCGCTCCCTGCCGTCCTTCCGGACGGTGGGCCGGGTCAAGGAGGCAGCCGACGGCTGGGTGCGATACAGCTGGCCCGGTGTCGTCTTCGAAGGCCGCTTCCATGGCAGGGGAGTCGGGATCGTGCTCGACGACTCCGCCAACGACTACGACGTCCAGATCGACGGAACGACCGTGAGCACACTGGTGACTCCCGGGCGCACCACGTCCTGGATCACAGGCCTCGCCGACACCGAGCACACCGTGCGGCTCGTCAAGCGGACGGAGTGCCCGTGGGCCGTCGGCCGCTTCGGCGGGTTCGCCGCCGCCCGGGGAGGAAGGATCCTCGCCGCCCCCGCGGCGCGCAGCAGGCAGATCGAGTTCATCGGCGACTCCTACACCGCCGGGTACGGCAACACCTCGGACACGCGTGACTGCTCGGCCAACGGCGGAGTCGACCGGAACAGCCACGCGGGCCTCGCCTTCGGCGCCCTCACCGCGCGGAAGCTCGACGCCGACTACCAGCAGAACGCGTTCTCCGGCCGCGGCATGGTCCGCAACTACAACGGCGGCGACCCCGGCACCGATTACCGCACCTACTACGACCGGGCCCTGCTGAACGTCGCGGGCGACGTCTGGCGCAAGCCGCGCGAATGGCGGCCGCAGGTCGTCGTCATCGGCCTCGGCATCAACGACTTCTCGACCCCGCTCCGCCCGGGCGAGCCCTGGGCCACGCAGAGCGAGCTGATCGCCGCCTACGCCAGTGCCTACCACGGCTTCCTGGACAAGCTGCGGGCCCGCTACGGCAGCAGGACATTCCTGGTGGTCAGCGCCACCGCGGTGTCCGGCACCGCCTTCGCCGACACCGCCCGGGGCATCGTCCGGGACCGCAACGCGCGGGGAGACGACCGGGTGGGCTACTGGTACTACGACGACCCCGGCCTGGACCGGCTCGGCTGCGACTGGCACCCCTCACTCCGCGACCACGAGATCATCTCCGGTCTGCTCGACCAGTACCTCGCCACCGTGCCGCTGGACTGGTGACCGGGAGGACGACTCGGGCAGGGCGGGGCGGGACCGGCACCGTCCGCCACAGTGCGCGTCGACCCGTCGGACACCGGCGACACCCCGCCGGTCCCGGGTGCGGCAACGCGCACATCGACAAGACAAGGCGGCGGCCGGATCTGTGACGGCCGAGGCCGGCGGCCCGGTCCAGGGCGGTCGCGGATCGGGCCTCCGGCTCACCGCGGCTCGGCGACTCCCAGCGCGTGCTCGGCGGCCGGAACAGCGCGGCAGCCTCGTAGGGCCCACCCTGCGGAAAACCACAGGGCGGGCCCTACGGAGAACAGCATGCGGTCCGACGGCAACCCCCATACCGTGGCCGAACCGCCATTCCTAGGTTGGAAGCCGTCGGGGAGACGACCCGCCCCCGCGACCCGCCACCTGGGAGACCCGCCATGCCTCACCTGACTCTCGCCTTGTCCTCGCAGCCCGCGGACGGGATCGCGGGATGGGCCGCCGACCTCGTGGACAAGATGGGCGGCCCCGGCGCCGGTCTGGCCATCGCGCTGGAGAACCTCTTCCCCCCGCTGCCGAGCGAGGTGATCCTGCCCCTCACCGGTTTCGCCGCGGGTCAGGGCGTGCTCAGCCTCGGGTCGGCACTGTTCTGGACGACGCTCGGTTCGGTGGCCGGCGCGGTCGCCCTGTACTGGATCGGCATGCTCTTCGGCCGGGAGCGGATGTTCGCGCTGTGGGCGAGGCTGCCGCTGGTGAAGACCTCGGACCTGGAACGCACCGAGGCGTGGTTCGCCAGGCACGGCACCAAGGCGGTCTTCCTCGGCAGAATGGTGCCGATCTTCCGCAGCCTGATCTCGGTGCCCGCCGGCCTGGAACGGATGCGGATGCCCGTCTTCATCATGCTCACCACGCTCGGCAGCCTGATCTGGAACAGCGTCCTGGTCCTGGCCGGTTACTGGCTCGGCGACCAGTGGGACGTGGTGGAGACCTCCGTCGGTGTCCTGAGCAAGGTCGTTCTGGCCCTGGTGGCCGCCGCCTTGGTCACGTACCTGGCCGTGCGGCTCAAGGGCCGCCGCAAGGCCCAGCACCGCCGCGTCTGATGCGCCCCGGCCCGCTCCACGGCGACCCCGCGATGTCCATGCCGGCAGACTCGGACGATCTTGTCCCGGGCCGTCCGGTCGCACTAGGCTCGGGGCCCGTGCACCAGGACCTGAGACGCGAGGCGTCCCGCGGCCTCGCGGGAGCCCCCGGCGCCCCGGGCCCGGGTGCCGAGGCGAGCGCCGCCCCGACGCCGTCCCGGTGGCGCCGTAGTACGGGCATCCTGCTCGGCTGCCTGACCGCGCTGCCCGCTTCCCTCTACTTCCTCGCCGCCGGCGTCGCCCTCGGCCCCTTCCTGCTGTGGCCGCGCACCCGGGCGGACGCCCTCGGCCTCCTCATGACCGGTGCGCGCGCCCTGGCGGCCCTCGAACGCGGCCGCCGCACGGTGTTCTTCGCGGACCGCTTCCCCGAGCACTACACGGCGTCCGACCACAAGATCCTGCGCTACCTCGCCGTCCGCTGCTACACCGGACTGCTGTGCGCGGTCGTCATCGCACTGCTCGGCTTCGGCACCGTACTGGCCGCACTGCTCCTCCACGGCGTGACACGGGGCAGCCTCGGCTGGGAGGAACTGCTGACCCAGGCGGGGCTGGGCGGCGTCCTGCTCTTCCTCGACCTCCAGGGACTGCGCTCGCTGGCCGCCCTGGACGCCCGCTCCGCCGTCGAGTGCTTCGGCCCCTCCGAGCGGGAACTGCTCCAGCGGCGCATCGACGAACTCGCCGCCAGCCGCGCCGCGGTGGTACGGGCGGTGGACGCCGAACGACGGCGTATCGAACGCGATCTGCACGACGGAGTCCAGCAGCGCCTGGTCGCCCTCGCCATGCTGCTGGGGCGGGCCCGGCGCAGCCGCGACCCCGAACGCACCGACGCGCTGCTGTCGCAGGCGCACGAGGAGTCCCAGGGCGTGCTCACCGAACTGCGTGAAGTGGCCTGGCGGGCCTACCCCTCGGCGCTGGACAGCCTGGGGCTGCGGGAGGCGCTGGGCGGCGTGGCCGAACGGTGCGGCATCCCGCTGCGCATCCGGTACGAGGTCGATACACCCTTGCCCCGGCCGGTGGAGACGGCCGCGTACTTCGTGGTGTCCGAGGCCGTCACCAACGCCGCCAAGCACTCCTCCGCCACCGCCATCGAGGTGCGGGCCGAGGCCGACGGTGAACGGCTCATCCTGCGGATCGAGGACAACGGCGAGGGCGGCGCGGACCCCGCGGGCAGCGGGCTGACCGGATTGCGCGGCCGGGTCGACGCGCTCGACGGCGTCCTGAACGTCGAAAGCCCCCTCGGGGGACCCACCATCGTCTCCGCGGAGCTGCCATGCGCGTGATCCTGGCCGAGGACTCGGCCCTGCTGAGGGAGGGGCTGGTACGCCTGCTCGCCGACGAAGGCCACGAGGTCGTGGCGGCCTTGGGCGACGCGGTGACCTTGCCGGAGCAGGTCGACAAGCACCGGCCGGACATCGTCGTGGTCGACATCCGGATGCCCCCCACCCACACGGTCGAGGGACTGCGCGCCGCGGTGGAGATCCGCGAGCGCCGGCCGGAGACCGGTGTGCTGGTGCTCTCACAGCACATCGAACGCACCTACGCGGTCCAGCTGCTGGCGTCCAACGCCGAGCGGGTCGGCTACCTGCTGAAGGACCGGGTGGCCCAAGTGGAGGAGTTCCTGGACGCCCTGGAACGCATCCACGCGGGCGGGGCCGTGATCGACCCCGAGGTCGTACGGCAGTTGCTCGTCCGCACCACGCACGCCGACCCGCTCGCCCGGCTCACCCCGCGCGAACACAGCGTGCTGGAGGCACTGGCCCAGGGATACACCAACACGGCCATCGCGGAGAAGCTGCACATCTCGGTCAGCGCGATCGAGAAGAACCTCAACGCCGTCTTCGACAAACTGGACCTGAGTCACACCACCGGCTACAACCGGCGCATCCTCGCGGTGCTGCGCTATCTCCAGTCGTGAAGAGTGCGGGCCCCAGTGTGTGTCGGCGTCAACCTGCCGTGATCGCCTGACTCGTTGGAGGGACTGCACGGTCGAAGGCGCGTATACCGTCTCTTCTGCGGCAATTCCGGACGGTATGCGAAATTCTTGGGTGCGAGGCCGACGACGCCTCGCGGTCGCGACCGCCGCTGTGACCGCCCTCTGCGGGGCCGGCCTCATGCAGGGCGGTGGCGCGCACGCACAGAGCAAGGCGGCGGAGACACCGTGGGTGGTGTCACTGGGCGACAGCTTCATCTCCGGCGAGGCGGGCCGCTGGTCGGGCAACAGCAACGACGGCGACGGCGGCTACTCCGGTACCGACCGGTCCTTCGACGCCGCCAGCGGCGCGACGGACGAGCACCGGGTGTACGGCACGTCCTACGACAACGGGTGCAACCGCTCCGACAGCGCCGAGGTCAACTCCGCGCCCGTCCCGGCCGGGGCCCGTCGGCTCAACCTCGCCTGCTCGGGAGCCACCTCGACCGCGATCCTGCTGCCGGGACACGGCGGCAGCCCCTTCAAGTCCGAACCGTCCCAGGCCCAGCAGCTCCAGAAAGCCGTCACCGGCCACCCGGTACGGGCTGTCGTCGTCTCCATCGGCGGCAACGACCTCGGCTTCGAGGACGTCATCGTCGCCTGCTCCAAGGCATTCCTCACTCCCTTCGGCGCGACGCCCTGCGCCCCCACCCAGGCACCGGAGGTCAAGGCCCGGCTGCCCAAGATGCGCACCGCGGCCGTCAACGCGCTCGCCGACGTCACCACCGCCATGGACCGGGCGGGCCACCCGGCGGGCAGCTACCGCCTGATCCTCCAGTCCTACCCCTCACCGCTGCCCGACGGCGCCCGGGTGCGCTATCCCGGCGAGAAGTACGACCGCCTGACCGAGGGCGGCTGCCCCTTCTTCGACGAGGACCTCACCTGGGCCCACGACAAACTCGTCCCCGAGATCAGCACCACCCTCGCCTCCGCCGCCCGCGCCTCCGGCGCCGAATTCCTCGACCTGTCGCGCGCCTTCGACGGCCGGGAGGTCTGCTCCACCACCACCGTCCAGGCCGGACCCGACCGGCGGCCCTCGGGCCGCACCAGCGAATGGGTCCGCTTCGTGACCACCGGCGCCGGCCAGGGACAGCGCCAGGAGTCCCTGCACCCCAACTACTACGGCCAGCTCGCCCTCGGCGCATGCCTCGGCCTCCAGCTCGACCGCGCACCCGGCGACCACCGCTGTCTCAACACCCCCGGAGAAGGCCCGCGCACGATGCGCCTGAGGCCGGCGACCACGACATGAACACCGGCACCGGATGTCGTGAACACCAGCGGGAGGGAGGCCGGCTCACTCCGTAGTACGGCCCGGGACGCCACGGGGATCACGCGGCCAGGCGGTCATGTGCCGCGAGCCGTCGCGCGGAAGGCTGTCGGTGTGGTGCCCGTGCGTTGCCGGAAGAACGTGGTGAAGTCGCTGGCGTCGGTGAAGCCGAGGCGGGTGGCGAGGGCGGTGATGGTCAGCGTGCCGTGGGCGAGCTCCCGTTTGGCCTCCAGCACCACGCGTTCGTCGATGTAGCGTTTGGCCGGCATACCGGTGGCGGTTCGCGTGGCCCGGGTGAGAGTGCGACGGCTGTAGCCCAGTGCCGCCGCGTAGTCCTCCACCCGGCGAGTGACCGTGAAGTCACGCTCCACGGCCGCGTGGAAACGGCGGAACGTCTCGTTCATGGCCGGCCCGCCGGGCTCCGACCCGTACGCCCTGGCCAGGCGCACCAGCAGTACCGCCAGCAGATGCCGCAGCACCTGCACATGGGATTCCAGGGGCAGCTCGGCCATGGCCCGGTACTCGTACCGCAGGTGCTCCAGTGCCCGGCGCAGCCCTTCCGCGTGCGGGGCGTCCGGCTGGAGGGGCGCCCGGGCCGTCGCCAGGCCGGCGACCGAGGCGGCGGCCGTCTCGGTGTCGGGGAAGCCCGCGGGGAAGGCGATCACCAGGCCCTGGGCCCGCGGGAGGTCCGTGCCCCAGCGCTGTACCTGCCCGGGGTGGATCCACAGCCAGCCGCCGCCGGACAGCTCGTAGCGGGTGAAGTCCACCGAGACCGTCAGACGGCTGCCCGGCCGCACGGTGACGATCTGGTGGAAGGCCGGGCGCAGCGACGCGTGCGGATCGTTGCCGTGCCGGCGGGCGCGCTCGGCCAGTCCCGCCAGCTCGACCAGCTCCAGCCCCGGCGGGGAACCGGCCGTGCGCCGCAGGGCGAGCTCCCGGATGACCGACCGCCGCGCAACCTGTCCGTTTTTCCCCATGGCGAGTCCCGAGTGTACCGCCGCACCCCCTCACCGCGCTCCTAGCGTGAAGGCGTAAGGGCAGATCAGCGCGGTGTGCGCGGGAAGGAAGGCCGGTATGAGACTGGTCGTGGGGATGACCGGAGCCACCGGAGCGGTGTTCGGTGTCCGGTTCCTCCAGGTGCTGGCCCAGCTGCCGGACGTGGAGACTCATCTGGTCCTCAGCCGGTGGGCGCGCACGACGATCGAGCTGGAGACGGGCCTGTCCGTGAGCGAGGTCGGTGACCTGGCCGACGTCGTGCACCAGCCGCAGGACCAGGGCGCCGCCATATCCTCCGGGTCGTTCCGCACCGACGGCATGGTGATCGTGCCCTGCTCGATGAAGACCCTGGCCGCCATCCGCGCCGGCTACGCCGACACCCTGGTCGCTCGCGCCGCCGACGTGATCCTCAAGGAGCGGCGCAAGCTCGTCCTCGTCCCGCGCGAGACACCGCTGAGCGAGATCCATCTGGAGAACATGCTCGCGCTCTGCCGGATGGGGGCGCGGCTGGTGCCGCCCATGCCCGCCTTCTACAACCACCCGCGGTCGGTGGACGACATCGTCGACCACGTCGTGACCCGGATCCTCGACCAGTTCGACCTGCCCGCCCCCGCCGCCAAGAGGTGGGAGGGCATGCGCGCCGCCCGCCTGCCGCGCCCCGCTTCCTGACGCCCGCCCGGCCGCGAACCGCTTCCCGACGTCCCACCCTCCCCCTCGATTCCCACGGAGTACCCATGGCCTACGACGACCTGCGCGGTTTCCTCAGCACGCTGGAGAAGGAAGGCCAGCTGCTGCGCATTACCGAGGAAGTCCTTCCCGAACCCGACCTGGCCGCGGCGGCCAACGCCGCCGGCCGCATCGGCGAAGGCGCACCCGCCCTGTGGTTCGACAACGTCAAGGGCTTCACCGACGCCCGTATAGCCCTGAACGTCCACGGCTCCTGGGCCAACCACGCCCTCGCCCTCGGTCTGCCCAAGCACACCCCGGTCAAGGAGCAGGTGGAGGAGTTCGCCCGGCGCTGGGACGCCTTCCCCGTCGCTCCCGAGCGGCGCGAGGACGCCCCGTGGCGGGAGAACACCCAGGAAGGCGACGACGTCGACCTGTTCTCGGTGCTTCCCCTGTTCCGTCTCAACGACGGTGACGGCGGCTTCTACCTCGACAAGGCGGCCGTCGTCTCCCGCGACCCCGAGGACCCCGGTCACTTCGGCAAGCAGAATGTCGGCACCTACCGCCTCCAGGTCATCGGCGGGAACCGGCTCGCGATACAGCCCGTGCCCGTGCACGACATCGCGCTCCACCTGCGCGCGGCGGAGGAGAGGGGCGAGGACCTCCCCATCGCCATCACCCTCGGCAACGACCCGGTGATGGCCATCGTGGCCGGGATGCCCATGGGATACGACCAGAGCGAGTACGAGATGGCCGGCGCCCTGCGCGGCGCGCCCGCCCCGATCGCCACCGCCCCCCTCACCGGCTTCGACGTGCCGTGGGGATCCGAGGTCGTCATCGAAGGCGTCATCGAGAGCCGCGAGCGGCAGATCGAGGGCCCGTTCGGCGAGTTCACCGGGCACTACTCCGGCGGCCGCCGCATGCCCGTCGTCCGCGTCGACCGCGTCTCCTACCGCACGAACCCGGTCTTCGAGTCCCTCTACCTGGGCATGCCGTGGACCGAGTGTGACTACCTTGTGGGCCCCAACACCTGTGTCCCGCTGCTGAAGCAGCTGCGCGCCGAGTTCCCCGAGGTCCAGGCCGTCAACGCCATGTACACGCACGGGCTGCTGGCGGTGATCTCCACCAGGAAGCGGTACGGCGGCTTCGCCAAGGCCGTGGCCATGCGCGCCATGACGACCCCGCACGGCCTCGGCTACATCACCACGGTCATCGTCGTCGACGAGGACGTGGACCCCTTCGACCTGCCGCAGGTCATGTGGGCGATGTCGTCGAAGGTCAACCCGGCCGACGACGTCGTGGTCCTGCCCAACCTCTCCGTGGTGGAACTGGCACCCGCCGCCCAGCCGGCGGGCCTGACCAGCAAGATGATCATCGACGCCACCACCCCCGTGCACCCCGACGCGCGCGGCAACTTCTCCACGCCCACCAAGGACCTCCCCGAGGCCAAGGACTGGGCGGCGCGGCTCCAGCGCCTGCTGTCCGAAGCCCGCGGCTGACACCCGTCCGAGGCACCCACCCGGCTTGTAGCAAGGCTCGTACCAAGGAAGGCACCTCCATGACCGACTGCTGCCCCCGCTGCGCCCACGAGAGCGTCGGCAACCTGTACTCCTCGCCCGTCCCCGGCGTCTGGGACGTCATGCAGTGCGCGCGTTGCCTGTACACCTGGCGGACCAGCGAGCCGGACCGGCGCACCCGGCGCTCCGCCTACCCGCAGGCGTTCCGGCTGACCGCGGAGGACCTGGCGAACGCGGCCGAGGTACCGGCCGTCCCGCCCCTGCGCACCGACGGCGCCCACCAGCGGACCGGACAGGCGGGCGGACAGACCTCCGGCCCGGTGGCGGCCGAGGCGGCCCGGCCGCAGTAGCGCGCGGGCCGTGACAGCGACGACCGGCGTGCCGGGGTCCGGCCGGGCAACCAACGTTCATGTGTTTGTCACATTCGGCCGGAATGGCGGTCACGCGTGAGCCGGTTGCCTGAACATGACCATCGGAGTAGCGCTCTCTCATCTGAACTCGATCGAGACCACCGTGCGGCTGGCCCGGGAAGCCCACGAAGCCGGGCTGACGTCCGCCTGGTTCGGGCAGACCTTCTCCTACGATTCCCCGACGCTGGCCGCGGTCGTCGGCCGTGAGGTGCCCGGCCTCCGGGTCGGCACCTCGGCGATCCCGGTCTTCGGGCGCCATCCGCTGATCGTCGCGAGCCAGGCGCAGACCGCCCAGGCCGCCACCGGGGGCCGCTACCACCTCGGGCTCGCGCTCGGCACCAAGCACCTCACCGAGACCGGCTTCGGCATCCCGTACGAGCGTCCCGTCGCCCGGCTCCGCGAGTTCCTCACCGCCCTGCGACCGCTGCTGGAGACGGGCAGCGCCGACTTCCACGGCGAACTGCTGACCGCCACCACCCCGCTGCCGGCCGCCGTGCCGGGCGCCGAACCGCCGGTCCCCGTCCTGGTGGCCGCCATGGGACCGCAGGCCCTGCGGGTCTCCGGCGCCCTCGCGGACGGCATCCTCCCGCTGCTGGCCGGGCCGCGCGCGCTGGCCGAGCACATCGTCCCCGCCGTCACCGCGGCGGCCGAGGCGGCGGGCCGGCCGGCGCCGCGGATCGTGGCCTTCGTGCCCGGCGTGGTCACCTCCGACGCCGAAGAGGTGCGGCAGACGGCGGCCGAGACGCTCTCCTTCTACGAGAGGTTCCCGTCCTACCAGCGGGTCATCGAACTGTCCGGCGGCACCCGGGCCGTCGACATCGCCGCCATCGGCGACGAGGAGACCGTCGCCGCCGAAGTACGCCGTTACCGCGAGGCCGGAGCGACAGAGGTGGTCTTCATAGCGAGCGAACTGGGCGGGGAGGCCGACCAGCGCCGGACGTTCGCGCTGCTGGGCGAACTGGCCGGCGGCTGAACCGCGGAAAACCCGCCCGGGCCCGCCCGGCGGCCGGTTGCCGCGCGAGGGCCCGGACGGGCGCGCCGGGGCCGGTGACCGGACCGGCCTCGGCGCGTCCGTGTGCCGGGGGCAGATTCACGCCGGCAGCTGCCCGAGAAGGGACCGTCACTTCCTCGACCGGCGTCCTTCCTCGACCGGCGTCGTTCCTCGACCGGTGTCACCGGGTCACCGTCCCCGGGGGTGCCTCGTCGAGGGCGAGTTCGGCGGGTGTGGGCAGTCCCTCCCAGTCGCCGTCCGTGGCCACCGAGCAGGCGGCGACACGGGTGGCCAGGGCCAGGCAGCCGGTGGTGTCCCGGCCGTTCAGGCGGGCGGCGAGACAGCCGGCGACGAAGGAGTCGCCCGCGCCGACCGGGTCGACCTCCGGCACGGGGTGCGCGGCGGTCCGGACGGTGCCCTCGGCGGACACCGCGACCGCGCCGTCGGCGCCCAGGGTGACCACGACGGTGTGCGGGCCCGCGTCGCGCAGCGCACGCGCGAGTTCCGCGGCCGGCGGCGGAGGATCGCCGGGGCCGTGGCCCAGCAGCATCGCGGCCTCCTCCAGGGAGGCGAAGAGGATGCCGACGCGCGGCAGCAGGGCGCCGACGGCGGCTGCCGCCTTCTTGGCGGTCCACAGGCGGGAGCGGTGGTTGACGTCGAGGCAGACCGTGGTGCCGCTCGTGGCGGCGCGGTCGACGGCCGCGTGCACGGTGGCGGCGGCGTCGCCGGACAGGGCGAGGGTGATGCCGGTGACGTGCAGGAGGTCAGCGGTCTCGACGAGGCCGTCGGGCAGGTCGGCGGGGCGCAGACGGGAGCCGGCCGAGGCATCGCGGTAGTAGTGCACGCGGCGCAGCGCGGCGGTACGTCGCTCTTTGACCAGCAGGCCGGTGGGGGCGCCCGGATCGATGACGGCGTGCACGTCGACGTCCTCCGCGCGCAGCCGGCCGGTGACCAGGGCGCCGAATTCGTCCGCGCCGACCCGTCCCACCCATGCGGCGCGGTGGCCGAGCCTGCGGACACCGACGGCGACGGTGGACTCGGAACCGGCCGTGGTCAGGGCGAGGGAGCGGGCGTGGCGCAGCGGGCCGATCCGGTCGGGCACCAGGGCGGCCATGGTCTCGCCGAGGGTGACCAGACGGGCCGGCCCGGCGGGCGGGGTTTCGGCCGGGGCGCTCATCCGGCCGCGTCCTCGGCCCGGGCGCGGGTCGCGAGCCGGGCGAACCGGCCGGCGCGGCCGCGCAGTTCGGTGAGCGGGCCGCCGTCGAGGGCGTCGCCGAGCAGCGGGGAGCCGACGCCGCAGGCGAGTGCCCCGGCCGCCAGGTACCGGGGCAGGGCGTCGAGGCCGATGCCGCCGGTGGGCACCAGGGGTATGTCCGGCAAGGGCGCGGTGAGGGCTCGTACCGCCCGGGGACCGAGCGCCTCGGCGGGGAAGAGTTTCACCGCGCTCGCCCCGCGCCGCCAGGCGGCGTACGCCTCGGTCGGCGTGAGGCAGCCGGGCAGCGAGCCCAGCCCGGCCGCTCGGGAGGCGTCGACGACGGCGGGTTCGTACACCGGGCCGACGGTGAAACGGGCACCGGCGGCGGCAGCCCGGGGCACCTGACCGGGGTCGGTGACCGTGCCCGCTCCCAGCAGGGTGCCGGGCGGGAGTTCGCCGGCCCGGCGCCCGGTCAGCTCGCGCAGTGCCTCCAGCGCGCCGGGTGTCGGCAGGGTGATTTCCACACAACGCACTCCTGCCTCCAGCAGGGTCAGCACGACGGGTACCAGGGGTGCCGGCCGGCGGGCGCGCAGGATCGCGATCAGGCCCTGGCGGGCCAGGGCGTGGAGCAGGGCCTCGTCGGCGGGGCTCGGCTCGGGACGGTTCGTCCCGGGGGACCTGTCCACGGCAGGCGGGTCCCAGCCGGGGGCGGGGGAGGGGGTCGGATCGGTCATGGTGCCTTCCCTGAGTCACGGCATCGGAGAGCGGGGCGGACAGACGGGGTCAGGGAACGTTGGCCTCGGGCAGGACGGCGAGCGCGCCTCCGTCGACGGGCACGGCCACCCCGTTGACGTACGAGGAACGCGGTCCGGCCAGGAAGGCCGCGACCTCGGCGATCTCCTCGGGCACGCACAGCCGGCCGAGCGGATAGGCGGCGAGGACGCGCCGGCGTTCGGCAGGGTCCCGCCAGCGGTGCGCGTTGCGGTCGACGGCGACGAACCCGGGTTCCAGCACGTTGCAGCGCACGCCCGCCGGGCCCCACTCGGTCGCCGCCGCGCGCGCCAGCGCGGTCAGGCCCGCCTTGGCCACCGCGTACGGGGCCATGCCGGGGGCGGCTCCGTGGGCGTGCACCGAGCCGATGAGGACGATGGACGCCGGACCGGCGCACCGGCGCACCAGTTCCGCGCCCCACTGCCAGGCCGACACCAGGCCCAGGTCAAGGACATCGCGCCACCGCTGCGGGTCGAGTTCGGACAGCGGGGCACGTGCCTCGGCCAGCAGGGCGTGGACGAGGACGGCCGGGCGGGCGGCGCAGGAGTCGTAGGCGCGGGCGAGCAGCGAGGGGTCGGTGGCGTCGCCCACCACGGGCACCACCCCCGGCAGATCGCGTACCGCCGGATCCCGGTCGACGGCGACGACCTGGGCACCGCAGGCGGCCAGGCGCACGGCACAGGCGCTGCCGATCCCGCCCGCCGCGCCGAGCACGACAGCGGAGACCCCGGCGAGCTCCGTGGACGGGGCGCGGGGGCGGGGCGGCTTCCCGTCGGGGCCGGGAGCGGGAGCGGGGCCGGACGCGTGCGCGGTGCCGGGGGCACCGGGTGTGTTTCCGTCACCGGTGGTGCGCGGCGCGGTCGCGTCACTCGGGGTAGGGGTACTCGGTGTCATCGCGGCGTCCTGTGGGCGGCGGGCGGTCATGGCTGGGGGCTGTGCGGTCACGGCCGGGGAGCGGGTGGTCACGACGACACACCCCTGTTGACCGACGGGTCCTGCGGAGCGTGGGCGGGGGCCAGGCCGAGACCGGGGCCGGACGGCAGCGCGTACGTGCCGTCCACGAGGAGGTGCGGGGGCGCGCTCCAGCCCGCAGGGCCGTCCCGCTCGCCGAACATCACCTCCAGGGGCAGAGCGCTCCCGGCGAGCAGCGTGAGATGGGCGGCGGCGGCCGTGGCGACGGGGCCACTGGGGTTGTGGAAGGAGACGTCCGCCCCGTACCGCTGCGCGAGGCGGGCCAGCCGCAGGGCGGGCAGGGGCCCTCCGGCATGCTTGACGTCGGGCAGGAGGACATCGAGGACCCCGCCGCGCAGCGCCGGCAGCACCTCCTCTTCCCGCCCGGTGAACTCCCCGCCCGCCAGGGGGACTCCGAGCGCGTCCCGCAGGCGCCGCAGTCCGGTGACGTCGTCCAGCCGGGCGGCGTCCTCCAGCCAGCCCGGTTGCAGCGCCGCGAACTCCTCGGACCGGCCGAGGACGTCGGCGACCGTCACCAGATGGTGGGCGTCGAGCAGGACGTCCACCTCCGGGCCTACGGTGTCGCGCACGGCACGGGCGATCTCCAGCCCCGCGCCGAGCCGCACACCCGCCGGCAGACCGTCGAACGGCGCGCACTTGACGGCGCGGAAGCCCGCGGCGACCGCACGTGCGGCGAGCCGTGCCGCGGCCTGTGGGGTACGGGCGGTCATGGCCCGGTTGATGTTGGCGTACAGGGCCACCCGGGGAGCTTCGGCCGACGAGGGCGAGGCGGCCCGGTCCGGTAGTCCGGCCGGAACCGGTGGAAGCGCGGCAGACCGCCGGATCCAGTGGCCCAGCGGCAGGGCCGTCCGGCGTGCGGCGGCGTCCGCGACCGCGGTGGCCAGGCCGCCCAGTACGGTGCGACGGGCGAGGCGGGCCGTGGCGCCGGCCGGCGCGTCGGCCCATCGCTGCCCCTGCGTGTCCAGCCACGTGACGGCCCGTACCCAGGTCGTGCCGGTGATCCCGGCGGCGAGTTCGGACAGCGGGGCGGCCGGGTCTCCGCCCGGCACGTCGGACAGCTCTCCCCAGCCGGTCGTGCCGTCACCGCCCCGCACTTCGGCCAGGAGCCAGGTGGTGCGCCGGGTCACGGAAACGGTGTGCAGCCGGACCGCGGTGACGCGCTCGCTGTCGGCGGCGCGCTCACCGGGCGTGCCGGGCCCGGCCAGGGAAGGCCGGGCGGCGGTGGCCGGCGGCACCACGGATGGCGCGGCCTCGGCGGCCGGTGTCACGGTCGGTTCTGGGGTCACGAGCGGTCCCTTCCTAGGGGAGCGGTGGCCGGGCGAGCCACGGCCCACGGCCGCGCACCCGGGGCACCCGGCGCACCCGCGTGCCGCGTGGGACGCACCGGCGCCGCCGCCGAGGGCACCGGCATGGCGGACCCGGCGCATCGGGGCTCGGCGGCGGTCAGCCGAAGTCCTCGAAGGACAGCGGGTCGTCGTAGTAGGCGCGCAGCAGCAGCGCGGCCGAGGCGGCGGCCAGGCTGTGCGGGCCCAGGGCGGTCGGCTGTACGTGCGCGGGGTCCCAGGAGGGGCCCAGGCGGGCCGCGGCGGCCCGTCGTACCTCCGTCAGGTGAGCGGCGACGGCCAGTACACCGCCGGACAGCACCACCAGGTCGGGATCGAGCAGGTCCACGAGGTGGGCGACGGCGCCGCCGATGTGCCGGGCGCGGGCGCGCAGCAGGTCGTCGGCGCCCTCGTCGCCCGCTTCGGCCAGCGCGGCCAGGCGCGACAGCCCGTCACCGGTGCCTTCCGCGCCGCCGGGAAGCACCCCCCGGCGGGCGGCCGAGGCGAGGACCGCGCGGTCGGTCGCCACCGCCTGCAGCACACCGCGCCGTCCGCAGGCACAGGCGGCGCGGAGGTCGTCCCCCGCCGAGGAGCCCGGGGGCGTCGTGACCGGAAGATGCGCCACGTTCCCGGCGGCGGACCGGGCGCCCACATGCACCCGCCGGCCGATGGCGACGGCCGCGTCGATGACGTTGCCGGTGAACAGGTGCACCGAACAGCCGGCGGCCCGGGCGCGGCCGAACCAGACCTCGGCGGTGGCGTGGGCGCGCGCGCCGGAGTCGACGCGCACCGGCAGACCGGTGGCCCGGGCGAGCAGCGTCCCCAGGGGAACGTCCCGCCACCCGAGCGCCTCGTTGTCGATGACCGTGCCGCGCTCCGGATCGACCCAGCCGCCCGTGGCCGCGCCGATGCCCAGCACCGGTGTGCCGCCCGCCTCGGCCAGCAGCCGACGCACCAGGCCGGCGGCGCCCGGGAGCAGGTCGCCGGGGGCGGCGGGACCCCGTTCATGCGTGCACCACGCCTGTACCGTGCCGCGCAGGTCGACCAGTCCGGCACTGGTGCGCTGACGGCCGATGTGCAGGCCGATGGTCAGCCGGGCGGCGGGGTCGAGATCGAGCGGTACCCGGGGACGTCCGCCGCCGCCGCTCAGGGCGGGCAGTTCGCGCAGGACGCCCGCGGCGACGATGGGGCCCACGATCCGGCTGATGGTGCCCTGCGCCAGGCCGAGCCTGGCGGCGAGGCCGGCGCGCGGGATCGGTCCTTCGTCCAGTACGGCCCTCAGTGCCGCGGCGGTGTTGGCCCGCCGCAGGTCCCGGGGTGCGCCGGTGCGCGGGTGCTCGGTCACGTGGTGCGTCCTCACTGTGTCTTCGGGTGCCGTACGCGGGTGTGCGGCTCAGGTTTTCACGGGCCGCCGCGCGTGGATCTCCTCCAGCTCCCGGCCGCCGGTGGCGAGGAACGGGGAGAGCGCCACGACGAGGGCGCAGACCAGGTAGGAGCAGGCGTACAGGACGATGGTGCGCAGCCCGAACCGGTCGGGAGGGTGGGCACCAGCACGACGTTCAGCGCGATCATCAGACGGGTGACGGCCTGGGCGATGCCCGAACCGAGGCCGCGCACCGGCGTGGGGAACGCCTCCGAACTCCACACCCAGGCGAGCACGCCGGGCCCGAACCAGGTGAGGAAGGAGTAGGCGACGTAGGCGATCAGCAGGACCACGGAGCTCCGGCCGCCGAACAGGCCGAGGGCGACACCTGCGGCGAAGACGCCGAGACAGGCCCGGATGCCCAGGGCGCGGCGGTTGACCCGGTCGATGACCGTGGCGCCGAGCGCGACGGCGACGAAGCCGACGGCGAACCCGGCGAGGGAGAAGTACAGGGAGTTCCCGGTGCCGATGCCGGTGGACTCGATGACGAGGGGACCGGCGACGGTGGCGACCGCGCCGCCGAAGGACTGGAAGGCGAAGAAGCACGTGACAGCGGCGAGCCGGAGGGCGGCGCGCTTGGTGAAAAGGTCACGGTAGCTGCGGGTGCCGTGCGCGTCCACGGTGGCGGGCTCCTCGACACCGAGGGCCTCGAACACGGCCTTCGCGTCCTCGTGACGGCCCTGGGCCTTGAGCCAGCGCGGCGACTCGGGCAGGAACTGACGGGCGATCAGCACGCCGAGGGCGGGCACGGCGGCCAGTCCGAACAGCCAGCGCCAGGTGTCCTGTCCGGTCAGGGGGCGCAGGGCCAGGGCGATGACGACGCTGGTCATGGCACCACCGAGCCACATCAGATTGGGCAGGCTCCCGGCCACCCTGCCGCGCCGGGCCTTCGGGGCGATCTCGGCGAGGAAGGCGTGCGAGGTGGGTATGTCCATGCCGACCGCGACGCCGATGAGGAAGCGGGCGATCATCAGTTGCCAGACCTCGGTGACGAACGCCGAGGCCACGGAGGCCACCACGAAGAAGACCAGGTTGACGACGAAGATGACCTTCCGGCCGAAGCGGTCGGACAGGTCACCGAAGACGACCAGGCCGACCGCGGTGCCGATGAAGGCGATCGCGCCGAGCCAGCCCACTTCGAAGGAGGTCAGCGCGAAATCCGGCTTGAGGAACAGCAGCGCGGCGCCCATGACGAGGAGGTCGTACCCGTCGATGAACTCGCCGAAGGCGACGAGCCGGGGCGTCCACACACGGGTGAACGCGGCTCTGACACCCGGCTGGGCCGACGGCGGCGCGGGCGCGGCGTCGTGCTCCTGGCTGGTGCTGGTCATGAGGTGACCCTGTCCTTCCGGGGTGAAGCCGGGGATGGCGGTGGGTGGTGCGGTGGTGGCGGGGGAGCGGAGCGTACGGTCTCGGTGGTCCGTACGGCTTCAGCGGTCCTTACGGTCTCGGTGGTCCCTGCGGCCTCAGTGGTCGTGGAAGCCGATGCCCGGCGGGGTGCCGATCGGATTGCCGAAGAAGTCCCGGCCGCCGTTGTCGGCGATCGGGATGCCCGCACGGCGAGCGGGGGAGTCCGCACGCAACCGGTAGTCGGCGGGGTCGTCGGTGCCGGGTCCGGGGGCCGTGAGCAACGGCGCGGTGCTCAGGGTCGCGGTGGCCCGGGCGGGGGCCGGGACGCCGTACAGCAGGTTGTGGTCGACGACGAAGGAGGAGTCGTCCAGGACCCAGTCGACGGTTCCGGCCGTGCCGCCGGCCCGGACGATGTTGTCGCGGAACCCCACGTCCAGCGCGCCGTCCTTGGTGGCGCTCTCCAGGACGACGTGGTGCGCGGTGCCCGCGGGGACGTCCGGAAGCTGGATCGTGTTGTTGTGGATCCGGCCGCCCCGTAGACCGCCGCCGCACACCTGGAAGGTACGGGTGCGGTCGTCGACCGACAGGTTATAGCGGATGGTGAAGTCCTTGGCGTTGCCCGGGACATCCGCGCCGTAGGGGCACAGCAGGAAGAACCCGCCGTCGTTGTCGGAGGAGACGTTGTACTGGAACGTCACGTGGTTCGTGGAGTGGTCGACGTCGTAACCCTGCCCGTCCCGCGTGGTGTTGCCGCCGGAGGAACGGTTGTACTGGAAGGTGACGTAGTCGCTGTTCGCCGTCCACATGCCCGCGTTGACCGAACCGGCGCGCATGTTGAAGCCGTCCAGGGTGTTGTGCTGGACCAGGACGTCACTGCTGCTCTTGACGACCAGGCCGTCACCGCCCACGTCGGACAGGGCGTTGTGCTCGATGAGCAGCCCGGTGTGCGGGTGCCAGGCGGCGGTGCAGTAGCTGTTCCAGAAGGTGGCCAGGTCGGGGCGGCGGCACCAGTTGGACCACAGGTAGATCCCGGCCCGGTCGACGGAGCGCACGGTGTTGTTCCGGATGGTCAGCCCGTGGAAGGCCGACGGGGTCGTGCTGCCGAGGGCTTCGACGACGATGCCGCCGGAGGCACCCGCGTACTTGCCGTTGCCCGCCGCGCCGCCGGTGGCGGAGGGCAGCACACCGCGCACGTCGTGGATGTCGAGCCGTTCCAGTGTGACGCCGCTCAGGTCACCCGAGTCCACGGCCTGCACCCACACACCGCGCCGGGCGGTGGTGTTGTCGCCCGGGGCGCTCAGGTCCAGGTCGGTGACGTGGACGTACGAGGCGTTCCTCAGCCATACGGCGGCGAGGTTGCCGTGCGCGTCGATCCGGGGCCGGGTGTCGCCGGCGCCGTACGCGCCGACGGTGATCGGTGCGCCGGCGGTCCCGGAGGTGTGCAGATACAGCTGCCCCGTGCAGGTGGTTCCCCGGCGGAACAGCACCCTGTCGCCGGGACCGAGGGCGCGGGCGTTGACGGCGGGCATGGAGTTGAGGGGCGAGGCGCTGGTGCCCGTACCGGCCGAAGCGCGAGAACAGTCGACGTAGTAGGTGCTGGGCAGGGTGTCCTGGGCGGTCGCCTCCGCGGCCGGAGCGAGGAGGCCCGCGAGGACACAGGACGCGAGTACGGAGATGATGCGGCGTATCGGGAGGGTGAACACCTGCGCTCCTTACTTTCGTTCCGCAAGAAACTAATGGAGCCGGGTGGGGAGTCAAGAGCGTGGGCCGGAAGCCCACGGAACCGTCATGCCGCTGAAACAGTCGGCGGGGGCGCGCTCGGTCCGGCGGTACTGCGGGCGCTGCGCCGGGCCACGAGGCGCGCCGCGTTCGAGACCGCGGTCACATTCGACCGCCCCGGACGGTGACCCAGCGCGCGAACCCACGCACGGGAGGTGAGCGGGCCGGTGAAGGACCCCACATGACGCACGTCACCTACGACCCCGAGCCGTAGCGCCTTTCGCCTGATTCACCCCGCCCCGCACCCCCTCCGACCTGCGGATTGAGACGCACGCCACATACTTCGCGTCCCTCATGAATCCGGCCACCACTAGTAAAGGGGGTCATTGCGGGCCCCCTGCGGGCCTGCTTATCTGGATGACGTCGCCAGGCGCCACGAGCCCCGCAGCGGGCCGCGGCGCCGACGCATGCCGGACACACCACGCGGTCCCCCCCCGTGGTCCACCCCGTGCGGGCGATCCCCTGTCCCCGAACGCAAGAGGTACTTCGTGACCGTCTCCGTCATCCGCCGCATCGCTTTCCCGAAGAAGGTCCTCACCACCGCCGCCGTGGCCGCCGCCACCGCCGGCATGGCGCTCACCGCCGCTCCGGCTCACGCCGCCCCGGCCCCGGCCTCCTCCGCCCAGGCGATCGCGCACAAGATGATCCCGGACGCCGCGCAGTTCAACGCCTTCAGCAAGATCGTCTCCCACGAGAGCGGCTGGAACCCCCACGCCACCAACAGCTCCTCCGGCGCCTACGGCCTCGTCCAGGCCCTCCCGGCCTCCAAGATGGCCTCCGCCGGTGCCGACTGGAAGACCAACCCGGCCACCCAGATCAAGTGGGGCCTCGACTACATGAACTCCCGCTACGGCAGCCCCGTCAAGGCCTGGGACTTCTGGCAGGCCAACGGCTGGTACTGAGCCCAGCCGACAGCACCCCACAACGCACCCGCACCCCAGCCCAGCCGGCGGGGGTGCGCGCGTATATACGCGGAAAGACACTGGCGGTCGATGATCCAGCGGTACCCGCCCAGGCCGGAGTCGCTCAAGAATGCCTGGGGGTGAGAAGGAGGTCTTCGTAGGTGTGGTGGTGGCGGGTGGTGCGGCGGTGGTGGAGGAGGTGGGCGGCCCGCCGGGGTTGCCCGGCGTCGATGAGGGCGCGGGCGAGGGTGTCGGTGATGATCTCGCGTTCCACCCGGACCCCGCCGATGCGTGCGGTGTTCTCGCTGAGGGCGGTGAGCAGGTCGACGGCCTTGCCGGGGAGGCCGGCGGTGAGGTGGGCCAGGGCGTGGGCGACGGGGGCGAGGACCTCGGCGTAGTCGGGGCGGTCATCGCTCTCCGCGCGCCGGGCCAGGGCGGTGAGGCCGTCGGTGTCGGCGCCGACGGCCAGGGCGAGGGCGAGCTGGAAGGTGTGGAAGACCTCCGCCCAGCCGCCGGGTTCGGCCAGCAGCCGGTGGGCGTGTGCGAGGTCGGTGGTGCGGGCGGGGGACTGTCCGGCCAGCAGCAGCCGCCAGTTGGTGGCCGCGCGCATGCCGACGTCGGTGTGGGCCAGTTCGGCGTCCGCGCGGCGGCGGGCGTCGGCGAAGTCACCGGCGGCGATGGACTGCAAGGCGGCGTGCCATTGCAGATGGCGGCGCTGGAGCGCGGCCGGGTCGGCGGCCAGCCAGGCGTCGATGAAGGACGCGTACGCCGGTCCGGTGCCGTGGTCGTGCTCGGCGTGGGCACGGGCGTGCGCCGCCGGACCCGAGCGCGGGTGGAGGCGCAGGGCACGGTCGGCCAGCTCCCACGCCTCCTCGGGCCGTCCCTGCTCGGCGCGCGCCCCGGCCAGCCACGAGGTCCACGGCCAGGACTCCTCACCGGCGAGCCGCCACTGCCGCTCGGTCAGCGCGTGGCCGTGTTCGCGGTAGGCCAGGGGGCCGGCCAGGTCGAAGGCGCCGAGCATGTTCCCGGCGACCTCGTCGGCCGGCCACTGCGCGAAGTGGACCACCAGGTGATCGGCCGTGGCCCGGTAATGCCGGTGGGTGTAGAGGTAGATCCCGTAGACGAGGGACTGCTCGCGCGCCCCGGCCGTCTTGGCCAGGTCGTAGGCGGCCACCAGGTCCCGGCGCAGAGTGGCGTCGTCCAGTGCCTCGCTGTCCGTCATGGTCACGAGGGCACTGGCCACCCCGCACCCCGGCCGCCGCTCGGCGAGTTGGCGCAGCCCTTCGACGGTCCGGCCGCTCATCGCCAGCCAGTCGGCCACCGCCGGATCATCCGCCGTCAAAGCCCGCATGTCACTGGTGTCCCTCTGTCCGTACCGTCACCGCAGAGCACAGCCACTCCACACAAACCGCCGGTTACACGCCGTAGCCGCTGCAGATGATGCCGCTGTTGCCGCACGAGTTGCGGGACAGGTCCAAGGGTAGTTGTGCGAGGTTGCCGGCCGCCGACCCGCTGCCGGCGACCGTCGTACCCGAAGCCCGGGCGGCGCCCACGGTGGTGCACGAGTTGCCGAACACGGCGTTGCCCACGCCGACGATGTTCGCGCTCGCGGGCGTCGCGGCGGCCATCGCTCCCACGGCCGCCCCCGCGAGCACCACGCCCGTGCGCCAAGACGGCGCCGATGTCTGAGCGGTCACAGACAACACATCCCTTCACCCGCGGCGAGACCCCCACCGCTCACACTCCAACGATCCACTGCTGTGAGTGACACGGTCCCGGGTTGAACGCCATGCCTCGGCGAGGTCGAGTGAGGCCGTTTCCTGCCTGTGCGCCATGCCTCCTGCTCGCGGTGCCGAGCAAGCGAACAGCCCCCGAAGGCCGGTGCCTTCGGAGGCTGTCGACAGCGGGGCGCCGTCTACCGCGCCGAGTAGCCGAAGGCCACCCCGTGGGCCGGGAGGCCGCCGGAGCCGGGCTTGTACGTGGTGACGGGAGCGACCGTGCCGCCCTGTGTCACGTTGGACATCGGCAGCGCGTAGAGCGCGCCGGTGGCCAGGGGCCCGAAGGGCATGCCCACGTACAGCTTGGTCGCCGTGAAGTGGATGTTCTTGCCCAGGTACTGGTTGGCGCCGGGCGTGCCGGGGATGCCGTCGCCGTCGCCGGCCTCGATCCAGCGGTCGTTCGGGCCGGCCGATCCGGCCAGCGAGAACGTGTGGACCGCGCCCGCGTTGGCGCCGGTGCCGAGGTCCTCACCGGGCGTTCCCACGGCGAGCCGCATGGACGCCACGGTGCTCACCGAACCCGGAGCGGTGTTGACGGCGGTGAGGTACTCGCCCATGCGGTCACCGGTCTCGGAGGTGCCGGACACGTCGTCGTCCGCGGTGCCCTGCTTGAGTTCGCGCAGGTAGCTCCAGGTGCCGTCGGGTTTGATGCGGATCTGCACCACACGGCCCGCGTTGGCGCGGTCCTCGGTGCCGACCGTCACGCTCTCACCGGGCGAGCCGATCGCGAGGATCGACTCCGTGGCGGCCGCGGCGCCACCGGCCCGGTACGGGGCCATGGCCACCGCGTACCCGAACTGGTCGCCCGTCTCGGCGCCGCCGGAGATGGCCGCGTTGTCCTGGTCGAGCCCGGCCAGCGGCAGGGGATGGCCGGTGGAGCCGAAACGGTTGGCGTCGAAGATCACGACGCCGCCGGCCTTCGCTGTGCTGCCGAGGGCCTCGTTGGGGCTGCCGATGGCGATGTAATTCTGGTCGGCGGCCACGGACCAGCCGAACTGGTCACCCGCCTCGGGTTCACCGGGAACACCGGCCGTCGACTGGTTCAGCGCCAGGCTGTTGGTGCCGTACACGTAGAACGCGCCACCCGCCTTCGCGGCGTCGCCGAGGGCTTCGCCGGGCACGCCGATGACCAGGTACGGCCGGCCGGCGTCGTTCACCGCGGCCGCGATGGTGTGGCCCATCCGGTCGCCCGTCTCGGGCGCCGCGCTCGCGATCGAACCCGTACCGGAGCCCTGTTCGAAGTGTGTGGCCTTCAGGGTGCCGGTGCCCAGTCCGCCGGCCGCGCCGTACAGGATGTCGACGAAGCCCGCGTCGGCGGCGGTGCCGAGGCTCTCGCTCGGCGTTCCGGCGACCAGGTCGGTGAAGCCGTCCTTGTTCCAGTCGATGGTGGCCAGGGTCTCGCCGAAGTAGTCGTCCGCCTCGGAGCCGCCGGGCACCCAGTCCAGGTCCTGGCTGATCTCCGCGGTGCCCTTGCCGCCGCCGTACACGACGCGGATCAGGCCGGCCTTCGCGTCGGGGCCGACGGTGGCCTGGGTATCGGAGATCGCGATGTCCTCCGCGCCGTCCCCGTTGAAGTCGGTCATCCCGGCCGGCTTCGGGGTGGTGCCCCCGCCGCTGACAGCGGTGCCGAGGTCGATCCGCGGGGTGGTGGCACCGGTGTAGGTGATGCCCCGGCCGCTGCTCTTCAGCAGGGCCGTCAGGTCGGCGACGCTCTTGGTGGGGAACGCCTGCTTGAGCACCGCGAACGCGCCGGTCACGTGCGGCGTGGCCATGGAGGTGCCGTTCTTGGAGGCGTAGGTGCCGCCGGGCACGGAGGAGACGATGCCCGTGCCGGGGGCGAACAGGTCGAGCAGCGGGCCCCGGTTGGTGAAGGCGGACAGCTCGTCGTCGTCGGTGGTCGAACCGACCGTGACGGCGGAGGAGATGCAGCCGGGCATGCTCACCGCGTCGGTGTGGCCGTTGTTGCCGGCCGCGATCACGGTGGCCACGCCGGCGCTCAGCAGGCTGTCCACGACGGGCTTGCGCAGATCGCTGTCGCAGGCGGTGGTGTAACGGCCGTTGCCGAGGCTGAGGTTGGCCGCGACGATCGGCGTGCCGGCCCGCTTGAGCTTCAGCACGTGCTCCAGGCCCTTGAGCTGGGCGCTCTGGTAGCTGCCCACGCAGGGGGCGGCGCCACCGCAGAACTCCTCGGTGGTGAACTGGCTGAAGACCTGGATGGCGATGATGTTGGCGCCGGGCGCGACACCCTGCTTGGGAGCGCCCGTGATGCCGGTGCCGTTGCCTGCGGCGATACCGGCCACGTGGGTGCCGTGGTCGCAGACGGCCGTGGTCGCGCAGGCGCCGGCCGCGGTGTTGGCGGCACCGGTGCCCTCCTGCGTGTCGGCGCCGTTGGGGCACAGGCTGACGACGCCGCTTTCGGCATCGCTCGGCGAGAAGCAGGCCTCGGCCACGACCCGGTTCTTCAGGAACGGGTGGCTGGTGTCGACGCCGGTGTCCAGGACGGCGATGGCCTGGCCCGTACCGGTCTTGCCCGCCTTGACGGCGTCGTCACCGCCGATGAGCGGGATGCTCTCGTCCAGGGTCGGCGGCTCCACCTTGTCCTCGGTGACGCTGACCACGCCCGGCTTCGCGGCGAGTTGGTCGAGGCCGGCCCGGTCCACCTTGAGGGTGACCACCGGCACGGTCTCGAAGTCCTGCTGCTTCTCACCGGCCCCCGCCGCGTCGGCGACGTCCGCGAGGGTCTCGGTGACGACGTTGACGCGGACCTTGCCGCCGCCCGCGGTCCGGTCGTAGAGCGGCGGGTCGACCGGGTCGGTCGCGGCTCCGCCCGCTGTCGCGGTGCTCGGCGGTGTGACGGCGTGGGCCGGTATCGCGGCGCCGAGGGTCACGGCCGTCATCGCGGTGACGACCGTGGCCCAGATCGTTCTCTTCATATTGCCTCGGTGAGCAGGGGGGCGTGCCGTGGCTGGGTCCGTGGGGAAGCAGCCAGGGCTCGGCCCGGGGGAGATGCGGGGGACGATGTGGTGCGGCCCCGGCGGAACGGGCCGGGCGGCGGTAGGTGTCCCGCCACCCGGCCCGTTCACGCCCGAGGGGCGTGCTCCGTCAGGAGGTTGTGCTGTGCGTCGTCAGCAGGTGCGAGACCTGTGATCAGGTCTTGTTGGCACCGTTCTTCGGGTTGCCCTTCCAGGCCACGGCCTTGAGGTAGACGTACGCGTAGGAGTTGCACTTCCAGCGGACCAGGATGTTGTACGCCTTGCAGCTGTGCGTCTTCATCGTGGTGTAGAAGGCGTTGTCGACGTTCGACTTCTTGCTGCGGTCCAGGTAGTACTTGTAGCCCTTGTACGTGTTGCCGATCAGGCCGTAACCGTAGTCGTGAGTGTCGCACGCGGCGCGGAAGTTGAAGCCGCCCGGGCGGCTGACGTTCGGGCCGGGAGTGCTGCAGCCGTCGTAGAGGATGCCCGCCACGCGGAAGCCGGTCGGCGTGTAGCGGAAGTACGGCCAGTGCCAGCCGTAGTGCGCGGACCACGCGACGCAGCCGCGGTTGAGGTACCACATCCACTCGGTGGCGCGGTTGCAGTAACGCGGGTACGCCTGCGGGTCGGTGATCTCACCGGTGGTGAAGTCCCCGGCCGGAGGCGTGGTCGCGGTTCCGTCGCCGGCCGGGCCCTGCAGGGGCTCGGTGGCCGACGGCAGGTCGGTGCCGACGGGCGCGGCGTTCGGGGCGGCCGAATCGGCCGGGAACGCCAGGTCCCACTCACCGTTGGACGGCGAGGCGATGTCGGAGACACGGCCCGTGGAGTCGTAGGCGTACGACGAGACCGGGTCGGTGCCCTCGACCGGGTTGGTCACGTTGCGCAGCAGACCCGAGGCGTCGTAGGAGTAACGCGCCAGCGTCTGCGTGGTGGCACCCGACGTGAGGGTGATCTCCTTGGCACGGCCCGTGTACTCACCGAGCGCCGATCCGGTGGCCGTCGTGGCGGTCGAGTACTTGACCGTCAGCGACTGCGCCGGGGCGTCGGCGGTGGCGGGCTCGCTGACCGTGGCCACCCGGCCCTTGGTGTCGTAGGAGACCGTGGCGGTGGCGCCGGCCGCGAGGTTGCCCACACCGGTCACACGCCACTTGTCCGTCCCCGGAGCGACCTGCTTCCAGTTGTAGGTGGCCGTGAGGTCGGCGACCCCGACGGCCGCGTCGGCGTCCTCGTCGCCGGTCACGTCCGTGTCCGGGGTGCCGGTGGCGGGGGCGAGGGTCTCGACCGCGGTGGTCACCAGCGTGCCGGTCGCCTCGTTGTACGTGGTCGTCTCGGTGAGCTTGTCGCCGGTGGTGGTCTCGTACTTCTTGACGCCGCCACCGCTCGGGTAGTCGACGCTGCTCTTCAGAGCGTACGAGACGGAGACCTTGGCGTCGAGGTCGGTGACCACGACGGAATCGGCCTTCTGCTCCAGCTTGCGGTTGAGCTGTCCCCCCAGGAACCCGGCTTCCCAACCGGGTCCGAAGACGCCCTGGTCCGGACGGGTCGCGGGCGCCGACTCCGGCCTGGCGACTCCGTCCGCGCCTTCGGTCACCGTGTGGGTACGGCCCATGAGGCCCTCGGCCACATCGGTCTCGTACAGCTCGAAGGACTTCTCCGCGGTGGAGTACAGACCGGGACCGACCTGCTGGATCTCCCCCTCGGCCAGCGGCGGTTCGACGGTGGCGGCCGCGGCCTGCGGCTGCTCGCTGACAGCGGCTCCGGCGGTCTGCTGCGGGAGCAGCAGCGCCATGGAGAGCGCGGCCATGACAGGCAGAGCTGTCTTGCGCACGAGTCCCCCCTCGTGTCGTAGGTGTGTTGCCTGATCGGAGCGGACCCTAGACCGGCGTCGATCACGGCCACAAGTGCCTTACAAGTGGAAGGAGTTGATTCCGCTTCCTTGCGGCAGTGAAGAACTCCCGGCCGCGGCCGAGGTTGAGTACGCGTACTCATGTGGCGGGTACGGCCCGGCCCAAGACTGTGCGCATGAAGCGAACCCGCGCCCGCATCGAGGCAGTCGTCCCCGTAACGCGCCGCCGTCGGCGCACCCTCGCGGTGACGGCTCTCGCCGCTCTGGCCCTGACCGCCTGCGGCTCCGGACAACCGGAATCCCAAGGAGGGCGGAGCAAGACCGCCGACGCCGTCTCGGCCCGGAAGGACACGGCCTTCACCAAGATGCTGGACGAGGTGGCACGGGAGTGCCCCCCGCCGGGCACGAAGAGGAAGCCGCCGGCCACCCCGGAGGGCGGGGCGCCGACCGCTCCGGTGGAGCCGCCGCCCGGTGCCACGGTGGAGCCGCCGCCCGGCGGCGCGGTCGAGCCCGCCGCTCCCACCGCGGGCCCGGAAGCGGAGCTGGACGCCCGCGACTGGTGCGCCGGCGCCCAGCACGAACAGCGCGTGGCCGAGGCGGTCTCGCAGCTCCAGGAGTCCGGTCCCGCCCAGGTCAGGAAGGCGTTGAACGGCCTCGGCTACATCGACGAACGCATCCACGGCCTGAAGCGGTCCGGTGCGGTCACCAAGTTCGTCATCGACCTCCGCGACAAGGGAGGGCGCCTGTGCCTGGACGGCACGGCCAACGGCGAGCTGACGGAGGTCAAGGCTTGTGCGGCGCCTGCGGATGGACCGTTCGATATTGCAAATATTCATCGCGGGATGTGAGTTCACTGTGAAGGAGGTCACATTCTCCTGTGTGAGCACGTGCGGACAGTCGGTAAGGTATAAATGAGCCTCTAGTGCCCTGAATCGGTGATGTAAGGGCGAGTTCGGGGGGTTGTCGGGTCATTGGGGTCGGCTGTCCACGGAAGTTGCGATATTGATCGCAACAGCAAATATCCATAGCGGTACCCTCGTCCTGCCGCAGTTGGTGAGCCGCCGCGTTCGGGGCGCCGGACACCCGGCCGCCGGCGAGGGGGCTCCGCGCACGCGCCACCGGATCTGCTTAGCTGGCGCGATGAGCAACCCAACGTCCCCTTCGATGCCAGCCGTTGACCCCGGTGAGCTGTTCGAGGACCCCTACGGCGTCTACGGCCGGCTGCGTGAGGAGGGACCGGTCCACCGGATCACCGGCACGGACGGGCTTCCCGCGTGGCTGGTCACACGGTACGACGACGTCCGCCAGGCGCTCGCCGATCCCCGGCTGTCCCTGGACAAGCGCAACGCGACGGCGGGCGGCTACCGGGGCATGGCCCTGCCGCCCGCGCTGGACGCCAACCTCCTGAACATGGACCCGCCGGACCACACACGCATCCGGCGCATGGTGTCCAAAGCCTTCACCCCCCGGCGCGTCGAAGCGCTCAGGGCGCCGATCCGGCGCACCGCGGACCGGCTGCTCGACTCCCTCTCGGGCCAGGACGAGTTCGACCTGATCCCCTCCTACGCCGCTCCGCTGCCGATCATCGTGATCTGCGACCTCCTGGGCGTGCCCCAGACCCGGCGCGCCGACTTCCGGGCCTGGACCGACGCCCTGGTCGCGCCCGACCCGACACGGCCGGAACGGGCCAGGGAAGCGGTCGGCAACCTGCTGGCCTTCTTCACCCGGCTGATCGCCGACAAGCGCGCCCACCCGGCCGACGACCTGCTGTCCGCCCTGATCGCCGTACGCGACCAGGAGGACCGGCTCAGCGAGGACGAGCTGATGTCACTGGCCTTCCTCATCCTGGTCGCGGGGTACGAGAACACGGTGCACCTGATCGGCAACGCGGTCGCGGCACTGCTCGCCCACCCGGAACAGCTGGCCTCGCTCCGCGCCGATGCCGCTCCGCTGGACCGGGCGATCGAGGAACTGGCCCGCTACGACGGCCCGGTACCCCTGGCCATCCGCCGCTTCCCCACCGAGGACATCGTCATCGGCGGCGTCACCGTTCCCGCCGGTGAGACGGTCCTGCTGTCGCTCGCCGCGGCCCACCGCGACCCGCGCCGCTTCCCCGACCCCGACCGGCTCGACATCGGACGTGACGCCGGCGGACACCTGGCGCTGGGACACGGCATCCACTACTGCCTCGGCGCCCCGCTCGCCCGGATGGAGACGGGCATCGCACTCACCGCCCTCTTCGACCGCTTCCCCGGCCTCTCGCTCGCCGTACCCCCGCACGCCCTGCGCCGACGGCCGTCCATGCGCTCCCGCGGCCTGCTCGCGCTCCCCGTACGCCCAGCGGACCGGCCGGGGCGGCCCGGGGCCCACGCTCCGGCCGGATGACCGAAGCCGGGACGGCGGAAAGGGAGGAAGGACCGGCCACTATGCCGCGGAGGAAGGACCGGCCACGATGCCGCCACCATGGGCGACGGGCCACGGGGTGCCGGGGCCCGTCGCCGGCGACCGGCTCAGAAGCCGGTGAGGGTGATCTTGCCGATGGCGGTGCCGGACTCCATCACGCGGTGCGCCTCGCGGAGATTCGCCGCGTCGATCCTGCCGAGGTCCCGCGTGGCGGTGGTGGTGACGACGCCCGCGTCGACCAGGCGGGCGACCTGGGTCAGGATGTGCCGCTGCCGGTCCTGGTCGGCGGTCCGGAACAGGGAGCGGGTGAACATGAACTCCCAGTGGAAGGAGATGCTTTTGGCCTTCAGCACGCCGATGGGCAGGGAGTCGTAGTCGTCGACGGCGACGATCCGGCCGAAGGGGCGGAGGGCTTCGGCGTAGGCGTCGAGGTTGCCGTCGGTGTTGACGGTGCTGAACACGTGTGTCAGGCCGCTCGGAGCCACCTCGGCGATCTGCGGAACCAGGGGCTCGCGGTGGTCGATGACGTGCCGCACACCCATGCGGGTGGCGAACTCCACGGTCTCGGGACGGGAAGCGGTGCCGATGACGGTCAGGCTGGTCAGGGCACGGGCCAGCTGGGCGGTGATGGAACCGACACCTCCGGCCGCGGCGGTGATCAGCAGGGCGCCGTCCTGGTGCAGACCGCCGTTCTCCAGGCCGAGGTGTTCGAACAGGCCCTCCCAGGCGGTCAGGGAGGTCAGCGGCAGGGCCGCGGCTTCCGCGAAGGACAACGTGGCGGGCTTGAGGGCCACGATGCGCTCGTCGACCGCGTGGTACTCGGCGTCGGCGCCGGCCCGGTCCAGGGCACCGGCGTAATAGACCTCGTCGCCGACTCCGAACCGCTCGACCTCCTCGCCGACAGCCACCACGGTGCCCGCCGCGTCCCAACCGAGCACCTTGATCCCGCCACCCGGGTCGTGGTTCCGCCGGACCTTGTAGTCGACGGGGTTGACCGCCACGGCTTCGACCTTCACCAGCAGATCGCGCGGACCGGGCTCGGGGACGGGCAGCTCGACGTCGATCAGGCTCTCCGCGTCGTCGACGGGAAGGCTCTCGCGGTACCCGACGGCCCGCATGGTGGTCTGGTTCATGGAAGGATCTTCGCTCTCGGGTTCGGTCGTGCGCAGGGAAGTCGTGGTGCGCGGGGCCACCGCGCGTCGCCGCCGGGCGTGTCACTCCGTCAGGGCGTGACCGTACCTGGCCGGGCAGCACCGTCGGCGGCGTGCAACGGGGCGAGGCCCGTTCATGGTGCCCCCATGGCAGCCCATAAGTCCAAGAACCCCTCGGCATCCTTTCTATAAGCTGAGCACATGGCGACGCTGCGACAGCTGGAGTACCTGGTGGCCATCGTGGACGAGGGATCGTTCACCCGCGCCGCCGAGAGCCTGAACGTCACCCAGCCCGGGCTCTCCCACCAGTTCCAGGCGCTGGAGCGAGAGGTCGGCGGGCCGCTGCTGGAACGGCTGCCGCGCGGCGTGCGGCTCACCCCGGCCGGCCGGTCGATGCTGCCCCACGCCCGGGCCGCGCTGGCCGAGGCCGACCGGGCCACGGTGTCCGCCCGCCGTGCCGCCGGCGTGTCCACCGGTGAGCTGCACCTGGCCACGCTCTACTCGGTCAGCTCCGGCGTGCTCCCCACGGTGCTGGGCGTGTGGCGCCGGAAGCACCCGGGCGTGCGCATCCGATTGTTCGAACACCGCCGGAGCGACGAGATGGCGCAAGCCATGAGCGCGGGCCAAGCCGACGTCGCCGTGGGCCCGCTGCCGGAGGACTGGGAAGGCACCGCCCGGCACATCGGAGCCGAGGAGTTCCTGGTCGTCACCCGCTCCGACGATCCGGTGGCACTCTCGGACCGGGCACCACGTGTCCGGCTGTCCGATCTCGCCGAGCGGGAGTGGGTGCACTTCACCCCGGACAGCGGCCTGGCCGACATCCTCGAACGAGCCTGTGACGCCGCCGGATTCCGCCCCCGGGTCGCGGTACGCACCGAACAGGCCCCGTCGGCCATCGGGTACGCGGCGGCCGGGCTCGGTCCCACACTCGTGCCCGCCAACACCATCCCACCGCATTTCCCCGGCGCCTTCCTGCGCCCCGATCCGCCCCTGCTCCGGCAACTCACCGGCTACACCCGCACCAGCCCGGACCCGGTCACCGCATCCTTCCTGGAGACCCTCGGAGAACACGCCCCGCTGACGCCGGCACACGTCACCAGACGTCTGCGCACCACCGCACGCTCCGCCCGCCGCGCGCCGACGGAACGTGAGTGAGCCGCCGGGCGGGGCAGGGTGAAGGCCCCCGCCCGGCGACGACACCGACCGCCCGACGACGTCTACGGCACCGGCGAGCGGGCCCTGCCCTGCGCTGGGTGCCACTCGGGGACTTGCCACGGCCTCGACAAGAACGTCGAGCAGCAGCTGACCGTGCTCTTCCCGCCCATGATCGCCCGGCACGGCTACCGGACGCTCACGCCGTACCCGGGATTCCCGCAGTCATCGCTGACCGTGGCTGACGTGGACGTGGCGGAGATGGAGCAGGCTAGCCGGAGCGGAGAGCGGCCTTGTAGGCGTCAGTGAGTGCTGCGAGATCGCCGCGAAGCGCTGCCTGGGTCTCGGCGTGATCTGGGCGGGCCGGGTCGAGCACATAGATTCCGGTACCGGCGTGGCGACGGAAGCCGGCTGTCTCCCACATCGCCGCGATCCTGGCGTTCGCATCGGTCCAGTACTCACGAGTGACCGGGGTGTTGCCCTCGGGCTCTTCCGTCATCTTGGGCCAGACGATGACCGCGCAGCACCCGGCGCCCAGCGTCTGCATGGCTTCGGCCGCGAGGACGGGCCCGAGGCCGAAACCCCGCCACGACCTGTCGAGCCAGGCCCGGAAGAGAACCAGCAGGTCGCCGGACGGCTTCTCGACGATGCCCCGGAAAGCTTCCTCGATACTGCTGTCCCAGGCGACGAGAGACAGAACGGTGTTGTAGAGCTCCGTGTCATAGGTCTCGGCGGCCGACAAAGCGCTGCATGGCCCGACGTCGCGCAGACGGAAGAAGGTGAAGGAACCGATCTCGGGACCAGGAACGGTGTCCCAGGCGGCAGCCCACTTGTGACGGCGTCGCTGCTCGGCCACCGACACCGTCCATTCATAAATGGCGTCGTACTCCGCACGGAGCTGAGCCGGGTGCTGGTGGCGGTATTCCAGGCTCAGCCGCCCCGGATCGCCAGGCAGTTCATCGACGGGTCGCTTCACTCTTCCCACACCAGTTGAACCTACCAGCCAGGATGAAACCACTCCGCGGCACTGGCCGAACCGGACCCCCGTCGCGGTGCCGCCTTCGCCCGGGAATCGGTATCGAAGCCGGTCTGTACTCCGGCACGGACGTCGTACGCAGGTTCGCCGCGTCTCCTTACGCGGACCGTGTCCTGCGTGTCTTTGTGGAGATCACCGGCACGCCCGTCCGGCAGGCGCCGGCCGTCTGACGGGCACCGTCCGGCAGGTCCGCGTCCCGCCCGCGAGTCGCTCGCGTCGATGCTTGCACGCGCGGGCATTTTCGCCTTGGGGAAGTATTGGACCAGGGGTTCGCCGCGGTGTTCTGCTCGGGAGGTCCTGACGGAATCGACCCCTGGAGTACGCCATGATCGCCGCTCGTCTGCACACCTGGGACACCGCACCCGACCTGGAGGAGACCGAGCTTCCGGGCCCGCCGAGGGAGGGTGAGGTGACCGTGGAGGTCGAGGCCGCCGCCGTCACCCACCTGGACCTCACCGTCATGAGCGGAACCTTCACGTACCGGCCCGCGCTGCCGTTCACCCCCGGTACCGCGGGAGTCGGGACAGTCGTCGCGGGCGACGCCGCGCTGCTCGGACGCCGGGTGCTGATGCGTGGGGGTGGCGTCGGCCTGGAGCGTGACGGTACCTGGGCCGAGCGTGTCAGCGTCCCGGCCGACGCGATCCGCGAGATCCCCCGGGAAGCCGACGCGGCGCTCGCCGCCACCTGTTACTCGCCGATGACCACCGCGTGGGCCGCGGTGGAGGCGGTGGGCCGGATCAGGGAGGGGGAGCGGGTCCTGGTCACCGGCGCGGCCGGCGCCGTCGGTTCGCTCTGCGTGCAGTTGGCCGCGCGAGCCGGGGCGTACGTCGTCGCCGTGGTACGGGACGAGGACGCGGCCGGTGCCGTACCCGGCATGGCGCACGAGGTCCTGGTCCGCCCGGCCCCGGAAGAGGTCGCGAGGAAAGGCCAGGTCGACGTCCTGCTCGACACCGTCGGCGGGAACACCGTCGCGGACTTCCTGATGGCCATGCGGCCCGGCGGGCGGGCGGTGCTGATCGGATACGTGGCCGGCACCACACTCCGTGTCGACCTGCCCACGCTGATGTCCCAGGATGTCGCCCTGCTCCCGATGAACATGGTGCGCCGCCATGTCCCCGCCGAGGTGTTCGACCGGCTGCTGAGGGACCTGACCGACGGCCGGCTCACCCTTCGCACCACCGTCCTCCCCTTCGCGCGGCTGGCGGAGGCCGTCGAGACCCGCCGGACGGGAGGAGTACGCGGCACGCTCGCGGTGCTGATGTGAGGTCGGCAGGCGATGTTTCGGCACCCACCGAAACGTCCCGCCCCTAGCGTCTTGAGGCATGACGACTGACACCCACCGAGTGGTCCGGCCGAGCATCCTCTACTTCGGCACGCCCGTGGTGCTGCTGACCACCGAGAACGATGACGGCACGTTCAACCTCGCCCCGATCTCCTCCGCCTGGGCGCTGGGACAGCACATCGTCCTGGGCCTGGGCAGGGAGAGCCAGACCGCGCGTAATCTCGCGGCGCGCCCCGAGCTGGTGATCAACGCCGCCTCGCCGGAGCTGTGGAGCGGGTGGAACGCCTGGCACCGCTCACCGGAGCCGATCCAGTGCCGGAGAGCAAGCGGGCGGCGTACCGGTACGAGCCCGACAAGTTCGCCGCCTCCGGGTTCACCCCGGCCGATTCCCACAGGGTGAAGCCGCCGCGGGTCGCCGAGTGCGCGCTGCAGTTGGAGGCACGGGCCCGCGCACTGACGCCGGGCGGAGCCGGGCTCTTCTTCAGCGTCGAGTGCGATGTGCTGCGCGTCCACGCCGACGAACGCATCGTCGTGCCGGGCACGCACCACATCGACCCCGCTCTCTGGAGCCCGCTCATCTACAACTTCCGCCACTACCACGGTCTGGCACCGGAGGTCGGGTACGGCTTCCGCTCGGAGACGGCGAGCACAACGGCCCGTGGGGCATGAAGGCTCCTCGGCATCCAACCGAGCGGCAAGCCGACGACGGGCGCGCGGCGCGGGCAGGCGAGAGGCCGGCCCACTTACCGTCCGCTCCACCGAAGACGTTCCCGACTCCACTACTCGGTGATACCGTATAGCGGTACTCAGTACCACGTAGTACCGGCAGGGCTGAGGAGCACCCGCGTTGGACGACCTGACGGAGATGTTGAAGGGCACGCTCGAAGGGTGCGTGCTCGAAATCATCGGCAGCGAGGAAACCTACGGGTACGGCATCACTCGCCGGCTGAACGAACTCGGCTTCGCCGACGTCGTCGAGGGGACGGTGTACACGATCTTGCTGCGGCTGGAGAGGAACGGGCTCGTCCAGGTGACGAAACGGCCGTCCGAGATCGGTCCGCCGCGCAAGTTCTACGCGCTCAACGACGCAGGGCGTGAGGAACTCGCCAAGTTCTGGGCGAAATGGCAGTACCTCTCGACACGTATCGACATGCTCAGGGAGGGCGGGAGATGAACTTTTGGGAGAAGGTCACAGGGGGCGATCTCACCAGGGACTGGAAGACGTTCGGAGCCCGGGTCGAGGCTCTGCCGGACGACTACCAGGAGGCGTGGAACCAGATCGTCGCCCACCTCTTCGCTTACGGGGACTTCACCGGCCGCAACCTGACGCCGATCCTCGACTCCGCCCTGGGGCTGCTCGAAGTGTCGGCAGCGGACGGGCAGAGCGTGCGCGAGGTGCTCGGCGACGACATCCAGGGCTTCACCACGGCGCTGGCCGGCGGAGCCGGGGCCCGGACCCAACGCGACCGGTGGCGCGAGCAGTTGAACAGTACCGTCGCAAGGAAACTGAGCCGGCTGGGAGGCTGACGTGAGCATCCAGGACATCATCGAAGGCAAGAAACAGTGGCGGGCCCACGTTGCCCGGATCAAGGCACTCCCGACGGACTACCAGATCGTCTACAAGGAGATGCAGAAGTACCTCCTCAAGGTCGGACCGGTCAGCCTGTCCGACGGGTCTCTCCTCCCCGGCATCCTCGACTTCTTCGAGGAGGGCGCCGCCGCGGGCAAGGGAGTTCTGGAACTCATCGGCACCGACGTCGCCGCGTTCTGCGACGGCCTGATCGAGGACTCTCCCACCTACGCGGATATCTACCAGCAGGCCATCAGCGGGGAACCCGGTCCGGCCGGCACGTGACAACCATGCGGTCCGCCGGATGACAGGAGACGCTGGTGCGATGAATCAGGTTCGGGAAATCGTAGGACTGGTCGACGGAGTGCTGGGCCGAGACGTCATCGGCACCTACCTCCACGGCTCCTCCGTACTCGGTGGACTCAGGCCGGCCAGCGACGTGGACGTCCTAGTCGTCTCCCGGCGGCGAATGGACGAGCGGGATCGCCGGACACTCCTCGACGGACTGCTCCGAATCTCCGGTTCCCGGAACCGGGCCCGTCCGGTCGAGCTCACCGTGGTCGTGCAGTCCGAGATCCGGCCGTGGCGGTACCCGCCGACCGGCGATTTCCTCTACGGCGAGTGGCTGCGCGCGGAATACGAGGCCGGGCAGGTCCCCCGGCCGGAGCCGATGCCCGACCTGGCCCTGCTGATCACCATGGCGCTGACCGGCGACCAACCCCTCTCCGGCCCACGCCCGGCGCGGGTCCTCGACCCGGTTCCGCGGGCCGACCTGATCCGGGCGAGTGTGGTGGGTATCCCCAGCCTGCTCGACGACCTGGACGGTGACACCCGCAACGTCCTGCTGACCTTCGCCCGCATCTGGACCACGCTCGCCACCGGCCGGATCAAGCCGAAGGACGCCGCCGCCGACTGGGCCCTCGCCCACCTCCCGCCCGAGCACCGCGCCGCCCTCGCACGCGCCAGGCAGCTCTACCTCACCTGCTCCTACGCCGAGGAGAGCTGGAGCGACGCATTGCGGGCACAGGTGCGTCCGCATGTGGACCACGTACTCGCCGAGATCGACCGGCTGCGCCCCTGAATCCCGACGACGGAACGCCGCCACCTGAGCTCCCGGACGGTGACCTGGCGCGGCGATCCGGGCGCGGGGTGTGAGCGGGCCGGTGAAGGACCCCACATGACGCACGTCACCTACGACCCCGAGCCGTAGCACCTTTTGCCCGATTCACTCCACCTTGCGCCCCGCCTGACCTGCGGATTGAGACGCACGCCACATACTTCGCATCCCTCATGAATCCGGCCACCACTAGTAAAGGGGGTCATTGCGGGCCCCTGCCGGGCCTGCTTATCTGGATGACGTCGCCAGGCGCCACGAGCCCCGCAGCGGGCCGCGGCGCCGACGCATGCCGGACACACCAAGTGGTCCACCGCATGCGGACGACGCTCCTGTCCCCGAACGCAAGAGGTACTTCGTGACCGTCTCCGTCATCCGCCGCATCGCTTCCCCGAAGAAGGTCCTCACCACCGCCGCCGTGGCCGCCGCCACCGCCGGCATGGCACTCACCGCCGCTCCGGCTCACGCCGCCCCGGCCCAGGCCTCCTCCGCCCAGGCGATCGCGCACAAGATGATCCCGGACGCCGCGCAGTTCAACGCCTTCAGCAAGATCGTCTCCCACGAGAGCGGCTGGAACCCCCACGCCACCAACAGCTCCTCCGGCGCCTACGGCCTCGTCCAGGCCCTCCCGGCCTCCAAGATGGCCTCCGCCGGTGCCGACTGGAAGACCAACCCGGCCACCCAGATCAAGTGGGGCCTCGACTACATGAACTCCCGCTACGGCAGCCCCGTCAAGGCCTGGGACTTCTGGCAGGCCAACGGCTGGTACTGAGCTCGTGCCGCAGATGGCGCCCGGTTCTCCTGGGGGGCGCTGAGCCCTCCAGGGGCGGCGCCCCCCGGTCCCCGGCCGATGGCCGTCCGCGCGCAGATCGGAGATCTGTAGCCCCGGTCGCGTGGGGGCGGGGGACACACCGCTCAACCGGTCTCGGCGCCGACACTCTCGCCCGCCACTTGGCCGGGTGGGGACCTGGTGGGTCCGGTTGCTCGGCCTTATATTGACATGTTCCAGGCAAGTCTCGGATGCTGGCGTCACCCTTCCCAGCGATGCGGACATCGAGAACGGAACGCGGTCATGAAGCCGTCCCGCCGCTTTTACAACACCGCCGCTTTCCTGCTGGCCGGCCTGCTCGCGGCCGTGCTGTCTCTGACGTCCGCTCCGCCCGCGCGGGCGGAGCGGACGGGCCTGCGCGCCGCCGACCCCAGCGTGCTTCGCGTCGGGGACACCTACATGTCGGTCCAGTCGACCGGCGGCGGCATCGCCGTGCGGCTGGCCCCGTCGACAGCAGCGCTGGCCTCGGCACCGGCCCGCCAGGTCTGGTCGGACACCCGTGCCCTCGGTGAGGTATGGGCCCCCGAGGTCGTGAGGGACGGCGGCCGGTACTACATCTACTTCTCGGCGGGCCGCGGAGCCGCTCACCGTATGTATGTCATCAGCTCAGCGGCCCCCGACAGCGGGTACACCGCGGAGACCCGTCTGGCGCTGCCCGACGACAAGTGGGCCATAGACGGCACTCTGTTCACCTTCGGCGGACAGCGCTGGTTCGTCTGGTCCGGCTGGGCCGGAGACACCAACGTCGAGCAGAATCTTTACATCGCTCGGATGAGCAGCCCGACCACGCCGACCGGCGGTCGGTACATCATCTCCCAGCCCCGCGAGGGCTGGGAGCGCGTGGTCGGCAACCCGTACATCAACGAGGGCCCGGAGGCCATCAAGGACCCGAACGGGCAGTTGCACATCGTGTACTCGGCCAACGGGAGCTGGAGCGACCAGTACTGCCTCGCCGACCTGAGACTGCGGGCCGGCGGCGACCCGACGTACGTCTGGGACTGGTACAAGTCCAACGGCTGCCTCTTCGGCTCGCACCGGGAGACGATGATGCGTGGCTGGGACCCGACGCTGTATGCCGACGGCCCAGGGCACCACAGTTTCGTCCTGCTGGACGGCGACATCGGTACGAGCCCCCCGGCCGGCCCCAAGTTCCCCCTGATGTTCCACGCGGTGCCCAAGGGCACTCCGTACTCCTGGGAGAACCGGTACTGGTACACCGGCAGCTTCTGCTGGTGGGGCAACACCACCTACAGCCGAGCCAACGTCCCCGGCCCGAACACCGACACCGGCTGGGGCCTGAAGTTCTTCGAGTAACGGCGAGGGCGCCCTGGTGACGCCGCACCGACAGGCGGTCGGCCCGTGGCCGCGCATGCCGCCGCACCAGAGGCCCGTATGGAGCGCGTCGCCCGTGAAGTGGGAGCTGTGCGGCGCGTCGCACGGGATGTGACCACGAGATGGCCGGCCCCGGGATGTGGACGCCGGGACGTGTTGCGGGCCGACCGCTCCCGTCGGCGGCCGCACGCGCACGCCAGGCTCCGTGGCGCAGCCAGGCCGGTGGGTCCGTCGCGTGGCCGGACGTGCCGTGCTGCCGTTACGGGCCCGAGTCGCAGGCGTTCCCGTCTGAGGGCGGAGGTGTCGTCCGGCAGGCTGAACAGGGCCAGTACCCGCAGGGCCTGCCCGATCGGCTGCTTCGCCCGCCGTGCCGGTGAGACGGGTGCCGCGGTGAGGTCCCGGACGAGGGTGACGCGGTGCGGCGGCAGCGCCTTGCCGTCGACCACCGCCGCTTCCCAGGGCAGTCCCGCGACGAAGCGGGCCTCTCGAGGAACCTTCATCCGCACCACACAAGGGCCTTCGGTCGCCAGGATGCCGCCGATCCCCTAGGAGCGCGTACCGGGCGATCCACCGGCCCAGTTCGTCGAGAAGTTCGCTCTCGTGCTCCAGCCGCCGACGGGGATCCGCCCGCCAGCGCGAGTAAGTCTGCAGATCCCGGAAGGCATCGACCTGCCAAGTCGAGCCGTCGAGGCGGACGTCGGCCTCGTGGATCACGAGCCCGTCGGCCTCCAGCACCCAGCGCCGGCGCGCCTCGGTCGTCTTGCCCGTGGTGGGCAACGTCACCGCGCTGAAGCCGGTCACCCGCAGGCAGAAGTCCGCCGGTTCGGAATCCACGGTGCCGCCCCCTGTGCGCCGTAGCCTCTGCGAGAAGATCGTAAGGCGCGTTTCCGCAGGGTCCGAAAGGTTCCTCGTGCCTGAACGTGGAGTCGTCGGTTCCTTCCGAGGGACGTGACATGGGGGAGCTGGGCCGTCTCCAGTGGCGCCGGTCAGCGAGGAGACTCCGTTCGCCGGTCACCTCGGTGAGACGGTCCGGGCCGTGCGCGAAGAGATCGCCCCGGACAGCGGGCGACTCGCGCTGGGCATCATCTTCGACTCCGGCGGTGTCCGGTGCGCTACCTGGTCCGGAGATCTCCCCCTGACGAGCGGGTGATCAGCGTGCCGGCGACGGGGCCGGTCATGCCGGGCCCGGAGGCCAACTACCAGAATTCAGGCCGTGGAACCGAGGAGCGGCCGGTCGCGGGATCCAGCGTGCTTCATCACCCACAACCAGGAGTGAGAGATGTCCCCGCACCAGTGGACCACACTGCGCGGGCGAGTTATTTTTCCGCTTCTCAGAGGGATTGATAGCGCTATGGATAGCTCCAGTGCATCCGGGGTTCGCTTTCGGCGTTTTCCTCCAGAGACGCGCAGTGCGCCGCTGGCCCGGCGGTTCGTGCGGTCGGCGTTGCGTGGTGTCGCGCCGGAGGTGGTGGACACCGCCGAGCTGCTGACCAGTGAACTGGTGACCAACGCGGTGCTGCACGCGCGTACCGAGGTGGAGGTGCGGATCTGGTCGCACGAGGGGCGAGTGCGCGTCCGAGTGGGCGATGGCCGCCCGGACCGCCCGCTCGTGCCGCGGGAGCCCAGACCGTATGCCGGTGCCGGACGGGGCCTTGCCGTGGTCGAGGAGCTGGCTTCCAGCCATGGAGCCCACATCGCGGGGGGCCGCAAGACGGTCTGGTTCGAGCTGTGGCCCAAGGCCCCTGTGCCGCCGACCTCCGGGTGGGAGTCCGTACCCATGTGCGGCCGAACCGCCACCGTGACACTGATCGACGTGCCCCACATCCTCTTCCTCGCGGCGCGGCAGCACGGTGACGAGATACTGCGCGAACTGATCTTGACCACACGTGTCGAGGAGCGTGCCGGCGTGTCGAGCCCCGACCTGCTCGTCGCCGGCGATGTGGCCAACGTCATCAGCGCGTGCATGACATCCGCGCTGGAGGAGACGGTCACCGGCGGCCCCACGGTGACCCTGGACGTCGCCTTCCCGTTGGACGCCGCGCCCGCCGTGGACACGCTGCGGCACGTGTGCGAACAAGGCGACGCGGCGGCGCAGCTGGGGGTCCTGCTCACTCTCCCGGCTCCGCCGCATGTGCGGAGCCACTTCCAGTGGGTGCTCGACCAACTGGTCACTCAACTCTCCGGAGGCCCGCCCACCGCGTGGACGCTGCTGCCCGGCGTACCGGACGCGACCTCCGTCGAACTGATGCCGTGGGACGCCGGTGACGTGGAGGACAACAGTGTCCCGACTGTCGCGGCCGACGACGACGGCCGGATCATCGCGGCCAACGCCGCTCTGGCCGACCTGCTGGGATGGCAGACCGACGAGCTGATCGGCCGACCGTTGACCGTGCTGATTCCCGAGCACCTGCGCGAGCGCCATCGGGCTGGGTTCACCGCGCTCCGGCTGACCGGCCGGTCCCGCATCATGGGCCGGTCCATCCCGCTGCCGGCGCTGCACCGCGACGGCAGCCTGGTCCATGTGCGTCTGCACGTCCAGAGTCAGGAGGCGGTGGACGGCCGCACGGTACGGATCGGCCAGTTCATGCCCAGAGCGACGGCTCCCGGAGAGGACCGGCCGGTATCACGTCCTGATCCCGGGCCCTTGGTACGGCCGCACACCGGCGTGACAGCGGCACCGCGGGCCGGCGATGACGAGGCGACACGGTCCTGGGAGCGGTTGGGGCTGCTGGCCGACACCATCAGCGCGCTGTCGAGCACACTCGACTTGCGCGAGGGACTGCGCCGAGTGTGCCAGGTCCTCACCCAGCGGATGGCCGCCTGGTGCGTGGTCGACCTGCTCGACGAGCACGGGGACGCCGAACGGGTCTGCGTCGTCCACCGCGAGCCCCGGGCACTGAGCGCCGGGGTGGACCTCGGCCGGCTGCCCCCGGTGTCCGAGAACGCGCGAGGACCGCTGGCCCGGGTCCTGAACGGCGCGGGCCCGCTGCTGATCACCGACATTCCCTCACCGGACCAGGCGGAAAGCGCCCTGGACGCTCGGCAGCTCAGGCTGTTCGAGCGACTGGGCGCCGACAGCACGATCATGGCCCCGCTGCGGGCCCGGCGCGAGGTGCTGGGCGCCCTGATCGTCGTACGCACCGGCCACGACGCCCCCTTCACCGAACAGGACGCGCTCCTCGTCGCCGACATCGTGAAAGGCATCTCGCTGAGCGTCGACAACGCCCGTCTGCACCAGCACACCCGTACCGCGGCCGAGCGCCTTCAGCGCTCCCTGCTGCCCCGCCTCCCGCACATCCCGTCCATGGAGATCACCGCCCGCTACGCCCCGTCCAGTACCACCGCCCAGGTCGGCGGCGACTGGTTCGACGCCTTCACCTTGCCCGACGGAGACACGGCCTTGGTCATCGGAGACGTGTCCGGGCACGATCTGAACGCCGCCGTGACGATGAGCCAACTGCGCAACATGCTCCGCGGCATCGCCGTCGACTGCCAGGACCGGCCCTCGGAGGTACTGCGCCGCCTCGATGTCGCGACCCTCACCCTGTATCCGCACTCCACCGCGACCTGCGCCTACGCCGTCGTCAAAGGCCCCCGCAACGGCCCATGGGAGCTGCACCACTCATCCGCCGGACACCTCCCCCCGCTGTTGACCTCTCCCAACGGCGACACCCGTTACCTGGATTCCGCCTCCGGCCTCCTCATCGGCGTGGACAGCACCCTTCCCCGACCCACTGCCCACGACCCGCTGCCGGCCCACTCGACCCTGCTGATGTTCACCGACGGCCTGATCGAACGCCCAGGAGTATCCCTCAGCGACACCATGGGCCGCCTGCGCGGGCACACCGCCGCCCTCGCCCAGGCACCCCTCGACGTCTTCTGCGACGAACTGATCCTCAGCCTCGGGGCCGGCAGCACCGACGACATCGCCCTCCTCGCCCTACGTCCCACCCCGCCAGGCACATGACAGGTACCGGTGGGACCCATGGCGGCCCAGCAGTTCGATCAGAGGCCAGCGGAACCGGCCCGGATGCTTGGCGGTGACGATGAAACGCCGCAGCACGGTCTCGGTCACATCGGCTGCCCGACGTCTTCCAGCACCCGCGCGCTCGCCGGTACCCAGCACGCGCAGATCCTCAAGCCGCCCGTGGCGAAGCGGGAGTTCGGCGTAGGCGATCAGTTCCAGGACCTGCTGCGCCCACCTCGCCGCGAGCAAGACCTCGGCTCTCTCTCACCCAGCGCGCCGGATCTCACCCGGGTTCGCGAGCCGCAGCCTTGGCGCGGAACCATCCCCACCGCTCCGACGCGGCCCGGACCAGCGGCATGGTGATCAGGTGAGGACTGATTCCGCCGCCGAGCGTCCGCGACTACATGAACTCCCGCTACGGCAGCCCCGTGAAGGTCTGGGACTTCTGGCAGGCCAACGGCTGGTACTGAGCCCAGCCGACAGCACCCCACAACGCGCCCGCACCCCCGCCCACCCGGCGGGGGTGCGCACGTATATACGGAGGGGAAGGCCGGTGGCATGCGGTTCGCGTTCGGACCGGTGTCGGTCACCGCTCCGGCGGGCGGCGGCGATGCAGGGCGACGGCTGTGGGTGCCGCGGTGAAGACGGAGGAGTACGTGCCGACGGCGAGCCCGATGAGCAGGGCCAGCGCGAAGTCGGTGAGCGAGGATCCGCCGAGCACGGCGAGAGCGGTCAGGATGAAGGCGGCGCCCATGCCCGTGTTCACGGTGCGGGGCAAGGTTTGCAGGATGGCGTCGTTCGCCAGGTCGCCCAGCGGGGCCTTGGGCGTGCGCCGGGCCAGTTCCCGGATGCGGTCGAAGAGGACCACCGAGTCGTTGACCGAGTAGCCGATGACCGTGAGCAGGGCGGCCAGGAACACTCCGTCGACGGGCTTGCCGAGCCACGCGAAGACTCCGACGAGGATCACCACGTCGTGGGCGAGGGCCGCGACCGCGGCGGTGCCGAACAGCCAGCGGAAGCGCCACGCGAGGTAGCAGAGCTGCGCCGCGAGGGCCACGGCGAGCGCGATCACGGCGTCTCGGCGCAGCTCCTCGCCGAGGCTGGGCCCGATCAGTTCGTCGCGCAACTTGTCCACCCCGCCCGCGAGGCCCCGCACGGTTCCGGTGACCGTGCCCTCTTCCGCGTTGGTCAGTGCCCCGGTGCGCACCGTCAGTCCGCTCTCGCCCGAGGACTGCACGACCGCGCGGGGGAATCCGGCGTCGGCGAGGGCGGCACGGGCCCGGCCGGGGTCGACGGGGACACTGGTGGCGTACTCGATGAGGCGGCCGCCCGTGAATTCCACGCCCAGGTCGATCCCCCGGACCACGATGCCGGAGCAGGCCAGCACGAGCCCGGCGACCGCCGTGACCAGCCAGCGGCCCGGGTGGCGCATCAGCCGGGGGCTGCGGCGAGCGAGCCGTTCGCGGACGCGCCCCGCGGTCGCGAGGCCGGTGACCCGCGGGTGACGGCGGACCGTGGTGCGGCTCGCCGCGAACTCGGCGAGCACACGGGTGATCACGAGGGCGCTGAACATGGAGGCGAGCACGCCGATGCCGAGGGTGACGCCGAAGCCCCGCACGGGCCCGGACGCGAGGAAGAACAGCAAGCCGGCCGCGATCAGTGTGGTGATGTTCGAGTCGGCGATCGCGCCGAGAGCGTTGCGGAAACCGGCCGCCAGCGCCGAGCGGGTACTGGGGCGGCGCCCGGCGGTGTACTCCTCGCGGGCCCTTTCGAAGACCAGCACATTGGCGTCCACCGCCATGCCGATCGCCAGGACGAAACCGGCCAGCCCCGGCAGGGTCAGCGTGGCCCCGAGAGCGGCCAGTGCCGCGTACGAGACCAGGCCGTAGCAGACCAGGGCCACCGTGGCGAGCACGCCCATCAACCGGTACACGAAGATGACGAACAGGGCGGTCAGGGCCGTACCGAGAACCGCGGCCCAGGCACTTGCCGCGATGGCCCGCGCGCCCAGGGTCGGGCCCACGGTGCGCTGTTCCACCGTCTCGACGGGCACGGGAAGCGCGCCCCCGTTGATGAGCAGGGCCAGCTCGCGGGCCTCCTCCGGGGTGAAGGAACCCGTGATCCGCGTGGCCCCGTCGCGGATGCCCGATGTGCAGGAGACGGACGGATCGACCTGCGGGGAGGAGATGACCTTGTCGTCGAGGACGATGGCCACCCGCCGGGCCGGATCGCCCACCGGGCGGCAGGCGGCCTCACCGGTGAGCCTGGCCCAGCCGTCCCGGCCGGCGCCCGCGAAGTCGACGGTGACGTGCCATCCCGCGCCGCCCTGCGGGTCGAACCGGGCGGCGGCCTTCTTGACGTGACCACCGGTCAGCGCCGGGGAGGCCAGGCGCAGCGGTGTCCCCGACTCGTCCGGAAGGATCCGTTGCCCGGACCGCTCCGGCAGCGGATGCGGGGTCTTCCCGTCTTGCCGGACGGTGTCGAGCACCGGGTGGAAGGTGAGCTGCGCGGTGCGGCCCAGTACCTCGGCGGCCTTCCGCGGGTCCCGCACACCGGGCAGTTCGACGATGATGCGGTTCGCGCCGGAACGGACGAGGGCCGGTTCGGCGACGCCCAGCGCGTCGACGCGACCGCGCAGCACCTCCAGGGTGCGGTCGGTCGTCTCGCGGTCGGCGCGGGCGGTGGGGGTGGAGCGGGTTTCGAGCACGATCTGAGTGCCACCGCGCAGGTCGAGCCCGAGTCGGAGCGGCACGGTGACGGTGATGTACACGGACAGGGCGATCACGGTGAGGGCGAGCAGCGCCCTCACCCGGACGGAGCGGGTCACAGGAAGCCTCCGGCAGGCGCACCACGGCCGCGGAAAAGGGAACGGCCCGGTGGTGTTCAGGGGAAAGGGAAGGGGTGCGGTTCACCGGAGGGCGCCGGAGGCGACCGCCCGCGGTCAGGAGGTGGGGGAGGAGCGGTGGCGGCGACGCGCCCGGCCGTCGACGGCAGCCGCGCCGGGCCGGGCGGGACGAGCACCGCGGTACCGAGGCAGGCGGCGAGGTCGCCGCGGGGGGCGGCGTGCTCGGTGTGCGCGGCGCGGACGGCCGCGTGGACGGTACAGGCGGTGTCGCACCTGTCGTCGACGCGCGGTACGGCCTCCCCGCGACCGTCGGCCGCCTCCCCGCGACCGTCGGCCGCCACCACGCGGGCGGCGGCCGGTCCGCCCGGCGCGGCATCGTGGCCGAAGGCACCGAACGCGTACGGCAACACCGCAAGCAGTGCCCAGAGCAGGGCGGCGACGGCCGCGGTGGCGGAAGTGCGGGCCGTGCGAGGGGGGACGGTGCCGGTGCCGGAGGCCCGGTCCACGCCGTCGGTGGTGTGGGCGCCGGGGCCGGAACGAGCCGAGTGGAGCATGCGCCGTCCCCTTCTATGCTGGTCACTCGCTGTGGGACGGCACGATCCCGGCCCCGGCTTCGACGGGAGGTCAGGGCTCGATCAGGCCGACGCGGATGGCGTAGCGGGTGAGTTCGAGGCGGTCGCGCAGCCCCAGCTTCTGCAGGAGGTTGGCGCGGTGCCGTTGGACGGTCTTCACGCTGATGAACAGCAGGTCGGCGATCCCCTTCGAGGAGTGCCCCTCGGCGACCAGTTTGAGGACCTCCTCCTCACGAGGGGTGAGGATCTGGTCGGCGGTCTCCTCGCCGTGGCGGACCCGGGCGAGGTAGTTGCGGATCAGCGCGGTGACCGCGCCCGGGTAGAGGAACGGCTCGTTGCGCATCGCGGCCCGGCAGGCGGCGACCAGATCCTGGTCGGCGACGGACTTCAGGACGTATCCGCAGGCCCCGGCCTTGAGGGCTTGGAAGAAGTACTGCTCGTTGTCGTGCATGGTGAGCATCAGGATGCGCAGCCCGGGCACGGCCGCGGCGAGTTCACGGGCGGCCTGCAGTCCGGTCAGCCGGGGCATGGCGATGTCGAGCACGGCGAGGTCGACCTCGTGGGTGCGGGCCAGTTCCACGGCCTCGGCGCCGTCACCGGCTTCGGCGACCACTTCGAGGTCCGGCTCCTGGTCGAGGATGAGCCGCACACCGCGGCGGACCAGGGCGTGGTCGTCGGCGAGCAGGATGCGGATCGCCTTCGTCCCGGTGCCGGTGCCGCCGCTGGTGCTGGTGCCGCCGCCGGTACGGTCGCTCATGGGGGTGTCGGACATGGTCAGGGCTGCTTCCTGGAGACGGGCGCGGTGAGCGTTACCTGGGTGCCGGCAGGGGAGGCCGGGGCGATCTCCAGGCTTCCTCCGATGAGCAGGGCCCGTTCGCGCATGCCACGGATGCCCGCGCCTTCCCGCGGCGTCGTGATGCCGCAGCCGTCGTCGGTGACGGCCAGTACCACGTCGTCCTCGGTGTGCCGCAGGGCGACGGTGACCCGTTCCGCGTCCGCGTGCCGGGCGGCGTTGGTCAGCGACTCCTGCGCGACGCGGTAGAGGACCAGCTCCGTCTGCGGGTCCAGTTCGGGCAGCTCGGCGTCGAAACGCCGGCCGACCCGCATCCCGGTGTGCGTGGCGATGCCCTCCGCGAGCGAGGTCAGCGCGCTCACCAGCCCCAGATCGTCCAGCACGCCGGGCCGCAGCCGACGCACCAAGCGCCGTACTTCGTGCAGGCTCTCCCGGGTGATCTCCTGAGCCTCCCTCAACTCCTCGCGCAGCGGCTCGGGAGCGTTGTCCGCGGCCCGCTTCAGCCCCAGCAGGATCGCGGTCATGCTCTGGCCGACCTCGTCGTGCAGTTCCTGCGCGATGCGGCGGCGCTCGGCCTCCTGGGCCATCAGGACCCGGGCACTGCTGATGGCCCGCTCCTGTTCCAGCCGCTCCAGCATGGCGTTGAACGTGCGGATCACCTCGGCGACCTCGCCGCCGCCCTGCGTGGCCAGACGCTGGCCCGGGCGCAACAGGTCCACGGTGGCCATCAGTCTCGTCAGGCGGTCCAGCGGGGCGAGGCCGAGCCGCAGCAGCACGGCGTTGGCCACCAGCATGACCACCAGTCCGCCCACCAGGATGATCGCCTCGGTGAGGAGCACCGGCACCGATACGGTCACCGGTGCCCACAGCAACAGTGCCGTGGCCGTACCCAGTACCACGGCGTTCAGAGCGAAAATCCGCCAGAACAACGACACAGGCTCGCGCCTCCCCTTCACCATGCCGGCGGTTCACTCCCGCTGTCGGGCGACGCGGCATCCTCACCGGCGTCCATGGTGCCGGAACGCTCGAACGAGCCCGCGGCCAGCCTGCCCCTGCCGACGCGCGCCGTCCATGGGGCGCGCACCCCATTCGCGCTGGTCGCGACCACCCATGGAGGCACGCATGGATCTTCCGCCCCCAGGCAAATGGGGCCCGCGCCCGATAGGCGTGGCCGGCCGGCCCGGCCAGGCTGGAAGAGGTCACCCCACCAGCGGGTGGTCCGGAGGCGCCTCCGGACCACCCGCGCCCTGTCACAGACCGGCGCGCCGGTGTCCCACCGCCCCGCCATCGCGTGGCCCGTACGAGCTCGGGACAGCCGTACGCCGCCAGAAAGGAAACAGCCATGTCGCTCGACGCCACCCGGGCCGGTCTCCACCCGCACGACGTGCGGCAGCGCCTGGAGCACGCGCGCTCCTCCCGGCTCGCACAGGTCCAGGCGCTCGACGAGAGCGGACGGGGCACGGACGATCCCCTGCTGTCCGAACAGAAGGCCGCCATCAAGCAGACCCTCGAAGAGATCGCGGAGGCCTTCGCCCGGCTCGAGGACGGCACCTACGGAACCTGTCTGGTGTGCGCCACACCGATTCCCGCGGAACGGCTGGAGATCCTTCCCCACACCCGTTACTGCGTCGCCTGCCGGCTTCGCGCCTCCTGACACCACCCGTACGCGTCTTTCATCGCGGCACCATGACGAGGGATGACCAGGTGAACCGCCAGACCCACGACGGCAGTACGACCGCCCTGTCCGCCGAGGACCTGGCCGCGCTGCGCGAGAACCTGAACGAGCAGCGCCTGTTCCGCCGGGAGCAGTTGCGCCGGCTGGCGTCACCGCCGGCTCCCCGGGCCGGGGGAGTGGCGGCACGGCAGACGGCCGCACGGGCCGAAGTGGGCGCGAAGCTCGCCGCGTCCGCGCGTATGGTGCTCACCGACGTGGAGGCGGCCCTGAAGCGCATGGACGAGGGTTCCTACGGCATCTGCCGCCTGTGCCGGCGCACCATCGATCTCGAACGCCTGAAGATCGTGCCGCAGGCCCGCTACTGCGCCCGCTGCCAGCAGGCCAAGGAGTTCGCCTCCTGACCGGCGCGCGGCGCCCGTACGCCGCCCCCGGGCGGCACCGGCCCTGGCCGCTGTGCCGGCACTGCTGCGGCATCGCCCTGGACATGGGCAGCGCCCGCACCCGCGTCCTGATCGCCGGCCGCGGGGTGATCGTGGACGCGCCCACCGTGACCTTCCCCGGCGTCGACGCGGTCCATCCCGTCCAGCGCGGCACGATCATCGACACCCCCGGCTGCGCTCGGATGCTGCGGCGCCTGCTCGCGGACCGCCTGCCCCGCCACGTACACCCGGTGGTCATCGTCACCGCACCCGTTCTCGACGGGCTCGCCTACCGCGCCCAGGCCCGTGCCGCGGTCGACGTGCTGCGACCGCGTGCCGTCCTCACCGTGCCCGGCGCGCGGGGCATCGCCCTCGCCTCCGGCGCGGACCTGACCCGCCCGCTGCTGGTGGTGGACGTCGGCGCCCACCTCACGGAAGTGGTGTTGCTGAGCGACGGCGCCGTCACCGACGCGCGCCGCACCGCCCTGGGCACCAGCGACCTGGACGACACGACCACGCCCGGGGACATCGCCGGAGCGGTCGCCCGGATGCTGACCGCGATGCTCCAGCAGGACCGCACCTCGCTGACCGCCGACGCCCTGCGCCGCGACATCCTCCTGGCCGGCGGCGGCGCCCTGCGCCCCGACATCAGGCACCGGCTCGGCACCCTGCTCCCCGCACGGCTGCACACGGTCCCCGCCCCGCACACCGCCGCGGTCCGCGGCGCGGCGACGCTCCTGCGAGCCGCGCACGCCCACCTGTCGATGACAGGCAACTGACCGACACCCCCGCCGCGCGGGACGCACGACAGGCGGGTCAGTGCCGAAGCCGAGCCGGCGTACGGTACGACGGCCTGCTCTGCCGCGAGGAACGCATCCGGCCCCATGGCCCGGCGGGCCCGCGCGGTGTGCTCGACGGGCACGAAGGCCCGGAACGCGTGTTCCTCCTCGCTCAGGTCTGGGTATCCCCATCGAACTCGATGTCCGATGAGGTCGATGCGACGGGGGCGGAGCACATGGGCAGACGGGTCTGGACAGGCAGCGCCGGGGTGGAGGCCGCCGACGCTGTCTTCGCGCTGATGAGACGGCTCATCGACGGCTTCCGGGCGAACCCGCCGGTGACCCCGCTGGTGGTGCTGCAGGCCACCGAGGAGGACGAGACCGGCGCCCTCGACCGGCGGGTCGCCCAGGTGGTGGAGTTCGTCCGCCAGAGCCAGCAGCCGCGGGGGCTGATCGCCAAGCGGCTCGACGGCGGGGGCGGCCCGAACCCGTACTCCTCGGCCGTCGACATGGTGCGCCAGCTGTGCGAGCACTCCTGGGACAACGCACGGCAGTCGCAGTACAAACCGTTCACCTTCCCGCGCTCGCGCCTGCTGCGAGCCATCGAGCAGGCCGCGCCCGAGGTCGGCGCCGAGGTGACGACGGTGTGGACGGCGGCCGAGCGCCGCGAGCGCCTGCTGCGCCGGCTGGCCGAGCTGCGCTGGCGTCCCGACGGCGGCTCCGGCGACCAGGAGGGCCGGCGCCGCGTTCCGGCACTCGCGGAGGCCGTCGGCGCCGTCGTCAACCCCTCCGGATTCGCGGGGGCCACGTTCATCGCCTGCCTCAGCGTGCTGCTGGGCGCGGGCGGTTGGCGTACGGCGTTATGGGGCGGCGCCCTGGCACTGACGGTGTTCTGCCTGCTGCACCTGCTCGCGCGGAGCGCGCCGCCGCTGCTGTGGCTGCGCCGGGCCACCCGCTGGTTCGCGACGACCACCTTCCTGGCCCCGCTCAGCGACCGGCCGGCCGCCGCCGACTGGTCGCGCTGGCGGCCCACGAAGTCCTGGGAGACCATCCGGGGCCGCGCCTTCGCCGTCGCCCAGCAGGTGGTCGCGGCACAGGCGGGCGACTCGACGGCACGCCAGTTCCACCTCGAACTGCGCGTGCTGGCGCTGCTGGAGGACCTGCGCGAGAACTTCCGGCCGCGGGCGCTGGACCTGCGCCGCCGCAAGCGCACCGTGCCGCCCGTGGTGTATCTGCCCAGGGTCACCGAGGAGGACGGCGGTCTGCTCCTGCTGCGCACCATCAGCGACGTGCGCAGCCGCCGCAGCGAGGTCGACCCCCTGCTCGTGCTGGCCGCGGTCCCGGCGGCCGAACGCCTGCGGCCGCAGGTTCCCGCCGCCCCGGTGCCGGCCACCGCACCCGGTCTCCCCGACGCCGACGACGAGGCATTCGGAGCGGACACCAGGTACCAGCGGTGGGTGACCAACCTCAGCGCCGGCCAGTCCCCGGGCCGGGCCGCCACCCTGCCGTGGATCCTGTACATCCCGATACCCGGCGACGCGCTGCGCCACCGGCACTCCGCACAGCACTCCACCGACCGCATCCGCCGGACGCCCGCCTGGCTCCTGTGGTCCCGGCCCTGCCTCGCCGTGGTCCTCGCCCTCGGCCTGGCCGCGGGCTTCCTCGGCAACCACTACCTCGCCGGACGCTACTGCGAGGGCCGGCTGCTCGGCTCCAACACCGACTCCGGCCTGTACGACGGTCAGTGCGTCGGCGTCGCCACCGGGAACGTACGGCTCGCGCAGGGCAACGCACTGAGTCTGTCCGGCGCCGGCAAGGGCGTCACCTTCGACGCGGTGGAGCGGGCCATCCGGGCCGAGAACGCGGCCATCGGACCGCGCGACGCCTATGTGACGATCGTCTACGCCGGTCCGGTCACCGCCGCCAGGCAGGCCGACACCCGCAAGGGGCTGGAGGAGATCACGGGGGTGTACCTCTTCCAGCACTACGCCAACGTCAGCACCGATCAGCCGACCAAGATCAAGGTCCTGCTCGCCAACGCCGACGAGAACATGCTGCACGTGGTCCCCATGGCCCGGCACATCGCGAACCTGGCACGCCGCGACCGCTCCGTCGTCGGCGTCGTGGGCGTGGGACGCGACACCACCGAGACCGAGCAGGCCGTCCGCATCCTCAAGGGAGCCGGCCTGCCCGTCGTGGGCACCACCAACTCCGGCAGCCACCTGGCGCGCAGGCTGTCCAACTGGTTCGGGCTGGCCGCCACCGACGAGGAGGAGGCGAACGCCCTGCTGGTCGTCGCCCGTCAGCTGGCCGCCCGGGAGAAGGGCGCCCAGGGCGCCGTGCTGTCCCGGTCGGTCGGCAGTGAGAAGGACTTCTACACCACCGAACAGGCCAGGGTGGGCAAGCGCATGCTGGCCGAGGCGGGCTTCGCCCCGGCGCCCTCGCGGACGTACCGGCTCAGCGCCGAGGGCGAACCCGAACTGACCACCCCCATCGGCGACATCTGCGGCAGCCGGCCCGTGCCGAAGGCCCTCTACTTCGCCGGCCGGGTCGAGGACGTCCCCAACCTGATGTCCCAACTCGGCTCCACCCCGGGCTGTTCGGGACGCGGCATCACCGTGTTCACCGGGGACGACCTCACCAAGAGCAACTACGAGGAGGGGGAGGTCCTCCGCATCCCCGACGAGGTCACCCTCTACCACTTCGCCCTCGCGCCCATGGACCTCGCGGCGAGGACCGGTTTCTACATCGACGCGCACCGCGTCCTCATGCGTCTGCTGCCGGCCGGAGCACGGCGGACGGCGCTCGCGGATCCCGCCCGGCCGTGGACCGACGCGCTGTTCTCCAGCGGGCAGACGGTGCTGTCCTACAGTGCCACGGCCGTCCTGTACCGGGCCGCGCGCAACGGCGACGTCCCGCAGACCGCCGCGGAGACCTGGGCTGACCTGCGCTGGCACCCCGTCCCGAACCTGCCGATCGGCACGGTCGGCTTCGCCGGCAGCCGGCCCTACGCCGACCAGCGCGGCCACGCTCACGCGATCGTGCGGGTGAGTTACGACGGCGGTGAGGTGCGCTCGGTGAACGTGTGCGGGCGGCCCGCGGGCAGCGAGGCGCCCCTCGTCGCACCCCCCGGCCCGAAGGGAGCCGATCCGCACACGATCTGCCGCCTGCGCTGACCCAGGACCGCGCCCCGCCCGCGGCGACCGCCCATGACGTCACAGATTCCTGCGCATGCACACGCGCGGCCACCGGTCCAGGCCGTGGGCCGCCTCGCGCTCACGGATCTCCCGCAGGCCGGGCGTGAGCATGCTGTCGGTCAGGACCCGGAAGCCGCAGCGCGTGTAGTAGGAGGCGTTCCACGGGACGTCGGCGAAGGTGGTGAGGGTCAGGGCGGGCGCCTGCCGGCTCCTGGCGTGGTCGGCCAGATGCTCCAGCAGGGCCCTGCCCACCCCGCGCCGGGCGCTGCCGGGGTGCACCGAGACCTGCTCGACATGGAAGTTGCCGTCGACGCGGTCGGCGATCAGGTAGCCGACCGGGATACCGGCCGCGTCGACTGCCATCCAGGCCCTCCCGTCGCGCTGGTACCGGGCGAGCGCGTCCAGCGGAAGCGGCTCGTCCTCGGCGATCTCCGGCATGCCTATCTCGTGGTACCGCTGACCGGCGGCCCTCTCGATGTCCTGGAGAACGGGCAGCTCGCTCACACGAGGGGATCGAATATCCATACGCTCATTGTCCGGAACGGGACGCGCCGCGTGGGCGGACCCCTGTCACGCAGCGCCTGCGACGCGGCCTCCGCCCCCCGAGCGGCCCCGGGTCCGAGGTGAACGGCTGAACCGGGCGGGTGGCTGTCGGACACGCCGGGCTCTTCGGCTTTGGAGGGCGGACGGGTGGCGCATCGTGTTCGCAGACCGTAGTCCTCCAGGAGGTGTGTGGTGCGTCGAAGTGTATTGGTTACGGGCGCGACCAGCGGCGTGGGCCGGGGGGCCGCGCTGAAGCTGGCGAAGGCGGGATTCGAGGTCTTCGCGACAGCGCGGGACGAGGAGAAGGCCGAGAAGCTCCGGGCGGAGGCAGCCGAACGGGACGTGACGTTGCGGACGGTGCTGCTGGACGTCGCCGACGCCGGCTCCTGCCGTGACGCGTGCGCACAGGTCGCGGAGGCGACCGGGGGCGGCCCCTGGGCGCTGGTGAACAACGCCGGCATCCCGCTGGCGGGCGCGGTGGAGGACATCGACGACGCGGCCGCGCGGCATCTGCTGGAGGTCAACGTGGTGGGCGCGGCGCGGATGGCGCGCTTGTTGCTGCCCGGCATGCGGAAGCGCGGCGACGGGCGCATCGTCAACGTCTCTTCCCTCGCAGGCCGCGTCACTGCGCCGGCGATGGGATGGTACTGCGCCGGCAAATCGGCGTTGGGAGCGTTGAACGACGCGCTGAGGATGGAGGCGGGGCCCGGCGGCGTCCAGGTGGTCGTCGTCGAGGCGGGCGCCTACGCGAGCGCGATCCAGAACCGCGCGGCTGACGCTCTGGCGGCACTGGCGGCCCGCGGGCAGACGGTCTTCGGTGATCTGTATAGGGCGGCGGAGGCGGGGCTCAGGGAGTCCGCCACCCGTCTGCCGGGCTCGGAGCCCGTGGCGTCGGCCGTGTGCCGGGCACTCTTCGCCGCCCGCCCGCGCCCCAGGTATGTCGTCGGCCGGCAGGCGAGACTGGGGCCGGTCGCCGACGCGTTGGCGCCGGTACGGGTCAAGGACCACGTCAAGCGGGCGGCGATGGGCGCCGAGGCTCATCCGCTGGTCGCGTACGCGGCCCGGCGCTGGTGCACTCCGTGGTGAGGGTCAGGCCATCAGGCCCGCGCGGCGCCACAGAGGGTGCTGAGCGGGCCTGATCAGGTCCACCTCGGTGAGGAAGGCGAGCAGTTTCTCGCCGGACCAGCGCATGGTCGCGCGGTGATGCGGGTTGCGGAGCGCCTGGCGCCGGGCTTCCTTGGCGGGCAGCCCCACGTCGCCGTAGCGGTCGGGGCGCAGGAGCGGCGGCACGGTGTAGAAGGCGACCAGGGCGGTCAGGACCCGGTGGCGGGCCAGGTGTCCGCGGGACGCGAGGCGGACCGCTTCGCGCAGCTCGGCGCGGGCGAAGCCGACGTGCCGGGCCTCTTCGCTGACGTGCAGCCGGCACACCGCCCGGACCAGGGGCTGGACGCGCTCGTCCTGGGCGACCTCGCGCTGGAGCCGGTCGAGCACCTCTTCGACGATCAGGGCGCCGGCGAAGGTCGTGATGTCCTGGAAGAGCGAGTCGGCCAGCGGAAAGGGGTACCGGACCCGGGCGGGGACACCGTGGTACGGGCGGTCGAGTCTGTTCAGCAGCCGCCCGAACATGGTGATGTGCCGGGTCTCGTCGGCCATCTCGGTCAGGGCGTAGAAGGCGCGGGCGTCCAGGCCGTTCCGGGACATCAGGTACCGGGAGAACATGCGGATGATGGCCAGTTCGAACCAGTGGCCCAGCTCTGCCATGTGTGCCGCCTCGTGGCGGGAGAGTTCGACGCGCCGGCGGTGGTCCATGCGTTCCCACAGCGGGGTGCCGTAGAGGGTGAGACGCTCGGGCGGCCAGAACCAGGTGTCGGCCGGCAGGGGTGTGTCCCAGTCGATCTCGGTGTCGGGGTCGTAGGAGCGGGCCGCGGTGGCGGTCAGGAGCCGCCGGGCGACGGCGTCGGGGGTCCGGGAAGACTGCAGGGCCTGGTGGGTCATCAGCGATCACTCCTGGGGTGCTCGGCGCCCGTCGGCCCTGCCGGAGCGAGGGCCGGGCTTCCGGTAAGGGGCGGTACGGGGGACTTGGGGCGGGGCCACGGACTCCACCACGCGGCGCGTCCGGCCAGGGCCAGTACGGCGGGGGCGAGCAGGCCGCGGACGACGGTGGCGTCGAGTACGACCGCGAGTGCGAGGCCGACGCCGATGATCTTCAGCAGGATCAGTTCCGAGGCGGCCAGGGCGGCCATGACGACGGCCAGCGTGAGGGCGGCCCAGGTGAACAGCCGCGCGGTGCGGTCCAGTCCGCGGACGATGGCGGCGGCGCCGTCGGGGGCGGTGCGCCGGTACTCCTCGCAGATACGGGCGAGCAGGAGGATCTCGTAGTCCATGGACAGCCCGAAGGCGATGCCGAAGACGAGGACGGGCGTGAGCGCGTCGGTGGTGCCGGTGACGGGGAAGCCGCCCAGCAGGCCGGCCAGGTGCCCTTCCTGGAAGACGAAGACCAGGGCGCCGAAACTGGCCGCCAGGCTCAGCGCGTTGAGCAGCAGTGCCGTGAGGGCCATGACCGGTCGCCGGGTCAGCGCCAGGGTGAGGGCGAACAGCGCGGCGCCCGCCAGGAACAGGCACAGCGGCAGGCGGGTGAACAGCGCTTGCCGCACGTCGTTCAGGACGGCGCCGGGGCCGCCGACGAGGACGGGGGCGGGAGCGGGGAGCGCGCGCAAGGTCCGGGCGAGATCGCGGTTGGCGGCGGAGTACGGCTCGCCGGAGGTGGCCACCGACAGCCAGACGCCGCGGGAGGAGGCGAAGGCCGCGGCGGTGGCGTCCGGTGGCCTCTCGCGTCCGCCCGCGGTGTACGTTCCCGTCGCCGTCTCCACCTTGTCCACGCCCGTCTGGCGGGCGACACGCCGGGCGTAGGCATCGAGCGCCGCGGCTTGCCGTCGCAGGTCGAAGTGCGGCAGTACCACGGTCGTCGGCGCGATGACGGCGTTGAGCTGGTAGCCCGCCCGCAGCAGCGCGCCTGCCTCGGCAACGGTGGAGGAGGCGGGCGCCACCCGGTCGTCGAACAGGCTGGTCTGCACGCGCGTGAAGGGGGCGGCGAGCAGCAGCAGCGCGGCGGTGAGGGTGACGGTCACCAGACCGGGGCGCCGCATGGCGGCGCGGGCCGTCCGTCCCCACCGTCCCAGTGCCTCCGCCCGGTGCTCGGCGACCGGGCGGGCGCGGTGCCGGCGGGAACGGATGCCGAACCGGTCGACGCGGTCTCCCAGCACCACGAGGAGGGCCGGCAGCACGACCAGGCTGCCGACGGCCGCGAAGGCGGTGACCGCCATACCGCCATAGGCGACCGAGCGCAGGATGGTGTGCGGGAAGACCAGCAGCGCGGCCAGGGAGAGGATGACGGTCCCCGCGGAGAACGCCACCGCCCGGCCCGCGGTGCGCAGTGTCGTGCGGAGGGCGGCCTCGGTGCCGGTGGCGGCCTTCTCCTCTCGGTAGCGGGCGAGCAGGAAGAGGCTGTAGTCGACGGCGAGGGCGAAACCGAGCGCGGAGGAAACGTTGGCGGCGCTCACCGCCACCTCCGTGACGGAGGTGAGCAGCCGCAGAACGGCCGTGGTGCCCAGCACCGCCAGCACACCCACGGCCACCGGCAGCAGGGCTGCCACCACCGACCCGAACACCACGACCAGCAGCAGCGCGGTCAGCGGCAGGGCCAGCAGCTCCGCGCGCACCTGGTCCTCGCGCGCGGTGCGCAGCGCCTCGGCGCGTGAGGCCGCCTCACCGGTGACCGCGATGTCCAGCGGGCCGTGGTGCCCGGCCAGCCGCGGCAACAGCCGCTCGGCCGTCCGGGTCGTCTCCTGCTCGCCCCCTCGGAGCCGTACGAGCACCAGGGCGCTGCGTCCGTCGGCCGCGCGGAGCGACGGTGCCCCGGTGCGCCAGTAGGAGACCACTTGTGAGACCGAGCGGTCGGCCGACAGGCGCTGTGCCAGCCGTTCCGCCTCGGCCGCCGCGCCAGGGTCCGCCAGGGTCCGGGCGCCCGTTACGCGGGCGACGAGTACGAGTTGGGGCGGGGTGGCGCCGAATCCGCGCTGCAATGCCTGGTCCGCACGGGCCGCCTCGGTCGTGGTCGGCACGATGCCTCCGGGAGACAGTCGCGCGTGCGCCGAGGCACCGAACCAGGCGCACACCGCCGCCAGTCCCGCGGCCACCGCCAGGACCACCCACGGCCTGGACCTGGAGCCAAGGGATCCACGCATCATCGCGACCGTCCTTCGCCAGGCAGGCATCGTCACCCTGTCGGGGCTCATGTGTAGCCAGGGACGGAAGGCGGCAACATGCTGCCACCCCGTCGGGCGAGCATCGCGCCGCCAAAGCGGCCATATAGCAACACTAATGACGCATCGACAGAATAAAGGCGTCTCCGCCGACCCATTGTGGTCACATGAGTAACGTTCGAGCCCACCTGGCAGGGGTTGCCGTCCATCTGCCCGAGCGCTGGGTAAGCATGGAGGAAAGGGAAGCCCAGATCGCGGCCGCCAGCGACGGCTTCGTCCCGCCCCCCGGGCTGATCACCCAACTGACCGGGGTTCAGGGCGTACACCTCAGCGGCGACGACGAGCAGGCGTCCGACCTCGCGGTGAGCGCCGCGCGCAAGCTCCTGGCCGACAGCGGAGTCCAGCCCGCCGAGGTCGACCTGATGATCTTCGCCGCGGCCAGCCAGGACATGATCGAGCCGGCCACGTCGCACGTCGTGGCCGCCAAACTCGGGCTGTCCTGCCCGGTGTTCGACGTGAAGAACGCCTGCAACAGTGTGCTCAACGCCCTGGAGATCACCCAGGCCCTGATCGCGTCCGGGCGCTACCGCACCGTCTTGATCACCTGCGGGGAGGCCCCCTCGGTCTCCGCCCGGCTCCGGGTCCCCGACGCCTCCGCGTTCGCCCGATCACTGCCGGCCTACGGATTCTCCGACGCCGGCGCCGCCCTCCTGCTGACAGCGGGGGAGGCGCCCGGGGACCAGCCGCCCCGGGGGATCCTCGGCTGCCGCTTCGCCGCCGACTCCGCGGCCTGGCCCTCGGCCACCGTCCCGCACGGCGGCATCGCCTCGTTGCGCCGGCGAACGGGACCGGAGGACACCGCGTTCTTCCGCATGGACAGCATGCGCATGCGGGACAGCCTGCGGGCCCTCGGGCGTGACCATCTGCATCGCGCGCTGACCGAACTCGGCCTTGGCTTCGATGACTTCGCGTTCATCGGTGTCCACCAAGTCGCCCTCGCCGACCTCGACGAACTCTGCGGACCGGAGATCGGCGTCCCCCGCGACAAACTGATCGTCACCCTCCCTCGGCACGGAAACGTCGCCTCCGCCTCCCTGCCCCTCCAGCTGACCCGCGCCATCGAGACCGGCAAGGCCCACCCCGGCGACCTCGTCGCCCTCATCGGCCTCGCCGCCGGCAGCAGCGCCGGCCTGCTGGCGCTCCGCCTGTGAAAGCCCGCCCTCCACGCCGAAGGATCTCGCGATGACCTCTACCTACGACACCGTAAAACCGCGTTGACCAGCCACTTCAACATCCCTGCCGACACGGTCCGCGCCGATTCGACCCTGGAGGACCTGGGTCTGGACTCGCTCGCCGTCGTCGAACTGCTCTGTGTGCTCCAGGACGAGTTGGGTATGACCGTCCCCACGGGTCACGAGGGCCTCAAGTCCCTCCGGCTCACGCTCGCCGAGACCGTGGCCCTCATCGACGCAGCGCAGCCTGCCGCCCGCGCGGCCGAAGTTCCGGCATGACCACCCGTGACATCGCCGTCACCGGCATCGGCCTGATCACGCCGGCCGGAACCGACGCGGAGAGCACGTGGCGCACCGTGTGTGCCGGAACCCCCACGGCCGTGATCGATCCGGCGCTGGGCGACGTCCCCGTCCCGCTCAGTTGCCGGGCGCCGCCGTTCGACGCCCAGGCCCTGATCGGACCTCAGGTGTGGCGGATGGACCGGTTCACCCACCTGGCCCTGATCGCCGCTCACGAGGCGGTACGGAACGCCGGCCTGGATCCGGCGACCTGGGACGGAGCCCGGGTCGCGGTGGTCATCGGCGTCGGCTACGACAGCAAGGACCTCGTCGTCCCGGCGGTCCGCAAACTCATGGACGGCGCCTACCACAGCCTCTCGCCGCTCCTGGTTCCCCGTACCACCACCAACGCGGCACCGGCGGAGATCTGCATCGCGCTGGGCGCCCACGGCCCCAGCATGGCGGTCACCACCGCCTGTGCGTCCGGGGCGACCGCTCTCGGTACCGCCCGCGACCTCCTCCTGGCGGACCGCTGCGACATCGCGCTGGCCGGCGGTGCCGAGGCCCCTTGCCATCCTCTCCCCTCGGCGTGTTTCGCCCAGATGGGAGCTCTCTCCGGCCGCCTGCACGATCCGCAGGGCGCCAGCCGGCCCTTCGACGTGGACCGCGACGGCTTCGTGCTCGCGGAAGGCGCCGGTCTGATGGTCCTCGAACGCGCGGCGGACGCCCGTGCGCGCGGAGCCCGTGTCCGCGCCTATTTCAGCGGCTACGGATCCTCCACCGACGGCTACCACTACGCGGCTCCGCGCCCCGACGGTACCGGCGTCGAGCGTGCCTTCACGGCGGCCCTCCGCGACGCCGGCCTCGGTACCGCCGACATCGGGCACGTCAATGCCCACGGCACCGGCACCCCGATCAACGACCGCATCGAAGGCGCCGCCCTCGCCCGCCTGTTCCACAGGCAGCCACTCGCTGTCACCTCCACCAAGGGGGTGACCGGTCACACGCTCGGCGCGGCGGGCGCCATCGAGGCGGTGCTGGCCGCACTGACCCTCGAGCACCAGACCATCCCGCCCACGGCCAACCTCGATCAGCTCGACCCCGACATCGACCTCGATGTCGTCGCCAAGGTGCCGCGCCCCCAGCGCATGGAGGCCGTGGCCAGCAACTCCTGCGGTTTCGGCGGGCACAACAACGTCGTGCTCCTGCGACGTGCCTGAGGGGACGGGCCCTTCCGAGGCGGGCGCCGGTCACCGGACCGCGTGCGCCTGCCTCGGAGTCTGTCCGCGAGCGCCGGTCAGCCGGCCTCGCGCAGCGGATGGACGGTGCCGGTGAGGGTGCCGTCCTGCTGCTCGTAGTGGGACAGGGCGAGGCCGAGGCCGAAGAAGGTGGGTGCCCATTCACCGACGAAGAGGCCCCAGCGGTCGGCGCGGGCCAGGCCGGTGCCCGGCTCCATCTTGAGGGAGCCGGCCCAGGAGGCGACGCTCAGGCCGATGGAGGCGAAGGCGGCCAGGTAGGCGTGTTCGCTGCGGATGCCCATGTCGTGCATCTTCTGGATGATCATCGGGCGTCTCCGTTCTTTCGGGTGTCCCTCCTGGAGTAACCCCCCACTTCCGTACTATTCATCGCTTATGTCCGTTTCAGTTCGGGAAGCGGCCCGTGGACCGCAGGTGCCAGCGCCGTTCCGCGTAGGCCAGGTCGTCCCGCCACAGGCGGCCGGCCGTGGCGCGTACCAGGGGGCGCAGCAGCGGTGCGGCCCGGCGGGCGGCGGCGAAGCCCGGGCGGGCGGAGGCGGCGAGCACCGCCTCGATCACGGCGGTGCGGGGCCGCCCGGCCCCGTCCGTGCCGAGCGGGGTGGCGTGTGTCTCCACGACGGACCCCGTGCCCTCGCCCTCGCAGACGCGCATGACGACCGTACGGGGGCCGGGCGCGGTGAAGACGGCGCGGACCGGTACGACGATGCGGCCCGCCACCTTGAAGGACACGTCGACGGTCAGGGCGTCCGTACCGTCGTCCACCGTGTCGGCCGGGTCGGCGGGGGAGTCCACCACGGTCAGATCGACGAACGAGTACGGGTGCAGCCACGCCCCGTGCCACGGGTCGAGCCGGTTGGCCACCACGTCCTCCGGCTCACAGACACCCACCCCGGTGTAGACGGCCGTCAGGGCGCGCGCGGGCTCGGGCCGGGGCGGGACGGCCGGTGCGTCCAGGGGCTCCTCACCACCCACCGCGTCCAGCCGTACCCACACCAGCACCCCGTCGTCGTGCACCGGCAGCGGCGACCAGCCCGCGTACGGGGTGCCGTCCAGGGCCAGTCCGTGCCAGTGGCACACCAGGGTGCCGCAGCGCACCGGACTGTCCCGCAGCGGCGCCCCCAGGTGCGGGCAGCTCCCCGGGCCGGCGACGGGCCGGCCGTCGGGCCCCCGCCACACGACGATCTCCTGTCCCGCCACGGTCCGCGCCAGTTTGCCGTCCCCGCGCAGGGCCCGGGAGGCGCCGACGACGTACCAGTTCCCGGACGGCCGCGCCTGTGCCCGCTTCAGCGCCCCGGCGATCAGCGCGGGCCGCGCCTCGCGCCACGTGGGCCGCTGTTCCGCCCAGGGCACTGCACGGCGGCGCAGCGACAGCGGCAGGCGACGGCGGCTCACGCGACCCCCTCGGGAGAGCGGAGGACCGGCACCGGCGCGAGCGGGGCCGCGGGCAGCGCGCGGGCGCGAGCGGCCGGCCGGTGCGGCAGGGCGGCCCGCGTCCGCAGCCGGACCGCCGCCACCCGGACCAGCCCGTCGGCGGCGACCACCGCCCGGCGCCGCCGCGACACCGCCGAGCGCCGGTGCAGCACGGTGTAGCCGTCGCGGGCGACGGCGTCCAGGATGCCGCCGTACAGGACGGCCGCGGTCCGGATACAGGGCCGGGCCACCGGTTCGAGCAGCCCGATGCCGGGCACCGCCTCCCGGTACACCCCGCGGGTCAGCTCCGCGAATTCCCTGAGCGCGGCGGTGATCCGGCGGTCCGGGAGGCTCGTCGCGCGGCTCCAGGCCAGCAGGTCCCGGTCGACGCCGTGCCCGGCGAGCAGGTCGGCGGGCAGGTAGACGCGCCCGCGGTCCAGGTCCTCGCCGACGTCCCGCAGGAAGTTGCTCAGCTGGAAGGCGACGCCGAGCGCGGCGGCGTACGGCTCGGCCTCCTCCCGCGGCGCCACCGTGCCCAGCACGGGCAGCATCTGGAGCCCGATCACCGCGGCCGAGCCGTGCATGTACGCGCGCAGGTCGGCGTAGGTGGGGTAGGCCGTCACGACCAGGTCGGAGCGCATCGCGGTCATGAAGTCCCGGAAGTGGGCGTGGTCGATGGCGTAGCGGCGGGCGGTGTCGGCGAGCGCGCGCACCACCGGCTCGCCGCTGCCGCCCCGCCGCAGCCCCTCCGCCAGTTCCTCCTGGAGCCGGGCCAGGGCCCGCACCCGTACGTCCGTTCCCGTGCCGGGGTCGAGGGAGTCGACGATGTCGTCGGCCCAGCGGGCGAAGCCGTACAGGGCGTGCACGGCGGGCCGGCGTGCGACGGGCAGCAGCCGGGTGGCGAGGAAGTAGGTCCTGCCGTGGCGGGCGTTGAGGGCCCGGCAGCGGTGGTAGGCCGCGCGCAGCGCCGGATCGTCGATTCCCGCCGCGTCCAGCTCTCGATCGGTCATCCGGTCCTGCCTTCGGTCGCGGGGGCCGTGGGGTCGGCCCGGGGGCTCCCCGGCGGCGGGGACTGCCGTGCGGCGGCCGGACGGTCCGGTGAGGAGGCCGGACGGTCCGGTGACGAGGCTGAGGGTTCCCGCGCGGGGGCGAGGCGGTGGGGGCGTTCCGCATGCGCCCGTGGGGCGGCGGCCGCCTCCCGCCGGGCGGCCCGCGAGCCCGTGGGGGCCGGGGCGTCGGCCCGCCGCGGAGCGTTCGCGGCGGCCGGTGAGGGGCGCGGGCGGCCGCCGCCACGCCCGGGTAGGCCCGTGATGCGGGCCGCCGCCAGCTTCCCCGACAGCAGCACGGTCGGCACGCCGACGCCGGGCGTGGTGCCGCAGCCGGCCAGGACCGCGTTCCGCGTGCCGCGTACCAGATTGCGCGGCCGGAACGGCCCGGTCTGCGCGAAGGTGTGGGCGGCCGAGAAGGGGGTGCCGGCGGCGTGCCCCCGCGCGTGCCAGTCGGCCGGGGTGACCAGGCACTCCTCCTCGATGGCGGCCTCGATGCCGTCCAGTCCGCGCCGCTCCAGCTCCCGCAGCAGCGTGTCCCGGTAGCGCGGACCGAGGTCGGACCAGGCCGCGGGGCCCGGGCCGATGTCGGTGTTGGGGCAGGGGGCGAGGATGTAGTGCAGGTGGCGGCCGGGCGGCGCGAGAGAGGGATCGGTCGCGGTGGGCCGGGTGACGAGCAGTGACGGGTCGCTCATCAGGCTTCCGGCGCGGGTGAGTTCGTCGAAGGTGGTGTGCCACGCCGCGCCGAAGGAGATCGTGTGGTGGGCGAGGTGCGGCCAGGTGCGGTCCGTGCCGGCGTGCAGCACGACCGCGGAGGGGGAGTGGCGCAGTCCGAGCGGCCGGCGTGGCCGGCGGCCGAGCAGCCGGTAGGCGACCGGCAGGTCCGGGGTGAGGACGACCGCGTCGCACGGGATGCGGCCGGCGTCGGTGATCACGGCCGTGACGCGCTCGCCCGACCGCTCCAGGCGGGTCACCGGCTGCCCGTACCGCAGATCGGCCCCGGCCGCGGCGGCGGCCTCCGCCATCGCCCGGGGCAGGGCGTGCATGCCGCCCCGGGGGAAGTACACGCCGGCGACGGTGTCCATGTAGGCGATCACCGCGTAGGCGGCCAGCGCCCGCGCCGGGGGCACACCCGCGTACAGGGCCTGGAAGGAGAACACCCGGCGCAGCCGCTCGTCGCTCAGGAAACGGCCGATCCGGGCGTCCAGGCGGCCGAAACCGCCGAGGGCGGCCAGCCGGGCGAGATCGGGGTGCAGCAGACCGAGCGGCGAGTCGAAGTCGGCGTCGATGAACCGGCGCAGCTGCGCCCGGTACAGCCGCTGGAGCCAGTCGCGCAGCCGCCGGTAGCCCGCCGCCTCCGCCGCCCCGGCGAACCGCTCCACCTCCGCGGCCATCGCCTCGGCGTCGCTGTGCACGTCGAGGCCGCTGCCGTCCGCGAAGCAGGCCCGGTAGGCGGGGTGCAGGGGGATCAGCTCCACCCGGTCGTACAGGCTCGTCCCCACGGCGGCGAACGCCTCGTCGGCCAGGTCGGGCATGGTCAGCACGGTCGGCCCGGTGTCGATCCGGTAACCGGCCAGGTCCATGCGCCCGGCCCGGCCGCCGGGCAGCTCCTCGCGCTCGACGACGGTGACCCGGCGTCCGGCGCCCAGCAGGTGCAGCGCCGCAGACAGCCCGGCGAGCCCGGCACCGACGACCACCACCCGGTCCGTCGGACCGGGCACGGTACGCGTCACCGGTCACCCCTCGCGCCACCGCGGGCACGGGCGGCCGGACCTACCGTGGCGTCCGTTTCCGGCCGGGCCCCCGCCGTGGCGAGCAGCAGATCGCGCAGCGGCCCGGCGCCCTCCGGGTCGAGGACGGCGCCGTCGAAGTGCCGCAGCCCCCGCGCGGCCAGCCGGTCCAGCTCGGCCTCCACGGTGGCGCGCGCGCCCGTCGCGACCAGCACCTCCCGCACCTCGTCCAGGCCGCGCTCGGTGAGGGCCGGGTCACCGAGCCACCGGTCCAGCACGGCGAGCGCGGCACCGTCACCGGCGGCCTCCGCCCGCGCGCGGGCGACCGCGACCAGATAGGTGGGCTTGCCCTCCCGGATGTCGTCGCCGCACACCTCGCCGGTCACCCGCGGGTCCCCGAAGACGTCGTCCAGGTCGTCGCGCAGCTGGAACGCCATGCCGACACAGCGCCCGGCGTCGCCCAGCCGGCGCAGCGTCACCCGGTCGGCGCCCGCCACCGCGGCCCCCAGGGCGAGGGGCCGCTCGACCGAGTACAGGGCGCTCTTCAGGCAGGCGGCGCGCAGCACACGGGGCAGCGACCGCGCCTCGGTGACCTGCCCCTGTACGTCCAGGTACTGGCCCGCCACCATCTCCGTGCGCATGTCGCTCCACAGCCGCCGCACCACCTTCCCCGTCCCCGGCGCCAGCGGTGTCTCCGCCATCAGATCGTCGGCCCAGGCCAGCGCGAGATCCCCGGCGAGGACCGCTGCCGACTGCCCGAACCGCCCGGCCCGCTCGGGCCCGACCCGGCCGGCATACCGGTCGGCCAGATCCGTGTGCAGCGCCGGCCGGCCACGCCGCAGTACCGCGCGGTCCATCACGTCGTCGTGGACGAGCGCGCACGTCTGGAGCAGTTCCAGGGCGGCCCCGAGCCGCAGGGCCGCCCCCGCGGCCGCCGCGTCCCGGCCGGCGCAGGCCCGGCAGGCCCACCACAGCAGCCGCGCGCGCGTGCGCTTGCCCCCCTCAAGGGTGAAGCGTGCCACCCGTTCGGCCAGTTCCTCGCCGAACAGGGCATCCGTCCGCAGGGCGCGGCGCAGCCGCTCCGCCAGCACCTGGCCGAGCACCCGGCCGACGGCACCGGGCACGTCGGCGTCGATCCGCCGCACCTCGGCGGGCCCGGCCGGCAGGAGAACGCCCTCCCCCCGGACGCGGCATCCCTCCCCGTCGTCGGCCACCGCCCCGTGCGTCGGCGACCCCACGGGCCCCGCCGCGCCCGGCGGCGCCGTCGCCGGGTGGTCCTTCGCGTGGCCAGGCCGCATCCCGGTTTCCCTCCGTCGTGTCCGTACCCGTCGTGCCGTCACCCGTTCGCCCGCACGCGGGCGGACACGTGCACGCGGCGCGCGATCGCCCGGATCACCGGGGACCCGCCCCCTCAGCGTGCCGTGTCCGGCGCCCGGCCGCTCGCCACCAGGGGGTGCCCTGCATCCGCCGGGGTACACAATCCGCGATACCGGGCCGGGACGACGTGTCCCCCGGCGGCCGGTCCGGGCACTCGCCGGTGCCGCGACGATCCGCGACCAGGAAGTACACCGAGGAGAGGAGACGCCGTGCCGGACACGGACGTGGCCGTCGTGGGCGCGGGCGCCGCCGGGCTGTCGCTGGCCCACCGGCTCGCCGGACACGTCCCCGGCCTGCGGACACCGACCGTGGTACTGGTCGACGCGCCGCCCGGCCCGCTGCGGCCGCCCCCGCGGACGTGGTGCTACTGGACGGCGGGAACGGGACGGTTCGACGCGGCGGTGCGGGCCCAGTGGCGGCGGCTGAGGGTGCGCCCGCCCACCGGCGACCCGGTCGAGGGCGACATCGACCCGCTGCGGTACCGCATGATCCGCTCCGACGACTTCGAGCGACTCGTCTCCCGGGACCTGGCCCGCAGCCCCAACGTCCGGCGCCTCGAAGCGACCGTCGACACGGTGGAGGACGTGCCCGGTGGCGCGCACGTCCACCTCAGGGACACCGACGGCCGGACGCGGGTGCTCAGCGCCCGCTGGGTGTTCGACTCCCGCCCCCTGGGCAGCCTCCCGGCCGCCCGTACCACCCTGCTCCAGCACTTCCACGGCTGGTTCGTGCGCACCGCCCGGCCCGTCTTCGACCCGGCCGCCGCCGAACTGATGGACTTCCGTACCCCGCAGCCCGCCCACGGCCTGTCCTTCGGCTACGTCCTGCCCACCGGGCCCCGCGAGGCGCTCGTCGAATACACCGAGTTCTCCCGGCGCACCCTAGAACCGGACCGCTACGAGGCCGCCGTGCGGCACTACGCCGACGAGGTGCTGCGGCTCGGCACATGGCAGGTCCTGGCCACCGAGACCGGTGTCATCCCGATGACCGACGCGCCGATCGCCCGGCAGACCGGGGCCTCCGTCTTCCGCATCGGCGCCGCCGGCGGAGCGACCCGCCCCGCCACTGGGTACACCTTCGCCGGACTGCAACGCCAGACCCGGGCGGTCGCCGCCGCCCTGCGCCGCGGCCGCCGCCCCGTGCCGCCCGCCGCCCACCCGGCGCGCCACCGCGGCATGGACGCCGTCCTGCTGCGCGCCCTGGACAGCGGCCGGGCCGACGGCCCGGACCTGTTCGGCCGCCTCTTCACCCGCGTGCCCATGGCACGACTGCTGCGCTTCCTCGACGGGGACACCCGCCCCTACGAGGACCTGTCCATCGGCCTGCGCACACCCGTCGCACCGATGCTGCGCTCCGCCCTGGAACTGCCCCGCCTGCCCCGCCGCCCCCACGACCTGCCCCCGGCACCGCGTCCGCCGGCGCCCCGCGCCACCCCGCACCTCCCCCCGACGGAGACCGCATGACACTGCTGCGCGACGAGCGGCTCGCCGCCGCCTTCGACCACGCCGCCCGCGGCTACGACACGCTCGTGGCCGCCAACCCCGGCTACCACGCCCACCTGCGCCGCTCGGTGCGCCGGCTCGGCCTGCCCGGAAGGGGTCAGGGACTGCGTCTGCTCGACCTCGGCTGCGGTACCGGCGCCTCCACGGCCGCGCTGCGGTCCGTCCTGCCCGCCGCCCGCATCACGGCCGTGGACGCCTCGGCCGGCATGCTCCGGCGGGCCGCGGCCAAACCGTGGGCGGGCGGGGTGAGTTTCGTGCACGCCCCCGCCGAGCGGCTGGGCGAGGCCGGGGTGACCGGCCCGTTCGACGCGGTGTTCGCGGCCTATCTCCTGCGCAACGTCACCGACCCCGACGCCGTACTCGCCACCGTGCGCGGACTGCTGCGGCCGGGCGGCCGGCTCGGCGTGCACGAGTACACCCTCCGCGGGCGGCGCACGGACCGCGCGGTGTGGACGCTCGTGTGCCGGGGTGTCGTACAACCCGCCGCGACCCTGCTGGGGGACGGGCCGCTGTACCGGCACCTGTGGCGCAGCGTCGTGGACTTCGACACCGCCGGGCGGTTCGCGCGGAGGCTCGGCGCGGCCGGCTTCGACCACGTCCGCGCCCTGCCGCTGCCGGGCTGGCAGACGGGCATCACCCACACCTTCGTCGCCCGCCGGGCGCACGCCCCGAAGGAGGACGCGTGAGCACCCCGGGCCGGCGTGCCGCGCGCCCGGGCCGCGACCGGCGGGCCCGCGTCGTACCCGCCCCGCCTGGCGCCCCCCGTGTGCAGGGAGCCCCGCCGTCGGTGGCGGTGGTCGGCGCGGGGATCGCGGGCCTGGCCGCCGCCACCGTCCTCGCCGAGCGCGGGGTGCGCGTCACCCTGTACGAGAAACGGCCCTACCTCGGCGGACGGGTCGGCGGATGGCCGACGGAACTGCGCGACGGCACCGCGGTGACCCTGAGCCGCGGCTTCCACGCCTTCTTCCGCCAGTACTACAACCTGCGCGGGCTGCTGCGGCGGACGGACCCCGGCCTGGAGCGGCTCACCGGCCTTCCGGACTACCCGCTGCGCCATGCCACCGGCCTGCGCGACAGTTTCCGGCACGTCCCGCGCACCCCGCCGCTCAGCGCGCTCGGCTTCGTGGCGCTCAGCCCCTCCTTCCGGTTCGCGGACCTGCGCGCGATGAACCCGCGGACGGCCCTGCCCCTGCTCGACGTCCGCGTGCCGCGGGTGTACGACCGCCTGGACGGCACCAGCGCGCACGCCTTCCTGGACGCCGTGGGCTTCCCCGAAAGCGCCCGCCACCTGGCCTTCGAGGTGTTCTCCCGTAGCTTTTTCGCCGATCCGCGTGAGCTGTCGGCGGCCGAGATGGCGCTGATGTTCCACATCTACTTCCTCGGCTCCGCCGAGGGACTGCTGTTCGACGTGCCCCGTGCGCCCTTCCCCGCCGCGCTGTGGGATCCGCTCGCCCGCCACCTGGCCCGGCACTGTGCCGAGGTGCGCACCGCGACAGCCGTCGAGCACATCGCGCCCACCCGGGACGGCGGCTTCGTGGCCGCCACCGGACGCGACGAGCGCCGCTACGACGGGGTCGTCCTCGCCCTCGACACCGCAGGGCTGCGCTCACTGGTCGGCCGCTGCGGAGAACTGGGCGACGCGCCCTGGCGAGAGCGGATCGGACGGCTGCGGACCGCCCCGCCCTTCCTGGTCAGCCGGCTGTGGCTGGACCGGCCCGTCGCACGCGACCGGCCCGGCTTCCTCGGTACCAGCGGCTTCGGCACCCTGGACAACGTCAGCGTGCCGGAACGCTACGAGGACGAGGCGGCCCGGTGGAGCGCACGCACCGGAGGCTCCGTCGTCGAACTGCACGCCTACGCCGTACCGCCCGGAGCCGACCGGGACGTCGAAGAGAAGCGTCTGCTCGAACAACTGCGCCTCGTCTACCCGGAGACCGGCCCGGCGACGGTCCTCGACGCCCGCCACGAGTGGCACGAGGACTGCCCCCTGTTCCCGGTGGGCGGCTACGGCGACCGCCCCACCGTCCGCACCCCGCACCCCCGGCTGGTCGTGGCCGGTGACCTGGTCCGCACCGGCCTGCCCGTGGCCCTCATGGAACGGGCCGCCACGAGCGGCTTCCTCGCGGCCAACACCCTGCTGGAGCGGTGGGGCGTGCGGGGCCAGTCACTGTGGACGGTGCCGGACCGCGGGCGCGGCACCCTCCTCAGGGCCCTGGCCACGTGGGGACGCCCGCCCGCCGCCCGCGCACGAGCGCACTGACGCGGGCGGGCGCACTGACGCGGGCGGGCGCCTGGACTCGTCGCCTTCGAGGCGGCAGCCGTAGGCGCTTCCCGGACGCGGCGGACACGGTCCCGCTGCGAACACGGCGTGGTGCCCTCACGCTGGAGGAGTGGCCCCGCGTTCGCGAAGGAGATGCTCGATGGCGAAGAGACGAGACGAGGGCAGCGAGCTCAAGAAGGGCGACAAGGTGGCCTGGAAGAGCCACGGCGGCCAGGCCGAGGGCGAGGTGGAGAAGAAGATCACGGAACGTACCGAGGCGGCCGGCCGCACGGTGGACGCGTCACCGGACGAACCGCAGTACCAGGTCCGCAGCGACAAGTCCGGCAGGTCCGCGGTCCACAAGCCGTCCGCGCTGAGGAAGAGGAAGTGAGGCGGCGTGGACGACGACGAACGCAAGGAGGTCTGGGACGGCTTCCGGAACCTGGTGAACATGACACCGGCCGAGCTGGACACGTGGCTGGAGTCGGAGGAGTCCCGCGCCGCCGGGCAGCACAAAGGGGGAGGGGAGTCCACCGGGCACGCGTCCGGCCGGCGCATCACGCGGATCCTGCGGGCGAGGAAGAGCGACCTCACGGACGACGACTATCTGCACATGCGCAAGGTGGTGGGCTACATCCGCCGCCACTTGGCCCAGCGGCCGTCGGGAGACGTACGGGACACCCGGTGGCGGCACTCCCTGATGAACTGGGGCCATGACCCGCTGGCTTGATGCCGCCTCGCCTTCCAGGGGCGCGGGGCCGGCATCCACGCAGCCTTCCCCGGACCGACCCGCTGCCCGGTCACCCACCGACAACCCGGCTCCCGTGCGCGGAAGCGCTCAGCCCGTCGGGTGGGAGCCCGGGGTGTGGCCGAAGGTGCGGCGGAAGACGTCGATGAAGGCGCTGGTGGACGACCATCCGCACTGGTGTGCCACCGCGGTCACCGGCATCCGCTCGGTCAGGAGGACCAGCGCGTGGTGGAGCCGCAGTTGGGTGCGCCACTGGGGGAAGGTCATGCCGAGGTCGTCGCGGAACAGCCGGGACAGGGTGCGGTCGCTCGCCCCGACCTCGCGTCCGAGTTCGGCGAGGGTGCGGTTGTCGCCCGGAGCGGCTCGCAGGATGTCGCACAGGGCGCGCAGCAGGGGTGTGGTGGGGGTGGGCAGGTGCAACGGCTGCTGAGGAGACGCCCGTAGCTGGTCGAGGAGCACCGCGCGCAGCCGGGCCCGTTCGGGGCTGTCGTCGTCCTCGGCGCGCGTGTAAGCGATGATCAGTTCGCGCAGCAGTGGGCTGACGGCCAGTACGGTCGGTGTGTCGAGCCCGAGTGGGTTCTCGGTGGCGGGCAGCCCCAGCAGGTGCAGGTCGATCTCGCCGTGGGCCCGGTGCGCGTGCACGGTGCCGGCGGGCACCCAGATGGCCCGGGTGCCCGGGGCGATCCAGGTTCCCTCGCCGGTCGTGACGGCCAGCACGCCGCGGCCCGCGTAGATGATCTGGTGGTCGTCGTGCCTGTGCGCACCGATCGAGCCGCCGGGCGTCAGCGACTGGGTGCGGGTCGGGGCTACGGGCTCGTGGCGGATTTCCGTCATCATGTGGCAGTTTATCGGAAGCGCGACACGGTGCCGGGCGCGGAACATGACGGGGTGCGAAGGAACACATCGATCGTTCTGCTGTCCGTGGGTCACGCGTGTGTCGACATCTACCAAGGTGCCGTGGCGGCCCTGGTGCCGTTCTTCGTCGCCGAGCGTGCCTATACCTACGCGGTCGCCTCGGGCATCGTGCTGGCGGCCTCGCTGCTGTCCTCGGTGGTGCAGCCGGTGTTCGGCGCGCTCACCGACCGGTGGGCCATGCCCTGGCTGCTGCCGGTCAGCACGTTGTCCGGCGGTGTCGGTATCGCGCTGAGCGGCCTGAGCGGCTCTTACCCGCTCACCCTCGCGTGTGTCGCGATATCGGGGATCGGGGTGGCCGCCTACCACCCCGAGTCCGCCCGGGTCGCGCGCATCGCCGGCCGGGGCAGTGACCGCGCCATGAGCTGGTTCGCCACGGGCGGCAGCATGGGCTTCGCGCTGGCCCCGCTCATGGTCGCCGCCGTGATGGCCACCGGAGGACTGAGCTGGACGCCCCTGCTGGTGTTGCCGGCCCTCGCCGGTACCGCGATGTGCCTGCCCGTGGTGCGCGCTGTGCGGCGCGGGCAGACCACCGGACCCCGCATGACGGTGCCCGCCGGAAGCGACGACATCGCCTCTTTCGTGAAACTGTCACTGGCCGTGGCTTTCCGGTCGATCGCGTTCATCGGTCTGAGCACCTTCATCTCGCTGTACGCCCGTCAGCGTCTGGGCGGCGGCACGGCCGCGGGCACCGCGGCCCTGACCGTGCTCTACCTCGGCGGTGCGATCGGCTCGGTACTCGGCGGGTCCCTGGCCGCCCGCTGGGACCGGGTGACGGTCGCACGCTGGTCGTACCTGATCACGGCCGCGGCCATCGCGGGCGTGGTGTGGGTGCCCGGCCCGGCCCTCTACCTGTTCGTGGCACTGACCTCGACCGGCCTGTACGTACCCTTCTCTCTCCAGGTCACGCTCGGCCAGGACTACTTGCCCTCCCGCGTCGGCACCGCCAGCGGGGTCACCCTCGGCCTGGCCGTCAGCATCGGCGGCCTGGCCGGCCCCGCCATCGGCGGCCTCGCCGACGCCACCTCCCTGCGCACCGCCCTGGCACCCATCGTCCTGATGCCCCTGCTGGGCTGGCTGCTTCTGCGCACCCTGGCCGAGCCGAGCGTGCCGCGGTTTAGGACCGAGGCGCCTGGGGAGGGGGACGACGCCGGTACGGCCCCCGGCCCCGCCCCCGCCGACCGTCGCTGACCAGCCCCTACGACGAGGCCGCGACATCGCGCGTGACAGGCGTGAGGTCGACGATGTGTGGAAAAGGAAGCAAGTCGCTGCGGATTTCTCGCTGATGGACGTGTACGGACGTCTCCGCCGCGCATACCGTCGAAGGCGACCGGCACAACGGTCGGAGGCAGGGTTTCGTACTCACTATCCGGCCCAACTACAAGGGAGCGGCTGAGACTTGGGACACGACAGGAAGAAGGAGCGTGGCGAGCGGGAGGACAGGACTCTGTCGCCTCGGACCTCAGCGCCCCAGAACACCGATGCGGCGCCCTTCTTGGGGAACCGCCGGGGCGGGCAGCCGTCCCTCTTCGCGGTCCAGCGCACGGCGGGGAACGCCGTCGCCGCCGCGCGCGTGCAGAGGGTGACCGACGAGGACCGCGAGAAGGCCAACGCCCGGCGAGAGCGTTGGGCCAAGCGTGACACCAAGCGCGGCGGTACCCAGCCGGCGTCGAGTTTCACGACGCACCAGACCCCGTTCGGGCCGTACAACGAGCGCCCCGGGCGCGGCGGGGCTCCGTTCATCAGCAGCAACAAGGACCAGTACCCGGGAACCCAGGGCGACGACCGCTACGTCCGCGAGGAAGGGAACGAGTTCACCGGCCTGATCCCCGCACTCGACGCCGAGCACTTCTACCCCCTCGTCCAGGCGCTGAAAGACGGTGAGCTGAGTAAGGAGCAGATCGACGGACTGAGCGACGAGCAGTGCCGGGCGGCGGCGATGCTTATGGGTATCGCCAAAGCCGAAGCCGTGCGTGAGCCCGGAGCGATCAAGCACATCCGCAGCGCGCTCCGGCGGCAGGCCGACCCGGAGCACGAAGCACCGGAGTTTCTCAACGACTTCCCACAGGCTCGTATCGGTGGGGCCCAGCACGAGAAGCGCGTCCGAGCGGGCAAGGCGCGGCGGGCCTCGCCCGAGGTCGAGACAATCCTGGAGGCGTCGTCCTCGTCGGACGAGAGCATGTCCGACCACTGACGCCGAGCTGGCGGCGGGCCCCTTCCACCCACCGGGATGCGCGAGCGGAAGCGCGAACTGGTGAGGGCCGGTGTCCTGTTGGAGACAGGTCACCGGGGGAGGGGGATGGCCCTTCGGGGCGGTGATGAGGTGGGTCCCGAGGATGCTGCCGGTGCGGGCCGGTGCGGGCCGGTGCGGGCCGGTGCGGGCCGGTGCGGGCCGGCGCGGCCGGGCGGACCGGCGCAGGCCGATGCGGGCCGGTCTGGCTTGATAGATGGTTTCGGCCTGTGGCGTCGGCTCGCCGACCGGGACCGCCGGTGGACTGGCCCGGCGTTCTTCTGCCGTGGCTGGTGCGGTCGGTTCTTCGCGGTCGTCGGGGTCGCGCCATCGGCTGCCTCGTGGCAGAGGGTCGCCGTCGCGGCGGGGACGGCTCTCACGGTCGGGAGCCGGCGCCGGTGACGACGGTGGCGTGGTCGGCCGGGTGGTGCGCTCGGTGGCGGAACGCGTGCTTCCGTCATGTGAGCGTCATGAGCCTGCCAGGCTCCTGCCCCGTCGCTGTGGTCACGGCCCTGTCAACTGCCCCTGCACCGACCGCGACAGGGGAGAGACCGGATGACACCCGCAGCCCACCCGTCCCAGCACGCCCCCGAACTGCGCGCCGCCGCCCGGCAGTTCGGCCGCCGCCGTGTCCTCACCGGCACCGGCGCCGCCGCCGCGCTCGCCTTCGCCGTGAACCTGCCGGCCGCAGGTACGGCCGCCGCCGCCGAGTTCGACGCCCGGAAAATCACGGCCGACCCCTTCACCCTGGGCGTGGCCTCCGGCGACCCGCTGCCGGGCTCGGTCCTGCTGTGGACGCGGCTGGCCCCGCAGCCGTACCAGCCCGACGGCGGACTGCCCGCGCGGCGCGTCACCGTGCACTGGGAGCTGGCCCACGACGCGAACTTCCGCCGGATCGTCAGGCGCGGCACCGCGCCCGCCCACCCCGAGTTCGGCCACACCGTCCACGTCGAGGTGCCCCACCTGCCGGCGGACCGCGTGTTCTTCTACCGCTTCCGGGCCGGTTCCTGGCTGAGCCCCACCGGCCGAACCCGCACCGCCCCGCTGCCCGGCGCCCGCCCCGCCGCGCTCACCCTGGGCGCCGTCTCCTGCCAGGCCTACGCCGACGGCTACTACACCGCCTACCGTCACCTCGCCGAGGACGACGTGGACGTCGTCTTCCACCTGGGCGACTACCTGTACGAGTACGCCGTCAACGCCACAGGCAACGAGCGCAAGTACACCGACCGCACCCTGCCGGCCCACTACAACCGTGAGACGGTCACGCTGGAGGACTACCGGCTGCGCTACGCCCTGTTCAAGTCCGACCCGGACCTGATGGCCGCGCACGCCGCGCACCCCTTCGTCGTCACCTGGGACGACCACGAGACGGAGAACAACTACGCCGACGACACCCCGGAGAACGGCGGCTCCTCCGAGGAGTTCCTGCTGCGCCGCGCCTCCGCCTACCGCGCCTACTGGGAGAACCAGCCGCTGCGCCGGCCCCAGCTGCCCACCGGCTCCGACATGCGGCTCTACCGCCGCCTGCACTGGGGGCGGCTCGCCCAGTTCGACGTCCTGGACACCCGTCAGTACCGCTCGGACCAGGCCTACGGCGACGGTTGGCAGTACCCCGGCCCGGAGTCCGAGGACCCGGCGCGCACGCTCACCGGCGCCACGCAGGAGCGGTGGCTGATCGACGGCTGGCGTGCCTCGCGGGCGCTGTGGAACGTCGTACCGCAGCAGGTCACCTTCTCCCGCCGGTACAACAGCACCGCCACGCCGTCCAAGGTCTCCATGGACTCCTGGGACGGCTACCCGGCCTCCCGCGAGCGGGTCCTGGCGGGGGCCGAGGCCGCAGGGGTGGAGAACCTCATGGTCCTCACCGGCGACGTGCACGTGCACTACGCGTTCGACATCAAGCGCGACTTCGACGACCCCGGTTCCCGGACCGTGGGCACGGAGATCGTCACCACGTCGATCACCAGCGGACGCGACGGGGCGGACCGGCCGAGCAACTGGGCCACGTACCTGGCCGCCAACCCGCACATGAAGTTCTACAACGGACGGCGCGGCTACGTGACCGTCACGCTCGGACAGGAAGCGGCCCGCGCCGACTTCAAGACGGTCCCGTACGTCACCAGGCCGGGCGCACCCGTCACGACCGCGGCGTCCTTCGTCACGGAAGCCGGCACGCCTGGCCTCAAGCCGGCCTGAACCCCGGCGCGGCAGCGGGGCACCCGGACCCGCCCGAGCCCTTGAGACGAACGGCTGCGGCCCCGTGGGGCGGGGTGCGGCCGCATCGGCCGCAGACGGCACGAGGGCCGGCCAGGAACGCGTCGACGCGCTGATCACACTCGGCCCTGCCGGCGCCTGCCCCACGGCACCGCACGCAAAAGAAGGCCGAGGTGCTGCCCGCCAGGGGGCGTACGGTTGACACCCGCCGTCGCCGCTACAAGGCTCATCTTGATCGACACATACTGAGCCGGGGCGGGTACGTCACCGGGTGACCGTGGGGGCTTCGAATGGGCGTGGGCCTGGAGGTTCTGGAGAAGGACGTTGTCCTCGGTGATCCGTGGGAGGGGGTGGACGCGGCCGGTCTGGAGCGGGCCGTTCGCGAGCAGTCCGAGCGGCCCGTGCCCGGGGTGGAGGACATGGCGTCCTATCTGGCGGCGCAGGTGTCGGACACCTCGCACCGGGAGGTCGTGGGCCCCTTGCTGAACGGGCGGGGTGCCAGTGGCGTCGTCGTCCGGCGCGGCACGGTGATCGCGGCGTGGGGGGATCCGACTCGGGAGGAGATGGCGTACAGCGCGACCAAGAGCGTGCTGTCGCTGGTGGCGGGGATCGCCTACGACGACGGGCTGTTACGGCTGGACGAGCCGGTGTCCGCCTCCCTGGCCCTGCCGCAGTTCGCGGACGCGCACGGGCGTGCGGTCACCTGGCGCCACCTGCTGGATCAGACCAGCCAGTGGGAGGGCGAGCTGTGGGGGAAGCCGACGTCGGTGGACGCGCAGAGCACCCGGGAGGGCACGGAGTCGGCGGGCGGTCCGCCGGGGGAGGGCTGGGCGTACAACGACGTCCGCGTGAACCTGACCGCGCTGGCTCTCACGGTGCTGCTGCGGCGCTCCCTGCCGGAGGTCCTGGGGGAGCGGATCATGACGGCGATCGGCGCGTCGCCGTCCTGGTCCTGGCACGGCTACACCGACTCCGTCGTGGACCTCGGCGGCACCCGCGTGCCCGTGGTGTCCGGTGGTGCGCACTGGGGCGGCGGCCTGTGGATCAGCGCCCTCGACCTGGCCCGTATCGGCCACCTCTGCCTCCGCGGCGGGACGTGGGGCGACCGGCAGGTCGTCTCCCGCCGGTGGATCGAGCAGATGTGGACGCCCTGCCGGGTCAAGGCGAACTACGGCCTGTCCTGGTGGCTGAACGACGACCGCACGGTCTGGCCCGCGGCCCCGTCGACCGGCCGCTGCGCCCGCGGCAACGGCGGTGGCCATCTGCTGTGGGTCGACCCGGCCCGCGACCTGGTGGTCAGCTCCCGCTGGGGCGCGGAGGTCGAAACCCTCCTGGCCGAGGTGTCGCAGGCGGTGAAGCCGGACGTGCGGCCGGCCACCACGTGAGGCCGAGCATCGCCCGGGCGGCCCGGGCCACGACCGCGACCTCGGCGTCAGCCCCCACCCGAACGCGGAGCACATGCCGATCGCGGTGCTCGACGATGCTCCTGCCACGCCGCCTCACACCACGCTTCCGACCGCCGACGCGACGACGTTGGGGCTGCCGACTCAGCGGCGCCGGATGACGCGACACCGTGCCGCCACACACCTTTCACGTACGCCGTCGCAGCTCGGCTACCTGCTGTTGCCATAGGCAAGTTGGTCATATGCGCCGGTGTGCACGGCGACCCGTTCGGTCACGCTCAGCGCAGTGCGTCGACCTCGCGGGCGAGGGTGAGGCAGGCGTCGATGACGTCGCGTGCGGCGCCGGGTGTGACACCGGTGGAGAGGTGTGGGGCGCGGTCGCGCAGGCCGCGCAGGCGCGTCAGGACGTCCGCGCTGGCGGCGGGCAGCCCGCAGGCGATCAGTGCCCTGCCGAGGGATGCCACGTCCGCCGGCTGCCAGCCCAGGCCGCGGGCGAGGACGACGTCCCGGCACAGCCGCTCGAGCACGTCCCACGCTGCGACGACGGCCGCTGCCGGCACGGAGTCGGCCATGCCCCTGGCGACGCGGAACCCGTCCCGCCACACCGATCCGGGGCTCTGCTGTGCCGACTGGGGCACGGCGGACCCGGGCTGGACGACGCTTGGCCCGAAGGAACCGGGCTGCCCCGGCTGGGGGTAGCCGTACGCGGGCCCGCCCTGGGCAGGCTGGCCCGGCTGAGGGTGGCCATGCCCGGCTCCGCCTGGAGCCTGTCCCGGCGGGGGGAAGCCGTGTCCGGATCCTGCCGGGGCGGGCAGGGGATAGTCCGTGGTCTGGCCGTTGCCGGAGGGCGGCCCGGCGGGTGCCGGCACACCGTGGGCCTGCTGGGGGGACCTCCTCCACGCCGATGCCGGTCCTGCGCCGTCGCCGACGCTCTCCGCCTGGTTCAGCACGTCCCGCGCCTCCACCGCGAACTCGATGGACCCGGCCGGAGTCTCCACCCGCGTCATGCGCGCGAACGCGGCTGTCAGGTGCGCGCGCAGGACGTATACGAGGGTGAGTGTGATCAGCGGCCACACGAGGGCCTGAACGTATTTGAGAATGAGTTCGGCGATCTCCACGCCACCCATGGTGGCTGAAGAGCCGCGCCGGGGTGCGGGGAACGCCGCACACCGTCGGAGACCTGTTTCCGGTGTCCCGCCTCCGGGAGGCACCTCGCGCCCCCGAGAGTCGAGGTTCACTTGCCCCGTGCCGCCGAAGTGGACCCAGCTCGCATCGCAGGGGCCGCGTTCCGGGGGACGCCGTGACCCGCGGCGGCCGCGGGTTCACCGAGTTCCGCGACGAGCGGACGGAGGCCGGCCAGTGACCACCGCTGCCCGCCCATCCGTACGGCCCCCGCCACGGCGGCGTGCACCACCGGCCAACCCCTGTCCGTGCCCTGCCTTGACCGCATACAGTCAGGTGGTTCAACAGGGGAGGAAACTCGCACGTGAAGCACAACCCCGGCAATCGCGCCGCCAACGCGCTGCTGTGCGCCGCCACCACGGTGATCATCACCGGCTGTAGCACGGACAGTGCCGAGACCGGAGCTACGGGCACCGGGCCGACGGTCAAGAACCAGGGCGCGCCGGAACATCCCTTCGACACCATGTCGCCCGAGCGGATCCACCACCAGTCCGTAGCTGCTTTCAAGAACGCTCCGAGCATGCGCTGGGTCGGCACGTTCACCAGCGACGGCCGACAGACGGACGTCGACCTGGCTGTGGATGTCCATGGATCCTGCAACGGCACGGTGAACCGAGACTCGGTCATGCACATCATCAAGAAGGGCTCCCTCGTCTATTTCAAGGCTGAGGAAGCGTTCTGGCAGACCAGCTTCAGCCGCGAAATGACGGCGGAAGAGACCGAGAAGATGGTCGGAACCTTCAAAGACCGCTGGGTCAAGCCTCCCAGGGGCATGTCGAAGGTCCTGGGGAGCATGTGTGACATCGTCCGTGCTCAGACCGAGGCATTGAGCCTCTCATCCGACGGGGTCCTCACCCGCGAAAGCGATACCGCCGTGGACGGCCGGCCCGCCGCCGTGCTGGTGGAAAGGACTATCACCGAGACGAACACCGAGTACGTCGCCAAGAAGGGCAAGCCCTACCCCTTGAGGATCACGGTCACGGGCGGCGACGAACCCTTCGACATCACCTTCACCGATCAGGGCAAGCCCGTCGACACCACCCCACCGCCACGCGACCGGATCCTCGACCCCACCAAGCTGAGCGCCCCGACGCGACGCGCTACTCCTCCACCCGCCAATTGACGCCCTGTTCGACCTTCGCACGGCGGCCGGCACGGCGGCCTGCGTCGGCATTGCCGCCGCAGGGCAGCCGTCGGCTGGGCGGGCGTTGACGGCGCGGTAGAGGGTGATGCCGCCGCCCTGGGCGGCGGCTGCGTAGCCGCGCTCGGTGAGTCGTGCCATGGCCTCGCAGCAAGAGCCGACAGCACCCGCTGCCGGCTCATACGCTCTACGGCACAGTCGCGTTCCTGGACAGTCAGGAAGTGACCGTGGCGTCGGTGCACTTCTCAGCGTCTCCCCTGACTACGCACACGCGCATGCGATAGTTCCGATCTTCCGGCAGATTTCCCGTGGCCCATGGGCTGGTGTAGGGCGAATCGTGACCCCGGGTGGTGGCCTTCCGGTTGTCGTAGGTGAGGACGGCCTCGATTCCGTACCCGTCCGCGTTCATGTCGTGCACACGCATGGCGTCACCGGGGTTCCCGTTCAGCGGGTCCTGGCGCCACTCCGCGTACCCGGCGGTTATGCCGCCGGTCAGATTGACCATGACGATGCGCCCCCATGTCGGCCACGTGGGCGTGAAAGAGAACTCGTCCAGGGAGGGAATTTCGGCTGCCGCTGCCGGCTCGGCGCTGACGAGCGCGGTGCCGGCGAACAGGGCGGCCGTACCGAGGACGACTCCGAGTCTCTTTCTCATGCGATGCATGCTGCCCCTCCGTCTGCGGTGCGTTGGTCACTGTCTGCGATGTTCCAACCGACGTGCTCAATGCTGACGGGAGAAAGGCACTGGCGTCTATGACGCGGCGTCTCCACTTGCTGGACGCGGCGTCCATCGCCGCCGACGAACCGGAGGCCACCGCCAGCACCGTCGGCCGATTCTTCGAGGAACTGCTCGTCGGCAGAACCGTCTGCGTGTGGGCCGAGCCGCCGTTGGTCTCCCCTGACGCCCGGCGCGCCGATACCGCCGGACCGGCCGTGCCGTAGGCAGGCCCTGTGCATCCGCTCTCGGCGGTGCGCAGGGCGAAGGGCACGGCGATCGTCGCGGCCGGCCGGTTCCTGGATCCAGCCGGGTCGTCAGTGGCAGAGGCGGGCGGTGGTGAGGGCGCCGCCCGCGTTCTCGTCGTCCGTGCCGAGGACCGCGGTGTCGGAGCCGGACACGCAGTCCACGGCCTCGACCTTGTGGCCCTCGAACTTCCGCAGGACCTGCGGGGAATGGGCCACCGTGAGCCGCACCCGGCCCGAGCGGTCGAGCGACACCGAGCCGGCGTCGCTCACCGCCGAGTCGAACGGACCGTCGTTCCCCCCGTCCGACGCCGAGGCGATCAGCAGCCGGCCCGAGTCGGTGACGGAGATGTCGGAGGCGTGACGGACGTCCTGCGTGGGATACGGCGCACGGTAGGCGGCCTTCGTCACCGCGCCGAACACCGTCTCCCCGTACTGGTTGAACGACAGCGGTGCCGCGTAGAGCGTCGCGGGTCGGCCGTCGCCTTCGCCGCGGTCGGCCCAGACCGCCGCCAGCTTGTTGTGCCGGGAGACGAGCGTGAAGCTCTCGAAATCGTCGCCCTGACCGATCGCCGGGAGCGGCGCGAGGTCTTGGACCTGGACCGCCTTCCCGTCGTCGGTGACCCCGAGGTGGTAGACGAGGCCCCGGCTCGACACGGCCAGGTACTCGTCGGAGGTGCCCGGCACCGATTCGATCGCCTCCACGTCGATCGGCTCGGCACCGCCCTTCCATTCGAGCGGCCGCATGGTGCTCGTTGGGACGGACTCACCCGCGCGGTAGTCGAGTTGAGCTATGCGGTTCTCTCCGGGGCGCTTGTTGTCCAGGGCGACCAGGACCCGGTAGGTGTTGCCCGTGCGCGAGGTGACGGCGAGTCCGCTGACGCCGCTCTTCACGTCGTGGCCGACCTGAGTCCATCCGGTGGCTGCGAGCGCCGGCGCGCCACTCGTCCGGGCCACGGTCACCCCCGTGCCGGCGGCCACGGCACCTCCCGCACAGAGCACGGCGATGGTGGTCAGGACGGTTTTGCGCATGCGCATGAAGCTCTCCCTGGTGATGTGACGCGCGTAGATGATCACTGGCTGGGACCGTAATGGCCTGCCCGTCCATCCGGCAAGAGGCGTGACCACATGAACGGAAGATGTTTTCCGATGGCGGCAGAACCCCCGGCGAAGGGACAATGAGTGGCATACCGGCATACCAATGTGCCGCCCGCTCGCGTCACACGCGCAAGTTGGTGCACCACCCTTTCAAGGGCGGGGAGCCGTTGGCCGATAGCTGGGACATGCATCTGCACTCACTGTCTGTGTTCACGTATCACCGTTCCTTCTCCTGGCGCCTGTTCGGGGCAAGTGCCGCACTGTCCGCTGTCCTGCTGGGGGTACTCGCGCAGGCTCCGGCGTCCCGGCCGGCCGAAACCGTCACGCCGCACCTGGCGGCGGCCGTGGACGGTGAGGGAGGACTGCGAGCGCTGTTCGGATCGGAGAATCGGGTGATCCGTACGCGCGAGCGAGTGGTCGCCCTGACGTTCAACGCGGCCTGGAACGACGCCGGTCTGGACAGCATCCTCGGTGAACTCGCCCGCCGTCGCGCACCCGCCACGTTCTTCCTGACCGGTGACTTCGCCGCCCGTTGTCCCGCGGTGGTGAGAAGGATCGCGGCAGCCGGTCACGGACTGGGCAACCATTCCTTCAGCCACCCCTACTTCAAGGACCTCGGCGTGACCGGACGGCGGCGCGAAGTGGTGGCGGCGGAGCGGGCTCTTCGCGCGGCCGGGGCGGGCCGCGCGCTGACGCCGTTCTTCCGGTTCCCGTACAGCGAGACCACTCCCGCTCACATCGGGGAGGTGAACGCCCTCGGGTACGCGGACATCGAGTTCACCACCGACACCAATGGGTGGAAGGGGACCGAAGGCGGCATGACGGTGGACCGTGCGGTGGGCAGGGCACTGGACGCCTTGCGTCCGGGAGCGATTCTGCAGATGCACGTCGGAACCTCACAGGGCCGCACCGAGGTGATCGATGCCCGGGCCCTGCCCCGGATCATCGACGCGCTCACCGACCGCGGCTACGACATCATCGACCTGCGCACCCTGCTCACACTTTGACCGGGCCCGCACCTATGCCTCGTCGTCCTCGCGGGGGTGGCCGCGGCTCATCGTCTGACGCGGCTGCGTACGGCGAGCACGGCGAGTCCGAGCAGGGCGGGTTCGACGAGGCGGGCTGTCATTTCCACGTAGGTTCCGGTGGTGGTCAGGTCCTGCCCGGAGGTCCGGAAGATCACCGAGTTGACCACCACTCTCAGGGATTTCTCGAACCGTGTGGTCGTCAGGCGTTCTGTGTAAGGCTCTTGTGGGTTGACAGGGGGCGGTTTCCTGGTGGTCAGGGTGACTCGGCGGCCGTCGGTGGTTCCGGTGCTGACCGGGTCCGGATCGGTGCGGGGCAGTCCCCACAGCATCATCGTGAGCATGGTGGCCGTGATGGCCAGGGCCAGCCAGGCCAGGGCGCGGGTGGAGCGCAGGCCGTATCCGGAGAGGGCCCAGTACAGGTGGAGCAGTGTCCGCTCGCCGCGGGGTGTGGTGGTGCCGTGGCGGCGCATCTCCATTTCGCCGTAGTATAAGTCGGCCGCACCCGGTTCGTTGCGGCCGTCCTCAAGGGCTTTGCGGAGCTGCCGGTAGACCGGCGCGAGGACGGCGGGTTCCCGCGTGGGGACGCCGGGTGGCGCGGGTGCCCAGCCGTGGCTGTGCCGGGTCGCCCGCCAGTGGTGTTGCCGCTCAGGTCGTGCGTCGGGCATGCTCTTCGCCCGCCCGGCCGGGCCCGCGACGCCCCGTGCCTGTCTCGGGCGGAGGTGAGCGAGGGCCGCGCCACGGGTCCGTCCCCGGTCCCTGGTCCGTCCACGGTCCGTCCTTCGGACGGGGACGCAGCCAGCGCAGGTAGTCCGCCGCTTCCCAGGGCCGCGAGACGGAGCCGAGCCGCGCGAGCCGACCGTCCGGGCGGACCACCGCGAGCAGCGGCCGGGGGCCGAGAGTCGCCTGCCGCTCCCGCAGTTCGCCCGGCGGTAGCTGCTCCAGGTCGTGCAGCGGCGCATGCTCCGCGAAGGTCCGCCGCAGCCGACATCGTCCCCGTCGTCGGTCGCGGACCTTCTGACCGTGACCCAGCCGTGGTACTCGAACACGCCACGGTCCCAACGGCCTGGGTAAGAAGGCGGGTTCGGGCCGCCCGGCCCCTACGGGACGAGTCGGAGCAGGAGTTCGCTCAGTTCGGCAGGCATGGTGATCATGCAGTCGTGTCCGGTCGGCAGCTGCCACACGCGGGCCGGAGAGCCATTGGGCTGTACCGGGGGGACGGGCCGGCGGGTGATGCCTTCCGGCTGGGCGCCGACACAGTGGATGTGTGTGCGCGGGATCGCGCGCGCGGCCGGGTTGTCCAGCCGTACCGGCTGCCGCAGGCAATCCACCGGCTGATCCGACAACAGCGTGCGCAGCCAGGCGATGTCCGCCGCGTCGGTGACCCCGAACAGGCCGAGCGGCGGGGGAAGTTCGACGGGCGGCGGAACACGCCAGCCGCTCTCCGACCGCTCGGCCAGGTCGATCAGCCGCTGGGTCACCGGCATCACGTCGACGGCGGTCTCGCCGTGCTCCGGCACCATCGCGTCCAGGTACACCAGATGCGCGATCCGCTCCGGGACCGCGTTGGCCGCGGAAGAGACGACCAGCCCGGCGTAGCTGTGTCCCACGAGGACCACCTCACTCAAGTCCTCAGCCCGGATCAGGCCGACGACGTCCTCGACGTGTGTGTCGAGCCCGACCCCGGGGCCGGCCAAGTGTGCCGTGTCGCCGTAGCCGGTCAGCGAGGGCGCGAGCACGCGGTGCCCGGCCGACTCCAGCAGTGGGACCACCCGCTCCCAGCACCGGCCGCTGTGCCACGCACCGTGCACCAGCAGGAATGTGGGCATGGAGAACGGCCCTTTCTCTCTCGGGGCCGAGGCGCGAGAACCCGGTGGACAGCGGTTCCCTTTCATGCCTCGGTACTCTTCGGAAACCGTCATCATCGTGGTGCACCCGCCGCACCCCGATCAATAGGGCACTTCGCGGTGCCCCGGTTCTGTGGAGGTAACCATGAGCACAGCAGGTGACGCGTCGCGGCCGGTACGGCGGGAGGACCCGTGCCGGACCCGCGAAGTGCTCGACATCGTCGGGGACAAGTGGTCACTGCTGGTCGTGCGCCACCTCAGCCAGGGGCCGCGCCGCTTCACCGAACTCAAGCGCGCCGTCGACGGCATCAGTCAGCGCATGCTCACCGTCACCCTGCGCGATCTGGAACGCGACGGCATCCTCACCCGGACCGTCCGCAACGTCATGCCGCCTCACGTCAGTTACGAACTCACCCCGATGGGCAGGACCCTGCGCCAGGCCACGGCACCCCTGCTGGAATGGAGCGTCCTGCACCTGCCGAAGATCGACGCCGCCCGCGCCGCGTACGACACCCGGGCCAACACCCCGGACGCCTATGGCCCGGGTGCGGGAGACGGCCGAATCGCCGGGGCCGGGGCCTGAGGGCGGGGACGACGCGGAATGCCGGCGCCGGCAGCGTTCGAAAGCCGGGGAGGGCCTTGTGGCGGTGTCGCGGCTGTGTGATCCGGACCGGCTTGCGCCCTCGGCACCGGCAGGTCCACGACCTGTTACATGACAAGAAACGGCAGGCTCACGGGCGCAGCCGCGCAGCCCACCACGGTCGTGGTCGACGCGTAGAGAGTGAACACCTCGGCGAACGTCGCCGAGCGAATCAAGCCGTGCGGTGGGCTCGCGTCCGTCACGCGAATCGGGACGAGTGCGGTCGAACTCTCGTCCTGGCGCGGGCACTCAACGTGGGATGTACGGGGGACGGAAGCCCCGCCAGGGTCGGGGAAAACCAGAATCGTGCGGTAGATGAGCACGCAACGCGCCCTCGGACCGTGACAAGCCGGGAACCGACCCGTCGAGTGGCCGAAGTTTTATCTCCGCCCGAGAACGATCGTTGACGGTGTACCTGTCAACTGTCCAAGATGACCTGCCTACCGGGCCCCGAGATGCCGATAACCAGCATCAGGAGCCGCGGAAAGGTTGGCAACCGGCGTCAGTGCAGCGTTGGAGAAGGCTCCGCATGGGATTGTCGCGCTTCGAACAGAAGCTGGTCGTCGCTCTCCAGCGTGATCCCCGGGCCCCGTATGCGACGCTTGCCGACGCGCTGGATGTGGATGAGCGTTCCGTTCGGCGTGCCATGCGCCGGCTGCGGGACGACGGAGTCCTGACCTACTCGGCCGCCATCGCGCGCGAGGACACTCACGGCTGGCTCGCGGCTCAGCTGGAGGTGGGTTGCCGTGCGGGGACGGTCGACAAGGTCGCGCACGCGCTCGCCGATCGCTCCGACACCCGGTACGTCGCCGCGGCCACCGGGGACGCCGACCTGGTCGTGGAGCTCGTCGCCCGCGACCCGGGCACCCTGCACACCTTGGTCGTACACGAGTTGCCCACGCTGGACGGCGTCCGGTGGGTGCACACCCAGGTCGCGGTGCGGCTGTTGCTGTCCGCCGCCGACTGGGCCCCGGACGGCTGGCGCAGCCCGCGGCGGCAGCGGGTGATCGACGGAAGGCGCGAAGCCGTCGCCGTGAAGCTGGATGACAGCGACCTGGCCATCATGCGGGTACTGGACGAGGACGTGCGCACGTCGGCGGCGCGCATAGCGCAGCGGGTCGGGCTGCACGAGACGACGGTGCAGCGGCGGCTGCGCAAGCTGTCGGAGTCGGGCGCCGTCTACATGAGGGCGGATGTGCCGCCGGCACTGCTCGGCTTCCCCATCGAGGCCCGCTTCACCTTGCAAGTGCGCCCCGACAGCCTGGAGGCGGCGGTGCGGCGCCTCGCGTGCGAACCGATGCTGCGCGCCCTGTACATCCTCACCGGGCCGTCCAACGTGCTCGGGTATTCCGTGCACCGTTCGACCGGCGCCCTGGAGGACTTCCTGGCCGGTCCGCTCGCCGAGATCGACGGCCTGCTGGGCTGCGACATCCGAGTCGTGCTGCACGCGTACAAGCGCAACGGCGCTCTCATACCGACGACGGACAAGTGGGTCGTTCCTGAGTAGACCACGTCACCCGAGGACGGCAGACGGACGGGGGAGGACAAGTCACCATGCGGATGCGGCAGAACGCGGCAGGGACATCGGGCAGCCTTGGAAAAGGACCGTACGACCGGCTGGTCTTACGAGGCGTCACCGTCATCGACGGTACGGGCGCTCCGCCGTACGGCCCCGCCGACGTCGTGCTGGAGCGCGGACGCATCTCGGCGATCGTCTCGGCGGGCCGCAACACCGACATGACACAGGCCGGCCAACAGGTCGACGTCGGCACCGACTCGTGGGAGCTGCCCGGCCACTATGTGCTACCGGGACTCATCGACGCCCACGCGCACATCGCGTCCGCCGAACAGGGGCCCGACGCCGACTACAGCTACCGGCTCTGGCTCGGGCACGGCATCACCAGCGTCCGGGAGACCGGTTGCCTGGGCAACGGGACGGAGTTCACCGTTCGGGAGGCGCGGCGGGCCGCGGCGAACGAGATCACCGCACCCCGCATCACGCCGTACGCGGCCTTCGGCGCCGGTCGCTCCGAGCCGTTCCGGACAGCCCGGGATGCCGAGAAGTGGGTGGCACAGCAGGCCGAACTCGGGGCGGAGGGCATCAAGTTCTTCGGCGCGCCACCGGAGATCTTCCGCGCCGCGCTCGCCGAGGCCGAGCGGCTCGGGCTGGGCAGCGCCTGCCACCACGCACCCTCCGACGTGGCGCGTGTCAACGCCCTGACGACCGCCCGCTGGGGCCTCGGCAGCATCGAACACGGCTACGGCCTGCCGGAGGCCATGTTCACCGACCGCCGGGTCCAGCACTTCCCCAGCGGCTACAACTACAACAACGAGCACGACAGGTTCGCCCAGCTCGGCCGGTCCTGGCGGCAGGCGGCCGAACCCGGAAGCCGCGTCTGGGACGACACGCGGGACGAACTGATCTCCCTGGGCACCGCTCTCGACCCGACATTCGTCATCTACACGGCCGCACGGGACGCCGCGCGGGCGCGCGGGCGCGAGTACCTGCGTGACTACGCGGCCCCGCAGGCATGGGAGTTCTACCAGCCCAACCCCGCGAACCACGGCTCGTTCCTCTACGACTGGGGCACCGAGGAGGAGGTGGCCTGGAAGGAGAACTACCAGCTCTGGATGGCGTTCGTCCGCGACTTCCATCAGCACGGCGGGCTTCTCACGACCGGCTCCGACGCCGGATTCATCTACAACCTTTACGGGTTCGGGCTGGTGGAGGAGATGGAGTTGTTGCGCGAGGCCGGCCTGCACCCGCTGGAGATCATTCGCTGCGCCACCGCCAACGGCGCCCGGCTGCTCGGCCTGCACGACACCGGCACGCTCGAACCGGGCAAGGCCGCGGATCTGCTCATCCTCGACGAGGACCCGCTCGCCAACCTGAAGGTCCTTTACGGACACGGCCACTTGCGCATGCGTACGGACGGCTCCCTGACCCGCGTGGGAGGCGTGCGCCATGTCATCAAGGGCGGTGTCATCTTCGACGCCGAGCGGCTGCGGGCCTCGGTACGCGAGCAGGTTTCCGCCGAACGCGAGCGGCTCGGTGCCGCCGCACCGTTCACTCCGTGACCGCACGTGACGGACTGGGAGATCCCATGGTGAGCCCCTACGGGACGCGAGCGCGGGCACGCTTCCCGGACAAGCCGGCGCGCCGCCACGTCACCGTGGCCATCGGCGTCGGACAGGTCATCGAATGGTTCGACTGGACCCTGTACGCGTCGTTCGCCGTGTTCTTCGCCGATCGCTTCTTCCCGGCGAGTCAGGGCGGGAAGACCGCGCTGCTGAACGCTTTCGCCGTGTACGCCGTGGGTTTCGTGTTCCGCCCGCTGGGCGGCTTGGCGCTCGGCCACCTCGCCGATCGACTCGGCCGCGCGGCCGTCTTCAACCTGACGCTGCTCATGATGGCCGGCGGCAGCCTGGCCATCGCCGTCATGCCCACCTACGGGCAGATCGGTGTCGCCGCACCGGTGCTGCTGATCCTCGCCCGCGCGGTCCAAGGGCTCTCCGCCGGTGGGGAGATGCCGGCGAGCACGGCCCTGGCCACCGAGGCCGCCCCTGCCGGGCGCAGGGCCTTCCACGCATCGTCGATCTTCGTGGGCACAGGGCTCGGTGTCCTGCTGGCATCCCTGCTGGGCTGGGTTCTCACCTCGACCCTGACCGAGGACCAGATGGCGGGCTTCGGCTGGCGCATCGCCTTCGGCGCCGGCGCCCTGCTCGGCCTCGTCGGACTGGTGCTGCGCCGCCGGGTGCTCCGGTCCGAGGCGGCCGTCGCACAGCGGCCCGATCCGGGGCCGGCGCGCCGCACCGGGCCTGGCCGGCGACGGTCCGCGAGTGCCGCCGAGACCGTCCGGGCCGAGGCCAGGGGCGTGCTGCGCGTCGTCGGCTTCGGTATCGCGGCGACCGTCGGCTTCTACACGCTGACGGTCTACATGCCGACCCATCTCCAGCTCCGGGAGGGCATGCGCCCCACGACCGCGTTCATGGTCAGCTGCGTCGTGCTGGCGGTCTACACCGTGCTGCCGCCCCTGGCCGGTCTCGCCGCGGACCGCTGGGGCCGGCGTCCGGTGATGGGCTGGAGCGCGCTGGCGCTGGCCGTGGTGCTGGTGCCGTCCGTCGCTCTGATGTCCCGCGAGGTCGCGGTGACACTCCCGCTCCTGCTCGGCTGCATCGTCCTGCTCACCGCTTTTCACGGGCCGTTCCCCGCGCTGATGAGCGAACAGTTCCGGGCCGAGACCCGAGGGCTCGGCGTCGGCATCGCGTACTCCCTGGTGACAGCGTTGTTCGGCGGCACCGCCACCTATCTGGCCGCCTGGCTGACGGCCCTCGGACACCCGCTGTGGTTCTTCGGCTACGTCGCCGCGACGTTCGCCCTCGCCGCCGTGACCCTCTACATCATCCCGGAGACACCCCCTTACCACCCCCTCGAGCCCTGAGCCCCGTCCACTCCTCGGGCCTCCCACCACCCACGAGAGGAACGCCATGCGCGCAGCAGTACATGAGACCGTCGTTCATGACGTCTTCCACCGCCCCCCGCACAGAGACGACACCGCGGCCGGGACACTCACCGCACTGCGCCGCTCCCGGCGCGACGGCTTGATCGAGCGGGCCGGATGCGAGCGCTTCGGCCAAGTGCCCTGGAGCACCCGCGCCTTCCCCGTACTGGCCGCGCTCGCACCGGTGATGACCTCCCCGGAAGGCGAGATCACGTACCCTGGCGACCCCATGTGCCTGTACGCGGCACTCAGCGTCGTCGTCGACAACGCCCTGAAGTCGGCCCGGCACGGGGCGGAAGACGCCGACGACATACCGTTCACGGACCTGTGCCCCGACTGGCGATGTCCCCCGAGCAAGGAACGGAGGCTGACCGCGCGGCACGGACTGCGCCTGACCGATACAGCGGTGGGCACCCCCGACGACACGGTGTTCGATCCACGGGTGTGGGACGATCAGGCCCGCGACAGCCTGCGGAAGCTCACCCGGCGGCTGCGCCCGAAGGTCTTCCTCGTCAGCACCGTCTCGCCGGCACACCGCTACGCGCTGGAGATGGCCCGGGTGGTGAAGGAGGAACTGCCCGACTGCCTCGTCGTGTTCGGTGGACGGCACATGGACGAGACCATGCGCTACGCCCCGGCCGACCGGTCCGTCGTACTGCAGTACAGCAGCACGCTGCGGGCCATCGAGGACGGGCGCGCCGAGCCGGTGGTGGACTTCTGCGTCAGCGGCGAGGGCTACTTCGCGCTCGACCTGCTGATGAAGGCGATCGCCCTGGCCATGGACCTGGACCGCACCCGGGCACACGTCCACGACGTGGTCGAGACGCTGAACCTGCTCGGCGACGCGGGGCTGCGCCTGCCGGGGAACTCGCTTCTGTGCGCGCGGGACGGCGCGACCGTGCACGCCTTTCCCATCAGGGGCGAGAAGTACGACCTCGCCGAACTGCCGTCGCCGTACCAGGGTTTCGCCATCCGCTCCCGCTTCCCGGTCTTTCCGCTGCCCGACGGCGGCCCCGCCCGCACGGCCCATATGACGGTGACCAACGCCTGCCCCTACCACTGCGACTTCTGCTCCGAGTCGGCCCTCGTGGTCGGCGGACTCAAGCGCTTCGGCGCGGCACCGGCCGAGGCCGCGCTGGAGCGGGTGTGCGAGTACGTCAGCTACGGCGCCGAGGCCGTCTTCTTCGACGACTCCATCTTCTGGAGCGGTACGTTCCGTGCCATCCGGGAGTTCTGCGAAGCTCTGCGCGCTGCCCGCGCCGCAGCCTCCCCCGAGGACCTCCCCGAGCGCTGCCGCCGCTGGATCACCGGTGACGATGACTGGCGGCGCTTGCGCGAGCTGCGTTTCGGCTGTCAGGTGACCGCCGACCTGCTCACCACGCTGCACGGCGAGGACGAGGTGCGCGAGATGCTGTCCGCACTGCGTGACGCCGGGTGCACCTACCTCTACATGGGCATCGAGAGCATGTCGAGCACGGTCATGGACCACGTCCACAAGAACATCCGCCGGGTGGAGGACCTGCCCTGGAAGAAGAAGGTCCGCACCGCCCTGACGCGCATACGGGAATCCGGCATACCGGTGGGCAGTTCCGTGCTGTTCGGCCTCGAGGGCGAGACCCGCGAGACGATCGAGGAGACCGTCGAGGAGGTGGGGCGGCTCGTGGACGACGGCCTCGTCATGCTGGCCAGCCCGAACATCCTCACGTACCACCCGGCCACCCGTATCACCCGTGACCACGGCATGCAGGACAGTCTCGACTACCACTCCCCGGACGTCGACAACCGGCCGCCCTACATCTACTTCGAGGAGGCATTCCCCGGAGTCGTCTCACGCCGGCTGTCCGAGGACGACATCTGGTTCATCCACGAGTCGACGGCCAAACGCTGGGGCGGCATCCGCAACTCCGCCGCGCCCGAGTTCTCGTAACCCACAGACGGAGAGAGCCACACGACATGAACGACATCCTGGGCACCCTGCGAGACATCCTGGCCGAACGCGGTCGGGACGTGCCCGACGACGACTTCCGGCTGCGCAGCCTGTGGAGCGTCGACTACCGGTCGCAGCCCACCGAGTACGAGCGCTTCATGGTCTACAGCTTCGTGCTCGCGCAGACCGTCCGGCAGGGCTGTTGCTACGCCGACTTCGGGTCCGTCCGCCTCGACGAGTCCGGTGACGGGCTCATCGGGAAGGACGCACGCCTGGTGCGCGGCCGTACGCTGGAAGAGGACATCGCCATCCTGGATGCCGCGTTCGGCGCGTTGCCCCGCAGTCCGGCCAAGGTCCTCACCGTCGACGGGTCGCCGGAGGCCAAGGCGCTGGCCCGGGCGAAGACCGCCGTGGACGAGACGATGCGGCTGCTGACCCGCTCCGGAGGCCGCAAGGTCGCCCAGATCGGGGTCATGGGCAATCTGATCCAGCATCTCCTTCGGGAGGACATCGACATCACCGCGAGCGACTTCGATCCCCACCTCATCGAGAACGGCATCCTCGGCGTCCCGGTGTACTCGGGCAAGGAGAGCGCGCGACTGGTCGCGGAGAGCGACGTGGCACTGGTGTGCGGTGAGACGCTGGCGAGCCGGACCCTGGAGGAACTGATCGCGACCGCGGCCGAACACGACACCCGGCTGGTCATCTTCGCCGTCACCGGCTGCCACTTCGCGCAGGAGTACTGCGCGACGTTCGGCGTCGACACGGTCATGGCCGAACCCCAGCCCCAATACCTCTTCCAGGGCCCTTCGACGCTGGAGATCTACCGGAAGGACGCCCTCGGGCGCATGGGCCATGGTGAGCACTGAACCGAGAGAGGTCGGCGCGGACAGGGCTTCCGGGAGCGAGCGTTTCGTCTCCGGGGTCCTCCCCATCCTGCTGGCCGGACTTCTGTGGGGCAGCACCGGCACCGCGGCGAGCTTCGCCCCGGCCGGTGCGTCCGCCCTCTCCGTGGGCGCGGCCAATATGGGCATCGGCGGTCTCGTACTGCTGGTCGTCGCGGGCCGCTCCGTGCTCCCGGTGCTGAGGGGCGGGGCCCGCGCGTGGCGCACCGTGCTGGGGGGCGCTGCCGCCGTAGCGGTCTACCCGCTGGCCTACTACACGTCCATGCATCTCACGGGCATCGCCACGGGCACCGTGGTCACCGTCGGCTCGACCCCGGCTTTCACCAAACTGTGCGAGGTGATCGGGGAGCGGGCTCTGCCCCGCGCCCGCTGGGTGGGGGCGAGCGCGGTGTCCACGGCCGGCGTCGCACTCGTCGTCGCCGGACAGCGACACCCGGCGGACGGACCGCACGGCGCGGGGGAGACCGCCGTCGGCGTCGCTCTGGGACTGCTCGCCGGTGCGGCGTACGCCGTCTATTCCTACAGCGCCGGACGCCTCATCCGCCGCGGGGCCGCCTCCCGTTCCGTGATGGGGCTGATGTTCGGTCTGGGCGGCCTCATGCTCGTGCCCGTTCTCGTGGTCACCGGAGGACCGCTGCTGAGCACGCGCTCGGGGCTGTTGGTGGCCGGCTATCTGGCACTGGTCCCCATGGCGCTCGCCTACCTCCTCTTCGGGCGGGGCCTGGGCCACGTCACGGCGAGCACGGCGGCCACCCTGATCCTGGTGGAACCGGTGGCGGCCGCGGTGTTGAGCGTGGTGGTCGCGGGCGAGCACCTGGACCCGCTCGGGTGGGCCGGGATCGTCCTGGTCGGTGTCGGCTTACTGATCCTCGACGATCGTGAGTAAGGTACGGATGCGCCTGTCCTCGTCCAACAGACGGATCGCACACAGGAATTGAGGGATGACGACCATGACAGCCACCGAGTCCGCAGCCAACCGGGACGAGCAGACCACGGAGAAGATCGACGCCGGACAGTTCTTCCAGTGCGAACTGCGGGTGGGACGTGTGATCGAGGTCGAGGACTTCCCCGAAGCCAGGAAGCCCGCGTACAAGGTGGCCGTCGACTTCGGTCCGGCGGGCGTCCTGCGCACGAGCGCACAGGTCACCCACTACGACCGCGATGTGCTGAAGGGCCGGCTGGTCGTCGGCGTGGTCAACCTCAAGCCCAAGCGGATCGCCGGCTTCCGGAGCGAGTTCCTGCTGCTCGGGTCGTTCGACGCCGAGGGCCGGGCCCAGCTCCTCACTCCGGCGCAAGGGGCGACGCCCGGAGATCTCGTGGGCTGAGGCGACCCTTTGAAGGGCAGAGTTCCATTCCGCGACGGCGAAGAACCGCAAGTGTGAGTCCCACCTGATCGCGCGAGCGCCGTCTTCCCACGGCGCCACCGCGTCAGCCCTCTCATGTACGCACCGCGCAAGGAGCAGAATGTCCCGCCGCCTCTTCACCTTGGAGTCCGTGACCGAGGGCCACCCGGACAAGACGGCCGCCCGGATCGGCGACACGAGCCGCGCAGCGCTCCCGGGGCTCGTCCGCCTCGCCGCGGGAGAGGGGGCCCGATGACCCGCCTCGCGCCCGAGATATCGCTGACCTGGGACGACGGTGCGGTCGTCGCCGTCGACCAGCGGGCCCTGCCGCACGAGTACCGCCTGCTGCGCATGGAGACCGTCGGTCAAGTCATCGATGCGATACAGGGCTTGGCGGTCCGCGGCGCCCCCGCCATCGGGCTCGCCGGCGCGCTGGGAGTCGCGCTCTCCGCCCATCTGCGTCGTTCCGGCGCCGCCGGGACCGGCCTGGACGAGGAGGGCGTCCGCCACGACGCCGCACGGCTGGCCGAGGCCCGTCCCACCGCCGTCAACCTCGCCTGGGGCGTCCGCCGCGCGCTGGCCCGCATCGGTTCCGGCCCGGACGCCGTTCTCGCCGAGGCGCTGGCGATGCTGGAGGAGGACGCCGCGGTCAACCGGCGCGCCGTGCGGCACGCTGCCGACCTGGTGGAGACGCTGGCTCCGAACCGGCGGCTGCGCATCCTGACACACTGCAACACCGGCCGTCTGGCCACCGCCGCCGTGGGTACGGCGCTCGGCACCATCCTCGAACTCTCCCGCCGCGGACGGGTCGAGGAGGTACTGGTGGACGAGACCCGCCCGCTGCTCCAGGGCGCCCGGCTGACCGCCTGGGAACTCGGCGAGGCGGGCGTGCCCTACCGGCTCTGCGTGGACTCCGCCGCGGCCGCCTCGATGAGCCGGGGCATGGTGGATCTCGTGGTGGTAGGCGCGGACCGGATAGCGGCCAACGGGGACACGGCGAACAAGATCGGTACCTATGGGCTGGCGGTGGCGGCGGCCCGGCACGGTATTCCCTTCGTCGTCGTCGCCCCCGAGTCCACCTGGGACCGCGACCTGCGCGACGGCTCCGCGATCGTCGTGGAGGACCGCGGCCCCGGCGAGGTGACCGGTTTCGCCGGCATCACGGTCGCACCCGTCGGTGCCGCGGTCCACAACCCGGCCTTCGACGTCACCCCGGCCGAGTTGATCACCGCACTCGTCTCCGAGAAGGGGGTGACCCGGCCAGGCCCGGCCCTCCCGGCGGACACCTCGGGCACCGGGCGGGGGGCCGATCCGCAGCCGGCCGAGATCGCCGCCCTGCTGACCGGGTTCCCCGACCACCCCGCCCCGGGGACGCTTTTCCGCGACCTGGCCGGCCTCTATGCCGAGCCCGGCATGCTGGCCCGGCTCGCCGCCCGGGTGGCCCGCGAGTTCGACGGGAGCTTCGACCGCGTCCTCGCCGTGGAGTCCCGCGGGTTCGTGCTGGGGGCCGCTCTGGCCGCGAGCACGGGGCTGCCGCTGACCCTCGCCCGCAAGCCCGGCAGACTGCCCGGGCCGGTGTACGAGGCCGGTCACGAGCTCGAGTACGGCCACGACCGTCTGGAGCTGCGGAAGGGGGCTCTGACCCCTGACGAGCGGGTGCTGTGCGTGGACGACGTACTGGCCACCGGCGGCACCCTGGCCGCCGCCGCCCGGCTCGTCGCCCTGAGCGGCGCGCGGGTGGCCGGGCTCGTCGCCCTCGTGGAACTGGAAGGGCTGGGCGGGGCCGAGCGACTGTCCGGCAACCGCCTGCTGACTCTGTGCGAGGTGCCCGCGTGACCGACCGGACCTTCCCCTCCGACCCGAGCACCCGTCGAGTGGGGGACGAACTCGCCTCGTTCTCTGCGCGGTTGTACGAACGCGGCTGGATGCCCGGCACCTCCGGCAATCTCTCGGCCCGCCTGCCCGGCGCACCGGACCGAGCCCTGATCACGGCGAGCGGCCGCGACAAGGGCGAGCTGACGGCCCAGGACATGGTGGTGGTCGACGCCAGGACGGGCGACCCGGTGGAGCCCACGGCACTGCGCGCTTCAGCGGAGACCTCGATCCACGCGGCGGTCTACCGCACCACCGACGCCGGGGCGGTCATCCACGTCCACTCGCCGTATGCCACCGCCGTCGCCTGCCGGGCCGGCCGGGAGACACGGACGACACTGGTACACCTGGAGCGTTTCGAGCTGCTCAAGGGCCTGGGCCTGGCCGACGCCACGAGTACCGGGCTTCCGGTGTTCCCGAACTGGGCCGAAGTGTCCCGCATCGCGGCAGACGTCGCCGACTACTACGGGCAGGCCACGGCCACACCGCCCGGCCTGCTGATCGCCGGGCACGGTGTCACCGCGTGGGGCAAGGACCTCGCCCAGGCCCGCAACCGGCTCGAGTGCCTGGAGTCGATCTGCCAGCTCCTGGTGATCGGCGCCGCCGAGATACGGGTCCGTGACCCCGGCTGACGAAGCGCGGGCGGCCCCGAACCCCGCGGTTCCACCTGTCATTCCGCCGGACCCGGCAGCACCCGAGAGCCCTCGACCCGTGGAGGAGAGTCCACCGATGACATTGCTTCAGGTCACGCCCGACGACGCGCCGGACCGCGTTCTGCTCCGTACCCGGGACCGGTCGAAGATCACCGAGGTCCTGGCGGAATGCCCGGTGCGGCTGCGCGACTGGCCGGTACACGGCCCGGCCGGGCCCGGCACCACCGAGGAGCAGATTCTCGCCCGCTACCGCCGCGAGGTCGACGAACTGTGCGCTGAGGAAGGGCTGCGCCTGGTCGACGTCGTGCGGCTCCACCCCGAGGACACTCCCGAATGGAGGGACCGTGCGGCCAAGGCCCGCGCGGCCTTCCTGGAGGAACACCGGCACGAAGAGGACGAAGTCCGGTTCTTCGCCCAAGGGACGGGGTGCTTCTACCTGCACGTCAACCGCAAGGTGTACGCGGTGGTGTGCGAGGCGGGCGACCTGCTGTCGGTGCCGGCCGGGACGACGCACTGGTTCGACATGGGACCGCGCCCCGACTTCTGCGCGGTGCGCTTCTTCGAGAGGGAGGACGGCTGGGTCGGGGACTTCACCGGCGACCCCATCGCACGGCACTTCCCCCGGCTCGACGCCCTGCTGGCCGGTGCCGGTGAGTAGCGCGGCCGACGAGGGGCGCCGGGTGACGGCGGTGGTCCTCGACATCGAGGGCACCGTCGGCTCTCTCACCCATGTGCGCGACGTGCTGTTCCCGTACGCACGTGAGCGTCTGGCCGCCTGGGTACGACAGCAGCGCGGCACTGATCGGTACGCCGAACTTCTGCGGGAGACAAGGAGGCTGACCGGCGACCCGCACCTCGACGAGGCCGGCGTGATCCGCGCCCTGACCGCGTGGTCCGACGAGGACGCCAAGGTCCCGCCGCTGAAGTCCGCGCAAGCGCTGATCTGGGCCGAGGGCTACGCCGACGGCTCGCTTCACGGGCACGTGTATCCCGAGGTGCCCACGGCGCTGGAGCGCTGGGCACGGGCGGGAATCGCCCGCTACGTCTACTCCTCGGGCGCGCGGGCCGCGCAGCACGACTGGTTCGCACACAGCGACCTCGGCGATCTGACCGGTCTGCTGGACGGCTACTTCGACCTCACCGACGCGGGAAGCAAGCGCGAGGCGGACTCGTACCGGACGATCAGCCGCGCCCTGGGCGTGGCTCCCGCGGAGATCCTCTTCTTCAGCGACGTCCGCGAGGAACTCGACGCGGCCGTGGCGGCCGGATGGCAGGCCGTCGGAGTGCGCCGGGCCGAGGACCCGCGGGGCGCCGTCATCGAAGGCCATCCGACGGTGGACCGCCTGGACGGTATCCGGCTGACCCCGTGGGGGCTGTGACGGGCAGACTGTCGTCGGCTGGGAGGAGGCCAGGCCGGGCAGGCCGCTGCGCCGGGGGGCAGGGACAGGAGTAGGGGCAGGAGTAGGGCCGGCTGTCCGAGGGGGAAGCCGTAATACTCCTGGCCTCAACGGCATCGGCCCTGCGGTCAGGGTGCGAGCCGTCCCATGCGCGCGGCGGACGGTCAGGCCGGGGCGATGAGCACGCCGGGAAGGTCACCGGCCCGCACGGCGTCCTGGTCGATGGCCACGCCCGTGTAGGCGCCCACGGCGGTGAACACCAGCTCGGGCAGGCGCTCGCCATGCTCCTCGAAGTACCCGACGACCTCGGCCTCACTGGCCTCAGGCATCGACGGGAACACCGCGCCCGCGGCGCTGAGGGCGGCATCGAGGGCCGAGCCCTGCCCGGTGTCGGTGCCGAAGTCCGCCCGGTACGCGCGGGCACCGGGCGCATGGATGATCAGGGCCGGGGGGCTGAAACGGTTGGCGGTCAGGCAGAGGATCTCCTCGCCCTCGTAGGGAATCATCGATTCCACCTTGCCTTGGTAGCCGGTCGCCCAGGTCGCCATGCCCCAGTTCTCCAGCACGTACGTCCACTCACCGCATCTGCCGTACATCGCGCGGTTGACCTGGGGGGAGGGCCGGCCCGGCTGCCCGGCCGGCGCGCGCAAGTCCCCGCACGGGGTGCGCGTGGCCAGTTCGTCGAGGTCGGCGCCCAGGTTGATGAGGAACTCGTCCGTCTCCATACCTCGGGCCAGGGTCAGCGAGATGCCGCCGAGCATGCCAGGCACGGCCGAAGAAGGGGTGTAGTGGTGTGCGCCTATCCACGCGATGCCGTCGCTCATGCCGGTCAGGCTATCGGCCGGTACCGGCCGCGGCCTTACCCCGGCCGACCGCCGACGCCCCCGCTGCCGGTCCGGCTCGCCACCCTCCGCAGCGACGACACCGACACCGGTTCACGGCCCCTCCCGCACCACTGGCCGTCGGGACGGGGGACGGCGCCTCAAGCGGCTTGATCACGACTGCTCCCCGATACCGCGTGGTTCAGCGCGCGGTGTGAGAGGAAGTCCGGCCTGTACGGGGACGGTGATCCGGAGAAGCCGTGACGCGCTCGGCCGCGGCGCCCAGCCAGGCCGAGCCGAGGGTGACCAGGCAGGAGATCAGGACCAGCGCGGTGGCCTCGCCCTCGGAGAGGAAGAGCGCGATGACCGCGGCGCTGCTTCCGTAGCCGAGGCAACTGCCCGCGTAGAGGAGGGAGTTGCCCGCCGAGTGGTGATGTTCGGGCAGCGCTTCGTGCAGAGACAGGTTCCGCGCCGTGATCAGGCCCGCCTGCGCGGCGCCCGCCAGGGTCAGCGGTGCCGCCAGCGCGAGCAGCCCGACGGTGCTGCCGACCGCGGCGAGGGCGACGAGGGCGACCACGGTGGTCAGCAGCACGAGACTTTGCGCGCGGTACGAGCCGGGCCACGCGCGCAGCCCGTACAGCAGTCCGCCCGCTACGGCCGCGATCGAGAACGCACTGAGGACCACGCCCGCCCAGCCGATGTCCAGGCCGTGTTGTTCCAGCAGCGGAGCCACGGCCACCTCGATCGTCGCCGACAGGTACATGGCCGAGGCGCTGGTGAGGTAGATCGGCCAGGCGGAGAGCAGGGCGCGCGCCGAGCCCGCCGTCCGGTGCGTCTGGCCCGGGGGACTCTCGGGGGTGTCGGCGATGCCGGGAAGTCCGGGGAGCAGCAGGGCGGAAACGACGGCGCCCGCGCCCGCAAGCAGGAGTGGGACACGGCCGTCGACGCCGAGAGCGAGGCCGGTGACCAGGGCCGGGGAGACCGCGAAGACGACGTCGGTGATCACCGACTCCCAGCTCAGCGCCACCCGTACGTCCCCCTCGCTCAGCACGCGCGTCAGGAGGGTGCGCATGCCGCCGATCAGCCCGGCGATGGCGCCGCCCGCCAGCCCGGCCAATGCGACCAGCACGACCGTCGGAAGCCGGCTGACGCCCGCCGCCATCGAGACCAGCGCCGCTGCCGTGACGATGAGCGCGAGCCGCGCCTCCCTCAGCATCGGCCGCCCGTCCAGCCGGGCCCCGAGAAGGGGAGCGGCCACGCACTCGGTGGCCACGCAGCCCGCCGCCATCCACGCGCCCGTGCGGTAGTCGCCGAGCTGCGTCTTCGACAACATCACGAACATGATCGGTGCGGCGGCCGCCGGGAAACGGGTGATCAGGCGGACGACGCTCCAGCGGACGAGGCCCGGCCTGCGGAGGAGTTCACGGTACGGCCTCATGACGCGCCCTGCCGGGCGTAGGCGCGCACGGGGAAGGTGCCCAGGCCGTTCACCTTGACCGGCACGGCGGTGAAGGTGAACGGCGCGGCCGTGAGCCGGTCGAGTTGGCACAGGTGCTCGACAATGGGGATGCCCGCCGCGAGCAGGGTGGAGTGGACGGGCCGTCGCCCGGCGCTCACGGTGGAGGTGTCGTCGACATTGACCGAGTCGATGCCGACGAGGGCGGCGCCCCGCTCGGCGAGGCAATCGGCTGCCTCGGCCGTGAGGTACGGGTGGTCGTCCGCGCCGTAGCGCTCGGTCTCCCAATGGCGGCACCAGCCCGTATGGACCAGGACGGCGCGCCCGCGTACGTCCACACCGTCGAACGCGCCGAGGCTGATCGCCCGGTCCGCGGTGCGCACCAGCACGCCGGGCAGCTCCACGACGGCCTCCAGGGGCAGACCGCTGAGGTCGAACCCGTCGCGGTATCGGTGCGCCGGGGTGTCCAGGTAGGTGCCGGTGTTGCCGACGAGGGTGATCCTGCCGATCCGGAACTCCGTTCCGACGGCGTAGGTGCCGTGGGACCCCTCCCAGTCCAGATAGGTGTCGATGACGGGGGAGGGCAGCCCGGGGTAGGCGGCGGCGCCGGAAGCGATCTCGTGGCTCAGGTCGATGATGCGCATCGGGATCCTCAGTTCCGGGCGGCCATGGCGAACACTCCGCGGAGCTCCCGTTCCAGGTTCCGCGCCGCGTCGGCGTCCGCCGCCGCCAGGCAGTAGCGGACGGTGCCGTTCACGTGGGTGTAGTCGCAGGTGAGGATCGCTCCGGTGCGGCTGGAAGGGTCGAAGGCCAGACCGGAGTCCGCGAGCCGCGCGACGGCCTCGGCGAACGAGGGGACGGCCAGGCCCCCGCGGTCCAGCAACGTCCGGTCAGGTCCCGCGAGGCGCGGGCCGATGACGCCGTGCAGATGCGTCGAGCCGCTGAGCCGGCTGTTGGTCTCGTTCAGCAGGACGCCGCCTTCGGGCGTGATGAGACCGTCCACGCTCATGGTGCCGCGGTAACCGATCGCCCGGTACGCCTCGCACAGCCGTCGGGTCAGTTCACGCAGACCGGTGCGTGCCGCCGGGGTCAGATCGGGAATCGGGATGACGATGCCGTCGAGGAGCGGCGCCATGAGGAGCTCGCCCTCGCCGGTGAACTCGACTCCGTCGTCGGTCACCAGGTACTCGGCGTAGCCGGCGCGCGCCCCCGCGACGTAGCGTTCGACGATCACCCGGCCGCGCCCGTCATCGGTGAGCCAGGACCAGCGTTCGTCCAGATAGGAGCGGAGGGCCTCGGGGCTCTGGAGGACGACGACCCGCTCGGCGCCGAACGGGCTGAGCCCGTCCTTCGGGCTCAGGATCTCGTTGCCCTCGCTGGCGCTGTGCAGCTCCTGCTTGAGCATCACCGGGTAACCGGCCTCGAACTGCTCGGTGACGGCTCGTTCCGCCTGCCATGGCCAGGCCGCGATCGCGCCCGGCGCCACCGGGATCCCCAGCCCGGCGGCAACCGCCCGGAACAACGCCTTGCTGTTGGCGTTCACGGCGCCGCCCTGGGCCAGGAAGGCGTGGCCCGGTACGGCCTCCGCCGCGCCCAGTGCCCGCGCCAGCGAGACGACCGCGGTGTCCGGGTAGTACGCCTGGACGCGAGCCGGCGGCCGGTCTCCCAGCGCGGTGCGCAGCTCCGCCCGGAACGCCGCGTCCGCCAACCGGTCACTGGTCAGTACGGTTCCGCCGACGTGCCCGGGCGGTGGGACGACGAGCCGCAGCGATGACGCGTCGACCCCGGTCAGTCCGGTCACGTAGGCGACATAAGTCTCCTGCGGTGCGACCGGGACGACGGCGACGTCACCGTCGCGCGCGAACCACAGCACCCGTTGTGACGAGGCGGAGGAGAAACGGAGCTGCTCGGCGGAGAGCAGCGCCGGATCGCCGGACATCTCCTCGGTCTGGGTGTTGCCGATGTGGAGTGTCGTCATTCGAGACGTCCTTGTCTTCCGGGACGAGAGGGAGAACGGAGCGTCGCGATCACGACCGGTCCGGGGCGTTCGCACGTCTGCCCAGAGAGTTGGCGGTCGCCTCGCGCACGACTCTCCAGTAGAACGAAGGGTAACCGCGTGCGTAGTGTTTGGCGGCGGTGCGCACCTCGGGGTGCCGCTCCCGCAACCGGTTGATCGCCACGGTCATCGCGGCGTGGTGCTCTATGTGCAGGTTGTTGCCGTTGGTGAACCAGGTGCTGAGCCGGCTGCCGGTGATCGACCGGGTGTTGCGCAGGACGTCGTCGGTGCCGTCGTCGCACAGGATGTGCTCGGGCAGTTCCACGAGGAAGTGCATCGGGAACGCCACCAGCACGGGGAGTATCCACAGCCGCAGGACCAGTTCTCCCTGCCCGAGGGCCGCGGCCAGTACGGGAGCGAGGAGGAGGAGACCCATCAGCCGGTACTCACCGATCACCTCGCGGCGCCGCCGCTCGGATATCTGGCCGAGGTCGTACCGCCAAGTGCCGCGCGCGCTACGCGCGATGTCCGCGGCGACGGTGAGCAACCGCGGATAGTCGAAGGCGCCGCGCAGCAACGCGCGCCACGTGAGCGGCTGCCGGGTGTCGAACCCGAAGAACTCCGAGTCGTCCGGCGTGCCCAGATAGCGGTGGTGCTGCAGATGACGCACCCGGTAGTGACTGTACGACACCAGCAGCGGCAGTCCCAGCGGGATCCCCACCCACCGGTGCGGTCGCGCGGAGGCGAACGCCGAGTGGTGCAGGCACTGGTGCTGGAGTTCCACCATGTGGGTGTAGGTCGCGCCGAGCAGGACGATCCCGGCGATCGTCCCGGCCAGTGAGCCGAGGAACTGCAGGACGACGCCGGTCGCGAGGAGTACCCCCGCGAAGGTGAGTTTGACGAGGAAGACGCGCTGGTCGTGACCGGTGACCCGGGTGCGCTGGAAGAGAGGGGAAGCGGATGCCGCCGTCGTCATGATCTGCCTTTCGCTCTGCCGGACCGGCGCTAGCCGCGCAGGGCCTTCATGGCCTCCCAGACGCGGGCGTAGTAGCCGTTGGCGACCCGCACCCGGGTGACGATGCCGAGGCTGATCTCGCGCAGCAGTTCCGGGGAGCGCGCGACGAGGGGGACGAAGACGCCTTCGGTCCACTCGGCACCGTGGTCGGCGTCGACGTGCACATGGATGCGCTGGTAGGCGATCACGTCGTCGGGGACGCCGAGCCGCTCGCACCCGTCGACCATCGCCTGAAAGCGCGGCGACGCGCTCTGTTCGAGCACACCCATGGCGCCGAGCGCGCGGGGGGTGAGGTGCCGGTGGATGCCGTAGGCGAGCAGCAGGGCGGCGTTCTCGTACGCCTCGGAGAAATGGAGCCTGGAGTAGTCGACGCCGACCCGGTCCAGGTGGGCCCGCATGTACTGCGCGGAATGCTCGAACATCCGGGTGTGCACGCGCTGGAGGTCACCCTCGCCCATCTCGTCCCAGTAGTTCTCCGCGATGGTGAGCTTCGTCCTGCCTTCGGTGCCGATCTGCACCAGTGCCATCAGGTCGTCGAACTTGCTGTCGACCAGCTCCTCGGCGAGGAAGAACAGCGCGATCTCCTCGAGGTTCGCCTCCTGGGCCAGATACGCGTTGAACTCGGGCTGAGTGTGGTCGGCGGCGGTGGCGAGGAACCAGTCGTAGAACTCCTCGGGCGTGCTCGGCAGAGCCACCTGGCTCACCCGGATGTCCTCCCAGCCGAGCCAGGCCCGTTCGATCGCACCGATCTCCGGGTCTGTGTTCAGTCGGGGAATTCTTGCGTAGTCCTCGGGTCCTGCCATATAAGCGACATAGTGGGAGTGCAGGCGGCGCAGGAGCCCCAGCCGTACGGCCTCGTCGGCGACGGCGTGCGGCTCGACGGGAAAGGCCGAGTCGAGATCACTTCGGAGGCCGGTGTCCGGCGTCCTGTCAGTGAGTGCGGCGGCCAAGATGACATCCCTTCCGTGACCAGCCGACCGCAGCCGGATGCTCCGGTGGCTTGGATCTTTCGGCACGAGTGTCGGGTCCACCACCGGAAGGCCACCACGATTGTTCAGCAGAACCGCATGATGACGTGACCCGCACGGGCATTTCACGAGATCGCAATGAGAGATAGTTGACGATATCTGCACGGTCGACTTAACTCGCATGACATGAACCAAGTAGCCCACTTAACATCCCCGTCATGACATCGCGCGCGCCAACTCGGACCGCGATGAACCCGAACCAACTGCGCGCACTCCGCGCCGTACAGGAACACGGTTCTGTCAACGCCGCGGCCGCATCGCTCCGCCTCTCTCCGTCGGCGATCTCTCAGCAACTCCAGACCCTCGCCGGCACCTGTGGGTTCGCGGTGATCGAGCGCAGCGGCCGGGGCGTGCGGCTGACTCCTCGCGGGCTGGAGATGGCCGAGCTCGGCGACGAGATCCTGGCTCGCTGGGAAAGCGCCGTCGACTCCTTGCGCCGGCGCGCCGAACGGCCCGCGCGTACGGTGCGGATCGGCGCCCTGCCCTCGGCCTACCGCAGCTGGCTCTTCACGGTCGTACGCAGGCTGAGGTCCCGGACCGGGATGACCTTCGAGCTCTTCGAGACCGTCCCTCACGAGGCGTACGACCAGATCACGGCCGAGCGGCTCGACCTCGCGGTCGCCGTCCGGGTGCCCGGCCGCGAGATCTCCCCCCTCACCAGCCACCCCCTCTACCGGGACCCCTTCGTCCTGATCGCCCCGCCCGACCTCGCCCGGTCAACCGACGGGGCGCTGCGCGCCTTCGAGGACGCCGACTGGGTGCTGCCCGGCCAGGAGACCTTCTGCCACGAGGTCATCGTGGGTCACTGCGCCGACCTGGGATTCCGGCCCCGCGCCGCCGCCCGCAGCAACGACTGGCAGGTCATGCAGGAGATGGCCGCGCTGCTCCAGGCAGTCGCCCTCGTCCCCTCCTCCTGCCTGACCTCCACCCGCGGCCTGGTACCCGTGAGTCTTCCCGCCACCGAACTGCCGGTGTGGGACATCGAGCTGGCCACCCGTGCGCCGGTCGCGGCCACGCCGTGGTTCACCATGATCGACCGTGAGATGTCCCGGCTGTCACCCGGGCAGCGCCGCGTCGGCCGGGAGCGATTGGCAGGCATGTCGTGAGCGACTTCTACCATGAGGGCGCCCTTGAACTGCAGCGCCGCCTCGACACCCAGGAGCTCGCCGCGCATATCGCGAAGCGGTACGTGTCCGACGAGCTCGACGACGACGCCGTCGCACTGATCGGCGATGCCGACAGCTTCTTCCTCGCCACCGCCGACGCGCAGGGCCGCCCCGACTGCTCTTACAAGGGCGGGCGCCCCGGTTTCGTCCAGGTTCTCGACCGGCGGACGCTGGCGTTTCCCAGCTACGACGGAAACGGCATGTTCCGCAGCCTGGGAAACGTCCTGGTGAATTCGGCGGTCGGGCTGCTGTTCATCGACTACGAACGCCCTGTCAAACTGCGCGTCAACGGTGACGCGACCGTGTCGACCCGGCCGGCCGACCTGTCCGCCTTCGAGGGCGCCGACGCGGTGGTGAACATCCGCGTACGCGAGGTTTTCGAGAACTGCCCCCGTTATCTGCATGATCGGAAGACCGGAGAGTACTCCCGGCACTGCCCGCGGCCCGGCTATGTGCCACCGGATCCCGATTGGAAGCGCAAACCCGAATACGACGGCATCGTCCGCCGCACGGGCGTCCGCTGACAAAGAAGAGGCTCATGTACAGAGCCGCCTTTCCAACGGACTTGGTTCCGCTGTAGAGAGAAGTGCCGAGGCGGCAGGTTATATTGCGGCTCCCGGTGGGCAAGGGCCGCCCCTGGAGCCTGCCGCTGGCTGATCGGCGGCTGCCGAGTCGTCCACCGGTGGTGGCGATGACGTGGGCCCGGGCGTCGCCGCCGGGGTGCGGCCGGGTGCGGGGTGGTCGCGGCCCTCAGAAAAGACCAGGGCCTGCCGTCACACTCTCGTCCGCCCTGCCGGCGCCTCGCGCTCCCCTTCCGCCGCAGGCGTCCGCACGAGCCCGGCGTCACGACGTGAAGTCCCGCCGTTGAACGCCAGGTTCAGGCAGAACGCCAGCAGCGTCGCACTCGTCACCGGTGAGCCGAGGACGATGCCGACGCCTTCGGGGAAGCGCGAGTACAGGTCGGGCGCCATCTCGGGCGCCATGCCGACGCCGATCGACACCGCGACGATCAGCAGATTGTGCGTGCCGTCGAAGTCGACCTCGCGGAGCGTGCCGACACCGACCGCGGCGACCGTCGCGAACATCACGAGCCCCGCAGCGCCGACCACCGGCTGTGGCAACCCGGCGACCCACGCCCCGAGTTTGGGAACCAGGCCGAGGAGCACGAGGATGCCGCCCGCGATCGTCGCGACGTGCCGGCTGCGCACCTTCGTCATCGTCACCAGGCCCACGTTCTGCGCGAACACCGTGTCAAGGAAGGCGTTCATGACGCCTCCCAGTACCCCGGAGAGCCCGTCCGCGGCCAGTCCGCGTGCCAGGTCGGCGGTGGTCAGCCGCTTCCCGGTCAGCTCCGCGACCGCGATCAGATCGGCCGTCGACTCGGCGAACAGGACCAGCATCACCACGCACATCGACAGCACGGCGACCGCGGGGAACTCCGGGGCGCCGAAGTGGAACGGGGCGCTGAGCCCGATCCAGTCCGCCGCCCGTGCCGCCGAGAAGTCGACCAGGCCGAGCGGAACGGCGACCGCCGTCCCCGCCAACAGGCCCAGCAGTACGCCGGTCTGAGCGAGGAAACCGCGCCCGAACCGTGCCACCAGCAGGATCACGAGGATGACGAACGCGGCGAGCGCGAGCCGCGAAGGCGCCGCGTGACCGGCGGCCTCCGGGTCGTTCCCGACGACCAGGTCCACGCCCACGCCGATCAGCGCGAGCCCCACCACCGTGATCACCACACCGCTCACCAGCGGCGGGAAGAAGCGGACCGCCTTCGCGAACGGATAGGCGATCAGCAGCCCGAACACTCCGGCCGCGAGCATCGACCCGTACACCGCCTGAAGGCCGTACTCCCCGGCGATCAGGATCATCGGCGTCACCGCGGTGAACGCGGCCCCTGCCATCACCGGCATCCGCACACCGAGGAAGCGGCCGACACCGGCACCCTGGATCATCGTGACGACGCCCGCGACGAGCAGATCGGCGTTGATCAGGACGGCGATCGTCGCGGCATCGAGCCCGGCCGCGGCGCCGAACACCAGCGGCACGGTCACACACCCCGTGTACATCACGAGCACGTGCTGGATCCCCAGCACCGCGAGCCGCCCGAAACCGGCCCGCCGTCCGTCCTTCGCAGGCATCGTCACGTCGATCATGTTCCTATCGGGCGAAGTTCGCGGCGATCCGCTGCTGGATGTAGTCGCCCGCGGTGATCGGCGGATAGCGGCCCTCCGGGCCCTCGATCACCACGTCGCGGTCGGCCTGCGCGAAGAACGCGATGCTGTGGCGGGCCGACCTGTCCTCGTCAGGCCCCGGCGACCTGACCCGGTGGAAGTTCGACGGGAGCCGGTCGTCACTCCACCGCATCAGCATGTCCCCGATGTTGCAGGTGATCACGGAGTCCGCCGGCTCGACCGGCGTCCACTCCTGCGCCTCGGCCTCCTTGCCCGGGCACACCTGCAGCCCGCCCTGCCCGTCCCGCTGGAAGAGCAGCGTCAGGCAGTCGAAGTCGGTGTGCGCCCCGGCCCGCCACACGTTCGCGGGGATCACGGCGTCGTCGGGCACGGCGAAGTAGTGCAGCATCCGCAGGGTCGACTGGTACCGCGGACTCGCCGGGTCGTGGGCGCGCGCGAAGAACCCCTCGGGCAGCCCCAGCCTGTCCGCGAAGCAGGACAGCACCCGCATCGCCAGATCCCGGCAGCGCGTCTCGAACGCCAGCACGCGCTCCTGGAACCCGGGCAGCACGTCGTCCGGCCACAGCCCCTCCATGTGCGGGCGGGTCACCTGGTACGACTCCTTCTGGTCGGGCGTCCCGATCGAGGGGCGCACCTGGGACATCGACTCCCAACCGGAGTTGAGCCCCTTCTTCAGGGCGTGCCGCGCCTTGGCCTCCTCCGGCAGGGCGAAGAAGGCCTCGGCGTCGGCGAACGCGCTGTCCACGACGCCGGGTTCGATGCCGTGGTTGACCAGCTGGAAGAAGCCGATGTCGGTGGCGGCGGCCCACAGTTCCTCGGTGATCTCCGCCTTGCGGCGCTCGAAGTCGGTGAGGTCGATGCGGCGGATCTCCCGGGCGGACGTCTCCGTCCCGGCCCCGCCCATGCGGGACTCCTTCGCCAACTCGTCGAGTGTGTACGTGGTGTTGGTCATCGCGGCTGTTGCTCCTCTGACACGGAGTTGCGTACGGGATGCAGTCACCGCCCCTGTCATCCCCAGCACGGGCACTCAGACGCCCGCGTGCACGGTCACGGCGGACCCCTTCGCGGGTCCGGCGCCGTGGGCTGGCGCGAGCCCCGGTCGCCGGGGCCCGCACGCGATGTGTCCAGTATGCACGGGGTGCGTTACCGGCGGGGATCGCGCCGTTACACAGCCGTAAAACCCAAGCCGGCCCCGGCCGAGGTCTCGGGGCTTCGCCGGTCAATCGCCGCACGAGCTCCAACGGGCGAGGCCGGCCGCCAACTCCCGCGACGGCAACCGGACATGCTCCCCGTCGCGTACCAGCACCTCGCCCCCGACCAGCACGGACGCCACCGTCCTGCTGCCCGCGCACGTCAACAGCGTCGCCCCCGGATCGCGGACCGGGAGACACGCGTAGTCCCGGTCGAAGCGGTGCAGGACGAGGTCCGCCCGCATCCCCACCCGCACCCCGCCGTCCTGGTTCTCCTCGATCCCGAGCACCCGGTTCGCGCCGCCCACCGCCATCGTGATCATCTCGGGGAACCCGAACAGATCCGCCTTGCGGTGCGCGGCCCGCTGCAGGTACGCGCCGATGCGCAGCGCCTCCAGGATGTCCTGCGTGTCGTTGCTGGCGGCCCCGTCGACCCCGAGACCGACACTCAGGCCGGCCTCCAGCATCTCGGGCACCGGTGCGATCCCGCTGCCGAGCCGCATATTGCTCAGCGGGTTGTACGAGACACCGACGCCGTGCCGGGCGAGGGTGGCCCGCCCCTCGGCGTCGAGCTCCACGCAGTGCACGGCGAGCAGCCGTTCCCACAGGAACCCGGCCCGCTCCAGATACTCGACGGCGCCGACCCCCGCACGGTCACGGCACATCGTGTCGTCCGTGGTGGTCTCCAGCAGGTGCAGCGAGACGGGCAGTCCGCGCTCCTCGGCGTACGTGCGCACGGCGCCCATGCCCTCCGGCGTCAGACACCGCGGATTGGGCACGGCCACGCCGACGTTCACCCGGCTGCCGCGCGCCTGCGCGATCAGTTCGTCGGTGTGCGCGAGGGCCTCCTTCAATGGCTGCATCAGCCGCGGATCGAAGCCCCACTTGCGGCTCCGGTCGGCCCGGTCGGCGACGCCCCGGCACAGCACGGCACGAACGCCGCTGTCCTTGAGAGCCCGCAGCACCGCGTCGTGCACCTCGGGCGACGGGTGCGGCCACATGTGCTCGACGAGCGTGGTGGTGCCGCTGCGCAGTGCTTCGGCCGCCGCGGCGGCGGCGGTCGCGTAGGCCCGCTCGGGCGTGAGCAGCACCGCCTCCTCGCCGACGGCACTCAGCCACGCGAGCAGCCCGAGCCCCTCGCCGATGCCGCGCAGTCCCGCCTGGAAGAGGTGGGTGTGGGTGTTGACGAGGCCGGGCGTCAGGTGTCCGCCGTGCCCGTCCAGGACCTCGCCCCTGCACGGCAGTTCACCGTGCGCCGAGACCGCCGTGACCCGTCCGTCGGCGATGTGCACATCCATCCCGGGCAGCCAGCGGCTCCCGGTGTGGACGGTGACGTCCGTGATCGTCCCGAGTGTCATCGGGCCAACTCCTTCCGGTGACGGGCCGCTCCCGTGTGGGAGAACAGCAGATGCAGCAGGAACGCCACGATCCCGGTGACGGCGATGCCGCTGTCCAGGACGGTGCGCAGGTACGAGGGGAGCGGCGCGTAGAAGTCCGGTGCGCCGAGGGGGATCATGCCGAGCGCGAAGGCGAGGGCGACGGTCAGCAGATTCCGCGGCTCGGTCAGATCGGCGCGTGCGAGGATGCGCAGCCCGACGGCGCCCACGGTCCCGAACATGACCAGCGAGACGCCGCCGAGGACCGGCCCCGGCACGGCGGCGACGGCGGCCCCGAGCACGGGCACGAACGCGAGCACCACCATCAACACCCCTGACAGCGCCACCACATGACGGCTCCGCACGCGAGTCACGCTCACCAGGCCCACCGACTGCCCGAACGTCACGACGGGGAAGGAGGCGAGCGCCCCCGACAGCACAGTGGCGGCCCCGTCCGCGCGCAACGCCCGTACGACGGTGGGCGCGTCGTCGCCACGGCCGACGATCTGGCCGACCGCGAGGGTGTCGCCGACGGACTCCACCATGTTCACGAGCTGCACGACCAGCATCGCCGCGATGGCGGGCACCACGAACGCGGGCGCCCCGAAAGCCGTCGGATCGGGCGCCGTGACGACGCGCGCGTCCGCGACCCCCGACCCGTCGAACAGTCCCAGCGGCAGCGCGGCCGCGGTGCCCACGGCCATGGCCAGAAGCACCGAGAACCGGGCGAGCGCGGGCGGCGCGACGCGCTCCACGACGACCACGAGCAGTACCGTTCCGGTGGCGAGCGCGAGCCCGCGGCCACCGCTGCCGTCGGCCCCCTCCCCGGTGACAAGACCGGCCGCCGAAGGCACCAGCGAGAACCCGATGACAGCGATGACCGTACCGGTGACCAGCGGCGGAAACAGGTGCAGACAGCGTCCGAACCAGGGAGCGACGGCCAGCGTCACCAGGCCGGCCACGACGGTCGCCCCGAACACGGCGGCGAGCCCGTGCTGCCGCCCGATGAGGACGGCGGGGGTGATCGCGGTGAACGTGGAGCCCATCACGATCGGCAACCGTGCCCCGAACCACTTCAGACCCAGCGACTGCAACACGGTGGCGACCCCGCTGACCAGCAGGTTCGCGCTGATGAGCAGCCTTGTCCGGTCCTCGGGCAGATGGAGCGCGGTTCCCACGAGCAACGGCATCGTGGCCATGCCCGCGTACGCGACGAGCAGATGCTGCAGGCTCAGCGGCACGAGCCGCCGCCACGGCGGCCGTACATCGACGGGGTGAGGTCCTTGGTGTGCGGGCGCGACGGCATGCTCGACAACAGCCATCGTTCCTCCTCACAGCTCGGCGGAAGACGGCTGGTTAGCGCCCGGGCAAGTCCTGCTCTCGGACGCACACCGGCCGTTGCAGCCATGACCGGTGCAGGGGTGACGGTAGGCAGGCGGTGTTTCGTCGGCGTTGCGCTCAGGAAACCGTGGCGTACCCGAAGGGCACGGCGCAGGCGGGAGTTCGAGGACGGGGCCTCGTCTTCTCGTCGGTGGTGCCCGGCGCGGCGGTGAAACCGAACCGGGCGCGGGTGGAGACGACCAGGCCGTCGGTGGCGGAGGCCTTCGCCTTCCCCTCGCCCGCACCTGCGGCTGCCAGCGCTTCCTGACCTCGCGCTCCATGCGGTCGCGCAGGGCCGTCCGACGGTGGTGAGCGCGTCCACGATGCCGGCCGTCAGGAGGTCAGGAACCGGTCGACATGGCATCGTCGTCGTCGGAGAGGCTGGGGGAGTAGTCGGGGTCGGAGCCGCTGCCCTCGGAGTCGAAGGTCATGGACACGATGTGCTGATGCTGGGAGGGTGAGGGCGCGTTGGTCATGCTGACATCGGTCTGCTGACTGTTTTGGGAGTCGCTCTCGCTGTCGGACGCCACGTCGAGGGGCGCGTCGTGCAGGGTGTACTCGGCTGTTTTGCCGCTGCCCTTCTTGGTCACCCAGCCCGCCTTGACGTACCGCTCGATCTGCTTGTTCCGGCGCTTCTTGGGGATGTCGCTCTTGCTCATCCCGGCCTGGTGGGCGTCGGCGGTGCCGGCCCCGGGGGCCTGGCCCCGCGCCGCGTTGTCGACGTAGTCCTCCAGGGCCATGAAGGCCGCCTTGTCCGCGCTCAGCGCCGCCAAGGCGAAGTTCTGCATCTCGTCCTCGGTCAGCGTGGTGTGGCCCTGGAGCGCGGCCTTGGTCGCCATGTAGAACTCGGCCGCGTCGCTCGGGTCGGCACCGGAGCGGATCAGGTCGTTGGGGTCGGGGCCGTTCTCCCACTGTTCGTAGACGGCACCATTGAGGTAGACGTCGATCATGACCGGGATCATCACGTGGCGGTGGTTGCCGGCGTTGCTCGCGTAGACGACGTGGAACTCGAGCGTGCCCTTCCGCAGATCCGCGAGCTTCCGCTCTATCTTTCGCCAGACGCCGGTGCCCTGGTTGAGCGACCACTGCGGGACGATGTTCTCGCTCTCGTCCTCGCCGCCCACCTCCAGGCCCATCACGTGCCCGCGGTCGTAACCCGCGCCCCCGAACAGGTCCCGCCATACGTCCGTCCTCTGCGGCTTCGCGGCGCCTTCCGCCGCCTTGTCCACGTACGCGTCGTACAGACTGATGACGGCGAGCGGGTCCGGTGCGGGCGGGCGGCCCTTGGTGTCCTTCTTCTCGATTTCGCCCCTCACCACCTTGGGGCGCTTGATGGGCAGGTCCCGGAGGGGCTCCGCGCCCTCCTTGGTGGGGGCTAGGACGAGACGATCGCGTCCTCCGTGGTCACGGAGCCTGATTTCCGCTGCACCGCGTCGGCGGAGGCGGGCCGGGACGCGCCCGCGTCCCCCGCCCCGTCATCGGGCCTCCGCCGCACGCCCGGCGCGGGTCCGGACATCACCTTGCGGGCGTTGGCCTCCGCGGCGCGCTCGAAGCGGTCCGAGTATCGGACACGGAATAGCCGTGACTGGTGTCCGTACCGGCGACCGGCCCGGTGCGCTGCTGGATCACATGCGTCAGCTCGTGAGCCAGGGTGTGCTTGTCGCCGCCCCCCTTGCCGATCACGATGTGACTGCCGGAGGTGTAGGCACGGGCTCCCATCTGCGACGCCGAGTCCCTCGCCGCCCGGTCGGTGTGCACGCGTACGTCGGAGAAGTCGGCACCGAGCCTGCTCTCCATCTCCGTACGCGTCGGCTCGTCCAACGGCCGCCCGGCACCGCGCAGTACGTCGTGCACGGGTGCCTGCCGCACCGCCTCGCGGGTGGCCTCCCGCTGTACCCCGGGCTCCTCCTCGTGACCGCAGCCCGCCTCGTGCCGATGGCTGTCCGGTGCCGCGCGCCGCACCATCCGCGCCACGGCGGCGTTCCCGACGGCACCCTGCAGCCCGGCCAGGGAATCGGATCCCGGTCTCATGGGCGTGTTCGCAGGCGCCGCGGTCACCCGGCCCCTGGCCCTTTCGCGATCGTCGGTGGTCCGTTCCGGCTGATGGGCGTGCATCATGATCCTTCCGACGGGTAAGCGATCACCTCTCCGTCATACCCGCACGAACCGCACCCTGCCAGAGCCGCGCGGGCAGGACCACGGCACATGCGAGGGCACGGATGTGCGGCGGGCAAGCGGCGAGGTCGAGCACGGAGTGCCGGGCGGGCTTGCCGGCCGGATGCGGGCTCAGGCCACCGGAGCCGGTCCGCCCAGGACCGGGCGGTACCCGGCCGACGGGCCCGGCGGGCACCGTGTGTGAGACTCGGGGCATGATCCGTACCGCGACCCCCGCCGACATTCCCGTCATCCATACGCTGATTCGCGAGCTCGCCGAGTACGAAAAGGCACTCGACGAGGCCAAGGCGACGAAGGAACAGCTCACCGAGGCCCTGTTCGGCGAGCGCCCGGCCGCCTACGCACACGTGGCCGAGGACGCCCACGGCGAGGTCGTGGGCTTCGCGCTGTGGTTCCTCAACTTCTCCACCTGGCGGGGCGTGCACGGCATCTACCTGGAGGACCTGTACGTCCGCCCCGAGGCCCGCGGTGGCGGCCACGGCAAGGCCCTGCTGACGGAGCTCGCCCGCATCTGTGTGGCACGCGGCTACGAGCGCCTGGAATGGTCGGTCTTGAAATGGAACCGGCCCGTGATCGACTTCTACGAGGCACTGGGCGCCCGCCCCCAGGACGAGTGGGCGGTGTACCGGCTCACGGACGAAGCGCTGAAGGCCCTGGGAGGCCAGGGCGGTCGGCCCTGACCACGACCAGTGATCTCCGGAAGGGCTTCGTCGTGCGCTTCGCCCGGGCCGCCGCCCTCGCCGGCCCTGCTCGTGCCCGCCACCGCCCACGCCACCCCGGCCGCTGATGTCGCCGGGCGTGCCGCTGCCAGGTCGTCACCCTGGCGGCACTTTTCCGGTTTTCCTCCCCGCGCGCGGCCGGGGCGCGGTTGGATGTCCTCATGACTTCCGCCGAGCACGCGCGGCTGATGCGCGCCAACCAGGCGAACTGGGACGCCCGTACTCCGGTCCACGTCGCCAGCCGGTTCTACGGCCTGGACGAGGGCCTGGATCCAGAGCGCTGGTTCGCGGCGTTCGAGTGGGAGGACCTCGGCGAGTTGTCCGGCCGGGACGTGCTGCACCTGCAGTGCCACCTCGGCACGGAGACGCTCGCCCTCGCCCGGCGTGGAGCCCGGGCGGTCGGCCTGGACTTCTCGACGGCGTCCGTGACGGCCGCGCGGGACCTCGCCGCGAAGTCGGGCCTCGACGTCACCTACGTCCAGGCCAACGTGTACGACGCCGTGACGGCGCTCGAGGGCCGGCGGTTCGACGTCGTCTACACCGGCAAGGGCGCCCTGTGCTATCTGCCCGACCTCGACCGGTGGGCGGATGTCGTGGCCAGGCTTCTGCGGCCGGGCGGGCGGTTGTACGTCGTGGAGTTCCACCCGCTGCTCAACGCGCTCGGCCCGACACCGGGCCCCGGTGAGGGACCGGAGCTGCTGCTGCGCCACGACTACCTGGAGGGTTCCGGTCCGGTGCGCCGGGATGCCACCCACACCTACACCGACGGCCCGGCCGTCGAGGGCGCCACGGACAGTTACGAGTGGATGCACGGACTGGGAGAGGTCGTGAACGCGGTGACGGATGCGGGGCTGGCCGTCCGGCGACTACGGGAGAGCGACGAGCTTCCCTGGCCGCGCTGGCCGCGGATGGTCCGTACGGACTCCGGCTGGTGGCGCCTGCCCGAGCCGAGGATCCCCCTCTTGTACGGCCTGCTGGCCGTTCGTTGAGCAGCCTCCACCCCCCTGGCAGCGGTGCAGTGCGAGCACCACGCCTGCTTGCCCCCGTTCGGGGCGCACGCGCCGACTCCGTCGGCTGATCGGCCCGTCACTTTCCGACCCGCGCGTCAGCTCCCCCGCACCACCTCGTGAGCAGGGTTTCCTCTTGTCGTACCCGAGGCGCTGTTCCCCCCGCCCGGAGACGCGCTCCAGCCGAACAAGCCTGAATCTGAGGGGTATTGTCCCGGCGCCAGTGAAGGCATGCGCCACGCGTACGTCGCCGACCCGGCGGGCGATCTGCTGGAACTGATCGAGACGTCCTGAGTGGTGCGCGTCGGGCCGGTGCGGCACGGCACCACTCAAGCGGGGGGATGGGGCGTGTGGACGTCGAGTGCCGTCGCACGGAGGACGGCGGCCACCCGTGTCACGGCCGGCGTGGGTGGGTCGGGCAGGTGGGCCAGGAGCAGGCGCCGCTGTTCTTGCGGGCCGCCGCGGACGGGGAGGACCCGCACGCCGGGGGGTACCGCGGAGACGAGTGAGGCGGGAAGAGTGGTCAGTCCGCACCCTGCGGCGACGAGGTGGAGTTTGGCCAGCCAGTCGCGGGCGGTGAAAGCGATCTCGGGACGCTCGTCCAGACCCGGCCACACGCCCATCAGGCGGTCCTCTCCTGATGAGGGCCCGGCGATCCAGCGCTGTCCCCGCAGGTCGGTCACGTCCACGTACGCGCCGCGGGCGAGGGGGTGCGTGGCGGGCACCGCGAGAAGCAGCGGGCGTTCGGTGAGTGTCCGCAGGGCCAGTGGGGGCGACTCGGTGTCCGGTGCGCGGAAGGGTGGCGCCGAGGCGAGCAGGGCCAGGTCCAGGCTCCCTGCCCGTAGCGCGCGGACCAGTGCCGGGGTGCCGCCCTCGCGGCCGGCGACCTCCAGTCCGGGATCGCTTTCACGCAGTGCGGCAAGGGCCCGGGGCAGCAGCACGGCACCGGCGCTGGGCACCCATCCCAGCCGGACCGTTCCGGTCTGCTCCGGCAGGCCCGACAGTTCCCTGGCGGTCGCGGCGATCTCGTCGAGCACGACCGTCGCGCGGCGCATGACGACGCGGCCGGCGGGCGTGAGCCGGGCCCCGTCGCGCCGCCGCTCCACCAGTTCGGTGCCTGCCGCGCGCTCGATCGCGGCGATCTGCCGGGAGACCGCGGACTGGGTGTAGCCGAGCGACGCCGCGGCCGCGGTGAAGGTTCCCTGTTCGGCCACGGCCCGCAGGACGCGCAACGCAGTCAGTGACACATCAGTGAAGTCCATGATGTTTACGCATGCTAGCTGTTCCAAACTTTCGTTGGACGCATGGGTGGCGGGTTCCTAGCGTGGAGGCATGACCACTTCACGCATCGCTCTCGTCACGGGCGCCAACCAGGGGCTCGGCCGGGCCTTCGCCGAGGGACTCGCGGCCCGCATGAATTCACAGGATCTGGTCCTGCTCACCGGTCGCAGTCAGCAGCGTGTGGCGGACGCCGCCCGGGACGTCACCCAGCTGCCCGCCACCCGTGCCCGGGTCGAGGGCCGGGTCCTGGATGTCACGGACACCGAGGCCATCGCCCGTCTCGCCGAGCACCTGAGGGTCCGCCATGGAGGGGTGGACGTCGTCATCTCCAACGCGGTTGCCCGGCTGCTCCCCGAGGAATCGCAGTCCGAGCGGGCCGATGAGTTCATCGACGTCTCCAACACCGCCACGCACGCGATCCTGCGCTCCTTCGGCCCGGTGCTGCGTCCCGGTGGGCGCCTGCTCGTCGTGGCCAGCAGCCTGGGGACGCTCGGCCACCTCGACGGCCGGCTGCACCACTTGTTCGACGGCGCGAGCCTGGACCAGGTCGAGTACGCCGTGGAGTCGTGGCGCGACGCCATCCACCACAAGACCGCGCAGGAAGCGGGCTGGCCGCTGTGGCTGAACGTGCCCTCGAAGGTGGCCCAGGTCGCCGCCGTGCGCGCCGTCGCCGCCGAACGCCGCGCCCGGGACCTGGCAGACGACACGCTCGTCGCCGCCATCTGCCCCGGCATGGTCGACACGGCGACCTCACGCCCGTGGTTCAGTGACTACAGCCAGGCCCAGTCGCCGGCCCGGGCCGCTGAGGCCGTCCTCGATCTGGTCTTCGCCGAGCACGTCGACCCGGAGCTCTACGGCGAGCTGGTGCGCTTCGGCAAGGCCCTGCCCTGGCACGACGGGACGCCTCCGGTCGAGCAGGACGCCATGCTCGTCCCCTGACCGCACCTGCTTCCGCCCGCCCGCAGCGCCCCTGTCCGCTTCGACATCCAGCCCTTTCAGCAAGGAGCCCCCTCATGAGTGCCCTCACCACCCCGTTCGGTTTCGCCAGCACCGCCGACGAGGTCGTGTCGGGAACCGATCTCACCGGCCGCCGCGCGATCGTCACCGGCGCCTCCTCCGGCATCGGGGCGGAGACGGCCCGCGCCCTGGCGACGACCGGCGCGGCCGTCACCCTCGCCGTGCGGGACGTGGCGGCGGGCGAACGCGTCGCCAAGGACATCACCGGATCGACCGGCAACCAGGACGTTCGGGCCGCGCACCTCGATCTGACCGATCCCGCGTCCATCACGGCCTTCACCGCCGCCTGGCAGGGCCCGCTGCACGTCCTGGTGAACAACGCGGGCGTCATGGCCTGCCCCGAGCGGTACACCGAACAGGGCTGGGAATGGCAGTTCGCCACCAACCACCTCGGCCATTTCGCCCTCGCCACCGGCCTGCACGGCGCGCTGGCCGCGGACGGCAACGCCCGCATCGTCGTGGTGAGTTCCTCCGGCCACCAGCAGTCACCGATCGTGTGGGACGACGTCAACTTCGCCTTCCGCCCCTACGACCCGTGGCTCGCCTACGGACAGTCCAAGACGGCCAACGTCCTGTTCGCGGTGGAGGCGACCCGCCGCTGGGCCGACGACAACATCACCGCCAACGCCCTGATGCCGGGCGCCATCTACACGAATCTGCAGCGGCACACCGGTGGCCGGGGCAGCGGCCGCGTCCCCGCCGAGCTGATCAAGACCGTGGAACAGGGCGCCGCCACGTCAGCGCTCCTGGCCACCTCACCGCTGCTCGAAGGCATCGGCGGCCGCTACTTCGTCGACTGCGACGAGACCGAGATCGTCGACCGCCGCTCCGGTACCCTGCACGGCGTGGCCCGCTACGCCGTCGACCCGGCGGGCGCGCGGCGCCTGTGGGACCTGTCGCAGGACCTGATCGTTGGCGCGGCGTGATCGATGCGCTTACCCCTATCCGGTGGTCGAGACGGCCTGTCGCGAGCGGCTGGAGATGTGGAACGACTGGCGGCACCCCGCCTCCCGCGCGTGACCGGTACGGAGCACCCCGCGGAGTGCGGGATCCCCCGCGTCACGTGCCGCACCTTGTCACCGGAACCGGGCACGGGACGCCTCGACGGCAACCGCCATCAGCCGGAGCACCGTCGACCGCGGTCCGGGAAGTGCGTCCTCCGGCAGCCTGGGGCGACCTCGGCGCGTGCCCGGCGCAGTCGGTGGCTGACCGGACCCGCCGGGGGTGGGCAGCCGAGGGTGATACGCATGCGGGCGACGGCCTGGACGGTGTGAGCGGCGCGGACCGGGCCGGTGGTGGACGCCGTAGCCGCGCTGCCGGCGGTCACGGAGCACCTTGGCCGCGTCCACCCGCGGGAGGCCCGGGAGGCCGGCGTGGTCGGGGCTGCCTACGTGGCCCGGCTCGGCCGCGGGGATCGGACAGCCGTGGCCCCGTACACGGAGCCGACCGTACCTCCGACCTCGCCGACGCACCACCGAACGGACCGGAATATCAGGAGAGTTGCCTGCGCGGTACTACCGGCTCTTCTTCTTGTACGTGAGGGACCTGCCCTCGTTCAAGCGCTCGACGAGGTCGAAGGCGGCGAGCGTGAGAGGGGTGAGTTCCGCGGTGCGCAGCCCGTCCTTCATCCGGCGCAGCTCGGCCACCAGGGCGCCCTTCTCCTTGCCCGGCCTGCCCACCCGGTCGTCCACCGAGCCCAGCGCGCCTAGGGAGCGGTGAATGTGCTTCCAGTCCTCCGCGTTCCCCTCTACCTCGGTCTTCTCCTCGTCGTCCAGGTGCTTGTAGTTCCGCAGCAGGTCCTTGCCGGCCGGTATGCCCATCAGCCACCGGTGGCGGGTCAGCGGGATCTGCCGCTTGGCGCGGTGCCCGGCGTCCCCGTGCTCGACGCTCCTCGGGTACACCAGGGCCTGTTCGTCGGCCGGGTCGAGATCGGCCGCCCTCAGGACGAACGCGGCGAACTCCGCCGGGTGTTCGCTGTAGTAGAGCACCATGGGAGGGGGCAGCAGCGTGAAGTTGTGGGCGAAGGAGGTGCGCGACATCAGACCGCCCGCTATCGACTTGGAGTTCGCCCGGTCCCCGAGGTCCTCGCCGTACTTCAGATAGCTGCCGGTCAAGGTGACGAGACCGACCAGCCCGTCCGTGGGTCCGCCTCCGGTGACCTCCTTGGGGAGGTCCTTGGCCTGTGCCTTGGCGTTCCGGCGGATCCTGTCGACCATGCGGAGGCTGACTTGGTGCAGATCCTGCTTCGCCTCCTTGCGCTGTTCGAAGGCGCCGGGCAGGGTGAGCAGGGGCCGCTTGTCCGGTACTTCGAGGTACTTCACCAGCCGGGGCAGCTCGTCCAGCTTGAACCCGGCGGTCATCTGCGGTGCGTAGACGAGAACGCCGTTCAGCGGATACACCATCATTCCGGGGACGGCCTCGAAACCGCCGAGGTCGACCTCCTGGAGCGGGAAGGAGTCCCGGTCCTTCCGGGCGTCCAAGGCGCTCGACACCTGGGTGATCTCGTTCATGACCCGGAGCAGTTCGTCCTTCGTGGTGAGCGGATCGGTCACCCATTCCAGGGCCGAGCCGCCCGTCGGGCTGACGTCCGAGGTGAGCCGGTAGCCCGTACCGCGGCCGACGGTGCCCATCTTGGGGACGTCTCGGCCGGGTATGGGGGTCTCCCGGATCAGGCCGTTCTGGAGCAGGGGCAGGGTGGCGAAGTCCATGTGTTGTGCGTACACGGCGGGGGATTCCCGCCGTGCCCGCTCGAGCCGTGCTCTGCCCTCGTCCGTGGCCTGGTAGTTCCCCGGCTTGCCCGTGAGCCACTTCTCCTTCAACCTCTCGCTGGTCGAGCTCCGCTCGGTCTCGTCCAGGAGAGCGCTGTTCTGACGTAGATCGGCCATGCGCACCAAGACCTGCACACCGATGGCGGCGTCCCGCTCGGAAACCTCGTTCTGGTATTTCCGTTCGTCCTCCGGGGTCAGGCCGTTGTGATCGCGCACACGCCACTGCGACTCGAACTCGAAGCCCACACGGCGCTGGACGGCGGTGCGGTGCACGGTGCCGTCGGGCACTTCCTCGCCGTCGGCGGCGCGGTGGTGGACGCTCTCGCCGCGGGCGACCCTGGCTCCGACGTCGGACGCCTCGCGTTCCCACCTGTTGCCGGGATCGCTGAGGCCGGTGGGGGCGTCGTGCTGGGTGGTGTGGTGGATCTCGTGGGCCATCGTCTCGACGTCGCGCAGGACACCCGCGCTCTGGACGACGATGTTGTCGCCGACGGTGTACGCCGTGGCGCCGATGCCCGCGGCGGCCTGCTCGTCGACCGAGACCCTGATGTGGTCGAGCTTGGTGCCGAAGGCGTTCTCCATGGTCGCCCGCACACCGTCCGGCAGCCGGCTGCCGCCGCGCCCGGCGGTCTTCGCGGCCTCCCGCACGGCCTCGTCCCGGATCGCCTCGCCGCCCCCGGACGCCTGCACGGCGGCACGGTGGGTACCCTCCCGGTCCCGTTCGCGTTCGATCATCCGTGCCACGGCCGCGTTCCCGACCGCCCGTTGCAGGGCGGCCGCACGCGCGCCGGAGCCCTGAACGGGCTTGCCGGGCCGGGCCTGTTCGCGGTCGGTGCCGGTGTTCCGCCCGGGCTCGGTGATGTATCGCATGAGGATCCGTTCGACCGAGATCTCGTGTATCGCCTCAGTGCGCGACTCTGCCGCAGGAACCGCCGTGAGGGAAGGGCACAGCGGATGAACGAAGAGCCCGTCCGCTCTGCCGAACGGTCACTGTGCACAGGCCGGTTCATTCTCATCTCTCCGCCCGTCACCTCGCCGAACGGCGATGCACGCGCCGGCGCAGAGGAGATCGCCCGGAACGGCCGCGCTGTCGCGGCCGCGCGTGACCGTGCCCCGGCCGGTCCCGTCCCACGGGGACCGGCCGGGGCCGGGGTGTGCGGTCGTGCGTGTGCGTTCTGCCGGGTGGCGACCGTCAGACGCGCTGCCACAGGGCGGGCACGTTCGGCGGCTCCCAGCCCGGGTAGGCGGTGTGGCCCTGGAGGCACCGGTAGCTGACGCCGTCATAGGTCACGACGTCACCGGCCGCGTAGGTGGCGCCCACCTGCCAAGTGGTGTCGCCGCCGCCATCGCCGGGCACGGTGAGGGTGTAGGTGGTGGTGTGGCTGGTGCCGCCCGTTCCCGTGATGGTGAGGGTGTACGTGCCGCCCGGCGTCCCCGCGGCGACCTGCACAGTGGCGGTCGAGGACTGGCCGGAGGTCACCGAGGACGGGCTGAACGACACGCTCACACCCTCCGGAGCGCCGGACGCCGACAGCCTGACGCTCTGGGCGTTTCCGCTGGTGGTGGCGGTGGAGATGGTCACCGTGGCGGACGAGCCGGGCGAGACCGTGCCGGCGGCCGGGCTGGCGGAGATCGAGAAGTCATCGGCCGGTGCCGGCGCGTCACCGACGGCCGTCTTCCAGATCGTGTACGCGATCCCGTCCGCGCTGCGGTTCAGCGCGGTGGCGTTGATGTTGGCGGTGGTGTCGCAGGCGGAGTGGTAGCACGAGTCGTAGGCGCGGCCCGCGGTGCCGCCCCATTTGGCGGCCTCGGCGGCGGACTTCACGGCCGAGGCACCGGTGGCGTAGCCGGAGGTGGGGATGCCCACCTGCTGGAAGGAGTAGTCGTCGGAGCGGCCCTGGCCCTCGACGTTCTCCTGCGGGGCCAGGCCCAGGGAGTCCCAGTAGGCCTTCATCGGCGCCGCGGCGGCCGAGTTCAGGTTGTTGACGAAGTAACCGGCGTTGGTCGAGCCGACCATGTCGAAGTTGTAGTACGCCTTGATCCGGGCGCGTTCGGTCGTGGAGAGCGAACGGGCGTAGAAGTCCGAGCCGTTCAGGCCCTGCTCCTCATCGGTCCACCAGGCGAAGCGGACCCGGTTCTTCATGGCGGGGTTGGACCGCGCCAGGGTCAGCGCGGTCTCCAGGAGCGCGGCGGAGCCGGAGCCGTTGTCGTTGATGCCGGGTCCGGCGGACACGCCGTCGAGGTGTGCGCCGAACATGTAGACGTTGTTCGCGTCGCCCTGCGGCCACTCGGCGATCAGGTTGTTGCCCGCTCCCGCGGTGCAGCCAGAGGTGCAGCTCTGCTCGGTGACCGTGTAACCGGCCGTCTGGAGCAGGCCCTTGACGTAGGCGAGCGAGGCCCGGTAACCGGCCGTGGTGGAGCGGCGGTTGCCGCCGTTCTGCGAGGCGATGGTGTTCAGCTGGGCCAGGTGTGCCTGCACCTTGGCCACGTCGACGTCCGGCGGGGTGGACGGGTTGCCGCCGCCACCGCCGCCCACCCGCAGCGTGTACTGGGCGGTGTGGGTCTTGGTGCCCGCGGTGCCCGTGACCGTGAACTGGTAGGTGCCGGCGGCCGTGGCCGACGAGGTGGAGACCGTCATCGTGGAGCTGCCGCCGGAGGTGACCGTCGCCGGACTGAAGGAGACGTTCACCCCGGTCGGTGCGCCGGAGGCGGTGAGCGAGACCTGCTGGGCCGTGCCGGAGACGGTGCTGGTGCTGACGGTGGCGCGCGCCGAGGAGCCCGCGTCGACGTCACCCGAGGTGGGGCTGAGCGCCAGCGAGAAGTCGGTCTGTTCGCCGGCGCAGGTCGGGTCGCCGGTCTGCGCGGGCACGCTGATCGCGTCCCAGGCGGCCTTGGTGGAGTTGAACAGGGAGCAACTGGCGTCGAGGTTCTTCGCCGTGGTGAGCGTGGCGGTGCGGTAGCGCTTGTGCGTCATGCCGCTGGTCTTGAGCAGCATGCCGCCGTAGAAGATCTTGCCCGCGTTCTGGATGCCGACGCCGGTGACGGTGGAGTTGTTGCAGGTCGGGCTGGAGGGCTTGCCGCCGCCGGGGTTGGAGCCCTCGGCCAGCAGGTAGAACCAGTGGTTGAGCGGCCCGGCCGCCGCGTGCTCCTCGGTCTGCGGGATCGACGCGGAGTAGCAGTTGGGGTTGTTGCCGACCTGGCTGGGGTTGTACATGTTGCGGATCGGTCCGCGGCCCTGGAGGTTGATCATCTCGCCGACGGTGTAGTCGGGAGTGTCGTACGGCGCCGGCTCGTTGGCGTACGCCTCGGTCAGGGCGCCCATGATGTCGCCGGTCGCCTCGCCCAGTCCGCTCTCGTGGTTGGCCCCGCCGGGTGTGGAGGAGTCCAGGCCGTGGCCGAACTCGTGTCCCACCACGTCGAGCCCGGCGATCCACTCGTTCGCGCTGTTGCGGCCGATGGTGATGGTGGAGCCGTCCCAGTACGCGTTCAGCTCGTTGAGTCCGACGCGGACCGGCCAGCTGCCGCCGTTGCCGTTGTGCCCGTTGCGGCCGAGCCAGTTCTTGAGCATGTCCCATTCCTTCTGCGCGGCGAACATCGCGTCCACGCAGCCGGTTTCCTTGCTCGTGGGGTTGCCGGTGCCCCAGGTGTCGGTCGCCTTGGTGAACAGGCCGCCCCTGTAGTCCGAACACTGCAGTCCGGGCCGGGTGGTGTCGCGCAGCACGTAGGAGGAGCCCGACCGGGAGGTGTCGATGGTCAGCGGGTTGGGGCCGTTCCACTTGCTGGTGCCGCTGCCCGCCCGCACGTCGTCGTAGGTGTCGACGACCTTTCCGGTGCGCGCGTCGACGAAGACGTGCAGCCGGCTGGGGGCGTTCGCCTCGGTGCGCCCGGCCAGGACGGTTTCCCAGGCGAGGGTGGCGCGGTCGCCCCGGGCCCGCACGACCAGCCGGCGGGAGTCGACCTTCTCGGTCTTCGCGAGCCTGGCCCGGCTGGTGCGGACCGCCTGTGCGGCGGTGACCCGGGCCTTGGTGGAGAGCGCGATCCTGGCCTTGGTGGCGGACTGGACCGAGCGGACCCGGCCGTCGCCGTCGGCGAGGACGACCACGTCGCCGCCCACCACGGGCAGGCCCCGGTAGGTGCGCTCGTAGGCGACGGAGTACAGGCCCTTGACCCAGGGGGTGACCTGCCGCCGGTCGTACTGCTCCTCGGGGCCCTTGGCCAGCGCGTCGAGGCCGCTGCGTGCCGCCCGGTCGGCGGCCGCGACGGCTCTGGCGACGGGGGCCGGTTCCGGTTCGCCCGCCGGGGGAGCGGTGTGGGGCGCGGCCGAGGCGAAGGCGGCCGGCATCACCACCCCTCCCAGCGTCAGGGCCAGGGATGTCCCGGCCACCGCCAGCTTTCTCAGCATCGTTGTCGCTCCTTGTGAGAGGTCGTGGGGCTCGCCCGGCGCCTGGATGGGCATGGGCATGCCAATCATTGGGCCGGTGTTCGCGGTGTGTCGGTGTCTCCGCCCGCCTCGCGCCGGGGTGGCACGCCACGCCGCCGGGCTGGCCGAACCCTCACATCGCCGCGCGCCCGGGTCAACGGCTCGCGGCCCGCCGCCCCGCCCTGGCAAAAACCGGCAAAGGCCCGGGGCGGCGGAACCCGCTCAGATCCCCGCGGCCGGCAGCCGCTCGCGGTACTCCCTGACCTCCGGCACGTCACCCCAGCGGGTGAGCAGCCTGCCGTGCAGTCCGCGCAACTCGGCGTTGATCACCAACTCGCGCGAGGACACCGCCTGGTCGAGCACCGGGGCCGCCAGGGCGACCGCCGCGCCGGGGTCACCCGCGCACGCCCAGCTGTCGGCCAGGCGCAGGGTGAGCAGCAGCCGGGTCTCCCGCATCAGCGGCGGCAACTGGGCACACGACCGGGCGGTGGCGTGGACGGCGCGCCGCGCGGTCACCCGGTCGCCGGTCGCGGCGGCCAGGTCGCGCAGCGCCCCGCCGATCGCCGACTCCACCCTCATCTCGCCCTCGGCGCCGGACAGCCAGGGCGCCTCCAGCAGGTCCCGGTGGCCGAGGCGGGCGAACGAGCGCCGGGCCAGGGCGATGTGCCGCCGGCACTCGTCGGGCTCGTGGCCGAGCGCGTGCCCGCGGGCCCGGTACAGGTGGGAGAGGGTGACCACCCACCGCCGCCCGGGGTCCACCGCGCCGATGGCCTCGGCGTAGGCGAGAGCCGAGCCGGCGTCGCGGTCGAGCCGGACCAGGGTGCACACGTCACTGAGCAGGGTCGCCCGGGCCGGGACGTCGTGCACCGCGTCCGCCCAGCCCAGGCCGTGCCCGAACCAGGCCATGCCGATGCTGCTCTGTCCGCGCTGCATCCGCAGCCGCCCGGCGACCTGTGCGTACTGGGCGGCCAGCCGGAGCTGTCCGTACGGCAGCCGGCCGCTGGAGTTCACCGCCCCCGCCCACCGCACCAGTGCCCGTAACAGCCGCTCCACCGTGCTCACGCCGTCGGACGCGCCCCGGTGCAGCGCGCCGCGGATCAGACAGGCCAGGACCGCGGTGAGCGCGTGCAGCACCTCCGACTCGCCGCCCGGGAGACCGTCGGACCCGCCCCCCGGCGCGGTCAGCAGGTCCAGCAGGTACGGGGTCCCCGCCTGGTCGGGCACCGCACAGCCCACCGTGCCGTGCAGCGGGCACGCCAGCCCCTCGGCGGGCAGCTCCGACGGCCACAGCAGGGGGTCCAGCACGTCCTGGCCGACGGGGGCTTCCCCGCCGCCCGGCACCGGGGCGAACAGCCGCGGGTTCGCCGGCGGGCGGTCGGGGCGGTACGGCGCCCCGACCGGGGCGGCGACGATCGCCGCCAGCTCGCCGCCGGTGCCCAGGACGGAGTCGAGCCGGCTCGCGAGCCCGGCCGGCGGTTCGCGCAGCCCCGCCTCGAGCCTGCTGATGAGGCTGTGGTGGTACCCCACCCTCAGCCCGAGCTGCGACTGGGTCAGCCCGGCCCGTCTGCGCCAGGCCCGCAGCCGCCGCCCGAACTCCGCCCAGGTCTCCACCGGCTGTGCCGTCTCCACAGACCTGCTCCTCCCGACGATGGCTCCGCCGCCGACAGCGTGGTGCCGGGTGCCGCATGCGCGCGGGTCCGGGCCGCGCGGGGCTACCCGGGCGCGCATGCCCCGGGCTTGGGTGGGTGCGCGCCCCGGGGAACGCGCGCCGATGTGCCCGGGATCAGGCCGGGCGGACTCCCAGGTCCTCCCGGACGCACCACTGGCCGGTGACGCCGCCGGAGCCGACCGGGCCGACATCGACGGCGGGTCGCGTGTGGGTGCTAGTGCACCCTCCGATCTCCCGGTCGCTGATGAAGACCTGCCCGTTGCCGGTGGCCTGCCGTGCCGTCTCCCGCCAGGTGTGCGTCACGCTCGAAGCGACTGACGTGACCCGCGAGGGTGTGCTGTCGCCGAGCCCGGCGTACTCGGCGTGTCCGCTGTCGCGGCCGGGCGGGCTCTCGAGCCCCTCCGCGCCCGGCGGCCCGTGCCCGATCCGGCCCCCGGTGACGATGCCCTCGGCGTACCGCTCCCGCCGACTCGCGGGCAGAGCCGCCCGGCCATGGGCGCCGACCGGGGCCGCCGGAACGCCGGCGATGAGCGGGGGAGCGACCGGCGCGCCGACGGCGACGGCCGCTCGTCTTCTCGTGCGCATGCCCTGCCACTCCCTTCCGTGCGCACCGGGACCGTTGCCACGGGTCGGGGCGGGGGCGCCGATGCTGGTCCGGACCTGACTCACTAGGTCTAGACCATAGCTGCGCACCGGCCCCCGTCAAGAGCTTGGACGGGAGTGAACTGCCGCCCTGCGCCAGCCACTTCAGAGATCGCTTGTCGGTGAAGTCTTTGCGCTTTTCCTCGCCTTCACGTCGCTCCGGGCGGCGCCCCCACCCCCGGCGGGGCTCGGCCGCCGCCCCGGTGAGGGAGGCATCGCTCGGTTCGCGCCTAATCCTCCGGAGGTTCACCACCGTTCGGCGGCGGGCACGGACGGATGGGGAGCAGGCCCCAGTTGAGGTATGGCGGTCCTGGCCGTGTGCGAGTACTGTGCGCCGGAATGCTCGCTTTCAGGTCACGTTGCGTCGATCCGCGCATCTTCCCAGGTCAACGCCTACTAAATTGAGGAGCCCGTACATCCGGTTGACCGCGGATGCACGGTACGTCGTGCAGGGAGGCGAGCAGTTGACCTCAGTGGATCGAATCGGGCACGTAGGCGAGCGGGCACGGCTTGCGGCCGTCATCGACAGAGCACGCGGGGGACGGGGTCCGGCGACCATCGTCGTCAAGGGAGAACGGGGGATCGGCAAGTCCGCCCTGCTGGGCGAGTTCGGGGCGCTCGCCGCCGACGCCGGGTTCCGGGTGTCCGCCGTGTCGGTACGAACTCGGCCCGACGACCCGCTCGGCGCCGCCCTGCGCGTCGTCAGCCAACTGGCGGCCGGGTCCGCCGAGGGCACGGCACTCCACCAGCCGGCCGGCGAACCCACGGCACATCGTTCGGAGCCGGGCGACGAACCCGTGCGCCACCATGCCGCCCCGAGCGAGAAACTGCTCCACGAACTCGTGGAGACCGTGTGCCGGCAGGCCAGGCGGACGCCGGTCGCGATCTGCCTGGACGACGCCGAACATCTCGACCCGTGGTCGCTCCACTGGCTCTCGGGACTGTACTCCGCGGCCTTCGGCCTGCCCCTGGTCATCGCCCTGACCGGCGGGGACACCGCGGCGGCGGACCAGGACCCGTTGCCTCCCGCGCTCACCGCGGACGCGGAGCACATCGCACTGTCCGGGCTGGCACCGGAGGAGGTGGGCGCCTTCGCGGCGGCGTACCGCGATGTCGCGCTCGACGCGCCGACCGCCCAACTGTGCCACGAGCTGACCGGCGGCAATCCGGCCTTGCTGCTGTCCCTGCTCGCGTGTCACACGGGCACGGCCCCCACCGCCGACGCCCTGCGCGACACCGCCGCGTCGGCGGCACTGCCCGGCATCGAGCGTTGGCTGGCCGGGCTCGGGGGAGCCGCCCTCGGGCTGGCACGGGCCGTCGCCGTCCTCGGCCCCCGGGCGGAGATCACCCAGTGCGCCGAACTGGCAGGGCTCTCCGTACGGGAGGCGCTGCCCCTGATCGACGAGTTGGTCACCCGCTCGCTGTTCGCCAACCGCACCCCGCTGTCCTTCCGCCACCCCCTGCTCGCCGAGATGGTTATCAGCCGCGTCCCGGCCGGCACCCGGGCCGCCCTGCACCTCACCGCCGCCGCGATCCTGCGCGACGGGCACTTCGGCGCCACCCGGGTGGCACGGCAACTGGTCGCCGCCGGGCCGCTCGGCCTGCCCTGGACCGTCCGGCCGTTACGGATGGCGGCGAACCAACTGGAGCGCGAGGGCAGGCACGAGGAGGCCGCCGGACATCTGCGCGGAATGCTCCGGGAACGTCTGCGCCCGCAGGTCCGCTCGTCCGTCCAGTGCCAGCTCGCCGCGCTGGACGGGTTCGTCGCTCCTGACGGCGCCGTACGCCGGTTGGACGCCGCGCGGCGCGAGGCCGACGACCCCCGTTGCGCCACCGACTACGCCGTGGCCCTCGGCACACTGCTGGCCGAATGCGGACGGCCCGAGGACGCGGTGGCCGTACTCGACGACACCGCCGAGCGACTCGGGCCCCGAGCGGCGGCCCAGCGCTGGCGGCTCCGGCTGCACAAAGCGCTCCTCTGCCTGGACGGACCGGTCCCGTCCGGCCTCCCCGTCGACCTGCCCGACAGCCTGGCCGCACAGGCCCCGTCCGATGACCAGGCCCGGCGGGAGCTGTCGGCCCTGCGGGCCGTGCACGCCCTGCGCGACGGCACCGACCGGGACGCCGCGGTGGGACACGCGCGCGGGGCACTGGCCGGGAGCGAGGCCCCCGGCCGCCTGCTGTGGCACGGCTGCGAGGTCCTGATCCGTGCCGACGAACTCGCCGAGGCGTGGTCGTACTGCAGCCGGGCCCGCCTGCCGGACCAGCCCCGGCCGGGCACGTGGGCAGACGTCGGCGTCGGTCTGCTGCGTGCCCTCGTCCTGTACGCCCGCGGCAGCCTCACCGACGCCGACGCCGCCCTGACCCCGCTGGCGGACCTGCTGCGCCCGGCTGTCGACGCGGCTCGGCTGCCGGCCGCCCTCACCGTGGCGACCCTGGCCGAGGTGCGGGCCCGCACCGGCGCCACGGACGCCGCCCTCGCCCTCCTCGCGGACTGCGGACTGGACGGCGAGCTGCCGGCCCGCCAGGACACCGTCGCGGTCCTCGGCGCCCGCGCCGCCGTGTGGGAACAGGCCGGGGACACCACTCGCGCCCTGGAGGACCTCTACGCCGCCGGAAGGCTGCTGGCCGACTCCCGGGTGCGCAACCCCGCGGTGCTGCCGTGGCGGTCCCGCGCCGCCCGGCTGCTGGCTTCCCGTGGTGACCTGACCGAGGCGTCCGGGCTCGCCGCCGCCGAGTGGGAGGACGCGCGCCGCTGGGGAACCCCGCGCGCGGTCGGCACCGCCCAGCACGCACTCGCCCTGACCGAGACGGGGGACCGCCGGCTGCGCCGTCTCGCGACGGCCGTGGAGACCCTGGCCCACTCGCCCGCCCGGCTGGAACTGGCTCACGCCCGCCGTGATCTCGGGGTCACGCTGAGCGAGGCGGGACGCGCCGACGCCGCGCGCACGGAGTTCCGCGCGGCGCTCTCCGCGGCCAAGTCCTGCGGAGCGCAGCCGCTGGTGCGCCGCATCGCCGCGGACCGCGAATGTCTCTGTCCGGCGGTGGACGACGACGAGGTCCCGCCCGCGCTGAGCGGCCTCACCCCCCAGGAACAGCGGATCCTGGGTCTGGCGCGAGCCGGGCACACCAACAGGGCCATCGCGGGCAAGCTGTTCGTCACCGTGCGTACCGTGGAGTTCCATCTCTCGGGTGCCTACCGCAAGCTCGGCATCTCCGGGCGCAACCAGTTGCCCGATGTCATCCCCGCACCCTTGGGCACCGGCGGCCGGGCGTAGCGGCGACGGCGGGGGAGGCGCCGGGCCGGTTCCTCCCCTCGCTGCCGGTGCGGGCCGTACGGCGGTGTTCAGCCGGCTCCGCCGGCGGCCCACGCCTCTCCGATACGGCGCCACTCGGGCCGCTTCGAGGAGGGGTCCACGGAGGCGACGTACCGCTGGAAGCTGCCGACCGCGTCGACGCCGTGCACCGCCTCGACGGTGAGCGCCGCCAGATGGCACAGCAGCGCCCGGTCGACAGGCTTCAGCCCGAGCCGCGTGAGGTGCAGGTAGAGGTAGTTCATCACGAGGCGGAACGAGGCGAACCAGTCGTCCGTCCGGACGAAGTCCTCGTGCCCGTGGTCCGACCGCAGCACCGCGTGGAACTCGCTCGTCCGACGCGTCGGCAGGCGAGGCGCCCGGGCGGCCCCGCCCATCGACACCTCGCCGGAAGCCAGCAGCGGATGCGCGATCCGCTGGTGGCGGCGCACCGCGGCCGCCCACTCCGTGACGAACGGCACCACGTCACCGACCGCGTCCGAGCGGCCCGGGTCTTTCGTTGCACGGGCTTCATCACCCAGGGCCGCCTCCACGGACCGCAGCCGCTCGCACAGCACCGTCTCCTGCCGCCGGAACCGGTCATCGAAATCGGCCCGCACGGCCGCCGGGTCCCGGGTACGCGACAGGAACGCGTCGGCATGTGAGCGCAACGACAGGAAACCCCGCTCGATCGGCTCCCCGCCCGCGATGAAGGGGACAGCCGCGACGGACGCCGTCGTCCACATCAGGTCCAGCGCGAGCAGCGACAACGCGCCGCCCGCCCGCACCCGCTCGTACGCCCGGAACGCCTGGTCGTTGGTGTCACTGAGGAAGTCGGCCAGCAGCTCGCTCGCCCGCAGGGACTCCAGCACGGGCAGCCGGTGATCGTACGGCCGTTCCAGCACTGTGTTGTCGGGCACCCACGGGTGTCTCGGGCCGGTCTCCATCTCCAGCTCCGCCAGCCGGGCGTGCACCGGGGCGAGCGCACCCTCGTCCAGCCGTGCCACGGAGGGACGGGCGCGCAGGTAGTCCGTCACGATCCTGGTCACCGTCGGCCGGACGCGCTCCTCCCATTCCGTGTCGCGGCAGCGGAAGTTCAGCCGCAGATGCGGACCGCGCAGCCAGTGCCGGCCGAACCAGGCCCCCTCGACCCACGGAGCCACGGCCTCGAAGGCCGGCCGGACGGCGCGCAGAACCAACTCCGGCTCGGCTTCTTCGTCGTGGTGATGGACATGGAGGCTGTACCACCTCGATCCCGCCGCCCCGTTCACGAGACGGCCAGCGCCTCGGGCAGCTCCGCGAGCACCCGCCCCACCAGGAACCGCAGTTGGTTCTCCTGCCACAGGGTCAGTCCCAGCCGGTTGCTGACCAGGTGGGCGCAGCGCAGCAGCACCAGACTCGTGCCCGGATGACGGGTGTCGGACAGTCCGAGCGGCTCCGCGAGCGGCGACCCCGCCCACGCGGACGTGAACACGCCCGTATCCTCCAAAAGATGCAACCGCTCGCGCAGCCGCCGTACCGAAGCCAGCCAGTAGGCCCGCTGATCGTGTCCGCCCGCCTCGGGGTCCGCCGCCATCCGCCAGGTCAGACGGGCCCGCGCACGCAGCTTGTCGCGCTGTGCCAGATAGCGCGGGGCCACGTTCTCGGCCTCGGGACCGCTGCCGAACGGCAGGGGCGGTCCGCCGTGTCGCGCCCACTGGTCGCGGACCTCCTCGCACAGCGCGAACACACCGACGACCAGGTCGAAGGCCAGCAGCGCACGCTGCTCCACCGTCGCCCCGGCCGCGATCACGGACAGCGCGAGCCGGCTCGACTCGAAGAAGTGCCGCTCCACGGCGGCGATCGCCGCACCCCGCCCGTAGTCGTCGTACTCGCGTTCGTAGGGCAGGAACTCCACGGAGTTGTTGGGGCGCACCAGGACGTCGTGGCCGCTGCGGCCCTCCAGACCGGCCAGCCCGGCGGCGACCTGGGTGAACCGGGTCCGGTCCACCACGTTCGCGGCCGGGGCGCGGGCCAGGAACTCCCGGACGCGTTCCCCGGTCAGCAGCTCGATCGCCGCGCGGTCGGCGGTCGCCGCGGGCAGCAGTCGCAGCCGCACATGGGGGCCGCCCTCCCAGTACCGCAGGAAGAAGTACCGCTGCACCAGCCCGTCGGCGGTCAGCTCCGCGACCAGGGGCCTGACACAGTCGGTCAGCAGCAGATCCTGGTCGGTGTCGTAGAAGATGTGCGCGCACACCCAGTCCGCGCCTCCGGCGGCCTCGGGGTCAAGCGAGCCGCTGTCGTTCTCGGGCATCCTGTCCTCCGTTGATCTCGATCAGAAACTCGGTCACCCGGGGCCCGCTGTCCCCGTAGCCGGGCATGCCGTCCGGGCCGGGCAGTGCCTCCTGGAGGAACAGCACCTGCCCGTCGCCGGCCACCGCCCGTTCGAACACGCCGGCCAGCAGCAGGTTCGCGAAGTCGACGTAGAGCGGCTTGCGCGACTTGATCCGCCACACGCTGCCCCCGACCACGGAGGCCGGATCCAGGGCGCGTACGAAACAGCGGCGCGGGATGCCGTGCTCGCGCAGCCAGCCGGCCAGGCGCAGCAGGTGCGCCCGGTCGCTCGCGCCTTTCTCGCGGACCGGCACGGCGGATGCCGGGAACACCCACTGACGGCGGCTGACCGTGGTCGCGCCGACCGTCACCCGGGGCTCGGCCAGCACGCCGCCCACCGCGGCCAGGGACGGGTCCCCGAACATCCGGCGGCCCGGGATCAGCAGGTTCGACGTCGCCCCGAACGCCTGGAGCAGCAGCCGGATGGCGGGTGGGAGCCACAGCTCCGCGATGAGGTTGGGGTGCACCGGGCGCACCTCGGTGTCGCGGCCGCGCGACCACAGGACGAGCAGACCCCGTACGGGATCGTGACGCACCAGCAGGTCCGACAGCGGAATGCGCTGCTCGGCCGCGCGCTCGCTGTGCCCTCCCGGGTAGTCGATCTCGTGGGCGACGGCGGACCGGCGCAGCCCCACGTTGCTGCCGAAGTGCCGGCAGGTGTCCGCGACGATCACCGCGTCGTCCGGTGCGGCCGTCTCCGCCCGGGCCTCGACACCGGCCTGCGTCAGCAGGCGGCTGATGCGGTCGCGCCCCCGGCCGTGCCCGGAGTTGACCGCGTTGACCACGAAGCGGGCGTCCGGCCCGTCGAGCGGCTGCCCGTAGAACGCCACGGAGTCCGGCGCCCGCATCCAGCGAGGCCAGCCGTCGGTCAGATCGGCCAGCCGCGCCGGGTCCAGCCGCACCACGCCGTCCGCACCGGCGTGGACCGGTGCGGCGAGCGCGCACAGGTCGGCCCGCCGGGCGGCGAGTTCGCGGATGCGGGGGAGCCGGTGGTCCAGCAGGGACGCGTAGCCGTGGGTCGCGATGGACAGCAGGCTCGGCAGCTCCGGACCCTCGCGAAGCCACTCCTGCACCTTCCGGTGGAAGGTGAGGAAAGGCATGCCGGCACCGCTGCCCACGCGTTCGGCGAAGGTGTCGGCGAGGGCCACCCGGCCGGGCAGTGCCGGGTCCAGTACGGCGTAGCAGCGGCGGAGGGTGTCGAGGTCCCGCAGAACCGGCTCCCAGTCCTGCCGGACCGGGCCCGCCAGGGGCTCCGTCAGCAACGCGTTCTCGATCACGCTGTTCTTGGCGGGCAGCTGGATCCGCTCGGGGCCGGCCAGGTCCCGTACACGGCACAGCGCCTCCTCGATCGCCGTGCCGCACCGCAGCCGGTCCGCCGCGCCCGGCAGCGTCGGGTACCGCGCCACCAGGTCCGCCAGCACGTCGACCTCACCGAGCAGCGCCGCCGTGTCGGGGCCCGCACCGGCCAACCAGTCCCGCAGGGCGGCGAGCGGGTTCAGCGCCTGGTCGGCGAAGGGGCGCTCGGCCTCCAGCAGCCCCAGTTCCACCAGCCGGCCCAGATACGCGTCGGCGGCGGCCACGTCGTTCCCGGTGCGCGTCGCGACCTCGCGCGCGGCGTCCGCGCGGACCCGCCCGCCCTCGCCGACCGCGGCCACACAGGCAGCGACCGCGGCGCCCGCCGGCAGCCCCCGCAACGGCTCCTCCGGCCCCGTGCCGAGGAACTCCCAGCGCCCGTCCGCCAGATGGGCGCTGGGGTTGAGACGCAGCCGCATCCGGGCGGCCGGCCCGGGGCGCAGGCTCAGCTGCCGTACCAGTTGCTGCACCACCCATACGTTGATCTCCGCGACCGTCACCACGGCGAGTGCCGGGGCGGGCGCGGGAGCGGGACGCGCGTCCGGCTCGCGCCAGACACCGAGACCGCTGACCGTGAAGGTGCTGAAGGGGCTGGTCTTCATGGTGACCCGGGCCAGGTACTTCGTCAGGCGCAGGGCCAGCGAGCGGTCCGGCACCGTCTCGTCCGGACGCGCCAGCCACTTGCGGACCTGCCGGTAGAGAACCGGACTGCTGAGCACCAGGCCGTGCTGGAAGCCCGGGTCGGCGACCGCCTTGCGCAGCAGCAGGTGCTGCTCGGCCGTGCGGTGCGCCATCAGTTCGTCCAGTCGGGCGGTGGCCCGCTCATGCGCCGCGAGCAGCTCCCTCCAGGACCGCACCCCGGCGGTCACGGCGGGCGGCAGCGATGCCCGTACCTCGTCGTTCCAGTACCGGTGGGTCAGCGCGCGCCGGTTGTGGACGGCCCGGCGCAGTGCCACCAGCGGGGACTTGCCGGTCGTCGCCTGCCCGATCAGCCCGTACAACGCGTCGGACAGCGCCGCCTCCGCGGCGCCGAGCGCCCGCTCGCCGTCCAGGACCGTCCCGATCTGGTTCCACAGCTCCGGTGAGCTCATGTCGTCGAGCATCGGTACCGGCAGGCCGCCGACGCGCACGCCGAAGACGTCCGGGGTGGTGTGGTTCACGGTCATGGCCGGCTCCAGTGTCACGGAAACGGGTGCGGGTACGGGTTGACGTCGGACGGGGTCAGCGGCCCGGCCCGGTGGCCCAGCAGCGCGGGCAGCCGCAGCAGCCGGGGCAGTCCGTGGGTGCGGCGCATGCCGTGGCCGAACGTCATGGGCAGCAGACCGGGGACGATGACCTTCGCGCAGGCCAGTCCGCCGGCCCGGTGCTCGTCCGTGGTCTGGTCCACCACGATCACGTCCTGGCCGCGGCGGGTGAACCGGGACACCACCTCGACGAGGTCCTCCCGCAGATCAGTGCCGCGCGGCCGGCAGTCCGCGCGCGCGAACGCCTCCGCCACCGGGAGGCCCGGCCCGCCGGTGCCGGGGGGCCCGTCGCCGAGGAGGAAGTCGAACCGGTCGAACGCGGCGGGGTGGCAGTACAGCAGGGCGTGGTCCCGCATCTCCCGCACCTGGTCCGGGTCGGTCACCATCGCCGCGATCCGCTCCCGCTCCTCGCGGTAGGCGTCACGGTTCCAGCCCAGGTTGGCGGTCAGTTCCAGCAGGCCGTTCAGCAGCGCCTGTTCGGGGTCGAAGTGAGCGCCTGCGGCACAGACGGCGGCCGGCTCCGGCCGTGGATCCCCGGGTGCGGGGGAGAGGCGTGCGGTGGGATGCACCGCCATGACCCACGCGGTGGGGATGCCGTGCTCCGGCGTGGTGGCGAAGGCCAGGACCCGGTGCCCGCTGTCCTGCCGGACGCGCTCGGCCAGCACCGCGATACGCGGGTCGGACACCGTCGACAGGTCCACCCGGGGCGCGGGCAGCCGCGCGTACCAGGTGAGCAGGAACGCGTCCCGCTCCGCCAGCTCCACCAGCCCGTGCAGCGCCGCCTCCTCCAGACAGCCGCCCAGAGCGCACCCGTTGGACACCTCGTACGCCAGCGGCCGGGCGTCCGGATCGCCGTGCCGGGTGCGGTAGTACGCGTAGTCCTCGGGTACGAGGACGGGCGCGTCGCGGGCGAAGGAGTGCCCCCACACCCAGTCGAGGGCCGTCCTCGGATCGAACGGCGGGTAGGGGAAGCCCGGTTCGTCGTACCGCTCGGGCGGATACAGCCCCAGCTCCACCGGACACAGCGCCTGGCCGGCGACCTCGCGGTAGGAGGCACGCACCGTCGTGCGCCGACCGCCGGGGCGGGCGCCGCCGAGTCGCTCCAACGCCTCGGCCAACGCGGTCCGTTCACAGGAAGCGTAGGCGAGGTCGCGGCCGAAGCCGGCCTCCTGCTGTCCGTCCGGCAGGTGCAGCGGGGCGGACACCATCGGATAGCGGTAGTCTGTGCGCACGTCGAGCTGGCGGACCACTCCGGTGTGTCCGTCGACGTACATCCGTGTCAACGCCTCCCAGCCGGACCGCAGATCGCGGACCCGGTAGGTGTCCCGGTCGGGTTTGGGCCGGGGGGTGCCGAGCAGCTGCGGCGGCCGGTCGTCCGGGAGCCCGCCGCACTCGGAGCAGCACGGGTCGGGCAGGAAGGGATGGGCGTCGACCGCCATGGTCGTCAGTGACAGCATCACCAGACCGCACCGGGTCAACCGCCCCTCGGGGAAGCGCAGTTCGTCCACCACCAAGTCCGCGACCGCGTCGCACGCCCAGGCCGTCAGGACGGGGGTGGGACGGTCGGCGAGGCGCTCACCGAATCGCCGGACCAGTTCCGCCCGGGGGCTGTCCGGCCCCCATGCCCGCTCCCGGCGGGTGCGGGCGCACCGGGCGCAGCCCGCGCGCCCGGGGACGACCATGGGCCCGATGACCACCCTGCCCAACTCCACCCGGACGGGCAGCCGGGGCGTCCGCGCGGAGGTGATGGCCGAGTCGTCGGCCCAGCCGTCGTCGGCGACGACGGTCACGGCGGCGGAGCCGCCGCCGTGACCGGCGCCGGTCCCGCTCGCGGCGGCGGTGGTGTCTTCGCCGCCGGTCCCGGCCGGTGTCCCGTGGCCGCGGGAGAGCGCCGCCCGGACGGCGGTGGCGAGCAGGCCCTTGCCCAGGACCGCCACCGTGGCGGGGCGGGCTGCGGCGGTGTCGGTCACGGTCACTTCCCTGGTCGGTGGGAGCGGTGCCGTGTCCGGCGGGCGGTGCGCCCGCCGGACACGGCTGTGTGAGGTGTGCCGCTTCAGCAGCAACAGCACGAGCAGCAGCTCGCCGGGGTACCGGTCGAGGTGCAGTTGGACGCGCCGATCTCGACCATCGCGTGACCCACGTTGATCGACTCCAGGCCGGCGCCCGGGGAGGTCGGCAGCACGTCCAGTTCGTCGACGCTGAGGTCGGCGAGGTCGAGGACGAGTTCCTTCTCCATCGGATTCCCCTTTCCGCGTTGTCGGTTGTGCCCAAGGGCCAGGAAGCTGGCCGTGTCCGATGCTCGGGCGGAACGGGCCCCGGGGTCTTCACGGTGCGACCGCAGTCCCGCCCGTAGGATCCGGCGGCCACGGCCCCGGGGCCGCCCCCGGGGAGCCGCGGTTCACCACGTCAGCGGCATCTCGTACTGCGCCGTGGCCCTGCGGCGGCCGACGACCATGCAGAACACGGGTACGTACGCCCGGTCGGCGACACCCATCAACTCGCGGACGACGCCCTCGTGGTAGCCGTTGGTGACGCGCACGGAGCGTCCCACCGCTGCCGCGAGCACGCTGACGCGCTGAGCCACGATCCCGCTCTCCTGGTGCAGGATGCGGTAGCCGCGGGCCCCGAACGCCCGCTCACCCTCGACCCGGTTCACGGTCAGGAACACGATCGCGTCGGCCTTCGCGGAGTTCACGGCCGGGGTCCGGTCGCAGAGCATCGCGAGGACCGCGCGCCAGTCCCGCCCCGGCACGGGCGCCAGCACGGGAACGGGGGCCGGGTGCAGCCGGTACAGCCCGGAGTCGAGGCCGTCGACGCCGAGCGCGAGCACATGGCAGTCGACGAGCGGGCGGCAGTCCCGGCCGGTGTGATCGGACGGCACGGGCTCCAGGGCGTGCCGCAGGACGGACGCGAGCCGGTGCACGGGCAGCGGGTCCCCGCCCGGCAGGAACATCCGGCCCCCGGAGTCGCGAGCCCGCAGCGCAGCCGCCAACTCGATCTCGCCGGGGGCGGGTTCGGTCGGCGCCGCCAGGGACAGCTCCCGTTCACCGCCCCGCGTCTCGGCCGGGAGGCGGAAGGCCCGCGGGTCCACCGCCGGCCGTCCGGCCGCCCAGGTCCGCCTGGCGGCCCGGTCGACTTCCAGCAGTCCCGACCAGGCCGTGGGCTCAGTGGCGTTGGTCCGCACATACGCCGCCCGGATGGCAGGCAGGGCGGTGGCCGGCGACGTTCCGCGGGCGGCACCGGCCGACGGCGGGGGAGGCGCGGGACGCCGTGCGGCCGGGACGGGCGCCGGCAGTGGACCGGTGCGCAGATCGAGGACGGCGACCGCGGTCTCCTCGAACCCGTCCAGTCCCACGGCCCGGTTGACGACCTCGTCGTCGAACCGGTGGTGCACACGGGCCCGCAGCCCGAGCGTACCCGCGGTGAGCAGGGCGTTGCCGACCGTCATACCGGCCTCCTGCCCGCACAGCCGGTAGGCGTAGTCGCGGTAGCGGAAGGCCGCCTTGCGGAAGCAGACCGCCGCCACGAGCAGGGCGCTGGGAGCGTCGTACGCTCCGCGCAGGACGGCCGCGGGCCGTTCCACTCCGACGGCGGCGAGGAGCACGTCCGGCAGACCACCCGCGCGCAGCCTGGTCAGGGCGTGGTGCGCGGGGTCGTAGTGGTAGCAGCCGGCGGCCAGTTCACCGGCCGGTTCCGCCGTCCACAGATACAACTCGACCGGATAGAAACACCGGGCCGAGGCCACCAGCCGGTGATACGGCCAGACGGCGTGTGGTCCCGCCTCCAGACGGCTCATCCCGTAGACGCAGTGCAGCAGCGCCGACACGGCGGGCTCGTCGAGCCGGTCCAGGCACGGTGCGCCACCGGGGTGCGCCCGGCGGAAGGCGGCGAAGGACCACCGTGCGTCGCCCACCGCACGAGCCGGCGCGCTCAACGGGTGCCGGGGCAGCCCGCGGTACGTCTTGGCCGGCAGCGGATCGTCCGCCCCGCCCTCCTCGCCGTGGCCCTCCGCGAAGAGTTCCCGGACGCCTTCGAAGGTGCGGCGCCAGAAGCGGAGCCCGACGGTGTCGGCGTCCACGCCGGCCGCACCGGGCGCCGTCCCGGTGCCGTGGTCCGCGGTGCTAGTCATCGAGGACCACGACCCGGAGCAGGGAGGGCAGCACCTCGTGCACGGCGGGGTCGTGGTCCAGCGGCACGGCCACCGGTCGCAGGCCGCGGGCCCGCAGGCAGTCCACCATGCGCTCCGGCCCGGGCAGGGCCGGCCACGGAGCACCGGTCGCCGCTCGCTCCCCGGGCGGTGATCCCAGCCCGGCCACGGTGGGCGGCGCGTACGCCGGCTCGCCGGTGATGACGGCCTGCCGGTCGAGCAGGGCCCGCTCCAGACCGTCCGCGACCGCGTCCGGACCGCAGGTCGCCGCCACCGCACGGCCGCCCTGCCACCAAGCCAGCACCGGCACTCCGAGCGCGCCCCCGACGTCGGCCACCCGGACCGCTCCGCCGGCTGCCCGCAGCAGACCGAGGAGCGACTTCGCGCGGGCGTCGAGCGCGGCGTCGGCGAGGTCCAGGCCGACGGGCCCGCCGGTCCCGCCGGTCACGTCCGCGACGGCCAGCCGGACGCAGTGCTGGGCCAGTCCGTCGGTCACCGCGTCGTCCCAGCCGAGCCGCGCCGCCACCCCGGGTCCGAGGCCCGACGCCACGGTCGTGGGGACTCGCCGAGCGCACCCGTCCGCGACGTCCCAACCCCACACGGTGCCGTCCGCGTGCACGCGGCGCGAGTCGGTGAACCGTGCCGCGTACGCCGCGATGCCGCGCAAGGCGGCCGCGCGGCGGGCCTCGGCGAAACTCGTCCCGGCGCCGAACACACGCGGAGCACCGTCGTCCGTGGGCCGGACCGCCTCAGTGACGTTCAGCGGCACCTGCGTGAACTCACCCTCCTCCAGGCCGCGCAGCGCCCCGAGATGAGGATCGAAGCAGCGCGCCGCACGCGCGGAGAACTCCTGCTCGCCGACCGGCCCAGCCGCCCGCAGCGAGCGGACCCGGCTGACGAACTCCTCCTCCCGCTCCGGTCGCACGGCCAGGGCGTCCGGGTGCGGCAGGAACGTGTGCGCCGAGGTACGCAGCGTCTCCAGGTCGATGCGGGTCAGCTCCGTCTCGTGGGAACCGCCGATCCCGGTGCGGGCCTTGAACGCGGCGAGCCCGAGATGCCCGGCGACGACGGCCGCGGCCGGCCCGCCGAGGAAGCGGCTGGACCGGTGCGGCCCCGTCGCCCCCAGCCGGGACCAGGCCGACGCCCAACCGGGGCCGTACGGGCCCAGCCAGGCGACATCGGAGAGGACCAGGCCCTGCACCAAGAGGGCGCCGGAGTCCCGGCAGAGCCGGTCCAGCCGCACCGCACGATCGACGTGATCGCCGGCGGAGACGACGTGCAGCACCACATCGGCACGGGCCGCTGCCGCCTCCTCCTCCGGGACCCAGACGGCATGCTCCACTTCCTGGCCGGGGTCGCGGTGCAGCGCCTCGGCGGCCAGTCGCGTCAACCGCCCCGAGTCCGTCACCGCCTCCGTCGTCCGCACCGCCCGCAGCCGCCGCACCCCGGAGTGCAGCACCGAGCAGACCAACGAGACGAACACCGGGCCCGCACCCATCACGACGACCTCGCTGTCGCGGTAGGTCTCGAACCGCCTCGGGGCGGAGTCGAGGTGGTATTCGACAAACGCGATCTCGGCCGCGTAGGTCTCCAACTCCCGGTCGGTCAGGCCGTGCGGGAGGTCGTCGGCGGCGTCCAGGACGCATCCGGCCGCGCGCAGCCGCTCCACCAGGGCGTCCACGATCTGCCGTTTCTCCTCCGGCAGGCCCCGCACCAAGTCCTCCAACTCGGTCCGGCCGTCGAGGTGCGGGGCGAGCCGGTCGAGCCATTGATAGGCGGCCCGGCCGCGCAGGGCGACATCGGCTCCCGCCCCGAAAACATGTACTCCGCTGTCGGTCGGCACGTACAGCACGTCGGACTTGAGTTTGGGACGCATCGCCAGCCTCCGGGTCGGTGGTCTGGCGATTGTCACGGCCATCGCCCCGCCGGTCCCGACGGGAGCACCGAAGAACCTGCCACAGGATCAACACCGAAGAAGCCACCCATGACCCACCGTCACTTGGGCACTGCGCGGCAGGGAACCGGGCGCCGTCCGGTACGGGACGGTCCCCGTCGGCGGCCCTGGCCTCCCCGTGCTCCACGGCCGGAACGGGCGGGAACGGTCATCGCAGCCGCTGCTTCGGCCACGACCACAGACCGTCAAGGCCCGGGAGCCGCCCGGAGAATGTGCCGACAACTACTACCCATTGAAAGCGGCATAGGTGAGACTCACTGGTCTTCGGGGGAGAAGCCGTTCCGGGACGGAGTCACGGGGATGCGGGACGGCAGTGCCGAGCGGGAACAGGCGGACGGGAGTTCAGCCATTCGTCGCCGTCGGGGGTGCCGAAGTCGACAGGCCCGCCGGGGAAGCCCGTGATCTCAGACTCCGGACAGTTGTGCGGCCATGCTGGCCTTGGGGTTTACACAGGGGTAACACTGGGGGGCGGCCGTTTTCCGGGTGGTTCAGTGTGACAGCTGACGAGGGGTCCGGGGCGGCCCCGTCCTGCGCGCGGCAATGGAGCCGGGCGCCTCTTCACCGGGCTCGTACCGGTGAACACCCGTGCCAGAAAGGGCCCTTGTGACGACCCGAGACGAGAGCAAGACCCGGCTCGACGCCCTGCGCGTCGAGATCGAGCGGCGCAACCCCGCCCAACCCGAGTTCCACCAAGCCGTGCACGAGGTGCTGGACACGCTGGCGCCGGTGCTTGCGGCGCGGCCGGAGTTCGCCGAGCCGGGCCTCATCGAGCGGCTGTGTGAGCCGGAGCGCCAGGTCATCTTCCGCGTGCCCTGGCAGGACGACCAGGGTCGCGTGCACGTCAACCGGGGTTTCCGGGTCGAGTTCAACAGCGCGCTCGGCCCGTACAAGGGGGGCCTGCGCTTCCACCCGTCCGTCAACCTCGGCATCATCAAGTTCCTCGGTTTCGAGCAGATCTTCAAGAACGCGCTGACCGGACTCGGCATCGGCGGCGGCAAGGGCGGCAGCGACTTCGACCCGCACGGCCGCAGTGACGCGGAGATCATGCGGTTCTGCCAGTCGTTCATGACGGAGCTGTACCGGCACATCGGCGAGCACACCGATGTGCCGGCCGGTGACATCGGGGTCGGCGGACGCGAGATCGGCTATCTGTTCGGGCAGTACCGGCGGATCACGAACCGCTGGGAGGCCGGTGTCCTCACCGGCAAGGGAACGGGCTGGGGCGGTTCGGCGATCAGGCCCGAGGCCACCGGGTACGGGAGCGTGCTGTTCGCCGCGGCGATGCTGCGCGAGCGCGGCGAGGACCTGGAGGGACAGACGGCGGTCGTCTCCGGCTCCGGCAACGTCGCGATCTACACCGTCGAGAAACTGCTCGCCCTGGGTGCCAACCCGCTGACCTGCTCGGATTCCAGCGGCTACGTCATCGACGACAAGGGCATCGACATCGACCTGCTCAAGCAGGTCAAGGAGGTCGAGCGCGGACGGATCAGCGAGTACGCCGAACGGCGCGGGTCCTCCGCCCGGTTCGTGCCGGGCGGACGGGTCTGGGAAGTCCCGGCCGACGTCGCGCTGCCGTCCGCCACGCAGAACGAGCTGGACGAGAACGACGCCGCCGCGCTCGTGCGCAACGGCGTGAAGGCGGTCGCCGAGGGCGCGAACATGCCCACCACGCCCGAAGCGGTGCACCTCTTCCAGCGCGCCGGTGTCGCCTTCGGCCCCGGCAAGGCCGCCAACGCGGGCGGGGTCGCGGTGAGCGCCCTGGAGATGGCCCAGAACCACGCCCGGACGGCCTGGTCGCCGGCCCGGGTGGAGGAAGAACTGGCGCACATCATGCGGGACATCCACGCGACCTGCCACGAGACCGCGGAACGCTACGGCGCCCCGGACGACTATGTCACCGGCGCGAACATCGCCGGCTTCGAACGGGTCGCCGACGCGATGCTCGCCCAGGGCGTGATCTGAAACGGACGACCGCTCCGCACGCCGCGCTCGTGCCCTCCGCGTTGACCGCGGAGGGGTGCACTCGCACGCCCTGCGCCCCCCGGCACCGCCGGGGCGGCGTGCGGCGGCGGCACCCACCGGTACGGTCCGGGCATGGGCCTGCAGCCAGTGGAGCGCGGGTGGCAGCGGGGATTGCTCAGACCGCACCATCAGCCGGCGGGGCATGCAGTTGTTGTCCCCGCGGGTGCGGGGCGGGTGTTCTTTCGGCCCGCTGGTCGTCCGGGGCCGGGGCGGGCGGGTTGTGGTGCTCCGGCCGGGCAGGCGGTCTGTGGGCGGATGTGCCGGAAGTCACGGCGGACGCGGGCGGGAGTGAGCCTGTCCGGGGAACTGGACTGCTCCCATGGACGGCGTCGGTCGGCTGCGAGCGGGCGGGCGAGGCGGAGTTGGGTGTGGGCGACGAGGATGAGCCAGGTCCAGCGGTCGGCGGCCTCGAATGTGCGGATCTTCGGGGGGTCAGCCGAGGTCTGCTTGAACAGGCGGAAGGTGTGTTCGATGTCGAAGCGCCGCAGGTATGCCTGCCGGAGGCGGTCGGCGTCCGCCGCGGTGGCGTCGGTTGTGGACAAGGAAGTTCCGGGCGGCTGCTTCGAGGGCGGTGAGTTCCGGCGCCGGCGTGACAAGGGCCTGGTCGCCGGGCTCCACGACCGGAGCCGCATCGTTGCCTGGCCCTGGGGAACGGGCGTCAGCCGCGGAGCAGGACGACCGGGGCGGCTGTCAGTGGGCGTTGACACAATGCGGGCATGGCAGGTTATGTGTTCGGCTTTCATGTCCCTCGGGTGTGCAGGGTACGGGGTGAGCGTGTCGCCGCTGAAGATCTGATCGTGCGGGCCGCCGAAGCGTTCCGGGCGGACGATGACGACGTGGTCGTTGACGCGGGGCGACTTCGTCAAGGAGTCCTGGCACTTCCCGCCGTGGTCGCGGCGGCAGGAGCCATGGTCGTGCTGGGAGAGCCGGGTGCCGGTAAGACTTCCGTGCTGAAGCAGCTCACCAGCGAGTTGCCTCGTGTCCACGACACCTGGAGCGGAGACTCCGACGCCTGCCTGTGGGTGACGGGTGGGGATCTCACCGAGTACTCCTATCGGGAGGAACTCGGCTGCCATCTCGCCTCCCTGCCTTCACCAGGAGACGCCGCCGGGACCGGCGGAGTGCTGACGGTGGTCGTGGACCAGGCCGACGAGAGTCCGCTGCTGCCGCGTCTGTCGAGATGGCTGAGAAGGTCGCTGAGCGGCCGGGACACCAGTCGGGTCCGGTTCCTCATGGCCTGCCGCACGGCCGACTATCCGGCGGCGCTGACGCCTGTGCTGGCCGAGGCGTTCGGTGCGTGCCGGTGCGTCGATCTGGCTCCGCTGAGCCGCACGGAGGCCGTGTCCTTGGCCGACAGCGCCGGTGTGCCGGGGGAAGAGCTCGTGGAGGCGGCCGAGGCGGCCGGCGCCGCTGTGCTGGCCGGCATACCGCTGACCTTGGAATTGCTGGTCCTGACCTATCAGGCTGACGGCCGGCTGCACGGGCGGCCGGAGCAATTGTTCGTGCGCGGAGTGGCGCGCCTCGCCGAAGACCCCGACCCGCACCGTCTCAAGAAGGCGCTGATCACCACGGCCCCTCAGCGCCTGATGGTGGCGGGACGCATTGCCGCGTGGATGCTGCTGTCCGGCCACCGGACTGTTTGGCACGGCGGCACCTTCGAGGCCGGTGCCTACGATCTGCCGGGCGACGTACTGGTGGGCGGAACGGAGCGGACCGCCGCCGGCGCATTCCAGGTCACGCCCCAAGTGGTCGAAGAATGCCTGGCGACCGCGCTGTTCACAGCGCCGGACGACGGCAGGGCGGCATTCCGCCACTCTTCCGTGGCGGCCTACCTCGCGGCTCGGTACCTGACCGACCGGAAGACCACGCCGAGACAACTGGAGAATCTGTTCCTGATCGGCGCACCGGACGGGGAGACGGCGACCATTCCGGCACCGCTGCGGGAGACCGCGGCCTGGCTGGTGGCCATGGATCCCTCGGCCGGCGGCTGGCTGGCCGGCGCCGATCCCGAGAGCCTGGCGGTGCACAGCGCACTCGTGCGTTCCGACGAGGTCCGCCGGCTCACCGTGAGCAGACTGCTGGAACGTGCGGCACAGGTCGAACTGGGAGACACCAGATGGCAGCTCTCCCGCTGGGACCTGCGCCATCCCGCGCTCGCTGACCAGCTCGCCGACGTCCTGGAGTCCGGTTCCGCCGAAGGCGGGGCCGAGTGGCAGTCCACGGCGCGAGTCCGTCTGGCGCTCCAGCTGGCTCAGGAGGCCGGCACCGCTCATTCCAGGCTGGCCGACGCGCTGCTGAGGTTGGTGCGGAACGACGCGTGGCATCAAACGGAACGTCGACTGGCGGCGCGCGCCGCGTTCGCCTGCGACCCAGGCCGTGCCGTGCCCGTCCTCGTGGAGGTGCTCGACTCGCTGTCCGATCCGTCCCGCGCCGAGCGGGTGGATCCCGACCATGAGCTGCGCGGCACGCTACTGAACCTGCTGTGGCCGCACCATCTGGACGCGGCGGCGATGCTCGGTGCCCTTCGCCCTCCGTCCCCTGATCTGTACGGCAACTACGCCCACTTCCTGAGGAACATGCCGGCGGAGTGCGGGGACGAGGACCTGCCGCGTCTTCTGGCTTGGGTATCCGAAGCAGTGTCCCGGCCGGACAGCGGCTTCGTCTTCTCGTCCGACCGCTTCGAGACCTCGCTGATCAACGGGGTGATCGACCGCGCTCTCAAGGCTCCGGACGCGGCTCGGAACGCGGACACCCTGGCGAAGATCATTTTCAGCTTCCTGCACGACCACCGCAAGGTCCAGGTGCCGGACTGCCTGCAACCGGACGAGCACGGACACGAGGCGCCCGGGACACGGTCACTGCGGAGGCTTCTGGCACAAGCCCTGGTCACGGAAGCTCTGCGAACAGGGGCCGAGCCGCGCTTGGCGGCCTGTCAGATCGCGTACGACTGGGAACGGCGCTCACCGATGCGGCTCGGCACATCCCCGGTGCCCGAGCCGCCGACCCGTGACCAGCTCATCGACCGGGAGGACTTCCCGTGGGTCCTGGAGCAGGCCGCCGAGGCGGCGGCGACCGGCGACGACGCGGCCGTCCAGGCGTACGGCGAGCTGGCTTCCTGCACGTTCCCCCCGGACGACCCCCACGCACTCGAACTGGCCTACGACGACACGCACCCGGCCTGGCCGTATCTGCGCTCCTTCTACGAGGCCATCCCCCTCGACAGTCCGCTTGCCCGGACGTTGCGCCGCAGCCACAGCGCCGACAAGAGGCACTGGCCGGAAGCAGCGGAGTTCATGGCCGATCTGGCGCGGCTCCTCGCCGAAGCCAGGGCGGGCGACAACGACGCTCTGTGGCAGTTCCTGTGGGGCCTGCGCGTGGACCCGCAGACGGGGAGCTTCGCGCAGGATGCGCGGGGCGCCATCGCGACCTGGCCCGCCGCCGTGGCTCTCGGCGACGATCTGTCCGACGTGCCCGAGCTCGCTCTCCGCTACCTCACCGCCGAGCACGACCGCGCCGATTCCTGGCTCCCGCACGCCAGCGGCAACAAATGCTCCTGGGCCGGATACGCCCTGCTCACCGAGCTGCACCGGACGGACCGCCTGCCCGAACTCCCCGCGCGGACATGGAGTTCCTGGACCGCCGCGATACTCACCGAGTATCTGGGCATGGCCACGAGCTACACGGAACCCGAGCGGGTGGACCTGCTGCGCCTGGCAGCCCGCCACGCGCCCGAGTCCTTGGCCCGTCGCGTCACCCAGGCAGCACGAGCAGCGCTCAGGACGGGCCGACAGCCCATCGAACTCAACGCGGTCGACCCCCGCTGGGCCACGGAACTGCGTACGTGCATGGAGCACCTCGCCACTGAGCTCTCCACCTGCCTCGGACTCGTGCCCGAGACGACGGACAAGGTGCTGGCAGGCTCACCGGCGACCGAAGACCACTCCATGTGCCTGCCCGGCGACGATGAGGCCCGTGAGGCCGCGCTGCGCACCTGGCACAGCATCCTGGCCGCCCTTCTCACCACCGACAGCCACACCGCGCACGGCATCATTGACGCCAGTATCGACGGGCCCCGGAAAACCCCGCTCGCCGCACGAGCCGCCGTCCTCGCCGCCCAGGCCCTGCTGACCGCGGATGCCGAGGCGCACTGGGCACGAGTCAAGGCGTTCGCGGCGACCGACCCCGAGCTCGCCCGCAGACTGGCCGAAGCATGCGCCAGGACCAGAACGGAACGTATCCAGAGTTCCCTCGACGAGGCTCTCCTCGCCGACTTGTATCTGTGGCTCAGTGGCTTGTACGACCCTGAGGAGGACCAGCCTCTTCGCGGCGTTCACTTGGTCACTGCCGAGGAAGAAGCCCGAAAATGGAGAGACCGACTGCTCTCTGAGCTGAGCCGGCGAGCCACCGCGGAGGCGGTTCGTCAACTGCGGCGACTCGCGGCTCTGTTCCCCGGTCGACTGGCTGTCGCCGCAGCCCTCGTCGCCGCCATCAAGCAACACGCCGCCGCGAGTTGGAGCCAGGTGGGCGCGGAGGACGTGATACGGCTTCTGCAGGATCCAGCGCGACGCGTCGTCCGCACCAGCACAGACCTCCTGGACGTGGTGCAGGAGGCCCTGGAGGAGGTGAGCCTGGCACTTCCCTCGCACGGCGAACTGCTGTGGGACCGGACGCCGGGCAAGAGGCCTCGGAAGCCGTCCGCGGAGAACCCGGTCATCCCTGATGTCTGGCGCCCCAAACCCGAAGCAGCCCTGTGCGCATACCTCGCACACGAGCTGACTCTGCGGCTCGCCGGCCACCGTGTCGCGGTCAACCGGGAGGTGCTGATTCACCCCACCGATCCCTACGGCGCGGGCGACCGCACCGACCTTCTCGTCGAGGCGTTGCCCGCACCCGGCGACGACCACGACATCGCTTCCAGTGGATCAGTGAAGCTGGTCATCGAGGTCAAGGGCTCCTGGAACGACGAGGTCCCGACGGCTCAGGCGGAACAGCTGGCGGGCCGGTACCTGCCGGAAGCAGGGACGGATGCGGGCATCTACATCGTCGGCTGGTATCCGATCGAACTCTGGAACGCGACGGGTGACCGCCGTAAGACCCAAGCGAAGACGCTCCAGCCCGACACGCTCCTCGTCGAACTGCGGGACCAGGCGGCGAGCCTCTCACAAGCGGGCGCACTGCACGTGCGTCCCATGGTGATCAACGTTCCACGGCCGTCCGGTCAGTAGGTGATCGACACGCGTCCCGGCGCCGGGCGCGATGGCGTCGGTCAGGTGACCGGACTGACGAAATTGCCAGGACGACTGGCGGCTTCCTGACGGGTGACGTCGCCCCACCGCCAGGTCAGGGTCTTCACCGTGCCACCGGCAAAGGTGACCACGGCCTGCTCGGGACGGATGATCTCGTTGCCGTTCTTCCCACTGTCGCTGAGGAAGGTGATGGTGAACTTAGCGGTCGCGCCGGGGGCTAGATTCATGAGGTCGCCTCCTGACTGTTGTGAGAGCGTCTCCGGGACCCCGTTCGTCGTGAGCATGACCGACGGCGCGCCGAGCAGGGAACAGGCGCGGTCCCCGCTGTTCTTCACCCGGACCAGGGCGGTTTCCTGCCGATCGCTGCCGCCGCCGGGTTTGGCCGAACCACCCGCCCAGGCCAGGGAGACCTGGCTGCAGGCAGGCGGGCCGGGGGCGGCCGTGGCCGGGACGGCGGCGGAGACGGAGGAGACCAGACTCCCGGCTGCGACGCAGAGTGCGATTCTCCGGATGCGCTGCATGAGTGCCTCCGACAAGTGTGACGGCAGTGACTGGCAGGTACCCGGTACCACGGACGGGGCGGCGGAATCACAGGATGAAGGGATCCGTCATGACCTACGACGGGAGAGCGGGCCGAGCCGTGGTGACCGGGGCGTCGTCGGGAATCGGTGCCGAGTACGCCAGCCGGCTGGTCGGACGGGGCTGGGACCTGGCGCTGGTTGCCCGGCGTGCCGGGCGGCTGCACGAACTGGCTGAACGGCTCCGGGGGACAGGGGCGGACGTCGAGCCGGTGGAGGCCGACCCCTGGGACCTGGCCCGGGTCGCGGAGCGGGCCGCGGCCGACGATGTGTCGCTGCTGGTGAACAATGCCGGGATCAACGGGTACGGGCCCTTCACCGAGGTCGATGCCGCCCTGCTCACCAAGGTGATCGCCGTGAATGTCTTGGCGCCGACGGTGCGCACTCGCGCCACCATTCCGGGCATGCTGGCGCGCGGCCGCGGCGCGGTCGTCAATGTCGCCTCGATGCTCGCGTTCGCCGGCTCCCTGCCGCCCGGCCCGCTCCCGCACCGGGCCGTGTACGGGGGCTCTGATCGGCCTGGCCAGCGGGCTGAGCGCGGGACTGGTCCTGATCCGGTTGTGAGCCGCCGAGGTGCGTCGCTCCAGGGACCGGCAAGGTGTCTGCCGCGTCAGCCGGCGAAGCACAGTGCCGGGCTCTCGAAGGCTGTCTCCGCCGAGCTCGAGTAGCCCCTTGGCGGTTGCTTCACCAGCACCCGGCAGGAGGCGGGTGTCCACCGCCGTCACCGCGCCGGTAGCTGAAGCCACACAGGCATCACCCCCTGCCGTCGCTCACGACCACGTGCGCCACCATGTCCAGGGCGGCGGACGGAAGAAGGAAGGCGGCACGCGCCGCAACCGCCTCGACACCGACCCGGTAACGGCGTTGCGGTGTCCGGGCGCTCAATGCTCGACGGACAGTACGGGCGACTGCGTCGGGACCGAGGGGGCCGCGCATCGTGATGGCACGGCGGACCGTGGCGTGCGCGGCCTCGAACCGTGATCCGGCGGGGAGCGTGGTCAGGGCTATGGACACCATGGGTGTGTCGATGAAACCCGGTTCGATGAGTGAGACGTGCACTCCGGTGACTGCCAGCTCTCGCCGTAGGGCGTCGGTCAGCGCTTCCAAGGCGTGCTTGCTGGCGCGTACCAGCCGTTGAGAGGTACGGACACCAGGCCGCCGGCGGAGCTCATCTGCACGATGCGGCCCTCACCACGGCAGCGCATTCCCGGCAGGACGAGACGGGTCATCCGAGCCACGCCGAGCAGATTGGTTTCGAGTATGGTGCGGGCATCGCTCTCGGACACGTCTTCGAAGGCGCCGGGCCCGGCCACGCCGGCGTTGTTGACGAGCGCCCACGGCCCGCCGGGGTGCGGGCCGTGGCGATGACCCGGAAGCCATGGGCGGCCAGGTCGAGTGCGGTGGTGCGGCCGATACCGCTGGTTCCTCCGGTGACGACGACGCTCTTCACGGGAGGTTCCTTCTTCCTCACAGGGTCATCAGCCGCGATGGAACCGGGAGCCGGCTGCAGAGCGGAAGCCAGGGTGATCGTGCGGCCATTTTCTTCACCATGTCCCGCGTCTTCCTGACGTGCGCCCTCCGCAATCCCGCGTCCGGCGGTGCGCTGGCGCGCCCCGCGCCCGGCGCAGGGCCGGCCCCCTCTGGACAAGGGGTACCAGGCAATACCTTCGATGCTCCGGTCAGTCGGACGCCGCAGTGAGCGCGTCCAGTTCTTCCTGGGACAAGGTGATGTCGCCGAAGTCGAGGAATTGCCCCAGTTGTTCGGGGGTGCGGGCGCTGGCCAGTGGTGCGGTGACGGTGGGCTGGGCGGCCAGCCAGGCGAGCGCGACCGCTGCCGGCTGGACATGGTGGGCCGCGGCGACGGCATGGAGGGTCTCGAGCACGCGCCGGCCCCTGGGCGTACCGAGATACCGGGCCGCGTGCCCGCCTCGTGCGCTGTCCACCTGCTCGCCGGGCAGGTACTTGCCCGTCAGGAACCCCTTGGCGAGTGCGAAGTAGGGGATCACAGCGAGGCCGTGGCGAGCCGCGATCCCGTCGAGCCCGCCTTCATAGAGGTCCCGGACGACCAGGTTGTAGTGCGGCTGGACGGCCGCGTAGCGGGATATCCGCTCTGTCTCGGAGAACGCCAGGGCCTCCCGGAGCCGGGAAGGGGAGATGTTGGAGGCTCCGATCTCCCGGACTTTGCCGGACGTGACCAGGCCGTCGAGTGCGGTGAGGAACTCCGCGACGGGGACCGACTCGTCGTCGACGTGTGTGTAGTACAGGTCCACGTAGTCCGTGCGCAGCCGTGCGAGGGATGCTTCCACCGCCTCGGTGATGGTGGCGGCGGTCAGCCCCTTGAGCCGGGGGTGCGCGCCCACCTTGGTGGCGATGACCATGTCCGAGCGGTTTCCTCGCGCGGCCATCCACGTGCCGATGATGCTTTCGGACTCCCCTCCGGCGTGGCCCTCCACCCACACCGAGTAGGCGTCGGCGGTGTCGATGAAGTTGCCCCCGGCCTCGGCGTAGGCGTCGAGGACGGCGAACGACGACGTTTCGTCGGCGGTCCATCCGAAGACGTTGCCGCCCAGGGCGAGCGGTGAGACGCGCAGTGATCCGATCGTCTTCCTGGTGCGGAGGGTCATTGGTGTGCTCCTGTCGGGTCGGTGCGGTCAGCCTGGGCACGTCCGCGGGGGGTGTCCTGCTCGGTGGCAGGGCGAACGGTCCGGTTCAGTGGTACGGAGACGGTCTCGGAGAAGCGTTGCGGGATCGAGCGGTCCGGGACGGACGAGCGGGGCCGGTGCACTTGCCGCCGTCACGTGGACCGTACGTAGGACCCGGGTGCCGACTCGGCGGCCGGGTACCGCGGGCTTCCGGGGGCGCGGCTTGCGACCTGCGGGCCCGAGCGGGGAGCGAGCCACCGGGTCCACTCCGTCCACCAGGAGCCGTGCTGCTGGAAGGAGGCTGACAACCAGTCCTCCGGATCGGCGGGCAGCGCGCCGTGGCTGGTGCGGTAGGCGGCGGCAGGACGTGGTGGACTGATCAGGCTGCCGACGTGTCCGGATGGAATGAGATGGAAGCCGACGTCACCGCCGAGCAGTCGAGCGCTGTTGTAGACCGTTTCCCATGGAACGATGTGATCGCGCACGGCCGCCACGACGAAGGCGTCCTGTGTGACGGTCGAGAGGTCGATGGGCCTGCCTTTGATACGAAGCCGGCCGCGGGCCAGAGTGTTGTCCACCGCCATGTGCAGCGATTGATCGAACAGGGCTCGGGAGACGTCTATGCCGTCCTCGCTCCATGCCCAGATGTCGAAGGGCCGCGGCCTTTCACCCAGGAGCCACCCTGCGACCATCGGTTGCCATATGGTGTCCCTGGGGCGGAGCAGGTCGAAGAGAAGACTGATCCTGCGCCCGTCGACAAGACCCTCACGGTTGGACAGCAGGCGGGTGAGCATCCTCATCTCCGCTGCTGACGGCTTTTCGCCGGTGTCCGGTCGCGGATAGTCCAGGGCGGACATCAAAAGGGTCACGGTCGCCACCCTCGACTGACCGCCTGCCGCATACCAGGCGGCGAGCGACGCCGCGAGTATCCCGCCGGCGCACACACCTACCACATGCGCTTGAGGCGACCGTGTGATCTCCCGGACGACATCCATGGCCCGCAAGGGGCCTTGCTCAACGTACTCGTCGAGCGTGAACGCGTTCTGGTCCGGACCGGGATTGCGCAGGCTGATGGCGAACACCGTGAAACCGGCCTGGACGGCCCACTCGACCAGACTGCGCCCGGGAGCCAGGTCATATATGTAGTACTTGTTCACCCAAGCGGGGATCAGCAGGAGGGGCACCTGGTGCACCTGGGCGGTACGCGGCTCGTACTGGAGCACTTCCATCAGCTCGTTGCGGTACACCACGCGTCCGGGAGTGGCGGCCAGATTCTCGCCCAGGCGGTACGCGCCCGGTGGCATCTTGGCCGGGCGCCCACGACGTCGTACGGCGTCGTCCAGGAAGTTGCCCGTTCCCTTGGCCAGGCTCGCACCCCGGGTGTGCAGGGCGCGGCGCAGGGCGGCGGGATTCCCGACGAGCGTGTTCGTGGGAGCCAGGGCCTCGGTGAGGTTCTGGGCGAGGAACTCCGCCTGCCGGCGACGGTGGGCCGCCAGGCCGGGCGCCTCGGCGGCGGCCATGAGGAGCCGGCGCCAAGACAGGTAGCCGTTCAGGACGAGGCGGTAGCACGCATCGGAGCTCCAGGCGGGATCCGTGAAGCGCTGGTCACCGGGGTCCGGGCCGGGCCCGCCCGACCCGGGGACTTCCCGCCGCACCGAGCGGAGGGCGCGAGCCGTCTTGGCCCACCGTCCTGTGATGGCGCGCTCCTCGTCATAGGCGTAGGGCTCGCTGCCGCATGGGCTCACGGTTGTCTCTCCTTGCCGGGACGGTCGTCCTGTGGGGGCGGAAAAGGCGGTCCCGTCGCCGTGACCGCGCGGACAGGGACGGGGACCGGGCTGGTTCGGAGCCTGGAAAGGAATGTAGAGACGCGCGGCGTCCATCGGCAGGCGTGCACCGCGGGCCTCGGTGTCAGTTCACCGACGGCGGAAGCACAAGGAGCGTCGCGGACGCGCGGATCCGCTGAGTGCATGCTTCGCGCCACCAATGCGATAACCGGTGCGTATCTCACGTGGACTGGGCGTCGTCCTCTTTCCCAGGTGTGTCCCGCCGCTTCTTCACCGGGAGTTCACCGACTGCGGGAGCTGCTGGAACCGGTGGTCCCCGAAATTCTCGCCGGTCCGGAAAAGCATCGCTTCCCCAGCGAATTGGCTGATCACAAGGCGTCCCCAAAGCCTCTGGGCGGCAGCCACGTAAGACAGGTTGAGGGAGACGACAGGATATGCGGTCCGGGCATATCTTCCGGCGGTACGGAATCGCGGGGGCCGGGCGAACCGGCACCCCCCAAGGCGACGTGAACCCGATCTGGAGGCCGCCATGCACAGCACCATGTCCGATGTCCCGTTGACGATCGGCCGTGTCCTGCGATACGGCTCCACCGTCCAGGGCGCTTCCACCGTGGCGACGTGGAACGGGGAGGGGCTCGACCGCAGGAGTTACGCGGAGGTGGGCGAGCGTGCCGCCCGGCTGGCCCACGCCCTCCGGGACCGGCTGGGGGCGCGTACCGGCACCCGGCCGGACAGCGAGCAGAGCGTCATCGGCACGTTCATGTGGAACAACGCCCGTCACCTGGAACTGTTCCTCGCCGTGCCCGCGATGGGGGCGGTCCTGCATCCGCTCAACGTACGCATGCCGGCCCGGCAACTGGCCTACGTCATCCAGCACGCGGGAGACGAAATCGTCTTCCTGGACGCGGGGCTCGCCCGGGCGCTGGCCCCCGTGCTGCCGGAGCTGAACGGCCGGGTGCGGCACATCGTCGTCGCCGGCCCCGGCGGCCGGGAGGCGCTGACCGGGTTCACCGGCCAGGTGCACGACTACGAGGAGCTGATCGCCGACCGGCCCACCGACTACCCCTGGGAGGAGGACCTGGACGAACGGACGGCGGCGACCATGTGCTACACCTCCGGCACCACGGGGAACCCCAAGGGGGTGGTCTACAGCCACCGGGCGCTTTATCTGCACTGCCTTCAGGTGGCGGCGCCGGACCGCTACGACCTCACCCCGCGCGCGGTCCTGTTCCCCATCGCCCCGATGTTCCACGTGAACGGCTGGACCATTCCGCACGTCGCGTTCTTCTCCGGCGCCGGTCTGTTACTGGCCGACCGGTTCCCCCAGCCCGCGTCACTGGCGCGCATGATCGAGCAGGGACGGCCGACGTTCGCCGCCGCCGTGCCCACCGTCTGGGCCTCCCTCCTGGAGGAACTCGACGCACGCACCTACGACACCGCGAGCCTGCGCCGGGGGCTGGTGGGCGGAGCCGCGTGCCCGCCGGCCTTGATGACCGCCTACCGGGACAGGCACTCCGTCGAGCTCCTGCACGCCTGGGGGATGACGGAGACCACCTCGCTGGTCACCAGGGCGCTGCCGCCCGCGGGGGCGGAACCCGACGAGGCCTGGGCCTATCGCGTCAGCCAGGGTCAGTTTCCGGTGTCGGTACGGTTCCGGCTCGCCGACGCGGACGGCAATCCGGTGCCGAACGACGGTGCCGGCACCGGTGAGCTGCAAGTGTGCGGTCCCTGCGTGACCTCTTCCTACTACGGCGGCGCCGCCGGGGCCCCGCCGGTCCGGCCGGCGGAGAGCTTCACCCCGGACGGCTGGCTGAGGACCGGCGACGTCGGCCGGATATCCCCGGACGGGTTCCTCACCCTCACCGACCGGGCCAAGGACGTCATCAAGTCCGGAGGCGAGTACATCTCCAGTGTGGTCCTGGAGCACGCCTTGCTGGAGCACCCCGCGGTGGCCGAGGCGGTCGTGGTCGCGGTGCCCGACGAACGCTGGGGAGAGCGCCCCCTGGCCGCGGTGTCGCCGCGCCGGGGCACCGACCTCGATCTGACGGAACTGCGTGACTTCCTGGCCCGGCACGTCGACGCCTGGATGGTTCCGGAACGCTGGGCGATCATCGCGGCGCCCCCGAAGACCTCAGTGGGCAAGTACGACAAGCGCGGTATCCAGGACCAGTACACCCACGGCCGTCTCGACGTCGTCCACCTGGGCAAGCACTCCAGTACCACCACGTCCGCGACGTGACTCCGGCTCCGGCGCCCTCCCCGCCCGCCGCGCTGCCCCGGGGGCGGGGGACCGGGCGTCCGCGGCGAGCCGTACGGACCGGTGCCGCCCTGCGGGGGCGACCGCGTCCGCACCGCCCGGTCCGCCGGTCGCCGTCAGACGGCGGGAGACCGCCTTCCCCGGTCCAACGCCGCTTCGACGATGGTCGCGGCCCATTCCTGGTCACCGCCGAGACCGCGGTTCTCCAACACCGCGCGGCGCAGGCGCGGCCACAGGCCCGCCCTGGTCCACGCGGCGAAACGCCGGTGCGCCGTCGCCGGGGAGACCCCGAACGACGACGGCAGGCGCTGCCAGGCGCAATCGCAGGTCAGTACGTACACCACGGCGGTGAAGGTGTTCCGGCCGTCCAGCGGGACCGTGCCGCCGCCCTGCCGGCGCGGAGAGAACTCGGGGATCAGCGGTGCGACCAGGTCCCACAACGGATCCGGTACCAGACGCCGTGACAGCTTCGCTCCCATGGCCGGCCATCATGACATGGGCGGAACGCCCCGCACTGGGGCCATACGTCGCACATGGTGACGGTCGCCGCGACGCGCACCTCAGGGGTGCCACCGAACGAGCATGCGCGCACCCTCGCACGTCCGATGCCCCCGCCGCCTGCCTGCCGGCCACCGCCCACGCAGCCCTACGGTGGCGAGCACGTGCGCGGCTTCCGACGGGCCTCTCGGCGCGTCTGCTCGACCGCCGGCCGCCGATCCAGTGGGAAACCTCGGCCCGCCGCGCGCCGGTACTGAGCGGAGCGGAGCCCCGGTCGCCCCGGCCCAGCCGTCCGACTACCACCGGGCCTTCTCACCGGCCGGACTCCGCGCCCGAACGGTCCGCCGGGAACCAACAACACGCCGGCGGGCCGTTCTCGCGCCCGGCGCACTCGTCAACGCATGAAGGGAACCCACCATGATCCCCAAGCCCGCCGTCGCGGGAACCACCGTGATGGACCATCTCCTCGACCGTCTCCACGCCCTCGGCGTGCGGCACCTGTTCGGCATGGCCGGCGACTACAACCTGAAGGTGCTGGACCGTGTGGTCGCCCACCCGGACGTGAGGTGGATCGGTACGGCGAGCGAACTGGGCGCCGCCTACGCCGCCGACGCCTACGCCCGCACCCGCGGTTTCGGAGCGCTCCTGACCACTTTCGGCGTAGGCGAGCTGAGCGCGATCAACGGGGTGGCCGGCGCCTACGCCGAGCGTCTGCCGCTGCTCCACATCGCCGTCGGACCGACGCAGGCCACGGAACGGGACAAGGCCGTGGTACACCACTCCATGGGGGACGGGGACTTCGACCGGTTCGCCCGCGCCCACCGGGAGGTGGTCTGCGCCCACGCCGTGCTGCGCCCCGACAACGCCGTGTCCGAGATCGACCGGGTGCTCGGCGCTTGTCTGCGCGAGAGCCGGCCCGGATACCTGCGCGTGCCCCGCGACGTCGCCCTCGCTCCCGCCCCACCGTGGCGGCCGTCGGCCGCCGACGACCGACCAACTGTGGAAAAGGACGGCGTCGAAGCCTTCCGCACCGCGGCCCGGGCCCGGCTCGCCACCGCGGACACCGTCGCCGTCCTGGCGGACTTCCTCGTCGACCGGTTCCACGCCCGCGACGAACTGGCCCGCTTCCTGACCGCCGGTTCCCTTCCCCACGCGGTCCTGGCGACCGGCAAGACCGTCGTGGACGAAAGCGCCCCCGGCTTCCTGGGCGTGTACTCCGGCGCCATGAGCGAACGGCCGGTGCGCGCCGCCATCGACGGCGCGGACCTTCTCATCCGGGCGGGCGTGCTGCTCGCCGACTCCACGACCGGGAAGTTCACGCACGGCTTCGACGCCGAGGCAGGCATCGACCTGGGCCCCTGGACCGCGAAGGTGGACGGCCGGACCTTCCCCGGCGTCCCGCTGGCAACCGCCTTGACCGTACTGACGGAACTGGTCGGCGGTCGCCCTGCTGCCCCGGTCCCCGCCGCCGGAAGCCGGGGACTGGGGGCCGCGTTGACAGGCCTGAGCGGATCCGTGACAGCGGCCGGGCGATCGGCCGCCACCCTGCTGCGACGAGCGTCGCCGCTGGGGCTGCCACTGACCCAGTCCTATCTGTGGGAGGCGGTGGGTTCCGCCGTGGAACCCCACCACACGGTGATAGCGGACGACGGCACTCCCCTCCTGGGCATCGTCGGTCACCGCTTCCCTCGCGGGGCACGGTTCATCGGGCAACCGTTCTGGGGCTCCATCGGTTACGGCCTGCCCGCACTGCTAGGAACGCAACTCGCCGATCCGCGCGGCGCGGGCTGCTGGTCATCGGCGACGGCGCCGCCCAGCCCACCGTCCAGGAACTCGGCACCATCGGCCGCCACCACCTCAAGCCCATCGTGGTCCTGGTCAACAACCATGGCTACACCATCGAACGGGCCACTCACGGCCTGCGGGCCGTGTACAACGACATCTCCCGCTGGCACTGGCCCAAGCTGCCCGCGGCTGTCGGCGTCCGCGACCCGCTCGTGCTGAGGGCCCGCTCGACAGCCGGACTGGACCGGGCTCTGGCCCGTGCCGCGGCCACCCCCGACCGCCTGGTGCTGATAGAAGCCTTCACCGCCAAGGACGACATCCCCCCGGCCATGGTGCGCATGCTCATCAACCGGCCCGACCGGGCAAGGTGGGTCCCGTGACAGCCCTGTCACCCGTCGTCGACTCACTATCTGCGGCTTTTGGGAGACCTCGGCCGTCCGGCCGGTGAGGAACCCGGCCGGACGGCCGGCCGGGTCCGTTCTTCCCGTGTCGGTACCTCTGTCAGCCAGCCTGTTCGGGAACGGGCAGCAGACGGGCTTCCGCCCGCAGGCCCAGTGCCTCGAGCCGGTCGCGGAAGTCGGCCAGCTCACTGGAACATCGGGCCGAGCGCGTCCGGCCGAGAGCGTCCACGGCCTCGAGAGCGGTGGCGCAGCTTTCTTCCACGTGACCGAGCCGCAGGTGCGCCGAAGCCGTCAACAGCAGCCTGAGCGCGCGCCGCCGGGGCCGCTGAGGTGAGATGCCGCGCAGCGACTCTTCCGCCCAGCGTAATGCGGCGGCCGGCTGGTTGAGATCGTGGTAGCAGCGGGCCAGTTGTTCCGCCAGGTAGCCTCGGTCGATGTGGACGGCCCAGTCCGGCTCCTCTCCGGACGCCTGCTCCTTCAGCGCCTTCCTGGCTTCTCCCGCGGCGTGCTCGCAGGCCGGCTGGTCTCCCAGGAGGGCGTAACCACGCGCTTCGGTCAGGTGGAAGAGCGCACGGGCCGGAGCGGTGACGTGTCCCCCCGTGCCCTCGCGTGCTACTCGCCCCAGTTGCACCGTCTCTCGTGGGTTGCCCATGGCAAGAGCCACTTGGCTCATGCCGCCCGCCAGCACGTAACCGCCGAAGCCGCGGTCGCCGGCGGCCTGTGCCAGACGCAGTGCCTGGATGTAGTAGCGCTGGGCGAGCCCCAGCAGACCGCTGTCGACGGCCATGTAACCGGCGAGCTCGCTCAAGCGGGCGACGGCGCTGAGCAGTTGACGCCCGGTCGGCTCGTCGTAGGCGCCCATCAAGAGTCCGGCGACGACAGTGTGGAGGTAGAGCACGGTGACCTGCCGGGTGTGGCCGCCGCCGAAACGGTGATCGAGGTCGGCGAACGCGGACGTCGTCGCGCGTATCGCCTCGACGTCCCCGGACCCGACCGCGTGGGGTCCCTGGTTCGTGGGAGCGGGGTCCAGGTCCGAGATCAGCCAGTCGCGGCTGGCCTGAACGAGCACAGAAGTCGCCAGTCCCGTTCCGGACAGCGACTCCACGTGGTTGGCGTCACTGCGCCACAGGGCGCACGCCTGCTGGAGAGCGTCGAGCAGATCCGGCTCGAAACGGAGCCCCACGGCGGAGGCCGACCCCGGGGCGGGCTTCATCCCGATCTCCTCGACGGTCACCAGGCGGCCCAGCTTGCGCTCCAACGCCATAGCGATGACAGCCGGCACCCGGCCGCGCGGCTGCTGGCCGCGAAGCCAGCGAGCGACCGATGTCTTGTCGTAGCGCAGATCGAGGCCGTGCTCGGCACCGCAGAGGTTGACCCGGCGGGCGAGCCCGGTACTGGAGCACCCTGCTTCCTCCATCACCGCCCGCAGCCGTTCGTTCGCCTCCCGGCTGGTACGTGATCGCTCGACCATTGACCATGTCCCCTTTCCTGAGGAAAGATCTGCCTGGCTCTCCGGTCGTTCACCGCACACCTGCCACCTCTGTCGCACGATTTGTGTGCGAGAACGTGAATGGTTGGCATCCGGAACAGCTGTAATGGCGCACGGTTTCCCGTCGGCGGTAGTGCGGTACTGCGCTACGGCGATCGACGCTTATGGCAGCGCCTTGAAGCCGCGTCAGGTCTGCGCTTATCGGATTGCTGCCGCGCCTTCCATGGGCGGAACTCGGCACACTGTTTATCCGCAGTGTGGTCCCTCCAGGCGGTCCACCGAAAATCCCAGGCTGCCCGTACAAGTGCACGGCAGGGAGCGGTCCGGGTCAACTCTGCAATGCGGGCGTGCTGTTGGAATGGCGTACGCAAAGAGTGCGTTCGCTAGTGCGACGGAACCGCGTACGCGCCTGTGCACAGAGCGCGCAGGGGGCGCAAGGATGCAAAGGGAGTGCGCATCCACCATAAGCTCACTCGGGGTGTGAGGAGGCTTGAACAGGCCGTACGGCATGCGTGGACCGAGGCGTCATCGTGACTGGAGAGAAAGGGGTATTCATCTGGATGCGGGCAACAAACCGCATTAACGTTCCACCGAGGTTCTCGGCGCGCCGGTGCCACGACCGGTACGAGATGTGTGGATTGCCAAGCGTGTATGCCTGGTGCACGGTCGGGCTCGCGTGCACCGGCACGATGGACCTTCCGTACGGCGGGAGTCTTGAGTTACGTGGTGCAAAACGGGAAGAGCCTGCGATGCCGGTTCCGCCGCGCACGCGCGGAATCCTGACGCGAACAGGCATGCGCGACAGACATCCCCGCACCACCAGTGCTGCGGTGCATGCCTGCCGACACGACGCGAGTCGTGAATACGGTCCCTCTAGCCGACCGTCCGAACGGAGATGGCGCGGGCGGCGGCCGGCGGCGGCAGTACCTCCGTACTTTCCTGCCGTACCGGAAGCGAGAACCAGGAGACGACATGAAAACATCCACCGCCGCGTACGAGCGGGCAGTGGAAGAGCACTGGACCGACGTGGCGGGAACACGGACCCGCTATCTGGCGGCCGGCAGAGGCAGCCCCGTGCTGCTGCTGCACGGCGAGGGTGGTGTCTCCGAGGAATGGGACCGCGTCCTCGGCGGCCTGGCCGGCAGCCACCGGGTCATCGCCGTCGACATGCCGGGCTACGGCTACACCGAGCCGATCTCCGACGCCAGTCCCGCCGCCATGGCGGCGTTCGCGTGGAAGTTCGCCCACCGCGTCCACGCGGAGCGCCCCGCGGTCATGGGGCACTCACTGGGGGGTTCGATAGCCGTCCACATGGCCTTGCAGCGGCCGACGCACATACCCGCTCTGGTGCTGATCAGCTCCTCCGGGATGGGCCACGCCGTCAACCCCGCCATGGTGGTGCAGTCGGTGACACCGCTGGGAGATCTGACCCGGTGGCTGGTCCCCGTACTTCCCTGCGGTCCCAGGCTGCTTGTGGCGTCGATGGCGGTGATCGGCTCCGTCCGGCCCTGGCGCATGTCACCGAGGTGGACCTCCAGCCAGGTCAAGGCGCTTTCCTCCCCAGAGGCGCTGAGGACCACACTGCGCTCGCAACGCGCCTCCGTCGGACTGCTGGGGCAGAAGGAACTCCTCGTCCGCAGGCTGCCGGAACTGCCGATGCCCATTCTGGTGGCCTGGGGCACCCACGACCGCATGCTGCCGTTCTGGCAGGCGATCGGCGCACGTCGCCGGCTCAGCCGGGGACAGCTGAAACTGATTCCCTGCACGGGGCACATGGTGCCGCAGGAGTCCGCAGGCCCGCTCCTCGGGGCTGTCCGCCCCTTCCTCGCCCGTAACAGCAGGGGTGCGGAACGAAGCGGTGACAGCGATGAGTGAGAACGCCGACGTCGTCGTCGTGGGAGCGGGTCTGGCCGGGCTGGTGGCCACCTACGAGCTGACCCGCGCAGGGCGTCGCGTGCTCATCGTCGAACAGGAGAACGAAGCCAATCTCGGCGGCCAGGCGTTCTGGGCGGAAGGCGGCCTCTTCCTGGTCAACACCCCCGAGCAGAGGCTGCTGGGCATCAAGGACTCCTACGAGCTGGCGCTCTCCGACTGGCTGGCCTCGGCCGGCTTCGACCGCGACCGCCAGGACCGGTGGGCCCGCGAATGGGCCGAGGCGTACGTCGGCTTCGCCGCGGGGGAAAAGCGCCGTTATCTGCGCCGGCTGGGGCTTCGCCTGGTGCCCATGGTCGGCTGGCCCGAACGGGGCGTGGGCACCGCCACCGGCCACGGCAACTCGGTTCCCCGCTTCCACTTCACCTGGGGGAGCGGGCCCGACATCGTACGGATCTTCCGCGAACCGGTGCTCGCCGCAGCCGCGCGCGGACTGGTCACCTTCCGCTACCGGCACAGGGTCGACGAGCTCGTCGTCGAGGGCGGGACCGCGGTCGGTGTACGGGGTGCGGTGCTGGTTCCCTCGCACGAGCCGCGAGGCGTGCCCTCCTCACGTGAGCGGGCGGGGGAGTTCGAGGTGCGGGCGCAGACGGTGCTTGTCACGTCCGGTGGCATCGGCGGCAACCTCGACATGGTGCGCGCCCACTGGCCGACCGACCGTCTGGGCCCGGTGCCGGCGTCGTTGCTCAGGGGTGTGCCGGCGCACGTCGACGGGCGGATGCTGCGGATCACCGAGCGGGCCGGTGGCTCAGTGGTCAACCTCGACCGCCTGTGGCCCTACAACGAGGGCCTGGAGAACTGGGCCCCCGTCTGGCCCCGCCACGCGGTGCGGCTCATCCCCTCCCCCTCACCGCTGTGGCTGGACGCGAAGGGGCGGCGGTTGCCCCCGCCGCTCTTCCCCGGCCACGCGAACCTGCAGGCGATGCCGCAGATCACGTCGACCGGTCACTCCCACTCGTGGTTCATCCTGAACCAATTGATCGTGGACAAGGAGTTCGCCCTCTCGGGTTCCGAGCAGAATCCCGACCTGACCGGCAAGAACCCCGCGCTGATGCTCTTGCAGCTCAAGAAGAGCGCCTACCCGACCATCCGAGCCTTCCTCGATCACAGCGAGGACATCGTGACCCGCGGGACGCTGCCCGCGCTGGTGGAGGCCATGAACGCCCTCACCCCTCAGGCACCACTGGACCTCGCCCTGGTGGAACGCGAGGTCGTGGCCCGGGACCGGCAGACGTCCAACGACTACTACAAGGACATGCAGCTGATGTCCGTGCGCAACGCGCGCGAGTACTGCCTGGACAGGGTCCTGCGAGTCGCTCCGCCCCACCGCCTGCTCGACCCCGCCCACGGCCCGCTGTACGCGGTACGCCTGCACCTGATGACCCGCAAAACCCTGGGCGGGGTGCAAACCACCCTGGACTCGCAGGTCCTCCGGCCGGACGGAAAGGTCTTCGACGGCCTCTACTGCGCAGGCGAGGCGGCCGGCTTCGGCGGCGGGGGCGTACACGGACACAACGCGCTGGAAGGCGGCTTCCTCGGGGGCTGCGTCTTCTCCGGCCGCTCGGCCGGCCGCGCGCTCGCCCGGGACCTGGCATGAACCGAGCCCGGTCCGTACACAGCGGCGAAGCCGTACGCCCCTCGCGCGGAGCGCCGTCCCGCCACCGGCGGTTCTCCGCCGGCCAAGCCATCCCAACGACAAAGGAGTTCGCACTGTGAGTACGCTCGCGTTCACCGCACCGCTGGCCGCCTTCGGCCGTGAGACCATCGACCACGAACAGGTCGTCGTGTGCCAGGACTCCCGCTCGGGCCTCAAGGCAGTCATCGCCCTCCACTCCACCGCCCTGGGCCCGGCCCTGGGCGGTACCCGCTTCCACTCCTACGCGAGCGACGAGCACGCCGTGACCGACGCGCTGAACCTCTCGCGCGGAATGTCCTACAAGAACGCCCTGCTGGGCTTCGCCTACGGCGGTGGCAAAGCCGTCATCATCGGAGACCCCGCGCGTATCAAGTCCGAGGACCTCCTACTGGCCTACGGTCGGGCCGTCGCTTCGCTGGGAGGGCGGTTCATCACCGGATGCGACGTGGGAACCACCACGGCCGACATGGACGTCGTGGCACGAGCCTGTCCGTGGATCCCGGGCCGCTCCTCCCGGACCGGCGGTGCGGGAGACACCTCCGTCCTCGCGGCGTACGGCGTCTTCCAGAGCATGCGGGCGGCGGCCGAGCACCGCTGGGGCGACGCCTCTCTCGGCGGCAAAGCGGTAGGGGTCGCGGGAGTCGGGAAAGTGGGGCGCCTCCTGGTCGGACACCTGGTCGAGGAAGGCGCCCGCGTGGTGGTCACCGATGTCGACGACGCGGCGCTGCGCGCCGTCACCAGGGAGTTCCCCGGTATCACCGTCGCGGAGGACACCGCGGCGCTGGTCCGGACCTCTGGCATGGACATCTACGCTCCGTGTGCCATGGGCGGCGCCCTGGACCAGTCGACCGTCCCGGCGATCACCGCCGAAGTGGTGTGCGGCGCGGCCAACAACCAACTGGCCTACCCTGAAGCGGAGTACGACCTCGCCGACCGCGGAGTCCTCTACGTCCCGGACTACGTGGCGAACGCGGGCGGAGCCATACAGGTCGCCGGCACCCTCCACGGCACGGACTTCAGCCGGTGCCGGGAGCGGACCGAGCGGATCTTCGACACCACGCTCACGGTGCTGCGACGCGCGGACACCGAGGAGATCCTGCCGGGCACCGCCGCCGACCGGATCGCCGAAGAACGCATCACCGCCGCGGCACAGGCCCGCGCCCTGCGAGAGACCGCCGGTCCCGCTTCGCCCCTCGCGCCCGAGCGCGCGGGGGAGGCGTAGACGGCCACGCCGTAGCTCGTTGCCCGGTGCTTGGCACGGGTGGGCCGGAAGGGCACGGCCGACACGGGACCGCCGCCGAAGGGCAGGACAGGCCTTCGGCGGCGGCCTGGTGCGAGCCGAAAGACGCTTGCCCGGTTGCTCGTCGTGCCGAGGGCAAGCGCGGGAGCCGTCCGGCGCGAAAGACGCCGTCGGCAGGACCACGGTCATCGCGGGAGGGGGCCACCGGGTTGCCGCGAACGAGGTCGTGGGGTTCGACGAAGGACGGAGCCTGGCGTGGAAGCACTACGCGGGGCACGTCCGGCGCTGGCAGACGGCCGCGAAGGAGGGCACCGATCGCCGTGTGACGCACACCTTCGACTACCCGGGCCCCCGGACCCCGCTGTTGTTCCAGGTGTGCCGCGTACCGCAGCACAACCGGCGCGACATGCGCAAGACTCCGCGGAACCTGGCCCGTGCCGTGGAGTCCGCACCGCCGTCCGCTCACCACCGTCCGGCGGCCCGGCGCCGGACTCCGTCAACCGGACGGCCAGTGACGCAGGGTCGCCGTGAACATGTCGCGGACGCGGTCGGTGTGGTGGCGGATGTCCTCCTCCCGCCACCCCGACGTGTCCACCGGAGGCAGCACGGCCACGTCGACGCGGCCCGGCCGCACCAGCCGCCCGTCCCGGGCCATGACGTCGGTGGCGTTGCGGATCACGACCGGGACCACCGGTACCGCCGCCCGCGCCGCCAGCCGGAACGCGCCGGTACGGAACGGCCCCGGGTCCGGTGTCCGGGCCCGCGTGCCCTCCGGTTCCACCAGGACGGACACTCCCTGGCGCAACCGGGCAAGCGCCGAGGCGAGCGCGGCGGCCGACCGCTCCCGATCGCCACGATCGACGAACACACAGTCGGCGAAGCGGAGGAAGTGGCCGATGCCTACGACGTCCGACAGCTCCTGTTTGGCCAGCGCGCACCAGTCGGCGCGCAGCAGATGGGCGAGAACCAGTGCGTCCACCGGGCTGCTGTGGTTGGACACGAACACCGCCGGCCGCCTGCGCCACACGTGGTCCGCGCCGGTGACGGACACCCGCACCCCCGCTGCGCGCAGCACCAGATCGCTGCCCACGGACAGTGCCGTCCGCGCGGCCCGGCGGCGGTCACCCGTCACCGTCCCGACCAGTGCCGAAGCGGTGAGCGCCGTGGCCGCCGCACCGGCCGCGGCGCCCGTCGCGAACAGCGCCGCGGCCGCGCCCGCCCGGCGTGGCGCGAGCCGTACCACCGGCCAGCCGCGCGCGGCCGCCTCCCGGGCCAGTGCCGGGCGCGGGTTGATCACGCGTGGCCGTCCGACGCTCCGCAGCAGCGGCAGGTCCTCGTAGCCGTCGCAGTAGGCGAAGCTGTCGGCCAGGCGCACCCCGTGATCGGCGGCGTGGGCCCGGACCGCCTCCAGTTTCGCCGGTCCCGCGCACAGCGGGGACGGCGCACGCGCGTCGACCCGTCCGCCGGCGGACCGCACCGGGGTGCACAGCAGGTGGCGCACGCCCAGGGCCCGGGCGACCGGTTCGGCCTGGGGGGTGGCGGCGGCGGTGGCGATGACGACGGTGTGCCCGCGCTCCTGGTGGGCGCGCACCAGGTGCCACATGTCACGCACGATCCGCGGCGCGATGTCCTCGGCGAAGACCCGGTCGGACAGGGCGAGCAGCTCGCTCGTCGGGCGGCCGTGCCAGTGCGCCGCGGCGGCGGCGCCGAGCCGGGCGGCCGCCCGGTTCTCCATCCCGGAGCGGGCGCGCAGCAGGTCCGCGGCGATGCGGGCGGGTGACGCCGAGGTGAGGGCCCGCCACGCCTCGGCCGGCCACTCGCCGTGCCGGATCCGGTTCAGGCAGAAGGCGAGCGCGGAATGACCGCGGATCAAGGTGCCGTCGAAGTCCACGTACACCCCGGTCGCCGGCCCGGTGGGGGCCTCGGCGATCTCCGCCAGCAGCCGGCCCAGGCCGGTGACCGTCTCCTGCGGTCCGCACGGTGCGGCGGTCACTGCTGCGCCTCCCCGCCCTCGGCGCGGTTCCGTAGTCCGGTGAGCGTCCGCAGGTCGTCCAGGGCGCTGTACAGGTTTGCCGCTCGCTCCCGGCGCAGCCCGGGCTGCGCCCCGCCCGCGTCGAGCAGGCCGCGCCGCTGTGCGTCCATGAGGATCGCGGAGTACAGGTGGGGTGAGGCCACGTCGGCCGCGGCCGGGTGCAGACGTCCGCTCCACCCGGTATCGGACAGGGCCGCCGTGAGCACCGTCATGCGGTCGACCGGGCGTCCGCCGGAATGGAGGCGCAACTGGCGGAAGACGACCGCCTGCGCGGTGATCAGACCGTGCAGGACATCGGGAGCGATGAGCGGGCCCGAACCGCGCAGCCGCTCGTCGAACGTCCACAGCCGGTCGTCGTCCGGTCCGCCGCCGACGGTCAGCCGTTTCAGTTCGACGACCGCCGTCGCCAGCAGGAACGGGTCGCACTGCAGGCCGGTCCCGCAGGTCACGAGGTCCAGCAGCAGACGCAGTTCCCGTACCCCCCGCTCCCAGGCGCCGTGGGCGGGCACGCGGGAGGCACGCAGTGCGGCGATCTCGGCGACGGCACGCGGCCAGAACCAGTGCACTCCCTGGTTGCGGTGGAGGGTGGCGATCCGTGGCACCGCGCGGACGAGGGGTTGCCCGTCGGTGTCGGTGAAGGTGACCGCCCCGGCGGCGGCCAGCCGTTCCAGCGCGCTCCGCACACCGGCCTGGGTGCGCAGTTCCGGTGGCGGCGGGGCGGCGGTGGTGCACCGTTCTAGGGCATCGAGCAGCGGCTGGGCCCGGCGGTGCACGTCGGGAACGGTCAGGGCGGGGGACCGGCCGGTCAGGACGACCGCGGTGACGGCCTCGGCGGTGACGACCGTGGCGCGGCAGACCGCACGGGTCACATCCCGCCCGAGCAGGCGCGCCCCCCGCGTGACGTCGCCCTGGGGCGCCCACGCGTAGCCACTGGCCTCCAGCGGGGTCCCGAAGCGCACGTCGACGCGGCCCGCGGCCCGGCGCTGCTGCCGGACGTAGTGCAGGAACCACCGCAGCGACTCCGGTGCCTTGCGGCGGCCGTCCTCCTCGTCCGCCAGCCGGGCGGCGTCCGGGACCGGCGTAAGGGTCAGCGAGACCGGAACGAACCACACCTGGCGGCCGACTCCCAGCCGCACCGCTTCGAGGGCGTGCGTGAGCAGACCGTGCCGCGGGGGCTGCGGCAGCCCGGTCCTGGTCCGGCTGCCTTCCTGGTACCACTCCAGGGGGCTCCCCTGCGCGAACAGGTAGGCCAGGTACAGGCGCAGCGCCGTGCGGTACACCTCGTCACCGGACAGCGTGCGGCGCAGGAAGACCACACCGGCCCGGCGAGCCGGCCCGGTCAGCAGCGGCAGGCGCAGATTGTCGCCGGCGAACCAGGTGGGCCGCGGCACACCGCACTGGCGCACCACCCGGGCCAGGAAGAGCGGGTCGGCATGCGAGCGGTGGCTGGGCAGGAACACCACGGTGCCCGAGGCGGCGAGCCGGCGGACCGCCTGCCGTTCGGGTTCGGTGCTGTGCACCTGCCAGCGGCCGGCCACACACCACCGCAGGATCCGGCCGAACAGCTCCGTCCACCGGGGCCGGCGGCCGGTGGCCATCTGTCGCAGACAGCGGCGGAGTTCGTCGCGGACGGCCGTGGTACTGCGGTCGGTGAGGCGTGCCAGACGGGCTGCCTCGGCGCAGGCGGACGGCTGGGCGAGCACGGCGGCGGCCACCGCCCTCGGGGTCTGACGGGTCATGAGCGCTCCCTGAGCGAGGAGACGGTTACGGGGGTGCCGGGCGGCGGAGCGAGCCGCCCGCAGGGTCTTCAGGCGGGAACACGCGCGAGAGGATGCCCCGGACGGCCCCCGCCCGCGGCGGGCGGTGCCGGGCGGCACGGCGGTTCCCCGGCCCGGGCGCCGGCCTCCCCGGTGCCGGGCCGGCCGGCGAGCGGCCCGGTGAGACCTCCGGGGACCCGGGGCAGGTTCCGCACCAGGGCGGACAACAGCGCGTCGTCGGTGGCGGCGTCGGCCGTACGGAGGTGTGTGGGATCCGGCTCCGCCCTCCACGGCGGCGCCGCGCCGACGAGGGACCGTACCGGCACCTCGTCCAGTGTGCGCAGCGCCGCGCGGACGGCCTGTGCGGGCTCGCGGGCGAGCGCGGCGGGCGGCAGCGCCCCGGCGAGCAGGTGGTGGCAGCGGAGCCGTACGGGGTGCGGGCCGCGGTGGCGCGCTGCGCCGGGGCCGTGCGCCGGGGCCACCGGACGGTAGCTGACGGGGTGCACGGGTGCGCCCGCCCGCAGCGCCCCGCGCAGCACCTCGTCCCCGGCCTGCTCCGTACCGGCCCCCACGCCCGCGCTCGCCGGCCACAGCACGTCACCGCCGTGGGCGAGATGCGCCGCGGCCCGTTCGGCGGCCGGCGCGGCGGGCTCCGCGCACGGGCAGGTACGTGGGTCGAGGCCACTACCCGGGCTGCCGAACACCAGCCCGAGGAGTCGCCGGGTCCACGCGCCCCCGCCCAACAGCAGTGTCGGGACGTTCCGCAGGGCGGAGTTGACGGCCGCGAAGACCAGGGCGGCGGGATCGACGTCGGGGCCGCTCACATACAGCCGGCCGGTGTCCCGACGAGGCTCGCAGGCCACGGGAGCGCCGAGTTCCAGCTCGGTGAGGAACCCGCGGGTCAGCGCGGCCAACAGGACCAGGCCGCCCCAGTCGTCACCGTTGCGGGCCCGCCACCAGTCGGTGACGGGGCCGATGTCGAGCGAGGGCGCCGCCGCTTCCCGGACCGTCACCCCGATGCCCGCGCGCCCCAGGGACAGGTGGTGCCGGGTCAGCGGCCGGGTACGGGACCGGGCGCTCAGCCGCCCGGCGCTCGTGCTGATCAGGCAGGGGTGGACATCGGACAGGCGGGCGACGTGCTCACGGGCGGCCACCTCCGCCACCGTGTCACCGGCGGGTGTCCCGTCCGGCACGCCGAAGACGGCCCTGACCGTGCCGGGGAACCAGTCGACCTCGGAGACGTCGTGAGCGGTGACGGTCGTGCTGGTGCGGTCGCCGCGGCCGATGCCGGGTCCCGGCAGGGGGACCCGGTCGCGCAGGAACGCTTGGCGCAGAGCGGGGTCGTAGCGGCCCAGGAAGCCGAGGGGGAGCAGGTGCTCCTCCACCCGCATGGTCGCCAGGACGCGTCCCGACCGGTGCAGGAACAGGTCGATCAGCGGGCGGTCCGGATCGTCGTCGGCGCATCCGGCGAAACGGGCGTCGACCCGGAACGCTCCCGTCGTCGGCAGCGGCTCGTACAGCCGCAGATGGATCAGCCGGCGCGGGAAGCCCGCCCTGCCCGGCGCCACTCGGGCGTCCCACTCTTCGAAAGCCTGGTGCGGGACGACGTGCAGCGCCGCGTCGAGCAGTCCGGGCGCGACGACGCCGTAGGGTACCCGGCACCTCGCCGGCCGGACGACTCCCGTGCTGCCGCCCCGGCCCCGGCGCAGGCCGGCCAGCGAGCGGAAGGCCGGTCCGTGGAAGAGTCCGCCGTCCTCGTACGGCAGGCACAGCGCGGGGTGGGAGTCGGACAGCGGCGGGGGAAGTTCGGGCGGCGGGCCGGCTTCGTGCCGGACGACGGCGGTGGCGACCCGCTCGTATCGCGACAGCGCCGGTGTGGCCGCCTGCCGCCACAGCAACAGCCGTACCTCGGTCCGGTCGCGAACGGCCCGTACCTCCGTCAGCAGCCTGCGCGGGGAGCCGACGACGATCCAGCGCTCCAGCGCCAGTTGCTCCACCGCCCGTACGGCACGCCCGGTGTGACGCTGCGCGGCTTCCGCGAGCACATCGGCCACGCAGGTCATCGGCAGGGCGGGCGCCGTGTGCGTGGGCCGGTGATCGGCCAGCCAGGGCTCGGCGGCGGAGTCGAGGACGCGCGCCGCGAAGTGGTCCGGCAGGGGCGGCGCTCCGGTGTCGGTGACACGCAGCCCGATGTTGCGTACGTGGTAGATCCGCAGGCCGTCCACGGTGAGCCAGGCCTGGGCCACGGCGTACCTGCCCTCCAGGGTCTCTCCCGTCTCGGTGATCTCCAGGTCGATGACCACCCGCCGCGACGCGGGGGTCACCTGTCCGCGGTACTTCCACGTGAGGGGTGGGTCGTCGGCCAGCGGCTCGAAGGCCGGGGCGCGCATGCCGGCGGCGAAGTCCTTCTCGATGAGCAGCACCCGCAGCAGCTGGTACATCGCCTCCACGCCCAGCGATCCGGGCTGGACCGGGTCCTGGTAGAAGTGCGCGCGGAAGTACCAGCTGTCACCGCGGACGTCCTGCTCGCCGCGTACGCTGCCGAGGCCCGCGGTGCCACCGGCCGGGCGGCACCGGGTGACCCGGTCCGGCGTGACGAGCCTCGGGTGGCCGATGCGCAGGGGTCCGGTGCAGTACTTCTCGGGCCGCACGGTGAGGTCGGTGTCCGGCATGTCCCCCGCGTCCCGGTCCGCCGGGCCGGAGGGGTCCTCGGCCGGTCCGTCGTCCAGCCCCGTCCGGGTGTCGAACGCCCCGGCGGGGAAGTACCCGAAGCTGGTGGTGCAGGTGAGCGCGGGTGCCCCGTCGGCGGTGCAGGTGACGTCGAAGAAGACCAGCACCATCGAGCCGCCGGTGGTGACCTCGCGCAGGGTGGCGCGGGTACGAAGGACCCGGGTGCCGACGGGCACGGGCCGCAGCACGGACGCGGTGCCGTCCAGATTGCGGAAGAAGAGGTCCTTCCCCTGGTCCGGGGCGCAGCCGGTGTACTGGGCGAGCCAGCCGCAGGGTTGCAGCGCGGCCTCCATGAGGATCGCCATGGGCAGTGTTCCGCCGCTGTCCTGCCAGAACCAGGCGTCCTCGGCCAGCTCGAACTCCGTTTCCACCGCACTGCCCGGTGCCGGCCGGCCGGCCTGTGCGCGCAGCGCGGTGACCCTGTCCACGCACAGATAGGGCGGACCCGGGAGCCGGGGGAAACGGCTCCTGCCGCCCAGGGACGCGAACGACGGTCCCATGGCCTCCCTCGGGCTCCCCCACGCGCAGGCGAGCATGCTGTCCCGGTCCAGCAGCGTGCCGTCCACGGTGACGGCGGTCCTGGCCGGTGGCCTGGCGCGCAGTTCGGCGGCGGGGACCGGCAGCGTGGACGGATCGTAGGCAGCGCCGGTGCGGACGAGGGTGCGCCACTGGTCCCAGGGCGTGTCGGGCACCAGTGACAGGGCGAGCCCCTCCGCGTGGAAGGACTTCCTGCCGTCCACGGTGCACAGCAGGTCGGCGCGGATGACCGGTTCGGGACCCTTCTCGACGGCGCGGACGAACAGTTCGTAGACGAGCAGCTCGTTGCCGGGCACGGCCTGGCCGCGGCAGCGCATCCGCACGCTCTCGTGTGGGACGGGTTCGAAGCGCCAGCCGTCGCGCCCGGTGGTCAGACCGAGCGCGGCCAGGTGGAACGCCATTGCCTGGTAACCCCCCTCCAGCATCAGCGTGCCCGGCATGCACGGGTCGTTGTGGAAGTGGCCGTCGAAGAACCATTCGCCGCCGGTCAGGGGGAGTTCGGCGCGCAGGTACCCCGCGCCGGCCGGTCCGCCCGCCGGGTCGAAGTGGGTGACCCGCCGGATGAGCTGGTGCCGGTCGTCGGCGATGCGGGGGGTGCGCAGATGGCTGCGGGTGGGTTCCCAGCCGGGGCCGAAGCAGTCGACGGGCCGGCCCTGTGCGAAGGCGGTTACCCGTTCGGGACCGAAGGCAGGCGTCCGCCCGGTGTTCGGGTCACGGCCGGCGCCCGCGCCCTCGGGGACGGCCTGGGGCAGGGCGCCTTCCGGTGCCAGGGCGTCCGGGGTCCACAGGACACCGGCCGATGTCCGCAGTTCGTGGTCGGTGAAGAAGCCGGCCTGTCCGTTGCGGACGCTGATCCGGGGTTCGTCGCCGACCCAGCAGTCGTACTGGAAGAAGAAGAGATGGACACCGGTGTGCCGGGCGTGGCCGGTGATCTCGATGCGGTAGCGGAGGGTGTCGCCGGGCACCGGCAGCGGCCCGTGGAAGGTCAGGTCACAGCCGAGCAGCCGGTACACCCGGTCCTCCGTCTGGCGCAGGTCGATGCCCAGCCAGCTGATGAGCAGCAGGTCCGCCTGGCCCGCCTCGACCGTCATCGCGGGGGCCATCCGCCCGGCCGGGTCCAGGTACCAGGCGTCCGGCCGGATGTCGGTCTCGGTCCAGATGACGCCGGTACCGAGGGAGCCCGGCTCGGCGTCGATCCCGGTCACCCGGTCCACGAGCAGCATGGGCGGCCGGGGCAGCCTGGTCTGGCGCCGGCGGCCGTCCTGGGGGCGGAAGAGCGGGCCGAGGACCTCCGACACCGGTCCGTGGGCGAGCCGTTCGAGTTGTGCCCGGTCGAAGCGGGGACCGGGCAGTCCGGTGAGGGGCGGCGGGGCCGGGAGGCCTAGTGCGCGGGCGGGCCGTCCGTACTCGACGGCGCGGTGGCGGTGGACGGCCGACGGCAGGGACCGCGACGCGGCCGTCCCGGGGGCGGCGCCGGCCGGGGGCACGGGGGAGAGGGCGGCGACTGGGGCGGGCCGCCGTACCGCTACCGCGCCACCGGTCCGGGCCGGTGGCCGGTCTGCCGCGGGTTCGGGGCCGGGGGCCCCGGCGGGTGCCTGGTCCGCGCGGACACCATCGGCCGCGAGGGCCGCGGCGGGGGCCCGGTCCGCCGGTCCGGCGGCGGGTGCCTGCACGGTCACGGCGCCGGCGGTCGAGGCGCGGGGCCGCGGAGCCGGCGGGTGGGACGGGTCGGAGAGGGGAAGGGGTGGCGGGGCCGGGAGAGCCGGTCGGCCGGAGGCCTGCCGCGACACCGAGGACGTGTGCGGTCCGCGGCCGGTGTGCGCCGCTCCCCGTGGCGTGGCACGGGCGGCTTGGAGGACACCGGTGACTTCTGCGCCTGCCCGTGTGGCGGCGGGCGCGGGGGCGGTGGCCGCCGCCGTGGTCCCGTCGTCCTTCCGGGCGTGGACGGGCGTGCCGTCGTCGGCTCCGCGCGTCTGGCCGGCGGCGGTCGCGGTACCGGCGGTGGCGGGCGCCGCGACCGCGGGTGCCGCCGTGCCCCCGGCCACGGGCGCGGTGACGGCGGGCAGTTGGGCGGCCACCGTGATGGTCCGGGCCGCACGGGCGAGGTGGGAGGGCGGCGGGGTGAAGCGGCGGGTCAGTGCCTCGTGCCGCACGGGCACCCCTGCGGCCAGCAGGCGGCCGGTCACGTCGAACAGGTGACGCACCGGGTGGTCGGAAGCACCGTCGAGCGCCACCGCGAGGTGATCGCGTCCCCGCAGAATCTCCGAGGTCCAGCCGGTGCACAGCTGTTTGGGGCCGTGCTCGATGAAGACCCGTACGCCGTCGGCCCAGGCCTGCTCCACGGTGGCCGCGAAGTCCACCGTGCGGGTCGCCTGCACGGTCAGCGCTTCCGCGATGCCCTCGGCCGTGGGGTACCGCCACCGGCCGGTCGCGCAGTCGTGGAACCGGACGCGGGGCTGTGGTTCCGTCGCCCGGTGGTGGAACGCCCGCCAGCGCTCGGCGACCTCGCCGACCTCGGGGGCGTGTGCCACGACGTCGTACGCCAGCTCGAACGCGTACGCGGCGTCGAGCTTGTCCAGGACCCGTTGGCACGCCTCGGACTCACCACCGATGGTGCAGCAGGTGGGGCTGTTGACCGCGGTCAGGTGTACGGCGGGTTCGCCGCGCAGCGCCGCCCGTACCCGGTCCGGTGCCGCGCCCAGGAGGTGGGTGGCCCAGCGGGTGCCCTGGATGCCCGACCTGCGCCAGACGGCCCTGACCGCCTCACAGGGGCCGGTCAGCAGGCCGTTGAAGAGAGGGTTGCGCATGGCGTCCGCGACCAGTGGCCGCAGCTGCCGCCAGTGCCCCAGCGAGATCAGGGCGCTCGCCGCGCCCGAGGAGTAACCCAGCACGCTGTGCGGGCGCAGCCCCAGGGTGTCCTGGCTGATCGCCGTGTGCAGCCGGCTCATCAGGGTGGCCGCCCAGATCAACTGCATCGCCGTGGGCTGCGTCCCGGCCGACGGCTCGTACAGCCACTGCACGAGCCGGTCCAGCGGACCGCACCGTTCGGCGAGGGCGTGCGCCACGTCGGGACAGGCCGTCAGCAGCGCGCGGCCCATGCCGTGGTACGTGGCCGCGCCACCCGTGTACACGAACGCCACCTCTCCGCCGACCGGCCGGGACCGGTAGTGCACACCGTCGGGGCGGCGGCCGACGCCGCGCAGCCAGCGGACGGCGGCTTCGACACGATCGCGCAACTGCGCCTCGCCGCAGGCCTGGACGACCAGCCGGGCCGGGCCCCGGTCGTCCTCGCGGTAGGCACGCGCGTTCTCCAGCACGGCCTCCGTGCCGGTGCCGGAGTACACGTGCAGGCGCGGCGCCGGTTCCGTCAGCTGCGCACGCGGCACGTCCGGGGCGGCCTGCAGGCGCAGACGGTCGGTGTCCACGCTCTGCGCGGGCTGGACGACAACGTCCGCGGACCGCTCGCCGAGCCACGGAACGGCCGGCTCCCCGCGACGGGGCAGCAGCGCCCTGCTGAGCGCGACGACCGCGATGGCCACCGACACCATGCCATGGGCGCAGTCCGCGTGCCCGAACAGCTCCGCGGTGTCCACCGAGACGCCTCGTCCTCCCGACGCGGCCGGTACGTCGCCGACCGTCAGCCTGGCCGGGCCGCCGACGGCGGCGGAGCCCGGCGGCGGGATGACGGCGAGGACGCGGTCACCGTCCCGGCGCGCCGCCCGGGCGGACTTGACGACGATGACCACGGCCGCGTTCACGGGAGTGTGCGGCTGGTCGAGTGCCGACAGGACCGACCGGTGCACGTCCTCGTCGGGCATGGCGACGGCTCCGACGACGGCCGCGTCACTCTCGCCGGCCCGGATGGCGCGCACGGCCAGCCGCAGTGCCTCGAGCCCGGAGGACTCCCGGGCGGACAGCGCGAAGCCGGGAGCGGTCAGGTCCAGGGCGAAGTTGATCTGGCTCGCGAGAATGGCCCCCATGTGCCGCATCACGGAGTTGGCGGTCAACGGCTCGCACAGCGGAGGGAGTTCGCTGCCTTTGCCGCGTTCGGCCGGTGCGCTCGTGCGCTGCCAGCGGCTCCGGTACCGCGCGGTGTCGGGGGTGGCTTCGGCGCCGACCATGACGAGGGTGCGGTCGCCGGGCAGCCGCAGTCCGGCGACCGCCTCCTGGCAGGCGGACAGCAGCATTCCCTGCTCGGGGTGGGCGTCGATGAAGTCGGTCGGCGGGAAGGGCAGTTTGTCCAGAGCCAGGTGGACGCGGCCGGCGCGGGCCGAGCCGGCCCGGCCCGCGGCCAGGTCGCGTGCGAAGTCGGTGACATCGGCGCCGCCGCCCAGCCGCACCCCGAGGCCCACCACGACCACGTCTTCGGCGCCGGTGCCGTCCGGGGACGTATCCGCGGAACGCTCCGCGTCGCCGCCCGCCGGGCCGGCCGCGTGCTCCGCCGGCGTGCCGTCCGCCGCGTCGGAGGCGTCCGGGACGGAGGCGTCGGAGACGGAGACGTCCGGGACGGCCCCGGGACCGGGGGCCGGCGGGGGTGCGGCGCCGGAGACGGGGGGCGGCCAGCCCTCCAGCACCACGTGCGCGTTGCTGCCCCCGAACCCGAACGCGCTCAGGGCCGCCACCCTCGGACCCGTCCAGTCCTCGGGCTGCGCCGGCAGCCGCAGCGGTCCGCCGGAGAGCTCCGGAGACGGCTCCTCCACCCCGGTGACGGGCGGGATCACGCCGGTGCGCAACGCCTCCACGACCTTGAGCAGGCCCACCGCGCCGGCCGCCGGCAGAGCATGGCCGAAGTTGGCCTTCGACGAACCGGCGGCCAGGTGGCGCGCGGCGGCGAACACCCGGTTGCTGGAACGGATCTCGACGGCGTCGCCCAGCGGTGTCCCGGTCGCGTGGCACTCCAGCAGACCGACCCGCTCCGGGGCCAGCCCGGCCTGCCGGTACGCCTGGTGCATCGCCCGCTCCTGGGCGTCCTGGTCGGGGGCGAGGATGCTGCCGCGCCGCCCGTTGGCGGTGCAGCCGACCCCCCGGATGACGGCGAGCACCGGGATGTCCCTGGCGAGCGCGTCGGGCAGCCGCATCAACGTCACGAAGGCCGCTCCCTCGGCCGGTACCAGCCCGTCCGCCCGACGGTCCAGGGGCAGGCTGCGCCCTCGGCCGCTCAGCGCGCCGAGGGCCGTGAACCCCATGTGGATGAAGAGACTGTCCGCGCCACTGGCTCCGCCCGCCACCATCACGTCGGCCCGGCCGTCGTGCAGGCGGTCACAGGCGAGCTTGACGGCGTACAGGGAGGACGCACAGGCCGCGTCGAGAGTCAGGGTGCCGGCGCCGAGCCCCAGCAGCCGGCCGGCGACCACCGCCGGCTGACCGAAGCAGAACCGGTTGAGCGGATCGGGCGTCCCCGTCCTGTCGCGCCCGGTCGGAAAGGCGTTGCCGGTCTGCCACTGGCGCAGCGCGATGGTGGCGAGCGAGGCGGTGGGATAGGTCAGGTTGCCCATCACCAGCCCGGTGCGGGTGCTGTGGCGGGCGCCGGGCACGGGGGCGAGTGCATCGGCCACGGCGTGGACGGTCCAGCGGAACAGCGGTGCGAGACGCGCCGCGCTCCAGGCGTCCCAGCCGAGCGCGCGGGGGCGGAAGACGGAGTCGAAGTCCCGTACGAAGCCGCCGACGTCGGTGCGGATCCGGTCGGGGTCCGGTTGCCGGGTGGAGCGCAGGGTCCCGGGATCGACGCCCCAGCGGCCCTCCGGCACTGCCGACAGGGCGGTGCGGGCGGTGACGACGGTGTCCCACAGCGCGCTGGGGGTCAAGGCACCGGGAAGGACACAGCCGTGTCCGACCACGGCGATCGGTGGAAAGCGCATGAGAAGTCCTGGTCGAAGAGGGGGAGTGCGGACGGCGGGCGCCGGCCGGGGACCTGCCAGGTGCGGCGGGCGGGTCCCCGGAACGGGGCGCCCGGGACTGCGGGGAGGCGGCCCGGGCGCCGGTCAGTCGGGACGGACGAACAGGCGGATACCGAGGAACGTGGCGCGGGGGGATCCGTCCTCGTCGGTGAGGAACGCGTCGCACACCGCCTCGAGATCGTTCGCGGACCGAGCGGTGACGCGGCACGTGACGGGCCCGCTCCGGGCCGGTCCCGGGCGGTGCACCAGGCACTGGGACACGGCCATCGGGAGGCTGGGCCGGCCGAGGACGCCCTCGGCCCACAGGACCGCCAGCTGCATGGCCCCGTCCGTGAGCGCGGCATCGGTGCGGGCGTGCGGGTCCTCGGGCCACCCCATGGCGGTGCGCCCGTGCAGCGTCCCGAGGGCACCGTGCTCGTCGCGTCCCTCGATCTTCCGTACGACCCGGAAGAGCGGACCGTGGAAATGGGCCTTGCTTCCGTAGCCCAGCGGTGCGCACGGTGCGGGCGGCGGGTGCGGTGGCCTGGCGGCAGTGTCCGGCGTACCGGGCGGGACGAGCGGTGCCACGGCAGTGAAGCGGGGACACCGGCCGCCCGCGCGCAGCTCCAGCGGCCAGCCGTCCGCCGTGGGGGTCCGGGTGGTGTGCAGGCTCAGCCACTGCGCCTGGGGGTAGCGCTTCAGGGTCACCGTGCTCCGCACCCGCACGTCGTGCAGGGCGAACGGTTCGTCCTCGGCCCGTTCACCGGGCACCGCCCGTGCCAGCCACTCGACGGCACTGGCCACCGGCAGCACCACCCGCCCGGCGATGGCGTGGTCGGCCAGCTCGGGCTGTGCCTCACCGCAGACCCGCACCGCGCCCCGGGGCACCAGCGCCGCCGGGGCACCGGATGCGGCCGTACCCCACCGGGTGAGCTGGGACGCGTCCGCTACGAGCAGCACGTGTGCGGGGCCGTGTGCCGCCGTGATCTCGTCGGCGAAGGCAGCCGCACCGTCCTCCGGCGCGATGAGTGCGGCACCCTCGCGGGCGAAGTGTTCCTGGAGCCCCGGCGTCACCATGCCGCCGCGCCACGGACCCCACGCCATCGACACCACCCGCGTGTCCGGACGCCGGTGCGCCAGGGAGGCGGCCAGATGGTCCAGCACGGCGTTGGCCGCGGCGTAGTCGGCCTGCCCGGGGTTGCCGACGGCGGCGCTGATGGAGGAGAACAGGCAGATGGTGTCGAGCGGGTCGCCGGCGGTCGCCGCCAGCAGGTGGCGCAGGCTGTCCACCTTGGTGGAGAAGACGGCGTCGAACTGCTCGTCCGTCTTGTCGGCCAGCGGTTTGTCGGCGATGACGCCCGCCGCGTGCACCAGGCCGGTGACCGGCCCCCAATGCTCGCGGGCGTCTCTCAGACACTCCCGCAGGGCGCCCGGGTCCCGCACGTCCACCGCCGCGTAGCGGACGGCGGCACCGGCTTCCGTCAGGCGGCGCACGGTGGCGTGGACCTCGCGGGCCGCGAGCCGGCGCCGGGCGTCGGCTGTGACCTCGGCCGGGGTGCGCCCCGTACCGGCCGCCCTGTCCCGCTCCAGCAGCAGCCGGGTCAGGGAGGGAAGGTCGGCCGCTGCGGCCTCCGCCGGCTCCTCGTCGGCGGGATCGGTGAGCGGGGTCCGTCCCAGCAGCAGCAGCCGGATGCCGGAGGCCCGTGCCGCCAGTTCCGCCAGGCAGTGCGCGGTGATGCCCCGACCGCCTCCGGTGACCACGAGGAAGGAGCCGGAGCCGACACGCCCCGTCCCGCCGGCCGGCAGCGGTGCCGCGTCCGTGTGGACCGGGACGCGGCGTGCGCCGTCCGCGGCGAGAGCCACCTCCGGGTCGTCGCCGCCGTTCAGCAGCTCCCGGGCGAGGGCCCGGCCGGTGTCCGCGGGCGTGCGGCCGGTGTTCTGGCAGTCGATGGCCTTGACCACCGCGTAAGGCCATTCCCGCGCCGCGGTCCTGGCCAGGGCGGTGGCACCGCCGAGCCAGGCGCCCTCGCCCTGCCGGCCGCTCAGCCCGAAGTCGCCGCCGCCGTCCTGCACGAGCACGACGCTCACTTCACGGCCGGTCGGCCGGGCGGCCGGCGCGGGCGCCAACGCGCGCAGCGAGCCCAGCAGATCGCGATGGAGAGCGGCCGAGGCGTCCGCGGGGGTGGCGGGCGCGCGCAGCGCGTCCAGGAGCACCACGCATCCCGCGTCGGCGGTGTCCGGCCCACCGGTCGGCGGGCCTGGAACGACCCGGGCCGCTACGCCGTGGGCGGTGAGTTCCGCCGCGAGGGCTCGGGCGATGCCCCGCCCGTCGTCGGTGATCAGGACACCGGCGTCGAGCCCGGGCAGTGCCAGTCCGGGCGGGCGCTGTCGCCGGAGGCCGGGGACCAGGCGGGTCAGCCGGGGAGGGGCGGGCCCGCCGGCCTGGTCCTGTAAGGAGATCTCCCGCCCGATCTCGCCGTGTGCCTGGGCCAGCCGCTCCAGGATGTCCCCCATGGTGCGCAGCGCGGCCATGTCGGAGACTTCCACCTGCGCGAGCTCGGGTACCTCCTGGCGCAGGGCGGCCAGGATCTGCACGCGTTTGATGGAGTCGATGCCGAGGTCGGTCTCCAGCGCCATGTCGTCGGTGAGGATGTCGTCCGGGTAACCGGTCAGGTCGGCGACGACGCCCCGCAGGATGCGGGAGAGCCGCTCGGTGGACGGCGTGCCGCCGTCCGCCGGCCCGGCCGCCTCGGCAGCGGGTGACGCCGTGGCACCCGGGGCTTCGGGGAAGGGCACCGCGACCGGCTCGCCGTCGGGTGCCGTCGCGCGGGTCACCGGGTGATCCGCCGCCGGCGACGGAGCGCCGGCCGGGTCCGGTGACCGGTGCGCCGACGGCTGGTCCGGGCGAACGGCGCGCGGCGCGTCGTACTCGAGCGGCTCCCGGCCGTGCGCGGCGGGCGGAGCCTGGTGGGGCGGCGCGGCGAGGGTGTGGGTGATGAAGCGGGACAGCTCGCTGAGCAGTCCCTGGGCCGCTTCGAGGTAGGTGCGGTGGATCTGGGCCATGACCTGCTGGTGCTCGGCGTGCAGGTCGGTGATCTGCTGCTCGGTGCGCTCCAGCAGTCGCCGTGCCTCCTCCGCCGTTTTGGGGCCGATGGCCGGGTCCGGTGCCGGCACGTTGTTCGCGGGCAGGTCCGCGTCGGGTTGTCCGGGTGTGCCGGTCACCGGCGGATGGAGTGTCATGAGCGGTTTCCTTCCTGGTGGCTGGTGCTTGCGGCGGAAGCCGCCGGCAGGGCGTCGGCGCGCGGGGCCGGTTCCCGTGGCGGCGGCGGGGGATAGCTGCGGCCGACGTTGTTGCCCCCGATGGGCAGGCGCATCCTCGGTTTCCTCCGTTCGTCGCGGACGGCGGGTGCGTGGTCGCTCCACAACGCCGCGAAGTCGATGGGACGGGCGCTGTGCACGGCCAGCGCCGCGAGCGCGTCGTACAGGCCGGTGAAGGCGTCGGTGCCCCGGCGGTCGACGCACACCGGCAGATGGGGCCGGTCGCCGAGCACCCGCGAGACCAGGCCGCTCAGCGCGTTGCCGGCACCCAGCTCGACGAAGACGCGCACCCCGTCGGCGTACATGGCCTCGACCTGCGCGGCGAACCGCACGGGTGAGCACATCTGGGCGCCGAGCAGCTCGCGGACCGCCGCGGGATCCCGGGGGTAACGGCCGGCCGTGACGTTGGACCACACATCACGCCCCGGGGGCCGTACGTCGATCAGGTCGAGGAAGGCGTCGAAGGGCTCGGCGGCGGCGGCCACGGCCGGGGTGTGGAAGGCCGCGGACGTCCGTAGGCGCGTGGCGGCCATGCCCCGGGCGGCACACTCGAGTTCGGCGCGCCGCAGCGCCTCCGTGCCGCCCGCGAGCACCACCTGGTCGGGCGCGTTGTGCGCGGCGAGCCACAGACCGTCCGGCGGGGTGGTGGCGATGATGCCGGCGATCCGGTCCTCGGGGCAGGTCACGGCCAGCATCCCGCCCGGGTCCCCGGCCGCCGCCTTGGCCATGAGCTCCCCGCGCCGGGCCGCCAGCCTGAAGAGCGAACGGGCGTCGTACGCGCCCGCGGCGTGCAGGGCGACCAGTTCGCCGAAGCTGTGCCCCGCGGTGCAGTCGGCGACCACCCCCACCCGGTCCAGTGCCGCCAGCTGGGCGAGGCTCTGTACGGCGAGTGCCGGCTGGGCGATCTCCGTCGCCGCGAGGGAGGCCGCCCGCCGCTTTCGGCCGGCCTCGTCGAAGGCCGGCGGCGGGAAGACCAGCCGGTGCACGGCCAGCCCGAGTTCCGCCCCCCAGCCGGCGGCCCGGTCCCAGACGTCGAGCGCGGGCGGATGGCGCCGGGCGAGCCCGGCCCCCATGCCCACGTACTGGCTGCCCTGTCCGGAGAAGACGAAGGCGAGCCGTCCCCGGACCGGCTCGGGGCCGCTGTAGCGGATCATCCCGGGGAGGGCCACGGTGCGCTGTGGCTCGGCGGTGACGCGCGCCGCGGCCTGGCGCAGTCGCTCGGCCGCCTGGAGCGGGGTGCCCGCCAGCACCGCCAGGCGGTAGGGCAGGCTGGCGTCGAAGTTCCGCTGGGTGTGCCGCGCGAGGTCGGCCGGCGCCTGCCGCGACTCGGCGAGCCGCAGGGCGGCGGTGGCCAGCTCGTCCGGTGTCCCGGCGGCGAGCAGGACGAGTTCGCGTTCGGCGTCACGGACGCGGCGGGGACGGGCGCGGCCCGGCGCCGGCCGGTACTCCTCGGCCGTGAGGTGGAAGTTGCTGCCCCCGAAGCCGAAGCTGGAGACGGACGCCCGCCTGGGGTGCCCCTCGGCGCGCACCCAGGGGCGCGGCTGGGTGTTGACGTACAGCGGGCTGCCGGAAGCCGACAGGGTGGAGAGGGGACGGGAGACCTTGATGGTCGGCGGCAGCACGCGGTGGTGGAGGGCGAGGACGGCCTTCAGCAGTCCGGCCGCACCGGCCGTCGATTTGGTGTGCCCGATCTGTGACTTGACCGAGCCGATCGCGCACCACGGACCGCCGTCGTCGTGCCCGTCGTGCCGGGCGTGGCGGTCGGCGTCGAAGACGTTGTGCAGGGCGGTCGTCTCGGCGGTGTCCCCGGCCTTGGTCCCGGTGCCGTGGCCCTCGACGAGTTCGACGGTGGACGGCCCGTACCCGGCCTGCTGGTAGGCACGGCGGAGCGCGAGCTCCTGTCCGCCGGCGACGGGTGCGTAGATGGCGCCCCCGCCGCCGTCGGAGGAGGAACCCAGACCTTTGAGGACGGCGTACACGGGATTGCCGTCGCGCTCGGCGTCGGCGAGGCGGCGCAGCGCGAACATGACGATGCCCTCGCCGAGCATGGTCCCGTCGGCGCTGTCGGAGAAGGGCCGGCAGTCCCCGGACGGGGAGAGCGCCGGGGTCTTGCTGAAGCACATGTACATCGGAATGCCGTTGAACGTGTCGGCGCCGCCGGTCAGCACGGTGTCGCAGCGGCCGAGCTGGAGCTCCGACACGGCCATCGACAGCGCGGCCAGGGAACCGGCACAGGCGGCGTCCACGGTGCAGTTGGGGCCGTTGAGGTCGAACCGGTTGGCGATGCGCCCGGCCACCACGTTGCTCAGCAGTCCCGGGAACGTGGCCTCCTGCCAGGGGACGTACTGTGCGGCGATCCGTTCGCACAGCTCCTCCGCCCGCGCCTGGTCGATCCCGCCCTCGCGCAGGGCCTTGAGCCACATCGGCCGCTGGAGCCGGCAGGCCATCTCGAACAGCAGCTCCAGTGCGGAGGTGCCGATGATGACGCCGGTCCTCTCGCGGTTCATGCGGGCCAGGTCGCCGCCGGTGGCGTCGAGCAGTGCCTGCTCGGCGGCGACCAGGGAGAGCAACTGGGTGGTGTCGGTCGCGGACAGCGTGTTCGGAGGGATGCCGTAGGCGAGCGGGTCGAAGTCGACCGGGTCCAGGAAGGCGCCCCGCCGGGCGTAGGTGTGATCGGGGGTGCTGGGGTCGGGGTCGTAGTAGTCGTCGATCAGCCAGTGGGTCGGCGGTACGTCGCGCATGAGGTCGCGGCCGCTGAGCACGTTCCGCCAGAACTCGTCCACGGTGTGCGAGCCGGGAAGCAGCGCGCCGATGCCGACGACCGCGACGTCCAGGGGTGTCGGCGGCCCGGGATCGGGACGGGCAGGGGAGGGAAGGGGCATGGCTGTCTCCTTGAAGACGATCGGTGGGCTGTGCGGGCGTGCGCGGCAGGGCGGTCCGCCGGGGTGGCGCGCGGTGCGTGGTGCCCGGTCGCCCGCGGGGTGCGCGGGAGCGGGTCCGCGACGGGACGCCTGGGCGGGGCGCGTGCTGCGAGGGCCGCCGGTGCGCCCGGCGGTGCCCGGTGGAAGTGGCGCTTCCCGGGGGGCGTGTCCGCGATCCGTCCGGGCGCGGACACCGGGGGAGGTCACGGCGGCCCCGGTGGCCGGGCGGCGACCGGATCGTCCGGTGCGCGGCGACCGGGGGCCGAGGCCGGGCGGGGCGTAGCGCACCGCGCCGGCCCAGGGGCCTGCCGAGGGGTGCGAGCACCCGGTGCGGCCGCCCGGACGAGCGGGCCCGGGGCCGGGGGATCAGGCCAGGGGGCGGGGGGTGAAGGCGAACGCCTCGGGTGGTACGGGCACACCGGCGGCGCGCAGTTGCTGTGCCCGGGTGACGACCGTGGCACCCTCCAGCAGGTTCCGGCCGATCGCGGCCACCGTGCGGGCCTCGGGGGCGGCCAGGCAGCTGCCGGCGACCCAGTGGTTGAACGCTCCGATGGCGGGGCCGCACCACAGCTGGAAGTCGAGCCGGCGGTCGCGGTCGCCGGCGATGGCCCAGCGGCTCGACTGTCCCAGGTACCAGCGGAACAGCAGCGCCATCCGGTGGCGGGGGTCGGCGGCGGCCCGGTCGAGTTCCCGGGGGTCGCGTTCCCGCCAGAAGTGTTCCGTCTCCCGCCACACCTGCTCCACCGTGGCGCGCAGCACGTCGCGCTCCAGCCGGGCGCGGGCGGGTGCCGGCAGGTCGTCCAGGCTGCCGTAGCTCTGGTACAGCTCGTACAGCAGGTGCGCCCGACGGGCGAACATCGTGCCCCTGGAAAGGACTTGCACCTTCACCCCCAGTTCGAACATGTCCGCCGCGGGTGCCATCACCGTGTCGGTGAGATCGGCGCCGGCGAGCAGCGCGCGGGCCTCCTCGCTCACCCCCGCCTCCACGGCCGTCTGGTTCACGGACCCGGTGACCACGTACGCCGCTCCCGCTGCGAACGCGGCGGCCACCGCGTGCGGCGTGCCCAGCCCGCCGGCCGCACCGATCCGCGCCGCGGGCAGACCCCGGCCGGCGAGTTCGTCACGCAGGGCGAACAGACGGGGCAGCAGGGCGCAGAGCGGACGGTTGTCCGTGTGTCCCCCGCTGTCGGCCTCGGCCGTGATGTCCTCGGCGATCGGCACCCGGGCGGCCGTCCGCGCCTCGTCGGCGCTCAGCCGGCCCGCCTCGAGGAGGGCGCGCACCAGGTCCGGCGGAGCCGGTGACATGAAGGCCCGGGCGGTCTCGGGCCGGGAGACCTTGGCGATGATCCGTACCGGCCGCCGCACGGATCCGTCGGGCAGTTCGCGGACGCCGGTGAGCGCGAGCCGGGCCACCGCCGGGGTCAGTTCCATGAACGCCGACACGGACACCGTCGGGACGCGGTGGGCCAGCAGCAGGTCGGCGACGGTGTCCTCCATGCCGCGCTCGGCCGGTGAGTGGATGAGGTTCACCGCCCAGCCGGGCCCGTCACCCAGTTCCCGTCGCAGCCTGAGGATCTCCTTCTCGATCCTCGCCGGCGCCAGCCCGGCGGCGCCGAACACACCGAGCATGCCGGCACGGGCGGCGGCGGCGACCATGTCACCGGTGGCGATGCCGTTGGCCATCTCTCCCACCACATAGGGCAGGCGCACCCGGTGGGCGGCGAGAAAGGCGGCGTCGCCCAGCCACTCGGGGGCCAGGGGCGGCAAGGTCCCGACCACCCGCCAGTCGGCCCCCGCGGGCGGCGTGGCGTGGCCGTCCGGTGCCGGCAGCACCCCGCGCACCCCGTCCTCGTACCGGTGCACCACGTGGACCGGTGATCCCGGCGCGTGTGCCGCGAGGAGGGCTCCGCAAGGGGTGAAGTCCGGTTGTGGCGGCCCGGGGCTGGTCAGCGCGTCGGGCGGCGCGGTGCGCAGTGATGTCATCGTCGCTCCTGTGTGTCGTGCTCCACACGCACCGAGCGGCCGGTGGGGGCGGGAGCGACCGGGTGGGGGGAAGCCGGGGGTACCGTGTCCGCCCGGCCGCCGGGCCGGGGCTCCGGAACCCGGCGGGCGGGTGCGCCGTGGGCCGGGGCGTCCGGGTCCGGTGGCGCCGCTTCGGCCTGGAGGACATAGAAAGCCGCCTCGGTGCGGCTGGTCACGCCCAGTTTGCGGAAAGCGGTGGACAGATAGTTCTTGATGGTCTGCTCGGACAGTCCCAGTTGCCGGGCGATGACCCGGTTGGACAGTCCGCGGCTCATCAGCGTGAGGACACGCCGTTCCTGCGGGGTGAGTCCGCGGACCCCGTCGGCGCCCGTACCGCCGGTGTGGGCGTCCGCGCCGTCGGGCACGGGCTGGGCGGTAGGCGGTTGGCAGGACTGCGGCGGCCGGACCGCGCGTTCCGCCGCACGCTCATCGTCGCGCTGGAGCCTGGCGGCGTGTTGGATCAGGTTCATGGCCCGGGCGTGTGCGCGGGCGATGGACTCCATGAGTTCCAGGGCCGTTGCCAGCATCAGCCGGCAGTCGTCCTGCACGGAACGGTTCGCGGCGTCGGCCCGTTCGGCGGGGGCCGGCTTGTGGCAGCGGAGATCGTGGCTGTGGGCCAAGGCCAGTCACATCTTCCTCGTCGGAGCCGTCGACGGGTGGTATCCGGTCGACGAGCGGAGGGTGAAAGCTCGGTGCAGACCTGGGGCACAGGTGTCGTGCGGGGTCAGTCGTCCACGAGACCTGTCATCTCCCGGAGGCCCGTCACAAGAGCACTGTGCAACAGATCAGGGTGTTGTACGGCCTCGGTGTCGATGTTCACACCGATGGCGCACGTCTTGTCATACGAACACATGGCGACGGAAAAGCCGCAGTTCACAGCGGGAGCGAAGGGGCGGATGGCGGTCACTGCGACGCCGGCCAGCCGCACTCGGTCCCCCGGCCCGGGTACGTAGGTGCAGTGCACGTCGCTCGCGGTGAGCTGCCGGGCGAGAACCCGTACCGCGGGGCCGGGCGCCGCCGCCAGGAGGACGGAGAACGGGCCCAGCCGGTCCGGGTCGATCAGGGGGCCCGAACGGGCGGCGCGCACGGCGTGATGAACGGCGCGCAGGCGGCGCAGAGGGTCGGGTTCCCCAGCCGGTCCCGCGAGCCGGACGCCGGTGAACCGGTTGCCCCCGTTCCGGTGTCCCGAGCCGTCGGGGAGAGCCGCGGCCACCGCCATGGGGACGCTCGGCCACGTGGTCCCCACCGCCTGGTGGTAGTGGTGCAGTCCGCCCAGGACACCGGTGAGGAACGCGTCCTGGGTGCTGCCTCCGACCAGTCGCCCGGCCTCGCGCAGTGACGTCCTCGGCAGGTCGACGATCCGCAGCTCGCGCTGGGTCGACCTGCCCTTGAGCGCCGGGGAGTGGGGCGCCGGGAGCATGAGCGCGGCGGCGCCGGAGCGGACGGCCGCGGGGACGGCCCGGAGGGCGCCGGGCAGTGGTGCGAGCGGGTCGAGAAGGCGTCGCGCCGTCGCGCAGGCCGCCCGCCGGGCACCGTCGAGGACGGCACCCGCGAACATGGGAAGGAGCGGGACTGATCCGAGCAGCCGTTGCCCGGTGTCGCAGGGAGGCGGAACGACCCGCAGGCGCGGCTGTTCGGCATCGGCCCCGTCGTCGTCCGCGCACAGCGTGTCCAGCATGCGCACGATCAGCCGGCCGTCGGCCAGCGCGTGGTGCACCCTGAAGACCAGCACGGAGCCGCCCGCGCCGGGCCCCTGCAGGAGCAGGCATTCCCACAGCGGTCGCGCCGGATCGAAGGGAGTCTCCGCCAGCGAGCGTGTCAGGTCGAGCACTTGGTCCACGTCGTCCGGCTTGGGGTGCCGGATCACGCGCAAGTGGCGGCGTACGTCGAGGTCGGGCACCGGTGTCCAGCGTGGCCGGCCCACTGCCAGCGGCCCTTCGGCCAGGTGGCTGCGCAGCTCCGGATGGGTCCGGGCAGCGTGTTCGAGGGCCTGGCACAGCCGGTCCCGGTCGGGTGTCGCGTCCAGCGAGACCATCACCAGGATGGGCAGGCGCAGTCCGGGACTCTCGGTCCGCCAGAGCACCGCCTCGGAGGTGGTCAGCGCGCGTGCCCGGGAGGCGTGTTGCGAAGACATGTCAGCCCTTCCGTCCGGAGTCGGTGCGCATGGCCTCCCACAGGGGCAGCACGGTCACCGGGGTCTGTGGCGGCAGCGGCCAGACCGGCTTCCCGTCGGGGGAGGTGTGGCCGGTCGCCGGTGTGGTTCCGGCAGCCGGGCAGGCGGGCGACGGGTCGCCGCTCACCGGCCGCGGCGATGTCTCTCCGGCGGTGGGTGTCCGGTCCGGAACGCGGGTGGGGGGTTCGTGCTCCGGGATGTGGGCGGTGGGTGTGTGGTCCGGAATGCCGCCGGTGGGTTCGTGGTCCGGTGCGGGACGGGCGGGGGCGGATGCCGCGCCGGCCCTGCTCACGCAGGCGTCGGGCCGGGCCGTCGAAGAACCCGTCGGTGCCGGGGAAGCGGCGATGCCGGGCGTGGGACCGGCACTCCGCGGTTCACGGGAGGCCCGGGCCGCCGGGGCGGAGGACGCGGGCTCCGGGACGGCCGCGGGACCGGTTCCGGACGGGCTGTGCGCCGGTACGCCGGGACTTGCCCGCGTCGAAGCCCGGACGCCGGGGGCCTCCACCGTCACGGACAACGGGTTCGGCGCGGGCGAGGTCGTCTGTGAGGGCTGCTGGGGCCGGTAGCTCCACGCGGCGAGCAGGCCGGCGAAGGCGGCGACGAGGGTGGTGAGCATCTGCCGGACACTCATGGCGGATATCCCTTCGAGCGGGAGTGGACGGGCGGTGCGTTCCTTCCGGGGCGGTCACACGGAACGGGGGCCATGCCTCAATTCACGTATGCAGCTCCTGGAAGAAGGCCGCGAAGGACCGGAGAAACCGGAGCACGGTGGCATTGGTGTCGCGTACGAAGGAGGCGAACTCCAAAGGAGACACCAGGATGAGATAAAGGGTGATGGTGAAAAGAAGCCAGAACATGGGGCCTCTTCCGCGAAAGAACATGGAGGGCGCCTTCGGCCGGAGGTGGTCAGCGGTCGCCCAGCGCCTCGCTCAACGGAAGCGTCAGCCGAGCCGGCTCCGCGGGCGGTGAGTGCAGCGTCACCCTGCTCAGGGGGCGGGTACGGATCAGGCAGGTGGGATCGCTGGTGCCGACGATCAGTCCGATGCGGCGTCCCGCGGGGACGTCACGCACCGTCGTGCGCAGCCGGATGTGGACGGGCACGGGGCAGCGTCCGCCCGTGGCGGTCGTCGTGGCCCCCTGGCTGACGAGCCGCCCGAACCCGGTGGGACCGACCTCGTACAGATGGGCCGTCAGCGTCACCTCGGGCGCCGGGCAGGCGACCGCCAGCCGCACCGTGGGGCAGCCGCGGATGCGGCCGTCCGACGGGAGCGGATCGCTCAGCCAGCGGCCGGCGGCGAGGGCGGGGACCAGCGGGAACCAGACTGCCGGGAACAAGGCGTTGAACCGGTCGCCACGGAACGGCGGGGGCATCAGGGGCATCCGGTCGGTCGCCCCGGACGGTATGGCGCCGAGCAGACCGCTCGTCCAGGCGCCGCCGCGGCCGGCCAGCGGACCGGGGCCGAGCAGCCCGGGCGCGCCGAGGCCGAGGGTGGCGGTGTGCTCGGCGGTGCTTCGCCGGCCGCCGGGAGCGTCACCGTCCAGTACGACCACGGCACCGTCGTCGTGGACTCCGGTCGGGACCTCACGCAGTTCCCGGTCGAGCCAGCGTTCGGCGTAGTCCCACAACTGGCGGCCCGTCTTCTCCGCCAGCTGTGCGACCGGCAGCAACGGGTGGCCCCCGGGGTGCAGCAGAAGCACCGAACGGCAGGTCAGCGCGGCGTGGAGGTCGGCGCACTGCTCGGGGCGGAGCACGACGTCGTTCCAACTGGCCGCCAACAGAACCGAGACCTGCCTGGCGTTGAGCCGCTCCACGTGCGCGGACACCGACCGCGCGGCCGCCCAGCGCTTCAGCTCACCGCGCTGGAGCCCGGTGAAGAAGCGGCCTATGGCGAGGAGCAGGGACTGGCTCGGGCGCCCCCGCAGCAGGCCCAGGCTGAGCAGGGCCGCCGAGGCCAGCCGAGGGGTGTCGCCCGCCGCCAGGGCCTGGTACAGGTCGGCCCAGCCGTCGAAGGCGACGACGGTGGAGATACGGTCGTCCGCCGCGGTGGCCAGCAGGCTGATGGCGGCTCCGTAGGACACTCCCATGGCCGCGATCCGTTTCCCGTCGGCGGCCGGGATCGTGTTCTCGATCCAGTCCAGCACGGTCCGGAAGTCGGAGACGTCCCGTTCCGATGCCGTGCCGACCCGCCCGCCGGAACCGTTGAAGCCGCGCGGGGTGTAGCCGACCGTCAGGTAGCCGGATGCGGCGAGCCTGCCCAGCATCAGGGTGAAACTGGCCGGGCTCGCCGCCCAGCTCGTCGGCAGGACCACCACTGGGCGGGAGCCGGGCGGCGCCGTGACCGCCCGGCTCCCGCCGTAGACGGTCACGTCCAGCCGGGTCCCGTCCGGACACGTCACGCAGTGCCGGTCACCGCTGGAAAGGACACCCCGCGCGGATTGACGCGGAATGGCATCGGATAAGGGTTGGCGCTGTGCCTTCATATCTTTCCCGATCGATGGATTCAGTGGTCGGCGTCTATCTCGCTGCCGACTCAACCGAAGGTAGAGCCGACGAATAGGAGCCCGCAATGAGTACCTTCTTCCGGGTACGAATCGGCAATGTTTATTCCATCGATTTCGGGGCGGGGGTCCGACGGACGCGGCGGGGCGGGGCGGGGGGACGCGTGCGTCCGCGAGTCAATGGGCAACGGCCGTCAGGCCACCTGAGTGTGTGGCGTGACGGCCGTGCTCTGTTCGGCGGCATGAACCTTTCGGCACGCGCCTCGCCGCGGGAACGTATTCGGCCGGGGCGCCGCGGGACTACTTGTCGTCGGCCGCCTTCCGGCGCTGCGGACCGGCCAACCGGGAAGTTGCCGTCCGGCTCATCACCGGCCTGTCCGGGCCGCCGGTACGGGGCCGGGCCGGCGAAGGTCGGCGCAGAGCCGGTCGATGTCCTCGCGTGTGACGTGTGGCATGGCGATCAGGTGGGCCCGTCCGTCCTCGTGGAGGAGGTTCCAGCGGTCGCACACGGCCTGGTCGGGGGCGTCGAAGAGCACGGTGTTGCTGTGCGGCGCACGGACGGGGTTCCGCCCTAGGGCGCGCAGCCGTGTGGCGGCGTACTCGGCGGTGCGCAGGCAGTGCTGGACGCGTCGGGCGAGGCCGTCCCGTCCCAGGCGGCGCAGTTCGTACCAGAGGAAGAGGGGGGAGAGCGCGTCCCGGGAGCCGCTGATGGTGTCGTCGTCCGCGCCGACGGCCGCGTCGTCCGCGCGGATGCCCTCCACGTGGTCGGGACGGGCGAGGACGATGCCGCAGGGGATCGGTGCTCCGATCATCTTGTGTCCGCTGACGGCGATGCTGTCGGCGCCGGCGTCGAACCCCCACGGCCGGGGCCGGGGGGCCAGGGCCGCGAGCAGTCCGCCGAAGGCCGCGTCCACATGCAGATGGACACGTTCGACGCCGGCCGTGTCCAGGACGTGCCGCAGGCCCGGGAGATCGTCGACGGCCCCTTTCCCGGTCGTGCCGACGGTGGCCACGACGACGGCCGCCCGCGGGGCGTGGGTGCGGCACGCGGCCGCGAAGGCCCCCAGCTCCATGGCACCGTCGGTGTCGGTGGCGACGGGCTGGTGGTCCATGCGCAGCAGGCGCGCGATCTTCGGTATGGAGTAGTGGGCTTCGGCGGAGGCGTAGAGGACGGCGTCGGGGTACCGTTCGCGGCCGAGATAGGTGCCGAACAGATTACTCTCGGTTCCGCCGTTGGTCACGTAACCGAAGGCGGTACCGCTGGGGGCTCCGGCGAGTTCGGCGAAGAAGTCGATGACGGCCCGCTCGAAGGGCTTGGTGTGCAGGTGGTACTGGCTGCTGCCGCACGGGCTGCCCGCGTTGTTGCCGTGCACCGCCAGGTACTCCACCAGGTGCCGGTAGTCGAAGTCCAGGTTGACGGGAAACCCGACCATGTGGTCGCGGGCCTGGCGCATGGTGGCGGCGAGGTCACCCAGCACGGCCGTGTCCGCCGCCAGTTCGCCGGGAGTACGCGGCGCCTTTCCGATGGCCAGTTCCTCGTACAGGGGGATGCTCATGTGGGAGGCCTTTCAGGCTGCTGTCGTTCGTGGCCGTTCCGGTGCACGTGGGCCGCCGTCCCCGCGGGGAGGGGACGGCGGCCCACGGCGGGTAGGCGTTCAGCGCTCCGGAGCGGGGCCGGGAATGGTGTCCCGCACCGCGGTGAGCACGGCCAGGGCCTGTCGCGGGTTGAGCCGCGGGTCGCACAGGCTCTGGTAGCCGCCGGGGTGGCAGACGGGATCGGTGTCGCCGTCGGTGCACTCGGCGACATCCGCCGCGGTGGTCTCCAGATGCACACCGCCCGGAACGCCGCCGGCGGCGCTGACGCAGTGGTGGAAGCGCCGCAGCTCGGTGGTGATCTCCCGCAGGTGCCGGGTCTTGATCCCGTGGATCCGGCGGGTGTTGGCGTGCATGGGATCACACAGCCAGATCACCGGGTGCCCGGCGGCCCGGACCGCTTCCACCAGCGGGGGCAGTCGCTCGTCCACGGCTTCGGCCCCCATCCGGGAGATCAGGGTCAGCCGGCCCGGTCGCCGGGCGGGGTCGAGGGCGGCGCACAGTTCGAGCACCTCCTCGGGCGTGGCGGTGGGCCCCACCTTGCAGGCGACCGGGTTGACGACGGAAGCCAGGAGCCGGACGTGCGCGTGGGCGGGGTCGCGGGTGCGTTCGCCGATCCACGGCCAGTGGGTGGAGGTCAACAGTCGCCGCCCGGCCGCGTCGCAGCGGATCAATGACAGCTCGTAGTCCAGGACGAGTGCTTCGTGGCTGGTCCACACCGCCGGCTGCGCCCGATCGCCCAGCCGCGCGAGCTCATCGACGATCCGGGCGGCGGCGTCGTAGCAGTGCAGCATGTGATCGGGCAGGTGACGGCGGTCGGCCTCGCGCGGGCCCGGCCGGTTGACCATGTGCCCCCGGTAGACCGGCAGGGTGCGTCCGCCCACCTTCTCCACCGGCCGGGAACGGGGTTTGGCGTACTGCCCCGCCATCCGTCCCACGCGCACCGCGGGGGTGCCCGTGCTCATCTGCCATACGCCCGCCAGCGCGTCGATCAGCCCCACCGTACGCCGTACCGCGTGCGGATCCGACGCGTCCGGGTCCTCGGCGCAGTCACCCACCTGTACGACGTGCAGGTCGCCGAGCGCGCACCTCGCCAGGACATCGCGGAGCCGCCGTACCTCGCTCCCGGTGACCAGGCCGCGGAGACCGGTGAGCAGCCGCCGGCATTCCCCGGCCCGTTCCGGGTTCTCCCACCGGGGCTGCTGAAGGGCGGGCAGACGCAGCCAGCGTTCGGTCTCCCCTTCCGGCAGGGGCCGTGTGAACCGCGCCTCGCGGCGGTCCGGGTCACAGGTCCGCACGGCGTTCACCACCCCTGTCGGCCACGTCGTCCGACGGCCGGCGGGAAGCGTCGCCGTCGGCCGCTCCGCGGCACAGCAGCAGAACGGCGTCGGCGACCGCGTCACCCGTGGGACCGAGCCCCGCGGAGAAGCGGCGACGCACCTCGGCCTCCCGGCCGGCGGCGATCCGGGTGCCGCCCCGGTGGATACGTTCCCGCTGGACCTGGGCGGCCAGCCGCGCCCGGTGCTGGAGCAGGCCGATGATCCGGGCGTCGAGCTCGTCGATGCGTGACCGTAGGAAGGAAATCGATGCGTCACCTTTCTGTTCGTGTATGTGCGTGTCCGGCCGTTGGGGGGACATCACTTGGAACCTTCCTGGATCAGTGGCCGCTCGCCTCTGCCCCGGTGTCGCACCGGCCGAGTGCGCGGCCGCAACGCTTACTGTGTTGTCCGTCTTCCCGGACCCCTCACCCACAGAGGGGGCGCTTTGACGCGAAGGAACCGGCGCCCGTACCACCGGCGCTCCGCCGCGCCCTCCCCTGCGCCGCCCACCGCCGCCGGCCGGCAATGCCCGGGAACGCGGGAGCGGGGGGACACCGAAAAGGTGGCGGTCCATGGCCGTGACGCTGTCCCGAACGGCGACGGCCGTCCGCTCACGGAGCGGAGGTTCTCGCCTCCACCGGAAGCGGACGGCGGCGTGCCGTCGTGGCGGTCGGGACCGTACGGGAGCCGTCAACCGCCCGCGGGCGGCGTCCAGTCGGCCCGGGTGTGACCGAGGCGGATGCGCTGGGGGTGCCGTCCGACCTCCACCGAGGCGGTCTTGCGGCCGGTGGCGAAGTCGATGGCCGTCACCCTGCCGGCCGCGCTCTCCGACACCACGGCGGCCGACCCGTCCGCGGTCGTCGCGGCCCAGTACGGCCGGGCCGCCGGGACCAGCGGACCGTGCCGGAAGGTGGCGAGGTCGACGACCGTGGCGTAGTTGTCCATCACGCCGGCCACGCACACCTTGGAGCCGTCGGCGTTCATCGAGATCCCGTGGTGCCGGGAGTCGTTGACCCAGGCGGTCCTGTCCGGCGGGGTGGCCGGGTGGGCGGGCAACGTGGCGACACGGGTGATCTCGTCCTTCGCCACGTCGTACTCGATGAAGCCGTTGAAGAAGGAGACCTGGAAGTACAGGCGGGTCTCGTCCGGGGAGAAGACGGAGGGGCGCACGGAGTGGGAGAGATCGGGTAGGCCGAAGGCGTCGAGGCGGGACCGCATGCTGATGGTGCGCAGGACCTCGTGGGTACGGGCGTCGGCGATGGTGATGTGCCGGTCGCCCTTGGTGAAGTCCTGCCACCGGGCGTCGAAGTCGGTCCAGACGAAGCCGACGGACATGTTCCACAGGCGGCGCCCGCCGTCGGTGAACACCGTCTCGTGCGGCATGTCCCCGGTGCGGAACGACCCTTTCTCCGCGCCGGTCTCGATGTCCAGGACGTGCACGGTGCGGGCCGTGAACGCCGACACGGTGACGGTCGTGCCGTCGGGGGAGAGGGCCATGTGGTCGGCTCGGAAGCCCGCCACCGGGAAGCGCCAGCGCAGTTCGCCGGTGGTCAGGGAGACGCACACCACGTCCGCGAGGCTCGGCCGGGAGACGACGATGGCGGAGCCGTCGGGGGTGGAGTAGACGTCGTCGACGAGCTGGTCGTGCCCCTCGCCGATGACCTGCCGGACGCGTAGGAAGAAAGCCAGCCTGACGGGGTTGCGGTAGATCTCCCGGAGCCGTGCGCGAAGGTCGGGGACGACATTGACCCGGCCGATGGGACGTAGATCACCGACGGGTTCGAGCACATCGACCGTGCCGTCCCAGTTGTTGCCGACGAACAGAACCCGGCGCAGTGTCCCGGGGGCGCTGCGTGTGTTCCGTGACGGTGCCATGAGTGTGTCTCCCGCGAAGAAGGGTCAAGCTGTCCGGTCACCGCGCCGGGTGCGCCATGGGCCCGCGGTGCGGCGCGGTTCCGGCATGTCGGTGGCCGCACGCCTTCGAAGGCGTCCGGTGTCCGTCCGGTGCGCTGCGGCCGGTGCCGTCACCCGGGATCCTCGCCCGGCGCGGCCCAGTAGGGGTCGAACCCGCACATGAGCCGTCGCCCGTCGCCCTTCTGGCCGGACGGCCCAGGGGCGGCCTCGGTGCGTTCGGCCAGGGCCCGGTCCAGCAGCGCGCGCACGGCGCGCAGTTCCTCCCGCAGGGCGCTCACCTCCGCACCGAGCGCTGCCTGCCACGAACGGGACTCCTGGCACGGGCCCGTCTCCCGCGGGTCCTCTCGCCTGCCGTCGGCGTCCACGGTGCTCCTTCCCCGGGGACGGTCCTCACCGGTCCCCGGCACGTCGGGGGCCGGTTCGCGTGCCCATGGGTGACCTCCACGGGCTGTCGGCGTGCCACCGTTCACCCGCCGCGGTGAGCGGACGGGCGCTCGGTCCTCACGACCGTCAGGGCGCCCTCGGCGTACTGGCGGCGCATGAGCTTCTTGTCGTTCTTGCCCACCGCCGTCTTCGGGACCCGGCCCACCACCGCCCACTGCTCGGGGACGTGCCAGGCGGGGGTGACGCGGTCGGCCAGGAAGGCGCTCAGCTCCGACACCTCGACGTCCGCCTCCTCGTGGAGGGCCACCACGGCCAGCGGGCGCTCGCCCCAACGGGGATCGGGGACGGCGATGACCGCCGCCTCGAACACCCCGGGGTGCTCCAGCAGCACGTTCTCCAGATGGATGCTGGAGACGAATTCCCCTCCCGACTTCACCACGTCCTTGGCGCGGTCGGTCAGGGACAGGTAGCCGTCGGGAGAGACGCGGCCGATGTCGCCGGTGCGCAGCCAGCCGTCCGGACTGAAACTGTCCTCGGGGCGGGCCGGGCCGCCTTCCGCTCCGCCGTGGTAGGCGCCGGTGATCGTCGGACCGCGCAGTTCCAGTTCGCCGGTGGACTCGCCGTCGTGCGGTACACGTGTGCCGTCAGGCCCCGTCAACCGGTACTCCACCAGGGACGGGAACCGGCCCTGGGTGAAGCGGTAGGGCCACTCACCGTCGCCTGCCGGGCGGGCGGGCGGTACGGCCGCGGACGCCAGGCCGAGGGTCTCCGTCATGCCCCAGGAGTGCACCAGCTCGATGCCGTACCCCTCCTGGTAGTCCCGCATGAGCTTGGGCGGACACGCGGAACCGCCCGCGGCGACACGGCGCAGGCTCGCGATGTCGTACCGCTCCTGCCGCAGCTCCTCGAGGAGCGCCGTCCACACGGCCGGCACCCCGGCGGCGAACGAGGGACGGCCGTCCTCGATCATCCGTGCCAGGGCGGCAGGCTGGACGTGCCGGTCGGGCAGGAGCAGCGCCGCTCCGGTGTGGGCGGCGGCGTGCGGCAGGCTCCAGCCGTTGACGTGGAACATGGGGACGACGGGGAGGACGGTGTCCCTCGCGCTGATGTGCCAGCCGTCGGGGCTGATGAGGTGCAGCAGCTGGAGGTACAGGGCCCGATGGCTGTAGACGACGCCTTTCGGCTCGCCCGAGGTCCCCGACGTGTAACACATCACCGCCGCCGTACGTTCGTCCAGTTCGTCGGCCCAGGGGTAGTCGTCGGGCCGTCCGGCCAGCAACTCCTCGTAGTCGTGCACCTCGCCGCGGAAGTCCGACAGCGGGCTCCGATCGCCTTCCCCGGCGACCACGATGTGCCGCAGGGAACGGGAGACGTCACGGGTGACGGTTCCCAGCAGACCCACAAGGCTGTGGTCGACCACGACGACCTCGTCACCGGCGTGGTCGATGATGTACCTCAACTGCTCCGCGCTCATACGCACGTTGAGGGTATGCAGCACGGCTCCCATCGACGGGACCGTGAGGAACACCTCGAGATGGCGGCTGTTGTTCCACATGAGCGTCGCGACGGCGCTCTGCGGCTCCTGCGGTCGTCTCCCGGTGCGTATGCCCAGCTTGTCGCGCAGCGCGTGACCCAGCCGCGCGGCCCGCGCGCCCACCGCGGCGTAGGTGGTGTACTCGAAACGGTCCCCCTGCCAGGTCCCGACAGCCGTGCCGCCATGGGTGTTCACGCTGTGCCGGAGGATGCGCGCGATACTCAGAGGAACATCCTGCATGGTGCTGTGCATGGGACCTCCTGTGTGCGCTGCTGGAAACGGGAGGGCGTCGTGTGGGGTCGGACGAATGCGACTGACCCGGCTTGACGGGCCGGCCGGAGATGTAACGGCCCATCGGGAGCGTGGCACTCGCGGTCGGCCGGCGTGGATCGTGCTTATGCCGATACCGCATCGACCGTAGAGGCAGGCGCGAGAGGATGGCAAGAATAGAATCGGGTCACCGGGCCTGAACCGGCCTGCGAGGTGATCCATATGTCGCCCTCTTGCGCCGGAATGCGCACCCACTATTCTTCAGGGAGAACTCCCCTGCGGTCTTGGGCTGTAGCCGCTCTGCTGTCGTGATCGAATACTCGTGTCTCTGTGCGTTTCGAGACCCGTCTTTCTGGAGATCGAGTGAACGCGGTGAATACGCGCATGGACGCCCGTAGAACGACGGTTTACATACGTGAGACGCCTGTCGCCTATACCGAGGCAGGAAGAGGCGAGACGTGCGTGGTGCTTCTGCACGGACTCGGTGGGACCTCCGACGACTGGAAGTCGGTCATGCGGGAGCTGGCGTCGCGTCATCGCGTGGTGGCCCCGGACCTTCCCGGGTACGGGGACTCGGGCCCCATCCCCGGTACCAGTCCCGCGGCGGTCGCCGACTTCGTGTGGGCCTTCGCCGACGCCCTCGGCATCTCCCGCGCGGCGGTCATGGGGCACTCGGAAGGCGGCGCGGTGGCCGTCAGCATGGCGCTGCAAAGACCTGACCGCACCACACGTCTCGTGCTCGTGAGCGCGGCGGGACTGGGCCGCCTCATCAATCCGCTTCTCATGGTGCTGGGCGCCACCCCGTTGGGGGCCCTCGTGCCTCGGCTCGCCAAGCTCCCCGTCGGGCCCGAGGCGCTCGTCGCGGCGCTGGCACTGTTCGGCTCACCCCGCCCGTGGCGTGTTCCGAAGCCGTGGTTCACCAAGATGCGGCAGGCCGCCTCCTCGACCGGTGTGCTGGTCCACGCCGTCGTGACGCTGCGGCAGGGCGTCAGCGCCCGCGGCCAGGAGAACCTCCTCCTCGACAGCCTCCCGCAACTGACCCAGCCGGTCCTGGTGGCCTGGGGCACGCACGATGTGATGCTCCCGGTTTCCCAGGCGTGGGGTGCGGTCAGGCGTCTGCGGCACGGGCGGCTGGCACTCGTCCCGTGCACCGGTCACCTGCTGCCCATAGAGGCCCCCGACCGCCTGGTGGCGGCGGTGGCCCCCTTCCTCGCGGAGGACGGGCCCAGGACGGAGCGCACCGCCCGCACCGAACCGTCCGCGGACACCGGCGAGTCACCGGCATGACGGCACAGGACCGCGACCGTCCAGGCCCGGCGTCCCCGCCACCGGGGCCTCCCCCACCACGGCCGTTCGGGGCCGATCCCGAGGACGGCCGGTTCGCCGACCAGGCATGGCGCTCCAACTGCCTCCACCACGCGCTCCTGCAGGCATACCTGGCCTCCGACGCGCTGGTGCGCAAGGCGGTGGCCGTACCAGGTCTGTCCGTGCCCCGCCGTCGCCAGCTGGAGTTCGCCGCCCGCACCCTGACCGACGCCCTGGCGCCGACCAACTTCCTCCCGGCCAACCCCACCGCCGTACGCGCCGCGGTCGCCAGCCACGGCGCGAGCCTGGTCCGCGGCGCCCGGAACTTCCTCGACGACGTCGCCCACAACGGCGGACGGCCCGCCAAACTGCCGTCCGGATCGTTCCGCCTGGGCCATGACCTGGCGGCCACTCCCGGACGGGTCGTCCACCGGAACGACCTGATGGAGGTCCTTCAGTACGAACCGCAGACGCGGCAGGTGTACACGGCGCCCCTGCTGCTTCTGCCCGCCTGGGTGAACAAGTACTACATCTACGACCTGGCACCCGGCCGCAGCCTCGTCGAGCACGCCACGCGCCAGGGATTCACCGTGTTCGCCGTCAGCCTGCGCGACCCGGGCCCCGACCAGGCGGCACACGGGCTGGAGGACTACTTCACCGACGTCGCCGCACGAGCCCTGGACGTGATCGAGGACATCTGCGGGACCCGCGGTACACACGTCGTCGGCCTCTGCGCCGGCGGACTGCTCGCCGGCCTTCTGACGGCCTGGCTCGCCGTCGGAGGGGAGCAGCGGGCCGCGACGCTGAGCCTGCTCATGGCCGGCCTCGACTACACGGACCCGGAAACCGGCCGGCCACCGGGCAGCAGGGAACTACTGAGGCTCACCGGGTTCCTGACGGGTGGTGGGGACCTTGTCTCCGGGCGGCGCATCAGTCTCGTCTTCGACCTGCTGCGCGCCAACGACACCCTGTGGAAGCCGCTGACGCGCGGCTGGTTCCAGGGAGACCGCCCCGCGCCGTTCGACATCGTGGCGTGGAGCGAGGACGGGATCGCCGTGACCCGGCCGCTCTTCGAGGAGAGCATGCGGCTGATGGGAGACAACCTCTTCGCCCGTGAGGGCGTTGGTCTCGGCGGAAGAGCACTGCGTCTGGCGGACATCGACGTGGACACGTTCGTCGTCGCCAGCGCGCGCGACCACATCGTGCCCTGGGAGTCGGTCTACCTCGGAGCCCGCTCGCTCGGCGGCAAGGCGTCCTTCCACCTCGTACCGTCCGGCCATGTGGGAGCCGTGATCAATCCGCCCCGGCCGAAGGCCACCCGCCTGGGGCGCGGTGGACGGCTTCCCGAGGATCCCGCGCGGTGGCTGGCGGGCGCGCAAGCGCGGCCGGAGTCGTGGTGGACGGCCTGGACGCGGTGGCTCGCCCGCCGGTCGGGGCCGAGAACGGCGGCTCGCGGCTGCGGCAGCCGACGCCATCCGGCCCGTGAACCGGCGCCGGGTGTGTACGTCCACGGCCGGGCGGGGAGATCGGGGAGCCGCGGCATCCTGCCGTGACCGGGCGCGGCTCAAGACGGTGGCCGCAGACCGGGAGGGGTGGGTGGCCGTGAGGAACCCGGATGGGCACACGGATATTTCCGCGTCCCTTTCCCGCCTCCATAAGGCAGGAAAGCAGGATTACGCATAGCCGGGCAAATACCTTTGTCAACGAACGGCGCTCGGGGCGACCGCGCCCAATGATCGAAGACGTCCTCCCGTGTGAAGCGGGACGTTCGAACAACCGTCTCGACGTGCAGGTGGAATCATGTCTGTCGGACTCCATGTACTTTCCCTTTGCGTCAATCGTCCCGCGCGCGGACGCGGTGTCTATACGCACTGCTCGATCGCGGGCAGTCTGGCAGGCACAGCAGGACCTCGCAGAGAGGAAGGCTGTTCCATGAAGTGTTCGCGAAGCGCACGACGTCTCGGCATTCTGGCGGCGTGCGCGGCAGCGGTGAGCGCGTTACTGGTGCCCGCGGCCCAAGCCGTCCCGTCCGCCCCCGAGGGAGCGACCGCTCTCCTGGAGTGCCCCGGTTACGAGACCACCTCCTACAACCCCGGCCTCACCCTCAACCCCCGTCAGGTGAGCCTGTCCGCCAGCGGTGCGATCGGACCGTGCGTGGGACAACCGCTCGACCACACCAACGGAACCATCACCTTCACGGGCACCGGTCAACTGTCCTGTGTGGGGGGCAACTCCGCCGGCAGCGGGCGCATCAACTGGAAGAACGACCAGACCAGCTCTACCACCTTCGACTACACCGCCCTCGCGGGCGTGCGTCCCGGCGGAGACTCCGTGCTGGTTCTCACCGGACAGGTCAAGTCGGGTGACTTCCACAGCTCAACGATCATCATCGAGATCGTCCTGGCCGCCGCTCCGACCCAGACCCTGCAATGTCTGACGCCCGGCGGACTCGACACCTCTTCCGGACTCGTCAACCTCCAGATCATCTGACCCATCGCTGTCGCGTGCCCAGTTCTCCGAGCGAGCCCTGGGCGCGAACACATCGCGAGAAAGAGGAGAAGTCATGACTCGGTTTCGGCGTATGGCGGTGGCGTCCGCGGCGGCTGTGGCCGCCACCGCCTTCATGACCGGACAGGCCCTTGCCGCGCCCGGGCACGCGCACGGCACCTTCTACTACACGGACCTGTTGGGCGGCAGCCAGCAAGTCCAGGACCCCGAGCTGAACACCTGTAAGCTGGTCTCCACAGTCGGCACCAGTGCCAGCAACCAGACAAACGCCACTGTCGTGCTCTACACGGACACCAGCTGCGCCCTCCTGGGCAACCCCGTCTCGCCTGGCAGCACGATCACCTTCGTCTTCAAGTCCTACCGTTTCATCGAGAGCTGATAGCGCATCAGATGCTCCGGGCGAAGTATGCCCGGAGCATCATGCCTCCTCGCGGTCGAGGAACAGCTGCTGCGCCGACGCGGCAGTCCATCAGGAGAAGCCCGGCACGGCGACGAGGGCGGAACCGCGGTCACAGGATGCGGTAGTCGGCGTGGTCGAACCCCGGGGAGACGACACAGACGATCAGAGTCTCCTCGGGATGCAGGGGCTGTGCGGCTTGCCAGACGCCTCCCGGGACCACGATGTGAAGGCGGTGCCCCGATGCGATGTCGGGTCCCAGCAGGTGTTCTCGCGTGCACCTCGGTTTCGCTTCGTCCTCCGCGGTGAAAAAACGCAATGGTCCACCGTATTGCCACAGCCACAGCTCGTCGGAGCGGATCCGGTGCCAGCGGGACCTGTCGGTGGGTCCGAGAACGTAGTGCAGGGCGGTTGCGCTGGCGCGGGAACCCGCGTACCCGTCAGGGCTCACCGCGACGGACGAGGTCCAGATGGACTCGGCCCAGCCGCCTTCGGGATGCGGTACGAGGTCGAGCCGCTCGGCCAGTCCGGGCCGTGACAGCAGTTCGGTGAAGGCCCCCGCGAGGTCCTGGTAGAAGAAGCGCACCCGTGGTTGCAGTGCACGATGTTCCTCCACTGCCACGATCGGCTGCCCGAATTCCGCAAAATGCTCGTTGGCACACGCAAGGGCCTGGGCGTCATTCGCGACCCGGTAGGCTCGCTGGTCGGCTGTGCCATTTTCCTTCCAGCTGTGATATGACAATACGGTCAGCATGACTCCTGCCCGTTTTTCCGACTGAACTCTTCGTCTGTTTCCTGGGTGAGCTGTCGCGGGTAACGCAACTGTTCGTCGGTGGGATCGTCTATCTTGACCCTTGAAGACTCGAGCTTTCTCCGGGCGAGTTCCTTCTGTGCTTGTTCGGGTAGATAATGCACGGCAGAATCCAGACGGTCGAGGTTGTTCACCAAATGCAGGATCCCTGCTGTCTGGGCGGCGAAGCTGATATCCATCAACTCGGGTGGATGTCCGGCTCCCGCGCTTGTGTTGACCGGTCCACCACCAGACAGAAGGAAAAGATTTCGGCCCTCGGTGGTGCGGTATCCGGTGACGTAGGGAAGAACCTCACCCCTGGCCACGGAGGTGTTCTCCAGGAATTCGATGTCGATCTCGTGCGCACTGTGCCCGGCATTGAGAAGGAAAACGCCGTCCCGCATCGTGTTCAAGTGTTCTTCTCCGATGGCTTTCACCGTTCCGGTTGCCGTGATGAAAGCGTCCCCTTGGGGAGCCGCTTCCCGCATGGGCATGACTCGGTATCCGGACATGTGTGCCTGCAAAGCGCGCAAGGGGTCGACCTCGGTGACCACGACATCGGATCCCAACGCGCGAGCGCGTGCCGCCACTCCGCGCCCACACGGGCCGAAGCCCGCGACGACGACACAACTGCCGGGAAACGAGAAGTTCACCGTTCGCATCAATGCGTCGACGGTACTTTGGCCGGTGCCCATGTCGTTGTCGAATATCTGCTTGATCAGGCTGCCGTCCACAGCCATCACAGGAAAACGGAGTCGGCCGCGCTCGGCCAGGCTGCTCACCCGCAGCACACCGGTAAGGGTCCGTACTGATGCACCGCGCACACCTTTGATCGCATCCGGCCGCTGCGCGTACAGCAGCCCCAAAAGGATGTCCGCTTCGTCGACGATCAGATGCGGAGACTCGTCCAGGGCTTCGAGGCGGTCGCGTTCACCTTCCTCCTGCGTCCTCCCTCTGGAGCCCAAGGCGCGGATCCCTGGCTGCCGATCCAGCCACGCGACGACCTCGTCGTCGGTGGTCGCGGGACTGGAAGCGCAGGCCGTCACTGTCGCGCCGGCATCCCGGAGAGCGAGCGGCAGGCCGACCGAGGTGGCGATGAGATGAATGGTCACTGCCACCCGCCAGCCATCCAGCAGGCGCTCACGAGCGCACTCCTCCCGTGCCTGCGACATCATCGGCATTCTCGCCTGTGCTGCCGCTATCCTGTCCGTAGGGAATGGCGCAGCGCCCATTTCGACTTTTCCTCCGTGTGGACCGCAGTGCTCACCAGACCACCAGTGTGGAATCCTGTCCGCAGTTCACCCATGCACGCTGCCCGTCCAACACGCGCAACTCTTCGAGCAGGCGTATGAACGAGCGCGCGTAAGGTGACTGTTGTGTGTGCTCGACCACGGTCGGCCAGTGAACTTGCTCGCGAAGGGGCCGGCAAACTCGGAGCAGCGGCCCGAAGTCGCAATGCTGTTCCGACAAAGACAGGAGTTTCAGTACGAGGAGATCGGTGGATGACAGCACCGGCATGGTGACGGATTCGACCATGATGACATCTGCCCGTCTCAGTAGTTCATGAGTGACGGGGACTCCGGCGGGGCGGTAAAGGATGTCCACTGTATGTCGTGGCGAACCGTTGGGGCGGGTGGCCTTGAAGAGCCAGTCCTCCGGAGGGTGGTAGACCGTGAAGCCCACCCGCTGCAAGGCTGCCTCAGCCGTCGGCACGGCATCCTGAGGCACGACGAAATCCACGTCCCGTGAGTGCGACCAGCCACCGTGTGCGTAGACGGCAAGACTGCCTGCCAACGCGAAAGGAACGTTATCGTTTTTGAAGGCCTTGGCAGTTCGCTTCATGCTGTCCAGGAGTGCGGATCTCCGTCCCATGGCCCCTGCCTGAATATGCTGCTAGGTCGGGTGTTCGGATTTCGGAGGCGGTACCAGTCCCCTGCCCGTGCCAGGCACTACATCCCCCGATGGTATGCGCCTGCGCGGCTGACCGCGATCGGAAGCGGCCTGAGCGTCGGATGGGGGCGCCGGGCAGGGCCGTCGACCAGCCGCCGTCGACGACGAGGGAGGCGTCGGTGATGTACGACGCCTCGTCCGAGGCGGGGAAGACGGCTGCGTCGGCCACGTCGTCGGGTGTGCCGGTGCGGCCGAGGGGGATGTGGCGGGCGATGCAGCGCATCGGGTGGTGGCCGTTCGCGGGGAGCAACGTAACGAAGCACCACTACTGATCTTTTCGTGAGTTCGGTGGGTGTGGTGGCCGTGTGAGTGGGAGGCTGTCGGGGTGGCTTATCAACCTTCCCCTTCGGTTGTCGGCTCCTCCCTTCCTCTCTTTGTCGCGGCCTCAGTTGGCGGAGGCGCGCCGTGTTCGGGCGGTCGAGTTGTTCGAGGGCGGCGTCTCGAATGCGGAGATCGCGAGGGCGGTGGGGGTATGTGCCGAGAGTGTGCGGCGCTGGCGGCGGGTGTGGGAGCAAGACGGTGCTTCGGGCCTGCGGAGACGGGCAGCCACCGGACGCCCGCCCAAGCTGGACGACCCAGGTCGAGATGGTCCGGGCCGCGTTGGAGCAAGGTGTCCAGGCTCATGGTTTCAAGGCTGACCTGTGGATCCTGGAACGAATGGGCGCGGTCGTCACCCGGGCAACGGGGGTGGTGTTGTCGACGGCGTCGGTGTGGCGGCTGCTGACCGGCCGGCTCGGATGGATCCTGCAACGGCCCGAGCGGCGGGCGGTGGAGCGGGACGAGTCGGAGATCGCCGGCTGGGATCGCGCACGAGTGGCCGCGCATCATGCGTGGTCAGGCGGTGAGGTAAACCCGCTCCATCTCTGTCAGGGCCTCGTGCCACAGTCGCGGAAGCCTTCAGTCAACAGTACCTGCTGATGTCGGAGTACCACCGTGGTGCGCCGGAGCATGGTGGGTCATTTTGGGTGTCTCGCCCATCTTGTCTGAATTTGCATGCAGTGGGTACTGGTCACTCTCGATCACCGGGATGCGCACCAGCCGCGTCGGCGCGAGAAGGAGGCGGTTGTGCCTGAGCCCTACGAATCCGCGGTTTACGCCACGGCCGACCGAACCTTCCCCGCGCGGGCCCCGGGCGGCACCGGTCCGCCGGTTCCCACGCTCGGGGTGGAGGAGGAGTTCGTCCTGGCCGACCGTCGCACCCGTGCGGCGGTCCGCAAGGCGTCCGCGGTCGTGCTCGCGGCCCGGCACCGGATGGGCGAGGACCACGTGGCCCCGGAGATGGCACAGGCACAGGTGGAGAGCATCAGCGCCGTGTGCCGCACCGGCGAGGAACTGCGCCGCGAGGTGGCGCGGCTGCGTGGCGGCGCCGCCGCGGTCGCCGCGGAGCAGGGGTGCGTGCTGGTGGCCAGTGGCAGTCCGGTGCTCGGCGACCCCGGTCCGCCACCGATCCTCGACAAGGCACGCTACCACCGGATCGAGAGCCGTTTCGGCGCGCTGGTGCGCCACCAGTGCGTGAACGCGTGCCACGTTCACGTCGGCGTGACCGACCGTGAGCTGGCGGTACGGGTGGTGGATCACCTGCGCTGCTGGATGCCGCTCCTGCTGGCGCTCACGGCGAACTCCCCCTTCTTCGACGGCGACGACACCGGGTACGCCAGCTGGCGCTCGATGGTGTGGAGCCGCTGGCCGGCCGCCGGCCCGCCACCGCTGCTCGGCTCCGCGGCACGGTACGAGACATTGGTCGGCCGGGTCGTCGACAGCGGTGCGGCGCTGGACCCGGCGATGCTGTACTGGCACGTGCGGCCCTCCCGGCACGTGCCCACCGTCGAGGTGCGGATCGCGGACGTCCTCCCCGAGGCCGCCGACACCGTCGCCTACGCCCTGCTCGTCCGCGCGCTCGTCGCCCATGCCCTCAGCCTGGTCCGGGAGGGAGCCCCCGCTTCCGACGTGCCCGACATGGTCCTGCGCGCTGCCTGCTGGCGCGCGGCCCGCTATGGCACGGCCGGCACGCTCCCCGCCACGCAGGCCCCGGACTGCCCTTCGCTTCCCGTGCTGCGCCAGACCGACGACCTGTGGGCATTGGTGGAGCCGTACCTCAGCCGTTGCGGCGACGATGCCCCGGTCGGCGAGTGGTTCGACCGCGTCCGGCGTTCGGGCAACGGCGCGATGCGCCAGCGGCGGATCGCCGAGCGGCACGCCGGACGTCTCGAAGCGGTCGTCGACGACCTCGCCGTCCCGGCCACCTGACCCCGGTCATCCGTCAACGCAGGAGGAGGAACCCATGAGCAATCCCACCTCGCTGTCCGGGCCCGCGCTCGTCCCGACCCGGATGTATTTCACCACCGGTGTCGGCCGGCACCGGTACGAACTCCAGGCCCACGACCTGATGTACATGGACGCCGGACTCGGCAGGGTCAACCGGGTACTGGTCTCCAGCCGAGTCCCGCCGCACTGTGCGCTGATCGACAGGGAGGAGGGCGGCGGGCTGCTGCGGGACGGACAGATCCTGTTCGCCATCCAGGCACTGGCCGAGACCAGCACGCCCGGGGCGAAGATCGGCACCGCCGTGGGCGTGGCGGTGCCCGACGACGGAGGCCTGGGCTGCGTGGCCGAGGTGCACGAGGCGGACGCCGTCGGCAAGGACGCCGCGCAGGCGCGGGACAAGGCCGTACGCATGGCGCTGACCGCGATGGCCCTGGAACTGGGAGAGGCGGACTTCGACGCGGACGCCGAGTACCGCCCGGGGAGGGGCCGTTACGTCATCGCCGACACGCCCGTCACGGTCCACGCGGCGGCGGTCGACGCCGTGGGCCCGGACGACGGCGACCACGTCAAGATCGTCGCCTCGCTTGTCTTCCTCTTCTGAATGCCCGCCCCTCCCAGCCACCACAGAGGACTGCCATGCCCGCACGTACTCCGGCAGATGTCGTCCTGCGCGCCGAACGCCTGTGGGACGGCACCGCCGAGCAGCCGGCCGAAGGCGTCGACGTCCGCGTCAGCGACGGCCACATCGCCGAGACCGGCCACCGGCTACGGCCCCGCACCCCGGACGGTACCGTGATCGAACTGCCCGGCCACACCTTGCTTCCGGGACTGATCGACTGCCACGTCCACGTCCTGGACGACTCCCACGACACCGAGGCCATCGCCTACCAGGCCGTCCGCGCCGTTCCGGTCCTCACCACGCTGCTCATGAACGGGTTCACCACCATCCGCGACCTCGGCAGCGCCGACCAGCCCCTGAACGTCTCCCTCAAGCGCGCCGTCGACGAAGGCCACCTGCAAGGCCCGCGCATGCTGGTCGCCCCCAACATCATCAGCGCGCACGGCGGTCACGGGGACAAGCAACCCAGGATCGCCGAGCGCTACCACCGGATCGTCGGCACCCTCGCGGACGGCGCGGACGCGGTCCTGCGCACGGTCCGCGCCCAAGCCCGGGCCGGCGCGGACTGGATCAAGTTCGCCGCCGGCGGCGGCTTCTCCTCTCCCAGCGACTGCGTCACCGACATCGGCTACACCCAGCACGAGATGGACCTCATCGTCACGGCGGCGACCGACCGCGGCCTCCCGGTGGCCGCGCACGCCTTCGGCGACGAGGCCGTGCGCCGCGCCGTCCGCGCGGGCGTGCACAGCATCGAGCACGCCTGCCTGACCGGGCCGGACACCCTCGCCGCGATCGCCGAGCGGGACGTCTTCCTGGTACCCACCCACTACGCCCAGCGGTACTACCTGGACCGCCTCGACAACGACGCCTTCTGGCAGGGCCGTTCGGACCTGCTGCGGGACAGCTACGCCGAGCACGCCGACCGCCTCCGCCGGCACTTCCCGCTCGTCGCCGACAGCGGGGCGCGCATCGCCTTCGGATCGGACGCAGGGATGTTCCCGTACGAGGAGAACTGGCGCGAGTTCACCACCCTCGTGGAGCACGGTTTCACCCCGCTCCAGGCACTGCGCGCGGCCACCTCACACGCCGCCGAACTGCTGCGGCAGCCCGCCCTCGGCCGGATCAGGCCGGGCGCGCACGCCGACCTCGTGGCCGTGCCGGGTAATCCGCTCGCCGACATCGACCTCATGGGACGGATCGACTTCGTCATGCAGAAAGGAAAGGTACGACGCCACCACCAGGACGGAGCGGTCTGAATTCGCCGTGCTGCCGACAAAGACAGGACTCCCGGTCCAGGAAGTGGCATCCGGGTGTCGCAGTAGCTCCGGTGGGGTGACGGGGACTCTGCCGAGGATGTCCGCGCCTCGAAAGTGGGACCAGGCACCGCGTGAGTGGACGACCCAATGACCCGACGGGGTGGGGCAGGAGTTGCGAGGGGAGCAGCGGGCCGCGACGCTGAGCCTGCTCATGGCCGGTCTCGAGTACACGGACCCGGAAACCGGCCGGCCACCGGGCAGCAGGGAACTACTGAGGCTCACCGGGTTTCTGACGGGTGGTGGGGACCTCGTCTCCGGCCAGCGCATCGGTCTTGTCTTCGACCTGCTGCGCGCCAACGACACCCTGTGGAAGCCGCTGACGCGCGGCTGGTTCCAGGGAGACCGCCCTGCGCCGTTCGACATCGTGGCGTGGAGCGAGGACGGGATCGCCGTGACCCGGCCGCTCTTCGAGGAGAGCATGCGGCTGATGGGGGACAACCTGTTCGCCCGTGGGGAAGTCTCCCTCGGCGGATGGCCACTGCGCCTGGCGGACATCCGCGTGGACACGTTCGTCGTCGCCGGCGCGCGCGACCACATCGTGCCCTGGGAGTCGGTCCACCTCGGAGCCCGCTCGCTCGGCGGCAAGGCATCCTTCCACCTCGTACCGTCCGGCCACGTGGGAGCCGTGATCAATCCGCCCCGGCCGAAGGCCACCCGCCTGGGGCGCGGCGGACGGCTTCCCGAGGATCCCGCGCGGTGGCTGGCGGGCGCGCAAGCGCGGCCGGAGTCGTGGTGGACGGCGTGGACCCGGTGGCTGGCCCGCAGGTCGGGCCCGAGAACGGCGGCTCGCGGCTGCGGCAGCCGACGCCATCCGGCCCGTGAACCGGCGCCGGGTGTGTACGTCCACGGCCGGGCGGGGAACACGGGCAGCCGCGGCATCCTGCCGTGGTCACGCGTGTGACCGCGGACGGCGGCCTTCGACGGGGAGGACTTCCGAGCGGCCCACGGGGGAGGCGGGCCGCGCCGAGGTGGTCGTGCCGGTGCGCGACCGGCAGTGCCCTTCACGGCGGCGCGCGCCGCGACAGCCGTACCGGCATCGCCGGGCCCGGTGTGACGGCACCGGACGCGTTGGACCCTTGTATCGGCCTCGTCTCCCGCCACTGCCGTGGCCCAATTCACCGGGGATGAAAGGGAAAGGTCCTGTCACATCCGCCGGCCGGGGTCGGGAGGGCAACAGTCCGCATGCGGACGACGGCGAGTTACCGGGACGAGAATTCCATTGCCGATAAGCGGATCCGCTCACATCGGTGCCGTCTCCACGCATCCTCGGGATCACTAGTCCGCGGACGGCACAGGACGGTAATCGGGGTCGGTCCACAGATCTCCGGGGCCGGGATTGTCCGGCAGCGCGGTGCCGCCGAGATGGCGCATGACTCCCCAGGCGGCATTGAGCCCCGAGGTCATCGCGTGATCGAGCCAGCCGGGGGACCAGGAGACATCGTCGCCGGCCAGGAAAAGACCGTGCGGGGGCTCTCCCGGAACCACCGGGCCGCCCGCGAAGTCCTTCATGAAATGTGAGAACAGGTCCCACTGGTAGCGCAGGTCACCCGGGCGGGAGAGACGGCACAGCCCCCGGAAGTTGGGTTCGTTCTCCCAGGACACGGTGAGGGCGGCGGCGTCCCGCGCCGAGCGGCGCAGCCGGTCCGCCACGTCCGGGTGGATGTCGCACAGCTCGCGCACGAGGATCTCCACCCGCTGCTCCAGCGAGGACGCCGCGATCTTCATCGCGTCCTCGGCCCAGGAGAAGCTGAGGTCGAGCACGGCACGACGGCCGCCGGGAGCCCGCGGCGGGCCGTAGTCCAGTGTGTAACTGGCGCGCGGCAGACGGTCGGTGATCGTGACGCCGTCCATGCTGCTGCCTTCCCAGAAGGGGGAGGGCAGCACCAGGGCGGTCTTGGCGCTGGGCCAGTAGCTCAGCCGCCGCACGGCCCGCCACAGGCGCGGGCCGAAGGGGGAACGGCCGGGCCCGGCCGAACGTACGTCGACGGACGTCTCCAGCACGTGCAGTTGCGGGGTGAAGACGACCGACGCGTACCGGTCGGCGCGTCCGTCGGCACTGTGCACCGTGAGGGGACGGTCCGCGGTGGTCGGCACCTCGAGCGCGGTCACCGCCGGGCGGACACCGCCCGCGTTGGCCTCCTCCAGACTGACCGGACGGCCGGCCGGGTCGGTGGTGCGGTGGGACCAGAAGGATTCCGCGAGTGCGCTGATCCCCTCCCGCATGTAGTACATCGTGCCGCCGTGACTGGCGGTGAGCAGCCGTACCACCTCCAGGAACGCGGACTCGAAGAAGACGTCCCAGGCCACCGGACCGACACCGGCCGTGCCCAGGACGGCGGCCTGTTCCGCCGTCAGGCCGGCGCCCCCGGGGTCGACGAGGAAGCGGTGGAAGCTCCAGTGCGCGAACCGGTGCACCATGTGGGCCCACCTTTCCCGGGCGCCCGCCCGGTCCCGGGCGGCCAGCGCCCGCCTCAGCGCGTGGAAACCGATCCTGTCCAGGGCACGCGACCAGCCCTCGTGCGCCTCCCGGAAGGTCGGGTGGTGCGCGTACAGGTCCGTGAGGCGGCGCACGTCGTGGCGCTGGCCGTCGACGTGCCACACGGTCGTCGGTGTGGTGGGGAAGGCGTAGTTCTCCCGGAACGGGCTCCAGTGCAGACCGAAGGCGTCGGCGTACTGGCGCAGGAGCCGCGCGGAGTCCGGGAAGCGCATGCAGCCCAGCTCCACGACGGCACTGTCGGCGGGGTCCAGGCGGCGCGAGTACATCCGGCCGCCCAGCCGGCGGCCGCCCGGTCCGTCCGGGTCGCTCTCGGCTTCGTAGAGGACGGGACGGCAGCCGATGCGCAGCAGTTCGAACGCCGCGGTCAGGCCGGCACCGCCCGTTCCCACGACCGCCACGGGCGGCGGCGGGGTGCCGGCGGGCAGCCTTCCCACGCGCCGGCCGTCGGCCACGTAGGCGGCGTAGTCGAAGGGGAAGTCGGCCTGCAGGTCGCTGGGGGGCGACTGGTCGGTTGCGTTCATCCCGGTACTCCTCGGGCCGCTGCCTCCTCCGGCCAGGTATGGACGGGGAGGTCCGGTTCACTCAGTGCCTGGTAGCGCCGCACCAGGGCGTGTGCCGCCGCCTGCCGGCACCTGGCCGGGGACTGGGCATCCAGCATGGCGCGCTGCCAGCGGGCCCCGGTCCGCCCGGTGCGGACCCGCTCCTCGACGACCGCCAGCCACCGGCCGGCCTCGTCCGGATGGACCCCCGCCCGGCGCAGTCCCCGCGCGGCATGCGGCAGCAGGCCCAGGACGAGGCCGGCGGCCCGGTGCGGCACCGCGTGACCGGAAGGAGCGAACGGCCAGTGCAGCCGGCTTTCCAAGCCGAATCGGGCGGCGGCGTAGAAGTCCGCCCGGGCCAGGGCGAAGGGCACGTGAGCCGCCGGCTCCAGGTCCTCGGACGCCACGTCCAGGACCAGTCCGAGCAGGAAAGCGGCGTTGGCCACTATGTCCGTCAGGGTCGGCCCGGAGGGCAGGGCGCGGAACTCGATGCGGAGGTGGCCGCCGTCGGCGGGGTCGTACACCGGCCGGTTCCACGACCACACCGTGCTCTGCTGCGTACGGAGCTCGGCCAGCCGGGGCGTACGGCCACCGCGCACCGCGGCGCGCGGCTCCTCGTCGGACAGCGTGTGCAGCAGCGGTTCGTGACCGCGGACCGTGTCGGTGAACAGCTCAAGAGCCCCCGCGCGCAACCAGTCCCGGCCGAAGGAGACGCGCGGCCGGGTCCCCGGTACGACGCGCTCCCCGAACCCCCGCTCGTACCAGGGGATGCGTGTCTCCTCCCACAGCGACTTGCCCAGTGGCAGGGGGGAGTTGCCGCAGGCGGCGAGTACGGGCGCCACGGCGAGCTGGGCGGCGTTGTAGAAGCGGGTGTAGGACCGGGGCGGGACGCGCAGGTGGATCTGCCAGGAACAGGCGGCGCCCTGCAGACCCAGGCTGTCGCCGTACGTCCGGAGTCCCTCCCCGCCCTCGATCCGGAAGGAGAAACGGTGTCCGCGCCGCCGGGCCAGCGCCTGCTCCAGCGAACGGTACCTCGGGTGGTCGGACACGAAGGGGAGGGAGAGGTGCTCCGGGCGCAGCGTCGGGAGCATGCCGATCAGCAGAGGCCGGGTCCCGTGCGGCGCGCCCGCCGTGCGCACCCGGCGCAGCAGTAGCGCCGTCGCGGCGTGCAGGGCGCTGAAGGGACGCCCGCGGATGCCGACCGGGGACGGGTTCACCTCCAGGTTGTAGCGGTTCACCTCAAGGCTCACACGGGGGTCGGTGACGGAGCGGAGCACCCGGTCGTTGACCGGCGCGGGGTCGCCTTCCGGCGTGATGAGGAACATCTCCAGCTCCGCGCCGACGGTCATCTCCGCGTCGTGCTCCGGGGGCCGGGAGACCAGTTCCCGGAGCACGCCCAGCGACTGTTCCAGGCGCTGCCGGAAGACCGCGTGTTCCCGCTCGTCCGTCATGCCGCCGCTACCTCGTGTCCCGCCGGCCGCGCTCGCCGTCACCGGCCGCGGCCGCGCCGGCCCCCCGGCCGGTGTCGTCGCGGACGACCACCCCGCCCCGTACGACCAGCTCCACCCGGGTCATGGCGGTGATGTCCCGCAGCGGGACGCCACGGACGGCCACGAGATCGGCGTGCGTCCCCGGAGCGATCCGGCCGATGTCGTCGGCGCGCAGCAGCTCCGCGGCCGTGCTCGTCGCCGCTCTCAGCGCCCGCAGCGGATGAACTCCGTTCTCGACCATCGTGACGAAGTCGGCCTGGACGTCCTCGTGGGGGAGCACGCCGGCGTCCGTGCCGTAGGCGATCTTCACACCGCTCTCCGCGATGGCGTGCGCGCCCGCGCGCAACCCTTCACGGTGGGTGCGGAACTTCTGCCGTGCCTGCGGCGTCCGTTGCCGCCAGTACTCGTCGTCGTCCACGGCGTTCACGGCCCTGAAGAGCACTGTCGCGGTAGGCACGAGGAAGGTCCCGCGTTCCTCCATGAACGCCAGGGTCGCGGGCTTGACCAGGGAGCCGTGCTCCACCGAGCGCACGCCCGCCCGCACCGCCCGAAGCACGCCTTCGTCACCGAAGGCGTGCACCGCGCACGGCAGGCCGAGATCGGTGGCGGCGCCGACGAGGGTCTCCATCTCGCGCCGCGTGTAGGTGACTTGCCCGGGGCTGTCCGAGGGGGAGAAGAAGCCTCCGGTGCCGCCGAACTTGATCCAGTCGGCGCCCAGCCGGGCCTCGCTGCGTACCGCGCGCAGGATCTCGTGTTCACCGTCGGCGAGGACCCCCACCTCGACGTCCGGCCGACTGCCCAGCGAGGCGCTCACGTCCCCGTGGGCGCCGCGGGCGGAGATGATGTGCGGGGCGATGTGCAGGCGCGGCCCGCTGATCAGACCCGCGTCGACGGAATCCCGCACGGTCGTCACCAGCGGATCCGGCAGCGCGCTGCCCATCGTGCGGACAGTGGTGAACCCTTTGGACAACAAGGTGCGCAGCGCGGTGACCACGTTGAGGTGCCGGACGCCCAGCGGAACCATCACATCGCTGTCGGTCGCGTCAGGAGTGTCGACGGGATGCACATGGCAGTCGATCAGACCCGGTAAAAGGGTGTGCTCCGGCAATTCGATCCGGTCGGCGTCCCAGGGCATGTCGGCCTTCTTGCCGACAGCCTTGATCCGGCCGTCTTCGATCAGTACCGCGCAGCCCTCCACAGGGGCATCGGATACTCCGTCCCAGAGGTGTCTCGCGGTCACTGTCCAGCGCATGGAAATGTAGTGACCCGGCACCGGGGCGGCAAACGGAGGCAATGGAGACGGGAAGAACTCGTCGGTGACTGCCGTTTGTCCGGTAACCACCGAGGTGGCGACGGTTCCGTGCGGCGACGGAGCCGTGTGAGCGGGGTTGCTGCGATGTCTTCACGCCGCTTCGGTGAGCTTCGGCCGCGACACGGGTGGCTTGTTCTGCGCTGCAGAGAAGGCAATTCCCCTTCCGGACGCGGCGGACACACAAGTTTCCGAGAGAGCGACACCTACACCTGTGGCCCCTGCGTAGTACCGGCATCGCCGACGAGCACCCCCGGCGCGTCGGTGGCACCCCGCCACTCTTCCACGCCGACTACGGCAAGAAACCCGCGTACACCGCCGTGCTGACCGAGCGCCCCGGCTCCCCAGACGGAGGCGGCATCCCCGCTCCCTCGGCCTTACGCACCCCGCCCGGGTCGTACGGCCGCGTCGTGGCGATGTCGGCAGCGCACCCCCGCAGGCGTGCCGGACGGGGGACGGCCCTCGGCCGCGGCGGTGCGCTGGTCGTGCCGCGCCCGGTCGTCGCGTGCGCGTCAGTTGTGACCGCGGCGGGTGTCCACTCGTTAGGCAGGCCCTTCAGCCGACTTCAGACTCGTTCACGGTGCGAGGGGTGCGGCGTGGGTATGGAGGGACGGGTACGTGGATGCAGCACGGGACGCGGATGTGTTGGGTGCCGGCGAGGGCGCGGTGGGGGAGTGGCTGGCGATGAGCGGCCGGGCCCTTCCGGGGCTGCGGCAGTGGGCGGAGCAGGAACCGGAGTCGCCGTTGGCGGTGGCGTTGTGGGCGTACGCGGACAGGGAGCGCATGGAGCACCAAGAGGTGCGCACGCACCTGCAGACCGCTCACGCCGCGGCCGGGCGGGCGGCGGACAGGCATCTGGCGTCACTGATCCATGGGCTGTGGCTGTCGGCGCACAACCAGCATCAGGCCACGGCCGACCATCTGGTGGTGCACCTGGCCCAGTACCCCGCCGACGTGCTGGCCGGGCCTCTGCTGGCCGCGTTCTCCCTGTACGCGGACCCCGCCTACCAGGAGCACGGCCGGCATCTGGCCGTGTCCCAGTACCGGGTGGCGGGCAAGGAGTCGTGGCCGTGGGCATCCTGGGCGGCCGCCGCTCTGGCCGAACAGGGCGCCACCGACGAAGCCTGGCAGCTCGCCCAGCACGCCCTGTCACTGCAACCGCGCTCCGGGGTGGCCGTGCACGCCCGGGCGCACGCCGAACACGAACAGGGAACCGGGCCCGCCTGCACCGCGTTCGTCGACTCCTGGCTGTCCGCCGACCCGCACGCCCTGCAGCGCCGGCACCTGCAGTGGCACGCCGCTCTGCAGGACCTGGCCGGCGGAAACCTGGACGCGGCACGGCGACGCGCCGACACCGAACTGCACCGCGGTGACGTCGGGATGCGCGCGGCCACCAACTGGCGCCTGCTGCTGGCCGGCCAGGCCCCGGCCCGCACCAGCGACCTGGAGCACATCCACCGGCTGCTGGCCGAACCCGGCGGATGGGCGGAGGTCTTCCACACCTTCCAGCTCGCCCTGGCCCTGGCCGTGGCCGCCGACACCGAGGGACTGCACGCCCTTGCCGACCGTGCCGCAGCCGACGAACGCGGCGAGTACGGCGAGGTGCTTGCTCCCATCGCCCGCGCCCTCGCCCACATGGCCGCCGGGCGACCGGGCCAGGCCGTGGACCTGCTCGCTCCGCTGGGCGAACAGGCCGAGCGGATCGGTGGCGTCCGTGTGGAACGCGAGATCATCCAAGACACCTACGCCCGCGCCCTGGTGGAGGCCGGCCGTCCGCGGCAGGCAGCCGACCTTCTGCACCACCGCCTCACCCACCGCCATCACCACCGCTATGAGACTCTCCTGCTGGCTCCGGACCCGGCCGTCGATCCAGCACGGGCCGGCGGTGGTCCCGGAGCTCGGCCGGCGTGAGGGCGCTGACCCGGTTCTCGTACTCGTGGCGGCCCTCGCACCGGACCCGGACGGCCGAGGCATCTTGGCCGTCGTCAGACACAGTCCGGCTCTGTCGTTCAACGGCCGGGGGCCTTGCACGATGTGCTTTCGGCCCATCAGCCCCCGACCGGTGGCCGGCTTGAAAAAGCTCGGTGACCGACCGTGTTGTGGGCGGTGGTCGGTCGTTAGGCATGCGACGAGCGTAAGAACGGCCGACTGGCCCATTGAGAGGTGTCGGCCTGTACGGTGAGGAGCTGAGCATGGGCATGGCGGCACAGGTCTGGTCCGCGCGCAAGCGGGCGGTGCTGGTGGGTACGGCGCTAGGGGCGGTAGCGGTGTCGGGGGCACCGGCACACGCGAACATTGTCGGGTGGGCAACCCCGCCTTCGGCAACAGCTGTGCCAACCACGGCAGCGCCCGGGCATCGGGGGCCACGGTCGCGGGCACGGGCACCCTGTCGGGTAACGCGATCGGGTTGCCGCTGGACCTGCCGCGCAACGAGTGCGGCAACAGCGGAATCACCTGTGTCGCCCAAGGCGTCGGCAGTGCCGCCGGCGGGGTCGGCCCATACTTCTAGAGAAGGGGAGGACGGTCGCGAGGAGGAGTAATTCGGCGAGGCAGCGTCAGCGCGGGGCGGAACGCCTGTCCGCACCATACGGGTCGCGCCGGCTTCGCCGACCTCCGTACGATGCGCCCCGCCCCTCCTGCGTGACGCTGTCACCCGCGGCCCGTCACCGAAGACGCCGGTGGTCGTTCCGGCTGCACGGGCGCGCGCCTCAGCAGGACGAGGACCGCCACGAGTGTGCAGGCCAGTACCACGGCTCCGCACCGCAGGGCCAGGCGCAGGCCGTCGATGAAGGAGTCCTCCGCCCAAGAGGTCACCCGCAGGGCGCCCGCACCGGTGTAGCTTCCTGCGAACCCGTGGGCCGGGCCGTCGTTGACGACGGTCCGCACCAGGTGACCGGCCGCGTCCGGGGGAAGGCCGGCGTCCGTGGCGCGATCGTGGAGGGCGACGCGCATCCGTACGGTGAGGATGGAGCCGAGCGCGGCCACGCCGAGGACACCGCCCACCTCCCGCAGGGTGTCGACGAGCGCCGAGGCCGTGCCGGCCCGGTCGGCGGGAGCGTGTTCGATCAGCGTGATGACGGTCGGGACGAACAGCAGCCCGGTACCGACGCCCAGGATGGGCAGCAGCCACGCGTAGCTCGCGTAGGCGGCGTCCCGGCCGTAGAAGCTGAGCCCCGACAGGACGACGGTGTTGAGTGCCAGGCCCAGGACGAGCGGGGCGCGGATGCCACGGCGGACGGTGAGCCGTGCGGCGAAGGGCGCGGTCAGCGCGATGAACGCCGAGGCCGACAGGAACACCGCGCCGGCGCCGGCCGGCGACCAGCCCAGGACGTCCTGGAGGTAGAGGCTCAGGAAGAAGGTGGCGCCGAACAGTCCCATGCTGGAGGAGAAGCAGGCCACCGCGGTCGCCCGGGCCGCCGGAGCGCGGAAGTGGGCGGGGCTCAGCAGGGGCAGCGACACCCGCGTCTCCACCACCGCGAAAGCGGACAGCGCCGCGACCGCCACCGTCAGGGCGGCCACCACTGCCGGTGCGCCCCAGCCGTCGACGGGCCCCTGGACCAGACCGTACACGAGGCTGCCGAGGCCGGTGATGGCCAGGATCTGGCCGGCCGGGTCCCACCGCGCGGGTGCGGCGGGCGGGTGTGGCAGTACTCGCAGGGCGATCAGCAGTGCCGCCGCACCGACGGGCAGGTTGATCCAGAAGACGCTGCGCCAGCCCAGGACTTCGGTCAGGGGACCGCCGACCGCGGGGCCGAGTGCCACGCCGAGCCCGCCGGCCGCGCCGCGCACACCCAGGGCGCGGGCCCGCGTGGCGGCGTCGGGGTAGGTGTGGCGCAGCAGGGCGGCGCCGGCCGGCAGGAGCACGGCGGCGCCCAGGCCCTGGAGGGCCCGTCCGGCCACCAGCGTGGCCAGGGTGGTGGCCGCGGAGCCGATGGCGGAGCCCGCCATGAAGCCGACGAGTCCGGCGAGGAAGGCCCACCGCTGCCCCATCAGGTCGCCGACGGTGCCCGCGGACAGCAGGGTCGAGGCGAGCACGAGGGTGTAGGAGGCCATGGCCCACTGGAGTCCGCTGATGCCAAGGCTCAATTCCGCACCCATGGTGGGCAGCGCGTTGGTGACGGCCAGGTTGTCGAGCATGGCCATGAACACGCCGGTGCACACCACCGTCAGGACGAGCCGGGGGTGCCGTGCCGGTTCGGTGCCGGGCCTCACGGATGCCCTCCGGCCGGGCAGGCCGGGTCCTCGGAGGACTGGTGGAGGCTGGTCAGGCTGCGGTTCGCCTGGGCGTGTACGGCGATGAGGTCGAGGTCGGCGTGCGTGGCCGTGCGTACCAGCGTGGCCGAGGGCCCGGCCACCACCGAGCGGGCGGGCACGTGCCGGTTTTCCGGGACGACGGTGCCGGCCGCCAGGATCGAGCCGGAACCGATGCGGCTGCCGTTGAGTACGACGGCGCCCATGCCGATGAGCACGTCGTCGTCCACGTGGCAGCCGTGCAGGGTGGCGTTGTGGCCGACGGTGACGCGCGCGCCGAGCCACACGGGGTAGCCGATGTCGGAGTGGAGGACGGCGCCGTCCTGAACGTTGGACTCCTCGCCGATGTCGATGTTGTCCCAGTCGGCACGCAGGACCGAGTTGTACCAGACACTCGCCCGGGGACCCACGCGAACGGCCCCCAGCAGAACGGCAGTCGGGGCGAGAAAGGCGGTGGAGTCGATACGGGGAGCACGTCCGCTCAGCCCGCGGACGAGCGCTTCCCTGCGTGCGGTCGAGCGCTCTTCCATGTGGCTCCCAGGAAAACTCGGCTCGGTTCTCATGTGTCGCTTCCGTGGTCCCGCCCACCGGGGGGCTACCCGCCGCCACCAGGGACCAAGCGCCTCCCAACTCGCCCGAGGTAACGCTCGAACTCCCGTCTTCCCCTTGGCCTGTTGATGAGCTCGTCCCTATAGTGAGGGTATGTCCCTGGTCGCCTGCCAGGTCTCCGCGGTCCCGCCCGCCGTAGTCACCCGAGCAGCCAGCCAAGGGGAGATCCATGCCGCGCACTTCTCCGTACCCGTCCCCGTCCACTCCTTCCGGTGACGCCATCGCCATTGTCGGCGTGGCCTGCCGGCTGCCCGCAGGCATCGACACCCTCGACGCGCTGTGGCCGGTTCTCATCGAGGGCAGGGACCTGACCGGTCCCGTGCCACCCGACCGCTTCGACGCGAGCAGATGGCTGGACCCCGACCCACGGCGCCCAGGGAAGACGTATGTGGCGAAGGGCGGTTTTCTCGCGGATGTCCAGGGGTTCGACGCCGAGTACTTCAACATGTCCCCCCGCGAGGCCGCGAGGCTGGACCCGCTGCAGCGCATGTTCCTCGAGATGGCCGTGGAGGCCGTCGACGACGCCGGACACCCTGCCGCCCACCTGGCAGGCTCCGACACGGCCGTGTACGTCGGGGTCTCCGACCACAGTTTCGCCCACCTGCAAGGGCTCGACCCGATCAGTGTCGACGCCCACACCATGACGGGCGGTGCCACCGCCAACACCGCCAACCGCGTCTCGTACGTCCTGGACCTGCGGGGGCCCAGCCTGGCCGTGGACACCGCCTGCTCCTCGGCGCTGGTGGCCGTGCACCACGCCTGTGAGGCATTGCGTCACGGCCGCTGCGGCGCGGCGCTGGCAGGTGGAGCGAACGTGCTTCTCGGTCCGCCCGGGTTCGTGGGGTTCGCCAAGGCTTCGATGCTCTCTCCCACCGGCCGCTGCCGGCCCTTCTCCGCCGACGCCGACGGGTACGTACGCTCGGAGGGTGGCGGACTCGTCCTCCTCAAACCGCTCACCCGCGCACTGGAGGACGGCGACCGTGTGTACGCCGTGATCCTGGGCAGCGGTGTCAACAACGACGGACACACACCGGGCCTGACGATGCCCAGTGCCGAAGCACAGGAAGCGCTGCTGCGCGAGGTGTACGCGGCCGCGGGGGTGTCCCCCGACGAGGTGGCCTATCTGGAGATGCACGGTACCGGTACGCCCGTGGGCGACCCGGTGGAGTGCCAGGCGGTGGGCCGGGCCCTGGGACGCGGCCGGCCGGCGGACTCGCCCCTGCCGGTCGGCTCGGTCAAGGGTCTGCTGGGCCACTTGGAGCCCGCTTCGGGCATGGCCGGTCTGTGCAAGGCACTGCTGATGCTGCGTCACCGCCGGGTGCCGGCGAGCCCGTACGCCCGCCCGCTCAGCGAGACCATCGACTTCGAGGGCCTGCGCCTGGCGCCGGGCCTGGAGAGCGGGCCGCTGCGGTCCGGCGGACCCGGCGGGCGGGCCGTGATCGGAATCAACTCCTTCGGGTTCGGCGGGACCAACGCCCATGTCGTCCTCGCCGGCCCGCCGGCGCAGGACTCTGGCTTCTCCCCGGACGGCGCCACGCGGCTGCCGGTGCTGGTGTCCGCCCGTACCCCCGGCGCGGTCGCCGAAGCGGCCCGGCGCATGGCCGGGCGCCTGCGGCAGTGCCCGCCGGAGGAGTACTACCACCTGGCTTCCACGTCCTTCCTGCGGCGCGGACGGTATCAGCACCGCGCGGTCGTGCTGGCCGGCGGACCGCAGGAGGCCGCGGCGGAGTTCGACAACCTCGTCGGAGGCGGCCCGGACGCGGCCGGTGCCTTCGCTGAGGGGGCCGACGGCGCCACGGTCGCCCTGGCGTTCCCTGGGAACGGCGCGCAGTGGGCCGGCATGGGGCGGGACCTGCTGGCAGAGGAACCGGCGTTCCGCGCGGGTGTCGCGGAGGCCGACGAGGCCTTGCGGCCGCTGCTCGGCTGGTCGGTGCTGCGGGAGTTGGCCGCGGACGCGGGCGACCGCCGTCCGGACACCACCGACGTGGCCCAGCCCCTGCTCTTCGCCGTACAGGTGGGGCTGGTGTCCGTGCTGCGTTCCCACGGCGTCCGGCCGGCGGGGGTGGTGGGACACAGCGCGGGCGAGATGGCCGCGGCCTGGACCGCCGGCGTCCTGGACCTGGACGAGGCCGCCCGGGTGGTCGTGGCACGCTCGCGGGCCCAGGCGTCGACCGAGGGCGACTGGGGCATGGCCGCCGTCGGAGCGGATGCCGCACGGGTCGAGGAGTGGCTCGCGCCGTACGAGGGCCGGCTGGAGATCGCCGGGGTGAACAGCCCGCGTGACGTCACCGTCAGCGGTGACCGTGCCGCCGTGGCCGATCTCGGGGACAGGCTGAGGCGGGAGGACGTCTTCTTCCAGGACCTGGGCCTGCGCTACGCCTTCCACAGCCGCGCCATGGACCCGCTGAGGGAAGAACTGCTCGACGCCCTCGCCGGGCTGAAAGGCCGCCGGGCCCCTCTGCGATACGCCTCCGCCACCACCGGGACCCTGCTGACCGGCACCGAGCTGGACGCCGGTTACTGGTGGCGCAATCTGCGGCAGCCGGTGCTGTTCGGCGCCGCGGCCGGCGCGCTGCGGGAGGCGGGCTGCTCGTACTTCGTCGAGGTCGGCCCGCACCCGGTGCTCGCCGGCTGTCTGCGCCGCACGGCGGGGGACGGGCAGCAGCGGCCAGTCGTGGTGCCGATGATGCGCCGGGACGCCCCGGGCCCGGCAGGCGTCCGCGCGTGTCTCTCCCATGTGCTGGCCGCGGGCGCGTGCGCCGACCCCACTGTCTTCTTCCCGCGCCCGGGGCGCGTGGTGGACCTGCCCGGATACCCCTGGCAGCGCGAACGGCACTGGAACGGTGACCCCGCGCTGTGGCAGCGGGGCTACGGTGACGGGACGGTCGACCATCCGCTGCTCGGCGAGCGCGCGGCGGTCGCCGATCCCACCTGGCACGGCCCCTTCGAACCGGGCCGGGTGCCCTGGCTGGCCGACCACAAGGTCGGTGACGCCGCCGTGATGCCCGCCGCCGGACTGATCGAGATGGCCCTCGCCGCAGGACGGCGGGTGCACGACGGTCCGGTGGAGATCACCCACCTGAGTATCCCGCAGGCGCTCGTCCTGCCCTTCGACGCCACCGAAGAGAACGTGGAGATCCAGACGTCGCTGGCGCGCGAGGACGGCACCCTGCGGATCGCCTCCCGCATTGGCCGCGAGGAGAGCTGGCGGCACCACGCGCGGGGCCGCGTCAGGCGGCTGTACGCGGCACTGCCGGCCACGCTCGACGTCGAGGGCATCGCCGGGGAGCTGCCCCGGTCCAAGCCGCCCGAGGAACTGTACGCGGACGCGGAGCGCAGCGGTCTGCGCTACGGCCCCGCCTTCCGCGTGATGGACGACCTCCGCTTCGACGGCACCCGGGTGCTGATGCGCTACACGGGCACGACCGACACCGCCTCCGTCTACGAAGCACATCCCACGCTCCTGGACGGCGCGTTGCAGGCGGCCTCCCCCGTCGTACAGGAGCACGTGCCCCGCAACGCCCGGTACCTGCCGGTGGCTTTCGACCGCGTCCGCGCCTGGCGCCGCATCCCCTCCGGAGGCCACGTCCTGGTGGCGGTGCACTCCGTCTCCGGGCACGAGGTGCTGTTCGACGCGACGGTGGTGGCTCCCGGTGGGCTGGTCTGCGTCACCCTGGAGGGATGCCGGATGCGCCGGTTCGACGAGACCGGACCTGCGGCCGCGCCGTACATGACGACGGTGATGCGGGCGGCACCCCGGGCCGGGCAGACGCTTTCAGCGGGTCCTCCGGTCCCGTTGCCGGGGACCATCGCACGCCGGTGCGCGGGCGAGCTGCGGCGCGCCACGGCCGCATGGCGGCGGGACGACGATCCGGGTTTCCCCGCGGTGATCCGCGAGCTGACGGCGCACTTCGCCGCGCGGTCCGTGCGGGACCTGCTGCACGAGACCGGAGGCGGCGAACGCCCCTTCACCGTCGCGGAGCTCGTCCGCGCGGGAGTCCTGGCGCAGTACACCAAGCTGCTAGGCGTACTGCTGTCCAACGCGCAGGCCCACGGCCTGGCCGAGCAGGTGCCGGACGGAGCGGACGGAGCGGACGGAGCGGACGGCACCTGGCGTCTGGTGGGGACGGCATGCCCCGAGGAGCGCTTCCGGACCGCGATCGCCCGGCCCTCCGGACGCGCCGTGGACCTGGCACTGCTGGGCCGGTGCGGGAAGCGGCTGACGGCCCTCCTGCGCGGCGACCGTGACCCGGCCGAACAGCTGCTGTCCGAGGCCAACCGGTACCTGCTGGAGGAGTTCTACACGAGCGGGGGGCTGACGACGTTCCCCAACCGGGCGGCCCGCGCCGCCGTGCGCGCACTGGTGCGCGACTGGCCGGCCGACCGGCCGCTGCGCGTCCTGGAGGTCGGTGCCGGAACCGGCGGTACGACCGCTTTCCTGCTGCCGGAACTGCCACCCGACCGCACGCAGTACGTGTTCACCGACGTGTCGTCGGCCTTCTTCCCCCGCGCCCGCAAGCGCTTCGGCGCCTACGACTTCGTCGGCCACCACACGTTCGACCTCGACCGCGACCCGGTCGAGCAGGGTTTCGCGGAAGCCGCCTACGACCTGGTGGTGGCGAGCAGCGCCCTGCATGTCGCGGGCGACCTCCGCGCCGCGCTCGGCCGTGTGTGCCGGCTGCTGGCCGACGACGGCCTGCTGCTGGCCGTGGAGGCACACACGACGGCCGACCTGGCACTGGTCTTCGGGCTGCTGCCCGGCTTCTGGAATCAGCAGGACACGGCGCTGCGCCCGGACGGGCCGTTGCTGACCGGCGAGGGCTGGCGGCGGCTGCTGGCCGAGGAAGGCTTCCAGGACGTCATCCGGCTGGCCCCGCCGGACGGTCCGCGCGAGGACGAGTTCTCCGTTCTGCTGGCCCGGCGGACCTCTCGCCCGGCCCCGGTGCCCCCGCCCGCCCCGGCACCGGCCGGTACGGAGCCGGGCTGGATCATCGTGGCCGAGGCGTCCCGCGGCGCGCTGGCGTCCGCCTTGGCGCACCGGCTCGCGCCGGAAGGCGGACCGCGTGTGTGTGTCGTGCCGCCGACGGGCGACGACGAGCGCTGGACGACGCTCCTGGCCGGACAGCCGGAGCCCGCCACGGTCGTGTTCCTGCTGGGGGAGGACGGGACGGAGGGTGCCGCGGGCGCCCGGCGGCTGGAGACGGAACGGGCCCTGGAGCACGCGGCGGTCCTGCGCGGCGTGGCACGGGCCGCCCACCGCCGCACGGAGGCGGGGGACGGAGCCGGGGTCCGGCTGTGGATCGTCACACCGCCGTCCGGGGCCCTGCCCGCACCCGAACGCCCGCTCCATCCCATGGCGGCTTATGCCTGGGGGATGGCCCGCAGCCTCGGCAACGACTACCCCGACCTGAAGGTCCGGCGGGTTTCCCTCGACGCCACCGATCCCGTCGGTGACGCCGAACGGCTGGCCGCCGAGCTGACCGACCCCGGTCCGGAGGACGAAATCCTGCTGACCAGGTCAGGCCGATTCGTACCCCGCGTCCGGCAGACGACGGACCTCTCCCGGCCCCTGCGGGCCGGCACCGCGTCCTCCTACGCGCTGCGCCTGCGCGACCCGGGCCGCTCCTACCGGCTCGCCTGGTCGCCGGCGCCCGTACCGGCAGCCGGACCGGACGATCTGCTCATCGCCGTGCGGGCCGCCGCCCTCAACTACAGGGACGCGCTCCAGGCAGTGGGCGCGATGCCCTTCGACCAGCGGCAGCACGACACCGGCGGGGGAGAATTCGCCCTGGGCATGGAGTGCGCGGGGACGGTCCTCGCCGTGGGTGCCCGCGTCACCGGCTTCACCCCCGGAGACCGGGTCATGGCGTTCGGCGGCACGACGTTCCGCTCCCACGTGGCGGTCCCGGCCGCTTTCGCCGCCCGCGTCCCCGACCACCTGGGTTTTTGCCCGGCGGCCACGCTGCCGACCGTCTTCCTCACCGTCCACCACGCCCTGCACCACCTGGCGCAGCTGACTTCCGGGGAGACCGTCCTGGTGCACGGCGCCGCGGGAGGCGTGGGACTGGCGGCCCTGCAGTACGCGGAGCACGTCGGCGCCCACGTCGTCGCCACCGCCGGCACTCCGACCAAGCGCGACCTGCTGCGGCTGCTCGGCGTGCGGCACGTGCTCGACTCACGGTCGCCCGGATTCGCCCAGCGCCTCATGGAGATGACAGGAGGCGACGGCGTGGACGTCGTCCTCAACTCGCTGTCCGGCGAGGCGATGGCGCGCGGACTCGAAGTGCTGCGCCCCGGCGGACGCTTCGTGGAACTCGGCAAGCACGACCTGTACGCGGACAGCGGGCTGCCGCTGCGGCCGTTCCTGAACAATCTCACCTTCAGTGCCGCCGACCTCGCCGGCCTGGCACACACCGACCCCCAGTTGCTGGCGGCGCGGTTCGCCGAGGTCGCCGAGCGGGTGGCGGACGGCGTCTACCGCCCCGTTCCGCACTACGTCTACACCGCCGACCGGGTCTCCGACGCCTTCGAGGCACTGCAGCACTCGCGCCACGTGGGCAAGGTGGTGATCTCCCTCGAAGAGGAGCCCGCCCTCCGGGACGTGCCGCAGCCGTACGCACCGGACCCGCTCGGCACCTACCTCGTCACCGGCGGCCTCACCGGGTTCGGGGCGGCCACCGCGCGCTGGCTCGCCGACCGCGGCGCCCGGCACCTGACCCTGGTCGGGCGGCGCGGCGCCGACACGCCGGAAGCCCCGGCGCTCCTGCGGTATCTGCGAGAGCGGGGAGTGACGGTAGCCGTGCACGCGGCGGACGTGGCCGACGCCACTGCCATGAAGAGCGTGCTGAACGCCGTGGACGCGACGGGACCCCGGCTGCGGGGGGTGCTGCACGCCGCCATGGTCGTCGACGACGCACCACTCGCCGAGCTGACCACCGACCGATTGCGGCAGGTCCTGGAGCCCAAAGCCGGCGGCGCGGACGTGCTCGATCGCCTGACCCGAGGCCGCGACCTGGATGTCTTCGTCCTGTACTCGTCGGCCGCCTCCCTGCTGGGCACCGCGCACCAGGCCGGCTACAGCGGCGCCAACCTCTACCTGGAGGCCCTGGCCCGCTCACGCCGGCAAGCCGGCCTGCCGGCCCTCGCAGTGGCGTGGGGGGCCGTGGACGAGGTCGGCTACGTCGCCCGAGAAGGTATCGGCGACTTCATGAGGCAGTTGGGCCTCGACCCGGTGCCGCCGGGTGACGCGCTGACCGCCTTGGGGGTGCTGGCCGCACGTGGCGACGAGGTCGCGGTCGTCGCCCGCATCGACTGGCGCGTGACCCGGCACGCTTTCGCGACGCTCGGCGCCGCCCGATTCGACGGAGTACGGCCGCCAGAGGATTCCGGCGGTACGGGCCGTGCCGCGCTGCTGGAGGCACTGGCCACCGCGTCACCGGAGGAGGCCCTCGCCCGGGTGACGGAGGTCCTCACCGACAGCCTCTGCCAGGTCCTGCAGACCACCGCCGACCGGGTGCCCGGCGACAGGCGCCTCGACCAGATGGGACTGGACTCGCTCATGGCGACCGAGCTGCTGGCGATGGTCAACCAGCGGCTGGGCTGCAACCTGTCGGCCGTGGAGATCTTCGACAGCACCACGGTCGACGACCTGGCCCGGCGCTGCCTGCGGCGGCTCAGGCCGGACCAGTGACACGCCGGGGAGCCCGGTGCCGCGCAGGATGCCTCCGGCTCGCCCTCGGGCCCTGCGCGGACAGCGCCACCGGGGCCTCCCGCCATCACACACCTTGTACAACGGTATTACTGCCTGGAGGACACCGGCTGTTCTGGAAACGTCATCCTTTATCCCCGTGGGCGCGGACTACGTGGTCCGGTCCTCTCCAGGAGGATCCCGGGGTGGTACGGACAGCCGGTGCCGGCACCCGGGCGAGTGCGGTCGGCGCCGGTTGGGGGCGGCAGCGGGTGGCCTCGGCGGGCAGGGTAACGCCGTTGGCGCGCAGGCCGTGGACCCGGGTCAGGAAGGCCGCGCCGCGAAGCAAGCTGGTGGCGACCGTCGCCGCGTGTCGGTGTTCCGGGCGGCTCAGCGGTGTGCCGGCGGTCCAGGCGTTGAAGGCTCCCATGGCAGGGCCGCACCAGATCTGCCAGTGTGCGGCGTGATCCGTCTCGCCCCGCAGGGCCCGGCGCGAAGCCGTGGCCAGGTACCAGCGGAACACCAGCGCCATCCGGTGTTTCGGGTCCCCGTCCGCGCGGCTGAGTTCCCGAGGGGCCCGGGCGCGCAGATACGCGGCGGTCTCCTCCCACACCTTGCCCAGCGGTCGGCCCAGAACGGTCGCTTCCAGTCGACGCAACTCGTGGGCGGGCAGCGCGTCGAGGCCGTGGTGGTCGCGGTAGAGGCGGTAGAGGTACCCGGCGTGCTGGGCGAAGCGGGTGCCCCGGGTGAGGACCTGGACCGTGCCACCTTGCTCGAACAGGTCCGCGGCCGGGGCCATGGCCACGTCGGTGGGTCCGGCCTCGGCCAGCAGCAGCTTGACCTCCGCGGAGGTGCCCGCCTCCACGCATGCCTGGTTGACGGAGCCGGTCACCACGTAGTCCGCGCCCGCCGCGAAGGCCGCGGCGATCGCGACCGGGGTGCCGAGGCCGCCGGCGGCCCCGATCCGCACCGGCGGGCGGCCCGGCAGCGCGAGGTCGTCCCGCAGCGCCGCGATCAAGGGCAGGATCACCATCAGCGGTCTGCGATCGGTATGACCACCTGAGTCGGCCTCCACAGTGATGTCGTCGGCGACCGGCACCCGGTCCGCCAGAGCGGCCTGTTCGGCGTCGATGCGCCCGGCCCGCACCAGCTCGGCCACCATCGCCGCAGGCGCGGGGCGCAGGAAGAGATGGGCGACCTCCGGACGGGACACCTTGGCGATCAGGCGGTGAGCGGTGACCACCGCCCCTTGTGGATCCTGGCGCAGGCCGCTGAGCCGGTAGCGCAGGAGATCCGGCGTGAGCTGTACGAAGGCGGATGCCTCCACACAGCGCACGCCATGGCGCAGGCAAAGATCGACACAGTGCCGCTCCAGCTCGGGAGCGGCAGGGCTGTGGATGAGGTTGCAGGCGTACGGCCCGTCACCGAGGCGCCGCCGCAGTTCGGCCAGGGCGCCGTCGAGCCGCTCGGACGCCAGGCCCGCCGCACCGAAGGAGGCGAGGTAGCCGGCACGGGACAGGGCGCAGACGAGGTCGATGGACGCGATGCCGACGGCCATGGCCCCGGCCAGGTAAGCGGCGGAGACGCCGTGGTGGGCGCGGAAGGCCGGAGCACCGAGGCGTTCGGCCGGCAGTGGCGGGGCATAGGCGAGCAGGGGCCGCGCCGGGGTGGGCCGGTCGTGGGTCAGCCGGATGTCGTGCGACGGGCCGGTGACGTAGCAAGGCCGGTGCAGGGCCTCCAGGACGGCTCGCACCTCCGCCGGGCTCTGTGGCGGGGTCACCGGTCGAGTCCGGTGCCCGCGGATTCCTCCGCCAGGCGTACCTGGTGGCGGGCGATGGCGTGATGGGCGGTCAGCACGGCAACGTGCGCCCGTTGGACCTGGTCGGCCAGCAGGAGGGAGAACTCGCGCAGCACCGTCGCCGGAGGCTGTGCGGCGGCGGTGTGACAAGCCGCTCCGCTCGGGTCGGGCAGGGGGCAAGCGGCTGTCGCCGGGGCGGGATCCTGGGCGAGCAGGGTGTGCAGCGGCGTGCCGTCGAAAGCCAGCTCAGACACGACGGGCTCCTTCCGGGGAGTGGGGTTTGCCGGGGGCCTCGTGCGTCCGAGCGGAGCGCGCCGAAGCCGGATCCCCGGCCAGGCCGGCGGCCGAGAGCGCTGCCGCCGGGGCCAGGACCTCGGACGGCGCGGAAGCCGGAGAACCTGTTCCCGCAGCCCGGGCCGGTGGCGGCGGTGGCGCAGAGGGCAGGGTCGTCGGCGGCTTCGCCGACACCGGGAGGCCGGGGGCACGGCTTGTCCCGGCGGTCATGGAGGGCGTGCGTGAGAACCGGGGCACCGCGCCGCCGTCGGCCGGCGCCGATGCTGTCGCAGCTCCTCGCAAACGGGACAGCAACTCGTCCGGGCCGAGGTTGACCAGGGTCACTCCGCTCCAACGCTGGAGGATGTCGCCGTCCGGTGTGCACGCGGTCACGGTGCAGTGGGCGCCCACGGGGGTGGTGTTCTCCAGTTCGGCGACGACGAGGAAAGGGGCGTTGTCGGGCAGCGGGGCGAACAGTTCGACCGAACGGACACTGATCGGGGGGCAGGCCCGGCCGTGGTGGGAGCGCACCAGGAGTGCTGCGGCTTGCAGCAGCAGGTCGCTCAGCCCGGGGCTGAACAGTGGGGTGGCGAAGGCGCCGGCGGACAGCGGGGGGTCGGGCATGCGGGCGCTGAGGACGAGTCGCTCGGGGGTGTCGGAGAGGACGTCGCGCAGGCCGGTGAGGGTGGGGCCGTGGAAGAAGAAGCCTTCCTCGTAGGCGCGGTGGATGGTGCCGTCGAGGTGGCCTGTGGGCACGGCGATGCGGGCCGGCGCTGCCGGGATTTCGGGGCCCCAGACGTAATTGGCCTCATAGCAGGGATGCGGCGAGCCGTCGGTTGCTGTGATCGTGAGGTGGGCGCCGGTGCCGTCCTTTTTCCGGACGGCGACGGCGGTTGCCAGGTCGGGTTGGCTGCCGTCGAAGTAGAGGCCGCGGCGTACCCGGAAGTCGTGGCAGGCGTGGACCCGGGTCTGTCCGCCCAGGGAGCGTTCAAGGACGTTCATGCCCCAGCCGACAGCGGCCGTCAGGGGCAGCAGTGGGAAGCCGCCGAAGCTGTGGTCGCGCAGGACGGGTTCGTGGTGCGTGGTGCGCAGGGAGCGGGTGGCACGGACGGTGCCGGGCAGGCGGTCGGTGCGCCGGACGGGGGCGGTGGTGGGGCCGATCACGGCCACGGCGTCCACGTGGGAAGCCTGCCGGGTGAGGTCGAGCAGGTGGCCGCATCCCTCTTCGCGGGTGAGGACGGGAACGCCTTGGCCGCGGAACAGGTCGGTCATGGGGGCGGCCATCCCTCCCTCCCAGGGGCCCCAGACCAGGGCGGTGACCCGGGTGGAGGGCCGGGCGGCCTTGACGGCGCAGGCGTGGCGGACCAGGGACTCGTTGGCCAGTGCGTAGTCGGACTGGCGGACGTTGCCCCAATAGCCGGCGATCGAGGAGAAGACCATCAGATGGCGCAGCCGGGTCTGGTCGAGCACGCCCATGAGGTGGTGCAGGCCGGTGAGTTTGGTGCCTACGACGCGGGCCACGGCTTCCGGGGTCTTGTCGCGCAGCGGTTTGTCGCCCAGGACCCCGGCCGCGTGGACGAGTCCGGTGATGCGGGGCAGGTGCGGGGCCAGGGCCCGGCCGACGGCATCGGCGTCCAGAAGGTCCGCGCTGACGTAGTCGACGGTGATCCCGTCGGCGCGCAGCTCCTTGAGGAGTTTCGCGATCTCTTTCGTACGCGGGTTCCGGTCACCGGGAGTGCCGTCGGGCGCATCGCCTGCAGGCGGCGGGTCGGTGCGGCCCAGGAGGACGAAGCCGCAGCGGTGGGCGCGTGCGAGGGCCCGCACGCACCAGGCCGTGATCCCGGAGGCGCCGCCGGACACCAGCAGGACGTCCTCCTCGGTCAGGTCGGGGGTGGCGGGGTCATGCGGCAGGATGCTCGCGTCCGGTTCGGCGCAGAGCGTCGTGGTACGGCGTCCACACCGGTCGTGGCCGGTTTCGCGTACGTCGGCGGCGGTGTCGGTGAGTTCCGCGAGGAAGGCGGCGGCCGCCTCATCGTCGGTGAGCGCGGGGTCGAGATCGAGGGCACGGCAGAACAGCGCGGGCGCCTCCAGTGCCACGGTCTTGACCAGCCCGGCCAGGCCACCGGCGAGGGCGGCGGTGGTATCTCCGCCCGAGCCGCGGTGTCCCAGGGCGCCGTCGAGCCGGGTCACGGTGACGAACGCGGCCCGGCTGCCGGTGCGGGCGGTCTCGTTCAGGGCGGGGCAGACGTGCTTGGCGAGCAGGACGCTGTGCTGGAGCCGTGCGACGAGGATGTCCGCGGCGGCGTCCGCGTCCCGGCCGACAGGTTGCAGTACCAGGTGCGGCGGGCCGCCCGGGTCACTGACGGCCCGCAGCCCGGCGGCAAGGGCCGCCTCGCCCCAGTCGGCCAGGGTGTGCCCGCCGTCCGGGGAGGTGCTGCCGGGCAGGCCGAGGCAGTGCACCTGCCATCCGCGGACACGCAGCGCGTCGCCGAGCGTCGCCGCGAGGGAACTGCCGTCGTCGACGATCAGGGCACGCGGAGCGTCGGGGAACAGGGTGTCGCACGTGTCGGGCGCGGGCAGAGGGCGCAGGGTGACGTAGGTGCGCGCGGCCGGGGGCGGCCCGCCGGCTTCCGGCATGATCCCCCAGGTGATGTCGCTGACTCCCTTGCCGTCCAGGACCGACCGGAACTTCTGGCTCATCTCGCCGACCGTGCGCGCCGAGCTGAACTCGAACAACTGCTCCCGGCTGATGACGGGGTACCGCTGCCAGATGGCGGAGGCGATCTCGACCTGCTTGAGGGAGTCGATGCCCAGGTCCTCCTGGATGTAGAGGTCCGGTTCGAGCTGGTGCGCGTCGTAGCCGGTGCGTTCGGCGATGATTTCCAGGAAGGTCAGCTCGACCTCGGTCGGGCTGAGTCCGTCCACATCCGCGGGGCCGCAGACGGCGCTCGAGGCCACCGGTCCGGTGCCGTCGCGCAGGGAGCGTACAGCCGCCCAGCGGTCGCCGGAGCCGCCATCGGCCGGCTCGCGGCCCGCCGGGACGGGAGCGGCCGGGGCAGCGGGAGCCGTGGGTTCGGCGGGGGCGGGAGAGGCCCCGGAACCCTCCGGCGCGATCGTGGCTGGTGCGGCAGGCTGGGCACAAGAGGTCACGGTGTCACCGGCGGCCGGATCGAGCAGGGCGGTAACCACCTCACCCGCCCGGATGTGCGCCTCCCCGACGGCCATACCGTGCCGGGAAAGCGCCTGTACGGCCTCGATGAGGGGCGCCGCCTCGCCGCCTCCGCGGACCGCGGTGTCCAGCAGCCGGGTGAGCTCCTGTGCGGTGTGCAACTGGCCGTCCAGAAAGCGCACATGGGCGTCGAGATGCGCGGCCGTCGCCTCCGCGAGCGCGGCATGCGTGCCGGGTCTCGGCGTGATCGGTGGCCGAGGCGGCTCGCTGGGCGAGGCCGCATGTGCCGATGGGAGTGGGACCGAGGGAGCGACCGGCCCGGGGACCGCGTCTGCACGGGGAGGCAGGGCCGCGCGGCCGGCCTCCCGGGAGGCGTTGAAGGCGAAGTTGGGACCGTGCAGGGTACGGGCCACCGTGGACGCGGCGTCGGGGTCCGGGGACGGCGACGCGTCGTAACGGTTGATGCCGGTCAGGGGCAGACCGAGCACGGCCAGGTGCAGAGCCGCGGCTTTGAGGGCGGCCGCCGAGTCGCCGGTGCGGTCGGCCGCGTCGCAGGAGACGATTTCCACGGGCCGTCCGGCCAGGGTGCGCCGAACCAGTCCGGCGAGGATGCGCCGGGGCCCGAACTCCACGAACACCGTGACACCGTCGTCATGCAGTTCGCGCAGGCGGGCGGCGAAGTCGACGGGCGCGGTGAGCTGATTCACCAGGGTCGTGCGGGCGGCGTTGCCGTCCTTGCCGTAGCGTGCCCCGTCCGCGCCGGCGTACACGGTCACGGTGGGAGCGGCGAACGGGACCGCGGCGCAGGCGTCGGCGAAGGGTTCCCGGGCGTGGGCGACGAGAGGGGTGTGGAAGGCGGCGCCCACAGGGAGGCGCAATGCCCCGACGCCGGCGGTCCGGCAGGAGTCCAGGAACGCCTCGACGGCGGTGGTGGGACCGGCCACCACCTGCTCGTCGGGTGCGTTGGCGTTGGCGATCCGCAGGTCCCGGTGGCCGTCGAGCAGGTCCCGTAGGCGCTCCGGGGAGGCGTGGACGGCGGCCATGGTACCGGCGTCGGTGTTCCCGTCCGTGATCGCGGCCAGGGCGGTGCCGCGTGCGTGGGCGAGGGTGAGGAACCCGGCGCGGTCCAGGACGCCGGCGGCATGTAGGGCGGTGATCTCGCCGAAGCTGTGGCCGAGGACGGCGTGCGGGGTGAAGCCCAGCTCACACAGGAAGTCCCACTGTCCGAGGGACAGAGCGCCCACGGCCAGTTGCGCGTGGTCGGGGCGGCGCAGGCGCTTTTCGGCGGCTTGCTCCCGTTCGGCGGTGGGTGGCGGGAAGACGGCGTCCGCCAATGTGTCGCCGTCAGCGCACAGGGCATTGGCGTCGTCGAAGGCGCGGCGCACCGGGGGCAGGGCGAGGGCCGCGGCGGCGCCCATGCCGACGTACTGGCTGCCCTGCCCGGCGAACAGGGCAGCCACGCGCGCGTTTCCGGGCAGCGCGCGGCGCCGGTAGTGGATGCCCTCGGGGTGCTCCCACTCGTCCTGCTCGAGAACGGCGCGCAGTTGTCGCACCGTCGCGTCGAACAGGTCGCTGTAGCGGTCGTCCGTGGGGCAGACGAAGCCGACGCGGGCGTGTCCGGCCGGTGCGGGCTCCTGGGCCGCCGGGGCGCCGGACGTCAGGTTGGCGAGCAGGAGTTCCGGGGTGGGGGCATGCCACAGGTAGGCAACCGGCAGCTCGTGGGCGGCCCGGGAGGGCCGGGGGGACCCATGGGGAAGGTGCTCCTCCAGTACGGCGTGGTAGTTGACGCCGCCGAAGCCGAATGCGGAGACACCGGCACGGCGGACGGGCCGGCCGGGGTCGCGGATCCAGGGCCGGGCGTGGGTGCTGAGGTACAGCGGGGTGCCCGCGCGGGTCAGGGCGGGGGCGGGAGTGGTGACCCCGATGGTGGGCGGCAGAACCTTGTGGTGCAGCGCGAGCACCGCCTTGATGAGGCCGGCCGCGCCCGCCGCGGCCTTGGTGTGACCCACCTGGGACTTGACGCTGCCGACCGCGACGCTGGCGGACCGGGCGCTGGAGGACATGAGGGTGTCGAGCGCCTCGATCTCGACGCCGTCCCCGATGGGAGTGCCGGTCCCGTGGGCCTCGATGAGGCCGACGCTGTGCGGCGGACAGTCCGCGTCGTCGTAGGCGGCCCGGAGAGCTCGCAACTGGCCCTGGCCGCACGGCGCGTAGATGCTCTTGGCGCGTCCGTCGCTGGAACTGCCGAGGCCACGCAGTACGGCGTAGATCCGGTCGCCGTCGCGCTCCGCGTCCGCGAGCCGCTTCAGGACCAGCATGCCCAGGCCCTCGCCCAGCAGGGTGCCGTCGCTGTCGGAATCGAACGGGCGCACCCGGCCGCTCGGGGACAGTGCCGGAGTCTTGCTGAAGCACATGAAGGTCAGCAGGCTGTTGTCGGCGTCGGCTCCACCGGTGATCATCACGTCGGCGCGGCGGGAGAGGAGTTCGTCGGCGGCGGCGCGTACGGCGGCCAGGGAACTGGCGCAGGCGGCGTCCACGGTGTGGTTGACCGCACCCAGGTCGAAGCGGTTGGCGATGCGTCCCGAGACGATGTTTCCGAGCGTACCGGGGAAGGAGTCCTCGGTCCATTCCGGCAGGCTTTCAAGAAACGCCCTGGTCAGGGTGTCGATATCACGGCGGGTCAAGCCACAGCGCAGCGCGACGTCCCGCACATGGCCGGCCCAGAGCCGGGCGGCTAGCGGGATGATGGTGGAGTTGACGCCGCACACGCCGAGAACGACTCCGGTGCGGGCGGGGTCGTGCCACCGGTCACGTCCATGGGCCGCGTCGCGCAGCGCCTCCTGGGCGACCCGCAGGGCCAGCAGTTGTACCAGGCCCACGGAGTCCACGCTGCGCGGCGGCATCCCGAAGGCGAGGGGATCGAATCGCTGGGGGGCGAGGAAGCCGCCCCGTCGAGCGTAGACCTTGTCGGGAGCGAAGACGTCCGGGTCGTAGTGCTCCTCCGCGTCCCACCAGGCGGAGGGCACTTCGCCGATGCAGTCCCGGCCGGCCACCACCGAGCGCCAGAAGCCGCGCAGGTCGTCCGAGCCGGGAAACATGCAGCCCAGGCCGATGACGGCCAGAGGATCGTGCGCCATACGGCGGTCGATGTCGGCCATGACCGGATATACCTCGCTTCGCGGTATCGAGTGCGGGGACGGGGCCGACCCGGGCGGAAAGGCCAGACGAGGCCGCCGAGCCGGGACGCTGCCTTAAACGACGATCTCGGTCCTGGGTAGCGCGCGGCGGGGTCGAGTGCGGGCGCAGATCACCTGGTCGGCGGAGCGGAAGGCCCCCGCCCGGCGGTGTCGGCCCGCTCGTGCGCGACCGTACGCGGGGACGGCTGCGGCGGCAACGATGCCTCGGGAACCCCCGCCCGGTGCCAGGTGTCCAGCCCGAGACGCTGTCGCAGGCGTGTCGGCCCGCGCGGCGCCCACCAGTTGGCCGCTCCGGTGAGGACCATCAGGGCCGGCACCAGGACGCCGCGCACCACGGTCGCGTCGATCAGGACCGCCAACGCCAAGCCGCAGCCCATGAGCTTGAGCAGGGTGATGCCGGAACCCGCCAGCGGCACCAGGGCAACCGCGACCACGGCCGCCGCGGCAGTGATCACCCGACCGGTGGAGGTGACCGCGCCGAGCACGGCGGCGCGATGGTCGCCGTGCCGCCGGTAGCTCTCCTCGATCCGGGACACCAGGAAGAGTTCGTAGTCGACCGACAGCGCGAAGGCCACCGCGAACATGAGCACCGGAACCGACGTCTCCAGCTCTCCGGTAACAGTGAAGTCGCCCAGCAGTCCGCGCAGGTGACCGTCCTGGAAAACGAACACCATGGCCCCGAACGAGGCTCCGAGGCTCACCACGCCGGTCAGTACCGCCTTGAGCGGGACGAGGACCGAACCGGTGAAGAGGAAAAGCAGGAACAGCACGCCGGCGACGATCAGGCAGCCCGCGATGGGCAGTGTGCCGAGCACGGCATCCTGGGTGTCGAGGACACGGGCGGGCCGTCCGGTGATGCGCGCCCCGCCGTCCGGCGTCGGCAGCGCCCGCAGTCGTTCTACGAGTTCACGGTCATGTTCCGGCCCCTGCGCGGGCAGCACAGCCATCCAGCTGGCTCCCTCGGCCACGAACGGCAGCGAGTCGGGCCCGGCCTGCTCGACCTGGCTCCCCCTCCGGTAGGTGCCTGTTCCGGTGATCACTTCTCGCACACCGCCGAGCGCGGACACCCGAGCCGCGTACGCGTCGAGCCGGTCCGCCTGCTCCAGCGCGTCGACACGAGGCAGGAGGACGGCGATCGTGCGGTTCCAGGGCATGTCGAACTCCGCCTCGACACGCCGGGCAGTGGCGTGCGACTCGGCGGCGGCGGGCAGTACCCGCTCATCAGTGGCGCCGAACCGCACGTGCGCGAACGGCAGCCCCAGGGCCGTCAGAAGGAGCACCGAGCCGAGAACGGCCGACACAGGGCGCGCGGTGGCGGTCCGGGCGATCCGCGGCCAGATCCGGGCACCGTCCTCCGGCCCGCGCCGCAGCCGGGCGAACAGGTCGCCGGCCACGAGGCGGTCTCCCGACAACGCGAGCGAGGCAGGCAGCACCAGGACGGTGGCCAGCGCGGCACACACCACCACACTCACCCCGGCCACGCTGAGCGAACGCAGGAACCCGACGGGGAACAGCAGCAGCGTGCTCAGGCACAGCGCCACGGTCGCCGCCGAGTAGCGCACGCAACGCCCCACAGTGCGCAGCGCCACGACGACGCACTCGGCCGGATCGGCACACGTCCGGCGTTCCTCGCGGTACCGGGTGACCACGAACAGCGCGTAGTCCACGGCCAGTCCGAAGCCGAGCGCCGTGGTCACGTTGGCCGCGAACACCGACACCGGCATGAACAGCATGGCGAACCGCAGCACGGCGAAGGTCCCGGCCACCGCCAGTGCACCGACCAGCACGGGCAGCAGTGCGGCGGCCACCGACCCGAACGCGAGCAGGAGCACCAAGCCCGTCAGGGGAGCGCCGACCAGCTCGGCACGGATCAACTCCGTCCGACTGAGCTGGGTGGCCTGGGCCATTACCCACGCCGCTCCGGTAGCGCTGACCTGGACCCCCTGCCGGTTCCGGGTGAGGTGCGGGACGAGCGTGGCGGCGGTGCGTGCGGCCTCGTTCTCGTCTCCGCGCAGGTCCAGGGTGATCAACGCGGAGCGGCGGTCGCCGGACAGCAGCCGTCCTTGTCCCGTCGTCCAGTACGACAGCACCTCGCGCACGCCGGGACGGCTTGCCGCGTCACGTGTCAGAGCCCGCCCGAGCGCGACCGCCCTCGGATCGGTGGCCCGCCCCGGGAAGCGCACCAGCAGGACGACGTCGGGCACAGGAGCGTCAAAGCGGCGCGCCAACTCCGCCTCGGCGCGGGTGGCCTCGGTTCCGGAGGCGATGTAGCCGCCACTGGAGAAGGAGGTGGTGCCCCCCACGGCGGCCAGCACGCACAGCAGCCCGGTGAAAGCCGCCACGCACATCACAGGCCAGGGCCGGGCGAAGGCCCGCCGGACGAGGACCTCGAACCACGGCGTGCGGGCACGAGCGGACGGGACGTCGGCTGAGGCCTGGGTTCGGTGTGGCATGCGGTCTCTCCTGAGGGGAGGCGGACAGAGTCAGCGGATTCGCACGGCTCTGCCGACGCCCAACGAAGCATGGGCCGAACAAGTGACGAAAGCGTCTGCTAGATGGTGATAGCGCATTGAAATAGCTAACTTCCGATACGGCGGAACACAGACCGACTTGCCTGTCTTCACCGCCCCGTACAACACCTCCAAGGAGCGCACCGATGACTCGTGGAACCCGAACCGAACGCCACCCGGGCCGCGCCCTGGTGGCAGCGGTGGTCACCATGCTGGCGGTCAGCCTCACCGGCCCGGCGGCCACCGCGGCCCCGGAGACCGCATTCTCGAACGGCGCGGCGACCACCCTGCGCTGCTCGATGCGCACCGCCGCGCCAGTCACTTTCACCCCCGCGGTCTCCGCCGGCCCACACACCGTGACGGCGCGCGGCACCGTCAACCTGAACGAGTGCACCTCCCCGAACGGCCGACGGAAGAACATCCGCTCGGGCACGCTGACCGTACGCGGCAGCGGCCGGGCCACCTGCGCGCGAGTGACCGGCGTTCGGGGCTCGGCCATCGTCACCTGGTACTCCGGGCCGGGACGCACCGGACGGATCGTGGGACGTTCGGCCGTGTCCCCCGCCGCGGCCGGTGTGGGCGGGTACACGCCCCTCGACTCGTTCCTCAGCGGCCGGATCACCTCGGGCCCGATGGCTGGTCAGCGCATGACCGGCCGGGCGGTGCCCACCACGAGCGTCAGCTCCTGCCACGGGCGGGGACTGCGCAGTGTAGGTCTGCGCGGCACCGCCACCGTGAGTTAGGGGCTGTGGCTCTGATACCCCGGGTTTCCGGAGTAAGGAGTTTGCCGCTGCGGACGTCCCTCTTGCCGCGGTGGCGGCCTGTCCTCTTCGCGTTCGCCGGCCATCAGCGCCGCTACGGCGTGCATCGGCTGCCCGACCAGAATCGGAAAGCTCAGATCATGCGGCTCATCTCAACGCCACGTGAGGCGCTTCAAAGCCGCAAGCACCGTCCAGGATCCGGGGCCAAGTCACCACAGCCGTGTCTTCACGCTTCGAACATCGTTGTCAGGGCGTGACTACACGCATGGCTCTTACCGCGCTTGCCGTGAGCGCGGCTGCGATCGGTTCCGGCCTCGCTACCACCACACCCGCGACAGCAGGCGGAATCATCGTCATCGGATCCCCCAGCCACCACAACACGTGTGTCAACCACGGCACACGTACCCGGCCCGTCGGTCATGTGTCAACCGAGAGCGGAGGGGTGCAAGGACTGCTGGCGCAAGTCCCGATCATCAACGCTCTCAACCATTGCGGTGGCGCCGATCTGCGGCCACCCGGACCCCAGGACGGCCAACGAGCGTTTCAGGGCGGTACTGGTGCGTTCCGCCAGGGGGCACCGTAACGCGAAGCAGATGCTGGGCACCGGCAAGCACATGTCCCCACGACCGACGCCCGGTCGTGGGGACATGGCTCGTGCTCAAGGAGTGGTACGTACCCTGCGCACACACCGATGACGAGCGGTGAGCTTCGGTCGTCGTCCTGAAGCAGCGGTATCCGACGGCAGTCCGCCCGTCGTATCACCCTGGGGGCGGAATGCCACTCGGTACCGGCCTGCCAGGCCGCCGCTCACAGCACGTCCTGCTCTTTCCGCAGCGGCCCGGCCCGGCTCGCAGGCAGCGAGCTACGGCAGGGCCGTCTACGCGTCCCCCGCGGGCTCGGACATGAGGGGGGAACCGGGACCGGCGGTCCCTCGCAGCGCGCGGGCCTGTGCCGCGGTGTTGATGCGTTCTTCGGCGAGCCGGTCGGCGGCGGTGCCCGGCAGGATCTCCTCGGTGTCCGCGCGTCGCAGCACCGTGAGTGTGGTGTCGAAGATCCGCTCGGTCTGTGCCCGGCACCGGCTGAAGTCCGTGCCGTGGAGGGTGCCGGCGACCTGTATGGCTCCGCCGGCGTTCGCCACGTAGTCCGGGACGTAGAGGACTCCGCGGTCGGCGAGGTCGTGCTCAGCCTCGGGATAGGCCAGTTGGTTGTTGGCCGCGCCGCACACCACCTCGGCGGTGAGCACCGGGACGGTCGCCCCGTCCAGGGCGCCGCCCAGGGCACAGGGGGCGTAGATGTCCATACCAGGGGTCCGGATCAGTGTCGCGGTGTTCTCGACGACGGTGATGCCGGGACACTCGTCGGTCACGGCACGCAGCGCCGCGTCACTGACGTCGGTGACCACCACGCGGGCGCCCTCCTCGACGAGGTGTCCGACCAGAAGACGTCCCACTTTCCCGACTCCCGCGACGCCTACCACTTTGCCGCTGAGGGACGCGTCGCCCCATCGGTGCTGGGCCGCCGCGCGCATGCTCTGGAAGACGCCGTACGCCGCCAGGATGGAGGTGTCTCCCGCGCCGCCGGTCCGTGAGGAGCGGCCCGGGATCCATGGACAGGTTCGTGCCACGACGTCCATGTCGTCGGTGGTGGTACCCGCGTCGCATCCGGTGATGAACCGCCCTTCCAGCGAAGCGACGGCCCGGCCGTAGGCCAGCAGGAGGTCCTCGGACCTGATGCGTTCGGGGTCTCCGATGATGACGGCTTTGCCGCCACCGTAGTCGAGGCCCAACAGGGCGTTCTTGTAGGACATTCCGCGGGAGAGGTTCAGCGCGTCGGTGACGGCGTCCTCGTCGCTCGCGTAGGAGTGGAAGCGGGTGCCGCCCAGAGCCGGCCCCAGGGCGGTGGAGTGGAGGGCGATGACGGCCTTCAGGCCCGAGCGGGGGTCCTGGCAGACGACGACCTGTTCGTGGTCGAAGGTCTCACGGCCGAAGGCGGCCAGCGGTGCGGTGAACGCGAGCGTACTCACAGTGCGAACTCCTTTGTCGTTGGGATGGCTTGGCCGGCGGAGAACCGCCGGTGGCGGGACGGCGCTCCGCGCGAGGGGCGTACGGCTTCGCCGCTGTGTACGGACCGGGCTCGGTTCATGCCAGGTCCCGGGCGAGCGCGCGGCCGGCCGAGCGGCCGGAGAAGACGCAGCCCCCGAGGAAGCCGCCTTCCAGCGCGTTGTGTCCGTGTACTCCCCCGCCGCCGAAGCCGGCCGCCTCGCCGGCGCAGTAGAGACCGTCGAACACCGTTCCGTCCGACCTCAGGACCTGCGAGTCCAGGGTGGTCTGCACCCCGCCCAGGGTTTTGCGGGTCATCAGGTGCAGGCGTACCGCGTACAGCGGGCCGTGGGCGGGGTCGAGCAGGCGGTGGGGCGGAGCGACTCGCAGGACCCTGTCCAGGCAGTACTCGCGCGCGTTGCGCACGGACATCAGCTGCATGTCCTTGTAGTAGTCGTTGGACGTCTGCCGGTCCCGGGCCACGACCTCGCGTTCCACCAGGGCGAGGTCCAGTGGTGCCTGAGGGGTGAGGGCGTTCATGGCCTCCACCAGCGCGGGCAGCGTCCCGCGGGTCACGATGTCCTCGCTGTGATCGAGGAAGGCTCGGATGGTCGGGTAGGCGCTCTTCTTGAGCTGCAAGAGCATCAGCGCGGGGTTCTTGCCGGTCAGGTCGGGATTCTGCTCGGAACCCGAGAGGGCGAACTCCTTGTCCACGATCAATTGGTTCAGGATGAACCACGAGTGGGAGTGACCGGTCGACGTGATCTGCGGCATCGCCTGCAGGTTCGCGTGGCCGGGGAAGAGCGGCGGGGGCAACCGCCGCCCCTTCGCGTCCAGCCACAGCGGTGAGGGGGAGGGGATGAGCCGCACCGCGTGGCGGGGCCAGACGGGGGCCCAGTTCTCCAGGCCCTCGTTGTAGGGCCACAGGCGGTCGAGGTTGACCACTGAGCCACCGGCCCGCTCGGTGATCCGCAGCATCCGCCCGTCGACGTGCGCCGGCACACCCCTGAGCAACGACGCCGGCACCGGGCCCAGACGGTCGGTCGGCCAGTGGGCGCGCACCATGTCGAGGTTGCCGCCGATGCCACCGGACGTGACAAGCACCGTCTGCGCCCGCACCTCGAACTCCCCCGCCCGCTCACGTGAGGAGGGCACGCCTCGCGGCTCGTGCGAGGGAACCAGCACCGCACCCCGTACACCGACCGCGGTCCCGCCCTCGACGACGAGCTCGTCGACCCTGTGACGGTAGCGGAAGGTGACCAGTCCCCGCGCGGCTGCGGCGAGCACCGGTTCACGGAAGATCCGTACGATGTCGGGCCCGCTCCCCCAGGTGAAGTGGAAGCGCGGAACGGAGTTGCCGTGGCCGGTGGCGATGCCCACGCCCCGTTCCGGCCAGCCGACCATGGGCACCAGGCGAAGCCCCAGCCGGCGGAGATAGCGGCGCTTTTCCCCCGCGGCGAAGCCGACGTACGCCTCGGCCCATTCGCGGGCCCACCTGTCCTGGCGGTCGCGGTCGAAGCCGGCCGAGGCCATCCAGTCGGACAACGCCAGCTCGTAGGAGTCCTTGATGCCCAGCAGCCTCTGCTCGGGAGTGTTGACCAGGAAAAGGCCGCCTTCCGCCCAGAACGCCTGGCCGCCGAGATTGGCTTCGTTCTCCTGCTCGACGATGAGCACGCGACGCCCGGCCCGGGTCAGCTCGTAGGTGGCCACCAGCCCGGCCAGCCCCGCTCCCACGACGACGACGTCGGCGTTCTCACTCATCGCTGTCACCGCTTCGTTCCGCACCCCTGCTGTTACGGGCGAGGAAGGGGCGGACAGCCCCGAGGAGCGGGCCTGCGGACTCCTGCGGCACCATGTGCCCCGTGCAGGGAATCAGTTTCAGCTGTCCCCGGCTGAGCCGGCGACGTGCGCCGATCGCCTGCCAGAACGGCAGCATGCGGTCGTGGGTGCCCCAGGCCACCAGAATGGGCATCGGCAGTTCCGGCAGCCTGCGGACGAGGAGTTCCTTCTGCCCCAGCAGTCCGACGGAGGCGCGTTGCGAGCGCAGTGTGGTCCTCAGCGCCTCTGGGGAGGAAAGCGCCTTGACCTGGCTGGAGGTCCACCTCGGTGACATGCGCCAGGGCCGGACGGAGCCGATCACCGCCATCGACGCCACAAGCAGCCTGGGACCGCAGGGAAGTACGGGGACCAGCCACCGGGTCAGATCTCCCAGCGGTGTCACCGACTGCACCACCATGGCGGGGTTGACGGCGTGGCCCATCCCGGAGGAGCTGATCAGCACCAGAGCGGGTATGTGCGTCGGCCGCTGCAAGGCCATGTGGACGGCTATCGAACCCCCCAGTGAGTGCCCCATGACCGCGGGGCGCTCCGCGTGGACGCGGTGGGCGAACTTCCACGCGAACGCCGCCATGGCGGCGGGACTGGCGTCGGAGATCGGCTCGGTGTAGCCGTAGCCCGGCATGTCGACGGCGATGACCCGGTGGCTGCCGGCCAGGCCGCCGAGGACGCGGTCCCATTCCTCGGAGACACCACCCTCGCCGTGCAGCAGCAGCACGGGGCTGCCTCTGCCGGCCGCCAGATAGCGGGTCCGTGTTCCCGCCACGTCGGTCCAGTGCTCTTCCACTGCCCGCCCGTGCGCAGTGATGGATGTTTTCATGCGGTCTCCTGGTTCTCGCTTCCGGTACGGCAGGGAAGTACGCGGGTCCTGCCGCCGCCGGCTGATCAGGGTTCAGGGGAGGTCTGGCCGGCCGTCCCGGCCACTATGGGGAAAGGCCGCCCCTGTGCCGTCGCCGATCGGACTGTCGGCTAGACGGACGGTATTCACGGGCCGCGTGGTGCCGGCAGGCGTACGCCGCGGCACTGGTGGTGCGGGGAGGTCTGTCGCGCACGAATGCTCACGTGAGAAATCCGCGAGCACGCGGTGGAGCGAACACCGCGGGTTGTTCCCGTCAAGTACCACCTGCCTCGAAAGCGCCGAGCGCTGCAACCGCCGCCGCGCCGGTGCGCGTGGGTTCGGCCGTGCACCAGGCATAGGCACTTGGCAATCCGCGCATAGCACGCCGACCATCACGTTGGCTGCCCGGAACTCGGTGGAACGTGAATTCGATTGTGATGCACGCCGTGACGGCTGGGATGTCCTCCGACTGCTCACGGGTGGCAGGTGGTCCGCTCGTTACCGGCCTTCTCAAGCCTTTTCACACCCCGAGCAAGCGTTATGACGGGTGCGCACTCCCTTTGCCTCCTTGCGCCCCCTGCGCGCTCTGTGCACAGGCGCGTACGCGGTTTCGTCGCACTAGCAAACGCACTCCATGCCTACGCCATTTCACCAGCACACCCGCATGGCAGCGTTGACCCGAACCGGCACCTGTCGTGCACTTGTACGGCAGCCCGGAATTCACTGCGGACCAGAAGAAGAGACCACCCTCCAGGTGATTCGATGCTTGGAGTTCCGTCACCTCAAAGGAGCGGGAATAGCTCAATGCGCACGGATCGTCCGTAGAGAAATGGGGATGCCGGGCATCCAGTACTTTGCGTTTTCCGTGCGTGCAGGGTCCAACACGCCCGACAGGGCATCATCCGCATTCTCGCATGCAATCCGTGCGCCAGAGCCAGCACATATGCGGTGAATGGCCAGAGCGGCCAGGCAGATCTTTCCTGGGGAAAGGGGACATGGTCAATGGTCGAGCGATCACGTACCAGCCGGGAGGCGAACGAACGGCTGCGGGCGGTGATGGAGGAAGCAGGGTGCTCCAGTACCGGGCTCGCCCGCCGGGTCAACCTCTGCGGTGCCGAGCACGGCCTCGATCTGCGCTACGACAAGACATCGGTCGCTCGCTGGCTTCGCGGCCAGCAGCCGCGCGGCCGGGTCCCCGCCGTCATAGCCGAGGCGTTGGAGCGCAAGCTGGGCCGCCTGGTGACCGTCGAAGAGATCGGGATGAAGCCCGCCCCGGGGACGGCCTCCGCCGTGGGGCTCCGCTTCGAGCCGAATCTGCTCGACGCTCTCCACCAGGCGTGCGCCCTGTGGCGCAGTGACGCCAACCACGTGGAGTCGCTGTCCGGAACGGGACTGGCGACTTCTGTGCTCGTTCAGGCCAGCCGCGACTGGCTGATCTCGGACCTGGACCCCGCTCCCACGAACCAGGGACCCCACGCGGTCGGGTCCGGGGACATCGCGGCGATACGCGCGACGACGTCCGCGTTCGCCGACCTCGATCACCGTTTCGGCGGCGGCCACACCCGGCAGGTCACCGTGCTCTACCTCCACACTGTCGTCGCCGGACTCTTGATGGGCGCCTACGACGAGCCGACCGGGCGTCAACTGCTCAGCGCCGTCGCCCGCTTGAGCGAGCTCGCCGGTTACATGGCCGTCGACAGCGGTCTGCTGGGGCTCGCCCAGCGCTACTACATCCAGGCACTGCGTCTGGCACAGGCCGCCGGCGACCGCGGCTTCGGCGGTTACGTGCTGGCGGGCGGCATGAGCCAAGTGGCTCTTGCCATGGGCAACCCACGAGAGACGGTGCAACTGGGGCGAGTAGCACGCGAGGGCACGGGGGGACACGTCACCGCTCCGGCCCGTGCGCTCTTCCACCTGACCGAAGCGCGTGGTTACGCCCTCCTGGGAGACCAGCCGGCCTGCGAGCACGCCGCGGGAGAAGCCAGGAAGGCGCTGAAGGAGCAGGCGTCCGGAGAGGAGCCGGACTGGGCCGTCCACATCGACCGAGGCTACCTGGCGGAACAACTGGCCCGCTGCTACCACGATCTCAACCAGCCGGCCGCCGCATTACGCTGGGCGGAAGAGTCGCTGCGCGGCATCTCACCTCAGCGGCCCCGGCGGCGCGCGCTCAGGCTGCTGTTGACGGCTTCGGCGCACCTGCGGCTCGGTCACGTGGAAGAAAGCTGCGCCACCGCTCTCGAGGCCGTGGACGCTCTCGGCCGGACGCGCTCGGCCCGATGTTCCAGTGAGCTGGCCGACTTCCGCGACCGGCTCGAGGCACTGGGCCTGCGGGCGGAAGCCCGTCTGCTGCCCGTTCCCGAACAGGCTGGCTGACAGAGGTACCGACACGGGAAGAACGGACCCGGCCGGCCGTCCGGCCGGGTTCCTCACCGGCCGGACGGCCGAGGTCTCCCAAAAGCCGCAGATAGTGAGTCGACGACGGGTGACAGGGCTGTCACGGGACCCACCTTGCCCGGTCGGGCCGGTTGATGAGCATGCGCACCATGGCCGGGGGGATGTCGTCCTTGGCGGTGAAGGCTTCTATCAGCACCAGGCGGTCGGGGGTGGCCGCGGCACGGGCCAGAGCCCGGTCCAGTCCGGCTGTCGAGCGGGCCCTCAGCACGAGCGGGTCGCGGACGCCGACAGCCGCGGGCAGCTTGGGCCAGTGCCAGCGGGAGATGTCGTTGTACACGGCCCGCAGGCCGTGAGTGGCCCGTTCGATGGTGTAGCCATGGTTGTTGACCAGGACCACGATGGGCTTGAGGTGGTGGCGGCCGATGGTGCCGAGTTCCTGGACGGTGGGCTGGGCGGCGCCGTCGCCGATGACCAGCAGCCCGCGCCGCGCGGGATCGGCGAGTTGCGTTCCTAGCAGTGCGGGCAGGCCGTAACCGATGGAGCCCCAGAACGGTTGCCCGATGAACCGTGCCCCGCGAGGGAAGCGGTGACCGACGATGCCCAGGAGGGGAGTGCCGTCGTCCGCTATCACCGTGTGGTGGGGTTCCACGGCGGAACCCACCGCCTCCCACAGATAGGACTGGGTCAGTGGCAGCCCCAGCGGCGACGCTCGTCGCAGCAGGGTGGCGGCCGATCGCCCGGCCGCTGTCACGGATCCGCTCAGGCCTGTCAACGCGGCCCCCAGTCCCCGGCTTCCGGCGGCGGGGACCGGGGCAGCAGGGCGACCGCCGACCAGTTCCGTCAGTACGGTCAAGGCGGTTGCCAGCGGGACGCCGGGGAAGGTCCGGCCGTCCACCTTCGCGGTCCAGGGGCCCAGGTCGATGCCTGCCTCGGCGTCGAAGCCGTGCGTGAACTTCCCGGTCGTGGAGTCGGCGAGCAGCACGCCCGCCCGGATGAGAAGGTCCGCGCCGTCGATGGCGGCGCGCACCGGCCGTTCGCTCATGGCGCCGGAGTACACGCCCAGGAAGCCGGGGGCGCTTTCGTCCACGACGGTCTTGCCGGTCGCCAGGACCGCGTGGGGAAGGGAACCGGCGGTCAGGAAGCGGGCCAGTTCGTCGCGGGCGTGGAACCGGTCGACGAGGAAGTCCGCCAGGACGGCGACGGTGTCCGCGGTGGCGAGCCGGGCCCGGGCCGCGGTGCGGAAGGCTTCGACGCCGTCCTTTTCCACAGTTGGTCGGTCGTCGGCGGCCGACGGCCGCCACGGTGGGGCGGGAGCGAGGGCGACGTCGCGGGGCACGCGCAGGTATCCGGGCCGGCTCTCGCGCAGACAAGCGCCGAGCACCCGGTCGATCTCGGACACGGCGTTGTCGGGGCGCAGCACGGCGTGGGCGCAGACCACCTCCCGGTGGGCGCGGGCGAACCGGTCGAAGTCCCCGTCCCCCATGGAGTGGTGTACCACGGCCTTGTCCCGTTCCGTGGCCTGCGTCGGTCCGACGGCGATGTGGAGCAGCGGCAGACGCTCGGCGTAGGCGCCGGCCACCCCGTTGATCGCGCTCAGCTCGCCTACGCCGAAAGTGGTCAGGAGCGCTCCGAAACCGCGGGTGCGGGCGTAGGCGTCGGCGGCGTAGGCGGCGCCCAGTTCGCTCGCCGTACCGATCCACCTCACGTCCGGGTGGGCGACCACACGGTCCAGCACCTTCAGGTTGTAGTCGCCGGCCATGCCGAACAGGTGCCGCACGCCGAGGGCGTGGAGACGGTCGAGGAGATGGTCCATCACGGTGGTTCCCGCGACGGCGGGCTTGGGGATCATGGTGGGTTCCCTTCATGCGTTGGCGAGTGCGCCCGGGCGCGGGACCGGTCGGCCTGCCGGTGGTCGCGGGCGGACCGTTCAGGCGCGGAGTCCGGCCGGTGAGCAGACTCGGTGGCTGCTGGACGGCTGAGCCGGGGCGACCGGGGCCCCGCTCCGCTCGGCACTCGCGCGCGGCGGGCCGGGGTTTGCCATTCGGATCGGCGGCCGGGCGGACGCGGCGAGAGGCCCGGCGGAGCCGCGCACGTGCTCGCCACCGTAGGGCCGCGTCGGCGGTGCCCGGCAGGCAGGCGGCGGGGGCATCGGACGTGCGAGGGTGCGCGCGTGCTCGTTCGGTGGCACCGCTGAGGTGCGCGTCGCGGCGACCGTCACCATGTGCGACGTATGGCCCCGGTGCGGTGGGCTTGGCTCGTGTCATGATGGCCGGCCATGGGAGCGAAGCTGTCACGGCGTCTGGTACCGGATCCGTTGTGGGACCTGGTCGCACCGCTGATCCCCGAGTTCTCTCCGCGCCGGCAGGGCGGCGGCACGGTCCCGCTGGACGGCCGGAACACCTTCACCGCCGTGGTGTACGTACTGACCTGCGATTGCGCCTGGCAGCGCCTGCCGTCGTCGTTCGGGGTCTCCCCGGCGACGGCCCACCGGCGTTTCGCCGCGTGGACGAGGTCGGGCCTGTGGCCGCGCCTGCGCCGGGCGGTGTTGGAGAACCGCGGTCTCGGCGGTGACCGGGAGTGGGCCGCGGCCATCGTCGAAGCGGCAGTGGACCGGGGAAGACGGTCTCCTGCCGCCTGACGGGGACCGGCGGACCGAGGCGGTCCGGACGCGGGCGTTCCGCCGGCGGGGAGGGCGCCGGAGCCGGACTCACGTCGCGGACGCGGCACCGGAGTACTTGCCCAGGTGGACGACGTCGAGACGGCCGTGGGTGTACTGGTCCTGGATACCGCGCTTGTCGTACTTGCCCACTGAGGTCTTCGGGGGCGCCGCGATGATCGTCCAGCGTTCCGGAACCATCCAGGCGTCGACGTGCCGGGCCAGGAAGTCACGCAGTTCCGTCAGATCGAGGTCGGTGCCCCGGCGCGGCGACACCGCGGCCAGGGGGCGCTCTCCCCAGCGTTCGTCGGGCACCGCGACCACGACCGCCTCGGCGACCGCGGGGTGCTCCAGCAAGGCGTGCTCCAGGACCACGCTGGAGATGTACTCGCCTCCGGACTTGATGACGTCCTTGGCCCGGTCGGTGAGGGTGAGGAACCCGTCCGGGGATATCCGGCCGACGTCGCCGGTCCTCAGCCAGCCGTCCGGGGTGAAGCTCTCCGCCGGCCGGACCGGCGGGGCCCCGGCGGCGCCGCCGTAGTAGGAAGAGGTCACGCAGGGACCGCACACCTGTAGCTCACCGGTGCCGGCACCGTCGTTCGGCACCGGATTGCCGTCCGCGTCGGCGAGCCGGAACCGTACCGACACCGGAAACTGACCCTGGCTGACGCGATAGGCCCAGGCCTCGTCGGGTTCCGCCCCCGCGGGCGGCAGCGCCCTGGTGACCAGCGAGGTGGTCTCCGTCATCCCCCAGGCGTGCAGGAGCTCGACGGAGTGCCTGTCCCGGTAGGCGGTCATCAAGGCCGGCGGGCACGCGGCTCCGCCCACCAGCCCCCGGCGCAGGCTCGCGGTGTCGTAGGTGCGTGCGTCGAGTTCCTCCAGGAGGGAGGCCCAGACGGTGGGCACGGCGGCGGCGAACGTCGGCCGTCCCTGCTCGATCATGCGCGCCAGTGACGCGGGCTGGGGGAACCGGTCGGCCAGTAACAGACCGGCGCCGGAGAAGAACGCGACGTGCGGAATGGTCCAGCCGTTCACGTGGAACATCGGGGCGATGGGGAACAGGACCGCGCGCGGGGTGAGGTCGTAGCGGTCCGGCGCCGCCACCTGAAGGCAGTGCAGATAAAGCGCCCGGTGGCTGTAGACCACCCCCTTGGGGTTCCCCGTGGTGCCGGAGGTGTAGCACATGGTCGCCGCCGTCCGTTCGTCCAGGTCCTCCTCCCAGGGGTAGTCGGTGGGCCGGTCGGCGATCAGCTCCTCGTAGTCGTGCACCTGGCCGGTGAACCCGGTCAGCGCCTCCCGGCCGCCGGGGCCGGCGACGACGATGTGCCGCACCCGGCCGTTCAGCTCCGGCAGCACGGGGGCCAGCGCCCGGGCGAGCCCCGCGTCCAGGAAGACGATTTCGTCTCCCGCGTGCTGGATGACGTAGGCCAGTTGCCGGGCCGGCATGCGTACGTTGAGCGGATGCAGGACCGCCCCCATCGCGGGCACGGCGAGGAACAGTTCCAGGTGACGGGCGTTGTTCCACATGAACGTGCCGATGACGCTCTGCTCGCTGTCCGGCCGGGTGCCGGTACGCGCCCCCAGCCGGTCCCGGAGGGCGTGGGCCAGCCGGGCGGCACGCTCGCCCACCTCCGCGTAACTCCTGCGGTCGAGCCCCTCCCCGTTCCACGTCGCCACGGTGGAAGCGCCCTGGACGGTGGAGCCGTATCGCAGGACACGGCCGATCGTCAACGGGACATCGGACATGGTGCTGTGCATGGCGGCCTCCAGATCGGGTTCACGTCGCCTTGGGGGGTGCCGGTTCGCCCGGCCCCCGCGATTCCGTACCGCCGGAAGATATGCCCGGGCCACATAGCCTGTCGTCATTCCCGGCCGGTCTTGCGTGGCTGCGGTCCCACGGCACGGAAGTTGCCTTGTGGGAAGCCGAACCGCCGGGGAATCCATGCCTTCCCGGGTTCCGGCGGAAGGCTCGTGAACCACCGGTTCCGCCGGCTCACCGCCAGCCGGCGAATTCCCCGGTGGAGAAGCGGCGGGACAGACCCGGGCAAGAGATCGGCAGGCAGTCCACATGAGATGCGCACCTGTCAACGCATTGGTGGCGCGAAGCCGGCATTCAACGGATGCGCACGTCCGTGAAGCTCCTTGTGCTTCCCTCGGTGGTGTACCGACACCACCGACCACAGTGCACGCCTGCCGGCGTGCGCCACGCGGTCCTACATTCCTCTCCAGGCACCGAACCAGCCCGTCCCCGCCCCTTCGCCCGTGAGCACGGGCAGCGGGACCGCCTTTTCCGGCTCCGCAGTGACGACCGCCCCGGCAAGGAGAGACACCGTGAGCCCATGCGGCAGCGAGCCCTACGCCTATGACGACGAGCAGGCCATCGAGGGACGGTGGGCCGAGGCGGCACGCACCGTCCGCTCCATGTGGCGAGAACTCCCCAGGCCGGGCGGGCTCAGCCCGGACACCGGTGACCGGCGTTTCACGGATCCCGCCTGGAGCTCAGACGCGCGCTACCGCCTCATACTGAAGGGTTACCTGACCTGGCGCCGACTCGTCATGGCCGCCGCCGAGGCGCCCAGCCTGCCGGCGCACCGTCGCCGGCAGGCGGAGTTCCTCGCCCAGAACCTCACCGAGGCACTGGCTCCCACGAACACGCTTGCCGGGAATCCCGCCGCCCTGCGCCGCGTCGTGCGCACCCGGGGAGCGAGCCTGGTCAGCGGAACGGAAAACTTCCTGGACGACGTCGTACACCGTCGCGGGCGTCCGGCCAAGATGCCATCGGACTCGTTCCGCCTGGGCGAGACCTTGGCCGCCACTCCCGGACGCGTGGTGTACCGCAACGAGCTGATGGAGGTGCTTCAGTACGAGCCGCGTACCGCCCAGGTCCACCAGGTGCCTCTCCTGCTGATCCCCGCCTGGGTGAACAAGTACTACATATTTGACCTGTCTCCCGGGCGCAGTCTGGTCGAGTGGGCGGTCCAGGCCGGTTTCACGGTGTTCGCCATCAGCCTGCGCAATCCCGGCCCGGACCAGAACGCGTTCACGCTCGACGAGTACCTTGAGCAAGGCCCGCTGCGAGCCATGGACGTCGTCCGGGAGATCACGCAGTCGTCTCAGGCGCATGTGGCAGGTGTGTGCGCCGGCGGGATACTCGCAGCGTCGCTCGCCGCCTGGTATGCGGCAGGCGGTCAGTCGAGGGTGGCGACCGTGACCCTTTTGATGTCCGCCCTGGACTATCCGGAACCGGACGCCGGCGAAAAGCCGTCAGCAGCGGAGATGAGGCTGCTCACCCGCCTCCTGTCCAACCGTGGAGGGCTTGTCGACGGACGCAGGATCAGTCTTCTCTTCGACCTCCTCCGGCCCAGGGACACCATTTGGCAACCGATGATCGCCGGGTGGCTCCTGGGCGAAAGGCCGCAGCCCTTCGACATCTGGGCATGGAGCGAGGACGGCATAGACGTCCCCCGAGCCCTGTTCGATCAATCGCTGCACATGGCGGTGGACAACACTCTGGCCCGCGGCCGGCTCCGCGTCAAAGGCAGGCCCATCGACCTCTCGACCGTCACACAGGACGCCTTCGTCGTGGCCGCCCTGCGCGATCACATCGTTCCATGGGAAACGGTTTACAACAGCGCTCGATTGCTCGGCGGCGATGTCGGCTTCCACCTCATTCCATCCGGACATGTCGGCAGCCTCATCAATCCACCACGTCCCGCCGCGGTCTACCGCACCAGCCACGGCGCGCTGCCCGCCGATCCCTAGGACTGGTCGGCAGGCTCCTTCCAGCAGCACGGCTCCTGGTGGACGGAGTGGACCCGGTGGCTCGCCCCCCGTTCGGGCCCGCACGTTCCAGCCCGCGCCCCCGGAAGCACGCGGTATCCGGCAGCGGACCCCGCACCCGGGCGCTACGTACGGTGCACGTGACCGCGACCGGGGCACGGCCCCTGCCCCTCGCGTCCTGGTCATCTCGATCCTGCGGCGCACTCTGCCGCCGCCCCCGTACCGCCGCCCCGGACCGTTCGCCCCTCCGGTGTGCAGTACGCCCCCGCGAACGCACTCAGGTTGACCGCACCGACCCGACAGGAGAACACCGATGGCCCTCCACACCAGGAAGACGATCGGATCGCTGCACGTCTCGCCGCTCGCCCTGGGCGGCAACGTGTTCGGATGGACCGCCGACGAGAAGTCGTCCTTCGCCGTCCTCGACGCCTACGCAGAGGCCGGGGGCAACTTCATCGACACCGCCGACGCCTACTCGGTGTGGGTGGAGGGACACACCGGAGGGGAGTCCGAAAGCATCATCGGCAGATGGATGGCCGCACGAGGAAACCGCTCCGACATGGTCATCGCCACCAAGGTGGGCGCACACCCCCGGCTCAAGGGGCTGTCCGCCGTCACCATCACCAAGGCCGTGGAGGCATCCCTCGCACGGCTGCGCACGGATTACGTCGACCTGTACTACACACATGTAGACGACGAGACGGTCCCTGTCCCGGAGTTCCTCACCGCACTCAACGACCTGGTGACAGCCGGTAAAGTCCGGGAGATCGGAGCCTCCAACATCTCCCCCTCCCGGCTGCGGGAGGCCCTGGCGTTCTCGGAGAAAGAGGGGATATCCCGCTACGCAGCCGTCCAGCCGCACTACAACCTGGTTGTGCGGGATCTCTACGAAGGCGGGCTGGCCCAGGTCACGGTTCGGCACGGTCTCGCCGTGGTCCCCTACTTCGCGCTCGCCAAAGGGTTCCTGACAGGCAAGTACCGTCCCGGCGAAAAGACGGACAGCGCGCGGAGCGGCCAGGCCGCCCGGTACCTCGACACCCCCAGGGGCCGTCGAGTGCTCGCCACCCTCCATGCCGTCGCCGCTGCCCACCACGTCCAGCCGGCAACAGTCGCACTCGCCTGGCTGGCCGCCCGACCCACCGTCACCGCACCACTGGCCAGCGCCCGCACCCTCGAACAACTCGGGCAGCTGCTTGCCTTCAGCGACATCACCCTGTCCCAGGCTGAGCTGGACGCGCTCACCGCAGCGTCCGACTGACCGGCACTCGGGGAGTACCAGCCGGTTCACCTCACCGGAAGTACTCCGTCCACTCGGCGAGGCGTGCACGACCGTGATGACTTTGACACCGCCGACGACGGGGAACCGCTGCGGCTGGTCGTAGGTTCGCTGGGCTTGGTCGGACATCTCTCGACCTCGGCTCGGACGTACCCAGGGCCGGTAGCGGTGTCCGAGACCCCTTTCCGCGAGTGCGCCCGATGGCGACCGGGGCACGGGACGCAGGGGACGGACTCCGGAGAACACGCGGCCCGGGACCACACCGCCGCGGGCCGGGATGACACCGTTCGCCCGCCGACGCACGGTGATCTCGAAAGCCAAGGACGCCCATGTTCCGCTGTCCGACGTGGACCCGAAGCGGCGCGACCAGCCGGTGCTCACACCGCCGCGGGGCGTTCGGCTGCCTGTATGCCTCCCGGTCGAAGGCCGGTGGCCGACCGTCCCGGCGGCTCCGCCGCAGCGGTCTTCCTGCTGGTCCGCCGGGCCCGGGAGCACCTCCCGGATGCCACGCCTGCACACGTGATCGTGGACGGCACGGGAGGAGTATGCCTCGTCGCCAGGACCACCTCCGGCCTGCTCCGCGGACGACCACGGCGAGGAGGACCCCGCCCAGGCCGGCCGGCGGTCTGGGCGAGGACGATCGTCCAGACCTGCGTGGTCCACCTGCTGCGGAACTCCTTCCGCCATGCCGTGGGCCGGGACTGGGACAAGAGCGCGCGTCTCCTCAAGCCCGTCTGTAACGCCCCCACCGAAGAGGCTGCCCCAGACCGCATGCCCTGGCCCGTGCCGCCCGACTACGCCCAAGCCTCGGCCCCTGCGCTGGGGCCGAACCCGCTCCCCTGCTCGGCGAACACCTTGATCGCGGCGCCCAGGAAATCCACCAAACCGGGGTGGTAGGAATCGTGGAACGCCCTCATGGCCTCGTTCTCGGCGTAAAAGAGCGACATGCCGACGTAAGCTTCCCTGGAGGGGGTGTAGAACCGGCAGGCGATGTCGAAGTGCCTGCGGACGAGCTCCTGGATCTGCTGGTCCCCTGGCAGGGAGCCGCCGTCCAGCAAAGCCGTGATCTCCTGGTACAGGACGTCCCAGTCCCGGTGGACCTGCTCCCTGTCCACATGTTCCCAGTTGTTGGTCCCGGCAAGGCTCTTCGCCTGCTCCTCGGCCAACGACCGGCGACACTCGTCCTCGTAACTGTTTCCCACGGCACCGGTTCCCATCGTTTCGTCACCTCTCCGGTGGAACCCCGAGAGGCCGCGACATGTCAACATCGACCGGCCGCCGATGATCAACTGCCGGTCCAGGCCGAACGGTGACACACAGCCACCGGGTCGGCAAACCATTTCTTGGACCCTCCGGCGCTCCGTCCCGGTCAGCCGGCGGCAAAAGGAGCGGCCGGAATTCCCGCGGTGACCTTGCGCGGCCGGACGAGCTCGGCCGGCGCCGGGTCCGGTTCCATGACGGCCGGTCGACCGGTCTTCACAACGGAACACCGGTTTGGACGCGGAACCGTATGCCGTCGATCAACTGCCGCCGGGGCCAGACGGGTGGCCGCCCCGCCTTCGTCCCCCTCGGTAACAACGGCTCCAGCACCGCCCAGTGCTCGTCCGTGAGATCTCCCCGTCCCATGAACCGAGAAGATTCACAGCTCAAGATCCACTTTCGATACACGGCCTACTGATCTTTTCGTAAGTTCGGTGGGCAGATGGTCAGGCCGGTATGGGCGAGGAAAGACCATGGCAGTCGGGGGTCGGCGGTGATGCGGTGGATGCCTTGCTCGGTGGCGTCGGCGACATCGGCGAGGTGGTCGCCGGCGAGGTTGGCGAGTTCACGCTTCTTGAGCGAGGACCACAGCAGTTCCACCGGGTTCAGCTCGGGAGCGTAGGCGGGTAATCGTTCCAGGGTGAGCCAGTCCTGTTCGGCGACCCAGGCCCGCATCGCCCGGCTCCAGTGGGCGGACAGGCCGTCCCAGACCAGGACCACTCGCTCGCCGCAATAGAACACCTTCACCTGCTCCAGGACTTCGATGAGCCCGGCGGTGTCGTAGCTGCCGGGCTTGAGGTGGAAGCACAGGCGGGCCCCGCGATCGGGATCGGCGGAGTGGTAGCCCAAGGCTCCGGCCATCGACGCGCGCTTCCAGTTCAGACGGTGCCGCAGGAGCGGAGTCCGCCCTCGGGGCGAGTAGGTGCGGCGGATCTGGGGGAGCAGGGAGACGCCTGATTCGTCGAGGAAGACGATCCAGGCACGTGTGTTCACGGCCCCTTTTTGATGCGCGGCCACTCGTGCGCGATCCACCGGGCGATCTCCGACTCGTCCCGCTCGACCGCCCGCCGCTCGGGCCGTTGCAGGCTCCATCCGAGCCGGCCGGTCAGCAGCCGCCACACCGACGCCCTCGACAACACCACCCCCGTTGCCCGGGTGACGACCGCGCCCACTCGTTCCAGGGTCCACAGATCAGCCTCGAAACCATGAGCCTGGGCACCTTGCTCCAACGCGGCCCGGACCATCTCGACCTGGGTGTCGTCCAGCTTGGGCGGGCGTCCGGTGGCCGCCCGTCTCCGCAGGCCCGAAGCACCGTCTTGCTCCCACACCCGCCGCCAGCGCCGCACACTCTCGGCACATACCCCCACCGCCCTCGCGATCTCCGCATTCGAGACGCCGCCCTCGAACAACTCGACTGCCCGAACACGACGCGCCTCCGCCAACTGAGGCCGCGACAAGGGAGGAAGGGAGGAGCCGACAACCGAAGGGGAAGGTTGATATGCCACCCCAACAGCCTCCCACTCACACGGCCACCACACCCACCGAACTTACGAAAAGATCAGTAATTGCTCGTGGGCGGACCCGCCGTCGCCGATGATCAGCGAGGTGTGGGCGACGACCGCGCCCGGGTGAAGCAGGCGTACCGCGGTCTCGGCGGCGGCCTTCGCCGCCCCGTAAGGGGTCACCGGATCGGGAAGGGCCGTCTCGTCGTAGGGGGAGCGGGAGGCCCCGGAGAAGACGTCGTCGCTGGAGACGTGCACCAGGCGGACCCCCGCCGCGCCGTCCGTTGGGCGAGACGGACGGAACTGTCGGCGGTGACCGCCCAGTCGGCTCCACCGCTGGAGTCGGGGGCGGGGACGAGGCCGGTGTGGCGGGCCCACCGGAAGGCGGCTGCGGGCACCGTCAGGCGCTTGGCGGCCTGGTCATCCGAGGACGAGGCGCTCCAGCCGCTCGAGGCTGCGCTCCATGTTCCCGCGGTTGTGCCGGGGGGCGGGCGACAAGTGCCACAGGACGGACGGCAGGCGGGTCCGGGAGTAGTCGAAGGTTTCCGTGACGGCTGTACGGTCTCCCGCCCCCAGCTCGGTCAGGTGCCAGCGCCAGATCAGGCCCGCGTAGTGCTGCCAGGCGATGGTGCGCCCCTCGGTGAACTCGATCACCCGCAAGGTGATCGAGTACGGAATGACGTGCCGCATCCGCATGCGGAACTCCGCACCGGCGTGCAGCCGTCGCGGGGCGTCGACGGTGGCCCGCACGGAGCCGTCCCCGTTGAGACGAGGGTGGTTGCGCGGATCGGCGAGCGCGTCGAAGAGTGCGCGCGCCGGGGCGTCGATGGTGCGGACGACGGTTACTTGGTGTGCGGCCATGTGCGTCCTTCGGTGCGGTCGTGGCAGTCCTCCCGCGCGGGACGACCAGTGGTGCGGTGGGCGTGGTCCCATGCGGGGTCCTGGTAGTTGAGCCGGCGCAGAAGGGAGTCGGCCGGGTAGAGGTGCGCCTTCTCCTGCTGGTAGCGGGCGAAGACGGCGCGCATGGACCGGACCGTCGAGTCCAGCGCTGTGTCGTGGAACTCGGTCCCCTCCACATACAGCGCGTCCTCCAGCACGCGTCCGTCCTCCACACCCAGGTGCTGCCGCGCGAAATCGGCGATGAGCCTGCTGGTGAGCCGCTTGCGCAGGGAGCCTTGCCGGGGAGGCACCCACGCCGCGCCCCAGTAGAAGTGCGTGGTGTCGTCCGACACGGGATTGAGTGACGTCCAGCCGGTGAGTCGCAGGCCGGTGCGGCCGAGTTCGATGCGGCTCTCCTGGCACAGCGGGGTCACCAGGTCTGCGTGGACCTTCAGGTGGAAGGGTTCGGGCGACAAGGACCGGCCGCGCAGCATGGAGCGCGCCTGGGACAAGGTGGCCACGACGCCCATCTTCTTGTCGTAGGTCACCGGTGCCTGCCGCTCGGCGCGAAAGACCATGTCAATGGCGGGGCGCACCGGGTAGACGCTGTGTGCGTCGATGTGCACGGCGTGCGACTCCAGTACGGCAGGCCGGGAACGCCTGCTCCAATAGGCCGTCTCGGCGTGGGTCCAGATGCAGTGCGGGATGTCGAGAAAGTGGTCCATCCATACCCGCACGTCGCCGTGGACCTCGAAGCAGCCGGACGCCGTCACGTGCCCTTCGGGCAGGCTCTGCTCACGTACGGGGAACGCGGCCTGCGCCGTGTCCTCCACCGACACCCAGATGAGCCCCACCGCTTCCCGGACGAAGTAGCGCCGCACGCTGCACCGGGCCTTGAAGTCGCTGTCGGCCGCGAATTCGGCGGGGACCTCCGCGCAAGCGCCCGTCCCGTCGAACTTGAAGTGGTGGTAGTCGCAGCGGATGTTCTCCCCCTCGACGACGCCATGGGACAGGGCGACGCCGCGATGAGCACACTGATCGGAGAGCGCGCGCAGCCGGCCCGCGGCCGTGCGGAACACCACCACCGGCGATCCCCAGTACATGACGCGCACCGGCGAGCGGCCCAGCTCGCTGGTCTTCAGGACCGGCACCCACATGTTCGGCCTCCTTGGCAGGACATTCGGTGGACCCCTCGAATATCTCCGCGTCGACCGTGGGGAAACTGCGTTGGTATACGTACCTTCGTCCCGTTACCGTTCCTGGACAGGCGCGACGGCGATGCGCACGAGCCGTACTTGCCGCGATCCACCGGATTCGAACCTGTCAGGTCCCCCAACTTCGCGGACCCGCTCGACCAGGTTGTCCCCGTGCACCAGGGCGGTCGCGCCGAGCGAGGTGACGTATTCCTGGTTGGCCGGTCCGGCGGTGCCGATGACGCGGGCGCCGCGGGCGACGGCGAGCTGGACGGCGATGGTGCCGAGCGCACCGGACGCGCCATGGATCAGCAGCGTGTCGCCGGCGGTGACGCCGAGCAGGTCCAGGACGCGTTCGGCGCCGTCACTCGCCACGGGCAGGGCGGCGGCGTGCTTCCACTCCAGGCCGGCCGGCTTGGGCGCGAGGACGGTCGCGCACGCCAGGGCGTACTGCGCGTAGGAGCCGGTGTCGGACCAGCCCAGCACCTCGTCGCCCGCCTTCAGGTGGTCGACGCCTTCACCGATCGCGTCGACCACGCCAGCGATCTCCCCGCCGGGCACGGCGGGCAGAGTGGTGGGGAATAAGGCCTCCATGCCGCCGGAGCGGATCTTGCCGTCCACCGGGTTGACGCCGACGGCGTGGACGCGCACGCGGACCTGGCCGGGGCCGGGCTGGAGTAGGTCGATCTCCGCTTCGTGCAGGACCTCGGTGCCGCCGAACGTGTCGAAAACGATGGCCTTCATGGCTGTTGTCTCTTCGGGTGGTGTTCTCGCGCCGACCACTTCCGTGGCCGGCCACATAACAGTCAGCCCCGATTCTGTGGCTGGCCAAGTAATCGCTCGGCGGTGCCCCTCGCGAGTGTCCCGCCTGCCGTCACACGACGGCGAGCCCAAGCGATCGGAGCATCCCCGCTGCTCGGTAGGCCGGCGTGGATCTGCCGGAACGCGATCGCCGCGGGCCGTGCGCGGGCGGCGACCGGGCTCGTGGGCGACGACGTTCAGGCCGGCCTGGCAGTCGGCGGACGCGGTCTTGGGCCAATCCGCTATCGCGGGAGAGCCAGTCCGAACGTACGCCGCAGGCCCGCGGCCCCCACGTCGGTCACCAGCACCACGCGCGGCGCCTTGCCCCAGCGCACCCACCCCAGCTCGTACAGCCGGGACGTCAGCGCCGCACCCAGCCCGCCGGCGAGGTGGTGGCGGTGCTCGCTCCAGTCGACGCAGTAGCGCACCGCTGGGCGGCGCGGCGGCAAACGGTCGGTGTCGACACCGAGTTCACGCAAGCGTGTCCGGCCGCTGTCGGTGAGCTGGTAGCGGATGTCGTGTCCGTGGGCCGCGGGGCGGTCGCGCAGGGCCTCCTCCGGGCGGTGCACGCCGTCGTGGCCGGTCAGCACGCCTTGGCCGAGTAGTGCGCCCATGAGGCCGGTGCCGAGTTGGCCGGCCAGGTGGTCGTAGCAGGTGCGGGCGCGGCGCAGGGCGCTGGCGCGGTTGCTCTGCCTGAGCGAGGTGACGGGCAGTGGCGGGGCGATCAGGGCCAGGGCTTCGAGGGCGGCGGAGACGTCCGGGCCGGCCAGTCGGTAGTAGCGGTGCCGGCCCTGCCGGCTGACCGTGACGAGTTCGCCCTCGACCAGCTTGGCCAGGTGCGCGCTCGCGGTGGCGGCGCTGACACCGGCCTCGCCGGCGAGCAGGCCGGCGGGCAGGGCGCGGCCATCGCCCAGGCACTTGAGCATCCGGGCCCGAGAAGGGTCGGCGATCAGCGCCGCGGCGCGGGCGATGTCGGTCTGCTGCTTGGGCGGCTCGTCCATCATGCGCGCAGCGTACGACGTCGACACTTCGATGCGCGACGAAGCAATCGGCTCCCATCATGTCTGTAGGAGGGGAACACGGCCTGCCGCCCGGGCAGGTCCGCAAGGAGACCTCACCGGAGAGGACGACCGGCCATGGCGAACCCGACGAGGACCAACGCGAGTGAACCGGCTCCGCATCTGACGGCCGAAGTGCTGCACTACACGGCCTTCACCACGGACCCGGCCGGCGGCAACAGAGCCGGGGTCGTCCTGGACGCCTCCCTTCTGGGCGAAGCCGAAATGGTGGCGATCGCCGCCGAACTCGGATACTCGGAGTCCGCCTTCGTCACCGCCGGGCCGGACCCGGACGACGATCGCTCGTTCACACTGCGGTTCTTCAGCCCCAAGGCGGAGGTGGGCTTCTGCGGCCATGCCACCGTGGCCACGGCGGTGGCGCTCGCCGAGCGCCTCGGTGAAGGCGACTTCGGCTTCCACACCGCCGCGGGCCACGTGCCCGTCACCGTCCGTGAAGAGAGCGGCGTACTCAAAGCCACCCTCACCAGTGTCGAGCCCCGCGTGCTCGCCGCCGATCCGGCAGACGTGGCCGAGGCCTTGGCGGCGCTCGGCTGGCAGCCCGGCGAGCTCGATGACGCCCTGCCTCCGAGAATCGCCTTCGCCGGCGTGCGTCACCTGGTCCTCGCGGCCTCGACCCGTGAGCGGCTGGCCGACCTGGACTACGACTTCGACCGGCTGTTGCGGCTGATGCGGCGGCTCGACCTGACGACCGTGCAGTTGGTGTGGCGTGAGACGGCGACCGTCTTCCACGTCCGCGATCCCTTCCCGATCGGCGGTGTGGTGGAGGACGCCGCGACGGGCGCCGCGGCCGCGGCGTTCGGCGCCTACGCCCGCGACCTCAGCCTCGTCCCGGCCGACGCGCGGCTCACCTTGCACCAGGGCCACGACATGGGCCGCCCGTCACTGCTGGAGGTCGGCCTGCGGGCCGGCGATCCGCGGGTACGCGTCACCGGGGCCGCGATCGCCGTCCGGCCGGTGGCGGCGCCGCGGCCGTAACGGGCCATCGCGCCGGGCGAGCCGCCCGTGAGCCGGGTATCCGAAGCCGGCCTCCGGGCGGCCGGGGAGGCGTGGGCGCTTTCCGGCCGCCGCCGGTCAAGCGGCTCCTGCCGCGGCCGAAGGTCGTCGGCAGTCGTGCCGCGGCGATGCACGCAGGGCCGGTCGGTCCCGTCGATCTCGGCCGGAGACATGCAGGCGGCCGGCGGCACCGTGGACGCCGGACCGCTCCGCCGGGAACTGCCGTCCTCGACAGCGGAGCTCCCGCCAGGCGCCGCGGTGGAGTGGACACGGCGCACCCCGAGCTTCCGATGCCCGGGCCGGGCCGGCGATGCCTCTGGGTGCGGTGCGGACGGGGGACCGACCGGCTCTGACGAGTACCGTGCTCCGGTTGCATGATGTCCTCCGACAGCGCGCACGACCATCTCAGTGGCCTGGACGCGTTCCTGGGCAGCGTGACCGGCGTCGATCTGATCAGCGAACTGTACGGCGAGACAGAAGCCACCCTGGTCTACGACGTCCACACCTCGATCCCGGCCATCGGAACCCAGCGCACCGCCGAATTCTTCCACCTCGCCCAGGGCCGCATTGACACCATCCGCCTGATCTTCGACGCCACTCCCTGGCACGCCGTCCTGCAGGCAGCCACTCCATCCTGACGCCGAACACCCCTGGCGTCCCGACGGTGCCGGCCATCAGCGATTGACCTAGAGGTTCGTCAGGATGAGCAGGGCGTGCAGGAGGTGGGTGGCGCGGGCGGGGTCGGTGCGGAGCTTGGTGAGGATCCGCCAGTTCTTGAGATGGGCGATGCCGTTTCGACAGGTGCGCGTCCGACGGCGAAGACGCGGTTGGCGGTCTTCTCACCGGGGGTGAGCTTCTGGGTGCGGCTGGCGTGGAAGCCGGCGCCGATCACGGGGGCGAGTACGTCGTTGTCCAGGCCGCGGAATCCGAGCTCCGCGAGGGCGCCGAGGCGATCGGGGACGGCACGATCGGGAGACTCCACCGCCGGTCGGGCTCACCTCCCGGTCGGGCTCGTGGGCTGCAACTCCTCGGTGGGCTCCGGTAGGGCCCGGGGACGCGGCCGGGCACGCACCCACCCCGGCGGCGCCGGGAACCACCAGTTGGCGTCGCCGAATAGCTTCATGAGGGCGGGCACCAGCAGCGCGCGGACCACGGTGCAGTCCAGCAGGACGGCGAGCGCGAGACCGACGCCGAACACCTTGAGCAGCAGCAGCGAGGACAGCGCCAGGGACACCGCGACGGTCACGAAGACCAGCGCGGCCGAGGTGAACAGGCGGCCCGTGTGCTGCAGTCCCAGTGCCACGGCCATCGACGTCGGGTGACCGCGGCGGTGCTCCTCGACGATGCGGGAGAGCAGGAACACCTCGTAGTCCATGGACAGACCGAACGCCAGGCAGAACATCAGGCTGGGGACGACGACGTCGGTGACCCCGGTGGCCGAGGCGTCGCCCAGCAGGCTCAGGAAGTGACCGTCCTGGAACACCAGCACCACGACACCGGACGCGGCGCCCAGCGTGAGGACGTTCAGCAGCAGCGCCTTCAGGGGAATCAGGACACTCCTGCTGAACAGGGTCAGCAGGAGCAGCGTCGCCGCGCAGATGATGCCGAGGGCGAAGGGGAGCCGGGCGGTCAGGGCGTCCTCGAGGTCGGCGAGGGCCGCGCCCGGCCCGCCGACCAGCGCGGGCGCCGGCGTGGGCACCGCCCGCAGGGCACGCGCCTGGTCGCTGCCCTCGGGGGACGACGGATTGAGTTCGCGCTCCGGCACGACCGCCAGCCAGGTCCCGCCGCTGCCGGTGTACGCGGCGGCGGCCCGGCCAGGCGCGGCGGTGCGCCGTCCCTCGCGGTAGGTGCCGGTCGCGGCGTCCACCCGGCGCACGTCCGGCACCCGGGAGAGCCGCTCGGCGTACGCGTCGAGGGCGCTGTTCGCCCGTGGTCCGGTGCCGAAGCGGGTCAGGACGACCTGCGCCCGGTCCATTACCGTGGAGTCGAAGTCGGCGCGCAGTTTCGTGGTGATCCGGGCGAGTCGCGTCGACGGCGGCAGGATGCGCTCGTCGTACATGCCCAGCCGTACGTCCGTGACTGGCGCCGCCAGCAGCAGGAGCACGGCGAGCAGGCCGGTGGTCGCCGCGATCGGGTGCCGCATGGTGCGCTGGGCCAGCCGGAACCACCCGCCGCGGGTCACGTCGGGCACCGGGCGGCGCAGCCGTGCGAAGACGTCGAAGCGGTCGATGTGCCGACCCAGCAGCAGCAGGAGGGCGGGCAGCACGGTGAGGGACGCCGCCGCCGAGGCGCAGACGACGGCGATGCCGCCGTAGGCCACGGACTTCAGCAGCGGCTGCGGGAACAGCAGCATGGAGCATAGGCAGGCGGTGAGGGTCGCCGCGGAGTAGACGACGGCGCGCCCGGAGGTGCGCAGCATCACCGTAAGCGCCGCGCGGGGGCGGCGTCCCGAGGCTGTCTCCTCCCGGTGGCGGCGCATCAGCAGCAGGCAGTAGTCGACCGCGAGTCCGAAGCCCAGGATCGTGGTGATGTTGAGGGCGAACGCGGACACGGTGACGTGCTCGGCGAGCAGCCCCAGGAAGACCATGCTGAAACCGGCCGCCAGCGCCCCCACGGCCACCGGCAGCAGCGCCGCCGGCAGACTGCCCAGGACCCACAGCAGGATCAGCAGGACGAGCGGTACGGCCATGAGCTCCGCCTGGTGCAGGCTCCGTTCGCTCAGCCTCTCGGTCTCCGACAGGACCAGGGCCTTGCCCGACATGGACACCCGCAGCGGGCCCACCCGCTCCGGGAAGCGGGCCTGCACGTCCCGTGCCGCCGTGCGTACGGTCTGCTCGTCGCCCCGCAGGTGCACCAGCACCACGGCGGACCGGCCGTCGGTGCTGCGCAGTTCCGGGTCCCGGGCCGGCCAGGCGCAGGTCACCTGGTCCACCCGCGGATCGACCTCCAGCCGACGGCACACCTCGCGCCCGGCCGCGGCCGTCCGCCGTGCGTCGAGCGGCCCGGGGGCGTCCGCGCGGACGATCAGCTGGGGCCCGACGACACCGAACCGGGTGGCCAGCGTGGTCTCGGCGCGGCTGGACTCGGCCGATTCCAGGGTCCAGCCGCCCTGGGACAGCCGCCCCGTCACCCCTTGCGACGCCACGGCGGACAGGCCGCCGAGGAGACAGGCGACCAGCACCACCACCCACGCCCAGCGCCTGGCCTTGCGATCGTCACCGGGCGAGGCGGCCCTGGCCGGCTTCGTCGTCACTTCCATACCACTCCCTCAGGGCCGCGGTGGGTCCTGCCTTGTGCATGGGGCGGGATTTCCGCCGCTGCCGTGGGCGGGGCCGGGGCGGGCGGGGACGCGGAGCGCAGCGGTCCGCCCCGGCGTCCGCCGCCGGCCCGCACGTCACCCGGGTTCCTCGGCCAGGGCCCGGGAGACCAGGAGCGCGGCGCGCTCCAGTTCCTCCTCGGTGTGCGCGGCGGTGACGCCGAGGCGCAGCCGGGCACCGCCGATGGGCACCGCGGGCGGGAACAGCGGACCGACGAGCAGCCCCTGCTCCCGCAGCCGCCGGGTGACCCGGGCGGTGCGGTCGACCGAGCCGACCGGGACCACCACCACGTGGGCGGCCGACCCGGCGATGTCCACACCCGCTGTGCGCAGGCGCTCGCGCAGCGACCGGGCGGTGCGCGCCAGATGCTCGCGCCGCCGGGGCCCCTCCTTCTCCAGCACCTGGAAGGCGGCGAGGGACGCCCCGACGGCGGCGGGCGGCAGCCCGAGTGAGAGCAGGTAGGCGACCGCCGTGTGCCGCAGCGCGTCCACCACGCGCGCGCCGGCGCAGACGAAGCCGCCCGTGGAGGCGAAAGCCTTGCTGAACGTCCCGGTGATCACGTCGACGCGCTCCAGCACACCGAGCTGTTCGGCGGCGCCCCGTCCGCGGGGGCCGAGCGGTCCGGCGCTGTGGGCCTCGTCGACCACCAGCACGGCGTCGTACGCCTCGGCCACGTCCGCGATCTCCGCCAGCGCGGCCAGGTCCCCGTCGGCGCTGAAGAGCCCGTCGACCACGACGATCCGTCTGCCGGGTCCGGTGCCGCGGCGCAGCAACTCGTGCAGATGCTGGGCGTCGTTGTGGCGGAACGGCGCCATGCGGGCTCCGGACAGCTGGATGCCCAGGGTGATGGAGCCGTGGTTGAGGTGGTCGGTCAGCACGGTGTCCCCGGGCCGGGCCAGCGTGGCCAGCGCTCCCACGTTGGCCTGCATGCCGGTCGGGAAGAGCAGCGCCGCCGGCTTGCCGAAGTAGTCTGCGACGGTCGTTTCGAGCTGCTGGTGCAGCGTGGTGAAACCGCCCACCGCCTGGGTGCCGTAGGCGCCGGTGCCGAAGCGCTCGACCGCCTCGATCGCCGCGTGCCTGACCTGGTTCAGACGGGACAGCGCGAGGTAGTCGGCCGAGGCGAAGACGGTGACCGGCTGCTCGTCACCGTCGGCCGAGCGGATGCGGGCCGTGGTGTCGCAGGCCTCGGCGACGACGGGGAAGAGGGGGTAGCAGCCTTGCCGGCGCCAGGTGTCGACGGTGTCGAGCGCGCTGTTCACTGCCGGGGAAAAGTCCATCAGAGCCGTCCTCGGGGGGTGGGCTGTGTCGCGGGCAGGGGAGCGGGCACCGCGTTCACGCCGCGGCCGCCGTCACCGACTCGGCGAACGCGTCCAGCAGAGGGCCCACGGGGAGGGTCGGGTACAGGTGCTCGGCGAGGGGCACGATGTCCAGGGCGACGTCGAACTCCTCCTCGACGGCGGCCAGCGTCTCCGACAGCAACAGCGAGTCCAGACCGACGCGTTCCAGCGTCGCCTCCTCGTCCAGGCTTTGCGGCGTCAGCAGCAGCCGGGCGGCGAGCAGCGCCTTGACCGTCTCGCGCACGTCGTTCCCCACGCCTGAGAGGGTTTCCGTCACGTCGCTCTCCTCGTTCGGTGTGTGCGGGTCATCGGGATACGGTCGCGAGCTGGGCGGTCCGGTTCCAGCACCGGCCGAGCCGGTCCGTGCGCAGTTCCTCGGCCAGGTGCAGCCGCCGCACCTTGCCGCTGGTGGTCCTGGGCAGGGCGCCGCGCCGTCCCACGTAGATCTCCTGCACCGGCAGGCCGAAGTCCCGCAGGACGGCGAGCCGGACGGTGTCCGCGAGCCGTGCCTGCTCGTCCTGGCCGGTGGCGCGCAGGACCTCGAGGAAGAGCACCAGGTCGTCGGCGGTCTCACGCCGGGCGACGGCCACGGCCGCGGCGGCGCCCAGGAGCACGGGTTCGGCGGCGAGGGCCGTCTGCTCGACGTCGGCGGGTGCGATCGTGCGGCCCGCGTGCTTGATGACCTCCTTGATCCGGCCCACGACGTACAACTCGCCGTCGACGAAGGCACCGAGGTCCCCGGTGGGCACCAGCCCGTCCGGCCCGCGGGCGGGGACCTGGCGTCCTTCGGAGCCGACGATCCACTCGCAGGCGGACTCGCCACCGATGCGAATCTCCCCGACCGCGCCGGGTGGCGCGGGGACGCCGTCGGCCGTGACGATCCGGACCTCGGTGCCCTCCAACGGCACGCCATGGCCGATGAGCGACCTCGCCGGCGCCTGCCCGGACGTGGCGGCCGGCACCTCGGTGAGCCGGCCGGCTTCGAGCCGCTCCGGGTCGGCCGCGATGACGGCGGACCGGGTCAGCGGCCGGCGCAGGGTCACCGCCAGGCAGTTCTCGGCCAGGCCGTATCCGGGAAGGAGCGTGTGGCGGCGCAGGCCGTACGGCGCGAACACGGCCTCGAACCGGTCGCACAGCTGCGGCGAGATGCGTTCGGAGCCGACGACGAGCGCCTGCAGGGCGGACAGGTCGAGCCCCGCGAGCCGGGCCGGGACGCGCTCGGCCCGCCGCATCGTCAGGTCGAGGGCGAACGGGGGCCCGCTGGAGTGGGTCGCGCCGAAGGAGGACATCGCCTCCACCCAGCGCAGGGGGTCGCGCACGAACGCGCCGGGCGCCAGGGCGTGGAAGGCCGAACCGCCGTACAGGCAGCCCAGGAAGCTGCCGATGAGCCCCATGTCGTGGGAGAGCGGCAGCCAGGTCACGCCCCGGCCCGCGACGAGCCCGATGCGCCGGAGGAACGCCCACACGTTCACCACGAGGTTGCGGTGGCTGAGCAGGATGCCCTTGGGGGCGGCCAGGCTCCCGGAGCTGAACTGCAGCAGGGCCGCCTGCTGCGGCAGCACCGGCGGCAGCGGGTGCGGCTCCCCCGCCCCGGCCACGTCCTCGGTGGCCACGTCCTCGACGCGCAGAACGGTCAGATCCAAACCGGCGGTTGCCAGCAGGTCCGCTCGGGCGACGGCGTCCCCGCACGTGAGGTAGCAGCCGGCCCCGCTGGCGCGGACAATGCCGGTCACCCGCCGGTTGTCCGCCGAGTCGGGCCGCACACTCGGGGTGGCGGCCACAGGCACCAGCACGGCACCGGCCGCCAGAACCCCCAGCGCCGCGCAGAGCACGGCGGTAGAGGTGCCCGTCTCCACGACAACACGGGCGCCCGGCTCGACACCCACACCGCGCAGTCGCGCGGCGCAGGCCGTCGCCCTGGCCCACAGCTCCGGATACGTGAGCCGGACGTCTTCCGCCGCCCCCACGGTCTTGGCCACGCCCGCTTCGGCATGGGCACGTACCGCATCGACCAAGGTGTCGTGGGGCGCGGCGACACTACCGCTCTGCCTCAATGTGTTCCCTCTCGAAATCGTCTCCTGCACCCCGCCGCAGCGTCAGCCGCGTACGGGCCGGGCCCCACCGGAAGATACACTAAGTAGCCACCATGGCACTGTGTGTAATATCCGGTGTTGCCCTCGCCGCCCGACCACAGCGACCCAGGAGACCTGGCTCAATGGCCTACGCGAAGCAGACGGGTCCACCACCCCGCACCCGTCAACCGCTCACCGCCGTGCGGGTGCACGGCGTCGACTCCCGAGCCGACCACGGCGCCTTCCTGAATCTGCCCCACCGCCTCCACGGCGATCTGCCGCTGTGGGTCCCGCCGTTGCGGACGGAGCAGCGACGGCAGGTGGACCGGAGGACCAACCCCTTCTTCGAGACCGGCTCGGTGCGACTCTTCCTCGCCCGGCGGGGACGGGACGTGGTCGGCCGGATCGCCGCGATCGACAACCCCGCCCACAACGCCCACCACGGCACCCGGCACGGCTTCTTCGGTCTGTTCGACTGCGCCGACGACCCGGACGCGGCGCGGGCGCTCCTCGCCTCCGCGACCGCCTGGCTGCGCGAGCGGGGCCACGAGCGCATGGTCGGCCCGGTCGACTTCACGACGAACGACCAGTGCGGTGTGCTCACCGAGGGCTTCGAGGAGCCCCCGGCCGTCCTCATGCCGTACAACCCGCCCTACTACGCCGAACTGCTGGCGGCGGGCGGGCTGGAGCCGGCCATGGACCTGCTGGCCTGGGAGATCCCCCTCGATCTGCACGACCGTCCGCGGGCCGAGCGGCTCGCCCGCCATGTGGCACGCACCGTCCGGGGCCTGCGCGTACGGCCGGTCGACCTGCGGGACTTCGCCGCCGAGACGGTCGTCCTGCGCCGCCTCTACCAGGAGGCCTGGCAGCACAACTGGGGCTACTCGCCGCCGTCGGAGAAGGAGTTCGACGCCCTGGCGAAGCAACTGCGCCGCGCGGCACGGCCGGAGCTGGTGCTGATCGCCGAGGTGGACGGGGAGCCGGCCGCCTTCACGCTGGTGCTGCCGGACGTCGCCCCGGCGCTGCGGGCGGCCCGCGGGCGGCTGCACACCTGCGGCGTGCCTCTCGGGCTGGTGCGGTACCTGCGCGCGGCCCGGCACATCACCCGGGTACGGGTGGTCGCCGCCGGCGTGCTGCGCCAGTACCGCGGCCGGGGCCTGGACACGCTGCTCCACGTGGAGGTGTCGCGCAGGGCGCGGCGCCTCGGCTACCGCACCGCCGAGGTGTCCTGGACCCTGGCGGACAACCAGGCCGCCAACCGGACGCTGGCCGCCTTCGGGGCCCGGGTGTCCAAACGGTACGCGCTGTACGAGGGCCCCGTGTGACCGGCCGCCGCCGCGTCCGCCCGCAGCCGGACCCGCGTCCGGCCCCTTCCGCTCCGCCTCTCACCCCAGGGACACGTATGACAGCCGTGAGTCCCGCACGCGCCGAGCGCCTCAGCGCCTCACCGCCCCTCTTCGACTCGCCGTTCCTCGACCGCTTCACCCGCGTGCACCCGGCGCTGCCGGCCGTGCTCTACGGTCCCGCCGCGGCCGTCCTCGTGGTCGCCTCGGTGCACGTCTCCGGCTGGCTCACGGCCCTGCCGGCCTTCGTCACCGGTTACCTGGTCTGGACGCTGACCGAGTACTGGGTGCACCGGCTGGTGTTCCACTGGGAGCCGTCCTGCGGCTGGGGCCGCCGGTTGCACTGGACCCTGCACGGCATCCACCACGAGCACCCCAACGACGTCCGCCGGGTGGTGATGCCGCCGGTGGTGAGCCTGCCGGTCGCCGCGGTGTCGATGGCCCTGTTCGAGCTCCTGCCCGGCCGGGGCGTCGGCCACGCCGTCACCGCGGGCTTCTTCACGGCGTACGCCGTCTACGAGACGGTGCACTACCGCGTCCACCACCACCGCCCTTCCGGCAGGGTCGGCAGGACGCTGCGGCGCAGGCACCTGCTGCACCACTTCGACGACCACGAGCGCGGCTTCGGCGTCTCCTGTCCCTACTGGGACCACGTCTTCGGCACGGCCCCGAGAACCCGCTCGGGCCGGACCGGGGAGCCCGGGAGCCTGCTCGGCGACGCCGGCTCGCAGCCCGCTGGCTGAAAGGCCGGCCCGCCGGCCTCCGCGTCACAGGGGCACGCTGTGGCGCGGAGGTGCCTCCGCCGGTCGCGGCAGTACGGTCTGGGTCCGTGGCCAGGCCGCGTTGAGGCGCGGTGCGAGGAGCCGTACGGCCGCGGCCAGGGCCAGGCCGGCCAGCACGTCGACCACGTAGTGCCACCGCAGGTACAGGGTGGACAGGCCGATCGCGACGAGTAGAGGCGACAGCAGCCACAGCAGCGGCCGGCAGTCCCGCCAGGCCAGCAAGCCGGCCAGGGTCGTGGTGGCGATGTGCAGACTGGGGAAGGCGTCGACGTTGTTGTTGTGCGCCCGGTAGTGGGCGATCCACCAGTTGCCCTCGATCGAGACGGTGAACCGGTCGGCCAGTTCGTACCAGGGGCCGATCGCCGGCAGCAGGAAGTAGCCGGCGAAACCCGCGCAGTGGCCGAGCGTCAACGCCAGGATCAGGTCGGACAGTTCGCGATGGCGGCCGCGTACGGCCAGGACCACCGCGAGTGAGACCGGCGGCACCCACAGGCAGAAGTAGACCCAGCACAGCGCCGCCGTCAGCGTGGGGTGCATCAGCGGCTCCACCATCGTCAGCGGGTCGCGGCCGCCGAGCAGCCACCGGTCGGCGCGGGCGAGCGCCGCGTCGTATCGGGCCGGGTGCACCATCGGGACGGCCCAGCGCAGGCTCGGGTACAGCAGCAGGCACAGCGCCAGGGCGAGCAGGCCGCGGGCGTGTCCGGTGAGGCGCGCGCGTCTGCCGTGCCACACCGGGCACCATGCCGCGGCCGCGCACCACAGGGCCGCCAGCACCGCCGAAGCGGCCAGCGCTAACCGGGAGTCGGGGTGCCCGACGGCCGAGGGACGTGCGACGGCGAGCAGGGCCAGGAGGACGAGGAAAGGCAGCACGACGGCTTCCCCGGGCTCCAGCAGGGACAGGATGGTGCGGGTCCGGGTGCCCGTCCTGGTGGTCGCCGTCCGCATGCGCCGCTCCGTGACTTCTCGGTTGAATCACCCTGTATACCCTCATGAACGCCGAAATCGGCGACCGGTCACGAGGGGGACGGCGAGGCGGTTGGCGCGGTCAGCGGGCCTGGGGCCGGCCGGCCAAGCAGGCCGGGGCGAAGAAGACGGCGGGCCGCCGGTCGCGCAGCGCCTGACCCCGGCGGCGCGGTTGACGGTGACGGGGTCATGTTCACGGCTGGTCGAGGATGTCGTGGCCGCTGATGAGGCGCCAGACGACGTGCTGTTCACCGGGGCGGCGGCGGGTCCGTATTCCCGTGTGGCGCGCCTGCGGAGCCGGGGCCCATGGACCAGGTGATTGCGTAGACGCCGAGTGTCTGCCGGACGCGTTTGACGCGCAGGCCGGGGCGGAAGCGCCTGGTGTGTACGTCGGGGACGAACACGTGCAGGAAGCGCACCGGAGCGCTCCGGTGCGCTTCGACGTGAGGCCGAACGCGCTGGCGCGCACGATGCGGTCGGTGCCGCGAAGGAGCCAGTGTGCCTCCCAGCGTGACCAGGACGCGTGAGTGCGGGAGCGGTGACGGCCGGATCGACTGGGTGGCTATCGGCAGCTGAACTGGCCATCTCGGCCTGTGGCCAGGCCACGGCTACTTCGCTGTCGCGTGTGACGTCCATGTGGGCGTCGATCCGCACTCCCGTAACTCCTACAAACACCGCATCGGGAACCCGCGCGTGACAGTCTCATGCGTCTCGATCGCTACTTTGCCCGAGAAATCGGCCACTTGATCAGGCTCACACCGCCGTGATGGCCACTGGAGACGCAGTCGTAGGCTATGAAGCATGAAGATCAGGGTCCGTGACGCTCATCCAGCCGACGTCGAATGGATGAGCAACAACACCGAGGGCTGGACGGTCACCGTCGAGAAGCAGGAGGGGGCCGCCCCCTGGCGGAGGTGCTGCACGCCCTGATCGCAGAGTATTCCGACCAAGGCGTGCGTATGGGATGGCTCACTCCAGTCTTCAGCGCGCGGCAGGCGGCGACCTGAAGGATCGGCATCGTCTGTCGGCATAGTCGTCCAGGGTCCCTTCCTGCGGGAACGGTTGTCGAGGGTAATGCCGAGCTGTTCCGCACCTGCGCGACCCTCGGCCAACTCGACGGTGGGGGAGACGAGGACGGAGTGGTGGCCCAGGCCACCCACATGACGTTGCGCATGCTCGCCGAGCGCATCGAACAGCTCACCGGACAGATCAATGAGCTGAACCAACCCCTGACCCGGCTCGTCGAACGCCACGCCCCACAGCTGCTCGTACCGGTAGGCATCGGCCCGGACAGCGCCGTCACTCTCCTGATCACCATGGGAGACAACCCCGAGCGGCTGAACACCGAAGCTTCCTTTGCTGCCCTTTGCGGAGTCAGCCCCGTCGAGTATTCGTCGAGCCGGCGGAGCACGCGCCGGCTCGACTACGGCGGCGACCGTCAGGCGAACGCCGCCCTGCACCGCATGGTGTTCACCCGGCTGCGATACGACCCGCGCACGCAGGCGTACTTCGAACGCCGCACTCAGGAGGGCAATAACCGACGCGACATCCGATGCCTCAAACGATATGTCGCCCGAGAAGTGCTCAACCTGGTCAGGACGGTATCCAGCGTCTCCCCCTGTAATATGGGCGTCCGTGAGCGGCACGACCGCCGTCGGGATGAGTCACACCCGCGAAGTCCTGGGCTGGGAAACCCCGGCCGAGCACTTCGCCGGCGATCAGACCTTCGCGGCCGTGCGTGTCTTGATGGTGAGGGCGGCCAGGGCCATCATCAGGGCTCCGAAGAGCGCGGCGCAGGCGTACATGGTGAAGCCGATGTCGGCGTTGCCCGCCTCGATGAGGGCGCCGCCGATCCACGGGCCGAATATGGCGCCGAAGCGGCCCATGCCGGAGACCCAGCCGAGGGCGGTGGGGCGGTCCTCGTCGTTGTGGTGGGTGCCGACTGTGGCGTAGACCATGGTCTGGCCGGAGAAGAGCAGCAGTCCGGCGAAGAAGACCACCGCGTACAGGACGCCGACCGGCATCTTGATGCCCATGAGGTAGACGAAGACGGCGGTCAGAAGGAACCAGGCGATGACGACCTTGCGCGGGCCGATGCGGTCGGCGGTGCGGCCGGCGATGAGCATGCCGCAGATGCCGCCGACGTTCAGGAACGTCGAGAAGAGCAGCGAGTCGCCGGTGCCGTAACCGAGCTCGACCATGATCTTCGGCAGCCACTGGCCGACTCCGTAGACCAGCAGCAGACCCGCGAAGGAGGTCAGCCAGAAGCAGAGGGTGGTGGACCACTGGCTGTGCCGGAAGAGGTTCTTCAGCGCGTCCAGCTTGTCCCCGCGGTGCGCCTTCGGCTCGGCCAGTTCGGTGCCGTAGGCGGCGGCGAGCAGCTCGGCGTCGGCGTGGCGGCCGCGGGTAAGCAGGTTGGTGGGCGACTCGGGCAGCAGCTTGAAGGCGACCGGGAGCAGGATGAGGGCGGGCACCGCGGAGGCGATGAAGGCCGTTCGCCAGCCGTGGTCGTCGACCAGCCAGAGGGCGATCAGCGGGGCCAGGGCGCCGCCGGCCTGGTGGGCAGTCATGATGACGCCGGTGGCGAGGGCGCGGCGGCCGCGGGAGGTGAACTCCATGCCGTACGAGATCGCGATCGGCAGCAGCGCGCCGAGGCCGAAGCCGCACACGAAGCGGAAGAAGCCGAACTGGCCCGAGGACTGGGACCAGCCGGTGCCCAGCGTGGCGAGGGTGAAGATCACGACGCTGACGAAGACGGTGACGCGGCGGCCGATCCAGTTCGAGGCCATGCCGGACAGGATCGTGCCGAGCAGCATGCCGAAGTTGGCGTAACTGCCGATCGTGCCGGCGAGGTCGGGGGTGAGGCCGAGGCTGTGGCCGCCGAGCATCTTCGGGAGAACGGAGCCGTAGATGAACGTGTCGATGCCGTCGAGGAGGACGAGTCCCCAGCACAGGGCGATGACGGCGGTGCGGCTACGGCGGGTCGCTGTCCCGGTCGCCGGGGCGAGCGGGGAGGTCGTGGAGGAGGACATCGTTGTTTCCTCTCGTGCGGGACGTCAGGACGGGGCCTTGGTCCCTGGCTGCAAGGGCAATGGGGTCGGTGCGGCTCGCGCGGCCGGTGGGGGAGGACGGACGGAGCATGCCCCCGAGCTTCGGACTCCGCGGAGGGGGGGGAGCCTCAAGCTCGCTGTGGCGTAGACGTTAAGAAGCCATAGCCATTACGTCAACACTTTTGTTAACAATCCAGGCAGCGATTCGGCCCCGGGGTACGGGTGGTGGCCGTTCCCCGGGGCCTGGAAGGACAGATCACATCAGGGCTGCACGGGCGGCGTGCCGTGCGTGTGGAAGGACTCGATGGTCTTCAGGCCCCATGCCTGGCCCTTCTTGCGCTCCTCCTCGGTCCAGGTGATGAGCGGCCAGTCGGGAGCCAGGACGAGGCGAGTGAGCGGGTTGCAGAGTTCGACGCGGTTGCCGCCGGGTTCGTAGACGTAGAGAAAGAACGTCTGCTGAATGGCGTGCTTGTGTGGTCCCGTCTCGATGAAGACGCCGGTGTCGATGGCGAGGTCGGCGGCGCGCAGGATGTCCTCGCGGGTGTCCGTAGCGAAGGCGATGTGATGCAGACGGCCCTCACTGCCGGTCCAGTCGGAGGTGTAGACGACGTCGTACGACTTGTCGGTGTACGTCAGCCAGCGTGCCGCGATCTTGCCGGAGTCGAGCCGGATCTGCTCGGTGGGGCGTGCGCCGAGGAGCTGTTCCTGCCACTCGGCGTTGGCGAGGACGTCGGCGGCGAGGAAGTTGATGTGGTCCAGGCGGCGGACGCCGACGCCGCGGTTGGGTTTCGCCTGTGGCTGGTTCTTGAGAGACGGCTTGAGCGCTTGGGGTGCCTGATAGTGCTCGCTCTCCCAATACAGGGCGTGTTCGTGGCCGTCCGGGTCGGTGGTGACGTAGAGCCGGCCGAGACCGGGCTCGTCCTCGGTCCACTTGCCCGTGCCGCCCGCCGCCTCGATCTCCTCCACCCGGCGTCGGAGCGCCTCCTCGCTGGAGGTGCGCAGGGCGAGACGGCCGAGGCCGGGCTGGTCACCGGCGGTGAGGACGAGGCTGTGGTGCTCGTAGTCGTCGAAGGTGCGCAGGTAGACGGTGTCGCCGTCCTGCCCGTTGACGGTCAGGCCCAGGAATTCGGTGAAGAAGGCGACGGAGGCGTCCAAGTCCGGGGTGAACAGCTGGGCGTGGCCGATGTGGGCGATGTCGCCGAGAGGCGGGGTCATGAGCGACCTCCTGTGGGTGGTACGGGGAAGACGGTGCCGTCGAAAATCTTGCGGGCGCTGCGGACGACGGCGGTGCGACGGGCTCTGAGACCGCCCTCGGGGGCGCGATCGATGCTGCTCTCGATGTCCGTGAATCCGCTGGGATGCTCGATGCGGAGCCGGTCGCCCTCATCGGGGAGGGCCGCGATGCCGTGCGCGACGCTTCCCTCGATCCGCAGCCCGGCCGCCACGCTCGCGGCGCCCAGGACGCCGATGGAGGGGTGGACGCGGGCCGGGATGAAGGTGCGGGTGGTGACGGCGCCGCCGTGGCGGGGCGGAGAGAGCAGGGTGAGCTTGGGGACGGTGGTGTCGGTGACATCGCCGAGTCCCATCAGCTTCCCGGCTGCCAGCCGGATTTCGTGGAGCCGGGCGGTCAGTTCCCCGTTGGTCTCCAAGTCCTTGGGGTCCTCCTGACCGGTGACCTCGAGGGCCTCAGCCGGCATCAGAACGGTTGGCATGCCGTTGTCGACGCACGTGACCTCGATGCCGGCGACCGTGTCGCGCACGTTCCCCGAGGGCAGCAACTGCCCCTTTCGTGGGGGGAACTCGATTACCACGGCAGCTGCGCTTCGGGGAACACCGGAGATTTCCGTGGCGCCGCTGTAGTCGACGCGGCCGTCAGGGGTCGGGAACGTCGCCGTGGCGAAGTCACCGGAGTTCACCATGCGGATGCGCACGGATGTCTCGCTGCTGCCTGCTCGTACGAGCCCGCGCTCGACAGCGAACGGGCCGACCCCTGCGAGCAGGTTGCCGCAGTTCTGGCGGTCCGAGACCACTGCTTTGTCCACGGCGACCTGGAGGAAGAGGTAGTCGACATCGGCCTCGGGTTCGGCCGACGGGGACACCACGGCAACCTTGCTCGTGAGGGGGTGGGCGCCGCCGAGACCGTCGATCTGGCGCGGGTCCGGGCTGCCCATGACCCGCAGCAACAGCTCGTCGCGGACGGTCTCTTCGGTGGGCAGGTCGTCTGCCAGAAAGTAGGCGCCCTTGGAGGTGCCGCCGCGCATCAGCATGCAGCGGACCTCCGCGAGGCCGGTCACGACTCGACCTCCTCGTAGGTGCGGTACTCCACGCCGAGTTTCTTGAGCTTGTCCCGCAGCCCGTAGCGGTCCAGGCCCACTTCGCCCTCCAGGAAGGCGGCGCGGGCGGCGGCCTCCTTCCGCTCGCGGGCCTCGGACGCCTCGGCGGTATCGTGGGCGCGCTCGCGCGGGACGACCACCACGCCGTCGTCGTCGGCGACGATCACGTCACCGGGGCGGATCACCTGGCCGCCGATCACGATCGGTACGTTGACGCTGCCGCCGGTGGCCTTGACCGTGCCCTGCGGGCTGACGGCGGCGGACCAGGCGGGGAAGCCCATCGCGCGCAGTTCGGCGGTGTCGCGGATACCGGTGTTCATCACCACGCCGCGCACCCCGCGCCGGGCGAGGGCGGTGGCGAACAGCTCGCCGAACAGGCCGTCCTCGCACGGGGAGGTCGTGGTGACGACGAGGAGGTCGCCCTCGCCGCACTGCTCGACCGCCGCATGGATCATGAGGTTGTCACCGGGCCAGCACAGCACCGTGACCGCGGTGCCGGCGACGCGGACGCCTTGCTGGACCGGGCGCAGATGCGTGCCGAGGAAGCCGGTGCGGCCCATGGCCTCGCCGACGGTGGCTGTCCCGTAGCCGGCGAGCGCCTCGACGGTCTTTGCCTCTGCCTTGGGAGGGTTGGTGACGATCACGCCGGGCATCAGGCGAGCTCCTTCGCGATCTGCGGGTAGGGCCGCATGTACGCCTCGGCCATGGTCTTGTGGGGGAGACCGAGGTTGGGTCCGGCGTTCCGCTTGAGCTGGACGCCTCGGCGTACGGCGAGATCCGTGTAGTAGTCCCACAGGTGCTGCTGTGCGCCAAGGCACTCCATGGCCTTGCGCTTGGTCTCCCAGACCTCGGTGATGTCGAGGAGAACCTCGGGCTTGAAGCCGCTCATCTCGGGCTGGTGCGGTTCGAAGTAGAAGACGGGCGGGGCGCCGATGATGCCGCCCTCGCCGGGGTAGCCAATGGCCTGAGCGAGGACCCGGGCCTCCAGAGCCATGCGGTTGGCGGCCGGGTGGTCGCCGTTGTACGGGTCCTCGGTGGGGTGAGTGAGGACGACGTCCGGCTGGGTCTCGCGGTAGACGGCGACGAGCCGGTCGGTCAGCTCGGCGGCGGCGACGAGCGGGTAGTCGCCGGCGTCGAAGAAGCGGACCTCGGCCCCGAGCGTCGCGGCGGCGCGCTCGGCCTCCTCACGACGGATCGCCTTGATCTCGTCGAGCTTCTTCCCCTCCCGCCACGCCTTCGCCGACTCGCCGCGCTCGCCGAAGGTCAGGCACGCGATGGTGACCTTCTCGCCCCGTGAGGCGGCCAGGGCGATGGCGCCGCCGGCCCGCCAGACGAAGTCACCGGCGTGCGCGGTGACGACGAGAGTCGAGCGGGACGGAGTGGCGGCGGGTGCGCCGTTGCCGTGGGTCATGCTGAATCTCCTTGGTGACAGTGCCGCACCCGCCCCATGAGCGCGTCTCAGTCGGCGCGCAGGGCGTCGATCACGCTGCTGAGGTGGGCACGCACGGCCGTCTCGGCCGCTTGCGGATCCCTGGCCCTGATCGCTTCGATCACGGCCAGGTGCTCACTCAGGGACTGCTGCGGACGTCCCGGCCGCAGCGCCAGCTGGAAGCGGTGGCGCACCAGCTGGGCGTTGAGCCGCTCCAGGAGGCCGACGGCCGTGCGCTGGCCGGAGGCGTCCCGGATCAGGCCGTGGAGGTCATGGTTGAGCTCGGAGTATGTGACCGGATCGCCGTCGGCGACCGCCTTGGACATGGCCTTGCCCAGGCCGGTCAGCTCGTCGAGCTGCGCGTCGGTGGCCTCGGTCGCCGCCTTGGCCGCGCACAGCCCTTCGAGCACCATCCGGCACTCCGTGATCTCCACGGCCTCCTCGACCGTCACCACCCGCACCCGCGAACCGCGGTTGCGGATCCGCTCGACCAGCCCCTCGGAGGTCAGGTCCAGCAGTGCGGCACGCATGCTGGCACGCGTGACGCCATAGCTCTCGGCGAGCTCGTTCTCCACCAGCCGCTGGGCCGGCGCCATCTCGCCCTGCAGGATCGCCTTCCTGAGTCGCTCCAGCGCATACTGCTTGGCCTGCTCTCCGGAGCCTGGACGGGCTTCCTTCGGCATCTGCCCTCCCTGAGTGAGTGCCTGTCGACGCTAAATCTAGGGCAACAGAATTGTCAACGATTCTGTTCTCACTCTTGAGGGCGGGGCGCGTCACGCGGATGCGACAGGCGGCGCCCGATGGCCCTCGTCGAGGGTCGGAGCCGCGGGCGGGGGAGGGTGGAATGGCCGTTGCCGCCGTCACCGCCGGCTTGCTGCCCTGCGGCGATCGCACGTCGGTCGTGGCGCAGATGCCGCAGCGTGTTCAGGCCGTCCACGGCGGTCAGCTCCGGCAAGGAACGGCGGAACGCGCGTGCGGTGCGGCGGTGTCGGTGGCTAACTCTTGTAGCCCGTCACCTTGGCGACCCACTTGATGAAGTCGCCCGAGTCCTCGTTGGTGGCGTGGCCCTTGTCCCAGTAGTAGGCGTGATCGATGTCGTCACCGAGGTTGTCCACGGCCAGGGCGAGGTTCGCGGCGACCGTCAGTGCGGTGTCGGTGTCGGACGTGCCGAGCCGGATCCACCAGTGCCTGGAACGGTGCGGGTTGCGCTCTTCGAGGAGGTGGAACATGGGGTTCATCAGCTTCAGCTTCTCGGGGATGTCGCTGTCGACCCGCTTGCTGCTGAGCCCGGTGGTGTCGTTCTTCGCGCTGTACGCGGTGAAGTGACGGGCCTTGGTGGTGCCCTCGCCGAACTCGTTGTTCTCGCCGGCGGACAGGTCGAACGCGTCGAACGCCGGCTGCGTCTTCTTGCGTTGGGCCACGTGCGCGAGGTAGCCCTCCCACGTGAAGGCGGCCTGGTTGTTCTTCCACGTGATGAACGTGTTCTTGGCCAGGTATGTCTCGCGCTCGGAAGCCGACAGGGCCGCGAGGTACTTCGTCGCCGACGGCTGCAGGTAGTGCTCCAAGAGGTAGCCGGCGTAGTTGCGGGCGGTGATCTTGCCGAAGCGCGAGCCCTTATGGCCGCGTAGGTTCAGGCTTGCCTGATACTCGGCGAACTGTGACTGGAGCTCCTTCGACACGCTCTGGTCGACAGTCTTTCCGGTGGTCTGCGCGGGCAGGGTGCCCCAGTTCCACTCGTAGGCGCCGTCGGCATGCTCCAGGTCGGTGATCGGGCACCAGGCGCCGGTCGCGAAGATCGCGTCGGAGGCTTCGGCCGCACCGGCCTTCCTGAGGTACGGCTCGTAGATCTTGCTGTCACCGGAGGCACCGAGCAGGGCCGAGGAGGCGCCGCCCGCGCTGGTGCCGGTGGACACGATCCGCTCGACGTTGCCCGGGATGCGGCCCTTGTTGGCGCGGATGTAACGCACGGCGGCCTTCAGGTCGACGATCACTGCGGGGGCTGTGCCGTAGTAGCTCCCGGAGGAGTCGGTCAGGCTGCGTCCGCGGGTGCCGGGCTCCACCACGACGTAGCCGGCGACCAGGGCGAGCTTCGCGAGGTTCACCATGCCGTTGATGGCGCCCGTGCCGCCGGCCATGCCGCCGTCCGTGCCGCCCGACGGCATGCCGCTGGGTATGGGGCCGCCCATGCCGCCGCTCATCTCCAGCTTGGCCTGTCCCACGCCGGTGGCGTCGGCCACTGTGGAGGGCATGTAGGCCCCCACCGCGTTGGCGAGCACGATGGGGGCGTTCGAGGCGTCGGCCGCCTTGCCGTCGATCTTCACCGGGACGCTGACGACCAGGCTCTGGTGGTCGGAGTCGCTCGGGTTCGTCACGTAGTCGCGGGCCTTGTAGAAGCGGTACGTCACCGAGTGTTCGGTGCCGGACGCGTCGGCGATCGACTCTGTCTTCTGGGTGAAGTCGTCCTGGTCAAAGGCCAGGGAGTCGTTGACCGAGACCCCCTTGCTGCCGGTGCCGCCCGTGTTTGCCGCCTGCGCGGTCAGAGCGATGCCGCCGATGGCTGCGACCCCTGCGGTCGCACCGAGTCCTATGACTACGCTCCTGCGGTTCACTGCCCTGTGCTTCACGATCATCTCCTCGCGTGGCGGGGTGTCCGCCGCCTGTCGGGGCTGCCTTCACCTTGAGTGTGCGACTTCGAGTTCTTTATTTTCAATGGTTGAAAAATTAGAAGGCCGTGAGACCGGGAGTGCCGCGGCGACCAGGCACAATGAAGCCGTGAACGCCCCCGCTCCCACCGACTCCGCGGCCGTGCGCCGGGCCAACCTCTCCTTGGTCCTGCGCTACGTCGCCGCGCACGGCCCGTGCGCACGCACCGAGGTCGCGGCGGGCACCGGCCTGGTGCACGCCTCGGTGACGGCGCTCGTCGCTGACCTGATCGATCGCGGCCTGGTGGCGGAAGTGGGCGCCGCCTCCTCCGGAGGCCGCGGTCGTCCGCGCCGACTGGTGAGCCTTGTGCCGGGGCGAGTGCGGACCACAGCCGTTCATGTGGCCTGGGGGTACAGCACGGTGATGACGTCCGACCTGGCCGGCGTACCCGGCAGGCCACGCGAACTACCGAATTCCGGAGGACCGTTCGGGCCGTTGGAGTTCCTGGCCGATGACATCGCCTCCGCCGTCGACGCCGTCGGTCACCCGGAGCCAGGAGTCCATCATGGCCGTCTGGTGATCGCTCTGTCCGGACCGGTCACCGAAAGGGATCAGTACGCGCCGAGCCCTGCGCGCAGTGCCTCGCACCTCGCCCGGCTTGTGGCCGACCGGCTGCCTGGACTGCCGTGCCCCGTCGACGTGGTCAACGACGCCAAGGCCGCGGCCCTGGCCGAGTACCACGCCCTCGCCGTGCGGGGCGGCACCGTCGCATACGTGAAGTCCGACGCGGGAGTGGCCGGTGCGCTGATCGTCAACGGCCGCGTCTTTCACGGCAGTCACGGCCTGGCGGGGGAGCTCGGCCACATCCCCGTCTCCCTCGACGGACCGGTCTGCCGGTGCGGCGCGACCGGCTGCCTGACCACGTACGTCAGCACCCGCGCGGTCCTGGAGGAGGCCGGCCTCGGCGGTTCGACTTCGCCTCACCACGCCAGCGCCGCCCTCACCGAACTCGACCACCGCCTGCGCGCAGGGGAGCCGGTCGCTCTGGCCGCACTGAACCGCGCCGGGCACGCCCTGGGCGCTGCACTTCAGTCGCTCACCGGAGTGACCGACCCTGATCACGTCGTCCTCGGAGGCCGACTCGCCGACTGGCTGCCCTGGTTGAGGCCCGGCATCGACGCCCGCCTCGCCCCGCGCCGGGGCGCCTTCCCAGCCTTTTCCCCTGCCGTCACGCCCGGGGCCCTCGGTGCCGACGCGGCCCTCCATGGTGCGCTCGCCGCCGGACGCGAACACATCCTCGCCGACCCGGCCGCCGTTCCGAAGGGATCCTGACGTCGGCCGCGCGGGTGCTGTGGTCGGCGATGGCTCAGGACCTGCCTTTGGTCGCCGTACGCTGGGCGCCGACACAAGTGAAGACGGTGAGCTCGCGGTCGGCCGCGTCGTCCATGCCCTCGGCGAGGTCCTCGTCCGTCTTGTCGCAGGCGGACGTGAACGCGATGTCCGCGTACCGGAGGGTGGGCTCCGGGTTGTCGAGGTTCGGTGCGGTATGGATCTGCACCGGCCCAGGCCATCAGCCCTGACCTCGGACGGCCGGTGACCCCCGGCCGGCACCGTGGACTTCGTCATCGCCACCGCACCCAGCCGCATCACTGGACCTCCGCGTAACGCCGACCGGGACCGGAGAAGGCTCTGCCGTGAGCCGTGCTGCCCCGTTGTCGGCATGGGCATGCCCGCGGAACCGCCGAGGGGGGCGGTCACGGGGTTCGGAAGCCTCGGAAGGTCACCTTCTTGCGTGTCGTGAAGCCGAGGCGCTCGTACAGCGCGATGACGCCGGTGTTCGTCTCGGCGACATGCAGGAAAGGACGGTCGCCGCGCGCCAGGATGCGTGCGGCGAGCGCGCGTACCAAGCGGGTGGCGTGGCCTTGGCCCCGTGCCTCGGGGGCGGTGCAGACGGCGCTGATCTCCGTCCATCCCGGGGGCCGCAGGCGTTCGCCACGAGGGCGCCGTCGACCCTGACACCCAGGTAGGTGCCGAGTTCGTGGGTGCGGGACCAGAAGGGCCCCGGCTCGGTCCGGGCGACAAGAGCGAGCATCTCGGGTACGTCGTCCATGCCCAGTACGACCATGTCGCTGTCGGGCTCGGCGCCGCGCCGGTCGGGAAGGGGGCCGCCGGACCAGATCAACTGACGGCCCGCCAGGCTGAAGACGGGCTCCCAACCCGGCGGCGGGCCGGCCGGACAGCTGAACATGTCGGCGAAGGCACCCGGACCGAGCATCGCGGCGAGGTCGGCCCAGTCCTGCGCCCCCGGCTGGACGGGCACGGCGGAGAAGGTCGCCACGTCGGCGCAATAGGTGGCGGCTCCACCCAACCGTCGGGCGAGGTGCGTGTGCGGGCCGCCGAGCGACTGCCCTACCGGATCGTCGAGTACCGAATCGTCGATCATCATTCCTGCAGTCTCACATCCGTGGCGGACGCAGTGCCCGATCGATGTCACCTGCCGCGGGCGCCCCCGGTCGTCCGCGATCGAAAAGTTTCGCGTCCCTGTGCCCGACCGGGTGGCGTTGCTTTCATGTGACCGCTGCCGCCCGAGCGGGCGTACGTACACGCGAGGAGCCTACGAGTGCTGTCCACCGAGGCCACAATCCCGGAGTCGCTCCCGTTCGGTGCAGGCACGTGGTGTCTCGACCCGGTGACGGGCGCGCCGCCCACATCGCCGACCCCCTCGCCAACGACCAGGACCGGCACCTGGCCCTGTGGTTGCGCTACCACGACGCCCGATAATGGCCGCGATAGCGCTAGGTGCCGACACTGCGGCTGCGGCGGTCGTCCTCGCCCGCCGAACCCGGCTTCCGCCGTCAACGCCGAGTAGGAGCTGTACCGCTCCTGAACTGCGGCCGCCCCCACACCCTGCCGGGTGCTAGAGGCGGCCCCGGCTGTACTGCGCCCCGCCCTGCGGGGACCGGGGCCTGACTTACACACCCCGTACCAGCGCGGGCTGGAGGGGACTTCACCGGCTGCGGGCGAACTGGTGCGCGGGCCGCCGCGCCACTCGATCCACCGCGGATCGTCCAGCACCGAGGCCGGGACCGCGACGCCGGCCCGCTCGACCAGCACCACCAGTTCCTCGTCGTCGTGGACGGTGCCCAGCAGCTCCGCGCGGCCGTAGCGGTGCACGGTGGCCCGACGTCCGCCACTCACGAACGGCCGGTGCACCACGATCGACGACCTTCGAGGCGGGCACAATACCGTGCCTGCCTCCTGGGAGCGCAGATCATAGCCCCGTCGGAAGGCCCGGGGATCTCAGCGCGTCGCCCGTTCTCTCCGCAGCCAGGTGTGCAGCACGCGAACGGTATCGGCTGCGTATGCGGTCATCATCGTCTGGTGGTCCCCCGGCACCCGCACGATGTCGTGGCCGAAGTCCCAGGTGCGGACGGGTTCCGCTGCGGTGACGGGGGCTTCCTCGCCCTGCCCGCACGGTGGGGTGGGCAGGGTGTCTTCGGCGGCCGCGGCGAGAAGCACTGGCGTCCCGAGTGTCTCGGGCAGCCAGTCCTCGAACAGGTCCAGGTACGCTCCCTGGGCCGTCAACTGGTCCTCGGTCATCAGCGCGAACGCCTGGTCGTTGATGGTGAGCCCCTGGATCTGCCGTGCGACGTACTCTTGCGGGACGTTGTCGGTCGGGAGCCACGTGTCGAGCAGCAGCAGTGCCTGCGGTGGTGTGCCCCGGCCCTCCAACCGGGCGGTGATCGCGTGCGCCAGCCAGCCTCCGGAGGAGTATCCGGCGAGGGCGAACGGGCTCTCGCCGAGCTCCCGCATCACCGTGTCGGCGTGGAGGTCGACGACCAGTTCCCTGGTGGCCGGCAAGGGTTCGCCGTCCCCGAACCCCGGCAGCGAGAGGCCGAACACGTCGTGCAGGCCGTGCAGGTGCAGGGCGAGCCGCGCGAAGTTGTGCGGCCCGGACGGGGCGACCATCGGCGGCAGGCACACCAGGACGGGGGACGAGGGGCCGGAAGCGAGCCGGACCATCCGCTGGCAGGCGCCGAATCCGGTGGTGTCGTGGCACACCGGCCGCAGTTTCGCGGCAGCCCGCAGAAAAGCGATTCCTTCACTGCACTTACCGGAGTTGGCCGCCCGGCGGTACAGCTCGCGTACACCCGCCGGGCCGGTGGGCTCCGGGTCGCGCGGGGCCGTCGGGGTGAGGACGGCCGCAGTGGGCGCCGCCGCCCCCGTGACAGGTACCGCCGACACTTCGGCGAGGTGGCGTGCGAGATCGGTCGCGGTCGGATGGTCGAACACCACCGTCGTGGGCAGGGTGAGGCCCGTCGCCGAGGACAGGCGCCGGCTCAGCTCCACGGACGCCAGGGAGTCGAACCCGAGCTCCAGGAAGCGCCGTGCGGGGTCGACGTCCTGCACCAACGGGTGGCCGAGCACCTCCGCTGCCTGCGCACGGACCAGGTCCAGTGCTGCCCGGCCGCGGTCGGCGTCCGGGAGATCGGCCAGGCGCACGGCGGGGCCGGGGGACTCTTCCTGCCGGGCGCGGGGCGCGCCGGGTGCCGCCTCGCCACGGGTGGGTGGCATGTCCCGCAGCGCGTCGAAGAGCCGGGTCTCCCGGCGGGCCGTGAATGACGGCAGGAAGCGGTCCCAGTCGACGTCGGCGACGGTCAGCCCGTTGTCGCCGGCCGCGACGGCCCGCCACAGCTCTTCCGTCGCCCGCTCGGGAGCCATGGGCAGCAGTCCTCCCCTGCGCATGACGTCCCGCATCGAAGGCTCGGTCGCCATTCCTGTCCGCGCCCACGGGCCCCACGCCACCGCGGTCGCGTTGAGTCCGCGGGCGGCCCGGTGCTGCGCGAGGGCGTCGAGGAAGGCGTTGCCCGCAGCGTAGGCCGCCTGCCCGGTGGAGCCCCAGCTCGCGGCGACGGAGGAGAACAGCACGAAGGCGTCCAGCGGCGCGTCCGCCAGGAGCGTGTCGAGGTGGGCAGCGCCCGCGACCTTCCCGGCCAGCACATCGGTGAAGTCCGCCAGGGCCGTCTCGGTCAGCGGCGCGGCGGGACCGGCGACCCCGGCCGCGTGGACCACGGCCGTCAGCGGCTCGTCGCCGGGGAGTGCGGTCAGGAGGGCGGCGACCCGTTCCCGGTTCGCGATGTCGCAGGCCATGACGAGCACGTCGCACCCCGTCGCCCGTAGCTCACCCGCCAGCTGCCGCGCACCGGGCGTGTCCATGCCGCGGCGACTGGTCAGCACCAGCCGATGGGCACCGTTACGGGCGAGCCAGTGGGCGGTCCGGGCGCCCAGTGCACCCGTACCACCGGTGATGAGCACGGTGCCCTGTGGACGCCACCGCGCTGGTTGTCCCTGGCGTGGCTCCGCCCTCTCCAGGCGGCGCGCGTACAGCCCGGACGGGCGGACCGCCAGCTGGTCCTCCCCTCGTGGCAGGGCCAGTGCGGTGCCGAGCCACATCGACGCCTGGTCGTCGAGCGTGGCGGGGAGGTCGAGGAGGCCGCCCCAGCCGTGCGGTCGTTCCAGGGCCAGGGTGCGGCCCAGACCCCAGAGCATGGCTTGTGCGGGCTCGGCAGGACTTTCGCTGGCGTCGATCGCCACCGCACCACGGGTGGCACACCACAGGGGTGCGGTGGCCTCCAGATCGGCCAGCGCCTGTGCGAGGCAGATGGTGAGGGCGAGACCTTCGCTGAGGGGGAGGGCGCGTGCAGTGGTGTCGAGGCCCAGCAGGGAGAGGAAACCCGCGGGTTCTTCCCCGTGGGGCAGCCGCCGGCGCAGGAGTTCCCTGATTCTCGTCCGGTCCGCGTCGCCGGGGCCCCACCTGATCGGCAGGACTCTGCCGCCGACGTGTTCGATGGCCAGGGACAGCCGGGACTCCGTCTCCTCGTCCACGCTCGTGGCGGGCAGCAGCAGCGGCCACACCCCGGTCGCGGTGTGCCGGCCGGTCGCTGGCGGGGTGTCCAGGCGCTGCCACGCCTCGCGGTAGCACCACCCAGCCGGCCTGTCCTGTCCCCCGGTCCGGCGGGACCGTGCCGGCACCGGTCGGTTGTGCCGGTCGAGCCAGTACCGCTGGCGCTGAAAGGCGTATGTAGGCAATTCGACATGGGTGGCCCCGCGTCCCTCGAACGGCGCCCGCCAGTCGACGCCCAGACCCTGGACGTGCAGCTCGGCGAGAGCCGCCAGCAGTGTCAGGTCCTCGGCGCGCCCCTTCCGGGTGGCGGGCGCCGCGACCACCTGGGCCGCGCCCTCGGGCAGGCAGGCCGGGACCATCGCGGTGAGCACGGCGTCGGGGCCGAGCTCCAGGTAGCCGGTGACGCCGTCCTCGTGCAGGCAGCGGACACTGTCCAGGAACCGGACGGGCCGGCGGACGTGGGCGACCCAGTACTCGGGCGACGTGAGTTGCTCTGCGGGGGCCGGCTCCCCGAAGAGGTGGGAGACCACCGGCACGGTGGGCGGGTGGTACTCGAGGTCTTCGGCCACGGCGCGCAGCTCGTCCAGGGCGTGGTCCATGTGCGGCGAGTGGAAGGCGTGGCTGACGCGCAACCGCGTGGTCCTGCGGCCCCGTGCCTCCCATGCGGCGGCGACGCGGCGGACCGCAGGCGTGTGGCCCGCGATGACGGTGGCTGCGGGGCCGTTGACCGCCGCGACGGTGACTTGGTCCCCGATCCCTTCCAGGGAGCGGAGCACCTCCTCCTCGGCTGCTTCGAGCGCAGTCATCGCACCGCCGGGCGGACAGGCCTGCATGGACCTGCCGCGCGCGGCGACGAGTGCGCACGCGTCGGCTAGCGACCACACCCCGGCGACGTGAGCGGCCGTCAGCTCGCCGACGGAGTGCCCGACCAGCGCGACGGGCCGCACCCCCCATGCCTCCACGAGCCGGTAGAGGGCGGTCTCGAACGCGAACAGCGCGGGCTGGGCGTACTCGGTCCGGTGCAGCAGTTCCGCGTCGGCCTCGTGGTGGGCGGCGAACATCACCTGCCGCAGCGGCCGTGCCAGGTGGGGTGCCATGTGCAGGCACACCTCGTCCAGGGCGCGTGCGAAGACGGGGTGGGCGGCGTACAGCTGCTGTCCCATCCCGTTGCGCTGGCTTCCCTGGCCGGTGAAGAGCGCGGCCGTCGGCAGGGGTTCCACCCCCGACCGTGCGCGGCCGGTGACCAGTCCGGGCGCCGGCCGTCCCTGGGCCAGTGCCTGCACGGCGCCCAGCAGTTCCGCCCGGTCGCGCACGGCGGCGACCGCACGGTGCTCGAACCGGGTGCGGCCCGCAAGGGTGAACCCGGTGTCCGGTAGCGTCAGTCGGGGATGGGCAGCGAGGTGCGCGGCGAGCCGTTCCGCCTGCTCGCGTACGGCCGCCTCGGTGCGGCCCGACAGTACGACGGGGAGTGTGGTGTCCGTGGCCACGGCCGCGATGGGGGTGGATCCGCCCCCCGCACCGGACGCCGGTCGTCCTCCCCTGCCTGGTGCGCCCTCGGGCGCCTCCTCGATGATGGCGTGGGCGTTGGTGCCGCTCACGCCGAACGCCGACACCGCTGCACGGCGCGGGCGGTCCGCGTGGGGTGGCCACGGCACCGGTTCCTGGAGCAGCCGCACCTGCCCGGCCGACCAGTCGACGTGCGGTGACGGCTCGGTCACGTGGAGGGTGCGCGGCAGCATCCCGTGCCGCAGGCTCATGATCATCTTGACCACTCCGGCGGCACCGGCCGCGGCCTGGGCGTGTCCGATGTTGGACTTCAGCGAGCCGAGGTGGAGCGGCCGGCCGGGCGGTCGGCCCTTGCCGTAGGCGGTGATGATCGCCCGCGCCTCGATCGGGTCGCCCAGTGTCGTTCCGGTGCCGTGGGCCTCGACCGCGTCGACGTCGGCCGCCCGCAGCCCTGCGCTGGCCAGTGTCCGGCGGATCAGTCGTTCTTGCGCGGGTCCGCTGGGCGCGGTCAGCCCGTTGCTCGCGCCGTCCTGGTTCACGGCGGTGCCGCGCAGCACCGCCAGGATCCGGTGTCCCCGCCGTCGCGCGTCGTCGATCCGCTCCAACACCACCACGGCCGCCCCCTCGGCCCAACCGGTCCCGTCGGCGGAGGCCGAGAACGCCTTGCACCGCCCGTCCGGCGCCAGCCCTCGCTTCCGGCTGAACTCCGACAGCATGCCCGGCGTCGACATCACTGTCACACCGCCGGCGAGTGCCAGGTCGCAGTCGTCCGCCCGGAGCGCCTGCCCGGCCAGGTGCAGCGCCACCAGCGACGCGGAGCACTGCGTCTCGACGGTGAGGGCCGGTCCCTCGAGGCCGAAGGTGTAGGCGACCCTCCCGGAGACCACGCCCAGCGCGTTGCCGGTCAGCATCTGGCCCTGCGCCTTCGGCGGGGCCTCGTGCCACGCCGGTCCGTAGTCCTGGAGGGAGACTCCGGTGAAGACCCCCGTCCGGCTGCCGCGCAGCGTGTACGGGTCGATGCCCGCGCGCTCCAGGGCCTCCCAGGAGGTCTCGAGCATCAGCCGCTGCTGCGGGTCGAGCGCCACCGCCTCCCAAGGACCGATGCCGAAGAAGCCGGGGTCGAACAGGTCGACACCACTGAGGAACCCGCCGTGGCGGGTGTAGGTGGTGCCCGGCGACCGGGGGTCCGCGTCGTACAGCGCGTCCAGATCCCACCCGCGGTCCTCGGGCAGCCCTGTGATGGCGTCCCTCCCCTCTGCGACCAGCCGCCACAGCTGCTCGGGAGAGTCGGCACCCCCGGGCAGGCGGCATGCGAGACCGATCACGGCGAGTGGCTCTTGGACCCCAACAGCGGCGTCGGCGGCCGTTCCCGCCAGCGTGTGGTCATCGTCCCCTCCGCACAGCCCGAGGAGCGCGGACCGCAGGTGGCCCACCAGCGTATGGGGGGTCGGGTGGTCGAAGAACACGGTCGCAGGCAGCCCCACCCCCGTGACCTCGCGGAGGTCAGCGCGCAACCGGTCCGCCACCTGCCGGTACACGCCCAGCCTCCGCCAGGGGGACGTCATCTCGGCCGACCGGTCGGTGACACCCGTTACGGCCGACAGCCGTGTCCACACCAGATCGAGCAGGGCCAGATGCTGCTCCGGTTCGGGGAGGCGGCGCAGCTTGTCACTCCACTGGGCCGTGCCGTGCCGCATCGAGGACCTGTGCGCATTCGCCACGCTTCACTTCCCATGCTCCGTCGCCACCACGCCCTGCCTCTGGCCTCCGCTCCCGCTCTGCGCCCTGTCGGATCCCCCCGGAGAGTCCGCCGGCGGACAGCCGTGTCGGTGTGGTTCAACGACACGGCATTCACCGCGTCACGCTGTCGGTGGTGCTGCCGTAGCCCGTCCACCGAGAAGCGCCGGTGCCCGTACGGGACCCGGGCCGGGTCGCCGAACGGTCCCGGGGAGAGCACGAATCGCCGGTGGGGGAGTCGCAGCCCCCCCACCGGCGCCCGCCCCGCTGGTCGTGGGTGCGGACGGAGGGGTGGCGGTGACCGGCCGGCCCGGACCGAGCTGCGCGTGGGTGGTGCGCTGATTACTTGAGGGTGCCATTGTTTGCCGACAGGGGGGAGGTGCTCAAGCCGTCCGGAGAACCGAGCGGATGGTTTCCGCGACGGGCGGGGCGGAGGCGGCCAGGAGGTGCAAGTTGAGCGACGGCGAGAAGGAGAGCATCAGCTCCCCGTGGTCCTCGCCGTCCTCGCACAGGGTGTGGTCCTTAACGAGCAGGATGGTGTCAGGCCCGAGGCCGCCCATCGGGTTGTAGGTGATCGAGCGGTGTCCCGGCTGGGCCTGTTCCCGCTCCAGTGCCGTGCGGACGACCGTCGCGCACGGGCCGTGGAAGAGCTCGTGGAGGCGGGCGTCGCTCTGCGGGCCGACGGCCACACGGAGCTCCGCCGACTCGACGGCGAGGGCGAGGTGAACGGTCTTGTCCTCGCGGACGGGAGGTTGCTCCAGGGCGGTCACGGTGTGCCGACCACCGACCGGGGCGACCTTCTGCCGGCCGTCGGCGTCCGGCGCCGTGTGGGCGTTAGCCCGGCGGCCCGCCTGGCGGGCGCTCCAATAAAGATCTGATGATCCCCTCCCGTCGGACGGAAGGGTCCCCGGATGACCTTCAGCGAATGGGGACAGGTGTTCGGCGATGAGGTCCTCGCCACCGCTATCCTCGACCGCCTCCTGCACCACTGCGAAGTGATCTCCATCAACGGGCCCAGCTACCGGCTGAAGAACCGGCTCCAGGCCATCGAGCGCGAGACCGACGTGGCCTAGAAGATCATTTCGCGGAGAGCCCGGGTCAGGTTCAGTCGCTGTCGAGTCGCTGGAGGATCTGAGTGAACTCACCAGAGTCCAACAGGCCGGCGATGACATCAGTCATGTTGCTGACGCCAGGCTCACGGACGATCAGCCCATCCGAGCACCAGAAGTAGCGACCCCCCAGGGCCTCGTCGCTCCCTGCCCAGGTCTCCATCAGACGTGCGACTTCAGCAACGGTGAAGACAGCCGCGCTCCACCGGGATCCATCCAGAAGCCGGACTTCGAGATCAACATTGCACACCAGGTCCAGGTCCTCGTCCGGGTTGGGCAGGAAGGACGCCTCGAAGGACTCCGTGCGCACCCGGTACCACGGCCCGTCCCAAGCACGTTCGACTGATCCGAGCGATGCGCTGTGACTCATCGTGCGAGTGTCTCCGCTCGTTCTGCTGATCTCAACCGAGATCCTCAACCGTGCTCTGGTCCGAGGACACAGATGGGGACGTTCATCCGTACGCAGCTGGGGAGCTTAGGTCGTACGCCGACACGAGTGGAAGCTGAATCATCTTCCGCCGGACACCAGGCCGCTGCCCTCGGTGACCCGCTACGACCAGTTGCTCCGACACCGCCGTGCCGGCGGCGGTGACCTGCGAGAGGGAGAAGCTCCATGACCACCCTGCCCCGCCAGCGGAACCTGAGCGAGCAGGCCGCGACCACGGCCATCGAGACCGCCTGCCGGCTGCTGCGGCTGCCGTCGATCCGCAACGAGTTCGCCGAGATCGCCGACCGGGCCGCGAAGGACCAGATGACCTACCGGGGCTTCCTCGCCGAGCTGCTGATGACTGAATGCGACGACCGGGCCCGACGCCGCTCGGAGCGGCGGATCAAGGCCGCCGGGTTCCCCCGGGACAAGTCGCTGCGGACCTTCGACTTCGACGCCAATCCCAACATCGACCCGGCTGTGGTCAACACCCTCGCCAGCTGCGAGTGGATCAAGAAGAGCCAGCCGCTCTGCCTGATCGGCGACTCCGGCACCGGCAAGTCCCACATGCTCATCGCCCTGGGCACCGAGGCCGCCATGCAGGGCTACCGCGTCCGCTACACGCTCGCCACCAAGCTGGTGAACGAGCTGGTGGAAGCCGCCGACGAGAAGCAGCTGAACAAGACCATCGCCCGCTACGGCCGCGTCGACCTGCTCTGCATCGACGAGCTCGGCTACATGGAACTCGACCGCCACGGCGCCGAACTCCTCTTCCAGGTCCTCACCGAACGCGAGGAAGAACAGCGTCGCCATCGCCTCCAACGAGTCCTTCGGCGGCTGGACCAAGACCTTCACCGACCCCCGCCTCTGCGCGGCCATCGTCGACCGCCTGACCTTAAACGGCACCATCATCGAGACCGGCACCGACTCCTACCGACTCGCCTCGACCCGGGTGCGGACCGAAGCGCCCGCCAAAGCCGGCTGACCGCTACATGGTTCAGCTTGACGGTCCTCCACCCCAAGGATCGTCGAGCACTGTTTCGCGGATGTTCGCCGTGAGCATTTCGTCGATGCAGCTGCGCAACCCGACGCCGGTGGGATCGATCCAGGTGAGCCATGGCACCGGCTGGAGCAGGTCGTCGTATTGACGGGTGCCGGGGTCGGTGAGGAGGGCGCGAAGCTCGTCGGGGGCGGGGTCGGTGACCAGGCACAGCCAGGCCAGGCCGGCGCCGATGCGGACCTCGGGCGGTTGTCCGGGATCCGACCACAGGCCCCATGCCCACTTGGGAGCGTGTTCATCCTGGTGTTCGCGGGCAAGTTGGGCGATCGCCAGGATCAAGCTCACCCGGACTACCGCCTCGTCTTCCTTCGCCAGCCTGCACTGCAGAGCAGAGGAGACGTGTGAAAGCTCGCCGGTCGCCGCCGCCAGAACGTAGGCGGTCACGGAGCGGGCCTCGGGGTCGGGGTCGGAGAGAAGCGGGAGCAGAAGGTACAGGTCGTCCGTGACGGCCTGACGGGCGGCCTGGATCGTCCAGTCCACCGGGCACATCGTGCTGCCCTCGATCATCAACGGCTCCTCGGCGACCTGGAGCAGGCCCTCCCGCGATCCGTCCCCCATGTGCTGACACCGGCCGATCTCGGCGGCCAGGCGAAGGGTTTGGGCACGGAGTCCGGGGCGCGCGGTCGCCGCGATCCGGAGCAGGAACGGCACCGCCAGTGCCCCCACTGCGATCGTGCCGCCCTGGTGGTGAAGACTCGTCCAGAGCTGCCGCAAGGCCCCGTCGGCAGCTTCGGCGTCCCCGGATGCGAGCGTGGCGAGCAGGCCGGGGATCTCCTCGCCCGGGCCGTAGAAGTGCCGGAACCGCTGCCAGGGGACCTCGTCGTACCTGAACCCGTCCTTGACCTCCCGCGGGATCGCGCTGACCACCGCCCTCACGTCGCAGTCCGTGCCGACCCACCGTTTCGGCCAGTCGTCCCAACGGTCGTCGTCCATGGCGCGGCCTTCCAGTCCATCGACAGCATTCCGAACACCGGGAGTCTAACGACCGGTGATCAAGAGACGGACCGCTTCTGCCGCACTCCGGTGGCATCCCACCACGGCGACGTCATTTCTCGTGAACATCTCCAGCACTCAAGATCGCCAACTGCTGCCCAAACTGCTGATCAAACGCTGCTACTTCGGCTCTGGCTCAACTTCTGTGACGCGGCCACTCTGAGTGACGGTCAGGCTCCTTCGAGCCATACACGAAGTCGCCCGAAAATGATTCGTAGGCAGGGTGGTTGGGCTGACAGTTCGGGGCCGTGGAAGAGGTCGTGCTCCGGCTGAAGGAGCTGTTGTTCCCGTCGATCGCGGACATCGTGGTGCTGTCGGTGGACGTGAACATCGAGATAGTGCGCGTTGTTGCGCAATGCGTCGCGGACGGCGCCGTGTGTCCGGTCTGCGGGGTCTGGTCGAACCGGGTTCATGGTTCCTACCTGCGGTTTCCCGCTGATGTGCCGAGCGGTGGCCGAAGCGTTGTTCTCCAGCTGAGGGTCCGCGGTTCACCTGCGGGAACTCGGGCTGCGCACGCCGTACCTTCGTCGAGCAGATACCCGACCTGACACGTCGGCACGGTCAGCGGACCGAGCGGTTGCGCTCCTCCCTGGCCGCTGTCGGCCTGGCCCTCGCGGGCCGGGCCGGGGCCCGCATCGCCCGCGTTCTCGGGGTATCCGTCAGCCGCAGCACAGTGCTCCGGCTGGTAGACGCTCTCCCCGAACCTGATATCCCCGCGCCGCGGGTGGTCGGCGTCGACGAGTACGCCACCCGCAAGGGCCGCCACTACGGCACCGTCCTCGTCGACATCGAGACCCGCCGCCCTGTCGATCTGCTGCCGGACCGGGAGGCGTCCAGCCTGGCGGCCTGGCTCGCCGAACGGCCAGGCATCGAGGTCGTCTGCCGGGACCGTGCGCCGTTCTTCGCCGAGGGCGCCTCCGCCGGCGCCCCGCGGGCCGTCCAGGTCGCGGACCGGTGGCACCTCTGGCACAACCTGAGCGAGGCCGCCGAACGGGCCGTCGCCCAGCATCGCCGCTGCCTGCGAGCCCTTGCCCTGGCCGCCCCCGAACCCCAGCCAGAACCCGCCCCGGAAGAACAACCGTCCGGTTCACCCTGGCCGACCGGACACCGCTTCGCCGACCGCACCCGAGCCCGGCACGCTTCCGTCCACGCGCTCCTGGAGGCGGGACACAGCCTGCGTTCGGTCCAGCGGCAGCTCGGCATGGCCTGGCACACCGTCAAACGGTTCGCCGACGCCGCGAACCCGGAGGACCTGTTCACCGGCCAGTGGCAGAACCGGCCCTCGATACTCGACGACTACAAGCCCTACCTGGACGACCGATGGAACGAGGGCGTCACCAACGCATGGAAGCTGTGGGAGGAGATCGTGCCGCTCGGCTACAAGGGCAGCTATCAGCGCGTCCGTGCCTACCTGCACAAAAAGCGCACCTCGCCACGACCGGTGACCGCCCGGCCGTCCTCACCCCGAACGGTCTCCAAATGGATCCTCAGCCGCCCGGAAACCCTCACCGAGCCGGAACAACTCCAGCTCAAGATCATCCGCACCCAGTGCCCCGAACTCGACGCCCTCACCCGGCATGTCCGGTCCTTCGCGACCATGCTCACCGACCGCCAGGGCGACCGTCTCCTGGCCTGGCTCGACGCCGTCCGGCAGGACGACCTCCCCAGCCTCCACACCCTTGCCGCCGGCATCGACCGCGACCTCGACGCCGTCACCGCCGGCTTGACCCTGCCCTGGAGCTCGGGCGCAGTCGAAGGTCATGTCAACCGGATCAAGATGCTCAAGCGCCAGATGTTCGGCCGTGCAGGCTTCCAACTTCTTCGCAAGCGCGTCCTATTGGCGTGACGGAGAGTGGCCGCGTCACAGAAGTTGAGCCAGAGCCCGTCGCGGGGCAGCGTTTCGACAACAGTTCGGGAGGCACCTCCCGCGCCGGATGTTCACGCAAAAACGCTGGCTACGGGCGCAGGTGGCACCTGCATCGCGCCGTTGCCGAGTGGCGGCCGACCTTCCGTTCTCGTGCGAGCGTGCGCGGCGCCGGGTTCTGGAGGACCGGCTGCGCGAGCAAAACCTCGCGCGGCGGCGGGAGCGGGCCGAGCGCGAGCGTGCAAGGCGCTGCGGGCCCCTCCTGCGATCCGGCACCCGCCTGGTGCTCCTGGACGGGTATGGCGGACCTGGCCGCAGACAGCGGCAGATGCCTCGAGGATCTCGGCCGGTGACGACGGGCTCACCAGCTCATGGACGAGGGCATCGCCTTGCTCCCGGCCACCCGCTCCAAGACGCGCGCGGCGTTCCTCACCTACCAGGCCGAGGCATACCTCCGCGATGGCGAAATCGAGACCGCCGGGCCGAGACCGCCACCCGTGCTGGGAGCGGGCGGACAACGCGGCTCGGTCGATTACCCAGGCGTTCCGGCTTCACTGCCCTGTGATCCCTTGTCAACACTGGTACTTCACTGTTCGGCTGCGTACAACGGCCTTCCGGCACTCGGAACGAACCGCACTGCTGAGGCACGGGCCGCTGGACCAGGAGGAACCCGACGGTACCGTGACAGTGGTGACCGACGGTGCGGGCAGGCCATGACATCGGAGCGGCGACAGGCCCTGGGGCAGGACCGGATCCGGCGCGCTGGAACAGCGCTCGCGCCCCGGCGCCATCGCGACAGCGGGTACCGCCGTATATCCACTGCCGGCCGGGCATCGCCCTCGGCATCCTAGTCCAGGAGCGAGGGTCGCTAATGGCTCAGCCGGTCCGCTCGACTGTCCATGTCCGCGGCCAGGGCCGCGTAGATGTACTCGCTGCCCCAGCGATCCCCGTCGAGGTCGTTCTCGACCAGATGCGCCTCCCGACGCATGCCGAGGCGCTCGCAGACCCGCGCGGACCCGGTGTTCTCCACATCCAGCCGTGCGTAGAGCCGGTGCACTCCCAGCTTGTCGAAGGCAAACCCGGCCAGCGCCCTGGCCGCCTCCGTCGCATAGCCGTTCCCCTGGCGACGTGGGTGGAGAGTCCAGCCGATCTCGGCCTGGGCGGCGCGGGCATTGGCCAGGGTGAGCGTCACCTCGCCGAGGAGGCCGGGCTCATCGCGTCGGCACACAGCAAGCGCCAGCTTGTCCCCGTCGGCGCTCCAGACCGAGTGCGTGGCGCGCTCGGCCGCAACCTGCTCACTGCGCTCCCGCGTGTGCGCCGGCCGGTACAAGTAGCGCGCCACGCTCGGCAGGCTCTGGTAGGCGTACAGGTCGTCGGCGTCGCCGGGAGTGAACAGACGCAGCGACAACCGGGGCGTCGTCAACGGCAGCAGCGAGGTGACGTCCATACGGACCTCCGGGATGCGGATGTGGATCAAGATGCGGAACTGATCGTCGCATCACGGCTGACGGGCGGCCACGCCTTTTCACCAGCAGCGCCCGACAGCCCCACTCCATCACGAGGCGCGGCACCAGAAGTTGCTTGCTGACCCCCCACGCTCCTGGCTCCGGACGGCCTCGGCGACCAGGCCCTGCCCCCAGTGGGGACGTCCCCCAGCCGCCAGCCGACCTCAACAGCCGGTAGCACCTCCGGCAAGTAGTGGGGCACCGAAAGGCCGGTGAACCCGGCCAACTCGCAGTGGAGCGGATCTCCACTGCGAACAAGCCGAAGCCCTGTGGCTCCCACTCGCTGTCCCATGCCTGGATCCCGCCGCGAGTCTGCTGTTCGTCACGGACGCTGCCGTCACGGATCCACCGTATGACCTCGGGGTCGACGTTGACGGCGGCCATGGGCACGACGTCTTCCTCACGCCAGCGACGCAGGACCGAACGAGGAGTCTCAACCGTGACCATTCGATCACTCGGGGGAGTTGTCGCGTAGCCAGGACAGGACCTGCTGGGCGTGCACGTTGGGAGGAAAGACCGGGTAGAAGGCGTGCTCGATCACCCCGTCGCGGATGACGAGGGTGAGTCGTTTGAACAGAGTCAGCCCGTCGACCACGAAACGTGGGCAGCCCGAGTGCCGTGGCCAAGTTCAGCCGAGGGCCGGAGAACACTGCGAAGGGCAGGTGGAGTCGGTCGACGACCTCACGTTGATAGGTGGTCTCCTGGCTGGACAGGCCTAAGAGCTCCTAACGGAATGAGGCGGGGACAACCTGCTTGTGCCCGTTGATCTGGCTCGGAGACCCTGAGCTCCGACAGATGTGAGCGGGCAGGGCAAAGGGTGCAGGGTGGAACTGATCAACCTCTCGGATGGCGACAACAGCTTCCAAGTGCGTGTGCTGGGGCGTAGGTCGCCGGGTGTGTTGCATCTTCACGATCAGCTCGACGCAGAGGTCATTGTGACCAGCAGCTTCGTCGGCGGTCGGCTGGTCATGTCCCTGTTCCCTTCGGACCTGGAGGAGTGGTCCCGTGCTCTGGACCTGCTTGCTGCCGGTCAGGACATCTGCTGGAGGGATGACGGCCACAGCCCCGAGATCAAGATCCAGCCGTACAACGAGGAGCATGAGACTGTCGCTGTCCGTGTAGAAGATCTCGGCAGTTCATGTGTCTCCGTGTTCCTTCCCATGAGCCTTGAAGAGGGCTGGATCGACGAGCAGCGGAAGCTGCTCGGGCAGGTGCTGCAGGCGTGGCCGAGCGAAGTACTGAAGTCCTCACCGGGCGTCTATGAGTGGCGGCGCTGAACTGCGGCCAGGCGCCGCCAGCAGATGAGTGCGCACCCGAGGGTGAGGAAGGCTTCGTGGATGTCGTCGCGTATTTCCCAGCGGATCCGCAGACGGCGGAACCAGTGCAGGTGGGCGAACGCGCGCTCCACTACCCAGCGTTGGATGCCCAGGCCGGAGCCATGCTCGGTGCCGCGGCGGGCGATCATCGGCTTCACGCCGAGGTCCCAGACGAGGCGGCGGTACTTGTCGTGGTCGTAACCGCGGTCTGCCAGGACCACGTCCGGGCGGCGCCGGGGGCGGCCACGCTTGCCCCGCACGGACGGCACGGCCTGGAGGAGTGGGATCAGCTGGGTGGCGTCGTTGCGGTTGCCGCCGGTCAGAGTGGCGGCGAGCGGAATGCCGGTGGCGTCGGTGATCAGGTGGTGCTTGCTGCCTGTCCTGCCCCGGTCGACAGGGCTTCGTCCCGTCTTGGATCCCCCTTTAACGCCCGGATGTGGGAGCCGTCAACCGCCGCCCGGGAGAAGTCCAGGGCGTTTGCGCCGCGGAGCTTGGCGAGGAGGGCCTCGTGCAATCGCGGCCACACCTTGGCCTCGGTCCACTCGGCCAGCCGGCGCCAGCAGGTCATGCCCGAGCCGAAGCCGAGTTCCTGCGGCAGGTGTTCCCAGGCGATTCCGGTGTGCAGGACGAACAGGATGCCCTGGAACACGAGCCGGTCCGGATGCCGCTTGCGGCCCGGATGCCGGGTCCGGCGCTCGACCTTGGGCAGCAGTGGCTCGATCACCGCCCACAACTCGTCATCGACTTCCCACGGCTTCGGCCGAGCCACCCCGCACCCCCGGATCATCAGTCCCGGAGCGATCCAACCACCTCGAAGATCATTTCGTTAGGAGTTCTAAGACCCGCCTCACTCCGGCTGCGAGAAGCTCCTGGTGGTGATCGCGGAAGTCGCAAACTTCGGTGGTGCAGCCTCGTGCTACAGGGATGGTGTTCCCGCCGTGCGGCAGGTCGGCTTCCGGGCGGCCCTTCGCCAAGACCGGCCGGGAACGGTACGGCACGGGTCCCGACATCCGTGCCCGTCTCGACGCCTGCCTGGCCGAGAGCACCAAGGACACAACCCGGCCCCTCCCACTGACCGCCCGGGCCGCACGCGCCTTCCTCGACATCTGCTTCTTCCATCCCTTCGATGACGGCAACGCCCGCTGCGCGCTCCTTGCCTGCCTCTTCGTCCTGACCCGCGAGCATGTCGCACTCGACGACGTACGACTGCAGGCCGAGGAGCCGCAGGACGCATTGACCCTGGCCAGGTACATCGACCTCCACCTGCACGAAACCCGGCGAAGGACCGCCGTCCCCGCCTCCTAGAGGACCTGACAAAGGCGTTGGACCTGGCGGTGTGTGATGAGGCAGGTGGCGAGGCCGAGGAAGGCTTCGTGGATGTCGTCGCGTCGTTCCCAGCGGATATGCAGGCGGCGGAAGCCGTGGAGCCAGGAGATGGTGCGTTCGACGGTCCAGCGGAAGATGCCCAGGCGGGAACCGTGCGGCTGCCCTCGTTCGGCGATCACGGGGCGGAAGCCTCGTTTCCGCAGCGGTCGGCGGTACTTGTCGTGGTCGTAGCCGCGGTCCGTGAAGAGCATGTCCGGCCGTCGCCGTGGCCTGCCGACGACGCCGGCGACCGGTGGGACCTTGCCCAGCAGGGGCAGGAGCTGGATGACGTCGTTGCGGTTTCCGCCGGTCAGCGACACCGCGAGCGGGATGCCCTGGCCGTCGGTGAGGACGTGGTGCTTGCTGCCCGGTCTCGCGCGGTCGACCGGGCTGGGACCGCTTTTGGGCCCCGGCGGGCGGCCGTGACGTGGGAGGAGTCGATCACCGCCCTCGATCAGTCCAGCTTCTTCGCCGGTCACTTGATCAACAACTTCTGCTAGGGCCTCTACTGATCTTTTCGTAAGTTCGGTGGGCAGATGGTCAGGCCGGTATGGGCGAGGAAAGACCATGGCAGTCGGGGGTCGGCGGTGATGCGGTGGATGCCTTGCTCGGTGGCGTCGGCGACATCGGCGAGGTGGTCGCCGGCGAGGTTGGCGAGTTCACGCTTCTTGAGCGAGGACCACAGCAGTTCCACCGGGTTCAGCTCGGGAGCGTAGGCGGGTAATCGTTCCAGGGTGAGCCAGTCCTGTTCGGCGACCCAGGCCCGCATCGCCCGGCTCCAGTGGGCGGACAGGCCGTCCCAGACCAGGACCACTCGCTCGCCGCAATAGAACACCTTCACCTGCTCCAGGACTTCGATGAGCCCGGCGGTGTCGTAGCTGCCGGGCTTGAGGTGGAAGCACAGGCGGGCCCCGCGATCGGGATCGGCGGAGTGGTAGCCCAAGGCTCCGGCCATCGACGCGCGCTTCCAGTTCAGACGGTGCCGCAGGAGCGGAGTCCGCCCTCGGGGCGAGTAGGTGCGGCGGATCTGGGGGAGCAGGGAGACGCCTGATTCGTCGAGGAAGACGATCCAGGCACGTGTGTTCACGGCCCCTTTTTGATGCGCGGCCACTCGTGCGCGATCCACCGGGCGATCTCCGACTCGTCCCGCTCGACCGCCCGCCGCTCGGGCCGTTGCAGGCTCCATCCGAGCCGGCCGGTCAGCAGCCGCCACACCGACGCCCTCGACAACACCACCCCCGTTGCCCGGGTGACGACCGCGCCCACTCGTTCCAGGGTCCACAGATCAGCCTCGAAACCATGAGCCTGGGCACCTTGCTCCAACGCGGCCCGGACCATCTCGACCTGGGTGTCGTCCAGCTTGGGCGGGCGTCCGGTGGCCGCCCGTCTCCGCAGGCCCGAAGCACCGTCTTGCTCCCACACCCGCCGCCAGCGCCGCACACTCTCGGCACATACCCCCACCGCCCTCGCGATCTCCGCATTCGAGACGCCGCCCTCGAACAACTCGACTGCCCGAACACGACGCGCCTCCGCCAACTGAGGCCGCGACAAGGGAGGAAGGGAGGAGCCGACAACCGAAGGGGAAGGTTGATATGCCACCCCAACAGCCTCCCACTCACACGGCCACCACACCCACCGAACTTACGAAAAGATCAGTAATCTCCGCGTTGCAATTGGTTCCGGTTGAGATGGGTTGCGGCGTCGGTGGTGTCTTCCGGGCCGTGTGAGGGTTGCGGGCATGCAGAGGGCTGACACAGAGGCCGGGTTCTCCAAGGGTCCTGGGCTCTTGGGTGGGCAGGGACGGCGGCGCCGGGTCAGGTGGGCCGGGGCAGGGCCTTCAGCCGGTTCAGGGCGGTTGCCAGGTCCTGGCGCCAGGGCCAGGTGGCGGCGATCCGCAGATGTAGACGGCGGGCGCCGCAGGTGATGCGGGCCGCGGCATGGAGGAGCCGGTAGCGGAGCTTGTTCGGCTCAGCGGTGGCCAACTCGCCGTTCAACAAGAGCACTTGAGTCCAGGCGGAGGAGGTCGATGGCGGCCAGGGACAGCTCCAGCCAGGCGGCCCTGCTCAACGCCCCAAGGAGCCGGGACGGCAGTGAAGGAGTCAGCTCACGCCGCCCGGGGCGACAGAGCAGGCGACAGTGCCGGGGAACGCCGGCGCGGTAGAAGTCCGAGTCTCCGGAAGCGTTCCGGAGCCGGCGTAGCTTCCGGTGATGGGCACGGCTCCTCCCCGGAAGTCATGGTCACCCTGCGGGAATTGGCGTCCGAGCGAAGGCCTCCCGCGTCACCGGGCTGGCCGGGGTGCGACGAGGAGCCGCCACCTCCTGCCGCCTGACGTGTCCTCCCCTCGTGCCGATGAGGGCCCCGGGCCCGGTGGGTGCCACGCCAGGCTTCTGGGCGTCTCCGTCGTGGGACGCCCGATGGGACTGTCCACCAGGAGCGTGCGTGCGACGTTGCCGCGCGATCGAGGGGCATACCGCCGAGGGGACATCCCTGACCACTCCGCGGAGCGCGGTGTCGCCTGCCGCACGCAGTGCCCGTTTGCGTGCGACAGAACGCTGTGCGAGCCTGGTTGGCGGGACCTTCGATGCGTCATGTGCCGACTGGGCCGCTCGAATCGCTCAGCGCGCGAAGTGCAGGTCACGATGGGGTTCCTGGCCGCGGAAGCACTCGAACGTGCACGCTGCACGCGGTGGGTCGGCAGGGGTGCGACATCGCCGTTGGCGCACTCGACAGGGCCGTCCAAGCCAACCATGGAGGAGGCTGCAATGCCCGTCCAGGCTCGTCGCAGAAGAGTGAAAGTCATCGGGAGCACCGTGCTCACGCTCGCAGCAGTGGCAGCTGTCAACCCCATGACAGCCGTTTCGGCGCACGCTGACGTGAACAGTCCGAGAGTCAACCTCGTGGTGACCGCGAGCTGTGCGAGGTTCGCGGACGATTCGGTTCCCACGGCGGTGACCGTCAGCACCCAGACCAACCCGGAGACGAAGTCGAAGAGCGTGGAGACCGACAACGAGTCGGCCACCTTCGGCGCGCTGAGGTTCCGGAACATCCCGTCAGCGGGGACCAAGGCGACGGCCACCGTCACCTGCGAGGATCCCGACGGAACTGACCAGCAGTACAGCAGCAAGGTCTTCACTGTGAAGCGCCCTGCTGGGACAGCGATCGTGCAGAAGATTTCCGTCAGCTGAACATAGGCCGCAGGCCGGAGGCCGGTCCTTGGGGCCGGTCTCCGTGTCGCCTTGGTGCGTGACGATCGACTCCGCCGGGACCGTGGCGAAGCACGGGCACCTCCACGCCTCACCCGGACGGTGATCGGCAGGCGGTGCCGTACGCGAGCCTGACGGACCGCCGCCGACCCGTGATGTGTCATATGGCCGCTGGTCACCGTCGACACCACGGGCGCGCTACTTCGCCAAGTGGCAGAAGGACGGCGTGTTCATCCAGCTCACCGGAATGCTCCGCCAAGCGTTACGGCAGAAGGAGGGCAAGGGCGCGGAGCCGTCCGCGTGCGTGATCGGCGCGCAGAGCGTCAAGACCTCTACCAGCGTCCCGGCCGCCGGCCAGGGCACGGACGCGATGAAGAAGATCGTGGGCCGCAAGCGGAGCATCGTCACCGACACCCTCGGACTGCTGCTCGCGGCGCTGGTCACCGCGGCGAGCGTGCAGGACTCCGTCGCCGGCACCGACCTGATCGGCCAGGTCTGAGGACCGAGGTCGCACGCCGAGGTCTTCGCCCCGAGGATGCGATGTTCACCCGCGAGACGCCCGCATCTCGACGTGGCTGAAGGATCACCGCACGGCCCTGGACGTCGTCGTGGTCGCCGAGCGCGTCGGTGTCAGCGTGTCCTCGCTCGTACGGCGCTTCCCGTACTGCTTCCGGCAGTCGAGGGAAGCCGCCAACGACCTCATCGAAGCCGCCTTTGTCGGTCAGCACAGAGGATGACCACAGGTGTGCTGCCCTGAATTCTGTAGCGATGCAGCGATCTGCGGGTTGACCACGGACCTCACTGCCTCCGAAGAGAGGGCTGCGGTTGGGGAGACCAGTGCTCCCCAACCGGGCAGACGGATGGCCGTCGCCGCCTGAGACCAGTAGAGCCCCTTCGAAGCTGTCTTGACCGTCCCGTCCTTCGGCGCGACGGCGAGCGTTGCCCACTGCCTGTCTCGCCGTATTCGGCCAGAATCATGGTGGCGGTCGACGGGGGCAGGCCGGCTCGTGCGGCCTGCCCAGACATGGCCGTGCTGCTCGGCTGAGTGCCCACGGCACCGGCTTCCCACCGATGGCCCTGCGCAGCGATCGCAGTTCGCGTGAGCTGGTGAACGACGGACATGGTTCGACAGTGAGATGGTTCTGCTGGAGGGGGCTCCGGTCTTCGTCGAGCCGCTGTCGCAGACGGATTTGGAGCTGTGGCCGGAGTGCGCCCACTTCACTCACTACGGCGTCGGCACGATCGGCAGCACGGGGTTCGGAGCCTGGCGGGAGCCGACCGTGCACACCATGTCGACGCACCGGCTGGTCACGGGGCGGCCGAGCGGGCCTTTGACATGGGGATAACGAGTAAAACCGGCATCACCGTCATGAACGCCCATGCTCTGCTGCACTGCGACGCCCACCTCGACGACGTCCCCGGCTGACGGTCGGCAGCCCTTACGGAGTCCGAACGGGTGTCAGCGGGGCGCGTCAGTCCCGCAGTGGGTGTTCTGCTCGGAAAGACTGGCCCGCATGGACGGCGCAGGGCGGATCGTGGTCATCGGCGTGGGCAATGAGTTCCGCCGTGACGACGGCGTGGGGTGGGCGGTGGTGGACCACCTCGCCGAGCCGGAGCCCCCGGCGCCCGCTCTGACCGGCGTCGAACTCGCCTTCTCCGACGGTGACCCCGGGCGGCTGATCGGGACCTGGCGGGGCGCGTCGCTCGGCATCGTCGTCGACGCCGCGCACGCCCATCCCGGATGCCCCGGCCGGGTGCACCGGCTGGAGGTCACACGAGGCGAACTGGCCGCGTCGTCCGCGGCCAGTTCGCACGGCCTGGGACTGGGCGAGGCCGTGGAACTGGCTCGCGTTCTCGGATGGCTGCCGGAGCGGCTGGTCGTCTTCGCGATCGAGGGTGAGGACGCCTCGGTGGGCCGCGGTCTCTCCGTGCCGGTCCAGAACGCTGTCGCGTCGGTGGCCGACCGCGTACGGCGAGAGATTCTCCGCCACCGCGCGGCCCTGAGGGACCTGTCGGCATGAGCGGAGTCAGGCAGACCTGGCGCATCGAGATCTCCGGAACCGTCCAGGGCGTGGGCTTCCGGCCGTTCGTCCACCGTACGGCCAACGCGCTGGGCCTGGACGGCTGGGTACGCAACGTGGACGGTCACGTGGTCGCGGAGGCGGCCGGACCGCGGGACGCTCTGGAGCGGTTCCTGGCCCGTTGCCGGGACGAGGCGCCGCCCCTGGCCCTCGTCGGCACCGTCACCGTGGGCCGCCTGGAGGCCACCGACCCCCACGGAATCGCCCCTGGTTCGGGCTTCGTCGTACTCGAGAGCACAGCGGGGTCGGCTACTGGGCCAGTGCGTCAAGTCCCGGCGGACGCGGCGGCCTGCGCCGACTGCCTGCGCGAACTCTTCACACCCGGCGACCGTCGCTACCGCTACCCCTTCATCAACTGCACCGCGTGCGGTCCACGGGCCACCGTCATCACCGGCCTCCCGTACGACCGAGCACGCACCACGATGGGCGACTTCACCCTGTGCACGGCCTGCGCGCGGGAATACGCGGACCCGGCGGACCGGCGGTTCCACGCCGAGCCGCTGGCCTGCCCTCGCTGCGGACCCCGGGCCTCGTGGTGGACACCGGCAGCGGCGTGCGAGGGCGAGGCAGCGATGAGCGCCGCCGCGGACGCGGTCCGCGAGGGACGCGTGGTTGCTGTCAAAGGGGTGGGCGGTTATCAACTGGTGTGCGACGCCACCGACGCGGCCGCCGTGGCCGCGCTACGTCGCCGCAAGCGTCGCCCCGACAAGCCCTTCGCCGTGATGGTGTCGGACCTGGCCATGGCCCGGCGGCTGGCCGACGTCGGGCCGGTCGAACGCGAGCTGCTGAACTCGCCCGCCTGCCCCATCGTGCTGCTTCCGGCACGCCCGTCCTCACCCCTCGCGACGGGAGTCCACCCCGGCACCTTACGCGTCGGGCTCTTCCTGCCGGCCAGCCCGCTGCACCATCTGCTGGCGCGCGACGTGGACCGGCCGGTGGTGTGCACCAGCGGCAACCTGGCCGACGAGCCCCTGGCCACCGGCGACGCCGAGGCCCGAGCGCGCCTCGCCGACATCGCGGACGGTTTCCTGACGCACGACCGCGCCATCCACGCCCGCTGCGACGACTCGGTGGTGACGACCCTGGGCCGTCAGGCCCTCACCATCCGCCGTGCCCGCGGCTACGCCCCCATGCCGATGCGGCTGCCCGTGGCCGGCCCGATCCCGACTCTCGCGGTGGGAGCGCAGCTGAAGCACACCTTTACTCTGGCGGCCGGCGACCGCGCCGTGACCGGACCGCACACCGGAGACCTGGCGGATCCGAGAACCGTGGACGCCTTCGAGGCGGCCTACCACGGCCTGTCACGGCTGGCCGGGATCGATCCGCAGGTGGTCGCCCACGATCTGCATCCCGGATACGTTTCCACCCGATGGGCCGTCTCCCGATGGCCGGCCGAGCGGCGCATCGCCGTTCAGCACCACCACGCCCATGTGGCGGCCTGCGCGGCCGAGCACGGGCTGGCCGGTCCGTTCACCGGCGTCGCCCTCGACGGCCTGGGGCTGGGCGATGACGGCACACTGTGGGGCGGGGAGGTGCTCGTCGCCGACCTGAGGGGATACCGCCGCGTCGGACGGTTCGGCACCGCGCCCCTGCCGGGCGGGGAAGCGGCCGTGCGCGCGCCCTTCCGTATGGCGCTGGGCTATCTGTTCGGCGCGGAGGAGCTGGGCTCCCCGCCGCCCTCCCGGCAACTGACGGACACGTTCACGGCCGGGCAGTCCGCCGACGAGGTTCGTGCGCTGCATGCCATGGTGGACCGCGAGGTGAACTGTCCCCGCGCCTCCAGCTGCGGGCGGCTGTTCGACGCGGCGGCGAGCATCCTGGGACTGTGCCACCGCGTCAGCTACGAGGGACAGGCAGCGGTCGCCCTTGAGGCGGCAGCCGGTGACGTGGAGGAGGAGCCGCTGCCGTGGCGGCTGGTCCGCGCCGGGGACGGCCATGACGCGCTGTGGGTGTACGACCCGTTGCCCACCCTGACCGGACTGCTGCGGGGACGGGCCGAAGGAGAGCCGATCCGGCGCCTGGCGGCGGGGTTCCACTCCACCGTCGCCGCGGCGACCGCCGCACTGGTGGAACGCGCCGTGGCGGACGGCGCCCCGCCCGTCGTGTGCTTGTCCGGCGGCTGCTTCCAGAACCTCCGCCTGCTGGACGAGATCCGCGGGCGGCTGCGCGGAGCGGGGCTGGAGGTGCTCGTGGGCAGCGTGGTGCCCGTCAACGACGGCGGTATCAGCTTCGGCCAGGCGGCGGTGGCCGCCGCCCGGCTCGCGGAGGAACGCGAGAGAAAGGGGGAGACGCCATGTGTCTGGGCATCCCAGGACGCGTGATCGACGCCCGTGACGAGGCCGGCGTGCGGATGGCGACCGTCGACTTCGGCGGCGTGCGCCGGGACGCCTGCCTGGAGTACACCCCCGAAGCGGGCATCGGGGACTACGTGATCGTCCACGTCGGCTTCGCCATCACCCAGGTGCACGAGGCCGAGGCGCAGCGCACCCTCGCCGTGCTGCGCGCCATGGGCGGCGTGGAGGACGAGCTGGGGGAGCCGCTGCCATGACGGGCGACACGGCGGTCATCGGCACCGCGGGGCTGGAAGCACTGGTGTCCACCCTCATCCGGCGCGGGCGCGTCGTCGTGGGCCCCACGGTACGCGACGACGCCATCGTGCTGGCCGAGCTGACGTCAGCCCGCGAACTGCCCTACGGGTGGGGCGTGGAGCTGGAGGCCGGCACCTACCGGCTCCGGCGCCGCGCCGACCGGATGGCCTTCTCCCACAGCGCCGGCCCGCAGTCGTGGAAGTACTACCTGCATCCGCAGCGGGTCCGGCAGTGGAGCGCCGACCGCGGTCCGGACGGCACAGTGACCGTGACGCACGAGCCTGACCGGCCGCCGTCCTACGCGTTCCTCGGCGTGCGCCCCTGCGATCTGGCCGCCATCGCCACCCAGGACCGGGTGCTGATGGGTGGTCCGCATACCGATGACGTCTACCGGCGGCGCCGCGCCGGGGCGTTCCTGGTCGTGGTCGAGTGCGTCGAACCCGGGGCCACCTGTTTCTGCGTCTCCATGGGCACCGGTCCGGCCGCGCACGGCTCCTACGACCTGGTGCTGACGGAGGTGGACGACGAGCGCGGGCACCGCTTCTGGGCACGGGCCGGCAGCGAGGCCGGAGCCGAGGTGCTCGCCGAACTGCCCCGCCTGCCCGCCGACGCTGCCACGGCCGACTCGGCCCGGAACGCGGTCGACCGGGCCGCCGGGCGCATGGGACGCACCATGCCCGAAGTGGACCTGCGGGACCTGATGCGCGACTCGCGCGAGGCCGAGCGCTGGAACGACGTAGCTGCCCGATGCCTGACCTGCGGAAACTGCACCATGGTCTGCCCGACCTGCTACTGCACCACTACCGAGAACGTCACCGACCTCACCGGCGACCACGCCGAGCGCTGGCGGCGCTGGGACGTGTGCTACGACCTGGACTTCACCCACATGCACGGCGGATCGGTCCGGCAAAGCGGGCGCAGCCGCTACCGGCAGTGGCTCACGCACAAGATCGGCACCTGGCACGACCAGTTCGGCATGTCCGGCTGTGTGGGCTGCGGCCGGTGCATCGTGTGGTGCCCGGTCGCCATCGACATCACCGAGGAGGCGCACGCCTTGCAGGCCGAGCGAACGGCGTGCGCACAGGGCGAGGCGGACACGCCCGAGCGGAAGGGAAACCCGTGACGGACACGGTCGGCTTCGCGGAGGGCCTGACCCCGGACCAGCGCGAAACACTGCACACCCTGGCCCGCCCGGTGTCCTTCCCGCCCGGGCACCGGCTCTTCGACGAAGGGCAGATCGCGGACCGGTTCTGGATCCTGTCCCGGGGCTCGGTGGCGCTCGACATCCAGGTTCCGGGGCGTCCCGCGCCCGTCATCGAAACGCTCGGGCAGGGCGACTTGTTGGGCTGGTCCTGGCTCTTCGAACCCTACCGCTGGCACCTGGGCGCCCGCGCCCTCGCCCCCGTGGACGCCAAGGAGTTCGACGCGTCCGCCGTGCGTGCCGCCTGCGAGCGGGACACCGGCTTCGGATACGTCGTGGCGCGCGCGGTCGCCGCGGTGGTGGGCCAGCGCCTGCGGGCCACCCGGATGCGGCTCCTCGACCTGTACGGGCCACCCCACGGAGGCGTGCGGTGAGCCTTCCCCGGATCTACGAGGTGGTGCGCCGCGATCAGGAGACACCCGACACCGCGACCCTCGGCCTGAGATCTCGAGAGGCGGCACTGCCCCCCTTCCGCCCCGGCCAGTTCGCCATGGTCTACGCCTTCCCCTGCGGCGAGGTCCCCCTCTCACTGGCCGGTACCCCTTCCTCCGGGGCCGGCCTGACCCACACCGTGCGCGCCGTCGGACCCGTCAGCCGGGCGCTGCACGACCTGCGGCCCGGACAGCAGGTGGGGGTGCGCGGCCCCTACGGCACCCCCTGGGACCTGACGGCGGCCCACGGCCGGGAGCTGCTGCTGATCGCGGGCGGTCTCGGACTGGCCCCGTTGCGCCCGCTGCTCCAGGCGGCACTCGCCGAGCCTCAGCACCACACCGGCATCACCCTTCTGATCGGTGCGCGAACCCCCGCCGACCTGCTCTACCGCTCCGAGTACGGCTCTTGGAGCGGGCGGGCCCGGGTCGCCGTCACCGTGGACCGCCCGGACGAACACTGGAACGGGGAGGTGGGCGTCGTCACCGCGCTGCTGGACCGAGTGCCCTTCCACCCCCCGCGCACCACCGCCTATCTGTGCGGCCCCGAGGTGATGATGCGTGCCACCGCCCGTGACCTCGCCCACCGCGGTGTTCCCGCCACGCACGTGTTCCTCTCTCTGGAACGCACCATGCGCTGCGGCACCGGGCACTGCGGCCAGTGCCAGCTCGGCCCGCTGCTGCTGTGCCGGGACGGCCCCGTCGCCACCTGGGACCGGGCCGAACCCCTCCTCTCCGTACGGGAGCTGTGAGTGACCACCGACGACCACGAACCCCGCCCCCGAGCCGGCCACCGACCGACCCTGGCGGTATGGAAGTTCGCCTCCTGCGACGGGTGCCAGCTGACCCTCCTGGACTGCGAGGACGAACTACTGCCGCTCGCCGGGCAGCTGGAGGTCTCCTACTTCCTGGAAGCCACCAGCACCGCCGGACCGGGACCGTACGACCTCTCCCTGGTCGACGGTTCCATCACGACCCCGCAGGACGCCGCGCGTATCCAGCACATCCGGGCCGTCTCCCGCCACCTGGTCACCATCGGCGCGTGCGCGACCGCCGGGGGGATCCAGGCACTGCGGAACTTCGCCGATGTCGCCGAGTACCGTGCGGTCGTCTATGCCAGCCCCGAGTACATCGACACCCTCGACGAGTCCACCGCCATCGCCCTCAACGTGCCGGTCGACTTCGAGCTGCGCGGCTGTCCCATCGACCGCGGGCAGCTGCTGGAGGTCATCACGGCCTTCCTGACCGGCCGCCGCCCCGACATCCCCGACCACTCCGTGTGCTTCCCTTGCAAGCGCCGCGGCACCGTCTGCCTGCCCGTCGCCAAGGGCGTACCGTGCCTGGGACCGGTCACCCACGACGGGTGCGGCGCCCTGTGCCCGTCGTACGGGCGCGGCTGCTACGGCTGCTTCGGGCCCTCCGCCTCCACCAACCTCCCCGCCTTCGTCCCGCTGTTGCGCCGGGACGGCATGACGGACACCGATGTGGTGCGGGTGCTGCGCACCTTCAACGCCGCCGCGCCCGACTTCGCTGAAGCCTCCACCGCGCTGGAGCACCCCGGCCGGGACACCGTCGAGCGGTCTGAGGGGGAGCGGTGACGCACCGGGGCTCCCGGGTGGTCCACGTCGGCGGGCTCTCCCGCGTGGAGGGCGAGGGCGCCCTCCACCTCCGCGTGGACGAGGGCCGCGTCACCGTCGCCCAACTGCGGATCTACGAACCCCCGCGCTTCTTCGAGGCGTTCCTGCGCGGGCGTGCCCACACCGAACCGCCGGACATCACCTCCCGCGTGTGCGGCATCTGCCCGGTGGCCTACCAGATGAGCGCGTGCAAAGCCGTGGAGGACGCCTGCGGGGTGACGGTCTCCGGTCCGGTCGCCGCCCTGCGGCGACTGCTGTACTGCGGGGAGTGGATCGAGAGCCAGACGCTGCACATCCACCTCCTGCACGCCCCCGACTTCCTCGGCTACCCCGACGCCATCACCATGGCCCGCCGCCACCGCGCCGACGTCGAACGCGGCCTGCGGATCAAACAGGCGGGCAACGCCATCGTCGCGCTGCTCGGCGGGCGGTCGATCCATCCGATCAACGTCCGGCTCGGCGGTTTCCACCGCACCCCCGCCCGCGCGGAACTCGCGCCGCTGGCCGAACGCCTGCGCCGGGCACGGGAAGACGCCCTGCACACCGTGGAGTGGGCGGCCGGTTTCGACTTCCCCGACGCCGGCTGCGATGCGCAGCTGCTGGCGCTGGCCGAGCCCGGCCGTTACGCCATCGAGGGCGGGACACCGACGGTCATGCCCGCCCCTGCCTCCGCCGGCCTCACCCCGGACAGCATCCGCGCCCTGCCCACCCGGACCTTCCCCCTCCACGACTTCGAGCAGCACGTCGTCGAACGCCAGCTTCCGCACTCCACCGCCCTGTACTCCGCCCTGGACGGCCGTCCGCACCTGACCGGCTGCCTGGCCCGGTACGCCATCAGCGGGCGCTGGCTGTCCCCCCTCGCCCTCCAGGCCGCGCACGCCGCCGGACTGGGCGACCCGCGCGCCGGCGCCGTCTGCCGCAACCCCTTCCGCAGCATCCTGGTGCGCGCCGTCGAGGTCGTCTACGCCTTGGACGAGGCGCTGCGCCTGATCAACGCCTACGAGCCGCCCTCTGCTCCGGCCGTGCCCGTGCCACCCCGTGCCGGGACCGGCCGAGGCGCCACCGAGGCCCCACGCGGCCTGCTCTACCACCGCTACGGGCTCACCGCCGACGGCACCGTCACCGATGCCTCCCTCGTCCCGCCCACCGCCCAGAACCAGGATGCGATCGAGGGCCACCTCCGTTCCGTCGTACAGGCCCACCTCGACAGCCGGCCAGGGGCGGACGACCTCGACGACGACGAGCTGCGCCTGCTGTGTGAACGCGCCATCCGCAACCACGACCCGTGCATCTCCTGCTCCGCGCACTTCCTCGACCTCACGGTCGAGCACCTCTGAGACCGTCGCTCCGCTCGTGAAAGGAACCCGCCGGTGCGCTATCTCGACGAGTACCGGGACCCCGTACTCGCCCGGCACCTGTTGGAAGAGACCAGGGCCATCGCCACCCGCCCCTGGCGGATCATGGAGGTCTGCGGAGGCCAGACCCACACCCTCGTCCGCCAGGGCATCGACGAACTGCTGCCCGCCGGCATCCGGATGATCCACGGTCCCGGCTGCCCGGTGTGCGTCACACCGCTGGAGACCCTCGACCGGGCGATGGCCATCGCCGCCCGGCCGGACGTGATCTTCACCAGCTTCGGCGACATGCTCCGCGTACCGGGAACCACCACCGACCTGCTGTCGGCACGGGCCCGCGGCGCGGACGTACGCGTCGTCTACTCACCGATGGACGCCGTCGAGATCGCCCGTGCCGAACCCGGCCGCGAGGTCGTCTTCCTCGCCATCGGCTTCGAGACCACCGCACCGGCCAACGCCATGGCCGTCCTCCACGCCGACCGTCTGGGTCTGACCAACTTCAGTGTCCTCGTCAGCCACGTCATGGTCCCGCCCGCGATGACGACACTCCTCGAATCCCCCGACTGCGAGGTCCAGGCATTCCTCGCCGCAGGCCACGTCTGCACGGTGATGGGCTGGACCGCCTACGAACCGATCGCCGCGCGCCATGGCGTGCCCATCGTCGTCACCGGCTTCGAGCCCCTGGACCTGCTGGAAGGCATCCACATGGCCGTGCGCCAGCTCGAAGAGGGGCGTGCCGAGGTCGAGAACCAGTACGCCCGAGCCGTGCGCCGCGAGGGCAACACCGCCGCACAGACCGCCGTTGCCCACGTGTTCCGCGTCTGCGACCAGGTATGGCGCGGCCTGGGTCCGCTGCCCGGAAGCGGTCTCGCCCTCGCCGAGGAGTTCGCCCGCTTCGACGCCGCCCGCCGCTATGACGTCGGTTCCCTCCGCTCCGCCGAAGAGCCCGCCTGCATCTCGGGTGCCATCCTCACCGGCGCCAAGCTGCCCACCGACTGCACCGCGTACGGAACGGCCTGCACGCCCCTCACCCCGCTCGGGGCCCCCATGGTCTCCTCCGAGGGAACCTGCGCCGCCTTCCACGCCGCGGGCCGCACCTCCGCCGGCATCGACACGTCCTCCGGGAGCCCCGCATGACGACCTGCCCCCTGCCCTCGACCGGGGACGACCGCGTCCTCCTTGGCCACGGCGCCGGCGGACGCCTGTCGGCCGAACTCCTGGAGGCCCACGTTCTCCCGGCCCTCGCCCCGGCCGCGGCAGCCACCGGCGGGCCGCTGGAGGACGCCGCCCCGCTGCCGGGCGACGACACCTTGGTGATGACCACCGACGCCTTCGTCGTCAGCCCGCTGTTCTTCCCCGGCGGCGACATCGGCACCCTCGCCGTCAACGGCACCGTCAACGACCTGGCGATGCGCGGAGCCCGGCCGCTCGCCCTCACGGTGGCCCTGATCATCGAGGAAGGGTTGGACTTCGCCCGGCTGGACACCATTCTCGCCTCCCTGGGCAAGACGGCGGCCGAAGCGGGGGTACCGGTGGTGGCCGGAGACACGAAGGTCGTCGGCCGTGGCCAGGCCGACGGGCTCTTCATCACCACCACGGGCATCGGCCGCCGTCTGCCCGGTCTGAACCCTTCCGCCGCCCGCGCCAGGCCCGGCGACGCCGTCCTGCTCAGCGGACCGCTCGGCGCCCACGGCACCGCCGTCCTCAGCGTCCGCGACAACCTGGGTTTCGCCTCCGACATCACCTCCGACACCCGGCCCCTGCACCGCCTGGTCGACGCCCTCGCCCCGCTGGGCGCACACGTCCACACCCTGCGCGACCCCACCCGTGGCGGCCTGGCCGCCTCCCTCAACGAAATCGCTCGCGATTCCCGGGTCCACGTCAGCATCGACGAAACCGCCCTCCCCGTCCCCGAACCCGTCGCCGGTGCCTGCGACCTGCTGGGTCTGGACCCCCTCACCGTGGCCAACGAAGGCTGCATGGTCGCCTTCGTCGCCCCCGAATCCGCCGACGAGGCACTCGGCCTGATGCGTGCCCTTCCCGAAGGGCGGCACGCCACCCGCATCGGCGATGTCACCGACGGCCCCGCGGGCCGCGTCGTCCTGCGCACCCTCATCGGCGCCCAGCGCCTCATCGACATGCCACTGGGCGAACAACTGCCCCGTATCTGCTGAGCTGACCGGCCGGCTGCCCGGGGGGCGTCCGCCAGATTTGCCGGCACCGTCCTTCGCAATGATCAGGGGCGGACGATGACGACGGGGCACTTCGCGTGGTGAGCGACGTGCTGGCTCACAGACCCCAGCAGAGCGCGGGCGAACCCGCCGCGCCCCCTGCTGCCCACGACCAACGCAGCCGCTCCCTCGGCGGCCGTCAGCAGGACCTCCACGGTGTTACCACGGGCCACGAGCGCCCTGACCGAGTCGCCCTGCTCCGCCCCCAGCACCTCGCGCAGCTCATTCCTCAGCAGTTGCCGGGCGACGGCCTCGTCGAAATCCGCGTCCACGGCCAGGGCCGCCCAGCCGTACGCACCGGGCATGTCCCAGGCCACCACCACGTCCACGGTGCCGTCGATCAGCTCGGCGTATCGCACGGCCCACCGCAGCGCGGCGTGCGAGTCCGGCGAACCGTCGGCGCCCACGACGACACGAGGCCGGGCAGTTTCCGTACCCATGCGTCTCACCTCTCCACACAGTTCAACCGTCAGACAGCGCGAGGGTGCAGGTCTCACCGGGCGCCATGGTCACAGCGCGGTCGGCCAGCACCACGCGGATCGGCGACTCGTCGGAGTCGGGCACGCTGATGTCGAGCTGTCCGCTCCGGTTGAGTACGCCGACGCCCCAGTGGCCGCGGTAGTGCACCGTGAAGCCGTACTCGGAGAGCGCGGGCATCGGCACCGGGTCGAGGCGGAGGGAGTCCGCGCGCGTCTCCAAACCGGTCAGACCACGCTGCACCAGGTCCAGCGTCCCGGCCATGGCGCCCAGATGGATGCCCTCGCCCGTCGTCCCGCCCTGGATATCGGCGATGTCCGCCTTCAGGGCCTCGTGAACGTACTGCCACGCGTCGGCCCGCCGGGCCCGGGCGAGGACGAAGCCGTGGACGAGTTCGCTGAGTGTGGAGCCGTGGCTGGTGCGCCGCAGGTAGTAGTCGACCGTTCGGTTCCAGACGTCGTCGTCCAAGTCGTAGCCGAGCCGTTGGAACAGGTGGCGCAGTTCGGGGGGTGAGAACAAGTAGCCCAGCATGAGGACGTCGGCCTGTTTGGACGCCTTGTAGCGGTTGACCGTGTCGCCCTCGGCCTCCAGGATGCGGTCCAGTCGGCGGATGGTGGTGTAGCGGGCGCGGTAGGCTTCCCAGTCCAGTTCGGCGAGGCCGTCGTAGCCCTCGAACTGGCTGATGACGCCTTGGTGGAACGGCACGCGCAAACGCCGGGACACCTCCTCCCACCTCGTCAGCTCGTCGGCGCCCAGCCCGAGCCGGTCCAGCAGTTCCTCCCTGCGCCACGAGGGAAGACGCCGCAGGAGGTCCAGACCACGGGTGAGGACCCAGGCCGCGGTGACGTTGGTGTAGGCGTTGTCGTCCAGTCCGGGCCGGGGCGAACCGGGGTAGCCGTCGTGGTACTCGTCGGGACCGACGACGCCGCGGATCCGGTAACGGTCGGAGGTCGGGTCGAAGACGGCGAAGCCGGCCCAGAAGCGGGCGATCTGCAGCAGCATCTCCGCCCCCTTCGTATGAAGGTATTCCGTGTCGCCGGTGGCCGCGCAGTACTGCCACACGTTGTAGGCGATGGCTGAACCCACATGGTGCTGCAGGCGGGAGTGGTCCGGCAGCCAGCGTCCCGAGGCAGGGTTGAGGTGCCACTCCTGGGACTCCTCGCGGCCGTCGCTGCCGCTCTGCCACGGGTACATGGCCCCGGCCCGGCCGGTGGCCGCCGCCGCTCCGCACGCCCGGGGGAGTCGCCGGTGTCGGTAGTCCAGCAGGGACCGGGAGACTTCCGGCAGGTGGAGGTTGAGGTAGGGCAGAACGAACAGCTCGTCCCAGAAGACGTGGCCCCGGTACGCCTCGCCGTGCAGTCCACGGGCGGGAACACCCACGTCGAGATCCGCCGTGTGCGGTGACAGTGTCTGCAGGACGTGGAAGAGGTGGAAGCGCAGTATGCGGCCGGCTTCACCGGGGACCCGGATGTCCGCTCGCCGCCACAGCCCTTTCCAGGCGGCCACGTGCGAGTCCAGCAGGACGGGGAAGCCGGGTGCCGCCGATACCCGGTCGACGGCCTCGCTCACAGGGTTGCCGATCGCCGTGTCCCGGGAGGTGTGGAGTGCCACGGTCTTGTCCACGGTCACGGGCTGTCCCGGAGCGACGGTCGCCACCAGCCGGTGAACGGCCTGGTGGCCGGCCGGGGAGAGCACCGACGAGACCGAGGGAGCGTCGGTGCTGCCGGCCGTCGTCCGGGCCGCCAGGGCGACGGAGATGTCCGATGTGCTGGTCCGGCAGCTCAGCCAGACCGTGTGCGGCTCCTGGGCGCCGGTCCGCACATGTGCCAGATGGTGGCGGTTGAGGGCGCGGTACCGGTGCACATTGCCGTTGAAGACGCCACCGTCGATCGAGCTTTCGATCTCGATCTGCCCCGACCAGCCGTCGGTCGTGATGATCGTGCGCAGCGCGGCCAGGTGCGCGTCTGCCATGTGCACCAGGCGGATCTGCTCCACGCCGAGCACGGCCGTGCCGTCGAGCCGATAGCGGGAGGTGCGCGTGAGCGTGCCACGGCGCAGATCGAGCACGTGTCCGTGATCGAGGACGGCATACGAGTTTGGGGAGACCCACGGCCCCCACACGTCGGCCCTCCGCAGGCGGAACCGGAGGAGCAGCCAGTTCGGCAGGTTCACCAGGTCCTCGTTGACCACTCGCCGTCCGGACACGGTCGACTCCAGCCTGTTGTAGCACCCGGCCGCGTAGGTCCCCGGGTAGTGCACCAGGCCGCCGCGGTACTCCGGGAGCGCCCCGCGCGTGGCGAAGTAGCCGTTGCCGAGAGCGCAGAGGGATTCACGCAGCTGCTCGGCGGCGGGTATGTGACCCCTCCACTCCCATGTCCATTCAGACATCAGCCACCCTCGCCTCTCCTGCCGACGGCCGCGGCCCGGGGTTCAGACCCGCTGGGGGACGACGGCGACGGGGCACGGCGCATGGTGGAGGAGGGTGTGGGCGACCCTGCCGAGCTGCAGGCCGAAGTGACCGTGGCGGCGTTGGGCGCCCACGACGATCAGGTCGGCCCCGGCCGAGGCGTCCAGGAGAACCCGGTGGGCGGGGCCTTCGACAGGCCGGAGATCGATGTCGACCCCGGGATGCTCCCGTACCGCCTCGCGCAGCGCGGCGTCGAGGTCGGCGGCGGCCCGCTGCTCCCGTGACCGGGCGGCGTCGTCGGCGATGAGCATGTGGTCCACGGGCTCCTGGGACGGGCTCCGCCAGGCGCGTACGGCGGTCAGGGCACAGCCCCGCAGCTCGGCTTCCCGGACGGCGAACCGCACGGCCCCCGCACCGCCGGGCGCGTCACCGACACCCACCACGACCCGGCCCGCGGTTTCCCGTCGGCCGGGCCCCTCGCCCCGGACCACGACGACCGGGCAGACGGCGCCAGCGGCCACGGTCAGGCTGACGGACCCCAGCAGCATCCCCGCGACCTGGCCGCGCCCGCGTGAGCCCGTGACCAGAGCGAACGCCTCCGGCCCCACGCGCAACAACGCGGACACGGCATCCTCGGTCACGGCCTCCCCCGAGACCCGCAGTTCGGGATTCCGCCGCCGGGCCCGCTCCACGCAGGAGGCCACGATGTGGTCGGCCATGACCTTCTCGGCATGCCGGACGGTGCTGAAGGAGGGACGTGTCACCTCGTAGTTCTCCCAGAGGGAGGCATGGAGCAGACGAAGAGGCAGTCCGTGCCGTGCCGACTCGTCCACCGCCCAGTCGACGGCCGCCAGGCTGGAGTCGGAGCCGTCGACGCCCACGACCAACGGGAGGTTCATGGCAGTCACCGCTTTCGTCGTCCGGCTGCGGGGCCCTTATGACTACGGTCGCACCGCCCGCCCGGTGCCGCGACACGCGGCTCTTCCGGGCCGGCGGTGCGGCCGGTTTGCGGTGGTCCCGGCCGCGGTGATGCTGGAGGCAGGGGCGAGCCGGCCGCCTTCCGCACGGCAATGAGAGGCCGAGGACATGCCCGTCGCCGCGCCGCACATCGTGAGTGACGTGATGACCGCGCCCGCCGTGGTCGTCGGATCCGGCACGCCGTTCAAGGAGATCGTGCGCGTCATGGTCCGGCGGCATGTGAGCGCCGTGCCGGTCGTGAACGGTGACGGCCGGGTCGTCGGCGTGGTGTCCGAGGCGGACCTGCTGCCCAAGGAGGAGTCCCGGTGCCACGAGGCCGCCGGTTCCGAACGGGGCCGACGTGGCCCGGGAGCGATCAAGGCGGAGGGCAGGACCGCCGAGGAGGTGATGACCGCGCCCGCCATCACGGTGGGATCGGGGCAGACCCTGGCCCGGGCGGCTCGTCTCATGGCCGTGCACCACGTCAAACGGCTGCCCGTCATCGATGACGAGGGCCGGCTGTGCGGCGTCGTCAGCCGTGGTGACCTGCTGAAGGTGTTCTTGCGGCCGGACGAGGACATCGAGGAGGAGGTCCGCCGCACGGTGGTCTCCTACTTGTTCCCGCGGCACGCCCACGCCATCCACGTGTCCGTACTGAACGGGGTCGTCACCCTCCGCGGGCCCGTCCACGACACCTCCCTCATCTGGGTCGCCGAACGCCTTGTCGGAGGGCTGGAGGGGGTAGTGGGTGTCGATTCCCGGCTCCGTGGCGAAGGGCCCTGTACGGGCCCGCTCGCGGCCGCGCGGTGACGGACGACGCGGCGCGTAACGCGGGCCTATCCGTCAGCCGGAGTGATCCGGCGGCCCGTGAGACGCGTGGGCCGGATCGACACCCACATGTCGCGTTCCCCGCCGGCCCACGGTGTGGTGTGCGCCTTCCGGCCGAGTTCGCGCATGACCTCCGGATCCGTCACCACGCTCGCGGGGCCGACGGCGAGGACGCTCCAGCCCTGGCTCAGGGCTTCGTCCACGTGATCGACCTCGAAGGCGATTTCCGTCTCCGCCGCCCTGGCGACGACGGATTCGGGCGCGGTCCGCAAGACGATGGCGTCCTCGACGACCTCGTAGTTGACGGGGACGACCACGGGACGGCCGTCGGGCCCGGACACCGCGACGCGGCCCACGCCGTGTGTGGAGAGCAGGGTGCGGCACTCCTCCTGGCCGAGGTCCCGCAGCTCGGGACGCAGCAGCGCGTGGCCCTGCCCGGGCGGAAGCTCCATGCCCCCGCCCCGCAGTGCGGCGACCGTGGTGCCGAACGCGTCGGCCAGCCTGATGAGAGTCGCGAGGGTCGGGTCGCCGGGCCTTTCCTCGACATACGCGAGGTAGCCGGGGGACATCCGGGCGCGCCGCGCCGTCTCGACCCGGCTGAGCCCAAGCCGCCGACGCTCGGCCGCGATGCGCCGGCCGATGTCGCCGGGATCGGCCGCTCCGGCCGGACGCGCCGTGGTCGTGGCAGTCGGCTCCGCCTCGCCTGCGGGCTCCTGTCGCTCATGTTCCGGATGACGGATGCGGGCGTCGGGGCCGGGGAACATCAGGGTCACCTCGCCCGTGTCCCACCAGCGCACGTCGTAGGGGGGTGTTCCGTCGTCGTGGTGGAGCCCGATGATCTCGCCGTCGCGCCTGGCCGCTCCGGTCGCCGCGTTCTCGATGACGAGCTGGTCTCCGAGGTGAGCTCGCATGATCGCCGCCCTCTCCTCAGAATGGTGCTGTATCCAACCTGCCACGCGGGCCGCACGGCCGCACGGGACGGCAGCCCTCCGACCTGCGAGGCGGACGGCCCGTACCCGGGAGGCGACATGCATCACCGAACGGTCGAGGAACTCATGAGCCGCGATGTCGTCCGGGCACGGCCTGACACACCGTTCAAGGAACTCGTCAGGCTGCTGGAGGAGAACGACGTCACCGCCCTCCCCGTGGTGGACGGCCTGAACCGTCCGATGGGTGTCGTCTCCGAGGCCGATCTGCTGCGCAAGTGCGCCGAGCAGGCCGATCCCACGGGCCGGGTCCCCATCCCGCATCTGGAGGCGTGGGAGCGCGCCAAGGCCGAGGGCTCCCGCGCCGAGGAGCTGATGTCGGCTCCCGCCGTGTGCGCACGAGCGGAATGGACCGTGGTCGAGGCCGCCCGCCTCATGGAGACCCAGAACCTGAAACGACTGCCTGTGGTGGACGAGGCGGACCGCCTCCTCGGCATCGTCAGCCGCGGCGATCTCCTGCGGGTGTTCCTCCGCCGTGACGAGGCCATCCGTGAGGAGATCGACGCAGACCTGCTGCGGCGCACCCTGCGACTCGACCCACGTGATGTCACGGCGGAGGTGCGCGACGGGCGGGTGACCCTGTCCGGCACCGTCGAGTACAGGAGTCTCATCCCTGTCGTCGAGCAGTTGTGCCGCGGCGTCGACGGCGTGGTGTCGGTCTCCGCGCACCTGGCCTACCGGACGGATGACGCCCGGGACACCACCGCCGGTACCTGAGAAGAGGGACCCCGTGTGAGCGGTGTACGCACCCGTGTGCGCCGGTTACCGGCCCGCAGCGCCTGTCCACCGGCTGAACGAGGCAGCGGCTGTCAACGTCCGGGGCGCCGGACCTCGTCCGGCGAAGGTTCCTGATCGTCACAGCTGTGGGACGACGGCGACGGGGCACGGCGAGTAGTGCAACAGCGCGTGATTGACCAGTCCCAGTTGCAGGCCCGGATGGCCGAGCCGTCGTCGCGCGCCGACGATCAGCAGATCCGTCGTCGACGCGGCTTCCAGCAGTGCCGGGCGCCCCGGCTTCTCGACGAACAACCGGTTCACCGTGGTGTCCGGATACCCCAGGAGAGGTTGGCGCAGGGCGTCGTCGAGCACCTGCGCCGGTGGACGACGGTGGGTTCCCGCGAATCCCGACGTGGACGGTGACGCCGCACGACCGCCGGGCGTCGTGCCGCAGGCGTGCACGGCCACGAGCCGGCACCGGCGCACGTGGGCTTCGCGCAGTGCGAAGTCCACGGCGCTCTCGCTGCCCTCACCGTCCTCCACACCCACGACGACGTTCCCGAAGCGGGCGTCGAGATGCTCCGGGGTGCCGCGGACCACGATGACCGGGCAGTCGGCGCGTGCGGCCACGGCGAGGCTCACCGACCCCAGCAGCATGCCGACGAGGCCCCCGCGTCCCCTGTACCCGAGGACCAGCGCGAAGGCGTTGCGCCCCTTGTCGACCAACGCGGAAGCCGCGTCCTCCTGCGAGACCTCGCTCGACAAGGGGACAGTCGGAGCGGTCGCCTCGGCGCGCGTGCAGGCGGCGCGGATGGCGGCGGACGCCTCCTGGTCAGCGGACGTCGCGTGCAGCAGATGCAGCGGCAGCCCGTGCCGGGCCGCCTCGGCGGCGGCCCAGGAGACCGCCTCCAGACTCGGCTCGGATCCGTCGACCCCCACCACCAGGGGAATCGCCACCTGGTCCACCTCCTTTCGGCAGGGCTCCGCGGATTCGCCAGCCACTCCGCCACGGTCCGCATGCGTCCGGGCGGAAGCCGGGGGATCCTCTGAAGGGAGGAACCCGTCGCGACCTTCCGCGGGCGGCTTCCGGATCGAGCATCCGGCCGGACGGCTTCGCCGCCCCTCCAGCTTCCAACGAGACGGAGGCAGTCGCCATGCCACTGCTTGCCACCGCGATCTGCGCGGTACGCCAAAGACCCCGGCCGCTGCCCGCTCGCCCGCCCGCCGGCGGCCCAGGACACGATGCCTCACCGGCGCTGTCCCGGCGCCGTCCCGCCTCATGATCGGGACCGGCCTTCACCCCTCCGGAGTCGACGCCTCACCGGTCCGGTCGGGTGCCGCACAGCCGTCCTCGCGTGCCGGGGTGTGCGAAACCCACACCGCCACGCTGTTCTTCGTCGGCGACCGGGCCTACAAGAGCAAGAAGCCGGTGGCGCTGGGTTTCCTGGACTACACCGCCGTCGAAGCCCGCCGGGCCGCGTGCGAGCGGGAGATCGCCCTCAACCGCCGGTTCGCGCCGGACGTGTATGTCGGCCTGGGAGAGTTCCGCAGTCCCGACGCGGAGGATGCCGAGCCGGTGGTGGTGATGCGCCGCATGCCGGAGGACCGCCGCCTCTCCGACCTCGTACGGGCAGGGGTCACCGTGGACGACGTCCTCGGCACCGTGGCACGGCGTCTGGCCGCGTGGCACGCGACGGCACCCCGGGGCCCGGAGGTCGAGGAGCAGGGCAGGCGGGACGCGCTGTCGGCGCGGTGGGAGGCCAGCTTCGCGCAGCTGCACGGTATGCCCGCGCAGGGACTCGCATCCGGCTGCCTGACCGAGATCGAGCGGCTGGTACGACGGTATCTGGCCGGCCGCGAGCGGCTGTTCGACGCCCGGATCGAACAGGGCAGGGTGGTCGACGGCCACGGAGACCTGCTCGCCGAGGACGTCTTCTGCCTCGACGACGGGCCCAGAATCCTCGACTGCCTGGAGTTCGACGACCGCCTCCGCTACGTGGACGGTCTGGACGACGCCGCCTTCCTCGCCATGGACCTGGAGCGGCTCGGCGCCCCGGAGGCCGCGGCCTGGTTCCTCGCCCGGTACGGCGAGTACTCCGCGGACCCCGCACCCCCCTCCTTGTGGCACCACTACGTCGCCTACCGTGCCTTCGTCCGAGCCAAGGTGTCGCTGATCCAGGCGCGCCAGGGCACGCCGGGCGCGGAAGCGGCGGCGCGACGGCTCGCCACCCTGACGCTGCGCCACCTGCGCACCTCCGCCGTTTCCCTCACCGTGGTCGGCGGCCTGCCCGGAAGCGGGAAGTCCACCCTCTCCGGAGCGCTGGCCGACCGGCTGGGCGTCACCCTGCTCAGCAGCGACCGCATCCGCAAGGAACTCGCGGGCATCCCCGCGGAACAGTCCGCCGCGGCAGGCTACGGCGAAGGGCTCTACACACCCGAATGGACGGCCAGGACCTACACCGCCCTGCTGGAACGTGCGGCCGTCCTGTTGTCCTCCGGGGAGTCCGTCGTCCTGGACGCCAGCTGGTCGGACGCCCCGCAGCGGGAAGCCGCCGCACGCATTGCCGAACGCACCAGCGCCGACCTCGTGGCCCTGCACTGCCACGTGCCGGACGCCGTGTCCACGGCCCGCCTGCGCACGCGCGCCCCGGGGCCCTCCGACGCCGGTCCGGACATCGCCGCCGCCATGGCGGCCAAGGAGCCCGCATGGCCGGGGGCCGTCCCCATCGACACCAGCGGTGCGCTGGAGACCGCGGTGGCCCAGGCGCTGACGGCTGTACGCCCGTGGGGCACCGGCCAGGCTCCGGTCTTCCGACGTCCCTACATGGAGCCGGACTGAGTCGCCCGGCGGCACGTCGGCAGCGAGGGAGTGGGTAAAGTGCGAGCGCTCGTCTATCACGGCCCGGCACAGACCTCCTGGGACACCGTCCCCGACCCTGTGATCGAGGAGGCGACCGACGCCCTGGTACGCGTGGACGCGACCACCGTCTGCGGTACCGACCTGCACATCCGGCGGGGCGACTTCCCCGAGGTGAGGCCGGGGAGGGTGCTGGGCCACGAGGCCGTCGGGGAGGTCGTGGAGACCGGCGGGGAGGTGCACCACCTGCGCCCCGGTGACCAGGTGATCGTGTCGTCCGTCTCGGCCTGCGGCGACTGCGGGGAGTGCCATGACGCCCGGTACGGGCAGTGCCGGGGCGGCGGCGGGTGGATCCTGGGGAACCTGATCGACGGCACCCAGGCCGAGCTGGTGCGCGTACCCTTCGCGGACCACTCCACCACCCGGTGCCCCGCGGGTCTCCCGCTGGACGATGCCGTGCTGCTCGCCGAACTCCTGCCCACCGCTTACGAGGTCGGGGTGCGCAACGGACACGTCGGCCCCGGGGACACCGTCGTCGTGGTGGGCGCCGGGCCCGTCGGTCTCGCGTCGGCTGTCGTCGCGCGACTGTACTCTCCCCGCAGGATCATCGTCGTCGATCTGGCCGGCGCCCGGCTGGAGGCCGCCGTCCGGCTGGGGGCGGATGCCGCCGAATCGCCGGGAAAGATGATCGCCGAGCTGTCCGAGGGGCCGGGCGCGGACGTGGTCATCGAGGCGTCCGGGGAACCGGACGGCTTCCTGCTGTGCACGCGGGCCGTCCGCACGGGAGGGCACATCGCCAACATAGGGACCCACGGCAGACCGGCGACACTGCATCTGGAGTCCCTGTGGCGCAAGAACCTGACCATCAGCACGGGGCAGGTCGACACGTCCTCCACGCCATGGCTGCTGGAGCTGATGCGGTCCGGTCGACTGCCCGTCTCCCCGCTGGTCACCCACACCCTCGGTCTCGACCGGATGGAGGAAGCCTACGAGGTGTTCGCCCACGGCACCGGCACGGGCGCCCTCAAAGTCGTGCTGCACTGCTGGTGAAGGGGACTGATGCGCGCGAGGACGTCGCGGATTCGCCGGCCTCCTGCTGGGATCGGTCAGTCGGGCTTCGCCGCGTCGTGCGTACTGCCCGGTGACGGTGACGCGGGCAGACGAGGCGGCTCGTCGACGGTCGCAGGCGCCGTTCGAGGGGCTGCGGGGCGGGTGGGGGCGAAGCGCGTCAGGAAGGGGCCGCACACGGCGAGGAGCAGCACGTAGGTGGTGGTCAGGGCGCCGATTCGCTGGTCTGCGGCACCAGCGAGGCCGACGATGACGACGGAGAACTCGCCACGGGCGATCAGGGCGGTTCCAGCCCGTAGCCGACCGCGGTAGCCCGCCCCGTCCCGGCCGGCCGCGTACCAGCCGGAGATCAGCTTCGTGAACGCGGTGACCACGGCGAGAACGGTGGCGGCAGGCAGCATCGACAACAGGTCGCCCGGGTCGACGGACAGGCCCATGGCGAGGAAGAACAGGGCGGCGAACAGGTCGCGCAGCGGGTGGAGCACGGCCCGGGCCCGGTCGGCGGCGGTGCCGGTCAGCGCGAGTCCGATGAGGAAGGCACCGACGGCGGCGGAGACGTGAACGGTCTCGGCGAGCGCGGCGACGACCAGGGTGATGCCGAGGATCCGCAGGAGCACTTGCTCGGGGTCGGGATGGGTGAGGATCCTGCCGACGTGGTGGCTCCAGCGGGCGGAGGCAGCGATCGCGCCGGCGACGACCGCGGTGGCCGCCAGGACGGAGAGCAGTGCCTGCCACCAGGTGCCGCCGGAGGTGATGACGGCGAGCAGGGGAAGGTAGGCGGCCATGGCGAAGTCCTCCATCACCAGGACCGACAGCACCGCCGGGGTCTCCCGGTTGCCCAGCCGGCGCAGGTCACCGAGCAGGCGGGCGATGATGCCGGAGGAGGAGACGTAGGTGACGCCGGCCAGTGCCAGGATCCCGCCCGCGTCCAGACCGAGCAGCCAGCCGGTCACGGCGCCCGGGGTGGCGTTGAGGGCCACGTCGATGGCCGCAGAGACGCGGTGGCGGCGCAGGCTGACGGCGAACTCCCGAACGGTGAAGTCCAGGCCGAGGGTCAGCAGCAGCAGGATCACGCCGATCGAGGCGCCGATGCCGACGAAATCGCGTGCGGCCGGAACCGGGACGAGGCCACCGTCCCCCAGGGCCAGCCCGGCCAGCAAGTACAACGGCACGGGCGAGAGGGCGTAGCGCCGCGAGAAGGCGCCGAGCACGCTCAGCCCGGTCAGGATGGCCCCCAGTTCCAGCAGCAGGGCGATGGGGGTCCGCACGGCTCAGCCCTGGATGATGCGCCGGGCGTCGGCAATGCCGTCGCGGGTGCCGATGAGCACGAGGACGTCTCCGGCCTGCAGCATCTGACCTGGACCGGGCGAGGCGATGACGCCGTCGCCGCGGACGACGGCCACGATCGAGGCGCCGGTGCGGGTTCTCGTCCGGGTGTCGCCCAGGGCGCGGCCGGCGAACGGGCTGTCGTGCCGCACTTCGACCTGCCCGGCGCTCAGGCCGGGCACTTCGCGGGTCAGGTCGGCGAAGCGTTCCGCGATGCGCGGGGCGCCGAGGATCTCGGCGAGGGTGTCGGCCTCCTGACTGGTGAGTCGCACGACCGGGCGTGCCTCGTCCGGGTCGCCGCCGGGATACACGACCACCTCGAAGTCCCCCGAACGTTGCGCGACCACGCCGATCCGGTCACCTTCGTGGTTGACGAACTCGTACCGGAGCCCGACACCGGGCAGCAGCACCTCGTTGACGTCCACGTGCATCACTCCGTCAGTCGCGCGTGCGGGACCTGGGCGAGCCCCGCTGTGCACAGATATTCGGCACATTCCGACGGGTACTCGACACCAGGCTGACCCGTACGAGTTGGCAGCCGGTGTCCTGACGGCCCGGGCATCGGCGGCCGAGCCGAGTGACCCCTCACACGACCGGGGCCGGCATCCAGGAGCGAGCGGACCGAGGCCGGCAACCGAAGCGGCTGCTCGCCGACGCCGTTGTGGGAAGGAGCGTGTGTCATGTGTGATCCGGTGACGTTCGGGCTGCCCGGTTCCGCTCCGAGCCCTGGCGCGGCCGACGTCGAGGCTGGGGAGGGCTGCCCGCGCGGGGCTGCGCCGCCGAGCGTGCGGGCGTTCGGCCACGCGCCAGGGCACCTGCCGGTCGGTTCGCTGCCGTGGAATCTGGTCGGCCACGGCCTGGAGTCGATGGCGCACCGCGTAGCGACGCGTGCCTCGGTCGGCCAGGCCATCGTTCACCACGCCCGCCGTCCCGCCACCGACGTTCGGGGCCAGCAGTGAGTATGCCCCCGTGGCCCCCCACTGCCACCGGACCCGAGGCGTCAACCAGCCGGACGGAACCCCTGAAAGACGCCTACCAGCGGGGGGCAGTCGAGGTCACGAGCCTGCTTGGCGTAAACCCGGCCATGGGCCTGACCACGGCGGAGGCCGGGCAGCGGGCGACCGCCTGCGGGGCGAACGAGCTGGCCGAACCCGTCCGCCGATCGCGCTGGCTGCGCTTGCTGGACCAGTTCCGCAGCTGGCTGATCGGCATCCTGCTCGTTGCCGCGGTCGTCGCCGGAATCATCGGCGAAATCAAGGACGCCATCGTCATCACCGTCGTCCTTTTCATCAATGCCACCATCGGCTACCTGCAAGAACGCCGTGCCGAGCGCAGCCTGGAAGCTCTGCGCCAGATGCTGGTGCCCACCGCCCGTGTACGCCGCGACGGCCAGGTCCAGGCGGTGCCCGCGCGCACCCTCGTGCCCGGCGATGTGGTCCTGCTGGAAGCGGGCGACCGCGTCCCGGCCGACGGACGTCTGGTGATCGCCGAGTCGGTCGAGGCCGCCGAGGCCGCGCTGACCGGGGAGTCCCACCCGGTGGCCAAGACGACCGCCCCCATCGCGGCCACAGGCGAGGAACCGGTACCCGTCGCAGAACGCACCAGCATGCTGTTCATGAACACCGCGCTCACCCGAGGTCGCGCCGAAATGATCCTCACGGCCACCGGGATGCACACAGAGGTCGGCGCCATAGCCGAGGCCCTGCGCACCGGGCGGGAGCCGCCCAGCCCATTGCAGGTGCAGATGGACAGCCTGGGCCGGCGCCTGGCCGTGGTCAGCGGCATCGCCGTCGCCGTCTACGCACTCGTCGCCTTCATACAGGGCGATGACCTTGCCGGCCTCATGCTGCGCGCGGTGGCCCTGGCCGTCGCCGCGATCCCGGAGGGGTTGCCCGCCGTCCTTGCCCTCACCCTGGCCCTGGGCGTCCACCGCATGGCCTGCCGTGGCGCCATCGTCAAACGCCTGGCCTCCGTCGAGGCCCTCGGCTCCGCGACCGTGGTGTGCAGCGACAAGACCGGCACCCTCACCTTGAACGAGATGACCACCCGCGTCCTTTGGGCTGCTGGGCGCTCGTACGAGGTGACCGGTGAGGGTTACGACACCGCCGGCACCGTACGCCCTGTGGACAAGGGGGCTGTGTCCACGGACCTCTGGGAGGCGGTGCTGCCGTTCGCGCTGTGCAATGACGCCCGCCTCACACCCGACAACCGAGGGATCATCGGTGACCCTACCGAAGCGGCGCTCCTCGTGCTCGCCGTCAAGGCCGGCCTCGACACCGACGCCCTGCGCACCGGCACGCCGCGCACCGGCGAGGTTCCCTTCGACCCGGCCGCCAAGTTCATGGCCACCTTCCACCCGGAAGGCAGCGGCAGCCGGGTGCGTGTCCACGTCAAGGGAGCCGTGGACGTTCTGCTGGACCGCTGCACCCACATCCTGACCGGAGACGGCCCTGCCCCCCTCGATGCCCGGCACCGTCAGTCGGTCGAGGACGTCGTCCGGCGCATGGGCGGACAGGGGCTACGTGTCCTGGGCGCCGCGACCACGGTCAGGAGCCGGCCGTACCAGGACGAGGTGCGGGGACTGACCCTGACAGCGATCGCAGGGATCGCCGATCCGGCCCGTCCCCAGGCCCGCGACGCCGTCACCCTGGCCCGGACCGCCGGCGTCGCCGTCAAAATGATCACCGGAGACCATGCCGACACCGCTGCCGCCATCGCCGGCGAACTCGGCATCACCGGCGACACCGTCACCGGCACCGAACTGGCCCGGATGAGTGAGCACGACCTCGCGGGCCGCGTCGGGGACATCGGTGTCTTCGCCCGCGTCGCCCCTGACACAAGGTGACCATCGTGCGCGCCCTGGCCCAGCGTGGCCACATCGTGGCCATGACCGGCGACGGCGTCAATGACGCCGCCGCCCTGCGCGCCGCCCACATCGGCGTCGCCATGGGCATCACCGGAACCGACGTGGCCAAAGAAGCCGCCGACATGGTTCTCACCGACGACGACTTCTCCACCATCGTCCGAGCGATCCGGGAGGGACGCTCCATCTACGACAACATCGTCACCTTCGTCCGCTTCCAGCTGGCCACCAACATCGGCGCCATCCTCACCCTGCTCGCCACCGTGGTGGCCGGGCTGCCCGCCCCCATGTCCGCGATCCAGCTGCTCTGGGTCAACATCATCATGGACGGTCCGCCCGCCATGGCCCTGGGCGTCGACCCACCTCGCGAGAACGTGATGCGCCGCCCGCCCCGCCCGCCCGCCGAACGCATTCTGAACGCCCGCCGCCTGACCGCCATCGTCCGCGTCGGCGCGGTCATGGCCACGGGCACCGTGGCCGTCTTCACTGTCGCCCGGCATCTCACCGATGCCACGACCGCGGCCACCATGGCGTTCACCACTTTCGTCCTCTTCCAGCTGTGCAACGCTCTGGCCGCCCGCAGCGAGGACGAACCCGTATTCGGCCGACACCAGCTGCACAACCCCACCCTGTGGATCTGCCTCGCCGTGGTGTTCATCCTGCAGGGCGTGGCCGTGCAGGTGCCCGTGGCCCAGGGCGTCTTCGACACCGCTCCGCTCAGTGCCGCCCAGTGGGCGATCTGTCTCGCCACCGCCTCCTCCGTGCTGCTGGCCGAACACGCCTGGCGTATCGGACGCGCACGCCCCCGTCGATCAGCCCGCCGGAGTGACACGTCCTGATCAGCGGATTGCCGTGCCGCGGGTCCCAGTCAGAGGACGTCGAGCAGATCAGCCACCGGTCGCCGTGGACTGGCCGGGCCCTCGGGGCCGTAACCGAGACGGATCACCATCTGTACGTGTCCCATGGCCGACACGGGGTCGCGGACGGCCCATCGGATCTCCGGCCATTCCAGGGGCTGCGAGGTGACCGAGGCGACGAGACCGTCGGCGGTGGCCCGGAGCAGGACCCGCTCCAGCGCCTGGCCGGCGCACAGCCAGTCCACCGGCTTGTCGTGGGCCGTACCGAGCAGAGCGATGTTCGGGCTCTTCTCGAACGGTGCCCAGCCCCGCCCTTGCACCGGGCGTTGGGTAGCGAAGTCACGTACCGGAACGGAGGTACCGCGCTGCCGTGGGCCGAACGCCTCGCCGGGGATGCCGTCGGCGGTGCCGGTGCTGCCCGTCGGCTCCGGATGCGTCCATCTTTCGGTCTCCCCGCGTACTTCCGGGTCGACCGCCTCTCTCTCCTCGGCGTCCCGCACCAGGTCCAGGATCGAGTCGATGTGCCAGGCACCGGGAAACAGCAGCTGAGCGCCTTCCACCGCGGCCGCCTCGCACAGTCTCTCCCGTGCGGCTGCGGGGACCGGCTCGTCGCGGAAGGGCAGACGGCTGGAATGGCGGCGCCGGACCGCAGGGCCCAGCAGGGCCAGCTCCCCATCGGGTGGTCCGGTCGCGCACAGATGCGCTTCGGCCAGAAGGTCGGGGTAGGCGGGTTCGGGCAGCAGCCGCACGAGCGGCGCCAGGCCCGCCGCAGCGGCGGACGCGCGCAGATTGAGCAGCGCGGCGCCGCAGCCGATGTGCAGACCACGGTGGTCCGGATCCGTTCGCGGCAGTGCGCGCCGCGGGTCCGCGTACAGGCGCAGGACGCCGATGTCGCGCAGGTAGCGGAAGGACCAGGGCTGTGCGTTGTGCAGCGACGGAGCCCTGGAGGCGTCCGCCACGAGTGCGGTGACGGTTTCCACGTCGGGAGGTTGTGCGGTCACGGTGGATTCCCTTCGGCCTGCCATGTGAGGGCGGGGCCCGGTCGAGCCGTCCGCAAGCGGCTCAAGGCGGTCGGCCGTCAGGCCGGAGGACCGACGAGCCCGGTATGCCGGACTTGGGGGCCACGGGGCGTCGGAGCGGCCGTGGTCCTCGCTTCTTCCTCGCTGGGGCGTGGAGAGACGCCGCCGATTCCATGGAAGGCCCGAATCCGTCGGCCGGCCAGGGGCCATTGGTCCCCGCAGCGGTTCGGCCGGCCCTGCCGGCCCCGGACCCGGTCAGCTCACCGGGGTACCCGCTGACGTGGCGCGCAACCGTGCCTCGATGCCGGCGCGAACCGAAGCGGTCAACCGCTGAAGCGCTTCCGACCGTACCGGCACAACGGGTTCCGGGTCCTCGATGCGGCGTGCTCGCGCGGGCAGGCCGGCGAGGTCGTCCCGGAACCGGCCGCGCGCATCCTGCCAGGTGTCCGGTGCCGACGTGCGCCGCCCGCCGCGCATCACGGTGCGCAGCAGTGGCCGAGCGGAATCCGGAGCCCTCTCCCCGGCCAGCGCGATCACATCGGGCTGTCCCGGACGGCGGAAGACCTGTTTGCGACCCGGGTCCGTCACCTTCGCCGAGGACAGCTTCATCATGGGGCGTCCGTCGTACTCCACGAGCTTGTACGCGGCGTCCAGGTACGGCGCGTCCGCGGCCACGCCCACGCGCGTACCCACCGCGTACACATCGATCGGCGCGCCGGCGCGTACCAGCCGGTCGACGCCGTACTCGTCGAGGCCGCCGCTGGCCACGATCCTTACGTCGGTCAGTCCGGCGGCGTCCAGGACGGCGCGTGCCCGTCGTGAGAGCGCGTCCAGGTCGCCGCTGTCCAGGCGGATCGCGCAGCCGAGACCGCGCCGCAGCTCTGTCAGGACCCGGGCGGCGACGCGGACGCCCTCCTCGGTGTCGTAGGTGTCGACGAGGAAGGTGACCGGGCCGGAATGGGCGCGGGCGAAGGCCCGGAAGGCATCCTCCTCGCCGGGGAACGCCTCGATGTAGGAGTGGGCCATGGTGCCCGAGGCCGGGACGCCGAGGGCCGTCGCCGCCGCCACGTTGCTGGTGCCGGCGAATCCGGTCAGGGCGCCCAGCCGGGCGGCCTGCAGGCCCGCCCAGGGGCCATGCGTGCGGCGCAGCGAGAAGTCCACGACCGGCCGTCCGGCCGCGGCCAGGACGCAGCGTGCCGCCTTGGACGCCACGGCCGTCTGGTGACAAAGCTGGTTGAGCAGATACGTCTCGGCCAATTGGGCCTGCGGCAGGGAGGCGGTCACCTCCAGCAGCGGCTCGCCGGCGAACACGACACGGCCCTCGGGCACGGCGCGCACCTCACCCTCGAAGGAGAGGCCGAGGAGCGGTTCGAGATCCCGGGCAGGCCGGCGCAGGGCATCCGCGAAGCACTCGACGTCCTGTCGTTCCACGTGGTAGCCGGACAGGAAGTCCAGGGCGGCCTCCAGACCAGCGGCCACCAGGAAACCGCGGCCGGGCGGAAGGCCGCGGACGAAGAGACTGAAGGTGGCCGGTGACCGCATGTCCTCCCGGAGGTAGGACATGGCCATCGTCACTTCGTACAGGTCGGTGGTCGTGACGTCGGACATGGTGATCGCCGCCGGTACATGGTCGTTGGTCGTTGGGCCGGGTGTGCGGGCGGGGGTACCGTGCAACGGGCCCCGCAGCCGCCCCGGCGGGCGTCGCGCCGCTACGGGAGGTGGACCGGTCGCGTCTTGTCTCCCGCCCGTCGAAGTTCGGGCACGCCATCGGCCGATCAGCCGAGGGGGCGTCCAGAGCCGTGGGAATCGTGCCGGTCCAGGTGTGAGGCGAGCACCGCGGCCTGGACCCGGCGCTGCACGCCCAGTTTGGCCAGCAGCCGGGAGATGTGGTTCTTGACGGTCTTCTCCGACAGGTACAGCTTCTTGCCGATCTCGCGATTGGTCAGGCCGTCGCCGATCAGGGCGAGGATGTCGCGTTCCCGGGCGGAGAGCCCGGTCAGCTCCGCGGGCGGCGAGGGGGCCTCGGCCGGGTCGGCCCGCAGGGACCGCATGAGCCGGGCGGTCGTCGCCGGGTCCAGCATCGACTGGCCCGATGCGACGGCCCGCACCGCCGACACCAGGTCGGAGCCCTTGATCTGCTTCAGCACATAGCCGGACGCACCAGCCATGATGGCATCCAGCAAGGCTTCCTCGTCGTCGAAGGAGGTCAGCATGAGACATGCCAGTCGGGGCACGCGATCGCGCAGTTCCCGGCAGACCGTGATGCCGTCGCCGTCGGGCAGGCGCACGTCCAGCACGGCGACGTGCGGGCGCAGGGCGGGGCCGCGGGTGAGCGCGTGTCCGGCGGTGGCCGCCTCGCCCACCACCGAGATGTCCGGTTCCGCGTCGAGGAGATCGGTCAGGCCGCGCCGTACGACCTCGTGGTCGTCGAGCAGGAACACGCGGATCGGTTCCCGCTCGCTGAAGGTGCGTGTCTCGGTCATGGCGACCTCATTCCGCGGACGGCCCACAGCGATTGCTGCCCCAAGGCTCGATCATCGTTCCTCCACGCCGGTCGCGCCAGGGCCGACCGGCCCAGTAACCGTCCCGGGCGTGTCCGCCCGTCCCTCGTGCGGACCTGTGGCCCGGTGGCTCTTCCGGCGTTCGTCGCACAGAGGGTCGGTCGGCCCCCGACCGGGCCGTATGGCCCCTGAGCCGAGCGCGGCCAAGGCGACACGCTGGTCTCGAAGACTTCGCGCCGGGAGGTGGAGCCGATGCCCCGCACCGTCACCGTAGGACTCGACGACTCGTCCGAGAGCCGGGCCGCGGCCGAGTGGGCGGCGCGTGAAGCGTCGCTGCGCGGTCTGCCTCTGAAGATCGTGCACGTCCACGAGCCGACGCCGGCATATGCGGCCCGGACTCCCTTGCTCGACCTGGACAGCTACCGGCACTGGGCCCGGCGGCTGACCCACGAATCCGCGGACGGCATCCGGCTGCGTCATCCGGGTGTCGAGGTGATCACGGAGCAGCTCACCGGGACCGTGGCCGACGTCCTGTGCGAAGCTGCCGGGCCCGCCGAGCTGCTGGTGCTGGGTTCGCGGGGCCTCGGCGCACTTCACGGGTTCGTCGTGGGTTCCGTGAGTCTGGCCGTGGTCGCCCGGGCCGAACGTCCGGTGGTGCTGGTGCGATCGGGCGAGCAGGCTGCCGACGAGCACCGGATGGACCCGGCGGGAGTGCCCTGCGCCGCGACGCCCTTCCGTCCGGTCGTGCTCGGCCTGGACGCCGGTGAGCCGGACGACACACTCGTGGAGTTCGCCTTCGACGCGGCGGCGCGGCGGAAGGCCGTCCTGCGGGCTGCCCACGTCTGGCCGGAGCCGCCGACCTCCTTGCACGGTTTCGCCACGGACGCCGAATTCCACGATGAACTCGCGCGCGGGCAGGCTTCGCTCCTCGGCAAGGTGCTGCGACCCTGGCGGGAGAAGTTCCCGGACGTCGAGGTGATCGAGGGGAGCCGGTCCGGCAGCGCGGCACAGGTCCTTGCCGACGCCTCCCGCGACGCCTGCCTCGTGGTCGTCGGCAGGCGCGTGCGTACCGGTTCCTTCGGGGCCCGCATCGGCCATGTGACCCACTCCGTCCTCCACCACGCCGCCGCACCTGTCGCCGTAGTGGCGCACAGTTGAGATGCCATCCCCCGAGGAGAGGCCCATGAAGACGTCGGACACACCGGTTTCCGAAAGCCCCGCCCGCCTCCGGATCGTCGTCGGTGTCGACGGTTCCGAGCCGAGCCTGAGAGCCGTGGAGTGGGCTGCCGACGAGGCAGTCCTGCGCGGGGCGTCCCTCCGGCTGGTGTACGCCTCGCTCTGGGAGCGCTACGAAGGCACAGCCCTGACTGGGGAGCTCGGCAAGCCCTCGGAGGAGGTGATGGCCGAGGACATCGTCGCGACCGCCGAGCGGCGCGCCCGCCGACGGCAGCCGGACCTGCGGGTCACCACCGACATCCTGCCCGAGGAAGCGGAGTACGCCCTGATCAGGGAGAGTCGCAGCGCCCTGCTGATGGTCCTCGGCTGCCGTGGCCGCAGCGGGGTGACCGAGGCGCTGCTCGGCTCCGTGAGCGTCACGGTGGCCGGCCACGCGCACTGCCCGTTGATCGTCCTGCGCGGCAGCAACGACAACCAGGTCCGCCCGGGACGGGCCGGCCGGATCGTGGTGGGTGTGGGGGAGAAGCCGGCGGACTCGGCCGCCGTACGGTTCGCGGCCGAGGAGGCTTTCCTACGCGGAGCCGCACTGGAGGCCGTACGGGCCTGGCGCCGGCCGTTGCACGAGCCGCGCGCACACCCGTTGATCGTCGGAGAGCCGGCGCACGTCCAGGAGGCGCAGGCCGCAGAGCTGGTGGAGGAGGCGCTGGCGGCCGTTCCGGACAGTCTGCGGGTGCGACGCCGCACGATCGAGGGCTTCGCCCGCGATGCTCTGCTGGCCGCCTCCCGTGACGCCGATCTGCTCGTCGTCGGCGCGCGGCGCCGTCAGGGGCACTTCGGGCTCCAGCTCGGCCGCGTCGCCCACGGGGTACTCCACCACGCGCCGTGCCCGGTGGCCGTCGTGCCGGAACCCGCCTGAACTTCCGGCCTGCGCTGGGAGCACGGTTCGGTGGGGGTGGTCGGCTGGGCCGGGCAAGGGTGAGCACGGCGGCGGTCAGGACGCCAACGAGGTGCCCCTCGCCGAGCCCCACTGTCCGGCGTGTGGTGCTCGTCCGCAACGCGGCACCAGGTCGGGCACCGGCTCGTTGGGCGCGGCGGCGGTGACGATGTCCCGACGGGAGCATGTCCCCCGGGGCCGTCGTGTTCGTATGGGCCTGTGCGCGGAGCATTGGGCACCGGCCGCCTCTCACCGCTCATCCGGCCTTCGGGCCCCACCGTGGTCCCACCAGATCCCATTCCTGGCCCCACTGGGCTATGCGGCGCCGGTCGAGCCGTGCCCGTGCGACGGCGCCCGCGCCGAGGACCGGGGCCGCGACGGCGAGGGCCGCCGCGCCGGCGAAGAGAGCGGCCACCACATGCCCTTCGCTCCGGCTCGTCGGTGCGGAAGGCATGAGACGCCCCTGGTCGTCCTGCCAGACCGTGATCAGGGCTCCGGTTTCCAGACCCCCGGCCACCAGGGTCCGACCGGTGCGTGAGGTACCGTCGGGAGCCGTCCAGCGCACCGAGCCCTGAGTACGGCCGTCCGCCGCCCACTTCGCCGCGGCGCCGTGCGGCACATCGGTGACCAGCACCGCCCGGACAGCGTGCCTGTGGGCGCGCTGCTCCGCGAATCGCTGTTCGGCGGCGTGTGCCGTCACCAGCCCGGCGAGGACACTGCCGACCACGGCGATCACCCAGACGGCCAGCACGACCCAGGCTTCGACGACGTCCTCGCGCCGCCGCAGCGGATTGCTCCGCCACCGCCACATCCGTCGTGTGGTGTTCATAGCGGAACACCTCCTCGTCGTGGTGACTATGACGACAGTGGCTCCGGTCAGGGGAGCGTTCACAGGGGCCGAACCGCCTCGTCCGAGGGCCGCTCGGGCCCGGTTTCCGGGTCGGCAGAGGCCGTAGCCCCTCCCGAGGACGCTTGTCCCGGACCCTCGGCGCCGACCGGCCATGCAGGAGGGCCGGACGGCCCAAGCGCGGGCAACCGGGTACCGCGCAGCCTGAAGGTGCGGGGCGTTTCCCGGTACCGTGCCGGAGCCCGGCCCGCGTCCTCGTCGTACGCGCCGGAACACCGGTCCCGCAGCCGACCGAAACAGGGTGAGCGGCGCGATGAAAGGCTTTGTCTTCCACGGACCCGGCCAGGCGTCCTGGCAGGACGTCTCGGATCCCGGCATCAAGGAACCGACCGACGCCATCGTCAAGGTCGACGCGGTGACCGTCTGCGGGACGGACCTCCACATCCTCAAGGGCGACGTGCCCGAGGTGCGTCCGGGAACGGTGCTCGGTCACGAGGCGGTCGGGGAGATCGTCGAAGTCGGCGGCGACGTTGGTTCGGTACGTCCCGGAGACCGGGTGCTGATCTCCTGCATCACCTCCTGCGGGCGGTGCCGGTTCTGCCGGGACAACAGCTACGGCCAGTGCCGGGGTGGCGGAGGTTGGATCCTCGGCCACTTGATCGATGGCACCCAGGCCGAATACGTCCGCGTACCCTGCGCCGACCTCTCCGTCCATCTGCTGCCCGGCGCCATGCGAGGTGAGGACGCCGTCCTGCTCGCGGACATCTTCCCGACGTCCTACGAGGTCGGCGTCGTCAACGGTCATGTGTGTCCCGGCGACACCGTCGTCATCGTCGGTGCGGGCCCGATCGGGCTGGCGGCCATCGCCACGGCCCGCATGGTCTCGCCGGAACGGATCATCGCCGTCGACCTGGCTCCGGCCCGGCTGGAGGCGGCCCATCGACTCGGTGCCGACGTGATAGCGGACTTCTGGGAGGCCCCTGATGAGCTGGTCGCCGATCTGACGGACGGGCTCGGCGCGGACGTGGTGATCGAGGCGGTCGGCGTGCCGGAGAGCTTCGAACTGTGCACCCGCATGGTCCGGCCCGGCGGCCATGTCGCCAACGTCGGCGTACACGGCAAGCCCGTCACGCTGCACCTGGAAGACCTCTGGATCAAGAACCTCACCATCACGACCGGCCTGGTGGACACCTACTCCACGCCGAAGCTGCTGCGGATGGCCGCCGCGGGCTGGCTGCCCACCGGACAACTGGTGACCCACACCTTCCCGCTCGGCCGCATGGAAGAGGCGTACGACGTCTTCTCCCACGCGGGAGAGACGGGCGCGCTGAAGGTGGTCCTCGGCGGTGAGCACCACGCGGAACTGGCCGTTCCCGCGGGCTGAGTGGGAAAAGGAAAGGCCGCTCGGCGGTCGTCGGGCGGCCTTTCGCTTCCCCAGGACCTCAGCGGGCGGCCCTCGCCGCGCCGCCCGACTCCGTCACCAGCACACCGGTGACCAGCTCCGGATGGATGCGCACGGCCTGCTCCCCGCCCTCCACGGCGGCCTCGGGCCACGACAGCTCGTAGAGGCGCCCGAGTTCGGCCGGGTCGCTCACCAGTTGGGCGTACCCCGTGACGACCACGCTCCAGCCCAGGTGGGTGTCGGGGTCGATGGCGTCGGCTTCGTACGCGACGATGACGCCCTCGTCGCCGGACCGCAGGGCCTGCGGTGCGAGGGCCGCGGCATCGTGGGCGAGGACGACGACATCTCCGTTGTCCAGGACGTGCCTGACCGGACGGACGGCGGGCAGTGCCTGCCGGGTGAAGACGACCCTGCCCAGCGACACGCTGCCCAGCAACCGCAGTGCCTCGTCCTGGTCGAGGTCGACGCGCCGGTGCGACGGCTCTTGGTAGTGGGTCATGGCTGCACCTCATCACCCTGCGGATAACGTCTCACCGGCTGTCACCGGGGTCCGCGCCTGTCAGCGCCGCCCGGCCGGCCTCGAGGCGCGCCACCGGGACCCGGAAGGGCGAGCAGGAGACGTAGTCCAGGCCGACGGCGTGGAAGAAGTGGATCGACTCCGGATCGCCTCCGTGCTCCCCGCATACCCCGGTCTCCAGTTCCGGGCGGGCCGCTCGCCCCTGCTCGACGGCGATCCGGACCAGCCTGCCCACCCCGTCCCGGTCGAGCGTCTCGAACGGAGAGGCGGCGAAGACGCCCTTGTCCAAGTACGCCGGGAAGAACGCGGCCTCGACGTCGTCGCGGGAAAAGCCCCAGGTGGTCTGGGTGAGGTCGTTGGTGCCGAAGGAGAAGAACTCCGCCTCCTCGGCGATCCGACCGGCCGTGAGCGCGGCCCGGGGCAGTTCGATCATCGTTCCGACGGGGCAGTGGACGGTCACGTCGGTCTCCTCCGCCACCTCGGCGAGGACGCGCGCCACCTCCGCGCGGGTGAGCCGCAGCTCCTCGACGGCGCCGACGAGCGGCACCATGATCTCCGCGTGTGGAGAGCCACCCGCGCGGGTGCGCGCGACGACCGCTTCCGCGATCGCCCGGATCTGCATGGCGACCAGGCCGGGAACGACCAGGCCGAGCCGCACGCCGCGGAGTCCGAGCATCGGGTTCTCCTCGTGTGTCCGGTTCACCGCGTCGAGCAGCTCGGTGTCGTGCGCGTCGGGCTGCCGGCCCGTGGCCTCGGCCGTGGCGATGCGGACGGCGAGGTCGGTGCGGTCGGGAAGGAACTCGTGCAGCGGCGGGTCGAGCAGCCGAATGGTGACCGGCAGGCCGTCCATCGCCTCCAGGATGTCCGTGAAATCCTCTCGCTGGAGTGGCAGCAGGGCCGCCAGCGCCCGGCGGCGCCCGGCATCGGTCCGGGCCAGGATCATCTCCTCGACCAGCTTCCGCCGTTCGCCGAGGAACATGTGCTCGGTCCGGCACAGCCCGATTCCCCGGGCTCCGAACCGCCGGGCCCGGCGCGCGTCCTCGGGGGTGTCGGCGTTGGCGCGGACCTCCAGCCGCCGCACGGAGTCGGCGTGCTCCAGGGCGTGAGCCACTGCGGACACCGTGCTGTCGCCCTGCTCACCGCCGCCGCCCTCCAGGTAGCGCATGGTCACCGACTCCACCAGCGGGATCGATCCGGGATACACGGCACCGGTGGAGCCGTCGACCGAGATGACGGTGCCCTCCTCGACGACAGTGCCGTCCCGGGCGATGAAACGCCGTGCCCTCGCATCCACGGTGATGCCGTGCGCCCCGCACACGCAGACCTTCCCCATGCCGCGGGCGACGACGGCCGCGTGGCTGGTCTTGCCGCCGCGCCCGGTCAGCACGGCCTGGGCGGCCATCATCCCGGGCAGGTCGTCGGGTGTCGTCTCCTCGCGGACGAGTATCACGCCCTGACCGTCCGCCGCGCGTCGCATCGCCTCGGCGGAGTCGAAGACCGCCTCGCCCACCGCGGCGCCGGGCGAGGCGGGCACACCCCGGGTGAGTGCCGCACCCGCGGCGGAGGCGTCGAAGCGGGGGAACATCAGCCGGGCCAGCCCGTCGTCGCTCACACGTGCCAGGCCCTCGTCGGGACCGATGAGTCCTTCCCGTACCAGTTCGGCCGCGATGGCGAAGGCGGCTTCCGCGGTGCGCTTGCCCACCCGGTTCTGCAGCATCCACAGTGTGCCGCGTTCGACGGTGAACTCGATGTCGCACAGGTCGCGGTAGTGCCGCTCCAGCGTGCGCGCGTGGTCGCGCAGCCGCCGGTACGAGTCGGGGTCCAGCCGCTCCAGCTCCGCCAGCGGCAGGGCGTTCCGGGCGCCCGACACCACGTCCTCGCCCTGGGCGTTCGGCAGGTAGTCGCCGTACAGGCCGGGGCGTCCGGTGGCCGGGTCCCGGGTGAAGGCGACACCGCTGCCGGAGTCCGGTCCGAGGTTGCCGTACACCATCCGCTGGACGGTGACGGCGGTGCCCAGGTCGTCCGGGATGTGCTCGCGCCGCCGGTACAGACGCGCCCGCTCGGCGTTCCAGGACCGGAAGACGGCGAGGACCGCCTCCCGCAACTGCGAGGCGGGGGATTGCGGGAAGTCCCGGCCGGTCTCGTCGCGGACGAGCCGCTGGTACGTCTCCACCAGCCGGGCCAGATCGGAGGCGTCCAGATGAAGGTCGTCCGGGGCGCCGCGGGCCTTTTTCGAACGCGTCATGGCCTCGTGGAAGCGGCTCTGCGGCACTCCCATCACCGTGGTGCCGTACATCTGCAGGAGCCGACGGTAGGAGTCCCAGGCGAAGCGCTCGTCGCCGGACACCCTGGCGAGGCCGTGCACGGACGCGTCGTTCAGACCGATGTCCAGGACGGTCTCCATCATGCCGGGCATGGAGAAACGGGCCCCGGAGCGGACCGAGACCAGCAACGGGTCGTCCGCCTGCCCGAGCCGCCGCCCGGCAGCCGTCTCCAGCCGCGAGAGGTGTCCGGACACGTACGCCCACAGGTCCTCCGGCTCCTCACCGGTGGCCAGGAAGGCCCGGCACGCCTCGGTGGTGACGATGAAACCCGGTGGTACCGGCAGCCCCAGCCGGCTCATCTCGGCCAGGTTCGCGCCCTTGCCGCCGAGCAGGCCGGCCAGGTCACGGCCGCCGTCCTCGAAGTCGTACACATAACGGACCATGAGCCACTCCTCGGCCGTGCCGTCTCCGTACCTCCCCAGCCTGGTACAGAGCCACGGGCCGGGGCAGGTGCACTCGGCCCTCAGGGCTGGGCCGACCGGCCCCGGGTACGCAAGGCCCCGCCGTGGGAATGCCGATCTGCTGTTCTGGGTACGGCCGGGCTGCCGTTCCCGGCGGAGCATGGTTACCGTGGGCAAAGACCGCCACTGTCCGGTCTCGCGTACGGGGGGACATGGAGGAGCGTCGTGGCGAACGCGGAAGAGCCCCGTGTACGGCTGCCAGAACTGAGGCTCGACGAGCTGCTGGAGGAGTTGCAGGCACGCATCGACGAGGCCCGCGGCACCAGGGACCGGGTGCACAGCCTGCTGGAGGCGGTGCTTTCCGTCGGCCGGGAACTGGATCTGGAGCAGGTACTGCGGTCCATCGTGGAGGCCGCCGCCGTGCTCGTCGACGCGGAGTACGCGGCTCTCGGGGTCATCGCTCCCGGCGGCAGAACCTTGTCGGCCTTCCACACCGTCGGGGTGTCCGAAGAGCGAATCGCCGAGATCGGCCCGTTCCCGCAGGGCCACGGGATCCTCGGTGAGGTGATCCGCCGTCCGGAGCCCCTGCGGCTGGAGAAGATCTCCCAGCACCCCGCCTCGTACGGCTTCCCGCCCCACCACCCACCGATGGACAGCTTCCTGGGCGTTCCCATACGGGTGCGCGGCCAGGTCTTCGGCAACCTGTACCTGACCGAGAAGCGTGACGGCGCGCAGTTCGACGACGAGGACGAGGTGGTGCTCTCCACGCTGGCCGTGGCGGCCGGCGTGGCGATCGACAACGCTCGTCTGTACGAGGCGTCCCGGCTGCGGGAGCGGTGGCTGCGGGCGAACGTGGAGATCACGCACTGCCTGATGTCCGGCAACGACCCTGCCGAGGCCCTGAAACTGATCGCGGAACGAGCCCGCGAGATCATGGGATCGGCGCTGGCGGCGGTCGCGCTTCCGGTACGGGACACGGAATGCCTCACGGTGGAGATCGCGGTGGGTGCGGACGCGCGGGTGCACCGCGGACTGGTGCTGCCCTTGTCGGGAACGTTGATGGGCCTTGCGTTCCGCGCCGCCGCTCCGGTCATGAGCGACGATGTGCACCGGGACCGGCGGATCTCGCCCGAACACCCGCGTTTCCACGGGCTCGGCCCTGCCGTGGCCGTTCCGATCGGCAGTGGGGTAGGCGGAGTCCGGGGCGCGGTGCTGGTGGCCCGTGAAGCCGGCCGGCCGGTGTTCTCGGAACGGGAGGCGGACATGCTGGGCGGATTCGCCGCGCAGGCCGCCATCGCGATGGAACTGGCCGAGCGGCGCGAGGACGCCGAGCGGATCGCCGTGCTCCAGGACCGCGACCGGATCGCCCGGGACCTGCACGACCTGGCCATCCAGCGGCTCTTCGCCACCGGCATGACACTGCAGAGCGCCGGCCGCTTCATCGAGCATCCGGAGGCGTCCGAGCGCGTGGCGCGGGCCGTGGACGACCTGGACGAAACCATCAGAATCATCCGCTCCGCCATCTTCGGGCTGCGCACGCGTGCGGGAGCGGCCGACGCCGGTCTCCGGGCCCGGGTCGTGCGCCTGGTCGGCGAGGAGACCCCGACGCTGGGATTCACGCCCGGCGTACGGGTGGAGGGCCTCGTCGACACGAACGTGCCCCACGAGATCGCCGACCAGATCATGGCCGTACTCTCGGAAGCCCTCACCAATGTCGCCCGGCACGCCCACGCCGACCGGGCACAAGTGGACCTGACGACCGACGGTCGCGAGGTCTCCCTGACCGTCTCCGACAACGGTGTGGGCATCCCGCCCGACGGCCGGCGCAGCGGCCTGCGCAACATGGCCGAGCGAGCGGGACAACTCGGAGGACACTTCGATGTGTCCACACCCGGCGGCAGCGGTACCGTCCTGCGCTGGCGGGTGCCCCTTCCTTCCTCATAGGCGTTCGAGCGGCCCGTGGCACCGGCGAGCCCTGGTGGCGCCGATGGCCGGCCGCCAGAAGGCACGGACCACGGGGACCGGGCAACGGGCCACTCGGCCCTGTCCTGACAAGCGTCGTCGGCGCACCCTGAAGGTGTCGCGGCACGACACCCAGCCCTTGGAGGACGCCATGAACGGCACTCCCGCCACCGTGAACGACGTGATGACCCGCAAGGTCGTGGCCCTGCGGGAAGGAGCGGCCTTCAAGGACATCGTGCGAACCATGCAGGACTGGAGGGTCAGCGCCCTCCCCGTGCTGGACGACGACGGACGCGTCGTCGGCGTCGTCTCCGAGGCCGACCTGCTGCCCAAGGAGGAGTACAGGGGCGACCTGGGCGGGCAGGCGCGAGTGGGGCGGAGCGCCGATGCCGTCAAGGCCGATGCGCTGACCGCCGCCGAGCTGATGACCAGCCCGGCCGTCACTGTGGTGTCAGGAGCTTCCCTCGCCCGTGCCGCGCGCGTCATGGCCCACCGGAGGATCAAGCGGCTGCCGGTCGTCGCCCCCGACGGCACCCTTCAGGGCATCGTCAGCCGGTCCGACCTGCTGAAGGTCTTCCTCCGGGACGACACGGACATCGCAGACGAAGTGCGGCGCGAAGTGGTCGCGGGGCTCTTCGGCACGCACGCCGACACCGTCCGGGTGCGGGTACGCGACGGTGTCGTGACCCTCGCCGGCCGGGTGCCCGACACGGCCCTGGTACCGATCGCCGCCCGCCTCGCGCGGGCAGTGCCCGGCGTGGTGGACGTGCACTGCTCACTCACGGGCCCGCCCCGCCGCCCGGATCTCGACCCTGACCTGCCGGAAACGCGGCCGGCTGCACCTGCCTGACGGCGGCCGACCGCCCGCCGGAGCGGGGCCCCTGCACCGGGGCGGGCGTCATCGGACGGCGGATTCGGCGGCGGTGAGCCGGCAGTCCACGCCGACGACCCCTTCCACCCCCTGCACCGCATGCGCGGCGAGCGGAGTCCGCGCGGCGTCCGTGACGCGTCCCGTGAAGGTCGCGGCGCCGCCGCGGACGACGTTGCGCACGGGCTCCACCGGCGCCGGGAACGGAACGTCGACGATGTTCCGCCGAATCTCTTCCGTCAGGTCGTCGTCCGTACGGAGGAAGACCTTCAGCGGATCACTGCGGCTGAAGGCTGACCACCGCCTTCGAGTACACCCTCGGCGTTCACCACGGGCAGCCGTTTGACATGCCGTACGGCCCTGATCCGTGCCGCCTGTGCGAGTGCGGCGTCCTCATGGACGGTGACGGCCGGGGTGCTCATTGACTCCTCGTCGGACAACGCCCCGGCCTTGGCCGCGTCGGGCGGCCGTCGCAGGTGGGCGAAGGGGTCCGGGTCGCTGTCCCGGAACTCCTCCTTCGGCAGCAGGTCGGCCTCGGACACCACTCCGATGACGCGTCCGTCACCCTCCAGAACGGGAAGGGCGCTGATCCTCCACTCCTCCAAGCGCTCGACGATGTCCGTGAACAGGCCTCGTGGCCCACCGTGACAACAGCACGCGTCATCACGTCACCCACCCGGCGCGGGCCGCTCTCCATGCCTGCGTCCCGAAGCCGTTCGGCCGGACGGAGCGAGCGGGCGGCAGGCGGGTCCCGGGCGGAAAGGAGACGTCGCGGGCGAGACGCATCAGTCGCTCGCGCTCCACAGGTTTCAGCACCGTGCTCATGGCGGTCGGGGAGGTCATCGCGCCGACTCCCTTCTTGGACTGCCGTCCCAGCGTGCGCGTCTTCAGGAGGCGCCACCACGGGCCACTGAGGCCCGACCGCGGGCCGTCCGGCACATATCGCGTGGTGCGGCGGGGCCCTGCGGCCACACACGCGGACCGGCCGGCTCCCGGCATCCGTGCGCCTGTCAGCGCAGCCTGCGCAAGTAGGGGTTGTGGGGGCGGCGCGGCACGAGTCGGACACGGGCGTCGAGCGTGGTGATACCGTGCGGCCCGGCCAGGACCGGATTGAGGTCGGCCTCCACCAGTTCGGGTAGGTCGGTGGCCATCCGGGACAGCCGGTGCAACAGCTGTTCAAGAGCGCCGACATCGGCCGCCGGCCCCCCGGCGTAGCCGTACAGCAGGGGTGAGCAGCGCGGAGCGGTTAGCAGGTCGTGCACGTCCAGGTCGGTGAGCGGGGCGAGCCGGGCCGCGTGGTCGGCCAGGAGTTCGGTGGCGGTGCCGCCGAGACCGAGCATCACGAGCGGCCCGAAGACCTCGTCCTGGACGACACCGGCGAGCAGTTCGGTACCCCGTTCGGCGAGCGGCTGGACGACCACCCCTGCCATACGGTCGCCGAACCGGGCCACGAGATCCCGGTGGGCGGCCTTGATCCGGGCGGCGCCCTGGAGATCAAGGTGGAGGGCGTGCTGCTCGCTCTTGTGCAGCAGGCCGGGCCAGTAGGCCTTGATGACGACGCGCCCGTCCGGCCCGGCGAGCCGTTCGGCCGCAGCGACCGCCTCGTCCTCGTCCCGGGCCCATTCCCAGGGGATCTGCGGGATGCCGTAACAGCCGAGCAGGGCGGCCGTCGTCCGCGGATCGAGCCAGCCACCGTCCGGGACGCGGCCCAGAAATGCGGTGGTCAGGTCTTTCGCGCGTCCGGTGCTCACGTCCGGCAGCACCGGGACGACGCCCGGTGGCCGGGCGAGCCAGTCCGCGCGGACGGCGGCGTGCGCCAGGGCGCGAGCGGCGTCCTCGGCATCGGAATAGGCGGGGACGGCTCTCCCGTCGGCGGTCGGCAGCAGCTCGACACGGCCGGGCCGCGCGGGCAGCACCGCTACGACCGGCCGGGGGAGCGGGACGGTGGCGGCCGTCAGGGCACGCACCAGATCCTCGCCGGTGGCGTCGGCGACCGCCGTGGGAACCAGGCTCACGAGAACGGCGTCGACGGCGCCGTGCCGGGCCAGCAGACCGACGCACCTTCGCAGCTGGTCCTCGCCGACCGCTGCCGTGACGTCCACGGGATTGCCGGCGGTGGCGCCGTCGGGCAACAGCGAGAGGACTTCGTCCACCAGGCCGGCCGCCAGTGGCGGAACGACCAGTCCGGCCTCCACACACGCGTCGGCGGCCAGGACACCCACCCCGCCCGCGTTGCTGACGACAGCGACCCTCCTGCCGTGCGGCAGCGGCTGGGCGTGCAGCAGCGCGGCCGTATCGAGAAGTTCCCCGATGGTGCGAGCGGCCGTGATCCCGGCCTGGGTGAACAGGGCCTGCCGGGTCATCGTCGGGGTGGTTGCCGCCGCGGTGTGCGAGGCGGCGGCCCGTCGTCCGGCCGTCGACCGGCCGGCGTCCACGGTGAGGACCGGCATGGTACGGGCGACCCGGCGGGCGGTGCGTGAGAAGGCACGGGGATTGCCGAACGACTCCAGGTGCAGCAGCGCCAGGCCGGTATGCCCGTCGCTCTCCCACCACTGGAGCATGTCGTTGCCGCTGACGTCGACCTTGTCACCGAGCGAGACGAACGTCGACACGCCGATGCCCAGCCTGGCGAGCCCGTCCAGCAGGGCGATGCCGACGCCTCCGGACTGCACCGCCACCCCGGCGGTGCCGGCCCCGGGGTGCCGGGCGGCGAAGGTGGCGTCGAGGTGGACGGCCTCCTCGGTGTTGGCCAGACCCAGGCAGTTCGGGCCGACGAGCCGCATGCCAAAACGCCGGCACGCGTCCAGAAGAGCGCCGGCCTGGTCCCTGTCCAGGCCGGCGGACACCACCAGCAGGGAGCGCACACCGGCCCGTCCGCACTCCTCGGCCACCTCGGGGACGGCACGGGCCGGCACCGCGATCACGGCTAGATCGGGCACGCGCGGCAGGAGCGTGACCGACCGCCAGGCGTGCACCCCGGCGATCGCGCCGGCCTCCGGGTGCACGGTGAACAGCCGCCCGGTGAAAGAACCGTTGTGGATGTTGCGCAGGATGGCGCGTCCTACGGACCCGGGCCTGCGGCCAGCGCCGATCACTGCGACCGTTCCGGGTCGCAGCAGCGGCTCCAGGCTGATGACGTCACAGACCCGGCCGCGGGCGTCCACGGCGCTCAGGTAGTTCTCGTCCTGTGCGAGCTGGACCGTGCAGTGCACTTCAGGCCCGTCGAAGTGGCGGACGACACGCAAGCCCAGATCCCGGAAGACCTCCAGCACCGAGTGGTTCTCGGCCAGGGCGTCGGCGCTGAAAGCGGTGATGCCGGCGCTACGCGCGGCGTCAGCGAGGTGCTCCAGAAGGAGGGTGCCCACACCACGGTGGTGCCACTGGTCCGCCACGGCCACTGAGATCTCCGCTGTGCTGCCTCCGGGCTCGGCCTCGTACTCGGCCAGTCCCACCAGTCGCCCGCCGTACTCGGCGGCCAGCGCGCAGTATCCGGGGAGGTCAGAGGCTACTCGTTCCGCGGCGTGCCGGGCCGAGGCCGGGCTGAGCGCGAAAAACCGCAGCCGCAGGTTCTCCGGTGACATCTCTTCGTACAACCGCTGTACCTGTGCGTGTTCCGATGGCCCCGCCCGCCGTATGCGAACAGTGGTTCCGTCGGTCAGCAGAGCGTGCACCGGGGTTTCCTGGATGTCGGTCATCACGAGCTCTCCGTCCGGGAGGTTCGCCTCCAGTGTCCGGCGACGGGCCCCGGCGGCGCAGGGGCTGACCGGGGCACGGAGGAGGCCGAACGGCCTCGCGGCAGCGGTGCTTCCATCGGCGAACCCGGGAGGATCCCATACCGACGCGGCACAGATCCTTTCCTGCCCGGACGAAGCAAAGCCTGGTGCGCCGTCCGTGCGAGTGCGCGGCGCAGGTCGCCGACCGGCCTGCGCCCGTTCCGACCGCGCCCAACCATGCAGGGGGCCTGCGGCGACCCGTAGCACGTGTGTCCGGGACGAAGGCCGAACGGCCCCTGGGGTTGGCCTGATCGGCTCATGACCTGCGGGTAGTCGTGCGGCAAGGGTGAAGGGCAGAACTTCGAGCACTGGTACCGAGCCTGTGGCTCCCGGTGCCGTCCAGGAGGTGAGCCGCCGTTATGTTCTGGTACGGCCGCGGTGCCGGTGGCTGGGGCCTGTTGGCCATGTCCGTGAGCATGGTCGTCTTCTGGGCGTTGCTCATCGCCTTCGGTGTCCTTCTGTACCGTTCCGTGGCGAGGCTGGGAGGGGACAGCGGCCGCGTCGGTGCCCGACCGCCGGGTGCCTCCCCCGACCAGCTCCTCGCCGAACGGTTCGCCCGTGGCGAGATCGACGAGGACGAATACCGGCGCCGGCTGTCCGTCCTGCGGGACGACAGGGGTGACGGCCCCCGAGTTGATCGACGTTGAGCCTGAGGAGGCCGCCGGTGCGGCGCCCGGACTGCGTAGGGAACGCGGCGTCGTCGCCGTGTGGGGGCGGACCCTTACCTCGGTGCCGTCCGCAGTGACCTCCTGGACGGTGGGCAGGGCGCGGGCGAGCTCCACGGCCCGCTCGGCGTCGGCACGGTCGACGGTTCCCAGCGTGATGCGGTCGCCGGCGAGGTCGGCCTTCAGCATCTCGGGGAAGTCGTCGGCGATCACCCGGCCGTGGTCGACCACCATCACCCGACGGGCCCAGAGATCGACCTCCTCCAAGTAGTGGGTGGTGAAGACGATCGTGGTGCCGAGCTCCTTGTGAAGCCGCAGCACATGCTCCCAGACGTTGGCGCGGCTGTGCGGGCCGAGCCCGGTGGTGGGCTCGTCGAGGAAGAGGAGTTCCGGCTGGTGGACCAGGGCCATGGCGATGTCCAGGCGGCGGCGCCGGCCACCCGAGAGGGTGCCCACCGTCCGCTTGGCCAGGCCCTCCAGTTCGAGCGCTGTCAGCAGACGCTCCGCCCGGGTACGAGACTCCGCGCGGCTCAGGCCGTACGCGCGGCCCTGGGCGATCATCTTGTCACTGACCCGGTAATTGCTGCCGGCGCTGTTGCCCTGGCCGAGGCAGCCGATGCGGTGGCGGACGCCGGAGGGGTCGGTCAGGATGTCGTGACCAGCGACGACGGCGGTGCCCGAGGTCGGGGGGAGCAGGGTGGTCAGCATCCGGAGGCTGGTGGTCTTCCCAGCGCCGTTCGGGCCGAGGAAGGCGACCACGGAGCCGGTTTCGCCATCGAGGTCCAGGTCGCGCACGGCCTCGACGGTCTCTCCTTCGGCGCGGAAGCTGCGGGTGAGCCCGCGGGTGTTGATCACGGGTTCTCCCGGACGGGTTTCAGGGGGCGATTCGGGGGTGCCTGCCCGCGCCGGACCGACCGGGGTTCGGTCTCGGGGCAGGGTGAGGGCAAGCCAGATGCTCTGAGCTCTTGACTTCTTCGAGCTTAGAAGCGTTAATGACATCTTTGTCAGTCACCCTGACGGTCCCGATGACCCCTTCGGGCCGTCCGCTGTACCACCCTCGACCGGTCCGTCGGACACCGCCGTACCAGCGCGACTCCACCGCGACGCCACCCACAGGCAGGCGGCTGCTGGAACCCTCGGTGCTCTCCGGGGCACCACGCTCCTTGGCGGCCTGCCTCCACCTCCGCCAGGGGGTGACGGGCCCTCAGTGCCGGACCGCGCAGCTGGCCCTGGCACGCCGCCGGGCTGGCCGCTCGCGTCATGTTTTCTGCCGTCGTGCGTCCGCTGCTGCCCCGAGGTTGGTCATGATGCGCTGCTCCCCATGCTGTCGCGCCGACCCTGCCCGGGCCGCCGCGTCCGGCGTGCCGTCGTGTGGCTGGTCGCCGGTCTTCGGGCCGGACCGCCGTTCGCAGAGCCCGGTCGGGGGGTGCCCCTATGTGTTTGGTCAAGGTCAAAGGCCAGTAGGTTCGTGCGGTCGAGGGCGGGCCGAGCCGTAGGGGTGTGCATGAGTGATGGACAGGTGACGATCAAGCTCACGAGTGACGAGGCGCTGGTGCTGTCGCACTGGCTGGAGAAGCTCCGGATGACGGACTTCAGCCGGGTTGTCGACGATCCGGCGGTCTGGGCGCCGATCCATCGGATCGCCGGAGCGCTCGACAAGGCGCTTCCTGAGCTGTTCGCGCCTGACTATGACCAGCGGCTTGAGGCGGCGCGTCAGCGGCTTCGGCCGGAGGACTGATCGAGCAGTCTGGACTCCTCACCTGGCCGCAGTGGGTTGGGGCTCGTAGAAGGTTCCGTCGCGGAGCATCGCGAAGAGGATGTCGGCCCGGCGTCTGGCGAGGCGGAGCAGGGGCCTGGGTGTGGTGCTTCCTTTGGGCGATCTTCTTGTCGTAGTAGGCCCGGGAGGCCGAGTCGCCGAGTGCGGCGAACGCGGGAAGGAAGAAGGCCCGATCGGCCGCATGCACCGTCTGACCGGCCGGCTGACCGGAGAACTGTGTCGCGTCTACGACCGCTATGGCCTGAGCGAGGGAAGGTTCGGCGTCCTGTGCGCACTGCGGCGCGCCGGCGAGCCCTGCGAACGGGTACCGGGCGAACTCGCCGCGCACACCATGGTCACCACCGGCGCGATGACGAAGGCGGATCGACCGCCTGGAGCGGGCCGGGCTCGTCACGCGCCGACGGTCGGACGGCGACCAGCGGGGGCAGGATCGTCGCCCTGACCGCGGCCGGCCGCGACCTGATCGACCAGGTGTTCGGCGACCACATGGGCAACGAGCGCAGCCTGCTGGATCTGCTGACGGAGGACGAGGCCAGGACGCTGGAATCACTGCTCACGACCTGGCTCGCCCGCGTCGACGAACGAGAGTGAGCACGCCGGCCGCAGAACGCACCGCCGAGACGTCCGGCCTCCCCGCACGCGGGACCGACAACGCCAACGCCGCACGCCCCGGTCGGGTGAACCCCTGCTCACCAGCCTGCGGCCAACCGACGGGGGACGCCCGCCGGACGCATACTTCGCGCACTTGCGGTGCGACCTCGCTGCCACACGCCCACCGCCGAAACCCTCTCTTGCACACGGCTGCCGGCGTCTGCCTGCGCGGCTTCACCGGCGTCGACACGGCCGAGCAGGCGGAGCTGATCTGCCGGGGAGCTCCGTACGAGTGCGGTTACGGGGCCGTACGTCACGAAATGCGGGCCCGGGTGTGGGATCACCCGCACAGCGCCCAGCCACCCACCGGAGTACCCGCGGGGAAGTCGGAGCCGTGGCTGTCGTGTCCCGTGCCGTACCGGACGTCTGTCGGTGGGGCCGAGGGCGTGGTGAGCACGTGAGGAAACCGCGGTAACCCCCTTTTTCTCGGACAGCCTGGACAGAACCGGTTGGACGCAGCCGTACGCCGTGCTTGAGGAAGGCGGCGGGTCCCTGCATGCGCAGTGCCCGCACGCCCCGCGCCCCGCCCACGCGGTCCGCCCAAGTTCGGCGAGAGCGGTACCACCAAGCGGACCCTCCCGCACGACCGAGTCCTAGGCCGCCTGGGTGGCCCCGTGCCCGCCGCGTGCGGCTGGCGGTGGTCGCCGCCGTCGCCAGCGCTGCGACGGCGGCGACCCGCAGCCTGCGCTCACCGCGCCCGCGGGCACACCGGCGCGGCAGTCAGCCCCCCATACTGGCCCGTGCCGGGTCAGCGGCGGAGGAACTCGATCAGGTCCTCGTTGAAGCGCTCCTTGTCGCCGGGGACCATGGCGATGCCGTGGGAGCCGCCCTCGTACACCTTGAGTTCGGCGTCGGCGATGATCTCGGCGGACTTGCGGCCGGTGGCGTCGATGGGGACGACCTGGTCGTCGTCGCCGTGGACGACGAGGGTGGGGATGTCGAACTTCTTGAGGTCGTCGGTGAAGTTCGTGTAGGCGAAGGCGTCCACGCAGCGTACGCCGCCCTCGATGGTCTGGGCCATGGCCATGTACCAGAAGGCGTCCTTGTTGCCCTGTGTGACCTTGTTGCCGGGCCGGTTGGCGGAGAAGAAGCCCTCCGCGGTGTCCTTCCAGAACTGCGAGCGTTCGTTGAGGATGCCGTTCTTGATCTGCTCGAACACCTCGTCCGGGACGCCTTCGGGGTTGTCGTCGGACTTCACCATGACGGGCGGGACCGCGGACAGCAGTACCGCCGAGCGCAGGCGCCCGGTGCCGTGACGGCCGATGTAGCGGGCGAGTTCGCCGCCGCCCATGGAGTGCGCGACCAGTGTCACGTCGGTCAGGTCGAGGTGGTTGATCAGGTCGTTGAGGTCGTCGGCGAAGGTGTCGAAGTCGTAGCCGTCCCAGGCGGGCGTGGAGCGGCCGTGGCCGCGGCGGTCGTGGGCGATGCCGCGGAATCCGGCGTCGGCGACGGCCTTGAGCTGGTCCTGCCAGGCGTCGCCGTTGAGCGGCCAGCCGTGGATGAACACGACCGGGCGGCCCTGGCCCCAGTCCTTGTAGAAGATGTCGGTTCCGTCGCGGGTGGTGCACACCGGCATGGTCGGGTCCTCTCGGTGATGGGTTCTCGGGGCGCCTCCGGCGAGGTTCGGGCCGGGAGGCGGTGGGCGGGACGGTTCAGGCGAAGGCGTCGGCGATGCGGCTGCCGGTCGTGGCGTCGATGTTCTTCCAGTACTGGAAGGCCCGCTCGCGTACCGCCGCGGACACGCCGTTGCGCAGATGGCGGGTGACGTTGCCGACGAGCCGGTCGCGTTGTACGTCGTCCATGACCTCGCGGACCAGGTGGCCGGGCTGGGAGAAGTCGTCGTCGTCCGCGTGCAGGGTGTAGGCGGCGCGTACCATCTCGGCCGTCTCCACCCGCCAGCCGGCCGGGTGGTTGTAGCGGTCCTCGTCGGCGCTCGGGCCGCCGTAGCTGTTGGGGGCGTAGGGCCGGGCGACCTGCGGCTCGCTGAAGCGCATCGCTCCGTCCTTGGCGTAGGAGCGGACATCGGTGAGGGTCTGGTTGGGCGGCAGCTGCGTGTAGTTGGTGCCGACCCGGTAGCGGTGGGTGTCGGCGTAGGAGAACAGCCGGGCCTGCAGCATCTTGTCCGGTGAGGGGCCGATGCCCGGGATGAGGTTGGAGGGGGCGAAGGCGGCCTGCTCGATGTGGGTGAAGAAGTCCCCGGGATTGGTGTGCAGGGTCATCCTGCCGACCTCGGTGAGCGGGTAGTCGGCGTGGGGCACGGTTTTGGTGACGTCGAAGATGTTGTACCGGTAGCCGGGGGCGTCCTCGTACGGGATCAGCTGTACGTACAGCGTCCACGAGGGGTGCTCGCCGCGGTCGATGGCCTGCAGCAGGTCCCTGCGGTGGTAGTCGGCGTCCTGACCGCACAGTTCGGCGGCCTCGTGGTCGGTCAGGTGCTCCACTCCCTGGTCCGACTTGAAGTGGTACTTGATCCAGGTCCGCTGCCCCGAGGCGCTGATCCACATGTAGGTGTGCGAGCTGTAGCCGTTCATGTGCCGGTAGGACCGCGGGATGCCGCGGTCGCCCATGAGGTAGGTGACCTGGTGGGCCGATTCCGGGGACAGCGTCCAGTAGTCCCACTGCATGTCGTTGTCGCGCAGCGCTCCGCGGATATGCCGCTTCTGGGAGCGGATGAAGTCCTGGAACTTGCTCGGGTCGCGCATGAAGAAGATCGGTGTGTTGTTGCCGACCATGTCGTACACCCCTTGCCGGTGTAGAACTTCAGCGCGAAGCCGCGCGGGTCCCGCCAGGTGTCGGGGGAGCCCTGTTCGCCGGCCACCGTCGAGAAGCGGGCCAGCATCTTGGTACGGCGGCCGGGCTGGAAGACATCGGCCGCCGTGAACTGCGTGACGTCGTTGGTGACCTCGAACGTTCCGTATGCTCCGCTGCCCTTGGCGTGCACGACCCGCTCGGGGATCCGCTCCCGGTTGAACTGGGCCATCTTCTCGATGAGGTAGTTGTCCTGGAGCAGGATCGGCCCGTCGGCGCCGACGGTGAGCGAGTACTGGTCGCTCTCCACCGGGATGCCGGTGTTGGTGGTGGACACGGGGTCGGCCATGACGCACTCCTCCACGATGACAGGGAACTATGCGCGGGCAGGTGGCGGCCACGGCGGACAGCGGAGTCTCGGGCCGGTCAGGGCCATGCACCGCCGGCGGGCAGGAACACACACGCACGACCGCGTCCACGACGGCGAGGTCGCTTTTCGCATTCCCTACCACTATCCGGGCTCGGCTCCGGGGCGGCAATCCGGGCGTTCCACCCGTGCCGCCGGTGTTCCGGGCACGGGCAGGACCATCCCCTCGCCAGCGGCCTCCTGCGGGCGCGGACCACGTCGACGAACAGCGGGATCGGCGGCAGGAACCGCGGCGGGCGGACTCAAACCGCTTCACACCGGCTGTCACCCCGACGGCGGGCCCCGATCACCTGAACGGCACGGTTGCCGGGCAGCGGAGGAAGTTGCTCGCAACGGTATGCGGAGGGGGAAAGTTCACCCGCAAGGAGAAGTTGATGCGTGCAACCGACGGACACGCCCGCCGCAGGACCCTGTCCGCAGTGGCGGCGACCGTGGCCGCAGGCGCGGTCCTCGCCGGCTACTGCGCCGCGCCCGGCGCCGCGTCCGCCCTTCCGGCATCACTCATCACCGGCGGCGGCACGAGTGACGGCGACACGTCCAACGGCAACGTCCCCTGCGGGATGCCGTCCGTCTCGCTCGACCGCACCACCCAGTCCTTCCTCAACCAGCTCGCCCACCAGGGCGGCAAGCCGCTGTTCGAGCTGACGCCCCAGCAAGCCCGGAAGGTCCTCGACAAGCTCCAGGCCGGCCCCGTGCCCGAACTCCCCGCCGACATCACCGAGAAGACCATCAACGGCGGACCCACCGGGCAGGTGCCCCTGCGCATCGTCCGTCCCGCCGGAGTCAAGGGAACCCTTCCCGGTCTCGTCTACATCCACGGCGGCGGCTGGGTACTCGGCAACGCGAAGACCCACGACCGCCTGGTGCGCCAGCTCGCGAACGGAGCCCGCGCGGCGGTCGTCTTCGTCAACTACACGCCCTCCCCCGAAGCCCGCTTCCCCGTCGCCATCGAGCAGGCGTACGCCGCGTCCAAGTGGGTGGCCCGGCACGGGAAGGAGATCGGCATCGACGGCAACCGCCTCGCCGTCGCCGGCGACTCCGTCGGCGGCGACATGACCGCGGCCGTCACCATGATGGCCAAACAGCGCGGCGGAGTGAAGTTCCGCCAGCAGGTCCTGCTGTACCCCGTCACCGAGGCCGACTTCGACACCGCCTCGTACAAGCGGTTCCAGGAGAACTGCTGGCTCACCCGCGCCAACATGAAGTGGTTCTGGGACAAGTACGCCCCCCACGCCACCGACCGGAACAACCCGCTGGCCTCGCCCGACAAGGCCACCACCGCCCAACTGCGGGGCCTGCCCCCCGCGGTCGTCGTCACCGACTCCGACGTCCTGCTCGACGGGGCCAAGACCTACATCGGCAAGCTGCGCGCCGCGGGTGTCAACGTCCAGCACCACCACTACCCGCACACCGTGCACGACTTCATGATGCTCAACGCCCTGCGCGACACACCGTCCGCCAAGGACGCCGTCGCCAAGACCACCGCCGCCCTCCGTCAGGCACTGAACGGCTGACGCAGGCTCCCGCACCCGGCCGGAGGCGTCATCGTGCCGCCGGCCGGGCACGGCCCGCACACGGGCCACCGGACCGGCCGCTCCTGACGGCTCGGCACCCGAAGCCCGGTGCCGCACCCGGGTGCTCCTGGAGTGGCTGCCGGGCCCACCGGTACCCCGCATGTTTCCCCGTCTCCGCGCCGTGTCCGCCGCGAAGTCGTCCGGCGTGGACCGAGCAGGAGGAGCAACACGATGACAGGCTTCTCACCGGGCTTCCGGGGCCGGACCCACGCCTTCGAGGGACGTCTTCCGCCGGGCCAGTATCCGACGGAGTCCTTTCCCGTGCTGTCCGCCGGGCCGACCCCGCACCTGGATACCGCGCAGTGGTCCTTCACCGTCACCGACGAGAGCGGCCGACAGCGTTCCTGGACGTGGGACGAGATGATGAACCTGCCGCAACAGGAACCCACGGTGGACATCCACTGCGTCACGCGCTGGTCGAAGTTCGCCACCAGGTGGCGCGGCGTCTCCCTCGACGTCCTGCTGGACGGCATCGACACGGCAGCCGGCTTCGTCGTCGCCGAGTCCTACGACGGATACACCGCGAACCTCCCCCTGGCGGACGTGACCGGCGGCAAGGCGTGGCTGGTCCACTCTTACGACGGCTACGCCCTCTCACCCGAGCACGGTGGACCGGCCCGCCTGCTGATCCCGCACCTGTACTTCTGGAAGTCGGCCAAATGGGTCAAGGGCCTGCGCCTGACGCTCCAGGACGAACCGGGTTTCTGGGAGTCCGTCGGCTACCACAACTACGGAGACCCGTGGCGCGAGCAGCGCACCTGGAGGGACTGATGGGCACGCCGGACGCGCCGGGCCGCCCGGTCACGCCCCCGCGGCCGGGGCGATGGTTTCCGGCCCGGCTCGTGGAGCGGGAGGAGCAGACGGCGACCGGACGCACCCTCCGGTTCGACGTGCCCCGGTGGCCTGGGCACCTGCCGGGGCAGCACGTCGACGTCCGGCTCACCGCCGATGACGGCTACCAGGCGGTGCGCAGCTACTCCCTGGCCCGCCCCGCCGACGGCGACGTGGTCGAACTGGGCGTCCAGGCGGTGCCTGGCGGTGAGGTGTCGCCGTACCTCGCCGATGACCTGCCGGTGGGCGCGCGGATCGAGATGAAGGGCCCGCTGGGCGGGTGGTTCGTGTGGGACGGCGCAGCCGACTCCGCGCTGCTGCTCGTCGCCGGCGGCTGCGGGGTGGTGCCGCTCATGGCCATGCTGCGGGCCCGCCGCCAGACCACCACCGGAACACCCTGCGCCCTCCTCTACTCCGTACGCGACCCCGACGAGGTCTGGTACGCCGACGAACTCGGCACACCGCGGCCCCACGAGTCCATACGCGTGCTCTACACCCGCCGGGCGCCCGGTGGAGCGAGCCGCCCGGCCGGCCGCGTCACCCGGGACGACCTGGAGGGCCTGCCACCGCCGGGCGCCCGCTGCTACGTCTGCGGTCCGACGGGCTTCGTCGAACACGCCGGTGACCTCCTGCGGGCCGCCGGCCACCCCGCCGACCGGATCAGGACGGAACGCTTCGGCTGAACCGCCCCCCTACCTCGTCAGGAGAAACCCGTGAACCAGCCCCCCGCCCGCCACCTCGACGGAAACGCACTGGCCGGGCCGCTCGCCGACGTGTTCACCGTCGATCCCACCACGGCCTGGCGTCTGTGCCCCACCTGCCGCATGCCGGCAACCCTCGGGCAACTGCACGTGTACGGCCCGGGCCCCGGTCTCACCGGACGCTGCCCCGGCTGCGCCGACATCGCTGTCCGGGTCGTCACCCAGCCCGGCTTCCTCTGGCTCCAACTGGGCAATGGAGGCGGAGCGTTCCGTCTCGGCGTGCCGACGGCCGCGCCGTGACCCGGAACCCGGTGACGCCGCGGACCCCGGTCGGTCGCGGAGCGCGTCACCTTTTGAAGGGCCGGCCGGCGGGCGGGAGCGGTCCCTCCCCGTCACGGGCCGGACCGCCCCGCGAAGACCGGACGATGCTGTTCCCACGGCTGTTCCCGCACCCGCACCACTGCGGGATGACCGGGACACGTATGACGCTCCTGGTGGCGGCAGGCGGCGCGGCCGGAGCGGCGGCGCGTGCGGGAGCCGACCTGACGGGCCCCGCGACCGGAACGGGTTTCCCGTGGACGACGTGGGCCGTCAACCTGGCCGGCTGCGCGCTCATGGGCGTACTGATGACCCTTCTGAACCACAAGCCCGGCCGCCGCCCGATGTGGGCCGGCCCGGTGCTGGGCAGTGGATTCCTCGGTGGCTTCACCACCTTCTCGGCCTTCTCCGCCGACGTCCAGCGCCTGCTCACCGACGGCCACGCGCCCACTGCGGTCGTCTACGCCGCCGCCACCGTCGCGGGCGCACTGGCCTCCACAACGGCGGGCGCGGCACTGACGGCGGGCCTGCTCCGCCGGGGCACCCGGGGTGACCGGTGAATGCCGCGGACTGGGCCTGGCTCGCGCTCGGCGCGGCCATCGCCTCACCGGTCCGCTACTGGGCCGGTGCCGCCGCCAAGTCGACGCGTCGGCGTCCCTTCCCGGCCGGCACCTTCGCCGTGAACTGCGCCGCGTGCCTGCTGCTGGGAATCGCCCTGGAGATGCGGGTCCCGCGGGCCTGGGTACAGTCACTCGTCGCTGTCGGCGTCTGCGGCGCCCTGTCCACATGGTCCACGCTGGCCTGGGAGACGGTCGATCTGCTGCGCACCGACCGACTCCGCACGGGCGCGCTGTATCTCGCGGCGAGTCTGCTCGCGGGCGTCACGCTGGCCTGGGCTGGCACCATGGCCGGACGTTGGATCTGGTGAAACCGCCACCGTGTGGGCGATGCGGGGTGTGGAATCGCACCCAGCACGTCCCGCGCCGTGACGACAGCCGCCCGTCCGTACGGAGTCGGCCACCCCCGCGTGGAAAGAAGTCTCCCCTGAGCGCCCACAACCGCCTGGGCAGCGCGGAGTGCTCATGCGGTTCGTCCTTGATCGCTGCGGTGGCCTGGCGGCGGCGCGCGAGACGTGAATTCGGCGCTCGCGCACGTTGAGCAGCAGATCCATTTGCCTCGAATGTGGCTGAGCTCGCGCGGTGGTCAGGCGGCCGGGCCCTGTACGACCCGCGTCCCGGCGAGCCGCGTTCTCCCGGCGCCGGGGTGAGCTGCCGCTTCTACCACTCCGGCGACACGCCCTGACGGTCACCCGGCGGCCGCCGTTGCCTGCGGACTCCCCGCGGTCGGCTGGCTGGCTGTCCAACCCCGGCCATGGCTGGCCGGCGGGGTGGGGCCGCCGTGGGCAGTGCTACGAGCCGGGCTCCTGGTGCAGGTCCAGGAAGAAGCGCAGCAGTACACCAGGCTCGCCGGGCTCCCGCATCGTACGGTCCGCCGGCGCGATCGCGCACCGCGCGGCGAGCAGCTCTTGGACCGCGAAGGCGGTCTAGTCATCGGCGGCCGCGACCTCGACCACAGCCAGGCCCGGCACCGCCACGTGAGCTTCGTTGAACTGCCTCATCCTCATGCCACAGGCGACGTGCCGACGCTCAGGGAAGTTCTCCCGCCCGGTCGGCTTCACCCGACCGAGTACACGAGCGAAGCGCGGCTAGGCCTGTCGAGCGAACGCAAGGAGCGGGCGAGGAAGGGCCCGCATGCCCGGTGAGGGCTGTGCAGGTCCTGAACGTCCTCAAGAGGGTGTCTTCGCATCGTGCAGCACGTTCTACAGCACATGACACTCTTCCGTACTTCAATTCCCGGGATCTTGGCGGCCGGGATGGCCCTGGCCTCTGCCCCGGCACATGCAACGACCATCATCGGCTTTGGGAACAGTGCGGCAAACAACACCTGCGTCAACACAACCTCGGGTACCCGTGCTGATGGCGCCACCGTGCACGGCTCCGGAACAGCCGACGGCCTACGGCTTGCGTTGCCCTCGCTCGCCCCGATCAACCAGTGCGGCAACCTAGGTCTGCCTCAGGAGCAGTACGTGGCACGGAATGTGATCACTAACAGGCTCCAGATCCAGAGGGACGACCCCAGCATCGCCCTGCCCCGGTGAAGTCGCCGGCCCGGCCCAGAGGCACAGGGCTGTTGCAAAGTCGGGTGGTCGGGTGTGGGGCTGGTGGGAGAGGTGGTGGAGGGCTGCGGTGATGCTGTGGTGTCTGGCCCGGCGGAGGATGCTGATCGCGAAGTTCCGCAGAGTGGCCATGTTCTCCGGGCCGCGTCCAGTGCGGATGCGGCTGGCGTCTTCGGCGAAGACGGCGTCCCGGACATGCCCGGTGCCGCCGTCCGGGACGGTCCGGCCTGCGGCGCCCTGGCCGGAGCTGCGCCACGGTTGGGGGCGCCTCGTCTGCTGTGCCGTCGTGCGGGCACGCGTCGTCGGCGGCACCGTGCCGGAGTGCAGCCCGTCAGGGCCGGGACCGCAGCCGTGACCCGCCACCACGCAGTTCGTTACCCAACGAGGATGCCCTTCAGAGGGCCTGATAGCGGCTTTGCGGCTTTGCGTGCTCTGGCCCCTAGGCCGTGTCTTCAAATGATCTTGAGTAGTGGATCATGATTGGGTGATACGTCGCCATGAACTGTCCGATGCTGAGTGGGAGTTCGTTCGACCGTTGCTGCCCGAGTCCTTGCGGGGGCGGAAGCGGTTGGACGACCGCACCGTGCTCAACGGGATCGTGTGGAAGTTCCGGACCGGCACCGCTTGGCGGGATGTGCCCGAGCGGTACGGTCCGTGGCACACGCTCCACACTCGCTTCCGCCGCTGGGCCCTGGACGGCACCTTCGAGCGGATGCTCCGTGCCGCCCAGGCGCGGGCGGACGCGGCCGGGAACATCGACTGGCTGGTGTCGGTCGACTCCACCGTCGTCCGTGCCCACCAGCACGCCGCCGGGGCCAGAAAAGGGGGCTGCGCGTCCCCGGCCTCGGACGCTCCCGAGGCGGACTGACCAGCAAGACATCTCATGTGTCGTTGGAGGTCAACTTCGGTGGTCAGGCTGCGAGTGCAACAGGTGCGGTGAAGGCCCGCTTGGGCTCGTAGGGCGTGCGGTTCTGCAGGCAGTGGTAGAGGCAGCCGAGGAGCTTGTTGAACAGGTTTCGCAAGGCGGCGGTGTGTCGTTCACCGGTGGAGCGTCGAGCGTCGTAGTGCTCGCGAGGCTCGTGTGAGCGCAGAGCGGCGAAGGCCCACATGTAGCCGGCGGAGGCCAGCCGCTGGTTCTTGACCGCTCTGGCGACCACGACGCGGCTGCGACCTGAGGCGCGGGTCACCGGGGCGGCGCCTGCGTATGCCTTCAAGGCCCGGGCGTCGGCGAACCGCTCCCGGTCGTCGCCGACCTCGGCGATGACACGCGCCCCGGACGTTACCGACAGCCCGGGGAAGCTGGTAATGATCTCCGAGTCCGGGTGGGCCAGGAACGCTTCCTCGGTGGCCGTCGCAAGGTCGTCGACGCTCCGGCAGGTTGCGTCGAGCTGCTGGATGAGGGCCTGGGCCTGCTTGCCCATGGCCTGCTCGACCATCGGCAGCTGGTGCAGGCAGCCCCTGCGGAAGATCTCCCGGAGCCGTTCCACCTTGGGCTCGGCTCCACGCCGCAGCCGGCCGGCACGGTTGAGCAGAGCACGCAGCTGGCTACGGGTGAGCCGGGCCGCTGCCGCCGGGGTGGGTGCCGCGGCCAGGACCGCGCGGGCGTGCTTGGAGTCGAGGCCCAGCGTGCCGGAACCGTGGAACGCCTGGAGGGCGGCTGGGTAGTACTCGCGCAGGTGAGAGCGGATTCTGTTGACCATCTGGGTCTTGTCCCAGATCGCGTCCTGACGGGCTCGGGCCAGGACGGCGACGGCCTGGACGAGTTCGCTGTCGGCGGGCAGTGGCCGGTGGGCGGCCATGTCGGTGCGGAGGATGTTGGCCAGGACGCGGGCGTCAGCGGCATCTGACTTGGCCCGGGCGACGCTGCTGCGCTCGCGGTAGCGTGCGGCGGCCAGTGGGTTGATCGCGTAGAGCTTCCGCCCGGTGGCCCGCAGACTGGCCACCAGCAGGCCGCGCGGGGTCTCGATTGCCACGGGTATGGGCTCCTCAGGACTGTCGCCGTGGCGGGCCAGCAGCTCCAGCAGGGCATTGAAGCCGGCGCTGTCGTCGCTGATCCTCAGCTTGGCCAGTTGGGTGCCGTCCTGGTCGACCAGCGCGATGTCGTGGTGGTTCTCAGCCCAGTCGATGCCGCAGAAGACCTTGCTCAACCTCGTTCTCCTGTTTGCGCGTTGTGAGTGTGCTGGTCGGCTCGGTGCGGAGCACGCGGCGCTCTGATAGAAGTGCTCGGGGCACGCCATCTCATGAGCCGTTCGTGTCTCCAGCGACCGGCAGGGACCTCGGTCTGCTGGAGAGCTCTGGGCTCGCGAACTTCTGAGAGGTCGGCCCCTGCCGGCGGGCTGGGGACATGAAAACCTGGCTGGGTGCGGTGCCACCGGGCGGGGCGCGGTCTTGCTGAAGGGATCGCGTCCCCGGATCCACCTTGGGCCACCACCCGGCGGCACGGTGAGGAGGAGCCGGTCTGACCCGAGGGATCACAGTCCCGGAACGGGGGCAGGCTTCCACCTCACACAGCGGGCCCTTGCGCTTCCGTGCTCGGGCTCACTGCTGAACTATTAGATCCACCTGGCCGCAGACGGCCATGCACGGCCTCTGGCACTGGCCGTCACAGCGGGCCCGGCCGGTGACGCGCCCGCCTTCGAGACGGTGATGACCCGTATCCGGGTGCCGAGAAGCGGCGCCGGCCGGCCCCGGACCCGCCCCACCATGGTCCTGGCCGACCGCGCCTACTCATCCCGGGCGATCCGCGGCCACCTGCGCCGCCGCCAGATCCGCGCGGTCATCCCGCAACCGTCGGACCAGGTCGGTCACCGTCTGCGCCGGGGCCGCCAAGGCGGGCGCCCGCCCAGCTTCGACGCGGAGACCTACAAGCAGCGCAACACCGTTGAACGGTGCATCAACCGCCTCAAGCAGTGGCGCGGCCTGGCCACACGAACCGACAAACTCGCGATCGCCTACCAGGCCGCGCTCCACCTCGCCGCCATCCTCATCTGGACACGGCGCTGACCAAAGAGACAGAACCTAGCCGACCTACTGTCCTCCTGCCTCGAGAGCGTCCACCGCACCGATCTCCGTCACCTGACCGGCGCGGCGGCAAGGGTCCCCGCGGTCCTCGGTCTCGGCCTGCCCGATGTCCGCAAGCTCGTCTCCGGCCTCGTGCGGTGGACAGGATGGCCGAAGGGCGCCCGCAAGCATCGGTCACGGATGCCGCACAGCGCACCTGCGGGGTATCAGCCGCGGGGGCGGCCGGCGAGGAGGCGTTCGCAGCGGCCCGGGGAACCATGGAGCCGACCGGCACCCGGTCCCGGCGGAGCGGACCGGCGGGGCCCGGCACATCGGCAGTGCTGCCGTTTACCTTTCCCACCCGCTGTCGCACGGCGTGGACTTTCCGGCCAAGTTCGCCGGAGGGTCTTGGCCGGGGAAGCCGCCGTGATCTACGCTCGGAATTGTAATTTACTTTTCAATGAGGAGGAACGCATCATGCTGACTCGCTCCTGTCGATCCAACATCTCGACCCTCTCGACCCGCACGCGTCTGAAAAAGCAGGCCCCGTTGGTGATGCGGCGGTGACGGAGCCGGTACCGAAAGTTCAGAATTCCGGACGGGGAATGGTACGCAGGGTTCTGCCCCTGGGTCTTCCCCTGGCCATAGGCTTCGTCGCACAGCTTGCCATCTCCTTCACCGACGCCGCGCTGGTGAGCAGGCTCGGACCGGACGAGCTGGCAGGAGTCACCCTCGCGCTGAGCGTTTTCAGCGCGACCATGCTTTTCGGTCTGGGAATCGTCACAGCGGTCACCCCCAGACTGGCGGCCGGCTACCGCGCGGCCGACACGGGCGCCGTACGCACCTGGTTCGTGCAGGGCGCGTGGCTCGCGGTACTCGTCGGGATCCTCGGGATGGCGGTACTGCTGAACACCGGGAACATCCTGACCTTCATCGGGCAGAGCCCGCGGACAGCGGATATCGCACAGGACTACAACGAGGGCGCCGCCGTCGGTCTGCCCCTGTTCCTCCTCTACGTCGACGCCCGATGCCTGCTGACCGGCATCGGCCGGCCCAGACCCTCGACCTGGGTGATGCTGGCGGCCGTCCCCCTCAATCTGGCCCTCGGCTACGCACTGACTTTCGGCGCCGGGCCGATACCGGGCCTGGGGGTCTTCGGAGCCGGGCTCGCGAGCACACTCGTCCGGGCCTTCATCGTCCTCGCCGTCACGGCCCTGCTCCTCACCGGCCGGCTTCGCGAGCTCGGGCTCAGGAACGCGTCGCTCGCCCCCCGCCTCCCCCTGCTCGGCGAACTGCTGCGGGTGGGCTCCTGGATCGGCGTGCGCATCCTGCTCGGAGAGGGGTTCCTCCCCGTACTCGCGTTCTTCGTGGGCCGCTTCGGAGCCGACGCGACCGCCGCCCACGCCATCGGTCTGCGCCTGGAGACTCTGGTGGTCGTCTTCGCTCTCGGCTTCTCCGGCGCGGCGACGACCCTGGCCGCGTGGGCCCGGGAGGACGGCGACTGGCGGGCCCTTCGGGACCTGCGGTCCGCGCTGCTGACGATCGGGCTCGGCTACTCCGCCGGCCTGTCGGTGGTCATCCTGGCCACGTCGGGCTTCATCACCCGCGTGCTCTTCGGGTTGCGCGACCCAGGAACGGAGAGCATGGTGCACAAACTTCTCCCGCTCGTGGTCGCCTATCTGATCGTCGACACGCTCATCACCATGTCGATGGGGTATCTGGTGGGTCTGTCGGACACCAGAATTCCCACGATCGTGGTCGGTGTGGGCTACTGGATCATCGGTCTCGGAACCGGAATCCTCCTGAGCGAACTGACACCCCTCGGATTCTACGGCCTGTGGCTCGGTGTCATCACCGGCGGATGCGGAATCTGGATAGGTGTTTTCGCGCGGACCGGACGCCATATCGCCGTCATCAAAAACACGCGGAAAAAGGGAGACGCACATGCCGAACCCGAAATTTTCGGCCCCGGCCGACATGGGCACCGAAATGCGTGACGTCGAGAGCGACATCACAACGAACGACAGAATCGCCCCGTACATCCGCAGGAGTGACCGGCTGGTACCGGAAACCCCGAAGCAGCAATTACGCATCAAACGTAAATGGGAGCTGGAGAACTCCCGGCTGCGTGAACGTCCCCGCATGGACCCGTGTGAGGTGAGGACCTGGCAGCTCGACCGCCTGCGTGCCCTCGTCGACGGGGCCTACACGACGATTCCGTTCTACCGGGAACTGTATTCGGCCGTCGGGTTCGAACCGGGGGACATCGTCACCTGGTCCGACTTCGAGCAGCTGCCCGTCATCGACAAACGCATGCTCATCGAGGCGGGCGTGAGCGAGGAGACGAGGAACGCGGCCGGGACACGGACCGTCCACTCGGCCCGCACCTCCGGATCCAGCGGACTCAACCTGACGATCCTTCAGGACAACGCGAGCACCGACTACCGGGTGCTGCTGAACATGCGCCACGCCGAACTCGCCCTCGGTCGCGCCCTGAAGCCGGACGACTGGCGCTACCAGGTGTACTTCGCCGCCGAGCGGCTCACCTCGCTGCTGGGCGCCTACCCCTACGTCACCGTCGCCCAGGAGTGCCCCACCGACGTCCTCCTGGAAAACCTGGCCCAGGTCCGCCCCCAGGTCATGCTCTGCTTCCCGAGCTATCTACAGCGGCTCGCGGAGGAGAACGTCGCACTCGACGCGCTCGGCGTGGAGACGATCATCACCAACTCGGAGCGCAGCAGCCGGGAGGAGCGGGAGAAGTACTCCCGGATCTTCAGGGTCCCGGTGCTCGACGAGTACTCGTCGGAGGAGTTCTCACTCATCGCCTACGAGTGCCGGGAGCGCCACTACCACCTCGTGGAGGACAGCGCGTACATGGAGGTCGCCCTGGCCGACGAGACCGGGTTCGGGCACATGGTCGGCACCTCGCTCGGCAACGCGTTCATGCCGTTCATCCGGTACGACCAAGGGGACATCGTCCGCCTCGCGAACCCCGACGCCACCTGCGGGTGCGGTTCCCGCTTCCGGATGATCGACGCGTTCCGGGGCCGCGAGGACGAGAAACTGCGTGACGGACGGAGCCGCACGGTGCCGGCCGACGCCGTTCTCGGCCTGTGTGACCGGACCCTGGTCGTCGAGGAGTCGAACGTACTGCAGTACCAGATCGTCCAGGTGGCATCGGACCGCATCGAAGTGCGGCTCCAGTTGTCGGACCCACGGAAGGGCACCGAGGACAACGTGCTCCTCACCGAGTTCGTCCGCGAGCTCTCGTCGCTGTTCCTCCACGAGAAGATGCGGATCGACATCGTCCATGTCGGCGCCTTCGACACGTTCGTCTCCGGGAAACGACGTCTCATCTACGCCGAAGGGGCGTGGGCGCGTGACTGACACGGACAGCAATGCCCTCCACACGTCAGGGGCACCGGACAAGTGGGCGAGGTTCCGGACCGAACTCTTCGAGCTCGGCGCACGACAGGAGGCGTACGAACGCTCCGTCATCAACCTGATCGCCAGTGACAACGCCGTGCCCGGGTGGCGGGCCCGCTCGCTCCCCTACGGGGGCGACATGATCCAGGAGGGAATCGTCGGCAAGCGACCCTTCGCAGGCGCGGCCCTGCACAACGAACTGGAGCGCGTCGCGGCGGAGATCGCGTGCGAGGTCTTCGGCGTGGATCACGCGATCCTCCAGTCCCATTCGTGCAGCCAGGCGAACCAGGCCGTCTACCAGGGCCTGCTGCGGCCCGGGGACCGCGTGCTCGCCCTGCGGTTCCGCGCGGGCGGGCACCTCACGCACGGTATGCGGGCGAACTTCTCCGGCCGCGACTACGAGTTCGGGTTCTACGGGGTCGGCCCGGACGGACGTATCGACTACGAGGAAGCACGCCGCACCGCGAAGGAATTCCGCCCCCGGCTGGTCATCTGCGGTTCGTCGTCGTACCCGTGGAGCTACGACCTCGGCGAACTGCGGTCCCTCTGCGACGAGGTCGGCGCTTATCTGCACCTCGACCTGTCGCACGAGGCGGGGCTGATCGCGGGCGGCGCCTTCGCGTGCGACCTGCGGGCCGCCGACGTGGTGACGATGTCGCTCGACAAGACACTCAGAGGACCGCACGGAGCCGCCCTGCTGTGCCGTGCCGAGCTGGCCGACCGCATGGACGCCGCAGTCCACCCCGGGACCCAGTCGAGCTTCCCCATCCGCAGGCTCACCGACGCGGCGGCGGCGCTCCTGGAGAGCCGGACAACCGCCTTCGCCGAGTACGCGAGCCGGAGCGTCGCGCTGGCCCGGGCGCTCGGCCGGCGGCTGCTGGCGCACGACGCACGGGCCGTCGTCGGCGGCGGCACTGACAAGCACTACCTGCTCCTGGACACCCGACGGGTCTTCGGGCACGACGGGCGCGGCGCGGAGGCGCTGCTGGAGGACCTCGGCGTCCTCACCAACCGCCAGTCGCTGCCGCACGACCCCTCCGACCGGTTCAGGGACGCCGGCGGACTGCGACTGGGCACGGCCTGGCTCTCCTCCTGCGGCTACACCGTCGCGGACGCGGAGGAGCTGGGCGGACTGGTGGTGCACGCGCTCTCCGGCCGGGACCGCGAAACGTGTGCCGCCGCGTTCCGCGAGCTGACCGGCCGGGACCGGCCGGGCGATGTGCGCGGCATGACGGAACTCTTACCGGCGGCGAACTGATGGGGGACCAACGCGTGAAGACACTCACGGACTACGAGCAGATAGGTTTCCTCACCGGGGCGAACCTCGCGGACGGCCACGCCTACCAGGGGCTCACCACCGGCCAGGAGATGATCGTCGACCGGCTCGGCAACGCCTGGCGGAAATCCGAGGCGGAGTCGATCCCCGAATCGGAGCACCGCTACATCGACCGGTACGCGGAACTGATCGGGTCGGCCGGACTCCAGGCGGCCCCAGGGCACCTGATCCTGCCGACCGCGTCGAACTCGATCGACCTCGTCGCCGCGTATCTCACCCTCACCGGCAAGCGCGTCCTGCTGACCTGTCCCACCTTCGACAATCTCGCCCTGATCCTGCGCCGGCGCGGCGCGGACCCTGCTCCCGTCTCCGAACGGCAGATCTCCGACGGCGAGTCACTCGCCCGCCGGCTGCCCGGCACGGACGTCCTGTTCCTGGTGAACCCGAACAACCCGACCGGCACCAACCTGTCCGAGGAGGCCTTCACCGCGCTCGTGCGCGTGTGCGTCGAGCACGCCGTCACGATCGTCATCGACGCGAGCTTCAGGCTGTTCTACCCGCAGACCTGGGACGCCTACCGCGTGCTCCAGGACCTCGGCGCCTCGTACATCGTCTTCGAGGACACCGGCAAGATCTTCCCGACCCAGGACATGAAGGCCAGCCTCCTGTCCTGCTCGGCCGACCACCGCGCCCCGCTGCGGGAGATCTACAACGAGATCTACCTCTGCGTCTCCAAGTTCACCCTTCGGGTCCTCGGAGACTTCTTCGAGGAAGCACGGGTCACCGGCCTCCACCGCTCCCTCCACTCCCTCGTCGCGCGGCGGCGCACCCGGCTGCGGCAGACGCTGGGCGAGGACCTCGTCGAGCGGGAGGCCCGGCCGAGCCGCATCAGCGTGGAGTGGCTGTCCACGGCGGGCACCGGCCTCGACGACCGGACCGTCGTACGGGAACTGCGCGGGTACGGCGTGGGCGTGCTGCCCGGACGCGGGTTCTTCTGGGACTGCCCGCACGCCCCGGACAGCACCCGCAACGTGCGGGTGAGCCTCATGAAACCGGACAGCGAGTTCGAGCGCGGACTCGCCCTCATGGCCGAGTACTTCGACAAGGCGGTACGCCGGTGAAGATCGTGGTGTCCGGCCGGTCCGTACCCGTACGACTCGCCGAGTACTGCCGTCGACGGGGCATCGTCGTCGACCATGTGGACGCGCCGCCCACGGAACAGGAACTGTGCCGGCGCGTCCGGGACGCCGACCACTACCTCCTCGGTGGTGACGAGCGGCTGTCGAGGGCCGTCCTGGAGTCCGCGCGCTCCCTCGGCTGCGTCTCCTTCACGGGCACCGGCGCCGGCTCGTTCATCGACCTCGACGCGGCGCGCGACACAGGAGTACGCGTCCTCACCACACCAGGGGTGAACGGCGTCGCGGTCGCGGAGTTCGCCCTCGGACTGGCCGTCGGCCTGATGCGCCGGGCCCTTCCCGACCTGCACAACCGGGAGCAGCCGGCCCGGACCTCCACCGAACTCACCGGGGCGACGGCCGGCATCCTGGGCCTCGGCGCGACCGGCGCGGCGCTGGCCGGGATGCTGGTCCGCGGGTTCTCCTGCCAGGTCCTCTACCACTCCCGCATCCGTAAGGAACGGGACGAGAGGGCGCTCGGCCTGACCCACGTCGGCCTGACGGAACTGTTCACGCGCAGCACCACGGTGTTCGTCTGCTGCTCCCTGAACGACGAGACGACGCATCTGGTGGACGACCGGCTCCTCGGCACGGGGCCCGCACCGCGTTATCTCGTCTGCACAGCCGACCCCCGGGTGATCGACCCCGACGCCCTGCGCCGCGCCCTGGAGACGGGCGCCCTGACCGGCGCCGCGCTGGACGGCTACTACCGGGAACCCGTCCCGGACCCGGCTGACGACCCCCACGGACTGCTGCGTCTGCACGGCACCTCGCTCTTCGTCACCAGCCACATCGCAGCGTCCTCCGCGACGTCCTGGAGCCGTATGGAGAACGCGGCGGTCGACAACCTGCTCGCCGTCCTCGACGAGGAGGCGCCGTGAGCGGCGAGGCGGCCCGGGCCCTGGTCGAACAGCTGAAAACCGTCGTGCCGGACGGCTGTCTGGTCCTGCCGTCGTCACCGCGGTACGACGCGGCCCGGCAGGTGTACAACCGGATGCACGACCACCGGCCCGCCGCGATCCTGCGCAGCCTCGACGAGACGGTGCTGCGCAAGGCCCTCACCTGCGCGGCCACGCTCAAAGTCCCCGTTGCGGTGCGCAGCGGCGGCCATCACATCGGCGGGTTCTCGACCGTCGACAGCGGCCTGGTGATCGACTTCTCGGTATTCCGGGACGTTGCCTACGACCCGGACACCGGGACGGCCCGGGTACGGCCCGGAGCGCGCCTCGGGGACCTCGACGCACGGCTTGCCGCCTACGGCCGCTGCGTCCCCTCGGGCACGGTCAGCGACACCGGAATCACCGGACTCACCCTGGGCGGCGGGATCGGATGGCTGGTGGCCGGTCACGGACTGACCTGCGATCACCTGAGCGGTGCTCGCGTGCTGCTCGCCGACGGCCGGGTCCTGGAAGTGTCGCGCGACCATCATCCCGACCTCTTCCACGCGCTGCGCGGCGGCGGGGCCGGTGCCTTCGGGATCATCCTGGAACTGCGCTTCCGGACCCTCCCGCTGCCCCGGATCACCGCCGGTTCCGTACGCTTCCCACTGGACCGGGCAGCCGACGTGCTCCACCGGATCCACGGACTGCTGGAGGAACGCACACCCACCTCACTCACCCTCGCCCCGGCCCTCGTACACCGCGACGGGGTGCCCGAGCTCTCCGTCGACCTGTGCTGCCACGGCGACGCCCGGGAGACGGCCAGGGAAACCGCCCGGCTCAGAAGGAGGATCGGGGGCGACTGGTCGGATGTCGTGGAGCGGGCATACCCGCGCTGGCAGTCACACTTCGACTCGTCCTTCCTGCCGCCCATGCGCGGGTACTGGAAGTCCACCCACTCCACCCGTCTGGCGTTCGATCCCGACCTGTTGACCGGCGCGCTCCGCGCCGCGCCCACCGCCGGGTGCTCGGTACTCGTCGAGTACTTCAACACCGACACCCTGCACGCCCACGCCGAGGGATCCGCCTACCCCCTGCGGGAGTCACGGATGGGCGTTCTGCTGTCGGCGAGGTGGCCGGACCAGGCGGAGGACGACACACACGTCCGCTGGGGGCGCACCTGGACCGAGCGGCTTCGGTCCGGGCACGACGGCGTGCGGGCGTACTCCAACTACTCCGACGCGTCCGACTCCCACGCGGGCGTGGCCGGCGGCGACCGGAGGCTCGGCGACGTCCTGCGACAGCTGGAGGAGACGTACGACCCGGACCGCCTGTTCGCACGAGGCCATCGAGCCGCGCTTACCTCAGCGACGCTGTGAACTCCCCGGCGGACACCCCACTCGATGTATGCAACGGCCGGCACCCGCCGTAGCGACGAGTGCCGGCCGGGACACCGCGCACGTCCAAGCTGGCGGGGCTGGGGCTGGCGGAGGCCGAGAACGCACCACGACGCACGTCACCGGTCCGGGAGCGGACGGCATCGTGCGCGGCGGACCCCACCCGGCGGGCGCCACACTGGGGAGAGGCGGTGTTACCGGACGGCGGTACGGGTCAGGCCGGAGGTGGCCTGCTTCGCCAGGGCGGCGAGCGGGGAGCGCCGGAGTCGTCGATGACCGGCGCCTCCGGATGCGGGGCGGTACGCGGATCATCCCGAAGCTGCTTCAGCCGACGGGTATGGATCCGCTCGTGCTCGCACGGCGACTCGGAGAGGAGAACCGCGGCCGCTGCACCGCCGGAAGCCGGGCCCCGGTCACCGGTTCTCCCCGGCCAGGCAGGTCAGCCGCAGTCCTTCCCGTTCAGTGTGAAGGCCGCGGGCGTCCCGGCGGGGGTGCCGGTGCCCTGGAAGGCGTGAACAAAGGATTGTCTTGAATCAGTGTGCGAGACCGAAAGTTGCCTACACATGGTCCAGGACGCCGTAGGGGCCGCTTCCTGAGCCATGGCCTCGGTCGGCGCCGGCAGCTCGCGGTCTCTGGCCGCCGGACCCGCCGTCGAGGACATGCATCATCGCTCGTCAACGTGGAGACTGCCCGCACTGGCCGAGGGAGCGGTACCAGGCAGTGATCGCTTCCTGCCGATCTTGGCCCGTTACCGGCGGCGAATGCGAGCCGACGGTTAACACCGAATCCCGGACGCCTGGTGATGACTTTTTCCCCAACAATGATTTCCAGGCGCCAGGAGCCGATCCCTGGGATGCCACGCCGAAGCGTGGCATCACCAGAAAAGGCCTTCACCAACAGCTCTTCCACCTGACCGAGACTCACAGGCGTGAAGATCCAGTCATTGATGCGTATTTCAGCCGTGGGTGAGTCAGGGTGACCGCCGTACAGGGTGAACCACACGGGGGCTCGTCCGCACTGTCCCTCCCAGTCGATGGACCAGCCACCGAGCTTTGTCCTTTCCGGGGTGACGGTGTTCGGAACGGCGTCAGATCTCCTGAGAGCCGATTCCACTGCTGTTGCCCAACGGACGGGACTGCTCGGTTGCATTACAGGAAGCCTCCGTGGAACCAGTCGTAGTGCTTATGGTAGATCTTGACCCGGAAGACGGTGCGAGTCATTTTCACACCCCACTGGCGCTTGAACCCGTGAGCACTCCAGCCCATGGCGAAGCGGGTCAAGATCAATACGAAGGTGGTGGACAGGGTCCGACACTCCCAGCTCTGATTTCTCCGGCCTGGAGGGCGGCGAGGAGCAGGCGGCCGGGGAGGCCATCCAGGAGGTGGTGAACTGGTACAACATCCAGCTCCTCGAGGAGCGCCGCGCGTCGGTGCCCGACGAGGAGCGGATGGAGGAGTTGAAGGCGGGCCGGGAGGCCGCCCTCGCTGACGGGGCGCAGCTGGCGACGGCGGATCCGGAGGAGTCCGGTCGGATTGCCGCTGTCTACGCCGCCCGGCTGAAGGAGCTCAAGGAGACGTAGCCCGAGGCCCTGCTCGGTACGGGCAGGGGCCACAGGGGCGGGTGCGGGCGGCCGAGGCGGGCTGGCTGCACCCGCGCGGGCATCAGCGGCCGGGCGAGTGCGGCGATCTCGTCCAGCTCCTGGCGGTGCCGGGGCAGCGCCCGGCGCAGGCCTTGGTCGGATCCGCGACATCACCCAGGCCCTGCCACCCGAGTTCGCTGACCGCCTGTTCACCGCCCGGGAGCAGGGCGCCACCGAGAAGCAGCTCCAGCAGATCGCAGCCGACGGCCTCGCCCAGATGTACTTCCGCGCCGACAACAGCCGGGCGCACGGCCTGGGCGTGGAGTTCACCGACGAGGAGCACATCGAGATCGAGCTGTAGGCCGGCTCCCGCACGAGCGCCGCGTCCCCGGCATGGCAGCTGCCGGGGACGCGGCGTTTCGCATCCTACGGAGGGACTGCCGCGGTCAGCCGGTCTGCCCGGCCGTACAGCTGAGGGAAACGCGGACGAGCCGACAGCATGTGCTGTCGGCTCGTTGCTGCGGACCCGGAGCCAACCAGGGCCCGCACGATGTCCCTGATCAACCTCGTTGGAACCACGTGGTGCAGGGGCGTAGCGGGATGCTCGCAGCGTTGAAGCGTCCGGGGCAACCCAAACTGGTTTACGTCTGGGTGTTTACATGATCATCCGCACGGCTGTGGCGTGCCCCCGGATTGGTACTGGCGAGCGAACCCGTAACCGCCCTGGTCGGCGCCTTCTTCGTCACGGAGCGTTCCGGTCCTTTGGCCAAGGATCCGTTCCGATCCGCCTTGAGGCCCGCGCATATGCCTATGGGCTACCGAATTATTGGGTGAGATGAGACTGAATGAAATCAGGCTATCGGTCGTGACGTGTGGTCACGGGGTGGCAGCATTTCCGTCACCGCGACCGGCGAGCCAACCGCCCAGCGGAACAACCTTGTTGGAACCCGAACCACCCTGCCGTCACGAACGGCCACGATCACATAGTGCAGGAGCTTTCCATGTTGCCCACCGTCGTCGGCCCGAGGCCGCGACCGAACTTCCCCGAGGCCGTCATCATCACGGTCATGGTCCTCCTCGTGACCCTCCTGGTCATCATGGGGATGGAGCCGGTCAAGGCCGTGCTGGTCGTCGGCTGCGCCGGCCTCTTCGGAGCCGCTGTCGTGCAGGCCTGCACCACCAGCAAGCTGCCCGCGCTCCTTCGCCCCACCTGGGCAGAGCTGCAGGCCACCACCGCCTGACCCATCACCATGTCCACCGTTCGGAAGGTCCGGCGCCTCAAGAAGGTGCCGGACGGCCCCGTGGGTCAGCTCGCTTCCGCTCTGCGGCGCAGCCGCGCCGCGCTGGGACTCACTCAAGCGCAGGCGGCCGACGCCATCGACAAGTCAACCTCGACAGTTCAGCGAGCCGAAGCCGGTGCTGTCGTCCCCAAGAAGTGCGTGATCGACGGATACGTCGCCAAGCTGGGGCTCGATCCCCAAGAAGCGCGACTGCTCTACGAGAACGCCACGCGGTCCCCCGGCCGGCAGAGCCGCCCCCTGACCCCAGCTCCGCATCCGCGCATGGTGAGTACAGCGGAGGAGCTGGGCAGGGCTCTGGCCAGAGCCTGGGAGGAGGACAACCGCCCGTCCATGCAGACCATGGAAGACCGGGTGGGCGCCATACGGGACGCGGACGAGAGGCGGAAACGGTTCGCGTTCCTGTCCCGAAGCGCCGCGTACCGGATCTCCCACCGTCAGCAGCTGCCCAGCAGCGTCGAACAGCTCCGGGCGTACCTGCACGCCTGCCAAGTCAAGGAACGCCGGTTCCCCGTCTGGATCAGGGCCTATCACCGCGTCAAGGCCAAAGAGTACCAAGACGCGACGGTCAAGCAGACGGCCGAAGGCGAAGAACGCAGGAGATGGCGCGGGTGGGAAGGCCGGCGTCAGGCCACCGAGATCATGCTCGGCGCCGGACTACGCCCGACCGAACCCTTCCCCGGCTCCGTCACCGCCCCCTGGGCGGCTCAGTGTGTGACCTGCGGTCTGCTCGGCCGGTTCCGCCTGTCCGCTGTCATGCAGGGCAACGGGTGCCGCGAGTGCGCAGTCCCACCGCCGTGAAACTGGCCGGCCCGCCGGGGCCGGACGGCCTGGGGATGCCGTGAGGCCCCGCCCTGCGCTGCTGCGCCGGTGCGGGGCCCCTTCCATATGCCGTCGCCGGGTCAGCCGGTGGCGGCCTTCTTCCCGGCAAGCTGTTTCTTGGCCTGCTGGTAGTCCTCGTACGTCACGGCGTTCAGCGCGAAGCCCGCTTCCGCCACCACCGCGACGCCGAGGTCATCCTCACCCTGCCAGGCATGGGGCCCACCCTCGGCACCGAGTTCATCGCCGCGACCGGCGGCGACCTGACCGCTTTCGCCAGCGCCGACCGCCTGGCCGGCTTCGCCGGCCTGGCCCCGGTCCCCTGGGGCTCCGGGAAGGTCAGCGGCAATCTGCGCAGGCCCCGCCGCTACCACCGCGGCCTCCAACGTGCCTCTTCCTCTCCGCCCAGGCCAGCGTGTTCTGGTGCCCGGCCTCGAAGGCGTATTACGACCGGAAGAGGAAAGAGGGCAAAGGACACAAGCAAGCCGTGCTCGCCCTCGCGCGCCGACACGTCAACGTCCTATGGTCCATGATCCGCGACCACACTCCCTTCCGGACATCCCGCCGGCCGTGAGGCAGGCGCTATCCGGCAGGACTCAGCCAGCGACCGACGTGGCCAGGCTGGGGCGTGCCAGTCGGCGGTGTTTGCTGGTCCGGTCCTGCTGGTGCACGGGTCGGGCTGTCCGCTTTGCGGGCGGCCCGCCCGACCCGTGTGCTGCGGCGGATCAGTAGGGCAGCTGGTTCAGCAGCCACTCGCCGAGTTCCGGGGTGACGGCGGTGTGCGCCGTCGTGTCCGAGGAGCAGATGAACTCGTCGACCTCGCTCTCCTCGGGGTCCAGGTCGTCGATGTTCGTGTAGAGGTCTTTTTGCTGGTCGATGTCGCGGATCGCGACCGCGCTGACGGTGGGGACGAAGCAGACGTTTTCGTGCCGCAGGTCGGTCGTGGCGCCGACCTTCTTCAGGGCGTCGGCGACGATGCGGTACGAGTGGAGGGTGCCGCCGGGGGCGCCGTCCAGTTCGGGGAGGTCACTCGTGCTGACCGTGAACTGCAACGGGGGGAACCACCGCTTCAGCTCGGCAACGGTGGCGTCCTTGCCCTGGGCCTGGGTGTAGAAGGCCGTGTCCGGGTAGACCCGCCCGAGCTTCAGCGCCCTCTCGCCGGGCGGGATCTGAAGGCCCACGCCGTCGCCGCGGCCGTTGGCGACCGCGATCTTCCTCGGACGGCTCGGCCAGCCGCCGACCTCTGCCAGGTCCGCCAGGAACTGGGTGCGCTCGGGGGCGATGACGGGTTTCCTGGTCTTGGGGTCGTAGTGCCGCCAGAGCATCTGCCGGGCGGCCGGGCTGTTCATCTGCCGGGCGAAGGGGTTGTTCGGCCAGGGGATGAAGTGCGCGAACGCCTGGAGGGCGATGGGCACGACAGCGCCGCGGTGCGGGGTGTCGTAGGAGAAGTACAGGTCGACGCCGTGGTCGAACTCCAGCTTTTCCAGCTTGGCCAGGGCGTAGCGGGCGACCAGGCCACCCATGCTGAAACCGCCCACGATCGGCGACGCGCCGCCCGTCTGCATGTGGGCCAGCATGATGGCGCCAATGACGGTTTCGGCGTTGTCGAGGATGGAGGCGGAGCGCTCGTCGTAGCCGACGAGGATGACGTCGCGGCCCTGGCGGCGCAGCTCCCTCAGGAAGGGGAAGTCGCGGTCGAGCCCGGAGTACAGCCACTTCAGGTCGCTCTTGCCGAGGCTGAAGCCATCGGCCATGATCACCGGCCGGGTGAGCTTTTTGTTGCCCTCGCCGTAGAAGACGTGCGCGAAACCCTTCGGCAGTTCCTCCCACTTCTGGTCCGGTTCCGGGGCCGTGTACGCCACCGCGGCCGGCGGCTCGGCGCTCACGGGAGTGGCGAGGGTGAACTCCCCGGCCTGCTCTTCCTGCCATTTCTCGGCCAAGATCGTCTCCTTCCGTGCGCGCGCATGGCACAGCAGCCCGCCTTGAAGGCGGGCTGGGAAACTGTGAGCGGCGCAAAGACAGCACCATCCTTGGCAGGACGATTGTCAGACGGCCGCGACATACCGGGATTTTCATCCCATCGGAGGAATCCGGGACTGAGCCGCGCGGCTTCGGCGGTGGCCGTCACCCTGCCCTCGGCGACGCCGTAACGGATTGACATCGGCATTGGGAAGTTGCCATCTCCTGATACCCACGTCCCCCGCGGCGTACCGGTCCGGGCGATCAGGCGTCGTCCAGTCCCGGCCGGCCCGCACCGGCACGCCGCTCGGCTGCGCGCCGGCGGATGACGTCGGGCAGCTGGCGGGGGGCGGCGGCCGGGATGAAGAACAGCCCGATCATGCCGAGCCCGGTCACGGCGGCGCTCAGCAGACCCACCGACACCGACGGGTCGTCGACCGAGGCCACCCCGCAGAACACCGAGCTGACCGCGGTGAACACCAGCGACGCGACGATCCACCCCTCCCGCAGCGGGGACCGGGTGCGGGCCACCACGCTCAGCCACCACGTCCAGCCCGCCATCACGCAGAACAGCACGGCCACCGGCGGCAGCAGCACGGGCGGCGCCCACCGCGCGACGTCGCCACGGGGCAGCTCCTGCCCGGTCAGGTAACCGACCCGGACCAGCCACACCAGGTACACCGGCACCTCGATGGCGATCACCACCCACATCAGGACCCGCAGGCCCCGTAACGCGCCCCGCTGCTCGCCCATCCCCACGCCCTCCCCCCTTTCGATCACCAGGTCAGGGGGACCGTAGCGGCCCGGCGTCCGCGCCGACCAGGGCGCCGTCACCCGCAAGGGTGGGGATCAGCCGCCGTCGATGCGGTCGAAGCCGCGCAGCACGGGGTCCAGCTCGGCGGCCGCGCCGCACAGGGAGCACAGGCGCGTGCCGGGCTGCTCCGCGACGTCCAGCGCCCGCTCCAGGGGCAGCAGCGGCGCGTTCTGCGGAGCCTCGGTGCAGTCGACGGCGTGGAGCACGGCGCCGCCGGGCCTGCGGCCGCCGGCCTTCTGCAGCACCCACCCCGAAGGCCGGCGCGGCCCCAGCACCTCGCGCACCGCCGACGGCGGCGGCAGCCGCTCGGTGGGCACCATGTCGTAGGAGACGCCGTCGACCGGCCGGACGTGCTCGGGGGCACGCACCCACACCCGGTACTCAGCGGCCTGGACGTCGCCGTCCGACTGGTGAAGAGGTGGTGTTCCAGCCCTGCACTATTCGGTCGGGGCGGCAGGTGCTGCCGTACGGCTTCGATCACTCTTGACCCGAGGCGGTGCGCATCCTGGTCAGGACCGTGTCGCTCATACAAGTGGATCGTTGGACTGTGAGCGGTGTGAGGTCTCGCCGCGGGTGACGACGGCGTGCGGCAGGAGCCCAGCGCGCTGGGCAGTGTTGGTGATGAAGGGATGTGCTGTCTGTGACTGCTCTGACGTTGGCGCCGTCTTGGCGCAAGGGTGTGGTGCTCGCGGGGGCGGCGGTGGGGGCGGTGGCCGCCGCGGCGGCGCCCGCGAGCGCCGGGATCGTTGCCGTGGGCGATGCCGTGTTTGGTAACTCGTGCGTCAACGCCGGCGCCTCGCAGGCGTCGGGTGCGACGGTCGCTGGCAGCGGGTCGCTGGCCGGAAACCTCGCGCAGTTGCCTCTGGACTTGCCGCGGAACCGGTGTGGCAACAGCGGCATCATCTGCTTGCAGCAGCCCTTTGTCGGTGGCGCTATTTTCTGACCGGTTGGTTGCGCGACAGCGGTGATCTGCGGTGGCGGCAGGGATGTTAAGTGTGATGCCAGGGCTGAGGATGGGTGATCCGGCGGTGGCCGGCTGGCTGGCGATGACCGGTCAGGCCGTCGAAGGGCTGCGGGACCTTGCCCGGAGGCGGCCGGAGGACGGCGTGGCCCGCGCCCTCGTGACCGTCGCGGACAGCGAGGTTCTGGACGATGCGACACTGCGCCGGGATTTGGTGGCCGCTTACGACCTGGCGAAGACGGCCGGGGCGCGTGAGCAGTCCCTCGTCTACGGGATCTATCTCTTCACCCACCGGCACTACCGGGCCACGGCCGATCACTTGGTGGTGCACTTCGCGCAGTGGCCGGCCGACGAGGTCGCCGGGAGCATGCTGGGTGCCTTCGACCTGGCCGGCCCCCTGGCCTACCGCGACCACGGGCACGCGCTGACCGAGCGGCAGTGGCGGCTCGCCGGTGACCAGTCGTGGCCGTGGACGTCGTGGCTGGCCGGGGCGCGTGCCGAGCAGGGACGGTCCGAGGAGGCGTGGGAGCTGGCCGACCGTGCCCTGCGCCTCAATCCGCGCTCCGGGCCGGCGGCGCACGCTCGTGCCCACGCCGAGCACGACCACGGCACCGGACCGGCCTACACGTCCTTCATCGACGCCTGGCTGGCCGCCGACCCGGCCGCGCTCCAGCGCCGCCACCTGCAATGGCACGCCGCGCTGCAGTCCATCGCCGCCGGTGACTTCGAGGGTGCCCGCCGTCGCGCGGACGCCGAACTGGCCCGCACCGACGTCGGCATGCGCGCGGCCACCAACTGGCGGCTGCTGCTGGCCGGACAGACACCGGCCCGCACCACCGACCTGGACCACGCGCACCGGTTGCTGGCCGAACCCGGCGGCTGGGCGGAGGTCTTCCACACCTTCCAGCTCGCCCTCGCCCTGGCCGTCAGTGCCGACACCGACGGCCTCACCGCTCTGGCTCGACGCGCGGAGAGTGATGACCGCCCCGACTACGCCGAGGTCCTGGCGCCCGTCGCCCACGCCCTGGCCCACCTCACCGCCGGCCGCCCCGGCAAGGCCGTCGACCTGCTCACCTCCCTCGGCGAGCACACCGAACGCATCGGCGGGGTACGAGTGGAACGCGAGATCATCACCGACACCCTCGCCCGCGCCCTCATCGACGCCGGCCAACCCGACCGGGCCGCCCACCTCCTCCACCACCGCCGCACCACCCGCCACCACCACACCTACGAAGACCTCCTCCTCACTCGCAGAGGTTCGTGAGGTCAGGGATGGATGTTCACGGTTACTCGGTGTCCATGCGCGCGGCGAGGTAGGCACTCCAGTCATCTTTCGTGTAATTCGCCCATTTTTGCGCGGTGTTCGGGTGGATGCCGAAGAGATCGGCGACCACGATGGGCGGGAGGCTGGTGACCGCTTCGATCATGGCGGTGTTCCGGGCGGACCGGACCGGCAGTCCGCACTCGTTCAGAAGGTGGTGGGTCGCGGCCGCGCTGCGTGGCCGGCCCGGGGCCTTGCCCGGGAAGAGGTAGCCGTTTGTGTCGTCGAGCTGCTGGCGCATGCGTGAGTCGGTCACGGGCTGGGCGATCTGTTCCTCGATGAGGAGGGCCAGTTTCGGGGGCAGCAGTACGGGGTGGCGGTCGAGGGTGAGGTAGGCGCCGTTCTCGTCACGGTGGAAGCGGTTGGTGGTCAGATGGACGATGCGGCTGACGGGGAGGGCGTAGAGCCTGATCAGGGCGCCGATGATCCGTGCTTCCCGAGGCAGGGTGTCGTCATTGAGGCAGCGCCGGAGCTGGTCGTGCAGATCCTGTCCGTTCAGGACCTCGCTGGAGCCTTGGCTGGGCGGCCGGGTGATGGTGAGCTCGCCGGTGACGCGCCGTTTCACCGCCCAGTGGATGAAGGTGACGACCGTGCGGTGCAGTGTGGGCCGGGCGGCGAGGAGCTTCGCGCTGCGGCTGCGGCGCAGCCAGGCCAGGACCGCATAGGGGTTGCCGGCGTGTGTCAGGGGTGTGAGCGGTGCGGGAACGGTGCTCCCGTCGGGGCTGAGCAGGTCGTGGACGCGGTCGGTCAGGACGCAGCGGGGGCAGCGGCCGTCGTCGTAGATGTCGTCCGGGGCCTTGCAGTGCCGGCAGCGGACGGCGGGGGTGTCGAGGCCGCAGCAGGCCCGGCAGGTCTCCCGGCCGTCGGGGCCGCGGGCGACCATGACGCGCAGGCGCCCGCAGGCCGAGCACGGGGCGGGGACGTGCGTGCGCCGCTGGTAGCAGCCGGAGCACAGGGTGCCGAGCGGCCACGTGGTGTGCGCGGGTTTCATCTCGGTGCAGTCCGCGCACTTCGAGATCGGCCGCGGCCAGCATGAGAAGCAGAGGAAGGCGCCCGCGCGGGCCAGTGAGCGGCGTCCGTGGCGGAGCCGGCCGCAGGCGCTGCACGTTTCCTTGCGGCCTCGGTAGCAGCGGGTGCAGGCGTCCGTGCGCCCGTCGGCCTGGCGGGCCGCGATCTCGCGGAACTCGCCGCAGATGCCGCAGCGACGCCGTGGGGCCTGGTAGCAGCGCTTGCAAAGTGGGGCGCCGTCTCCGGCGCTGTACTTGTGCCGGCCGGAGATTCCGCAGCGTGTGCACGCGCGCTCGGGCCGCGGGATGCAGTTCGTGCAGAGCACGGTGCCGTCGTCGAGCCGGGTGCCCGCAGCCCGTTGGTGACCGCACCCGGCGCACTCGGTCACGACCAGCGGGTCACTCCTGTAGCAGCGACGGCAGATCGGGCCGTCCTCGCGGCGGGTGACGATGTGGCCGTCCTGCCCGCAGCGGCCACAGTTCCTGACCCGCGCCTTGGAGACGCACCAGCCGCAGCACCGGCCCTCGGGCGACGGGCGCAGGGGTAGTGGATCTGTGCGGGAGCAGCGCGCGCACTTCACCTTGGTGACGGCATGGGCGAAGCCGGCCTGGACCAGCAGATGGGCGAGGCGGACCAGCGTCGCGGGGCAGTACGAGGTGGGGGCCGACAGCGCATCCGGGCTCGTCGTCAGGTGCCTGTCCAGCTCCCGCGCGGCGGCCGGGGCCCATGCCTTCGCCTGCTCAAGAACAGTCCGGGCCCGGGCCGCCGTCAGCCGCCGTCCTGTCGCCGCCTGGACGTGCTCGATCAGACGGGCCCTGGCCTGTTCGAGTTCACACCGCTGCTGCCGGATCGTCCGCTCGCTCGTCATGATGGTCCGGGGCGGCGGATGACGGTGCGGCGCCGGGCGACCGGCAGGTCCCCGGGCTGCCCGTCGGCGGTCTTGCGGACCGGCGTGTTCACCACCTCGGGCTTGATCAGATCGTTCGGCGTGCACTGAAGGATGTCGCAGAGCGCGACCAGGGTGTCCATGCTCAGCCGCTGCGGCGTCTGGGTCACCAGCCGGTAGACCTGCTCACGCGAGAGCGTGATGCCCCGCTCCGCGAGCAGTGGGACCAGATCCGACGTCTGGAACATGCCCTGCCCGGCCATCAGCTGCCGAAGCTGCCACTGGTAGCCCATCTTCCTGATCACGAGACCACGTCCCAGTCGTTGCCCAGCCGGTTCCTCATCGATGCTTCCAGCAGCGTGTTGCGGTACTCGTTCGAAACCCCCATGTAGATGGCCGTGGTTGACGCGTGGGAGTGGCCGACCTGTTCCTGCACGAACCGGGCGGGGTAGCCGAACTCGGTCAGATGCGTGATGTAGCTGTGCCTCAGGCAGTGCAGGTCGAAGTCCTCGTCGAGGCCGGCGTCCTCGCGGGCCGTCACGAACGCCTCGTTGATCGAGCGCGGAGACAACCTCCCCACCCGTTCGGTCACCCACAGCGCAGGGTGCCGTCCGGGCGAAAAGTGCGGCCGGATCTCGGTCACCCACTCGTCCAGGACGTCGACCGCCCAGTCCATCTCCGGGACCATCAGCACCGTGCGGCGCTTGGGCGGCGCCCCCTTCGAGGCCTTGCCGAAGCGGACCATCATGCTGCCGCAGCCGCGGAACTGCGGAGCCTTGGGGTTGCGCCGCAGATCGACCAGATCCACCCGGGACGACTCCGTCCGGCGGGTGCCGAAGGCGTAGATCGTCTTCAGGACCGCGGCATCCCGCAGGGCCGTCAGCGCCCCCTTACGGCCCTGCCCCCGGATCCTGCCCGGCCGGGCATCCGCGGCGTCGAACAGCGCCTGTACCTCGTCGTAGGTGAGCGGCCGGCGCCGGGGATCGCCCTCGTACTCCACCGCGTGCAGAACCGAGTTGCCCTCGTGGAAGACCTCCTGGGGTGCCTCACCGAACCGCTCCGCGCAAACCTCGCCCCAGCCGTAGCGCGGATCGAGCAGGTACTCCACGAACAGCCCGATCGTCACCTCGTACGAACGGGCCGTAGACATCTGGATCGGAGTGCTCCCGCTGCGCAGATGGGCGATGAACGCCTCCCCCTCCGCAAGCGTCCACTGCCAGGGGTACAGGCCGGTGAACTCCTCCAGCCGTTCCACCAGCCGCAGCCGCGGGTCGATCGTCTTCGCCTTCAGAAACCGGGCCGACTGCTGCCGGGCCCAGCCCTCCTTCATCGCCTCGAACACCGCCTTGGCCGGGTCGAGATGAACGACATTCGCCGCCAGCACAAGCCGGGACGAACCGGGTGCGTCAGTAACCACAGAAGCTGTTGTATTCAACGCAACATTGTTGTGCCAGCTGTTCCCGCCGCTGATCACCGGACCGAGTGAACCTTCCCGCTACCACCTTCCCGGGCGCCCGACCAGCGGATACTGAGATGCCCGCAGCCTGCGCAGTGTTGCATCACATGCAATTCATCACGTTTGGGCCGTTTCGGTACGCCAGCAGGCCCACCTCGTACCTCCAGCCGTCGGGCACCTGGCGCCGGGACCACAGGCGGGCGACGACCTCCTGGTCCCCGGGCAGCAGCACCCTGATGGGCACCGGCGCCGGGTCGGGGGCGGAGGACGTCGTCATACCCCCACCGTACGGACGGACGCCGGGACATGGCTTTGTCCATGAGAGCGGACAGCGAATGGGAGGCACCTGCTTCCGGCTCTGTTCGATGCTCACGACCTGGGCAGCACTGCTCCGGAGTGAGGCAGTCGTGATGGGGTGTCTCCCTCAGGGCCAGGCGGTTATCGGCCAGCCACCCTCAAACCGTGCGCTCAGCCCTCATCACAGAGGATGATCAACTAGTTGGGCGGCTGTAGCCCAACCCCGGACGAAGGAGTGGATATGGCCGAGCGGCAGAATGGCACCGTCAAGTGGTTCAACGAGGAGAAGGGGTTCGGCTTCATCACGCCAGAAAGCGGTCCGGACCTCTTCGTACACTTCAGGGCGATCCAGGGTTCGGGGTTCAAGAGCCTCCGTGAGGGTCAGAAAGTGACCTTCATCGCCGTGCAGGGGCAGAAGGGCATGCAGGCGGACGAAGTCATCGCCGAGTCGTAGGTCCAGCCGGCCCAAGTCAAGCGACCTCGCTGGGGTTCCTGTGTGCGCCCGAGAGGATGGGTCGGACATCCGTGTCCGACCCATACGCTGTCACCAAGTCGGCCGGGGTGCATGTCAAGATGTCGCAGAACGCGGCCAGCACTTGGAGGGAAAGCCGTTCCGGGGTGCCGGAGACCAGGCGGTGGATCTGGGAGGCGGACAGCTCGATGCCCCGGTCGCGCAGCATTGGCACCAGCTCGGTGGTGGTGAAGATGCCGTGCGCGGCCATCACCTCGCGCAGCTTCCATGTGTAGCCGACCTTGCGTTTCACGACTGCCTCCGGTTCTGGCTCTCCAGAGCGGCGGCAACGGTGCCGTCGAGATGTCGCCGCAGGGTGCGGGTGCGGAACCGCCAGCTCACCGTGCAGGAGTCCCGTCACAAGCTGGCCCGGGACGTGTGCCACGGCAAGCGCGGCACCATCCACCAGGCGTACCGCGACGGCATGGAGGACCAGCTCGGCGCGCTCGGCTTGGTCCTCAACGCCATCGTGCTCTGGACCACCCGCTACATCGACGCCGCCGTCGCGCAGCTCCAGGCCGAAGGCCACGAGATCCGCGAGGAGGACATTGCCCGGCTTTCCCCGCTCAAGCACCGCAACCTGAACCTGCTCGGCCGCTACAGCTTCACCGCCTCCACCCCGGCCGCCGGTGCCCTGCGCCCGCTGCGCGGCCCGGACGGGCCAGAGCTGGACGAGGACGACGACGGGAGCGGACAGGACTAGTGGGTCCTGTTCTACGGCGGACGGACATGCAGCGCTGTGTGATCATCCTGGGCCCGCTCGTTCGCTTTCGTAGTTGGGAAGCCGCCAGGAGCGGTGAACTTTGCGTCATGTGTGGGTGAGTGGCGGAATGCCAGGGGGATCGGTAGGGGAGGGTGGGGCGGCGGGATCGGGCACGGTGCCCTGTGTCCGACCCCGTTTCGGGGATCCGGTCCGTGGTCCTCGCGGTGTGTTCGCTGATCCGAAAGGGGCTCCCCGGTGACCACCAGCATTCGCTACGGCGCACTCGACATCGCTGTCACCTCGTCGTTCCGTACTCTATGGACAGACAGGGGCAGTAAGGGTGACGAGGACTTCTCCGCCCACAGGCCCGCGATGGGGCTAGTCGATGCCCTCACGGGCTGGAAGACCCTGGGGTATGTCGGCCGCCCCGATCACGAGGAGCTGGGCGGGAAGTTCGCCGTTGTCATCGCGCGCGGTGCCAACCCGGCCCACGAGATGCTCAAACAGCCCATTGACTTCGAGCTGATCTGGCGCGACAAGGGCAGCGGCGCGAAGGCGAACGGATCGGTGTGGCGGCCAGTCCCCCCGGACGGCTACGTCGCCCTGAGCGACGTGTGGACCGACAGCTGGGACAAGCCCTCCGTGGGGAGCATCGTCTGCGTCCGCAAGTCGGCGGTCAACGGCCACAGCTACGTCCGCGAAGGGGTGATCGGGCCCCGGATCTGGCACGACAAGGGCAGCAGCGCCGACTGGAACTGCTCGGCGTGGTCGATCCGCACCCCCACCTACCCCCTGGACAGCACCGACCGTCTCCTCCTCGACATCGGCGGACACGTCGCCAACCGCTCCTGGGACAAGCCCAACCGTACCGTGTGGGTCCTGGACCTGCCTGCGGTGGTCATCAAGAAAAACCCCGCCGAGACCCCGGAGCAGACCGGCTTCGAGTTCCCCGAGCCACGCGAGACCCTCAAGGTCCTGGACCGGCAGGTCACCGTCCCGTGCACGGTTATCTCCGACCCCGGCAAAACCCCGGCCTGGCAGGTGCAGAACTCACCCTTCTACACCCTGGAGCGGCGCACCAGTTTCTACGCGCACATGCACAACCACAACCAGACCAGCCAGCCCCAGAACCCGAGCCAGGAAGTGGCCACCGGAGTCTCCAACTCCAAGAGCGAGGAGTTCTCGAAGAAGACAAGCATCACCGTCACCGCGAAGGCCGGCATCGAGATCAAGGGCCTGTCCGCCGGGATCGAGACCAGCATCGCCCAGGAACTCGGCTACAGCACCCGCGTCGAAGTCTCCCACTTCCGGGAGAACCGCTTCACCTGGACCCTGAACACCGCCCCAGGCACAGCCGCCGTCGCCTGGTCGCCCCGCCACGGCATCCGCGCCGTGCGAGCCGACGGCGACCCCGTAGGCCAGGCGTCCCTGGTCTTCGACATCGAATCACGCACCTACACCCAGTACCCAAAGGCTGGCGACGGCGTCGGGCAGGGCGGCATCCTCGTCAACGGCACCGCGGACACCAGCGATGACCTCGCCCCCTTCGGTCCCATCGAGAACAACCTGCCCGACGACACCACCGACCTCATCATCCCCTGACCCACACGCCGCCCACTCCTCCCGGCGCCCGCGCCCTAGTCGGCCCTGTGCTCGTGCAGCCACGGCGAACGGGCAGATAGCGCCATGTGACTGCTGTGGTCGTCATTGCGGGCCACGGGCAAGGGCCGCCCGTGGCCTGGTTCAGTTTGTCGGCGTCCTACGGACGAGCGGGCCGGGCCTCCACAGCCCCACGGACAGCCGATGGCAGTGCGCATGCGATCGGGACCTGGTGCCTGTGGCTGGCCCTGTTCCGAGCGGGGGCCGGGACAGCGACTGGTTCCCGGCTCCCGCTCGGAACAGGGCAAATGCCCTCGCCCCGTACGTGTTGGTTAGGCCGGCGGAGGGGGCACCAGCTTTGCTGCACCCGGGTCGACGTCCACCGGGTGCGCGAGGATGGGGAGCTCGTGGTCGAGGAGACCGTTGAGCGCGATGGCCGCCTTGCTGAGCAGATGCGCACCCTGAACCGACTGGCCATCGGCCACCGACGCGTAGAAGCGTGCGGCGTAGGTGATGGCGTCGGTGTCACCGATGGAGTCGGACATGCCGATCACGCCCGCCCGCTGTGGGAGCCGGCGGCCGGGCAGGCCTGAGCCAGCCGCCGCAGACCTCGCCCGTTCGAGGGAACCGGCGGCCTCCCGGGAGAGCTGGCCGGCTCAGTGACCGCGGGTCGGGTGACACGACCGCCCCGGCTGTCAGCGGCGCTGCCAGGCTTGACGGATGGACCGTGAAGACGAACAGCTGCTACGCCGCCGGGTCTACGGCGCCGACCATGACGATCCCGACCCCGGCCCGCTTGCGCACCGGACCTACGCCGAACTGGCCGGCGGCCCGCTGGACGGCCTACTGCTCGACATCACCGGCTGGCGGGCCGACGAGGTCGATACCGGAGTCGCCCTGGCCACCGAGCTGGGGCAGTTCGGCCCCGGCGGCCGGGCCCTGTACGACCCACACCCCGGCGAGCCGCGCTCTCCCGGCCCCGGGGTGAGCTGACGCTTCCACCACTGCGGCGACACGCCCTGACCGCGGCGGCAAAAGGAAGCGGCCCTCGCACCCGACGTCCAGGGTGCGAGGGCCGCCTCCGATCCGGCAGGGATTACGCAGGTGCCACCGCCGTTCCGGGCGCAGCGCCGCCAGCGAAGAGCGCTGGTCCTTCTCCACCGCGCGCAACTGCTGCCAGCCGACTTCCGGGCGTGCGGCGGGGACCGCGTCAACGACGCCGTGGCGTACGCGATGTCGACGGCCCCGGCCCCGGCGTGGCTGGTGTCGAAGCGGACCTCGATCGACTGCGGGGAGCGAGCCGGACCATGCGGGCGAAGTCAGCACGGCGTACCCGAAGACGGGCGGCGGCCTGCTCGGTCCCGAGCAGGGGGTCGGCGGCGACCAGATCCGCCAAGTCCTCGCGCTGGCAGACCTCGACTTCGCCGGGGTGGCGCAGCGTCCCGTCCGGGCTCGTACTCAGGTCGGCCAGCAGGCCGCGGCCGACGAACCGGCGCACCACCAACGCCTTCACGTTCGCCCGCTCGCCGTACGTGGTCGGGTTCGGGGCGCCGAGCGCGTCGGCGATCCGGTCCGCCGCCGCGCTGCCAGCATGTCGAGTGCTGGGGCGGGTCAGCGAGGGATCAAGAAGGCCACGGCCGCGACCGGGCGGGCTGGCGCATACTCAGCACGGTCGTCGTGATTCAGGATGGGACGGATCGCCAGGGTGGGGTCACACGGGTTCATGCCGGGCTGGCCCGCCTCGAAGAGCACGGCCGTGAGTTCCGATCCGTTGAAGGCCTCTTCCGTCCGGAAGGGCTGGTTCAGGGGAACACAGGTGGGGATCGCGCTGACCTGGTACATCCCGGAAGGGCCCGACAGGTACAGGGCACCGGTCTGAGCGGACGACGAGCCGCTGGACACGGCGATCAGAACAGCGGTGCATACCGCTGTCGTTGCGGTACGAAGGGCGCGAGTAAACATCGATTGTCTCCTGTCCGGCCAGTCGCCACACGAGTGGTGAAGCGCTACACCAGGCAGGTTCCAGCGGAGATGCAGTCACACACCGTGGTGAAGTAGTACTCCAGCAGCGCACGAGGTAATCCGATAACTACCTTCGCCTGCGGCGCGGGTCGCGGGATCGCGGCCGCCAACGCCGCCGACACGCAGCCCTGGACCTGGACCACCACGACCGAAGGGGCCCACGTGACCGACAGCATGAGGTGCGCCCGTAGACGGCTGTGGTGATCAGGTCCGCAGTGGGGGCCGGAAGCGTCAGAGCAGCGATTTCCATCGCGGGCGTGTTGGTCGGGTTGGAGTCCCCAGGCGGTGAAGTAGCCCGTCAGGTCCTGCCCGGTGATACGGCATGCCGTGACGGCGGTTTGTGCGGTCGAAGTCGGCCACGGTGGGTGCCGCTGGCACCTCCACCACATCCCCGTCCCAGGCACCGCATCAGCCCGACACCCCTTGCTCAGATTCAGCCCGCTGGCCCTGGTGTGGCGATGCAGGCACCATTGCGCACCGTGATCAACCTGTGCTGCCGAGCCGACCGCCGCTCGGGGCAGCCGTGCTGCTTGTTTTGTGGTTATCAGCCGACGACGATGCTGCCTGCGGGCGAAGCGTTGATCGTGCCGTGTCCGCCGCTGATACGGGTGACCGAGTCCCCCTTGCCGTCACGTTCGGAGTACACCGTGATGACAGCGTCGGTGTCGTAGGTGATTTGCACGGAGTCCCCGTCGACGTTGTAGCAGCCGCTGGGGTCGGTGTAGGTAGTGCCGTTGATGGTCAACGTGCCGGATGCCATAGGAATTCCCTTTCGAAGCGCGTCGGCCGACCTGCCCTGCAGCCCTGACTGGACGGCCGACATTTACAACGAAGCCGCTTTCAGCATGAGCGATGACCGACCTCCAGACATACCTGACTACCCCGAAGGGGTCAGTGCATAATCAAGCGGTCAGAACGGACACTCGACAGAAGGCTCCAGCTCCGGTTTCCGGTGAGGCGGGTGTCTTCGGCGATCCTGGAGCCTGTGAGGGGCCGCACCGAGGGAGTCGAAGCCGGCATCGCCCAACTGGTAGGCGCAGACGAGAACAACATCGTCTGCGCTGCGGAGAAGGAACTCAGCCAGACACCATCCGTCCGTACACACCGCCGCCGCTCCGTCCGCGTGAATCCTTACGGCGACGGCAGAGCGGCCGAGCGATGCGCCCACGCCTGCGGCTGGCTGCTCGGCCGCGCAGGCAGGCCAGACGATTTCACCTTCGTAAGTGGGACGGTGCGGTGAAAGGCCGGGCGGCATACCCGATTCACCTGCAGTTACGCACTCGGCGATCCCACGTTGGGACGTGCTACGCACCAAGGGGGTCGCGAACGTCTACGACCGTTCGGGCATCTGTGTGTGGGCTGCCTGTCGGCGAGGAGTCGTGCTGGCCGCTGTCCTTGGTCAAGGGGTCTGGTAGACGGCTGTGGTGGTCAGGTCCGCAGTGGGGGCCGGGAGCTTCAGAGCAGCGATTTCGTCGCGGGTGCGCTGGTCGGGTTGGAGTCCCCAGGCGGTGAAGTAGCCCGTCAGGTCCTGCCCCGTGATACGGCATGCCGTGACGGCGAACCAGCGTTTGCGGTCGGACTCCGGTATGGGAGCGGAGTTGCGGGCGTGTTGGTGGAGATGGTGGTAGAAGGTGTCGCCGAATAGGACTCTGAGCTGTTCGAACATGGCCAGGCGGACGAAGTGGTTGGCGGTGTCGAAGGCGTCGGCGGCGGCCAGGTGCTGCTGGGCCTTGCGCCACTCGGCAGGGGTGCCGTGTTCGGCGGTGCGGTCGGGGAAGAGCCGGCGGGCGGCGAGGCTGTAGATGTTGACGGTATCCTCGCCCTGGGCGGGCCAGCTCCAGTGGCTGGTGTGCTGGCGGTGATGGCCGAGTTCGTGCCACAGACCCCAGCTGGTCTTTAGCCGGTCCACGCGGTAGAGCTCGCCGCCGTCGCCTTCCAAGGGCATGGCGGCGCGGACGTTGGTGGAGTTGGGGTTGGTCGCGCGCCGGGTGGTGACGACCATGGGGCGCAGCGGACTGGGGGCGTCGCGCCCGCCAGGTTGTCCGTTCAGGCCGCTGATGGCGTCCTGCGCCCCGATGATCTCTTCGTACAGCGCGAGAAGCGCCTCCTGGTCCTCGTCCTGGTGGCGTCGGACGTAGGGAAGGAGGCCGGTGAGGATGACGCGGTGCCCGGCGTGCTCGGCTAGGACTTGTCCGGGCGATCAAGTTCGCAGCCAGATGATCAGGGCTGCCGCTGTGGCGGTGCCGAGGAAGACGTACCCGCGTTTGTCGTAGCGGGTGGCGACTGCCCGGGACTGCTTCAGCCGGTTGATCGCCCGCTCGACCGTGTTGCGTTTCTTGTAGCGGTCTTCGTCGAAGCCGGGTGGCCGTCCGCCACGCGAGCCCTTTCGCAGGCGGGCGGCCTGGCTGTCGGTCTTCTCGGGGATCGTGTGGCGGATGCCCCGCCGTCGCAGGTACTCGCGGCAGGGTCCGTTGCTGTAAGCCTTGTCGGCCGCCAGGCTGTCGGGTTTCTTGCGCGGCCTGCCCGGTCCGGTCCGGGGGACGCGGATCTTTTCAAGGACCGGCTTGAACTGGGTGCAGTCCGCCCTCTGCCCGCCGGTGACCACCACAGACAACGGGCGGCAGCGACCGTCCGCGCTCAGGTGGAGCTTGCTGGTGAACCCGCCCCGCGAGCGCCCCAGGCCCTCACCTCCAGCACCACCTCCACCAGGCGGGCGAGCAGGCTCTGCCACGGCGTTTCGCCCTGGTGTTCCATCTCTTCGGCCCCCTTTGACGCCGGCGGCGGCTCGGTCCGGGCTCCGGCCGCGTGCTGATGAGCACGCACGATGGTGGAGTCCACCGCGATGTCCCAGTCGATCTCACCCGCCGCGTCGGCCGCGGCCTGGACCTGCTGGAGCAGACGCTCCCAGGTGCCGTCGGCCGACCACAGCCGGTGGCGTTCGTAGACGGTCTTCCACGGCCCGAACCGTTCGGGCAGGTCACGCCACTGCACCCCGGTCCGCACCCGATGCAGAATCCCGTCGATCACCTGCCGGTGGTCCCGCCACCTGCCACAACGCCTGTTACTGACCGGCAGGAACGGCCGCAGCCGTTCCCACTCGGCATCCGTCAGATCACCCCGCCCCATGTCCACATCAACGACCCGAGCGCAAAGTAGTCACATGATCGGCCGGACAAGTCCTAGCGGCACGGTGGCCGCCTCCAGCATGGCCGCCCACTGTGCCTGTGTGGTGATTCCCTGCCGGTACAGGGGAACGGGCAGGGCCTGCTCGCCGAGCGTCACGGTCACGTCCGGCACGGTGCGGCCGGGCTCGGTCGTGTGTCGCAGGTAGAGCAGCCCGCCGTAGAAGACACGGACCGTGGTGGTGCCCGAGGTGAGCGGGAAGGTTTGGGGGGACGGGGTGATGTCGTGCTCATTCTCCGGCTGGGCCAGCGCGGGCGTGCCGACAATAAGCTCCGGTGAGGGGGCGTCGGCGGGCAGGCCAGTGACGGTGACGAAAAGGTCGGTGTGCGGGTTCAGGTAGTAGCCGGTGGGCTGGAAGTCGGCCCACACGAACTGCTGGGCCAAGCGACGTCGCTCGGACTCGGCCGACGGCACAGCTCGCACGGTGAGAGTGCGTGGATGAGGGAAAGCGCTGCTGTCTGGGCCGGGGTAGGTGGGCGCGTGTTTCACCTGCCAGGTGATGGTGTGCTCGGCCCGGTCACTGGCGCTGCCGTCGCGGTAGGCGGTTAATGCCAAGGTGGCGGAGACCGTGGTGCCGGCCGGATGGTCGGCATCGAGGGTGACGGAGATCTTAGTCCAGCCGAACCGGTCCCTGGGCGGGGTGCTCGGCCACTCACAGGCCACCGTGGCCTCACCAGTCTGCCGACACGGGCCACCGTAGACTTCGGTGACCTTCAGGCCCGGCGCAACGGTGCTTTCCATGGTGACCCGGTCCGCGGTGCCCGGACCGTCGTTACTGAAATACGGGATGAAGTAAATCGTCTGTCCCGGGTAAATCACCCCGTTACTGCTGGGAATGATCCGCATCCGGGCCTGGTCGGCTGTCGTCATTGCGTTGTTCCTCACGGCTGACAAGGCTGGCGCAGCATCAGTGCTGCCAGGCACCTCGCTGGCGCTTCCCGCGAGTCAGGCTGCACCGAGTACAAGCCACTCACACCTCCGACTCGGCCATATGGGTGACACTCGGCTTTCCCCGTCACAACAGCCTGGTACGCGGGACGCCGCCATACGTCAGGGTGCCGGGAGCGACGGGACAGCGATCGCCCGTGAGGAAGAGCAGCGCCGCGGCCTGGCCGCCTTCGTACGGGGCTGGGGCGCGGTGGGGAGGACGTAGCGCTGCCGCGCTGTACGGGATCCTGGGCGGCCTGGGCGAAGTGCGGCACCACCGCCTTGGCGCAAGCGGCGACTTCGTCGGACAGCGCGTTGCTGGGCGGGCGGCACTGCGTTCAACGGTGTCACCGGCTGGCGCCCTCGGGCCACAGCACCCGCACCGGGACGCCGGTTTGTTCGGCGTAGGCGACTACGTCGGCGGTGCCTCCGTATCCCCGCGCCGGTTTCCCGTCCCATACCGCGACCAGCTCATCCACCAGGCCGACGAGGATCTCGGATCCGGCCTGATGCGCTTCGGAGGTCGACTCGGTGATGCCGGTGTGGTGGACGTCGGCTGCGCGGGAGAGGAGCCGGTCGTAGACCGGGTGGTGCCAGTCGGGCAGGCCCTGGCGGTACTCGGCGGCCGGGATGACGACCTCCAGGCGGCCGCCGTGCTCCAGGACGGTCTCGGCGAACCAGGCGTCGGGACCGTCGGCGATGCAGGAGACGCCGACGAGTCCGGCCGGGTCGTACTGGCTGACCTGGTCGGCCAGGAGAGCCCGCACGTGCTCCTCGACCTGCGTGCTCAGTCCGCGGTGCCCGGTGATCCCCACCCTCATGCCGTGGTCATCCTTCCTACAGGTAGACGCCGTGCAGGCGTTCGTCGAAGTCCCGCACCACCTTCGGCGGTGAGGCGGTGGTGAGGCTACGGCGCAGGGCACGGGCGCGTTCCACGGTCCGCCCGGACCGGTACCGCAGGCTGGCATCGAGGGCGCGGGGAGGCGAGGGCGAACGCGGCCTCCACCCGCCCGCCGGCGATGTGACCGTCGGCGATGTCGAGCACGAGCAGCGCGCGTTGTTTCGCGTGTCCGGTGGCCAGGGCTTCTACGTCCTGGGCGAGTACCCACTCGGGCAGCCCCAGGCGTGCGCCGCAGGTGACGCGGCAGGCGGCCACCTTGTCGGGAGTGAAGGAGAACACCCACGGCCACGGCGGCGGTTCCTCCTCGGAGGTCAGCGCCTCCGCGGCTGTACGGGACTCGGTCAGGGCCTGGTCTGCCCCGCGCCGGTCGCCGGCCACCGCGTACCCGAGGGCTTCCACGGTCAGCAGCCAGGCGTCGGCGACAGCCGGGCGCTGCTCACCCAGCACCTGCCGGGCGCGCCGGGCGAGATTCAGCGCTTCCACGCCGTTGTGGGCGTTGGGAGCCAACAAGACGCGCCGGGTCATCGAGCTGGCCATCGCCACCGTGCTGCGCTGGCTGGAGACGAGGTCGCACAGACCCGGTGCTCCTCGGACCGCGGGCGCGCCAAGACGCCCGGCCCTGGTCGTCGCGGTGTTCCGGGACTTCGACAACCGGGACGGCTTCCCCCTCCTGCACGACCGCTGCCTGGTCCTGAACCGCGTGCAGCGCCTGGACGACGACGGCGAGCCGGTGTGGGGCGCCGGCGGGCCGTCGCCGTCCACGCCCACCAGCAGGCCGCGATGCCCGAGGAGTACGTGGAGGGCCGGACGACCGACCCGGCGACGTGGCTGCGCGCACCGGAGAACCTGGAACGGCGCGCGTCGCAGGCGTCTCACCAGGTGACCGGCAGCTCATGGAGGCCGTTCACCATGCTCTCCGTCTTCCAGCGCAGTGCGTCTTCGGGGACGGCCAGTTCGAGGCCTGGCAGGTGTTCCAGCAGCGTTTCCAGGGCCACTTGCAGCTCCACGCGCGCCAAGTGGGCACCGATGCAGAAGTGAGGGCCGTAACCGAAACTGAGGTGAGGGTTGGCGGCCCTGTCGAGGATGAGTTCCTCGGCGTCGTCGAACACCGCTGGATCCCGGTTGGCGGCTGCCGTGTCGATCAGGACGGGCTCGCCCTCGCGGACGAGCACTCCGCCCAGTTCGACGTCTTCGGTGGCGTAACGGGGAAAGGCGAATCCGTTGGGCAGCGGCACGTACCGCAGCAGTTCCTCCACCGCGAGGGGGACCGTCTCGGGCCGGTCGAGCAGCGAGGAGAAGCGGTCGGGACGCGCCAACAGGAGATAGCAGGAGTTGGAGATCTGGTTGAACGTCGTCACGAACCCCGCGCTGATGAGAACCGGCGTGAGGGCGAGCAACTCCCGCATGGAGATGCGCCCCTCCTGATCGTGCGCCCGTACGAGGGCACTGAACAGATCATCGCCCGGATGTTGCCGCCGTAGCTCCACCAGGTCCGCCGTATACGCGGCGAAAGTGTTGTTCCACTTGTGGAACTCGTCAGCCGTCACGTTGTGGGACATCATCACGTCCAGCCAGTGCCGGATGCGGGGATGGCCGTCCTGATTCACCCCGAGCAATTCGCCGATCACCGTGATCGCGAGGGGGAAGGCGAACTGGTCACCGAGGTCCGCCGGGGCACCCGCCTTCGTCATACGGTTCACCAGGTCCTTGGCGATCTCCTGCACGCGGTCGCGCAGCCGCTCGACACGACGTGCGGTGAACGCCCTGGCCACCGTGCCTCGCAGCCGGGAGTGATCCGGGCCGTCCGTGGAGAGCAGGCCACCGCCGCTCACCGCCACTGGTCGCACGCGCGGCCGGTCCCTCCCGGCCGCCGCGGCCATACTGAACCACTGGTCGCCCAGCACCGCCTTGGCGTCGGCGTATCGGGTGACCAGCCAGGCGTCCTCGCCGTACGGCATCCGCACCCGTGCCAGCGGCCGTTTCCGCAGCTCGGCGTAGACAGGGTGGAGTTTCAGTTTCTCGGCCTGAGCAAAGGGATACGCGAGCGTCTCCTGCTGGTTGGGCACCGTCGATGTCCGCCTTTCGGGGAGAAATGGGAGGCCTAAAGCTGGACCAGGACCTTGCCGCGATTGGCCGCCCTGTCCTCGTACAAGCTGCGGTACGCCTCCGGGATGGAGTCGAATCCGCGGCGGACGGTTTCGTGGTAGGCGATCTCGCCGCGACGGACCATTCCTCCGAGCTCGTCATGCATCGCGGCGAGTGTCTCCTGGTCGTACCACTCCTCCGCGAAGATCCCGCGCACGGTCGTACGGGGGAACATGATGTAGGGAAGAAGGCGGGGCCCGACATGGTCGCCCGCGACCTGGGTCGCCCACTGCCAGCAGACGGCCACCTGGCTGCCCACGTTGAGCATGGAGAACACCGCATCGGTGATCGCCCCGCCCAGGTTGTCGAAGTACTTGTCGATGCCGTCCGGGGCCGCCGCCCGCAGCGCCTCGCGGACCTTCTCCGGGGCGTCACCCTGCTGGTAGTGGACGACATCGTCGAAACCCAGCCCGGCCAGGTACCCGGCCTTCTCCGGTGAGCTGGTGGTGCCGATCACCCGTGCGCCGGAGCGCTTGGCGAGCTGGCCAGCCAACGAGCCCACCGAGCCGGAAGCACCGCTGATCACGAAGGTGTCACCCGGTTTCACGGTGAAGAACCTGGTGAGTGTGCCCCAGGCGGTCAGGCCTGGCGGGCCCATGACGCCGAGCGCCGTCGAGAGGGGCAGCGCCTCGTCGTAGTGACTCGGATCCAGCCTCCGGTACGCGGGGAACGGCACGGGGAACTCGCCATGCTCCCACCGCCACCCCGCACCCGTGCCGACCACATGACTGCGCCAGCCGCCGAAGCCCTGCACCAGGTCGCCGACGGAGAAGGACGCCCGCGGGCCGGCAGCGATCACCTCCAGGATGCTATGCGCGACCATGTGTGTGCCGATGGGCGTCTCAAGGGCGAGGCCCTGCAGATAGGGATCCACGGACACATAGAGGGTCTTGAAGAGCATCTCGTCCTCCTTGAGGGAGGAGACGTCCACCTCCTCGACCACCTTTTCGTAGATCCGGTCGACATCGGGAGAGCCCGGCACGTGCTCGCGCACGGTCCACTTCTCGATCTTCATTCAGACTCCTGGACGGTGGGGGCCGGTGCGATCCGGGACGGGGCGGGGCGCCGGCCGACCGGGATGACGATGTGTGTGGGCGGCGGCTGGGACCAGTCGATGCCGGCGGTGAACTCCACGCCGTCGTCACGGCAGATGAACTGCATGACATGGCGGCCCGCCGCAGCCGCCCGGATGAGACCGCCGATCGATGACCAGACACCGGCGAGGTAGAAGTTCGCCAGGCCCGGCGCCACCGGACCGTTCTTCTTCACTTCCTCCTCGACCGTCTCCGCGCTCTCCACGAACGGCAGCCAGCCGGCGATGGTTCCGTCGTAGTTGCCGGTGTAGCGGACCTGGGTGAGCGGCGTCCCGATGTCACGCGCCACCACCGCCTCCGCCAGCCCGGGGAACTGCCGGTCCAGGAATTTCGTGACGGCGCGCTTCACCTGGCGCTTCGCGGCGTAGTACGCACGGCCGCGGCGTACCGCCAGGGTGTGGACCTCCTTTCCCTTGTGCATGCGGCTCCGCTGTTCCGGTCCCTGGCTCAGCTTCCGCCAGACGTCGGTGTCGGAGAAGTAGCTGACGAATACGACGGTGCTCCCCTGCGGTGACAGCTCCGGGTAGTGGATGCTGCGGAACTGGACGTTCATGCTGGGCTTGCCCATGCCGATGAATTCCGCCGCTTCCTCCTCGCCGAGCAGGTACGTCGAACAGGGCTCGCCCGCCGGAAAGGGGCGGTCCAGGCCCAGGAACACGGTCACGTAGCCGGGGTAGAGCATCCCCCGTTCCTTGATGGTCTTCGTGTAGAGGCGCTCGTAGGTCTCGTTGAGATACCGGCCGCCGAGCAGCCGCATCATCGTGGTGTGGCCGTCGCAGGCCGAGACCACGATGTCGGCGCGGAACTCCCGTCCGTCGCTCAGCCGGACTCCGACGGCACGGTCGTTCTCGATCAGTACTTCTTCGACCTTGGCGTTGTAGGTGATCCGCCCGCCGAGCCGCAGATAGCGCTCCTCGACCGACCTGGAAAGGCCGAGCGAGCCCCCTTCCGGCACGCCCGCCGTCGCGTTCGCGTGCGACGCCAGCTGGAAGTGGAAGGGCAGCACCGGGAACGCGGGGTGGTACTCGTAGAGAATGTAGTTGAACGCCTCGCGCAGGAGCGGGTCGGTGAACCTCGCGGAGTAGTCCGTCATGAGCGTCGTCATCGATCGCCGGATGACGTTGATGTACGGGACGAACGCGGCCAGCGTCCTCCAGCGCTCAAGCCGTCCCATCAGCCCCAACGGTGTGAGGAAGGGGTAGACGGCCATGCACTGCCTGAACTTCCGCAGGTCGCGGCAGAATTGCCTGATCGGCTTCGCGTCGGTGGGGGAGAGGTCGAGCAGGTGCGCTTCCAGGCGGTCCGGATCGGAGTAGAAGTACACCGCTCGGCCGTCACGGCCGCGCACGACGTTGAAGACGTCGAAGTTGCGCATCTGTTTGCCTTGCAGCGCGCCGAGCTCCAGCCAGATCTGGTGCATCTCGTTGCCGGGCCCCGACCCGAGCAGCCAGCTGACGCACCAGTCGAAGGTGAAGTCGCCCTTGTCCCAGGAGGTACAGCAGCCGCCCGGGATCTCGTGCATTTCGAAGATCCGGCTCTGGTAGCCGTTCATCTGCGCGTAGCACCCCGTGGACAGACCGCCGAGCCCGCCACCGATGACGATCATTGTCTGGCGTCGGCGTTTGCGCACGTCACGAGCCACATGCCTCACCTCCCAGCGCGACGTCGTAGGCGCCGATGCCGGTCTCGCTCGGACACCTGGCAAGGGCCGAGCGGGTCAGGTCGGCGTTGTGCGCGACATGTCCCGGGTCGAGCATGTCGGCGTGGACGCCGGAGCCGCACAGCACCGTGCTGCGCGTGGCGGAGCTGCCGTCCCAGGTGCCGCGCTCGCCGGCCGCGTAGAAGGCGACCTTACGCTCGTCGGAGATCACGGTGAGGGGAGCGCGCACCATACCGAGATTGGGTGTACGGCCGCAGAAGCCGATGTAGTCCCTGGCCTGGTCGAGGGTTTCCTGGGCGAGGTGCTCCGACCCGGTGTGCTTGCGCAGGTGCTCGCGCAGTTCACGCTCGAACTCCTCCAGATGGTCGGCGTCGGCGGTGAAGCAGGCGGGGATGCGGTAGGAGTCAAGGATGACGACGTCACCGACCTCGCGCCCGCGGTGTTCGAGTTCCTTGGCGACCTCGAAGGCGAGGTTGCCGCCGAGCGAGTAGCCGAGCAGTTCGCAGGGGCCCTGCGGCTGGAGGGTGTCGATCAGATCGGCGTAGCGGGCCACCTTGTCGTCACCGGTGACGTAGTTGAACGCGACGAGTTCGTACTCCCGCAGCTCGGCCGCGAACAGCCGGTAGACCAGTCCGTGGCCGCCGGCGGGCGGGAAGCAGAAGACGACGGACCCCGCGCCGCGGTTGAAGCGCAGATAGGGCTGGGCGCCGGGGAGCCTTCCGGTGACGATGTGTTCCACCGTCCTGGCCATGCCGTGCAGCGTGGTCACCTTGAAGAGCTGGCTGACCGGGATGGTGATGTTGAACTCGTTCTGCAGGCCGTGGATCAGCTCGATCAGCTTGATGGAGCTCCCGCCGGACTCGAAGAAGTCGTGCTGGAGACCGACGTGCCCGAGGCCGAGGACGGCTCGCCAATGCTCGGCCATCCGCGTCTCGTAGAGGGTCGCGGGCGGGTCGTGCCGTTCGTCGTCGGCGGGGTACCGGGGCGCGGGCAGCGCCGCGATGTCGACCTTTCCGTTGAGGGTGAGGGGCAGCTCTGGCAGCTCGGTGAAAGCGGCGGGGATCAGATACGTCGGCAGGTGCGCGGCGAGATGCGGCGGAGCTGCCGCCAGTCCAGCTCCGTACCGGGAGCCGCTACGCCGTACGCGCACAGTGTGCTTTCCCCGCGCTGGTCCGGCCGCAGGGTGACGACCGTCTGCGCCAGCGCGGGCCACTGCGCGAGACGGGACTCGATCTCGCCGATCTCCACGCGATGGCCGTGCACCTTGACCTGCGAGTCGGCGCGGCCGAGGAGGTGCACTCGCCCGTCGCTGTCCCAGCAGGCGAGATCGCCGGTGCGGTAGAGACGCACAGGCCGTGTACCCGGCTCGCGGCTGAGGGTGCGGGTGACGAAGCGGTGCGCGGTCTGCTCCGGGTCCCTGACGTATCCGGTGGTGACACCCGCGCCGCCGATCCACAGCTCGCCCGGGACTCCGGGCGCCACCGGATCGCCGTGCTTGTCGAGGATGTACACCTCGGTCCCCGGGAAAGGCCGCCCGATCGGCACGATCCGGCTCGGCTCCAGGCCGTCCGTCGGCCCCTCGAAGTAGGTGCTGTCGATGGTGGCCTCCGTGAGGCCGTAGGAGTTGACCAGGCGGGTGTCCGGGCCGCACAGGGAACGGAGCCGGTCGTACTCCTCGACCTTCCAGCTGTCGGAGCCGACGATCAGCAGGCGCATGAAGTCCAGGCGGCTGCCCTCGTGCTCGCAGTGGGCGATCAGGCCCCGTACGACGGAGGGCACGAACTCCCCGCAGTCGACGCGCTCCTCCCGCATGGCGGTGTACAGCATCGCCGTGTTGAACAGCAGCTCGCGTCCGATGAGCACCAGGGTGCCGCCCGAGCACAGGGCGCGCACCAGGTCGCCGGTGAAGACGTCGAAGGACGGGCTCGCCATCTGGAGATGGACGGTGACCTCGTGGCCGAGGCGGTACTCCACCCGCCATGCCTCGTACGCCGAGGCGATGTTGCGGTGGCTGACCGACACCGCCTTCGGGTTGCCGGTGGAGCCGGAGGTGTAGATGACATAGGCGGGGGCGTCCATGTCGACGGCCGGCTCACGTGCGTCACCGGACGTCTCCACGGTGAGGTCGCCGAGGGTGAGCACCTGGCACGGCAGGCCGGCGAACCGCTCGCGTCCGGCGTCGTCGACCACCAGCACTGCGGCTCCGACGTGCGAGACCATGTACGCCATCCGGTCGGCCGGGTTGTCGGGGTCGAGCGGCAGGTAGGCGCCGCCTGCCCTGAGCACCGCCAGCAGGGTGACGACGAGCTCGGGTGACTTGTCCAGGCAGACGGCCACCACCGCTCCGTCGGCGACACCCAGCTCGCGCAGCCGCCGGGCGCGGCCGTGGCTGCGGTGCTCCAGCTCGCCGTAGGTCAGTCGTCGGCTCCCGCCGTCCTCGGTGGGAGCGGAGACGGCGATCGCTCCGGGCCGCTCGGCGGCGATCCGGCTGATGAGCCGATGGACCGGCACGTCCGGCGCGGCGGCCCGGTGCCCCGCTCCGCTCCACTGGCCCACGATGCGCTCGCGCTCCTTATGGCCGAGCATCTGCAACCGGCCGGCGGGCTGCGAGGGGGCGGCGCGGGTCAGGGCGTCGAGCAGGTTGACATAGTGGGATGCCAGCCGCCGCATCGTCGAGGCGAGGAACAGGTCGGTGTTGTACTTGAAGACGCAGTGGAAACGCCGGTCGGCTTCGTCCTCGTACACGGAGAGGGTGAGGTCGAACTGCCCTTCCTCCTCGGGCAGCTCGATGTACTCCAGGCGGTAGCCGTACTTCTCGGTGGCCACCTTGTGGGTCAGGAGGATGAACATCGCCTGGAAGACGGCGGACCGGCTCGGGTCGTGCCGCAGGCCCAGCTCCTCCACCAGAAGCACAAACGGGTACTCCTGGTGGTCCAGGCCGCCGAGCACGACGTCCCGGACACGGGCGAGGAGCTCGGCAACGGTCGGTGAGCCGGCCAAGTCGAGGTGAAGCGGCAGCGGGTTGACGAAGTAGCCGTAGACCCCGGCGAACTCCTCCTGGGTGCGGCCTGTCACCGGACTGCCGACGATGATGTCGTCCTGGCCGGAGTAATGGTGGAGCATCAGGTAGTAGGCGCTGATGAGCGCCATGAAGACGGTGACGTCGTGCTCGCGGGCGAGGGCGTGGACGCGTGCGCTGAGGTCGGTGTCGAGGACGAAGAACTCTGAGGCGCCGTTGTGGGTCTGGACGGCCGGGCGGGGCTTGTCCGTCGGCAGATTCAGGACCGGCGTGTCGGCCGGCAGATGACTCTTCCAGTAGTCGAGCATCCGCCGGGCGTCGCGGCCGGCGAGGAACCGGTTCTGCCAGTTGAGGAAATCGAGGTAGCGGGCCGGGACGGGCGGCAGCTCGGGGCGCCGGCCCCGGCTCAACGTCTCGTAGACCGCGAGCAGCTCCTCGATGAAGGTGAACGTCGAGATGGCGTCGGAGATGATGTGGTGCACGGCCTTCATCAGCACCCAGCGGTCACGGCCGCGTTGGAAGAGGCGCAGCCGGACCAGCGGGTCGTGCTCCAGGTCGTACGGCTTGCGGTACTCACTGACGATCAGATCGTGGATCTCCTCCCACGGCCAGTCCTGGACGTCGAAGACTCCGACGTCCTGCCGGAACACGGCGTCCTCGGGCGGGGCGACCTTCTGGACGGGCCGGCCGTCCTGATGCGTGAAGTTGGCGCGGAGGCTGGGATGGCGTTCGATCAGGGCGCGGAACGCCGCGAACATCAGGTCGGGGTCGAGCTCCACGCGTACCTCGACGGCGCCGCCGATGTTGTAGGCGAACCCGTCGGGGTTGAGCTGCTTGAGGAACCACAACGCCTTCTGGTTCTGGGTCAGGGGATGCTGCCGCTCGTCGTGGAAGAGTTCGACGACGGCCTCGTCCCCGGCGGCATCCGCGTCGGCTGAGACCAGGTCGACGAGTCCGTCGTACAGCTGGCTGACCAGGTCGCTGACAGGCGCGCTGCTGAGCAGGGCGACGACCGGCAGCGCGATGCCCAGCTCGGCCTGGACACGGGAGCGCAGCTCCATCGCCAGGAGGGAGTCGAGGCCGAGGGCGCCCAGGCCGGCGTCGGGGTCGACTTGTTCGGGCCGCACCCGCAGCACACCGGCGACGATGTGGGTGAAACGGTTGGTCAGCAGCGCCCGGCGGGTGTCGGCGTCGGCGTCGCGGAAGGAGGCGTGGAGCGTGTCGAGGCCGCTGCCGTCGCTGTCCGCGGCGGAGGACGCGCCGTCCGCCGCCGCAGCCAGGTCGGTGACCAGCAGCGGGGGCGAGGGGTACCAGGCGAGGAAGACCGGCCAGTCGACGACGGTGGCGACGAGCAGCTGTGAGCGGTCCTGGCAGATGACGCGTTCGAGGACGGCCATGCCTGCTTCGGGGGACAGCGAGCTCATGCCGCGATGAGTGCGGTAGTGCTCGATCAGCCCGAGCTCCTCGATCATGCCCGTGGCCCAGGGACCCCAGTCCAGGCTGAGGGCGGGCAGGCCGCGGGCGCGGCGGTGGTGGGCGAGCGCGTCGAGGAAGGCGTTGCCCGCAGCGTAGTTGGTCTGGCCGGCGGTGGTCAGCAGCGAGGCGATCGAGGAGAAAAGGACGAAGTGGTCGAGCGGCTCGTCCGCCAGATGACGGTGCAGCAGGTACGCGCCGAGGACCTTCGGGTCGTACACGGCGTCGAAGGCCGCCCGGTCCATCTCCGGCAGGAGGGTGTCCAGGACCTGGCCGGCGAGGTGGAACACGCCGCGGATCGGCGGTGACTCCCGCCGCCTGTAGTCGGTGAGCCATGCGGTCAGGCTTGTCTCGTCGCTGGTGTCGAGCGTGGCCAGGATCGGCAGGGCGCCCAGCTCTTCCAGCTCCTTCAGGAAGCGGACGCGGTCGCCGGCGGCGGAGGCGGGGTCGATGGTGCGCCACTGGTCCCGGTCGGGCAGCGGGGTGCGGCTGACGATGACGAGGCGGCGGGCGCCGCGGGTGACCAGCCGGCGGCAGAGGTGCCGGCCCAGCGCGCCGAACGCGCCGGTCACCAGGTAAGCGCCGTCGGCGCGCAGACGCAGCGGCAGCGGGCGGGGCAGGTCGGCGACCGGTGTGAGGCGGCTGGTGTAGCGGCGGTCGCCGCGCAGCGCGATCTCCTCCTCGCTGTCGGCGGCGGTCGCTTCCCGCAGGATGGCCTGGGCGTCCGCCCAACGGGCCGCGTCGTCGTCGCCGGAGGCGGGGTCGAGGTCGATGAGCCTGCCGCGGTGGGCGGTCAGCTCCTGCTGCCCCAGTACGCGCCCGATGCCCCAGGCCGGTGCGGACAGCGGTTCGACCGGATCGCCGGGGGTGGCGGCCTGGCTGCCGCGGGTGACGATGTGCAGCCTGCTGCCCGGTTGGTGGACCGGCAGTGTCCGGGCGAGCGCGACCAGTGCGTAGCCGCCGAGGCCGGCGTGCTCGCGGAGGCCGGCTGCGGTCCGGACCGCGTCGATGGGCGGGAGGTCGAGACTCCACAAATGGGCTACGTGGTCGTAGGGCCCTTGCCCGGCCGCGCTCAGCTCGGCGAAGAGACGTTCCAGGTCGGCGGTGGAGCCCGGTGCGACCGTCGACTCGCGCTGGTCCGGCGACATGCCGTAGCCCGGGCCTGGCCGCACCAGATGGCACCGCCCGCCCAGGGCGGTGATCTGCGTGGCAAGCTCATCGGCGACGCCCTGCGCGTCGGCGAGGACGAGCCAGTCCCGGGCGGGAGTTTCGGCCGTACTCGCCGTCCCGGACTCGTGCGGGGTCTCGACCCAGGAGATGTCGGCGAGCCAGGAATCGATGGTGGTCAGGCCGACGGCTGCGGATGCCTTTTCGACGTCGGCGGCGCGGAACCCGGTGATACCGCCGAGTGGAGTGCCGTCGTCGGCGTAGACGGCGATGTCCCCGACGAGTTCGCCGTCGGCGCGGCTGGTGAGGGTGGCGTGCGCCCACAGCGGCTGGTCCCCGACGGCGTCGAGGCGTACCTCGTCGATCGAGAGCGGCAGCCGGATGCCGGTGCCGGGCGCGGCATCCTGGCCCTGGACCAGGAGTTGCGGCGTCAGCAGCGTCTGGAAGCAGGCGTCGAGCAGCACAGGGTGCAGATGGTGGCGGGCGGCGTCGTCGCCGATCGACACGGGCGGTCGGATGCGGGCGAGCGCCTCGTTGGAGCCGATCCATACCTCTTCGATCCCTTGGAACGCCGGTCCGTAGTGGTAACCGAGCGCGGCGAGTGCCGCGTAGCATTCGGCACCGTCCATCCGACGAGCGCCGCCCCCACGGATCGCGTCGGTGTCGAGCCGGGGTGCGCTCCTACGGAGTCCGCGCTGCGCGGAGCGCAGGGCACCACGGGCGTGCACGCTCCGCTCACCCGTATCGTCCCGCGGAACGCCTGCGATGGTGAACGCGGCGTCTTCGGTGCAGACGGACAGCTGCACCGTCGCACTCTCGCCGACAGGGCTCTCGGGGCCGGTCGGCAGGAACAGCGCCTTGCGCAGGTCGATGTCGGCGAGGACGGCGTCGCCGCCGGTCAGTACCCGGGCGGCCTGCGTCGCCATCTCCACGTAGCCGGCCGCCGGGAAGACCGTGCTGCCCTGGATCCGGTGGTCCCGCAGATACGGCAGGGACTCCACATCGAGCCTGGCTTCCCAGACCGGTTCGGCGGTATTGAGGCGGCGCCCGAGCAGGGGGTGGTCCAGGCGGCCGAGACGGACCTGCTCGACCGGCTTGGGCTCCGTCCAGTACCGGTCTCGCTTCCACGGATAGCGGGGCAGCGGCACCGGCCGGCCTGTGGGATGGAGGACGTCCCAGGCGATGTCGACGCCGAGGTTGTGCAGCGCCGCGAGAGAGAGGGTGAAGCGCTCGCTCTCGTCCTCCTGGCGGCGGATCGACGGCAGGACCCGCACTTCGCCGCCCCGGGCGCCGGCACATTCGTTGATCGAATGGCCCAGGACCGGGTGCGGGCCGATTTCGAGGAAGACCCGGTGGCCGTCATCGGCGAGACGGTCGATGGCGTCACTGAACCGGACGCTGTCACGGACGTTGTGCCACCAGTAGTCGGCGTCCAGCTCGGGACCCTCGGCGCGTCGGCCGGCCGCCTCCTCGCCCGCGGTCGTGTAGAGCGGGACGCTCGCCGGCCGCGGCTCGATGCCGGCGAGCGAGGAGAGCAGTTCGTCTCTGATGGGGTCCATGTACGGCGAGTGGTACGGCACCCGCACGGTCAGGAACTTGGCGAAGATCTCCTCGGACCGCAGCTCGTCGGCGAGCTCGGTGAGGGCCTGCTCGTCTCCGGCGAGGGTGAGAGCGCCCGGACTGTTGACGGCGGCCACCGACAGGCGGCCGGCGTAGGGCTGCAGACGCCGCAGGGCATCTGTCTCGGACAGGCTCACCGCCAGCATGGAACCGGTGCCCACCAACCGCTGCTGGAGACGGCTGCGGTGGACGACGATCCTGGCCGCGTCACGCAGGGTATAGACACCGGCCTCGTAGAAGGCGGCGACCTCACCGGTGCTGTGCCCGACGATGGCGTCCGGTCGCACGCCATGGCTGCGCCACAGTGCCGCGAGGCCCACCTGCACGGCGAAGTTGGCGGGCTGGGCCAGCCAGGTCTCGCTCATCTTGGAGTGGGCCTCGTCGGCGGCCAGTTCCTTCACCAGCGACCAGCCGGTGAGCTCACGGATTTCGCGGTCGCACGCCTCGACCGCCTCCCGGTAGACCGGTTCGGTGTCGAACAGCTGCCGTCCCATGCCCCACCACTGGGGCCCCATGCCGGTGAAGACCCAGACCAGCCGCCGGTCCCGCTCCTCGCGCTGCTGGTCCAGGAGCACGCGGGGGTGGGCTTCGCCCCTCAGATGGGCGCCGAGGGCCTCGTCCAGCGAGGCGGGCGAGTCGTAGACGACGGACAGCCGCGACTCCAGATGCTGGCGGCGCCGGGCCAGGGTGTAGGCGAGGTCGGGCAGCGGCGCTGGGGGACCGTGGACGCCGGAGAGCTCCTGCCGGATGTTCTCGGCGACGTCGAAGAGGCGCTCAGGATCCCGTGCGGTCAACGGCAGGATGGAGTAGCCGGGGGGCGACGGGAGTGGCTGCGGTGCGTCGGTCGCCTCAGGCGCGGGGGCTGCTTCGAGCAGCACGTGCGCGTTGGTGCCGCCGAAGCCGAAAGAGTTGACGCCCGCGCGCGCCGGACCGTCGTGGCAGGGCCATGGAACCGTGCGCGTAGGGATCTCGTAGGGCAGCGACGCGAGGTCGATCGCGGGGTTGATCTCGTCGAGGTTGATGTGTGGCGGGATGGTGCGGTGCTTCAGGCTGAGTACGGTTTTGACCAGCCCGGCGATACCGGCGGCCGATTCGGAGTGGCCGATGTTCGTCTTGACCGACCCGACGTAGCAAGGAGCGCCGGGTGGGCGCCCGATCGACAGCGCGTGGCCGAGCGCGCCCGCCTCGATCGGGTCGCCGACGGGTGTGGAGGTGCCGTGCGCCTCGACGTACTGGAGGCTGCCGGGGGTGATGCCGGCCTCGGCGCAGGTCTGCTCGATGAGGGTGATCTGGGCGTCGGCGTTCGGGACGGTAATGCCGTTGGTACGGCCGTCCTGGTTGACGCCGCTGCCGATGATGACCGCGTGGACGGGGTCGCCGTCGCGCAGGGCGTCGTCCAGACGCTTGAGAGCGACCAGGCCGACGCCTTCCGCTCGGACGTAGCCGTTGGCCGAGGCGTCGAAGGTGCGGGACCGGCCGTCGGGGGAGAGGAAGCCGCCCTTGGTCTCGGCGATGGTGTATTGCGGGGCACTGTGCAGCAGCGCCCCGCCGGCGAGGGCCAGTTCGCTCTCACCGCGGCTCAGGCTCTGGCAGGCCAGGTGCACGGCCACCAGGGAAGAACTGCATGCGGTGTCGATGGAGACACTGGGGCCGCGGAAGTCGAAGCAGTACGAGATGCGGTTCGACACCATCGTCATCATCGTGCCGGTCGCGGTGTGGGCGGCCAGGGTCTCGAAGCTGAGATCGGCGAACTGCAGGATCTTGTAGTCGAGCGTGAACGCGCCGACGAAGACGCCTACGTTCCGGCCCGCCAACTCCGCGGGCTTCTGCCCGCCGTCCTCCAAAGCCTCCCAGGCGACCTCCAGCAGCTTGCGCTGCTGCGGATCCATATGGGCGGCCTCACGCGGGCTGATACCGAAGAAGGCCGGGTCGAACTCGTCGAATCCGTCGATGTATCCGCCGCGGCCGCCGACCAGTCGCCCAGGTTTCGACTTGTCCCGGCTGGCGAGTGTGGCGATGTCGTACCGATCGGAGGGTGTCGGGGTGAGGCAGTCCTTACCGTCGATCAGGTTCCGCCAGAAAGTCCGATAGTCGGATGCTCCGCCGGGCAGCCGACAGCCGATTCCGACGATGGCGATCTTTTCTCGCTGTGCGTGGTGTAATTCCGACATGGCTGAATCCTTGCAATACCGGAGTGGCGGATTTTCGTCGTCAGGTGGGCTGTCGGCCGGGTACCGCTCGGCGACGCACGATCTGGACATGGCTGGAGACGATGGCCTCGGTTCTTGGAAAGGATGCCGGATCGTGCAGACCGACCTGTTCCGGTTTCCGGCCGTCATACCAGGTGTAGCTGCCGAATATCCGGTCCCACACTGCCAGATCCGAGCCGTAGTGACCGGCTTCGGAGAGATCGATGCTGTGATGCAGACGGTGCTGCTCGGGGCTCGCGAGGATCTGGTTGAGCGCACCGATACGCACATCGATATTGGCGTGGATGAAGTAACCCTGGGTGATGACGAAGAGGCCTACCACGAACACCGCGTCATGGGAGAATCCGACCCATGCCAGAGAAAGCTGTACGGCGCTCTGTGTCAAGGCGATGTCGAGAATGTGGTTGACGCCGTTGCTGGCGACGTTGACCTTGTCCGGGACGTGATGGATCCCGTGCAGCCGCCACAGCCACGGGTTGACGTGGCTCAGTCGGTGCCCCAGATAGCTGGCCAGGGAACCGACGGCCAGTGCCAGCGGAATGTCGGCCCACAGTGGAAGTTCCGGTCTCGCCGGAGAGATGACACGGACGCAGAGCGACACGAGGAGCTGCGCGGCGATGCTGCCGGCGACGGTCAGCAGGAAATACGCGCCGTACCAACCCCATTCGCCGCGGCTCGGATGCCATTCGCGATCGTAGGGGATGAGCCGCTCCAGTGCCGCGAGATAGCAAATGACGGCTACTTGGAAAAGAGCGGTGACCGGGCCCGGATCGAGATGGAAATAAAGTGCCGTCAAGGCGACGGCGGTCATTGTCAGAAAGAGTGCCGGATAGGCGATTTGACGTGCGACGCGGCGGACGCTGCTCCCGTTCAGAGTGCACCTCCTCGCGGACGGGTGCTTCGTTGCGGGGATACCCTCTGTGAGGTAGGGTAATCTCCGTGCGAAATAAGTATGAGAATCGATCAGCCTAAAGGTGGTCGGTGATTTTCCAGAAACGTTTCTTCTGAGGCCAAGTCGTCACGGATTCCAACCGCAGTCGCCGGATGGCCTGCCTCGGCGGCGCGCACGGCGAGCGGCAGTCCCACGTAGCCTTGGCCGGCGACGACAACGTCCGTGACGACTCCCATCCGGGTAAGGAGCAGCGCGGTGGCCCCTGGTTTCTGTGTTTCTGTGGTGATGCCAGTACACAACTCGGCGGCCACGCTCGGGCCTTCAGTCCGGTCGGTGCTGGCGCAGACGCACACCGATCTCGAACTGCTGATGACTGGCGACGCGTCCTCGGACGACTCGATGGACCTGCTGCGGGACTTCGCCCGCCAGGACGAACGTGTCCTGGTGAAGGCTGCGCCCGAGCAGGGCGGGATGACCGGGCGCCGGTCGTAGATCCAGAATGCGTGCGGGGCGGTGCGGTGCAGCTGCGCATCGAAGGGGATGATGCCCAGCTCCACGCGTTTCTGCCCGAGAGGCTGCATAGCCGGTCCAGCTGTTCCGCCATCACGTCCACCGGGCGCGGGCGGTGGTACAGGGCCGCCTCGCACAGCACGAACCGGAACAACTTTTCCGGGTCGTACAGGGCTTCCTGTCTGCGCATGCGCTTGTGCACGGCCGTATCAGTCGTAGCCGGGATGCCGCGGAACTCGGCAAGGGTGTCGAAAACGACGCGCGCGTACTCCGGTGTCTGGAAGAGCGCCGGGATCCGGGACGCACAAGGCCGCGGATCTGCGTGGTGTTCTCGGTCAGCCGTATCACAATCTCCTGACGACCGCGGTGCCCGCCGGCCAGTTGCTTCCGCCACGACCGGTTTCGCTGCTCCGTGTCGAACCCGGCCAGCAGCCCGTGTAGCTCTGGTTCGACGTCCGGCCGGTCCAGTGCACGCGCCCACGCGTGAGGTCGTCGCGGGTGGGAGTCTGCTTGCCGTTTTGCAAACGGCTCAGCTTCGACGTCTGCCGGCCGAGCCGGGCGGCAAGGGGACGAGGCACTGGTGCTTTCGCACTGACTGGAGAAGCTCCAGATGACGGACCTCAGCCGCCTTGTCGACGACCCCGCGGTCTGGGCGCCGATCCATCGGGTCGCCGGAGCGCTCGACAAGGCGCCTGCCGGGCGAAGGTGATGATGGCGTGGGTGATGTCTTCCACGCCGGTCGGGTCCGGCCTGGGCCCAGCGGCGCAGGGTGGCTGCGAGGATGCGCCCGGCGGCCTCCAGGGTGAAGGGGTGGTCGCACGGGTCCGGGTCGATGCGGCACAGGGAGGTGACCGGGACAATGATCCGCTCCGCTGCGTCGACGAGCGGTGCGGGCGTCCGCGGTTCGGTGTCGGAGAGATCGGCGGGCGGCGTCGGTGTCGCCGGCCTCCACGGCCCAAAGGTAGCCGAAGGCGCTGAGTACCGCGTCCGGCGTCATCGGGACGAGCGGCGCGGTGATGGTGTTCTCGGCCATGACAGCTCCTCACTTACGGGCCGCCCCGCTGATCGCGGCGGCCTCGAACCCGATGCTGGAACCGCGGCCCTGTGGCAGAGCCCGGCGCCGACGGGGGAGAACTCTTCCCCTCGATCAAAACGGGATGATTCAGGGATGTAAGGGGCAAAAACAGCGCCCTTTTCCAGCAGAGTCGACCCGACCTCGAAGCCGACCCTGATCCCTTGTCCACCTCCGCTACCGTCCCGACCACCGCCGTGTTCCTCCTTGACGACGCCCGCTACCAGACCCAGGTAGACCACGGACAAGGGGGTCGTCTGCACGCTGCTTCTCCGCCGCGACCGCCCCGGTCGGGGCAGCGAAGGAACCGACCCGGAGGCCGGGCAGTGGCACCGCCCGGGCCGATCGCATCGGAAGGCCGGCCCGTGGAGGGCAAGCCAAAGGGGGACCTTGGCGCCCACTTCGAAGGCCCCTTGGGACCCCCTTTGGGAACCCCCTTTGGCGCCCGGCACCCAGGAGCGTGGAAATCTCCTGGTCCACGCGGAAACCGTCGCGAAAACCGTGCCATCACAACCCTCTTCTCCCCCTGAACTTCTCTGTGTTGTCCCTGGGGGGAGATCATCGGGTCTGGGGGCCGTGTGCCCTTTGCGGCCGGGCGAGGCCAGCGCCCGGCGGGCGGCCGCGGTGGGTGATGGGAAGGGAGCGGGGCTGATGGCGGGCAAGCGGGAGACGAACCCGGCGGGATCGACGAACACCTTCCGCGACGAAGTGCTGCGCGTGCTGGGAGCGCTGAAGGTCGCGACGGCCGATCAGATCCAGCGGATCGGCGCTCCGCACCTGAGCTACCGGCACACCGACAAGCCGACTCCGTCCAAGCGGAAGCAGGCCCGCACCGCCTCGCACACCGCCGCGCTCTCCGACATGTGCAGGCACGGCCTGGTCGAGCACGGCGGCTCCACCCAGGTGGGGGGCTTGCGGAACCTGCCCCCCAAGGGCCTGCAAGCCGCCTCCTACGAGCTGCGGCGCCCGGTGACGGAGATGGGGGGTCCACCGCGCGCGGCGCGGGCTCCAGCGGCGCCTCCCACCCGATGGCCGTCAACGAGACCGTCATCGCGATGCTGCGCCCGAAGCCGAACACGGCCAGGCTCACCGTCGACCCGCCGCACGTCCGGGCCGCCGACTCCCCGGACGGCATCGGCACCATCGCCTCGTACTGGACCGAGGTTCCACTGCCAGCCACCGGGCACGTGGAACGCGCCCGGCAGGGGCGGCGCCCAGGCCGACATCGTCCTGACCGCCCCGCAGGACGGGGAGCCGCTGCTGTTGATCGAGGTCGACAACTGCCACGAGACCGCCGAGGAGCTCGCCGGCAAGCTGGAGAAGTACGCCCGGTTCTTCCGGCGGAAGGTGAAGGACACCGACGGCACCGAGCGCCCGGTGTGGCGCATCCGCTGGAGCGCGCCGGCCACCTCGTCCGGTGATGCGGCGCACCCGCCCGTCCTGCTGGTGTTCAACCGCATCGGCGAGCGCAACCCCGACCGCACTATCGCGCGCCTGCACGAGCTGACCCGCCACCTGTGACAGGGGGAGCGGGCGGAGGGCTTCCACGACTACAACGGCAAGATCCCCATCATCGCCACCAGCCTGAAGAGGCTGCGCGAGCACGGCCCGGCCGGGCCGGTTGTTCCTGCGCTCCGGTTGCGGCAGGGGGGGCTTGTACTACTCCTGGCGCCTGTGGCCCCCGTACGAAGTACCGCGCGCGGCGCGGCGGGTGACAGGCGTGCGGCTCCTCGCGGTACGGGCCGCTCGGGAAGCCGATGGCCGCGCACGCACTACCGGGTGGTGCTCTGACGGTGCGCGTCGGTGCGGCCCCAGGCGGGTGGACGAGCGGTCGGTGGAACCTTGATCCACACCAGGGGTGTGGATCAAGGGATGCACAGCCCTGGTGTGGTGAGGGCCCCGCTGCCATGATGAGCCGTCCGAAGGCCATGCGGAAGCACCAACTGACCAGGGGAGGCGCCGTGCTGACCACGGCAGAGCGAGTCCGTGCCCTCAAGGACGAGGACTTCCGGCTGAGTCTCACGGGGGAGTTCGGGGACCACCCGGCCGGGAACCCGGCCGAAGAGGTCTACGTATCCGCCGGGCAGGCGGCCAACACCTGTGAGTCTTACTCTAGTTGCGCACGGATGTGCAGCTACTGACCCGACCGCCCGCCGCGCCGCACCCCTGTGGGGTGCGGCGCGCGGTATGAGCCGAGCCGAGGGGTACCGCCGTGGTGGACACGTCCCTGCTGCGCCTGGCCGCCGCCCGCGCCGTCCCGTTGAGCCGCCGGGGCAGGGCCACCGTCACCGACGCCTGTCTCGGCGGGCGCGCCGAGCGCGTACTGGCCCGCTGGCGGGCACAACGCCCGTTCGATCAGGACGGCTGGTTCGAAAGGCGGCTGTCAGCCGACTCCCTCGACCCCGGCCTTGTGCGCGAACTGCTCACCGAGCCCGCCGAAGCCCTGGCCGAACGGCTGGGTGCCGAGGAGCCGTGGGCGCGCCACCTGGCGGCCGTCTTCGAGGAACCCCCGCCCACCCCCGCCGTCGAGATCCCCGACCGGGATGCCTTCGCCACCCTGGTCGCCCCGCTGCTCACCGCCGCCCGCGACCGGCTGCGTGGGGGCATCGCCGCCCTCGGCCCCACCCCGCTAGGCACCCCCGAGGAGATCACCGCCCACCTGCTGCCGTCCCTGACCGCCCCCGCCCACGCCATGACCGTACGCACCATGATCGTGGAACTGGAGGTCGCCCGGCTCACCGGCCAACTGACCGGCGCCACCCCGCAGGAGCGCTACCGCGACTTCGTGCGCCGCCTCGCCGACCCCGCGCGGGCCGTCCAGATCCTCGCCGAGTACCCGGTCCTGGCCCGCCGCCTCACGGTGGCCGCCGAGCAGTGGACCGACACCCACCTCGCCCTCGTACGCCGCCTCGCGACCGACCTGCCCGACATCTCCCGCACCTTTTCCCCCGGCCTGCCCCTGGGCCGCCTGACCGAGATACGCACCGGCCTCGGCGACGCCCACCGGGGCGGCGCCACCGTCACCGCCCTGCGCTTCGACAACGGCACCCGGATCGTCTACAAGCCCCGCCCGCTCGACGTCGACCTCCACTTCCAGGACCTGCTGCGCTGGCTCAACCCCCGGCTGCGGCTGCCGCTGCTGGAGGTCACCCACCTGCCCCGGGACGGCTACGGCTGGGTGGCCCACGTGGCGGCCAGGCACTGCCGGGACGCGGCCGAACTCCATGCCTTCTACCACCGCGCCGGGACACTCGCCGCCGTGCTCTACGTACTGGACGCCGTCGACTGCCACGCGCAGAACCTCATCGCCCACGGGGACCAGCCCGTACTCGTCGACTGCGAGGCGCTCCTCCACCCCGACCTGCGCGAGCCCGCCAAGGACCTGTCCCCCTCCGAACGCCTGGCGCGCCACGACGCCGCCCACTCGGTGCTCCGGTCCGGTCTGCTGCCTCAGCGGGTGTGGGACGAGGACGGCAACGGCGGCGCGGACGTGTCGGCCCTCGGCTGGGACCCGGGCCAGGCACCGCCCCGCACCGTGCCGTACGTGGACGGCGAAGGCACCGACCGGATGCGCATCGCCTACCGGCCGATGAACCTCCAGGGCGTCGACAGCCGGCCCCTCCCCGCCGACCAGCCCCTGGAGCTGGCGGACTTCGCCGACGACCTCGACGCCGGGTTCACCGAGGCGTACCGGATCATGGCGCGGGCCAGACCGGGGGTGCGCCGCCTGCTGCGGGCCTTCGCCGCCGACCACACCCGGCTGCTGCGCCGCGACACGCTGGAGTACCGCAGCCTGCTCGCCGCCGGTGACCACCCGGACCTGCTGCGCGACGCCCTGGACCACGACCGCCACCTGGACCGGCTGTGGGCGCTGGCGGCCTGGGAGGAGAGCGCCGACGCCTTCCTCGCGCACGAACGCGCCGACCTGTGGAACAACGACGTCCCCCTGTTCACCCTCCGCCCCGACGGCGTCGACGCCCGCGCCTCCACCGGAGCCCTCATCCCCTCCGTCGTCGACCGGCCCGCACTCGACACCGCGCTCGACAAGCTCGACTCCCTGGGCCCCGCCGACCTCGCCCGCCAACGCGAACTCCTGCGCCTGTCGGTGACCACCGCCACCGGTACGAGCGAACCGTCCCGCCCGCAGGTCGCCGCCCCCCGCCCGGACACCCCGGCCCCGGACGTGGCCCCGGACGCGGATCCCGGGGCGATCCGCGCCCGCGCCCTGGCCAAGGCCGCCGAGGCCGCCGACCACCTGCTGCGCCGGGCCTACCGGGGACCGGCCGACCTGGCCTGGACCGGTCCCAACTGGACCCCGCCCGGCCGCTGGGCCCCGGCGGAACTCGGCCCCGACCTCTACAGCGGCACCGCGGGCATCGCCCTCTTCCTCCACCACCTCGCCCTCCGCACGGGCGAGGCGACGTACCGCAACGCCGCCCGGGCCGCCGGCGTCACCCTCCGCCACCAGGCCGGGCGCCGCGCCGACCGGCTCACCGGCGGCCTGACCGGCACCGGAGGCATCCTCTACACCCTCGCCCACCTCACCGCCCACCGCCCCGACGCCCGACTGGCCGCGCTCGCCGGCCCCCTCGTCCAACGGGCCGCCGCCACCGCCGCCGAGGACGAGTCCTTCGACATCATCGACGGCTGCGCGGGCACCATCGCCGGGCTGGCCGCCTGGGGAGCGGTGCACCCCTCCGGCGCGGTGACCGACGCCCTCGCCCGCTGTGCCGGGCGGCTCGCGGACCGGGCCGCCCCCCAGCCCGGCGGCGGGGTCGGCTGGTTGCCCCGCGCGCTGGCCGGCACGGCCGACCGGCCACTGGCCGGGTTCGCCCACGGAGCCTCGGGCATCGCCTGGGCGCTCACCAGGGCCGGGAGCCTGCTCGGCGACGAGCGGCTGGCCGCCCTCGCCCGGGAGGCGCTGGAGTACGAGCGGACCCTCTTCGACGCGGAGGCCGCCAACTGGCGCGACGTACGCGCCGCCAGCTCGCCCGGCGCCGCCGCGTCCCACCCCGTGCTCTGGTGCCACGGGGCGGCGGGCATCGCCCTGGCCCGCGTGGAACTGTGCGCGGAGCTGGACGACGCCCGGCTGCGCCAGGAACGCGCGGTGGCCCTGGCCACGGTGGCCCGCGACGGCTTCGGGCACAACTTCTCCCTCTGCCACGGCGACCTGGGCAACCTGGACCCGCTGCTCCTGGCGGGCGGGGCGGCGGCGGACACGGCACTGCGGCAGGCCGCCGTGACCCTGGACGCGCTGGAGGTGCGGGGCTGGGTGTGCGGCATGCCGAGCGGGGTGCACAGCCCCTCGCTGATGACCGGGGTTGCCGGGATCGGCTACGGACTGCTGCGGCTCGCCGCGCCGGAGGCCGTGCCCTCCCTGCTGGCCCTCCGCCCGCCCGGGGCGACACCCGTTCGGTGAGGTCAAGGGGGCGCACCGGGACGGAACCGTTCCTTCAGGTGAAAAGCCACTTATCCGGGTCCGGTGGGGGTGCCTCTGTGTCCTTCGTCAAGCAGGGCGTGTGGTTCTGGGTTCGTAGAAGGTTCCGTCGCGGAGCATGGCGAACAGGGCGCTGATGCGGTGGCGGGTGAGGCGGAGGAGTGCCTGGGTGTGGGTTTTGCCGCGGGCTCGGCAGCGGTCGTAGTAGGTCCGGGAGACGGGATCGTGCAGGGCGGCTAAGAACTCCTAACGAAATGATCTTCGAGGTGGTTGGATCGCTCCGGGACTGATGATCCGGGGGTGCGGGGTGGCTCGGCCGAAGCCGTGGGAAGTCGATGACGAGTTGTGGGCGGTGATCGAGCCACTGCTGCCCAAGGTCGAGCGCCGGACCCGGCATCCGGGCCGCAAGCGGCATCCGGACCGGCTCGTGTTCCAGGGCATCCTGTTCGTCCTGCACACCGGAATCGCCTGGGAACACCTGCCGCAGGAACTCGGCTTCGGCTCGGGCATGACCTGCTGGCGCCGGCTGGCCGAGTGGACCGAGGCCAAGGTGTGGCCGCGATTGCACGAGGCCCTCCTCGCCAAGCTCCGCGGCGCAAACGCCCTGGACTTCTCCCGGGCGGCGGTTGACGGCTCCCACATCCGGGCGTTAAAGGGGGATCCAAGACGGGACGAAGCCCTGTCGACCGGGGCAGGACAGGCAGCAAGCACCACCTGATCACCGACGCCACCGGCATTCCGCTCGCCGCCACTCTGACCGGCGGCAACCGCAACGACGCCACCCAGCTGATCCCACTCCTCCAGGCCGTGCCGTCCGTGCGGGGCAAGCGTGGCCGCCCCCGGCGCCGCCCGGACGTGGTCCTGGCAGACCGCGGTTACGACCACGACAAGTACCGCCGCCTCGTCTGGGACCTCGGCGTGAAGCCGATGATCGCCCGCCGCGGCACCGAGCATGGCTCCGGCCTGGGCATCCAACGCTGGGTAGTGGAGCGCGCGTTCGCCCACCTGCACTGGTTCCGCCGTCTGCGGATCCGCTGGGAAATACGCGACGACATCCACGAAGCCTTCCTCACCCTCGGGTGCGCACTCATCTGCTGGCGGCGCCTGGCCGCAGTTCAGCGCCGCCACTCATAGACGCCCGGTGAGGACTTCAGTACTTCGCTCGGCCACGCCTGCAGCACCTGCCCGAGCAGCTTCCGCTGCTCGTCGATCCAGCCCTCTTCAAGGCTCATGGGAAGGAACACGGAGACACATGAACTGCCGAGATCTTCTACACGGACAGCGACAGTCTCATGCTCCTCGTTGTACGGCTGGATCTTGATCTCGGGGCTGTGGCCGTCATCCCTCCAGCAGATGTCCTGACCGGCAGCAAGCAGGTCCAGAGCACGGGACCACTCCTCCAGGTCCGAAGGGAACAGGGACATGACCAGCCGACCGCCGACGAAGCTGCTGGTCACAATGACCTCTGCGTCGAGCTGATCGTGAAGATGCAACACACCCGGCGACCTACGCCCCAGCACACGCACTTGGAAGCTGTTGTCGCCATCCGAGAGGTTGATCAGTTCCACCCTGCACCCTTTGCCCTGCCCGCTCACATCTGTCGGAGCTCAGGGTCTCCGAGCCAGATCAACGGGCACAAGCAGGTTGTCCCCGCCTCATTCCGTTAGGAGCTCTACTGATCTTTTCGTAAGTTCGGTGGGTGTGGTGGCCGTGTGAGTGGGAGGCTGTTGGGGTGGCATATCAACCTTCCCCTTCGGTTGTCGGCTCCTCCCTTCCTCCCTTGTCGCGGCCTCAGTTGGCGGAGGCGCGTCGTGTTCGGGCAGTCGAGTTGTTCGAGGGCGGCGTCTCGAATGCGGAGATCGCGAGGGCGGTGGGGGTATGTGCCGAGAGTGTGCGGCGCTGGCGGCGGGTGTGGGAGCAAGACGGTGCTTCGGGCCTGCGGAGACGGGCGGCCACCGGACGCCCGCCCAAGCTGGACGACACCCAGGTCGAGATGGTCCGGGCCGCGTTGGAGCAAGGTGCCCAGGCTCATGGTTTCGAGGCTGATCTGTGGACCCTGGAACGAGTGGGCGCGGTCGTCACCCGGGCAACGGGGGTGGTGTTGTCGAGGGCGTCGGTGTGGCGGCTGCTGACCGGCCGGCTCGGATGGAGCCTGCAACGGCCCGAGCGGCGGGCGGTCGAGCGGGACGAGTCGGAGATCGCCCGGTGGATCGCGCACGAGTGGCCGCGCATCAAAAAGGGGCCGTGAACACACGTGCCTGGATCGTCTTCCTCGACGAATCAGGCGTCTCCCTGCTCCCCCAGATCCGCCGCACCTACTCGCCCCGAGGGCGGACTCCGCTCCTGCGGCACCGTCTGAACTGGAAGCGCGCGTCGATGGCCGGAGCCTTGGGCTACCACTCCGCCGATCCCGATCGCGGGGCCCGCCTGTGCTTCCACCTCAAGCCCGGCAGCTACGACACCGCCGGGCTCATCGAAGTCCTGGAGCAGGTGAAGGTGTTCTATTGCGGCGAGCGAGTGGTCCTGGTCTGGGACGGCCTGTCCGCCCACTGGAGCCGGGCGATGCGGGCCTGGGTCGCCGAACAGGACTGGCTCACCCTGGAACGATTACCCGCCTACGCTCCCGAGCTGAACCCGGTGGAACTGCTGTGGTCCTCGCTCAAGAAGCGTGAACTCGCCAACCTCGCCGGCGACCACCTCGCCGATGTCGCCGACGCCACCGAGCAAGGCATCCACCGCATCACCGCCGACCCCCGACTGCCATGGTCTTTCCTCGCCCATACCGGCCTGACCATCTGCCCACCGAACTTACGAAAAGATCAGTAACTGATCGTTTCAAAATGCGGTGTGTAGACGCCTCAAGCAGATGATGGCGCAGGCGAGTTCGAGAAGCCCCTGGTGAAGGTAGGCACGTATCTCGTAGTGGATATGCAGACGCTTGGACTGGTGAAGCCAGGCGAAGGCGCGCTCTACCACCCAACGGGTCTTGCCCAGACCTGAGCCATGGGGGGTACCACGACGGGCACTCTTCGGAGTGATGCCGCGCTTGCGGATCAGACACCGGTACTTGTCGAAGTCGTAGCCGCGGTCGGCGAAGAACCGCCGGGGACGATGGCGGGGTCGTCCACGCAGGCCCCGGATGCGAGGGATGGCGTCGAGTAGGGGGAGGGTCCGGTTGCGGACCAAGGTCACCTGCGGTGCCGACTCCCGCGCCGCCGCCCTGGCGATGATCTTCAAGTTGGACGAGTCCGCCCAGGCCCGGTGGTGGGCGGTGAATGCGCCCCACCTCGTCGTCTTCGTCCGGGCCGGAGGCCGCTTCGAACGCGGCCGGCTCGTCGAACGGTCCGAGGCGGTTGCGGCATGATCGTGGCCAGTCGATTACCTGGGAGCCGACGTGGCATGGTCCGAACACGTGGTGGTGGGAGACGGCGTTCGGCTTGCCTGCCGGGACTGGGGCGGGCCGGGACAGCCCATCGTGCTGCTGCACGGCCTGACCGGTCACGCGGGTGAATGGACATGCTGGCCGGGCGTTTGAGCTCCCGGTATCGGGTCGTCGCGGTCGACCAGCGCGGACACGGCGCCAGCGAGCGCCACCCGCAGGACGTCTCCCGCGCCGCCTACGTCGCCGACGTCATCGCCGTTGTCGATCAGCTGGCGCTGCAGCGGCCCGCCCTGGTCGGCCAGTCGCTGGGCGGGCACACCGTGATGCTCACCGCCGCCGCACATCCCGGACTCGTCCGCGCACTCGTACTCGCCGATGCCGGCCCCGGCGGCCCGAACTCGAACGGCCCCGCGGACATCGGCGGATGGCTCGACTCATGGCCGACACCATTCCCCTCACGCGAAGCGGCAGCCGCGTTCCTCGGCGGCGGACCGGTCGGTGCAGGCTGGGCGGCAGGGCTGGAGGAACGCGAGGACGGATGGTGGCCCCGTTTCGACCGGGACGTGATGGTCCGCTCGCTGGCGGAGAACGCCCAGCGTTCCTTCCGGTACGAGTGGGGACAGGTCGCGTGCCCCACCCTGGTCGTCCTGGCCTCATCCCCGAGCAGGAAGCCGACGAGATGCTCCGGCAGCAACCCGACACCACGGCCATGAGCCCCCGGCACCGGCCACGACCTGCACCTGGAGCAGCCCGAGATCCTGCACACCGCGCTCGCGGACTTCCTCGAGGGCCTCGCCTGAGAACGCCTGCGCGGTCACAACGACACCAAAGTCAGACTCCACTCATGGCCACCGATCCACAGGTCTTGACAATTACTCTCCACCTGTTCTGAAGTACGGTGCTCGGTGAGGACGGACGAGACAACAGCGACCGGCTGTCCCGAACACTCGTCGGCTGTCCGGCCTGTTCAGCGGCGTGTCCCGGACCCCGAGGCGGGGCGACGGAACCCTGTCAGGCTGTACAAGCCTGCCGTCGGCAGGCGGATGGCCCCCGAGCCTCGGTCAGGATGCCGTTTCGGGGTTACGGGGTGCCAGCCTGCTCTGTCGCGCGGGTCCAGGTGTTCATGATGATGAAGGTCTTGGTGCCCTCCACCTTGCCGGTCCGGCGTACGGCGTTGATCATCTGCTGAAGGTGGTTCACGTCCCGGACCCGGAGCTTGAGCAGGGCGTCGGAGGTGCCGGCGATGCTGTGGCTCTCCTCGATCTCCGGGATGCTCTCGGAGATGCCCTGGATCTCGTCACTGTCGGTCGCGCCGAGCAGGCGGATCTCGATGAACGCCTGAAGCATGCCCGCCCGGCTGTCCTCGATGACCGCGGTGTAGCCGCGGATCACACCCGCCCTCTCCATGCGCTCTATACGGCGGGCGCACGGAGCGGCTGAAAGTCCCACAGCACGTGCGATCTCCGACACGGGCGCTCGGCCGTCCTTGCGGAGGATGTCCAGTATGTGGCGATCGATCGTGTCCACGGCGAACTCCCCGAATCATGCGCGCCACGCACAAGTCGCGCGCTGAAAGCTCCAAGGGCAAGTACGAGCAGCTGGCCGACCACATCGACCATGCCCTGGACTTCATGCGCGCCACCGGAGGCACTCCGGAGGACTTCGACAGCGCCGAGTTCTTCGTGTCCCACGAAGGACTGCTCCTGGACTACGAGTCCGCCCTCACCCGTGCGGACGCCCGTACGGGAGTCAGGTACGCGGCCTCCGGACACATGCTGTGGATAGGCGAGCGGACGCGTGACCTCGACGGGGCCCGCGTGGAGTACTTCTCCCGTGTCGCCAACCCCATCGGCGTCAAGCTGGGCCCCGCCACCACGGCCGACACCGCCCTGCGGCTGGTGGACCGCCTTGACCCGGACCGGGTGCCCGGGCGCCTGACGTTCATCACCCGCATGGGCAAGGACAAGGTACGGGACGCGCTCGCGCCGCTCGTGGAGAAGGTCACCGCCTCCGGGGCTCAGGTCGCCTGGATCTGCGACCCCATGCACGGCAACACGATCGAGGCCCCCTCCGGCCACAAGACCCGCCGCTTCGACGACGTCCTCGACGAGGTCCGGGGCTTCTTCGAGGTGCACAGGTCGCTGGGGACCCACCCCGGAGGCATTCACGTGGAACTGACCGGCGACGATGTCACCGAGTGCGTCGGCGGCGGCCACGAGATCGACTTCGTCGACCTCACCGCGCGCTACGAGTCCACCTGCGACCCGCGTCTGAACCGCCGTCAGTCCCTCGACCTGGCCTTCCTGGTCGCCGAGTTTCTGACGGAGACCGCACGGCGGCGGCGGGGGCGCCGGTGAGCTCGCTGCGCTGGCTGACCGCGGGGGAGTCCCACGGTCCCGCACTCGTGGCGACGCTGGAGGGTCTTCCCGCCGGCGTGCCGATCACCACGGAGATGGTGGCGGATCATCTGGCGCGGCGGCGGCTCGGCTATGGCCGTGGTGCGCGGATGAAGTTCGAGCGGGACGAGGTCACTTTCCTGGGTGGTGTCCGGCACGGGCTGACGCTGGGTTCGCCGGTGGCGGTGATGGTGGGGAACACCGAGTGGCCGAAGTGGGAGCAGGTCATGGCGGCCGACCCGGTGGACCCGGAGATCCTGGCCAGGCTGGCCCGCAACGCCCCGCTGACCCGGCCCCGCCCGGGCCACGCCGACCTGGCGGGGATGCAGAAGTACGGCTTCGAGGAGGCCCGTCCGATTCTGGAGCGTGCCTCGGCGCGCGAGACGGCGGCGCGGGTGGCGCTGGGCGCGGTGGCCCGGTCGTACCTGAAGGAGACGGCCGGGGTCGAGGTCGTCTCGCATGTGGTGGAGCTGGCCTCGGCGCGGGCGCCGTACGGGGTGTACCCGACGCCGGGGGATGTGGAGCGGCTGGACGCGGATCCGGTGCGCTGCCTGGACGCGGACGCGTCGAAGGCGATGGTCGCGGAGATCGACCAGGCGCACAAGGACGGTGACACCCTGGGTGGTGTGGTGGAGGTGCTGGCGTACGGGGTGCCCGTCGGGCTGGGCTCGCATGTGCACTGGGACCGGCGGCTGGACGCTCGGCTGGCGGCGGCGCTGATGGGGATCCAGGCGATCAAGGGTGTGGAGGTCGGTGACGGTTTCGAGCTGGCGCGGGTGCCGGGTTCGAAGGCGCACGACGAGATCGTGGTCACGGACGAGGGGATCAGGCGGGTCACGGGCCGTGCCGGGGGTACGGAGGGTGGTCTGTCGACGGGTGAGCTGCTGCGGGTGCGGGCGGCGATGAAGCCGATCGCGACCGTGCCGCGGGCGCTGAAGACCGTGGACGTCACCACCGGCGAGCCGGCCCAGGCCCACCATCAGCGCTCCGACGTGTGCGCGGTGCCGGCGGCCGGGATCGTGGCGGAGGCGATGGTGGCCCTGGTGCTGGCGGACGCGGTGGCGGAGAAGTTCGGCGGCGACAGCGTGGCCGAGACCCGCCGCAACGTCCGCGGCTACCTCGGCACCCTGGCCATCCGATGAGCGGCCGGCGGGGCCGAGAGGGCGGCAGCGCGGCCTCAGCGGCTGCCCGTCAGATGCGCGAACACCACGACGTTCCCCTGGTAGCCCGTGGCGGGTGAGTAGCCGCCACCGCAGGTGATGACCCGCAGCTCGGGTCGCCGGGCCGCCCCGTACACCTTCTCGTCGGGGAAGTCCTTCGCGGCGTACACCTCGACCGCGTCCACGGAGAACACGGCCACGCCGCCGTCCCGTCGGTCCACCTCGATCGTGTCGCCCTTCTTCAGGGCACCGAGCGAGTAGAAGACGGCCGGGCCGTCGGCGTTGTCGACGTGGCCGGCGACGATCGCGGTGCCTTGCTCCCCGGGGGTGGTGCCGGCCTGGTACCACCCGGCGAGGTTCCGGCGGTCGGCGGGCGGGACATCGAGGCTGCCGGTGCTCGTCAGCCCGAGACCCGCCAGGGGGGGCGTTCACGCGGATCGCGGGGATCCGGATGCGGTCGGGCGGGGAGGGCGGCAGCGCGGGCGCCGAGCGCGGGTCGGCGGGGCCGGGCCGGGCCTGGCCCGCCGTCAGCTGCGGCGTCGCGTGCGTCGCGGTGCCGCTGCGCAGCAGCCAGGCCCCGGAACACAGGGCGACGACCGTGACGCCCGCTATGGTGGCGTTGCTTGAGCCTGCGCACTGTGCCTCCTTGAGTGCCCGTACCCCCCTCCGGGCCGCGAGGGGCGTCGGACCCGGAGGGGGCGGGGAGTGCGGTACCGGCGGACGGACAGCGGAGGGTGTCCGTCAGATCCCGTCGCCTCTCGCCCGGCGATGCAGGAGCCAGGTACCGCCCGCGGCGGCGACGGCCAATGCCGCCACGCCGGCCGCGGTCTGCACGGGATCGGGGCCCAGGGCGCCGCCGACCCCCGGCAGCTGCTGCAGCAAACCTCCCTCACCCGTCAGCCGCAGCCCATCGGCCTGGGCCCGCGCCACCAGCTGGGCGACCAGCTCGTCATCCACGCCCGCTGCCGGCTCTCCTGCCCGGCCCTCGGTCCCGGTGTCGGACAAAACATCCACGCCTCTTTCTCAGCCCAGGCCGGCATGGCACCAGGCCGTGTTACTCGTCGGTGTTCGTGATATCTGCCGGGTGGACCAGCGAATCGGTCCTTCCATCCGGCACCTCCGCAGCTCGTTACCAGAGGAGATGACAGGAATCGGCTCTGGCCCGCCTCGCTGCCATGGACCCCGCCCGGGTCAGGATCCCGGACACGGCCGACGGGCGCTGTCTGCGCGCCGCCCTGCACTCGGCCCGCAGCACGGCCAACCCGCAGGCACAGCCGTAACGACGGCCCCACCACCAGGAACGTCGACTGGCCGGTGGCCCACGCTGCGGCGATCGCACGGCAGGCGCGACGTCACCGAGGATGGCACGGCGCCGACGCAGCTGAACCTGCAGTCGTGCTCCGGGCGCCTCAACGAGAACCGGTTCGAGGCGGCACGGCGTCTGGCCGACGGCCACCCCTCAGCCGACGCCATGGCCGCTCTGCGCGACGCCCTGCGCACCACTGCCGGGCCCGGTTGCCCCATCAGCTGGTCAGTATCGCGCGGACGGCGCTGCTGGGCCAGATCAACGCGATCGCGGCGGCTGCACGGGACTCGGCCAGAGCCCGGTCCGCCCCGCGCCGGTCGCTGGCCACCGCGCGCCCGAGGGCTTCCACGGTCAGCAGCCATGCGTCGGCGACGACCGGGCGCTGCTCGCCGAGCACCCGCCGGGCGCGCCGACGAGGTTCGAGGCGCATGCCGTTGCCGGCGTGCGCCTCGAACTGGGCGAGCGTGCCTATGTGGTGCGCGGTCAGGAGCGTGTTGCCGGAGGAGCGTGCGGCTTTGGCGGCCCCGCCGTATCAGGAGCCGGGCCGACCCGTGGTCGCCCTTGCGTGGCTTCGTCAGTAGATCTTCCACTCCCTTGCGGGAATCAGACCATTATGGTGGTCCATGCATAGTTCCGCCCACTCTGGAGCGATGAAAACAGGGCGAGTCCGAGCATAGTCGCCGTTTTGTAGGCAGCGCATGATGAGGCCTAGCGCTGGAAGTCCGACCTCCCCGTTAGAGCCAAACTGTAGCCCTCTCATGCCACGAGGGACTTCCTCACCCTCAAGCGTGTCAGCAGTTTCCTCGACCCAAGGAGTTAGTTCGGATGGAAGCCGACCTACCAAGCTGAACCCGTTATAGGTGACTTGAGGACCGTCGAACGGGTCAATTGCGACTGCCGCTAGCGTCCTCTTCTCCTCGTGATAATAGGTGTCAACGCCTACATCATAGAAAGGCACCCACTGGTCCCCTGAGGGCCATCCGCCGAACGGCACACCAAGAGCCTCGGATACCTCGTCGGCGTTCTGGCCGAACCGCAGAGGCCCCACCCCTTTACCCGGCTCCCAGCCCCAATGCACACGCTCCCCATCCGGGAGAATTTCACGCTGATACCACATGCACGCCTCATTCCGTAATACGCGAAGTTGGGTAAATAGGTGAACTCAGGCCGTTCACTACGCGCCCTGAGTTCCGTTTCCAGACAGAATGTCCCGGGCTGGCCTAGGCTCCAACGGAGCCGCAACGACCGTGAGCGTTGCCGAAGCAGGACCACAAGGGCGCCCGCAGCCAACCGAACTGGCTGCGGGCGCTTTTTCGACTCTACTGGACCGCTCCCTGCCCGCCTGCCGCGCCGTGCGGTGACCGAGCGTCGCCCCCAGGGCGCCGAGACGCTCACCGGGGCCGGAAGGTGAGCACTCGTCTCACTGTCGACCACAGCTCACGGCAGAGCAGGTCGCCTCTCAAACCGGCTGGGCTCGGTGGTCGGCGCGAGGGCGGGTCAGCGGTTGCTGCCCGTGCGGAGCGAGCTGAACCAGCGCACCACCTGTGCCGTTCCCTGCACATTCGAGCCGAGGTGCCGTGACTTCTGGTGGTCGACGGCGCCGAGATCGACGACCGACACCCCGGCTTCCCTCTCTTGGAAGGCCGCAGCGCAGTTGGCCGTGTTCCGGACGGTCGCTTGCTCATCACCCTGCGCCATGTAGAGCCGGATCGGCGCCTTGGGCTTCCAGTCCTTGCACACGCTGTCGGTCCCGCGCAGCCCGGTTGCGAGGCCACCCTTGGGCCGGGTCAGCAGGTCGCGCCCGTACGGCGTCAGCAGTTCGTCCAGCGTACGGGGCAGCGCGCTGATCAATTGCGGGCCGGTGTGCATGCCGTCGAACAATTCCTCCACGGCAGGGTCGCGGAACACCTTGCTCGGAATGTCGTACACATCGTGAACGCGGTCGAAGGCGACCAATGTGTACGCGGCGTACACCACGCCCCACCTCGGCTCCAGCTCACTGTCGTCCGCGAGCAGCGCCGGGATCTCCGCACCCCCGAAGTCGTAGGCCCCGCTGACGGGGGCGAGGGCGCCGAGCCTGAAGTACCGGTCCGCGCCCGCGTGGAGGGCTCTGCCGAGCCCGAGCGCTGCTGACGCGCCCTGCGAGAAGCCGGTGGCCAGGACGTCACGGTCCAGGGTGTGTCCGGTGCTTGGGGCGAACTGGCGGGCGGCACGAAGTAGATCGAGGGAGGCCGTGGCCTCGGACGGCACGTCCATCCAGGGGTGCTGGCCCGGGCCTGTGCCCATGCCCAGGTAGTCGGGTGCGACGGTGGCGAAGCCCGCGGAGGCATATGTGGTGGAGGGGCCGGTCAGGAACACCTTTCGCTGCATCGAGGGCGCGTCGATGCGATGGACGCCGGTGCCGTGGGCGAACGAGACGGTCCGCAGACGTCGCTGGGTCCCGCGCGGGATGGTGAACAGACCACTGGCGGTAGTGGGTTGGCCCTTGGCGTCGATGGTGCGGTAGGTGAGTCGGTACGCGTCCACGCCGTGGCGGGCCGCGCCGGGATCGTACCCGGAGGCAGTGAGCTCGGCCGCAGAGTCCTTGGCCGTCGTGAGGGTGTAGAGCAACTCGGCGGAGAGCAGGACGCCGCGCTGGGCAGCGGCGTTGGAGGAGCGCGCGGCGGACGTCCGTGATTCGGCGGCGGCGCTGACGGCCCCCGCCCCAGCGAGGATCGTGGCGGCGACGGCAGCTGTGGTGACTCGCCAGTGGCGGTGCGGGGTTCGAGCGACGGGCACGGCATGTTCTCCCTCGACTCGGGCTGGTCCGACGTGAGGCCAGCCTTCATCGGAAGCGGTGCTGGACGCACTGGTGCACACCCCCGGGAGTGAGGGAGAGGCAGCCCCCCTGAGCACCGGTCCTGTGAAGGAGCCACACCCGAATGCGACAGCCCCCCTTGTCGCCGCCGCGAGACGACCGGCGGCCTGGACGGCGGCGGCCCGGTGGGAGGACCTGGTCGGCCGGGGAGAGGTACTGCCGCCCACGCCGTGCGCCGCCTGCCATCTGGCCGTCGTCCGGCGGGCGGAGAAGCTGCTGGCCGGGGTGACGTGCTCGAGGGCGTGCCGTACTTCTCTCACGCGGATCCGTAACGGCGGCAAGGGATCGGGGCGGCCGTGCGGCGCGTGCGGGGCGCCCGTTACGGCTGGGCGTGCGGATTCGTCGTACTGCGGGCCGCCGTGCCGGCAGAAGGCGTACCGGCGCCGCGCCGCCGCCCGCCGCACGGGGCCAGCCCACGACCCTGTGGCCGAGCTGTTCCAGGCCATGGCACCCTTCGTGGCCGGCCGCGCCCGGGGGCTCTCCCAGGCCCTGCACAAGGCGCTGTACCGGCTGGAGACGTCCTACCCGGACGGGCCTGCGGGGGCCTCTATGGGGTTCGTCAAGGAATCGAGCTGCGTTTGGCCGGGCTGGTGGGCAGCATGGCGGCATGCCGGATCTGCTGTGGGATGACGTCAGGAACTTCTTCGACCCTGACCTGATGGGTGCTCTGCCTGATGTGTCCGTGACCGACACCTCGGTCGATGACTGGCAGGCGGTGTTCGATCTGGCCGGGTCGAGCGGGTGGACGTGGGAGTACTGGGAAGGCTGTGTTCGCATGCCTTTGCCCTCGGCGCAGGAGGTGCTGTCACGGCCCACGGACGCGGACACGGCCCTGCTGAAGGTATGGCCTGTGGCGGATGTGCAGGTGAACTTCTGGCCGATGTCGGCCGGTGAGATCGACTTCGATGTCGATCTCCGGGAGTTGCAAGGCCAGGAAGGAGTGAATGTCCTGTGCGGCCTCCTCGGCATGATCGGGCGCCGGCTGGGCAGGCCCGTGCTGATGACCGGAGAAGGAGACCGGGGGAAGCCGGTGCTCGGGTTCGACCCCAGGGCCGATCGCGTGGTTCTGCTGGCAGATGCCCTCGGAGTTCAACTGACCGTCGCTGCAGGCCGGGATTAGTGGAAGGCGCTGTCGCGGAGCATGGCGAACAGGACGCTGATGCGGTGGCGGGCGAGATGGAGAGGAGCCTGCGTGTGGGTGTTTCCGCGGGCCCGGCACTTGTTGTAGTAGGTGCGGGAGGCGGGATCGTGCAGGGCGGCGAACGCGGACAGGAACATCGCCCGTTTGAGTTGCCGGTTTCTGCCTCTGGGCGTGTGTTCGCTGTGGATCGAGGTTCCCGAGGACTTCGTCGTCGGGGCGAGTCCGGCGTAGAAGGCCGGATGTGCGGCGGTGGGAAAGCTGGTTCTGTCGCCGACGGTGACCAGCAAGGTGGCGGCGGTCCTGACCGCGACCCCCGGAATCGAGGTCAGGACCGGGGAAAGAGGGTGAGCCTCCAGCAACTGCCGGATCTGTGTCTCAAGGGCTCGTCGCTGTTCATGGACGGCGGCGAGCGAACGAGCAAAGGATGGGATGACGATGTCGAGGGTGCCCGTGCTTGGAACGATGACGGTCTGCTCGCCCAGGGCATCGAAGACCTCGTCGATCAGCCGCTCGGCCATACGTGGAGCTTTGGGTCTGATGAGCTCGACGAGCTTGCGGCGTCCGGCTTTCGGCAGCGCGGCCGGGGAGCCGTAGCGTTCCAGCAGCCAGGTCACCGCGCAGTGGTCCAGGCGTGGGCCAAGGACGCGTTCCAGGCTGGGGTGGAACTGGGTGAGCAGGCCGCGTATCCGGTTCGAGGTGCGGGTCGCCTCGGCCGCGAGGTCCTGGTCGAAGCCGACGAGCACGGTCAGCTCGGCGGTGATCTCGTCGGTCAGATGAAGCGAGCGCAGGGTGTGCGGCATGGTCCGTGCGGCATCCGCGATCACCGCGGCGTCCTTCGCATCGGTCTTCGCCTCGCCGGGATACAAGTCGGCGATCCGCCGCATTGCGAGTCCGGGCAGGTAGGCGACCTTGCAGCGAGCGTGCCGGGCGACCGTAAGGGGCAGGGCTCCGATCGAGGCGGGCTGGTCCACGATCACCAGCACGGTGTTGAACTTTGCGGCCAGCTTGTCGAAGACGGCCCGCAGCTTCGGCTCGCTGTTGGGTAGCTGTTTGTCGAAGACCTTCTTCCCGGACGGGGTCAGCCCATGGCCGTGGTGGGCACTCTTGCCGACGTCCAAGCCGAGGAAGACGCCCACGTCGTCGATGTCGTACAACCCATCCTCCTGTACCGGGTTTGTGCGGTGCTGGCCAGGGCGTTGGCGTCGTATGCGCGTATCCACGTTATGCAGTCCTGCCGCCCGCGGGATGCCAGGCTTTGCGCCCGACCAGGCGGGGGTCAGACCTCTCATCAGCGTCCCCAACGGCGCCTCTCGGGCCCGGTGACACCAGCGGATCACGTCACGGTCGGCGGCCAGGAGGACGACGGGGGCGAGCACGCCGGCGAGCTGGAGGATGCCGGCATCGCTCAGGTCCTCGTGGGCGAGCTTGTCGGCGACTGGTCCGGGCACTGCCTGCGCCGCGGCTTCGCTACTGCCGCCCGCGCCGCCGGACACGACCCGCTAGAGATCGCCCGGGCGGGCGGCTGGGCCGACGGCTCCCGCGACCTCGCCCGGTACATGGACGATGTCGACCGCGTGAAGAACTCGCCGCTGGTCGGGATCGGCCTGTGACTCGCCCGCAGGGAGGTGGCCGCCGTACCGGTGAACCCGCCTGCTGGTCTTGGCCCACCACACGGCCAGACCGGGACGACACCGAGCGCCGCTTTTGGGACGGCATCGACACCACCGGCTACGGCGAGAAGGTCCTGGAGCTCCTGCAGGAGGCAGCGAGCGCCCTGGACGCCGACCGCACGGTCCTCGGGACGTGGCAGGCTGACCGCTGTGCCGTCTGCGGGCGGACCGGCCACCGCCTCGTCCTCGACCACGATCACGCCACGGGCCTTGTCCGCGGCTGGCTCTGCGTCTCCTGCAACACCCGAGAGGGCGCCGCCTTCGGTCCGGGCAGCGTCTTCGCCCTATACCGCGAGCTGGACGCCCACAGCGATCCTTGGCCTTACGATCCGCTACCGCGCCCCGCTCACCGGCCAGCACGTAAAACCCGCCCCGCCCAGGATGGACGCGTGGGACGGCAACGCCTCCGCCGGCCTGACCTGACACGGATCGAACCGAACACGTCAGCCCCGGTTAGACCTGTTACCCCAACGGGGGCTGAGGCGTCAGAAGAGGGCGTCCGGGTCCCGCCGCGTCGGCTCTCTGATGGCGAAGTCCAGCTGCCCCTGCACGGCCCGCTGGGGAGCGGGGCGGCGCGCCGCCCCCGTTCGTCGTCATGGATGGACGCTCCGCTGTTGCGGACACTGTCCGGGCCAAATTCATGCTCAGATAGTTTGTCCCGGGCCTGGAAATTCAGGTTTTCCCCAAGGTTTCTCCAAGGTCGGACGGCCACGATGTGTGCGCAGAGTCCGCTGTATTCCAACGACTCTCGTCGCGAATTTGCGATGCGTCTCAGGGAAGGGAAGAGAGGTCATGCGTAAACGTGGTGTTCTCGCTGGCATAGCGCTGGGGTCTGCGCTCTTGGTAGGGGGAGTCGCAGTGCCCGCCCAAGCCGCGACAACCGCGCAGGTCGCCTCTGCGCCGCAGCAGAAGAGGGCGGCCGATGTGGCCGCCGCTTCGTGGTATCTGTACGGCTACTACACCTGGAAGAGCGACTGCGCCGATGCGGGCAGGATGGGCATACAGAGCGGCTGGTGGAGCAGGTACGAATGCAAGAACGGCAGCTGGGTTCCCGGTGACGACTACGAGCTGTGGGTATACGGCTGACGGATATGTAGTCAGTAGGGTCCGATAGCCGAAGATCACAAGCCCCCGACTGCAAGGATCACAGTCGGGGGCTTCCGGGTGTCAGTTCGCGTCTGTCGCGGACGGGTAGGACTGCACGGCCGTAGCAGCTGCTCGGCGGCTCGCGTCGAGGCGGTGTGTGCCGGGGGGTGGGCGGGCCGGGGGCGGGTCGCAGGGTGGCGTGGTGGGTGTGGGGGGCGGTGACGGTGTCGGCTGGGCGTGGGGGCGGTGCGTGTCCCGGGCGGGTCCGTGTTGCGCCGGGTCCGCGCGGGCGGGCCCGGCGCGCGGCTGGTACCCGGCTGTCACCCGGAGCGGGTGGTGTCGCGCTTCAGGATTGTTCCGCTGTCTGGTCGATCCGGCGGGAGCACAGGGTGCGGCCGCTGGGGCCGGCCGTGAGTGTGCCGGTTTCCAGGCTGTAGCTGGAGTGGTGCAGGGGGCAGGTGATGCGCAGTGCGCGGGTGTTGACGTATCCGTGGGCCAGGTGTCCGCGGCGGTGTGGGCAGAACGCCTCGATTTCGTATTGTTTGTCGCCGATGGTGATTTTCAGTGTGTTGTCACCGGTCTGTTCGATGGTCACCTCCGGTGGGCGTTTCATGGTGCGGTCCGCTGTGCCGAGGCGACCGCGGCTTCGGTGGCGGCGCCCAGGATCTGGCTGGCGAGCATGAATCCGGTCCACACCTTCGCCGGCTGGAGGTCCGCTTCCGCGTCGAACTCGCGGATGGCGTTGTGGAGTTCTTTGGCGTGGAAGGTGTCGATGTGCAGGTGTTCGGTGTAGTAGCGCGCGCCTTGCAGGCCGAGCCGGGTCGCGCCGTCGGCGAAGCACTTGAACGCGTAGAGGATGCTGGATTCCAGGTAGCACAGGCATCCGAGGAAGTATTCGGGGCGGGGTGCCCGTGTCGCCGCCCAGAAGAACATGTTGACGTAGTCGAACGTCTCGGGGTTGGTGCTGTGCAGGTAGTCCCGCTCGTCCTGCGGCAGGCCGAGTTCCCCGGCGAGTTCCCGGTAGATGTTGAAGTGGGCCTGGTCGAGGTTGCCGCAGCCGAACTCGTCGACCAGGACGCGGAAGACGGCCATCTTGGCCCGCCTGGGCAGCCGCCAGACGATGGGCAGGAAGGACTCCGACTCCGTCAGGCCGTCGACCGCGAACTGCGCGACGACCTCGCGGAACTGGTTGCGGGTGAGGTCCTCGGCCAGAACGCGCTCGCATGCGGGCGGGTCGGCCTCCTCCTGCGCCAGGCGTTCCTTGATCAGGCGCATCAGGTCGGCCCGGCCCGCCATGGGCGGGGCCGAGGCCTCGATACGGGCCGCGCGCCGGGCTATCTGGTCCTCTTCGAGGGCGATCAGCTCGCGCAGTTCATCGGGTGTGGGGATGGAACGGTTGAGTGTGAAAAGACGGGCCTGGGGAGTGAGCCGGCCGGTGGCCGCGGGGGGCGCGGTGATGGTCATGGGTGTCTCCTCCTTCGCGAGGTCAGTCGAGGTCAGTCGACGGGCAGGCCGGTGCCGATGACGCCCCGGGCCGCGAGTTCCTTCTTGATGTGCACGTACCAGTCCTCGGTGTCGAGCTTGTAGCGTCTGCTCAGTTCGTCGACGCGCGCCTGCCGCACCCCGTCGGGGTGTGCGAGGGCGGCCCGGCACGCCTCCGGTTCCAGGTTCGCCAGCGAACCGATGAACCCGGCGGTTTTCGTCACCTTGGTGATCAGGTGCTCCCAGCCCTGGAACACGGGCACGCCCGGGTCGCAGGCCAGGAGGCGCCGGGTGAAGTCCTCGTCGGCGCTGGACTCCTTGACGCCGATGACGCTCGGCAGCGCGCACACCTGGGCGAGTTCGGCCGCGTCCAGCGACCACCCCGACACCTCGTTCTCGCAGTAGAGGAAGATCGGCAGGTCGCTGTCGCGTTCGACGGCGTGGACGTGCTCGACGAAGCCGAGCTGGTTGCTCTCGGTCTTGCTGAACGGCGGCGGCACGACGATGGCGTCGGCGCCGAGGGAGGCCGCCAGTTCGCTGCGGCCGGCGATCAGCGGGGCGAAGCCGAGTTCCGCGCCCGCCAGCACCGGCAGGCCGCGGGCGTGGCGCACGGTGTAGCGGACCATGTCCATCCACTGCGTGAGGGACAGCTTCCATCCCTCGCCGGAGCTGAGCGCCGGCATGAACCCGTCCACGCTGCCGTGCAGGGTGTCCAGCAGGCGGGCCACGGACGCCTCGTCCACCTTGCCGTTGTCGTCGACGGGCGTGACGAGGGGGACGATCACCCCTGTCAGCTCGCGCAGGCGCGCCACGTTGCGCGTCTTCTGGTCAGACACGGGCATGGTCGACCTCCAGGACGAGTGAGGTGCGGTACAGGCCGGCCAGCGGTTCCGGGAAGCCCCCGGCGGCCGCCCGGTCGGGGGCGCCGACGGCCAGGCCGTCGCCGGCCAGCCTCAGCAGGCGGGGGTTCACCGTGACCAGCCGGGCGCCGGCGGTGACGGCAGAGGCCAGCAGGAGCTTCTCGCGCAGCGACAGGCCGGCCGTCCCGGGCAGGTCGGCGGCGGCCTTCCAGGCGTCCTCCGTGTAGGGGGTCCGCTTGATCGGCATGGTGCTGTGCAGGACGTCCATGAACGGGTAGTAGGCGTCCTGCGTCTCGCGCGGCAGGCCCCAGACGACGTCGTCGCAGCGCCCCACCTCCTCGTACGTCATCCACACCCGGTCGTGCAGGTGCCGGGTGAAGAAGGCGGCGCAGGCCTGCCGGACGTCCGGTTCGGCGGCGTGCATCCCCATGAAGAGGGACGCGTCGATGTATGTCTCGGTACGCGGGTCAGCCGGCAAGGGAGTCCACCACCTCGCGCAGCGTGAGGACGGCCTCCTCGAACTCCGCGGCGTCCCGGGCCAGCGCCATGCGGACGTAGCGCTCGCCCTTCTCCGGGGTGTGCCAGAAGAAGTAGGTGCCCGGCAGGACGTAGACGTCGTGCTCGGTGAGCTTGCGCTGCAGGTCGGTGGCCTTGAGGTTCTCGTCGGTGATCCGGAACCAGGCGACGCTGACGTTGACGGCCGGGTCGATGTGTTCGAGCAGGCTGCCGGCGAGGACCTTCTGCGCGGTCTCGCGGTTCGTCGTGACGACGTCGCGGATCGACTTCATGTTGTCGGCGATGGAGTCCTCGACGTAGCGGGTGAGGAAGTTGAGGATGAACGGGGAGACGTCCAGCAGGACGCTGGTGTGGATGTTGTAGACCTCCTCGTAGAGGCCGGCGCTGCAGGTGAGCATGGCGCACTTGGCGTCCTGCAGCGGCCAGGTCTTGCCGGTGTCCTCGAGCGCGATGTACCGCACGCCCGACTCGTCGAGGAGTTTGTACAGGTCGAAGCGGCCGAAGCGCGGGTCGGCCAGGGCGAAGGCGGCGAAGCACAGGTCGACGACGAAGAGTTTGTCGTGGTCGACGCAGTAGCGGACGACCTCCTCAAAACCCTTGCGGCCGTGCTGGAGGAGCGTGAACCCGGTCGGGTTGTTGGGGTCGACGAGGAACAGGGCGTCGGTCTTTACGTGCCGGACGAGTTCGTCGTAGATCCGGTCGGCGTCGTGCAGGACGCTCTCCGGGATCGGCCGCGGGCTGACACCGACGTTCTTCAGCACGTCGGGCAGGTTGTCGAAGCACGGCTCGATCAGCGAGACGGATATGCCGTTGCGGCTGAGGTACATGCCGGCGACGAGGGTGGAGATGGACGCGGCGTAGGAGAGCATGGTCGTGTCCCGGCGGACGCTGTCCTGGCCGTGGAGGCGGAAGAAGGCCTCTTTGAACTGGTTCTCCAGGTCGATCTGGCGGGATTTCTCGGCTTCGTACCACAGCTCGGGCAGGTTGGCGACGATGTCCCGCTGGGTCGGCGACTGCTCCTGGTGGGTGTGTGCGTCCGCGAGGTTGTGCCGGGTCTGCAGGGCCTGGATCTCGTGCTGAGTGAGGTCGAGCAGCTGCTCGGTCATGCTTCTCCCTGGGCGGTGCCGGCCGGCCGCGGGACGCAGCGCTGTGCGATGACAGGGCGTCTAAGGGCCGGTCCGGCGAGGCGGGTGATGGAAAAGCGCGCTGCGGCGCTGGTGAGAAATCGACAGTTCGCGAGGCCGGGCCCACACCCGGCGCATCCGATACGCGACAACAGAGGTCTGCCACGGACGCGGTTGGTCGTTCGAGTACCGTAACCGATGATCGATCATTGCTCAAATGGTCTGAGCCGAGGAGAACCGAGTTGTCTCTTCCCACGAACCCCGCGGTGCCCGAATCCTCCCCGCCCCCCAGAGCCGCCAGGCCGGGCGCCGCCCTGGAGCGGGTCCCCCTGCACGAACGCGTGCGGGTCTTCGTCCTCGAAGGCCTGGTGGCCGGCCGCTGGGAGCCCGGGGACCGGATCGTGGAGCGCCGCATCGCGCTCGAACTGGGCGTCAGCCAGGCGCCGGTGCGCGAGGCGCTGCGCGAGCTGGAGACCATGGAACTCGTGACCTCCACGCCCAACAAAGGCGTGCGGGTACGGGAGCTGACCCTGGACCAGCTGCGCGACGTGTACCTTGTGCGCGCCTCCCTCGAACGGCGCGCGGTGATGCTGGCCGCCCCCCGCCTGGCCGGGAACGTCGCCGTGCTCGAGCGGCACCTGCTCGCCATGCGCCGGGCCGCGGCCGGCGGGGACGTCGACGACCAGGCCCTGCACGGCGTGGCCTTCCACCGCGCCATCGTCTACGCCTGCGGGAACCCGGTCCTGATCCGGCACTGGGACTGGCTCGGCGTCGAGGCCTGGACCCGCCTGTCCCTGCGGTGGCTGCGCACCGAGCTGCACGACAACGCGGAGGACCACGAGGAGATCGTCGAGGGCCTGCGCCGGGGCGATCCGCACCTGGGACGCCTGATGGAGCTGCACGTCATGGACTACGCACACGAATCGAGGAACGCCTGATGCCGACGGCCGAACCCCTGCACCCCGCGGCCGACCTGCCGGCGCACGACGTCGCGCGGCTCGCCGACCCCCGCACCACCACGCCACCGGGCACCCTGACGGTCTTCTCCGACATCTGGTGCTCGTTCGCGCACGTCGCCCTGTACCGCCTGCACAGCACGCGGGAGCGGCTGGGACTGACCGAACGGGTGCGGATCGACCACCGCGCCTTCCCCCTGGAGATGTTCAACGACGGCCCGAGCCCGCGCCGGGGCACCGACTCCGAGGTCGGGGGGATCGCGCGCATCGAGCCGGACGCCGGGTGGCAGATGTGGCGCTCGCCGGACTGGAAGTTCCCCTCCACCTCGCTGTTCGCGCTGGAGGCCGTGCAACTGGCCAAGGAGCAGGGACTTGAGGCCGCCGAGGCGCTCGACCTGGCCGTGCGGCAGGCGTTCTGGGCGCACAGCCGGCCCATCGGCGCCCGTTCGGAGATCATCGCCCTTGCCCGCGAGACGCCGGGGGTGCGCGGCGACCTGATCGCCGAGGGGCTGGACGACGGCCGGGCCCGCCGCCTGGTGACCCTCGACTTCCAGTGCGCCCGCCGCCACCGGGTGCGGTGCAGTCCGCACGTGTTCGCCTCCGACGGCAGCGAATGGGCCAACCCCGGCGTCGAGGCGACCTGGCACGGCGCCTACGGAACCGGCTTCCCCGAGGTCACCCGGGACGACCCCACCGCGTGGGAGACCGTCCTGCGCACCGCCGCCGGCCTGGCCGAGGCCTCCCGACACTCGCGGCAGTTTTGATCGATCATTGAAAATTACCGGCCGGTAGCAATTGACCATGCAACCTGACGGCACGTAGTTTCTGTAATGAGGAATCGAACTTCCATAATGCGGAAGTAATGAGCGCGAGGGTTTCGACGACCAGTCGGCCGGTGCCACCCACACAAACCGGCCGCCGCCAAGTGGCCTACCCGGTTCCGGTCTGGCCCGCGTCACAGAAGGGCGATCCCATGTCCCCGATCCACCAGCTGGACCAGCTGCCGGAACCCGACCCGCAGGAGGTGGCCGAATGGCTCGCCTCCGTGGACGGCGCGGTCGGCGCCGTCGGGCCACAGCGCACCGCGCGGCTGCTGCGACGGATCGTCGATCACGCCCGCCGGACCGGAGTGCCGCTGCCGCCGCCGTCCGTGACCCCCTACGTCAACACCATCCCGACCGCCGCCGAACCGGCCTACCCCGGCGACGAGGCGATGGAAGCGCGGATCACAGCATGGAACAGGTGGAACGCCGCCGCCATGGTCACCCGCGGAAACGAACGAGGCGGCCTCGGCGGGCACATGGCCACCTACGCCTCGGCCGCATGGCTCTACGAGGTCGGCTTCCAGCACTTCTTCAAGGGCAAGGACGCCGACGGCAGCGGTGACCAGCTCTACATCCAGGGCCACGCCTCACCCGGCGTGTACGCCCGCGCCTTCCTCGAAGGCCGGCTGAACGAGGCCGACCTGGACCGCTTCCGGATGGAGGCCGCCGGCGGCGGCCTGCCCTCCTACCCCCACCCCCGGCGACTGCCCTGGCTGTGGGAGTTCCCGACCGTCTCCATGGGACTCGGCCCGCTCTCGGCGATCTACCAGGCCCGGTTCAACCGCTATCTGCACCACCGCGGGATCAAGGACACCAGCCACAGCCACGTCTGGGCCTTCCTCGGCGACGGCGAGATGGACGAACCGGAGTCCACCGCGGCCCTCGCCCTCGCCGCCCGCGAGGAACTCGACAACCTCACGTTCGTCATCAACTGCAACCTGCAGCGCCTCGACGGCCCGGTGCGCGGCAACTTCAAGATCATGCAGGAGCTGGAGGCACAGTTCCGCGCCGCCGGCTGGAACGTCGTCAAGGTCCCCTGGGGCGCGGAGTGGGACGGCCTGCTGGCCGCGGACTTTGACGGCTCGCTCCTCGACGCCCTCGACACCCTGCCCGACGGCCAGCTGCAGACATTCGCCGCCCGCGACGGCGCGTACATCCGCGAGCACCTGTTCACCGGCGCCCTCGCCGACCTCGCCCGCCCCTACAGCGACGCCGACCTCGCCCGGATCATCGGCACCTCACGCGGCGGGCACGAACCCCGCAAGGTCCACGCCGCCTACCGGGCGGCCCTCGACCACCGCGGCGCGCCGACGGTCGTCCTGCTGCAGACGGTCAAGGGCTGGACACTCGGCCCCGGCTTCGAGTCACGCAACGCCAACCACCAGATGAAGAAGCTGTCCGGCAAGGAATTCCGCGCGATGCGCGACCTCCTGGAGCTGCCCATCCCCGACTCCCGGCTGGGCGAGGGCCTCATTCCCTACGCGCACCCCGGAGCGGACTCCGAGGAGATCGCCTACCTCCAGGAGCGCCGCCGTGCGCTCGGCGGCCCCGCTCCCGCCCGCCGGGTCCTCGCCCGCCCGCTGCCCGCCCCCGCCGACAAGCCGTTCGCGGCACTGGCCAAGGGCTCGGGCACCCAGGAGATCGCCACCACCATGGCCTTCGTCCGCCTGGTCAAGGACCTGATGCGGGAGAAGGAGACCGGCGCACGCTGGGTGCCCGTCGTCCCGGACGAGGCCCGCACCTTCGGCATGGAGTCGCTGTTCCCGTCCGCCGGGATCTACTCCCCCAAGGGGCAGACCTACGAGCCCGTCGACCGCGACCAGCTCCTCTACTACAAGGAGTCCACCACCGGCCAGATCCTCAACGAGGGCATCACCGAGGCCGGCTCCCTCGCCTCCTTCACCGCCGCCGCCACGTCGTACGCGACGCACGGCGAGCCGATGATCCCCTTCTACATCTTCTACTCGATGTTCGGATGGCAGCGGACCGCCGACCAGTTCTGGGCGCTCGCCGACCAACTGGGCCGGGGCTTCGTCATCGGCGCCACCGCGGGACGCACCACCATGACCGGCGAGGGCCTCCAGCACGCGGACGGCCACTCACACCTCATCGCCTCCACCAACCCCGCATGCCTGCCCTACGACCCCGCCTTCGCCTACGAGGTCGCCGTGATCGTCCGCGAGGGACTGCGGCGCATGTACGGCGAGAGCCCCGAGGACGTCTTCTACTACCTCACCGTCTACAACGAGACCAAAATCCAGCCGCCGATGCCGCAGGCGGAGGGCATCGAGCAGGGGATCCTGCGCGGTCTGTACCGCTACCGGCCGGCCGGCACCGCCGCCGCGGACGCCCCGCGCCTGCAACTGCTCGCCTCCGGGACGGCCATCCACTGGATCCTCCAGGCCCAGGAACTGCTGGCCGCCGACTGGAACGTGGCCGCCGACGTATGGTCCGCCCCCTCCTGGACACTGCTGCGCCGCGACGCGATGGAGGCCGAGGCCCAGGGCCGCACCCCGTACGTCACCGAGGCGCTGGCCGGCACGCCGGGCCCGGTCCTCGCGGTGTCCGACTGGATGCGCGCCGTTCCCGACCAGATCGCCCCCTGGGTACCGCAGCAGTGGACCTCCATGGGCACCGACGGCTTCGGCCTCTCCGACAACCGGGCCAACGTGCGCCGCCACTTCGGCGTCGACGCCGAGTCCATCGTCGTACACGCCCTGCGCACGCTCGCCGCCCGCGGCGACGTGAAGCCGGACGTGCCCGACGCCGCCGCCCGGCGCTACGGCCTGACCGGGAAGGAGTGAACCGCCGTGTCCGTCTCTGTCACCCTGCCGGCCCTCGGGGAAAGCGTCACCGAGGGCATCGTCACCCGCTGGCTGAAGGAGGTCGGCGAGGAAGTCGCTCAGGACGAGCCGCTCCTGGAGGTCTCCACGGACAAGGTCGACACCGAGATCCCCTCACCCGCCGCCGGTGTGATCCTGGAGATCACCGTCGGTGAGGACGAGACCGCCCGGGTGGGCGCCGTACTCGCCGTGATCGGTGCGCCCGGCACCACCGTGACGCCGCCGCCCCCGCCCGCTGCGGCCCCCGCCGACCCGGCCCCGCCCGCCCCCGCTCCGACCGCCCCCGCTCCGCCCGTTCCGGCCCCGACCGCCCCCGCCGGTGCGACCGGCGTGGACGACGGCGCCTACGTGACCCCGCTGGTGCGCCGGCTCGCCGCCGAGAGCGGCGTGGACCTGGCCACCGTCCAGGGCACCGGCGTCGGCGGCCGCGTCCGCAAGCAGGACGTCATCGCCGCCGCCGAGGCCGCCAGGACCTCCGAGGCCGCCGGGACCTCCGAGGCCGCCAGGACCGCCGCGGCGGCCCCGGCTCCGGCCGCCGCCCCGACGGCACCGCCCCCAAAGGCGTCCGCGCTGCGCGGCCGGACGGTCAAGCTCACGCGCATCCGCAAGGCCATCGCGGACAACATGCACAGGGCGTTGCAGGAGCAGGCCCAGCTGACCTCGGCCGTCGAGGTCGACACCACGAAGCTGATGAGGCTCCGTGCCGAGGCCAAGGACGGCTTCGCCGCCCGCGAGGGCGTCAAGCTCTCCCCGATGCCGTTCTTCGTCAAGGCCGCCGTCCAGGCGCTGAAGGCCCACCCGGTCATCAACGCCCGCCTCGACTACGACGAGGGCACGATCACCTACTTCGACCACGAGAACGTCGGCATCGCCGTCGACTCGGAGAAGGGGCTGATGACCCCGGTCATCAAGGGCGCGGGTGAGCTGAACATCGCGGGCATCGCCAGGAGGACGGCGGAACTGGCCGACAAGGTCCGCACCGGCAGGATCACCCCGGACGATCTGGCCGGCGCCACCTTCACGATCTCCAACACGGGTTCGCGCGGTGCGCTCTTCGACACGGTCATCGTCCCGCCCGACCAAGTCGCCATCCTGGGCATCGGCGCCACGGTCAAACGCCCGGTCGTCCTCTCCGACCCGGCACTGGGCGACACCATCGCCGTGCGTGACATGACCTTCGTGACACTCTCCTACGACCACCGTCTGGTGGACGGCGCCGACGCGGCCCGCTACCTGACCTCGGTCAAGCAGATCCTGGAGGCGGGCGAGTTCGCCGCCGAACTGGGCCTGTGACAACGCCAGGACCGCCGGCCCACCGGTGAACGGACGGGCCCCGAGGCACTCCACGGCCCTCGGGACCCGTCCGCCGGCCCACCCGTTCGGGTGACGGGGCACCGTCCTCGTCGCCGCCGCGCCGGCTACCCCGCCACGTCGCGGCCGTCGCGTTCCACCCGGAGACCGGACAGCTGGACCTGCGCCCGGACTCCTCGGCTCACGCCACCCAGCTGCGCCTGATCACCGCACGGATCATCGCCACGGCCAACGAAGCGGCCGACACCAACGCGGTCCGCACCGTGCGGGCCCTGCCCCCCCGGATTCCGGGCCCGCGCCCCGGACCGCTCCGGCCACCGCGTCGGACGCTGCGCAGGCGCCAGTGAAGACGCGCGAGACTCGACGGTTCCTCCGATAGGGGGAAAGCCCTGACAACCACCCGCCCCCTTGATGATCTGGCACGAGTTCCGCATACCTGAGGACCCCATCGCACAGGCTGAGATCGCTGCTCTCACCCGGCGCTTAGGACTTGTCCGGGCGATCAAGTTCGCAGCCAGATGATCAGGGCTGCCGCTGTGGCGGTGCCGAGGAAGACGTACCCGCGTTTGTCGTAGCGGGTGGCGACTGCCCGGGACTGCTTCAGCCGGTTGATCGCCCGCTCGACCGTGTTGCGTTTCTTGTAGCGGTCTTCGTCGAAGCCGGGTGGCCGTCCGCCACGCGAGCCCTTTCGCAGGCGGGCGGCCTGGCTGTCGGTCTTCTCGGGGATCGTGTGGCGGATGCCCCGCCGTCGCAGGTACTCGCGGCAGGGTCCGTTGCTGTAAGCCTTGTCGGCCGCCAGGCTGTCGGGTTTCTTGCGCGGCCTGCCCGGTCCGGTCCGGGGGACGCGGATCTTTTCAAGGACCGGCTTGAACTGGGTGCAGTCCGCCCTCTGCCCGCCGGTGACCACCACAGACAACGGGCGGCAGCGACCGTCCGCGCTCAGGTGGAGCTTGCTGGTGAACCCGCCCCGCGAGCGCCCCAGGCCCTCACCTCCAGCACCACCTCCACCAGGCGGGCGAGCAGGCTCTGCCACGGCGTTTCGCCCTGGTGTTCCATCTCTTCGGCCCCCTTTGACGCCGGCGGCGGCTCGGTCCGGGCTCCGGCCGCGTGCTGATGAGCACGCACGATGGTGGAGTCCACCGCGATGTCCCAGTCGATCTCACCCGCCGCGTCGGCCGCGGCCTGGACCTGCTGGAGCAGACGCTCCCAGGTGCCGTCGGCCGACCACAGCCGGTGGCGTTCGTAGACGGTCTTCCACGGCCCGAACCGTTCGGGCAGGTCACGCCACTGCACCCCGGTCCGCACCCGGTGCAGAATCCCGTCGATCACCTGCCGGTGGTCCCGCCACCTGCCACAACGCCTGTTACTGACCGGCAGGAACGGCCGCAGCCGTTCCCACTCGGCATCCGTCAGATCACCCCGCCCCATGTCCACATCAACGACCCGAGCGCAAAGTAGTCACATGATCGGCCGGACAAGTCCTAGAGGACGTGACGGAGCGGACCGACCGGGAGTTCGGGATCGTCAAGAGCGATCTCACCGCGGTGCGGGTGCAGGTCGGCAACCTTGATCAGAAGGTGGGGAACCTGGACACAAAGGTGAGCAGCCTCGGCGAGGAGGTCCGGGGATTGACCGAGAAGATCGACCGGAATCAGGCGCAGATCGTGGAGCTGCTGACCCGGCTGGACAGCGGGAATCCCGACGCCAGCTGACCTCCCGTGTGGCCGTGGCCCCGAACACATTCGGTGTGCTCGGGGCCACAGCTGTATACATGCCCCGCTGCCCGGTCTGGACGGCCGCACGTTCACGGCAGGTGATTGCCGAGGAGGTGCCAGCGGTGGTGGCGCGTATACGAGTTGGTGCTTCTCAGATCAAGAGAAGGTCACGCGGTTCTCTTCCGCGCTCCTCTGGCCAAGGTGGTCGTCGAGTGTGCGGCCCCACTTGGCGCGGCCTGTGACGGTGATCGGTTCCGCCGTCCGGCCCTGGGGGCCGGACGGCTCAGGTACCTCTGTACGCCGAATTGTGACTCTCGCATATTGGGGCTTCCGGTCTATGGCTGATCAATTAACGGACGCGCAATCTCGAATTATGCGGGTAGTTTTCCACCGGGGTACGGGGTGGTGCTACAGGAACCCCAAATACTACACAGCAGCGTCACATGATGCATCAGTCTGTCAGTTTGTTCGTTCGCCCGGGTGATGCATCGTCAGATTGTACACCTCTCGGAGGGTTAGACGTGTGTGTTAGCGGGGCATCGGTGAATGCGTCGGGGCGGGTTTGAAAGCCGGGGAGGGGTTCGGGTGGAGCGCAGCGGAGCCCGTCACTGTGGTGAGGTCGGCACCCCGTCAGGCCGACGGTCCGTCACTTCCGTTGCAAGGGTGGTGGCTGGGAACCCCAAGTTCTACACAGGCCCGCGCGTGATGCACCTCCCCTCGTAGCCAGCCTCAGCACCCGCGCTTGCGCGGGTGCCCACAATTCGCGCTTGCGCGGATTGACCCGCTTTTAGAATTCCGCTTGCGGAATTCTATTCCGGCGCTTGCGCCGGAATCCGAATTGCGCTTGCGCAATTCGCACACTATGCCCCGGCTTGCCGGGGCATATCC